>OZ240229.1:0-3682742 GCA_965197805.1 Dehalococcoidia bacterium | reverse complement strand
GCCAGCTAAGCGATGGAGTTGGACTTGCCCGCCAAGTGCTGAATCAGGTACTTCTGGCCAACCACTCTTCCGGATGCGTCGAACAGCAGATCGTCCTTGTGCCTACGGGTATTCGCGACGACCAGCGCAACCTGGGAGGCGATCATCAGGGTCTCCGCATCTTCCTGGCTGAACTCCTCGCCGGGTTCCCCTTGGCCAAATGGATATTCCCCTTACGCCCTGGTGGCGAATGGATACGGCGAGAAAGGAGCTGACGGGCGCGGGCAGCCGCAACTTGGGAAGCCCCAACGACCTGGTGTGGCCGACGAAGCCCGCCACCCACAGCGGTCACTGCCGGCGAGAGCGGGCGGCGGTCCGCCCCTGCTGATTCGGTACGCCACTCATCACCAGCGACATGGAGTTCGTTGCCCTGAATGTGGTCGGCCTTGGCATCGGGGCGCTTATGCTCGGGCTGTCCACACCCAACTTGTGTGGATCAAGGAATGAGGACCTCTAGCCTTTTATTGCGGTTGACCTGGGCCTCTATTTTTTTCGTGACTGTGTACGGGCCTATTCGGCCTATTGCCGGTGTGGCACGAACTCGTAGTTATTCAGTAGGGGTGACCCATGGGCTTGCAACGTCCATTGGTCTATCTTGGGTCCGAGGGGAGCCAATGTGGCCTGATTGTACAACGAGAATACCATCACGTTATCGAACATCCACTTGGCTATATCGGCAAGGGCCGCCCACTGAGCTTCGTCTTCGAATGAGTTCCTAGCCACGTCCATCAGATCGTTCAATTCCGGGTGCTCCAATCCTACGTTGAGGCCGCTGGTGGGATCGAAGAAGAGGCTGTAAGAAGACAGGGGTGAGAGGTTGGGGTTCGCGCCCAATGGGAAAATGGCCTTGGCCGTCCGGTTCACCAGAGAGGGCCTGTAGGCAGAGTAGGGCATGGTGAATCCGTTGGTGGTGATTCCCACACTCTCCCACATCGTCCCCACGGCCTCAAGAACAGGTATAACTCCGGGGAAAAACCCTTCGCTGAATGCGAGAGGTATCCCGAAGCCGTCGGGGTAGCCCGCCTCCGTGAAAAGCTCTTGGGCCCTGACCGGGTCGAAATCTCGAGTGAGCTTGTCTAGGCCAAACTGCTGTAGCCTGAAATCGTGCCCCGTCCACCATGGGATGAAAAATAGACTACCATCCCCGAAGGCTAGGTTGTTGATCAGCTTCTGGCGATCAATAGCCAGACTCATGCCCAAGCGGACCTTCCGGGCCTTCTCCCACTCTTCCGAATTCAGGTCCCGGTCACAGGACACGTAGGCGATGGTGCAGTCGTAAGCGTTCTCACCCAACGGAACTCGAACATTACCCTCGGCGTCGGGCAGGTGGGCAGGATGATCGGTGTAGTACTGTTGTCCCAGCAAGTTGAGGTACAGGTTGGCTCCGCCAGGCACGTTAAGGAACTTGAGTCCCGGTGGGCTCTCTCTCTTCAGGGTCTGGATAGAGTCAGTAGTGAACTGGCCAGTATCTATCCTCCCCACGAGAAAGTTAGCCACCCTTGTCTCCGTCTCCTGAATCTCCCACCAGATCATATTTTCGAACTCAGGCGTCTTGCGCCAGTGGCCCCTCACAGCTTCAACCGTCCTTGAGATTCCACCTTTGAAGTCGGTCTGTACCCAGGGGCCAGTGCCCACCGATTCCTGGTCGGCTTCCTCACCCAGAGCGTCGAACTGGGCCTTGCTGTGAAGAGACAGCTGCGACCCATCTCTGGGAGACCTGCTGTGCCATGTGATCTCAAAGGTCGGCGCAGGTCGGGCCAGTTGTACGATATGGCGGTCGATCTTGGTCAACTCACACCCGTCACAGGCCCAGACTCTCCTCATGAACCCCGAGGCCGAGTGAGGAGTGCCCTCTTTGACCACATCTTCGATGGAGAATAGAAAGTCGTCGGCAGTGAATTCTCCGTAGTCTCTATGCCACTGCACCCCCTGGCGCAGATTAAAGGTGTAAACCGTGCCAGTGGAGTCCGCGCTCCAGTCCTCCACCAAACGGTTTAGTGCCTGCCCTTCAGGGGAGGTGGCGAACATGGCCTCGTGGGTGACTACGTTGTCGAACCGGAAGGACGACAGCGGCTGATTATGGAGCAAGTTAATATTGGCCCCCAAGTCCACCACTCCTACATTCAAAGTGCCGGAGGGGTCCACAGTCGGCGGTGCTGCCGTGGTAGCAGGTGTGGGTGTGGCCCTGGTAGTGGCTGTGGGTGCGACCGTGGCGAAGGCTGCGGGAGTGGCCGTGGCAGTAGGTGTCAGCACGGCCCTGGGCGCGGTCGTGAGTGTGACTGTGGGGGTGGGTGAGGCTGTGCCAGTTGCCGTAGAGGTCGGAGTAGGCGTGGCAGCTTCACCGCAAGCTATTGTCACTCCTAGAATCACCAAGGACAATGCAAGTATACAGCGTTTTATTCTAGCGGGCGCATTCATGTTGGGCCTCCTCTCGATTGAAGCGAACGTTGACCGCCTACAGGTTTACTTGAGGGGTCAGTTCGGACATCCCTACCCATTCTATTGATTGGGACACCTCGACCTAATCGAGTGTTTGCCCTTGTGTGGAAACGTCTGGAATTAGCCTGCTGATTCGGACGCTGTCAACCTGCCAGCCAAGGTAGAAAGCATTGAATCCACTATCTCAAGCAGAGCTCCGATGCACAATACGCCAAAGTTTCTCTGGAGTATAAGGGGTGTTCAAATGGGTTACCCCGAAGGAGGAGAGGGCATCGGTCACGGCGTTGGCTATCGCGGCCGGGGGGCCAGCTGCGCCCAATTCACCAATCCCTTTTACTCCGAGCGGCCCCGTGGGAGACGGTATCTCCTGGTAACCCAGTTCGGGCGAGATGACATCTTCAGCCAGAGGGATGGCGTAGTCTATAAAGCTGCTCGTCAATGGTTGGCCTTCAGGGGTGTAGGCTATTCCTTCCATCATAGCTTCACCGAGTCCCTGTGCAAGACCACCGTGAATCTGACCTTCCATCAGTTTGGGGTTGACTATCCGACCTCCTTCGTGCATACCCACACAACGGAGGAGTTTTATCTCGCCGGTATCACGGTCTACCTCGACGACGGCCACCTGGGCGCCGAAAGGATAACCGGATTGGGGTAACGTGTAGTAGGTGTGGAAGTTCAGGCCGGGCTCCAGTCCAGGAGGCAATGTCTCTTCGTGGAATGCCAATGATGCTACGTCGCCAAAAGAGAATTGCTGCTCAGGCACACCCCGCGCATATGCTTTGCCGCCCTGCATTTCCACGTCTTCCACCTGGCAATCGAAAGAATGAGCGGCGATTTGCGTTACCTTTTCCCTTGCCTCCTTGGCGGCCAGGTAGACTGTCGAGCCGCTTACCATCATTCCTCGGCTTGCGAGGGTTCCCCACCCTGTTTCAAGCATGTCAGTATCGCCGTGAAGGATGGTGATGTCCTCTAGCTTGAGTCCTAAAGTGTCAGCCACAATCTGGCCGAAGGTAGTCTCACTTCCTTGGCCATGGGGAGATGCTTCTGTATAGATTCTGACTTTGCCATCGGGGTCGATCTCGAGGCGGCACTCACTACTACGATGGAGAGGAGCGCCACCTGAACCCTTGACAAAGGTGGCGAGGCCTATACCCACCAGCCTGCCTTCTGCCCTAGCCTGTTCCTGTTCTCGCCGCAGCTCTTGATAGCCGGCCATTTCGAGGACCTGCTCGAAGCCGGCGTGATAGTCTCCGCTATCGTAGGTCAACCCTAGGGGCGTTACATGCGGGAAAGACCCGGAAAGAATGAAGTTCTTTCTTCTTACGTCGGCTGGGTCAAGGCCCAGTTCTGTTCCTATCGCGTCCATGGTCCGCTCCAGGAAGTATACTGTCGGCGCTCCGGGCCCGCGGTAAGGCGCAGTAACCGGTTTGTTGGTTGCCACGCCTCGCACCGTGACGTCGACTGCGGGAGTCTGGTAGGGACCTTCGGCACCATGGCCAATGGTGTACGGACAAACCATCGTAGACGAGATAAAATAGGCGCCGATGTCGTAAACGCTGTTGTACCGAAGCCCTAGTACCGTTCCGTCACTCTTGACCGCAGCCTCCACCTCGCAGTCTACACCCCTTCCATGGATGGCAGTCATATTCTCGCTGCGGCTCTCAATCCACTTGACGGGTCGGCCCAGAATGATTGCCATGTGACATGCTACCGCCACGTCAGAGCACAAGCGCGCCTTTTGTCCGAAGCCACCCCCCACATCGGGGGCTATCACCCGTATGGTCGAATGGTCTCTCCTGAGGGCATCGGCCAACTCTTCTTTGTGGATATGTGGTAACTGAGTGGCACTCCATACGGTCAGGATGTCTGTTTCCTTGTCGTACAACGCTAGCACTCCCCTAGTTTCCATGGGTGCGGCGCAGACTCGGTTCACACTGTAGTTCCTCTTTATCACGCGGTCTGCTGCCTTGAATGCCTCCTCCACATCGCCAGACTTCTCGTCGATGCGCAAGACTACGTTGGTTCCAGGGTCATCGTGGAGTATTACTTCGTCTTTCAACGCATCCGCGAGTTCGATTACGGAGGGGAGGGGTTCATACTCCACCCTGATCTGCTCCAGTGCATCCTGAGCTAGATAACGGTCCTCAGCAACTACCATGGCAACGGGCTCGCCCACGTAACGCGCCTTGCCCCTTGCCAATATTGGCTGTCTGATCTCCGTCATTCTTACGTTGGGGGGAATTGGGTCCAACCTAGGGTCATCCATCACGCCTACTAGGTCATCGCTGGTCACCACTGTGATGACGCCTTTCATACGCAGGGCGGCCGACACATCTATGGCCTTGATTCGGGCATGAGCGTGAAGGCTTCGAAGGAAGGCCGCGTGCAGTATTCCCGGCACGCGCATGTCGTCGACGTAGCGTCCCTCGCCAGTTATCAGCGGCGGGTCCTCAGTGCGCTTTACTCCTTGGCCAACATAGGTTGTCATCGACCCTCCTCGGCTGCGGCTCCGGGCCGAACAATGGGGGCTTTTCAGTGGACCTCTGATAGCGATTACCCTCTAGGATACTACCATAAGATGACGCCGGGCGATTCCATAATGGAAGTGGGATGATTGGGCTCGGACGGACAGGTTGGTAATGGAAGTGATGGCAGCTACGAGGCTGGACGAGATGACCCAAACTTTAGGCTTTCGGTACCCAGAACCCCGGAGGAGTTGAATCTAGTCCGAACACCACTAGCAGAGACAAGAGCTGCGTCCTCGGCTAACCTTCGGGACGAAGATAACGCTCGCCTGATACCTTACTCTCGACTCAACCCACTGGCCTTCCACATCTCATCTAACAGCAACTCCTTACCCGGCTTCTCAGCGTCGCAGGCTTGGGAAGGGCGTTCTTCTAGAAGACGTGGGTCTAACTGGTCAGGCTTCATGGACTACTAGACAGGCCATGGCCTTCAGGTGCTGATGTCGGCAACTTGGCGGTGATCGCTGAGGACACGGGCAGCGGGGAGTGGGAGCACGTGGACGAGACGTTGTAGGCGGAGACGGACTACGTGTACGCGGTGCGGGCCCTGAACGACGGCGGGGCCGGAGGGCAGTCCGGCACGGTGGGGGTGACCACACTGGCCCGACTCGTGCCGGCAGCGCCCACCGGCCTGCTGACTGCTGCCAGCCATAACCAGGTGGCTGCTCTTTTGGACCAGCCCCGGCGGCGACACCACCGGCTACCGGATACTGCGCGGCCCCGACGCCGACAGCCTGACCACCCTGGTGGACGACACCGGGAGCGCCGCCACGTCATACACCGGCGACACGGTGGAGGCGGAGACGGCCTACGTGTACGCCGTGCAGGCCCGCAACGGCGCGGGCGACGGCGACCGCTCCGACACCGCCGAGGTCCTGACGCCGGCGGCGCCGAAAACAGACGCGGAACCCCTCATCGCTAAACAGCAGCTGGAATCCATCGCCCTCGTCAGCAACACCAAGCAGAAAGCTGCCCCTGTTGAAGGTATCAGCTATGGCCTCTCGGGTTTGGGGTTACTGCCGGACGCAATCGCCGTGGAGTTCACCACCGGGAGCAACCCAGAGGGATACAGACTCAGCGAAGTCCAGGTGTTGGCGTCTGACGGCAGCAGCGGTTCTGCCTTAGTCGAAGCATCCATATTCACCAGCGACTCGGGCAATCCCGGGACAAGCGTCCACGTCTTGGACACCACCGTCTTCGCGACGGACATGCCCAGACGTGCGAGCTTAACGGCGCCCGATGGCGCCACGCTTGAGGCCAGAGGACCTATTTCCTGGTGGTGAGAGAAACTCGGGGCGGCGGTGTCAATGCGACCTTTACTGTTGGCGCCACATCCGAAGCTAACGAGGACGGCGGCGCGGCCCCGGGCTGGAAAATCGGGAACAAGGTGCTCCGCAAGACTCGCGATGCAGCATGGACTCCTGTGTCCAACAGGGCGTTGCGAATTGCCATCGTCGGCTACGCCATCCGTGACGAGCCGGGAGTGGTTACCTTCGACCCGTCCATCCCGGAAGTCGGCACGCCCCTCACCGCGTCGTTGACCGACCCCAACGGCGGGGTAGTCAACGTCAGCTGGCAGTGGGCCCGCGCCCCCACGACGACCCGGCAATTTCACCGGCATCTCCGGCGCAACCAGCGACCGCTACACGCCCCGGGAGCAAGACCCGGCTACTACCTGCGCACCACCGCCTCCTACGTCGACGACCACGGCAGCGACACCGGCTGCACCGTGGAGGTCAACGGCGGCTTCTACGGGTTGATCCCCAACCACGACCAGGCCGACGAGGACTGGATAGAGGTCAGACTCGCGGCGGGCGTCGCCTACGACATCCGGGTCCAGACGCACTACGGCAGCGGGGTCGCCCAGCTGTGCCTGGACCTGGTGGGTATCTACGACTCTTCGGGCCTACTGATGGAGGAAACCGGCATCAGCCAAGACTACCTGGACGGCAGGACCAGCTACATACCGAGCGCAGGGGGCATGCACTACATCGAGGTGAGAGGGTGGTGCAACCGCCCCGGCATCAGCTTCGTTCCCCCGGAGAAGCCCGGCTACTACAAGCTCACGGTGCTGGACCTGACGCTGCGGGGCAGCGTCTCCGAGGGCGAGGGGGAGGACCTGCCCGCCAACTCCTCCACCACCAGCTTTCTGGGCGTCCACCAGTCGGTCCGCGGTTCCATCCCGCGCAACAGTGATGACAGCGCCTGGTTCCGGGTGGAGCTGGAGGCGAGGCTTGGGTACCGCACGCCGACCCAGGGGCTCAGCAACATGTACCTAGTCACCGAGAACGGGTCAAAGGTATGGGGCTACCGGGACCTGACCCTGGTGTGTTCACCCTAAGCCGGGGTGGCATATACTACCTGCGGACGGCGCACGTACATGACCCCTTGGCCACCAGCAAGACGCAGAACTACAGTATCCACCTGGAAGTCGTCACCTATCCCGAGGGGGTGAGCGACGACAACCACGACGACACCGGCGTCACGCTGGAGCTGGAGGATGGGTTCGCGGTGGCGTTCGGGGCCATCGAGGTGATGGGGGATGGCGACTGGTTCGCGGTGAAGCTGCGGAAAGGCCGGACCTACGTGATCGATGTGTTGGGGGAGGCCCCCGACCACGGGACGCTGCGCGACCCCCGGGTGCTGGTGTGGAACGACCGGGCCTTCGGGGCCTGGCAGGCCGTCGACAACAACGGTGGGGTGGGCGCCAACGCCAGGATCACCCTGACTCCGAGGAAGAACGGCACCCACTACGTGTACGTGCGGGCCAAGGGCCTGGAGACCGGCGAATACACGGTGACCGCAACGCTCTCCAGCGTCTCCGAGCCGCGCCGAGGGGACCTGCCCGCCGACACCACCACCACGGGCCTGCTGACGCCTGAGTACCCCGCCCCCGCCACGGGGATACTGAGGAACCTGGCGGACGCCGGTCGGTTTAGGACCGACCTGCAAGGGGGTGAGACGTAGACGGTTAACTTGACGACTCGGAACGGCGGTTCGCTGGAGCGCGTCGTGATCCGGGTGTACGACGCCGACGGGAACGTCGAGGTGGCCGCGTCGGCTGAGGAGCCAGACGGTGCCGCCACAGTGGAGTAAGCGCCCCAGGACGACGGCACCTACTACATCGAGGTGGGAAACTGGGGGGGCCGACGACAACGCGGCCCGAGGCGCCTACGAAGTGGTGGTCCGCGAAGAATGACGTGTCCAGTTCAGCAGGTCAGGAAATGGCCATCGCCGTGGGAACGCCCTTCGCGGGCGAGATCCAGTACGCTGGCGACGTAGACTATTTCAAGGTCAACGTGGTGTCGGGCACGACGTACCGGGTGGAGGTCAAGGGCGCAGGCAGCGGGGACGGCACCTAGCCAACCCGACTGCATTCGTGTACGCGCCTGGCGGTTCACTGTTGCCCGAATCCGTAACCTCTGACGATGGAGGGGCGACGACGAACGGTATGAACTCACCGCTGCGTCCACGGGCGAGTACATCATTTGGGTATACGATTTCGCGCGTCCCGACGAGCTCGGCACCTACGTCCTGTCTGTCGAGGAGGTGCCGTAGCGCGGCCCGGCAGGGTCGCCGCCGGGCCCACGGCAATGTAGAAGGCCCCGCATACATGGGACCGGCAAAGCGCGGACGCGGCTGAAACGCAAAAAAGCCCGTATACAGGGATGAGCAGGGGGAAGGACGCCAGGACGAAAACGGTCGCACGGGAGGTCAGGATACCGGTCTGGCGAACGTCAAGACACCAGTGGCAGGCGACAACCTACGCGGATGCAATTCAGACGGCGGTATCCGTCAAGTGCGCCGGTAGCGGCGATAGGGAGTGCCGGGGGCCGAGGGAGCCGTCGAACGACATACGTGTAGCGGCCAAGGACACAGGGGAGTGCAAGACGAACAGCGCTGAACGAGGACCGACCTGGAGATGAAGTCAGCCGACAAGAGTCGACGGGATGGGGAATTGTCTAGAGACCGGCTCTCAAGGATGGCCGAAGCCTGCCTTCGCATCGCGTCGAATCTGGACGTCGATGCCGTCCTGCAAGGGGTCATTGACGGTGCCCGCTCGCTGACCGACGCCCGATATGGCGCGCTTGTGTCATTTGACGACTCCGGGGGCATTCGCGACCTCGTCACCTCCGGCATGACCCCAGAAGAGCGACGGCGAATGGGGGCCTTGCCAAAGGGATTGGGTCTTCTGGGATACCTGAACGAGGTCCCGAGGCCGCTGAGACTTCAAGATATCGCCAGCCACCCCAAGTCGGTCGGGTTCCCTGAGAATCATCCTCCGATGAAGACCTTTCTGGGCGCACCGATCCGTCATCTGGGCGAACCCGTCGGCAACGTCTATCTCGCTGAGAAGAAAGGCGGCCGGGAATTCACTCCTGAAGACGAAGACACACTGGTCTTGTTTGCCGCCCAGCGGCAATGGCCATCGGCAACGCCCGCATCCACGAGCAGCAAAAGAAGGCCAAAGACGATCTGTAGGCCCTGATAAATGTCTCGCCCGTAGGCGCCCTGGTCTTCGATGCAAAGACAGGTGCCTTGATGTCGATCAATGAGGAACCAGACGGATCGTCGGCAAGCTAGCACTGCCTCAAACATCCACGGTGAGACCGCCTTGGGCACATCGTGCCCTACTTGTTGTCCGTAGCGGGCTTCGCGGGCTAGGTTGCACTACCTTAAGTCACTCACCTCAAGGAGGGTTCCGTTTGGAGACAGCAACTCGTCATGTCAGTACTATCAGGGGAATCGTTCTTGTTGTGCTGCTGGTGGCAGCAACACTGCTAGCGGCAGCAATTGCTTGCACTGGCCCCCTAGGGGCGGAAGGTCCGCAGGGAGAGACTGGCCCCACCGGGACTTCCCGGCGCGGACGGAGATGTAGGCCCCCAGGGTGCCCAAGGCCCGCAGGGTGAGCGCGGTGTGACTGGGGCACCGGGAGACCAGGGCATCCAGGGCGACGCGGGCACTCACGGGCCAGCCGGTCCGCAAGGCGCGACGGGGGCAACTGGCTCAAGCGGAGCGTGGGGGCCTGCTGGCGAACGCGGGGCAGTAGGGCCTCGCGGCCAAGCGGGCTTGCCCGTCGACTATGGCCAGTTCGTGGACAAAGTGCGCCCTAGCATTGTGAAGGTCGGCACTGCCGACAACGCGGGCACGGGGTTTTTCATCGCACCAGGCTGCTCGGTAGTGACGGCCCGCCACCTATTGGAGATGACTGCTGGGCGGCTCCACTCGACCGTTTCGGTTACTCTGCGCGACGGGCGGGTGTCCACCTACACCGTCAGGGTACCGGTGAGTAACCTCAAAAGATGCGCCGGACAGTTATGCTACCACTAGGCACAAGGAGGCAATCAATCATAAGAGGCGTTAGGTAACTGACTATTTCAAACGAACCACCCTTCGACAACCCAAATACGCGTGTGATTGGGGGCTCGCCCTCGACAGGCGGGCTGTCCATAGAGGCCACAGTACTTTTGCCTGATTGTTCTTCTACGAAGTAGTAGTCTGTCGGCATGACTCCCTGCCCGATTTCTATAACCGGACATGTCATCCCTTTTGGCACCTACCAACCAGCTAACAGCCAACCTTACTACAGGGATCGCAAGCAGCACTACCCACGAGGGGGGGTTGAGTAGTTCCTACGGAGAAGGCCCTACCGCCTGTCTCAGCGGCCGGAGGGAAAGCGCGGAGGCCTCCGGTGCCTCCCTGGGGGCGACAGCGGCGAGGCCGTTGGTTTTAGCCCGGCGACGCCTGTGGTGGGGAGGCCTCCGCACCCTTCGTTCGGCTTGGCCGGGAACGGTGGGTTCGACGCGGGTGCCGCCACCGACGCGCCATATGTGCGCGTTGCCGGGCGGTGGTGAATCCCTCTGTGCTCTCGTCTCCATCCTTTAGGTCGTAACAGCGAGTCAGTTGGCAAACCACATATAGGTCGTGTGGCCCCTCAATCCGATAGTGCTGCGTTGGCCTATGGCGAAGGTCCTCCAGCACGGCGACTAAGGCAGTTACACTAGTGATTTCTTCCCTTATCTCACTCTCGAAGTGGTCGTGCCCGAAGAAATTGCAGTGGAATCCCTCGACCAGCCTGAACTGGGACTTGATGTCCGGCAGGTCGTATTCCTTGGCAAGATAGTGAATCATCTGCGTAGAGTAGTGGTCGGGGTCGTGATGCCACGCCCGTTGCTCAGCTATGGCTGCAAGTTCGTGGGTCACCGCGCCCAAAGGTTCTCCGTTGCGTGGAGCTTTCGCCCAGCGTTCAACGCGCGCGTGGCCTGGTCGAGGAAACGGACGCTCGTATTCCTGTGGTCATCCGGGCTTTGCACTCCGCACGGGGGCGGTAGTTTTGGCGTTGCCTCCGCCATATTGTCCTTCTTTCTGGGCTTGCAATGGATAATACCGGCCCTTGACTCCCTTGTTGAAGGGAGGGTCAGTCGCTATCAAGTCCACCGTCTCGGAGTTGATGCCCTGGGAGCGCGGGGTAGATTGTCCGCAATGAATAGCGTCCTGTGGGTTTAGCTCAGCCATCGTCCTCCGGGACGCCCCATTTTCGACGTACATGGGCCGTGAATAAGTACGGGGGGCAAGAACGTATGCGCGTACCACAACGGTGGAACGGGTGCCGAAGTCGTGAGCCAAGGAGGGGCTGAGGGATAGCCCGTACCGACCCGCCAAGCCGGATGTGCGAGCCCGCCCCTGCTCGCGCAACCTAAAGCTTCGCGTCTACAGGGGCGCTGGATCGCCGCTTCACACAAGCAATATCGAACGCTCACAAACTGTGAGAGAAAAAATTAAACTGTGAGAGAAAAAATTAAATGCGTTGTACCCCGCGGCATATTAGTTCGACAGAACGGTTAATAGAACATGGCTAAGTACAATCTGTTCTAATTACTATGTCCCCTATCGCCGGAGAGGTTGCGGACAAGGGGCTTGATCCCACGGAGAGAATGGCGTACTACAAATGTATGGACACGGATTCGGTATACCACCGACGGGGTGCTAGGTACATGGTATCAGCGCTAACACCGCGAGAGTCCATTTGCCCGAGTTTGCTGGAGGAACTTGATGGAGGATGCCAGGAGACCGGAGGAGGCGAAGGCGGACGACGCGGCCAATTGCCATTTCAGCGTGATACAGGACAGCGAATCAGACGACACGACAACAGGGTCATACACGGAGGAGCAGCGCGAGATACTGGAACAGGGCCTGCGCATCCTGGCCCGAATTATCGTGCGCGCCTACCTGCGGGACCAGAACGAGGTGCACGATAGCGAAAGGGAACCACTTCTTGCCGATGAATCGGATCAAGGCCTCGGTCTGTCGCAACAGGATGAGGTCGCGGGTTGAAGTACAGGCGCGGCCTACTCCCAGTGTCCGCACCCTACCACAATGCTCTCCATGACTTAGGGCTTCTTCGTCCTCTACCTCCTGGTGCAGATGGTGCTGCGCCTAGCCCGATTCGACATCCTCATGACCTGGCCCCCTCGCGCAGCAGGGGCTGTGGATGCCTCCACACTGCGGGATGGGGCCGGCTGGCCACCCTCTTCCTGACCATGGTGTCCCAGCAGGCGGCGAATCTCATCGCGTTGGCATTGGGCTTCGGCTTCCTGGAGGAATTCACCAGCAGAGCCGCCTTCGAGCCGATGCGAGCCCTACTCCTGATGCCGTTGTCCTTCGTCTACGTGGCGACCCATGTACCATCGACGCTGGGAAACACCGGTACCTTCGACGCGAGACACGCTTACTTCGGCACGAGATGGCGCAGGTCCTCACGGGACCGGTGCGGTCCGAGACAAACAGGCCCCTTGCCCATGCCCCATAGGCCGGGGCACAAACGAGCGTCATCGCCACGATCTGGAGGAAGTTGAACACAGCAGCACCCGGTGGTCTTGGACATAGACGTTCGGAGAGCCGGGTATTTGGAGAACAGGAGGGAGTCGTACTACGGTTACTTGGCGGGATGTGCTATCACCTGTTCGTGTTCAAACCAGTTCGTGAGTGAAAGGGCGCGATGGTGCGTACGGGGAACGTACATAGTGCACACAAGTGGAGGCAGGCGCTGGAACCGATCCTGTCCCGCTATGGGGAGACGGGGGTGCGGCGATGCTTTCGCGCGGATGCGCTTTCGCTAAAAACACATCTGTGAACACCTGGGGAGCGGCGAGTCTTCTACGCAACACGGCTGCCCAGCAACGAATGCTGCAACGGGAGATCGCCCTAATGCTGAGGCGTCCTGTGGGAAGGCCGCCCAATAGGCCTATGATCCGGTATGACGACTCTTGGTATCGGGCTGGGAGCTGGGACTGTGCACGGCGGGTGGTGGCGAAAGCGGAGTGGCACAGGGGAGAGTTGTTCCACGGGTGGGCTTCCCTGCGGACACGCAGGGAACAGTGCAGGGACTGGAAGGCCTCATCGGCTTTAGCGGTGACATTGCCGAGCAGGACAAGCTCCGGTTTACCATCACGGTCGGGCCCGCAGGACAGACGATCTAGGCCACTACGTTGCTCATTGGGAATGACACATACTTCCAGGACCCGGAATCAAACCAATGGTTCAAGGGCAATCCGCCTGAAAGCGAAATGTTCGAAATAACGCAGATGGTTGCTATGCTCTCATGCCCAGGCGACGCACCTACGGAGTTGCAGGAAGTCATGGACCTCGACGATGGTACGAAGGGCTACGTGCTCCTATCCCAGCAGGCCGCCGCCGAGGGCATGGGCGAGATGGGCATGATGGGGTTTGGCGCCGGTGAGGTCACGCGGGTCGTGGGCACAGACGACTTCCTGACCCGAGAGGTCCGCGTGACCGCCTCTGGCCTGTCAGGAGAGGCAGCGGAGTTCATTGCCATCAACTACCACGGCCATGGCGAAACCCTGGCCATTGAGCCGCCTGCCAACTTCGTCGAGCTTCCACCCGGTGCGATTACCACCATGCCGCAGGGTCCCGCGGTAGTGTTGGGTCTCAGCAAGAACGCCGGCGGGAACGTCGCGGTCACCTTCAGCAAGCCTGTATTCGCCACGGGCGAGATCATCCTCTTCGTGATTGAACCAACCACTGGCGAATGGGAGCTGCCACTGCTGCACGGCAGTGGCACGGACACGCTGGTCTTCAACGCAGCCCCGGAGGGCAAGCCTGCCTTCGTAGCCGGTGAAACCCAGATAGGCTTCCTCGGCTTCGGGACCGATGCTCGCTTGGAAGACGCCGACGGCGTTCGCGCAAACGACCTCTGTGACACATGGACGTACGAATAGAGGTACCAAACACAAAGTAACCTGAAAAAGCGGTCGGGATGGTTATACACCTCCCCCCGGCCGCTCTTGCCAGGCGTCGTGATTGACACTTCCCAGTTACCTCATTGATCTTCGCGCCGTTCATCGTTCTAGTCCTCTACGCACCGGTGCGAGCCGCCGCCCCCACCGCGGCGTCGGCCGACACCCGAAGCGCCTGCCCGGCAGACCGGCTTCCCCCTGAGAGCGCTTTCCCTGTTGGATACGACGCCGGATCGCCGATATCGTTGCGCGTCCGTGCCATCCCGGAAGGCGTCCATGTCGAAAGAATCATCTTCGGTCGGGGGATCGTGGCTATGTCAGGTATGGGAGGTGATGTCAGTCTTGACAGGGGCAAACCGGATGGTGGATGGTCGTTGGTAAGACAATGTGGTATAGCAAGAGGTAATAACAGAGCATGATCACGGCGAGGAGATCCAAGACCATCACCTTCTCCCTGGCCCCGGATATGGCCGAGCAGCTGCGGTCGGTGATGCGGGAGAAAGGCCGCACCATGAGCGAACTGTTGCGGGAGGCCCTCCGTCTGTACATGGAACAAAAAGAGTGGCGCAGACTTGAGCGATTGGAACGGTTGCGTTCCCGCCAGGCTGGGCAGGAACAAGAGGAAAAAAGGAGAAGTCGATGGGTGACCAATATGACTCGATACCTGCCGCCCTCTACGCCCGCGTCTCCAGCGACCGCCAGGACGTGGACCTCTCGGTCGCAGCCAGCTTCGTGCGCTCCGCGACTACCCCGAGAAGAACGGCTACACCGTGGCCCGTGAATACATCGACGAGGCCGAGAGCGGGCGTGTCGCTGACCGACCCGAGTTCCGCAAAATGCTGGAGGAGGCCTCCAGACCCAACCCTCCCTTCCAGGAGATTCTGGTCTGGAAGTTCTCCCGCTTCACCCGCAAGAGGGAGCACGCCGTCGCCTTCAGGTCCATGCTCCGCAGGCGTGGCATCCGGGTGGTCTCCATCACCGAGCATGCCGATGACTCCCCCCACGGGCAAGCTCATGGAGGCCATCATCGAGGGCGTGGACGAGTTCTACTCAGAGAAGTTGGCCCAGGAGGTGGCGAGAGGGATGAGGGAGGCCGCTTCACGCGGCTTCTGGATGACCACCTACTCGCCATACGGCTATCGCAAGGTGATGGTGGCGGATGGGCCCAAGAAGCGCCCCAAGCTGGAGCCTGACCCCGCTACCGCTGCCGTGGTGGAGCGCATGTACCGGATGGCAGAGTCCGGCAAGAGTATCCTCGACATCGCCAAGACCCTGAACAAAGAGGGCATTGCCAGCTCCAAGGGGAAGCTCTGGTCCAAGACTGTAGTCCACAGCATTCTCACCAACGAGACCTACACCGGCACATTGGTGTGGGGCCTGCAGGCCAAGGACAAGGTTACTCCGGTACGGGTGGAGAACGCCTTCCCCGCCATCGTGTCCAAGAGCTGTTTCCGCAAAGTGGGCGGGCTGCTGCGCTCCCGCGCGCCCTCCCAGTCCCACCCCCGCCGCGTGTCCGGTTCCTACCTGCTGAGCGGTCTGGTGAAGTGCAAGGGATGTGGCAGGGCGCTCTCTGGACAGGAGTCCAAGAGCGGGCAGTTCTTCTACTATGTCTGCCAGTCGCTGATGAAGCGTGGCAGCGGGGCTTGTGAAGCCGCCAGGCTGAACGCCAAGCGGTTCGAGGCGCTGGTAGTGAACCAACTCCGGGAATGCGTCCTCACCGAGAACAACATCCGTGACCTGGTTGGTCTGGTGGATGAGGAGATGGACGGTGTGGCCAGAGAGGGTCGCCTGAAGCTGGAGGCCTTGGAGGGTGAGCTTGTCGAGGTGAAGAGATGGCTGGACCGGCTCTACCGGTCCATCGAGGTCACCGATTTGGACCTCGCCGACATCGCGCCCCGCATCAGGGAGCACAGGGAGCGACAGGCAAAAATGGAAATGGCAGCCGAGGAGGCGCGTCTACAACTGGCCGAACGCAGGGTGACCCTGGAAGACGTGGACATCATCACGCCCTACGCCAAGGAGATGAGTGAGTTCCTGAAGACCAGTGAACTCACCGAGTCGCGGGCCTTCATCAGCTCTTTCGTGAAGGAGATAGTGGTGAGCCCCGGCAAGGCTGCCATCCGCTACACCATTCCCATGCCCGATGACAGCCGGATCCCAAGCTTGGATGCCGAGGAGATGGCCTTACGGGACGGTACTGTCAACAGTAAACCGTGGTGGGGAAGGGGGGACTCGAACCCCCACGCCTTTCGGCACATGATCCTAAGTCATGCTCGTCTGCCAATTCCGACACTCCCCCAGCGGAGCGGGGCTTACCAGTGGCGACAGGGCGTCGCCACTATGGCAGGGGCTCACTGCCCGTTGAGCAGGCGCGAGAGCTACTGCGATTGTACATGGGGGTCTGCGGGCCGTTCAAGCAGCAGCCGTTCAGCACGTTAAGAGTGCGTTGGCGGGCGTTGGCGGTTGCTGCTTGAGGCGCGAGGCGCTGCCCGGTCTTACGCCGGAAGGTCGCGTAGGACGGCACGGCACGGGGAGCCGTCGGCCCCGCGCAGGCGTATGGGAAGAGCCATGAGTTCGTAGCGCCCAGGCTCGACCTCTGAGAGGTCGATGCCTTCCAGCAGCACGACGCCATGGTCGAGGAATGCACGGTGTACCGGCACTTGGTTGTCGGCGTGGGCCACGGAGAGGTAGTCGAGGCCCACTAGACGTACGCCACGGCTGACCAGTGCTTCGGCGGCTTCCACGGAGAAGGCAGCAAAGTCGGCGACGTAGTCCGACTCGTGCAGTAGCTTGGAGTTTCGGGTCTTGAATAGGACCTTGGTGTCGCCGTCTAGGGGGATGGCCTCTACATGCTCGCGTGTGATGTATCTTTCGGCGTCGACCTCATGCACCAACGTCGGTCCGACGAAAGACTCCACCGGCATCTCGTCGATGGTCGCGCCGCCATCGATGAAGTGGAAGGGCGCGTCGAGGTGGGTGCCAGCGTGGACGCTCATGTTCACCGCTGAGGTGTTGGCCGCGTCGCCTCTGCTGGTGCGCCGTCGTTCGGCCAACTCGAAAGGCGCGGAGTTGATCCAACGCGCCGTCTCCTCGGACAGGTTCAACGAGATATCGTGATAGGCCATGGGTCACCTCCTTGGGGGCGCATTGTCGGGGTGGTATTAAGGGATTGGGGTGCACAGCATCCTATGAGGTAGAGCGTTTCACAACGTGTGCAATTCTGCGTAGGGATGTGGCTCCGGTCAGCTTTGGAGAGTGCACATATTTCATACTGTTTGTATCTGCCGCGAATGTTTTCGTATCTGTATGATGTGAAATTTGTGAAATCGCTGCGGTTTTCGCATCTGTTTTCGGTGACATCTATTTCATAGGGTGTGAAATTTTCCGCGCGGTCAGACCGTTGAACCCCGCTTGGTGCAGACGTTGGATTCCCCCTCTTCCTTTGTGGTGAAGAGCCGAGTTCCGAGCTATTGCTAATCATACCAAGGCCGTGGATTCCAGCTCAAGGCCGGCATGTCAGGGGGGTGAGGAGTAAGGGAATGGAGGAGGCAGTGCGAGGGAGGCCGCCTTGCCCAATGGTCCGGGACGTGGGTCGCCGCCTGCGGAGACCTTTGCATAACTCCTGATTTGCTCCGACAATCGAGGGAATGAGGTAAGGGAGAGGGAGCATTCATAGGGAGATGGGCCAGGGATCATTGGCGGAGACGTTGGTGTCAGCGAAGCTGGGGCAAAACCAGAGATTGGAGCGAATCGACCGGGCTGTGGCGTGGGACAGGCTAGACAAGCTGGTAGAAGGGGTCTACTCGGCCAAGGAAGGCAGGCCCAGCTATCCACCCCTGATGATGGTCAAGGTGTTGCTGCTGGACGAGATGGCGGTCTATGGGGACAGGGCCTACCAGTCGAAACGTAGACGCGATTGGCTGAAGTCCCAAGGGATCAAGGACCGTACTATGAATCGGGCCAACAAGCACCAGCCAGTGCTGTCTCACTGGCAGCAGCGTCGCAATGAGTTGATATCGCCGATACGGTCGAAGGTGGAGAAGGTGTTCGGGACGCTGAAGCGCAGCTATGGCTACCAACGGGTGCGATACGTGGGACTAAGCGCAACGCCTTGGAGATGTGGTTCAAGCTGATGGCCTACAACCTGACGAGAGCTGACCGGATTCGCCATGGTTCGGCCTAGGGGCAGTGTGCATAGGAGACGAGAGACGGGAGGCAGTATTCTCCCGAAGACAGGGTTTTGGGGCTGTAGCCTGTGCCCTTTCACGGGGCAACACCCACTAGGAAGAGCCTGAGGGGCCCCTATACCACCGCCTCTTGGGAACTCACTGGTTAATCAAAGGTCCCCGCCTGCGCGGGGATGACGGGGATGGAGTGTTGGGATACAGGGGCGGCAACAGCCTGGGCCCGACGCGGAATTTTGGGGAACGGTGGAAGTATTCTTTGACGGGCCTGCGTGGGACACCTAGAATACCCTCAATCTGTCCTGGGAGGTGGGTCATGACAGCAGCGCATACGGTCTGCATAGGCACCATTGGCAGCGGAATCTGGCGTACTGAGGATGGCGGCGACAGTTGGGCCAACATCCGAGACGGCATCTGGAATGACAACAACATCTACTCCCTGACGGCTGACCCAACTGATTCGCGGGTGATTTACGCTGGCACCCAAGAAGGCATTTTCCGCAGCGATGACCGGGCTGTCAGCTTCCGTCGCTTGGAGGGCCCGCTGAACGATTACCAGGTCTGGGCCATCGCCGTTGACCCCAAGGACCCCAACACGGTGATGGCGGGCTGTGGCCCCAGTGCCTTCTTCCGTACCCGCGACGCAGGGCGCACTTGGGAGAAGATGAATGTGCCCTTGGCTGAGAGCTGCCCCAATGTCCGCGAGCCCCGGGCCACGGCCTTAGCGATTGACCCCAACGACAGCCGCATCGTCTGGGCTGGCATTGAGGTCGACGGGGTGCGTCGCAGCCTCGACGGCGGCGACACTTGGACGGCCATCGGGGCCACGGCCATGGGCGAGGCGGACATCGGCGAGGGCATCTGGGACCCCGACATCCACGATATCGTGGTCAGTCGTGGCACCCCGTCGCTGGTGATTACCAGCACACCCAAGGAGATTTTCACCAGCACCGACTTGGGCGAGAGCTGGAGTCCTCTGAAGGTGAAAGACCACTTCGCCACCATGTACTGTCGCCCCATGGCTCTGAAGGAGAACGACTCCAATATGCTGTTCGTGGGCAACGGCGACGGCCCCTTCGGCGACACAGGCTCGATCCAGCGGTCGAAGGACCAGGGCCAGACGTGGGAGACCTGCGAGCTGCCGGTAGAGCCCAACACGGGCATCTGGCGGTTCGCCACCCATGCCTCGGACCCGAACATGGTCTACGCCTGCAGCCATTTCGGCCAGGTCTACGCCAGCTACGATGGCGGCGACAACTGGAAGAAGCTGAGGCGGGACTTCGGCGAGATTTGGACGATGACGGTGACGCCGAATTAGGGTTTTGGTGTGTGAGTGCGTCTGTCCTAGGTAACCAGGCGGGCGGGGCAACTCCGGACCGAATGGTCGGGGGCCCCGCTCGTTTGCTGTTAGAAGCCTTGAGCCCTGAAAGGACTACCGACTTGAGCAGTACCGATATGGAATATGCTGGTATTCTCGACACACTGGCCTCCGGTATCGCCCAACTCGAATACTCGCTACTTCTAGGAGCCGGTGCGAGCGTCGGCGCTACGGGTGGTAACGGACGTGCTCTGCCGACGAGCGCTGCACTCAGAGATGCTTTGGTGAGCGACTTCGGAATAGAAACCGGAGACGAGTCCGTATCCTTGGCTGAAGCCTACGACTACTTAATACCAATCAGCCATCACAACTCGCTGACTATCTGAGGTCTTGGTTCCGAGGCTGTCAACCAAGTTGGCAGAACTTGCTAACGGAGTTCCCCTGGCGTCGCATTTGGACGTTTAATATCGATGACGTGGTGGAAAATGCATACAAGCTAGAAGGACGCCAAGTGATCCCTTTGAGTTGGAACGAGAGATTCACCGAACGAGATCTATCGCCCAGTCAGCAAATAGTACACTTACACGGATTGGCTGATCGCTTACAGGGGGAGACTCCCAACAGCGAGGCGTTGGTATTCTCTACTTTAGAATATGCTCGGGCGGTGGCATCTCCACGTACTTGGCACAAGGTGTTTTTTGATGAGTTTGCCGGAAGACCTTTCTTAGTTATCGGAGCACGACTCGTTGAAGAATTCGATCTTGCAGAGGTGGTGGAGAGTGGCTCCGCAGCCTTTCAAGCTACTGGATATCCATCTGTGCTTGTTGTGCCGAGTATTCCGCCGATTCGCCGTGATCGACTACAGAATGCAGGTTTTACCATAATAGAAGCAACTGGCGAGCAATTCGCCCGTGATTTGTTGGGCCGCTATAAAGCGGTGCGCGCACAGTTTGACTCAGAATATCAAACAAACACTCCGGGCACAAGGAGATTTCAACAACAGTTCATCAATCTAAGGCATTTTACACCGCACGATCGCCATAATGTAGACTTTTACGGAGGCTATCAGCCTACTTGGAATACTATCACCAACGATGATGACGCCGTGCTCGATGCAACAACCGAAATTATACGCCGAAGTACTGACCTAGCAGCGACGGATACTATTTCACAAAAGCTGTTGTTGTTAACTGGCCATCCAGGCAGTGGAAAGTCGACCGGTTTGTTGCGAGTAGCTCAAGGCCTGATTAGTCATGGCATGAATCCCTTCCTCTTCCGAGGTGAAGAGTATCTGGACATAGACGCGACTGTAGAATGTTTGAGGTTAGTGCCACGGGCCGTCATTCTTGTTGATGATGTCTCGGAATTTGCTACTACAATAGAACAACTGGCCGAGCGATGTGAACAAGAAAACGTGAAGCTACTGTTGATTTCTGCCGATCGCTCAGGAAGGCGGCAACTCATCCGAGATAGAATCGATGACCGGTTCCTCTCGGAAGACGAAACCCACTGGTACGGCAAACTCTCCAGCCAAGACGTGGATCGCATCCTGGATAAACTCTATAGCAGAGGTCGGCTAGGCAAAATTACACGTTGGGCAAGACAGCAGCAGCGCAATCATTTTGTAAAAACTGCAGGCCGGAGGTTATTTGATGCGATGTCCGAACTCGAAGGCGGGCTGGGATTCAAAGAGAAAGTACGGGGCATATACTATGGACTTGGCGATGATCGGCTAAAAAACCTATATGCCGCTGCATGCATTTGCTATGAACAAGCCACACCACTACCTGTGGGTATTGGGAGTAGTTTTGCGGGAGTCGCTCCAAGAAGTCTTCCTACGGTGATAAATCAGAAATGGAAGGCGTTCTACTGCTGACGAATAGCGGCATCAGACCACCACATCGTATTACGGCCTCGCTGGTGGTTAGTACACTCGCGAGAAAGGAACGGTATTCTGTATCATTGTCGTTAGCTAAGAGCCTTGCACCACATGTCGACGAGCGGGCGATGAGGACCGGAACTAGTGAGTATAGAATTGTTTGTAATTTGATGGATCAGGCAACCATTATAAGATTGGTTGGACTTTCCAATGCTCGACCTTGGTACGAGGACGTCAGAGAATATTACGATTGGAACGGGCGGTATTGGGATCAACGGGCGCTACTAGAATCGAAACTCAATGAACATGATACTGCACGCTCGTATGCGGAAAGGTCGGTGCAAGTCTACCCGCATCCCTTTGCTTATAACACCCTTGGCACAGTGCTACTGCATATGGCCATCAAACGCGGAGACGAATCAGCGCTCCTAGAAGGCCTCGCACACCTGGAACACGCTAGAGGATATGTGAATTGGGGCGAGCGCGAACATCCATTTGTCACCTTCTTCATATTGCTTAACAGATTTGCAGAAACTTGGGGAATCGGTGCTGTGCCTGATCGGGCCCGAAGAGCTTGGGTACAGTGGATGAAAGATGCACATTCTTCAACGACATTCTCGCATCCGATGCAACAGAACAAGTTGGAAACATGGAACAAACAATGGTTGATGCATGGGGTCGCTAAGTGAGCAATAGATCGTCTTAATTGTATGCAACGAACGAACATCCAAGCCGCATGCGAGGGCTGCTCATGATGTGGTCGTTCCGATACCCCACCCCCAGACCCAACCTCACTCTCACTTTCAAATGTGCTAGTCTACCCCCACAAGCTTGACCACCACCTAGGGGGACGGACGCATGAGTCTGCGGGTTGGCATTGATATTGGGGGGACTTTCACTGACTTGGCGGTGGTGGATGAGGAGACGGGGGAGACTTCGGTGATCAAGGTGCCCTCGACGCCGGGGGATTATGCGGCTGGGGTGATTGGTGGGTTGGGGTCGGTGGCCGATGATCTGACGGGGAGCGGGCGCGAGATTGGGTTCTTGGCCCACGCTACGACGGTGGTCACCAACGCCATCTTGGAGTCCAAGGGGGCGCGGACGGCACTGGTGACCACGCGCGGATTCCGCGACGTGCTGGAGATACGACGGCAAGCGCGCGCCGAGCTGTATGACATGTTCCAGCCGTCGCCCCAGATGCTGGTGCCACGACACCTGCGGTTGGAGGTGACCGAGCGGGTCGACGCCAGCGGGCAGGTGGAGACGCCCCTTGCGGCGGATGAGTTGGAGCGGCTGGTGGGCTTTCTGGAGGCCCATCAAGTGGAGGCAGTGGCGGTATGCCTGCTGTTTTCCTTCCTCAACTCCGCGCACGAGAAGGTAGTGGGCGATACGCTGCGCAGCCATCTGCCAGGGGTCAAGGTGTTCCTGTCCAGCGAGGTGCTGCCTGAAATCCGGGAGTACGAGCGCACCAGCACCACCACTGTCTGCGCCTATGTCGCGCCTATCCTCGAGAGCTATTTGAACACGTTGAGCAGCTTTTTGGAGGAGCGGGAGTACCCTCCCTTATACCTGATGGGCTCGCGCGGTGGTGTGCTCACTGTCGACGAGGGGCTGAGGATGCCGGCGGCTCTGGTGGAGTCGGGGCCGGCGGCTGGTGTGGTGGCCTCGGCAGCGTTGGGGGAGCAGGTGGGGGTGCCTGACCTGATTTCCTTCGACATGGGGGGCACGACGGCCAAGGCGAGCCTAATCGAAGGCGGCGAGGTGACGGTCACCACCGACTATGAGGTGGGCGGGACCGGCAGCCAGAGGCGTCGCTGGCTCCAAGGCACGGGCCACCCCATCAAGGTGCCGGTGGTGGACCTGCTGGAGGTGAGCGCCGGTGGGGGGAGCATCGCTTGGGTGGACGACGGTGGCGGGCTGCGAGTGGGTCCCCACAGCGCAGGCGCATCCCCCGGCCCTGCCTGCTACGGTGAGGGAGGGTTGGATGCCACGGTGACTGACGCTGACTTGGTGTTGGGCTACCTGAACGCGGAGAGGTTCCTCGGCGGCGACATGAGGCTGTGGCCGGAGCAGGCCACCGAGGCGGTGCAGCGCACCGTGGGCGACCGGCTGGGGCTGGGAGCGTTGCAGGCGGCGCAGGGAATCGTCGACATCGTCAACTCCGGCATGGCCGATGCGGTGCGCAAGATTTCCATTGAGCGGGGCCATGACCCACGCTCCTTCACCTTGGTGGCTTTCGGAGGCGCGGGACCGGTGCATGCTGGGCGGCTGGCCCAAGAGCTGGATATCGGCACGGTGATCGTTCCACCCAATCCTGGGGCTTTTTCCGCGTTGGGGTTGGTGTCCACCGACCTGCAGCGCGACTATGTGCGCACGGTGCACCAGCCGCTTACGGCCGACGTAGTGCCTCAAGCTCAATCGATGTACGCCCAAATGGAGGAGGAGGCCCGCGACATGCTGGCCCGTTCGGGCGTCGACCCCAGTCTGTGGCAGGTGCGCCACTCCATGGACCTGCGGTACTCATACCAAGCCTACGAGCTGACGATACCGGTGTCCTCGGAAGAGGTCTCCTACGATGGCTTGTCCTCCATAGCAGAGCGGTTCCATCGCGCCCATCAGACGGTGTACGGCCACCACTCGCCCCAACAGACGGTGCAACTGGTGAATCTGCGGATCGTGGCGGTTGGAAAGTTGTTGCAGAACTACGTGGTCAGCGATGGCGGAGAGCGTGGCGGCACCTTGGACCAAGCGGCTCTCGGAAGCCGCGAAGTGTTTTTCCACGAGACGGGCCTGACCACCTGCCCGGTCTACGAGCGGGACAGGCTGCCCACCAGCACGCCCATCGTTGGGCCGGCCATCTTGGAGGAGACGAGTTCGACGGTGGTCGTCTACCCTGGGCAGCAGGCAGAGGCGACGCGGTGGGGGACGATTACCATCACCAGCGGATTGTGAGCGATCTACTACATTCAGCGTGATGTATCGTATAGTAACATTGCCAATGTGACTCGAAGGAGGGAAGGTGGTCATTGAGCCTCCGCACAACTTTTGGCATGCGGAAGATTTGTCTGCGCGGCTTGCCTCGGGCGACCCTAGGCGGCAGGATTATGCAATATGAGAGTTGGATATAGACCTGAGGGCTTGCGATTTCATCCGCCCTCCAGCCGTGCTCTGGTGCGCAGTATACTTGTTGCTTGCAAAGCTTTGAGGCACAGACTGCCGGTTACTGGTGCCCGAAAACCGTGGCACTGCGACTTATTTGAAGTCAGTTGGCCTCTACGAGATTTTGCAGCAAGTTGATATCGAAGTCGACGACAGAGGGATTCTCGACCAACGTGATCCGAAAGTAGTGCTCCCCATCAGGAGGATCCAAAATTCTGTGGATGTCGACACCCTAGCTAATGACACGCTTTTGCAGTTGAGCAACTCAGGTACAGGCTCGCCCTCCGTACGTCCGCTTGTTTCGGATGTCTTCTCGGAAATCGCCATGAACGCAGTCCAACACGCCGAGTCGAATATCGATGCTTATGGCCTGATTCAGTACTACGAATCAGATCGCGGCAACGGCTTCTTCTGTGCAGTATCAGATGGAGGTATCGGAGTCCGCAGTTCGCTGGAACGTAATCCAATGCTCAGGAGGCAAGTCGCGTACGATTGGACGGCCTTGGAGCTCGCATCTAAAGAACGCATCACCGGATTGCCGGACCAAACGAGAGGCTTAGGACTCTGGTGGCTATCGGAGGAGATGCATAAGCCGGGTGGCCAACTAATACTACACTCGGGCCTAGGTGTCCTGAATATCAGGGAAGGGGTCGCCGAGCGCGCAGAGCGCACCAATTTGTTCCCCGGCACACTGGCATTTGCATCTGTTCCTACTTAGGAGAGATACGTGAGAACTGTACAACTCTATCACATGTTCAATAAGAGAGCTTTGGTCACTCGAGATGCGGCTGACGCACTCCAAGGGGATGTCGACGAATCTTGCCTGCGGGGCGATCCTTTGGCCTTAGATCTGGAGGGTATTCAATCTATCACGCCCTCGTTCTTAGATCAGCTTTTGTTGATGGTCGAAAGCTCGCTTCCCAACGAAGATGACGCGGTCAATATAGTGATGCTAAATTCGCCTCCGGGGCTTCGTGATCGGCTAGAGTCTATCGGGCGCGTCCACAAATTGAAAGTCGTTTCCGACGATAGGGGTGATTGGCTGCTACCTGATGGATAGTCAACTTGCCGAGACCATAAGGAGCAAATGATGACATCCGGGCTTGATAACGTGACCTTTCAGGTTGTTAAGAACAGTCTCATCTCAGCGGCGGAGGAGATGAAGATTGTGCTGGCTAAGACGGCTTATTCGCCGTTGTTGAAGCTGGCGGGGGATTACTCCTGTGGCATCTTCGATGTGGCGGGGAATATGGTGGCGCAGGGGCCGGATATCCCCATTCACCTTGGGTCCATGCCTCATACGGTGCGGGCCATCCTCACCACGTCGGGGGAGGTGGCGCCGGGGGATGTGTTCATACACAACGACCCCTACTTTGGGGGCTCGCATCTGCCGGATGTAAATGTTGTGGCGCCGATCTTTCTCGATGAGAAGACGCTGCTGGGGTATACCTGCGTTCGCGCTCACTGGCCTGACATCGGCAGTGCCAGTCCTGGCAGCTACGGGGCCACCTCGGAGATATACGGGGAGGGCCTGCGGTTGCCGGGTGTGCGTCTGTATACGGCGGGGCGGCTCAGCACCGACATCGACTCCATCATATTCGCCAATGTGCGTACGCCTGATGAACGGCGGGGCGACCTCAGTGCTCAACTGGCGGCCAATCTGCGGGGTGCGGTGCGAGTGCAGGAACTGGCGCAGAAGTACGGCGTGGATGTGGTGATGGGGATGATGACGGGGGTGCAGGACTATTCGGAGCGTATGATTCGCGCCCAACTGGAACGGTTGGACAACGGGGAGTACTCCTTTGAGGACTTCTGCGACGGCGACGGCATTCTGTCGCTGGGGCAGACGGAGGACGAACCCATCTGGGTGAGGCTGCGGGTGAAGAAGCATGGCGACAGCATGGCCATTGATTTCAGTGGCAGCGATGGGCAGGTGGAGGGGCCGATGAACGCGCCGCTGGCCGTGACCGCTTCGGGGGTGTACACGGCGGTCAAGATGATCATCGACCCCAACGACCTCATACCAGCCAACTCCGGGACGTGGCGGGCCATTGAGGTGTTGGCTCCTGAGGGCAGCGTGGTGAACGTGCTGCCCCCCGCTCCGGTGGTCTATGCCAACCATGAGATGACTCACCGCATAGCCGACATGGTGTTCGGCGCAGTGGCCCAAGGCTACCCGGAGAGGGCGTTGGCGTGTTCGCAAGGGACCTCGGCGATTCTGACGCTGGGGGGGCAGGACCCGCGTACCGGACAGCGTTACGTCAGCTACGAGACTCTGGGCGGTGGGATGGGGGCGCGCCCCAATCAGGACGGCATCAACGCGGTGAAAGCGGGCATCAGCAACACCATGAACACGCCGGTGGAGGAGCTGGAGATGCGCTTCCCGGTGCAGGTGGACCGCTACGAAATAATCGGCGACAGCGGTGGCGCAGGCCAGTACCGTGGTGGCTGCGGGGTGCGTCGCGTATGGCGGGTGAAGGGCCACACCGCCATCGCCACCATCTGCTGTGAGCGCACCAAGTCGCCTCCCTTCGGCTTGGAGGGGGGCCATGCTGGGGCTCCCACCAGCGTCCATGTGGTCGACGACCAAGGGAACCGCGACACCCGGAACAGCAAAGGCCCCGCGTTCCCCGTCCCTGACGGCTACTCGATCGCCTACGACGTAGCGGGCTCCGGCGGCTACGGCGATCCTGCCCACCGCGACCCGGCGAGCATCCACGAGGATGTCATCAACGGCTATGTGTCGCCGGAGAAGGCGGCGGAGGAGTATGGAGTGGATGCGTCGGGGATGGTGTGTGAGTATTGTGGGGGAGCGACATCTACTCCTTGACGGGGTCTTCCGCAGGGTGACACACTGTGGGCCACTCCTCCCTTGATTTCAACAGTGCAAACATTAGAACTTGAGGCCATGCCCAACGTGCGCTCGGACGACAGACCGGCGAGTGCGCGTGAAGAGCTCTATGAACGCTTCGCTTCTCGAATACACGTCAGCCCGATATTGACTCGCAAGCTAGTATCCTACCAAGGGAACAAGAGCGCGCCGGGACTTCGTTGGCTGAAATACAAGGAAGGGTTCTCTTCTCAGCTCGTTCAGCTACTACTCAGTGAAGCTGGAGCCAAACGAGTATTAGATCCATTCTCTGGTTCAGGGACGTCAGTATTGACTGCCTGTGGTATGGGTATGTCCGCCACAGGGATTGAGATCATGCCAGTCGGCAATCTGGCTGGCCGCGCTATTGCTGCTGCATCCAATGGCTTGGATGCAGCAGCTATGGAGGCTGCATGCTCAGGCTTGCTCGCTGCTATCACACGTGATGGGTATGACCGTGAGTTTCTGTTTCCCCATGTACCCATCACTAAGCATGCGTTCTCGGATGCGACAGAGCAGGACTTGGCGCGTGCACGTGAATTTATAGTTGGTCTCAGTGACTCTACTCTGGCGTCCGTTTTAACCCTAGCTTGTGTCAGTGTCCTTGAAGAAATCAGCTATACCCGAAAAGATGGCCAATTCCTGCGGTGGGACCCTCAGTCAGGTAGAAAAGTAAGTCACAGGCTGCACAAGGGATCAGTTCCGTCACTAGAGCAAGCTCTGAGACGACGCCTTGGTGAGATAGTCGCGGACATTCCTGCACTAAGGCGTAAGTACGGTGGCACGCAGCCTTCGTTTATTGATGGATCGAGCCTCACTATGCTAAGAGGGCTTCCCTCTGCAAGTTTTGATACTGTTATCACCTCGCCTCCATACGCGAACCGCTACGATTACACGAGGACCTATGCCCTAGAGCTCGCCTACCTTGGCTATGGCGCCCGCCATTTCAAAGAACTTAGGCAGTCCCTGCTTACTGCAACTGTCGAGAACAGGTCAAAGCACTCCCTGCTCAATCTAGAATATGGGCAGAATGAGCTGTTCTTCCAGGCAACTTCTATGACAGGCAATCAAATGGCGTTACAAGAAGTTCTTGCCATCCTGAGGTCGAACGCAACTGCACTAAGCAATGCGAGCGTTATTGGCTTAGTAGAGAACTACTTCACGGAGATGGCTGTGATTGTTTGTGAGCTCGGACGGTTGGTTGAGGTTGGCGGCAGCGTCTTCATGGTGAACGACAATGTGCAATATCATGGTGAGGAAGTCCCGGTCGACTTAATCCTATCTGACTTTGCAGAACAGTCGGGATTCCGATGCGAAGCCATATGGACTCTCAACCGAGGAAAGGGAAACTCAAGCCAACAGATGGGACGGTTTGGGAGACAAGAACTGCGGAAGTGTGTCTACCACTGGGTAAAGGCTGATGGCTGAACACGACTCCCGGCTAGAGCAGGCCAGACAGCGAGCTCTGCTGATATCCGGCAGAATTCGCGAACGTTCTGACTTGGCCGTGCGCCATACCATAGAACAACTTGAGTTGGACCTCGATTACGAGACCAATCTAGAGCAACTCGCAATTGCTCCGGAGGCTTGGGAATACGTCAGTGAAGAGCAAATAGACCCGAAATTGGTGTTTGCCCACCCAGATATGCTGCAAGCCCACCCCGAAACCTCCCTTTACTATCGAGGTATTGCCACCCTTTCTCTGAAGCGCGTCCAAGCTATGGCGGTCTCGGTCAACAGCTGGGAAGATGGTCGGCGTACCAGGAAGCCGTCATTGCAGAGCTGCGAAAGAGTGGCCAGGACATACAATGCCGTGATCTCGGTCGTCATCACAGGCTCAGATGGGTGGACCCTCGAGAATGGCTATCGGAGCGTACTTGCGACAATTGGGATCACGGAGGATGGCAAGCTGCGGAATATAGTTGGGCAGGAAGGTGAGAACGCCGTCAAAGATCGGATTCTCCAGTGGCTTGAGTCGAGCAGCGGTATCCAAGTTCAGAAAGAGGGATCGGTCACAGTTCTTGGAGGCGATAATGCTCTACGGATGGTGTATGCGTCTGAGCCGGATATCTACTTTGAAAGACTAGCCTCGAATGGCGACTGGGGGACCGTGTCCACCATAGAAATCAAGAGTGGCACTGACCCTGCGGGCGCCTTGGAACGTCTGGGGGCTGTACAGAAGAGCTTCGACGAAACCCCTGCCAGGGCGCAGAACTTCGCAGTCCTGGGCGTAGTCACCCCTGAAATGCGAAGGCGATTGAATGAACTACGCATGAGAAGGGACTTCTCTCTCTACCATATCCTGCACGACCAAGCAGCATGGGATGATTTCGTTCAAGAGATATTCCACCACATTCTTCGGATAATCTAACCCCACACAACTAGTCGTCGGCCATAGCGACGGCTGGCTTCGGCGGGGAGGTCGTTTCACTTTACGATGAGTTGGTTTCTCAGAGTATGCCTCATTGGGGTGGTATTCGGGTCGGTGGTGCGTTCTAGAATTTCTGGAGGTTGGTCAGGTCGATGGGCGGTCTGGCTATCTCGAGGAGGTGCTGGACGCCGTTGGCGAGTTCGTTGCAGCGTTCGAACCAGACCCATAAGCGGCGTCGCCATACTTCCAGCCCGCCGCTGGCATGGAGCTCGAAGGCTGATTCTCGTCCGTCCAACCCCGACGAAACTTGGTCCCAGGTGAGCTGTAAGAGGGCCGCTCTTTGCATGGCAGTGTAGCCGCCCCCGCCAAAGGCATCTTCCAGTTCGGCAGCCATCCTCGGGTCTGCGAAGTCGGTGTCGGCAGGGGCGTTGACCAAGGACGAACCGGGAAGGCCACGCAGGATTTCAGTCATCCGCTGGCGCACTCTGAGGGTGTTGATCCCTGCAGCGGCCAAGTGGAGCTGGTTAGGCAGGGCATGCCCGCCCACCGTCGTCTCCGGGTCCAGTTCCGCTGCTGTCATGCAGGTGCGAGTGGTCTGGACGCTGACGGTCAGCTCGACCAACTGCTCGATTGTCTGGGGATTGCCCTTTAACCCCATGACTTCAGCCAAGGCAAGGGCGAGGCCGAGGGTCAATTCGGCCTTGGCGAGCCAGCCGTAGCTGTGATGCCAGAGAAGCCAGGATACCAGCGAATGGCGCCCAGACAGGTTCCGCAGCAGAGGTTCGGCGGCAAAAATCCGAGAGCGAGGGACGAAAACGTCCTCCAGCCAGAGCATGGCGTCCAGCTCATCAAACCGGCTGCTCAAGGGCGCTAGAAAGGGATTGTCGTGCTTGGCGGCGAGCCGGCGGGCCACCACCCGCATGCCGGGGGAGTTCACCGGCACGATGAACCACAGGAACCTGCCGCTGCCCGGTGGCAACTCATCCCTGCAGGTGATGAGCACGTCCTCGGCGAAGGGCGTACTGGTGTGCATCTGGAGCTTGCCACTCAGCACGATGCCCTCAGCGGTCTCGCTAACCACACGGAGCGCCGCCCGCTCACTCTCAGTTTCGCGGAGCCGTGTCCCAATCAGTGTCCCAGCTCCGGCGAAGGTGAGAAACCTGCCGCTGCCAGCCAGAGATTCCAGATACGCCTCAGCCGCCTCAATCTCCTCGGAGGAGTGGTTCAGCCGCTTGAGAACATTCAGGAACCCCAAGGCAATCAAGGCCCCGTAGCCTGGGGTGTGAGTCATGTTTCCCCCGGCCAGGGAATGGACTGCACTGATTGCCTTCCCCAAGCGCCTCAAATCCGCAGACGTCTCAGGCGGCGTGAAGGCAACAGGCTGCCGCTGGCCGGGTGCATCCGACAGGGCCGACAGGGCGGACGGGGCCGACGGGGCCGACGGGGCCGACGGGGTCGAAGTGGCGGTCATACCATGCAGCGTACTCATTCACCATGGCCGAGGTCGCCGGGTCTGTGGTGACGTCTGCCACCGGGCCTTCGCCCATCACCCATACGTCGCGCCCATCGCGCAAACTCTCTTTGTACTCTGCCCCTGTTCGCATACTTCACTTATCCACAAGAAACAGGATGCAAACAGCCATTGTAAATTGACGCACACTTGGCGGAGATACCAGCTAGAGCGACACCACCCACCCCTCAGTCGTCGGCCATGGTCAGTCGTCGGCCATGGCGACGGAGGGAGGGCTGGAGCGGGCTTCGGCGGGGAGGTCGTCTTCCCAGTTGGAGGGGATGAGGCGGTGGGAGGTGGACTCCAAGGCCATGACCATGACAGCCCCGCCTAGGCTGGTGAGCAAGCTGAATATGAGGATGGCGGTATAGGAGCCGGTGAGGGCGATCATCATCCCGGCGGCCCAACTGACGAAAGCGTGAGCCATGAGCGAACCTGCGTTCTGGAAGCCGTACAGGGTGCCCATGGGCCCGTTGCCATAGTACTGGCGGTTTATGACTAGGTAGCCCGTCCATTCGCCCCCAAAGCCGAGGCCGAATATGGCGGAGAAGAGGAAGAACTCCCAAGCGCTATCGGCCCAGAACAGCATCACCACAGGAAGGCCCTGTAGCAGCAGACAGGTTGCCATCACCAGCTTGGTGCCCTTGCGCTCGCAAAGGATCGGGGTCACGAACCGGCTTATGATGCTCACCGAGGAGATGATGGTGAGGGTGAAGGCAGCCGTGCCGAGGCTGATGCCGCGGTCGTCGACGGCTAGGGGCACGACGAAAAGCATGATGATGCCATGCCCGGCGCATCCCAGGCCGTGGATGCAGGGCAGATTCCAGAAGGCCTTGGTGCGGCGCACATGCTGGTTGAACACCTTGAGGCGCATCTTCTCAATGGACTTCCTTGCCTTCTGCCGGGCCTCGTCGCCAACTACCCATCCGTAGGGCTTCAAGCCCATCTCTTCGGGGGTGTTGCGTAGGGGTATCGCCAGCAGCAGCAGGGAGGCGCCCAGTACGGCGCATATCAACAGGAAGGAGTTCTGCCAGCCTAGGTTGCCTACCATGAAGGGCAGTAACGGGGCGAACACGGCCGACCCGATGCCGGAGGCGGCCCATAGCACCCCCGTGCCGAGGCCGAGACGTCGGTTGAACCACAACGCCACCCCGGCCATCAGAGGGACCATGAAGATGACTTGTGCAATGCCACGCAGTATTCCGAAGGAAAAGTAGAGGCTCCACAGGTGGTCCATGAACGCCACCAACACCAAGGTGATGACGTAGAGGACCGCGCTGAGGAGCATCACCCTGCGGGCGCCGAACCGGTCGCCCATCCAACCGGCGATGGGAGCGAAGAAGGCGGCAGCTAGGTAGAAGAGGCCAAAGGAGAGGCCTATTTCCTCTATTTTGAAGCCGAATTCATCCTGTAGAGGCGTCACCAAGACGCCAGCGGCCCAGCCCACTGCCAAACCGATCATCTGGGCCGTCGCAAGGGCGGCTACTATCACCCACACGTAGTGGAAGGGGATGGCCCGGCTAAGCCATTGTGATGGCGCGTTTAGAACGTTTAGAGCCGACATTCTTTATGCTCGCGAGCACCCTTCTGCTGGCGAGTCCCCTTGTGGAGACAGGGTGATCACTCCGCAGCCGCCATCAACTCAGCCCAGTGGCCGTAGAAGGAGCGGTGATTGCTCTCGGAGAAGCGGTAATCGCTGGTGAGGGCCCCCAAGTCCTCGCGGTAGCCCTCGTGGCCGATGCCCATTCCCATGTTCATCGGAATCCTGCGGGATACGGTAGTACGGGCAGCGTCGGTCACGCCCTGCCAGTTGTCCATGTCATCCTGCTCGAAGGTGCCACTGGGACTGAAGGTGCGGGTAGCCGCTAGGCGGTAGGCTTTCTTGACTTCATCGGGAGCATCCTTGTCCACGTAGACCCACGCCCAGATTTCGGTCTTGTCGGGGCCGCGGGGGTGCCACACGCGGAAGGTGCGGGCCGAGCCACGCAGCAGGGCAAAGTTGGGGAAGACATTGCCCACTACGGGCTTGATCATATCGACCCTCGCTCCCAAGCGCTCGCGTATCTCCGGGAGGATGGAGTGCTCGTACTCGAGTACTTCGGGTAGCGCTACGTCGACAACGTCCTGAGGCCCGACGGCGCCGATGCCATGGCCGTGACCGGGGGAGATGGCGTGGCCGATGCCGCTGGAGGTGGCGCTTGAACTGCGGCTGAAGGAGGTGCGTATGGCAGAGAGGTGGGTCCAGCCCAGATGGTAGGCGTCGCTGGCGAAATTCTCGGCAGGCAGCTTCCAGTTGCAGGGGGCAACCCAGCGGTGCATGCCGCCGATCACCTCGATCCCTCCCTCTCGGCGGTCAAAGAAGGCATCGAGGTACCAAGCCATGTCGCCGAGGTAGTCAAGCAGAGGGGGGGCGTTGGGGTCGAAGGTGGCGAAGACCAGCCCCTTGTAGTTCTCCAGTTGGGCCACGGGAGCGAGGCCCCACTTGGAGGTGTCAAGCTCGTCGTAATAGGCCTCTTTGAGGCTGGGCACCGCGATGAGCTTGCCGTCGGTGCCGTAGGTCCAGCCGTGGTAGGCGCACACAAAGGCGGACGCATTGCCGGCATCGGCGCGGCAGACGCGGTTCCCGCGGTGACGACAGACATTGAGGAAGGCGTGGATGTTGCCGTCTTGGCCACGGGTGACCAGCACGGGGTCTTCGCCCATGTAGGTAGAGAAGAAGTCGCCGGGATTGGCGATGGAGGACTCGTGGCACAGGAAGAGCCAGCACTTGGAGAAGATGGCTTCCTGTTCCTGGTCGTATATCTCCCGATCGTTGAAGATGCGCCGGTCCAAGAGACCCTGCTTAACGTCGACCATTTCTCGTACGTCGGTAGCCAATATCGCGCCTCCTGATGTGTTATAGGGCGAGCCTTGCCGTAGAGCCCATACGATACTCCACATAGTGCCTTTATGCCAGCAGTCCGCCTCATCATCGCGGGGAGTGTTCCGAATGTTCCGACGGTCGTATCTGAGTCAGCTTTGCAGGCCTGTTCCGAAAGAGGAGGGTTTTTGCACCTGCAGCGGTAGCGGGTATCGGAGAGGTTCCGATTGTTCCGACGGTAGTATGTGAGCCTGCTTGCAAGCTTGTTCCGATTGGCGAGATTTTTTGCAAGTGCAGCACGTCACATTTAGGCCTTGGCCGTATCTGAGAGAGCTTTGTCATAATGGGTGCCGTGTGGAAGGGCGTCAGCCAAAGGGCACGATTCGTAGCTGGCAATCGGAACATGGTTGTAGCTGGAAAGAAGTTTTTGTATCTGGAGTTGTTCCGATTGTTCCGACAGTTGTATCTGGCGCAGCTTTGAAAACTTGTTCTGATTTCCGCCGATTCTTCATTTCCGCTCATCCTGCCACCGCTGATTCGCGGGCAAGAATAAAGGCAGGGGTGACCCTTGAGGGGTCAGTCCCCTGCCTTGTTTTGAGGTTACCGGGAGGGGGTGTGGGTGTCAATTGGCTGATGTCATGGGGGTGCCCTGCCAACCACATCCTGACCTTCACCTTGGGGCCCCCTGAAGAGGCCGCCTCACAATTCGGGCGTTGGTCTCTCCCTTACCTCGATGGGAGACGATTGAGGTGAGATTGTTATGGAGACTCTACTGATATCGTCATCAAAAGCAAAGAGCGTTGGTATTTGACATTTTCCCCCCTCACCCTAACCCTCTCCCGCCGGGGGACAGGGGATATTCTGGGACAGACCCCTTAAGGGGAGGGGTACGCGAAGGTCTGCCTGCGCGGGGGCGGCGCACTTCGAGGGGTGCGGTCAGGCACTGGATAGGCGCATGGCATACGAGGCCGCATCTCCATGGTATGCTTGCTGATGACATACATTCGACGATACATGAGAACTTAGTGGGTCCAATGCAACGGCCCACCTAGGAGGACATCAATTGGGAGTAGTAGGAATTGCCGGGAGCCTGCGTCAGGGCTCGTGGAACCTTAAGCTGCTGAAGCTGGCCATGGATGCCGTGAGAAAGCAGGGCGTGGAGGCGGAGGAGTTCGACCTTACTCCGGTGCCCCTGTACAGCCCGGCCTTGGAAGTGGGAGGCGAGTTTCCGGCCTCGGTCAGGGAGTTGCGCGATGCCATAGCCGGAGCAGATGCCGTGGTGCTGACGGCACCGGAGTACAACAGCACCATTCCTGCGGTGATGAAGAACGTGGTGGAGTGGGCCTGTCGTGCGCCCAACGTGATGCCGGGGCAGGTGTTCTACGTGATGGGGTGCACACCAGGGCGATCGGGATCGATACGAATGGCAGAGCACCTTGTCTCCAGCATCGAGTCGGAGGGCGGATGGGTTGTAACGACGCCACGAGTCCTGCTGCCCCATGTGGACCAAGCCATCAGTCCCGACGGCGCGATCATCGACGCCTCGTTGGGAGAGCTTCTTGACCAAGCAATGGCTACGGTGCTGGATACGGCCCGCAGGCTGAAGGCTTAGGCGACTCAGACTCGGAGAAGGGGGTGGCTATGCCGTGGATTCATGTAATCAGGGAGAGCGGGGCCGAGGGCGAGTTGAAGGCCGCCTACGACAAGATGGCGGAACTCAATGAGCGCATGGGCGAGACCTACGGGGAGGCAGCGCCGGGGATGGAGCGTCCCGTGACACCTCCCGAGCTTTCCAGCCTACAGCCACAGGCGATGCTCCACGCCCGCGAGTTCATGATGGACATCATGCGCGGGCCATCTGGCTTGACCCCTGCACAGCGGGAGATGATCGCTACGGTCACCTCACTGACTGCCAACTGCCGCTATTGAGCGGTGTCCCACGCAGGGGCCCTGCGTAGGGTTGGCGGCGACGATCTCACCGCCGAGTATATTCAGAACGACTGGAGGAAGGCCGACCTCACCGAGGGGGAACGGGCCATGCTGGAATGGGCCGAAAAGCTGACCCTCACGCCATCGGCCATGACTCAGGATGATGTCCAGAAGCTGCGGGATGTGGGCTGGACGGACCGGGACATTTTGGATATCGCTCACATATCGGCCTATTTCAACTACCGCGTCCGCATGGTGGACGGCCTCGGCTTGCTGGTGTCGGACTTTGCAGCAATCGACGCTGCCGAAGCGCGGGACCGGGCGGGGGTGTTGGGTGAAGAGCGCGGCGCGGAGTTGCCTCAAGACATCTGGGGTGTTGTGCAGCAGGCGGAGGGGGCGAAGCAGGTGGCGGCCGGCGGGTAATACAATAGACCGAATGTCCTAATGAGGAGCTTCAGACTGTGGATAGTGGTGGCGTCAAGGGATTGGATGAGAGGTATCAATACCCTCCAGAGCTCTTTCAACTGTTGGTGGATACCATTCCTCGCCTATTTCGATCGAAGCGCGACGTCCTATTCTTTTTTCGCGGTGCCGGTGTGCAAAGCGTCATGTTCTCCGACCTCCAATCGGAGCTCAACATCGACCGCGAAAGCATTAACAAGTTCGATATAGCACGGACAGTGCTCTCACGGCTAAATGAGGCCGGAGATGGGGCTTTGCGTCAACGTCGGGTGTATTGAAGCGAGTTGTTGAATTCGACGACTTCTCTCGGTGCTGAGAGAACGACCGTCTCGAGGCTGAAGGCCTGGTTGCCCGAGTTCGAAGCGTTACTGATACTAAGGATTCCTTTACAAGAATGCGCCAAGAGCGCGATGCAAAACTGTACAGACACCGAGAAGACCAGCGCCGTAAGGCAGAAGCACTTCGTAAGCAGCAAGACCTTTTGCTAGCTATCCGTGAGGACTTCTACCACCTCTTCGGAATAGAAGACGCCCAAGAACGAGGGAGGCTCCTTGAAGAAGTTCTCAATCGATTCTTTAAGGCTGCTGGGATTCTTGTGCGAGAGTCGTTTAGGCGTGGATCTGAATCGGGCAAAGGCGTAGTTGAGCAAATCGACGGAGTGATTGAGTTCGAGGGCCACATATACCTCGTCGAAATGAAGTGGCTTAATAATCCAGTTGGAAAACCGGATGTAGCGGAGCATCTAGTTCGAGTATTCGCCCGGAGCGAAAGCCGTGGGCTACTTATCTCGTATAGTGGATACACAACTCCGGCGATCGAACAATGTAAAGAGATATTGGGTACTAACAGGCTGCGGGAAATGGGTGTCGCAACTCGATGTGACGGGAGAGGCATAATCTAGGACGACGCAATTCATCAATAGCCTGTAATCATATTAACGTATCGCAGCAGTTTTCATGATTTATGCTGCCTTATCGTCAAAGATATTCCGTTTGCTGGTTAGCGAGAAGGTTTTTCCGCAGCCTGCTAAGGTTATCGTGCTCTGTGGGCTTGATGAATTAGTACGCTTACTGGAGAGAGACGGTAGTCTAAAGGATTTCCTACGAGCTAAAGTGCAAGCTGCAATTATCGATAAGCAGCCATATACCAAGATTCTCGAATGACTGCTCGCGTAGTTTCACAGTCTTGATCGAGCGACAACTATGAGGCCTAATGCACTATGTGCAGGTTGCGGCGGGCGAGCTCGAGGGTGTCGGATTCGCGTACTGAGTGGGGGCGGTCGGGGATGTCAGCGAAGGCTTCGTGTCCGAAGAGGGGCGTGGAGAAGTAGCGCATGCCGGTGTCGTTGATCATGGTCACGATAACCTTGGAGTCGGGCAGGGCCGCGGCCAGCTTGTTGGCGGCGGCCACGTTGCAGCCGGAGGAGATGCCACAGAAGACGCCTGCATGCGCCACTCGTCAAAACCCCGACGATTTCCCAGCAACAGGCGTACCGCCCGTAGGCCTCTTCGCTTACACTAACCCGAACGAACTTGGCCCCGCCATTCAGCAGGGGTTACGGACCAAAGGAGCAACCAATTGGGCATGGCGCACGTCTACTCCAGAAACCCCCTCGACCGCGGCGACCGCGAAAGACGCGACGACCAATGGCTCGCCGACATGGCGGTCAACCCCTCCAGCAGGTTCCTCCCGCTGAAGGACTCCAACGTGCCGGTCTTGGACGCACCTGCCTCTCCCAGAGAGACTGACGCCCTTGCATGGCTGACTTCCGAAGAGGTATCGCGTCTGCAAGTTACCGCTGAGCCTCTATTCTTGGGGTCGCTGGACGGCGTTGCCTACTTCACCGTCGACGTCTCAGCTACTGAAAAAAACTTGGAGACTAGTGGTCTCCGGTACGTCGATGCCCGCTCCGTTACCGCTCTCCTCAGCGACGCCGAGACCGGGATGGTCGCCCAAGCCCGCTCCCAAGTCATCTGGCACAGCCGCCACGGCTTCTGCTCCATCTGCGGCCACCCCACCTTCATGAAGAGAGGCGGGCAGGTCCGCCAGTGCTCCCAATGCGAGACGGAGCACTACCCCCGCACCGACCCCGTCGTGATTTGCTTAGTACTGGATGGCGACCGCTGCCTGATGGGACGCTCCGCGGGCCGCCGCCAGCCCACCAACCGCTACTCGGCCCTAGCGGGCTTCCTGGACCAAGGCGAGTCCATGGAGGAAGCCGTCGCCCGAGAGATAATGGAGGAAGCCGGCGTCCAAGTCCGCAACGTGCGCTACCACTCCTCCCAACCCTGGCCCTTCCCCTACTCCCTGATGATAGGCAGCCACGCCGAAGCCGCCACCACCGACATCTCCATCGACTACGGCGAAATGGCCGACGTCCAATGGTTCCCCCGCGACGAAGTAGAACGCGCCCTGCGCAAGGACAGCGAACTCCTAACCATCCCCGAACCCCTAGCCATCGCCCACCACCTAATCCGCGCCTGGGTCCAAGGCGAGGTGGGGTGAGATACGGTACGGTACGGCTAGTGTGCGCCTTATGGCCACGACTTCGCCAGCATCATCCGACTGTATGTAGACCTCTCGCTTGTCGGGAGTGGATAAACGAGATAGCGATTCAATATTCGTTCAAATGGAAACATTGTAAATGGCATCTAGCACGTTTGTGACTTCGAGATCGATTTCGCTGGCGTCCAGGTAATCAATCAGGAAATAATAGTTGGACTTGGAGGTGATTGACATTCCAGATTTCTCGTAGAAAGATTCAAATACAGGAGATAAGAACTGTTCAGATACCTTCAAGTCATTACCCCAAGGTGAGCCGAGGTTGAGTCGACGTAGCGCATCCTCGGTTTCTTCGATAGACTCCACCATTAGGTTCTGAACCAAGCCGTTTCCCCAACATCCCAGCCCCAGACCAGCAGACCCTCGGACTCGGTTACACGCACCGAGAACTCGTCTGTCCCTGAGACCTGTCCCGCGTCGCTCATGGCCGTCACTTTGAGGGTCACCGTGTAGGCAGCACGCCGATGATCGCGGAAGGCGTGGGACGTTTCCACGCGTGTGCTCCCCTCGCCCCCCTCAGAGGGACTCCCTGTCACCGTAGGCGACCCGTCGCCGAAGTCCCACTGGTACTCGTAGTCCCACAATTCCGAGGGGCGTGTGAACGAGGCACTGTAGTCGATATCCTCGCCCTCTTCTGCCGTCAGGTTCTCCCCAGCGAACACCTCAATGGTGGGCACCTCGCGCACCGCAACCTCAATTGAGTCGGAACCCTCCGCGATTCCGCCCTCTCCCGTCCCCTGCAGTTGCACCGCCACGATATAGGGCGAATCGCGGTCGTCCTCATAGGTGTGGTTCACCGTGGCCGTCACCCGGTGCCCCTCGGGCCGCAGCACGCTGCCACCGCCGGGAGTCGAGGTCCCATCGCCGAAGTCCCAAGTGAAGGAGAACTCGTCGATATCAGACGGCGCCCGGAATGATGCACGAAAACGGGCCACCTGTCCCACCCTCACCGACATATCTTCCCCAGCGTCTACGCCCAGAGTCTCCGAGGTGGGCTTCAGGTAGACTTCGATGAGAGAGAAGGCGGCAGTCTGTGACAGGAAGTTCAGCCTGCCCTGCACCTGCTCAATCTCTCGTTGCAACTGGGAAATCTCCTTCTGCACGAGCAGGGCGTCTTCGACGTTCTGCGCCTGCTCCAAAAAGGAAAGCAACCGCTCCTCGGTAGCCCGCATGCTGGCAAGGCGGGACTGGCTGTCGACATACTCGTCGGTCACATCCTCACTGGTTACGGCGCGGGACTCCACTTCAAGGGCTAACGCCTCCACTTGCCGGAAAGCCTCATCCAAAGACTCGGCAGGGACACGAATCGCCACGCTGCCAGTATGCTCCGCTGTCCGGTCGGAGCTGACCACCCAGCCACCGAGTCCTTGGGCAACCCCGGCTATGCGGTCCACCGTACCAGCCACGTCCTCCAACACTAGGGAGATGCGCGCTGTATGTACGATGATACGACTCTGGGGCAGAGGCGCCGTTTGCACCCTTCCACCACCGCTACCCGCATCGCCTGACTGGTTGGAAACTGTCACTGGAGCGGGAATTGCCGCAGGAGCTGGAGTCGCCGCAGCTGGAGTCGCCGCAAGAGCATCTAATGACTGGCTGATGAGTGTCACTTGAGCGCGAGCTGCCGTAGGAGCATCTTGTCCTCCCGACATGTCGCCTAACCCACGAGGCAGCGCACCTTCCTCAGCCATTGCGCCGGATTCCACAGAGTCTCTCTGTGTCATCATGGAATCTTCCCCGCCGCATCCCACAACCAAGACCGTCAGAGCTGCGAACGCCAGAAGCACCCCGAAGCCCCATCTCATCGGCTTTCACCTACTCTGTACAGAGTGCCAGGCCAAAACAGGAGGCACCCTTGTATCACGGATGGATTCTTACTCCCATACCAGAGCGACGCACTATGATAGTCCTCCACCCGGAGATATCCAACAGGCTTTCCACTAGGTCTTCCCCATTCCATATCCAGAAGAGCCGTCTGTAGCTAGAGAATGGCTGAGCCGGTCACGCACACACAATATCAACATCGGAACATACTTCGGGTGTTAAACTGGCGTATCCCAGACGAGAATCTTGGGGAGTCGAGACAAAGCCAAATCGGCATCCCCATGCCACCGACATCCCCGCACAACAAGAGAAACCACGAGGAGAGAGACGATGGAGGCTCGCACTCTAACGATTGACTCGCAGGTACACTCCTATGAGCGCAACCATCCTGGACGCCCATGGGCTGGGACCTTGGTAGGGCCTAATGAGGTCAGCGGCGACGATATGGTGGCGGCAATGGATGCAGTCAGCGTCGACGGGGCACTGCTGGTCTCGCCGTTCAGTATGTATCGCTACGACCCTACCTACGCCCTTGAGGTATACGCCAAACACCCCGGCAGATTCGGCCTGATCAGGCCGTTCGATCCGCAATCGACAACGGTCGCCTACGACGTGGCCGAGTGGGCCGCGAGGTTGGGTGTGGTCGGGGCCCGTGTCATGCTTACGGCCCAGCCATATGAAGCGGACGACCCAGGTATCAACAGCATATTCGCTGCCGGTGGCCGAGCTGGCATTCCCATAAACGTGATGAGTTCAGGCAAGCTGCCTCTCCTGCGTGAGCTGGCCCGCCGCAACCCGGACACCCAAATAGTGATTGATCATTTGGGCATAGCCCAGCCCATGGAGCCACCAGCGCCACCTGAACCCTTTTCCGACATGGCCAACGTGCTTGCGCTTGCAGAATGCGACAACGTAGCCATCAAGATTTCCGGCGCCTGCACCCTGGCCCATCAGCCATACCCCTACCCAGACATCTGGGAGCCCCTGCGCAGGATATTCGACGCGTTCGGCCTCGACCGCTGCATGTGGGGCACAGATTGGACCCGCGCTGTGAATCTCCTGACGTACGAGCAAGGGGTCGAAGCGTTTCGAGTCACCGACGAGCTTTCCGACTCAGAGCGTACGACACTCATGGGCGGGACTTTGGCGAGGATCTACAACTGGTCCCCTACACCGGGCGGGTAGGCCGGCAGCAGCCACGCATAGTCCGTATCTCTGTGCACAAGAGGCCCAGCTGGTTCTATTGCACGGTGAGACGTCCCTTGGGAACCGTCGTCCGGTTATGTTATCCCCACACCCAGAATCGAACGAGGCGTACCCCAGGAATCCACCAAGCACTAGTTAAAACTTCATGCAGATAGTGGCACGATCGTGATGTCGTCCAGTTCCCCGCAACAAGAGGTGTCATGGTGGACGCTTACCACCGTTCAGTTCTCTGATGCCTCCTCCTTTTTTACCCTTCGCCCTTCGCCATGCGGTAGCCAACTCGCGGTTCGGCAAAGATGTAGGTGGGGTTGCTGGCGTCTTCCCCCGCTTGCGGCGGAGCCCTCGTAAGTGAGTGCGGAGGGAGCGCAGGTCGGCTGGCTTCTCTGGGACCCCATACCCTTCGCAGCAACTGGCCGTGGGTCAAGACTCGTCCGGTGTCGACGGAGAGCTCCAAGAGCAGGCGGCATTCGATGTAGGTCAACTGCACGGGGCGTCCGGCGTAGTACATGGTCAGGTCGCCCAGCATGTAAGGTTCCGACGGTTCGGGCTAGTGCGGCTCCGCCTGCCTGCGCAGGGCTGCCCTGATCCTCGCCACCAGATCGGTGGGCGAGAATGGTTTGACGATGTAGTCGGCGGCACCCATCTCGAAGGCTAGGGCAACCACCCGATCGCGGCCGTAGGCAAAGAGGAAGATCACCGGCACGTCGGCGATGCCGAAGATGTCCCGCATCAGCTCGATGCCGTCTGTGCCGGGCAGCATCAGGTCGAGCAAGACCAAGTGAGGACGGTTCTCCACCTGAAGAAGCACCTCCTTCGGATCAGCGGTGACTATCGGGTCGAAGCCAGCCTCGGACAGCGGCTTCCGGACGTACCGGATCGTCTCCGGATCGTCGTCCACCACTAGGATGGGCTGTCCCTTCCTCTCCTGTTGCTGCTCACTTGGGGCAGGCCAATGGCGCTCGGTTGCCGCCTCTTCGACCGCCGGGACCGTGAAGGTGAACCGCGCCTCCCGAGCCTGGGCCGTCGCTCGCGGCCCAGATGCGCCCCCCGTGGGCTTCGATAATCGCCTTGCGGATCGCCAGCTCCAGGCCAGTGTCTTCCTCCTGACCGTCTGGCTCGACGCGAGAGAACTTCCGGAACAGGTGGGGCAAGTCCTAGGCGGGAATCCCCCCTCCCTTCATCGGCCACCGAAATCTCTACGTGGACGCTCTCCCGCACTGCGACCACCGTGATTACCGACGATTCCGGGGAGTGCCGCGCGGCGTTGGACAGGAGGTTGCCGATGACCTGAACGGCCAGCGCCTACACCGTCGCCGAAGGCGGCACGCAGTCGGTGATGATCACCCTCAGCGCCCGACCCGGAACGCACGGTGGCCATCCCCCTAACGGAGACGAATCAAGGCGGAGCCACCGATTCGGACTACTCCGGCGTTCCGGCCAGCGTGACCTGCAGATGGCTCGCAGGCCCAGACGAACCAGAGAGGGTTACGAATCTCAATGTCCTGCACCTGGGCCAAGGTTTCTAGGAGTCGGTTGGGCTTCAGTTTTCTTCACTCACGTGGCCGTGGTCCCAGCCTGAGCCGAAGACCAGTCCGTCGTGGCTGACGACCCATGCATTCATGGACTCAGGCTTGCCGGTCTCTGGGTTAACATCCGTATCGGTCACCCAAGCGCCACCCGGGCTGCCCGTGAATGAGTCCGTCCCAAGCAGGTCATCAAGGCCTGTTCCCAGCATTCCGGGATTGTAGTGGCCGACGATCTTGCCATTGCCGTCTGCAATGAACGCGAACCACTGGCCATCAGCGCTCTCGGGTCGATTGTAGTATGCGAGGGTAACGTTGAGCCCCTCCGAATCGTACCGGCTGATGGCGTTTTCGACGAAGAACTTGGTGTAGTCGGCAAGTGCTGACTTGGGGGGGACGGACGCCACAGCATTCGGGATATACGTCCGACCTCCTCGCGAGTGAGCCTCGGTTCGGGTTCGGCTACCTCGGCTATGGCCGCCCCCACAATCTCTTCGACATCGTCCTGTGCGGGCCCGGGTTCAGGTCGAGGCAAATTCGCCAGTCTCGCCTGCACTATCCTGTCGGCTTCCTCGGTAGTGAGCCCAACATCGATAGACGCCATCTTCTCCACTATCTTGACGACATCGTCGCTGGTCCTACTAGGTTCAAGCTCAGGAATCCTCGCAATCGAGGCCTCCATCACCTGCTGCACATCGTCGCGGGCGAGGCGGGTTCCGGGGCAGGAATTCCCGCTAGGGTGGACTGTACGATCTGTTCGACCTCCGCACGAGATCAGTTTTCTGATCGACGCTTTGGGTGTCAGAACCTGACTGTGATTGTACATTCGACACAGGGAAGACTCCAAAACTTGGATGCCCGAAAAAGGTCGGACCGTCGCGGCTGGAGTATCGAGCTCAGGATTGTTGGGGGCTGGGGTGCAGTTGGTGAAGTCGCAGGCAGGATCGATATGGGCCGTCAGCTGGGATGGCCTCTTCAAAGGGCTGGGCCAAAGAGGTACTCTTTCAGGCGGGCGCGATAGGTATTCACGCTACCCTCCGGTGGAACAAATGGGTAAATATGGTGGCTTGCCTGCCATAGATGGGTGGGTTATTATCGTGAGGTAACCACGCCAACAAGACTTTCGAATTTCGTAACATCCGCAGGGAGGAATGAGTTATGGCTAACCAGGATGTTGCCCTGATGGCCCATCTGATGCGGCGAGCTGGATTTGGTGCTACACGGGACGAGTTGGAAGTCCGCGCTGCCAAGGGATACGAGGCAACCGTCGAAGAGTTGCTGCGCCCTGAAGAGCAAAAGCCGATAGACCGGGCCGAGGTATTGCGCTATCACCCGTGGACTTGGCGTCCAGGAACGATGGCTGGAATGGGGGCGGCCGAGTGGATGTATGGCATGCTAAACACTATGCGCCCGCTTGAGGAGAAGATGGCGCTATTCTGGCACGGGGTATTCTCGGCTGGAGTCTCCAAGGTGGACCACTACGACGAAGTAATGGACATGATTGTGCTCTTCCGTGAAAAAGGAATGAATAACTTTCGTGACCTCCTAGTTGCTCTCGCCAAAAACCCGGCCATGATCTATTGGCTGGACAATTGCGAAAACCATTCCTATGCGGTGAACGAGAACTGGGGCCGCGAGCTGCTGGAGCTGTTCAGTATGGGCGTAGGGAACTACACCGAGGTGGACGTACGGGAGGCTTCGAGGGCGTTTACCGGATGGACTATTGCCCCAAAGCTACCCAGAGACCCTATTGGGCGCCATGACTGGTTCTTCGAATACAAGCCTGAAGACCACGACGACGGGATAAAGACGTTCCTTGGTGAGACTGGGGAGTTCAATGGCGAGGACATAATCAATATAGTTTGCAAGCAGCCTGCTACTGCCCAATTCGTGGTGCGCCATCTGTACAACTTTTTCGTTGCAGACGAGCCGCAGGTGCCCGCCTGGTCGGTAACTCCGCCCAGAGACCCAGCGGCCATCGACATGATGTGCAAGGTGTTTGTCGAGTCCAACTACGATCTCCGTTCGGTGCTGCGGGCAATGTTCAATTCTGACTTTTTCAAGGAGGCACGGTTCGCCCGTCTGAAGAACCCGGCAGAGGTAGTGGTGGGCACGCTGAGATTGGTGGGCGGTGCTGAATTTCCTGCGCCGGGGCTCGGTGACCTAGCCAGGCAGCCAGCCTATATGGGGCAGGACCTTCTGAATCCCCCGAGCGTGGAGGGCTGGCACACCGGGACAGAATGGATCAACAGCGGGTCTCTTATGCGGCGTATCAACTTCACTGCCAATTTGGTAGGCGACACTACGCGACCAGGCGTCAGCTCCATCGTCTCGAGAATACGAGAGGGGGTCGTCGAGAGCAGCGACCAAGTGGTGGACAGCTGCCTCGAGTACCTCGGCTCCTTGGAAGTCGACCCTGAAAGCCGTCAGGAGCTAATTGACTACTCCAAAGAAGGCGGTGACTTCCGCTGGGGTAGTGAAGAGGCCTCTGAGGCTTCTACCCAAAGAATAGCGGAGCTGTTGCAACTGATTGTCGCGTTGCGAGAGTACCAATACGCCTAAGAACAAGTGAGGAGGGCGTCAATGACAAGTTCGAACAAAGACCCCGTGCTGGTAGTGCTCCAGTTGAGCGGGGGTAATGATTACTTAAACACAGTGGTGCCTTATGCTAACTCGCTATACGAGGAGAACCGGCGCGATGTCGGCGTTCCACTGGACAGAGTGCTCCCCCTTGACGATGAAGTAGGCCTGCATCCTGAGATGGGCCCGATCAAGAACCTGTACGATCGAGGAGACTTGGCCATTATCCACGGAGTCGGGTATGCCAACTCGCCGCGGTCCCACTTCCGTTCTATGGACATCTGGCACACATGCGAGCCCGACAAACTGGGGACTGAGGGTTGGCTGGGCCGGGCAATCCGGGAGATTGACCCTAACAAGGAGAATGTGCTGACAGGTGTTAGCTTTGGGCCGGCCCTGTTCCGCGCCATGGCCCTGACCGGTGTGCCCGTGGCTTGTGTCGACGACTTGGACACCTATGGTCTTCTCCCAGGCATTTCGGAACAACGCCAGAGGTCCAGGATTTTGGATAAGTTCGCTCGTCTGTATTCTCCCCACATGGGTAGCACTGCAACAATGGAATACCTTGGGCAGACAGGACTGGATACTCTGCAAGGCGCTGACATCCTGAGCGAAGTGCCGGGCATGTACAGTTCCAATGTGGAGTATCCGGAGACTACCATCGCCAAGAAGCTCAAGGGGATTTCGCAGATTCATCTAGCCAACCTCGGTACCCGCATCTTTTACTGTGATCACGGCCCCTTTGATACACACTCAAACCAAGTAGGAGCCCACGACAAGCTATGGAAGGATGTGTCGCAAGGGGTGGAAAGCTTCTTTGACGACCTGAGGGAGCACAATGCGAGCGAGAACGTGGTCCTGCTGATGTTCACCGAGTTCGGCCGACGGGTGCGTGATAACGGATCCGGAACGGACCACGGAGCCGGCGGGGTGGCTTTCATTGCCGGAGATAAGGTCAAGGGCGGCCAGTACAGTGAGTATCCATCGATGAGGCCGGGCGATATGGAGCAGGGCGATCTGGTCCCCAACCTAGACTTCAGGGGACTGTATACCACCCTCCTCGAAGACTGGCTGGGCTTGGACGCCGTTCCCATAGTGGAAGGCAACTTCGAGAAGCCGAGTTTTCTCTAGGGCAAGGGTCGGTCCATACGCCCTAGGGGCCCGTGGACTATTTGCTACCGAAGCATGACCTAGCTTGTTGGCCCTGGCCATAGAACGTCAGTTGCGTTGGCTGATTCTCCTCAGCCTCTTGACTCCTGACGCATCACGATAACGGGAGAGGGAAATGGTTACTCAATTCGCGGCAGGACGAGTGTATGACTACAGCCATAGCGTTGGGCGAAGCGCCCAGTCTGGGATTGGGTTTTCCAACCCGGCGGGAGTGGCTGTAGGCGCTGGGGATACGGTATATGTCCTTAGCAGGGGAACTGAAACAACCAGCAACGTACACTGGAGTGAAACTGGAGCGGGGGCTCGGATTGGGAAACTCAATATAGGCACAACGCCTGGTGACGAAGAGTTCTTGGGGGAATTCGGCACATATGGAGTCGGAGACGGACAGCTTATCTGGCCAGCCGGAATCGTTGTCGATCACGACGAGAAGATCTACGTCACTGATGAATGGCTAAACCGGGTATCGGTCTTTGAGAAGGACGGAACGTTCCTGCGGCAATGGAGCACACTGGACGACGGGGACGAAGGAGAGCACGGCGCCTCAGGACTTGGTATAGATGGGCAAGGCAATCTCTATGTAGCTGATGGCCGCAGCCATCAGATTGGGAAATTCAGCAAGGCTGGCGCGCTTCTCACCCGGTGGGGGACACAGGGCAGCGGTTCTGGGGAGCTCGATTCGCCTTGGGGGATCACTGTGGACGGCGAGGGATACGTGTACGTGGCCGATCACAGGAACCACAGGGTGCAAAAATATACGAGCAATGGCGAGGCGGTGGCCGAGTTTGGCGGGCCAACCAATCGTCACGGACAGCTACACCTGCCCACAGGAGTAGCTGTGGACCCAGATGGGGATGTGTATGTCTGCGACTGGGGGGATAACGACTACCATCCAGGCAGGGTGCTAATTTATGCCTCGGATGGACGGTACATTGCCAAGCTAACGGGTGATGCCCAGCAGTTATCCAAATGGGCCCAGCAGGCAATCGATACCAATCCGGACTACGCTAGGGCGCGGCGTCGTGCCCACCATGTTGAGTCGGAATGGCGGTTTGCTTTACCAACCGGAATTACCTTCGACGCCGTGAAAGACAGGCTTCTCATAGTGGACTGCCAACGGAGCCGCCTCCAGATATACAACAAGCCAAAGGACTACTTGGAACCGCAGGTGAATGCGTAACACTCCGCCCTTTGAAGTACCGGGAACTAAGAGGGCCGGTAAGCCTGATGGCTTACCGGCCCATTTGTAACCGTTAGCTTCGTCAGTTTGAATGTCAGGCGGTGGCCAGACAATAGACCTGGGATGAACCCGCGGGCAATGGATGGTCGGTCCATGTCTTTCCGCTGTCGCTACTGGCGAACACCTGGCCATTTTTCGAAGCGCAGCAAATGTTACGGGGGTTTCGCTGGTCTATGGCTACCCCGAAGAGAGTGCTGTTCGGTTCGTAGCCAATATCTACCCGGTCGAAGCTCAGGCCCCCGTCTTCGCTATGGAACAGACCGCCCACGGGGCTCTCAAAATCTCCGCCAGCAGACACCCAGATACTGCGGGGGTTTCCTGGCACCTCGCGGATAGACCGGCAGTAGGTTGTGCCTTTGTGGGGGTTCAAGCTTTCGATAGGTACGTTCTCCCAGTGGTCTCCCTTGTCCGTGCTTCGGAACATACCCACTCGACAGATGCTGATCACGGTGTCGGGCCGGAACCGGCTCGCAAGCACACCATGCATATCCACTGTGTCATCAGAAAGATACTGGCCGTCACTCAGGTTCTCCCAGTGATCACCGCCATCGAGGGAACGGATAAGACCTCCAACTTCAAGGGACGCGAACAACTGGTCTGGATCGGAGGCGCTCGCACTCATCATGAGGACCCGCTTGGCTGGTATGCCTCTGGGAGGCATGGTAATTTGGGGGAAACGAACACTGACTGGCAGTTGGTTCCAGCGCTCGCCACCATCTTCGCTCCGGTATATCTCACAGTTCTCGTAGCCGGCATACATTACGTTGGGATCCCTAGGGTGGAATAGGAGTGACCACATGGGAAGCCCATGACTGGGAACATCTACCCGCTCCCAGTGGTCTCCATGATCATCGGTGCGGTATGGCCCATCCTGAGTGGCGACGTAAACCGTATCGGGATTGGTCGGGTGTACCGTAATCGCTCTTATTTCGGGGCGCTCTGGAAGGCCGCTGGTAATCGCTTCCCAGCTACCCTCGCCAAAAGGCCTCCGGAACAGCCCGCTACTGACTGTCATCTTCATTCCCATATGCTTCTCGACCCATTCGATGCCGGGGCTCGTGTCTCCAGCCAGACCTGCAAAAATGTAAGACATGCTACTCCCTTCTTAGGCTCACTTGCGCAGATTTGGGATTTTGCGGCAAGCAGCCACCAATCCTAAGTTCTTGTTATATCTTGAACTTTATTGTCAATCTCAGACCACCCTAGCCTCAATTGAGGCAACTACACTCAATGCCAAGTGCTACGTGGACCGACAAGTTACCGATGTAAACCCGCCGCCCTGAGGGTAGGCATCTTTGCCCGTTGTGGCCCGTTACGGTAGGAAAGCGCCTCCTCAAACAGTACCTCAGAGCTTAGGCGCTTACAGCTTCCCTCGTCACCAACATCTCGTTCAGATCTGGGTCTAACTCCGGCAGGTTGTCAGGGTCATCTAAGCCCAAGCCGACATTCAGCCGGTTACTGAAATTCCTGAAGGCTACAGAGGCTATGATTTCCAGGATATTCTCGTCGCTGAAGCCAACCTCTCGCAGACCTTCTAAGTCTTGCTTGGTCACATGAGTGTGGTCAAAGGTAAGTTTCTCAGCGAAAGCCAGCATGGTCTTGTCCTGGTGATCTAATTCGGACGTCCTGAAGTCGGCACCAATTGCTGCAACTGCTTTCTTGTCTGTATCCGAAGCCTTACGGAGCAACTCTCCGTGATTCATCACTCAACCGGTACAGACGCCTAGCGTCGCTCCATAGAAATTCAGAAGCTCCTCGCGGCGCCTTCCCAGAGTGGTCGCTTCATCGCATACCGCATTACGTAGAGTTTCCCGTCCTCGTAGCACATCGGGTCTAAGTGCGAGCACACGAGACAATGCAGGCACTGCACCCCGCGTTTCCCGGTACCGGTCGAACACTTCTTTGACATAGCCTTCGGCTTGGTCGTCGCTAACACCCCTTAGCCATAGCATACTGTTGCCTCCTTTGCCGTGATACTTGATAACTTCCAAGGACATATCTGGAACAAAAGGCCTCTAATATAGGTGGCAGCTAACGGTGTGGCCTGTCGCCACCTCTTTGGGTTCGGGAATGTCCACACTACATCTTTCCATCGCCATTGGACATCGTGGATGAAACCGGCAGCCTGACGGCGGATTGATGGGAGAAGGGACCTCACCAGATAGGACGATTTCTTCCCGATTAACATCGGGATGGGAAGGAAGCGCTGCCGAAAACAGCGCCTTGGTATATGGGTGCAGAGGGTTTTCAAAGAGATCTGTGGTGGAAGAATATTCTACAAACTGACCTAGGTACATTACGGCTGTCCTATGGGCCATGTACCTTACCGTAGCCAGATTGTGGGCCACCAGCATATAGCTGACCTCGTATTGTCCCTGAAGGTCCTTGAGCAGATTCATCACCTGGGCTCGTATCGAAACGTCCAGCGCTGACACGGGCTCGTCGAGAATCATTAGCTTGGGATACGATGCAAGCGCACTGGCCACTGCAATTCGTTGCCGCTGGCCGCCGCTGAACTCGTGTGGATAGAGCTCCCCCTGTGCTGGGTTGAGGCCCACTTGTACCAGCACCTCATCTACTCGGTCCTTTACTTCTTGGCGAGTCATCTGCCGGTTTACAACCAGAGGCTCCGCTACAATATCTTTTACTTTCATTCGCGGGCTCAGTGAAGACCACGGGTCCTGAAACACGGGTTGAACATCGGAACGGAGGTCCTTCAGTTCCTGCCCGGTCAACTCCTGAATGTCCTGACCTTGGAGATAAATCTGTCCTGAAGTGGGTTGTTCGAGACGAAGCATCAACTTGGCAGTAGTGGTTTTGCCACAGCCGGACTCACCAACCAACGCCAACGTTTCTTTATCACCTATTGTGAAGCTGATCCCATCAACGGCCTGAACATAGCCGACGGTTTTCATGAGGATCAAGCCCCGGGTGACTGGGAAGTATTTCTTCAGATTTTTGACTTCGATCAGGGCATGTTCCACTATTCTTCCATTTTCCAGCAATCTGCTGTGTGTTCTGGCCTGACTGTGAAGCTAGGGGGGTACTCGGCGTTACATCGGTCCGTTGCGTGAGGGCATCGTGGAGCAAAGCGGCAGCCATCGGGAAGATCCATCAGTACAGGTGGCTGGCCCTCGATAGAGTAGAGGCGTTCCGGGGGCTCCTCCATGTCGGGCACCGATGCCATCAAAGCCTGTGTGTAAGGATGCGACGGGTGGTTAAATACATCTCTGACAGGCCCATTCTCCACAATGCGGCCGGCATACATCACAGCTACCCGGTCGCACATGCGCGCCACAATCCCGAAGTCGTGGGTGATGAATATGATGGCGAGCCCTGTTTGCGCCTGAATCTCCTTCAACAGACGGAGGTACTGCAGTTGAATGGTCACGTCCAGCGCGGTGGTAGGTTCATCGGCTATTACCACCCCCGGCTCTTGGGCTACTGCCATGGCGCCAAATACCCGCTGTTTCATCCCGCCGCTCATCTGGTGAGGGAAATCTCTCAAGCGACTTTCAGGCGCCGCCACCCTTACATTTCGCAAGGCCTCAATGGCCCGCTGGATCATGGACTGCTTATCACCCTTGAACCGCATCCCGAAGGCTTCTATTAGCTGGTTACTGATATTAAACACCGGGTTGAGCGACGTTTGGGGGTCTTGGAGGATCATCGCAATCTTGCGCCCTCGAACCCTCCGCATCTCGTCGTTGCTAAGGGATAGCAGGTCCTCTCCATATAGCCGCACCGCCCCGTCCACGATGCGTGCTGCCGGCCGGGGTACAAGGCGCAACAGCGATAGGGCTGTCATGGTCTTGCCACAGCCGGATTCGCCCACGATACCCAGAGTTTCACCCTGCCTCAAGTGAAACTTGACTCCGTCGACAGCTTTAACCACACCACGTCGGTTGAAAAAATACGTGCAGAGGTTGTCAACCTCAAGTATGGGGCGATCGCGATCGAAATCGTCCATGCTCACAACTGTCTCAGCTTCGGGTCCAGCCTATCTCTTAGCCAGTCTCCCGCCAAATTCATCGATAACACCGTGAGCAGGATGGCAATGCCGGGAAAGAAAGAGACCCACCAGTTAGCCACAATTAGGTCTCGACCCTCCGCCACCATCAGGCCCCAAGCCGGAGTGGGGATCGGTAGGCCTGCTCCGAGGAAACTAAGTGTGGATTCCAACAATATCACATGCCCCACCTCAAGGGTCGCGACCACCAGGATCGGGTTCACAATGTTGGGAAAGATGTGTCGTGTCATTATGCGGAAGTCGGAGCACCCAGAGGCTTTGGCCCGGGTAACAAAGTCCCTAGGCTTTACGGTAAGCGCCTCGCCCCGAGCCAGTCGGGCAAACCGGGCCCACAGCAAAATCCCTATCGTAACTACCACGGTGGAGAAACTACTGCCAAATATCGAGACCAGCACCAACGCCAGTAGTATGAAAGGGAAAGCGAGAAAGGCGTCTACTATGCGCATTATGAAATGGTCCGTTATTCCGCCGTAGTAACCGGCCAGCACGCCCAGTGTGGTACCAACGATGCCCCCGGCGGATATGGCCAGTAGAGAAACCATCAGTGATACTCTAGCCCCGTGCATCATCCGACTGAAGATGTCTCTTCCAGAACGATCAGTGCCCAGAAGGTATCTGATGCCCTCCCCCTCTTCTGCCACCTCCTGATCTCCTGCCCAGAAGGGAGGAGTAAGTCGTTCGCTCAGCTTTCCAATTTCAGGATCATGGGGAGCAAGAACATCAGCAAGGACTGCCGGCATTACCACCAGTACCAAGATCAATAGCAAGGGGATCAGAGGCCATCGCCGGACCACTGCTAACGCACGCCAGAGCCTTTCGGCACTGTACCACGGCTGCTCTTGTAAGATTGTTATAGCCATCAGGACATTCCCTTCCGGCGTTCTTCAGTACGACTATCTATAACGTATTCTAGGATCGAGATAGGCATAGGAGATATCTACCATCAGGTTTATCGCAATTACCCCGAGAGCACCCCAAAGCGCCAGCGCTTGCACTACTGGGAAATCCCTTGCTTGCACCGATTGCACGATCAATAGCCCCAAGCCCGGCCAAGCAAAAACCGTCTCGATAGCTACAGCCCCAGTGAGCACGATGCCCGTCAGTATTCCAAGGTATGTTAATGGGCCGATGGCTGCATTGCGGAGGCAATGCTTCCAAAGCACCTTCCATTGGGGTAGGCCCTTGAGGTGCGCCGTTTTCACATACTCGCTGTCCAGCACTTCCAGCATAGCGGAGCGGGTCAGGCGCATTAACGCGGCGACTGAGAAGTAGCCCAGCGTGAAGGCAGGCAACACGATATGATCCAAGCGCTGGAAGATGTTGCCCTCATCCCGCAGGCTCACAGGCAGCCAACCCAGGGTCACCCCGAATACCCATATCAGCACTATGCCCAGCCAGAAGCTGGGGACAGATTGCCCCAACAGGCCAAAAATCTTTGCGCCGTAATCGAAAGGCGTGTCCTTCTTCACCGCAGACAGTACTCCGATGGGTATGGCCAAGAGGACGCCGAAGCCGAGAGCGACCGCCGTAAGCTCGAGGGTAGCGGGCAGACGGCGTTTGATCAGAGATATGGCGGTATGCCCTTTGAATCTCAGAGACTTACCAAAATCCCCTTGTACTGCGTTGGCGAGGAAGAGCCAGTATTGCTCGGGGTAGGACTTATCCAGTCCCCAGTTCTCCTTGACCTGCTGAAGATCCTGCTCCGACATGTCGTCTGAGGTCAGGACGTTGATCGGGTCTCCTGACAATCGTGCCAAGCCAAAGACGACTATGCTGATTATCAACAGCGTTAGGACAGACTGGGCGAGGCGAATCAGGATGTATCGCTGCACGGGGTGCCCCTTGTATTAACCTGAACTCTCCCCGGAGCCGAGCCAGCCTTGGCTAGTCTGACAGGTCGGGTGCCAGAGGCTCCCTCTTGCCCCTAGACAAAGGCAGGTAGAGGAGTTGCCCTACCTGCCTTTGTGCATTCACTATCGGTACAACAAAACGAACTTCCCTAGGCTACCGCGCCGGGACCACAAACTCCAAGTCACGGACTCCGTTAAGGCCCGTCGTCAAGAATTCGGCCACAACGCTGGTGTTGGCTACATATCTCGGTCTAACAGCGGCCAAGGGCATCAGAGCGAAATCATAGAACAGTTCATCGCCCATTTCTTTCAATATGGCATGGCGTTCGTCTTTTGGCACAGTGGTCTCGAGTTTGTCGAAGTTTCTCTGGAGCGCTTCCGTCACGTACCACTGCTGCTGATTACGGCGCATATTGTGGTGGAACCCGAACCGGGTGGACGGCAGGTTCTCCTGAGCAGTCCACCAGAAGCCCCAGCCACTATGATTGAATTGCCGGTACTGGTTGCGGAACTCCTGAAACTCCATCTCCTCAACGTTCAGGTTGATTCCTATTTCCCTCATGTAACCGACATGGGCCTCAACAAGCTCCCTCCAAGGTACACCGGGTCGAGCAAATGCCTTCCACTCGGCGGTGAATCCATCGGGGTAGCCAGCTTCAGCAAGCAGTTCCTTGGCGGCTACGGGATCATACCGATACAGATCTGGGAAGTCTTCCACCCATTGGGGGTTCCAACCATTGTTCCTCGGCCACCACATGGGCGGGCCAATTATGGGGATGGCTGAGTCTGCGAAGAGTTCCTCAATAAGCTCATCCCGGTTGATCGCCATGTTCATGGCTTGCCGCACTTCCTTCTTGGTCCACGGCAGCTCGGAGTTGTACAACGGGAAGGAGTAGTCTGGGTCACCATTTTCCAGCGGCGGGCCCGCGAAGTTGCCACCAAACACTCCAAACACCACTGAGGGCGCCAAGGTGGTCAGCCACTGCTTCAACCCCTGCTCTTCCCCCTCCTCAGCCAGCTCTCGAGGCAGGTCGGCAATGTGGGCCTGCTCTCCTAGGAGCATGGCAAGCCTAGTTGAAGGTTCGAGAACGAAGATGATTTGGAGTTCTTCAAAGGCCGGCTCTTGGAAATAGTGGGTCCCCGGAGCATTCTCGAAAATGCGGTTTTCGCCGACGTTGGCCTCCAGTAGCTGGAAAGAGCCTATGCCCGCCGGCGTCTTCGTCCACTCGTCGTAGGGCTCTGCCAGTTGAGTTTTGCTTAAAGCGACCGCTTCGAAATAGTCGGTCATGTCGTAGAAGAATCGTGCATCGGTCTCGGCCAGATTGAATACCAAGACATTCGGGTCTGAAGTGTCGATTATCCCGTCCGGGACTGGACCCGGCGAATCTGGGGACAAACCGAACTTTAGCTTGTAGAACCTTTTCCTCGAAACCAGGCTTTCGTCCCGAATTAAGAAGTCAAAAGTAGCCTTCCAGTCCGCGGAAGTCATCGTTCCTTTTCCAAAGTGGAAAGGGACGTCTTCGTTGAGCTCGAAAGTCCATGTCTTACCGTCGGGGCTACCCGTCCAGCTCTTAGCAGCCCGTCCTTCGACAACTCCAGTCTTGTGGTTGAAACCCAATAGATTGTCCATCATGGGCAAGAACTGGAACTGCTCGAAGGTTCCGATCAATGACGGATCCAGAGCTTCAGGCTGGGGAGGTATGTTGGCTACTATCAGCCGGCTTACCGTAGACGTTGTCGGAGGAGCCGAAGTGGGCACCGGGGCGGGAGATGACGTGGGGGTGGCCGCCGTTGGGGGTGGGTCGAAAGCCGTCGTTGCTACGGGTTCTGGCGTGGCTGTGGACGTCGGTTCAGCCGATTCGCCACAAGCAACAGCTATTAGGAGCAAGAACACGATCAGCACACCTATGGGGAACAAGATGCTGGTATAGCGAAAACTATTCATGTCACTTTCTCCAGATTCTGATTTATCTCCATAGTGTGCCTAGACTATGGTGGAAGCGGTCGGAGTCTAAAACAGTGATTCGGCTTCTGTCAACTGCTGTAAACTGTTGGCGGGGCAGGTGGAAAAGCCTTTTTGTGCTGACAGGAAGATGAATTTGCCCCCTACATCAAGGCAATCGTGCAGGATCTCGGCATATCGAATCCCGGCCTCCCCATCACCAAGACCAACGACGGAGCTTCCAACACCGACTATTCGGTGCCTGCCAGCGTGGACTTCGGGGCAGCCGACACGGAGAAGACCATCACCTTCACCGCAGCCGACGACGATGTGGACGAGGACACGGAGAAGGTGAGGCTGGAGCCGCAGTCCAGCCTCACCGACAGGATCACCGAGGGCATGACCGACGAGACCACCGTCTCCATCACCGATGACGACACTGCGGGGATCACGGTGGACGAGGGGGATGGAAGAGACCTACACGGTGGTACTGGACAGCAAGCCCTCGGCCAACGTGGTGGTGACGGTCGAGGACCCCACGGACAATACCGAGGTGACCTCATCGCCGGCAACCCTGACTTTCACCACGTCCAACTGGGACGACGAGCAGACGGTGACCGTCTCCGCTGCCCAGGATACCGACGCCGCGGACGACACGGCCACGGTGACCCACACGGCGACCTCCACCGACACCGACTACAACAACGCCGACATCGACGACGTGGACGTGACGGTGACCGACGACGAGGACCCACAGGTCTCCGTGTCGTTCGAGAAGTCCGCCTACTCGGTGGCCGAGGGGAGCACGGTGACGGTCAAGGTGACGCTCAGCTCCGACCCCGAGCGGACCGTCATCATAAACCTCTACAGGAACCACCAGGACGGGGTCACCACCGAGGACTACGAGTTCACCCCCGACTGCTTCTGCGCCTTCTTCAACAGCGGCGATAGCGAGAAGAGCGTCACACTCACCGAGGTGCAGGACACGGTGGACGACTGACGCACCTCGGGGACCTTCAGTTTTTCCAGTCTGTGGCACTCGGTGTAACCCTGTACGTGCAACCAGTTTAAGAAAGCCGTAACGCCCTGACCTAGTTGTTTACCGTGTGGCTTGACGCCTGCCCCCGCAGGCCTGCCCGTCCCTGGAGATGGAGGATGAAGTGCCTGACCTCATCCTCGCCCAGGTCATCGAGGCAGGTGGACATCCCTTCCGCCCCTAGCTAGCCCATGAATATGTCCAGGACCTCGTTGTACCACTCCACCGTCCGGTGGGACTTGCCATCCGATTTGTTGTGGATCTCGAACTGCTTCGTCAACCCGGCGAGTTCCAGATTTCCTGCGTCCACTTTCCGGCTCCGCACTCTCGATCTAGTAGCCATGTCACGTACTTGCCTCGATTCCGAGAATTGTCTGTCAGGCAAGCAGGAGGGGGTCGCAACCGGACTCACGAGCGAGGGCAGGCAGCGTGTCGGATATGCCTCGTGGCATAAGAAAAGCCGCCCGACCCGGCGACTCTTTGCCCTTGGGACCACCCTTGAGCGATGGGTGGTCCCAAGATATTTCGTAGCTGAGGTGGCGTCCCAGGCAGGATTCGAACCCGCGACCCGCTGCTTAGAAGGCAGCTGCTCTATCCCCTGAGCTACTGGGACGTTTCGGTGAACCGTTGGTGGCGTTTGTTACGCTTCCCGACCCGGTATCAATGCAGTTTCTAGCCTGATTGAAAGAGCTCGACTACGTTGCCAGAGGGGTCTTTGCAAAGGATTTGTCTGCGGTCAGCATTCTCCACGATGTCGTTTCTAAACTCTACACCATCGTCCTTGAGCTTTGAGACGACCGCATCCAAATCCTCGACGATTAACATGAACCTGCCCCAGCCTCCGGGACCAGGTATGGCGCCATCCGGCATTGGTCTGGAAGCTGATGCCTTTGGCCCTGAAACCAATAGCGTCAAGTCGCCATGTTTCAAAATGCCGATAGCATCGCCGAATTGCTGTTGCAGCTCAAAGCCAAGCTTCGAGACATAAAAGGCGACCGCCTCATCTACATTATCTACGATGTATCTTACTTGAGCCATTTTCGCCTCCGGCACTGCATGAGGGGAATGCGGTCTGCGAGAAGTCCGGCACTATCTTTGTCGAGCTACTCGTCTTGGAAGGCGCGCCACACCTTCTCCGGTGTCACGGGCGCGTCCATGTGTTGCACCGATGTCCGGGAGAGGGCGTCGACCAAGGCGTTGGCCACGGCTACGGGGCTGGCTACCGTGGGAAGCTCGCCCCCTCCCTTGACCCCTAGGGGGTTCACGGGCGAGAGGGTCTCGATGCTGTCCATGTGCAGCGGAGGCATATCCTCAGCGGTGGGCATGGAGTAGTCCAAGAAGTTACTGGTCAGGGGCTGACCGTTCTCGTCGTAAATCATGCCTTCCATGAGCCCTTGACCCAAACCTTGGGCCAATCCGCCGTGCAGCTGGCCCTCCATTATCTTGGGGTTGATTACCCGACCTGTATCGTGGACGGCCGAGTAATTGAGGAAGGAGATGGCCCCAGTGTCGGGGTCGACCTGTATCACGGCCACGTGGGCCCCAAAGCCGAAGGGGTTCTCCGGCATGGAGAAGGAACTCTTGAACTCCAGCCCAGGCTCCATGCCCGGCGGAAGCCTGTCGGGACGGTGGGCTTCAGAGGCGACTTCCTGGAAGGACATAACCTGCTCCGGGTCCTTCCCGTTAATCACCTTTTCATCCTCGAAGACGATGTCTTCGGGTGCGCACTCCAGTATGTGGGCAGCTATGGCTGCCAGCTTCTGTTTCGCGTCGCGGATCCCGAGGAGCATGGCTGAGCCGCCCACCGAGAGGCCCCGACTGGCGAAGGTGCCGAGTCCTTTTTCGGGTATGTCGCTGTTGCCGTGGAGGATTTGTATCTGCTGCGGCGCGAGACCCAACTCGTCGGCCACGATCTGAGAGAAAGTGGTCTCGGTGCCTTGACCGTGAGGGGAGACCTCCGTATGCACCCGGACCGTTCCAGACGCGTCCACCTGCACCACGGCAGCGCTATCGCGCATTTCGCCGATGCCCCCGGATGCCTTCACCACAGTGGAGACACCGATGCCGATTAGTGGGTCCCCCGGCTTGCGGTTCCTCTGGGCCTCGCGGTAGCGTGAGTACTCGCCCATCTCCAGTGCCCTGTCCAGAGCCAAGCCGAACTGGCCTGAGTCGTAGATAAGCCCGGTGCCGGTGGTGTAGGGGAAGGCATCGTCTGCCACGAAGTTTTGCCGTCGTACTTCGGCTGGGTCCATGTCCAATTCTTGTGCGATCAGGTCTAGGGTCCGCTCCATCATGAAGGCACCCTCGGGTGCTCCGGCACCCCGGTAGGGGCCTGTGGGTGGCCGGTTGGTGATGACGCAGTCCACGGAAACATCCATGTTCGGGATGGCGTAGGGGCCGTTGACGCGACGGATGGTGTTATAGGCAGGACCGGCAGTCGAGGTCAGGTAGTAGCCTCCTAAGTCCGCGATCATCCGGAAGCGCATACCCAGAATGGTGCCGTCGCTCTTGACGCCTGCCTCCACCTCGCCGTGGTAGCCTCGGGCTTGGTAGGCCAGTACGTTCTCCCAACGGTCTTCTATCCACTTGATGGGACGCTCGATCTGAATGGCCAAGTGGGAGAAAAGGATCTCTTCAGGCCATAGCTCCACCTTTTGACCGAATCCACCGCCCACATCGGGGGCTAGCACGCGAAGGTGTATGTCAGGACGCTTGAGCAGGGGGCCGAGGAAGCTCTTGGCCTTGTGAGGCACCTGGGTGGAAGTCCACAATTCCAGCACCATGTTGCCGGGCTGGTAGTCGGCGATGAGGGCACGGCCCTCCATGGGATTGGGGGCCAAACGCGGAACGTGGAACCGCTCGCGGATTACTTTGTCAGATTCGGCCAACGCCACATCCACATCCCCACGGCCCACCTGCATGCGGACGGCAACGTTGCTGCCGATGTCCTCGTGGATGGGCTTGGAATCGGGAGAGACTGCCTCGTAGGGGTCCATCACCGGGCGCAGCGGCTCATAATCGACTTGTATCAGTTCCAACGCGTCCCGTGCCACATATCGGCTCTCGGCAAGCACCGCTGCCACCGCCTGACCGACGTAACATACCTTCCCTTCCGCAAGGACGGGATGGCGGGGCGACTTCATGTCATCAAGCCGCTCCGTCTGCCGTGGCGGTATGGTCTCCAGCCCTGGAATGTCCGCGGATGTGACCACCTGTACGACTCCCGGCAGCGCTTCCGCCTTGGAGGTGTCGATGGAGCGTATCAGCGCATATGCATGGGGGCTGCGCAGCACAGCGGCATGAAGCATGCCCGGCAGCACTTTGTCGTCGACAAAGCTGCCCTTGCCTTGGACAAGCTGGGGATCCTCGAACCGCTTCATGGGTGCGCCGGCATAGGTGGTCATGGCCTCTCCTCGTACGGAAAGTTAGGTAGGCGTCAGGGTATCAGGAACGGATGCACTCGTCTAGCAGAGGGGCCCACTTTGGAACTTGCGGGGTGGGACTGGGCGAGGAGAGGCATTGCCGAGGGCGCGGCCACGGGGCGGCGTTGGCCCCATGTTCGTAGTATTCCCGTAGTAATCCGTTAGATATGCCGTACAGCTCCGGTTAACTACTGTTGATATATCCGTGGCAATACCGATGGGTACTATTGCAGCGGCATTGGTGACGGCGCAGCTAGGAGCCAGCTTTGAGTTGGCCAAGGCGGGAGCCGGGGGAATTTCGAATTGTGGCCGCATGGGCATGTGAAGCGCGGGAAGGGTTACGTGCCATCGGGTTTGCACGGGACTCACGGCAGGGCCGGGCGGTTTCAAGAAGCAGGACATCCTATTGCTCCAGTTTGCGGGCGGCTTGGCCTACGAGGTAGCGCACGAACTCAGGGACACGCATCTCGTTTTGGATGGCGAGGCGTTTCCACCGCTGGTATTCAGCGGGTGAGACGGAGACAACGACTTTCACACTCTTGACCAGAGAAGGGGCGGTTTTGGGCATCAGGGTTTACCTCTTTTGGTCTTCAGGACAACAGGGGCGGGTCAGGTCTACTACAGGCAGACTGACGGGTCTCAGAGGCCAGAACCTATGAGATACTAGAATTATAGAATATATGTACGTATATGTCAAGGTGAGAGTGTCAAGAGGGTTAGCTACTGAACAGAAGGAGACACGCCAACTTTGGGGTCAGTTCCAGCACGCTCCAGCGTTATTATAGAACGTCTGTACGGTATTTGTTACCGGGGTGTTGGGGGGTCAGGGCCCGCTGGAGGAAGTTGGGGCCTGCAAATCGCTGTGATCCGGGCCGTTCAGCAGTACACATTAGTGGACATTCGTGTGGACATTGTCCACAAGTATGTCCATAATTATCAGATATGATATAACTATGAAGTACTGGTGGACATTGTCCTGGACAATGTCCAGAGGAGAGTTCCCATGCCACGCTGGGATGTCCACTTTGATATGCGAGTGGACATGGCAGACCCGGAGTGTCTGAGGCTGCTGTTCAAGGTGGACGCGATGGCGTCGGTGATTCGGGGTATACCCATCCCACCCTTTGTCCAAAACCGGCTCGATAGCCTAAACATCATGCGAGCGGTGCGAGGGACCACAGGTATCGAGGGCACCGAGGTATCCGAAGAGGAGGTGCAGGACATCCTGGACACTCCTACGGAGAGGCGTGTTCTTCCGGAAGGCCGAGCTCGGGATGAGCAAGAGGTACGCAATGCCGACCAAGTCATGCGCTACGTCGCCGAGAGGCTGAGGGCTGAGCCATCTGCCCCTCTAACGGAGGAACTGGTGCGACACTTCCACAGGACCATCACGAAAGATATTGGCTACCCTAACAACACTCCCGGCCGATATCGCACGTTTCCCGTTCAGGCAGGCACATATCTACCTCCGAGGGAAGGCGACGCGGTGAGGGCACTGATGGCGGAGTTCTTCAAGTGGTTTAACTCTGGCTCCGCCGCCCATTGGAATCCCGTGATAAGAGCCATAGTAGCCCACTTCTACGTTATCAGCATTCATCCTTTCGGAGATGGAAACGGTCGCACGTCTAGGGCTGTGGAGAGCTATTTACTATACCAGGCTGGGGTAAATGCGCGGGGGTACTACTCCCTAGCCAACTACTATTACCGCAATCGACCCGAGTACGTGTCAATGCTAGATCATGTGAGGTTCGTGAGCGACCCGGACTTGAGTCCTTTCGTAATGTTCGCGTTGCGGGGGCTGGAGGAGGAGTTGGAAGCCGTCCACCGAGAGGTGCTGGACGAGGTCACGGTGATATCCTTTCGCGACTTCGCACGGGAGACTCTCGCGTCGGCTGGCAGATTGGGGAGTCGCGCCGGCGAGAGACAACTTGGCTTACTGGTAGGTGTGGCAGACCGTCCGCTATCACTGAAGACCCTCAGGGCGGGGCAAGGACAGCTGTCGTTCTTGTACAAGGGCGTTTCCAGTAAAACACTGCAGCGCGATATCCGTACGCTGGTGCAAGAAGGGCTGGTCTTGGTCAACGGCGACACACTTGAGGCCAACCTCGGGGTGATGACTCAGTTCACCCGGTGATGGCGTCCGGTAGTGGGCAAGGGGCATGAGGGCTAGCAGAGGTCGCTGGTTGAGGCCAGAGGGCAGTCGATGGTGCGGGCGTTCTTGCCGATGGGGAGCACTACGGGAGTGCCGTGGACCGGGTGACGGCTGATGGCGACTTCGGTCCCGAAGGCTTGGGAGACCACGTCGGCGGTGACCACTTCTTCGGGGGTGCCTAGCGCGTAGACGGAGCCTCCGTGCAGGACGGCTATGCGCTGGCAGTACTGGGCAGCCAAGGAGATGTCGTGCATCGCAGCGAGAACGCTAACGCCCATCTCAGTCCGCACTTTCTGGATGAGGTCGAGGACGGCTGGCTGGTAGCCGATGTCGAGGTGAGCAGTGGGCTCGTCCAGCAGCAGCAGGGGCGCTCCTTGGGACAAGGCCCGGGCGATGAAGACGCGTTGCCTCTCGCCGCCTGAGAGGGACGAGATGGGCCGGGATGCAAACTCGTCGGTGCCGGTTAACTCCATGGCGTGACGGACGATCTCCAGGTCGCGAGGCCGCTCCCACTGGAGAAGCCCCAGATGGGGGTTGCGCCCCATCAGCACGACCTCCATGCAGTTGAAGCCAGTGGGGACGGCTGGCGACTGGGGAACCATGGACACTTTCGATGCCCGTTTTCTGGGGGAAAGCTGTTGCACATCGACACCGCCCAGCAGCACACGACCTCGCTGCGGGTTTAAAGTACGGCTGGCGATGTTCAGGAGGGTGCTCTTGCCCGTGCCGTTGGGACCAACCAGCCCTACCATCTCACCGGGAGCGACCTGCAGGTCGATTCCATTGAGGACATGAGAGCGTCCATACGAGAACCAGATGTCTTCCAGCTGGAGAGTGGGGGCGGTGTTCAAAAGCTGAAGCTCCTGCTGCGACGCAGTAAGTACAGGAAGAAAGGCGCTCCACAGAAGGCGGTGACGATGCCCACGGGCAACTCGCTGGGGCTGGCGATGGTGCGGGCCGTCAGGTCGGCCAGTATGAGGAAACCGGCTCCCACCAGCAGGCACATGGGCAGCAGGAAGCGATGGTCGTTGCCCCACACCATCCTCACGGCATGGGGGGCGATGATCCCGACGAACCCGATTATGCCCGAAACCGATACAGCAGCCGCGGCGGTTAGAGAGGCTAGGGCGACGAGCAGCAGTTTGGTCCGCTCGACGTTTACCCCCAACTGGCGCGCTTCTTCCTCCGTGAGTTGGAAGGTGTTCAGGATGCGGGAGTAGGCCATCATCACCAGGGTGCCGGGCACGACATAGGGCAAGATGGTGTAGATGTCGTCCCATTGGCTGCCGATGAAACCGCCCATGAGCCAGCCCAGCAGCGGCTTCACGTCCGGGTCGCTGCGAATAATGAGAAGACTGGTGACCGCGGTAACCAAGGACGACATGGCTACGCCGGCCAGAATCAGGGAGGTGAGGGGGAGACCGCCTGAGCGGCGAACGACGCCGTACGTGACGGAAACAGTGGCAATGGCCCCGGCGAAGGCCGCCAGGGGCAGCAGGCTGAAGCCTCCGAAATAGACGGGTACGCTGGTGAGGAGCACCAGAGAGGCCCCGAGGGCGGCCCCGGCGGCCACGCCCAGAAAGAAGGGGTCGGCCAAGGGGTTACGGAACAGCCCTTGGTAGGTGGCCCCGGATACGGCAAGCGCCGCACCCACCATCCCGGCCAGGATGATGCGGGGAAAGCGTAGTTGCCACACGATGGTACCCCAGGCATCGGGCCAAGTCTGCGATATGTCCATCACTGGCGCCGCATCGAGCAGGATTCGCGCCACGGTCCAAGGCGGGATGTAGACCGAGCCGATGGCTATGGCCAGTATTCCAATGACCACCAGCACCACCAACCCGGCGGCTAGGCGCAGCCATGGGTAGGCTAAGCCAAGAGGCACAGCCATGGCTGGGGAGGCGCTCTTGGCGGTCGACCTTCCTACAAGAAAGCCCAAATTCATTTCTTAAGAGAACCTTTCGGGGTAGAGAAGCTCGGCCAGCTCCTCGATGGCATCCACCAGCCTGGTCCCCGCTACGTCCAGGGAGCCGCGCTGGGTCAGAACCACGGCGCCCTGCTGGACTGCCGTGGTTCCGGCTAGGGCGTCGGAGTCCAGCACCTGTTGTTGGTTGAACTCGTTGGTGACGATGACCTCGGGGTCGCGGAGCACCAGCTCTTCAGGGGATATCTGGGCGTAGCCCTCGATGTCCGTCGTCACCATCTCGGCCTTCAACAACTCATAGATGCGGGCCATCAGGGTGTCTCCGCCCGGCGTCCAGAAGTCGAACCCGTGGTGGTAGACCCTGGGTCCCTGTCCCACGTCGGCTAGGGAGTCCTCAATGGCTTGGATGCGCGCCTGTATATCGGATATCTCGTCGTCAGCTGCACCAGGGTTCCCTATGATGCTGCCCCAGAGGCGGAAGTGCTCCATGGCCTCTTCCAGGTTGTGGTTGAGCGACTCGACGTAGAGCACCTTGAGGCCAAGGTCTTGCAACTCGGGCACAAAACGGTCGAAGAAGACGTAGACCAAGTCTGGTTCCTGGGCCACGAGCTGCTCGAAGTCCATGTTGAAGGCGTCACCCACCCGGGGTATGTCGGCCGTCTCCGGTGGGTAATCGACGAAGGTATGGGTACCCACGATGCGGTGTTCCTCGCCTAAGGCGTAGAGGATTTCGACAGCGGCCGAGTCAAAGGCGATGATGCGTTCGGGAGGCGCGTCGAAGGTAATCTGGTCGCCATTGCTATCCATGATGGTGACAGGGAAGAGACTGGGGGTAGGCGCGGGTGTCGGGGGCACAGGCGTGGGCGTGCCCGGCGTCGGTGTCGGCGCCGGAGTGCTGGTGGGCATCGGCCGGGCGGTGATGGGAGTGCTGGTGGCCGTGGGAGCGGCAGTACGAGCAGGGATGGAGCTTGGCGTCGGCGCGGTGGGTGTTGCGGCCACAGTGGGGGCAGGGGTGGAGGCGCCGCCGCATCCTGCCATCAGGATGACCATCAGGGTAAGACCGACCAGTGGTCCGATGAGTCGCATTTGACACAGCCTCCTTACTGCTCTCGGAGGCCCTTACGCTGAGCAACAGGTGGCAACGCAAATGGGCAACAAAAAACCCGGCCCCTGTTAGAGCCGGGTTTCGGAAAGGCATTGGCTGAAGCCGCCGCAGGCGTTCCGAGAGCCGACTCCGTCACGCGCAGAGTAGGGCTCCGCTTTCCCGGGCAGGTCTCCTGGCTCATGGATCACTACGGGCCCGGCCCCTTCCCATCCCTAATGGAACAGTGGATTGTTGCCGGCCCGCTCCCCAATTACAGTGGCGCTACCGCGGCGGTCTCACACCGCCTTCCCTCTTAAACCCTGTGGGTACCCGGGACTGCTTATTAAGTTGTTAAAGCGGGGCCATTCTATGGCGATGCCGGAAGGGTGTCAATCGGATCGCGGACCGCCCAATAGCGTGTAGTAGAGGCTCACCCTCCCTCACACCTTAGCGCCACTACTTGCCCTCCTTGATCCAGTCCGCGACTCGTTCGCCGACCAGTATGGCGGTGGCGTTCGTATTCGCGCGGGTGATTTGGGGAAGGACGGAGCAGTCGGCGATTCGCAGGTTCTCTACACCTCGCACCCGGCAGTACTGGTCGGCCACGGCCATGGGGTCGGAATCCGAGCCCATGCGGCATGTGCAGGAATAGTGTCGCGAGGTGCCTACGGTGCGGAACAGATAAGCATCCAGCTTGTCGTCGTCAGCCAGCTCCTCCTCGGTGGGGTTGATCCACTGTGCGACGATTTCCTGGTAGGTGGGGTGCTCAACCAGCTGGCGGACGAATCGCAGCCCTTCGCGCAGACGCTCGCGGTCCCAAGGGTCTTCCAAGTAGTGGTAGTTGAAGTAGGGTTGGACACGAGGATCGGCTGATACGATTCGCACCTCTCCCACACTGGCGGGCATCTCCAAGGCACATGCAATTCGGAAAGTGTCTTCCGGCATGGTGTCGCCGCTGAGGGTGGAGAACACCGAGTTGGTCATCACCATGATGTCGTTGGGAGTACTGGAGGCGGTGGCCGTGTAGCGCAGGGCGAAGCGGGACTTGGTGATGTCGAGGTGCAGAGCCACACCCGGTTTCACCCGCAGCGATACGCTGGCCGAGGGGTGATTCTTCAGGTTCTGGCCTACGCCGGGCGAATCGTGCACCAAGGGTATGCCCACGTCGCGCAACTGGTCTGCTGGGCCGACGCCAGACAGCATAATCAGGTGAGGCGAGCGGATGCCTCCGGCGCTCAGCACGATTTGTTCGCCCTCCACGACGAACACCTTACCGTTGCTCTCGACCTCCACGCCAACGGCCTTCTTGCCATCGAACACGACCCGCCGGGCCTGTACGTTACCCCTGATGGTCAGATTCATCCGGTGCTGCACCGGGTTCAGGTGAGTGAGGGCAGTACTCATGCGGATGCCCTCGGGGTTGTTCATGGGAATGTAGCTGAGGCCGTAAGGGCCTGGGCCGTTCATGTCGGCGACCTCGGAGAAGCCGGAGGCGAGACACGCCTGACGGAAGGCGGCTTGGATGGGAAGGGATGGTTCGGTGGGGCGACGCAACACAGGTACCGGACCGTCTACGCCGTGGAAGTCGTCCCGAATATCCTGGTCGGATTCCAGCCTGCGCAGGTAGGGCAGGACGTTCAGATAACCCCATTCGTCGTTACCCCGGGAGGCCCAGTCATCGTAGTCTTCAGGCAGACCGCGCAGGAACACCTGCCCGTTGATGGCCCCCGACCCGCCAACGACCTTGCCCTCGGCGACATGAATCTCGCCCTGAACCGGGTTGATGGTGCCCCGCATGGCCCAATTGTGCGGGGCTCCGTCGGCCTCGGCGTCACGGGTCTCGCCGTACTTCAGGTCGTCGGCGAGGTGCTGGAAGTCGGGATAGTGGGGCCCCGCTTCCAGAAGCAGCACCGACAGGCTGGGGTCCTCGGACAGCCGTGCCGCCAGCGGACACCCCGCCGACCCGGCTCCGACCACGATCACGTCGTATTTCATGATTGCCTCCGTAGCGCCCGAATGAGCCAATAGGCACAAGAGAATGGGCCAATGAGCACAAGAGAATGAGATAGCTTAGTTGTTGCCCCGTTGTCAACAACCAGGTTGCCCTTTTGGCACTGTGAGCCCTAGCCTGCTTGACGGGATAGTCCTTGGCGGTTGACACTAATAGCGTCAAGTACTACTACGAGTCTGTGATCAGGAGCTATCGAGACAGAGACACCCAGACGGTTGCCGAGCGTCGGCGGGTCCGTAAGCTTGCTCACGATATCCAGAAGCGGGCACAACGAAAGCTTATGATGCTGAACAACGCTCAAGACCTGAATGACTTGAGAGTGCCGCCGGGAAACCGTTTGGAGGCTCTTCAAGGGTATAGAGACGGGCAATACAGCATCCGTATCAATGACCAGTGGCGCATCTGCTTTGTGTGGAGCAAAGGAGATGCGCCACTGGTGGAAATAGTGGACTACCACTAGGAACGGAATGAGAAAGAAGAACGATCATGAGCATCACGACAATGCAGAGCCCGGAGAAACTGTCCCCCATCCACCCTGGAGAAATCCTCAACGAAGAGTTCCTCCTGCCGATGAACATCACGCAGTACCGGGTGGCCAAGGCCATCGGCGTCGACCCGCGCCGGATTCACTCCATCGTTAGGGGTGAGCGCTCAATCACAGCAGAGACGGCCCTGCTGTTGTCACGATTCTTCGGCAATTCCGCTGGTTTCTGGATGGGACTGCAAAGCCAGTACGACCTGGAGTCTGCAGAGGAGCGTCTGGCCGATAGGCTCAGTACGGTGGTAGCGCACTCGCCAGAGTAGCTCGCAGACCGGATTTCACAGGACTTACCATCTCCCATAGGCAGGTCAACTACATGTTCAGCTACTTGGAACACTTGGAATGCAGTGTGTGTGGGGCGACGTATCCCCACGATAAGCCGATTCGTACCTGCACCGCTTGCAACAAAGTACTGCTTGCCCGGTACGACCTACAACGGCTGAAGCGCGAGGTGCAGAGAGAGGCTGTTGAAGGCCGGCAGGCGGGTATGTGGGCCTTCTCCGAGCTGCTGCCAGCGTCGCGCCCTGAAGACATCATCACCTTGGGCGAGGGTGGGACGCCCCTGCTGCACGCCCAGAGATTGGGTGAATCGCTGGGGATGCCGAGCTTGTATATCAAGGACGAAGGGCTGAACCCCACGGGCACGTTCAAGGCCCGCGGGCTGGCCGCCGCTGTCTCCAAGGCCAAAGAGGTCGGGCTGACCCGCTTGATCATGCCCTCGGCTGGCAACGCGGCCGGGGCCATGGCGGCGTATGCCGCCCGGGGCGGCTTGGAGGCCCACGTCTACATGCCGCAGGATGCCCCTGATGGCAACAAGCTGGAATGCATCACCTTGGGGTCGGAGCTCAACTTGGTGGACGGCCATATCGGCGATGCAGGAGTCCTCTCTCGCGCTAGGGCTGCTGAAGAAGGGATGTTCGACCTCTCTACCATGCAGGAGCCCTATCGGGCCGAGGGCAAAAAGACTATGGGGTTGGAAATTGCCATGCAGTTGGGATGGCGAATGCCCGACGCCATCATCTACCCCACGGGCGGGGGCACTGGGATCATCGGTATGTATAAGGGCTACCATGAATTGCTGGAACTCGGTTGGGTGGAAGGCAGGTTGCCGCGTTTCATCGCAGTGCAGGCCGAGGGATGCCAGCCTGTGGTCCACGCGTATCAATCGGGGGCTGAGGCGTCGCAGGCGTGGCCCAATCCCCATACAGTGGCCGACGGCCTGAGGGTGCCACATCCATTTGCCGACTACTTGGTCTTGGAGGCGATTCGCGAGACAGGCGGCACGGCCCTCACCGTCGCGGACTCAGAGATGGTGGATGCGATGAGGGAGATGGCAGCAGCGGAGGGTGTGTTCGCCTGCCCCGAAGGGGCCGCCACTCTGGTAGCCTCCAAGCGGCTTCTGGCGTCGGGGGAACTGGACCCCGAGGGTACTACGGTCTTACTGAACACTGGGTCGGCCTACAAGTACCTTAACCTGCTGGGCAACGGGTAATTTCTGCGAATCCATCGGGGAGACTTGGTCCATCGTGCTGCGCCGATCGCTAGTGCCGGTAAGCAGTGTTCGTTGTCGGAGTGCAAGTTTACCGTTGGGTCGCCCAGAGTCCGCACGACAGACCTCAGAGACACAAAGTGTCTGACCTCGAGATGGCCTGCCTCCCTACTCTGGCAACCGCTCGCCTAGTGCGCTACTATGCAGGACATCCGTGCGAGGTACTGGGGGTCCGTTGCCATGAAGAGTAAGGTTCTTGACAGCTTCGATGGGGCGGTGGCGGATATCCCCGATGGCGCTACTATCATGGTGCCTGGGTTCGCCGGGGTCGGTGTGCCACGCAACCTGCTGGCCGCCCTGCACCGGCAGGGCGCCAAGGACCTCACGGGCATCTGCAACAACCACGGCGGATACGACGGCCTCTTCGATGTAGGCAAGCTCATCGAGGACGGGCGGGTGCGCAAGATGGTATGCGCCTTCACGGCAGCCCCTCACCCCTCCCGTGCCTTGGCTTTCGAGAAGCTGAATGAGGCGGGTGAGATAGAGGCGGAGCTGGTGCCCCAAGGGACGCTGGCAGAGCGCATACGTGCTGCTGGCGCGGGTATCGGGGCTTTCTACACGCCCACAGGAGTGGGTACAGAAACGGCCGAGGGCAAGGAGCACCGCGAACTCAACGGACGCATGCATGTTCTGGAATATCCGCTGCGAGCCGACTATGCCCTGCTTCGTGCATATCGCGCAGATGAGGCGGGCAACCTGCAGTTCAGACTCTCATCTCGTAACTTCAACCCCATCATGGGCATGGCGGCCACCACCACCATTGTCGAGGTGGAGGAGGACTTCTTGGAAGTCGGCGCCTTCGACCCTGACCATGTGCACCTGCCCGGCATCTATGTGCAGCGCTTGGTCAAAATACCGGCGGATGGGATATGGCACGCGGCGGCGCGGGTGAACTAGAGGGGCTCGCGGAGTGACGATAGGAAGAGGGAGTTATGGCTACTGAGAAGAAACCCATTGACCGGCAGACTATGGCCAGCCGGTTGGCCATGGAGTTCCAGGATGACTGGGTGGTCAACCTCGGCATCGGCATCCCCACCCTCTGCTCCAACTACAAACACGTCGAACGGGAGATCATCTTCCAGTCAGAGAATGGGGTCATCGGATATGGAGAGCTCAGTCCCGAAGGAGAAGAAGACCCCCACTTGGTGAACGCTGGTGGTCAGAACGTCACGCTCAACCCCGGGGCGGCCATTGTTCACCACGCCGACTCTTTCGCGCTCATACGCGGGGGGCATGTCGATGTGACGGTGCTCGGTGCCTACGAGGTCGCAGAGAACGGGGACTTCGCCAACTGGAAGACGCTGGGGCGCAAGGGCGGTGGCATTGGCGGAGCCATGGACCTAGCCGTAGGAGCCAAGCGGGTGTATGTAGCCATGGAACACACCACCCGCGAAGGGGAGCCACGCCTGCTGAAGCGGTGCAACCTGCCCCTCACGGCAGTTGGCGTGGTGAAGCTGGTGTGCACCAACCTCGGCCTTATTGAGCTCACGCCCCAAGGCTTCGTGCTCCGGGAAATCGCTCCCGGCTATACTCCGGAAGAGGTACAGGAAGTCACTGATGCCGACTTGGCGGTCGCGTCCGACCTCAAGGAGTTGCAGGTCTACTAACTACCAGCCTGCTGACTACCAGCCTACTGACTACCAGCCTAGGAACAGGCCGCCGTTTACGTGGAGAGTCTGACCGGTGACGTAGGCTCCATCATCCGAGGCTAGATAGCGACAGGCACCTGCAATCTCTTCCGGCCAACCTGCCCGCCCGAGAGGCACCTCGGAGTGGGCGCGGGACTCGGGCACACCCTCGGGGTACCACGAAGCCTCGTGGACTGTGTCGATGGTCCCAGGCGATATGACGTTTACCGTTATATTGTGGGGTGCCATCTCTAAAGCCAGGGAACGGGCCAAGCCAGCCAGCCCCATCTTGGCGGCTGACACATGCGCCCGGTTGCCGCCACCGCGATAGGTCCCGGAGCCAGTCATGTAGATGACCCTGCCCCAACCCTTCTCGACCATGGATGGTATGGCGGCTTGGCTGCAATAGATGGCCCCGTCCAATATGATGCTGCGGATTCTGACCCACTCGTCCAAGGTCACTTCGAGGAAGGGGCGGTGGGGGCGAATGGCCACGTTGTTTACGAGGATGTCGATGCCCCCGAATTCCTCCAAAGCTTGGGAGACCATGGAGTCCACTGAAGCCTTATCTGCGACATCCGCCAACACCGGCAGGGCTCGCACGCCCAAGCTGCGGACTTCCTCGGCTACGGCGTCGACCTCGGCCTGATTGGTGCGGGCGTTGACCACCACGTTGACGCCCTCTTTGGCCAAGGTGAGGGCTGTCGCCCGTCCTATGTTGCGGCCAGAGCCGGTGATTAGAGCCGTCTTCCCTTCCAGTGGCATTGGACCTCCCTGAGCGTTGGGCCTGAGCGTTGGGCCTAGCTTTGGGCCGGGCGGTTGTCGTCTACGAACTCGTGGATTGCCCCGAAATACTCGTTGATGCCGACATACAGCAGGTCGTTGTGTCCGGCCCGGGGTATGGTCAGCAGGCGCTTGGCAGGTGAAGTGAAGGCGTGGAACATCTCCACGGCTTGGTGCAGTGGCGCAAGGGTGTCGACCTCGCCGTGTATTACCAGTACTGGTAGGGACACGCTCGTCACCATCTGCCGGTAAGCCTCTTCCAGCGATTCCCCGGTGGCCGGGTCCAGCCCTTGTACGAATTGGCCCAGAGTGGGACGTCCGCTCTCTACAATCAGCCCCGACAGGTTGTCGGAAGCGTTGGCTGCCAGCTCGAAGGCAGGGTGTCGGCCCATGGACCGGCCCATGACGAAGATGTCCGGGGAGTGTTCTGCTGTCTCCAAGGCACTACGCAGGTGTTCCAGCACCAAGTGGGCATCGGCTTGCATGGAACAGAAAGAGGGAGATCCGCCACTCTGACCGTATCCGCGGTAGTCGGCCACGAAGAAATTGAGGCCGACTTGGTTGTAGATGGGGGCGATATTGTCGTAGTCAGCCGTGGTCTCGCCGTTGCCGTAGAAGAACAGGATGGTGGGCCGTTCCGCATCGCAGGGGAAGAACCGGCAGGAAAGGTTCACGCCTGGGGCGACCTCCACTTGGTGGTCCTCGGCCCCTGCAGGGGCGCGGGTCCGGTTGCGCCGGGGAAAGAAGGAGTTTTGAGAGATATCAGGGCGGTCTAACGGGGAGAAATCCAACTGAGCCATGGCGCGCACCTCCTCTGGGGACGGCCTGTGCAACAAATTGCATTATACACCGCTCACATAGAACCCCCGACGACATGCCCTCCACAGGATATTCGACATCTTGCCCGCGGATTGCTGCTCGCGCGCCCTCGTACTCCGCTCTGGACGAACCAATGGGGGGACGCACGTCCATGGGCTGTTGGGGATGCGTGCCTACTTTCGAAACAATGGCACTGAGCCTGTGGGCTGCTTGAAAGCCTCCTTCCAAGGGAACGAGACTCATGCTGGTATAATGACGCATTCACGCCTCAGGAGATGGTCATGGCATATTCGGGGTTGAGCCTAGAAGGCAAGGTAGCCTTGGTGACCGGTTCTGCGCGTGGAATAGGGCGAGCTCTCGCCTTGGGGTTGGCTGAAGCCGGAGCGGACGTGGCCGTCTCCGATATGGCGCAGCGTTTGGAGGAAGCCCGTGGCGTCCAAGCCGAAATCGAGGCCATGGGCCGCAGCAGTGGAACGTACGAGGTCGACGTCCTGAACGTGCCTGCCATGCGTCAGTCTATAGACCGATTGGTGCAGGACTTTGGGCAACTGGACATCTTGGTGAACAACGCCGGAGTGCGAGTGCGCAGGCCAGCTTTGGAGGTTAGCGAGGATGACTGGGACCGGGTCGTGGACACCAACCTGAAAGGACTCTTCTTCTGTGCCCAAGCCGCCGCTCGCCATATGGTGCCCCGCGGCAGCGGACGTGTCATCAATATCGCGTCGCAGTTGGGCACAGTGGGTGCTTTGAACCGCTCGGCATACTGCGCCAGCAAGGGCGGCGTGGTGAACCTGACCAAGGTGCTGGCCTTGGAGTGGACGGCATTGGGGGTCACCGTCAATGCCATCGGCCCTGGCCCCACCGTGACCCCTGGCCTGCTGGAGACAGACGTCCGCACCGAGGAAGAGTTGGAGCGCGACTTGGAGGCCCACATGCCCTTGGGGCGCCGCATGCAGCCGGAAGAACTGGTGGGCGCCTGCGTGTACCTCGCCAGCCCTTCGGCCAGCGCCACATCGGGACACCACTTGATAGTCGACGGCGGATGGACGGCCATCTAATAAGCCGCCTGCTTGCCCGCAGGCGGGTCGGCCTTGTCTTCAGTTGCTTGGTGGGGCTGTACGGGTTCATCATGAGTATTCTCATCGCCACGTCCATTGGTCTCAACAGTTACACACCCGAAGAGTTGGACACCGTTGAGAGGTTGCAGTACATCCTGCAGAGCGTAGTGGCCGTTGGGGCCTTGGTGGGCGCTGTTGCAGCGCTAATGGCAGTCTTCCATCCCCCCTTGGCCATGGCGTTGTTTATCGCAGCTGGAGTTATCGCAGCCGTCGGGTTGGGACTGGTGGCAACAAGCTGGGCGGTAGTGAGCGGGCCTAGGGTGGAGTATTATCTGGCACCCGTGACCGTGGTTCACTGGGCCACGGCTGCCCTGCTCGCGCGGTCCATCTTGGAGAAAGCGCCAACCATACATCAGGAGGTTTCGCGGTGAAGTTCGGAGTGATGCTGCCCCACTATCGTGATGTCGCCGACCCCGACGGCATTATCCGCATTGCGCAAGAGGCCGAGGCCATGGGCTTCCATTCAGTCTGGGTGAGCGACCACGTTGTGGTCCCCGACGATATGGTAGAGCGGTTCGGCAAGGGCTACTACGATATGTTCACCGTTCTGGGGTATGTCGCATCCGTCACTAAACGGGTGCAGCTGGGCACCAGCATCGTCATCATGCCCCTGCGCCACCCTCTTCATACCGCTCAGGTAGCCGCGACGGTCGACCAGCTTTCCAAGGGGCGACTCATCCTCGGCGTGGGTGTTGGAGTGGCAAAGCGGGAGTTCGAGTGCCTCAACGCGTCATGGGAGGACCGTGGCGCCATCACCGATGAGGCAATCCAAGCCCTGCGACATGCTTGGACGGTGGATCCGGTGAACTTCGAGGGGAAGTTCTTCGACTTCTCAGGCGTGCAGTCCTACCCGCCCCCTTACCAGGATCCCTATCCTCCCATATGGGTTGGCGGGGGCAGTCGCCGCTCCCTGCGACGCGCCGCCGAGTTGGGTGACGCATGGGGTCCCACTCGCCCCAGTTTTCGGTTGCTGGAAGAGAGCATCCCTCGCCTGCGAGAGCTGGCCGAAAGAGTAGGGCGCGATCCCAACAGCATCAAGCTGGCGGCACGCCACCCGATGAAAGTGATGGACGAGACCCCCGGCAGCCGCATCGAGGCCACCATGCCCTCCCACGGCATGCCCGAAACGTGGCCCCTGGTGGACACCGCACCCCGCATCGTGGAATCGGTGGGGCGTTTCCAAGACCTTGGAGTCCACCATCTGGTGATGGATACCTTCTATAGCCTGCCCGACCTGCACAGCGAGACCATCGACAGTCTAGTCGCCACCATGGAGAAGTTCGCCCGAGATGTGATCCCGCAGTTTCCCAAGGAGTAGGGGCAAAGCGGGCTGATTCAAGCGGGACCTCAGTGAACCGGGAGAAGGGCGAGGCAACCCGGGGTTTCGCTACCTGTCGGTCGGCCACGCTGGGTCGTAAAATCTCACGCTGGAACCCGCGAGTTTCGCCTCACGCGATTCTTGAGAGACCACAGCCTTTCCCTAGACCGTATGATCCGCCTATGGGAGAGTTCGGCTCCCCGGGCCCCCCTATGTGACCGTCACTTGCCCCGCTGGCAAGAAGCCCTAATCGCGGCCGCGGCGGGCGAGGAAATCGGTGAAGGACTGCTCGATGGTCCAAGACTCCATCTGGCGGAGGTATTCCTTCTCGCGGTGCCACATGTCCCGCCAAGTGGAGCCGATGTCCTCGGTCAGCATCATCTTGATGCCTTGAATGGACTCCGGGCGGTGACCAGCGATGGCAACGCCAATCTCCATGGCCTTGTCCATCACTTGATCGGCGGGTACGAGATGGTTCAGCAGACCCAGCCGGTAGGCCTCATCAGGCTGCACATGACGGCCTGTCATTAGCAACTCTTTCGCGATGGGCCAGCCGACGATCATGGGTAGAGTCCAAGTGGTGTTGAGGCGCCCGTAGGCGGCGGCTAGGAAACGGAAGACAGTGCGCTCGCAGCCAACGCGCATGTCGAGGGAGGTTGCCAGCACTCCGCCTCCACCGTAGGCCAAGCCGTTCATGGCCCCGATGGTGGGCTTGCGGCAGGATGCCAGGTGCCAAGACCATCCGGCCCGTATCTCGCTGCGTTCGGCCATCTCTTCCGGGGGCCGGTGCTGGTCGGAGCGCTGCTCGTGGATGTCGCCCCCGGCAGTGAAAGCCTTCTCGCCTGAGCCGGTAACGACAATGGCCCCAATGCTATCGTCGTCTTCCAGTTCGGTGATGGCCCCGTTGAGGTCGCCCACCAACTGGTAATTCATGGCGTTGAGCACCTCTGGCCGATTCAGGGTTATGATGCCCACTCCCTGATCACGTTCCACCAAGACGGTCTCGTAGGCCATGACGCCTCCCATAAATGACGAATTGCGTCTCAATAATGCATAGGGATTGTAGCTAGCCCAAACTAGACCGTCAACGCGGCGCGGTAGGAGCACAAGAGCCTGTGATATCATGGCGCCAGCTTGTGGAGCGTTCCCAAACCCCGGCAATGCCGGGTGGCACTTGGAGGAGGTGACTCTCGTGGACGTAGAAGCGATACGCGCCCAGATACCGGTGTGCCAAAGGCTGACCTACCTGAACACCGGCTGGCAAGGGCCATCGCCCAGAGGCGTCGTAGAGGCCGTCATGGAATGCATGGAGTACGAGAGCTTCGACGGTCCGACCACTCGCGAGGTATTCGCCGCAGGCCGCCTGCACATGGTGAAAGCCAAGGAGCAGGCAGCTAGGCTCATCAACGCCACTCCTGACGAGATCGTCCTGACTTCCAGCACCACCGAGGGGCTGAACATCGTCCTCAACGGGTTGGACTGGAATGAGGGCGATGAGATCATCGTCTGTTCACTGGAACACATGTCAGTGATGGTGCCGTCGCTGATGCTGAACCACCGGTTCGGCGTCCAGGTGAAAGTGCTACAGTTCGCCCCCGCCGAGGAGCACGATTCCATACTGCGCCAGATTGAAGCAGCGATAACGCCCAAGACGCGCATGGTCTTCTTCTCCCACATACAATATTCCACCGGTCTGCGGATGCCTGCGGAAGGCATACGTAAGTTGACCAAAGATCGCGGCATCCTGATGTTGGTGGACTCGGCACAAGGGGCGGGACACATCGCCTTGGACATGCGGCAACTGGACCCGGATTTCTACTCTTTCTCCGGCCAGAAGTGGCTTCTGGGGCCGTCGGGAACAGGCGGGCTGTTCGTCCGCCGTGATCTGGTGCCGCAACTCAGGCCTGTACGGGTCTCCAGCCGGTCCACATCATTCCACGACCACTTGGGGAACTACGAGGCGGAGTTGGACTCCATCGAGAAGTTCCCGACCACCAATCCCAGTCATCCTCTGTGGGCTGGATTCGTGGATGCGGTGCAGTTCAACCTAGACGCAGGTACGGTGGAAATAGAAGAGCGGATTCTCAGCCTATCCGACGCTTCCAAGCGACAACTGGGCGACATCCCAGGAGTACAGGTCACTTCACCTTCGGAAGGCCCCGGACGCTCCGGGCTGGTCACCTTCACCGTTGAAGGGGCAGAACCGCCGGGGGTCGTCGACCGGATGTGGGACGAACACGGTATCGTCTGTCGTCAGGTAAGCTACCCGCCTGCGGTGCGCCTGTCCTTCTCCTTCTTCAACACCGAGGAGGAGGTGGCCCAGGCCACGGCAGCCATCGGCGAGATAGCGGCCTCCTCGTAGCGCAGGTCCCCTTGGACAGCGTCACCGTCAAGCTGGTGGAAACCGACTCCGAGATGGAGGCGGCCAAGGCCATCCGCATCCGCGTGTTCGTCCACGAGCAGAGCGTACCAGTGGAGGAGGAGATGGATGGGGCCGACTCCACTGCCGTTCATGTCCTTGCCATATTGGGCCCGCTGCCTGTAGGCACGGGACGGCTGGTAGCGCTGCCCGATGGTGAGGCGCGGATAGGGCGCATGGCAGTGGACTTACCCCACAGACGTGCTGGGGTGGGCACAATCATCATGGAGCGGCTGGAGCAGGAAGCCCGCCGCTTGGGCCTCACCCAAGCCACGCTCCATGCCCAGACCTACGTGAAGGCCTTCTACGGCCGCCAAGGGTATGTGGAGGAGGGGGAGGTGTTCATGGAGGCGGGTATTGAGCATGTCCAGATGCGGAAGGCGTTGTAGAGTTGGAGGGCCCATTCCATTCCCGAGAAATGGGAATGATATTCTCATTTCATTCCCATTTTCGTGGCTGATATCTCCCATTCTCTTCCCGTAGATTGCCCATTGCCAGATACAAAATGGGAATCGAGTCGTATCTGGCGCGCTGTTTTTCGTAGCTGTTTTGATTCCCATTTTCCCATTCTTGTAGCTGGGCCGTATCTGAACCGGATTCCCATTTTTGCATGGGAGTTTAGGCCCAGGCACGAATTCTCTCGACGAGATTGGCGACATCAGCAGGGTCGTTTCTCCTGTGGTGCGGGTCGTGGGGCGCGGATGGTCGCTGGTTGTAGGTGCGGGGCTTGTAGGACTTGAGGAGTAAAGCGAGCATACGGTCACTGCCGTTGGCAGCACGGTGGAAGGCTTCCCTCTCGAGACTCTCAACGAGTTTGCGGCGGGATTCGGTCCAGGCCTGCGCGAATTTGGGGTCTTTGTCGCGCCAGCGGTAGAGGGTGGACATGGGGATGCCAGCCCAGCGGGCGGCTTCGGCGACAGTGGCACCCCAGTGATGAGCTTGGATGAATTTCTCCTTTTTGGCTGCCCGGGTAGTGGCATGGAAGGTGGCATAGGTACCGTTGTCAGCGATCTCGTTGACGGGCGTCTGGGTGTCGTGTCGCGTTGACTTGCTCACGGGAGTTCCTCCTGGAACGTGTCGGTGGGGTCTCCCGGAGCTTTCCTTCTTAACTGAGGGGGTAGAGGCGACTGAAAAGAAAACGCCAAGGGACCCTTCAGGGGTCAGTCCCCTGGCGCAGCACATGAGTAGATAGTAGAACGTTTGTACGCGGACTGTCAAGAGGGAGATGCCACTGACGTCAGAGACGACACACGACACCCAACTCGCCGCAGAGGTCACGTATCCAAGTGACCACTTCGTCGTGAAGGGGGATGCCATTGGCTTGGCGGTCTCTCTCCGCTTCGGCTTCGGCCAAACCGGGGAAGAGGACGCGGTCAGCGCTGGGCGCGGTGGGTGTTTCGCGCAGGGTGCGAAGGAAGCGATCCATGGCCTCTTTGAACTCGTTAGTGTCGGTGAAGGCCTCGATCTTGTAGGCGGAGACCATGTGGTTGAAGTTGGGGCGGCCGGGGAACATGCCGAAGGAGCCGTCGGATAACAGGCCGCACATAATGTCCACCACGCAGGCTAGGCCATATCCCTTATGGGAGCCAGCCTCGCGGGTGCTGCCCACTGGCAGCAAGCCGCCGTCGGCGCTGCCGTCGGACTCGTCGAGGATGGGAGTCCCGTCGGGGGCCGCCAGCCAGCCAGACGGAATCATGGCCTCCAGCCTGCGGGCCAACACGATCTTGTTCTGGGCTACTACTGTGGTAGCAGCATCGTAAACGAAGGGAGGCTCCTCCTTGGCGGGGGCGGCCACGGCTATCGGGTTCGTCCCCAGCCGGGGCTCGGCGCCGAAGGTGGGCACCATTCGCGGGGGCGCGCTGGTCATGCAGGTGCCGATCATGTCGCGTTGCAGGGCCATCATGGCGTGGTAAGAGGCCATGCCCAGATGCCGGCCATTGCTGATGGTGACCATGCCGATGCCGGTGTCGTCGGCCTTGTCCATGGCCAACTCCATGGCCTTGGGTGCGATGATGATGCCCAAGCCACGGTCGGAGTCAACGGTGGCCGCGGCTGGTGTCTGTCGCACCACGCTCCACCGTGGTCTGGGGTTAATCTCGCCGCGGTTATACCCATTGACGTAGCTGCGGAGCATGTTGGATACGCCGTGGCTGTCCACGCCACGCAAATCGGCGGTCACCAGCACATCAGCCGCCAACCGGGCGTCCTCAGCAGGTACGTCCAGCTTCTGGAAGACTCCCGCCACGGTCTCGCGCAGGGGTTCCGGGCCTACACGGACCGCGTGGTCGTCTTTGACTTTGAATCGTTCTAGCATTGTTGGGCCCTTCTTTGTAGACTTACACGTCTTGGGTCAGGATCTGTAGTTCGTCCAGCACCTCTGAGAAGGTGGGGAACTGCCGGCGCTCTAGGACTTCGTGGAAGACCTCTTCTCCGGTGGCAGGGTTATATATACGATGGTGATATTCGTCGTGGTCGCGGTGTAGGTTATGGTATTTGAGCAGGAGGTGTTCTCCCTGCAACCAACCGATGTAAGCGTAGCTGTAGCAGCGTACGCGAAGGATGTTTCCTGACCGCCGTGTTTCGAACGCCTTCACTACTTCCAGCATCGCGTTCTTTCGGCAATAGACTGTGCCGGTTAGCGAGATAATATCTCCGGCTTCGTGCTCGAACGAGAGTGTATCGGGCTCGCTGACTACAAATGGATGTTGGCTCAGTCGGGTTTCGTGGATGTTGAGGTAGTGGTCCCAGGAGTTCCAGTCGTGGGGGTCTTTTTGCGGATTAAGAGAAGCCCTTGATAGGCCACGTACCACTTAAGCACCTCGGCGGTGGGGCGGATTGCGTCCAGTTCGAGGAGGGTGGCCATTTTTTCGCTGGACATCTCGTAGCGGTGCTCGTATACGCGTAGCTTGGCCTCGGATTCCGCCAGTGCTTCTTCATGGGAGAGGTAGCGGACTGGAATGGTCCGCCGCTCAACGGTAGCCACGCAATTCCTCCTTAGGCTTCAATCATCTCATTCCGAGAGGCCTTGGAGCCTCGTCGACATTGTAGCAAGAATTCTGCATCCACACATATGGGCGCATCAACGTCTTCTCGCGTTCGTTGGCATGCTTGGAGTGTCGACTTCGCTATTCGGCCTTGCTGGCCAGCACGGCGAAGATGGGGTCGGACCCCTCTCCGTGGTCGCCGGGTTGGGGCGGGACGTAGAAGCCTTCGGGTTCGGTGTAGTTGCCTGCCTCCTCTAGGTAGGTGGCGACTAGGCAGCCCCGTTGCTGGTCGTTGCAGACCATCCAAATGTAAACCGCCTTGGTGTGGAACATGCGGTTGGAGTAGAGAACAAGGAAGCGGCCGCCTGGGCGCAGTATGCGATTCACTTCGCGGAAGGTCTCCACTGGATGGGTGATGTACTGCATGGAGACGGTGATGATCACCGCGTCGAAGCTGGCGTCGGCAAAGGGGAGCGTGGTGTCCTCGTTGGCATCTTGGACGACGTGCTCGTCCAAGTCGTGGTTGTGTTCCATCTCCACCGCGTTCAGGCCCAAGCCCACCATACTCTTCTTGGGATGGTCCTTGGGCCAGTGGGAGCGATAGCTGCTGAACAGGTCCAGAACTTCGGAGTCCGGCGGTATGAGTTGGCCCAGCAGGTGGGAGACGGCGGCGATGGCCCCGTCGTCTATATGCACCAAGAGACGGGGCTGCTGGTAGAACAGAGGGTCATCATTTTCGTCTTGGCGGCGAAAGTGGTCCCGGGAGAGGAGTTCCTCCCGGTTGATGCTCCAGTTGGTGCTGAGGGGTAGAGAGGCGACTTCCAGGGCTTAACCTCCTAGTTTGGTCGCTGGTCGGCGTCTGAATTCCGGTCTCCACACGAATTGCCTAGGTCTTGTGAAGGCGACGTACGAGGATAAAGGCCGATTGTCCACCCACCCCCATCCTAACCTTCCCCCTTAGGGGGAAGGGACTTTCGGTCCGGCCGACTCCTTTGATCCCATTTTCATGGCAATTATGGGTAGTGGGAAGGGGCTTACTCTTCGTCGCCGTACTGCTCTTTTAGGGCTTCCACCACGCCTGGATCAGCGAGGGTGGTGGTGTCGCCCAAGGCCCGGCCTTCAGCCACGTCCCGCAGCAGGCGCCTCATGATCTTGCCACTGCGGGTCTTGGGAAGCTCGGCAGTGAAGAAAATGTCGTCGGGTCGGGCCATGGACCCGATCTTGGTGGCCACATGGCGCTTCAACTCGTTCATCAGATCGTCGGTGCCGTCAATGCCCTCCTTGAGGGTGACGAAGGAGACGACAGCCTGACCCTTGATTTCGTGGCTCTTGCCGATGGAGGCAGACTCGGCCACGGTGTGGTGGTCGACGAGAGCGCTCTCCACTTCCATGGTGCTGATGCGGTGGCCCGATACGTTGATGACGTCGTCCACGCGGCCCAACAGCCAGAAATCGCCGTCGGCATCCCGCTTGGAGCCGTCGGCGGTGAAGTAGATGTTGGGGTAACGCGCCCAGTACTGCTCTACATAACGGTCCGGGTCTCCGTAAATGGTGCGCAGCATGGCAGGCCACGGTCGCTTGAGCACAAGGTATCCACCAGACCCAAGGCCGACCGAGTTTCCTGCTTCGTCCACCACATCGGCCAGCACCCCAGGGAAGGGGCGGGTGGCCGAGCCCGGCTTGAGGGTAGTTATGCCGGGAAGGGGGGCGATGAGTATCATGCCCGTCTCGGTCTGCCACCAAGTATCCACCACAGGAACGCGGTCGGCCCCGATGTTCTTCCGGTACCAGATCCAGGCTTCAGGATTGATTGGTTCGCCCACCGAGCCCAGAAGTCGGAGGCTGGAGAGGTCGTGTCTCTGTGGGTACTCCTCGCCCCAGCGCATGCAGGTGCGTATGGCGGTGGGAGCGGTGTAGCAGATGGTGCAGCCGTACTTCTCGATGATAGACCACCAGCGGTCGCGGTCAGGGAAGTCGGGAGAGCCCTCGTACATCACAGTGGTGGCCCCGTTGGAGAGGGGGCCGTAGACGATGTAGCTGTGCCCAGTGACCCACCCAATGTCGGCAGTGCACCAGTAGACGTCGTCTTCCTTGAGGTCGAATATCCATTTCGCAGTGGCATAAGTCCCCACCATGTATCCGGCTGTGGTGTGGACGATGCCCTTGGGTTTGCCCGTAGTGCCTGAGGTGTAAAGCATGTAGAGCATGTCCTCGGCATCCATGGGTTCCGGTTCGCACTTCTGGGATGCGCCCTGCATCAGGTCGTGCCACCAGCGGTCGCGTCCGGCCTGCATCAGGTCGTCGGCGTGGCCGGTGCGTCGTACCACCACCACCTGCTCGATGGTGGTGTCGCCGGTGATAGCCTCGTCGCAGTTCCGCTTCAAAGGAAGGATGTTGCCCCGGCGAAACCCTCCGTCGGAGGTAATCAGCAGCTTGGACTGGGAGTCCTCGATGCGGTCGCGTATGGAGTCGGGGCTGAAGCCACCGAATATGACGCTGTGAGCTGCGCCGATTCGGGTGCAGGCCAGCATGGCGATGGGCAACTCGGGCACCATGGGCAGGTAGATGGTCACACGGTCGCCCTTGGCCACGCCCAAGCTCTTGAGAACGTTGGCGAACTGGCAGACCTCGCGGTAGAGGTCCCAGTAGGTGTAGACCTTCCAGTCGCCGGGCTCGCCCTCCCACACGATGGCCGCCTTGTTGCGCCTGGTGGCAAGGTGGCGGTCGACGCAGTTGTAGGAGACATTTGTCTTGGCCCCCACAAACCACTTGGCATGGGGCGGGTCCCACTCCAGCACGCTGTCCCACTTACGAAACCAGCTCAGCTCGTCGGCGAAGCGGGCCCAGAAGCCCTCGAAATCACGCTCCGCCTCTTCATATACTCCAGGGTCGTTGATGTTGGCCTGTCGTACGAATTCGGGGGAGGGAGGAAAGACTCGGTCCTCCTCCAACAGGGCTTCGATGCTGGCAGGCTGTTCCGCCATGCGCAAACCTCCGGGGCAGCCGACTTGTATCGACGGATGCCATCTATTCGTTGGGTTGTAGCATAAGCGGGGTTGGTTGTAAACGTAGGGTCAGTAGCCCTGAGTGACGCGCCTTCATTGACACCCGGAACGCGCCGCAAATACACTCGGAGCAATGGCCTTGCCCTGTTTCCTCTCACGGGCTATTGGATATGGTGGGGGTGGCCGCTACAGTGGGACGCGAGCGCGATAGCTGACCCGCGATTGCCGACAGTGGGGGGCAGTGGCCGGGAGCGCCGGGTTTGCCATACTCGTGATGGAGGCGATAGTTGCCATGGTGCTGTTCGTTCCGGGAAGAGTGAAACATCTACTTGATAAGGGCCGGGCGGAAGGTCGTGCCCAAGCCCAAGCAGAGGCACGGGCGGAGTTGGAGAAGGTGTTGGAAGGGGCAGAAGTGTCGGAAGAGCTGAAAGCGAAATTACTCCGGTCCATTCCCGCCAACGGAAAATCCGAGTAGCCCGACAAGCTTCTTGACTACTACCCGAAACATACTGGAAGGTCTGAACCCCGCGCAGCGGGAGGCGGTGGAGACAACCGAAGGCCCACTGCTCATCGTGGCGGGCCCCGGCAGCGGCAAGACGCGGGTCATCACCCACCGCGTCGCCTACCTGATGGGCGGGTACGGCATTCGTCCCTACCGCATCCTAGCTGTCACCTTTACCAACCGGGCGGCCCGGGAGATGAAGGAGCGGCTGGACCGCTTGGCTGGTCCCGACGCCCAGCAGGTTGCCATGTCCACCTTCCACTCCTTCTGTGTGCGTGTGCTGCGTCGGGAAGGCGACCGTATCGGGCTCGACCCTGGCTTCACCATCTACGATGACGACGACCAAGGGAGTGTGCTGAAAGAGGCCATAGAGATGGCCGACCTCAGTAGCAAGCAGTTCCCGCGTCGGGCGGTGCAGGCCGTCATATCCAAGGCCAAGAGCACCATGGTCGACCCGCGCACCCTCGCACTGAACCCAGCCAACTACTTCGAGGAGCGGGCCTCCCGCGCCTACCAGCGGTATGAAGATCTGTTGACACGCAACAACGCTGTCGACTTCGACGACCTGCTGCTGAAGGCGGTGCAACTGTTCCGCACTGATGCTGAGGTTCTGGAGCGCTACCAGACCCGCTTCCAGTACGTGATGATCGACGAGTTCCAAGACACCAATGTGGTGCAGTATCAGTTGGCCACGCAGATGGCCGGTGGTCACCGCAACATCTGCGTGGTGGGAGATCCCGACCAGTCGATTTACGCTTGGCGCAACGCGGACATACGCAACATACTAAGCTTTCAGAATGAATACCCAGAAGCCAAGACAGTCAACCTCGTGGAGAACTACCGCTCCACAGGCAACATCCTAGCCGCCGCCCAAGGGGTCATCGCTGGCAACCTCATGTCCCTGCGGAAACCGCTGAGCACCGGTCGAGGCGATGGCGTTCCCATTATCGTCGCCGAGGCCCACACCGCAGAGGAGGAAGCCGATTTTGTGGTGGCGCAGGCAGCCCGATTGGAGAAGGAAGAAGGGATACCGGCCCGCGATTGCGCCGTTATGTACCGCATCAACGCCCAATCGCGCCTACTGGAGGAAGCCTGCCTGCGTCGTGGGACGCACTACCGGCTGGTGGGCGGGACTCGTTTCTACCGGCGTCAAGAGGTCAAGGACCTGATGTGCTACCTGCGTCTGCTGGCCAACCCCAACGATGCGGTGAGCCTGAGGCGAGTCATCAACACGCCACAGAGGGGGTTCGGCCAACGTTCTCTGGAAGACTTGGAACGCTGGGCTGCGCATCAGGACGTCCCCATCTTCACGGCCATCCAGCAGATGGCCAATGGCGAGGCCACTAGCCCCTTGGGGGTGCGGGCTACGACCACGATGAAAGGCTTCTACCAGCTCATCCACGACCTCGCCGAGCTCAGCCGACAGTTGGATGTGGTGGAACTGCTGGACACTCTGTTGGCGCGCATCAGCTACCAGCAGTACCTGCAGGAGAAGGTGGAGCACCCCGATGAGCGATGGGAGAACGTGATAGAGCTGCGGACGGTGGCCCAGGAATTCGAGGACCAAGACCCGCCGGAAGGACTCAACTCTTTGCTGGAACGGTTCGCCCTAGTGGCCGATGTGGACAACTACGAGGAGGGCGAGGAGGGGATGACCCTCATCACCCTGCACCAAGCCAAAGGGCTGGAGTTTCCCGTGGTCTTCCTAGTCGGTATGGAGGAGGGGATGCTGCCCCACATACGCTCCTTCGATGACGAAAAGCAGATGGAAGAGGAGCGACGGCTCTGCTACGTGGGCATCACCCGCGCCAAAGACCGCATCTTCCTCGTGCGCTCTTTCCGTCGTGGTTTCGGATATAACAGCGGCCCCAGCATCCCGTCCCGCTTCCTACAAGACATCCCAAGACACTTGGTGCAGGCACCCGAAAGGCCACAACAGCAGCAGTCCATCTCCGGTTGGGGCAAGTGGGCCCCAGCAGAACCCGCCGAGCCAGAGACGGAACTCAAACCGGGCGACAAAGTCCTCCATAAGATGTTCGGTGAGGGCATGGTAATCAACACCGTCGTGGCCAACGGCGATGTGCAGGCCACCGTCGCCTTCGACGAGAAGACCGGCATCAAGAAGCTGCTTCTGGGCATGGCCCCACTACAGAAGCTATAGGCCCCCTTCAGCTACGCTACAGGGCCTTTCGACTATCTCATATCCCTACCCTTCCACCTGTTCTCATGCGACAGCCCGCCACTGTACCCGACACGGGGACTGGACACTGACAAACAGCCCTTGCCCCAGTAACCTTGCCTGGGTATATCATGTTCCTTGAGGCCTTGGGGAAGAGCCCCTGGCGACGAAGAAAGAAGGTAGTCCCTTGCCTGCCCCGACGCCCTATGGGACACCACGGTTCCACTGTCTCAGATACGACCCAAGCTGGCGGTGAGACAAATGAGACAACAATCAGATGTAAATAACATTTTTGCAAATACAACCAGTATCTCATCCAGCTACAAGAATGGGACACCATGGCACACCCTCCATAGCTGCGCAATCTCAAAAGGTAGCACGTTATGTCCCACCCCGCCAACAAACGAGAGGTCCTGCCCTTAGCTACGAGCCGCCTTGACACCCATTCGTAGCCATCCTTAAACTGCGGGCGCGCATCCGCTGAACGTATGTCTTGCTGAAGGTGTTGCCTTGACCTCCCAGGGAACTGTTATCACCGAAGAGATCCGCAACCAGTCCATTGGTACGGAGTCGCCGCCCGTTACGCTGGAGGTCGAGAAGGGGGCCATCGCCCGGTTCTCCGAGGCTATCGAGGACGCCAATCCGCTGTGGACCGACGACGTGGCCGCCCGTCGCAGCCGCTACGGTGGCATCGTCGCGACCCCCACCTTCCTGCGCAATCTGCGCACAGAACGATTGGCGCTCCCCTTCGAGGAGGAGTTCCAACGGGTGTTGGACGGCGGCAGCGATTGGGAGTATTCCGAGCCGGTACGGGTCGGAGACCGCATCACGGCCATCAACCGCGTGACCGATGTCTCCGAGCGGGCAGGCCGGCTGGGGCCAATGATATTCGTCTCCACCGTTACCACCTACACCAACCAACTGGACCAAGTGGTGGCAACGCAGAAGTCGACGCTCATCAGATACTAGCCCTGCTTCATACAAGAGAAGCGGAGGCGACTATCCATAGGCTGTGGACTTCGATAGGCGGAAGTTGCCCGTAGCCGGTGAGGTCACACAACAGAACCAAAAGGCAGTCCCCTCTCCCAGGCGGGAGAGGGTTAGGTTGAGGGGGACAGGCAATGGCCCAGTTGCAGTGGCAAGACGTAGAAGAAGGAATGGAAGTGCCCACCTTGGTGAAGAATCCCACCACACGACAGTTGGTGCGGTACGCTGGGGCATCGGGCGATTTCTATGAAATCCACTACGACAAGGACTTCGCCGTCGGGAACGACCTTCCCGGCCCCATCCTGCACGGTGCCCTGAAGAATGCCTTCCTTGGGCAATTGATGACCGACTGGATCGGGGAGGGTGGCACCCTGCGCAAGCTGTCCTGCCAGTATCGAGGCATGGACCAGCCAGGGAAGCCCCTGTATTGCAAGGGCAAGGTGACCCGCAAGTACGTGGAAGAGGCCCGCCACCTAGTCGAATGCGAGATATGGTTGGAAGACAGCGAAGGGCAGATCACAACCCCCGGCAGGGCTACAGTGGAGTTGCCCTCGCGGGAGTGACCACCCGTTCTATGAGACCCTAGTGTAATCAGTTGAGTGACCGCACAGTTCGGTCAGGAGGGACCTTAATGGCAGACATCTTGCTGGACAAAGTTGCCATCGTCACGGGCTCCGGTAGAGGCATCGGACGAGGAGTGGCCAAGCAATTGGCAGACGAGGGCGCCAAGGTGGTAGTGGTCGACCCCGGCGTGAATGTGGACGGCAGCGGCCAAGACGTATCCCAAGCCGATGAGACAGTGGCAATCATTCGCGCTGCCGGAGGCGAGGCCATCCCCTGCTACGAGTCCGTTGTCACCATGGAGGCAGGCGAGAAGATTGTACAGACTGCCATCGACAACTACGGCAAGCTGGATATCGTGGTCACCTGCCACGGTATCCTGCGAGATCGCATGATATTCAACATGACCGAGCAGGAATGGGACGACGTCATCGACGTGCATCTCAAGGGCACCTTCACCGTGGTGAAGCATGCCTGCATCCTGTTCCGGCAGCAGCGTTCAGGGCGCATCATCACCTTCAGTTCCGAGTCGGGATTGGTGGGCAACTCAGGGCAGGCCAACTACGGGGCCGCCAAGTCGGGCATCGCCGGCTTCACCAAGGTAGCGGCCAAGGATATGGGCCGCTACGGTGTCACCGCCAACTCCATTGCTCCCCGGGCCAGCACCAGAATGGTGGCGGCCGTCCCCGATTCCGCTCGCGACGCCCGCGCCCGCGGAGGCGTGGCCTCCATCACAGAGGGAGAGCTGGACAACGACCCTGAAGACGTCGCCCCCTTCGTTGCCTTCCTTGCCAGCGACTACGCTGCCAACGTCAATGGCCAGACCTTCTTGGTCTACGGCGGGCAGGTATCGCTCATGTCCCAGCCACGGCCGGTCCGCTCCATCTACAACGCTGGCGGGTGGGACATGGATACCCTTGCCCCCCAAGCGAGGGGGTACCTGACCGACGGTATATACAACCCAGCCCCGGCACAACCACCTAGGCAGTAAGGGCTTTGATGATCACGAGGCACACGTTGTAGCCGAGCACGTTGGACCCATGCTGGATACTGTATTCAATCAAGAGATATTAGAGGGCTGACCTGATATGGCAAACCTTTTGCAAGGCAAATCCGCAATCGTAACCGGCTCCGGCAGGGGAATCGGCCAAGGAGTGGCTCGGCTGATGGCCGCCGAGGGGGCCAAGGTGGTCGTGGTCGACCCCGGCGTGAATGTCGACGGCAGCGGCCAAGATGTCGCCCAAGCCGACCAGACGGTGGGCCTCATCCGGGAGGCTGGTGGCGAGGCTCTGGCTTGCTACGAATCAGTGACCACCATGGATGCTGGCGAAAGAATCGTGCAGATGGCCATCGATAACTTCGGCAAGCTGGATATCGTGGTCACTTGCCATGGCATTCTACGGGACAGGATGCTCTTCAACTTGGGTGAGCAGGAGTGGGACGACGTCATCGCCGTTCACCTCAAGGGCACCTTCACCCTCATGAAGTACGCCTCCATACTTTTCCGGCAACAGCGTTCAGGCCGGTTCATTACCTTCAGTTCCACATCCGGCCTCTACGGCAACTCTGGCCAAGCCAACTACGGCGCTGCAAAAGACGGCATCGCTGGGCTGACTCGTGTCGCTGCTCGCGATCTTGGGCGTTACGGCGCCACCGTCAACTCCATCTCCCCCAGTGCCTCCACCCGCATGATTGGCGAGGTGCCCGACGAGGCGCGTCAGCTCCGGGCTGCCCGGGGCATCGCTCCCGGCGGTAGCCTGCGTGGCGTCGCCGAGGACGTAGCCCCCTTCGTGACTTGGCTGGCCTCGGACGAGGCGTCCCATGTCAACGGTCGTATATTCAACGTGACTGAAGGCTTGGTGGCCCTGCTGAACGAGCCGGAGCCGGTGAAGACCATCCACAAAAACGGCCGCTGGACAGTGGAGGAGATCATCAACGTCTTCCCAGCCACCATTGGCGTCGAACTCTACAACCCTGCGCCAGTCCCGACGTCAGTCGGCTAGGGGCAGGCTCTGCTAGCTGCTCCCTAGTTTACGACGCGTTTGGGGGGTGGATCTTGAGCAAGCCCTTTTGTCTTAAACTACTTGGCATCATGTTGTTAGCAACGGGCTGAGGGATATTGTGGATGCTATCAAAGTTGAGGGCTTGGGCAAACAAGTGATTGAAATGCTGGAACTCCGAGCATTCGCAAACAATCGCTCGCTGGACGACGAGGCGCGGGTTATTCTCAGCGAAGCTGCTATGGAGGGCATCCCAGCCCGCCCTGACACTCCCTCGTGGATATTGATCAGACAAGACAGAGTTAGAGGGCATAAGCCTGAATTTGGTTACTAGGGGACGTCCAGTGTCGCCTTAAGTCCCGGCCTGATAATGCGAGGGGGCAAGTATGGCTGAGCAGCCCAACTTTGGTGAACAGGAACCACTCTCGCAACAACCGCCAGTCGTAGGTCAGTCCGCCGGTGCCATTGATAATAACGGTATCGTGTATGTGCTCAGCAACCCAGCAATGCAAGGCTATATCAAGATAGGTAAGACTAGCGGCGACTCCCCAGCCGACGTCCAGAGGCGGATGAAAGAACTGGATTCCACCAACATGTCGCGGGCTTTCGATTGCGAGTACGCTGCCGAGGTCCAGAACTATGGCAACGTAGGAGCGGCTCTGCATACGGCTTTCGGCGAATTTAGAGTGCGAGAGAATCGAGAGTTTTTCGAAGGGCTCATGCCGTTTAGGGTGAAAGCAGTTCTGAAGCTTCTCGAGATCAGTGATGTGACCCCGGAAGGACCGGCGGCAATAGACACTGAGGATATCGAGAGAGAAAAACCTCCAAGGAGGCCAAATTTCACATTTTAATGGTCAGCATTCCGATTGGTTCGATCCTGAAATGAGTGGACGATGATGAAATCGAATGCGAAGTTGTTAACGAGAAGACTCGCGTCCGTTACAACGGAAATGAGTGGGCGATCTTTACGTTAGCTCAACAGCTTAAAGGGTGGGAGCACAGCGCGGCAGGTACTTTGTACTTGGTTGTATGAAGGGGAAACATTACAGGAACGACGGGACCGGTTTGATCGGGAAGAGACTTCCGATGACGGATAGCCTCATTGCGGTATCTGCCCCCTATAAAGCGTTCAGGGGTCCTATGGAAATCTCCAAAATGCTTACGTTCTGTTAGAAAGGAATCGACCATCAGCTTGTAACTTGCGACACCAAATCACCCCCTGCCGCCTCGGACCAAGACGCCTCGCTCGAGACCACAACCGAGGCGGGGCGTATCCGGTAGCTGGCGGCATCGAGACCAGGGGCGGGAGTACCCTCGCGCAGCCCTAGGGCAGCACTGACCAACTGGCGTCGCACTCGTACCAAGCCGATGTCGGCGGTGCCCAAAGTCTCTTGGGTGCGATCGTAGATTTTGCCTTGGGTTTCTTGGATGGCCCGGTCTTGGGCACCCACACCGGCCACGCCAAAGAAGGCTCTTGTCTGGTGGGCCTTCCAGTCCATCATGTAATCGTTGGTGTGGTTGGCCCTGAGGCGGATGTCGCCATAAGCTTCGTTGGTGGGTGGTTCGTAGTCCAGGATGTGTATTCCCAAACCGTTGACCATGGCAGTACGCTCGGCTTGGGTGATGGGGCGTGTGGCGCTCCACGTGATGCACCAGTTGACCATGTTATGGTCGTCCGACGGCACCCAGATGTGGGCTTGGTAGACGGGGTCATCCTGCACCTCGATGGGAGGCATTGTGTGGAAGGGCATGTGGAACTGTGTGATGCGCCAGTAGCGGTTTCCGTTGCCCGCGTTGCGCCCGGCGGCTATGAGGACACCGTAGTCGGTGTCCAAGGTATCGAGCAGGGGAGCCTTCTCCATGGTCATGGTGAGACCGAATCCAGCCTCCGCCTTATCCAGCTCGCGCAACTGGGCATCGCTGGTAGTGTCCAAAGGCGCATGGAGGAAGGAGACGTGGGCTGGGTCGATGCCGCCTTCCATGGCTTGAAGCCAGTTGCACTCGACGAAGAACTTGGTAACCAGCAGATGGTCGGCGGGCACCAAGCACCACTCTAGGTCGGGCATGTCGGGAGGGTCTGCCTCCTGGCCCATGTAGGCCCAGATGACGCCTCCCGACTCGCGACAAGGGTAGGCGGGGTGGCGCACCTTGTCTTCAAACTGGCTGCCCGCCACTTGGTTGGGCATGTCGATGCACTGACCGTCCAGTGAGTAAGCCCATCCGTGATAGGAGCAGCGGAGGCAGGAGTCTTCGATGCGTCCGTAGTAGAGGGAGGCGCGACGGTGGGTGCAGTGCTCCGCCATAAGCCCGGGTTGTCCGTTCTTCGTGCGGAAGACCACCAAGTCCTCACCCATGAGACGCACCCGCTTGGTGCGGTCGCCTGCCGTTACCTCATCCGACAGCACCACGGGGGTCCAGTACTGGCGTAGCAGGTCGCCCATGGCAGTGCCTAGGCCAACGCGTGTCAACAGCTCGTTTTCATCTCTGGTTATCATCGGTGAAACTCCTCACGGTATGGTGTAGATTCAGTGTTGAGTTGTGACCTAAGACCTGAGTAGCACCGCGCGTTTCTTGTGTTCCGTGTCGACGCTACCGGCTTCGGCGTCATTGACCTCATTGATTGAATGTGGATAGAAGCCAATGCCACATTTGTATCCGTAAGATATCGCAAATCGGACTGCTCTGACTAGTATGGAGAGATTTTAGAGAGGTTAGAGGGCCAACAGGCGAGGAAGAGGAAAAGTAGCTAGGCGCTGGCTTCCTGATGGTGCGTGGCTTGTAGTTGCTCCCAGTCTTCCTTGTGGACTTCCATCTGAAGGAAGACGTACCCGGTGCGACGCACGGTCTTCACCGGTGTGAATCCGCATTTACCGAAGCACTTCTGCGCCCTCTCGTTCCACTCCAAGGTGTGCAGGTACACACGCTGCAGCCCGGTGGAGCCGAACATGTGGCCCAGCAGCAGGGTCACCGATTCGTAGCCATAGCCATGGCTCCAGTAGTCCCGGTCTCCGATCACGATACCCAGTTCGGCATGCTTGTTGACGGAATCCAGGTCGTAGTACATGCAGTTGCCGATGTACGTGCCGTCGAGGGCCTCGATGGCGAAATGGTCTGAACCTGGGGTAGGGCGTGCAATCTGTTCGCGGAAGATACGCAGATAGCTTTGAAAACTCATGGTCAGGGGCAGCGCGGCATCAAGGGCGGCCACCTCGGGGTCGGCGCGCCACTTGTAGTCCGACTCGGCGTCCTCAAGCCGCTTGGAGCGTAGAAGGACCAGGTTGCCCCGTAGCTCCAAAGCTAGCCTCTTTCCGCCTGTTCGCCGGCCATGTGGTCGTTCCCCACCTTATCGCGGATCATCGACAGAGCCTTCTCAAGCAGCTTGGCTTCGCTGGCGTAAGTGAGGGTCCTGAGGCCCAGCTCTGCAGGGAACCAGCGGACCTCGTCAAACTCTGGGTCATGTTCGTCGGTACAACCCCCGGTGGGCGCCATAAGATAGAAGTGGACGGTCTTGTTGTAGCGCACCCGCTTGTCGGGGCTCACGAACCAGTAGTTGATGTTCCCCAACGGGGCCTCTATCACCGGGTGCAGCCCAGTCTCTTCCCGCACCTCGCGCAGGGCGGTCTCCTCGAGGCTCTCCCCAGCGTCGGGGGTGCCCTTTGGCAGGCTCCAGCGGGCAGGTTCGATACGCCCGCAAAGGATAGTTTCAATCTTCTTGGCATCGTCTACACGGTAGACGATGCCTCCAGCGGAGACCAGTCTCTCCACGCGTTGCCTGAGGCTTCTTCCTGACACCATATAGCTCCAAGGGCGAGTTTTGCCGCGACATTGTAAGGGGGGCTGTTAGCCGCGTCAAACGCAGTGGCGGGGCTGTTATGAGGCTACTCGGTGCTATGGAAGAGAGTCCATTCCAGCTTGACAGTCGGTTTATCATACGGAGGACTAGGCGGTAGGAGGCCAAAATATGGCGACACAGGCCCAAGGGTTGTCTCTATTTGAGGCAGCAACGCGTATGGGGGTGCCGTTCAAGCGAGAGGTAGAACCCCAAGACAGGGAAGTCACGGCGGGTGGAATGAAGTTCCACTATCTGGACTGGGGAACTGAAGGACGCCAGCCTCTGGTCTTCCTGCACGGCAACGCGCAGCAGGCCCACAGCTGGGACTTCATCTCGCTGGCCCTGTGCGATAACTACCACTGCATAGCCCCCGATGCGAGAGGGCATGGCGATAGCGACTGGGCCCCTCAAGGTGAGTACACCGTTGACGGCTATGTACAGGACTTGGCGGGTTTTATCGACGCTCTTGGGCTGGATCAATTCATCTTGGTGGGCCACTCCATGGGTGGGCGCACCAGTTATGTCTACACCTCACAGTATCAGGAAAAGGTGAAGGCGCTGGTAATCGTTGATTCTGGGCCGCGGGCCATAGAAGCAGGCATCTCGCGAATGGACCGCTTCAAGCAGCTGCCGGACCTGTTGGACAGCTACGACGAGTTCGCAGACAGGGTACAGGAATACACCGGCAGGTCGAGAGAACAGGTAGCTGGCGCTCTCAAGCACACGATCCGTGAACTGCCCAATGGAAAATGGACCTGGAAGTACGACAAGCTGCTACGCACTCCTGGCGGGACACCTCCGGGCTGGGAGCCCGACAGGCTGTGGGAGTGCATAGACAAGATATCCTGTCCCACCTTCATCGTCCGTGGCGGCGAAAGCGATGTGTTCGCCGAGGAGACTATGGAACGCATGCTCCAGACGATTCCCGGCAGCAAGGCTGTTACGGTCCCCAAGGCTGGCCATCTGGTTGCCGGAGACAACCCTTCGGGCCTCATTGAGGCCATGCAGGGCTGGCTGCCCACCGTCGCCTGAGCTTACTGGCCGCCATCCATCATGGCAGCTTCGGCCACACCGAAACCCGGACCACTGACGGGGGTCGTTGAACCAACCCGTGTCGCCTGCCAAGGTCTGTCGAAATTTTTCGGGTCTGTGAAGGCGGTCGACGATGTGAGCCTGACTGTGGAGCCGGGGCACATCCTCTCCGTAGTTGGACCCAGCGGGTGTGGGAAGACCACCCTGCTCCGCCTTCTGGCCGGGTTCGAGTCGCCCGATGAGGGTGAGGTTGACCTCGGTGACCGGTTGGTGGCTGGCCCAGGAGTATGGGTCCCGCCCGAAGCGCGCCAAGTAGGGATGGTTTTCCAAGACTATGCGCTGTTTCCACACATGACAGTGGCCCAGAACGTGGAGTTCGGCCTCATGGGGTGGCCCAAGCCGGAACGTGAGGCACGGGTGAACGGACTTCTGGAGATGGTGCATCTAGCGGGTCTGGCTCAACGGCGTCCCCACCAGTTGTCTGGAGGCGAACAACAGCGAGTGGCCTTGGTGCGCTCGCTCGCCCCACGACCAGTGGCCATATTCATGGACGAACCTTTCAGCAACTTGGACACCAACCTGCGGGAGGAGTTGCGGCAGGAAGTAAAGTCCATCGTAGGCCAGTTTGGGACGACCACCATCCACGTAACCCACGACCAAGAGCAAGCCCTCTACATGGGCGACGAGGTTGCGGTGATGCGGTCCGGCCGGTTGGAGCAGGTGGGCCCGCCGGAGGAGGTATTCCACCGACCAGCCTCCCCCTTTGTGGCCTCCTTCTTGGGTATGGCCGATTTTCTCCCAGCAGTCGTCGATGACGAAGGGCTCTCCACAGAATTGGGCTTCTTGAAGGGAGAGTCCGGCTTCTCATCGGGCGCCCAAGCGCGTCTAATGCTCAGACCCGACCAAGTGGGCATGGAACCTTCTTCTGATGGAGGCTGTTTCGTCGAGGAGAGAGCATTCCGCGGCCTAGACTATCTCTATACGTTAGTATTACCTTCTGGAACCCGCTTGCATTCACTACAACATCATGGGGTATACTACTCAGTTGGAGATGGAGTAAAAGTGTCCATCAGAATGTCCAACCCACCAATATGCTTCAAGGCAGACGGCCAATAGCTGTCGTCGTCTGCGCAGGAAAGGGGCTTTGTATGGCGAGTGAAGAGATTACCAAGGTAAAAAGCGACGCGACGGTTGCGCCCACGGCCGACATGAGCGTCTACGAGGCCATCTACCGCCGACGCTCAGCTTGGAAGTACAAGGACAACCCAGTGGCCCGCGAGAAGATGGAGCGGATGCTCGACACGGCGGTGTGGGCTCCCAACCATCGGCTGACGGAGCCATGGCGCTTCTTTGTCATCGAGCAGGGGACCGAGGCCCGGGAAACGGTGGCAGAACTGGCTTACCAGCACCAGATGGGCCGGTTCGACAATCCCCAGCGGGCCGAGGCCACGAGGCAGTCGGTGTTGGCCCCGCCGGTGCTCGTCTACGTCTACAGCACACCCGGCCAGAGCGACGAAGCCACCAAGGAAAACTACGCTTCCACCATCTGTGCCGCCTACAACGTATCGCTGGCGGGCGCTGCGGAAGGCTTGACGGTCACTTGGGAGACAGGCGGTGCCACAAGGCACCCCAAGCTCAAGGAGACCTTGGGAGCGGAAGAAGAGTGGGACTTGGCGGCCATGCTCTCCGTGGGGGAACCCGATGAGGACATCGTCACTCAGCGGACACCGGTGCAGCAATTCGTCAAGTGGCTGACATAGCGAGCCGAACACCGATCAGCCTCTCCCGTCATCCTCGTGAAAATGGACCACGCACCCCTCGGTAATAGGCCGCCCCCGTCATTCCCATGGGCCTGGGGATCGTGGCCCGGAATGGAAGATAGGCCCGTGTCCCACAGGGCGCGGGCCACTATTATCTTCATGTTGCCCCGCCGCGTTTATGACCATCGCTCGGTGGTTTGGGGGGTGTTAGAGACGGTAAAACCGCCGGTCATTTTCGGCCCTGCCCTCTGACATTCCGGCCTTGAGGTGGAATCCAAAGCACTGGTACACTATGCCGTAGCTCTACTGCATGGGACGCTGCCTTCGACCGCTCGCAGCAGTCCGACTGCCCCCGGAATGCCACACTCCTCTGGCATAAATGACACCGAAAACAGATACGAAAAATGCAACAATGCCACAAATGCCAGAGCGATCAGATACAAAGAAATTTCCGCCAGATACAAACACTCTGGCATAAAGGCCCTTTCCAAAGCTGAGCGCAGGACATCCGCGCCACAAACTCTGGCATGGAATGGCCGAGGCTATCAACGGTCTCCATCTGCGGAAATGAGGATGCGCGGCTAGCCGCTAGCTTGCAACCCGTCTTCTCTTGTAGTCTATCCGCATAGGAACAGCGGTTGAGAGCAGGCTTGGGTTCTGCTCTCATATCAGTAGCGAATACCAGTATCGTCTAAGGAGGTCGGAATGAAGGTCGGTTTGAAGTTGGTGCATTCGGGGCCGGGGGCCACGCCGGACTTGATGTTGCGCTGGACGCGCTATGCCGAGGCCTTGGGGTTCCACCTACTGATGACCGCCGACCATTTCGCGCTTACCCGCGAGGTGCTGGAGTCGTACCCTGCGCCCTACTACGAGCCTTTCACCAACATGTCTTGGCTGGCGGCCCAGACGGAGAAGATAGAATTCGGCACCACAGTGATAGTGGTCCCCTACCGCAACCCGCTGTTGTTGGCACAACTCTGCGCCAACATCGACCAGCTTAGCCGGGGCCGTCTGATATTCGGCATCGGCATCGGCTGGGCAGAGAGCGAGTTCGAAATCGTGGGCGCGCCACACAACCGGCGCGGTGCCATGACCGACGACTACATGCAGGCCATCGAGGCTCTGTGGAGCAACAGCCAAGGCGCGTCGTACCAAGGCGAGTTCATTTCCTTCGAGGACGTGACCCTCGACCCTCCCCCGTTTCAGTCGCGCCCACGAGTCTGGGTTGGGGGTAACAGCGACGCCGCCTTGAGACGGACCATACGCTTCGGAGAGGCTTGGCACCCCATCCGGCCGCGCTTACACTGGCTGAAAGATGAGGCCATGCCCAAGATGCGCCGCATGGCGGACGAGGCCGGCAAGCCCGTTCCTGCTCTGTGCCCCCGCATTGCCTGCCACATCAGCGACTCACCACTGCCCGACGACCGGCGCATGGCAGGCGAGGGGAGCTTGCAGCAGATCCACGCCGACCTACGGGCCTTGGAAGAGCTGGACGCCCAGTACGTAGTGCTGGACACCAAGCTCGGCAGCCCTACGACGAAGTCACCGAAGCACCACGAGACCGCTTGGCCCATGCTGGCTACGGTGGCGGAGAAGCTGCTGGATGTTGAGCGGGGAATGGTACGCTCGCTATAGCTGTCGCGTCGACAATCCCTGGGAGCCTCGCATCAGGGGCACTGGTCGCTATGCACCCGCGCTGCATACCGACCTTCGCCGGTATGACGGGTATTACGCAGCACTCACACCGCTGCTGTGCCGTAAGGGTTGCCCGCTGCGATGTAGGCTAGATCGATGAGGCGCACAGCTAGGTAGCAGTCTCGCACCGAGACGGGAGGCACGCCTCCATTTTGGGCCGCTTCTAGGGTCTCTCGCAGCACGTTGAAGGCTGGCCCGGGCGGCGGAGGCAGGACGGACTGCCCCTCGGATGTCTCCAGACGTACCTCGCCGTCGTGCAGTGTGAGGATGGCGTCGCGGAACCCCACCTTCCAGTTGCCGTCGGTGCCGTCCCGTGGGAACGCGTTGCCCACCTCAATGGTGCCGATAACACCGTGACCGCTTCGCAACAACACTGAGGCATAGTCTTCCACCGCTTGCTCATGGGTCGACCAACTCAGCTGGGCTCCGGCGACCTCGATATCCTCGCCTTCGCCGGTAAGGTAGCAGAAGGCGTCCAAAGAGTGGGGTCCCAAGTTCCGCAGGCATCCGCCGCTGGCAATATGGGGGTCCATCATCCATCCAGCACCCCAACGGGCGTACCTAGCCGAGGAGGGCCGGTTCTGCCGAGCGTAGAACTGGCACATTGGCCCGTAGATGCCCTCAGCGACCAGCCTCTTGGCATGTTGCATAAAGGGCGAGTGACGCCAGCTCAGGGGCACTGCGGCAAATCCGCCGCTAGCCTCCGCCTTCTCCAGAACGCTTTTCAACTCGCGGGCGTTGTGGCTCATGGGTTTTTCCATGATGAAAGGGATGCGCCGGTCCAGCAGCGCGTGCGCGATCTTGGCCATCTGATCGTGACGCCCCAAGCCCACCACAAAGTCCGGCTTCTCTTGGTCCAGCATCTGGTGATAGTCGGTGTAGGATGTGATGTCGCCCCCCAACTCGCCGACCCGATGGGCGGCAATGGATGCGTCCTCATCATGAAGGGCGACGATCTGGACATCGTCCATAGGCAAGAGTTGAGGGAGGTAGGCATTGTCGTACAAGGAGTGCCAGTGGGTAACCCCAATGGCAGCGACGCGAATAGGCATAACTGGTTGCACCTGCGTATTCAGAATGCGCGCAGGCTAGCATAGCGGACTCGCTCCGGCCAAGGGTTACGGTTGCCGGTGGGGCACCTTCTCCCAGTTGCTTCCGAACTCCGCTGCGCTGGCGGCCATACCCCACTCATCTATCTCAGGTCCGAGAGGCCAGACGGTGGCTTCCTGATAGAGGGATATGGTCATGGCGTTATCGAAGAGCCATTTGCCGATCTCGGCCGATTTGCGGAACCGCTCGTCCGTATCCTGGGTGTTAAGGGCATCCTCAACCATGGCCTCGTACACTGGGTGCTCGAACCCTTGGTTGAACGAGCTTCCAGAGGTGTAGAAAAGGTTATAGAGCCTGATAGGCTCGTTGCCCGGCCCATTGCGGTAGCTGCTTGCCCCCAAGGCAGTGCGTGTCACCCTCATGGGACGGAAGGCCGAGCCCAGCCAGTTCGACTGGATAGCGTTGATGCCTACGTCCTGCCACATGGTGGCAACTGCTTGGGCCGCCTCCACAGCCCCTGGTCCTCGCGGTACCAGGAACATCTCAATGTCGAACCCATCGGGATAGCCCGCCTCGGCTAGCAACCGCCTCGCTTGTTCAGGCGAATACTCGTATACCAGCTTGTCCAAACCGAGTTCCGCCATCTTGGCGTCGTAGCCTTGGAAGATGGGGTGAAAGTACACCCTTCCATCGCCGTAGGCGAGGTTGTTTACCAGTTTCTCCCGGTCAATGCTCATGTTCATTGCTTGGCGCACTTTGACTGCCCTAGCCCATTCGTCGGAGTTGATATCACGGTCGCAGGACACCCAAGCCGCCCTTTCACAGACCTCCAGATAGCCTGCGCCATCGCCCAAGGCTCTCTGGGCCGGGGTGCCATCAGCCTGGGGCTGGTGAGCTGGGGCATCGGTATAGTATTGTCCGCCATGAAGACGCAGTTGTTGGGTTGCACCGCTGGGGAGGCTCAAGAACTTCACGCCGGGCAGGTCCAGGTCTTTGATCGCTTGGATATCTTCCAAGCTGAAGGCGGCGGTATCCAGAGTGCCTGCTTCAAAGTTGGCCAGCCTGGTGGAATTCTCAATAATGTCGTGGAAGACCATCTCATCCCAGTCGGGGGCGTAGCGCCAATGGTCTGTTACTCCCTCGAAACGCCGGAACTGGGAGGACTGCTCCTCCACCAACTCCCAAGGGCCCGTGCCCACCACCTCAAGGTTGGCTTGCTCTTCAGTCCGCGCGTCGAAGTGCTTCTTGCTGTGTATGCCTGGAGAACCTCCGTTGTACTGGATGATGTCCCAAAGAATCTGGATGGTTGGGTTTGGACGCTTAAGCTGAACCGTCAAGTCGTCGAGCTTGGTCAGCTCGCAATCCTTGCAGGTAAAGACCTGCCGGATGGACCCGGAGCTGGACTGTGTCGAGCCTTCCTTGGAAGCACTCTCCAGCGTAAATATGAAATCGTCGGCGTCAAAGTTCCCCCAGTCTCCGAGGCGTGAGTGCCAGGGGACCCCTTCCTGCAAGTGGAATGTGTAGGTGGCCCCTTCGGGGGTCTCGGCTAGATCGAAGCGAGTAATCAGACGTGGGAAAACGCTTCCGTTGGGCTCGGCCACAAAGCCAAGCTCGTTGGTGGTGCGTACTTCAATTACCGAATAGCGGAAGTTCTGGTTGTATAGAAGAGTCGCAAATGGGCCCAGATCGGCGATGGCAACCCGCAGAGACCCCCGCGGCTGCGTCCCGACCTGTGGCGCGAGTGTGGCGGCAGTGGCTCCGGGGATGACGGTGGCCACAGGCGCGGGAGTCGCGGCCGGCGTGACTGCGGGAGGAGCGGTGGCCACCGGCGCCGCTGTGGCTACAGTTGCGGCAGGGGTGGCAGTAGGAGCGGGGGTTGCCGTGGACGTCGGAGCGGCGGGAGGGGCGGTAGTCGCCTCTTCCCCGCAGGCCACGATCACCGCGAATAGCAAGACGAGGACCCCGACCAGTATCGAGTAGCTCCTGTTCGTACGCACAATACCGGCCCTCCATAGTGCTACAGCTATCAACTGTCGGATTGGTTGCACTGTACTAGCAGATCTCGTCAAGTGTCAATTTATGCTGGACAGAAGACAGAGACTTTCAACTCTTCTATTACCCTGAATGCAGCGTATTCGATTCTTCTGATATTCTGAACACAGCGGAGTGGAGTGAAGAACCTATAGTCCATATCGAAGACGGGGTATAGGTCATCGCGGAGAATGATGACAGGTGGGAGCTTTAGATTCTTCGTCGCCTCTGCTTGTGGCGCCCAAGCTCGCGGCGTCAAGGTCTGCTGGCCAAGACGCCAGACTGGCGATAAGATGGCCACCGATATTCATCAGCATCAGTGGTAGATGTAGCAAGCTCCGGGCCCGACTTTCAAGGAGTAGTAATATGACCAACATCGCCGTCCTCGACGACTACCAAGGGGTATCGCAGCAGTTGACCGATTGGAGTGTGTTGCCCGAGGGGTGTCGCCTCCAGGTGTTCCGCGATCATCTGAGCGAATTGGACGCCGTGGCAGCACGGCTACAAGAGTTCGATGTGGTGTGCGCGATGCGGGAGCGGACGCCCTTCCCGCGGGAGCTGCTGGAGCGGCTGCCCAACCTGAGACTGCTGGTCACCGCAGGCATGCGCAACGCATCCATCAACACAGAGGCGGCCACTGACCATGGGGTGCTGGTCTGCGGTACTGATGGCGGGCCGACGAATCCTCCCGCCGAGCTGACCTGGGGCTTGATACTGGCGTTAGCCCGGCACATCCACCAAGAGGACGCCGCCACACGCCAAGGTCATTGGGGCACGACTCTAGGGCCAAGTTTGGAAGGCAAGACTCTGGGTGTGCTGGGCCTAGGTCGGCTGGGCATTGCAGTGGCCAAGGTTGGCGTGGCCTTCGAGATGCGAGTGATTGCTTGGAGCCAGAACCTGACGCAAGAGCGGGCTGCCCAGCACGGGGCCACCTTGGTGAGCAGGGACGATCTCTTCCGCCAGTCGGACGTGTTCAGCGTACACGTCCAGCTCAGCGAGCGGACAGTAGGCATGGTTGGCGCTCACGAGCTGGGGCTGATGAAGCCAACAGCCCTGCTCATCAACACAGCCCGCGGTCCCATAGTCGACGAGCCCGCCTTAGTCGACGCCCTGCGCGACGGCACAATCGCGGGCGCGGGGCTGGACGTATTCGACCAAGAGCCTCTTCCCGCCGAACATCCCTTCCTCCAGATGGAGAATACGCTGCTGACACCCCACCTAGGCTACGCCACACCAGAACAGCTGAGCGTACGCTACCAAGGGATGGTGGAGGACATCACGGCATTCCTGGAGGGCAGCCCCATACGGTCACTCAACCCGGAGGCGCTGGAAACTGCGCAAGACAAGTAGACGCTGAAGTCATTGGGGGGGTGCGGCACGCGAAAGAAGTGGCAGGAGCGGCAGGATTCGAACCCGCGACCCTCGGTTTTGGAGACCGATGCTCTACCAGCTGAGCTACGCTCCTATGGGGACAACTTAGGTATCATAGCCTAAATCATTATGCTTTGGAAAGCGGCGAGGGCCATGTCTTCAGCCACGTCTGACTTCAGAGAGGTTCACTCATACTGGCCCAGAACGTGCAAAGCCGGTTATGATCGCCGCCGTGTTACTCTGCTGTATACATTGCCCTTAGCAGCCCGAACTGGCCCTTGCCGATGTTGCCCAGCATGGTGTTGACGCCGGGGGGCATGAGTGTACAAGTGTGGATGTCGCGGAAGGCTCGCTCGATGGGGAAGGACTTGGATGCTGCGCGGCCTCCTACCAGACGTAGTGACTCTTGGGTGGCCATGGTCGCCGCCTCGGTGCTGAGGTACTTGGTCTTGGAGGCCAGCAGACCACGAGTCACCACGTCGGCCTCGTCCCACTGGGAGGCGCAGTGGTGCAGCATCAGGCGCGCCGCCTCCAGGTGGATGGCAATGTTGGCCACGTCGCGTTGTGTGGCGGGGTCGTGGCAGATGGGCTGTGGGTCGGGCAGGTATCGGGCCTCAATGCAATAGTTGGTGGCATGTTGCAAGGCCCCCCATGCCGCGCCAAGGAATATGGACGAGTAGCCCAAGCTGAAGAACTCCACCACACCCACGCCTAGGGGCTCTCCGGGCTTGCCGAGCACCATGTCGTCGGTAATCAGGCAGTCGTCGAACTGAACGGCCGGGCTGACGGTAGCCCTCATGCCCAGTGTGTTCCAATCGCCGACCACCGTCATGCCGGCGGTGTCGGCAGGCACCACGGCTAACGTCATGCTGCGGGATATATCCTCGGAGCCCTCGGCGGTACACCAGACCATGTAGTAGGAGGCAGCCCCAGCCATTGTGCAGAAGGTCTTCTGACCGCTGATGCGGTAGCCGCCATCGGTGCGATGGATACCCACGGTTACGAAGGGGTGGCGGTTGAAGCTGGTGCCACGCTCCGCGGCCCAACTGCCAAACAGTTTTCCTTGCTCCACGACCTCTGGATAAAATCGCGCCTGCTGTTCCGGCGTGCAGAGGTGAGAGATGAACCGCTGCACGGTGGAGTGCATGTGCAGGGTCATAGCCGTGTTGGTGCAGCCTTGGGCGATCTCCTCCAAGGCCATGACATAAGTGAGAGCGTCCAAGTCCAACCCGCCGTACTCTTGGGGGATGGTCATGGAGAGCAGTCCTTCTTGCCACAGGTCCTGCCAACTTTCCGTCGGAGACAGCACCTCGGAATCGTATCTGGCGGCCCTAGGCGCGATGGACTGCTGCGTCACTTCGCGGGCGCGGTTGACCACGTCCATGTTGGGTGGCTTCTGAGTCGTAGTCATCGATTACCTCAAGTGGTTATTACACGGCTCCATGAGCCTCACGTGGCAGATCTCGTAGGCTCCTGCCGTGATGTGGCGAGAACGTCGCGAAAGGTGGACGCGAACAGGTTGGGCAGTCCTCCGGTGTGTACGAACACCACGGTGTCTTCAGCCGTCACGAGGCCCTGCTGGATGTGGTCCATCAGTCCAGCCAAGGCCTTGCCGGTATATACGGGATCGAGAATCAAAGCCTCGGTCTCAGCAGCCAACTTGATGGCCTGGGCACTCGCCGCAGTGGGGGTGGCATATTCCCCGCCGATATAGTCGTCCCAGTATTCAAAATCGCCGGGCTGCAATCGGTCAGGCAATCCTAGGATGTCCTGCACCTCTTGGCCGTATTCCAGCATCATGTTGCCAAGGTTGTTGCGGTCGCCGGAAGATATGGCTCGCACCTTCCAAGGGTAGCCCAGCAACTTGGTGGCGAGGGCGATCCCAGCCATGGATGTGCCGGCGACTCCATAGACGTAGGTGGGCTGGATGTCACGCTCCGCCAACTGGGTAGCCAGCTCCACAGTAGCCTCTAGGTAACCGATGGTGCCGGCGACTCGCGCGAAGGGCTGCTGGTGGTACACGTAGGGAGTGTATCCCTGTTCCTGTAGCTGGCGACCGATTCGTTCCGCGGCTTGGTTGCTCTCGTCACGGTCCATGGTTTCCAGCGGGTGGAGCTCGGCCCCCATCAGGTGCTCGAGCAACAGGTTGGCTTCCATGGGCTTGCCGGCGCCGCCTCGGATCACCAGCACGTAGCGGACCCCCAGCTTGGCACAAGCCGCGGCCATGATGCGGGCGTCGTTCGACTCCCAGCGGTTGACGTTGATATAGACGTCGCACCCCTTGGCTCGCACATCCCCCATACGGAACTCCAGATGCCTCCCCTTGTTGCCCCCAAATGCCAAGCCGGTGAGGTCGTCCCGCTTCATGAGGACGCGTGTCCCGCCCAAGGCCTGCGACAGTCGCGGGCATTCCTCCAAAGGGGTCGGCAGAAAGGCGACGCGCTCCCGTGGCAGGGTTGCGATCGCATCGGCAAGGGCCTGCTCGCTCATCATCGCTGGTGGCACGTTCGGCGCCTCCGTTCGGGGCGGCTTGGATCCAGAGTAGGATTATAATACCGCGAGGTCGCACTAGTTGCGTTTGGTGACTGGGCTGAGTATAGCCGCTAGAATTCAGTGGGAAGCACTATTGCATTGACTGATGGAGTTGGAGTCGCCATGGACGTGAAGGAAGCGGTCCAGACCGCAAAGGCCTACATCACCGACCTGTACGCCGACGAGCGGATCACGGATATCGGTCTCGAAGAGATAAAGTTCGATCGGGAGCAGTATCCAAGTAGGTGGAGCGTCACGATTGGCTTTCACCGGCCTTGGCAGGGCAACAACCCGCTAGTCGGTGCACTGGTGCAGAGGCCGCGTAGCTATAAGGTGCTCAGTATAGACCCCGAAAATGGGGCGGTAGAGTCCGTCACAGACCGTCTCTTGAAAGCTTCTCAATAGCGGATGGCTGCGGATGGATGCTTCATCGATGCGAATCTGCTCGTTCTGCTGGTTGTGGGCAGCGTAGGACGGGATCTGATAACTAAGCATCGAAGATTGGAAGATTACACGGGTGACGACTACGACGTGCTAATCCACCTATTGGGGCAGTTTGACCGAACGTTTGTGACCCCCAACACTCTCACCGAAGCATCTAACCTCCTTGGGCAACATGGTGAACCCGAACGTTCGCTCTTCTTGCAGGGGCTGGAATCTCTGATCCATCAAAGCGAGGAAATCGTAATCGCCAGTATGGATGCATCCAGTAGCAACTCGTTTACCCGCCTCGGCCTGACCGATGCAGCACTGCTGGAAGCTATCACTGCCGAAAGGCCGTTGGTCACGGTAGACTTGGACCTATATCTTGAGGCCATTACGAAGGCTAGCGATGCGGCGGTGAACTTTACTCGCCTTCGCAATCTGGCGTAATCAACAAGGAGGTTAACGTACATGGCAGGACACTCAATCACAGTCGGGAATGTAGAGTTAGTATCCGTTAGCGACGGGTTCCCGGTGCGGTCGCCAATGATGCCCTTTCCAGATACCACCATCGATCAGTGGCGCGAGTTCCCTGGATTGGTGAGCGACGATGACCAGGTTAGCTCTCGGTACGGTTCACTAGTGGTGCGGTCAGGAGGCAAGCTCATTCTGGTGGATACGGGTCTGCAGGCTGCCGACGGCATTTTGCTGGAGGACCTAGAGCGGAAGGGTGTCGACCGGGACGCAGTGGACATTGTGGTATTCACACACCTCCACCCCGACCATGTGGGGTGGAATTTGGTGGATGGCAAGCCCACCTTCCCCAAGGCGCGGTATCTCGTGCCTCAGAAGGACTGGGATTACTGGACCGACTCCATCGTGATGCAGAACGCAGCGCACATACCCAATCAGGTGCTGCCTCTACAGGACCTGAACGTGATGGACCTCTTCGATGAAGATGACTACCGGATTACTGACGAGCTGACGACTGTCCATACTCCGGGACATACTCCAGGTCACATCTCCATCATCGTCTCGTCGGCTGGGGAGCGGGCTTACATACTAGGCGACGTGGCCCACAATCTAGCCCAAGCCCACTACACCGACTGGAGCCCCATATTCGACTCCGACCCTGATTTGGCTCGTGTCACCCGCCACGCGGTTCTAAACATGCTGGAGGCGGAGGGCACCTTGGTATCGGCAGGGCACTTCCCAGACCCTGGGTTCGGGCGCTTTGTGAGAGTGGGCGCACGCCGCCAATGGCAGGGGATCTAGCTGTCAAATTGGCTCCGCGGCTGAAGGGCCACGGGGAGCAACGAGCTATCAAGCTTTCCGGCCTAGAGTTAGAGGGGCCTAAGGAGATGGACCAAATGGCAGGACACGTTGTGACCGTAGGGAATGTGGAGATGGTGTCGGTGTACGACGGCTACCAAATTCGTCCAGCCCAGATGCCATTTCCCGATACCACGCTCGATCAGTGGCGCGAGTTTCCCGGCGCATTGAGCGACAAAGACGAGATTAATTTCCGGTTTGGCTCGCTGGTCGTCAGGTCGGGCGGTAAGCTGGTGCTGGTGGACACAGGCATGCACGCGCCAGATGGCATTCTGCTTGAAGACATGGAGCGGAAGGGTGTGGACCGGAACGAGATTGAATTGGTGGTCATCACCCACATCCACCCCGACCATGTGGGCTGGAATTTGGTGGACGGCAAGCCCACCTTCCCCAAGGCGCGCTATCTGGTGCCACGGAAAGACTGGGACTACTGGACCGACCCCATCGTGATGCAGAACGCGGAGCATGTCGCCAACCAAGTGCTGCCTCTGCAGGACCTGAACGTGCTGGACCTCATCGACGACGAGTACAAAGTTACCGACGAGCTGACTACCGTTCCCACTCCCGGACACACTCCGGGCCACATCTCAATCGTCGTCTCCTCAGCAGGGGAGAGGGCCTATATCTTGGGTGACGTAGCCCACAACATTGCCCAAGCCCACTACACCGACTGGTGCCCGATATTCGACTCCGACCCCGATATGGCCCGCGCCACCCGTCACTCGGTGCTGGACAGTCTGGAAGCCGAGGGCACCTTGGTATCAGCAGGCCATTTCCCCGACCCCGGGTTTGGGCGCTTTGTGAGAGTGGAAGGGCGTCGCCAATGGCAGGGAATCTAGCCGGCGCCGTGGAACTGAAGCACGGCTGGGCAGCCAGTGGGTATTCCTGCTAGCGGGGGCGTCTGGCACGCCTAGTCGGGGTGTCGATGATGTAGCCCGAGAGGTTCAGGGCGGTGTGGATAAGGCCGAGGTGGGAGTATGCCTGGGGGAAGTTGCCCAACGGCCGGTGGTGGTCGGTGTCGAACATTTCGGAGAACAGTCCGAGGTGGTTGCCCTGCTTGGTGATCATCTCGTTGAAGTAGTCGAAGCCTCGATCATGCTGACCTGTGTATAGAAGATTGCCGATCAACCAGAAGCTGAGCAGGGTGAAGGCACCCTCCCGCTGGCCTCCCAGCCCGTCGTCGGTCTCCTCAGGCAGATAGCGCCACACCAACGGTCCCTCGCACAGCTCGCGCTCGATGGCGTCAACATTCTGGCGTAATCTGGGGTCATCGCGTGGCAGAAGTCCAAGAAACGGGATGATCAGGTTTGAGGCGTCCAGAGCGTCATCGCCATACCGTTGCCGGAAGGCCTGTTTGGTTGGGCTCCAACCTTGGTCCAGGATTTCGGCCTTGATGCGGTCGGCCATCTGAGACCAACGATTGGCTAATCGCTGATTTTTGCGGCTGGTGGCGATATAGGCAGCGCGGTCGAGGGCGACCCAGCACATCACCTTGGAGTACACGAAATGCTGTTGCTCGCCCCGAACTTCCCAAACGCCGCGGTCTTTCCGGTGCCAGTTGGCCATCACGACTTCCGCCAAGGAATGCACCAGTTCCCACGCTACATGGGTGATCCGGCCTTCCAGCAGAAGCAGTGAATGGACGCAGAGAATAACTTCACCGAAAACGTCCAACTGAAGGTGGCTGGCGGCATCGTTGCCGATGCGCACAGGCCGGGAGTCCTCGTACCCTTTCAGATGGTCGAGGGTGTACTCTCGCAGCGAGGAGTTGGGACTGATGCCGTAGAGAATGCGTGTCCGACGGCGGTGCAATTTACACTGCTCCAGCAGCCAGTTCATGTACCGGTCGGCCCCGTAGACGTCCCCCAAGCGATAGAGGACATCGACGGTGAAGGCGGAATCCCGCAGCCAGGAATATCGGTAGTCCCAGTTGCGCGAGCCTCCCAAGGTCTCGGGCAGGCTGGCGGTGGGAGCAGCGACGACGGCCCCAGTATTCCGGTACATCATCAGGTGGAGCACTAGGAAGGAACGCACCACCGAGTCGCGCCACAGCCCCTCGTAATTCATCCGGGCCACCAGCCCCTGCCAATACCGGCGGGTGTAGTCCAGCTTTTCGGCGGTGCGCATCCGCGACAGGCTACCAGGCCTGCCACTTCCGTAAGCGAGGACAAAGGTCTCGCTGCGTCCTTGGGACAGTGTGAAGTCGGAAATGACGCCTTTCTCGCTGAAAGGCAGAGGGATGCTGGCCAGTAGGGTCTGACTCTGTCGACCTCCACTCGCCTCCACAGCCCAGCCACCGGAACGCCCACGCACCGGACGGAAGGTGGGGACCACGCGGGCATAGTCGTGTCGTGGCTGGAAATCAAGCCGCATCTCTACCTCCCCCGACAGGCAGGTAACTATGCGGTGTATCTCATGGAGAGAGTTGGGCGGCGTCCTCGGGTTGTCGTCGTCATCGTCGGCCGCAGGCATGAAGTCTGTGATGGAGACCACTCCGGTCCGGTTGATGAAGGTGGTCACCAGCACGTTGCTGTCGTGCTGGTACTCCTGATGGGTGCTGAAGGGGTGGACGGGATTGATGCGGAAATGACCGCCCACATCAGGATCGAGGATGGCAGCGAAGACACTGGGGGAGTCGAACCGCGGGAAGCAGCACCAGTCAATGGAGCCGTCGTGCCCGACCAGCGCCGCCGAGGACATGTCGCCTATCAGCCCGTAATTATACAAATCAGAGAGGGACCTAACATTAATGATGTCAGCTTAACATCGCAGGGGCACAGGCTACAACGAGGATGGACCTGAGTCTCGATCCGCTGTCTAGCCGGAGTTCGCCTGGCCGGTTGCCTGTTCCTTGGCCGCCGCAGGAACACGGCTGCCATTCAATGATACGCGGGAGTTCAACCGGCGGAGCTGCTCCTAGAGCCAGTCCACGGGTGCGGAGGCCTCTGCTCCTTTGCACAAGGTTGTTCTTCACGTCGTGGACCCGCTTAGGAGACGTCTACTGTTTGGCCATGAACTCTTGGAGAACCGGCAATATCCTCTCGGGTGCCTCCTCGGCGAGAAAATGACCACAGTCCGCGAAGCGGCGCACACTACAGTTCGTCAGCTCAGACTCCCAGCGTTCCAGCTCTTTCTCCCGGAAGGCGATGTCCTTTGCTCCCCACAACAGCAAGGCAGGTTTGTCGATAAAAGTACTTCGGTCGTCCCAAATCGAACGGATCCAGTCTGTGGCGCCGATGATGTAGCCCGGCAGGGCTGCGCATGCTGCGCGCGATTCCGGGGTGGGCAAAGCGTTGCGGTAGTGGGCCATCACCTCGCGGGTCGCCGCTGCCTTGTTCCCCATGGCTCTGGGCATGACCTGGGTCACAAAGAAGTTGAATCTCTTAATGAGAAGTTGCCCTACCCAGCTTCGCATCATGAAGCTGAACATCTTGAAATGGCGATCAGCGGACACGGGCCAGCACCAAGTGTTAGCTATGACGAGCCCTTTGACCCTGTCTGGGTGTTTCCGGGCGAAGTCCAAGCCGATAGGCCCTCCCCAGTCGGTCATGAACAGGGTCATGTCCTTGAGCTCTAGGTGTTCAAGCAGTGAAGCGAACCGCTGGGCATGTGCTTGCGGATGCCAGTCGGCGCGACTGTTGCTGCGGGATGACAGCCCAAAGCCAGCATGGTCCGGCGCGATGCAACGGAAGTCAGCACGAAGGCCTTTGATGAGGTGACGGAACTCCAATGACCAGGACGGATTACCGTGCACGAATACAATAGGAGACCCCGAACTTTCATCCACGTAGTGGATCCGATGGCCGCCGGGAGCCTCGAAGAATCGGCTCTCGAATGGATAGAGTTCGTCTGACAACCACAAAGGGCGCTGGGACCCATTCATTGGAGCCTCTTTCAAAAGACAGCACGCACCGGGGAAGTAAAAGAAGGCCGCGTGGAAGCGAGAGTGGTGCCCCCGGCGGGACTCGAACCCACGCACCTGGCTTCGGAGGCCAGTACTCTATCCTCTGAGCTACGGGGGCATGCGTGCATTAGCATAGCATGGCCTGTGGCCGCAGTACAGACTAGGCATGACATCCGCTCCTTGTGGGGTATTGGGCTCGATGCTAAGATGCCGCCACGTTCAACAGGGGAGTGGGTTATGACAACTGAGAAGGGGAAGGCGCTTGATGTCGCCATCAGTCAGATCGAGAAGCAGTACGGTAAGGGCGCCATCATGCGCATGGGCGAAGCCAGTCTCAAGCTCGGCATTGAGGTGGTGCCCACCGGCTCGCTAGCCTTGGATGTGGCCCTAGGTGTGGGCGGTCTGCCCAGAGGCCGAATCACCGAGGTCTTCGGCGCCGAGGCAGCAGGCAAGTCCACCCTAGCTCTGCACGTCATGGCCGAGACCCAGAAGCTGGGAGGCACGGCAGCTTACATCGATGCCGAACACGCCTTTGACCCTACCTATGCGTCCAAGTGTGGCATCAATCTCGATGACCTGCTGATATCCCAGCCCGACTCCGGGGAGCAGGCACTGGAAATCACCGAACACTTGGTGCGCACTGGGGCGGTGGAGACCATTGTCGTGGACAGCGTGGCGGCCCTGGTGCCCCGCGCCGAGTTGGAAGGGGAGATGGGCGACACCCATGTGGGGTTGCAGGCTCGCCTCATGTCCCAAGCCCTGCGCAAGCTCACCGCTGCTATCAACCACTCCAAGACCAGTGTCGTCTTCATCAACCAGCTGCGGGAGAAGGTCGGTGTGATGTTCGGTAGCCCGGAGGTGACTCCCGGAGGTCGTGCGCTGAAGTTCTACAGCTCGGTACGCATTGATCTGCGACGGGTGGACTCCATCAAACAGGGTACCGAGATAGTAGGCAACCGGGTCCGGGCTAGGGTAGTGAAGAACAAAGTTGCCCCGCCCTTCCGTGTGGCCGAGTTCGACATAATGTTCCGCCAAGGCATCAGCAAAGTGGGCGACATCCTCGACCTCGCCGTGGAGCGGGAGATTGTGAAGAAGGCTGGGGCCTTCTACTCCTTCGGAGAGACGCGCTTGGGACAGGGGCGTGAGAATTCCAAGGACTTCCTTACCAAGAACTCTGAGATATCCAACGAGATCGAGGGCCTGATCCGGGGAGTCAACCAGCCCGCTTGGCCAGTGGTCAACCCAGAGGAGGAGACTGTCGACGACGAGGACCCCGAAGAAGAAGCAGTGTTGGCCATGCCCGTCACCGAGGGCTAGTTGGCAAGTGGTCGCAACGGGAATAACGAGCCCGTTCCAGTCTGCCCTTCAAGGAACCCTCGCGCAGCCTCCGTCATATCGGACCCTCCCGATGACGGGGGCTGCGTTCTGTGTACGGCAGCTTGTAGCGCAGTCCTTCCGCCCCACTCTAGCCTTCCCCGTTGAGAGGCAAAAGAGATGCAGGGTCTCCTCAAGGAACGGGACTAAGCTAGGGTCGCCTGAGTGTGGAAGGGGATCTCGTCGAACAGGGCAAAGGCTTGGCCAACCGCTTGGCGGTGGGCTGGTCAGCGCACCCGGTAGACTGCAATGTAGCCGGAGAGACCGAGCAGCAGCAGTGGGACGAAGCTGCCCCGTCTTAGCAATACGTCGAATATGCCGTCGTACACCATCCAAGCAGCGCATACGCTCAAGGTGACGCAGCACACTGCCAGCACTGCAAGGCCCGTACCGCGCTTGCGATTGGTCGCCAAGCTGATTGACTCGCCGACAATGTAACCCACTAACAGCGACAGCAGCCCCGCCAAATACGCTTGGGGTGCCAACTGGAGGATGAAGCCCCAAATGAGCCCCGCCAGGATGGCTGCGGTGGCCCCTGCAAGGATGCCCCGCATGTAGAACGAGGGCTGTACGTCGAAAGTAGGAAGCTTCTGGACCGAAGCGCACTCACGACAGCGAATCCCCACTGGGGCTTGCACCATGCAGCGCACACAGATGGGCCTGTCGCACCGACTGCACGAGAGCCCAGTCTCCACTTCTGGGTGGAAGACGCACCGAGGCATCGCCTGAGCGTCACCCAAGTCGGGTTGTGTCGGTTGTTCCATTGTCAGTTGGCGCCACTCGGCTGATTGTCGCCGGGCCCACGAGACACCCAGTCACCACGCTCGTCGGTGTCCCTATCCCGCAACAGTCGGTTCATGAACACCCTACGCTTGGACAGATGCGGTGCTGGTCTCTCCCAATTGGCCACCATCCTTTTGGCAATTACGACGGCGATGATGCACCCGGAGTACACCATCAGGGCGTCTGAATCGTGCAGTAGCCAGCTCCAGAGAGGTAGCAGCAGGAAAGCCGCCAGTACCGCCGGCGCCGATGAGCGGGTCGCAGCCCATCCGCCCAATGCGATGGCCAAGGAGGCAAACAGTATCCAAGGGGGCAACGCAGGTAAAGCTAGCAGTGCGCCCAGTGTTACCACCACTCCTCGCCCGCCGGTGAACTTGAGGAACACGGACCAGTTGTGGCCGATGGCGGCCAACAGAGGCGCCACTATCAGAGCAAGGGAGTCCCGCTCCAAGTCCAGTACGTACAGGCCAATCCAGATGTGGGAAGCCCCTTTGACGAAGACTTCGAAGACCCCTAAGGGGATCGCTCCCCACCAGCCGGTTTGCTGGAACAGGTTGGAACCGCCGACGCTGCCGCTGCCGTAGTGACGTATGTCGATACCCTTGGCTACGCGGGCGACTATGTAGGCAGTAGGAAACGAGCCTACGAGATAGGCGTAGATATAAAGCCCTGCCAACTCCAAGACCGCTCACCTGCTCAGCCATCGAATTCATTCCCGAGGTATGCCTCTTGATGCCATGGCGAGTCTCTCGAGCTCATCCACCGATTCTTGAGGCGGGCCCAACTCCCCAGGCAGGGGTTCGTTCAGGTTCCCCAGTCCGTGATAATCACTGCCGCCACACGGCACCAAGCCGTGCCGTTGTGCCACACCTGCCAACCGTCCAATGGTATCGTTGGTGTACTGAGCGTAGTGCACCTCCATACCCACCATGCCGTAGGACTGCATCTCTTCGACGATGCCATCCAAGTCGGTCAGTTGGGCTGGGTGAGCCAGCACTGCCACACCGCCAGCCTCAGTGACCATACGCACCGAGTCGTTGGGAAGCAGCTTTTCCCGTTCCGCGTAGGCAGGTCCGTTGTGTCCGATGTACCGGACGAAGGCCTCGTCGGGTCGCGTGATGTAGCCCTTCTCCACCATGGCAAGAGCCACATGAGGGCGTCCCACCGAGCCGTCCCCTGCCAACTCCTTCACACGCTCCCACTCAATCATGATGCCCATCTCGCGCAGCTTCTCAACCATCCGCCGTCCGCGGTCCACGCGCCCTACGCGGTACCGCGTCAGCGTTTCCTGTAGGCCCGGATGATCCGTTTGCAGGAAGTAGCCCAGCAGGTGGATTTCGTGCTCACCGAGGTCGGTGCTGATCTCGATGCCGGGGATGAGCCTGAGATGCGGGAAGGCTTGAGCCGCCGTGTAGGCCTCCTCCAAGCCATCGGTGATGTCGTGGTCGGTGATGGCAATGGTCTCCAAGCCTCGGTCCGCCACCAGCTGTATAAGCTGCGTAGGCGTCAGACGGCCATCGGAGACCGTCGTGTGCAGATGCAGGTCCACGGTTGCCACTTAGTCCACCATCCTATCTATTCGCTCGACACTCTTTGCCATGCCAGTCTCGTTGTCCACGTCAATCATCACCGCGTTCATCATTACCGGTCCGCCCGGGACGGTGCCACGCTGGGGCATTTGAGTCAGGAAGCGCTCGATTACGATCTCGGTGGTGTTCCCGATGATGGAGTTGTAGGGGCCGGTCATACCGAGGTCGGTCACGAATCCGGTGCCTTTGGGCAGCACTCGCGTATCCGCCGTGGGCACATGGGTATGGGTTCCCACCACAGCGCTCACCCGCCCATCGAGATACCAGCCGATGGCTTGCTTCTCGGAGGTTGCCTCGGCGTGCATGTCTACCAAGATTACGCGGGGAGGGGATGACATCTGGCCCACTTCTTCCAGGATGGCATCGGCGGTACGGAATGGACAGTCGAGGTTGGCAAGGAACACCCTGCCCATCAGGTTCATCACCATCACGTCGCCCATGATCATGTACCCTTGGCCAGGGGTGGAGGGCGGGTAGTTGGCAGGACGGATAACAGGGAGCCCCTCATCTAACTGCGGGATGATCTCTTTCTTGTCCCAGATGTGATTGCCAGTGGTCAGCAGGTCGACGCCCGCTGACAGCATGTCCTGCACGGTATCAGGCGTGATGCCGAAGCCGCCCGCGCTGTTCTCGCCGTTTGCAATAACCATGTTCAGGGCGAGTTCTTCTCGTAGATCGGGCAGCAGCTGTTTCAAGGCCACGCGCCCCGGTTTGCCTATGACATCACCGATCATCAGGATACGCAGGTGCTTCACCATCCCTTCACTTACGCCTATCGCCAGTGGAGTATTCCTCTTCTTCAACCTTACTGCCAAGGGGTCAGTGCCGCAAGCGGTTTCTCGACTCTCGCTGGCATTGGGCCGGGTTTGCGTAAAAAGAGGGGCGGGCATTAAGCCCGCCCCTAGCTGGATCCTTGTTTTTGGAGTCCGGGCTACCGGGCGTATTCTACTGACCTGCTCTCCCTGATGACGTTTACCTTGATCTGTCCGGGGAAGATCAGGTCCTCTTCGATCTTGCGCACGATATCGCGTGCCAGAACGGTGCAGCCCACATCGTCCATTGCATCAGGCTTTACCATAATGCGGACTTCGCGCCCCGCCTGTATGGCGAAGGCTTTTTCGACGCCGTCGAAGCTCGTGGCGACCGATTCCAACTCGGACAATCTCTTGGCGTAGTGCTCCACTGTCTCACGGCGGGCACCCGGCCGGGCTGCGCTGATGGCGTCGGCTGATGCCACTAGGAAGGCTTCTATGGAGCCACGTTCCTCGTCGTGATGCTCCATGATGGCCCGATGCACTTCGGGGTGTATGCCGAACTTCTTGGCGATGTCTGCCCCGATCTCGGCATGCGGCCCTTCGACTTCATGGGTGAGCGCCTTGCCGATGTCGTGCAGCAGACCCCCGGCTTTCGCCACTTGGATATTGGCCCCAATCTCGCTGGCAAGCATGCCTGCGATCAGGGAGACCTCCACGGAGTGCCGCAGCACGTTCTCGCCGTAGCTGTAGCGATATCGCAGCCGGCCCAGCAGCTTAACGAGATCGGGGTCGAGCCCTCGGACTCCCGAGTCGAACACGGCACGTTCGCCCTCGGACTTGATGGTCTCGTCCATTTCCTCTTGGACCCGCTCTACCACGTCTTCAATGCGGGCAGGGTGAATCCTGCCATCCTGTATTAGCTTTTCCAGTGCCAGCCGGGCTGTCTCCCGGCGAATGGGGTCGAAGCAGGAGATATTCACCACGCCCGGCGTGTCATCGATAATGACGTCGACACCGGTCAGAGCTTCCAATGCCCTAATGTTGCGACCCTCTCTGCCTATTAGCCTGCCCTTCATCTCGTCGTTGGGCAGGGGGACTTGGGACGTTGTGCGTTCTGAGACCACATCAGTGGCCAAGCGATGTATTGCTAGTGTGACAACCTTGCGAGCCTTTTGGTCGGCATCCTCGATCATATGCCGTTCGACCTCGCGGTACCGAAGGGCCAGCTCGTACTGCGTCTCGTCTTCCGCTTTCTTCAGTACGACTTCTCTGGCTTCGGCCGAGGTGATCCCGGCTAGGGATTGAAGCTGGCTAAGCTGCTGCTGCTTTAGCTTTTCTATCTCATCCTTGGCAGCATCTATATCCTTGGCGCGGTCATCCAGATGTTCTTCTTCCCGCTCCAAGGACTGCACCTTGCGCTCTAGGCTTTCTTCCCTTTGTGAGAAGCGGTTCTCTTGCTTCTGCAGCTCTTGTCGCCTGTCCCGGAGCTCGGCCTCCATCGATTCGCGAATCTTCTGACTCTCCTCGCGAGCCTCCAGGATCAAGCTGCGCTTCTGTTCCTCGCCCTCGGTCTTGAGCTGTTCTGCCAAGACCTTGGCGTCTTTTACCCGACCATAGCCCGCCCGGTCGGCAAGGAAGCTAAAGATACCCATCTAGCTTTTTCTCCTTCCCGCCAGCGCAAATATTGGGGACTACCCCAATGCGCAATCATACTTACGGCCCTAGGGGGTGTCAAGGAAGCTAGCACGGGTCACAGGGCGTCAGTGGGCTGTCGTGGGCATCCACTGGCCGAAAGTGAAGACCTAGCCAAGGGTCTGAAGCTTGGGCTTAGCCCGGAGTGCGCGAACTGCAGCCAGGACTGCTAAGTGGTCAGGAGTAGTACGGAAAATTGACAGCCCTAAGGCCCGCTGCTAGACTGTCAACTCGGTTGTGGAGGGCTTCATTAGGATACATAATGTTCCCCTCAACCACCAAAATTCCCTTGTAACATCTGGATCGCAGTTCTAAGCAGTGGATAGCAGTCGAACCCTCAGGCTCCCCAATCTACCAGACCTCCGGTTCGGCTTGCCATTACCCGTTAAGGAGGCGGCGTGAAGACGACCATCTCGATTCTAAAGGCAGACGTTGGGTCCATCGGGGGGCACACCAAGCCCTCTGCAAGAATGATAGCCTCTGTTGAGAACGACGCCCAGCAGGCAGTCAAACAGGGGATGCTCCTGGACTCTTTCGTATCCCACACCGGCGACGACATCGCTATCATCATGTCCCATACCCGGGGCTCCAACGACACCGAGATACACCAGTTTGCTTGGGACTCCTTCATCCGGGCCACGGAGATCGCCCGTGACTTCGGCCTATACGGAGCAGGCCAAGACCTGCTTGTGGATGCCCCTTCGGGTAACCTGCGGGGCGCAGGGCCAGCAGTGGCGGAGGTGGAGTTCGACCACGACCCCGTGAAGACCAACCGTGCCCGTCCTGCCGAGTCCTTCATGGTGCTGGCCGCCGACAAGTGTGGCCCTGGGGCTTACAACCTGCCCCTGTTCCTAGGGTTTGCCGATCCAATGTACTGCGCAGGACTGATGCTCCCCAATATGATCCAAGGCTTCACCTTCCACATCATCGACATGGACAACACCTCCGGGGATAGCATGCTTCATCTGAACGCCCCGGACGACTACTACCACATCACCGCGCTGTTACGGGACAATGAGCGCTTCGGCATCGACAGCATCTCATCCCGCACCCACGACGGGCAGACGGCCGCCGCTATATCCGCGCAGCGCCTCCACAACGTCGCCGGCACCTACACCGGCAAAGACGACCCTGTGGCCATCGTGCGCAATCAGGGCATCTTCCCCGCCCCCGAGGAGTTATTGTCACCCTTCGCCAAGGCCCACTACGTTGGTGGCGATGCTCGCGGCTCCCACGTCATGCCTCTTATGCCGGTGCCCATCAATACCGCGGTTACAGGCATGTACTGCCTTCCCATAGTCTCCTGCATCGGCTTCTCTCTGAGTGCCGAGGGCATGTTCTCCGACTCCTTCATCGACTTCTTCGACAACCCCTCGTGGGACGAGGTGAGGCGCAAGGCTCAGGAGAAAGCTTTCGCCATGCGTGACCAAGGCTGGTCGGGTGCTGCCATGCTGCCCTACACCGAACTGGAGTACAGCGGCTTCCGCACCACGGTCACCAACTTGGTGGACCGGTTCGCCGTTCGCGAGTCGACCAACGGGACCGGTCCGGCCTCCCAAAAGGCGGCCCAGCCCAGCGGCTAGCCAGCCCACATCGATGGCTAATAGGTGCCAATAGAAATAGGGGCCGCGGGTTGCTAGCGGCCCCTATTTACTACCCTGCCGTAACCCCGATTCATAACTGGACACCTCAATGACTGATGACACGCAACCATCCCGCCAGCTTCTAGTCGCCACCCACAACGAGGGCAAGGTCAGGGAGTTTTACCACCTGTTGGGAGACGTGCCCTTTTCCCTCACGTCCCTCAAGGCGCTGGGTGTATCCCACGATGTGGAAGAAACTGGTACGACCTTCCAGCAGAACGCGATCATCAAGGCCCAAGCCTATTCGCATTTGACGGGCCTGCTCACCCTAGCGGACGACTCGGGGCTGGAAGTGGACGCACTGGGAGGAGAGCCCGGCATATATTCGGCCCGCTACGGTGGCGACGGCCTTACCGATGAGGGGCGAGTCGAGATGCTGTTGCATAACCTGCGGGGCGTCCCGTGGAACCTGCGCACCGCTCGCTTCCGCTGTGTAATCGCCATTGCTGTTGCGGAAGCCGGACCGTTAACGGTGGAAGGTGCAGTAGAGGGTATAATACAATACGAGCCAATGGGCGACGGGGGTTTCGGGTATGACCCCATCTTCTATCTACCCCAAATGGGAATGACCACCGCCCAGTTGCCCATGGACCGAAAGAACGCCCTGAGCCACCGTGGCCAAGCCGCCCACAAGGCCGCCACCCTCCTGCGAGAGTGGACTGCCAGCTGAGAAGACAACAACATGACCACTCTGATTGACAAGATGCGACGCCCGCTCCGGGACCTGCGAGTGTCCGTTACAGACAGGTGCAACTTCCGCTGCCCCTACTGTATGCCCGCCGAGATTTATGGGGACAGGTACGAGTTCCTGCCCAAGCCCCAAGTGTTGACCTTTGAGGAAATCACCCGGCTGGTTGGGCTGTTCGCCCAGCTTGGGGTCAACAAGGTGAGGCTCACCGGCGGCGAACCTTTGGTGCGCGCCAACTTGGAGCGCCTTGTGTCCATGCTGTCACAGGTGGACGGCGTCGACGACCTGACGCTGACCACCAACGGCTATTTGCTGGCGCGACAGGCCCAAGGTCTGAAGGACGCTGGCCTCGGTCGTATCACCGTGAGCCTGGATTCCATGGACGACGACGTGTTCCGTGAGATGAACGGACGTGGCTACAGCACCGACAGGGTGCTCCATGGCATTGAGAGGGCCAACCAAGTGGGTCTGAACCCCCTCAAGATTAACTGCGTGGTGCAGCGGGGCGTCAATGACCACACCATCGTCGACCTCGCCCGTCACTTCCGGGGCACAGGTCACATCGTCCGCTACATCGAATATATGGATGTGGGCAACATCAACGGCTGGGACCAAGGCCAGGTTGTCACCGCTGCCGAAATCGTCGACGCTATAGACGCCGAGTTTCCCCTCGAGCCGGTGGATGCCAACTACCGTGGCGAGGTGGCCAAGCGCTACCGCTACGTTGACGGTCAGGGCGAAATCGGCATCATCGCCTCGGTGAGCCAGCCCTTCTGTGGCGACTGCACCCGCGCCCGGCTCTCCACCGACGGCAAGCTCTTCACCTGCCTCTTCGCTGGTGAAGGCAGGGACCTGCGCGAGCCTCTTCGTGCTGGCGCAACCGACCAAGAGATCATGGACCTCATATCTGGCGTATGGGGAGCGCGAGTCGACCGCTACTCGGAGGAGCGCTTCGACCTCGCCGCCACAGGAGGTCCCCGGCGCAAGATTGAGATGTACCAGATTGGCGGCTAGCGCGCCTTGACCAGCGCACCCGACGTCACCATCTACACCGACGGCGCTTGCATCGGCAACCCAGGTCCCGGTGGGTATGGAGTGGTCCTACTGCATGGCAGCCATCAGAAAGAGTTGTCGGGTGGCCGGCGGCTCACCACCAACAACCGTATGGAGATCCTGGCAGCCATCGAGGGCCTCGCTGCCCTCGACCAGTCATGCACAGTCACCCTTTACAGCGACTCCCAGTATCTGGTCAATGCCATGGAGAAGAAATGGGCCGAGCGGTGGCGCAAGAACGGCTGGATGCGCACCAAGACAGACCGGGCTATCAACCCCGACCTCTGGCAAAAGCTCCTTGATCTCTGCCAAAGTCATCGGGTGAAGTTTCGTTGGGTCAAAGGTCACGCCGGGCACCCCTTGAATGAGCGCTGTGACAAATTGGCCAACGGCGAGGCCCACAAGAGAGGTCAGCCTCCAGATATGGAATACGAGTCCAGAAAGCAGGGAGCGAGATGAGCCAACAATCAACGGCCGCAGGCCTCACCCACCTCGACTCGCAGGGGCGTGCCAGCATGGTGGACGTTGGCTGGAAAGAAGCCACCCGCCGTGAAGCCGTGGCCAAGGGGTTCGTCTCCATGCAGCCTGAAACCCTGGCCCGCATTCAGGGTGGTACGATGGAGAAGGGCGATGTGTTTGCCGTGGCCCGCCTTGCCGGAATCATGGGGGCCAAGCAGACTGCCCAACTCATCCCCCTATGCCACCCGCTGCCATTGGACAGGGTCGCCGTCGAGCTTGAGCCCGACACCGAGCGCCAAAGAGTGGAAATCACCGCTACAGCCACGACCTCGGCCAAGACCGGCGTGGAGATGGAGGCCATGACCGCCGTCTCCGTAGCCGCCCTAGCCCTGTATGACATGTGCAAGTCAGTGGACCGTGCCATGCGCATCGAAGCCGTCCGGTTGGTCAGCAAACGTGGAGGCAAGAGCGGCGACATCGTCCTAGAGTAGAAGCGCTCCCCGCGCACGCCTAATCGACGTAGCCCTGCAGCGCCTTCAAAGCCGCCTCCGCCCAGACCACGTACTCTGCATCCGGCACCGCCAGCGGCGACAACTCCTCGGCAGGGTTGGGGTCGCTCACCACCTCGGCCCCAGGCAACAGCCGCAGAGTCAACTCGTACAACCCCCCATCGGGACACACCACCACACACCCCCTGTCCGGATCCACGCCCCCGACCTCCGGCTCCACCTCCACTGCCTCCAGCCAGTTCCGCCCCAAAAACGTAGGAAACGGCCGCACCCGCGCCGCCAAATCGCGCAACTGCTCCCGGAGTCCATCGGCCGTATGTGTGAGGTCTTCAGACATCATTCGCAGGTTTGACAGCTAGCAAGGGCACAGCTACAGTATTCTATATTGGGGTCGTAGCTAGGCGGCTGGCCGGCTGGCCTCAGGGGGCAACGTAGCTCAGCGGCAGAGCGGGCGCTTCATAAGCGCTAGGTCATAGGTTCGAATCCTATCGTTGCCACCATCTCTCACCACTTCTCTACCCTGCGCACCCAGTGTCAGCGGTAACAAGCAGCTAGGCTTCCATATATGGCAAGGGAGGCCAATGGTCTTGGCCTCCCTCATAGGGCCCTTCTTTGTGGGCTAACCTACCTACTTACGAGGCTCTTGCAGCTCCAACTGGTTGCCTGCGGGATCGAGGAGGAATACCTGGCGCAGGTTGCCGACCAGCCCGTCGATGAGCCTGTAGGGGATGCCCTCGCTGTCCAAGTCCTGCATCGCCTCGTCCAGCGACTCCACCTGTAATGCATAGTGGACTTTGATAGGGTCGTGGGGCTCGCCGGTGGGTTCGCAGCCGATGATGTGGACTTGGGGCTCGCCTGATGTGCCTTCCGCGCCCAGCCATGCGCCAGGCATGCCGGGTATATCGGGTCTCGGGGCCAGCTTCATGCCCATCACGCGGGTGTAGAAATCGTGGGTCTCGTCGTAAGGTAGCGTGGGTATGGCGGTGTGCAGGAACTTGGTGACCTTCATCAGTAATCTCTCCTTCTAGGCTTTTCTGATGGCATCCTATGATAACCCAGGGCGTGGCTTTTCCCCAAGGCCGGACGCTTGGGCGCTATCGGGTCTCTATTGAGGCAGGACAGCAATCGCCTCTATCTCGATCTTCAGGTGAGGCGCCACCAGTCCGGCGACCTGCACCCTCGTGCTGGCGGGCAGGTCGTCGCCAAAGTAACGCATACGCACCTCGTGGGTCTTGGCCCCAGCCGCGCTGTCTATTTCGGTGACGAAGCTGGTGATTTTCACGATGTTGCTCAGAGTGCCGCCCTCGGCCTCTAGGATATGCTTCATCCGCTTCAGAATCACCTCAGTCTGCTCCGCCATGTCGCCGTACTCGGCCTCGGTGTCCCTTGCAGTAGCCCCGGAAAGGAACAACATGTTGCCCACACGCACCGAGTGATAGTGGGGCGCACCCGGCGCAGGTATTTCAGCGTAATTCTTTCTTGTGATGTCCACTTGGCGCCTCCTCGAATGAGAGTTGGGCACGATTTGGGCAGACGACACTGGCGCTATTTTGCCTCCATCCTTCATGGGAGGCAAGCTGAGCGACTTGCGCCCCCGTAGGGGCCGCACCTATAATAGCTGCTTGGAACAAGCTGATAGGGGCGGTTAGCTCAGCGGTTAGAGCGCCTCGTTCACACCGAGGAGGTCAGAGGTTCAAATCCTCTATCGCCCACCATCTACGTGTCCAGCCGAGGTGGCGGAACGGCAGACGCGCTACGTTCAGGGCGTAGTGTCCTTACGGGCGTGCGGGTTCAAATCCCGCCCTCGGCACCACCGGCCCCGCCCTCGGCAGGTCCGGTCAGTACGCGCTTGTAGCTCAGTTGGATAGAGCGCAGCCCTGCGAAGGCTGAGGCCGTGGGTTCAAGTCCCGCCAAGCGCACCACCCCCTCCTAACCGATCGATGGCCTGACGACTTGCCCGCCAACAGCAAGAACGCCCCCCATGGCACCCCAACCGGGGGACTCCCGCTACCGCCACCCATCAACTAGACCTTCGCCCTTTCGTCGGCACGCGCCGGGCGGCGTCGCACCTTGATTTCATCATGCTGGGCGGGCATGATGGTGGCACCATGACAACTCCCCAACGAATCGCCAACGACCATCTCAATGCCTTCTGCACCGACACCGAAGCATACCTGCCCGGCAACCCTACCGGCCCTCTGAGTGGCCTCGCCTTTGCCGCCAAGGATATCTTCGACATAGCGGGCCACGTCACGGGAGGGGGAAACCCCGACTGGAAGGCGACGCATCCCCCGGCCGAGCGCACCGCTTGGGTGGTGCAGACTCTGGTGGATGCGGGCGCCACCATGGTGGGCAAGACCCACACCGACGAACTGACCCGGGGCATCTTCGGCGAAAACGCCCACTACGGCACCCCCACCAACACAAGCGCTCCCAATCGTGTACCCGGAGGCTCCTCCAGCGGCTCGGCCTCTGCCGTCGCAGGTGGGCTGGTCGACTTCGCCCTAGGTTCCGACACCGGAGGCTCGGTGCGCATCCCCTCTGCCTTCTGCGGCCTTTATGGTCTGCGCCCCACCCATGACCGCATTCCGCTTGACGGTATCCTAATTCAAGCCCCCAGCTACGACACCATCGGCTGGTTCACCCGCGACATCGATCTCTTTGCCCGCATCGGCTCCGTCTTGCTACAACACTCCTCTAGGACTGACATGCGACCACGGCGTCTTATCCTAGCCCAAGACGCCTTCGAACTTGCCGACCCAGCCACCGTAGAAGCCCTCCAACCCCATGTGGCCGCGGTATCGGCTCTCATCGGCAACGTGCAGAACGAACGTATCTCCCCCACCGGCCTCGCCGACTGGGCCCAGCGTCAGCTAGTATTGCAGGGCCGTCAGGCATGGGCATCGGTGGACGAATGGATTGACCGCGTCAACCCACGGTTCGCATTCAACGTGGCCGAACGCTACACCATGGGACGCTCCTTCACCGACGAGCAGGTCCAGGAAGCCCAGCGTTTCAGGGAAGATATAAGAACACGGGTGAGCGGGCTGCTCGGCGATGACGCTTTCATATGCCTGCCCACCGCTGTCGGACCGGCCCCGCTACTTGGGGGCGGTCAACAAGAACGCGCCGCACTGCAGGGCCGCAACAGCCAGCTCACCACCACCGCTGGCAACTCAGGCTCCCCCCAGATCAACCTGCCTGTTGGCGAGGTGCACGGAGCCCCCGTGGGCCTGTCCCTCATCGGGCCACGCGGTGCTGATGAGGCCCTCATAGCGCTAGCTAGGGAGTTGACACAGGCTTCAGTCTGAGCCAGGTCCATTGCACAGGGGCAATTTTCCTATGGCAGTCAGTCATGATTGGCGGCGAGAGAATCTCGTATTTTCCTCGTGTTTTACTCTCTTTTCCTCGTCTCTTGCCTCGTTTTCCGTAGCTGGGCGGCGAGGCTGGTTGTATCTGGGAACAAGTTTTTGTATCTGAAAACACTCGTATTTCTCGTCATCAGGGCTTCACGTCAGATACGATTTAGCTACGGACGCAAATGCGGGAAAAACTCGCGTTCCGCGCACCTCCTCACGGGACTGGGTTTTGATCCTTCTCCTTTGGGCACGTTGTCTTGGGCACAATAGCACCCAGGCCGCGTATCGGCGGGTTGCGCGATCCCGCTTGGGCGGTCTGTACTCAGGGTACCGGGGAAGGCGAGATTCCGTCAACGGGAAAATGTCATGGTGGCGGCGCGCCAGCCAGTGGGATGGCTGGGGTACTCTAGGCAAACCTTATAGCAATAGGGAGGCTATCCATGGCAACAGTGCACATCCTCGGCGCTGGCACCCCCACGCCCACACCTACCCGGTTCGGCTCGTCCTACGTGGTGGAACTGGACGGGCAGTACTTGATGGTGGACTGCGGCCCTGCTGCCACTCACAAGCTGGTCAAAGCGGGACTCTGGCCGACCAACATCGACCACCTGTTCTTTACTCACCACCACTTCGACCACGACATCGACTACCCCTGTTTCCTGCTGTGTCGCTGGGACCAGAGTATCGGCAAGGAGAACCGGCTGCAGGTCTTCGGGCCAACCCTCACCGAGACCGTCACCGAGCGGGTTCTCGGGAAAGAAGGGGGCGAAGACGGGGCCTTCTCCCACGACTGGAAGGCTAGGGTGAACCACCCCCTCAGCCAGCGGGTGTACGTCAACCGCGGTGGCACCCTGCCCCGTAAGCCTCCCGACGTGCTGGCCCGCGACATCGGCCCCGGCCACGTCTGCTCCGGCCCCGACTGGCAGATGACTGCCGCCCCTGCCGAGCATGTGCAACCATACCTCGACTCTCTCGCCTACCGGCTGGACACCTCCCACGGCAGCATCGTCTTCACCGGCGACACCCAGCCCTGCGCGTCGGTAGTGGACTTGGCCCGCGGTGCCGACCTCATGTTGTGCATGTGCTGGGACGACCAAGAGGTGATGCTCCAGAACGGCGAGGCCGAGGGGCAGTGCGGCACCACCGGGGCCGCCCGCATGGCCCAAGAGGCAGGGGTGAAGCGGCTGGCGGTAGTCCACATCGGGCCCCACCTAGCGACCCACGGCCCCATGGAGAAGGGCATCGGCGACATCAAGGCCATCTACGACGGCAGCCTCATATTCGCCGACGAGCTGTCGACGCTGGACCTCTAACCCACCGCGGCCTTGCCTCCAACCCGTATGCGTATGACAATGGCTTGCACCACCCGGCACACATGGGAGTGCGGCCATTTAAGCCTCGGCGCGTCGCTTTCGCTGGTTGACGTGTCCGCAGAAATGGCTGGAGCGCCGGGACGGCGGCTAGACTAACTCGACCTCGTACCAAGGAGAGGCAAGTGGATATTCCACGTCTTGGCAAGCCCGTCACCATGAAGCTGACTGGATGGCACAAAGCGACTATATTGGCTCTCGCCATGGTTGTCCTAGGGGCCATATTGCTTCAGACGGTTGGCAGCGACATGGCCTTTCCCAAGCTGGCCCATAAAACGTCCGTCTTTATCGCAAATGACGGCACCACGTCAGAGCTCAGCAGGGATGTCTTCTTGGGGCAGCCTATCGCCGATGGTGTAGATACTGCCACGGATTGGGTGACTCGAAAAGGAGCCTTCATCTTCGACCCGATAAGCGAAGGCATTGAGAACGCGATCTTGTGGATCAAGAAGATCCTCCTCTGGATACCGTGGCCGGTCCTCATCCTCGCCGTGGCCCTGATAGCGCTGCGCTTGGCTGGGCTTCCAGTGAGTATATTCACCGCTATTGCGCTTTTGGTGATTGGCCTTAGCGGTCTCTGGCCAAGCTCCATGGAGACGATGGCTCTGATGGTAACGTCTGTAGTCATCTCCGTGGGCATAGCGATACCGCTGGGAATAATGGGAGCTCGCAGTGACAGGGTGGATGCTGTCATGCGGCCTGTCCTCGACGGCATGCAGACCATGCCGATTTTCGTGTATCTCGTGCCGGCCATCTTCTTCTTTGGGTTGGGCAATCCACCAGCGGTCATGGCCACCATTATCTATGCGATCCCTCCAGCTATCAGGCTCACCAACCTAGGCATACGGCAAGTGCCGCCAGAGACGGTTGAGGCAGCTCGCGCTTTCGGAGCAAACCCCAGCCAGCTTCTACTAAAGGTGCAATTGCCCTTGGCTCTGCCGACCATCATGGCAGGAATTAACCAAACAACTATGATGGCTCTGGCCATGGTCGTGATTGCGTCCATGGTGTCAGCAGGCGGATTGGGAGAGGACGTGCTCAAGGCCATCGGAGGACTTGACGTGGGTGACAGCTTGGTTGCCGGCATCGCAATAGTGTTCTTGGCCATCATCATCGACCGAGTCACTCAGGGGATAGCACGCGAGCAAGCCAAAGCCACCCAAGGGTAGGCAGAGCTCGTCGTGGTGACCACAGGACCGGGCCAGCGGACCGGAGCTCCGGTCCGCTGGCGACTTGTTGCGACCGAGATCCATGGAGCGTATGGGGAATTGGTGCGAGACATGCTTGGCAACACTCGTCATCAAGCCTTGCTCATGATGTGACGGCGGTGAATTTGAGGTGTCTGGCTTCAAGTTGCACCGTGAACGAAATCTTCGACGCTTGATATGGCGCCCTGACGCCAAGCGTTCCCCAGTTTGTCCTGAGCGGCGTGCGAAGGAGCGTGGGTAGCGCCTCGTGTAAGGAGTCGAAGGGCGCCCTGGTGATCGAGACGCCTTGCTCCCGGGCATCCCGTCGTTCGACTGCGCGGTACTCCGCTCAGCACGAACGGAGAGGTCGAGACGCTCCTTCACCCATACACTTGGGTTTGCGTATTCATGCGGGCCTTCACAAGGCCATGGACAATTCCCGTCGCGGGAGGCCTTTGCGTAACCCCTCGGAGTCCGCCCGAGAACATCCCTTCTTCCCCGGTGGGAGAGGGTGAGGGGGGAAATAGTGTTCAATCATAGTGCTCGTTGCTTTTGACGATACTGGCAAGAATGAGAAAGAGCCGGGAGGATCCTCCCGGCTCTTCTGTCTGGGTATTCTGAGTGCTGTTGGGCTAGCCAGACATCGCGGCCATCTGCGCGGCGAGCGCAGCCTTGACCCGATCAGCTACGTCCCTGGGGACCCATTCGGTCCATATGTCTTCTTTTTCCGTCAAGAACCAATAGGCAGTTTCTTCGAAGCTGGCATCGGTCTGGGACCTATACGAGAGGGCTTCTCCGATCTGCGCGTCAGTGAAAGACCATAGTCGGAGCATCTCGATGACTTCCGGTGCTCGTTGCACCATCGTAGGGTGAACAGCAATTCTTACCGGGCCCACCCCGTAGGGGCATCCATCTCCAAAGTCCTGACCCGCATTGCAGGGCGGTTCTTCAAGCCGGCTCAGGTCCAACGTGTTGGCAGGAAGAGAGGGACCCCACATATATCCAAGCCAAGGCTTATCCTGCTCGTACGCCCCGAACAGTGAGGCGAACAATGGGCCTCCCTCAGCAGGCTTGAGCGTAACGATATCGTCTAGTCCGTACGCCGCTACCTGGCTAGCGTTGACCGCATGGCAGGCCCAGCTACCAGGACAAGTCCACATGACCACTTTCCCACCCTCTTGGTCGAACAGGTCCATGTGGGTACGGATGTCCTCCACGCTGCGAAGGTCCGGGTTGGCTTCAGCTAGGTACGTAGGTATCACGAAGGCGCTCTGCCATTGCTCGTTCAAGCTATTGCCCACCGGAATCACTTCGCCATCATCCAAGGCCGGCAGCCAAACATTGTTTTGGTTGGGCAGCCATATCTCCATCGTGACGTCGATGTCGCCACCCAACAGGCCTTGGAACAGGGGTATGGTGGCGCCGAACTCTCCGCCGACCGTGTATCCGTAGCCGTGTTCCGTAATGTACTTTGCAATAGCACTCTGTATCTGGGCGGTGCCCCAGTTGAGGTCGGCGAAGACGATGGTGCCTTTATCCTCCATCATCATGGCGGCTTCGGCTTCGGCCTTAGCAGCGTCGGCTAGGGCCATGCCGACTATCTCCTGCACCTTCATCGCTGTGAGGGCATCAGGGTCCTGAGCAGCCATCAGGGCGTTATCCACTATCTCCTGGACCTGCATTGCCGTCAGGCCCTCGTCCTGGCCGCCCATGACCATGGCTATGATGCCTTGTACATCCTCAGCCGAAAGGCTTTCGGGGGTATCGATTGCCGCGATGGCGCTTCCGAGGATGGCCTGCGCTTGCTCGGCGGTCAGCCCTTCGGGTGTATCCATAGCGGAGATAGCGTCGCTAACGATGGACTGTACCTGAGCAGCGCTAATCCCCTCAGGTGTCTCGGCGCTGGCTATGGCGTCGCTGACGATGGTTTCGACCTGGTCGGCGGTGATGCCTTCCGGCTGCGCCATAGCCAACTCGTCAATGGACTTCTGCAGGTTGCTGAGGGCCGCTTCATCCATGGCCGGTGCGGGCTCTGCATCGCCACCGCATGCTGCCACCATGAGCAGCACCACCACCATCAAGCTTCCCATCAGCAGGAAAGGGTTGATTTTAAGGGCACTCTTGAACATTAGAAGTTCCTTTCAGATAGATATAGATAGATCGATTTGGATAGTTCGAAAATCGGACAGACTGAGAAGGCTAGCCTTAATGGGCCATAGCCAGTATAACGTCGTCGCGGTGCACCTCCCCCACCAATTCGTCTTGGTGGTCTAGCACTTGGATTGGCTTCTGATGTTCCATCAGCAAGGGTATCAGCTCTTCAAGCAGAGTTTCCGTCGTGCATGATGGGCCCTCGCCGTTGATGCCATTGGAAAGGGAGTCCTTCATGACATTTTTTGCCTTGAGCACCGATTCCTTACGAACGTCCCGCACGAATTCGGTCACGTAGTCATCGCTGGGCTCCATGACGATCTGTTCGGGGGTGCCCGACTGAACGATTTCCCCGTCCCTCATGATGACGATACGGTTGCCTATCTTCAGAGCCTCGTTCAGGTCGTGGGTGATGAACACCATGGTCTTGTGGAGTTCCGTCTGAATCTTGAGGAGTTCGTCCTGCATGGTGCGGCGTATGAGGGGGTCCAAGGCACTGAAAGGCTCGTCCAGAAGCAGAATCTGAGGGTCGACAGCTAGGGCGCGGGCTAAGCCGACCCTCTGCTGCATGCCACCACTTAGCTCCCGGGGGTAGTTGTTCTCCCAGCCCTGCAGCCCCACCATTTCCAGCACCTTCTGTGCCGTGTCTACCTGCTCTTCTCTGGAAGTGCCCCGCAACTCCATACCCCAGACGGTGTTATCCATCACGGTACGGTGGGGGAAGAGGCCGAAGCGCTGGAAGACCATGGCCACCTTGGTGCGCCGCAACTGGGTCAGCTGGTTGTCGTTGCAGGCTAGGACATCCTCATCGTCTATGAAAATCTCACCGTGCGTGGGTTCGATGAGGCGTATAAGGCACCGTATGAGAGTGGACTTGCCACTCCCCGACAATCCCATGACCACAAAGATGTCCCCTTCAGGCACGGAGAAGTTGACGTCCTTGAGGGCGACAACGCAGCCGGTCTCCTCCTGCACCTCGCTCCGTGACTTGTCATGCCACTCGGGCGTGGTCACTCTTTCAGGGTCGGAGCCGAACACTTTCCACAAGTTGTTAACCGTAATACAGTCGTTGATGCTTTCCATAAAGCCCCCCCGGCAGGCAAAAGCCCACCCCGAAGCAGGTAAATGGCACACCGCAAGATACCGACAGGCGTACTATCTGTCAACCTTTAGCCCCTGCCCTAGCCAGGGTAGGTCTCAAGGCGCAGCCAAATCTGCTTTACAATAATATGGCGGTTGCAGTATATTGGCTTGCGACCGGCCTCGCGATGGTGGGCGAGGATTCGGTCTTTTTCTTGTTACCAGGGGGATGACATGACCCAGCCTGCCTACCTCACCAAGGAGGGCCTCGAAAGGCTGACGGAAGAGCGGGACCACCTCTTCACCGTGCGACGCCATGATGTGGCAGAACGCATCCAGCGCGCCAAAGAGATGGGCGGCACGGTAGACAACGCTGAGTACGAAGAGGCCAAGAACGACCAAGCCTACATTGAAGGGCGTATCCTGACCCTCGACTCCCTTATCCGCAATGCCCGCATCATCGAGAAGGATACCTCTTCGGATGTTGTGCATATCGGATCTACCGTTCAGGTGGAAGACAGCCGCGGGCGTAAGTCCAAGTACAAGATTATTGGCAGCGCCGAGGCAGATCCTTCCCAAGGCTCCATATCAAACGTGTCTCCTATCGGCAAGGCGCTCCTTGGGAAGCGTGCCGGTGACGTAGCCGATGTCGCGGTCCCGGCTGGTCAAATACAGTTGAAAGTCCTGAGCATATCCTGAGACCGTCTGGAGCATCCTATGGTTAGAGGGGAGTCCCTCCTCCAGGCACGGCGGGAGAAGCTGGAGCGCCTAAGAGAGTTGGGGATTGACCCCTATCCGCCACGTTACCACCGCACCCATAACGCGGCCCAAGCCATCGCCTATTTCCTCGAACAAGAAGAAACCTCCACCAGCGCTACTACCCTTTCAGAGGCTGGTCGTACGGGGCCTGTTTCAGTAGCAGGTCGAATCGTCTCCCTGCGGTCCATGGGACGGGCCGCCTTCCTCGACCTGCGCGACGGCACCGGAAAGGTGCAGGCCCATCTCCGACGAGATGTGTTGGGCGACAGCTTCCAACTGATACGCTCTCTGGATATGGGCGATTTTATTGGCGTCAGTGGTCCTCTGTTTCGCACCAACACAGGTGAGATCACCGTCGAAGTTACCGAGTTCGCCCTGCTGTGTAAGGCCATGAGACCCCTACCCGAAAAGTTCCATGGCCTGCGCGATGTGGAGCAGCGTTACCGTCAGCGTTACCTCGACCTCATCTCCGACCCCGACGTGATGGATGTCTTCCTGATGCGCAGCCGCATCATCAACGGCATCCGTCGCTTTCTGGACGCTCGTGGGTTCATCGAGGTCGACACCCCGGTGCTGGTGCCCGTGGCCGCTGGGGCGATGGCGCGACCCTTTGCAACTCACCATAACGCGCTCGACCAAGGCCTCTACCTTCGCATCGCCACCGAGCTCTACCTCAAGCGGCTCATCGTTGGCGGATTCGACAAGGTCTACGAGTTGGGCCGTGTCTTCCGCAATGAAGGAGTAGATCAAGATCACAACCCCGAATTCACCCTGCTGGAGAGCTACGAGGCCTATGCCGACTACAACCATGTAATGAGCATGGTCGAAGACATGGTCTCCCAAGTGGCCATTGAAGTCTTGGGCACTACTGCTGTCACTGTCGGCGATCGCCAAATTGATTTGGCCCCGCCTTGGCGTCGTCTCTCCCTGCGCGAGGAATTGACCGCCCGTAGCGGCATCAACATCGAGGACCACGCGACGGGTGAGAGCATGGCGGCCCGTCTGCGACAGATGGGAGTCCGCAGCGAAGGCAGCGAGAGCCGCGGCCGTCTCATCGACAAGGCACTCTCTACTTTTGTGGAGCCCCACTTGGTGCAACCCACCTTCCTCCTCGACTACCCCGAAGAGATGTCCCCCTTGGCCAAGGGCAAGCCTGACCTGCCCGGCTATGTGGAGCGGTTCGAGGGGTTCATAGGTGGCATGGAGGTGGCCAACTCCTACTCCGAACTCAACGACCCCGACATTCAGCGGGAGAGGTTCGAGGACCAGGAGCGCCAACGCCGCGACTACCGCGATGAAGAAGTCGAACGTACCGACCACGACTTTCTCCTCGCCGTAGAGCACGGAATGCCCCCCACCGGCGGCCTAGGCATGGGCATCGACCGCCTCGTCATGCTCCTCACCGGCCAGAGCAGCATCCGCGACGTCCTATTGTTCCCCCAAATGCGAAGCAGAGAGTAGGCCCACAGGCCGAGCATTTTGAGGTAAGCCGAATGCTTTCCATCGAGTTGATACGCCAGGAACCCGATATGGTGCGCGAGGCACTATTGCGCCGCGGCGAGGAGGCCCCCATCGACGTGTTGTTGGCGTTGGACGAACATAGGCGCCAGCTGATCCATGAAGGAGACGAGCTGCGCGGGCGTAGGAATGCAGTAAGCCGCGAGCTCGGGCGCGCTGCCGAGAGGCCCCCGGAGCTCATCGAGGAGATGCGCCAGGTCGGAGAGCGCATCCGCGAGTTGGAACAGCAGGTCAAGGACTTGGAAGCCTCGTTGGAGGAGCAGTTGTTGTCGCTGCCCAACCTGGCATTGCCTGACGTTCCCTTGGGGGCGGGCGAAGACGATAACGTTGTAATCAGCACTTGGGGCGAGCCTCCCAGCTTCGACTTCGAGCCTCTGCCCCACTGGGACATCGGCGAGAAGCTCGGCATCATCGACTTCCAACGTGGCGTCAAGCTGTCTGGCTCCCGCTTCTTCACCCTCAGAGGGGCCGGTGCGCGTCTGGAGCGGGCACTGATCAACTGGATGTTGGACGTGCACACCGATCGCGGATACCAAGAAATGCACGTGCCAGCCTTGGTGAAGCAGTCCACCATGCTGGCTTCGGGCAACCTGCCCAAGTTCGGCGACAACCTGTACCGCGATGACGAAGATGACCTGTGGTTGGTCCCCACTGCCGAAGTGCCCCTCACCAGCCTGCACGCCGATGAGGTCCTGCCCCACGAATCGCTGCCCCTGTACTACGCGGCCTATACCCCCTGCTTTCGTCGCGAGAAGGCGGCAGCAGGGCGCGACACTCGGGGCATCAAGCGGGTGCACCAGTTCGACAAGGTGGAGATGTACAAGTTCGTGGCACCCGAGCACTCCGACGACGAGTTGGAGTCACTGCGTGGCGACGCCGAAAACCTGTGCCGCCAACTGGGTCTTCCCTACCGCGTGTTGCAACTGTGTACCGGCGAGTTGGGCTTTGCCTCAGCCAAGTCCTACGACATCGAGCTGTGGGCCGCTGGCTGCCAAGAGTGGCTGGAGGTCAGCTCATGCTCCAACTGTGTCGACTTCCAAGCAAGGCGGGCCAATGTTCGGTGTCGCACGGACTCCGGCGGCCGTCCTGTCTTCGCCCACACCCTCAACGGGTCAGGCCTAGCTCTGCCACGCCTCATTATCGCCATCCTGGAAAATTACCAGCAGAGTGACGGCACAATCACAGTACCGGAAGTCCTGCGCCCCTATATGAGGATGGACGTCATATCGTGAGCTTGGGGCCCTCCAACGGCCCTTCGACGGCCCGCCAACGAATAGCATCCATGGCAGTGGGTGAGGTGCGATGAAGGGGATGGCATTCACTACTGAGGACGCCAAGGCGCTGCTGCGACAGTTGATGGCCGAGCACAACTCCAAGAAGCGGATAGATTTGGAGGTGACGCCATCGATAAAGAGAACGCTTGGCGACACACGGCAACGACGTGGCAGTCGTCGGTTTCATATTCGCCTGTCAACGTATCTGTCGCACGATGAGATGCAGGACACGCTGCGCCATGAGTTCGCCCATGTCATGGCTGGTCTCAAGGCGGGGCATAGCGGGGTATGGAAGCAGTGGGCTGTCGAGGTCGGTGCCAAGCCTGAGCGATGTGTCCCTCGGTATCCTGCTTTGGCCCCTCTTCACACATATACGTGCCCGAACTGCGAAAACCACGTAATACAGCGGGCCAATCGTGTCCCAGTGGGGCACACCCTGCTCGCCAAGAAGTGCGGGACACCCATCGACCGGTTCAGCTACTCATATGTAGACCCGCTTGCGCCAGATGAAGAGCCGACCGCTGCACACGAAGAGCCGCCCGTGACACACGCAGAGCCAACCACTGCACACGTCGGGCCGACCGCGGAGGCCGTTCCGCGTTCTAAAAAGTCGGAGCCCCTCCGAGGGCAGTTGCCTCTGCTGCTCTAGGCCTAGCCCTTTCGACTATCCACCTGCTCTAGGCCGTTAGGTTCTCCCTCAAGGCGGCTGGCGTGTATAATGCACCCACTCGAGGGCGAGCTATTTTACCCATAAGAACAAGGCGGGTGCTGTATGCCCAGAATTGCACTGGACCTGAATAAAGCTGAAGACCGGGCCAAGGTGAATGGCCAGTGGCGAATGGCCCCAGGGTTGGTGCCTGGCGAGGCCAACGAGGGCCTGACAGCCCAGTTGGAGGGCACCGCGGCGAGGCTACCGGACTATGATGATTCCGGCTGGCAGGTATGGGACAACATCCGTCACAGCATCTCAACCGGCTTCACCTTCGCTTGGTATCGAATCAACGTAGAAGTTCCCGCAGTGGTCGACGGGGTGTCCCTCGCGGGTATGCGCGTCTGGTTCGAGACCAACGTGGACAACTACGGCGAGGTATGGGTCAACGGCGAAATTGACCGCACCACAGGCGTAGTCGTAGGCATCAACGCTCCACAGCGCGTGGAAGTCAGCGGCAGCGCCGCTTCAGGCGACAAGCACGTCATCGCCTGCCTCGTGGGCAACGGCCCCTTGGCCGAACCCCGTGGCGGCATCTGGATGCGCTACGCCACCCTCGCCTTCGAATCGCCGGGCTGATCGACTCCAGAACGTAGTTGGGCCTCACCCACAAAGCTGCGGTCTTTGTTGATGCACCCATTTTCCATAACGGCTTATAACGGGAGGTGATCTATGGCAATGGCAGATTTCGGCACCTATGACCTGTTCCAATGGAACATGATTGCCAATGTGCCTGAGGCGGTGGATGCCTACGACCAGCACATGCGAGAGGTCAAGCTTGCCGAGGAAGTGGGTCACAAGTACCACTTCATCATTGAGCATCAGGGCAACAACATAGGCCAGTGCACCTCGCCTGCAGTTTATCTGTCGGCGTTGGCGCAGCAGACCAAGACCATCCGGTTCGGGGCCATGATTTTCCAGTTGCCCTTCTACAACCCCATGAGGCTGGCCCAAGACGCCGCTACGTTGGACCAACTGTCCCGCGGGCGCTTGGAGTTCGGGGCTGGTCTGGGCGTGTTGTCCCACGAGTTCATGCGCTGGAACATCCCCTTTGAAGAGCGGCGCGCCATGTCGGAAGAGGCCTTGGAAGTCATCGAGCAGGCTTGGACCCAAGAGACGGTCTCCCACGAGGGCAAGTACTGGAAGTTCGATGAGGCCATCCCTGTACCCAAGCCCTACCAGAAGCCAAAGCCCCCCATCTGGTTCGCCTGCCACAGCCCCACTTCCTTCGAGTACGCAGCCAAGCGTAACTACGACGTGTCCCAGAACTTGGACATCGACTCGGTGATCGCCGACAAGTTCGACTACTGGCGTCGCTGCTGGAAAGAAGCAGGCCATAAGTCGGACATGCCGCGCACTTTCCTCACCCGGGCCATCCATGTGGCCGAGACCGACGAGCAGGCCATCGCTGAGGCAGCCCCGCACATCGTTCAGGCCTACTCTTACGGTATCGAGCGTGTGCAGGCCACCCGGGTCGGCTACCGCGGCGTCGAAGGCACCCCCACCGACAAGGAAATCGTACGGGTGTTCGAGGGCATGAGCACCGGCATCGATTTCTGGCTGGACAACGGTCTAGCCCATGTAGGCAGCCCCGAAACCGTCGCCCGTCGGCTACAGGAGCAGCACGCGAAAATCGGTTTCGACGTTTTCTGCGGACGACACCGCTTCGCCGAAATTCCCACGGAGCAGGTCGAAAAGTCGATCCGTTTGTTCGGGGAGAAGGTACTCCCAGCCCTCTCCTAGCCCATTCATATTCGTGGCCCCTGACAACTTAATCCCCCAGCCTGTCGGTTCCGACAAGTTGGGGGATTTATGTTTGACTGCCCCGCAATCTTCCGGGAGTACAATATAGGTAGGCCCTATTCAGGTAGGACATAGGTAAGGCGTCAATCAAGGAGTTAATGGGATGGACGGGCAAGGGCCCCTTTACGACGTGCTAATAGTTGGCCAAGGAGCGGCGGGATTCAGCGCCGGCCTATACGCAGCTAGATATCAGATGAAGTCGGTGGTCTTCGGCGACAGGTTTGGTGGCGAGACGGCCATAGGTGGTGCAATCGAGAACTACCCCGGCTTCCCCTCCATCGACGGATTCGACCTGATGTTGAAGATGCGTGAGCAGGTGGAAGCCTATGGTGTGGAGATAATCGACGAAAAAGTCGAGACCCTCACACGCGTGCCGGGGTGCTTCGAGGCCCAAACTGAGGAGGCAGCATACCGGGGAAGGTCAGTGATCCTCGCAGTGGGCCGCGAGCGGCGTAAGCTAGGCCTGTCAATGGAGGAGGAGTGGACCGGCAGGGGTGTCTCTTACTGCTCGGTGTGCGATGCGCCCCTGTATCGTGGCAAGGTAGCCGCCGTCGTCGGTGGCGGCAACGCCGCTGTCGAAGGCGCGATTTTGCTGGCCCGCTACGCCGATAAAGTGTATCTGGTCTACCGTGGCGACCGTCTTCACAGGCCAGAGCCCATCACATTGCGCATGCTGGAGGACACAGCCAACGTAGAAGTACTGCTGAGTACCCAGGTCACGGACTTGAAGGGCGAAGGCGGGTTGGAGGGGGTGACCCTCAATCGACCGTTCGGCGGCTCTCATCACCTGAAGCTGGACGGCCTGTTTGTGGAGATAGGTGCCGACCCTAGGAGCAGGCTGGGGCAGGACATGGGCGTTGTCCTGAACGATCAGGGCGAGATCGTGGTCGACAAGCTGATGCGCACCAGCGTTGAAGGCGTATTCGCGGCTGGAGACCTCACCGATGCGTCAGGAAACCTGAAGCAGACCATTACGGCAGCAGCCCAAGGGGCATTAGCAGCGACCTCGGCCTACGAGTTCGTAAGCGCGCATCCCGGACGCTGCCAGTGCCACGCGATGGGCTACCCCTTAGTCATGGCCAGCTAGTTGCAACTGGGACCTAGGCCGAGGCTTTGCGGATGGCTGCCTGTAGGTCTTCCAAGCTCACGTCGCCCTTCAGGTACTCGCCTTCGACGACGTAGGTGGGTACTACGCCCACATCTCGCGCCTTGGCATCGGCGTGCTCGTCCAAGACCTGCTGTTGGTAGTGGCCCGACTGCAACCGGCCTTCCAGCTCGGTCCAGTCCAAGCCCACCTCTTGGGCCACCTTCTGCAGCACTGCCATCTCACCTAGGTTGACGCCAGTCTCCCAGTAGGCCTTGGCGGCCGCATGGTGAAACTCGCCATCCAGACCCTTCTCCTTGGCGTAGAGCGTGGCTTGGAATACGAGAGAAGTATTGGGTGCGATCGGAGGCCGACGCATCGTCAGACCGACGCCACGGGCCCGCTCCTGCATGGCGGGGGCCAAGTCAGTCTCGGTCTCGCCGTCGAACATCCGACGTGGTGCCCCTTCGGGTGGCTGGTCGGGACGCAGGAAGTAGGACTTCCTGTCGACGTTGAGGGGTATCTCCTCGGCTACCTTGTCGAGCCTAGCCAGGCCGACATAGCAGAAGGGTCAAGTGTAGTCATACCAGACGGTTACATCCACGGGTTTGGCAGCCATGTGCTTCCTCCACACTCAGTAGTGATAATTTGTGCAGAGGCATTCTAGCACACCCCAGTCTCCGCCAGACACGCCTCCCCCGAGGCATCCCGCTCATCCCTCGGTCACTGGCATAAAAAGCGGCCGTTCTGTCATTCCCGCGGAGGCGGGAATCCACGGCCCGGACTGGAAGGCGAGTTCGCGCGCCCCTAGAGCGTGACCCATTCCCATCCTGATGCGTGCCCCTCACAGAACCATGGAGGATATCCATAAAAATAGGCACGAATCCCCAACTGTCCATGGAAGCCCGGCCCCCCATCCGTTCGCCCTGAGCGGAGTACGAGGCGCGCGGGTAGCGTCCTCGTACGTAGTCGAAGGGCGGGGACACGAGCGAGACGCCTTGCTCCAGCAGCATCCCAACCTTCGACTGCGTGCTGGGGCAGCATCGAAATCCATCGCAACCTAGATGTTGGGAAGGGTAGTGGGAGTTTCATGTGAGTTACAATGCGCATTGCAGAGGCAGATCAGCGATTCGGGACGCCTCGGCACGCGACTGGAGGTAGGGATGTTTCAGACGATTGGCAGGAGTTTCCGGCTCGCCAAACTGTGCCTCCATGTCCTCGCCGTTGACAAGGAACTCGTCCTGTTTCCCGTCTTTTCCTCAATCGGCGTGGTCGTTATGGTGTTGGCTTTGGCGGGAGTTGGGATCGGGATCGGCGCTCTGGACCGGATTGGGGCCGGCACCATTGGTGTTGGCGATATTCTTATTGCTTTGGCTTTCTACATCCTCACCTCATTCGTCATCATCTTTTTCAACAGCGCGCTGGTGTATGCCGCACATGAGAGACTGGCCGGGGGTGACCCCAACATCGGCTCCGGTTTGGCTGGAGCATGGCACCGCGTGGTGACCATCTTCATGTGGGCCGTCATCGCTGGGACAGTCGGGCTGATCCTGAACATCCTGTCCGGTCAAGCGCGTGACCGCGGCGGTGTCCTAGGCATCGTCAGTCAGATAGTCATCTCGATTATCGGGGCTGCGTGGACGCTCATCACCTATTTTGTCGTGCCGTTAATCGTGATCGAGCACCGTTCGCTCGGGGACGCGTTCAAGACTTCGCTCTCGATGATTCGACGCACCTGGGGCGAGCAGGTAGCAGGCAGCTTCGGCTTGGGCATAGCAGCGATCTTAGCCTTCCTCATCGCCGCTGGGATCATCGCGCTGCTCTTCCTGGTTCTGTCGCCTCTCGGTACGGTAGGTATTGTGACGGCGATCGGGATTGGCGTGGTGCTCGCCGCCGGTGTAGCGCTGGTCTTCGCGGCGATGGACGGCATATACAAGGCGGCACTGTACAACTACGCCGCCACTGGCGAGGTGCCGAGCCTCTTCCCGGATGACACAATACGGGGCGCGTTCCGCGAGAAATAGCACTGTGCCCACCCTCCACTTACTGTCTGAGTTGAACGCAGGTCACCGTTGAAGGTCACCGAGCGTCTGTTGGAAGCAGGTAACCGCCCCGTATTCCTCTGCGACTTTTCACCTCCGCGAGGAGGCGGGGCCTCGGCTGCAGCCGAGGCCCGAGGCATAGATGCCGACTTCATTTGCGTGGCATACAACCCAGGGCGTGCCGTCCGAATCGACTCCGCTGCGTTGGCCCACGCCATCAGTACCGAGACGGGCGCCGACGTCTGCTTCAACCTTAGCCCGCGCGATATGAACAAGCTGGCCTTGCAGAGCCATCTGCTTGGAGCGGAGACTCTCGGAATGCAGAACGTCGTCGTTCTGGCGGGGGACCCGCTCAGCCCTCGGGACCGCGAGGGCATGTCGTCAGTCAACGATTTCACTGCCACCGAGCTGATCGAGTCCATCAGCGGAATGAACGAAGGCGTCGACTTTCGAGGCTCGTCGCTGGCGCGCCCTACGGACTTCTGCATCGGCGCCACCATCGACCTCGACAAGGGAATTGAGGCCGAGGCCAAGCTGGCCCACCGCAAGGCGCAGGCCGGCGCCCACTTCTTTATCACCCAACCGGTCTTCAGTCCCGAAGAGGTGATGACCTTCCACGGCTCTTATGCATCCATCGCGGGTGGGGCGCTGGAACAGCCGGTGTTCTGGGGTGTGCAGGTGCTTGAGCAGGGTGGCGTGATGTTTAGCACAATCCCTCCACGGATGCGAGAACGCTTGGAGGCGGGAGAGCCGGGGGTGGACATCGCGTTGGAGACTCTTTTCCGGCTGCGCAAAGAGGGAGCACACCACTTCTACGTCGTGCCTCCCATCCTGCGAGGAGGCGCTCGCAACTACGATGCTGCAAGGCAGGTGCTCGCCACAGTGAGAGGCTGGGAGTAGACTAAGGGCCTAGCTGGCCGGAAGGTCTGGCTTCGCACCCTGCAGCCCCAAAACTTAGGAGTCCCCATTCTGGGAGGCCCCATTTTAGGAGGATAGCCCGATGCGAGATATCGTGAACGAAGTGGCCCAGATGCTTACCGAGCGAGGTCTGACCATTTCCGTGGCCGAAGCCTGTACCGCCGGTTACGTGGGCCATCTTCTGTGCGCCCCCGCAGGCGCGTCCGCCTATTTCTGGGGTGGCGTCATCGCCTACTCAGGCGGCTCCAAGCGCAAGCTGCTGGGCGTGTCCGATGAGCTGCAACAGCAACACACCTCGGTCAGTCCCGAGGTCGTGTTGGACATGGCCCGCAAGGTGCGGGAGGTGATGGACACCGACATCGGCATCTCCACCTCTGGGGTCACCGGCCCCGCCCAAGGGCATTCCAACAGACCTCTCGGCTTCTTCTACATCGGGCTGGTCACGCGGGACGGTCACGAGTTGGCCCAAGACTTCCAGTGGGATGGCGACCGCATGAGCACCAAGGAGCAGACCGCTTACGCTGCTTTGGAGATGGTGCGAGACTACGTATCGCGGAGGTGAGCCATGATTATCGAGGCCCATTGTCACCCCTTTGGCCCCTTGTCCCATGATGATCTGAGCGACAAAGTGCGTACTGTGGAGGATCTGATCGCCTTCCGGCGCAACTACCCAGAGATATATGAGACGAGGCATACGTCCCCGGTCGTCGACTACATGGATGCCATCATCGCCGACATGGACCAGTACGGCGTGGACAAGGCAGTGGTGATGCCCACCTTCTGCTCCGACGCCTCTGATTCCAAGAATGCCCAGACTGTTGAGGCCATTAAGAAGCACCCCGGACGCCTCTTCGGCCTGATGCATCTCGGTTGGGACGAATCGGTGGCCGCTGATATCTCCGATGATCCCGTCCCGCTGCGGGCGGACGCACCAGCCCAGATCGACCGGTGGATTGGCGAGCACGGGCTCAGAGGCATCGCCGAGTCCCACGGCGGCCCCTTCACCACCGAAATCCACCCCGTCAAGATTGCCGAGGACCTGCGCCCCATCATGGATACGGTAGCCAAGTACAACGTTCCGGTGCTGTTTGCCACGGGCTGGACTCAGTTCCCCGGCCGCATGTATCACGCCGACCCCATCTATGTCGACGAGATTGCCGGGCGCTATCCCGACGTGCCCATCGTCCTCACCAAGATGGGCCGTGGAATCGCCCACTACTTCGAGTCGGCCCTGATCGTGGCCATGCGCAACCCCAACGTCTACTTCGACACCACCTACAGCAGTGGAGACCACATACGCCGGGCGGTGCGGACCATCGGCGCAGACCGCATGATGTTCGGCAGCGATTGGGCTGTGGTATGGCGCTGGGTCCGCGACCCCGAAGACCTCTACTCCGCCCGCCTCCGGGCCGTCCGCGAATCCGGCATCTCCATGGCGGAGCAAGCGCAGATTCTGGGGAAGACAGCAGAGAAGCTGTTTCGGGTGTAGGGAGACTTCAACTTCGGCGGCGACGTATCCGTTGCCGCCGACTTGCACTTCTCGGGCGTGTATCGGTAAGAAAACCAGCCAGCCGCGAACCGCAAGGTCCAATGATTATCCGACGCTTATCTCCGCGAAATGTCACACGCCGCTTTGCTAACGCTGAGTCGATTTCACGGTCTCCGCTGTACAGCAGAATCGGCATGACCTCGCTGACGCTTTGGCCTTTGGTGAGGTTATCCAGCAAGTTCAGGCCACCTTGCAACTGTTCCACCAACTGACGGACGTTTGCAGTTCGACCGCCCTTCAGTTCGATCGCGGCAACGCGTCCCTCATTCTTCCATAGCACAGCACAGTCGCAAATCCGGCCGTCGAAGCGCAACATTCGCTTCAGGCAATTCATTGACAGGACGTGGACTTGAGGAGCGATGCCGGTGAAGTCGAGAGTGCAGCCATTTTCCGAGCAGGAATCACAAATACAACTGGAGGTGTTGGCGGGGACGTCCAAGTTACCGCGCAGTATGCTCTAGTGCTATGGCTTCGTCGTAAAGGTCGGTGTGGGCATCGCTGAACGGTTCAGCGGGTATTCCACCGTCAGCGGTCACTTCCAGAGTACGAACTGTAGACCCGTCTGGACCAGGTTCGAACATGTAGGCCCCTACGTCGCTCGGCTGAAGTACTTCAGTTGCCGAATACTTCCTCGCGGCTCGGCGTCGTGGGGTCAGCTGTGACACGAGGAGGAGGTTATCGAGTTGCTTGACGAAGAAGTCGCTATGGGTGGTGATGAGCACATAGACACCAGCATTCACCAGCATGGCGATGGCGCGCGCCAGCTTCATCTGGTTCGCTGCGTCGATGTGGGATTCTGGCTCCTCGATGATGAACAGGTGGCCCCTCCGCACCATGTGTCTCAGGTACAGGACGATAGGAGCTATCTCCGACACCATTGAAGAGACCTGATGCAATGAGAATTTGCGTATATTGTTCTCGTAGAATATCTCCGAATATTCGGTAGCCGTGTCCATGGAGACGGTTCCTTGGAGTACGCTTTCTTCCAAGAATCCTATGACCTTCTCCAAGACATCGCCGGGTGAATTGTTGCGTTCCCACATGAGAATCGCCTGAATAGCATCGGTGACTACCCCCGGAAGCTTGCGAATTTCGATCGGGTCCAACCATGCTCTGGATGCCTGCCCGATAATAAGACCGGCCAATGTCGAGTGCCACTGCAATATGGCAGACCTATTTGCAGGCATGTAGTGGGCTGGAGTCATAATCTCAAGTGCGCTTCGCATGTTGAAGTTTAGAGCCAAGGTCAAGAAATGGTCCGGATCGAGGAGTGCTTCTCTCATTCCGGTCCCATCGCGTTCCAAGTCAAAGAGTCGGTCGTGGACGCCCCTATCCCAAGCGTTGGTGCTCATCATTCCTCGAGACGCCTGCATGGTCCACACGAAGCCGCTCGCTGGCTGTGAAAGTCTCACTTCTAGCTGAGTCCCGTCGCGGGTCGTCGTTCCCCGGACAAGGTTGCCTAACTTGATTCCGTAGCACCTCTCTAATTCGCTTCCGAAGTCGCTAGAGAGGCCATCAGCGAGGATACGACTGGCCTTTGTTAGTGCGTCCTGTAGCCCGTCCGTCAAGTCACTAACTTTGATAGAACCATGTGGGAATGAACTAACGGTCGGCCACACTTGTTTGAGTTCGTCTGCCGTCTGCTGAAGCAGTTCCTCTGAGAACATACTCCTGCGACGCCATCTCCCCAAGCTCAAGACCTCAGACGAGGGAAAGCTGGAGAGCGTTCGGGACAGACAGTAGAGCGCAAGAGCCAGATGTGACTTCCCCGAATTGTTTGGACCCATAAAAACGGTGAGCGGCTTCAACTCTACCGAGGCCTCAGCGATCGGTCCGAAGTCCTTTACATCTACCTGAGTCAAAGAGGGACTTCTCCTAAGGGGTGCGTTTTTCCCGCATGGCGCGAAGCACTTTCTCGGCGGTGATGGGGAGGTCGGTGATGCGGACGCCCACGGCGTCTTCGATGGCGTTGGCGATGGCGGGGGCCACGCCTCCGATGGGCGCTTCGCCGATGCCCTTGCCTTGGTAGGGGATGGGGCCCGAGGGCCCCGGGCTCACATGTATCGTCTCCAAGTTCGGGATATCGTTCTCGGTGGGGAGCTTGTAGTCACCCAAGCTTAGAGTGGAAACACGACCGTCCTGGGTCTGCATCTCTTCTATAAGGGCTTGGCCGAAGCCTTGCATAAAGGCACCGTCAATCTGACCTTGGTGGGCGAGAGGGTTGAGGACAGTCCCCACATCGTGGGCGGTGACGAATCTTGTGACCTCAATCTGGCCCGTCTCCGTGTCCACCTCCACCTCGGCCACTTGAGCGCAGAAGGAGGTGACGTCGGACTCGGCGGCCCTGTGGTGGACTTCACCTGTCAGTGGCTCGCCTGTCTCTGCCAAGGCATGAGCGGCGACCTCCTGTAGGCTGAGGCTGCCCTCGGAGCTGCCCTCTCGTGACAAGGCACCGTCCCTCAGGACGACCTCGTTTGCAGGCCACTGGCGCATTCCGCTTGCCATCTCGATGAGCTTGCCCCTGAGCGCTTGGGCAGCCCTGTAAGTGGCCCCGCCTGAGGTGTTGGTGGTGCGAGTGCCTCCCACGCCGGTGTCGAACTCCAACTGGTCGGTGTTGAGGATATCCAGTGCTACTTCCTCGACAGGCACTGTCAACTCTTCGGAGATTATTTGCTGGAGGACCGTTTGGGCGCCTGTGCCCGTGTCCCAGACCGGAGTGTGCAGGGTGATGCGTCCGTCTGCATCGAGGGTCAGCGTAGCCGTGGTTTCGCCGGGCCCAGAGCGACGCTCGGCGAAAGAGAACCCACGCCCTACAGCCCGGCTGCCGGAGCCACTGTCGGACATGGGCTGTCCCCAAGAGCCAGTGTCGGCGGCAGCGCGGAGTGTTTCTTCGCCACGCACCTCGGCGTAGCCGTCGCCGACCAGCGACGTATCGCCCTCCTGCACTACGTTCTGTAGTCTGAGTTCGTAGGGATCGCGGCCCATCTCACGGGCAATCATGTCGATGTGGGACTCGACTGCGAAGACGGCCTGCACCTCGCCTGGGGCCCTCATGTGCCCGCAGGGGATGGCGTTGGTGTAGGCCATGTGCATCTCCACTTTGCCGTGGGGAATCCGGTAGCTGGCTGCGGCGCGCCGCGCACCTGGTAACAGTACGCGAGGACTGAAGGAGCCATACGCCCCGCTGTTGAACACCATATAGACGTGGCAGGCCACCATGGTGCCATCGTTCTTCATCCCTGTCTTGACCGTGATGACCGAAGGGTGACGTGGGTTCCCCGCCAAGAGCTCCTCCAGGTAGCTCATAACCATCTTCACCGGGCGTCCCGACGCCTTGGCCAGTTGGTAGCAGAGAGGCACATCCATGAAGTCGCCCTTGCCCCCGAAGTCGCCCCCGATGTTGGAGGGCACTATCACGATGTCCGACTCCGGAATGCCTGCTCCCGAAGCCAACTGCTCGCGTAGCAGGTAGGGAGACTTGTTGTTGGCCCACACCTGCACCTTGCCCGACTCGTCAATGTCCACCAAGCAGGCATGGGGCTCCAAATAGCCTTGGTGCACGAGTTGTGTGGTGAAAGTATGCTCGAAAATCCGGTCCGACTCAGCGAAACCCTGCTCGATGTCACCTTTGCTGCGTTCCTCGAAACAATAGTCGTTGGTGGGGCCGCCCAGCTGGTTCATCAAGCCCCTATAGGTGGCAACCTCGGGGTGCAATATGGGCGCCCCTGGCTGCAATGCCTCCAACGGGTCGAAGACCGTCGGCAGTTCGTCGTATTCGACATCAATTGCCAGCAGTGCCTCCTCGGCCACCTCCAGACTCTCAGCAGCCACGGCCGCCACCTTCTCGCCGATGAAGAGCACCCGCTCTTGTGCCAGCACCGGCATGTCCCTCAGGAACCTGCCTACGCGAGTCGTCGGCACGTCGTTGGCCGTGATGACGGCATATACGCCGGGGATGCGGGCGGCGCGGGAGGTGTCGATGGAGACGATGCGGGCGTGGGAAAGCGGGCTGCGCAACGCTTTCCCCCAGAGCATTCCGGGACGCGTAACGTCCACGCCGTACACTGTGCGGCCGGTAACTTTTTCCGGTCCCTCACCATGTACAAAGGAGCGTCCGACCGAGGAGAAAGTCGTGGCCACAGCTTGCCTCCTATTGCCAGTGAATAGGCCGTAGTATACCATGACCGAGCATTCTCACAGGCCCAACCAGCGCTCCAAGACAGCGCTTCGGGGCAATCCCGGTAGGGGTGAACACACCTATGAACACAACGGTCCGGTTAACGGTGAACGGTGTAGAACGCGAGGCGGAAACGCCCGTTCAGCGTACATTGGTGGACTTTCTGCGTTACGACCTTGGCCTCACTGGCACCAAGGAAGCCTGCAGCGTCGGCGTCTGTGGCGCGTGTACGGTGCTCATCGATGACAAGATGGTGGCCTCGTGCATCATGCTGGCAGTGGCAGCCCAAGGGGCCAACATCACCACTATAGAAGGACTGGCCCAAGACGACCGCCTCCACCCCGTGCAACAGGCCTTCATCGATTACGGCGGCTTCCAGTGCGGCATCTGCACGCCGGGTCAAATCATGGCGGCCAAGGCCCTTCTGGATGAGAACACATCCCCCAGCCAGCAGGAAATCAAGGACTGGATGATGGGCAATCTCTGTCGCTGCACGGGCTACTACAAGATTCTGGAATCGGTGGGCAAGGCCGCCGAGGCCATGCAGGCGGAACGCTCATGATGGAGTTCGAGTACCACCAGCCCGCCACGCTGGAAGAAACCCTTTCGCTGCTGGTCCAGCACGATGACGATGCCCGCCTGATCTCTGGCGGCACGGCATTGATCCAGTTCATGAAGCAGCGCCTAGCACAGCCCGCGCATGTTGTGAGCTTGGCCAAGATTCCAGGCCTTGATTACATCCGGGAACAGGAAGGCCAGATACGCATCGGTGCCCTCACTACCATGCGCTCCGTGGAGACCTCGCCTTTGGTGCAGGAACGCGCTCCCCTCGTAGCGGAGACCTTCCGCCGTGTAGCCACAGTGCGCATACGCAATATGGCAACCGTCGGGGGCGGTCTGGCCCACGGCGACCCCAATCAAGACCCCCCGCCCACTCTCATCGCCCTCGGTTCGTCCGTGGCTTTGAGGTCATCCTCGGGCGAGCGCACCGTGCCACTGGCTGACTTCTTCGTGGACTACTACGAGACTGCCGTGCAGGCCGGCGAGGTACTTACCGAGCTACGTATTCCAATCCCAGCTGCCAACGCTCGAGGGACCTTCATCAAGTTCCTGCCCCGCACCGCCGACGATTATGCCACTGTCTCCGTGGCCGCCGTCCTGGAGATGGGCGAGGGTGGCCTATGCCAAGCGGCTCATGTAGTGCTGGGTTCCGCAGGCACGACACCTGTGGTTGCCACTTCTACCCAGAATGCCCTCAACGGCAAAGTCTTGATGGATGATCTTGTGGCCAATGCCTCCGAAGGCGTGGCCAATCAAGTTTCTCCCCTGGATGACTTCCGCGGCTCCGCTGAGTACAAGCGGGACATGGCCGTGGTGTTCACCCGCCGCGCCGTCGAGCAGGCGTGGCGCGGCGGCCGGTAGGCAGTTGAATTTCGAACACCGTAGCTCCGTCCCGGTCGCCCGCCCGCTCCTTTGGGACCTTCTTCTGGACGTAGAGCGGGTGGCCAAGTGCTTCCCGGGCGCACTCGAGGTCGTCCCCAACGGCGACGGCTCCTACAGCGGTGCGCTGCGTGTGCGGGTCGGCCCCGTCAGTCTTGGCATGAGCGGTAACCTCACCATTCTGGAAGCCGATCGAGAAGCATGGCAAGCGCTTTTGCAGGTTGAGGGCTCCGACCGTCGCGTGGGCGGCTCTGTCCGTGGTCGTCTCACGATGCGCCTCAACGATCTCTCCGCTGAAGAGACGGAGCTATCCCTCTCCTCCGACCTCACCTTCATGGGCAAACTGGGAGAGATGGGCCAACCCCTCATCCGCAAGAAGGCGGAGTCCACTATGGAAGAGTTTGCACGTAACCTCGTCGCCGAGGCAGGACAGGGGTAGCTGCCCGCTCCAGTCTTTCCCGTGGATGGGCAAGCGTCCCCACCAGAAGGTAGGCCTGCGGGGTGATATCGCTGAGACACACCTAGTATGCTGGGGCAATGCTAAGCACGATGGCGAGAACATGAGGTCTACCGGCGTCTATTGGGACTCCCGGCTTGACAATGTTCACTGATTCCCACTCCCTCATCGCTGCCAGTGGTAAACTGTGCACGATATGCAGCGGATAGCCTCCCCAGATCCTTACAACCACCGCTATGCTTTATGCTTTGGGGCTCTACCGATATGTACCTAGTCAATAGTACGTCTCTGGGAAGAACCTTTTCGGGCAATATGGTGAGACTCGATAGGATGGCAGCCGTTCTCCTCGTCCTGTTCTTGACCCTTGCCGCGTGCGCTAGACCGGCCTCCGAAACAGTAGGGGAGCAAGGCCTTATCTGGGAGGCTTGGGAAGTCATCGAGGAGTCCTATGTCGACACGGAGTCAGTGAACGCGGAGGAAGTTAGCGAGTCGATCATCGCTGCCATGCTGGCGCATGTCGAAGAGCCCGCTTACCCCTTCCTCACCGAACTAGCCGCCACGCGTGGCCGCGTACCCGGCGAAGTGCCCGCCGAATTGCTGAATGTCTGGAAGGCTTGGGAGTCTCTGAATCTGAAATACCCTGACTTCGACCGCCATGCCTTGGCCGTGGCCAGCGTCAACGGGATGCTCGAGGGGTTGGATGACGTATCCACCAAGTACCTGACCCCTGAAGCTTATGACCGCGCCTTGGAGGAGACTGACGACGATTACGAAGGCATAGGCGCATTCGTCAACGTGGTCGACGGTCAGATAATACTCTCCCCAATGCGTGGAGGCCCTGCTGATGTGGGCGGTATACAGGCTGGCGACGTGCTGATTGAGGTGGAAGGGCAATCGCTGGAGGACCTGAGCGCCGACGAGGCCGTGTCGCTGGTCCGCGGGCCTGCCCGCTCCAAAGTGCATCTGAAGGTAGCCCGGCCCGATGAGGAGCGTCCTCTAGAGTTTGACATAACCCGGGGCACCATCGAGGTGCCCACGGTGGATGTACAACTGCTGCCGGGGGCCATCGGTTATATATACGTCTCCGAGTTCAACGACACCACCCCGACTGAGGTCTTGGATATGTTGGAGAGGCTGAAGGCCGCTGACATGCTTGCCCTGATACTGGACCTGCGTTCCGACACCGGCGGGCTGTTGGATTCGGCTCGCAGGGTCGCCGGCGAGTTCCTGCCCACAGGCACCTTCATGTACGAGATGGACAGATTTGGGAATCGGACGGACCATGTGGTGGAAGGCGAGGGCACCCTAGCTGGCGAGGACGAGGTCCCGATGGCCGTGCTGGTGAATAGCTCCACTACTGATGCGTTGGAAGCCCTTGCCGGCGCACTACAGGACGCAGGCCGAGCCGAGATCATCGGCATTGACTCCAAGGGCGACGGGGCAGGCTTCTCATACTTTCCGCTGGAGGACGGCTCGGCGATGCAGCTTGCTGTGACGCGTTGGCACACACCCGCAGGCAGGCTCATCAGCGAAGGGGGCATAGCACCCGACATCGAGTTGCCGCTGTCCATAAGCTCCGGTGGCGACAGCCAACTGGCCCGCGCCTATGACTACCTCAACGAGCTACTGCCCCTGTTCCGGTAGCCGCCAACGCCGTCCAATTACCGAGAACAAAGAGGAAAACCGACTCTGACACTGGCCCTAACGGGCGATGCACTAGACGGCGGGGGCCGTCTCTGGTGCTTCTTCTGAGGTGACTACTTCCGCCTCCGCGTCTTCGCGACAGCTGAGGCAAACGTAGGAGTCCCCTTCTGTGCGCGCGATCTCTTGGGTCACGTTGCGACGCCGACCACATACAGTACAGTTGAGGGTAGTCAGGGCTTCGGGGCTAGGGCCCGCTATGTCGGCCCCTTGACCCCGAAAGCCCTGGTAGTAAGGGTTGCTTTCCTTTAGAGCAGAGAACCGTTCCCGGTCCTTGCGCTTGCTCATCCTTCACCTCATTCAGGCCACTTTTGGCGAGGCTACTGACACTGAGGTTGCCGCACCGGAGGCTATTGGATGGCTACCGTTGCCCCAGCCTCTTCCAGCTTTGCCTTCACCGAGTCGGCCTCACTCTTGGGCACCGACTCCTTGACCTGTGTCGGAGCGCCCTCCACCAGCTCCTTGGCCTCTCGCAGGCCCAGCGTGGTGACTTCGCGCACTGCCTTGATGACGTTGATCTTGTTGGCGCCGATTTCCGTCAGCATTACGGTAAACTCGGTCTGCTCCTCTTCCTCCACAGCCGCAGCACCGCTGCCACCACCGTCGGCCATGGCGGCGCCCATCGCGGGCATGGCCATAGGCGCAACGGCCTTGATGCCGAAGGTGTCCTCCAGCGACTTTACCAAGTCGGCCAGATCCAGCACCGACATCTCCTTAATGGCTTCCAATACCTCGTCCTTGGTCATGACTCCTCCTTCTAGTGCGTTACTTCCTAGTGTGTTACTGATTGTAAGTTCTTTGTGGAAACCTGCGTTGGGGGATCGTTATCCCCCACCCTCCAACTGCTTGCCTCGCTGCTGCAGCAGGCTCGTCAGGTTGGTGATGGGCCCGTTGAGGATACCTAGGATACCTTGGATAGGGGCCTCCAGTTGGGTCATCAGGTTGGCGACAGGAGCCTGTAGTTGGCCCAGTACCTGGCCTGCCAACACCTCGCGCGACGGCAAAGTTGCCAAGCTCGATACGTCAGCAGAGCTCAGTGCGCGCCGGCCTAGGACGCCTCCCCGGATAGGCAGTTGCACTCGGGTAGTGCGCACATACTCGTCCAGGGCTGCTGCTGTCTGCACCGGGTCGCCGTAGCCGAAGGCCAAGGCCGTCGGGCCCTGCACCGAGTCCTTGAGGTGGGACAGTTCGGCCCCGTCGGCCGCCAGATAGGTCAGGGTGTTCTTGACCACGCGGTATTCGATCCCACGCTCCCGCAGCCTGCGACGCAAATCGTTGAGCACGTTGACTGTGAGGCCTGTGGGGTCGGTGGCCACTGCAATAGTGCAGCGGCTTAGCCTATCCTGGATGTCCTGCGTTTGGTCGATGCGCTTCTGAGTAGGCAAGTGCTTCTTCTCCTTCCGGACGCTTATGGGCCGGGCAGGTCGCTGGTGGGCTAACAAAAAATCCTTGGGCCGAGGCCCAAGGATTACGTCCGGCATGCAATCGCACCCGAAGGGACTCCCCAGTGCCTCGGCGGGCCCTTCGGCTTAACCCCCGTCTTACAACAATTGCTCCTAACTTTCTGGAAACCATGTGCGGACGGGGGACCCGCTGTCTTCAGCGATCTATTGATATTCAGTTGTTCATATAAAGGCTTGGTTACAGACCTTCTTTTAACGCGAGAAGCTCTCCCAAGTCAAGCTTTATCCCAGGGCCCATGCTGGTAGTGAGGAAGGCACTGCGTAGAAAGGAGCCCTTCACACCTTCGGGGCGGGCCCTCTGTATCGAGTCCACCAGCGACGAGAGGTTCTCCAACAACTGCTGCCGGTTGAAACTCAGCTTTCCCACGGGGCAGTGGATGATGGCTGTGCGGTCTGTGCGGAACTCCAATCGCCCCTTCTTCGCCTCATCGATAACTCGACCCAAGTCTCGAGGTTGCACCATGGTCCCAGTACGGGGGTTTGGCATCAGACCACGGCGGCCCAGAACCCGGCCCAAGCGGCCGATCTTCCCCATGATGTCTGGCACAGCCAAGCCCACGTCGAACTCGACCCAGCCATCCTCAATCCGCTTGATGAGGTCGTCTTCTCCCACGTAGTCGGCCCCAGCCTGACGGGCTGCCTCGGCAGCGTCCCCAGAGGCAAAGACGAGGACGCGTTGGGGTTTTCCCAAGCCGTGGGGCAGTACGGTGACCGACCGCACCTGCTGGTCGGCGTGTCGGACATCTGCACCGGTCTTTAGGTGCAACTCCACTGTTTGGTCAAACTTTGTACCCTCGCCGTCATCGGTGAGGAGGTCGAGGGCCTCCTGAGGCGTGTACTGCCTGTCGGGGTCGATACGTTCGGCCAACTGGTTGTATCGCTTGCTATGTTTGGGCATGGTTTATTCCTCTGCTATCTCGATGCCCATGCTGCGGGCAGTGCCTTCGATGATTTTCATGGCCCCATCTACTGAGGCCGCGTTCAGGTCACGCAGCTTTAGCTCTGCGATGTTCCGCAGGGTGGAGCGCGGTACCGCGCCTGCCGAGCCGAACCCAGGGCGGTCACCGCCCTTCTCTACACCAGCTGCTTGACGCAAAAGCTCTGAAGCCGGAGGTGTGCGAGTCACAAAGGCAAACGAGCGGTCCTCGAAGACGGTGATGTGCACCGGCACTACAGTACCAGACTGCGTGGCCGTCTTCTCGTTGTATTCCTTGACGAAGGCCATGATATTAACGCCGTGCTGCCCCAATGCAGGGCCCACAGGCGGGGCCGGAGTGGCCTTGCCCGCCTGTAGTTGCAGCTTGACGATGGCCCGTACTTTCTTGGCCATTTACACCTTTTCCACCTGAAGAAAGTCCAACTCTACGGGCGTCTCCCTTCCGAAGAAGGAGACTAGCACTCGCAACTTGCCCTTGTTGGCGTCCACATCGTTGATTGTTCCCATGAAGTCGGCGAAGGGACCGGCGACGATGCGCACCGATTCTCCGCGCTCCAACCCCACGTTGACCTTGGGAGGGCCGGTCTCAATCTGGCTGAGGATGCCTTCCACCTCGGCATCCGGCAGAGGCAACGGCCTAGGGCGCGGGTCTCCCGGCTCTTGGGCTGATACAAAGCCGGTGACTCCGGGCGTCTCCCGCACCACGCGCCAACTCTCGTCTTCCATGCTCATCTGGACCAGCACGTAACCCGGGAACACCTTGCGGCTTTCAGGGCGGCGTTTGCCGTCCTTGAGCACCACCTCTTCCTCCGAGGGAACGACGACCTGGAATATCTTGTGCTGCATATCCATGCTCTGGATACGCTGGTCCAAGTTCTTCTTAACCCGGTCCTCCTGCCCCGAATAGGCATGCAGGACGTACCAGCGTACGGGGCCGTCGCTCAAATCTGTTGTATCGGCTCTGGTGGTCATAGCGCCCCTTCTTACCGGTGTCGCAACCGGGCCTGACCGGTTAGGAGAACAGAAACCTCGTCAAGGTCTGTGTGAATATGAAATCTAGGACTCCCAAGGCAAACCCAATGATGCCTGCGATAACGATGACAATGCCGGTGAGGCGCACCACTTCTTCGCGGGTCGGCCATACGCACTTGCGTAGCTCGCCGAAGGCCTCCCCGAAGAAGCGGATTATGCCCCCACGGCCTGCCCCGCCGCGGCGAATCAGGCCTTGAGACGTCACCCGGGCCAAAGCTACCGCATTTCCCGATGGGAGGTGTGGTTACGGCAGCGCGAACAGTACTTTCTCAGCTCGACCCGTTGGGGGTCGTTGCGCCTGTTCTTCTCGCTGGTGTAATTGCGCTCCCTGCAGGTAGTGCAGGCCAAAGTCACCGTGATTCTGGCTTCCGTGCTCCTCTTTGCCATATCTAGTCCAACACCTCCGTTATTACCCCGGAACCCACGGTCCTGCCACCCTCGCGGATGGCAAACCGCATCTGCTCCTCCAAGGCCGTGGCGGAGATCAGCTCTATATCCATGTCGATGTTATCGCCGGGCATCACCATTTCTACGCCTTCGGGTAGGGCGACGCTGCCGGTAATGTCCGACGTGCGGATGTAGAACTGGGGCTTGTACCCAGTGAAGAAGGGGGTGTGCCTGCCGCCCTCGTCGCGGGACAGCACGTAGACTCGGGCCTTGGCCCGCTGGTGAGCCGCTATGGTGCCCGCCTTGGCCAGCACCTCGCCGCGCTCCACCTGGTCGCGGTCCACACCGCGCAGAAGAATGCCCACGGCGTCTCCTGCCTCGGTGATGTCGAGAGTCTTGTGGAACATCTCCAAGCCCGTGGCCACGGTCTTGCGAGTCTGGCCGAAGCCGACAATCTCTACCTCTTCACCCGTCTTCAGGGCGCCCCGCTCCACACGACCGGTAACCACTGTGCCACGACCCTTGATGCCGAAAACGTCTTCGATGGGCATCAGGAAGGGACGGTCGGTGATGCGAGGAGGCACTGGGATGTACTCGTCCATGGCGTCGGTCAACTCCAGTATCTTGCCGCACCACTCGCACTCCCGCTTCCCGCAACCGCAGTCCAAGGCCTTGAGGCCGCTGACTCGCACGATGGGGGTGTCGTCGCCGGGGAACTCGTAGCGGTTCAGCAGGTCCCGCACCTCCAGCTCCACCAAGTCCAGCAGTTCGTCGTCGTCCATGGCGTCCACCTTGTTGAGGGCGACCATGATGCGGGGAACTTCCACCTGGCGTGCCAGAAGGATGTGTTCGCGAGTCTGTGGCATGGGGCCGTCGGGGGCGCTGACCACCAGCACCGCGCCGTCCATCTGGGCCGCGCCAGTGATCATGTTCTTGATGTAGTCGGCGTGACCAGGGCAGTCCACATGAGCGTAGTGGCGGGAGGGTGTCTGGTACTCGATATGGGCAATGGCGATGGTGACGCCCCTCTCCCTTTCTTCCGGGGCGTTGTCGATCTGGTCAAATGCCCGGAAGGCCACATCTTCGCCAGCGGCGCTGAGTACGCGGGTGATGGCCGCTGTGAGGGTGGTCTTTCCGTGGTCAACATGTCCAATGGTGCCCACGTTAACGTGTTGTTTGCTCCGGTCAAACCGCTGCTTTGCCATCTATGGATTCCTCCTGAAATTCTCTCTGGAGCCCACAGGCGGAGTCGAACCGCCGACCCCGTTCTTACCAAGAACGTGCTCTACCTCTGAGCTATGTGGGCCTTAACTTTGGTACCTAATTATTTTGGTGGAGGGGGTAGGATTCGAACCTACGAAGCCCGCAAGGGCGCCAGATTTACAGTCTGGTGGCTTTAACCACTCACCCACCCCTCCCCGTAGGCATCAGTTTACCCACACTGCGCTTTAGGCGCAACATAGGGTGAGGGCAGGGAGCCGGTGCTTTCCCGCCCCAAGACCCGCGATGCAGAGAGCCCCAGGGGGGATTCGAACCCACCAACCTGCCGATTACAAATCGGCTGCGCTGCCATTGCGCCACTGGGGCGTTTGATGCCCCACAATCACAGAGGCCCCGAGCGTTCGGGGCCACCTATCAAGTTACAACTTTCTAGTATCCCTAGTCAATATGCTTCCACTACCCTACCCGACTCTGCCTCCAAGGTCCAGGTCCGTAGCATCATAGTGGTCGTTCCATGCGCTGGAGGTTCCGCCGCCACAATACCGCATTGTTCTCCGTGTGGGCTCCTCGCTTGCACAGCAGGAGTAGCTCCCAACAAATTCCCATCGCCCCACCACAACTTTCCTCCATCCACGGGGCCAAGCGAAAATCGAAAATATTGGAGGTGGACGTCGTGCTCCATTACGAAGAGCGCGTCTTGCTGGAAGTCCGGGCTCTGGATTCCCGCCTCCGCGAGACCTTTGCACAACCCCGTCATGGCGGTGAAAGCCTCTATCCAGTGGCCCCCGCACATAGTGGCCCCTGCACATAGAAGCCTAGCTTCTGACCCAACCTTTCACACTCATGTCAACCATCTCCCTCTCCTTGACACTACCGCACATTAGTTCTATTATCCCTGCGCTGGGGACTGACCCTACAAGTCTCTCCATCTTTTCTTTGCCCCAATCTCCTCGGGAGGGAACCCCGTTGCAAACGCTCACATCCGCAACTCACGCCAGACATCTCCCACGCCGTACCAGCCCACAGTCCCACAATCGGAACACAATTCCCAAGCTGAACAGCTACGACAATCGGAACAATCGGAACAAATTCAGCTACGAACAACCACTTTCCAGCTACGGCCATGTTCCGATGTCCAGCTACGAAACACCCCCGTCACCGCCAATCCGCCCCCCTTACCAGCCCCCCTCGTAGCTGGCAGCGCCCTCATTATCCCACCCCACCAATCCCCAATCGGAACAAATGCCCAAAGCTGCACAGCTACAGCAATCGGAACAAAAAATGCCACCAACGACCCGTCACTCCCTCTCCCGGCCCCGTCCTCGTAGCTGGCAACCCCACCCACAACCTACCAGTCGGAACAAAATGCCCCAAGCTGGACAGCTACAGCAATCGGAACAAAAAACGCGTTCCACCCGCCACGTCCTACCCGGCCCCCCCCGGCTGCCTTCATCCTCAACAACGCGTACCAGAAGCGAGGTGGCCGATGAGTTGGTGGCCGATGAGTTGGTGGCCGATGAGTTGGTGGCCGATGAGTTGGTGGCCGATGAGTTGGTGACCGATGAGTTGGTGGGTGGAGATGAGAGCCGGGAGAGGCCCTCTCCCCAGCCAAAAACCCAGTTACGCAAAGGTCTCGCTCCGCGGGAACGGCTGGGAGGTAGGCTTGAACTAGAGGGAGCGCGTACCCGGCACGGCCCATGGACGCAATCGGCGCGCCCCTGAGCCTACGACTACAGGTACGTCTGCCGGAAGCGGTGCAGGGTCATCTCCGGTTCGTTGGGAGCGTAGGTGGCCTCGTCGTCCGTCTCTTCGATCTTGGCGACAATGAACCACGGGCCTTCTTCTGAAAGCGCCTGTCGGAAGACTGTCAGCAGGTCCTCTTCGTTGTTGACAGTAGCTGTCTTGCTGATGTTGCAACTGCGGGCCACCTGCTCTAGGTCAGTGCCCTTGGCCGTATGACTGGGCTGGTGTCCCGTTTGGCCCCATTCTTCGTTGTCCCACACCACCACAATCAGGTTGGAAGGCATCTCCCGGCCTATGGTGGCGATGGCGCCGAGATTCATCAGCAGTGAGCCGTCACCATCGAAGGAGATGACCTGGTCTGAGGTAGAGAGGGCCATGCCCAAAGCCATGGAAGAACAGAGACCCATGGAGCCAAAGGTATAGAAATTGCGGTCGCGGTGGCCGATGTTCCACAGTTCGTCGGTGGTGGGACCCAAGTTGGCGACCACTGGCCGGTCACCAACATGTTGCATGAGCAACTGCATGGCCTCGAACCTATGCAAGCTTACCTCCATGGAGCAGGGGAGTCATGCAGAGCGCCACCGGCTGCCGTGCTGCATGGCACAGCTTCAGTGCCCCCTTCAATGTTGCATCCAGTCTGTACTCGTCGGTTAGGGTGTAATGGGTGATGCCGAAGGTATCCAGTATGGGCCTGGTAGCCCGACCCATGGCCGTCTGGGCGATGTTGAACTCGCCAATCTCGCCTCGCAGGTTGATGAAGAAGGGGATGGGCGTACGGGCTGGTATGCACAGGCTTGCTAGAGCGTTCACGCAGTTGCCGAACCCGCTGGACTGCATGAATACGGCTGCGTTTCGCCCTACAGCGTGTGCGCCCACGGCTATCCCGATGGCCTCCTCCTCCCTCGTAGCCGATACCAGATGGAAGAAGGGGTCCTTTTCGATGAGGGACGTGACACGATCAATGCTGATATCAGGGACATAGGCAATCAGAGAAGTGTCAGACTCCTTGAGAGCCCCTACCATAGTTTCAGCCCAACCCATATCACTCTCCGCAAAGCTGGCGAATCGGCAGCCAGAATATCAGCGAGGCCCGCCCTTGTCAAAGTAACTTCAGGGTTCCAGAAGGGCTTGCAATGATGTTTGTGCTAGCTACAGGGATTGGTTGCCTCTCGTCTCCCCACGTCTGAGGACTTGTTTGTCGACAAGTTGCTTGTCTTGTCGCCTATGGGCGTAGTGTAATGGACACACTTCGAAGGGCGCGTCGGCCCACCGTTCCCAGCGAAAAAGACCCCAGCGTTGGGCCAGATGATGCCAGAAGAGGAGAGTTTCCATATGGCGCTACGACGATGCGTGGTCGAGATGGGACTAGGCACTGACCTGCACGGCCGCGACTACACCAAGGCCGCCCAACGCGCAGTGCGCGACGCGCTGTGGCATAACAGTCTCGGTTTCGCCCGGGCTGTCGGACAGAGTGTGGAAGACATGAAGGTGGAGGTCACCATAGGCGTCCCCCAGCCCGACGCTGTGGACAAGGACCAAGTGGCTAGCGTCCTCCCCCACGGTACCGGCACGGTGAAGGTGGTAGTCGGTGGGCTTGAGATTCCCAGCGAGGATGGGACCGACGCTACTGTCATGGCCAACGCTGCAGTAGTGGTCTACATGGACCTCTAGAACTGGGAGAGACAACGCGTGAAGTACAAGGACCTCCGTGAGTTCATCGCCTTCCTCGATAGCAAAGGCGACCTGAAGCGCATCACCGCTCCCGTAAGCTGGGAGTTGGAGGTCACCGAGATCGCTGACCGCATGGTGAAGTCGGGCGGACCTGCCCTGCTGTTCGAGAACGTGGAGGGGTACGACATCCCGCTGCTGATCAACATGTACGGCACTGAGCAGCGGATGGCTTGGGCCTTGGGCGTGGAGCACCTCGATGACTTGGTGGGCCGCTTGGAGCAACTCATGTCCATGGCTCAACAGCCTCCCAAGGGTCTGGTGGACAAGATGCGGGCCTTGGGTCAGTTGGCCCGCCTTTCCTCCTACCAGCCCAAGTTGGTGAGCCGTGCGCCCTGTCAGGAGGTGGTGCAGACCGAAGACGACGTCGACCTGTTCAGCCTCCCCATCCTGAAATGTTGGCCCATGGACGGCGGGCGCTACATCACCCTGCCCCTCGTCATAACCCGCGACCCGAACACCGGTGTGCGCAATGCTGGCATGTACCGTATCCAAGTGTTCGATAAGCACACTGCCGCCATGCACTGGCAGACCCACAAGGTGGGGGCGCACCATTATCGCGTCGGCAGCGAGAAGGGGCAGGACCGGATCGAGGTGGCTGCCGTCCTCGGCGGTGACCCGGCAACCATCTGGACCGGCTGCGCCCCCATGCCACCCGACATGGACGAGATGGCCGTGGCCGGTTTCATCCGCGAAGAAGGCGTGGAATTGGTGAAGGCCAAAACCGTCGACTTGGAAGTTCCCGCCCAAGCCGAGGTGGTCATCGAGGGCTATGTGTCGCCGGGTGACGAGGGCATGGAAGGCCCCTTTGGCGACCACACCGGCTACTACTCCATGCCGGATACTTATCCCGTATTCCACGTCACCTGCATCACTCGCCGCCGCGAGCCCATCTACCCCGCCACCATCGTGGGCCGTCCGCCCATGGAGGACTACTGGATGGGCAAGGTCACAGAGCGGGTGTTCATGCCGGTCATACGCACCCTGCTCCCCGAAGTTGTGGACATGAACATGCCCGCAGAGGGCGGCTTCCACAACCTTGTCATCGTCTCCATCAAGAAGGAGTATCCCGGTCAGGCCCGCAAGGTGATGCACGGCCTGTGGGGTATGGGCCTAATGTCTTTGGTGAAAGCCATCATTGTGGTCGACCACAATGTGAACGTACACGACGTGTCCGAGGTGGCTTGGCGCGTCACCAACAATATCGATCCCTCCCAAGACCTGGTCCTCAGCAGTGGCCCCATCGACGACCTCGACCATGCCTCAGTCATGCCCAAGTTCGGGGGCAAGGTCGGCATTGACGCCACCAGTAAGATAGCGGGCGAGGGTCGCCAGCGCGAGTGGCCCCCCGACATCGTCATGGACTCGGCTATCAAGGACCTGGTGGACCGCAAATGGCAGGAGTACGGGCTGTGAGCCTGAACATCCGCCCCGGCGTCTGCAGCGACGTACAATCTCTGGTGGATGAGGTGGTGGACATCGCCCTGCGCCATATACCGGAAGGGCTGTTACGTGTGTACCTTTTTGGCTCCTGGGCTGGTGGGCGGGCGTTGAATGTCTCAGACCTAGACATAGCTTTCGACATTGGGGCAATACTGGACTTGGACACATACACAGATATGACTCTGGAGGTAGACGACCTGCTCACCCTCCGGAAGATCGACCTAGTGGACGTGCATACGGTGGGCACTGGCTTGAGGCAGACCATCCTCCAACAGGGGGAGCTATTGTATGCAAGATGACCTAAGGGTCGGCGCTCTTCGTAAGGCCATAGACCGCTTCAGCCAGTCTCTGTCCGAGCCCCAGAGAGGCATATCGAGGGATTCGAGCATCAAGAGGTTCGAATTGTGTTTTGAACTATCTTGGAAGGTAGTTCAAAGTCACCTACGGGCCCGCGGCTTGGTTTGCCGCTCTCCAAGGGACTGTCTGAGAGAGGCATTCGGTTACGGACTTCTGGCTGATGAGAGGTTGTGGGCCCGGATGGCCCAAGACCGCAACCTCAACGTGCATACCTATAACGAGGAACTGGCCGATACGCTGTTCGCCCGGCTACCCGACTATCTCGGTGCATTGCGTGAACTTCCCGCGGCCCTCGATGCCGACGACACCCCACCCACCAGCGAGTCCGCCCCATGACCACGGTTCGACCTCAGCGCGCAGGGCTGATGGCCCTCCCCTCCAAAGTGCCGCTGCTGCTGGCGGCCATACGGTTCGAGGAGAGTATGTTCGCGCTGCCCATCGGGTACATCGGTATGCTGTTGGCGGCCGATGGTTGGCCCACATGGGAGCAGTTCCTCTGGATTAACGTCGCCATGACGGGGGCGCGAACTCTGGCTATGTCGGCCAACCGCCTGATTCACCACAAGGAAGACATCGCTAACCCGCGCACTAGAGGCAGACACTTGCCGCAGGGCACACTCACCCCGTGGGACATGCGTCTGGTGATGCTGGTCTCGTTGGGCGTCTTTTTCTATGGGGCGTCCCAACTGAACACCTTGGCCTTTGCCTTGGCCCCTGTGGCCGCGGTGATTGTGGTGGGCTACTCTTACGTCAAATACTACTCGTGGGGTGCCCACTACGCGTTGGGCTTTGCCGATGGCTTGGCCCCTGCGGGGGCGTGGATTGGCATCACTGGCAGTCTGGACCCCGAGGCGATACTATTGGCACTTGCCGTAACGTTCTGGGTCGGAGGGTTCGACGTCTTTTACGGTACTCTGGACTACGATTTTGACAAAAGCTATGGGGTCCATTCCATAGCCCGCAGGATCGGTATACCCAGTGCTCTGTGGTGGGCGCGCTGCTCCCATGTCTTGACGCTGTCGTTTCTCTTGACTGTAGGACTTTGGATGGAGTTATCGTACCTCTACTTTGTGGGATGGGGCTTGGCGCTAGCCCTTATGGCGTTCCAGCACACGATGGTGCGGGTCCACGATCTGCCCCGGATCCCGAGGGCTTTTAAGCTCAACGCCGTCGTGTCCCTGACCCTACTGCTATTCACGACTCTGGCGGTGGTGCTGTGACGCCGCAAGACCCCAAGCCCGTAATCGTGGGCATCTCCGGGGCCAGCGGCTCGCTGATGGCCAAGGCCACTGTCGACGAGTTGCTGCTGCGCAATGTGCCCACGATTCTCGTGTGCTCCAACGACGCCCGCTTGGTTTGGCACGAGGAGATGGACCAGCCATTCAACCAAGAGTTGGCCCGCTGGCGCGAGCATCCCCATTTCACCCACTACGCCATCAGCGACATGCGTGCTCCCATCGCCAGCGGCACGTTTCCCACCCGTGGCATGGTAGTGGTGCCGTGCAGCATGAACAGCGTGGCATCCATAGCCCACGGTCTCGCTTCCAACCTGCTGTTGCGCTCGGCGGATGTTTGCCTCAAGGAGCGGCGTCAGCTTGTGGTAGTGCCCCGCGAGACCCCTCTGCACGCTACTCACTTGGAGAACCTGCTGACCCTGAGCCGTGCCGGCGCGGTGGTGCTGCCGCCTGACCCCGCCTTCTACCTCCGCCCTGAGAGTATCCATGATGTGGTGCAGTTCGTAGTGGGTCGCATACTGGTGGCATTGGGGGTCGATGAGGCTTTGGATCGTGGACTTCAATACCGCCCCGACGAAACCTGATCGTCTTCCATGTCCGAGGTATCCGGGGCCGAGTTATCCGGTGACGAACGCCGCGCCTACGTCCGCGAGATGTTCGCCCGTATCGCCCGCCGCTACGACCTGATGAACACACTCATGACCGGCGGCATGCACTATCGCTGGCGCACCCAAGCCGCCCGCGTCGCGGCGGCGGGCCCTCCGGGAATCGCGTTGGATATCGCCACTGGCACCGGCGATTTCGCCTTGGCTTTGGCGCGTCAGCCCGGCATCCGAGGCGTTGTAGGTCTGGATATAGTGCCCCAGATGGTGCAGATGGCCCGAGCCAAGTCCAAAGGCAGTTTGAAACTGGTAGTCGGCGACGCCCTCTCCCTCCCCTTCCCCGACAACACCTTCTGCTGTGCCACTTCTGGCTTCGGACTGCGCAACATGCCCGACGTGCATGCCACGCTGGCAGAACTGGCGCGAGTGGTGCAGCCGGGAGGCAAGGTCGTCATTCTTGAAATCATTCCTCTACGCGAGGGCAGCCCCCTACGTCCCCTCTTCCGGCCCTACTTCCACTGGCTGGTGCCCTTGGCGGGCCACCTGGTCGCTGGCGACCGCCGGGCCTACACCTACCTGCCCCGCTCCGTGGACCGCTTTCTCACACGTGAAGGGGTGCGGGAACTCTTCGGCGCGGCAGGTTTGCAAGACGCCGGCTCCCGCCTGCTGGCATTTGGGACGGTAGCAATCCATTGGGGTGTTGTGGTGTGAACCCCGGTCATCCGTGGCTGGCCTTGCGTCGAGAGATTACCCGACTCATCAGCGGCCTGTACTATTCGTTTACTGAAACATCGCCATCCCAGCATTGTCACCCCAACAGGCCACAGGTAGAATCAGCCCCAACATCCAAACTCAGGAGGGACCAACGTGCCGATTATCAACAACAGCGACACGCCATACGAAGAGGCCGAGGGTCGCAGGGCCCGACGCTTCGTGAACAAGGATGCAGGGGCCGCCAACCTCACAGTGGGCGAGTTGGTTATGGACGGCGGGTCCGCTCTGCGTCTACACACGCATCCGACGGACGAAGCCATCGTGCTGTTCCAGGGCAACGTGGAGATGGTCGTGGGCGACGAGACCCGCGTAGTCATGCCGGGACACACCTTATTGGCCCCGCCCAACACGCCTCACAAACTGGTGAACCACACCGACGGGGAAGCCCGCATGTTCACCATCTTCCCCACTGACAACCCCACCACGGAATTCGTGGACTAACCACTCGCGAACGGCCCCTAGCCCCCCAACGAAGCAGGGCAATCGACACGGGCAAACCTTGCGGTTGCTCGTACGCTGACAATAGTCCATTTGCAGGGAAGAGCGCGTAGTAGATCGTCTAGCGCTGGCGCGAGCGCAATTCCTCCCACACCTGGTTGGGGGTGACGCCTGATGCTGCCAGCAGGACGAGGGTGTGGTAGAGCAGATCCGCGGCCTCGGCGGGCAGGCTGGCGGTGTCGCCTTGGGCGGCTGCTAAGGCGGTCTCGCCTGCCTCCTCGATGACCTTCTGGGCTACGCGGCCCACGCCGCTCTGGAATAGCTTGGCGGTGTAGCTGCCTTCAGGCAGGTCTCGTTTGCGTTCCTGTATGGTGGCGAACAGCTCTTCCAGGATCTCGGCACTGGCCTCTTCGCTTTGGAAGCCTTCAGGCATGCCGTCCAGAGGAGTGAAAAAGCAGGACGGCTCACCAGTGTGGCAGGTAGGGCCGTCGGGCGTGACCTTCATCAGAATAGTGTCGGCGTCGCAGTCGACCCATGCTTCTTTGAGGTTGAGGTAGTTGCCCGACACCTCGCCCTTGTGCCACAAATCCTCTCGACTGCGGCTGTAGTACCATACCTGGCCACCCTCCAGCGTACGCTTCAGCGCGCCGGGGCTCATATAGCCCATCATGAGAATCTGTCCACTGTCGATGTCTTGGGCGATGGCCGGTATCAGCCCGCGTTCGTTCAATTTCATGTCCATGTTCCTCACCTCCCGAGGAGTCCGGGTATCTCCGTAAGTTCTCTGACCTGATAGTCGGGGACTGGCAGGTTGGGGTCCGGGGCAGCCCCCCCACGGCTCACCCAAATGGTGCTCATACCCACGCGCCCCGCTCCTAAAACATCGTCGAACTGGCTGTCGCCCACGTAGGCGCACTGCGAAGGCTCGACTCCAAGCTGCTCTGCTACCTGGAGGAAGGGTTTGGGATGGGGCTTGTAGGCCTGTGCCTGCTCCGAAGACAGCACCATCTCAAAGCGTCCCGATATACGCGCCAAAGTTGGGTTGAGGTAGTCGTCGTCGGCGTTGGAGAGAAGGGCTGTGCGCCATCGAGTGCGTATCTCCGGCAGAGCCTGCAATGCATCGGGGTATATCTCCCGTTCACCCATGTGCTCCACGGCGATCCGAGCCGCGGTGGCAGAGTCTGCCTGCAGCCCAAGGTCTTTGAAAGCGCGTTGGAAGCACCCAGCCCAAGCCTGCTCATAGCTCAGGAACGGCGGGCTCTTCTCAGGCTCCTCCAGATTCAACCTTTCGTGGCGGAAATTCATCTCGTAAGACTTCCAGCAGCGGTACAGCTCCTCGTGGTCTACCGCCAGCTCTTGCCGACTGCATATCCGCTGGAAAGTCTCCAGCCACAGCGCAGGCGAGTTGTGGGCAAGGGTCTCGTACATGTCAAAGATTACAGTGGTGATGTTGGCCATGATATTCAGCGACTGCTCCTCATGATTCTCATACGCAACCCAAGGCGGTGGTTACAGCCTGACGGGTATGCTCCGAGAGGCTAGGTGCTCCTTGGCTTCCTGAATGGAATATGTGCCAAAATGGAAAATGCTGGCGGCCAACACCGCGTCGGCTTTGCCCAGCAACAGGGCATCGGCCAAGTGGTCCAGCTTGCCTGCTCCACCACTGGCGATGACCGGCACGGTGACGGCCTCCGAAATGGCGCGGGTCAACTCCAGGTCGTAGCCCTCTTGGTGGCCGTCATTGTCCATGCTGGTGAGCAACAGCTCTCCCGAACCTAGCTCCACCACATGTCGCGCCCACTTGAGGGCATCCATCCCAGTGGGAGTCCTACCCCCATGGGTGAAGACCTCCCAGCGGGAGCCTTGGTCCAGCCCCAGGTCGTCGCCCCTAGGCGACTCAGCGCCCTGAGTGCTGCGTGCATCAATGGCCACCACGATGCACTGGCTGCCAAAATTGGCTGCTCCCTCGGCCACCAAGTCAGGGTTGTTCACCGCAGCTGTGTTCAGGGAAACCTTGTCGGCCCCAGCGCGCAACATGCGGCGTACGTCCCTGATGGTGCGAATACCCCCGCCGACGGTCAGCGGGATGAAGACTTGGTCCGACACGCGACCCACTACATCCACCATGGTGTCGCGCTGGTCGGAGCTGGCGGTGATGTCGAGGAAGACCAGTTCATCGGCCCCCTCACGGTCGTATAGCGAGGCGAGCTCCGCAGGATCTCCGGCATCCACCAAATCGACGAAGCTCACCCCTTTCACGACGCGGCCAGCGTCGACATCCAGACAGGGGATGATGCGCTTGGTGAGCACAGCTACTTCTTCAGGGTAGCCATGTACTGACTGCTGTTGAGCTTGCGCCAACCTTGAAAACGAAAGCCGCAGCGTTGCGCCAAGTCCTGCAGGTCGTCGGGCTCGATGCGGTGATTGTGGGAGTGAGAGTCTTGCCCGCCCTCACCATACCACTCCACCACGGTGCACCAGCCACGGGGGCGCAGCAACTCGCGCACGGCTTTCAGGAATGCCTCGCGGTCGAGGCCGTGATGGTGCACCACCAGCGACAGGAACACACCGTCCAGCGAGCCCGCCTCAATGGGGAACTCGGTGGGCTGGCAGGTCTGCACTCGTACGTTGCTCAGCCGGTCCGCCTCCACACGACGGCGAGTCGCCTCCACCATCTCCTCATCGGTATCCAAGGCGTGAAGTTGGCCGTGCACTAGGTACTTGGCTAAAGGGATGGTGAAGTAGCCTGAGCCGCAGCCGATGTCGGCCACCCGTTCAAAGGGGTCTATGGGCATGTAGTTAATCACGTTGAACGGGTCCAACTCCTGCAATCTTTCGGGCGAGAGCCACCTAGTAAGTCTGTCTTCGTTATGCGCTTCGTGCTGGACCATTTCCCTGCACCACAACATGATGATTCTGTTAGACAGTGCAATGTACAACAGAGGCATGGGACGCGCAAACTAGCCGGCCGCACCTCGATGAGGCTATGTTGTGCTATCCTACCTGCAACGCACCGCATCATTATGGCTGTTCGACCCACAGGAGAAGGACGATGGCCCAAGCGCGACCGACGGCCAAGCTGACATACTCGGACTATTGCAACACTCCCGGCGATGAGCGATGGGAGTTGATGGACGGAGAGTTGATTATGCCCCCATCTCCTACCGTCAATCATCAGCAAGTCGCGGGTAAGCTGTATCGTCTGCTCGCAGATTTCGTGGAAGGCGCGTCGCTGGGGCAAGTGTTTATCGCTCCCTTGGACGTCGTCCTGTCCGACGTTAACGTGCTGCAACCCGACGTCGTGTTCGTCTCCAACGCACGCTCGCAAATCATCACCGAAGCCAACATCCAAGGAGCTCCCGACTTGGTTGTTGAGGTGATGTCGCCGTCGACGGCCAGCCGTGACTGGCGAATCAAGCTGGACCTCTACGCCGCACATGGCGTCCAGGAGTACTGGATCGTGGACCCCGTTGGCCAGAGGGTGTGGGTGATGGCCCGCAGAGATGACGAGATGGCAGAGGTCGCGAACTACGGATCTGCCGACATCCTGACCTCGCCCACCCTCCCCGGCTTCGCTGCAAACCTCTCTGCCGTCTTCCGACCTCTCGCTCGAAGCTCTTGACTGCCTAACTTCTAAGCAGTGGCACCGATAGCTTGGGATAAGTCCATATCTCCCGTGTAGAGGGCACGCCCGAGGATCGCGCCCTCCGCGCCTAATTCCGACAGACGGACTAGGTGCTCCAACTGAGACACGCCTCCCGAGGCGAGGATGGCGCTGTAGGTGCTCTCTACAAGCTGAGAGAGGGATTCGAAGTTTGGTTGGCTAAGAGTCCCATCGCGGGCGATATCCGTGTACAGGAAGCGCGGAACCCCCAAGGCGGTCATCTCGCTCACTAGGTCCGTTGCGGTCACGCTGGTGTCTTCTCGCCACCCTTCGATAGCCACCTGCCCGTTACGGGCGTCGACTGCCACGACTATCCGCTGCCCTCCGAAACGCTGGCAGAGTCGGGCCACCAACTCAGGGTCACGCACCGCGGCCGTGCCCAGCACGAACCGGTCGACGCCGGTTTCAGAGAGGCGTTCGGCATCTTCTACCAAACGAACACCTCCGCCTACCTGTAGGGGGATGCCCACCGCTGCTGCGATGCGCGCAATGGCCCCCCGGTTCGCTTGCTGCCCTGTGCGTGCACCGTCCAAATCGACAACGTGTATCCGGAGAGCGCCCGCGCTCTCCCAGCGCTTGGCAACCTCCGCAGGGTCGTCGGAGAAGACAGTTTCTTGGGCGTAGTCCCCTTGGAAGAGACGAACACACCGGCCACCGCGAAGGTCGATGGCGGGGATGACTTCCATGATGGCTAGAGGCCCGTCGGAGAGCCGGGGCGGGAGGCCGATTCCGCAGCAGAGGACACGAAGTTCTGGTATATCTTCAGCCCTGTTGGCCCGCTCTTCTCCGGATGGAATTGCGTCGCAGTCAGGTTCTGGCGTCCGATGGCACTGCAGAATGTAACCCCGTAGTCGGTGATGCCAGTGACCCACTCATCGTCTGCCGGGTCGGGGTAGAAGCTGTGGACGAAATAGAAGTGCCCCCCGTCTTCCAATCCTTCGAATACTGGGTGGTTTTGGCGAAATTCCACCCAGTTCCAACCCATGTGAGGCACCTTCAGGCCCGGAGGCAATCGACGCACTGTGCCCGGCACTATGCCCAAACAGGGCGCTTCCCCCTCCTCGGTGGCTTGGAAGAGTAGTTGCAAGCCCATACAGATGCCAAGGAAGGGCCGGCCTGTGGCCACGTACTCCCTTATTGGCTCGACCAAGGCTCTCTTACGCAATGCCCGCATGGCGGCATCTGCTGCGCCCACACCAGGTAGCACGACAGCATCGGCTTGCATCAATGCGTCTGGGTCGCTGCTGACCCTGACCGATGCATCGGCCTTTTCGAGGGCTCGGGCAACACTGCGCAGGTTGCCCATTTCGTAGTCGATGACCATGACTTCAAGATTCAAGGAAGGGTTCTCCGTTGGGCGTTCGGTAGCTTGGAAAGACGGCTTGGGGAAGAATAGTCGAGGCGCACGTCAGTCCTGGTCGCCGGTGACTTTCTCCAAGGGCAGGTGGCGGTCTTGATAGCGGGCCAGCACGAACAGCAGGTCGCCCACCCGGTTGAGGTAACGCAGGATTTCGGGGTTGGTGAGGCCTCCCGATTCATCCAAGGCGACCACGCGCCGCTCGGCGGTACGGGCCATGCAACGGGCCATATCCATGGCCGCTGAGGCACCGGAAGCTCCGGGCAGTATGAACACGGGGGGTAACTGCATCTCGGCTTCCAGACGGTCGATGGTATCCTCTAAACGGGTGACCATCTCGGCGGTCAAAGGAGGAAAGTGCTTCCGATACGTCTCGTAGTGGTCGGGGTCTGTGGCCAACTCGGCCCCCACGGTAAACATCTCTCGCTGGAGCTCCTTGAGAATGGTCCTGACCTTGGAGTCTTCCGACAAGGCCCGCGCCAAGCCCATAGCCGAGACGGCCTCGTCTGTCATGCCGTAGGCCTCTGTGTGCAGGCTGTTCTTGGAGACGCGCCCGCCATAGAGCAGGCTCGTCTGCCCCGTATCGCCGTACTTGGTGTATATCTTGCGGTGCGTAGTCACGATTCGAAATTGTAGCATAGCCCCATTGGCGTCGCTACACTGCACAGCGGATGCCAACACATCGGACTCACGCCTTTGGGGGACGGCAGATGGCTGGGGAGATACGAATCATACCGGTGGAAGGGATTCCCGAAGTACAGGACGGTGACGACTTGGCCGTTTTGCTGCTGCAGGCCTGCGTTGGTCCCGCGGCGTTGGAGACAGGGGACGTGCTGGTGGTGACCCAGAAGATTGTCTCCAAGGCAGAGGGCCGCGTGGTGCGCCTTGAAGACATCGTCGCCTCGCCTCTAGCCGTCACCCTTTCCGAGGGCACCCATCGCGATCCCCGCCATACGGAGACGGTGCTGCTGGAGAGCGCTCGGATCGTGCGAAATGACCGGGGCACCATTATCAGCGAGACGCGTCACGGCTTCATATGCGCCAATGCCGGTGTCGACGCTTCCAACGTGCCCGGCGGTTCTGGCACGGTGGCCCTGTTGCCCGTGGACTCCGACGAGTCCGCAAGGCAAATACGTCAACGCATAAAGGACGAACAGGGCATCGACGTTGCCGTGATAATCTCCGATACCTTTGGCCGTCCTTGGCGCGAGGGTGCAACCAACGTAGCCATAGGCGTGGCAGGAATGCACGCGTTGGCCGATTACCGGGGCGAGTCTGATGCTTACGGCGAGGTGCTGTATACGACGATGATTGCTGTAGCCGACGAGCTGGCCTGCGCCGCGGAGTTGGTGACTGGGAAGACCCTGGGTGTGCCCGTGGCCATCGTGCGGGGGTACCGCTATCCGCCCGGCGATTCAGGTGCAAAGGCGCTGGTGCGCCCCTCCTCCCGCGACCTGTTCCGCTAGAGCCCCCTTACGCCAATGCGTTCTGTCCTCACTGGGCAAGCAGCCCCATTTGACATCGTGAAAAACCCGAATCTAGAATTCCTCGGCATCGACGGCGATGAGCTGTCGGGAGGAGGTCGGCGTGGCCGACCAACAGCAACCTAAGATTGGCGACCGCGTAGTCCGGCGACCTCGCATGCGCGAGGTTATGCCGTCCGTTATTCACGACTCCCCCATCAGGCGTCCCCCTCGGTTCCTCACTGCTCCTTATATCCTCTTCGGCGGGTTCAGCGCCCTCATCCTGCTGGGCGGCCTCCTATTGTGGCTGCCCGCGGCCAACAATCACGAGGGACCAAGCTCTTTCGTGACGGCCATGTTCACCTCCACCTCCGCTGTAACCGTAACTGGCCACATAGTGGAGCCCACAAGTATCTACTGGAGTGTCTTCGGACAAGGGGTCATCTTTGCCCTGATGCTGGTGGGTGGGCTGGGGTTCATGACCGTGGCCACATTCCTGCTGATAATCACTGGTCGTCGCTTGGGGCTGGCGGAGCGGATTCTGATGCGCGAGGCCATGGGGGTCGACCGCATGGGCAGCCTGGTGAGGGTGACTCGGAACATCATCCTCATTGTCCTAGGCGTCTATGCCATCGGGATTATCCTTCTGTGGTGGCGTCTACTCGGTTTCTTCGACGCCGGGGAGGCCATGTGGCAGGCCGCCTTCCTGTCGGTCTCATCCTTCAACAACGCTGGCTTCAGCATCCTGCCTGAAGAAGTACAGTCGATCGGTGGCGCATTCGTAAGCAACCTGCCCTTGCTGGGCTTCATGGCCATTCTGATAATACTGGGCAGTATCGGTTGGACCACACTGGTGGACGTCTTCCGTCACCACCGATTCTCGCGGCTCTCACTCGACACCAAGATGGTGTTGACCACCAGCCTGTTCCTGTATGTGCTGGGAGCGGCCGTCATATTGTTCAACGAGTTCGGCAACCCTGCTACCCTCGGAGCCTTCCCGGTTGGGGAGCGCGTCTACCAAGCCGTATTCCACTCCATCAGTGGCCGGACGGCGGGCTTCTCCACCATCGACTTCGGCGCCGCCTCGGAGTTCACCCTGCTCTTCTATCCCTTCCTCATGTTCGTAGGTGGAGCCGCCGGGTCGGTCGCCGGCGGCATCAAGGTGGCCACCTTCGCTGTCATCATTGCTGCCGTATTCTCCTCGCTACGAGGACGGCAGCAGGTTGAGGCCTTTGGCCGGGAGATCGACCCTTTCCAAGTCCACCGCGCCGTCACTGTGGCAGTATTGGGACTGACCTTGACCTTTCTGGCCATACTGCTCTTGACCCTTACCGAGGACATACCCTTCCGCCTACTATTTTTCGATACGATATCGGCTTTCGGCACCACCGGTCTCTCCACGGGAGCCCCAGCCGATCTCACCGTCACAGGCAAGGGACTATTCATGGTGCTGATGCTATTGGGCCGGCTGGGGCCCCTCACCATGGCTCTGGCACTCGTGCCTAGAGGTGAGGCATCCTTGTATCGTTACGTCCAGGAAAGGGTTAAAATAGGCTAGCATTGGCCACCCAGTCCCCCGAGGTCGGTGGATTGAGGTCGCCCGATTGAGGCCAGTGGATTGAGGTCGACGGATTGAAGAAGCAGGTGGTGGTAGTAGGGCTCGGGCGGTTCGGATCGAGCGTGGCCCGCGAACTGTACCAGACGGGCCATGATGTGCTGGCCATAGACTTGGAAGAGAGCAACGTCCAAGAGCTTCTGGGTTCTGTGACCTATGCCGTCAAGGCTGATGCTACCAACGAGTCCGTGCTAGCCGAGTTGGGCGTCTCCAACTTCGATGTAGGGATCGTGGGAATCGGCTCCGACATGCAGGCCAGCATCGTGGTCGCTGTGCTTCTCAAAAGCCAAGGAGTGCCCTTCATCATTGCCCGGGCTGCCAACGACGTACACGGGGCTACCATGGAACGTGTGGGCGTCGACAAGGTGGTCTACCCTGAGCAGGAGATGGGGCGCCGTCTGGCTCACACCGAGTTCAACCCCGGCGAGCTCGACTACATGGAAATCGCACCCAGCACAGGCATCAGCAAGTTGCGCCCTCCCGGCTCGATTATGCGTCAAACCTTGGAGGAGGCTGGTCTTACCGGCCCTCGTGACAGGCACGGCGTTGCGGTGTTGGCCATGCGCCGCGGGCGTGACGTGCTGTTGGCCCCTTCCAAGGATGAGGAAATCAAGCCCGGCGATGTCCTCATAGTAGCAGGCAAGAGCGAAGAGCTCGGGAAGCTTGGCCTGTCTCCTAACGGCAGGTAGCCCACGAAGTGGTGGCTGGAGCGAATCGACGCAGAGAAAGCTGTTCCGCTGGATGATCCTGCTCCGATACATCGAGACGAAGCTCCATTTGATTGGTCGCAACCATACCCTCGTATCTCAGCCTGGACTCTGAGAAATTGCATGCCCCTAGCTGCGAAAAATATCCTGGTGCCGGTGACTGGAAGGAAGGTCGGCGAAGAGGCAGTGCGCCTAGCCTGTAGAATGGGCCGCCAAGATGGCGCCAAAGTGTGTGCCCTGTACGTCATCGAGTTGGGGCATCAATACCCGCTCGACGCCAGCCTGCCTCGGGAGACAGCGGCTGCCGAGAGCGTCTTGGAACAAATCGACGCCCTTAGTCACGAGGAGCGTTGTCCCGCCGATACGGCACTGGTACAGGCGCGCCATGCAGGCCCTGCCATTGTGCGGGAGGCTTTGGACCGGAATATAGACCTGATTACAATGGCCGCTGGTTATGAGAAGGGCTCACAGGTGCTCAGCGAGACCGTGCTTTACGTTCTCAGTAACGCCCCGTGCCCGGTCCTCTTATGGCGGGAACCGCCACGTCAGAACGGAGCGGGGCATTAGGTCATGCGCATCCTGATATTAGGCTGTCAAGGGGCAGGGCTTCACCTGACCCCAATGCTGGCCAAGCAGGGTCACCATGTAGTGGCCATCGATAGCGACCCCGGCGTTGTCCAAGAGCTCTCAGCGTGGGACAACGTAGAAGGCCTGTTATACCGGGGGCCAATGCTGGACATCCTGAGGCAAGCCGGGCTGAGCAACGCCGACGCCTTTCTAGCCCTCACCGACAGCGACAGCCGCAACGGCATGGCGGCCCAGGTGGCGCAGCGCATCTTCCACATACCCAAGGTGTTCTGCTCCATACGTGACCCCCACCGCCAGAAGGTGTACGAGAAGCTGGGGCTGACAGTCATCAGTCCTACTTTGGCCTTGGTGGACGGCATAACATCGGGGCTGGAAGGGTAGGCCGGCGTGTACGTGGTCATCGTGGGTTATGGGCATGTGGGCTACCACCTGTCGCGGGCGCTGCTGGCCATCGGCCACGAGGTACTGGTAATCGAGAAAGATCAAGATCGGTGCGACTTGGTGCGCCAAGAACTTGGCAGCGTTGCCCTTCATGGGGATGCTACCGATGTGCAGGTTTTGAAGACCGCGGGCATCGGGCGGGCTGACGTTCTGGTCACCACTGCCAGCGATGAGGACAATCTGGCCGCCTGCCAGATGGCGAAAACTGGACCAGGCAACCCAAGGACCATCGCTGTGGTGCGTGAACCTGAGAATGACCCATTGTTCAAAGTGCTGGGCGTGGATGTTGTGGTCAATGGCACTCACCAGATACTGAGCACCATCGAGGAAGAGTTGCCGGGGCGGACCCTGCAACACCTGATGAACCTGCGATCAACCGATGTGCGGATGGTCAGCATCACCCTGCCGGAGGACTCGGGGGCAGTGGGCAAGTCGCCTGGAGATATAGAGCTGCCCCCCAACAGCTTTATCGTTCTGCTCGTGAAGCACGATGGCCCCTACCTGCCCTCCGAATCCCTCGTGCTGACCGCGAACGACGAGGTGATAGCGGTGACCACCACCTACGAGGAACCGATGCTGCACGACGCTCTGACGAGTATGGCCTGATGCCCAATCCGGCGTGTAAGAGAATTGCTTATCTGGGACCTATAGGCACCTTCACCGAAGAGGTGGCTATAGGCTATGACCCCGAGGCCGAATTGGAATCCTTCCCCACCGTGGCGGCTGTGGCCCTCGCCGTTTCTTCGGGCATGGCCGAAGAAGGTGTGGTCCCCATCGAGAACAGCTTGGAAGGGTCGGTTACGGCCACCCTCGACCTGTTGATTCACGAGGCGAAGCTGAAAATCAGTCGTGAGTTGGTGCTGCCCATCGAACACTGCCTGCTGGTACGTCCTGGCACACGCACCGCCGACATTCAAGTGGTCTATTCGCACCCCCAGTCTCTGGGGCAGTGCCGTGGCTTTTTGGAGCGGTGTTTCCCCAAAGCCCGGCTGGAGTCCTCGCTGAGCAATGCGTCAGCCGCCGATGTGGTGTCCGAGGGCGCTGTCGGGGCCGCTGCCATCGCGCCACGTCGCAACGCCGAATTGCGCGGTCTGGAGCTGCTGGCACGAGGGATTCAGGACAGTGACCACAACGTCACGCGGTTCGTGGTGCTCGCCGAGCAGGACAGTCCACCCACTGGCGACGACAAGACGTCCCTCTGCTTTTCATTCTCCGACGACAAAGCAGGTCTGCTGTACGAAGCACTCCGGGAGTTCGCCCACCGCAACATCAACCTCGCCAAGATCGAGTCGCGCCCCGCCAAAAACGCCTTAGGCGACTATGTCTTCCTAGTCGATTGCGAGGGCCACCGCGAGCACCCAGCGGTGCGAGAGGCCATCGAAGCCGTTCGCTCCCACACCTCCATGCTCCATATCTTCGGCTCCTACCCCCGCTGGTCCACCTAGCGTCCCCTGACGGGAGCACCGCATCCCCCGGAGGGAACAGTTGCCGGTGGAACTGGGTCGCTATGGGCCATGGTTCAGCCTCTCCCTAAGGGTAATATGATCCTCCAAGAGCCACACCGACTGAAGGGCTGTAGTGCAGGCCCGGCTTGTGAGAGGCAACCTTATTTACATCATAGAATTGCACGTCGTTGTCTCTCATAAATTCAAACCATGGGGAACTCGATATGAAAGTGCCGCCATCGCCTGATGTTAGCCATTGTTTTACATGGGCTTCATAGGCAAGCAACCACTGGGTATCGTTTAGACCATCTGGTGTCATGGTTTGCGCCCAATTTGTAAAGTCAATACCGCCGGCCAACTGACTAGAATGCAAGGCATGCAATGTTAATAGCGCGACGAAAGGATCGTCAGATTCTTGCAGCGCCTTCGCGGCATACTCTTGAATATGCAGCTTAAACAGAAGACATCCCCACAATGACCAGCAAACCTCACTACCATGCCCCAATGGCGCGTGTTCCGCGATGAGCCAGTTGAAGACTTGCGATAGTTTAGCTTCATCTAGGTTGTAGCCGTAGTCGAGATAATAGTGTAACTGATTTACCACTTGAGGTAAGGAGCTTGGCTCAACCAAAGCACAATGTAATAAAGAATGTTGTGCCAAATCCCAGGCGTTTTCAGTAATATCTATAGACCGGAGGCGACCTATTGCATAACTCATTATAGCTTCGCCGGGATGTGCTGAACGAAGTTCGAACACGCGGTCGAAATAGCGGCGTAGTTGCCATATCTGGCCCTGTGTCGATATACTAAACATTCGGAGTTCGGATGCCCATGGCGCCTCAACTGGTATTGGGAGGTCAACTATGCTCGTTTTCGACGCATTCAATCGGAGTTCGTATTCACTCAAGATCATTTCCAGCTTCGATATAGCTTTCTCCGCATCGCTACGGGTAAGGAATCCAAACTCAAAATCATCAACGTACCTATAGCCGTTCACAGGAATACCACTCGCTTCCAGTTCCTGGCAAAATCGTTTATCCACGCTACAGAGAAGTATCTCGCTGAGAATGAAAGAGCTGTCTGGACTGACTGGTATACCGATGGTTTGAGCATCTTGAGTATCACGAACGAGCCTATCTAGTTTGTTACCGAGCAAGCTCGAGTCGTTTCGTCTCTGTTTAGCGTAAGCTTTAGTGTGAAGAGCCCAAGAAAAACTATGCGTATAGATGGACGGATAATAGTTGTTAATGTCAGTACGTAAAAGAAACCTAGAGGTCGCACGAATAGCCGTACTATGGTGTGGTAAATCAGCAAATTGGTTCGCTGGAACTACCGCTCTTTCTTGGTTGGACAGTGAAGGAATACTGAGAGAAATTGCTGAATTTACACAGTGGTTGATTAATTCAGGCCAACTGTCTTCTAGGCACTTCGCTAGTTTGTAGTATGGCGCCGGGTTAGGAACGGAAAGTTGTCTTCGTAAGGCGTTGCTTCTCAAGACGCTATGGTGGGCCGACCGAGTAGTAGTGGTAGACTGGGGAATTGAGGTGGCATTTGCGCTCAGAGCAGCGCTAAAAGACGCGGTCGAGAACGGGGGAGGCAACTCCCTAGGAAAGTACCCACGTTCTACAAGGTCGATAGCACTTAACACTAGTGCATTCCTATAGTGGGCGATTTGTTGATACCTAATGGATCCCAAAGATATAGGGGTACTGATCGTTGTGTCAACCCAGCTTTATGCGTCTGGCCCTACCCTTACCTCTTCGCCTCCATCCTCGCCAGTATGTCCCGAATCTCCGTGAGGATTGCGGCGCTGGCCGGCGGCACCTCTGCCCTCATCGCCACTAACACAAGCACTAGGGCTGCAACGCATACCGCAATGAAAGCCCCCGATGTCCCCATGATGAGAATGTGCCCGGACCCAATACGCCCAAGCCGCACTGCCTGCATGAACGTGGTGAGGCCACTGACCACCAGTGCTGAGAAAGCAGCCCACGACAGGTAGCTATCGGAGCCGTCAGCGATGCGAACGACGATAACCACGGTCAACACTATAGGAGCGAGGGTGACCAAGGCCGCCTGTGCGCCAGCGCCTATGGTTACCGCAGGAGGGGGAATATCGTTCGGCTCGTACCGGACGTTTTCGTTAGGAGTCACCGCGGCCAAATGGTCACACCTCGAAGATGATCGATGATCATGGAATGCCCGGCAGGGAGCAGGGCGATATGAGGCGGGGAGACTATACCAACAAACGCGGCCCATGGGGAACGTACTCTCCGGCACGACCACGGTAGGCAGGTGGGCTCCGCAGGCTATCGACGCTACGTGGTAAGCTGGTCGTCGCTGGGTACCTTGTGCCAGCGGTCGAGAGCTTGAGCGAATCACGGAGGATCTGGACCATGGACCAACCTTCTGCCCCGTCCGCAGTGCCACTGCCACTCAGTAGGGTGGCTGTGCTGGACACAGAAATCGCTTACGTCGACCGTGGCACTGGCGACCCTATCGTGTTCTTGCATGGCAACCCCACATCCTCATATCTCTGGCGCAACGTGATCCCGCGTCTGGAGGGCTTGGGACGCTGCCTAGCACCTGACTTGGTTGGAATGGGCGAGTCCGGCAAGGCCACCGGCGGGTCCTACAGGTTTGTAGACCATGCGAGACACCTCGACCAGTGGTTCGCATCATTGGGGCTCAACCAGAACGTAACGCTGGTGGTCCACGACTGGGGTTCCGCATTGGGCTTTCACTGGGCCCACCGGCACCAGTCCCATGTCAAGGGTCTGGCTTACATGGAAGCCATCGTCCGGCCGCTTACCTGGGAAGAGTGGCCTGATTCAGCGACGCCCATCTTCCAAGGCATGCGGTCTCCCGAAGGTGAGCGGATGGTCCTTGAAAGGAACCTGTTCATGGAACGGATTCTGCCCGGCAGCATCATCCGTGATCTGGGCCAAGAGGAGATGGAGATTTACCGCCGTCCCTATCTTGAACCCGGAGAATCCAGGCGGCCCACTCTCTCTTGGCCCAGAGAAATCCCTATCGACGGGCACCCCAGCGACGTGGTGGAACTGGTGTCAGCATACTCCCAATGGCTGTCCACCAGCCCCGTGCCCAAGCTGTTCATCAACGGAGACCCTGGAGCAATTCTAGTGGGCGCCCAGCGAGAATTCTGCCGTAGCTGGCCCAATCAACGAGAAGTGACAGTGCCAGGCCGCCACTTCCTCCAAGAAGACTCCCCCCAAGAGATCGGAGACGCCATCGCGGAGTGGTATAAGTCCGCTGGAAAGCTAGTGGAGGCGGAGCTATTTCGCCCAGGACTTAGCGCTCCACCCCTCCGCGCTCGATTGCCCAACAGTGCCCGTTGAGCCAGTTGCGGTCGATCTCTGAATACAGTAAACGCAGGCCGGAAAAGGCGGTGGGCCTAACGAGACTGAATTGCGAACTTTTCGCTGGGAAGTCCTTATATAAGGAGTCGGGCGGGCGACCAAAGAAGGTCCCATGAACCTCAGGCCCGCCGCCTAGGAGAGGCCAGACTAAACGAGAATCAGTCCGGCCCGACCTCCTCGACTACGCCACACCACTCCATTGTCGACGCCGACCCTTTATTGAGGCAAGCAGAACCCGACTCCGTGATTGAAACCATCTGGCCGCCTCTTCCGAAAAGCTCCCAATACAGGAGATAGGACCAGTTTTTGCCAGCATCCAGGCCCGTAGCCCCCGGTTTTTGCTGAGACTGTCTGATCCCCTCATCCTCTAGTCACCGCTACCGGCGACATATTTCTGCGACATTTCATCTCTATCGTGAGCGGCATCACGGGATACCCCACGGGGAGGTGGAAGGATGATCCGCAGAAGAGTCAGGAAGCTGTTCACGAAAACACTGCCAGCCTCGGCGCTTCTGGGAGCTATGCTCTTGGCGTTGATGATCATCGGCTGTGCGTCCGGCGAAAGACCGGAAGATGATGGTGACCCCGGCGTCCTCACAGCAACTGAGCGAGCCGTCGAGCGAGAGGGCGGCGAGTCCGTAAGGGAGCACGGCGACAGATCCGAAGGCAGTGAACCCGGAGGGGGAGGCAACGAAGACGGAAGTGAACATGTACCGGGCGGAGAGGGCAGTGGAGAAAGCAGGGAATCCGCCATGTCCAGCCCGATCATTCCCCTGGCAAAGTCCTGGAACGGCATTCTGGGCGGATTGGCCGTTTCCATGCAGTACGATGAGGCAACCAGAACTGTCCATGGAAAGGTACGAAACACGCTCTTAGAGAAACTTTGCTACGTGCAGGCCGAACCTCACCTGAAGTCGGGAACAAGGACTGTGGGAGAACTCGGCCCCGAAAAGCTGGGACACCTCGATCCTGGGCAAGAAGAAGCGTCAAGCCTGACAGTCCCCGATGAACCGGAGCTTGGCGAAGTTTCCTACGACGGATACGTTGTTCACATGGAGGTATTCGACTGTAGCGGTCCCGGCCCCGCAGATCACACAGAGGAGGACACCGAGGGAGGGAGTCATCGCGGCGCCGGTGCTGAACCCGGCAATGAATCCGCCGGAGGCGGCGTCGATGAGGGCGACGGCGCCAATGCCCTGACTCCGGATGAGACCTATGACGCAGTTCGCAGCGATGCCCGGCTGATCCTGGACTACGACGCTGCTAGCAACTCCTTCAGGGGCATCGTGGAGAACACGACCAAGGGTACCTTGGACCGGGTCAGGATCGAAGTTCACCTTTCCAACGGAGCGGAGCTTGGCCCAACGACTCCGACAGACATGGCACCGGGCGAAATCATGGACATAAACCTACCGGCCACTCCGGCCTCGTTCACCGGATGGACGGCTCACGCCGAGGTTGGCGGCAGAGGCGAAGGGAGCGAGTTGGGCGGCGAGCATGGTGTCGGCGGCGAGCAAGGGAATGGCAGAGAGTCAGGCGGCGAGCAAGGGGATGGCAGAGAGTCGGGCGGCGAGCATGGGGATGGCGGCTAGAGCCGAACGGAAGCGACCGCGGGATAATGTGGCGCTGGAGGTGAGATGATCCGACCACTACCATATCCGAGAGATGGCTGTGGTATCTCAATGAGGCGCGGCGTTCGGGACGGCTACTTGGAGGACCAGTGATGAGCGGCACGGTATTGATAATCGAAGACGATAGGAGGATCGCCAACTGGGTCAAGGTGTACTTCGAGCGCGCCGGATTCTCTACCGAGGTTGCTCATGACGGCGAATCCGGCCTGGACCTGGCCCGCAGTCTGCCCTTGGACTTGGTGATTCTCGATCTTGCGCTGCCTCGTCTCGACGGTGTGGAATTGTGCAGAATGCTGCGTCGGGAATCGGAAGTTCCGATAATCATGCTTACGGCTAGGGAGGCCCCCACCGAGCGGGTCATCGGACTGGATAGCGGGGCCGATGATTACATCGTCAAGCCCTTCGATCCGGAGGAAGTCATTGCGCGCGCCCAGGCGGTGCTTCGCCGGGTCAAGGGCAGAGTGCAGCAGGTCCTGACGCGCGGCAACATAACCCTGAATGAGACCGCCGGCAGCGTGACGGTCAATGAACAACCCGTGATTCTGAGCAAGGCGCAAATTGCCTTGCTGTCAACTTTCATGCGCCATCCCAACCAGGTGCTCACCCGTGACCAGCTTATCTCCCTGACCTTCGAAACCGAATTCCTCGGCTTCGACCGTGCCATCGACAGCCAGATCGTCCGGCTGCGGAGGCAGATCGGACGATCTGGAAGCCAGCCCATTCAGACCGTGTACGGCGCTGGCTACAGGTTCGTGGTGGAGGACTAATGAAGTCGCTGCGCTCGCGTATCATGGGTTCGACAGTCCTTGTCGTCGTTCTCACCGTTCTGACAAGCGTTGGTGTGGGCTACTACGCAACGCAGTCCCGCTTGGGCGTGTTCGTGGACCAGATAGGAAATGATGAGGCCAGCCAGTTGGCCCGGAGTCTGAGCCGGGAGTATACCGCTGCCAGCGGGTGGGAAACGGTGGACAGGCCGCTGTCCCAAGCGGGCTACATCTACGAAGGAAGTTCGCGTGGTGAGCATTCCGAAGACGGCGAGAGAGAGGGAGCCGCGGTCTTCCACCAGGACCCGGTACGAGTCGTCATAGCCGACCTCGATGGACGCGTTGTTAAGGACAACTTGTCCGAACTGTCATCCGGAACGGTCGCGTCCGACCTAGACGGGCACGGCGAGACGGTGTTCGACTTGTCGGCCAACCAGCCGGTGGGCTATGTCCATGTGGACGTGAACCATGAGTTCCTGTCGTCGGAGTCGCATGGGTTTCTCAGCACCCTCCTGTATATCACCGTAATTGGAGGGGTGTTGACGGTTGGCTTTGCCATACTGCTGGCCGCCTGGTTGTCCAAGCGCATCACGTCGCCCGTTACGGCACTGACCGAGGCAACCCAGGCCATTGCCCAGGGGCATAAGACGATTCTGCCGGTCACATCCTCTGATGAGTTGGGGCGGATGAGCGCGGCTTTCAACCAAATGACCTCCACACTGGAAACCCAGCGCCAGCTCCGGAGACGGCTCATGAATGATGTCTCCCATGAACTGAATACCCCACTGAGCGTCATACAGCTGGAGGCAGTCGGGCTGCGGGATGGCCTTCAGACCCCTGAAAGCGCGTCCGACCACATCATCCAGGAAGTGAACAGGTTGCGAGGTCTGGTTACCGACCTGAACTGGCTGGCGGAGACGGACTATGGTGAACTCAGGCTCACTCTTGAGAGAGGTTCGATTTACGAGTTGCTCACCGCGGAGGTGGGACGCTGGCAGCAGCAATCACAGGCCCGGCAGGTTGAACTTTCGCTGCTGGTTTCCGAGAACCTTCCGGACGTGGACTTGGACCGGACGCGAATGAGCCAGGCATTGGGAAACGTCTTAAGCAACGCCGTCCATTACACGGGGGCCGGCGGGAACATCGTGGTCCAGGCGGGGTTGGAAAGCGACGGGGCGTTGGTAATCTGGGTCGTAGATGACGGGATCGGCATAGACGCCACAGACCTTCCCCACGTTTTCGATCGCTTCTACCGCGCTGACCAGTCCCGCAGTCACGGGATAGGCGGCACCGGCCTGGGGCTGGCCATCACCTGGGCAATAGTAGAAGCTCATGGGGGTACGATAATCGCCACAAGTGACGGGCTTGGACAGGGTGCCACTGTCACTATCCGCCTTCCTCGGAACAAGTGAACACCATTCGCCTTTCCTATTAGCTTCGCTGCTAGAACAGCGACCCTAGCGGGCGAGGAGTTATGAATTCAGTCTTGTTAAGCCGAAAAAAGTGGGCCCGGATAGACTCGAACTATCGACCTCAGTCTTATCAGGACTGCGCTCTAACCACCTGAGCTACGGGCCCACAGAAGAGGAAGGGCCTTGTCTGACCCTCCCGCGGAGTATATTCTGGGGCCTGCACAGTGTCAACGAAAGCTGGATTCTAGCTAGCGGCTGAACCTAGGACGCACCGATTCCTAATCTGGTGTCGCGCACATCCTCCAACCCTCAGACCGCCATGGGTCCAAGGTGACAAGCCGACAATGCCGAAGTCCGACTTCCGCTTCTCAACACCTCTGCGAGTGCGTTGGGCCGAATGCGACGCCCAAGGCATCGCATTCTACGGCGCCTACATGGGCTTCCTGGAAATAGCCCAGTCAGAGTACTTCCGCAACCTCGGCTACAGCATCTATCGGGTCGCCGAGCAGGGCTACTTCGACACCGTCGTCGCCAAGGCCACCCTGGAGTACAAGTCATCCGCCCGCATAGACGACATGCTGGACCTTTACACCCGCGTCTCCCACCTCGGCAACACTAGCATGATCATGGACAGCGAGATATACCGCCAAGGACCCGAAGAGCTGTTGCTCCAGTCCCAGATAGTCTATGTAGGCTTCGACATCGCCGAAAACACCAAGAAGCTCGTCCCGAAAGACATCCGAGCCGTGGTCGAAAGGTACGAGGCCACCGGCCGCATCCTCCCGATGAGCCAGCTCCCCGACCTAGCCCGCGCTGCACTCGAAGGCACATAGCGTGGGTTAACTGGCTTTCAAGGCAGCTTGACCCCAATGGGGCAGTCGGGGCATACTGAGAGCAATTGAACCCCTACCCATCTGGAAGCCTGCGATGGAGGCTTTATTGTGACCACCGGAAGCACACTGGAGATTAGCGTTACCGAGAAGGCGGCTGTTAAGGTGCGCCAATTTGCCGTCAAGGAGGGCAAGGACAACAACTTTGCCCTGCGCGTTGGCGTGAAGGGCGGCGGGTGCTCTGGCCTGCTGTACACCCTCAGCATCGAGGACGGCACCCCAAGCGACAATGACCGTATGACCGAGGACAAGGGCATCAAGATTCTCATCGACAAGAAGGCCTACATCTACCTAGCGGCCACCGAGTTGGACTTCTCCGACGGTCTCAATGGCAAGGGGTTCGTGTTCCAGAACCCCAATGCCACCAAGGCCTGTGGCTGCGGCAACTCTTTCGCGGTTTAACCCGCCCCTATAACCCGTGCCTGTGGTACCGTCTCGCCTCTCACTTGCGAGACGGTACGTTGTTTTTTTCGCCCACCACTTTTGAGGACCGTACCGATGCAAACGTCCCCCATCCAAATCGTGACCCAAGCCGCCGGAGCCGTCATCGGAGAGTGGCACGACTGGCAACTGCCCCTCTCTTACGGTGACCCGGAGGCCGAGCACAGCGCTGCGACCGCGTCTGCCGCCGTTTATGACGCCTCATATGTAGGCAGGCTGAAGATCACCGGAAGCGATGGGCTGGACCTGCTCCACCGCCTCTCCACCAATGCCGTGGAGAGGTTGGCACCGGGGCAGGGGACCAATACCATCCTCACTGACGACCGGGGCCGCATCATCGACCTGATCACGGTGGTCAACCTCGGTGAATACGTTCTCCTGCTGACCAGCCCCAACCAGCAGCAGCGCATCATCGACTGGCTGGACAAGTACACCATCATCGAAGACATCACTGTCGAGGACGTAACAGGCGCCACCGCCATGCTCGGCCTGGTAGGCCCCGAGGCCGCCAGCGCCGCCACCAAGGCCACGGGCATCACAGCCGCCGAAGTGCAACCTTATTGTGCGGCTACCACCGGGGCCGCTGTCCATTTGGTGCGCTGCGACATGGGTAGCCTGCCCAACTTCTATGTCGTCGGCGACCCCGATACCGTCGGCGAACTCTGGAGCGGCACCATCGGCGCGGGGACGAAGCCCATGGGTATGGAGGCATACCAAGCTCTGCGAGTGGGGTTGGGCATGCCAGCCCACGGCAGCGAGTTGGACGATGCCTACAACCCTCTGGAAGCAGGCCTGATGGGGGCCATCAGCTTTACCAAGGGCTGCTACATCGGCCAAGAGGTCATCGCCCGCCTCGACACCTATCAGAAAGTGCAGCGCCGCCTCGTATCGCTTGCCCTCACCGGACCCGCCGAGTCAGGGACACGCCTCATGCAGGACAACCGCGAAGTAGGCGTCCTCACGTCAGTCAGCCCCTTGGTCATCAAAGGGACCACCAGTGGCCAAAGGCTCGGCTTGGGCTACGTCAGGACAGCCGCAGCCGAGACGGGGACGAGCCTCCAGCTAGGCGATACTAGCTCTACTGCGTCCATCGAGGCCCTGCTGGAGCCCCTAGGTTCGGCGGATTAAGCAGTAAGGCTTAAGCGGCCAATCAGTATGTGGGGTGCGTCTAGTTGCGCAGGTCATCCGTGAGTTTGCGGAACGGCTATGCGGTAGTTGACTTGGAGATGACCGGCTATGACTACCGGGAAGACGCAATTATCGAGATAGCAGTCGGAGTATCGCTGCCGGGTCAATCGTTTGTCACCGACCGCGTTCTCATCAAGATAGACCGCCCCCTCCCCTCAAAAATAGTCGAGCTGACAGGGATTACCGATAGAGATTTGGCGGTTGGCGGAATTGACATAAACGATGCCCTAGGGTGGTTCGCAGAGAGAACCTCTGATCTACCATTGGTGGGACATAGCATACTGCAAGCGGACCGGCCCTATTTGCTGGAAGCGGCCCACCAACATAAGCGTGCCGCCGAGCAGGGTGCATATCCAACCCTGCACATAGACGCAGCTAATGACCTCCCCGCTGAGCGCTTCATCGACACTGCAGGACTGTACAAGGGTTACAAGCTGGGTGAGTACCAACGCCTTGGGGAAAGCCATCAAGAATACGTGCAGCGGGTCCTCGACCTGCGTGCACATGGCATACGCATTGGCCTGACAGCAGCCTGCGAAGACTTGGGCATATCAACATCCCGCGTCCGGGTACACCGGGCCATGGGCGATGTCGTTCAAAACCAAAAGCTCTTCGAGAAATTGCTCGTGCTTAACCCGCCAGACGGGTAGCTAAATCGCCAGACCCCCATCGATGGCCACCACCTGTCCCGTGAGGTACGCCGCTCGCGGGCTACAGAGAAACGCCACAACCTCGGCGACATCTTCGGGGGTCCCGAAGCGGCCCATAGGTATGCGGGAGAGCACCTGATTCCGCATGTCCTCCGAAAGCTGCTCCACCATGGCGGTGATGATGTAGCCGGGGGCAACAGCGTTCACCGTGACGTTGCGGGAGGCCACCTCCCGCGCCACCGCTTTGGTGAAGCCGATGAGGCCCGCCTTGGAGGCGGCGTAGTTGGCTTGGCCCGCATTCCCCGACAGGCCCACTACGGAAGACATGTTAACGATGCGGCCGTAGCGCTGCCTCACCATTGGGGACAGGGCCTGCTTGGTGCAGAGGAACGCGCCTCGCAGGTTGACGCTCAACACATCGTCCCATGCTTCGGGACTCATGCGCAGCATCAAGGAGTCGCGTGTGATGCCCGCGTTGTTCACCAGTATGTCGATCCTGCCCCAACGCTCCGTCACGCCGCGTACGATGGAGGCCGCTTGGTCCGGGTCGGAGACATCGCCACCGAATATGGCTGCCTCGCCTCCTGCGGCGATAATGCTGGCTTCGAGTTCGGCGGCTGTGTCGCTGCGGGAGAGGTAGTGCAGCCCGACCTTGGCCCCGGAACGCGCCAGAACGGAGGCCACCGCTTGTCCGATGCCTCCCGATGCCCCGGTTACCAGTGCGACTGAGCCGTTCAGGTCCAAGTCTTGCCTATCCTTCCGCTTATGGGTGCCGGCCTCGCCGAAATGACCGCGCTTGTGTCCTACCCGGCTGGAAGCCTCACCGATGCCGTTCCAGCAATTAACTCTGCTCCCTGCTGGTTCTTCAGGCCAACCGCGCACTCCACCATCGTCTCGCCGTCCTTCTCGGTCTCGCGGACGACATGACCGAAGGTGGTCACCTCGTCTCCGGGGTAAGCGGGTCCTTTGAAGCGCACCTTCAACGTACCCCGTTCCTGCCACGCCGGACCAAAGGCTTCCGACATCATTTGGGCCACGAAAGCCAGAGTCAGCATCCCGTGCGCCACGATGGCCCCGAACTGGCTGGCGGCTGCAAAGTCGGCGTCCAAGTGTATGGGGTTGTGGTCTCCTGACGCGTGGGCGTAAGCCGTCACCATCTCTTGGTCGACGAAACGCTGCACCGTGGGCAACTGCCGCCCCTGCTCACTCACCGGCCACGACATCCCGGGGCAGGATTACAGTGTACTTGCCGGTAACAATGGCTTCGTCATCGGCCCCATTCACCTTGAAGCCAGCGACTATGAAACGGAACTCGCCCCGCTGCGAGGGACGCCCCACATCAGCGGTGATGCGCACCTCGTCGCCAATGGAAGCGGCCCGGTGACACTCAATCTCCTGCCCCCCATGCACTGTGCCGCCCGGCAACTCCAGCTTCTCCAGCAGCCCCGCCAAGGCACGAGCGGCCAACGCCAAAGGAGGCACTGCATCATCCCCCACTCCATCGGCAGTGGCTTTCCGATAGGCCGCCACCCAGTCAGGGGTAAGGCTCCATGTACCTAGGTCCAGAGGGCCGCTATGCATCCGTTCCCACCTCGCATTCGGGGTCGCGATTATAGCATGGCCCTATAGGAGACAGGGCGTTGTGACCATCCGATGCGCGGACCCTTCTTACCGTCACACCAGAGTAATGCCCACAGCTGGGATCGCGGTTAGGGCGTCGGACAGAAGGGCGCGCCAAGCTCGTAATACAACAACTGGTGTCGCAGGCTGCGCGGTATGCACCCGCTCAAGTTGTTGTCGCTGAGGTATAGCGCTCGCAGATTGACGAGGTTGCCCAACTCCGGCGGTATCTCCCCGAGCAAGTTGTTATCGTCGAGGAATAGCCCTACCAGGTTAGCGAGGTTGCCCAATTCCGGCGGTATCACCCCGCTCAGATCGTTGTAGTCGATATCCAGCACTACCAGGTTAGCGAGGTCGCCCAACTCCGGCGGTATCTCTCCGCTCAAGTCGGTAACGTCGAGATTCAGTACTCTCAGGTTGGCGAGCTTGCCCAACTCCGGCGGTATCTCTCCGATCAGCCCGTTATAGCCAAGATCCAGCGTTCTCAGGCTCGCCAGTCTGACCAACTCCACCGGTATCTCTCCGACCAAGTTGTTGTCGGAGAGGGACAGTCCAACGGCGCGCCCGTTAGCATCCGTGGCAACACCATGCCATTCGCCGATCGGCGCGTCACTCAGCCAATTTTCGTTATCTTCCCAGTTGGTCCCGCCGGTGGCCTTGTAGAGGGTGACCAGCACTTCAACGTCGCCTGAGTGATCTGCGGTGACGCATGTGGGCAGAAAATCCACACCCAGTCGTTCTTGCAACGCGTCCGATATACACCCGCTCAACTGGTTGTCGTGGAGCCATACGGCCTCGATGGATTCAAGGAACGCCAGTTCCGGCGGTATCTCTCCGCTCAAGTTGTTTCTACTCAGGTCCAGCCTTTCCAGGAATAAAAGGTCACCCAACTCCGGCGGTATCTCCCCGACCAAGTTGTTATTGTCGAGTCCCAGCACGGTCAGATTGGCGAGGTTGCCCAACTCCGGCGGTATCCTTCCGCTCAAGCCGTTCTGATAGAGGCGCAGCACTTCCAGGAAGACAAGATTGCCCAACTCCAGCGGTATCTCCCCACTCAGGTCGTTGCCTAGGAGGTCCAGCTCTTGCAGGAGGACAAGGTTGCCCAACTCCGGTGGTATCTCCCCGGTCAAGTCATTGCCTCGGAGCCTCAACGTTCGGAGGTTGGCGAGGTCGCCCAACTCCGGCGGTATCTCCCCGACCAACCCGTTAGACGCGACATCCAGCGCAAAGACACGGCCGTTGACGTCCGTAGTAACCCCGTGCCATTGGCCGATTGGGGCATCACTTAGCCAGTTGTCGTTCCTATCCCAGTTGATGCCAGCAGTCGCGTTGTAGAGGGCGACCAGTACTTCAGAATCGCCTGGGTGGGAAGCGGCGCACACCGGCAGATAGTCCTGCTCCAGTGTTTCTTGCAGCCGGTCCGATATGCATCCGCTCAACTGGTTCCCGTCAAGGTCCAGTTCTTCAAGTTTGAAAAGGTGGTCTAACGCCGGCGGTATCCCCCCACTCAGGTCGTTGTTCTCGAGGTCCAGATCTTCCAGGAGGACAAGGTTGCCCAACTCCGGTGGTATCTCCCCGCTCAATTCGTTATATCCCAGTTTCAGCCATCTTAGGTTGGCTAGGTTGCTCAACTCCGGCGGTATCTCCCCGCTCAACTGGTTCTTGTTCAGCCACAGCACCTCCAAGATGAATAGGCTACCCAACTCCGGCGGTATCTCTCCGCTCAAGTTGTTGTCTTCGAAGTACAGCCCTTCCAAGGAGACAAGGTTGCCCAACTCCGGCGATATCTCCCCGCTCAAGTTGTTATCGCCGAGGTCCAGTTTTTCCAAGATGACAAGGTTGCCCAATTCCGGCGGTATCCCCCCGCTCAATTCGTTGTGTGCTAGGTCCAGCCGTTCTAGGTTCGCTAGGTTGCCCAACTCCGGCGGTATTCCCCCGCCCAACTCGTTACTGTAGAGGTCCAGAACTTCCAGCCTCGTGAGGTTGCCCAGCTCCGCCGGTATCTCCCCGATCAACTGGTTCCTGCTGAACCACAGCATCCCCAAGTTGGTGAGGTTGCCCAACTCCGGCGGTATCTCCCCGCTCAAGTTGTTATCGCTGAGATCCAGCCGTTCCAAGGAGACAAGGTTGCTCAACTCCGGCGGTATCTCCCCGCTCAAGTTATTATCGTCGAGGTCCAGCCGTTCCAAGGAGACAAGGTTGCCCAACTCCGGCGGTATCTCTCCGCTCAATTCGTTATGTCCTAGGTCCAGCCCTTCTAGGTTGGCTAGGTTGCCCAACTCTGGCGGTATCTCCCCCCTCAATTGGTCATATCTTAGGTTCAGCCATCTTAGGTTGGCTAGGTTGCCCAACTCTGGCGGTATCTCTCCCCTCATCTGGGCGCTACCGTGCAGCTCGATTACACGACCACTGCTGTCCGTGATCACTCCATCCCATTCCCCGATTGGCGCGTCGCTCAGCCAGTTGTCATTGTTTCGCCAGTTGGGGCCGTCCGTGGAATTGTAGAGGGCTATCAGCACGTCCCTGTCAGTTTCCATGGAGGTCCGCGCTGGTGGAAGAGGGGGCCCCGGCGGGACCGGCGGCATTGGCGGGGCAGGCGGCGCGGGTGGCAATGAGACCTGGACAGGACCTGCTCCCAATGGGCCGCTCGGTAGCGGTGTCTCGCTGTCCCTGCCAGTGTTTTGGCTTGGCTCCTCGCCAGTACCGGAGGAGCCAGGTCGGGGCGTGGCCCTATCGGCGTCGGACGGGGAGGAGGGTCGGGGCGTCGACACCTCGGAGGCGGGCGAGTCAGAAGAATCATCCGGCCCATCCGAGGCGCAGGCCGTCAGCAGCAGGGACAAAAGAATCAGGGCAACGACGAACATCGTCGGAGAAGGCCGTCTGAGCATTTACCACCCCTCTACTTCGATGGTCCGGTAACGCCGTCCGTGTTCCGACAGGCCGACCCTTGAGAAGGATAGCACATTGGGAAATTCCCTCCCATACTAAGAGGGCTCAACGGGAGCCACGTTCCGCCCCGCGGCGGGAGAGTATAATGCCACCACCAATCTACCGAATTTCACCCATCCATCGGAGGCACTGATGAGCGAGGCCCACCTCCTTCATTTCGACGACGTTCCCGGCATGGAGCGGGGCGGCGGCATCACCGGGAAACCACTGATCGGCGCGGAGCAAGGGTCGACCCACTTCTGCACCGGCATCACTTCCTTCCCGCCCGGCGCGTCCATTCCCATGCACACCCATAATTGCGATGAGCAGGTCACTTTGCTGGAGGGCGAAGGCACTGCGGAAATCGAGGACCATCAGGAGCAGGTGATCCCCTACGACACCACCTTCATCCCTGCGGGTGTGCCCCACCGCTTCATCAACCGGGGCGACGGTCGCATGAGCATCATGTGGATATACGGAGGCACCTATGTGACACGCACCTACACCGACACCGGGGAGACGGCCCCTCAGTTCGGAGCCTTGCGCAGCGAATAATCACCCGAATCGCAGGTGGCAATCTGGTGGGTCACCCATGAGCAGGGCCTTTCGACTGTCCCGTACCCCTACTCTTCCCCTTCTGCCTCGATCTAAGGCGAACAGCCTGCCGTGCACCTGATACGAGCCTGTCTCAGGAGATCCGTTCTCCTCTCAGTGGGAAGGTTAGACGAACGACCCCGTTTTCATCCTCATACGCGGCCAAACGGGCCATGGGCAATTGCGATGAAAATAGTCGCGGGTCTCTAGCGGTCCATGGAAGTCCGACCTCCATTCGTTCGTCCTGAGCTGAGTACGAGGACGCTGCTCGCGCGCCCTCGACTCAGTCGAAGGGCGGGACACTAGTCCTGGAGGGTAGCCCGTCTCTGACAGCTACTCCCCGACTTTCGATAGCAGGTAGGCTTGTAGGAAGCCGTCGATGCCGCCATCCAATACCGCGTCCGTGTTGGATGTCTCGTGCCCGGTGCGGTGGTCTTTTACCATGCGATAGGGCTGGAGGACGTAGCTGCGTATCTGGTTTCCCCACTCCGCAGACACGTGGTCGCCCCGTAGTCGCGCCATCTCCTCAGCCCGCTCGGCATTCTGCCGCTCCAGCAGTCGCGCCATGAGAATTCTCATTGCGAACTCGCGGTTCTGGTGTTGGGAGCGTTCGTTCTGGCAGGCCACCACAATGCCTGTGGGCAGGTGGGTCAGCCGCACCGCCGAGGAAACCTTCTGGACGTTCTGCCCTCCCGGACCACTGGAACGGAAGAAGTCGGCCTTGAGGTCTTGAGGACGGATGGTGATGTCGGGGTCATTGTCAGCCGCTGGGATCACCTCCACGCGGGCGAAGGAAGTATGCCGGGCATGATCGCCGTCGAAGGGGGACAGACGCACCAGACGGTGCACCCCCTGCTCACCCTGAAGATACCCAGTGGCCCAGGCTCCGCCGACCTCCATGGTGGCGCTACGAATGCCAACCTCGTCGCCGTGGGAAACATCCAGCAGGTCCACCTTCCGCCCATGGGCCTCACACCAGCGCAGGTACATCCGCAGCAGCATATCGGCCCAGTCCTGGGACTCGGTACCGCCCGCGCCTGCATGTATGGAGACGATGGCTGAGCGGTCGTCGTAGGGACCGGAGAGGGTGAGCTGCAACTCCTCGCGGTCCAGACGTTGGGAGACCTGCACGGTCTCAGCCCGTATCTCCTCAGCCATCTCCTCGTCGGCTGCTTCGATGGCCAAGTCCATCAACTCCAGCAACCCGCCTACTTGGAACTCCAACCCTCGCCACAGGTGGATGGCCTCTTGCAGACGGGCCAGCAATTGCATCTGACGCTGCGCGTGGGGGGGGTCATCCCAGAAAGAGGGTACGATGGAGGCCTTTTCGAGGACTTCGAGTTCTCGCTCCAGCTTGGGGAGGTCAAAGACGTTGTGACAGGTCGTCGAGGCGGGCCTTGGTTTCCACTAACTGTTGCTTTATATCATCCATGGGAAGATACCTCTTGGTGTTTAGGTTGCCACCATTGCAGGTCGCGTTTTAGGTAACGCCTTCCCGCCAGCAGCGGCATGGGCCATGCGAGTAGTTTGGGGCTGCCGATAACCGGTGCAGCATGAGAGTACCCATCCTGCTGCCGACGACAGGTCAACCTTGTGGCCGACAGAGACGTAGAGCGGCTGCACGCCGGTCCGAGACCTGAGGGCCAACCCGATGGTCTCGCCTTTGTGCACGAGGTCGGCGGTCGCCCCCCGTTCCTCGTCCAAGCCATCGTAGTCTCCTACCAGAAGCGATTTGGCGCATCCGATGGTCGGCAGGTCCGCCACCAGTCCCAAGTGGCAGGCCAAGCCGAATCTGCGGGGATGGGCGTAACCTTGGCCATCGAGAATCAGAAGGTCGGGAGTGATACTCAGGGAGTCCAAGGCCTCCAAGAGCACCGGTGCCTCACGAAAGGAGAGCAAGCCGGGCACGTAGGGAAAGGCGGGCGTCTGCTCCGCGATACTGACCTCGGCGACCTCCAAGTCGGGGTAGCTGAGAACGACCACTGCGCCTTTGACCACACCCCGCTCATCGGGCGGTGAAACGTCCAGTCCGGCCACGTAGCGCACAACGTCGCCCACCAAGTCCCGAATGTCGACCCTTGGGGCGAGATCCTGCTGGATTTCCCGGGCTTCCTTGGGCGATACGTTCCAAGAATGAAGCTGTCGACCTATCACGTCGTCCATTATAGCAGCACGACTCATGACGACCGGACGGGTCTGGGCGGTTGAAGGCAGGCCAATGCTATGATAGCCTATGGGTTACGGTCGGGGCGTGGCGCAGCCCGGGAGCGCACCTGCATGGGGTGCAGGGGGTCGTCAGTTCAAATCTGACCGCCCCGACCATTACCAAGCCAATCAAAAAAGACCGCTTTGGTAGCGGTCTTTTTATTTGCCTCGGGGAGGCGGGGAGGAAGCATCAAGAGCTTGTCCGCGATATCAGGACTCCTTTTCATGCAAAGCATCACGGGGCCGCGGCTCGTCGAAGGGTCGACCTTCACTCGGCGCAGCCAGCAATCGTTGGTATTGCTCCAGCACGGACATCTATAGCCGTCGATGGCAGCGCGGGTCAACCAGCCGGTGTCTCTAGTCCCCGATGATAGCCATGACCTCCACCTCGACCAGGAGGTCGGGGGCAGCCAAGCCGGCAACCAGCACGGTGGTGGAGGTGGGTCTGCCCTCTTCCGGCAGGGCCTCCAAGCGGGCCTCCCGAACCGGCCCCAGATTCTCGCGGCCTACTACGTAGGTTGTGGTCTTGACGATGTCGGTGATGCTGCCACCCACTGAAGTCATAGCTGTCGCCAGATTGGCGTATACCTGCCGGGCTTGGGCCTTGGCGTCGCCGACGTGGATGGTGTTGCCGTCCAAGCCACGGGAGACTTGGCCAGCGATGAAGACTTGGTTGCCGACCTTGACGACATGGTTGTAGAGCCCTTGGGGTGGCGGAGCCAAATCAGAGGGATTCAGGTACTCACGGGCCATGGTCTCCTCCTTGCTTTGGAGCGGTTAGTTGCCATTGAAACAGCGTGGGATGTGGCTACCCTACAGGCCTTTGTCGGCGAGGAAGGCCGTCAGGTCGGCGGTGCGGCAGGAGTAGCCCCACTCATTGTCGTACCAGCCCAGCACTTTTACCATCTCGCCTTCCATCACCATGGTCGACGGGGCGTCGAGGATGCAACTGTGCGGATCGGCCATGAAGTCACTGCTCACCAAGGGCTCCTCGCAGTAACGCAGGATGCCCTGCAGCGGCCCCTCGGAGGCTTCGCGGAAGGCTTGATTGACCTCGTCGACGGTGGTCTTGCTCTCCAGGGTGGCCACGAAGTCGGTCACCGAGACGGTGCTGGTGGGCACGCGGTAGGCGAGGCCGTGCAACCGGCCCTGAAGCTCAGGCAGCACCAGCCCCACAGCCCGAGCAGCGCCGGTGTTGGTGGGGATGATGTTGGTGGCCGCCGAGCGGGCGCGACGCAGGTCGCTGTGCACCTGGTCCAGTATCTTCTGGTCATTGGTATAGGAGTGGACCGTGGACATCAAGCCGTGCCGCACGCCGAAGCTGTCGTGGAGCACCTTCACCATGGGGGCGAAGCAGTTGGTAGTGCATGAAGCGTTGGAGATGATGTTGTGCTGGCCCGGCTCGTACTTGTCGTCGTTGACGCCCAGCACCATGGTCAGATCCTCACCACTCGCTGGGGCGGAGATGATGACTTTCTTGGCGCCCCCGTTCATGTGAGCCCCTGCCTTGGCGGCATCGGTGAAGATGCCGGTGCTCTCCACCACCATCTCCACTCCGTACTCACCCCACGGAATGCTGCCGGGGTCGCGCTCCGAGAGGACGCGCACTTCGTGGCCGTCAACGGCTATGCCATTCTCGGTGGCCTCCACTTTGCCCGGATAGACGCCGTAGTTGCTGTCGTACTTGAACAGATGAGCATTGGTCTTGGCATCGGTGAGATCGTTGACGGCAGCGACTTCGATTTTCTCAGGATGCCGTTCCAGGATGGCCCGCAACACTTGGCGTCCGATTCTTCCGAAGCCGTTGATGCCTACCCGGGTCACCATGTAGCACCTCCAGAGTGGGTCTCTGGCCAAATCCCACCCAGAAGCGGAGATACGGCTCAAGGGTGGTGGCAGTCGCAATAGGTTACCACAACATTCGGCCTGCTAGGGAGTGCGGGGGCGGGTCTACCGGCGGCGCGCCCTTCAGACTCGCGGCAAGAACATTCTTCCTGTTATTCTCTTGCCTAGGTAGCGCGCTATCTCGGCCAAGCAGCAGACAACAGGTAGCGAGTGACAACGAGTAGTAAGCAACAGGTAGCGAGTGACAACGAGTAGTAAGCAGCAGGAAGCGCCCCACGGAGCGGAGGCCCCTGAGGCAACGAGCGATGTATTCCAGTGACAGCGTAGAACCAACAAGCCCAGAACCCACAATAATAGGGGCTCCACAAGAGCACCAGGAAGCAGGAGCCGCGGAGGATCTAGACGTCCAGTGTGACACGACCCCACCGGTTGCCCGCAGGAGGCTCCAGATTGGCGAGTGGTACGTCACCCTCGCCATGGTGGGAGCCTTGATCGGCCTCTTTGTCGCCGGAATCCTAGTGGCCCTGAACCAAGCCTTCCCCGACGGCACATCAGGCACACTCAACCCAGGCGTCCTGACGGGTATCGCGATCGGCATCATCATCGGCGCCTCCGCCTTGGGGGCGCTGATGGCAGGGACGGCGCAGGCCGTCGCTTGGGGCTGGAAGCGAGCGAAGGAGCCTAGGACTACAGGTCTACCTGCTTCGGAAGGTCGCAACCACCCTCGGGACTGACAACGGTGACCTGCAGGCAGCATCCAACGGGTTGCTTGGGGCAAGACCAGCTTGGAAAGGCCCCGATGGTCGGCTATGATATCGCTGTCCGGGGAAGGGGGAGCATATGGACTTGGAGCCGTTGATCCGTGACCTCACCAGCGTCGACCAGATGCTGATTGTGTTGGGGGACCGGGGCGCTGTGGGCGAGATGCACCTCGACGCCTCCCAGACCCCCGAGTTCAGCGATTCCTACGCCACCTTTTGGGGCGAGGCTTGGCACGTCCACATGAACATGTCCCGGGTCACCGCGGTGCAGTTCGTGGAGGCCGAGGACCATGGGTTCGTGCCCTTCCTCTACTATGTGCGCTTCTCTGATGCCGAGGAACAGACGGTGATGCGCCTCTACTTCCCCAATCCCCACTTGGACGACGACGAGAAACGCACCGACTTCCAGCCTGAGAGGCTACAGACGTTTGAGACGATGCGCGACCGCTATGTGGGCAGCGCGGAGATTACATACGTGCAGAGGGCCCGGCAGGACGGGTAGGCGGCCCCACAAGTCCCCCTATCTCTGTCGGACTCAGAAGGAGCAATAGCGTTGTTTAACAAGGACCAGCTGGAAGGGCTCTTCGACGAACTGAAGAAGGACTATGGCATGGAGCCCGACTGGGAGCTCCTCTTCCGCGACGCCCACCTAGGCGTAGCCTACTCCGACGCCAACGTCCCCCTCAAGGACATCGACCCCAGAATCGTCGCCGCCATCGAGAAGCACCGCGAGGGATAGGGGGACTCCCCTTGTAGTCTAGTGCACCAAAGTGATGGGTGGTCGACTAGAGAGTCCATTTCCCCTTCAGGGCTATAATGAATTATATGGTTCTCGTTGACCCTCGCCCTCACTACAGTAATGGAGTCCCGCAATGAGTACCGAGCAGTCTGCTGAGAAAATCACGCCAGTAAGTGTGGGTACAGAGCTTGAGGTGGAGTTTCAGCGGTTGGCAGCAGAATGGCAGCGGGAAACAGCCCACCTATCTTCATCGACTGCAATCGCGCAACACCGTTCTTACCAAGCTATCATTGGAATGGGCAAGGAAGCTATTCCTTTGATCCTACGGGACTTGGAAAAGACTCGTGCACAGTGGTTTTGGGCGCTAAGTTCCATCACTAGAGAATCTCCCATAAAACCCGAGCGCCGCGGAGACGTCGACGCCATGACGAGCGCTTGGCTTGATTGGGGTAGAAGCCACCGTTACATCTGATGATACCAAGTGCTTAAGAGAGCCGCTTGACCGATCACATCCTCGGACTGTTCCCTGCACTTCTTACGCTCAACGTGACAAGCCCTGGGGAGCCACGCTATAACTGCATAGCGTGGGCTGCCGGTACGAATACCCAGTGGTGGTGGCCTGACGGACGCAACTACTGGCCAATGGACGCTCCACTGCTAGATAGCCTTGACGCGTTCGTCGCCGCGTTTGCCACCTTGGGGTACGAGCGGTGCTCTGATGGAATGCTTGAAGATGGCTTCGAGAAGATTGCGATCTATCAGTCATCCGACGGCGTTCAACATGCCTCCCGGCAACTCAATACGGGGTACTGGACCAGCAAACTCGGTAGGCTTGAGGATATCGAGCATTCGAGCCCTGCTGAGTTAGAAGGCTCGGACTACGGGGCGGTTGTGCAGTATATGCGGCGACCGACGCCCGCCCCGACCCAATAGCTCAACTAAGTGGGAGTAAGTCTCCGCTATCCCTCACCCCGGTCCGCGGGGGTGCGGCCTTTGGGGGGGTGCCAGGTGTTGCCCCAGGGGACTTCGGGGAGGTGGCGGGCTCGGCGGACTTCGTTGATGGTTAGGACGCCGTGGTCTAGGAGCTTGGTTTCGCGGTCTACTCGCTCGGTCTCGTCTTCGCTCATGGCTTCTATGGCTGAGAGGTCGAACTCGGCTGTGAGGCTGGTGTAGCCTAGGCGAGGGAGGAGTTCGCTGTTGAGGTGCTCTTCGAGGAAGCGCATTTCGGGGACGATGGTGTTGCGCCAGAAGAGCTTCTCCGCGGTGGTGATATTGGCGAAGGTGGCCTGCTGGTAGTCGGACAGCAGTGGCAGGGGTACGCCGTAGGTGCGGCTGACATCCTCCAAGCTCCACCTGAGGCCCTGCAGGAACTCCATCTCGCGGTGATTGAACCCCAGCGTCTTGATGTCCTTGACGAAGGAGGCGATGGCGGGACGGTGGGCCTTGCCCGGCCCTTGGTACCGCTCCTCCCACCGGTGATAGAAGTCCTCCACCTCGGCATCGGTCATGGTCTCCTCGGTGGTGAACACTAGGTCGGGCTGGGCTGAGTTCTTGAAGAAGCTGCGGTTGAACCGCAGCGCATCCAGCCCAGCATCCACCGAGAGGCGCACGGGGGCTAGGGGCGAGAGTCCGGCGAAGGGTTCCAGCGGATTGAAGTAACGCATCCACACGATCTCTTCCGGGGTGTAGGCCACGGGGCCATTGACGCCCATGTAGACGAAGCCCTTGACTTGGCGCTGCTTCTCCGGCAGCACCCGCACCCTGTCGCTGCGCAGAGGCCATATCTCCCAGTGTCCCATTTCATCCCGGCTGTTTTCGCTGCGTTCGAGGGCCCAGAAGGACGACCCCCACAGGCACAGGTTGATTTCGGTTGCGCGCCACAGATCGCCACGGGTGTGCCAAGGATTGACGCGGTCCAGGAGCTGCTGGGCTGGGTGTTCCGGGCCTACAGGGACGTGGGGTCCGGGGCCAGTGGCGGACCCCACGTCCCCTTCGGGCATGGTGCGCAGCATCACCAGCGGGGCGCGGGCCATGGCATCGGCACGCAGCTTGATGGCGGAGTAGACGGAGACCGAGGTGGCGTAGTAGTCGCCGTAGGCTGGCTTGGCCCAGTCGCCCCCGACTCCGGCGGACTCGTGCAGCCGGTCATAGTCGGCGGCTATGGCGCGGTTGGCGCGTTGGACGATGTTGTTGGGCTCCACCCCCATCCTAACCTTCCCCCTGAGGGGGAAGGGACTGGCGGACGACGGTCGCAGCCGCTTGAGGCGGCGGGAGAGATAGGATAGTGGATTGGGCTTGGTGGTTTGTGTGGATTTCATGTTCGTGACCTCATAGTTAGATTTCGGGCTTGGGCCCTTCGACTTCGTGGTGCGGTCAATCCAGCATCAACGCTTGGTCGCTTTTATGCTGGGTTGACCGCACCACTTCGCTCAGGGCGAACGGCAAGGAGGGGGCGCTTGGAGGGATGATGCGGTTGGTGGCTTGGAGTGTCATGTTTGTAACCTCACGGATGGGTTGTGTTCTGGAAGACCAGAATTGTTTGCCAGCCTTGGGTTGCCGGAATGATGAGATTGTGCGGCCTGTTTGACTGTGCGACGGTGCCTGCATAGAATCGAGGGCCATAGGGTGGCTTCTTCCTGAGAGGCTTTTTCCCAGCCGACCCGGGGCCGATATGCGACGAGATTGGGGTTTGCGATGAGCGGAAGGGACGGCCTGCACAGGCGCGGGGGTCGGGCGATTTGGGCGAGGGTTGGGCTGGTCCCGTTGCTGGGATTGCTGGTTGTGGCTTTGGTTGGCTGCGACGGAGACACCGCCCGTCCAACTGAGACTTCCGAGTCTGGGGGCGACGGCCACGGCCGGTATGCCTTCTGGGGAGACACCGCCCAGGCAACGGAGGCTTCGGACGTTCGGGGTGACGGCGACACGGGGGATGACATAGGGGCCATGGAGGAACGAGGACCGGCTGGGGAGTCGGCTGGGCTGGAACCACGCGTGCAAAAGGCGGGCCAGCTTCTGCTGCAGAGCATAAGCGCCGGGGGTGAGCACACTTGCGCGGTGAAGGCGGACAACTCGCTGACGTGCTGGGGGAATGATGCACGTGGCCAAGCCTCTGCGCCGCAAGGGGACTTCGTAGCTGTTAGTGCCGGGGAGAGCCACAGCTGCGGGGTGAAGACCGACGGCTCGGTGGCGTGCTGGGGCGGTGATTGGAAAGGTCAAGCCACTGCGCCCGAAGGGGAGTTCGCGTCGGTCAGTGCCGGGAGGAACCACACCTGCGGGGTGGAGGTGGAGGCCGACGGCTCGGTGGCCTGCTGGGGCGATGATGAGTACGGCCAAGCCACGGCGCCGGAAGGGGAGTTCACATCGGTCAGCTCCAGATTTGACCACACCTGCGGGGTGAAGGCGGACAACTCGCTGACGTGCTGGGGGAATGATGAATATGGCCAAGCCACTGCGCCGCAAGGGGACTTCGTAGCGGTTAGTGCCGGGAAGAGCCACACCTGCGGGGTGAAGCCTAACGGCTCGCTGGCCTGCTGGGGCGCGCGATCCAGCGTACCGGAAGGGGAGTTCATGTCGGTGAGCGCCGGAGATTTCTACACCTGCGGGGTGAAGACCGACGGATCGATGGCCTGCTGGGGCCATGATGACGACGGCCAAGCCACGCCACCGGAAGGCGAGTTCGAGTCGGTGACCGCCGGGCGGGTGCACACTTGCGCGGTGAGGGTTGACGGGTCGGTGGCATGCTGGGGCCATGATGCTTACGGCCGAGCCACACCGCCGGAAGGAGAGTTTCAGTCCGTCAGCGCCGGGGAATCTTCCACCTGCGGGGTGAAGCTGGACGGCATGCTTGTCTGCTGGGGCTCTCATTACTGGGCCCCCCCACGGCGGGGAGGGAACTTCCAGTCGGTTAACGTCGGGGATGAACACGCCTGCGGGGTGAAGGGGGATGGCTCGGTGGTCTGCTGGGGTTGGGATCAGCACGGCCAAGCCACGCCGCCGGCGGGAGGGAAGTTCGAGTCTGTTAGCGTCGGGTGGAGGCACACCTGCGGGGTGAAGGTGGACGGATCGTTGGCCTGCTGGGGCTTGAATGAACGCGGCCAAGCCACGCCGCGGAGAGGGGAGTTCGCGTCGGTCAGCGCAGGACACAGCCACAACTGCGGAGTGAAGGCCGACGGCTCTGTGGCTTGCTGGGGCGTTCGGTCCACACCGCCGAAACTGGAGTTCATGTCGGTGAGTGCCAGTGCCGAGAAGCGCCGGTGGGGCCAGACCTGCGGGGTGAGGACCAACGGCTCGCTGTCCTGCTGGGGCTCGAGACATGAATTCACGGCGCCTGAAGGGGAGTTCGCGTCGGTCAACCTCGGGTGGAACCACGACTGCGGGGTGAGGACCAACGGCTCGCTGTTCTGCTGGAACTCGAGCGGGGAAGTCATGGCGCCGGAAGGGGAATTCGCGTCGGTCAGCGCGGGGAAATACCACACCTGTGGGGTGAGGGTTAACGGGTGGGTGGCCTGCTGGGGCGAGCAGGCCCGCGGGGTGACGGCGGGCGGCGGGTAGGGGGCGAGTTTTTTGGGGTTTCATGTTCGCAACCTCACGGATGGGTTGTGGCTCGGGCCCTTCGACTTCGCTCAGGGTGAACGGCAAGGAGGGGGCGCTTGGAGGGATGATGCGGTTGGTGGGTTGGGATTTCATGTTCGTAACCTCACAGATGGATTGTGGCCTAGGAAGGCCAGCATCATGGCATCGGCTTTGTCGGGGGAGGGCAAGCCTCTGGAGCGGGCATCGTCTTTGCTTTCGATAAGCAGTTGGCCTCGGCTGTTGTAGCTGTAGCGCAGGGATGAGAGTTGGCCTGCCAGTTCGGCGTCGTTGGGGATGGAGAGTTCTGACTGCCCGAAGAGCTCGTACAGGCGCCAGTAGCCCTCGGCCCGCAGGTTGGCGAACAGCTTGCGCTGGCGGGCAGGACGTCCCACGTTGATGCCGGCCACTGGCAGGTCCAACTCCCTGAGGCGGTCGACGACGCCTGCGCCGACGCCTATCTCGTCGACCACGATGCGTTCGGAAGACCAGCGGCGGTGGGCATCGACGACCCGGCCTGCCAACTGCATGGTGTCCAGACCTTGATGGGCCTCGATGTGCAGCACAGCATCGGGGCTGGCCAGCAGCAGCACACTCTGGTCGGTCCCGAAACGGGCGACATCGACGGCGAGAATGGTGGGGGCGTCGGTGTCCTTTCGAATGAGGGGCGCCTCCGGATTTAGGCTCTGGGTCGGGTCCGGCGCGGGTCCTTCGACTTCGTGAGGCGGTGAGTCCTCCGACCTTGGCAGGGCCGGAAGACTCACCGCCTCACTTCGCTCAGGACGAACGGAGGGAGAGGCGCTCCACTGGTCGGGTGCGCGACTTGCGACGGAGTCCGGGCCCCCGGATCGTGGTCCGGGGCAGGCGTGGGTTCCCGCCTCCGCGACGGAAGGGGGCGCGGGAATGACGGAGGAGGTCGCGGGAATTACGTTGAGGCCGCGGGTGATGGCTTCTTCGATGCGGGCTAGGCTGATGAGGGTATCTTCGGCGCGGTCGGAGAAGTCGCCTAGGACGCGGGCGTGGTACATGGAGCTGTCCTCGCCCCAGAGGGCGAGGCGCTCGGCCACCCATTCGTGGGTGGTGAGACCGGGCACCACCACGCGCTGCTGCCTCACGTTGGGCGACTCCAGTGCGGAGATGGTGATGTTGTGGTAGAGGCGCCGGTCTTCGTGGAAGGAGCGGCGGAAGGTACCGGTGACGCTGGTGGGGTTGCCGATGAGGAGCAGCTTGCTGGCGCCCGCGGTCATCACGGCATCGATGGCCTCGTAGATTTCCTCGCTGACCCCCTCGGCCTCGTCGACGACGATGAGCATGTTGGGGGAATGGAAGCCTTGGAACTGGTCGACCTCGTCGGTGGAGAGGCCGAGGGCAAAGCGGTCGTCGTCCAGTTCGAAGCGGGCGTGGAGCATTCTGCCGCCGATGGAGTAGGGGGAGGCGCGGTGGAGGCGGCGAATCTCGCGCCAGAGGACGTGGCGGACTTGGCGAGCGGTGGGAGCGGTTGTGAGGACGATGGCGGGATGGTGGGTACAGAGAAACCAGAGGACAGAGACGGCGGCGGTGAAGCCCTTGCCGAGGCCGTTGCCAGCCTTGACGGCGACGCGGCGGTAGTCACGCACGGCGTTGAGGACCTCCTGCTGCTTGTCCCAGAGTTGAACGCCGAGGGCCTCATGGGCAAAGCCGACGGGGCAGATACGCAGGGAACGGTAGAGGTGGGCTTCCACGGCGGTGGGGCCGCCGTCCGACCCATCCATGTCCGGCCGATTTATGTCCGGCCCATTGGTTGTGGTGGATAAGAGGGTCATAGCCATCCGCGCACCCTTTCAGCCAGCTGGGCGAGATCCATGAGCTTGGACGTGGCAGCCTTGGGTTGTTGCTGACGCTGGTTATAGGTAGCGGGCTTGTGGGACTTGAGGAGGAACATCTTAAGCTGGCGGTCTCCGTTCATGGCGGAGCGGAAGGTCTCGGCTTCGATGCCTTCGATGAGGCTCTCGGGGCCAATGTCCCAGGCCTTGGCGAATTCGGGATCACGGTCGCGCCAGTTGTAGATGGTGCGTTCAGGCACACCGGCGACGCCAGCGGCTTGGCCGATGGATGCGCCGAATTGACGGGCAGTGGCGAAGATCTGTTTCATAGCTGCAGTGGCAGACTCGTTGTAGCTGGCGTGAGCTTTTTTGTAGCTACTTTTTCTGCCAGTTCTGCCAGTGACCTTTCTGTTCAGCTTGCGATTCATTCTTGCCACTCCTTCTGCCCAACGGCCTCTTGGACCGCGTTGGTCGGGCTGCTCCCGGGGCTGAAGATGAGGCCGCAGCGGGTGCAGCGGTAGACGTCGTTGTCGCGCCTGCGGGTCTTCTTGAGTCGGACGATCTCACCGGCAGGGCAACGCCGGCAGCGTATGGGGCCGCCATCCGGTGCTTGGGCGTGATTGGGCTGAGGTTGCACGGGTGTTACCTCCCTAGAAGATTTGGTGGCGGCCCCAGGCGGTGTTCGCAAAATAAAAAGCTGGGGCCGACCTTTTTGGGGTCAGTCCCCAGCGCGCTCTGTGGTGATATTAGAACGTATGTTTGGGGATTGTCAATGGGTGGGTGACATGGGGGTGAGGGCGGACGAATGGAGAGAGGGGCTCAGGACGGACGGGAGGAGGGGGCTCAGGCCGGGCGGAAATGCGGAACGTGGGCCGTCTCTCTTGAGTAGGGCGAGTAGGGCGAGCAGGCGGGTACGGTGTAACACATGGCATTGGAGTTGCTCATAGTGGTATCTTATGGGCACGGGCCGGAATGCTTGGTGCAACAGGGGGCTTGCCCCTGTGAGACTTGGGCAGGATGCGGTCCAACTCCAAAAAACAGGCTCCAACACACTCCCACGTCCGGCACACCCGATCCCGCCAGCCCTGCGTTGGACCACCGATAGCACAGAGAGGTTGCCGATGGTTGTTGTTCCTGTAAATGCACAGACCCATCAACAATTCTGTGAAGATATGGACTATCTGCACTCCCACTGGGTCGAGATCCGCGGGAATTACCCCGACCACTATGTTGCTGTGTATAAGGGAGCGGTTGTAGCCGCCTGTAAGACTCTGAAGAAGGTCCTCAAGGAATTGGATAAGAAGGGCGTGCCCCGCAACGTGGTAGCCCTACGGTACATCGCCCAAAAGCCTATGCGGATGATCCTGTGACGTGGCGGGGCATGGGTACTACTCTCAGTTGGAGGACCCACCAGCCCCCTATGTCCGGGTACAGGTCCGGTTCCCCACTCTTGGGATAGAAGGCGAACTCGATTTCTTGGTGGACAGTGGGGCGGATACAACCGCCCTGTTGCCCGATGATATGGACAAGCTGGGCATCCTTTATCGCTCTATTGCCGGCAACCAGAAGACGGCCAGTGGCATTGGAGGAGCAGCCAAGTGCAAAAGCATGTTCGCCCTCCTAGCAATTGACGACGACGCTGTCCTCGGTGGTAAGCGGCAGTTCGAGATGGACATCGACCTCTTTGCCCGGCGCCGTGGCCTTGACCGACTGCCGTCGCTGTTAGGCCGTGACATTCTCAACTAACTCATCTGCACTTTTGACGCGGCTAGGGGCCGCGTTACTTTGGAAGGACGGTGAGGGACCGCGGGGGAGGGATGTTAATTGGACCAGTGGGCCAGTGCGCTAAACCTGACTATCTATTCTCCCGTTGCCCTAGCTCATCCACGAGATCAAAACCTCTTTGGGTGATCTGGTACATCTCCCCACCCGAGTATTCGACTAGTCCGAGTTGGAGGAGGTCATCTAGAGCCTGCTTCCACTTAGCCTCTGACCTCCGATTACCCATTTCGCCAAACTCCTTGTAGTTGGCCTTCATAATTTGACCATTCATCAGCTCATGTTTGAAAATCGCACCCTGTTGGTCTTTAGAGGCCTCAATGAGGAGTTCTTCCGCGTCGTTCGACAGCTGTTCGGCTTTCGGATGGATGGCTGCTCCCTGCCCCGTTGCGTCATCCCCCGGACTAGGCCCTGTCCTAGAAAGGGCGAGTGCGGCCTCGAAGTCTCCGGCAGAGTGCCAGTCGGTTCCATCCAAGCTGATAGGACAGCCAGCGGTCCTTAATCGTAGCGCGAGCTCTTGTCGCCTGACAGAGCTCCCATCGAGTCGAACTACGTGGATGCCTGAAATGTCAGTAAATGGCCGTAGTTGACCAAGCTCAACCAAGACCGTGCGGTCCGGGTCTCTTCCGAACGCCATGCCAGCTTCGAACAGGACATTAGGTCTTGCCTGTCCAGTCAGTTCAGCTTCATGCGGAGGCGCGCTATCGCTGCGAAGTGCTCCGCGCAGACGAGCCTCATCGTCCGGAGTGAAGAGGACTACGACAGCATGTGCATTTGAGAAAGCAGCGGTCAAAATCTCGCCAATGTACGGTGATGGCCTATTGGTCAGTCGAGCAGCCTCTGACCATTCTAAGGGATGGAGGTCAATAGACCGTAAGAACTGGAACATGGCGTCGCGAGCCACCGTATTCCTACCATGGACCACGAAAACGTTTCGAGTGCCTTCGGAAGGCTGTGATTCTTGAGTCGCTTGAAGGGCTGGAGCCGCACTACCGGGAGGCCCCGAAATGAACTGGCTCGTGACATCCTCACCTTGACTCGCGACCTGGCTTTCCGTGATACCTCTGAAGTCTATGACTCCGTTTTCCGCCATCTCCCGCTGTCTCGCTCGCAGACGGGCCCGCAGAGCCGTAGCGTCATCCTCGCTCGTCGTTATGAGAATCCGGTCCACATCGTCAGCTGCTATAGCCTTGCCAGAGATCATGAGAGTCTGGCCTTTGTTATATGGGTCAATAAAGCGTGCGGTAAGCTCTTGCAAAGTCAAGTCGAGGCTGACTTCCTGCTTCGACGGGTCCGATTTAGGTGTAAGGCGCACATGATAGTAGGGCATGATAATTCAACCTCGTCCTGCGACGAATCGCGATGATTGTTGCATTCGCTGGAGAGGGCCTTGTACAGGGCTTGGCGTCCCAATCCACTATCGGCGGCGATGGCAGTCATGCCCTTGGCGCGGGCGACGTTGCCCAAGGCTTTGACAAAATATTGCGGGTCCTTCTCTTCCAGAGCCGCGTTGAGATAGGCGATCATTGCTTCGTTGCTAACGAGGACCTCAGTGATGTCCCAAGGCATGTATTCTTCTTTGCTCGTGGTGCCACCTACAGTTCTCGGGTTGTATCAGCTTCCAGTTACCGGCGAGGGAGACTCGACTTGGACTTCGACCATCTCGAAGGTGGTGGAAAGGGAGGGTGGCTCGTCGTCATCGGTGGGGGATTCCGCGCGGCAATCGGCGATAACTTGGCAGTGATAGGCGATGGCCTCTTCTAGGGACATGGCTCTTTCGGGCAACGGGTCGCCGTACTCGAGCATGACCTCGATGTGCCCGGTGATGGCCTCTTGAATCATCTCCTTCATCTCGGTCCATGTCTTGCCGGTGCTTATGCAGCCCGGTAAATCGGGCACGTAAGCACAGTAGTTGTTGGGGGTCTGTTCGAATATCACGGCATAGCGCAGTCTCATGTGCTTTCCTCCAGAAGCCCTGCCTGCCTCAGAATACTCCGCCAAGTGCTTTGCTTCAGGTCTTCGCTTGGATGACCGGGGATAGTGACAGTGCCCGGTTTATCAGGATGATGGTAGTGGCGGTGGCTCCCACGGGTCCTGACTAATCTCCATCCGTCTCGCTCTACCAGACGTATCGCCTCCCGTACTTTGTGCACCTTCTCATCCTAGCGGGTGTGCTCCATCTTCGCTAGAAGCAAGGCCGTCTTGGGGAGGCGAGCATGACATTTGGGGTTTGACAGCGGGCGAACGGGTGTTCTAGGATGTTGTCACGGAGGCAACGGGTGTCTGGGTGGACGGGATAGGGCGCCTCCGAGCCCTTAGTGGGCGCACGAGTGGGACGGACCCCTCAGCTTGAACGATTTCGAGCGACAAGAGGGGTCCGTCTTTTTTTTGGTCCTCCTTGTGGCGGCCCTGATGTGGCGGCCCTTCTTGTCGCGGAAAGGTGGACGGGATATGACGACGACGGACCAGCACCAGGAGACGGAAGGCCAGCGACAGGAAGCCCGACAGCAGGAGCGGCTGCTGGAAGCATTGGAGGACTACCGGCGGGGCGTTGCCGACGCACCCTGCGTGTTCAAGTGGAGCGTATTGGGGGCAGTCGCTGCAGCAGCTCAAGCGGACTGGCAGGGGAAGGATCTTGGCAGCGAAGACGCCTCCATGACCTTCGTGGCATCCACGGAGGAGGTGGACCGCCATGGCGATGTGGTGTCGGTGGCAGGCTGGAAGCTGGATGCCTACCGCAAGAACCCGGTGTTCCTGTGGGCCCACGACTACTCCCGCCCAGCCATCGGACGCTCGACGCAGGTGTGGACGACGCTAAAGGAGACGGGGGCAACGGGCGGAGAGGCAACGCGTGGACCAGCCCTGCTGACTCCCGCGCTGCTGGTGAAGGTGGAGTTCGCGCCGACGGCCTTCGCCCAAGAGGTGGCTGCCCTGTATCGGGGTGGCTACCAGAAGGGGGTGTCGGTGGGGTTCCGCCCGCTGCGGTTCGAGGAACGTCGGCACCCGCAGACTGGCAAGTTCCTAGGCCTCAGGTTCACGGAGCAGGCACTGCTGGAGGTGAGCGCCGCCCCGGTGCCGGCGAATGAGAACGCGGTGCGCCGGGGTGAGAACGCGGTGCGACGGGGTTACTGGCAGTCTGCGCTGCCGCTGGCGGCTTCCCAACAAGAGGCCAGCGGAGGCATCGAACGACGCTTGGACTCGTTGGAACGACAGCTCCAGCAGTTGCAGGGGAATGGCGTGCCAGCGCATATGGCCCAGCTATTGGAGGCGCTGAGGGAGGCTAGGGCAGGGCCGTAAGGGGGGTTGTGCCTCTGGACTTGGCGACTGGCCACGGAGTCCACGCCTTTCACCCCCATCCTAACCTTCCCCCTTGAAGGGGAAGGGATTTCCTGGGGTCGGGTCAGCAAGTTGCGCAAAGGTCTCTCTTGGCGGGAACGACAAGAGTGATAGTTGGTTGTTCAGATGGTGCGGGTTACGTGGGTTCCCGCCCCCGTCTTCACGGGGGCAGGCTCTGCGCGGAAATGACGAGGGGACTGTTCAAGAATTCAGGACCAATACACGAAATCGACGGGGCAAATACAAGAGGAGAAGGACATGAATATCGCAACCCAAGATTTGGAGGTCATCAAGAGCGAGGTCGCTGGCATACGCGACTTCTACCAAGCGCGCATGGATGCCGAGATTCCGCCCATCCGGGATGAGGTGCAGCGCATCGCCTCCCAACTAGGGCGCCTACAGGACTCAGCCAAGGAGGGACAGAAGCGCAGCATCCTAGCCAAGTACGCGGACAAGGGGCGCCCACGGGTGCCTTTCGGAAAGTACGAGGGCATGGATTTGCTGGACCTAGCCTGTGTGCGCAGCCTGCTCAATTCCCAGATGCGACAACCCATGGGGCTGAACCCACGCATGCTGGCGGAGTGGCAAGTGAACCTGAAGGCCGCCATGGACAGCACCACGGCGGGATCGGGCGACGAACTGGTGCCCACGCAGGAAGCGGCCGCTCTCTGGTTGGACGTGAATTTGGAGACCATGGTGGCGCCCCTTTTCTCCCGCACCGAGATGCCCTCCGACCCCTTCGACATACCCCTGCAGTTGGGCGATGTGAGCTGGTACCCCGGCACGGAGAATTCAGCCGTCACCGGCTCGGCCCTGACCACGGCCAAGCAGACCCTGACATCTTACGAGCTGGTGGGGCAGGTGCCTTGGTCGCTGTCCTTGGACGAGGACTCGGTAATCGCCATGGCCTCGGAGGTGCGGGGCTCTCTGGTGCGCAACGCCGCCGAGGTCATCGACGATGTGCTGCTGAACGCCGATACGACGGCGACCAACAACATCAACGCCGACGGGGCGACGATTTCCAAGAGCGACGCAGGCAAGGCTCACTGGCTTCTGGGGTTCGATGGCCTGCTGCATCTGCCCTTGGTAGACAACACAACCCAAGGCAACGACCACGACGCGGGTGCCTCAGACGCTATGTTCAACGTGATACGGGCCAAGCTGGGCAGGTACGGAGTGCGCCCCTCGGAGCTGGCGTACATCACGGACGTGGACACATACATACGCTGCTTGGGCATCGCCAACTTCCGCACGCTGGACAAGCTGGGACCCAATGCCACGCTGCTGCAGGGGCAGTTGGCAGCAGTTGAGGGCATACCGGTGCTGGTGTCGGAGCAGATGGCGGTGGCCGATGCCGACGGGAAGGTCACCAGTGGTACCAATGTGGCCAGCACCGGACGCCTGCTCATCGTCAACCGTTCACAGTGGCGGGTTGGCTTCCGCCGGGACCTGACCATCGAGACGGAACGGGACATCCAGAAGCGACAGAACATCATGGTAGTGAGCATGCGCATTGCCTTCGCCGAACGGACAGGCACACGTTCCAGCGCGAGCCACACGGCCCTGCAATACAACATCACCGCGGCCCCGTAGGAAGTCCGGCCTCGATCACCTATCCGATTCCAGCGTTCTGTATCTGGAGAGGGAGCGTGGGGGAGACGGGTGTGGGGGAGCATCTTTCTCCCTCACGCCCTGTCCTTCGACTTCGCTCAGGACGAACGGAAGAAGCACTGACGAACGGAAGAAGCACTGACGAACGGAAGAAGCGCTGACAAACGGAAGAAGCACTGACAAACGGAAGAAGCACTGACAAACGGAAGAAGCACTGACAGGAGTAGATGATGACCAACGCTTACGCCAACCTCAAGACCATCAAGTCGGTCTCCATGCTGGACATTGCCGGCAGCAGCCACGACGGCCGCCTGCTGCAGTTGCTGGAAGATGTGTCCCGCTGGATCGACCAGCACTGCAACCGTCACTTCTTCTCGTTGCAGGCTACCCGGACCTTCGACGTAGAAGGCGGTGGCAGCCGCATACTGGTGCCCGATCTCATCAGGATCACATCAGTGAAGAGCGACGCCGACGGGGACAACAGGTTTGAGGTCGCGTGGGCGTCGGGCGACTACCGCCTGTACCCCTTGAACGCAGAGCCCACCCAGCCTTGGGGCAGGCCCTACTCGAGGCTGGAGGTTGGAAGCAGGGCCGCAGACCGGCCCTGCTTCGGGGTAGGCCGGAGCGGGGCGGGCAGAAGAGGGGTGCAGATAGCGGGTGTATGGGGCTTCCGGGAAGACCTGCGAACCTCGGCGGTCGTAGTGGATGGCAGGGGCATGGAGCCCTCGGCAACGGGTTTCGGCGTGAACGGGGGTATGCCCTTCAGCGGGGGTGACACCCTGCTGGTGGGGTCGGAGCAGATGTACGTCACTGCGGTCGGTACGAACATGGTGACCGTAGTGCGCGGGGTGAACGGGACCGCGGCGGCCCGGCACGCTGCTTCCTCAGCCATACAGGTCTACCGGTATCCGGCAGGGGTGTCGGAGACCTGCTTGGCCCAAGCTGCCCGAATGTGGAAACGGAAGGACACCGCCTTTGCTTCCTTCTATTCAGGGCCACGACCTACCCGCGCCGGGCCGCAGGGAGACTGGAGCGGGTTGGACGAGGACGGGCGTCGCATGCTGAGTCCGTACCGGCGCCCAGCGATATAGGGCCATATAGGGCCATAAGATCACGAATCTGGAGGCTGATGTGAAGCTGTTGACAGGAACTATCACGGTCGATACGGCAGGGACGCGGCGGCGTTTCGCCTCGGAGCCCAAGGAGGCTATCTACACCGTCATCTTCAAGGCGAAGCTGGGCAACACGGGTAACTTCTACTTGGGAGGCTCGGATGTTTCGACGGGCGCGGGCATGGAGCTGGAGCCGGGGGCCTTCCTGCGGCTCGAATTCCCCCAAGGCCGGGAGGCTGCCTTGAGCGACTTCTACGGCGATGTGGCCAGCGATGGCGACAAGATTGATTATCTTGCAGCGGCCCGCTAGCGGCCCCGGTAAGCCAGGAACGCTGACCGAATAGGAGAAGACCTTGGGAGACATCAGGACTTTTGTGGACACTTTGGAATCGCGTCTAGCCAACATACCCGGCCTGCGCATCTACGACCGACCGGTGACGGCCGTCAACGAGTTCCCCTGCGTCATCATCCAAGACCACGACCCGCTGGCGCAGTACACCGTCTCTTCCGACGAGGCGGTGTACTTCCTCACCGTCACCGTACTGCACAGCTCGAACGACATCCGCGAGGCGTGGGAGGGTCTTGAGCCCTACCTGTCCGCCAGCGGTACCCAGTCGATAAGGGCAGCAGTGGACCTGGTTGATGGCGTGGATATGTCGTACGTGCACGTCATCTCCTCTTCCAGGCGCCAGCGCATCCAGTATGCAGGGGCGTACTATTGGGGCGCGGAACTGCTGGTGGAGGGGCGGGCGAGGTTGAGCGAGTAGGGGGTCAGCGCCATCCTAACCTTCCCCGGCTTTGTTCCACACATGCCCTTTTGTTGCATAACCTTGGGTTTACAGGAATTCCCCCGATGTTGCAAAGAAGTGGGATGAAATCGACGACGAGCCGAGTAGAAGACATCTCACCGAGGGAAGGCTAAACTTACATAATTCCCGCGGTTGTTGCGGAGGTTTTGGGGGGCAAATGCTGACAAACATGACGTGCGGCAAGTGCGGCCGCAATGCAACGAGTCTAACCCGCGATACATCTCCGCTCGCTTCGGGCGGGCAGGTGCTTGGATTGCTATGTGCAAACTGCCGATGTAATTGCAGTGTGGACCACACCTCTATGGTCAAATGGCGACTGCCCTGCGACGATTGCCCACTGCTGCCCTCCCCAGAAGTGACCGGGGGCAATCCACTAATCCGTTCCTTTCGGCCCCCCCTTAGCCGCTATAAAAGATTCCCAGAGGGTCTGCGCAAATACCATCAGCAGCGGGACTTCCTTGCTTATTGGGCGGGATACCCTCCCAGCGATACGTCCCCGCCGCGGCGTTCGCCTTACCATGCGCACGTGATCCCCATACACGACCCTCTAGTCAATAGCGGGGTAGGCTTCTGTGGGCCTTGTCTAATTTGGCTGGGGCCGTTGGTCCGCGACGGGTATGCCCCACGATCAATGCGTAATGCCGCATGGAGACAGACCGGCAGGGACATCCCGCGAGGGTCGAACCTCAACCACCTATGCCACCGCCGCTCGTGCGTAAACCCCGCGCACCTGTACGTCGGGACTCAGGCTGACAACGTGGCCGACCAACAGGAATCGCCTTTCTGTGAACGTAGGATGCGGGCCACCTGGGAGGAAGTGGAAAACCATCTGCAACGAGTGTGGGACGCGGACAAATACCAAGGCACGTATAACATCAGGTTGCACGAGGCAGAGCGTCGTTATCTCTTGCATGACCACGTCTGGCATAGTGGCCCATTCGACACGTCGCCACCGATATGTTCTATTTGCAACATGTCGGCGTGCGACCTCAATAACCTGCCCCTCCTGGAATCCATGCTGTCCATGGGCACATTCCGAGACGCGATCGGCAAGAGCGGGCCATGGAGGGGATGGGAGAACTATTATCCACAGTTCAAGGAAAGCACCTTTCATGGGGGTGCCTTGCACCCGTGGCTTTTCCTCTGACCTTGTTCCACAACCCCGCTTGGATGTACGAATCTTTGGGGTTTTAACAGAAGCTAGCCTTCCCCTTCGCGGGGGAAGGGACTTGGGTTGGGCACCGCCTATGGTCGGGGAAGACCTCGGGATGTGGGGAGTGGTCTAGTGGGTATCGGATGGCGTGGTATACTGCCGCGCATGTTGTATTGGCCCACCCCCCGGTCCCACCCGGCACCAGTATACGCAGGTGGTGGATGACTTGGGTTGCCCGCTCCTGTTCTTCCGCCCCCTAGCCAGCATAGCCCTTGGGATCCTCTTCTTTATCGCGTTCTTCGCCTACCTGCTGTTCAACATGATCGACAGCCACTTATTGTCCTCGGCCTACTATGCTGAAGCTCTTTCCGAGAATAATGTGTACTCCCGCCTGTATGACGAGGTGCTTGTGGACCCCGCCCTCGAAGACGAGGCCAAGGAACTCTTGGGCAATGTGGAAGTCCCACAAGAAGACGTAGCCGCAGTGGCCAGGAACATCATGCCGCCGTTGTACCTACAAGGGGAGACGGAGCGCAGCTTGGACAGCCTCATCGGCTACCTGAAAAAGGACACCGACGATTTGGAACTGTACATCGACTTGAGCAGTCCCTTGAATAACGCGAGCCAAGAGTTGGTGAAATACGCTGAGCAACGCATAGACGCAATTGAGGTGGTGCAGGTTGGCCAAACGACCGATCAAGGGGGTGGCCAAGAAGTAGGCGCCCAAGGGGGCTCCCAAGAAGTTGGCCAAGACGCTCCCCAAGGGGACGACTCCAGTGGGGGGGAGGAGCAACCGGGCGACCAAACCAGCGCGGTGCCTGATGCCGCTGCCCTGACACAGCAAGCCCTTAAGGAGCTAGGCGAGACGGGGGTCATTGAGGTTGAGCAGATAGAACTGGAAGACGAGGAAGAGTGGACCGCCTATTGGGAAGAAACGGTGCGCGAGCTGGAAGCTGGCCAGCTTCCCAGCCGGGTGCCCTCGCTGGCTGGCGTCTCGGTGGAGACCCGATTGGACTCCTACGACATGGCTCTGGAGGAATTGCGCCAGACAAGAGGTGTGCCAACGAAGGTGCTGGAGGCTCTGGAGGAACCCGACACCGACACGGCTATACGTGAGGCCCTGCTGAACGAGGACCCCTATGCGGAAGAGGATGTCATCAAGGCAGTGCTCAAGGCGGCGACCAGCGGGGTGCTGCCCACGCTGGTCGATGACACTCTGGACGATGTACGACGAGAGTTGGTCACGCCGGGAGGGACGGTATGTGAGGACCTGCCCGAAAACGCCGATCTGTCCTCGTGCACCCGCTACGACGTGTTGTCACTGGTGGATGAAGACTTGGAGGCCAATGAGGGGCTGAACAGCACGCGGGACAGCATCGCGTTGTTTGGCACCTTAGGGTCGTGGCTACCGTTGGCAGTGCTGGTCGCAGCGTGTGTCGGCATCGTCATCGTGAACCTGCCACGTCTAGCCTCGATGTTGCGCTGGATTGGCCTTGCGCTGGGAGTCTCGGGCCTGTTCTTCCTAGTAGCGGGGGTGCTGGTCGGTTCAACAGTCTCGAACAGGCTGAGCTCAATACTGGAAAAGGCGATAGACGAGTCTGATGCCCCTGATAGTGTGGCGGCCATCTCCTCTGATGTTACGTCTTACATGGCAGACAGCCTGTCCTTGGCAATGACCTCTCCCTCCATCACAGTGCTGGCGTTGGGCGCAGCCCTGTTTGCCGTATCTTTCTTCCTGCGTAAAATCCCCATCGTGCGCAGCTTACCCTTCGTCAGTTCACTCCTCGGCTGACCAAAACAAATCGGTTGAAGACGGGGTTGGTTGACAACCGGCAGGGGCTGGCGATAATGGCGTCAAACTCATCTCCTAGGGAACCTATTTGCTATAAGGGAGGGCTCTGATGAGGGACGATTACACCCTGCTAGTGGGAACGGTACAAGCCAGCATATGGCGAAGCGACGACGGTGGGGACTCTTGGACGCGGTCCAAGGGCGAACGCCCCAGGCTGCCTTGGAGCGAGCTCCAGTGCTTCGATCTGGCCATACATCCAAAGGACCCTCAGGTCGTATACGCCGGAACCAACGATGGCGTCTATCGCAGTGACGACCGCGGAGCCAGCTTCGAGAGGCTGGACTCGGCCTTGAACGACTATGATGTGTGGTCGCTGGCCATCGATCCTGTCAACCCGGACAACATCTATGCTGGGTGCCGGCCTGGGGCGATCTTCCGCACCAAGGACGGCGGGGCTCACTGGGAGCACTGCGCAGCCGAGTTCGCCGAGTACTGCGCCAACGTCAGCGTGCCCCGAGTGTTGACGATGGCGGTAGACCCCTCGGACCCGCGCAAGATTTGGGCAGGAGCCGAGGTGGATGGCGTGCGTCGCAGCATTGATGGCGGAGAGACTTGGACGCGAGTGGAGTCGCTGGCTGAGCCGGACATCCACTTCATCGCCGTCAGCCCAGGGTCCAATGGCGAGCCTTCAAGGGTGATCACCAGCACCGCCCCCGAGGTCTATCTCAGCTCCGACGTAGGCGAGAGCTGGAGCACGGTGGGCGCTAGGGAGAACTTCCCGATGACCTTCTGCCGTGGTCTGGCCATCAAGCCCGACGACCCGAACACGGTGTTCATCGGCAACGGCAACAGCTTCATCGGCGACAATGGCACGATCCTGCGCTCCCGCGACCGTGGCGACACGTGGGAGAACCTTGACGTGCCCAAGCCCAACTCCCCGATGTGGGTGTTCGCGGTAAACGCCGCCGACCCGGAGTTGATTCTCAGCAATAGCCATTACGGCGAGATTTTCGTCAGCGACAACAATGGCGACAACTGGGAGAAGATGGAGCGGGAGTTCAGCGAGATACGGTCGCTGGCTTGGACGACTAACTAGGGTCGCGAAAACAGAGCCGCGTAAGTGGAGGGGCCAGCGCATCGCGCTGGCCCCTCTTTGTTTTGGTCGGTGCGTTCGCACTGTAGCTGGACGTACTGCGGGATTCGTGGTTGGAGCGAGTATGGGGTGCGTAAGGGAAGGCAGACAAGTCGGTTAACGGCATAGCCTACCACGTTGTAGAATGTTAGATATGCCTATGCCTCTCGAATTCGTCATGGAAGGCCCTCCCCTAGCGATGCAGGCTAAGAGTCGTCCTCGGTGGCAAGCCCGAGTTAAGGATGTGGCGGCACAGCTATGGGGCAACAATCCTCCGGCTTCAATGAATGTCATAGTGGTCATAACCTACTACTACTATGATTGGGCACCACTCGACGTGGATAATATGGCAAAGCCGATTCTGGATGCCTTGAAAGGCGTAGTGTACTCTGACGACGGCCAAGTATCCGATTTGATTTCTCGCAAAAGAGACCGCAACGATGACCTACTCATTACGGGTCCGACTGACGTCTTGTTGGAACGGCTTAACAGACCGGGGACGTTCGTCCATATCTTGGTGGACAACGCTTCCAGTCAGGAGGTGACGATTTGATAGACCGCGTGAGTAATTCTGAATTCCTACTAACCCAGAAGACGGCGGAGGAATATCGCAACAAGGGCTACGAAGTATCGCGAGATGTCCTTCTTGACTTCTTTCCCGACTTCTACGCGGATTTAGTTGTGCAGAAAGGCGCAGACAGAAAGGTAGTAGAAGTCAAGCAGCGCTCTTCATTGGCAGCGGATCCAAGAATACGAGAGCTCGCCCGAATCATTGATTCGAAACCAGGGTGGAGTTTTGAGTTGCTACTGGTGGGTGAACCAGAGAAACTGGATTCACCCGAGGGGGCAAGTTCCTTTAGGGCCGAAGATATATCGGAACGTATAGGAGAAGCTGAAGAAGCTCTCATGGTCGGTCTTCCTGAGGCCGGCTTTATCCTTGCCTGGTCTGCGTTGGAAGCTGTGACCAGGATTTTGGTTACGACACAAGGGGCGTCTCATGAAGGCATCCCAACCCCAGCCTTCACGCTGGATCAAGCGGTTTCTCTAGGCGTAATACCAATAGAAGACTACGAGCAATTGACTGAGATGCGCAAATGCAGGAACGCGATCGTGCACGGCTTCAGCCTCAGGGATTTCGACGAGGACATCGTACGAGATCTAATCGGGACTGTGAGACGATTACAATCGTCAAGCTAAGCCAGTTGATGCCAGCACTAGAGGCATCCACTATGTCCCAACCGTCGTGGAGCCTCGAATAATCGAGGCTTTAGTCCCCGTGAAGGTTTTCGATTTTGGCCAGTGTCGTGGCACACGAGCAGGACGACCACATATTTTGTGTCAAGCTTGGCAACAGGGCGCGCGGCAGATGCGCAAGCCATAGATGCAACTGTGGCAAAAACACACACGAGGCCCATGTTCTCCATGCTCTTTATCATGACCCGAGAAGTTCTCCCTGCCTTCTTTGAGGAAGAAGGGGACTAGGAAGAGGGCTGAGACGGGGTCGGCCCACCACCAGGCGAAGAGGCTGTTGAGGCCTAGGCCCACCAAGATGGTGAGGTCCTGAAGGTCGCAGAAGAGGCTCTCCATGGCCTCGGCCCGCAGGGCCCGGGACTGCATGCGGGTGGCGATGCGCATCTTGGCCACGTAGAGGCAGGTCATCACGACGGCGCTTGCAATCACGAGCCCGATGCCCACAAGGCTCGGCTGTGGTTCGGGCAACCATCCCAGCAGGTTGGCCCCGGAATGGAGGACAATGTAGGCCGCTAGGAGGAAGAAGCTGAGACCCAGCAGCCTTTGGGCGCGTCTCTCGGCGGCCTCGGACTCCGATTCGTCTTGCTCTGATCTCAAGCGCCATACGAGGACTCCACCGGCGAGAAGCTCGACGATGCTGTCCAGCCCGAAAGCGAGGATGGCGACGCTGCCGGACTGGATGCCTGCCCATAGAGCGACCACGGCCTCCACGATGCTCCACAGCAGACCGGCAAGCACCAGAATCAGGGCAGTTCTGCGAAGGGCGTCCGCTTCAGGCAATGGGGATGATTTCTCCTTTCTCCTTTCTCGTTCCTTCAAGGGGCAGGGGGGCAGAGGGACAGCATATCAGGCTTGGGTCGGGATTTCCGGGCCGTGGGCCTTGCGGATGGTGTCGTTGGGGGAGCGATGATGACTGGTCAGTGGTTAGGCAGCGACTAGGGGTCTCTACCGTGCTGACAGGGGCCTTCGTACCACCACGATTCGCGTCTGGTCGAACTGCTCATGCGGCGGCAAGGCGCACGGCCGCGTTCTACACCGGGGAATCGGGTGACCTTAGCTCACAAAACTCTTTTTCCGCACCCTGTTAGCGCGCTGCGTTGTGGTAAGCTCATCAATGGGATAATTGGCTCACATTTGTTCTGAGGAGACCGAGAATGTACATGGTGAGAATCGTCTGGAAGTGTGCCCGAGGAAAGGTGCCTGAGTGCTTGGAAGTTGTTAAGGAGGTTAGGGCTTCGTGGGCCAGCGATGGCAATATAACGGGCAAAATCTACGCGGATTATACAGACCGAATGGATACCATCGCATTTGAAATCGAAGTGGAAAGCCTAGATGAGTACTTTAATAATCAACGTACCAATTACCAGGAGCTATCCCCCGAGACTGAAGAGTCTGTCAGGCAATTTAATACCAACTCAGTAGAAGGCAACCGCCAGATCTGGGAGGTCATTCCATAGGAATAATTAAGTAGTTGATGAACGGGAGGGCTGTGCGGCGGCTGCCCAAATTAGGCTCCCCGCAACTCGCTCTGCTAGTATCAGGCCGGTTTCGAGTGGAGCGGGGATGTCGTATGGTTCCGGTGATTTGGGTTAAGGAGTAGAAAGTGGCAGCTACGGATTCGATCATGTATTCACTGGAGCGGGACTGGGAGATGGTGGAAGCCGCGATTTCCGATTTGGACTACGAGACGCTGGCGCGGCAGCCAAACGCCCACAGCAATTCCATGGCTTGGATTTTTGGCCACATCAGCCGGGTTACCGACATGTTCATCATGCGCCGGTTGCAGTCCAAACCGGAGTTGTGGATTGCCGATGGTTGGTGCGAGAAATACGGGATGACGGACAACACGGAAGGGCTGGGGATGGGTGCCGACCTAGCCACATGGAAGCCCCCGGCCAAGGAGGTGCAAGTAGGGTACTTCGAGGCGGCGAAAGCAATTACTAGGGAATATGTGCCATCTCTCTCCTCCGAGGACTTGGAGAAGCGGGTAGTGTTCCCTCCCACGGCTCTGAGGCAGGAACATACCTTGGGGACCGCTCTGGGCCAGTTGGTGCTTGAGAGTGTCGCCCACGGCGGCCAGATCGCTTACTTGAGAGGGTTCCACCGGGGCATGGGTTGGCACCGGTAGACACTGCTCACGCAGCGGGCAAGGAACCCTAGACCCTGGCAGGAGACTTCGCGTTGACAGCTTGCCTCCCCAAGCTACAATTGCTTGGAAAAGCTAGCTCTCAGGGCTATGAAGGAGATGCTTCAATGCCGTTTTACGACAGGGGCGATGTTCGCATCCGCTATGAGGAGGTTGGCTCCGGGTTCCCGCTTTTGGTGACCCCGGGCGGGGGCTTGAACTCTAGGCTCGAGCTTTGGCCTACCCAAGTGTTCGACGCGATGGAGATGTTCAAGGACGACTTTCGCTGCATAACGATGGACCAGCGCAATGCGAATGGTGGACAGTCCACGGGGCCTGTGCAGGTGGAGGATCCTTGGGGAGCCTTTGCCGACGACCAACTGGGGTTGATGGACCATCTCGGCATACGGGAGTTCTTATTCATGGGCTACTGCATCGGTGGCCCGTTTGCCCTCAAGCTCATTGAACGGGCGCCTGAGCGGGTGGTGGCTGCCGTGTTCTGCCAGCCGGTTGGACACGCAAGCAAGACGCCCGATGCCATGTATGATTCCGGCATAGATGCTTGGGCACCCGAGTTGCGCGCGGGACGGCCTGATGTGACGATGGAAATCGTGGAGCAGTATTTGCACAACCTGTATCGGCTGCAGCCGGACTTCATGTATTGCGTGTCGAGAGAGTTTGCGCAGGCTTGCCAGACACCGATGCTCGTCATGCCTGACGACACACCGGCGCACTCGTATGATGCCGCGATGGACTTAGCGGCGTTGGCTCCGAATGCCGAGGTGACGGCATATCCTTGGAAAGAGTCAAAGGACATCAAGGAACGGACGATCAACCAAGTGAGAGACTTTCTTCAATCGCATCAACCCGTGAGTGCCTCTCGCTGAGGGGTACCGCTGACCTAAGTAGCCTATCCAGTGTCCATCAACTGGCGTCAACTTCGATGACGCAGTCGCATATGACAGCGGTGTTGCCTGGGAGGACGGCCATGCCTGGCGCGGACCGGGCGTGTTGTCCCCGTTCGCCGTAGAGGGCGACGAACAGGTCGGACGCGCCGTCGACCACCGCGGCCTGCTCGGTGAAGGCGGGGTCGCTGTTGACCATGCCCACCACTTTCAAGATGCGGGTGACCCGGTCGAGGTCGCCGAGTTCTGCTTTCATGCGAGCTAGCAGATTCAAGGCGGCCCAACGGGCAGCTTCGTAGCCCTGCTCGAGGGTAAGGTCTGCGCCCAGTTTGCCGGATATGTGTTCGCCGGTAGACCGGCGCGAGCCCACTCCCGCCATCCACATGATGTTGCCGCTGCGCGTTGCTGGCAGGTAGCTGCCGATGGGGTCTGGCGGCGTGGGGAGTTGGTATCCGAGTTGGGTGAGTTTGGCTTCGATTATGGTCATTGGTTTGGCCTCGGGTGCCTCACCTCAATAATCTCACGAACACTCTAGACGCACGTCCACTACCTTAGTGATGAGCAAACTGTACCCGTTATCCAGTGTAAATGTGTCACCGCGAAAGATGCCTTCCTTCTCCCGGTACTTCTGTCCTTGGAATCGGATGTCTACATCACCAAGGTTGCCCGTCTGCCTTACCGTGAAATCGTAGTTGCACTCATCGAACTCTGAAACGTCCAAGGACCAACTTCCCCCAGCAGAGACTGCTGCGGTTTCGTCGAAGACTGTTGTGCACCCCCCGAGAGTTACCGCTAGGAGAACGGCCAATGGCAGCAACATCTTCCATGCTTTCATAGGGTTCCTTCAATCGAGAATCCGTACTTGTGCTGGGCCGCAAGTCTAGCATACCCCGGATAGTCTTGCGCTTTTTGAAACAGTTGGGTTACTTTCGGGACTGTCTGGCCCGGCGTTTGCTAGGTTACGCAAAAATCGTACAAGCTAGAAGGACTACGAGGTGCGGGAGACAACATACGCATCAATGACCAGTGGCGTGTCTGCTTCGTCTGGACAGACCAAGGGGCGTTGGAGATAGAGGTCACCGACTATCACTGAGTAGAAACCGATGACAACGGCCTCGCCGATTCATCCTGGAGAGCATTTGGCGGAGATACTGTCGGAGCTTGAGATCACGCCGTACCGGCTGGCCAAAGCGGTTGGGGTAGCTCCGATACGGATCCATGACATAGTGCACTGTCGCAGAGCTATCACGGCGGATACCGCGTTGAGGATTGGGCAGGCGTTGGGGATGACTGCGGAATTCTGGCTGAACCTCCAAAGGATGCACGACTTGGATATAGCGCGTGCCTCTACCGACACAAGCAGCATCGAAATTCTTGTTGACTCAACCGTCTAAGTCAACAGCCGCGGCTTCGCTAGGTTCATCCCCGAATCAGCCGCCGCAGGTGGTCGGGGCTCAGGGGGAGCTCCCGCACCTGCACCCCGAAGGAAGCCAAGGCGTGAGAGACGGCGTTGCCCAGCGCGGCGCCTGGGGCCACGATGCCTCCTTGGCCCGCTCCCTTGGCTCCCAGAGGGTTCAGTGGCGAGGGGGCAAGGTCGAGGTGTACTGTCTCCACACCCGGTACGTCCGTCGCCGTAGGCAACAGGTAGTCCATGAGAGTGGTGGCCAAGGGCTGGCCCGATGAGTCGTAGGCAAGGTCTTCCAGCACGGTGCCGCCGATGCCTTGGACTGCTGAACCCACTGCCTGCCCCCTGGCCAGAAGCGGATTGATGACGGTCCCGACATCCTCCACGACGATGTACCGGAGAATGTCCATCTGCCCTGTCTCGGCGTCGATGGCCACATGGGTGGCATGGTTGCCGTAGGCGTAGGGGGTGTTGGGCAGCCGGAAGTAGGACGTCACGTCCAGCCCCATTTCGCCTTGGTTGTAGCGGCTGGTGGGAGAGGCCAACTCCAGCACCTGCCCCAAGTCCAGCAGAGGCCCCTCGATGGTCGATCCTACGCGGCGGATTTGGCCTTGGACGAACTCCAGCTCAACCGGGTCTACGTCGAGGTAGCCAGCGGCGATGTTCAGCACCTTCTGCCTCAACTCCTGCGATGCTATCAGCACGGCGCTCCCCGCCAGCACCGTGCCACGGTCGGCGTAGGTGCCGCCGCCGGTGGGCATGAGGTCAGTGTCGCCGTGGTAGACGGTGATGTACTCGATGGGCACACCAAGGCCGTCGGCGCATATCTGAGCCATGCTGGTCTCGTGGCCTTGGCCCATGGTAGCGATGCCAAGATAGACGGCCACCTGATCGCCCTCACTGACCCGTACGCGCGCGCCCTCGTAGGGCGGCCCTGCGCCGGTGCTCTTGACGAAACTGGCGAGACCGATGCCGTGGTACTTGCCGTCAATCAGTTGACCCTGTAGCTCTTTGACGCGATCGTAGTCAATGGCCTCCAGGGTCCGAGCGAGGCCGGTCGGGAAATCACCGCTGTCGTACTCCATGGGTGGGAACTCTGGACGCTGGACACCCACACGATAGGGCATGTCGGCGGCTGGGATGAGGTTCTTCATGCGCAGTTCGGCTGGGTCGATATCCAAGTCTTGGGCGACCATGTCCACCAGCCTCTCGCGGAAGAAGGCGGCCTCGTAGCTGCCGGGGGCGCGCAGGGTACCCATACCTGTCTTGTTGGTGAGCATGCAGTAGAACTGGCAGTCGAAGCTGGCGATGCGGTAGGGACCAGTGAGTCCGACGGCGGTGCCGGATGTGACGAGACCACCGTGAGTGCGGACATAGCCTCCGACATCGCCATAGACTTTGCTACGGAGGGCGAGGAAGGTGCCATCGCGATTGGCGGCGATCTCCAACTCGCACACATGCTCACGGGAGTGGTTGGCGGACACCATGTGCTCTCGGCGGTCCTCAATCCACTTGATGGGCCGTCCCAGCTTGATGGAGGCAAAGGGAATGATGAAGTCTTCGGGGTAGAACTCGCCGGTGATGCCGAAACCGCCACCCACGTCGCCCTCGATGAAGTGGATGCGATGCTCAGGCATCTGTAGCAGCGAGGACAGCACACCACGGTTGAAATGGGGCACTTTGGTCTCGCCCCAGACCGTCAGCTCCTCCCGACCGGGGTCGTAGGAGGCCAACAAGCCACGCGTCTCCATGGGCACACCAGTATGGCGGTGGCAGCGAAACTCCTCACGGCGGGTGTATTCCGCGTCACGGAAGGCAGCTTTGACATCGCCAAAGCCCACTGTGTACTCGGCGGCTATGTTGGTGCCGTGTTCTTGGTTCAGCAGGGATTCGCCACCGAGGGACTGACGCACATCCACCACTGGAGGCAGTGGCTCGTAGTCCACCTGAATGGCGTCCAAAGCGTCCTCGGCGGTGTAACGGCTGTCTGCCACGACCACGGCCACCGCCTCACCTACGTAACGCACCTTGTCGCGGGCCATGGGGTATTGAAGGAACCGCTCGATGCCGGGCAAGGTAGCGAGACGCAGGGGAATGGGACGTGGTTCCAAGCTGGCTTCCACGTCCTTGTAGGTGAAGACGCCTTCCACGCCCGGCATCTCCAGGGCTTCCGAGACATCGATGGAGAGAATGCGGGCGTGGGGGTGAGGGCTGCGCAGGACGGCAGCGTGCAGCAGGTGCTGCGCCTTGAAGTCGTCGGTGTAGGTGGCGCGTCCGGTAAGGAACCGAACGTCCTCCTTGCGGGTCACAGACGTGCCGATATAAGACTGGACCAAAGGTATCCTCCTGTGGCGCATCCTCGCCCCAATGTAGGGGCCGGATGAAGCGGGGCGTTAGGACTGCTTGGTGAGGTTGGACAGGAACTCGGCGTTGGTGCGGTGATGGCTGAGCCGGTCCAGGACTTTTTCGGTAGCGTCGGCAGCATTCACGTTGTCGGTAGCGATGAGGCCCACCATACGGCGCAGCAGGACGATGTTCTTCATAGTTGAGTCGTCGAAGAAAAGATCCTCACGCCGGGTGCCACTACGCTGGATGTCGATGGCGGGGAATATGCGCTTCTCTGCCAGCTTGCGCTCCAAGTGAAGCTCCATGTTGCCGGTGCCCTTGAACTCCTCGTAGATGACCTCGTCCATCCGGCTGCCGGTGTCGACGAGGCAGTTGGCGATGATGGTGAGGCTCCCGCCCTCTTCCACGTTGCGGGCCGCGCCGAAAAACCGCTTGGCGGGGTACAGAGCGCCGGGGTCTATGCCACCGGAGAGGGTGCGCCCGCTGGTGGGAGCAGCTAGGTTGTAGGCCCTGGTGAAGCGGGTGATGCTGTCGAGCAGGATGATGACGTCACGCCCAGCTTCCACCAAGCGCTTGGCCCGTTCCAAGGCAAGCTCCCCGACGCGGCACTGAGACTCCACGTTCTCGTCGAAGGTGGAGCCGAACACCTCGCCACGCACCGAGCGGCGCATGTCGGTGACCTCCTCGGGGCGCTCGCCGATGAGGGCGACCATCAGATGGGCATCGGGGCAGCTTAAGGACGCGCCACGAGCGATGTGCTTTAGCACGGTAGTCTTACCGGCCTTGGGCGGGGAGACGATGAGACCTCTCTGGCCCAAGCCGATGGGGGAGAACAGGTCTATCATACGGGTGGTCAGGTTGTCGGGAGTGGTCTCCAGATGAATCTGCTGGTCAGGGAAAATGGGTGTGAGGTTGTCGAAGCTGGTGCGGGAGCGAGAGCGGTCGGGGTCCAGATCGTTGACGCTCTCCACCTTGACCAAGCCATAGTAGCGCTCACCCTCCTTGGGCGGGCGCACCAGTCCCGCCACCGCGTCACCTGTGCGAAGGGAAAAGCGCCGTATCTGGGACTGGGAGATGTACACGTCTCCGGAGCCCGGTCGAATCACGTTCTGGCGCAGGAATCCGTATCCCTCGCTCATGAGTTCCAGCACGCCACCAGCCATCAAGCCCTGATGGTCGGAGCACGACTGCATCACCTTCTGCAATACTTCCTCGCGGCGCAGGGAAGTGAGGCCTGTCCCGTTCTCCAGACCTATGTCGCGGGCGACCACAATCAATTCGTCTTTGGTCTTGCCCTCTAGGTCGGCAACGTGAATTACCGTTTGTGTAGCCACCAAGTCACCTCTTTCGCATGAGAACCCGATAAAGGGCTTATTGTTCTGTTCATTGTGTAGCTTTGCGCCAGTCTTCGGTAAAGCGCGCCACCCCCAAATCGGTGAGGGGGTGTTTGGTCATCTGCATCAGAACTCCATAGGGCACGGTGCTGATGTGTGCCCCCGCTTTGGCGGCCGTCACGCAGTGCTGTGGGTGACGGATGCTGGCCGCCATTACCTTGGTGGCCAGCCCGTAGTGGCGGAACATGGAGACTATATCGGAGACCAGCTCCATCCCGTCATGGCCGATGTCATCGAGCCTTCCGACGAAGGGGCTGACCACTGTCGAGCCTGCCTGTGCGCCCAGCAAAGCTTGGTTCGGCGAGAAGCAAAGGGTCTGGTTGATATGCAGCCCTTCTTTGGCGAGAACTGAGATGGCCTCGAAGCCAGCCTCGGTGCTGGGTATCTTGACCCACGGGTTGTCGATCCAGCCTGCAATCTCGCGGCCCTCGGTCACCATTCCTTCCACGTCTTGGCTGACGACCTCCACGGATATCGGCCCGGGTATGATGGCGGCGATTTCCTGCACCGCCTCCCTGTAGCTGCCCGCAGTGCCGATACCTTCCTTGGCGGCCAAGGAGGGATTGGTGGTGACGCCGCTCACCACTCCCAACCGGGCCCCACGCCGAATTTCCTCGAGGTTAGCGGTATCGAGGAAAATCTCCACTGTCTCCACCTCTTCGCAAATGTAATCTCAGGTATTGGTCCCGCGTCATCATGAGCCTGCTACATCCGGGCGCTTAGGGACCATCCAAGGGCAGCAGCTCAGGCTGGGCGCCTTCTCGCAGGGTGTTCTTGGCCGCGCCGATGAACTCGTGAAACAGAGGATGCGGGCGGTCGGGACGCGAGCGGAACTCTGGGTGGAACTGAACACCCAGCATAAACGGATGGTCCTTTAGCTCGGCGATTTCCACCAGAGTGCCATCGGGCGAGATTCCACTGGCCAGCAGCCCAGCATTGCCTAGGGGTTCCCTGTATGCGTTATTGAACTCGTAGCGGTGACGGTGCCGTTCCATGATTTCGTCAGCGCCGTAAGCCTGTGCGGCTAGGGTGTCCCGCATGACATGGCAGGGATAAACACCAAGGCGCATGCTGCCACCCATATTGCGCACGGAGCGCTGCTCGGGCAGCAAGTCGATGATGGGGTAGGGCGTATTGGGGTCGAACTCGGAGGAGTTGGCACCCTCGAATTGCCCACAATGCCGGGCGAACTCTATGGCCATGATCTGCATTCCGAGGCAAAGCCCCAAATAAGGGATGCTATTCTCCCGGGCATATCGGGCCGCCTCTATCATGCCGTCGGTGCCACGGGAGCCGAACCCGCCGGGGATGACGATGCCACAGGCCTGCCTGAGCAGGCTGTCGACCCTCCCTTGGTCCAAGTCTTCGGAGTGCACCCACTGGATTTCGATATCCCGGTCGTGGTGCAGCCCAGCGTGCTTCAGGGCCTCCTTCACCGAGATGTAGGAGTCGGGCATCTCCACGTACTTACCTACCAAAGCTATGGGAAGGCTGGTCTTGGAGGACTTCATGCGCTGCACCATGCCAGCCCAGTCGGTGATCTCACAGGGGCGCCTTGGCAGGTCAAGCGATTCGCAAAGCAGGTCGCCCAGCCCGGAGTCCTCCAAGATCAGGGGCACGGCGTAGACGTTGTCCACTGTCAGCAGAGGGATGACCGCTGGCACCTTCACATCACAGAAGAGGGAAAGCTTCTCCTTGATTGCCTGCGAGACCTCGTGGTCACTGCGACACAGGATGGCATCGGGCTGAATGCCGCTGGCCCTCAAGTCTCGCACGCTATGTTGGGTGGGCTTGGTCTTGAGTTCGCCTGTGGCGGCGATATAGGGCAACAGGGTCAGATGAATGTAGTAGACGTTTTCACGCCCGACGTCATTGCGCATTTGGCGAATGGCTTCGAGGAACGGCTGCCCCTCGATGTCTCCGACGGTGCCACCCACCTCCACCACGATTACGTCTGCGCCCGTCTCCTCCGCGAGAGAGAAGATACGCTCCTTGATAGCGTTGGTGACGTGGGGCACGGCTTGTATGGTGCCTCCGAGGAAGTCACCGCGTCTCTCTTGGGTCAGGACGGAGCTGTAAACTTGGCCTGCCGTCACGTTGGACGAGCGGGTTAGCTCCAAGTCGATAAACCGCTCGTAGTGCCCCAGGTCCATGTCGGTTTCTCCGCCGTCGCGGGTCACAAAGACCTCACCATGCTGATAAGGAGACATGGTGCCTGGGTCTACGTTGAGGTAAGGGTCGAGCTTCATCACAGACACGGGGATGCTGCGGTTCTTGAGGATGCGACCGATGGAGGCGACAGTAATACCCTTGCCAATGGAGCTGACGACGCCGCCGGTTACAAAAACGTATTTAGTGGCCATTATCTGGGCTGCAAGCCCTCATTACTGGATACACGTTCCAGAAGGTAACAAAGAGTGGATTGGTTGCGCATTCGAGAAGGAAAGCCGGTGGCTCTCTGGAAGGCCCTGATGTTGGCGGCCTTATCCGAGACGGTGTTATTTTCCTTTGTAGCACGATATATGTCAAGAGGCACGATGTCATGGGCCGCACATTTTCGCCTACGTGTGAATAGTGGCGCGGTTCGCTTGCCCTTCCCTACCGTTTACCACTAACATGGTGGCCTGCGCCAAGATTGGGCATAGCTGGGAACTGCTGAATTGACGACTGACAATCCCTCGACTCACCACGCTGTCTCCCAAATGGAATACTCTCATATAGAGCTCACCAACTCTGGACCGGCGGCCTCCCTCACCTTGGCGCGCCCCCAGGTATTGAATGCTGTCAGCCCACCCATGATTGCGGAGATGCGGCATGCCTTGGGGCAGGTGGCGTCAGACATCAGCATCAAGGCCTTGGTGGTGCGAGGCCAAGGCCGTGCCTTCTGTGCCGGGGCCGACTTGGTCGCGATGCAGGAGGCCTTCACCGATAACGCCTCGTTGCGAAGCTACCTGACCGGGTTCAACGAGGCACTGTTCGCCTTGGAAGAGCTGCCCATCCCCACGATTGCTTTGGTACACGGCCATGCCTTGGCGGGCGGACTGGAGCTCCTCCTAGCCTGCGATCTGGCCATCGCAGCCGAGGATGCACGGATCGGTGACCAACACATCAATTTCGGCCTGATGCCCGGAGGCGGCTCCACTCAGCGCCTCCCGCGCAGGATCGGTCAGCAGCGGGCCATGGGGTTGCTGTTTACCGGGCGGTGGCTCACTGGCCAAGAGGCGGCGGCGGCTGGCCTCGTCCTGCGTGCCGTGCCTTCCGACGAACTGGACCAAGAGCTGGACCGGCTGCTGGCGGACATCACGAACAAGAGCCGCGATGCCCTGGGCTGGATCAAGGCGGCCGTTCGCCGAGGCCAGAGCCTCCCGCTGCGCGACGGGGTGGCCCAAGAGGTCATGTCTTTCGCCCATTACGTGGCCACCTCCTCCCACCCCACGGAAGGCATCCAAGCCTTTCGCGAAAAGCGCACGCCGGATTTCGGGTAGCCACGACCAAGTTCACTGCAACCGTAGAGCGCTACTTCTCTGTTCTGGAACGCATACGTACGTCGGGCGGGGCGACGACGGGGTTGCCTACCTACGCGCCGTGTCAGACAAGGCCAGCGAGTAGCCCTACACGCTCGATCCAGACACAATAGCTCTCCCGCATTGCAACAGAAGTCGGCACAGTGCAACGCATCGCCGCGATAATCTTGTGACGCGCGATTCAACCGACCGCTACCGGTCTCCCGGTGCGGGTTGTTATCGGGCCAAGTAGGGCGTTGGCCCTCTACGTGCCCTTATTTGCGACGCCTACCAAGTCCTGCTGCGCCTGCAGATAATTGATCATCTTCTGGGGTTGGCGCTCGTAGGACAGGGTGAAGCGGATAGCGTAGTCCATGGTGAAATTGGGTGTTATGGACGGCCCGAATCGATCTTGCAACAGTAGGTGAAGCTCGTCGAGTTCGTCCTTGGCGTGGATTCTTACGTGGTGTCCGGCCTCTGCCATCGTTACTCTCCTATTAACCCGTTGCGGACTATAACGGGAGTAGCTCCCTCGACCGCATCGAAGATGATGCGCGGTATTGGGCCATTGAGGCCCGTTGTTCGGTACGGGGACGGGCCAGCGCCGAGCTTGGGGAAAAGGGAGGCTCGTCGCTAGTTTGGCCCTTTGATACTGGGCTTCCCGTTGCTGGAAGGATGCAACCGAGTAACGTACAGTGCATCAAGCCAACAACTCACAGGCCCTGTCGGGCTTGGGTCTCTGTCGTTCCACTTGCGTAGCTCCGACATACCACCCTCGCTCCTGACTTGGGCGGACAAGACCTGCTTTAGCATACAGCCAGCGGTGGCAGTAGAACCCAGCCTGGTCTTACTGCCGCTTGCAGCCCTACTGCCTCTCGGAGAGATGGCCAAGTCTGCTTGAGGGCGTTCGACGCCTACACACGCAGACGATGTGGACGACATAACGTCGCCTCTAGCGGACGCCTGCGGTGCGCTCCCCATCGGGTGTGAGCATGCCGACGCCGTTGCGAACGGTGCCTAGGACGCTGTCGAGCTGCCGCTCCAAGCCTTGGAGGGTCTGGAGGGCGTAGTTGTAAGCCTCAGCCCGCTTGGTCATGGCCTCGCGGTCGGCCTGCTCCAAGCGCTTGGAAGCCCTCTGTTCGGCCTCTTCTTCGATGAGCCGGGCCCTCTCTTGGGCGGCGGCTACTATCTCGTTGTCGTCGACCCGGCTGCGGTAGACGTTTTCGGCCTCGGTGCGGCGACGCTTGGCGTCGGACTGTGCCTGCTGCAACAGGCTATCCTTGTTCTCCAGAAGCTGGCGGGCAGCGTCCACCTCTTGCGGGATGGCCAACACCAGTTGGTCCATCAGCTCCTTGAGCCTGCGGGAGTCAACTATCTTCTGGCCGCCCATGGGCATCGTCTTGCTGGTGTCCACCAAGCTTTCCATTCGATAGATGATTGACCTCACGTTGTCCATTCTGATCCCCCCTTTTATCTTGGGCCTTCAGGCCTTAGAAGTCTAGGCCTTGGCCGAAAGTTTCTGTCGCAGGGCCTCGGCTACGTGCTTTGGCACCAAGCCGTCGATATCTCCGCCCAGGGCTGCCACTTCCTTGAGAAGGCTAGCGCTCACAAACTGGTACTGGAGACTGGTCATCAGGCAGACGAGCTCGATATCCGGGGCCAACTGCTTGTTCATGAAAGCCATCTCGTACTCGTACTCGAAATCGGCCGCGGTCCGTAGCCCGCGCACGATGACTTTGGCCCCCGACTTGCGCGCGAACTCCACCACCAACCCATCGAAGGGAACGACACCCGCGTTGGGCAGGTGCTCCACTGCCTTCCGCACCAACGCCACCCGTTCCTCCGTGTCGAACATGGGCGTCTTCATGGCAGGCGACGAGTACACGGCGATCAGCAACTCGTCGAAGATGGCGGCAGCCCGATTGGCCACATCCAGGTGACCCATAGAGAAGGGGTCGAAAGACCCAGGATATAGCGCCCTTGGCATTCAGCCTTCCTTGACGAAAAAGTCAACCATACTATCGCCGTAACGACGGTCACCGGTGCGTACCAACGCGCCATAGCTGTCGGCCAACTGGACCCGCTTGGAGTGTCCCACCACCACCATGGCCCCCTGCTCCAAGGCCGCCTGCTTCGCGGTCTCGGTCTCGCCCAACGGCCCTAGGACCGGCGAAAGGTCGGTCATGCGGTAGGGCGGATCCATGAGCACCAGTTGATACGGCCCTTCCAGCTCTCGCAGTGCCTGAGCCGCCTCCTTGCAGTGCACCGAAGCATCTTTCGAGAGTCCCAAGGCCTGCAGGTTCTCCCGTATGCGCTGGCACTGGCGACGGTTGCTCTCTACGAAGTCGGCTTGAGGGACGCCCCTGCTGAGGGCCTCGATGCCGAGGGAGCCCGTGCCTGCAAACAGGTCCAACACCTTGGTTATTCTCCCCTCCAGAGGACCGAGGACATTGAAGATAGCGCCCCTTACCAGTTCCGAAGTAGGCCGGGCCCCTGGTATGGCCGGCCCCTTCAGTGGGCGTCCTCCGGCAAATCCACTAAGCACACGCACGATAGGCGGGGCTTTCTTGAGTTATGGTAAAGCGGTGTAGGCCCATTAGAAAAGATACACTGGGGCTGTACTTCAACCAGTTTATCAACAGACAAGTTTCCAAGCCAGAAGTTCAATATATGGTCCCGCCCAGCTATGGTCAAGGTTATGTCGCCTTGGGTAGGCCCTCTCGGCGGCGACGCAACCCCGTTCAGAGCGGCACGGGGGGAATCAGCTTGACGCCGATTTCGCCCCAGCCTAGAATCCACCCACCCTGGTTCTATGTCGAAAGGAAGAGCTATGTCCTTTGAGATTACCGGGTTCGACCACATGGTCCTAAAGTGCCGCGATTTGGAGAAGGCCCTCTGGTTTTACGGCGAGGTCTTGGGCATGGAGGTGTTGCGCCTCGACCACTACCACGCCGGCAACTGTGGCTTCCCCTCGGTTCGGGCAAACGGCGGCATCCTTATCGACCTGCCGCCGGACAACTCCGATGACCCCATCGTAGAGAATGTGGACCACTTCTGCCTCGTCATCGAGCCCACCGATATGGTCGCCCTGCAGAACGAGTTGCGGGGCAAGGGCTTGGACGTGGAAGAGCGTGAGGCACACTACGCTTTCGGGGCCCAGGGTATGGGCTGGCAGTTCAAGCTGAACGACCCCAACGGCCACAAGCTGGAACTGCGGTGTTACCCCGAATAGTCCCACAGGCCCCTGCACTCCCGGCCTGCTCACATCCCTGTCGCCCATACAACCCGGTCGGTAGAAAGGCCGCTATGAAGTACGCCATGTTCTCCCACGTTCAGTGGCCGGAGACCAAGAGGCCGGAGCAGGCCTACCAAGAGGTGCTGGAGCAGGTGCAGTACGCCGAGGAGTTGGGCTTCGAGTCGGTGTGGCTGGCGGAGCACCACTTCACCCGCTACGGGCTGGCTCCCTCGCCCCTGATGCTGGGGGCCTACCTCGCCGCCAAGACGAGCCGCATCCGGCTGGGTACCGCCGTCACCATCCTGCCCCTGCACAACATGGTGTCGTTGGCAGAGCAGGTCTCGATGCTGGACGTGCTCAGCGGCGGACGTGTCGACCTCGGTGTGGGACGTGGCGAGCCCCATCCCAGCCTGTGGGCCAATATGAACATCCCCCGCGAGGAGAGCGAGGAACGGTTCCAAGAGGCCCTTGACCTGTTGCCCAAGCTTTGGACCACTGAGCGCCTGGCCCATCATGGCAAGCACCATGAACTCAACGACATCACCGTTGTGCCAGCGGCCAAGCAGGAACCCCATCCGCCCATCTACATGGGGGTTTCCTGGAATGAGGACCGCCCGCGGGAGGCGGTAGACCGTGGCCACGGCATTATCTCCGGCGTGGTGCTCGATGTCGAAGAGCACTTGCACATGCGCAACACCTACGACTCCTACGCCGCCGAGTTGGGCTCAGACCTTCGCGCTTGGGACTGCCCCATGTTCATGCACACTCTCGTCGCCGACTCTAAACAGCAGGCAGTGGAAGATGCCCGTGAGGGCCTGATGTGGATGTATACGATGATCGACTTCCGGCGCACGGTGCATCACGGCAGCGACATGCACTACAACTTCCCCGGTTTCGCTGAGGAGCACCCCGACCCATCCTTCACCTTCGAGCGCATCACCAACAAGAAGTCATTATTGGGAACGCCAAAAGAGGTGGCTGGCAGTATCAGGGATCTCAACCGCGAGGGTGGAGTGGGCGTTTACGGATGCGACTTCGGCTTTGGAGGCCTGCCCCACTCCAAGGTAATGCGCTCCATGGAGCGCTTCGGCCGCGAGGTTATGCCGCGGGTGGAGGAAGCCTAGCCACTAGGACTGACACAAAAGGTAGACTTGCATGGCAAACATGACCGCGGCCCTTGAATACAAGCAGCAAGCCGAGGAGTTTTTGGAAAAGGCATGGGAGTACCTAGCCGCCAACGATCTACATCAAGCTTGCGAAAAGGGCTGGGGCGCAGCCTCACATATGGCCAAGGCTGTGGCCGAGATGCACGACATCCAATACATACACCACGGTCAATTCGGAAACGTCCCGAGGAGGGCCGAACAGCTCACGGGAAACTCCATGATGGGCTACTGGAGAGCGAAGGCCAATGAACTCCATAGCGACTTTTGCCTGCGGAAGACGCTCCTTGACCCCGAGGTCATAGGGGAAAGCCTGACCGACGTGGCGTCGCTCTACGCGACCCTAGAACCTCTCGTCGAGGCATGACAGACGGGCTGCTCCGCCTCGGAACCCCTACACCCGGTTCGGCCCGGGCCTCGCATCCCAGCCTAGGCGCCTCAGCTTCTCACTCTGGAAGTTGCTCTTGAGCTCGATCATCTGGCCTTCGGGGTCGCGGATGTATAGCGACTCGCCGTAGCCTTGGGCACCCCAGCGGACGTTGATATCGTCGTCGGTGTCGGTGCCGTAGCCCCGCAACTGCTCCTTCATCCGCTCCATGTCAGTGGGAGCGATGCGGACGCAGATGTGGTCCACGTTCTTCACGAATTCCTCGTCGGAGGCGGAGGGCCGCACGTCGATTATGGTCTCCGGGGTGATGCGCACCGAGGCAAAGCCGACCTTACCTGCGCGATACTCGTCCTCGCGCAGTATCTCCAACCCCAGCACGTCCCGGTAGAAGGCCAGCGCCCGGTCCGGGTTCCGTGTGTTAACCACCAGATGGTCGAAGCCGATGACCTTCATGCCGCCCCCTATGCCTTTTCCAAGATTCGAGTCGGTCCGCTGATAGCTTCCAGACGATGGGCTATAGCGGGATTCCCAGCTTGGCGGTAATCTAATGTCTGCCGGAAATCCCGTCAAGGTGCAACCACGGCCCAGCGTGGAGAGGAGAGGCCATCATGGAGCTATGCCTGAATATTCGCGATTACCTAGAAGACCCCAGCCGTCCGATATCCCGGCAGGTTGACGAGGCAGTCGAGGTGGCCCGCAAGGCGCAGGAGTGGGGCTACAAAGCCATCTACTGCCCTCAACACTACGTCTCTCACCCCACGGTATGGCCCCAACCCATGCCCGTGCTGGCGCGTCTGATACCCGAAGCGCCTGAACTCAGGCTGGTGACCGGCATTCTATTGCTCACCTATATGAATCCCTTGGACGTGGCAGAGCAGGTGGCCACCATGGACCAGCTTTGCGGAGGCCGTTTTGTGCTGGGTGTGGGGCTGGGGTATCGAGAACTTGAATTGGAGGCCTTCAATACCAACCGCGCTGAGCGCCTCAGCCGCTTCAACGAGTCGCTGGAGATCATGAAGATGTTGTGGACGGGTGAGGAGGTGAATTTCGACGGGCAGTACTGGCATATCCATGGGGCCCGCATGGCCATAACGCCGGTGCAGCAGCCCCATCCTCCCATCTGGACCGCCTCCCATAGTCCACGCGCGACCCGCCGGGCGGCCAACACCGCCGACGGCTGCCTCCTTGGTCCCCAGACGGCTTGGGAGCATATCTCCAGCTTGGCGGCCATCTACTGGGAGACGCGGGAGGCCTCGGAGCGAGGGCCCACCGGCATGTTGGGCATGCACCGTTGCGTCGCAATGAGCTCCGACCGGGAATCGGCCGCCGCCGAAGCGCGAGCAGTGGGCGAGCGCAAGGGTCAAATGTACGGAGGCTGGGGCATGCAGGAAAACTCTGTTGTCGACCTCGGCTTGGACCGCAGTCGCCCCCTCGACGAGCGGACGGTCATCGGCAGCGCTGCCGATTGTCTGGAGACCCTAGCCCGCAGCGAGGAGGAGGACCGCGTGCAGTACGCTGGCCTCACGTTCATCAACTTCCCCGCCGAGCACTCGGCGCGCATGGAGTACTTGCAGCGCTTCTCGGAAGAAGTGGTACGCGAGCTGCCCAACGGCTAGCCCCGTTGGCGGCCTTCTGGGTCGATCTAGCTTTTGGGGGTAATGAAGATGATGGGACTTTCCTTGAGCATTTGCAGTCTTGGTCTGATTCTTATGATTCTGCTGGTGGGCTGCGGCTCCAATGCGTCGACGGTCACGCCTGACTCATCCACCCCTACAGCAGCCACACCACGGACTGTGTCCCAACCGGGCGGGGCCACGGCTAGGCCGACGACTGCGCCTATCTCATCCGCTTCTGACCGGGGCACACCCTCCATGTCCACAATCACGCCGGCAACGGAGGAAGCCACCGCCATGCCCAAGCGCCCACCTGTGGGCTCTCCTGAAATGGACCGGGAAGCCCTGGTCGCCCTGTACAACGCTACGGATGGCCCGAATTGGGAGCGGAACGACAACTGGCTAAGCAGCGAGCCAATCAGCGAATGGTCGGGCGTCTCTACTGATAACAAAGGGCGCGGCATCGAGCTACATCTCAGCCACAACAATTTGAGCGGAGAGATACCCTCAGAGTTGGGCAACCTCGCCAACTTGGAAACGCTGGGCCTCGAGGTTAACCATCTGAGCGGGGAGATACCTCCGGAGTTGGGCCACCTCGCCAACTTGGAAACGCTGGACCTCAGCGAGAACGAGTTGAGCGGGGAGATACCGTCGGAATTCGGCGACTTGGCCAGCTTGCTCTCACTGGACCTCAGCGAGAACAAGCTGATCGGAGAGGTGCCGCCAGGACTGGGCGACCTCGCCAAGTTGAGGAAGCTGGTTCTTGAGGGGAACCAGTTGAGCGGATGCATATCGGACTTCTTGTATGACTTGGGCGGTGGCGTCAGCAAATGCCCAACGCCGGCCACGAGCGACCGGGAAGCCCTGCTCGCCCTGTACAACGCTACGGATGGCCCGAATTGGGAGCGGAACGACAACTGGCTTAGCAGCGAGCCAATCAGCGAATGGTGGGGCGTCTCTACTGACCGCGACGGCCGCGTAATAAGGCTGGACCCCACCACACAGGACTGGCTAGACCGCGACGACAGATTAAACGGGGAGATACCCCCGCAGTTGGGCAACCTCGCCAACCTGCAAGTGCTGCGCCTCGATTACAGCGACTTGACCGGGGAGATACCCCCGGAGTTGGGCAACCTCGCCAACCTTAGAGAGCTGTCGATCCACGGGGCCGAAAAACTGAGCGGGGAGATACCCCCGGAGCTGGGGAACCTCGCCAACTTGGAAAGGCTGACCCTCGGGGTTAACCATCTGAGAGGCGAGATACCCCCGGAGTTGGGCAACCTCGTCAACCTGCAAGAGCTGGACCTCGGCGTTAACAGCTTGCACGGGGAGATACCTCCAGAGTTGGGCAACCTCGCCAACCTGGAAGTGCTCAGCCTCAGCCACAACGTGTTGAGCGGGGAGATACCCCCAGAGTTGGGCAACCTCGCCAACCTAGGCTGGCTGAGGCTCGAAAACAACGAGTTGAGCGGGGAGATTCCGCCGGAGTTAGGCGACCTCGCCAACCTGCACAGCCTGGACCTCAGCTATAACCAACTCAGCGGAGAGATACCGCCGTCGTTAGGCAGCGCAGCCAAACTGACACATCTGTTCCTCAAGGGGAACGAGTTCAGCGGGTGCATACCCAGCAGCTTGCAAGGCCAGTTGTATTCGGACATTTCCCATTTGGGCGGGCTGCGTTTCTGCCGGTGAGGTCGGGCACGGACGCCCGTAGCGTATAATGCCCCTAACCGAACGGGAGGCGAACGCCATGACCACTAGAAGAAGGGGAGCAAGCGCCAGCGCCCCGCTGATGCCCGTCGACGTAGGCCCCCGCTTGGTGTTGATTGATGGCAACGCCTTGGTGCATCGCTCCTACCGGGCAATCTCCATCCGTGGCAACCTCACGGTGGCCTCAACCGGCGAGGACATCACCGGGGTGTTCGGCTTCACCAACACCTTTCTGCGGGCGTTGCAAGACCACCACCCCACCCACTGCGCCATCACCTTCGACCTACCAGTGCCGACATTCCGACACAAGATGTACACCGAGTACAAGGCCCAACGCCCTGCGACGCCCCCTGAGCTGCGCTCCCAGTTCGGCCGAGTACGTCAACTCATGCAGGCATTCCGAGTGCCCATCTTCGAAACCGAAGGGTACGAGGCGGACGACCTGCTCGGCACCTTGGCCCGTCAAGCGGAAGAGCAGCAGGTGCCCACTGTGATTCTGACTGGGGACACCGATACCCTGCAGTTGGTCTCGCCTTGGGTGAAGGTGGCTATCCACTCGGGTGTACAGGACAAGAGACTCTACGATGAAGCCGAGGTAAAGGCCCGCTTCTTCGGACTGACCGCTGAGCAGCAGCCCGACTTCAAGGCCCTCAAAGGTGACTCCTCGGACAACATACCCGGTGTCCCGGGCATCGGCGACAAGACAGCAGGCCGTTTGCTTCTGGAGTACGGCACCCTAGAGGGGCTGTACGAGAACGTAGAAGCCGTCAGCCCTGTCAAGACACGCCAAGCCTTGGAAACGCACCGTGAGCGCGCCCTGCAGGGCAAGATTCTGACCACCATCGTGAAGGACGTCCCGGTCAATCTCGACATGGAGCAAGTGCGCTTCTGGACCTACTCCCGCCAAGAGGTGGTCGACTTCCTGCGGGAGCTGGAGTTCGTCACCATCATCCCCCGTGTGCCTGAGCCTCCTCTATCTGAGAAGAAGAAGTCGGCGGTGCGCCTGACAGAGCAGGCCGACAACTTGTCTTACAGCATCGTGGACCAAGAGGATCAGCTATCGGCCATGTGCCGCGAGTTGGCCTCCGCCCCGCGCGTCTCTTTCGACACCGAGACCAGTGACATTGACCCAATGAAAGCCGACCTCGTTGGCCTCAGTTTTGCTACGGCGCCGGGCAAGGCTTGGTACGTGCCGGTGGGACATCGCGAGGGCCGCCAGCTACCCATGGAGCAGGTGCGGGCCCAACTGAAGCCCATCATGGAATCATCCGACATAAGCAAGGTGGCCCACAACTGCACCTTCGATATGACTGTCCTTGAGGCGATGGGCATACACACCCAAGGTATGGACTTCGACACCATGGTGGCCTCTCAGCTGAGCGGCAAGAAGACCATCGGCCTCAAGGAGCTGGTGCTGGATGTGCTGGGCGTCGAGATGACCAAGATCAGCGACCTGATCGGGACCGGCAGCAAACAGATCACATTCGATCGGCTGCCCATCGACGAGCGTGTACGCGACTACGCCTGTGCCGACGCCGACCTCCCCCTGCGACTCGTGCCCACCTTCGACGAAGCCCTGCGCAAGGACGACGTCTGGGACCTGTTCGAGAAGGTGGAGATGCCCCTTGCTCCGGTTATCGTGGACATGCAACGCAACGGCGTCGCCTTGGAAGAGGGCATGCTCCACGAGATGGCCCGTGACATCAACGAGCAGATGCACCAGTTGGAGACCAAAATCTACAACGATGCTGGCCGGCCCTTCAATATCAACTCACCCCAACAGCTTTCCCAACTGCTGTTCGAAGAGCTGAAGCTGGGGCCGACCAAGCGCACCCGCACCGGTGCCTACACTACCGACGCCCAGACCTTGGAGAACCTGCGGGGCCAGCATCCCGTCATCGACGGCATCTTGGAGTATCGTCAGCTCTCCAAGCTCAAGGGCACCTACGTCGACGCGCTCCCGGAACTGATTAACCGGCGCACTGGGCGCATACACACCAGCTTCAACCAAGTGGGCTCGGCCACAGGGCGCATGTCCAGCAGCGACCCCAACCTGCAGAACATTCCAATACGCACCGAATTGGGGCGTCAGGTACGACGCGCTTTCATCGCTCCAAAATTCGATGGTGAACAGTGGCAGCTATTGTCCGCCGACTATTCCCAGATTGAATTGCGGGTGCTGGCCCATCTGTCCGAGGACCCCGCCCTGCTGGAGGCTTTCCGTAACGGCGAGGACATCCACACCTCCACCGCGTCCCAGATGTTCGACGTACCAGTCGGGGAAGTGAACTCAGACCACCGCCGCATCGCCAAAGTCCTGAACTTCGGCGTCATATATGGCCTCTCAGCGTACGGCATCGCACAGCAGACAGAGTTTGGCCCGGAAGAAGGAACCCGCTTCATCGAGTCCTACTTCAACAAGTACCCCAGCATCAGGGGTTACCTAGATGGGGTCAAGGAGCAGGCCCGTGCCCGTGGATACGTGGAGACGGTGTTGAGACGGCGCCGCTCCATGCCGGAAATCATGGCCACCAATCGCGCCGTGCGCATGCAAGCCGAGCGCATGGCGATCAACATGCCCATCCAAGGCACGGCAGCTGACATCATGAAGCTGGCCATGATACGCGTGGCCCGGCGCATGGAAGAGGAGAAACTGCGGTCGCGTCTCCTGTTACAGGTGCACGACGAGTTGATGTTCGAGGCCCCCGACGACGAAATCGAACCTTTAAGGGAGCTGGTAATGGAGGAGATGCCTTCTGCGTTGAAGGAGCTGCCATCGGCACCGGAGTTCCTGGTGCCCCTGGACGTGGAGGTCAAGACAGGCAGCAACTGGGGAGACATGGAATGAACAGAGTCTGGATGGTCCGCGCCTACGCAGTTCTGATGCCCCTAGCCGCCCTCAGCGTTGTCGTGCAGGGCATCCTCTTCGCAGGCAAGTATTCCGAGGGGCAGGCTTGGTACCTCGCGGCGCATATGCACTTCGGCTCCGCCTCGCTGCTGGCGGTAGTCATCTGCTTGGTGCTGGCCGTCATAGGCCGGTTTCCGCGAGAGACCCGCATCGTCCCTCTCACGGCAGTCCTTACCGTGCTCTGGGTGGGCCAATACCTGCTGGGCGAATACTCAGATGATCTGCGCTGGTTCTCCTTCCTCCACATACCCCTCGCCTTCATCGTATTCGGTCTCGCGTTACTCCTCAGTGGCCGCGCCCATCGTCTGATGGCTGGCGGGTACGCCAACTCCGAGGCCTGATTGCGCCTCAAGGAGCCCACTAGGCATTCCACCGAAAGCCAGGATCTACCAGAAGAGAGGGGCTGAAGGACCGCAAGATGATCAAAGAAAACCGAGTCAAAAATGTAATGGCCGAGGGCAGGCTTGCCCTCGCGGGTTACGTGACCTTCGCCGACCCCAATTTGGTCGAAATTATGGGTGTGGCTGGTCTGGACGCCGCTTTCATCGATATGGAGCACAGCAGCTACGACCTGAGTCTGGTCAGCGAGATGGTGCGAGCCTGCGACCTAGCAGGAATCACCTCGGTGGTGCGTCCCCCGGAAAACGACACAGGCGTAATCCTTCGGCTTCTGGATATGGGCGCCCAAGGCATATACATCCCCCACGTTAATGGAGTGGAAGGGGCCCGGGAAGCCATCGACTTGGTGCGGTATCCGCCCATGGGCCACCGTGGCGCAGCAGGCGGCAGTCGGGCTGCTGGGTATGGCTCCGTCCCTTGGCAGGAACACATGGCCCGCTCCAACGAGCAGGTCTTTTTGGCGGTGATGGTGGAGGACCAGAAAGCCATCGACGAGTTGGATGAGATCGCCGCCCTCGACGGATTGGATGTGGTCTCGGTGGGCCCCACCGACCTCTCCGCCACTCTGGGCGTAACCGACCCCCGCGACCCCAAGCTGCGGGCGGCCGTAGAAGATATAGCCAATCGCATCCGGCGGGCGGGCAGCGCCAAGCTCGGCTTTCCCGTCGACCATCCCGCCTGCCCCCTAGGCGCCCCGGATCTGGTGAAGATGGGGGCGGGCTACAGTAACATGGCTCCCACACCCACCTCTGTGGTGCTCAACGCTCTGCGCCAAGGCGTAGCCAAGGTGCACGACTCCTTGCAACAGAAAGCCTCGGCGTAAGGGCACGCCATGCCGGAATTGCCCGACGTAGAGGCGACGCGCCGCTACCTGCTGAACAGCGGACTGGCTGGATGCAGTGTAAAGAACGTCGAGCTCTTCTGGTCCCGTGCCGTGAGGACGCCGGGCATTGAAGACTTTGTTCTCACCCTGTGCGGACAACGCATCGAGAGCGTGGGGCGTCGCGCCAAGTTTCTGCTGTTCCCACTGGACCAAGGCTGGACACTGGTGATGCACCTGCGGATGACCGGCTCGCTGCTGGTGGAGGATGCCGACGAGCCACGTCCCGCCATGACCCGCAACCTGTACGTGTTGGACGACGGCCGCGAGTTGAGATTTGTCGATCCGCGGAAACTGGGGCAGATCTGGCTGGTCGAGGACACCGACTCCCTGCTGGGCCGCCTAGGGCCCGAACCACTGGGCCCGGGCTTCACGGTGGATGTCCTACAGAGTTGTCTAGCGAAGCGCTCCGCCCCCATCAAGGCACTGCTATGTGATCAAGCGGTCATTGCCGGGATCGGGAACATCTACGCCGACGAGCTCCTGTTCGCCTCAGGAATCCATCCGCTGCTGCCGGGCTCCGGCCTTTCGAGCCAGCAAGTCGAAAGGCTGCACGCAGAAATCGAACCGATGCTAACAGCGGCCACCGATACCCTTACAGCATCGATGCCCTTCCACGGCCCTCCTACAGAATCGGCGGAAGGATTGCACCGGCTGAAGGTGCCCCGTGGGCGCAATGGAGTGTGTTCACAGTGTGGGGGCGAAATCACCCGCGTACCGGTGCGAGGGCGCAGCACCTATTACTGCCGAGCGTGTCAGGGGTAGGCAGTGTCTGGTGCTGTGTTTGTAGCTTGACTTCCAAGAGCGGAGGGCCTCTCCAACAAATTCAGAAGCTCTATAGCACAATACACCCGGTTACGTCGTGCATCCCCGACTTGGGTCACGATGCCAACCGACTCCAATCGGCCAATTGCTCGCTGGGCTGTGGTGAATGCCACCTCCAGCCGGTGTACTACCCCGCCAACGGTCCAGAATGGGTTTTCAACGAAGAGGTCAAGCAACCTATCCGCAATACCCGACTGACGCTGAGGCAGCACTTGCCTCCATCTCGCGACGAGGTCGTCGACGCGTTGAATACGCTCGACAGCGTCATCGGACTGCGAGGCCACGCCTCTGAGAAAGTACACAAGCCATTCCTCCGACTCCCCACGAGTGGTGACGCCGAGGAGGCGTGCGTAGTACTCCTCGCGGGTCGCCTCGAAGTAGGCGCTCAAGTAGAGCAGCGGTGATGGAATGATGCCCTTTTTGACCAACAGCAGGGTGATGAGGAGACGTCCCACCCGTCCATTGCCGTCGAGAAAGGGATGAATTGCCTCGAACTGGGAATGTACCAGTGCTGCGTGCACCAGCGGGGGCAGGGACTCTTCGTGGAGAAATCCCTCCCATTGGCCTAGGCATTCCATGAGATCTGAGGGCGGAGGCGGGACATAGGTCGCATCGTTCAGCGTACATCCCGGCGGCCCCACCCAGTTCTGGGTGCGTCGAAATTCCCCAGGCGTAGCAATGTCACCCCGAACGCCCCGCATGAGGTGTTCGTGCATCTCGCGAACAAGGCGCAGTGACATGGGTAACGTCTCGAGGCGCTGTAGGCCATACTCTAAGGCAGCCACATAGTTGCCGACTTCCCGCAAGTCGGCAGAGCTTCGCTCCACAGCGGAGTCGGCCTCTGCAGCCAGCAGTTCTCCAAGGGTCGCTTGGGTACCTTCGATGCGGCTAGATAAGACAGCTTCCTTGCGGACGAAAGGTCGGATAAGCAGGTGCGGATTGGGCAAACGCCGTCCTTCGCCTGCCAGCCTGCCGATAGCCCGGTCGGCGTTAGAAAGGCAGACGGTGAGTGGGCCGTGCCAAGTCAGGGGAGCTGGGAGGGGCGCTGGCACGTAGGCCCGATATCCGCCCGTGCAGTTGACCGTATGCCCATGAGGCTGGCGTTGTCGCTCACGCGTGGATGCCACGATGCCCCTTATTAGCGCTATGAGAATAGCGGATGAGCTTATTATCGCTTAGACCGGGTTTCGAAAACAAGAGAGTTTCCACTCAAGTGAGAGGCGAAGCAATCATAGACCTCGGGGCCAAGCGCTCAGGCGGTGCGAACCGAAGGCAGCCACGCCAATTCCACTTATTAGCGAGTGCGCAAACAGATCAGGCTGTTATTATCGCTATTGGATTGTATCGATAATAACTGTTTACACAACAGTTTGACCACCGCCATCCTCGATTGTAGAATCCACCTTAGATGCGACCGAGGAGCGAATCATGCCCCTTTATGAGTATGTCTGCACTACATGCAGCCACAAGTTCGACAAGATACAGCCAATGGGCAGCACCGAAGCTGAGTGTCCTCATTGCGAGCAGCCAGCCAAGAAGGCCATCTCTCTATTCACGGCGACAGCGACCGCCTCTGAGGGTGGCGTCCCTGCTCCTGTGGCGGGTATGGGCGGCGGTGGGTGCTGTGGAGGCGGTTGCGGCTGCGGGATCTAGCCGAATCCGAGACCGTGACGCCCGATGCCTGCGGAGCCTGACGCACTAGGACAGCCTTCCCGCTACTGTTTGGCGTAGCTTTCCCTTCATCGCGTGCCACAGCCCTTGTAGCTTCTGCCGGCGCAACACACAGACGCAGACTGCCGCCAAAATTACCGACTGGGCCAAGGCCAGTATCCCCACGAACAGTGTGGCGTCCAGCCAGAAGCCTTGCGGGAACATCATCACCAGGAAGTGCTCCCTAGAGTTCAGTCGCCAGAAGTCGTTTGCGAAGCTGATTTTGTGGAAGAGCAAAAACAGGCTGTCGAAACCTACCAGCGAGATGAGGCCCACTCCCAGAACGAACGCCACTGTGGTCCCGCCGCCCCTCAAGCCCAACCCAGCCAGCCTGATGCCGTAGCATCGCCCGTTTCTCCATAGACCGACCACTGCGTAACCCAGCAGGTAGGCCATGGCTCCCGCACCCAAGCCGTACACCCCCCAGAGCAAGCGTTTCACATCGGCCATGTGCAGCAATTCTCGCTCAGTGAAAAGCTCCCGTTCCTCTCCGTGCACCTCTGCCTTTAGCACTAACGGGCTGCTGGGTGAGTTGAAGTACCCACGGATGGTGCGTGCGCTGTCCCTCAGCCCTCCATCGGTGATCCCAGTGCGGGTAGAGATGTCGTATTTGTCGAAGCCATAGCTGTAGAGGCGCATCTCGTTGAAGGCATAGGTGACGCTGCTGCATATGAACAGCACCGGCAAGGCAATCACGAACAGAACAGCCAACGCCCGCCGTAGATACACCAAGAGTCCCCCCAACCGCACGGTAGCACCCGTCCGGTTGTCAGGCAACGGCAGCCCTCCTATAATCCCGCCATGCCTTCATCGGAGCAGCCCTCCCACCACACGCCCACTTTCCAAGACCTAATGCAGATTGTGTCCCGGCTGCGCGCCCCCGATGGCTGCCCTTGGGACTTGGAGCAGACGCACTCCTCCCTGAAACGCAACCTGCTGGAGGAGTCCTACGAGGCGCTGGAAGCCATCGACTCCGGCGATCCGTCCAAGCTCTCCGAGGAGTTGGGTGACGTGCTGGTGCAGGTGGCCTTCCACTGCCAGATAGCCGAAGAGGCTGGCACCTTCCAGGCAGCCGACGTAATCCAGAAGATCAACGACAAGCTGGTGCGACGTCATCCCCATGTGTTCGGCGACGCCACCGCATCCGACGCCCGCGAGGTGGAGCAGCAGTGGGAGAAGCTGAAGGAAGCAGAGGGTACGCGCCGCTCACGGGTCGAGGGGATCCCCAAGGACCTGCCCGCCTTGGCAGCAGCTCAACTCACGCAGGACCGGGTCGCCCGGGACGGCTTCGAGTGGGACGACATATCGGGCGTACTGGACAAGGTATCGGAAGAGGTGGAGGAACTGAAGCAGGCCAACACCGACGCCGAACGCGCCTCTGAGTTCGGCGACCTGCTGCTGGCTCTGGTCAACCTAGGCCGCTGGATGGGCATCCACGCCGAGGATGCCATGAGGCAGGCCAACATCCGCTTCGGCGAACGCTACCAGCTAATGGAACAAGCAGCCCGCCAACAAGACACCCGTCTGAGAGATCTGACCCTAGAGGAGAAGGAAGCGCTCTGGCAGCAGGCCAAGAGGCAATTGCGCGGAGAATAGTGGCTCCCGCTCTCAGGTCCCGAGTCCTCTAGTCCCCCGACTCCCATCCACCCAATACGTGACTCGCGGGCAAGTAGTACAGGCCGCCGCTCAGCAGGCGCTGTATGTCCGCAGCGAGGATGTGGGTGGGGGATGAGGCTTGGGCCCCGGTGAGGCGTGAGAGGAAGGGGCGGCGTGGCCGGATGTGTGTCGCTCTGGGTCTGGTGTCGCCCAGCTCGGCGGCTAGCTGCAAGGCGTGATTGAAGTCGCCCAGTTCATCGACGAGACCCACCTCGTGGGCCTTCCGGCCGGTAAATGCTTCGCCCGTGGCCAGTGCGCGTACTTGATCGGTGTCCATCTTGCGTCCCTTGGCCACCACGTCGATGAAATTCTGGTGTACCTCGTCTATGAGTGAGCGGAACTTCTCGTCCTCTTCCGGGGTATCCCCGCGCCAGAAGCCGCCCATGTCCTTGAGGTGGCCTCCTTTGTGTACCGTGAAGACCACGCCCAGTCTTTGCAGCAGTTGCTCCATAACCGGCCTGAGGTATATCACGCCGATGGAGCCGACCAGCGAAGAGGGCAGGGCTACGATGCTCTGGGCGGCGCAACTCATCAGGTAGGCCCCCGATGCTCCAGTTCCTCGCACGTAGGACACGACAGGCTTGACCTCGCTGATGCGCCGCAAGTCGTGGTACAGCGCCTCGGAGGCTGCGGCGCCGCCTCCCGGCGAATCGACATCCAAGACGAGGGCGCGGAAACGACGGCTTTGGCGCACGGCGTCGAAGATTCGCGAGTAGGTTGGCACACGCACAGCGTTGCCGATGACACCCGTCAACTCCACCACGGCCACGCCGTGTCGCCTGGTTAGGAGCACGCTAGACCGTCTGCCATCGGGGTTCGTCTATGCGGAGTTGCATGGCGACACGGTAGCTCATGGCGTGGGAGCGGGCACTTGAAAGGGCGGCTTGTGCAAGGGTATGGGCACCTCGATCACCACTGGTCCATCCTGACGCAGGGCGTCCCTGAGGGCGTCCCGCAGCTCTTGGGGAGCGGAGAGCTTCATGCCCTTGGCACCAAGGCTCTGCGAGAGTCCCTGATAGTCCACCGGAGGCAGGGCAGTGCCGATGTAGCGGCCCTGGAGGCGGTCTCGCTGCTCGGTGAGGCTGGCCCCCAGCGCGCCGTTGTTGAACAGGAGGGCCACGACATTGGCCCCTTCCTGGGCCGCCGTGGCCAGCTCGTTGCTGGCGTAGGTGAAGCCACCGTCCCCACAAAGGGCCACAACCTGTCGGTTGGGGTTGCCGATCTTGGCCCCGATGGCGGTGGGCAGGGCAAACCCCAAGGTGGCGAAGTATGACGAGGTAAGGTAGGAGCGCGTTTGGTGCACTGGAAAGGCCAAGTGGGCCCAGTAACCCATGTCAGTCACGCCCGCTACAACAATAGCGTCGTCGTCCAACTCCTGCCGTACGACGTCCAGCATTTCCGATTGCAAGGGGGCAGAGCTTCTGACCTGCTCCGCAGCATCGGACTTGATGCTGGCAAGCTCGGGAGCTGCCCACTGGCTGGCGTGCCGAGGCCCTCCCAGATACCCCAGAAGTTCTCTCAGGGCCAACCTTGCATCGGAAGCGATGCCTATTTCAAGATTCAGGTTGCGCCCCACTTCGCCGGGATCGACATCGATCTGCACCACTTTCTGGTGGGGTTGGAAAGCCCAAGACGGACGGGGCATCAGCATGTGGGCGCGACTGCCTACTACCAAAATGACGTCGGCTTGGGGCAGCGCCCGCAGCGATGGCCCATGAGCATAGTAGAAACTGCCCAGCGACAGCGGGTTGTTCTCGGGGATGGCCCCTTTGCCTTCGGGGGTGGTAATCACCGGCGCGTTGAGGGCCGTGGCCAACTCCAGGAGTTCAGGCGAGGCGTCGGAGAGCATGACACCGCTGCCTGCCCAGATAATGGGGTGATGAGCGCCAGCCAGCAACTCGGCGGCCTTGCGGATGTCCGCTGGGTCCGGCCCCTGCCGAGTGAACACTTCGGTCTCCGCAAGCTCCACATCACTAGTGGAGGTCAGCACATCCCAAGGGACCTCGAATTCCACAGGGCGTGGTCTGCCCGTCTGCAACTGCTCCATGGCGGCGTGTACACCATCCGGGACCTCGTCCACGCTCATAACTCGGTGCACCCACTTGGTGATGGGGCGGAAGGCGTCCAACTGGTCGTCCACCTCGTGCAGGACGCCTACACCGCTGTTGATTTCGTAAGTGCGGGCTTGCCCGCTTATGAGCATCACCGGTGAGGAACAGGCGAAGGCCGTGCCCAATGCCCCAGCGGCGTTGAGCGCGCCGGGCCCGGGGACCACCAGCCCCACACCCACCTTGCCGGTGGTGCGAGCGTAGCCGTCGGCCATGTACACCACACCCTGCTCATGCCGGGGCACCACCAGCCGGATGCCCGGTTCGTCGTACAGGGCATCGAAGGCGTCCATGACCTGCACACCGGGCAGGGCGAACACGGCCTCCACACCCTCACGGACAAGGGAGCGTACCAAGGCTTGGGCACCAGTCATGCTAGGGATATCGCACCTCTTGGGGAAGGAGCCGGTCACACGGTTCTCGCTGCAGGACGCGTGTCACAGCTTCCAGATATTGCCTACCTGCTGCACCAAGTCGATTTGGTGTATAGAGTCAACCGGCCAACCGGTGCTCTCGATCCACTCCTCGAATTGGGCCTGCTCCACTGCCTCGCACTCCGATACCAGCTTCCCCTCGGCTAGGTTGCAGTAGACCTTGAGGATGGTGGTGCGAGGATTGGGGCGCCACTTGGACACCGCGTCCAAGTTCTCTCTGAACTCTTCTTCAGTCATGTCCGGCACAGTGTGGAAGGCGATGAATCGGGGCACAGTGTCTCCTTGAACGTCGAGGACTTAAGGATCCGGGACTCTAATCCTGAGGTGGCACGAAGGGGTAGGGCACAGGCCTGCCTCCGCGTATGGGCAGCACCACCGTAGCCCGGCCCGGCATACTCTCAATCTCGCTCTGGGTTTTCATGCCGATCTCCAGATCGACGAACCCCAAGCCGTCCTTCTCGTACTTGCCGGTGACCCTGCCCCACATGATAAGTATGTCGCCTGGCACCAGCATGGCCCGGTGTTCGAAGGAAGCCTTCCATGGCCAGCCATCGGGCAGGGTCCAGTCCTTGAGGTACTGGGGCACCACGCTTTGCTTCCACGAACCCTGCACCAGCAGGGCAGGGTTGCGGTCGTGGTTCAGGGCAAAGTCCAAGTCGTAGTGGATGCGGTGCCAGTTCTCGATGGCCGCGCTCCACCGGAACAGGTGGGTTGGGGTGGGCCGGTAGATGTACTTGGGCAGCTCGTCGCCCTCGCCCACGTCGTCATAGTAAGTCTGCGTCTTGTGACGCAACTGCTCCGCCGTCGGCTTCTCGTTATGCTCGAGAATCCGCTCCGGCGGCAGCTTGATCAACTCATCGAGCGGAAGGGCCATGAATCGTTACTCCACCTGCTGTCTCGGCAGGTAGTATGCCTGTTCTAAGGGGCATGGGCAAGCTTCGGCAGATGGGGCAGATGGGTTCTCGTATAGGGCGTAGACTAAGCCTTGCTAGCTCTAGCCGACGGTCACTACCGACGAATCGTGGAGGCGCGGGTGATGCAGAGCAGGGCACCGCTCTGGTTGCGGAAGGACGTCTCGCGGGTGACGATGAGGAACGGGTTGCCGTCGCGCCCTTGACGTTCACGTATGTCGGAGTAGCGGTGACGGTAGCTGATTTTATCGCCGATGCTGGGGTACTGGTACAGCTCCAACTCGTTGCCCCCGTTGAGGATGCGCATCAGGTCGGTGGGTACGCGAGGCAACTCGCCGGGGTGGGTCACTCCGCCGATACCGTCGGACTGAGGGTCTTCCAAGAAGGCGCGCGTAATGGGGTCTTCTTCTGAAGGGGGCAGGCGGCCTGCCATATAGCTGACCATGATGGGCGGGGTGATGATTTCGCCGTAGCGGCTGGCCTGCGCGAAATCAGGGTCCCAGTACCGCGGGTCGGGGTCCATTACCGCTTGGCTGAAGCGGCGCAGGTACTCAGCGTCGACTACGCCCCAGCATTCCACGACCTCGCCTTCAACGCCAATCATCGCGGAGACTTCAGGGGTGAGAGCAGACCCGGATGGTTGGGCCATGGCGCTAATTCACCGGAGTGGCGGGCGAGCACCAGTGGAGGTACTTGGGGTTGCGCCCCTTCACGATGTCGAAGTACATACCTTGGAGCTGGCGTGAGATGGGGCCAGCCTCGCCGTTGGCCACCTTGCGGTTGTCCACTTCGATGACTGGGGTCAGGTGGGCGGCGGTACCCGTCAGCAGAATCTCGTCGGCAACATAGAGCTCGCTGCGGTCAATGCTTCGCTCCACCACCTGAATGCCAAGCTCGGCTTGGGCCAACTGCATCACCGTGTCGCGGGTGATGCCGGGTAACACGTTCTCCTCCAGCGGAGGGGTATGGAGCTTGCCACCGGACACTAGGAAGATGTTCTCGCCGGTGCCCTCGCAGACATGGCCGTCCTGGTTGAGCATGATGGCTTCGTCGTAGCCCGCTAGGGTGGCCTCGGTCTTGGCGAGGATGCTATTGACGTAGATGCCGGATATCTTGAAGCGGGCAGGGATGCTGGTGTCATCGACGCGCCGCCACGAGGAGATGCAGCAACGCAGGGTGTCTGAGCCGAGGTAGTTGCCGAAGGGGACGCTCATCAAACAGAAGTCGTCGGCCAAGTCCTGTAGTTTGAGGTTGGCCACCTTCTCCTCACTTTTGTAAGCGAGAGGGCGTATGTAGATGTCCTCGGCGAAGCCGGAGCGTTCCACCATCTCGATGGTCAGCCGGCAAAGCTCATCCGCATCGTAGGGGATGTCCATCATCAGCATGCGACAGCCACGGAGCATGCGCTCGTAGTGCTCCCGCAGGCGGAAGATGTAGACGACACCCTTCTCTTCGTTCCAGTTGCCTCGTATTCCCTCGAAGACGCCGGTGCCGTAGTGGAGGGCGTGGGTCATAATACCCACTTTCGCCTCTCCCAGAGGGACGAACTTGCCTTGGAAGAAGGCATAGGGCGTGCTCACCAATGTCCCCCTTTCGGCAGGAAAGTCGCGCAATTATAATCACCTGACTCGTAGCTGGCAACTTACCTGAAGGCTCAACGCCCTAGAACCCCCAAAATCAAGCCCGATAGTCACGCCCAATAATCAGGGCCCGATAATCACGCCCAATAATCACAAAGGTCTATCTAGCTTATTGGCATCACCAAACCGAAGTCTCTACCCTTGGGTCCTAGGAGTGCTGGTAACCGCGGCAGTGGTCGCAGCGCTGATCATCTGGGCTGTGCCCAGCTCGTCGCCTGGGGTGGAGGTCGTCCTACCGCCTCCCACACCAACCCCCGAACTCAAGGTTTTCATCTCTGGCGCAGTGGCCCGCCCCGGCGTATACCAGCTACAGGAGGGCAACCGACTGGTCGACGCCCTAATGGCTGCCGGAGGTCCTGCTACCGACGCTGACCTTGTGGCTGTCAATCAAGCCCTCCGTGTGCGGGACGAGGACCATCTGCACATCCCACGCATAGGGGAAGCGCCAGCACCGCAGCCTAGGGTTGTTGATACGGCGGGCAAACTGGACATCAATGCAGCCGACTTGGACTCCCTGAAAGAACTGCCCAATATAGGCGAGACCCGCGCCAACGCGATCATCGCCTATCGACAGCAGCATGGAGGTTTCAGGGAGCCTGCCGAGATCATGGAGGTGGACGGTATCGGCACGGGTATCTTCGAGTCCCTGCGCGATCTGATTTCGGTGCGCTAGTCATAGAGTAGACTACGCTCCCATCCCATCAACGCTTCGTATCCATCTCTCTCCGCGCCGCGCTTCGGCGGGCCTCCATAGCAGCACTGCGCTGCATTCCCTTTCCGTAGGCTATACCCTTGGATAGCTAGCCTTCGCCTACTGGGAGACTTGGAACAGCTACGACTCCGACAAAGTGCTGGACTTCCTAGAGCCTTCGTACAGGGCTACGGAAGATGAGGATATCCGGGGGGCGACATAGGGCGCATCAAGCCCACCTCCCCTGTTTCAACCCTTGGACTTGGGCCCTTGGACTTGAGAGTTGCGATGGCGGTATACTCGCTGCAACCCATAGGGAACCGGGAACTCAAATACGACATCAGGAGGAGGACGACATGCCTCGAATCAACAAGATCGGTCATGTGGTGCTCAACGTCCAGGACGTGGACGCATCCATCAAGTTCTATACCGAAGCTCTGGGCATGGAGCTGATGACCCACAACACGGAAAGGCAAATGGCGTTTCTCTCTTTTGGCACGCAGCACCACGACATCGCCGTCTGCAAGGCCACCGTGGGCTCGGAGCAGGGCGGTCTGGGACTGAACCATGTCGCCATGCAGATCGAAGGGGGCTTGGAGGAGTTGCGCCACCTCTACACGCGGCTGCTGAACGCCGGGGCCGATGTGCAGCGCACTACCGAGCACAGCACCACCCTTAGCGTCTATTTCCATGACCCCGACGGCAACCGCTTGGAGATATTCGCGGAGCGGTGGGACGCCGAAGAAGCACGGGAGATACTGCGCCAAGGCGGCGGCAGGAACGAGCCGCTGGCACTGGAGCCCGTGGCGTCGGCGTAGAAGTCGCCGGTACGGACCCTCGTCGGGGCAAACCTTTGGGGTTGCCCACCGACGCCGCTCAAGAAGGCGATGCGCGGGTATGCGTAGGGTTTCTCTTTGGACTTGCCCGCTGGCGCACGCTATACTAACCGCAACCCAACTAAGGATTAGGGAGGGATCAAATGCCACGAGTAAACAAGGTTGGACATGTGGTGCTCAACGTCAAGGACGTTGACGAGTCGATCCAGTTTTACACCGATGCCTTGGGCATGGAGCTGATGTCCCACAACACGGAGAGGCACATGGCCTTCCTGTCCTTCGGCGACCAACACCATGACATCGCAGTGTTCAAGGCCCCCGTCGGCGCAGAGCAGGGCGTCCTCGGCCTGAACCACATCGCCATGCAGATCGAGGGCGGTGAGGAAGAGCTGAAGGTACTGTACGGTCGTTTGTTGAATGCCGGCGCTCGCATCGACCACACAACCGACCATGGTCTGACCCGCAGCGTCTACTTCTTCGACCCCGACGGCAACCGCTTGGAGATCTTCTGCGAGATGATGGCGATGGAAGACTCTAGGAGCTACATGAAGGAGACCGGCGGCACGGCCAAGCCCCTCGAGATAGAGGCTGTACGCTAGAAGCCGTTCTCTAGAACCCGCACCATCAGGCCACTGACACGCGGGCCCGCCTCCCAACCCGCCATCTTCACAGGATGGCTCGGTAGGGAAGCGGGTCCGTTTCTTTTGGACTCTGGACCGCCTCTCCGCAAAGGCTAGCCCCCATGGCGCTGATCACCCTCGGCTTGGCTTGGGTCGCCGGTCTGTTGGTTGGCATCCACCTCGACGTCCCTGCGTTAGCACTGGGCCTGTTTCTCCTAGGCGCCGCCGGACTAGCCCTGCTTCTGCGATGGGTTGGCTGGTCCCTGCCGATAGCCCTAGCGTGCTTGGCCCTCATTCTGGGAGTGCTCCGGGTCGAACTATCCACCGCGTCTCCCACAGCAATTGCATCTGGTGGCAACATCGCTCTTAAGGGCACCGTCATCAGCAGTCCTGAACTGGCAGGGGCTTCCGAGCGGTTCGTCCTTCGTGCTGATAGTGTCAGCGACAACTTAGGTGAACCACGCGCCTCCGCCACCTACGCTGACGTAGCATGGGAAGCGTTCGAGCACAAGGTCTTAGTTGTAGCTCGTCCCCCTTCGACCCTAACGCAGGCCCGCGACCGCCCATATTTTCGGTACGGCGACGAACTCTTGCTGCGAGGCCGGCTGGAGAAGCCTCGTGTCTTTGACGACTTCGATTACCCCGCCTATCTGGAGCGTCAGGGCATCCGCCACACCCTCACCTTCCCAGAGGTCGATTTCCTCGCCGAGGGCAAGGGACACCCGGTACGGGCATGGCTTTACGAGATACGACGAGGGGCCGCGTCGCGTTTGGAAGCGATCCTGCCCCAGACCCAAGCCTCGTTGGCCCAAGCTCTGCTCTTGGGAAAGCGCGACGCCTTGCCCGAAGAGGTGCGTGAGGACTTCCGGGCCAGCGGCACCTCGCACCTGTTGGCGGTGTCGGGGTTGCATGTGGGCGTCGTCCTGTTCCTCACCTTGGGGGCCAGCGCCTTTGCGATAGGACGCCGCCAACAGCTATACCTTATAGTCCCATTAGCGACAGTGTGGGTCTACGCGGCCCTGACGGGCATGGCTCCTCCGGTGGAGCGGGCGGCCATAATGGCCACGGTCTATCTGTGCGCGGTAGCGATAGGCCGCCCCCGCAGCCACCTGCCCGCCATACTGCTGGCCGCCGCGGTCATGGCTGGTCTTGATCCGGAATCCCTGATGGAAGTCTCCTTCCAACTAAGCTTCGCTGCTGTGGCCGGCATTGCACTGATTCTGCCTTGGGCTAGGGACCAGCGACCTGCGGAGCCTCTGGGTGGTGTCTGGCCTGCCATTTACCACCATGTGCGTGGCGGGTTGATAGTATCCATGGCAGCTACAGCAGCGACCCTTCCTCTGGTAGCTTTCAACTTCCATCAAGTCCCGACGCTCGGCATACCTGCCACCATCCTCGCCCTCCCGGCCATTCCCTTCCTGTTGGGAGGTTCGGTCCTAGCCTTGGCCGTTGACATCATCTATGCACCCTTGGGCCAAGCTATCGGCTGGTACACATGGATACCACTGACCTACACCCTAGAGTTGGTGGGCTTGGTGGCGCGGGTGCCGGGGTCCACCTTCGCCGTCCCAGGAATACCCAATGTGCTGGTCATCGTCTATTACATCGCGCTAATACTGCTGATAGTGTCACCCAGCCGGTGGCGTATCACCGGAGCACGGCGCCGGCAGCAGCGTCCGTCCAACTCACAGCATAAGACCGCTGGGACCGGCCCTCCGATTGCCCGGGGAGTTCTGCTGGTCCTAGTCGCATCAGCGGCCATTCTGCTGTGGGTCAAAGTCTTGAGCGCGGGGGACGGCCGGCTGCACGTTACCTTTCTAGATGTGGGCCAAGGCGATGCCATGCTTATCGAGAGTCCTGCGGGCAAGCGCATCCTAGTGGACGGCGGTCCCGTATCGCATACCGCCCTGCAACACTTGGACGACCGCTCTAGGTTCTGGGAACGGGACATCGACCTCGTGGTGCTGACCCATGGCGACGAAGACCACTTTGCGGGCTTGGTGGAGGTAGTGCGACGTTATACCGTGGGAGGCGTGATACAGGGAGGCTTCGTTTCCGAGAGTCCCCTCTATGCCGGATGGGAGAAAGCATTGGACGACAAAGCCGTTACCTCCTTACCGGCAATACGGGGCCAGAGCATCGACCTTGGGGAACCGCTGCGCCTCGACGTACTACATCCGAGACAGGGCTACGGCCAGAGTAGTCGCAACAACAACGGCGCGGTGCTGCGGTTGTCCTATGGCGAGGTGAGCTTCCTGCTTGCAGCCGACATTGAGGCGGAAGCTGAGGCTGAATTGCTGCGCCGCTACTCTAGCTTGGAGTCCGATGTCCTCAAGGTAGCCCATCACGGCAGCAACACCTCCAGCAGCCGTGCCTTCCTGCGTTCGGTAGACCCAGACATTGCAGTAGTCTCGGCAGGTCGGGATAACCCGTTCGGCCATCCCTCTCCCATGGCCATGGCACGGCTGGAGGAGGTGGTCCCCAAGGAACTCATCTTGTCTACTGCGGACCATGGCAGCATCGAAATTTCCACTGATGGGCACAGGCTGTGGCTGCACACAGACCGCTAGCTAAGCAGTTGTTATACTCAAACGAACGTTATTCCAGATATATGCTATCCAGAGAGGTTACGGGAAGTCATGAGGGCTGACGGGCGTGCCAACAACGAGATTCGCCCCCTGAATCTACAGCCAGGCTACCAAGCCTTTGCCGAGGGATCGGCATTAATGGAGATGGGCATGACCCGGGTTGTCTGCGCCGCCTCGGTGGACGAACGCGTTCCAACCTTCCTCAGGGGTTCCGGCATGGGATGGGTGACAGCCGAGTACGCGATGTTGCCTCGCTCCACCCTCACTCGCTCCGCACGGGAGAGGACTGTCCGTGGCCGCTCCGCCGAAATCCAGCGCATGATCGGCCGCAGCCTGCGGGCCATCACCGACCGCTCCGCCTTGGGCGAACGGGCCATTGAAGTCGATTGCGATGTGCTTCAAGCCGACGGAGGCACACGTACGGCCGCCGTCAACGGGGCTTATGTGGCCCTGCACCTAGCGTGTCGCACCCTCGTCAAGGGGGGTGTCATCAGTCAGCCCCCGCCCCTCATTGGCGCAGTCGCCGCCGTCAGTGTGGGCTTTATTGAGGGCGAACTCCTGCTTGACCTCACCTACGCCGAAGACCAGCAGGCCCAAGTCGACTTCACCGTAGTCATGACCAACCAAGGCGACATCGTAGAAGTCCACGGCGCCACAGAAGGCGTCCCCTTCGCGCAAGACCTGCTGCCCAAGGTGATTACACTGGCTCAGCAGGGGCTGCAGCCCGTATATCAGATGCAGCGGGAGGCGATTCTGCATGCCGGGGGATAAACACCAACAGCTGTCGCACGGTATGCTAATATCCCTTACCTCAAGGGGGAATGCGGAATGGACCGACTCACAGTTACAGGATTGGACGACGAGTTGAGTGCAAGTCTACACAGACTTGCACAGGAGCAAGGCATCTCCGTGAATCAAGCCGCCCTGAAGCTGCTCCGCAAAGGGGCTGCGCTAACGGACGGCAAGGAAGGTGGAAACAAAGTCGGATCTTCATTGGACCACCTGTTCGGAATGTGGACCACAGAGGAGGCGGATGAAATCGATGCCGCCCTGCAGGAACTGGAGACCATTGATGAGTCGGCTTGGAGATGAGCGTCCTCTTGGACTCCAATGCCTACTCTATGCTCATGCGGGGTAATCAGCAGGTCGCAGAGCTCGTGCGCAATGCAGAAGGGGTCCTGGTCTCCACTATTGTGGTTGGGGAGCTGATGTACGGGTTCCGTCGAGGGTCACAGGTCGAACGAAATCTTGCTGAATTGCGCTCGTTCCTAGACAGTCCACAAGTAACTCTCGTACCCGTGGGGCCCGTGACCAGCAGACCGCTATTCCCGGATAGCTGCAGCCTTGAGGGCGAAAGGCCGTCCGATCCCCACTAACGATGTGTGGGTAGCGGCGCAGGTGATGGAAACCGGCTCTGACCTGATTTCAGCCGATAGGCACTTTGAGCATGTGGACGGACTCGCATGGATCCGAGTGGTGGTTGTCTAATGTGATCTCGTTTCAAAGAACCCGCATGTCGCAGACTCCACCTACTCCCTAAACCCGCTGCACCGCCAACACCACCTCCGTGCCTTCCAGCTTGAGCTTTTCGCTGGCGCTGCCCTCAGGGGGTAGGCCCTCTACCACCTCGTCGGAGAGGGTCTCCTGCTGGATGTAGGGAGCGTATTCGCTCATGACTCGACGCAGCTCGTCTAGGGCCTCAGCGCCTCCTTGGGAAGCACCGTAGAAGGTGGTGATGCGGTCGGTCAGCTCGAAGCCGGCGGAGCGTCGCAGGTTCTGGATGCGGTGCACCACCTCCCGGGCTGTACCCTCGTCCTTGAGGTCGGGGGTGAGGGTGGTGTCGATGGCCACCATCCAAGTGTGGTCCAGGGCCACAGAGTACCGGTGCTCCTCCTCCCTATGACCGTCGCCTCCTGCGCCGGGCCAAGAAACAGACACTACGCCCTCCGGCTGGTCTCCCAGCTGGGAGCGGGCAGCCTGCACCATCTCCGACGGCCCGTAGGAGACATCGCAGGTCTTGACGTTCAGCTCGTCCAATAATTGAGGACCAATCAGCTGTAAGGCATTGTCGTCGCCGGACTGCCACGGCCCGATGACGACCTGGGGCAGAGGCTGGCGCACCTTGAGGCCGGACTTGGCCCGGGCGCTGCGCCCCAAGCTGGCCAACCGCATGGCGAGGCGCGTGTGCTCCATCAAGGGCTGGTCAATCAGCGCGGCATCGGGTTCGGGGAACAGGGCTAGGTGGACGCTGGCGGGGGCGTCGGGATATGCCGACCTCTCCAAGTTCTGGTACATCTCCTCGGCGACGAAGGGGGTATAGGGTGCAAGTAGACGCCCTAGGGTGGTGAGACACCGGTAGAGCGTTGCGTAGGCGTCCAGCTTGTCTTCGTCGCTATCACTCTTCCAGAAGCGTCGGCGGCTGCGTCGCACGTACCAGTTGGATAGCCGGTCGACGAATTCCTGGATGCGCCTGCCCCCACTGGTAGGGTCGTACTCTTCGAAGGACTGGGTGACCTCGCCAACCAGCACGTTCAACTCCGACAGCAGCCAGCGGTCCAACTCAGCCTGTGGCTTCCAGTCAGCCGGTATCTGGTCGGGGTGGAAGCTGTCCAGCGAGGCGTAGGTGGTGAAGAAGGAGTAGACATTCCACAGGGTCAGCAGGAAGCGACGCACCACTTCGTTGACCAGCGAATCGGAGAAGCGACGTGACTCTCCCGGCTGCGACGCGGTGAACAGGTACCAGCGGGTGGCGTCGGCCCCGTGGGCGTCGATGACGCTCCAAGGGTCGACCACGTTGCCAGTGTGCTTGCTCATCTTCTGGCCCTTGTCGTCCAGTATCAGGCCCAAGCAGATGACGTTGCGGAAGCACGGCTCTTGCGTCAGAAGGGTGGACAGGGCATGCAGACTGTAGAACCAACCACGGGTCTGATCGACGGCCTCGCAGATATAATCCGCTGGCAGCCTGCCATCCAGGTTCAGCTGGTCTGTGGTAGCGCCATGAGGCACATGCCACTGGGAGAAGGGCATGGCTCCCGAATCGAACCATGCATCCAGCACCTCAGGGGAGCGGTGCATCGTATGGTTGCACTTGGGACAGGAGATGGTGATTTCGTCCACATAGGGCCGGTGAAGGTCGAGGTCGTCCAGTTCAGCCCCCCTCCACGACCTCTCGGCAAGCTCGGCCACGCTGCCGATGCATTCGTCATATCCACAGCCATCGCAGTGCCAGATGGGAATGGGTGTGCCCCAGTAGCGCTCCCGAGACACCGCCCAGTCCACGTTGTTGCGCAGCCACTCACCGAACCGGCCCTCGCGGATATATGCCGGGTTCCAGTGTATCTCGCTGTTGCCGCTGACCAGCCGGTCCTTCACCGCGGTGGTGCGTATGTACCACGACGTCTTGGCGTAGTAGAGCAGGGGAGTGTTGCACCGCCAGCAGAATGGATAGGTATGGCGGTATACCTCGCGCCGGTGCAGCAGGCCCCGGTCCGCTAAGTCGGCCATGATGTCCTCGTCGGCCTCTTTCACGAACTTCCCTGCGAAGGGATATGTGCCGATGATATTCCCCAACAGGTCCACGTTCTGCACGAAGTTGAGCTGCTGCTGGCGTCCGACGCCCAAGTCCTCGTCGCCGAATGCGGGCGCGATATGGACGATGCCTGTGCCGTCCTCCATGGAAACGAAATCGGCGTCTATGACCCTGGATTGAAAGTCGGAGGTGCGTTCCAGCAGTCCCTGCTCCGAGAACCTGCTGATCTCCATGTCATACTGACGTGGGTCGTACAGAGGCTCGTAGGCGAGGGCGACCAGTTCTCTGCCTTCGAAGGTATCGAGGAGAGTGTACGGCTCTCGGATTGCTGCCCCCAGCAACGCCGACGCCAGCACCAGCCTTTCTCCGCTCTCCAGTTGTACCAAGCTGTACTCGGCTTTCGCGTCCACTGCCAAGGCCGTGTTCCCCGGAAGCGTCCACGGAGTAGTAGTCCAAGCGAGAAAGTGGGCATCCCCATGTACCGTCAAGCGCGCGAGAGTGCTCGCGGCTTGCTCGTTGACGCTGCCTGAGAGACGGAACTTGATGAACACAGAGGGGTCTGGGGTGTCTTCTTCATAGCCTAGGGCCACCTCGTGAGAGCTGAGGCTGGTGACGCAGCGGGGGCAGTGGGGCGTTCCCTTCATGTCCTGGTAGACCAAGCCTTGGTCCCACAACTGCTTGATGATCCACCAGCCGGTCTCGATGTAGGAGTTGTGCAGAGTGACATAAGGGTCGTCCATGTCCACCCAGAAGGCGACCCTATCCGTCATGCGCTCCCACTCGCGGACATAGCGGAATACGCTATCGCGGCAGTGACGGTTGAATTCTTCGATGCCGTAGTTCTCGATTTCCCGCTTGGTGGTGAGACCAAGTTCGCGCTCGACTTCCAGTTCCACCGGCAGGCCGTGAGTGTCCCAGCCACCCTTTCGCAGGCACTGGAAGCCCTTCATCGTCTTGTAGCGGCAGATGATGTCCTTGAACACCCGGGCCAGCACATGGTGAATACCCGGCATGCCGTTGGCAGTGGGGGGGCCCTCATAGAGCATGAAACGGGGGCCTCCCTCCCGTTCGCTCTCGGTACGACGGAAGATGTCCTCTTCCTTCCAGAACTGCAGAACGCCCTCCTCCATCTGCGGAAAGCTGACTCTGCTGGACACAGGTTTGAACATACAAAAACCTCAGAGTGGATAGTGTGAATAGTTAGGAAAGCCTATCTAAGCTCCAATAGGATGTTAATTTAACAGATAACCCATGGTGACCCATAGCCACTAGCCTTCCGGCTTCAACAGTAGCAGGAAAAACTCGCGGTTGCCCGCGTCGCCTACGATTGGGGAGGCGGTGAGGCCTTTCAGCCTGAGCTTGCTGTCCACAACCCATGTGATGGTCCGTGCCAGTACGCGGGCATGCACCTTGGGGTCCTTGATTACCCCACCCCGGGGCACCTCGCCGCGCATTGCCTCGAATTGTGGCTTCACCAGCGCCACCAAGGCCGCTCCGGAAACCAAATGCTCCAAGACGTTGGGGACCACCTTGGTCAATGAGATGAAGGAGACATCGATGGTAGCTATGTCCGCCGTCGACGGCAGCGAGAACGGATAGTGGGCGTTGACGCCCTCCATCATGTTGACTCTTGGGTCTTGGTGCAAGGAATGGGCTAGCTGGCCGTGGCCCACGTCAACGGCCTGCACACAGGAAGCCCCATGTTGCAGCAGGCAATCGACGAATCCGCCGGTGGAGGCCCCCACATCCAGCGCCGTCATACCCCGAACATCCAAGTGGAAGTGGTCCAAGGCGTGGGCCAGTTTGATGCCCCCACGGCTGACGTAGGGCAGCCCACCCTGCACTAACAGCTCCGCATCTGCATCCAAGGCGGTGCCGGCCTTCAGAGACTGCCCCGATGGCACACGCACCAAGCCGGCCATAATCATGGCTTGGGCCCGCTCGCGCGTGGGGGCAAGGCCCCGCTGCACCAGCAGCAGGTCCGCTCGGATGCGTTGGCTTTTGAGTTTCGAGCCTCGTGACTTCAAATTGACACTCCCATGCAAGCCAATTATAATCGCCAGTCGAGTGGACTAATGCCAAAACGCACTTATCAACCCAAAAAGCGTCGCCGTCAGCGAGTTCATGGCTTCCGAACCCGCATGAGCACCCCCGGAGGGCGGGCTGTCTTGCGCCGCCGCAGGTTCAAGAGCCGACAGCGCCTAACGGTGTAACTGGGCTGCTCGCCCATGCAGCGCCGACTCCGCCTGACCAGCGAAAAACACTTCTCATTGATACACCGGGAAGGACGTTCTTGGGCAAACCGTCATTTGGTACTCAAGGCACTGCCCAACGGACTCGACAACAGCCGTTTCGGTTTCTCCACCAGCCGGCGAGTGGGCAATGCCGTCACACGGAACCGGGTAAAAAGGCGTCTGCGCGAGGTTATACGGTCCACTCAGGTCAAGCCAGGTTGGGATGTATTGGTGATGGGTCGTACCCCAGCGGGTGAATCTGACTTTCATCAACTCAGGACAGCCCTACAGGACCTTCTGCGAAGGGCCTCCATTTTGGGCACCTCCGCGACGGGAGAGCCCGGGAGTGTATCCCGGAGAGACGCGCGACCGACAGGTGAGGGCCCAGCCGCAGGAGACCGGAGCGAGCGTTGATAAAACAAGGGGCGCTTCTGGCGCTGACTTGGTACCAGAGGGCCATTTCACCTTATCTGCCCAGCGCCTGCCGCTACGAACCCACCTGCTCCCACTACTCCCACGAAGCCATCGAGCGGTACGGCATGTTGAAGGGGTGCTGGTTCACCCTCAAACGTCTATCCCGGTGCCACCCGTTCGGGGGGAAAGGCTACGATCCTGTCCCCTGAATCTCAGAATCCATGAACATTTCGAGTATTTAGGGTATCCGGGGCAACTATCCGTCTGTTCTTAGGAATCATCTTCTGTTTTTGAATAGTAAACCCGCAGTAGCTTTGTTCGCAGGCCGCTCCAATTTTTGGCGCCTCGCTGCATTGGCAGTTGTCCTTCTGGTGGCAGCGACCGCCTGCACGGGGCAACAATTCAGGGTATCGTCCGACGGGTGGACTGCTTTGGCAGCAGAGCAGACCGTAGCAGCGGACGGCACCACGACAGCCTCCCGCCTCTATGTTGGCACCCGGGAAGGTGAGGTGCTGGCCCTTGATGCCGACATAATGGACGAGGCGATAGTGGGGTTCAGCAGCTTCGAACGCAATACGATCCCCTCCGCGGGCCTCATCTGGAGTTTCAAGCCGGAGTCCGAGGCCGAGTTGGGCGGAGTCTTCGGCCCTCCCGCCATCGACGCCGAGCGCGTGTACGTCGGTTTTGCAACCGAGGATGGCGAGAGAGGCATCCTCTATGCCCTGAACAAAAGCCGCGACCGCCAAAACTTGTCCAACCTACAGCAGGGCGAATGGGAAGCCGAGGTGCAAGGCAAGATAGTAGGCGGCCCAGTGCTGGTCCCCGATCGTGGCTTGGTGATCGTGGGCACCGACGCAGGATTCCTCTATGGTTTCGATACAAATAGCAGCAGCAGTTCCCCACAACTCGAGTTCCAGTTTCCCCAATCGGATGAAATTGTCGGGCCAATCTGGTCCACACCCTTGGTCCGCGGAAACACTGCTTACTTCGGCTCCTTGGACCACAACATCTACGCCATTTCCTTGGACAACGGCACACGACTTGCAGGCTGGCCTTACGCCACCAGCGGAGGCATCATCGGTCGTCCCCTCCTAGTGGGAAGCCAGCTTGTTGTTGGCTCGTTCGACCGCAACCTGTACGGTATCGACGCGATCTCGGGCACCGGCCGGGTCTTGGCCACTGCTCAGAAGTGGTTCTGGGCCGGGGCCACCACCGACGGATCAAACACCTTCGTCTCCTCCCTCAACGGCCAGGTGTTCGTCCTAGACGGCGACGGCAACAAGCTGCGGGAGTTCGCGGTGCAGGGGCCGGTTGTAGCGCAGCCCGCCACCATATCGTCGGGTGGACGCACTTGGGTGGTGATGGCCAACGAAGACGGGGCGCTGCATCTAGTGTCGGAGGGCGAGGAAATAACGGACGTAGAGACACTTGAAGGCTCCCGAATCAAGGCCCCTCTGGTGAGCGTGGGAAGGGAGCTCTTCCTGAGCAAAGAAGACGGCACGGTATGGGCCCTGCGATTGACGGGAGATTCACTGGAAAGGCTGTGGTCGCTGGACACGACCACCTAAAGCAACGGCTATGGGATTTATAGAAGGCATTTTCAACTTCTTCATCATCGACCCGATGATCAACGGGTTGGCGTTGTTGTATTTCGTCTTCTTCGACCAGTTCTGGCTGTCCATAGTCATCTTCACTATCTTCGTACGCTTGGTCACGCTACCCCTTACGCTGAAACAGACTCGACAGATGCGCTCTATGAGCACCCTGCAGCCACGCATCAAACAAATACAAGAGCGCTACGCCAACGATCGGGGACGGGCATCTCAGGAGACCATGAAGCTCTACCGCGAGGCTGGGGTAAACCCGTTGGGCTGCTTCGGCCCGATGCTCATACAGCTCCCCATCTGGATAGGGCTGTTCCAAGCTCTTCGCAGCACACTCCCCACAGACCCCGATTCCCTCATCGGCTTGGCGCAGAGATTCTACGCTTGGCTGCCTCCCGTCCATGAAACGGTGCCTTTGAATAGCAGGTTCCTGTGGTTGGACTTGGCCAATCCTGACCCTTCGCCCTTCATCATGCCAATCCTGGTGGCCGCCACCACTTGGGCCCAACAGAAGATGACGACAATGCCAGCCATGGACGACCGGCAGGCTTCCACCAACCGTATGATGCTATGGATGATGCCCCTGATGTTGGGATTCTTCACCCTGTCCTTCCCCAGCGGCTTGGCCCTCTACTGGATTACTTCCAACATCATTGGCGTGGGTATCCAGTACCGCCAGACTGGCTGGGGGCCTCTTTTCAGCCGAGCGACGCCCGCCCCGTCGCAAATTACTCCTCCATCCGAGCCGGACCCCGGAGAGAAAGAGAGTGGTACCGATGGAAGCAACAGAAGTGACAATGTCGGCACGAACCGTCGAAGAAGCCCGCGAGCTGGGACTCAAAGAACTCGGCGTAGATCTGGAAGAGGCCGAAGTAGAAATTCTAAGCCACGGTAAGCCACCGCGGTTCCTCGGCCTAGGGGCCGAGCCAGCACGGGTCAGGGTAAGGCGTATCGCGGCAGGCTCATCGATCGCGCCCGCTGCCGTGGAGATCGTCAGTCGAATACTCCAGTCTGCAGGCACATCCACCACAGCCACTCTACGCACGGCGAATGACCCCAACACAGGGGGCCCTCTCATCGATATCACCGGCGAGGATTCGGGCCTTCTCATCGGCCGCAAGGGCGAGACCCTTCGCGCCCTGCAATTCATCGTCAACCTGATGGTGCGCAAGCGGGCAGGCGAGATGAACAGCCGTGTGGTGCTGGACATCGAGAAGTACCGCGAGCGACGGCACGAGTCGCTACGCGCCATGGCTGTGCGGGTCGCCGACCGGGTGACAGCCAGCGGCCGCGGCATAGCCTTGGAGCCCATGTCGGCAGCCGAAAGGCGGGTTGTGCACATGGCCTTGGCCGAGCACCCCAGAGTCACCACCCAGAGCACTGGCTCTGGCGAGGACCGCAAGATCACCGTCTTGCCCAAAGGCAACGACGGTCAGGGTTCCTCACGTGGTCCGCGAAACCGCGACGACGATGAGTAGACGAGCATTGACCCCGACGCAGGCCAGTCTTATCATTCCGGGGTGAAGCCGATGGCCGGTTACTCCCAACCGTCGGAGCGTGGGCACTTGGGGTTGACCTCCAATCCTGAGTCCCTGAGCAAGGTGGACGACCACCCCAAGGATGAATGTGGGGCTGTGGCCGTCTACTCGCCGAAAGGCGAGGCTGCGCACATCGCTTACGTGGGGCTCTTCGCGCTTCAGCACCGCGGCCAAGAGAGCGCGGGTATCGCAGTCTCCGACGGCGAGTCAGTGCGCGTCCACAGCGACATGGGCTTGGTCACCCAAGTCTTCCGCAACGGCGAACTGCACGCCCTTTCCGGTAACATGGCCATAGGCCACACCCGCTACTCCACCACCGGCTCCAGCTTACAGTGCAACGTACAACCCTTCTTGGTGCGGGGCCTCAATGGGTCTCTGGCCTTGGGTCACAATGGTAACATCGTCAACCCGTTAGCCCTGCAGCAGAGACTCAGCAAGCAATGGGGCTGCCAGTTCACGTCCAGCACCGACTCCGAGGCCATCGCTTACCTGTTGGCCAATGCCCCAGGAGCAACATGGGAAGAGCGCGCGACTTATTGCATGCGCACCCTGCAGGGGGCTTACTCCGCCGTGAGTCTCTCGCCCGACTCCGTCATGGGCTTCCGGGACCCCTTGGGCGTCCGGCCCCTGTGCCTCGGCGAGCTGGACGACGGCTGGGTAATGGCGTCGGAGAGCTGCGCCTTGGACCATCTTGGGGCCAAGTTCCTGCGCGAACTCGAACCGGGCGAGACGGTTGTTATCGACCGCAACGGTCTACGCTCGTCCAAATGTACCCCGGAGACATCGTATCGCGCTTCCTGCCTCTTCGAGTACATCTACCTAGCGCGACCTGATAGTGTCTTGAGCAACCGGCTGGTCTACTCTACCCGCAAGGACATGGGAGAGCGCTTGGCCCACGAGCACCCCGTCGAGGCCGATGTGGTCATCGGCGTCCCCGACTCCGCCACAGCCGCCGCCGTAGGCTACGCGCAAGCCTCTGGCGTACCCTATAGCGACGGCTTGGTAAAGAACCGCTACGTGGGCCGGACCTTCATGGAGCCTGACCAGAGGTCGCGTGACTCGGGCGTCCGTCTCAAGTTCAATCCCCTGCCAGAGGTGCTGCGCGACAAGCGAGTGGTGCTCGTAGACGACAGCATTGTGCGGGGCACCACCACTCCCCACTTGGTGGCCTTGGTGCGACGTGCTGGGGCCAGAGAAGTGCATGTGCGCGTCTGCTCTCCGCCCATACGCTGGCCCTGCTACCTAGGGGTGGATATGAGCACTCGCGAAGAGCTCATCGCCTCGCAAAAGTCGGTGGAGGATATACGCCAGTTCATCGACGCCGACAGCTTGGGCTATCTCAGCATAGGGGGCCTTCTAGAGGTGGTGGACGGTGCAAAGGGGGGCTACTGCGACGCCTGCTTCACTGGCCGCTATCCCGTGCCGGTGCAATTGGAGCTTAGCGACAAGCTGGTGCTGGAGACCTCCAGAGCCACGGTCGACCGCTAGGCGGTCGTTGAGGTGACCCTTGCCCCAAGACGGTGACAGCTACCTCGCCGCTGGCGTCGATGTACCGGCCTTGGAAGGCCTGAAGGAACGCATCAAGGCCTTCAGCGCCTCCACACAGCAGAGTGTCTCGTTTCAAACCACTGGGGTCCAAGCCTCCCCCCTCCAAACCTCGAAAGGATTCGCTGGCCTCTACCCTCTCACAGGCTTCCGCGAACCAGTGCTTGTGGCCAGCACCGACGGCGTAGGCACCAAGCTCAAAATCGCCTCAGCTTTGAGCAAGTGGGAGTCGCTGGGCGCCGATCTGGTGGTGCTCAACGTCAACGACGTCCTCACTTGGGGAGCCCGCCCTCTCTTCTTCTTAGACTACCTAGCTGTGGGCGAGCTGGATGTGGAATCACTGGAAGCCTTGGTGAAGGGCATGGCTTCGGCCTGCCGTGACGTCAGTTGCGCCCTCATCGGAGGCGAGACGGCCCAGATGCCCGGCGTATATTCCGCTGGCGATATGGATATGGCCGGTTTTCTGGTCGGAGCGGTAGAAAGAGACGAGGTGCTGGACAGCGCCACGGTCGCCCCCGGAGACGCCATCCTCGGCGTCCCCTCCAGTGGGCTGCACACCAACGGATTCTCATTGGTCCGCAGCGTCTTTGGATTGGACCACGACCCAGCAGTACTTCAGCGGCGATATGATGAGTTGGGGCGCACCTTGGGCGAGGAACTGTTGACGCCCCATCGCAGTTACTACCCCCTGCTGCAACCCACCTTCCGGTTGGTAAAGTCCATGGCCCACATCACCGGCGGGGGACTGCCCGGCAAGTTGCCCTTGGCACTTCCGGAAGGAATGGCCGCTCGCCTTCACGAGGGGGCTTGGGAACGCCCGCCCATATTCGACCTGATACAGAGCACCGGCAACGTCGGCACCGCCGAGATGTATCGCGTGTTCAACATGGGCGTGGGTATGGCCCTCGTCTGCGCTCCCGACAACGTGGCGGCTGTAATGGAAGCAGTTCCCGACACACGTATCGTAGGCGAGGTCGTCCCGCAGCGGGACAATCAGCGATTGTACTTGGAAGAGTAGAGAGGTCCGATGAAAGCGCTCATCAGCGTTTATGACAAGACGGGCATCGTGCCCTTGGCCCGCTCGCTGGCCGACATGGGGGTCGAACTCCTTAGCACCGGAGGCACCTTCCGCACCTTGAGCGAGGAGGCGGGTCTGCCCGTCACCCAAGTGTCCGACTACACTGGCTTCCCCGAGGTGCTGGAAGGACGTGTCAAGACCCTGCACCCTGCCATCCATGGGGGACTGCTGGCTCGTCGCGACAAGCCGGACCACATGGATCAGCTCCAGCAGCAGGGGTTCGATACCATCGACATGGTGGTGGTCAACCTCTACCCCTTCCTAGAGGTGGCGAGCAAACCCGACATCACCCTCGACGAGGCTTTGGAGAATATTGACATCGGTGGGCCAACCATGTTGCGGGCTGCCGCCAAGAACCACCCATGGGTTACAGTGGTGGTGGACCCCAGCGATTATGAGTGGGTCGCCGCCAGCCTCGCCGAGGGCGGCCCATCGCCGGAGCAGCGACGCGCCCTAGCCCAGAAGGCTTTCCAACATGTCTCCTTCTACGATTCGGCTGTTGCCACATATCTGTCCCAAGGGACCGTCGACGACCCTCCGGAAACGCTAGGGCTGGCCTACCGGCGAGTGGCACCTCTGCGCTACGGCGAGAACCCCCATCAGAAGGCTGCCCTCTACGCTCCCGCCCTGCCCTCCAGCACCGGCGTCTGCCAAGCCGAGCAGCTACACGGGCGCGAGCTGTCCTTCAACAATTACATGGACGCCGACGCTGCATGGCGTACCGCCAGCGACTTCGGCGAGCAGGCAGTGGTCGTCATCAAGCACGCCAACCCGTGTGGCTTGGCCTGCGATTCCGACATGGTCCAAGCCTACCTCAAGGCATATGAGGGGGACCCAGTATCGGCCTTTGGCGGTATCGTGGGCTTCAACCGTACCGTGACCGTCGACACAGCCCAAGCAATGGCCCCCATCTTCTACGAGGTCGTTGTGGCCCCCGCTTACGAACCCGAAGCCTTGGAGTTGCTACGGCAAAAGCGCAACCTGCGCATCTTGACCGTACCCCAAGGCGCTGCCGGCAACGTATTCGACATCCGGCCTCTTTCAGGCGGCCTGCTGGTGCAGACCGGCGACACTCTGGAGGAAGATCCCTCCGCTTGGCAGACGGTGACCCAACGCGCCCCAACCGGGAACGAGATGCGCGACCTTGCCTTTGCTTGGAGGGCGGTCAAACACGTCAAGTCCAATGCCATCTTGCTGGCCAAGAATGGGGCCATGGTGGGCATGGGGGCAGGCCAGCCCAACCGGGTCACCAGCGTCCACTTAGCCCTACGGGCCAGCGGCGACAAGGCCGCCGGTTCAGTGCTGGCCTCCGACGCCTTCTTCCCCTTCCCCGATGGCTTGCAGCTAGCTGCAGAAGGCGGCGTCACTGCCGTGGTGCAACCGGGCGGCTCCATCCGCGACCAAGAGGTCATTGACGCTGCAAACCAAGCCGGCGTCGCGATGGTGACCACCGGAGTGCGCCACTTCCGCCACTAGACGACCCCCAATCAGAGGGGCTGGTCGGCTGTTTCGCAATCCGTTGGTAAGCCTCCTTGAGCCGGAATTCAGAGCGCTGGTATACTGGATTCAAGTGTTATCCATCGTACACAGCCCTCGACGGCCCGACTGCGCCGGAATGCCAGACTCTGGCATAATTGAGACCGGGAAACAGATACGAAACACTCCAAAATGCCACAAATGCCAGAGCCTTCAGATATAAAAGAGTTTTCGCCAGATATAACCACTCTTGCATAAACGCTATTTTCGTAGCTAAATGCACCCCATACGCGCCAGACAAATTGGCATATAATGGCCGATATTATCCAACTTTTTGGCATCAGTCTCAATAAGCGAGGACCGACGGAGGCAAGTCATGGCCAATACAGTGCTTGTAATCGACATGCTCCGAGGCTTCTTGGAAGAGGGGCATAACCTCTACTGTGGCCCCGACTCTCGGGCCATCATCCCCAACATACAGCGACTCTTGGAGCGGGAGCAGGAAGTTGGCTCCACCATCCTCTTCATCTCCGACCATCACGACCCTGACGACTTGGAGTTTGAGATATTCCCCGTTCATTGCGTCAAGGGAACAGCAGAAACCGAGGTCATACCCGAACTTCAGGAGTGGGTCACCGACCTCAGCATCATCCCCAAGAACCGCTATAGCGGCTTCTTCAACACCGAACTGGAGGCTCGGCTGAAGAACCTGAAGCCGGACAAACTGATTGTCTGTGGCGTGTGCACCGACATCTGCGTGATGCATACCATCTCCGACGCCCGGAACCGCGACTACCGCGTGGAGGTGCCCACCGACTGCGTAGCCTCCTTCGACCTTGGGGCCCACGAGTGGGCGTTGCAACACAGCAAGAAAATCCTAGGAGCTAAGCTGCTGGAACCGACCTCCTCTTAGGCGGGGGATGGGTCCGACACCTCGAAGCGGATGCGCAGGACGCGACGACTTGCATGGCTTACCGCAGCCCACTCGGCCACTCGGTGGCCCACCACCCAAGCGAGACTTTCCCCGTGGAATACCAGCGGGACGGCATCCCGCTCTGTCGACGGCACCTTACGGTCCACTAGGAAGTCCTGCAACTTCTTCTCATTGGACATCCCGTAGGGGTGGAACCGATCACCACGTCTCCGCCCTCGCACCCAGAGCTCAGAGACGTCTTCTCCCAAGTCGAGGATCGCTTCCAGCGCCTCAGTGGGTATCCCATCCTGCACATCGACCCACCCTATTGTCACACACCAGCCGGGTATGTGAGTCACGGCTACCTCCGCAGCGGTGACTGGCACCTCCAATCGATGCGCGCCTTCCAATGGCTTGGTAGAAGTGTCGGAAACGACCGCGCGACCCATGGTCACGGTGTCGTAAGTCGAAGTCAGCCGCAAGTCCATGGGCAGCGCGACCTCGCGCCCCGGCGCGGATCCCAGCAGGCCCAGCATCGCCTCCACATGAGAGCTCTGTAGCCGCCGTAGGCTGCCCGCCAACTGGAAGTAAGCACGGCGCAGCAGCCGTGTCTGCAGGGCGCGGGGCCGTAACGACAAGGCTTGTCGGTCCAAGATAACAGCGTCTCTCGCCTCGCGCACCAGCTCTCCCCAAGCCCGCTCGGTCTCGCCATCGAGGAAGTCGGCATCCTCAGAGACGGCTTGGGCCAAGCGCACCAAGGACTCCGAGATGCGCGGGTTGTAATCCCGTAGCGAGGGCAGCAGTTGATGGCGCACACGGTTGCGGGTAAAGCGCATGTCCCGGTTGGCGGGGTCCTCGCGGTAGGCGATGCCCTGCTCTTCGCAGTAGCTGCGCAGTTGCTCCTTGGTCACCGACAGCAAAGGACGGAACAGCTTGACCTGCTGTTGGGCGTCGGAACTGCGCCAAGTCGATCTGGCGTCCATGCCACGCAGCCCGTCCAAGCCACTGCCACGTATCAGGTGCATCAGCACCGTCTCCGCTTGGTCGTCGGCATTGTGGCCCAAGGCAACAGCCCATGCTCCCACCGAGTCGACCACGCGTCCCAGAAAGCGGTAACGTAACTCCCTAGCCGCCTCCTCGAAAGACGATATTCCCTGCTCCCGCTGGTAGGCCATGGGATCGGCATGTTCGGTAATGAACGGCAGCCCTAGGCTGTCCGCCATTTCCGCCACGAAGCGGGCATCCTCAGCGGCCTCTGGGCGGAAGTTATGATCGAAGTGGGCCACATGCAATGTCAGGCCCATGGCATCGCGCAGGGAATAGAGCGCATGGAGCAGGGCAGTAGAGTCGGCCCCCGCCGAGACGGCCGTGACCAATATCCGACCCTGCAACCCATGCTGCCGCACAGCTTCCCTGACGGCGGACTCGACCGCTCTCACTAAAAGCCTTGGGCGGGGCACCTCTAACCTCCGGGGCTGGACAGGTCGGTCAGGTGGCAACGATCATTGAAGTGCAGCAGGTGGCGGGCACGTTCCACTACTTCCAGCACGGTGAAAGAACCCAAGTCCACCCGTATGCGGTGGAAGCGGGAGAGGGGCAGCCCCAAGAACCGGCTGACAATGGCGTTGATGGCGAAATTGTGGGATACCGCCACCACGATTCCATCTGGATGAGCCTTCTCCATGCGCTGCTCTGCCCTCCAAGCCCTAGCCTGGAGCTGTCGCAGCGACTCACCTCCGGGAAAGCTGACTCGCCCTGGGTTGTTGTTCCACGTATGGAACACCTCGGGGTAGCTCTCTCTCATCACTGGGCCGGTGATGCCTTCCAGCTCCCCTAGGTGAATCTCCTTCAACCCTTCCAACGGGGTCACTTCAATGGAAAGTTCGCGAGATATCTCTTGAGCCGTGCGCAGGGCGCGGGGTAGGGGACTGGAGTAGATAGCGGAAATGTCTAGGGAAGAAAGTGCAACAGCAGCGCGACGGGCCTGCTCTAAGCCCAAGTCCGTGAGGCCCGTATCACTCTGCCCTTGGAACCGACCTTCAGCGTTCCAAGGTGTTTGTCCGTGACGTACCAGTATGAGCCTCAATCCGGCGCGATGATAGCACCGGCCCTTTGGGGTGTCAAAATCAGTCGGTGCTTGGTCAGGCTGTGTTTGGTCAGGCTGCGTAATAGGTTGGTCAGGCTGTGTTTAAGTATATAGAAAGTTGACCTCGTACTCACCTGGCTCCTATGATGTTGGGCCGTGAGTACACTCGTGCTGGGAATCGAGACCTCCTGCGATGAGACGGCAGCCGCCGTCATCGAAGACGGTCGCCTGCTGCGCTCCAACGTAATTGCCTCCCAAGTCGACATCCACGCCCGCTACGGTGGCGTCGTCCCCGAGGTGGCTTCCCGCCAGCATGTGCTGGCCCTTGTGCCCACAATCCAGCGAGCCTTGGACGATGCTGAGGTCTCCATGTCCGACCTTGACGCCGTGGCCGTGACCCACGGGCCAGGACTGGCTGGGGCCCTGCTGGTAGGGCTGAACGGGGCCAAGGCTCTGGCACTCTCCCAAGGCCTACCATTGGTGGGAGTGAACCACCTTGAGGCCCATGTTTACGCCGCATGGCTGAAACAGCCGGAAGAAGAGCTTTCCGACCCAGCTTCCGGCGCAGGCTTCCCTCTGTTGTGTGTGGTGGCCTCAGGGGGGCATACCGACTTGGTGTTGATGGAGGGCCACGGCCTGTACCGCCTGCTGGGGCGCACTAGGGACGATGCCTCAGGAGAGGCCTTCGACAAGGCCGCTCGCATACTCGGACTCGGCTTCCCCGGCGGACCGGAGATACAGCGTGTGGCCGAGGGTGCGCGTGGCGAGGAGCGCTTGCCCCGGGCTTGGCTGCGCGATACCTACGACTTCAGCTTCAGCGGGTTGAAGACAGCCCTGCTGCACCGGGCACAGGAGCTGGGTGTCTACCCTCCCAGCGAAGACGGGGAGCCACCCCCAGCCCACCTAGTCACCGAGATGGCCGCCGCCTTCCAAGATTCGGTGGTGGATGTGGTGGTCACCAAGGCCATCAATGCCGCCCGGGAGTACAAGGCAAAGGGCATCGTGCTGGGCGGCGGTGTGACGGCCAACAGCCTGCTGCGCCTGCGCTTCCAGCAACTCTCGCCCCTGCCGGTGTTCATCCCTCGGCCTGCTCTGTGCACCGATAACGGGGCTATGATAGGAGCCTGTGGCTACCATCTGCTGGAGCGAGGGGTACGCCACTCTTTGGACCTGGACATCGACCCCAGTCTTTCCTTGGGCTAGAAGCCACGAGCCCAATGCCCCCTCATTCATCCCTAGCCTCTCACCCCCACGGGGTATAGGGCCATTCTTCCTCATTGCTCTCATGCGCCCGGCGGTGCTGCGTCTCTTTCATTTGAAAAAAACAGGCCACCAACAGGGCTGCGTCATCAGAGGCATGGTTGCCCCGGTACTCGAAGCTAAGCTGCCATGGGCCACCATAGGCTGCCATGAAATTGATCGCCCCCTCCCGCTCCCACACCAAGAACCGGACAACCAGCAAGAGCCCGGCAAAGCCCACCACTCCCCCGATGATTGCCGGTATGCTCACTGAACCAGTTTTGACCACGAAGAGGCCCACGAAAAGGTAGACGGCCACTCCAAGCAGCATCAGGGCCAGCCCTCGTAACAGTTGGGGCCACCGCCGCGAACGCAGGTCCACAGCCACTGCGTGCAGGTCTTCGAGGCCGATGAGCAGGGCTTGGCCGTAGTCCTTGGCATGGGTGAAGGCCATCAGCCTGTGATTGGTGAGCACCAGAAGGGGGCCCTTGTCGGGGGTGCTTTCCATCAGCCCGCGATGGATGTCGAACTGCTGCTGCACCTGCTCGCCTTGGAGCAGCGGGACCTTGCGCACATAGTCCGGAGTGAGGCCGTTTGCCGATGCTTCCATGTTGTGAGCTAGTTTCCGGACCTGAAGTCGGACCTAGCCAAGAGGCGTTGCAGGTGAAGGAGCCCCTGTTGGCGGCGCGCACCGCTTACTGTGGGACGCCATTGAGCGGGAATCAGAAGGTCCACCATCTCCCGATGGATTTCATTGCTGGGGCCCTTGGGGTACCTATGGTATAGGGCAGTAGCCGCCTCCGCAAGGTCAGTGTCCTGTTGTACGGCGGCCATAGCGACGGCGAAGGGCAGCACGGCATTGACCGCCAGCTCCCGGGCCCTATCGGGGCCGATCAGGGGGCAACCCTCCACCCGTATCGTCAAAGCTTTTTGCACCGCTGATACACCTTGGGCAATCTGGTAGGTCAGCCCTGCCACCAGACCTTCTTCCAAGTAGCGCTGCAACAGCCAGGACATCCCCTTGATGCGACGCTTGGGGTGGTTCACCGGGCGTACTCTGAACAGGTGCCAACGTAGGGGCGGCGCTTCGCCAGCGGGCCGCAGAGCCTGCTCCGATGACGTGGACCCCAACCCGGCCTCCTCCGACAGCCACTCTTCCATGGCTGCCCGCCTCTGATCCCGGGACAACGCCATGGCTCGCTCCCTCAGTATGGCAACGGGCAGGCGGTAGGCCAACTCGCTGAAGGGCTCACGGTTCTGGCTGTAGCCCAACCCCTCCATGATGGCGGCGTACAACGTCTGCTCGGGCCCGTCCCGAGAAAGATGACCACGGAACGCCTCCACCTTCTCTTGGAAGCGGGCGTCTCCAGCCCGATCCAACAGGACAGACAGATCCTCCATGCTGGAAGGTTGGGGGTAGCCGCACATCTCCAACAGCCGCCACAAGTACTGGGGAGGCTGGCTGGTGGGAAGGGCCTCAAGCAGTGGCTTGGCCGATAATACCGGCGCCTCAGCCCCATTGGCCAAGTTCGTGGGTGCGTCCTCAGTGGCGTAGACCACATGCAGCGCTACTGAGTTGTAACGATGATCGCGGTGATGACCATGGGCCCGCCAGTCGCTCTGTTTTAGGTGCAGTTCAACGTCACCTCGGGTTAGCCCTTCCCCTTCGACGTAGATCAGGGCATCGCGAAAATCGGGCCCTGCTGAGGTGTTGAGGCGCCCAGGGTAAATCACCCGCAACTTGCCACCATGCTGAGCTCGAAGCAGCCCAGCCTTAGCCGCCCTGTCCCGCCACAAACGGGCCAACGCTTGCTCCGAGAAACCGGCCAACTCCGGCGGGCGCTTCGGCTTGTCTTTCCCCTGCCCCACGCACCCATTATACACTATACCGTGTAATACAGGGCGCTCAAATGGGATAGTGGGCCAAAGAGCGGGATTAACCGTCTTGTGGTTCTTCGCCTTGGTCCGGGCCAGTGGTGTAGTGGAACCCAGCCCGCTCCGCGATGATGTGTAGCAGGGTACTGGACGAGCCCCGGGGACGATACATCCCCGTTTCCCACTCACTGACCGTCTGCTGCCGAATACCCATCTGCCGAGCCATCTCACCTTGGGTACACCCAAGGTGGTCTCGCAGCGCTCGTACTTGGTCTTGGTCCCAAACGGGGGGTTGTTCGTCTGCTTCAGGCATGGAGCAATGCCCCAGCCACTGCAGGACAGGGCGAGAGGACTATGACAGCCCTACTCGCCTTCATCATCGTCGTCGTCGAAGCCTGCGCCCACCGAGGCGCGTACCTCGCCCTCGACGGCAGTGTCGTAGGCATCTCCCCAGTCCGGAGTTGTGTCGTCGTGCTCTAAGTCCGAGTCAAGGTCCAGCCGGGCGTAGGTTTCGGGCAGCTGAGCAGCATAGCTGACCCCTCCCCTTGAGGGGAAGGAGGCGATGCCCAGCAGGCTGGGGTGCGTATACACTTCCCGCAGGGCCACGGCTATTCGAGGATGCTGCACGCTCACCACTGCCCCCGAATAGCGGTTTCCTTCTCGTATGAGGCGCAGGAGCCGGTTGGCCAGCTTGGGCTCAAGCTCTCCCAAGCGCTGTCCCTGAGGCGTGCGTACCGCCAGCCGACGGTCCCCCGCCTCTAGGTCCACCAAGTCTCCCGGCGCCACCTTGGCCAGCACCGTGGCTGACGCTGGCTTATGCAGGACCGTCATGCCCGACTTGCCACTGTCCTCGATGAACAGGTTGGGCATTACCCTGTTGGACTGGGTGGCGCTGGGAGGAGCCGCCTCGTCATCCGTATCATGGGGCAGACTCTCCAGACGGGAGAGGTTCTTCTTGGCTATCGTGTTGTGGGGTGCGACCGCCACAGAGGCGCCAAAGGCACCACGGGCCATCGAATAGCGACCCAGTTCCAAGTACGCCTTCCCCAGCCGGTTCAGGGTTTCCACGTCCTGCGGGAACAATTCCAGCATCTCTTTGTTCAGCACCACCGCCTCATCCCATTTGCCTTCCAACGCCAAGGCCACCGCCTTTGCGCTTTTCTCTCGCTTCAATCTGTTGTCTACTTCCATGCCTTCCTTGCCTTGGCTCCTTATCGAAGAATCTGTGATTTGTGACTATATCTCTGTTATACCAAAAGTTGTCCTGTGGTCAAGACTGAATTCGACCGTTACCGAAGGAATTTTCGAAGACGCCGGACTTTCGCCTTACCGTCGCCTCGCATTTATCGCTGCCAGGCGTCTCACCCACCACTCTTGCGCACGTAGGAATCCATGCAACGGACTGGCCGATAACCGGACCGGAGGATAAGTCGGCGTCCCACGGGCCACGCCCCGTTTCTGCTGACGCGGGCCGGTTCACCGGTAGCGACCGAGAAGACAATCTCTACGTACTCGGAGTATGTCCCGTGCCATGTACGTCGCATCACGCACCAGCCTCACCTTGCTTTCAGGCGAATGATGCCAGTCGATCGGCACTTCGACGGTGCGCAATCCCAGTTTCCGCGCTAGGAACAGCAGTTCCACATCGAAGGCAAAACCGTCCAGCTTCTGCATCACGAAGAGCCTTTCGGCCACCTCGCCCCGAAAACACTTGAAGCCGCATTGGGTGTCGGCGATGCCACAGGGGGCAAGGGCGCGTACCAGCAGACTGAAGCCCTTGGCTGTAATCCTGCGTCGCGCCGGTTCGCCGATGCGACGGGCCCCTGGGATGGTGCGGGAGCCTACTGCGACGTCATATTCCCCCGACATCGGCGGCAAGAATCTTTCGATCTGCTCGATGGACATGGAGAGATCCGCGTCGCACATGAAACGGCGCTCACCCTGCGCCTGCAACATTCCTTGGCGTACCGCCCACCCCTTGCCGCCGTGGGGCAGTCGCAGAAGCCTCAGCCGGTCCGCCCCGTGTCTCTCGCCCACCTCGGCCGCCAGACGTAGTGTGGCGTCGGCGCTGCCGTCATCGGCCAGCAACACCTCCCACGAATAGGGCTGCCGACCCAAGTAGTCCAGCACCTGTTCCAGAGTGGACACGATACGGGATTCCTCGTTGAACGTGGGTATCACCACTGAGAGATGCAGGGCGTCCAATGAAAGCTAGCCCTCCCGGGATAGCGCGAAGGCTTGGTGCAGACTCTGTACCGAACGCTCCACAGCCGACTCGTGCACGATACAGGTGATGCGTATCTCCGAAGTGGTGATCATGTCGATGTTCACACCGGCATCGGAGAGGGCGCGGAACATGCGGGCAGCATAACCGGGAGAATTCTGCATGCCCGCTCCCACAATGCTGACCTTGGCCAAGGAGTCTTCAGTGGCCAGACGCACATCGAGGGGGGACATGGTTTTCTCCACCAACTGGGTGGCCCGGGCTAGGTCGCCTGCCTCGAGGGTGAAGCTGATGTCGCTGAGCTGCTCAACCCCAGTGTTCTGCACTATGGTGTCGACGCTGATCCCCTCGGCGGCCAAGGGCTCGAAGAGGGCGGCTGCCACCCCAGGCTGGTCACGCACCCCACGCACGGTGACCTTGGCCACGCCCCTCTCATAGGCGATGCCGGTGACTTTTATGCGCTGCTCCATCGCCCTCACTTCACCGTGAATCAGGGTGCCAGGCTCCTCGCTGAAGCTGGACGCCACGTAAACGGGCACATTGTACACCGCGGCCAACTCAATGGAACGGGGGTGCATCTTGGCCCCGTAGCTGGCCAGCTCCAGCATTTCGTCGTAGCTAATTTCATCCAGCTTGCGGGCTTGGGGGACTATGCGCGGGTCGGCAGTATAGATGCCCGCCACATCAGTGTATACCTCGCAGCGGCTGGCCCCCAATGCGGCGGCTACGGCAACAGCCGTGGTGTCCGAGCCGCCACGGCCGAGAGTCGTGACGTCCATGTCTTCAGTGATACCTTGGAAGCCAGCCACGATGACCAGCTTGCCGTCATCCAGTTCCCGCCGCACACGGTCCGCCTCCACGCCGGCGATGTGAGCGCGGCCATGGGAGGTATCCGTGCGTATGCCTGCTTGGGCCCCGGTCAGGCTGATTGAATCGTAGCCCATGCTGCGCAGGGCCATGGCCACCAAGGTACAGGAGACCACCTCGCCCGTGGACAGAAGCAGGTCCATCTCTCGCGGGTCCGGCTGTCCCGTCACCCGGTAGGCCAGACCGATCAGTTCGTCGGTGGTATCCCCCATGGCCGACACCACGACAACGACCTGCTGCCCCGCATCACGGGCGGCGCCAATGCGCTGGGCAACATGAAGGATGCGCTCGGCATCGGCTACAGAGCTGCCGCCGTATTTCTGGACCACAAGTGTCATTCGGCTACACAAACCCCGGTCATCGAATCACACCGTGTGGGCGCCATGTGTTGAGGGTTTCGCAATCTTGATGGTGCCAGGCAGGTTGGCTTGCCTAGCGGCTTCCGCCATCTCGTAGGCGATGGTCATCTCCTTGCCCCGGGTCAGGGCGACCAGGATGCGGTCGTCATCGGCGGGAAAGGAGGCCAACGCTCCGCCGATCATCGCGCCGGCGCACACCAACCGCTTGGGTGCGCAATCGGGGTACAGGCTCGCAGGCTGCATCGCCTCTTGAGACGCCAGTTCTTCCAACCGAGATGAGGCCATGGCGTTCACCAGCATGGCCGCGCGCCAAGCATCAAGGCCGGTTCGATGGCGCGTATCGCGACCAGCGCTGGCTGGTAACGCAGTGGCCTCTTCCATCAGGAACAGCACCAAAGTGAGGCCCAGAGGCAGTGGCACCGGAGCAGTCGCGGTCTGCCCCTCCCAAGCGGCGGACATCTGCAGGCCGCCCAATAGGGCAGACGCCAATCCCTCGATACGGCCCCCCTGCTCCGCTCCTAATCGCAGCAGGTCGGGATCTCGCAGTGGGCTGCCAGCCAACCGGTTGGCCGCCACCAGTCCGGCGCCGATGGATGCCTCTCTGCTGCCCACGGTACTGACCGGGGAGGCGTCGCTGCGCAGCACCACTCTTACGGACGGCGCGTTGTTCCCAGCATGGTGCGACACAGACTCCATGGATCGCCGAGCCAGTGCCTCTTTCTCCGTCTCCTGGGCCGATGCAGTTGCGGTATCGGCGGGCCAAATCTCGGCAGTGCTCCATCCATCCAACGCCAGCCCAAGGCAACTGGCCGCTGCGCCGAAGGCAGGAAGGCAAGCGGGTGTTCGCACGGTTACCAAGGGCGACGACATATTGGGCACCGTCCACTTGGGGGTAAGAGAATGGTCGGGGTGGTCGGATTTGAACCGACGGCCTCCACGTCCCGAACGTGGCGCGCTAACCCCTGCGCTACACCCCGACTAGCTCCCATGATACGCGCAGAGTGGGCCCGCCACAACCGGCACCCCATACCTCCCCTTTTCAGGAGGCTGTCTCACCCTCACCCGTTCCCTTCGGGAGTCTGTCTCAGAAGTCCCCTCTCCTCGCGCCCCGCTAAGTGGGAGGCAGCTGGGGCCCAGCGTACAGGCACTGCCCCGGTGACAAATGCCCATTGCCAGCCCACCAAACCCTACATGTACAATGGATCGAATCCATCGACAGGATCACCCAAATGACTCGGAAAGCAGACGGAATGACCATCAACGCACCGGACCAAAATTGCACACCGTGTGAAACAAATCCCGCCGACCGCAGATACGAGAAACCCAATAATTGCACAAATTTCACATCATCCAAATACGAAAATATTCGCCACAGATACGAATAGTGTGAAATTTATGAAATGCAGGCCCTTCTTCAAACCTGACCAGCGACACATCCCTAGAGGGAATTGCATAAGCTATGCAACAGTGTCTTCCGAGCCTGTCTCAGGATGTCCCCTCTCCCCCGGCCGCCCCCGGAGGCAGACCCCGAATTGCGCGACGGCCTCCCGGAGGAAGAGGGTGAGGAAGAGGCCATCTTCTAAATCCTCTGATGGATGGCCCGCTATAACGTCCGCAGGGCGGTGACCCCCAAGACAATCATGGCGATGCAGAGCAGCTTTATGCCAAGAACGTTCCGCTCCAATGGCTCGTCCACGAAGCGCCACCAAGATGCGCTGAGCAGAATGGTATACAGGAAGACGAACAGTGGCCGCGTCCCAGCTAGGGTGGATACTATAGACACCGGCCCTCCCTCGATGGCCAGCAGGGTGAAAATCAGGGCGATGTGCGCCAGAAAGAACTCGGTCACCAGCATCAGCCCCAAGGTGGTGCGGCTTCGGATCACCAAGGGCACCTCGCGCCACGCCTTTCTACCCAGTACGAGAAACACGGCAGCCATCCCCAGTTGGCGTATGGAGAAAAGAGTCCATACCGATACTTCCTCCACTGCGTACTTGGCCGCGAAGAAGGATATGGCATAGCAAAAGGCCGAAGCGACGATGACGGGAAAGGCGCGGTTCAGACGAGGAAGTCCTTGGCTGGGACCGCCACGCAGAGACACCAGAACGGCCCCCAGCACCACCATCACGATGGCTCCCCATTGCAGGGTTCCCAATGTCTCATCGAGGAATATCACCGCCAGAAGCGCGGAGAAGACAGGGAAGCTATGGGACACCGCAGTGACGCGGGAGGCCTCCTCCAGACGGAAGCCCAAGGCCATGAGGGCAAGTGCGGCCCCCCAGATGAGACCGGCCACGATGGCAGCAGCTAGGTGCCAGCCATAGTCGTTGATACCAAAGCCGGCCACGATGGGTAGGAGGGCGCCCCACAGGAACCTGCCTGTCCCTGTCCACAGATAGTAACTGGAGAGGCTGGGCAGGCTTACAGAGATCAGCCGTTTGTCTAGGACCGAAACCACGGCGAAAGTCGCGGCTCCCATAAGGCCTAGGATGGTCCAGTCCATGGCCTATCCCTCAGGGCTTCGGATGGTCAGCCCGGATGTTTCGTGCGGATAGCCGCATGCTCGTGCAGATAATCTTGAACGGGCCGCTCGCTCAGCCGATGGAGCGCCCGATACAGCGGAAGAAGCGGTCCATCATCTGCTTGCTTACCGTGCTCATGAGCCTCTGACCAACGAGGGCCACGGTCCCGCCCACTTGGGCGTCCCCCTCCACGTATATCACAGTACCGCCGTTGGCCTGTTCGTCCAGCTTGATGTCGCCCTCGCCACGGACAAACCCGGCAGTGCCGGTGCCCTCCACCAGCATCTTGTAAGATGCGTGGGGCACCAGGTCCAGCATCGTTATCTTCGCCTCGTAGGTCCCTTTCACTGCACCGACCCCCACGGTGAGGGTCGCCATATACTCGTTTTCGGCCGTTATCTCCATACGATTGCAGCCGGGCAGGCAGCCCTGTATCTTTTCGGGTTTGGTCAAGGTGTCCCACACTTGCTGTGGGGACGCCTTCAGGGTGTATTTGCCAGTTACCTTCATCTTCCCTCCCGGGGTCTGCCATACGAATTGAGGACACATTATATCCGCTGCCGCTCATCGCTGCCTCTCCAGTCCTCGTCGTGGGGCCCCTTCTTAGGGCCCCTTTGGGCAACCACCAAGGTTGTCCCTACGGTTAGTTTTGTTTGATGCCAAGTTGCAAAGCTTTGGAGCGCAACTTATGATTTCAAGAGAAGCACCATATTGGTATCGAGGGCCACACACATGTCAGTCCCCGGCTCACCGGCATCGGCGGTGGAGAATGGGGCGAGGCCTTCGAGGGAGGTAGAAAAACGTGAAGCTGCTCTCCTACGAGAAAGATGGCGTGACCAGCGTCGGCGCAGCCGTCGACGAAGGCATCATCAACCTGACCAGAGCCATCAACGCTACCCACCCCCAGGTCCGCGAGGCGGACTCCGTCCTGCGCATCATTGAGTCGGGCGTCGACATCGACTCCATAGGTGAGGAATGCCTGTCCCGTCTGAGGGCCAACGGCAACCTGCGCCACTACATAGTGTCCGACTTCAAATGGCTTCCCCCCATCATCCGCCCACCCAAGATCCTGGCTCTAGCCCTCAACTTCCAGGAGCACATCGACGAGACGGGGCTTTCCTTCTTCCAAGAGCCCATCGTGTTCGCCAAGTATGGCTCCAACATGCTGGCCCACGAAGGCGAGATAGTGCTGCCCCCCTTCCCTCAACTGGTGGATGAGGAGATTGAGCTGGGGGTGGTCGTGAGCCGTGACTGCCGCCACATCCGCCCCTCCCAAGCCTCCGACTATGTGTTTGGCTACACCATCTGCAACGACGTATCGGCGCGGGACAGGCAACGTCAGCGTGGTCAGATGGGCCAGCCCTATGCCTACGCCAAGAATTTCGACACCTACTGTCCCATCGGCCCTTGGGTGGTCACCAAGAAGGAGATACCCGACCCGGCCAACCTGGCCATGGAAGTACGGGTGAACGGGCAGATGCGCCGGCGTGACAACACCGGCAGCATGATATTCGACACCTACGAGGTGCTGGCCTACTGCTCCGACTACACGAAGATGGAGGCCGGGGACGTCATCTCCCTCGGCACCTTCGCCGGCCACAAAGAAATCAAGGAAGGCGACACCATAGAGTTGGAGATCGAGCGCATCGGCGTCCTACGAAACAAGGTGGTGGCCTCACGCGAGCCGTGGCCCAACTTCACTCTGGAGGAGCGCATCGGCCCCTTGGTACGCTAGGTAAGCTAGTCCCCGGGCGCAAGCATCAGGCTCGAGATTCAAAGCCAACAACAGCGCATCAGATACTACTAGGACATCGGACGGTTGACACGTAGACGCGCTAGGCGATAATGAGTTCGAGTCGGTGACAATAAACTTAGGTCAGAAAACTAGGAGAGTGTGACCATGAATAATGACTTCACCGTGCTGTTGGGAACAGTAGGAAACGGCATATGGTATAGCGACGATGGCGGCGATACTTGGGGCCGGCCCCAAGGCGTCTGGAACGAGACAAATGTCTTTGCCATCACATCGGACCCCCAGAACTCCCATGTGATCTTCGCCGGGGCTAATGACGGCCTGTATCGCAGCGACAACAACGGCCGCAGCTTTGAGCATATCGAGGCCCCCATGGACCAGTACGCAGTGTGGTCTGTGGTTGTAGACCCCACCAACTCCAGCAACGTGTTCGCAGGCTGCCGACCGGGCGCCATCTTCCGCTCTCGCGACGGCGGAGCACATTGGGACAAGACTTCCGCCGACTTCGCCCCCGAGTGCGCCAACGTACGGTGGCCTCGGGTGTTGGCCATGGCCATCGACCCCACCAATCCCCAGATAGTCTGGGCCGGAGCAGAGGTGGACGGTGTGCGAGTGAGCACCGACGGCGGCTACACTTGGGCCAAGACCGGGGCCGCCATGGAGCCCGGCACCATGGGCATGGAGCTCAATGACCCTGACATCCACGGCGTTGTGGTCAGCCCCGGCTCTCCCAGCACCGTGATCGTGAGCACGCCTCGAGAGTTGTTCCTAGGGACGGACACAGGCCGCAGCTGGCGTCCCCTAGGTGTGCAGGAACACTTCCCCATGCGCTACTGCCGCAACATCGCCCTCAAGCCCGACGATCCCAACGTAATCTTCGTGGGCAACGGCGACGCCGCCGCTGGGCAGACAGGCACAGTGCAGCGCTCCACCGACTTGGGAGAGTCTTGGGAGACACTGCCCCTGCCCTGCGTCCCCAACACCCCGATGTGGGCCTTCGGTGTGAACGCCGCCGACCCGGACCGTGTGGTAACTTTCAGCCACTACGGCCAGGTATTCCTGAGCAACAACTCGGGCGATACCTGGAACAAGGTTGATCGCGAGTTCAGCGAAATCCGCTGCGCCGCTTGGGTCCCCAACTAGGCTTCAGCGAAACAAGGAACCAAAGAGGCCTCGGCGTCTGCCGAGGCCTCTTTCATTTCTAGAGATACTGTCGGGCTAGCCTCAGTGGGCGCCTAGTACACCTGCTCAACGTAGAGTCGCACAGAGCGGTGTCCTGGGACGTCGAGCCAGTCGCCGTTGACTGCACGGCAGATGCCCTTTAGGGGCTTGGTTGCTCTCCCAGCACGACTGCCCCATAAAGAAGAGGCCTCGGCACCTGCCGAGGCCTCTTCTATTTTCGTGATACTCGTCGGGCTAGCCCAGCGGGCCTTGGTACACTTGGTCGACGTAGGTGTCGGACAGGGGTTCGAGGACGTCAGGCCACTCGCCGTTGACGACACGGCGCATGCTCTTGGGGCGGGGCTGTTCGTCCCAGCCCAACTGCTCCATGTAGTAGTACAGCTGCACCAAGTGGCCGTCGGGGTCCTTGGCATAAGCGGCATAGTCGACGCCGGGATGCAACTCCGGTGGCATCTCCATGAATTCGACGCCGTTCTCCTTGAGGAAGCTGACAGCCTTCCGCAATTGGGTGTAGGTGGCAACCTCTATGCCGAAGGAAGCGCTGCTGGTGTCGGAACTACAACCCAACTCGGAGCGGAGCTGCTTGGGGAAGAGGGCTAGGCTGTGGTGCTCGGCCCCGTTGCGCATGAACACCAGCCGGTGGCCGTTGTACTGGTCCTCTTCCGTGATCTTGAAGCCGAGGTGGTCGCGGTAGAAGGTAACGGCTGCGTCCAAATCTTCAACGAAGAGGTCCACAGGGCCAATCTTCGTAATGGCGAAGGGCCGGGGCAGCATGATGCCCTCTACGTCGTACTTGGCTTCCAAGGTTTCCTGATAGTGGTGGCCGGCATAGATGTCGATGCCCTTGTCCAAGGCGTCGCGGACTTCGTCCTCTTCCGACATCTGAGGCAGCGAGGGTTCCTCGTTGAACCGGCGGTAGTACATATCACGCGGCTTGCTGCGACCAAGCCAGCCAACCTGCTCGATGCCGTAGTAGAGCTCGTTGACGTGGCCGTCGGGGTCCACAGGGTAGACGTGCCAGTTGCTGCCAGGCATGTCGCGGCCGATACGCTGGATGGGTATGTTGTTCTCCCGGAAATAGTGGGCCCCATGTACCACTTCTTCCAAAGCGCCTGTCTGCCAGGTGATCTGGTTGATTGTTACCTCACCACCCCCGCCGCCACCAGCCGCGCCCCGGGAGAAGGCTTCCATGACGGACTTGGGGAAGAGGACGAACGTGTGGTGGTCGTGGCCATGGTGGAAGAAGAAGCCCCGCCCGTCGTCAACATGGGCAAGAGTCTCGTCCATGCCGGGCATCTTCTTGAAATCCAGCACATCCGAGCTCTTGAAGCCTAGGAGGTCCTGATAGAAGTGGACAGCCTTCTCCATGTGACTGGTATTGAATCCGAAGTGGCCCAGCCTTCGAATCTTGAAGGGCTGATCCAGCATCACCCCACCAACGTTGAACTTCTGTTGGGTGGTCGCCATCGCAAAGCTCCTTTCGCTTCGTGCTCGTACGGGTAGTAGTGGCAATCGTACTTGAGGTGGCTTTCTGCGGTCAAGTTTGGATGTCTCCGTCTGATAGAGCGGGAGACGTTGAGGGTAGAGATGGGATATGCTGCCCTCGACAGCAGCTGTTGACTAATCGGCAGCCGGACGCGGGTTGATATCCTTGCAATTGGCGAGCGACCGCTCATGGAACTGAATGCGATACATCCACCGGAATGAATGGGTAGTTTATGGCCTCCTTGCCGTTGCGGTGCTGGTGGTGTCCCTACCACTGTACCCGTACAGATGGCACATGTTCCTGCACATCGCCGGCGTGGTGGTCTTCCTAGGAAACATCATCGTCACCGCTGCTTGGATGCTGATGGCAGAGCGGACGCGCAGCCTCATGGTCATACACTTCTCTGCCAAGGCGGTTATTCGCGCTGACCTCCTGTTCACCCTGCCTGGTGTGTTGTTGATACTGATGAATGGGTTTGCCATGGGGCGGTCAGAGGGCGTTTCAAGAACTCTCGTGGATAACTGTCGCTCTAGCTCTGTTTACCGCGTCGGGGATCCTCTGGTTGGGAGTGCTCATTCCGGTCCAACATCGCATGGCGGTGTTCTCAGACCCGTCGGACTACATGGACTCACCGGCTCCTCAGTTCTTCTCAGCCCTCCACAAGTGGTACTTCTGGGGTGGAGTGGCGACTGCCCTGCCCATTCTGTCGCTGTACCTCATGGTCAACAAGCCAGACTTCGGCTAGAGCATTCGCGAGAAGTTCATACGCCCCTAGTGGGAGGCTGTCGTCAAGAGACGCTGATTCCCACCATGCAGTGATCGCTCGGCCCCCATTGCTCCGGCTCGTTGAGAGCGCGCACATCCACTGAGGGGGCCAGCTCCTTGGACGCGAACACGAAATCAAGTTGGCGCGTCGCTATTGCCGGGGCCGGGCAAACTCCCGGAAGCAGAGGCGCTGGCCCTCGACATCGCGGGAGCGTTAGCCAACCAAGACTTCGAGGAGTTGCCTATCACGGTGGATGAAGCCGCGCGGGCCGGGGCACTGCCCGGTCCGCTTCGCGAGCCGTTCGACAGACTGCTGATTGCGCAGGCGCTCTCACACAACCTGTTTCTCGTTTCCATCGAGCCGCTCTTCGACCACTATGGCGTTCACCGATTGTGGTGAGCTCCCAATGAGAGCGGCCCGATGGGGCTGCCCCGCGCTCCCGGCTAGCTCGCTTCAATGAAGTTGGTCACGACCGTGTTGAACTCTTCGGGGTATTCCCGGTAGTGGAAGTGGCCGCCACGGCTGACGATGTGCATCTGGGTTCGCGGGGTCTTCTCCCGGACGATATCGAAGAGTTTCACCCCCTGCTCGAGGATGGCCGATGGGTCGGTGGCCGCCCAGAAGATGAGTGTAGGCACCTGTAGACGCCCCTCGCGTATCCAAGCCAGAGTTTCTTCCTTCTGGACCCGCTGACTCCGGGCCCAGGTCTGGCTGGCCCCGGCTTCCCACTTGGCTTTGGTCTCCAGTGCCTTGGGGTGAGACTCCATGAAGTAGCCTGCATCCACATAGTCGTCGGTTACATGGTCGGTATAATGGGACATCCGCTCCCAGTAGAACCGGATATACTCTTTCACACCTTCCGGACGCCCCTCGTTGACCTTTACCATCCGCTCGGCGTGGCTGCCCACTTCGGGGGCCAGGCTGGCGGTGTCAATCATCACGAGGCTCTTGACCATATCCAAATGCTCCAGGGTCAAGCGAGTTGCTAGGTAGGCGCCGATGGACTGGCCCACTACATGCATGCTCTTGATGCCCAGGGCTTGCGTGAAGTCGTACAGGTGCTGCACCACGGCTTCTGCCGAATAGTCCTCGTCTCGCTTGGGGTTGTCGGTCATGCCGTTACCCAATCGGTCTGGGGCGAAGACGTGGAACTTCTGGGACAGGCCCTCTAGATTGAGAGTCCAGGTATTCGCGCTGCCTTGGCCTGAGAAGGTGGCTCCGTGAATCAACAGCATCGGCTCCCCGGAACCCAGCTCGTAGTAGCGGGTGCGAATGCCTTTCGCGTCGATGAACTTGGCTTGGTGCACCACGGAGGCTGTGCTCTGCATGGTGTCGGTCACTGTTGTCATTTCATCCTCCCTATCTTGGGCCTATCTTGGGCCTATCTTGGGCCTGTCTTAGCCTGCCTCGGCCGGATGCATAATCCTAGCACGCCTTGGGTTGTTCCGGTACGACACGGTTTCGAGTAGTTTTGGGGCAGGACCCCTTGTGACAAGGGTAAGAGACTTGTATAATAACCTTGGCGCAATGGGCCCAATAACATCCAGGATGATGATACAGCCCGATGGCTGTGACCGACGACATCAAGGCTAGGCTGGACATCCTCGACGTGGTAGCCGCCCATGTGGCGTTGCAGCGTTCCGGTCGGGGATACAAAGGCCTATGCCCCTTCCACTCGGAGAAGACACCCTCCTTCTATGTTTTCCCGGAACGGCAGAGTTGGCGCTGCTTTGGAGGCTGCGCCACAGGGGGCGACCTTTTCAGTTTTATCATGCAGGCCGAGCACCTGGAATTTACCGAGGCCCTGCGACGCTTGGCCGACCGCGCGGGCGTGGAACTGCCCAACCGACAGGAACGCAGCCAGCGGTCCCAGTCCCACGACATCAACGAGGAAGCGTCAGCATATTTCCGCCGCCTACTCGGGTCAACCCAGGGCACGGATGCCCGCGCCTACTTGGAAAGGCGGGGAGTGTCCCCCACAGTCATCAGTACCTTCGAACTGGGTCTCAGCCCCGAAGACGGGCATTCTCTGGGCGACTACCTGTCGGCGAAGGGCTTCGAGCCAGAGCAGGTGGCCACCTCGGGGCTGACCAATCGCGGAGATAACGGCAGCTATCGTGACCTGTTCCGTGGCCGGCTGATGTTCCCCATACGCAACAAGGACGGCTCATTGGGGGGCTTCGGGGCACGAGCCTTGGACGACTCCATCCCCAAGTACCTGAACTCCCCCCAGTCGCCTTCCTTCAACAAGGGCCACATCCTCTATGGCCTCAATCTGGCCAGCGAGGCTATAGGAAGTTCGGGCGGAGCTGTGGTGGTTGAGGGATACATGGATGTCATAGCTGCTCACGAGCACGGCTTCAAGAACGTAGTAGCCTCCATGGGCACCGCCCTCACCAGCGAGCAGGCATCGATGCTGCGCTCCATGGCATCCTCGGTAGTAGTCGCCTTGGACCCCGACGAGGCAGGCAGGGAAGCGACCCTGCGCGGGCTGGAGTCGACTTGGGGTGTCTTCCATCAAGACCAGGTGCGCTCCGGTAGGGGTGTCACCCTATATCAGAAGCCTCAGCGTCCGGAATTGAAGATAGCCCCTCTGCCACTTGGGCGGGACCCCGACCAGCTGATTAGACATGACCCCCAAGCTTGGGTTTCTCTGGTCGAGGGAGCATCGCCATTGATGGACTACCTGTTCCAAGCCCTGACGGCCCGTTTCGGCACCGATACGCCGGAGGGGAAGGGACAGCTACGCGATACTCTATTTCCTCTTATCACGGCAGTACAAGAGCCTTTCCTACAGGACGAGTACTTCCAGAGATTGGCACGACTCCTAGGCGTGACCCCGGAGAACCTCAGGGCGAACATAGCTCGCACCGGCGCCCGTAACCCCCGACAACAACCCCGCAGAACCGAGCGCCCCCGGGAGGACGCCACCACGGCGCCTTTCAGCCGATTGGACAGGGACCCGGTAGAGGACCGCTGCCTCGCCCTATTGTTACAGGAGCCGGAATTGGGGAACTTGGCCCCATCCCTGAGGCTGGAGCACTTCAACAGGCCCGAAAATCGCGAGGTGATGGCCTACTGGTACCAAGGGCACGAGCCAGAGCTGATGGATGAGGACCTGAGACCCCATTGGGACCGGCTCGTTGCCATGCCCATGCCGCCATCCGATCGTTCCAAACGAGAGACCGACCTGCAGGACTCAGTGGCCCGCTTGGAGGCCCGTTATCTCCGCCGGTTGGCAGATGAAGACAGATTGAGGCTGGAAGAGGCCAGCACGGAGGAGAAGGACGAAGAGCGATCACGTCTGACAGAAGCCAGCCTCGAAGAATTGGAGCGCCAATACGAGGACGTGCTCCAACGCCACGAACGAATGAGGCAACTACTGGCAGAAACTGTCCGCTAGCGGACAGGGAGTCCCAGCAAGCAAGACTGGCCGTATCCAACAGGTCTGACATGAGAAAAGGCCCGGCAAAGGAGAGATTAGCAAGTGCTTAAGAGAAGACGCCGCACCGGAGAAGAAAACGAGTTTCTGGACGAACCCGAAGAGCAGCAGAACGGGACTGGTGAAGAGATACTCAGCGTCATAGGCGGCGTGGCCCCGAGCCGCAGCCCAGACGAGACCGGCGAGGACACCCCGGTGATCCTCACCGAAAGTCCCGGCGAGGCTTGGGTCCAGCCAAAGGACGTAAAGGCCGACGAGCCTGCGACGGACGAGGAAACCCAAAACGATGACGTGGAATGGGAACAGGAGCCCGAGGGCACTGAGGTGTTGGACGATCCGGTACGCATGTACCTGCGCGAGATCGGGCGTGTGCACCTGCTCACCTCCCGTGACGAGCGCGTGCTGGCCCGGAAGATGGATGGCGGCAAGCACTTGGACAAGCTCGGCCAGCGACTTACCGAACAGTTGGGGCGCGCTCCCAGCACCATTGAGATGTGTTGCGCCCTGCTGGAGCGCATGAGCAAGTCCGACACCCTTGTCGGTGCCTTAGGCGAATCCCTCGGCTTGCCTCGCAACCTGACCCTGTCGCAGGTGGCTACCAACTCTACGCTGAGGGCAGCCATCGATGCAGAACTGAACCCCGAGATGTTGGCGGACGTGGCGGCCATACTCGACGTGGAAGCCTCGGAGCTGCCCCGTCGCGTGATTCAGCTTTCCCTCGACAGTTGGGTGTTGCCTCCCGACATCATCACAGCGGTGAACGATTACACACTGCCCCGACTGGGGGAGGTGGTCTACGGCTTCCAGACTGAGCCCCAGGTGCATGCGATGTCGCCTCAGGCTAAAGCCTACTTCGACCGCCTCCACCGCGACAGCTCGCGGTCCCAAGCCCACCTCACCGAGGCCAACCTGCGTCTCGTGGTCAGCGTGGCCAAGAAGTACATCGGGCGGGGCATGGCCCTGCTGGACCTGATTCAGGAAGGCAACATCGGCCTTATCCGCGCCGTCGAGAAATTCGACTACCGGAAGGGCTACAAATTCAGCACTTACGCCACTTGGTGGATCCGCCAAGCCATTACCCGGGCTATCGCCGACCAAGCCCGCACCATACGCATACCCGTGCATATGGTGGAGACCATCAATAAGCTGATGCGCCAGCACCGTCGGCTGCTCCAGGAATACGGGCGGGAGCCCAGCCCCGAAGAGATCGGGATGGCCATGGAGGTCAACCCCGAGAGGGTGGAAGAGATCCTGAAGATATCCCAAGAGCCTGTGTCATTGGAGACGCCCATCGGAGAAGAGGAAGACAGCCACCTTGGCGACTTCATCGAGGACAGAGGCGCTCCCGCACCTGCTGATGCAGCCTCCTATCAGCTGCTGAAGGAGCAACTGGAGGATGTGCTCGATACCCTCACCGATAGGGAAAGCCGCGTCCTTCAGCTAAGATTCGGCTTGGAGGATGGACGCAGCCGGACTCTCGAAGAGGTGGGGCGGGAATTCGGGGTTACCCGCGAGCGTATACGGCAAATCGAGGCAAAAGCCCTGCGAAAGCTCCGCCATCCCACACGATCCAAGAAGTTAAGGGATTTCTTGGAATAAGTTTAATATTTCAGCAAAACAACGGGCCGGATTCTACTTGAAGCCTCAAAAAGAGTGCGGCTATACTCGGCGTCACTATGGAGTGGGAGGTGGTGCCGTGGATTCCGGACCCATTCCTCAATGTCTTAAATGCAACCGAGGCGAGTTGGTGCCCCTGTCGGATTACGGGAGCCAAGGGGCTACGGTGCATTATAAGGCTTGGGTTTGCACAAATCCCGATTGTGGGTTCAATATAAAGATACGCAACGGGGACATATACCTCAATGAGCCTATAGCCAGTGGGGCCTCGCACCTTCCCCGTTCCCGTTCGTAACCCAGTCCCAAGTTGGGAGACTAGCGGGCGAGTAGCGGTCTCCGGGCGGCCTTCTGGGCCCGGGGTCCGTTGAATACTAGACCACAAAGCCGCACCTCCATCCAGACCACGCAGGTCTGGGTTCATGGGCGGATAGTGTAGGAGTAGAATGGAAGCTGGCTACGACTATCTTCTGGCAAACCGCCGTTCGCGTATCATACGGGGGCTCAAGCGCTCCATAAAAGCGAACCCACTGCAATATGCTGGTGGGTCGCTCATAGTGCTGGGCCTCATAGGCGTGCTGATCGGCAGTCTCTTCTTCTTCGTCTTCAACAAGTCCACCGAGGAACTGGAGAGGGACTTGGTCGCGGTAGCTCATCCGACGCCCCAGCCCGTAGCTGTAGGGGAGTTGGCTAGTGTACGCCGGGGGTCTCCAGCGCCCCTGCCTGCGCCACAAACGTCCGAGCAAGTGGTGAGCGTCGTGTCGCGGCGTGCACCCGAGCCTGTGACCGAATTGGCGCCTAGCATGGCCCGCCAAGCTGGCCTGTACCCCGGCGAGGATATGAAGGCCTTTCACTGGTCAGAACCCCTAGCGTTCGCACCGGCCTTGTCCATTAGGGATATTATTGGCGAGTTCGGCCCAGTGAGTCCTTCAGAGGAGCCGTTGCCAGCGCCCACACGGCTGATCATCCCAAGCATCAACGTCGAGTCTGACGTGAGGGAGCTAAGGATCCTGAATCTCGGCAACAGCCAAGCTTGGGAGACGCCCAAAAACGTGGTGGGACACGTACCCGTCACCGCCAACCCCGGCGAGGCTGGCAGCACTTGGCTCTTCGGACACCTGGAGAGTCCAATCCAACGAGAGGGCAGCGTGTTCGCCCAGTTGCCGGAGATACCCGGCCTCCTGAGGCGTGGCGAGGAAGTGTATGCCGTAGTGGAGAATGGCTCCGAGTCCTACCTTTACCGCATCGTCGAGTCCAACGTGGTGCCTCAAGCGGAGCTGTCGCTGACAGACGACGGCACGTCCCAACTACTGATGGTCACCTGTGTGCCCCGCTTCGTGTATGATCACCGCTTGGTGGTGCGGGGAGTACTTGAGGGAGTGATGAGTTAGGCCCAAGCCTGCTCCTCCCTTCCACCTCCATGGCGCGACTATCACAGTCGCCGAGCCCGCTTCAAGCAGACCTCCCCTTCCCTCCAAGCCTCTTTCCCTAACCGTCATTCCACGTGCAACTGGGAATCTCTGAGATGTCCACGCGCTTAGCTTAGTTCGTGGGCGACTTAGCTTGGTGACGGGGCTCAAGGCCTAAGATTCCCTGCTCCCGTCAGGATGCATACAGTTATGCAGCCTTCACCCTCATCCCGACACTTTCCAATTTCCCCACCGCCAATTTCCCACGGAAGGTGGGAACTTCGCCCTAGCTGGAGACACGGTCATCCACAGACTGGTAGCCTGCCAGTGGGACTTACAGGTCGAAGCCGTAGAGCTGGCTCACATTGCCACGGGTAATCTTGTAGCGGTCGTCATCGCTTGCTCCAGCGAAATCGCGCTCGACCACCTCTTGGGAGTGGGGCCATGTCGAGGCGTTGTGCGGATAGTCGGACGACCACATCAGCTTGTCCACACCGATGAACTCTCGCGTAGCGACGCCCACGAAATCGTCGATGTAGGTGCAATACATCTGGCGCTGGAAGTATTCGCTGGGCTTGAGTTCCATGTTGTAGCCTGAAGCGTGGCGGCTGCGCTCAAAGGCGCGGTCCATCCGCTGTAGGTAGAAGGGCAGCCAGCCTGCGCTGTTTTCCGCGGACACTACCTTGAGGTTGGGGAACCGGTCTAGCACGCCGGAGAAAATCAGTACGCTGAAGGAGCGCTCCACCTCGTGGTGAAGTATGGTCGCGCGCATGTACCGCTCTTCCAAGCTGAAGTTCCATTGGCTCTCGCGCCCCACGCCGGTGATGGCGTGCAGGCTAATGGGCATGCTCATCTCCTGAGCCGCGGCCCAGAAGGGATCGTACATCGTCGAACTGTATGGTTGCTCCTGCGGGGGAGAGCACCAGATCATGGCCCCCTTCAATCCCATTTCGGCGCACCGTTGCAACTCTCTTGTGCCCTCTTGGGGATCGAACAGCGGTATCATGGCCAACCCTGCCAAGCGGTCTGGAGCGTAGCTGCAGAACTCAGCCAGCCAGTCGTTGTAAACCCGGAAGCAGGCAGACTGCAGTTCTGGGTCCTTGAGCCAGAAGATACGAAAGCCCAAGGTGGTGTAGAGCACCTCGGCCTCCACGCCATCGATCTCCATGTCCTTCATTCGCTCCGCTGGGTCCCAACCGCCGGGGCGGGCATCGGCGTAAGTGCCTGCCTGCAGGAATTGCGCCAACTCTTCGGGTGTCTTGCCCGCTGCCAAGCCGACGCCCAGAGGATGGGGGTCGAGACCCTCGTACAGGAAGTAAGCGCCCCGTTTGCCGGGCAGTTCCGTGGCCAGCCGTGGCGCACGTTCCTTGAACTTCTTGTCCACACGCTCCACCCACAGGTCGGGGGGCTCGCTCACATGGGAGTCAGCAGAAATCATCATGTAGTCTGGCATGTTCCTCCGCTCCTTCCTTCTTCAATAACATTGGCTTCAATAGCACTGGCCTCAGCATATTTGGCGTTGATATTCAGAACACTGAGTAGACTCTCCCTGAACCCAGCGAGGACAACGAGGCTTACTTGCGGCGCAATTGGTCCAGCTGGGCCTGAAGCTCACTTATGCGGGCTTCCGCCTCCATTCGCATGTGTCGTTCATGCTGTGCCTGCGCTTCTGCTGTCTCTCGCCCTGCGGTCTCGGCTAGGCGGGCCGCACGTTCCGGGCCCAGAGTGTTCAGCCACTCGCGTGTGGAGACGTCCCGCAGCAAGAAATGTGCGTAGCCGTCCGGTCCAATCCGGAAGTAGAAGTCCACTTCCAAGACCTCGCTACGCGACCATAAGTCGCCGTTGGGTGCGGTGTGAAGCTCATACCGCTGATATTGCCCGTCGACCAGGCGTTCGCCCACCAGATGCTCACCGTAGTATTCGCCGGTCCTATCCAAGCGCCAGTATTCCTGCGCCCCCATTCTGGCATATATCCCACGCTTCGGGCCCATGTCGTTAGGCGCCGTGCTCTCGGAAGCCACCTCCAGCACAAACGCCGGAGACGCTCCCCACTGGTCGATGCGGTAGCTACGTGGGTCGACTCGCTGTATGGCTTCGCCATCGACGCCGAACACAAAGAAGCCGTCGGGCGCAACGAAGGAGCCAGGAACATTGGAGTCATAGATAATATTGGTGTGGCTGGACCACACGACAGTAGGATCGCCCTCATAGCGTGCCCGGAGGACCTCCATTACGTATGCGATGGTGCCGACTTGCTGCATGGCGTCTTCCGGCGGTTCGGGGTCGTCGATGAGGTCATACCAAGGCACGCCGTTAGCGGTGGTGGCCTGGGGCGCCTTCGTGTTGGGGCTTGTCATGTTCAAGCCTCCCGTGGTCTCTCCCAGTGTTGGCTCAACTTTAGCACACCAAGAATGGGCAAAAGAGCTGATATCGCTAGGACTGGCCTCCGCTACAGTTGATTACCTGGCCTGTGATGAAGGAGGCGTCATCGGACGCGAGAAATGCGATGGTCGACGCCTGCTCTTCGGGAATGCCCGGCCGTGTGATGGACTGCTGGTTGCGGATGTCCTGCAGCATCTGAGACCGGTACTCGGTGTACTCCTCGTTGTCCGGCTCGTCGGCAAACATGCCTCCGCCAAGCGCGGTGCGCGGAGTGATGCGGTCGGGGACCGCCGTTCCGCCGGGGGAGACGGTGTTGACCCGTATGCCGTACTGGCCGTACTCCATGGAGAGCACCTTGGTCATTGCGAAGATACCACCCTTGCCGACGGCGTAGGGCAGACGATGCAGGCCACGCGGTGACTGAGAGCCCAAGTTGACTATGGAGCCGGATTTCTGCTCCATCATCACCGGCAGCACGGCGAGGCAGCACCACATGGTGGGATAAAGGGTGCGCTCCAGCTCCAGGTTCACCTGCTCCGGGGTGTACTTGTGGTAGGGCTGCATCCAGATGGTGCCCCCCACGTTGTTTACCAGCACATCGATACGGCCATAGGCGGCCATCGCCTCTTCCACCATGGCTTGAGCGCCCTCGAAGGTGCCCACGTCGGCCAGCACCTTGGTGGCGTCGACGCCTGCCTCGCGGAGCTCGACGGTGGTGCGAGTGGCGCTCTCATCCACCCGCTCGGCGACGACGATCTTACCGCCTTCTTCGCCGAGGCGACGGGCAGTGGCGCGCCCGATGCCCTGTCCTGCGCCGGTCACGATGCATACCTTGTCCCGCAGCCTCTTGGCCCCGGATGCGCGTGGGTCCAGTGATTCCTGCATAGCACCTCTCCCAAAAGAACGATGGCCCTTGGAAACGATAGTTGGAACCCGTTCAAGCGGGCCTCCGTGAAGTCGCCGGAAGTCTATGATTGGGGTATGGGAGTGTCAATAGAGGCCAACTCCGTAACAGTTGCGGGCAGACTCTGGGGTAGAAAGGCGACACTGGCGCAGCGTTGTTGAAGCTGGGTTGGGCGGCATCTGGAGCATTTTCGTAGCTGGCTGCGGCACCGGTCGTATCTGGGGAAAATGCTTTTGTATCTGGAATGTGCCGCATTTGCCGCATTGTGCCTCCGGTCCAGCTAGGACTTGAAATGCGGCAAACGTGCCGCATTGGTGCAGGTGGGCAGCACCACCCAGGATGTTCCGCGGGCTACAATAGTTGCTCGCTTGCACCGTATCTCCCGTAAGGTTAGTTGCCTGAAAAAGGAAGAGCTGGGGTGACCTGAAGGGGTCAGTCCCCAGCACTGTCATTGAGAATAGGGGGATAGGCGCGCCGTGTCAATGGAGAAATGTCACCCTCGCCTCAGGCTGTGGCCAGCCTGCAAGCGACACTAGAAAAGAGGCCCCCGGGCGCTGCCGGAAGCCTCTCTCTCCCTTTATCCCCTGGGGGCGCTGGGCCCCATGGGCAGGACTCGGTCTACGCTACCGCGACTCTAGCTGGCGTCGTCGTCAGCTGCGCCTCTGCCCACTCCGATCTTCAGATGCTTGGGGCGCAACTCCTCCCTGCGAGGGAAGCTGATAGCCAGCACGCCATCCTCGTAGGAGCTCTCGCCCTTGCCGGTGTCGACGCTCTCTGGTAGTCGGAAGGCACGCCGGAAGGCGCCGTGCATCCGCTCGCGGTGCAGGTAGTTGCCCTCCTCCTCGGAGAAGTCAGACTTGGTCTCGCCCTTGATGGTGAGCAAGTTATCCTCGACGGTGAGGTCGAAGTCCTCGGCCTTGAAGCCGGGTACAGCAGCCTTCACCACCAAGCGGTCTCCCTCCTCGTAGATGTCCACCGGGACCACAAAGTGGTTGTGGTGGCGCGTGGGCCAGCCTTGGAACAGGTCCAACCGTGGCCCCCAAGAGTCCAGATGCCCGTGTGCCCGCCCGAAGCCTCCGCGGGGTTCCCATCGCTTGATTGCAACCATTGCAGTGTCCTCCTAAGTATGCTCTTATAGGGCTTTTCTACTCGTTTGCTCTTGGTGTGCCCTTCATTAGACACACTATAATATTGAGTTTCTCTTGTCAACTCTAGTGATGGCACTAAGTAATATTAACTTAGCTATAATACCAATATATCTAGGGCATGAAGGCAATGAGAATATGAAGTGCCCTAAAGAGCGCTCGAGGTCGGACGGGACTCTGGGACCGCAGAATGCGGACTAGGCGTTAAGCGAAGCGGGGCATTACATCCCGGGCGAACAGTTCTAGCGTCCGTGTGGCTTGGGCGTCGGAGATCATGCTGAAGTTGACTTGGAAGCTGGGCTCCACGTCGCCGAAGACTTCATATAGGTACTGTAGCTGCCTGACGATGTCGTCAGGATCGCCGACAAGCGCCCTACTCTCGTTCAAGATGCGGTCGTAGTTGAGGGCATCGATAAGCTCTACGATACGTCCGTAGCGGGTGTAGTTGGAGGACTGGCGGCTCAACCACCAAGCAGCCGGTTCGCGGAAGGCGCGAATGTAATCGTCCATGGGACCCTTGGCCTCGGCGACGGCTGTCTTACGGTCCTCAGCTATGTAGAGGTGCAGGGCCATCATCACCCCGCCCTGTTCGCCATGGCCTGCATCCAGGTAGGCTTGGCGGTACAGGTTGATGTTCTCCGCCAACTCCCCGAAGTCTCCCAAGTAAGGAACCACCATCAGGTTGTAGCCCTGCTCGCCGGTCCATATAAATGATTCCGGCGTAGCCACGGTAGCCACCCACACCGGCGGGTGGGGCTTCTGCACCACCTTGGGCAGGGAGGTAACGCCGCTGAACTGGTGGAACCGGCCTTGGAAGTCCACCTCCTCTTGGGTCCAGAGCTTCAGCACGGCCTCGATGCCCTCCTCGAAGCGGGCTCGGCTTTCGTCCATGGAAACGCCGAAAGCTTCGAACTCGTGGGGCAGAAAGGCGCGGGCGAAACCCACGTCAAGGCGGCCATTGCTCATACAGTCGACCATGGCCAACTCACCCGCCAGCTTCAGTGGGTGATTGAAGGCGGGGATGACAGCCCCGGTGACCAGCCTCAGATTCTTGGTGCGCTGGGAGATAGCGGCTAGGTAGGTGGCAGGGGATGGAGTATAGCCGCCATAGGGATGAAAGTAGTGCTCGATGACCTTCACACGGTTGAATCCGAGGCCATCTGCCATCTCGCAAAGGTCCAGCGACTGGCGGAAGTAGTCGGTCCCACTCTGCTGGTCGGGGTAAGCCACCGGGAATAGATCAAGGCTGAAATCCATGGACACCTCCGGGAAAGGCATTATTCTGTTGAGTCTGCCGCGGTGTCAAGACTGAGTGTGGGGGCAGGCGCTCTGACACCTAGGATATACAGAATATAAGGGTTGCTTGGTGCAAGGTGAGCGAACGTCGACTGTACATATGGCTGCCAACAACTGCTTGTTCCCCTCACCTCAGAACGGCTACGCTACGGCGGCCGTGTTGACACCCAACAAAGGCTACCGATAGAATAATCCCTCTAGTAGAGTAATCTATCTAGCTTCCCAAGGTGGGGCCCAGCAGTCTGGGATGCACCGACCCTCAGCAAGCTTCCTTGACGGGCCGAGGTGGTGGAACTGGTAGACACGCCATCTTGAGGGGGTGGTGAGCGTAAGCTCGTGTGGGTTCAAATCCCGCCCTCGGCACCACCAGAGACTCGGGGCGACGTAGCCAAGTGGACTAAGGCGGAGGTCTGCAAAACCTCTATTCGGCGGTTCGAATCCGCCCGTCGCCTCCAATCCAAGAAAATGTGCCGGAGCCAAACGACGTTGTTGGCTCCGGCTTTTGGTATCCTAGCCCAAGTCGCTCGGGCCGGGGTGGCGGAATGGCAGACGCGGCGGACTTAAAATCCGCTCCCCGCGAGGGGGTGTGGGTTCGAGTCCCACCCTCGGCACCAGTCAGCGACAATCTGTGCGACGGTCTATAGTTATCGCGACAGTCCATAACTATCACGTCTATCGCGCCAGACTATAGCTATCGCCGCTGAGGGTTGTGGTGAGATGGAAAACGCGATTCGTGGGCCGGTAACCCTCTCCATTGAGCGCTCCGAGACACTGTCTCGAGGACATCTGCTCCTCAAGGTCTTGTTCGGCTGGATATACGCCGGAATACCCCATGGGGTTATCCTCTTCCTTTACGGCATCGTGGTGTTCTTGATATACCCCATCGCGGCGGTGGCCATCCTGTTCACCGGCAGATTCCCCGAAGGACTGTTCAATATCGTCGTCGGCTACCACCGGTGGGCGTTGCGATTGGACGTCTATCTCGGTTTGATTACTGACCAATACCCGCCCTTCTCACCAAACCATCGCCCGGACCACCCAGTGCTCCTGTATATTGACTATCCTGAGAAGTTGTCCCGCTGGCACATGGTGCTCAAGTTCTTCCTCGGATGGATATACGCCGGCATACCCCATGCGGTGGTGCTCTTCCTCTACTCCATAGCCGTCTCGCTTGCATTGATTATCAGTTTCTTCGCGATCCTGTTCACCCGCGAGTACCCTGAAGGCATGTTCCGCTTTGTCGAGGAGTATCATCGCTGGGGCATGCGGCTGAACGCCTACCTAGGATTGATGAGCGACCAGTATCCGCCCTTTAGCGGCAGGCCCTGACCCCGGCGGTCTGCCATAGAATCGCGTCGCCTTATCATACGAGCGGTGCTTCCAGCAGCGATCGCCGCCTTCATGCTACTCCTAGCCGCCTGCGCGACTGGGGCGCCGCCAGCGACTACTCCTGAAACGGCTGGCCCCCCTGAGACGCCCCAAGAACTGCTGGCTAGGGTGAAAGCAGGTGCGTCTCAAGTCAGGGGACTCGACTTCATCGCGCCGGTTGAGGTTGAGTACCTCGCCCCTACAGAGCTTACCGACTACCTGGAAGGCGTGATGGGCGAGGAGGGACGACACGAGCTACGCCAGTTGGACGAACTTCTTTCGATACTGGGCCTCGTGGAACCAGATTTGGACTTGGTTGCGCTCTATGTGGCCCTGCTGTCCGAGGGCGTGTTGGGGTCATATGACAGTGAGGAAGAGCGATTGGTCGTTCGGCTGGAAGGCGACGCCCTTGGCCCCAGCGAGGAGTTGACCTTGGCGCACGAACTCACCCACGCACTGCAGCAGCAGCACTTCGACCTCGACTCCCTGCTCGAGGATGTCGAAGGCAACTTCGACCGTGGGCTAGCGGTGACAGCGCTTGCGGAGGGAGATGCCACGCTATCAGAGCTACTGTACTCTCAGGAATACGCCGTTCCTTTGCCGCGCAACTCCCCGGACACCCCGGTTTACGACAGCGCCCCAACAATCATCCAGGAACTCCTCCTATTTCCCTACGCCGGCGGGCTCCAGCTGCTGAAGCAGGACTTCGACGAAGGAGATTGGTCCGGCATCGACACCGCCTACCAAGACCCTCCACAGTCGACGGAGCAGGTCTTACATCCCGAGAAATACGAAGAAGGCGAGCCACCTTTGGCGGTCGCCCTGCCGGACGTGGAAGGGACGTTGGGGGCTGAATGGACGCCCATATACTCCAGCACGGGCGGCGAATTCCTGCTGAGGCATTACCTAGGCTCGAATCTGCGACAGGGTGATGTCGACGAGGCGGCTTCCGGGTGGGGAGGCGACACATTCGCACTCTACGGCTACGCCAGCGACGGACGCCTGCTGCTCTGGTCCTTCCGCTGGGACTCGCTAAAGGATGCGGAGGAGTTCTATGAAGGCTATGTCAAGCTCACAGAGAATGAAGACGGGTGGGGCCATAGTATTCAAGGCAACGATTACGCTGAATGGGGCCGAGCCGACAGGTGGGTGAACTTACAGAAGTCGGCAGAGCGCGTCAGCATCATCGTAGCCCCGACACAGGAGCTGGCATCCAAATTGGCACCGCTGCTAGCTGTCCCTTAGGCACCTGAGGTCCCTGCACTGCCCTCGTTGTGAAGGATAGGGGGTGGGTGCTACACTGGTACTTCTGGCAACCTGTAACGATTCGCCCCACGATGCAAGGGGAAGCTTGGAGCACCTCAGAATCCAGGAAATGCCCAGCGCCCCGACGCAGCTGTTGGTGACGGCCCTCGCCGGTTGGGCTGACGCGGGGGAGGCCGCCACTGCCGCCCTGCGCCGGCTAGCGAAACAATTCGATGCCACGAAGTTCGCCGACCTCGATCCGGAGGAGTTCTACGACTTCTCGCAAGTCCGCCCCTATACCAGTCTGACGAAAGACGGGCTGAGGTGCATCCGTTGGCCTGCCAATGAACTCTTCTACAGCCCTACTGCCATGGCAGGGGCCGGCGCCCTTCTCTTTCTGGGAGTGGAGCCCAGCCTCAAGTGGCGCACATATGCCGAATCGATAGTTGACCTAAGCAAGCAGTGTGGTGTGTCCAAGGTGGTGCACATCGGGGCCCTGCTCGACGCGGTGCCTCACACTCGGGAAGTCCTGCTGACCGGCTCCTCCAACAACAAGGAGATGATAGAAACCCTGGAGGACTACGGCATCCGTCCTTCCCGCTATCAGGGGCCCACGGGCATCACCTCGGCACTGATGGAGGCATGCACCAAGCGCGACATCTCGTTCACTACTCTATGGGGTCACGCCCCTCACTACCTGCACGCTGCCCCCAACTACACTGTGAGCCACGCAGTGGTGAAATCCCTCTCCAATCTGCTCACGGCGTCCATCGGGTTGCGCGAGTTGGAAGAAGCCTCCGTGACTTATCACGAGCAGGTCAGCTCCGCCGTGGTCGAAGACTCCCAGCTATCTTCCTACATAGAAAAGCTGGAAGAGCGATACGACTCTGCCGAGATGCGGGCGCTGGAGATGCCCCAGCCCGATGAGGTGCTGCGGGACCTCGAGGACTTCCTGAAGGAGCGTCAGCGAGGCTTCGGCGGGAGCGGATCCGACGACTGAAGGGTAACCGCTCAGAGTTGACGGCCGGGTCGGATGCTCTTCTGTCATTTCCATAAATGGGCGCCACGGCCCCCACAGCCGCCCCTCCGTCATTGCCGTGAGAAGGGGTGCCAAAGCACCCGGTCGGACTGAAAATCCCTCCCCCCCAGGTGGAGCTTGACCGTCAGCCACCCGGCCGAGACCTTTGCATAACTCCTGATTTGCTCCGACAATCGAAGCAGTGAGGGGTCTACTCGGCCAAGGAAGGCAGGCCCAGCTATCCACCCCTGATGATGGTCAAGGTGTTGCTGCTGGAGCAGTGGTACAACCTCTCCGACCCTCAGATGGAAGAGGCCTTGAACGACCGGATGGCCTTCCGTCGCTTCGTGGGATTGGGATTCCAAAAGGACGCGCCAGACTACTCCACCATCAGCCGGTTCCGCACCGCATTGGGAGAGGAGCTGAGTGCCCAGCTATTCGCGGAATTGGAGAGGCAGCTTGAGGAGCAGGGGATGGTGCTGAAGCGTGGGACCCTGATGGACGCCACACTGGTACAGGCCCAAGTACGACGCCCGCCTCTGGACAAGGGACGCGGGGCCAAGAGTCCTACCGACCCCGATGCAGACTGGACCGGATTCCAGCGTGGCAGCCGGTCCCACTTCGGCTACAAAGTGCATATTGGGGTGGATGAGGGGTCAGGCATCGTGCGTACGGCAGTGTTCACTCCGGCCAAGACGTATGAGAGTGAGGTGGCGGAGGAGCTGGTCAGTGGGGACGAGATGGCGGTCTACGGGGACAGGGCCTACCAGTCGAAACGTAGACGCGATTGGCTGAAGTCCCAAGGGATCAAGGACCGTACTATGAATCGGGCCAACAAACACCAACCAGTGCTGTCTCACTGGCAGCAGCGTCGCAATGAGTTGATATCGCCCATACGGTCGAAGGTGGAGAAGGTGTTCGGGACGCTGAAGCGCAGCTATGGCTACCAACGTGTGCGATACCGTGGGACTAAGCGCAACGCCCTGGAGATGTGGTTCAAGCTGATGGCCTACAACCTGAGGAGGGCTGACCGGATTCGCCACGGTTCGGCCTAGGGGGCAGCGTGCCTAAGGGACGAGAGACGGGAGGAAGTGCTCCCGGAGACAGGGCTTTTGGGGCTGTAGGCTGCGTCCTTTCACGGAGCAACGCCCATCAGGAAGAGCCTCAGCGGCCTTTATACCACCGTCTCGTGAGAAACTCACCGGTTAATCAAAGGTCTCCCTACGCGGGAATGACGGGGTGGAGTGTTGGCTGAGGCTTGGACAGCGGGGATGGGGGAGACTCTGGAAGGGGGCAGTCGGGGCGTGGGGCTAGTACAGGTCGTGAAGGCGCTTTTGGAGCAGCCAGTGAGCGGCTACCATGACGAACACGCTTGCGCCCAGCAGGGCGGCGAGGCTCCAACTGAAGCCTCCGATGACCACCGCTAGGGCGGTGCCTGCCGCCGGGCCGTGTTCCGTGTCGGTTGCGGCCATCAAGAAGAGAGCGACTCCCACGGCTAGGGAGCCCTCTATGGCAAAGTGCAAGGCCGTCTCGATGGGCAGCGGTGCAGCGGCGGTCCCCACGAGCAGGGCTACCAAGTGTCCGCCGATGACGTGGCGGGGTCGCGCCATAGGGCTATGGGGCGTTACGAACAGGACGAAGGCTGTGGAGCCGATCGCTGCCACGATGACGGCCCTGTCGACCGCGTCCACTATGGATAGGATGATGGCGAGGCTGACGGCTGCGAGTAGACATTGGAACACGTACCAGCGGGTATGGGTCCTTATCTTGGGGTCGAACACCCGGAAACGCAGTTGCATAGTCCGCCCTTTGATGGTGAGGTTCAAGCGCCTCACAAAACCAAGCCCGATCCCTGTTGCGATGAAGGAATCGGGCCTCTAAGTTAGTCAGTTTTGGTGACCCGCCTCGGGGTCGAACCGAGAACCTGCTGATTAAGAGTCAGCTGCTCTGCCAGTTGAGCTAGCGGGCCACAGAGTAGCGGCGGACAATCCTCCCGTCCGTTGCCACTGCTACCGCTAGCCTATACGAGGGCCTTCCTGTGGTCAATATACGAGAGTGCGCCGCATGGGCGAGTCGGTCAGAAAAATCTTCATGGATTGTCGTTCACTCCGTCAGGAAGGCTAGCTCCTTCTTCACAAGCTCGACTACAAGGTCGTCCAGCCTCTCGACGCTGTACTGTTGTACATCGTGAGGGATATAGCCTCCAGAGCCATCCTCCCCGCCGTAGATGATGAAGATGAACCGGCCCATGGTGTGCTGGGCGATCTGGCGGAATACGTACTCACCCTGGTTGTCCAGCCCACTAGAGGCTATGGAGAAAATCTTTATGCCCTGCCTGTGGGCTTCGATCATCTCGCCTGCATAGTCGTAGTCCTGGGGATAATCCAGATGAGGGGGTGCATCGGCTAGCAGGAACACTAGGCGTATCCCCTCGCCCAACCTCCAGGATGGCTCGTGAACGGCCACATGAAGCGCTTCGTTGAGCGACTCCGGCGTGTCGCCGCCCTCATCGGCCCTCACCTGCCGGACAGTGCCTGAGAACGCTTGTATGTCTTCCTGGAAGTCGTAGGTGCGTGTGATGAACTCGTCGCCCCTGTCCCTGTAGACGACCATGCCGAAACGCAGGTGGGGAAGAGACGGCAGGTCGCTTATTCGAGCGGAAATGGATAGCAGGGTTCCCTTGATGCGGTCTATCTCGTCACTCATGCTCCCAGTGGAGTCCAGCAGGAACAGGACGTCCAATGGGATCCCAGTACTGTCTTCACTGGCAAAGTCGAGCGTCACCACCCATTCCGTTCCCTGGTTGCGGGCGAAATCCAGAGACTGTTTGATGTCGCCCGACTCCACGTTGAGGCGGAAAGTCTCGATACCTTCAGTGCCAGAAAAGGCTCGCGGGAAAAAGAGGGTCTGCCCGTTGGCGTAGGTGCGTCCCTCAAAGAATGGAGACAGGTTCGGGTCGGCGTCGTCCGCGGTGGAAGGAGAGTCTGCGCCTGCCAAAACGCTCACCCGCGCGTTGGGGACGTGTCTGTTGTTGGCGTCCAGAACGGTCACCACGTATCGCTCGGAGATATCGACGTCATGGACGGCTGGGCCGCTATACCGGCCGCGGTATTGGAGATATTCTTCCCATCTTTCATTGTCGTCCACCTCTCCCGCCGACAGGGCTGGAACCAGACGACTCTCCTCCTCGGAAGCCAAGGCATCTACGGTGACCGTCGTAACTGCTTCGACGTCCGCGCGCGGCTCGGCACCGGGCGCGGCGGCCGGAGTTGGCGCGGACGTAGCAGGTATAAGCATGTCCACTTCCGCGCGCGGCGCAATCTTGAAGGTCGTCTCGTCGGCGGGCGGCTCGGCAGACGGTCCACAGGCCGCCAAGCCTGCAATCATGAGCAACAACCCCAGTAAGACCACCACTAACTTGATACACACACTCATTTCGATGCCTCCTGCCTGTGTTCTTGCCTGTTGGCGAAGTGCGATGGGCCACCGCAACCAGATGAAATATAGACGGGACGCAGGCGAGATTTGTTCCCTTGGCCGTCCTAAGAAACAACAAGGGACATCACAATACGCGCAGGCATTACATGCCGACAGTCTTGGCCTGAATTTGAAGCCTCATGGCTTGCATAGCGCGGCGGCTGTGGTTCTGTTTGACACTTGGAGTAGGGGTGACCTACCATGCATATGAGGCCGTGCTAGGCGGGGAGCTAGCGGTGCCCTGAACTCGCAATCCGCTATAGCGAGGTTGAATTCCCCCCCAAGGCTTGGTCGGTGCGCCTCTATCCCGAAAGTGTAGTATCGAAGGCTGGGTCCCACGCGGCGGAGACCTGTGAACCCCGCCAGGCCGGAAGGAGCAACGGTAAGCAGGGGCCTTCGGGTGCCGTGGGCTTGCCTGGCTGGAGCTACTCTCAAGGACACGTCCATGGGCCTTCGTCGACGGGCGGTGCACGGCCTCTTCTTACCCCTTCATCATGACCACATCGGTCCCTTCGACGGGTACAACCACTCGCCGACGCCCCTCCAAAGCCTTGGGCCAGCACTTCCTGCTGGACCAAGAGGTAGCCGGCAGAATCCTCGAAGCAGGTGACCTGCAGCCGACCGATCTTGTCGTGGAAATTGGCCCCGGACGGGGTGCGCTGACCTCGAAGCTGGTGCAGCGGGCTGGAAGGGTTGTCGCAGTAGAAGTCGACCACCGTTTAGCCGAAGCGCTGCCACGTCAGACGGGGGAGCCGCAGAACCTGCAAGTCGTCTGTGACGATGCCCGTAGCTGCGACTACAGTAGCCTCGCACCGATGGGTGTTCCTTGGAAGGTCATTGCCAACCTTCCCTTTTATGCGGCCAACCCCATAGTGCGACGGCTGCTGGAGGAAGAGCCTCGCCCCGAATTGTTGGTTGTGATGGTGCAGCTTGAGGTGGGGCATTCTATGGTGGCTCCGCCGGGAAAGATGAACCTGCTATCGCTGGCAGTGCAGTTCTATGGCGACGCATCGCTGGTCTGCACTGTTCCACCCTCCGCCTTCCGGCCATCTCCAAAGGTGCATTCCGCCGTGGTAAGAATAGACGTCAGGCCAAGCCCGCTCTTGTCCCCGGAGGAAGCACCAGCGTTTTTCAAGCTGGCCAAGGCTGCCTTCGCCGCCCCTAGGAAACAGTTGCACAACGCATTGAGCCGCGGGTTGAACATCGCGCCGTCGGAGGGATTGCGCATTTTGGAGCGAGGGTCTATTGACCCAATGCGCCGTCCCGGTACGCTGGCCCTCGATGAGTGGGTCACGTTGTACCGCAGTTGGCTGGAGGCCTGAGGGTGCAGCTACGGGCTTACGCCAAGATCAACCTCACCCTGGAGGTCTTGGGGCGGCGGGATGACGGCTATCATGAGGTTGTGACAGTGCTCCAGAATGTTGGCCTGCACGATGTGCTGCATATCCAGCCTGCACCGAGCATCGAGTTCACCTGCTCAGTAGAAGCGCTGGAGGGGAAGGACAATCTCGTGTGGCGGGCCGCCACCCGGTTGCGAGAGGCAGCTGGCGGGCAGGATGGGGCCCGCATCCACTTGGAGAAGCACATTCCTGAGGCCATGGGGCTCGGGGGTGGCAGCAGCGATGCGGCGGCCTCTATGGTAGGTTTGAGCAAGTTGTGGGGGTTATCGCTGTCGTCGGACGCGCTATCGGATATTGCTGCCCAGATAGGCTCTGATGTGCCGTTCTTCTTGTCAGGGGGCACAGCCAAGGCTGAGGGGCGCGGAGAGCAGGTCACGAGTCTGCCGCGCATCCCGCGACGGTGGCTGCTGTTGCTATGCCGCGATATCACATTGCCGGGGAAGACGGGACAGCTCTACCGCAGCCTGTCGGCAGACAGCTACTCCGATGGGTCCACCTACGCCTCAGCCGTGGGTTCCATCGAGAGCGGCCGGTTTCCTTCAGGGTACTTGCGAAATACCTTCGACGACGTGGCGCACCTCGTGTACCATGGGACAGCAGACGCCAGGGAGGCGATGCGATACGCTGGGGCGTCCGAGGTGCACCTGTGTGGCAGCGGACCTGGGCTGTACTCAGTCTTCGAGTCGCAGACCGAGGGGGAGAGGGCCACTAAGCACTTGCAAGATGGGGGCTGGCGGACATACCTTGTTAGCACGATAGAGAAGGGTTGGGAGTCGATTTGCCAGGGTTAATGGAAATACGCATCGGGATGGACCCGACGCTGTTCAGCGGAGGCGGGTTCACCCTCACATGGCACGGGTTCTTCACCTTCATAGCGGTGGCCACGGCCGTGATTATCGTTGCCCAGATGGGCCGCCGTCAGGGGATGAATGTCGACGCCATCTACTCGGTAGCCCTATGGTGCATCATTGGTGGCATCATCGGCTCCCGCGCTATGCATGTGCAGGACCAATGGGTCTACTACAGTGCCGACCCGATGAGAATACTCCAGGTATGGAGCGGTGGGATCAGCATCATCGGGGCCATTCTCGGGGGCTTTGCTGTGGGCGCCGCCTACATGACCATCCGCAACCACCCTAGGTTCTTGGCTTTCTGGGACAAGTACTTCCGTTGGCTGGGCGAGCCCACAAAGGCGGAGTTGCCCAGCGTGGGACGGCTCGCCGATCTCACAACCCCCGCCCTGCTCCTCGCCATGATGATTGGGCGCGTAGGCGACATAATCAATGGCGAACACTTTGCCTCGGCTACCAGCCTGCCTTGGGCCGTCGTGTACACGCACCCTGAGACCGTTGCACTCTACGCTAATTCTTTCCTTGCCAATGCTGAAGGCATAATCGCGCGTACACCCACCCATCCTGCTGTTGTCTACGAGATGCTGTTGGATCTGGCGATTCTAGGGGTGGTCTGGTTCCTGCGGGACCGTTTGCGGCCCGATGGCATGATATTCGCTCTCTACGGCGGCCTCTATGCCATAGGACGCTTCTTCATTAGCTTCCTCAGACTGGATTCCGACAAGATATGGGACCTGAACCAAGCGCAGTTGGTCTGCATCATCATATTGATAGTCGTGGTGCCCCTGCTGGCCTACAGGGCCCAGTTGGTTCGCCCTGGCCCGCGCCGCCCGCAGACGCCGCAGTCACCGCCACGTCGTCGGACATCGACCGCCTCACGCGGCGGAAGCTGACGACGGCCTGAAGTCCAGTAACCTCAGTGAGACGACCTCAGCACCGCCACGGCGGTCCGTCTCCAAGCGGTAGACGGCGTCGATTCGTGCTACGCCGTCAGTCCACCTCTCGGCCAGCCTGAAGGCCGCAGCGTCGAAGGTGACTCGGCCCTCCCGGAGCTTCACCCTCAGGTGGTGGCCTGAATTGCCCATGGGGCGCACATTTTGCACCTCCAGATCCTTCGCTAGGAAGGTGGGCGCAGGGTTCCCTTCACCAAAGGGGGCCAACGCCCGAAGCCATTCGAATCCCGGCCCCAGCAAGCTGGCTACCGGCGTCTCAGCGTCTATGCGTATGGTGGGGCGCAGATCCAAGCCAGCCAGTTCTTCCTTGGCCACCGCCTCCATGCGTTCGCAGAAGGACTCCAAGTTTTCCCGCTTCATGGTGAACCCAGCGGCTTGCGGATGGCCTCCATAGCGCACGAACAAGTCCGAGCACTGCCCCAAAGCCCCGACCATGTTGAACTGGGGAATGCTGCGAGCGCTGGCTCGCACCACGTCCTCCCCAAAACACATGGCGATAGCAGGCCGGTTGAACTCCTCTGCGAGTTGGCCTGCGGTAAGCCCGACGATGCCGGGCTGGTACCAGTCCTCCCCCACTAACAGGATGGAGGGCAGGATGGAGGGCGTAGGCGCGCGTTGCAGTACCCTTGCCTTGGCTGCGTTCAGGCTGAGTTCGGTCTGCTGCCGACGTTCTTGGTTCAACTCCTCAAGCTGATACGCCAAATCCTCGGCCTCCTCCCGGTCGCCCGTAGTGAGAAGCCTGTAGCTGGCTGTGGCGCTGTCGAGCCTCCCAGCGGAGTTGAGGCGCGGGGCGATGGCAAAGGAGATGGTCTCTGCGCCGATTCCCTGTGGGTCCACGCCTGCACGACGGTAGAGGGCCTGCAGCCCAGGGTGACGAGTCTTCGCTAGTGCGCGCAGTCCCGCCTTCATGAGGTAGCGGTTTTCGTCCTGTAAGGGTGATACATCGGCCAGCGTGCCGATGCTGGCTAGGGCTATCAGGTCGGGGTGGCAGGGTTGGCCCATGCGTTGGTACAGACCATGCACCAACTTGAAAGTCAGACCTGCGCCGGACAGCCCCATGAAGGGATAGCGCTGTTGACTGAAACGCCCTTGGATGCTGGCGGACGGCTCAACCTTCGGATTGATAATTGCGATGGCTTGGGGAAGATCAGGCCGGGGCGTGTGATGGTCGGTGATGATGGTGTCCATCCCAAGACGCGATGCCAGTTCCACTTCTTCCAAATCGTTGACGCCACAATCCACGGTGATCATCAGGGTGCAGCCCTGCTCCCGCAGTTGCTGGACAGCGCCAGGGTTGGGGCCGTGGCCCTCGCGTACACGATGAGGCAGGTAGGGTACGACGGTCACCCCCAACTGCTGCAACGCCATCCCCAAGAGGGCAGTCCCGGTGACGCCGTCCACATCGAAGTCTCCCAAGATGCCGACCGTCTCACTCTGAGCTACTACCTGCTGTAGCCGGTCCAATGCGGCGTCCATGTCGGGCAGTAGGCGCGGATCGTGCATCGACTTGGGGCCTGGATTGAGGAAGGCGTCGATAGCGTCCTTGGTGAGGAGGCCGCGGTTGTAGAGGACTTGGCGTATCGCCGGTGGTGCGTCCTTGGCTTCGACGGAGTCAGCAGGGGCGGGAGGCATCACCTGCCAGTGTTTGGCTTCAGAAAGAGTCACCCCTTCACACCCTCCATTTCCCGTGTAAGCGCCCGGCTAAAGGCCCAGCTTGAGTGCCCAGCTTCTGCCCTACTCGGGCCGGTGTCTCGAATTCTCTCCCTCTGCGGGCGTCGGACTAGCAGAGGACCTAGATGGCAGTGAAGATGAGCACCGAGTTGTGACCGCCGAACCCGAAGGAGTTGCTCATGGCCGAGGATATGGAGAGCTGGCGAGCGGTACCCGGAGTGTAGTCTAGGTCGCAGTCTTCGTCGTGAGTCTCCAAGTTTATCGTCGGTGGAATCACTTCATTGCGCAGGGCCATGATGCACACAGCGGCCTCCAGAGCGCCACCGGCACCCAGCAGGTGGCCGGTCATGGACTTGGTGGAGCTGATGGGCACCCGGTACGCCGCCTCGCCCATGGCGGCCTTGATGGCCAGCGTCTCTTGGCGGTCGTTGAGCGGCGTGGAGGTGCCGTGGGCATTCAGGTAGCCAATCTCATCCGGGGCCAAGCCTGCCCGCTGCAAGGCAAGGGACATCGCCTCGGCCGCGCTATACCCTCCGGGGGCAGGTTCGGTGAGGTGAAAGGCATCGGATGTGGCAGCGTAGGAAGCGAGTTCCGCTAAGGGGGACACTCCGCGACGCACTGCGCTGGCCTCGCTCTCAAGCACCAGAACAGCGGCTCCCTCGCCCATGACGAAGCCGTCACGCTCGGCGTCGAAGGGCCTGCTGGCCCCCTTGGGGTTGTCGTTGCGGCGCGAGAGGGCCCTGAGTGAGTTGAAGCCAGCCACCGCTATGGGACAGATGGGGGCCTCGCTGCCTCCAGCCAGCACGATGTCGGCCTCATCCCGCCGTATCATTTGCCAGCCTTGCCCGAGGGCGTCTGCACCGCTGGAACACGATGACACAGAGCAGAAGTTGGGCCCCATCGCTCCTGTCGCCATGGAGACTTGGGCCGGGGCCATGTCGCCCAGCATCATTGGTATGAGGAAGGGCGAGACACGTCGTGGGCCCTTTTCATGTAGCACATCGTACTGCTGGGAAAGGGTGAGGATGCCCCCGATGCCGCTGCCTACAATGGCGGCCACTCGAAAGGGGTTGACCTTTTCAGGCTCCAGATCGGCCTGTTGGCACGCCTCCAAGGAGGCCACCACTGCGAATTGGGCGAACCGGTCCATACGCCGGGCTTGCTTCTTGTCTGGGATCCGGTCCGTGTCGAAACCTTTGACCTCGGCAGCGAAATGGGTATCGAAGCTCTCGGCGTCAAAGGCCGAGATACTGTCGACACCCGATGTTCCACACAGGAGGGCGTCCCAAGTGGCCTGAGTGCCGAGGCCGAGGGGGCTGACCACTCCAAGCCCGGTGACGAAGACCCGGCCGCCCCCTGTAGGGGACTGCTGCGACATCGCCTATTCGTCCGCCAAGGCTGAGGTCATGGGAGAAGAAGTAGACAGAGACCGCAGAGCCTCGCTCATCTCGTTCATACGCAGGGATACAGCCGTCGAGATGGCCCGCGAGGATTGCGTCAGGTCATCCAAGGTCTCGGTCATGTATCCGACCTGCTCAGAAATCGTCTGCTGTAGCTCGGCCATGGCTTGGTCGGACAGGCTACTCAGGGCCCCGCCTACGTCGTTGACGCGAATGGCAATGGCATCGCCGATTTCCTTGCGCGTGGACTCGGAGAGGCGATTGAGGGCCTCCTTCAACTCGCCGATGCGGGCGGAGATGCTGGAAGAGAATTCCCGTTGCCCGGCAAACCCCTTGTAGTTCTGCATCATGCTGAATATGCGTCCGTAGAACCGGTCCACCGGGTTCAACTTGGCGTAGTACCGTTGGAACAGGGCTTGGGACTGCTGCAAGGTCCAGCGCTCATCCAAGTGTACGAATTGCTCGCCGGTGTACAGGTGGTAGGGGCGAACCGCCCCTTCCTCAAGGATGTTGCCATTCTCGTCCAAGGGGGTCAGGTCGGTCCAGTTCGAAGTGGCGGGCAGGGGCGTCAGCAGGTTGGCCGTCTGGTAGCGGCTGATTTGGGTGACCCACTCAGCCATGTCCATGATGCTCTCTTCGGTGTCGAAAGGCAGGCCGATGATGGTCATGGCCACCACGCTGAAGCCCATGGAGTTCAGGGTTTCCAGATCCTTGAACATCTGCCCGGGCTCTTGGCGCTTGCGCACTGCCTCTAGGTTCGCCACGTTGTCCGACTCTACTCCTAGGTAGAGCATGCCCATGCCGATTTCCCGCAGGGCGTGGGCGAGCTCAGGGTCTTGGCCCACTTCGGCGCGAGCTTGGCACACCAAGGCCATGCCGTCGGAATGCCCCTTCCAAGCCTTGATGCGCTCCAGCCTCTCGTTGCGGTACTTGGTGGCCCGCAGCGGGGGCGGGTGCAGGTCGTCGGACACGAAGACGGCGAAGCGGCCGTTGCGGGAGTGGATCAGGCCGTCGGCGGCCAGCTCCTGCAACTGGTGCAGGCGTTTGATTTCCGTCTCCCTGTTCACCATGCGGTAGCCGAGGAACTGTTGGATGACTTGGCAGTAGGTGCACTTCTCAGTGCAGCCCCGCACCGTCTCCAGTACCCCGCCGGCCATCGGGTTCGTGGGATTCAGGTCACGTATGGCATGGAAGTCGGGCAACTCCACGAAGTCGGGTGATACGAGCCCGCGGCGGAGGGTTTGCACCAACTGGCCATCGGACACGTAAGAGATTCCGGGGATGTTGGACAGAGCCTTGTCGCGCTCCGAGCCCCTGAGGCTGAGCATCACGTCGCACAGTTGGGCAACAATGTCTTCGCCCTCGCGGTTTACGATGACATCGAACTTGCCCAACTCCATGGCCTCGCGGGGCAGGGGGCTCATCTGGGGCCCGCCGCCAATGGTAATGAGGTCGGGGTGGGCTTCCTTGGCTAGCCTCGCGACCTCATACCCCCGGGGTGCCTCGTTTATCAGGGCGCTGACCATGAGGATGTCGACACCCTCCAAGTCCTTGTCAGGGTCGATTTGGCCAGAGCGCGACTCGAACCAGACCTCACGGTCGTAGAGGAACGGGCCCTCCCACTGCTTGAGGGCGCCGGAAAGGAAGAGAAGGCCCTGTCGCGGGATGGCAATGTACTCAAAGTTGCCCCCAGCCGATTCTGGCTGCAACAGTGTTACGCGCTTGATCTTGCTGCTCATCGACACTCCGCTCTTGCTGCTTCTAGGTTACGTTTACCTTGGAAGTCGGCAGGTGGCTTTTGACCACTCATGCGATTATACAACACACCTACGTGTCAACAAGCCGTTGCTCATACTTCTGGAACACTCTCTCAAGAAACCAGTATCGCCCTAGCGGGGGCAGCTTCCGCTCCAACCACCTTCAACGGCAGGCAATACAGGGTGTAGTCTCTTTCGGGCACCGACGCCAAGTCAAGGGACTCCACTACTACAATGCCTGCCGATAAAAGCAGACGGTGGGCCGGGAAGTTCCCGTTTTCGATCGGGTCTATGGAGAGGGTGTCCACTCCCACCAGCTTCACGCCCCGCTCAGACAACCACGCTGCTGCTTCAAGAGTGATACACCGAGGGCCAATTCTCAGCAAGAGACGGTGGGTGCCATCTGGGATATCTGCGCGCTGCAGGGCCTCAACACCAACCGGCCCCGTCCCCTCGAGGTGGCGCACCGTTGCTGGGCCCACCAGTGTCTCCAAGAGAATGCGGTCTACACTGGGACCCCCCGACACGAAATGCCTACAGGCATCTACGTGGGTACCCAGGTGCGAACTCATGGCAATGGAGGTGAGCTCGAAGGGGTCGCCTCGATCCATAGAGGCATGCGTGGTGATCGCGAAAGGCGGATCGCCGGGATAGGTTGCAGTCTCGGTGGACAGGGGACGAGTGATGTCGTAGATGGTCATTTCCGACAGAGGGTACAACAGACAGAGGTTATAACAGAAGGTACACCGGAGAGCACAAGGTAGCTACGAGTTGTTTGGATGCTACAATATGAGTACTCATGGAACAAGCTGGACCGTCATCCTCTGACATTGATCGCCAGGTAAAGCGCTACCATGCCCTCAGCCGGCGCTATATCGACAACGCCATGGTTGAGGTCGCCTGTGGACGCTGGAAACCAGCGGAAGATTTGCTGTGGGGGAGTGTAGTGGCCGCGGTCAAAGCTGTGGCGTGGAGTTGCGGCGAACCTCTGCAGGACAACGCTGAAGTCGAGGAGTACACGCGCTCCTTGGGCCAGCAAATGAAGGACAGGCGCATCCGCGACGCCTTCACCAGGCTATCCGGCTATGCCACCATGTTCGACCGACTACACGACTCTCCGAGGGAGAACACCCGCCGATTGGTGATGGATGTGGAGGAGGTGGCTGCCGCCGTGCAACGGCTATGGCGCCTGCTTCCCACTGACGACGAGGGGCAGGACGGGCAGAGTGTTGACTGCTGAAGCCCGGCCCGAAGACTCCGTACAACAAGAAGCGGAAAACCCGCGCTTTCGGGGCACAGTGGCTGTGGAGACTCACGGCTGCAAGCTGAACCAAGCCGACAGCGAGACTTTGGCCCGGGGCTTTCAGGAAGCGGGCTACCGGCTGGTATCGACGTATCAATCGGCTGATGTGTACGTGGTCAATACCTGCACCGTCACCCATGTGGCCGACAGCAAGGCGAGGCAGGCGCTACGATCGGCCCACAGGCGCAATCCCAATGCCACCGTGATCGCCACAGGCTGCTACGCGCAACGCGATCCGGCGGTGCTCGCATCTGTGCAGGGTGTGGACTTGGTGCTGGGCAACAGCGAGAAACTTGGCTTAGTGAACAGGGTGCGGCAAGTGCGGGGTGACCTCGCAGAGCCTGCTGAGTATGTTGCAGCTGACGAACTCCTGCCCTACCAACCAGCCCGGTCCCGGGCTATGGTGAAAATCCAGGAAGGATGCAACCAAGTCTGCGCCTACTGCATCGTGCCCAAGGTACGTGGCCGGGAACGTAGTATCCCGCCTGCTGAATTGGTGAAGCAGGTGCAGTCTCTGGAGTCGGAGGGCTATCGCGAGGTGGTCCTGACCGGCACCCAACTGGGCTCCTACGGCTTCGATCTCGAAGGCCAGACCCTGATGCGTCTGATCGGGACGCTACTTGCCCAGACGACTATTCCGCGGCTGAGGGTATCGTCGCTCCAACCCCAGGAGATGGGCCCTGAGCTATTGGAGCTATGGCAGGACCCACGCCTCTGCCCACATTTTCACGTCCCAATGCAGAGCGGGGCCGACCCAGTGTTGCAGCGAATGAGACGACGCTACTCCACGGATATGTTTTCGGAGGCAGTGGGGCGAATACGCTCCGCTCTTCCCGTGTCATCTGTGACCTCGGATGTGATTGTCGGGTTCCCCGGCGAGACGGAGAGCGACTTCGAGCGAGGGCTGGACTTTGTCAGGGAAATGGCCTTTGCCTCCACACACGTCTTTCCCTACTCCCGGAGGCCGGGCACAAGCGCGGCCCACTTCCAAGCCCACGTGGACGAGACCGTCAAGCGGGCCCGCATGGGTGCGATGCTGGCGGTAGCCGAGGAATCCCGCACGGCCTACGCTGATTCATGTGTGGGACAGGTGCGCTCCGTTCTGTGGGAACGCGCCACAGCCGAGCAAGTTAGTGGTTGGCGATTTAGCGGGCTTACCGACAGCTATCTTAGGGTGACGACTGTAAGCCAACGTGACTTGACGAACACCATAACAAAGGCCCGCCTCCTAGAGGCGGGCCCTGACGCGGTTTGCGTCTCGTTGGTCGACGACGGTATGGAGGTTGACTAGGCCACTTTGGGTGGCTCGGCCACGCCCACCGGCCGGAAGCGGCGACGCCCATTGCGTCTCTCTAGGTAGCCGGCCCGCTCTTCTGGTCCACCGTGGGCGAAGAGCAGCAGCAGACCCTCCTCTTCCGCTTGGTTCAACACTTCCTTTCGGGTCTGCAGCGTGATCTCTGGGTACCGGTCGAAGGCAGGGATGCAGGCTAGGTCCAGATGGAAAGGTGTGGGGACCAAGTCGCCGAGATAGCAAGCCCGTTCGCCGCCCAGAGTGAGGTATACGATCTGATGGCCGCGGCAGGGACCGCCAGCGACCTTCACTTCGACTCCCGGCAGTATTTCGCAGTCGCCATTGAGCATTGCAAACTGCCCCCGCTCTTGGATTGGTAGAAAGTCCTCTTCGCGATACATGTCGAAGAAGCGCTCGTCGGGGTTCAGTGCGTCCTCGTAGCAGGTCTGCTGAATGTAGTAGGTGGCCCGGCTGAAGGTAGGGAGGAAATTGCCAGCGCGGTCCAGCCTGGTGCAGCCGCCACAATGGTCGAAGTCTAACCGGGAGAGAACAACGGTATCGATATCCTTGGGGGAGAGGCCCATAGCACGTAGGTCTTTGAGTAGCCGACTGGGTACTAGGCCGTACTGGTCCCTGCGGCCGTCCGGGTCTTTGTGGCCGACTCCGGTGTCGATCAGCACATTGTGGCTGCCGACCTGTGCCAGCACACAGTTCAACCCCATCGTTAACCTGTTCCTCCGGTCTGTCGAGACCTGGTCTTCCCATTCCGACTTGGCTATGCGCCCGAACATGACGCCAGCATCCATCTTGATGATGCCGTCACTGAGCATAGTGATTCGTCTAGCTTCCATAACTCTGCCCTCTCTCTCCTGTGATTTGGGAGGGGCCGTAATCCCCGAACGAAGGAAATCGATATGTCGAGTATAGGGATGCCCAAGTTATTGTCAATACTTTTTCAGGCCAATTCTTAAAATACGACCAAAACTGTTACGTCACCTCTATACTTGTTGCCAACGAGTCGTTCCTTTGGGATTTTTCTGTATAACATAACGCGTTGGGTCATGGCTATAAAAAATTTGAAAACGCGGCAAAGGCATGAGCACTCTTGTTCATAGTCGAGCTTGTAGGTGCGCTGCGTATCTCTCAGGCTGAAGCGGGCCCCACGCTACCGTAGGCCGAGGAGTTGGCGACGCACTTGACAAACCAATCCCTTGGCAGTACAAGCCCAACTAGGGCAATACCCTATCCTGCCGGGCTCGCCCGTGATGTTTACCCGGCACACCTGAGGAGAGTGACGTGGTAGCTAACGCGAAGTTCACACCGGCATCGGTCACCGATCTCGTACAAGAAGGACCTACCGACTTCCACGTGCATTCCAACGTCTACACCGACCCGGACATCTTCCAGCAGGAACTGCACGATATCTTCGAGAACGGCTGGGTATACGTGGCCCACGAGAGCGAGATCGCCAGTCCCGGCGACTACCTCACCAGGCGCATAGGCACCCAGCCCGTCATCGTGACCCGTGGCCCCAAGCACGAGGTCAACGTGTTGCTCAACGTATGCCGTCACCGGGCCAATGCCATCTGCCGCGAGCAGATGGGCAACTCTTTCAACTTCCGCTGCCCCTACCACTCTTGGACGTATGCCAATACCGGCGAGTTGCTGGGTGTTGCCGACCGAACTCGCTACCCCAAGGGATTTGGGGATGGGCTGGATCTGCTCAAGGCGGCCAAGGTGGGATCATACCAAGGACTGATCTTCGCCAGTCTCAATGCCAATGTTCCCGATTTGGATGACCACCTCGCCGGGATCAAGCATCAGATCGACTACTGGGCGGACCGCAGCCTGGAGGGAAGCAACACATTGCTTCTACCCCACCGTTATGGCTACTCCGGCAACTGGAAGTTCCAAGCGGAGAATGGCGTTGACGGCTATCACGCTTCTTTCGTCCACCAGTCGGCCTTCGATTCCTTCGCCAAGGGAGGCGTATTCCGCTACTTGGACCGTCCTTCCATCAAGACCGATGGTACGACGCGAGGCTTCCCGGGCGGCCACTCCACACTGGAGGGGGGCTATTCCGAGGGCCGGGGCAGTGCACGGAGTCTGCCTGATATGTTCGACGACTACATGGCTAAACTCACGGAGCGCCATGGCGATGAGCGGGCCCGGGAAGTGTTGAGCGCCCGCCACCTCTTCATATTCCCCAATGTCTACCTGTTCGACGACTTGGTACGCGTCGTCCAGCCTATCTCCTTGGAGGAGACCGAGATTTCCTCGCACCCGTTCAGGTTGGGAGGCGTGCCCGAGGAGTTCAACGCTCGACGCCTTTACGAGGTCACACGACAACTCAGCACCACCGGCATGGTGAACCCCGCTGACTTGGAAATGTTCGCGGCCAATCAGACAGGACTTCATGCTGACATGGACTGGCTGGAACTGTGCCGGGGCATCGAAATGGAGGAGGTGTTGCCCTCTGGTGAGCGTGTGGGGCAACACTCCGATGAGACCCCACAACGGGCCTTCTACCGCGCTTGGCAGCAGGTGATGTCCGGCAATGAGCTTCAGGGCTGTTAGAAGGGGCGCCCAGCCCGATGGCACCCCCGACTAGGCTCACTCGTCAAGAAGCGGAGGACTTCCTTTTCGAGGAAGCCCGCCTGATTGATGAGCGTCACTTTGCCCAATGGTTGGAGCTCTTCAGCGAGGGTGGCATCTACTGGATACCTGTTGTGGAGGATTCGGACCCTCATCGGGAGACATCCATCCTCTACGACGACGACGCCTTACGCGAACTTCGTATCAACCACCTGCTGCACGAGCGCAACTTCGCGCAGATGCCACCATCCCGCACCGTACACCAAGTGACCAACGTTCAGGTCTGGCACGAGGAGGGACAGGACGAGGCTCTAGTGCGTTGCAACCTTGTGGTGCACGAAATCAGGACCGGCGACCACCTGCAGTTGGGGCTGGGCGACCAGAGGGCCTTGGCCTCCAAGTGCGAGTACCGGCTGCGCTATCAGGACGGTTGGCGGATCGCACTGAAGAAGGTGGTCCTCATCAACCGCCACCTCCCGATCACCAACCTCTCGTTCATCCTCTAGCGTCTCGGGTTGCTAGTCTCCTCGCACCAAGTCCGCAAGAACTCGCACATCGGCCACTTCCTCCAGCTTGTCGACTCGCTCCACCAGTTGCTCCAGTGCATCCCCGCGTATGGGGCGGGCGGAGTGGCTGGTGCAATCCCGCAGTTTGGCGACGATCTGCTCCAAGGAGAGGGGGCGGTCCGGGTGGCCCAGAGGCACCGGTACCGTTTCCGACAGGGTCTCGCCGGAGCGTGTGGTGATCTCCACTTGCCCCGTTAGGCCGCTCATCGAATCATCCACTTCATATCTGGTCAACGCGGCGATGGCCAGAGCCTCGCTGTCTTCCAACCCTTGGGTAGTGAAGTCGGCCAGTCCAACCGATTGGTGGGCGAGGGCCTTACCCACGGCGAACTGCACGCTGTTGGCGGCCGAGGCGGCGTTCGGTGGCTTCTGGCGCTCTGCCTGTGGCTCGACCCAGTTCATGAAGTGGTCGTTGCTGCGCACCATCACGCTGGCGATGTCTTCTCGCCGTAGCTGGTGACGCTGGGCCAACGTACATGCCGCCTCTATGAAGGGATGAACGATACCGCTGGTGGGCCATGGCTTGAACCTGGCCTTCAGAAGATCAAACTCCTTGCCGAGATCGTCGGTTATGGCCCCGTGGTCGTAGGTCCCACGGTAGAACATGCCGTAGAGACCGGCCTGTCCGTCGATGACCCTGACCTCGGCTCCCAAACCCTGCTGGGCCAGTAGGGCGGCCATAATGCCCCCTAAGTTGGCGAACCCGCCATAGATTGCCTTGGCTGGCGGGTCGCCGTCGAACACCACCTGCATGGTACCGCCTGCCTGCATCAGGGCTGCTCCCAAGGCGCTATGAGTCTCTTGCGCAGAGAGACCCATGATTCTGCTGGCACCGGCTGCCGCGCCGAAATACCCTAGGAGTTGGCCTTCCAGGAAGGTCTCGTTCGCCTTCACATTGGCCCTGAAGAGGGCGCCTGCCAGACGGGCCGTCACTTCCGCGGCGGCTCCCATCGCTGCCAGAAGCTCCCTGCCTGATACGCCACCATGTCGCTCGGCTGCGGCCAAGGGAGCAGGCAGCGTGGATACCCCAAGGTGACCGCCTTCGCCACCCAAGGCGTCGTAGTTAAGGGCGTGAGCCGTTGCCCCGTTGGCAAAGGCCGCCGTCAGGGCTGGGGCTTTCACCCCGTAGCCAATCACCGTGCATTCCTCAACTCCACCGGCATCCCGCACGACCCGTCGGACTTCGTCGCATCCCGGGCCCAACGTGGTGCCTGCCAATGCGGTGCCCACTGTATCGAGGCACAGCATCTTCAGCACGGCGATGGCTTCCGACGGCAGGTCCTCGTATTTCAGCTTGGAAACGAAGTTGGCCAGTTGTCGAGTGGGACTGCCGTTGGGGGTGGTTGGCATCGTCATGGTCGTTTCACTCCCGTGGTGGGATGGTTTGGGACGTGTCGGTCGGCGGTAAGGTGCGCTGAATACCAGCGTGGGGATACGGTAGCTCCGCTGCCACTATGTATTAAGGGCCGCGGCCTCGTCAATGTCCATCCCCAAGGACTACACTAAGCGCCAGCAACAGTCCCGTGCGGCCTGGCATTGGCAGGAAAGGAGATCAAAATGGCAATGGATGAAGGGTTTGCTCAAGACGTTCTCTTTTCCCTCTGGTCGCCCATCACTGCGGTGACCGTGGCATCGGGCGGGCGCAAGAATGCCTTTATCGCCAGCTCGGTTACCTGCGCCTCCTTCGCTCCACCCAATCCCATGCGCCTCACGGTGCAGATGATGAAACTCAACTACTCCTACGAACTGGTGCAGGAGTCCCAAGCCTTTGCCGTCCACCTGATATCCAAGGACGACTTGGACTTGGTGCGCTGGCTGGCAACCTCATCCGGACGCGAGCGTGACAAGCTGGCCCCGCTGCCTCACTCTATCGGTGTCACTGGAAGCCCATTGTTGGACTCGGCAGTCGCCTACTTGGAGTGTCGAGTCGTCAATCACATGGACGCTGGCGACCGCGAGGTATTTCTCGGCGAGGTGGTGGACGGGCGCAGGCTCAAGCAGGACGACCTGCTGACCTACCCACACTTCCTGTCCTCCTCTAGCCCGGAGATGATGGAAGAGTATCGCACCTACATGGCCCCCCTCCGCCCAACCATTGCCGAGATGGCGCAGCAACTACGGCCCAATACGTAGTATCCATGGACATGGTGCCGGGGGCGGTGGTCACCGACCGCAGCCGGCAGGTACACTGGAAGACCATGGTTGAAACAACTGCTACTGAAGCGTACCTACTGACCAGCCCTTGGAAGGCGGTCTATGCTTTTCGTCGTCTCGTCAGGGAGAGCTTGGGAGACGGCTTCAAGGGCATGATCATCTTTGGCTCCCTAGCCCGGGGGGAGTGGGGCGCCGACTCTGATATCGATGTCATGGTACTCCTGGACGACTCCATGGACCCCAAAGCTGAGAGACGCCGCGTATGGGCTATCGTCTATGACCTCTATGGGCAGTGCGAGATCGACGTGCAGCCAGTTGTCCTCACTGAGACGCAGTACCGGACTGGCAGCGCCCCAATCTACTTCAACGTGCGACGGGAGGGGTGGTTCGTGACTCCTGAGGACCAACCTGAGGTTGTGGACAAGCTCCTGGAGCAGGCCGCCAACACCCTGAAGGCGGCAGAATTCCTATTGCAACAGGAGATGTTTGACGATGCAACCTCTCGTGGTTACTACGCCATGTTCAACGCGGCCCAAGCCTCGCTGGCCTCACTGGGCATTTTTCGCTCTCGTCACAGCGGCGTAATAGCGGCCTTTGGTTACCAGTTTGTCCACATGGGTCAGTTTCCAGCCGAATTGCATGCGTCGTTTGCAGAAGGTTTTGAGCCGAGGGTCAGCGCCGACTACGGACCGGACTCCGTAGACCCATCAGTTGCCCGGGAGATGGTGTCCAACGCAGGACGCTTCTTGGAGGCGGTGACGGACTTGCTGAACAAGGGCACCAGCTAGACTTGCTGGGTTCCGCCAGTAGCACCCTACGGCTCAGAAGAGGCTCAGCTGCTTCTGCGGCGCAGGGCCATCCAGATGAGTGGCGTCGTAGCCGAGGTGGCGCAGGTGGGCCGCTAGGTGTGGGAAGCCGTAAACTGTGAACACCCGCTTCGGGTTCACTGCTTCGACGTAGGACACCAAGTCGTCGAAGTCGGCATGGTCGCTGAAGGGCAGTGAGGTGGCAGCCCCGGAACGATAGCGTAAGGACGGGTCTACCGCCCAGCCGGTGAGGGCCATGGTACGGGCGCGTGGCGAGTCGCCTTCCACACCCTTTTTGCGTCCTGGCGGCCGCAACACCACTTCCCCGTCTTTTGCGCCGTTCTCCAGTATGCGGAATTCTGCGGGAAACGAGACTCCCGCATCTTGGTAGCGTTGCGTGACCTCCCAAGTGGATGGCTCCAAGGCCATCTCGAACCCTGCATTTAGAAGGTGATGCAGGAGCTCTTGGGCCTTGCCCGTGCGATGGGCCACCACCACTGGGGTGTAGCCTGCTTCCAGCCATGACCGCAAGGTGGAGAAGCACTGCTCCAACACTTCTTCTTCCGGTGGAAACCGGCAATCGGGCCTGCCATAGGTCGATTCGATAATCAGAGTGTCGCAAGGGACGACTTCAGCTGGTTCTGCCATGGCGTTGGGTCGCAGTTTGAGATCGCCGGTGTAAAGGACGCGCTCCCCAGTGGCCGACGAGGTGATGAGGGCTTGGGCCGAACCGAGGCAATGCCCTGCCGGAAACAGGGTCATGGTGTAGTTTGAGGTGCGCAGCGGCTCGTGGTACTCCAAGGTCCGGCACTCGCTCTTCTTCAAGAGCGGCCCCAATAGCAACCGCGTGGAGGGAGTGAGCACCGCCGAGGTGTGACGCGCCACATGGTCCGAGTGGGCATGAGAGATGAATCCTTGGGCCCGTTTCACTCGGCCATCCAGCCAAGCGTCCAAGTCGGCAAGATAGATGCCGCGGTCGAAGATGACGTTCAACGGAGTTGCATGCTCCAGCCCTCTATGTGCTCTGTCTAGGTGTACTGGCGATGAGAGGTAACTTTACCCGGTCTACGATGTGGGCCGCCTTTATTCAAGGCGTGACTGCCACTATACTAACAACTGCCCCGGCTGGCGATATGCGGATATTGGGCGGAGACTAGGCAGAGGAACGGTTCATGGACTTCAGGATTGTGGTGATGCCTGGCGACGGCATCGGCCCAGAGGTGGTCGCCCAAGGCGTCGCTGTGCTGCAGGCTGTGGGCAAAGCCTCCGGACACAGCTTCGACCTGTCGTACCACGATGTGGGCGGCATTTCCATCGACCGCCATGGAACGGCGCTCAGGGATGAAGATTTGGAGGTGGCTGCAGGGGCCGACGCCATTCTGTTCGGCTCCGTAGGCGGCCCCAAGTGGGACGACCCTCAAGCCGCCACCCGCCCTGAAGATGGTCTGCTAGCCCTGCGGAAACGGCTGGGTCTCTTTGCCAACCTCCGCCCGGTCAAGGTGTTCCCTGCTCTGGTGGATGCCAGTGTCCTCAAGCCCAGTGTCCTTGAGGGCGTGGACGTGCTTGTGGTGAGGGAGCTGACCGGCGGCATCTACTACGGCAAGCCCCGAGGACGGAAGCAGACGAAGCGCGGTTGGAGTGCCGTAGATACCATGCGCTACTCTGAGGCGGAGATCGAGCGCGTATTGCGTGTGGGCTTCGAGTCCGCTCGCGAGCGTCGCAAGCACCTCTGCTCCGTCGACAAGGCCAACGTGCTGGAGACCTCGCGTCTGTGGCGTCGCATCGCCACCGACATGGCGGCAGAATACCCCGACGTGACCTTGGAGCACATGTTGGTGGACACGTGCGCCATGCAGTTGGTGCAACGCCCCACACGGTTCGATGTCATTGTGGCCGAGAACACCTTTGGCGACATCCTGACCGATGAGGCGGCCGTTCTCTCCGCATCCATGGGCCTGCTGCCATCTGCCAGCTTGGCAGGCGTGCCCGTCACCGGCGCCACAACCATGGGGATGTATGAGCCTATCCACGGTTCGGCCCCCGATATCGCCGGTCAGGGCATCGCCAACCCCATCGCGACGATCCTCAGCGTCGCCCTCATGCTGCGCTACTCCTTGGGCTTGGCCGAAGAAGGGGCCATGGTGGAGGCAGCTGTAGAGAGGGTGTTGCAGGACGGCTATCGCACCCCCGACCTCGCCTCACAAACCGATGGAGCCCTTGGCACGGAAGACATGGGTGCTCGTATCCTCGATGCCTTGGCATAGCATCTCGCACACCGTCCACGCCCCGCTGTTTGATCGGTCCGTGCCTTCTGCTGTGAGTTTACCGGCCGTCAGTTTGGCAGCCATGAGTTGCCCAATGATGGGTTTGCGCTGATGGACCTCCTTCCGGCGATCCTTCTCTTCTCGGGCACCGCGGCCGTGGTGGTCTTCTGTGGCACGCAGTTGGCCAAATACGGCGACCTGCTGGCCATCAAGACGGGCTGGGGACGCCTGTGGGTCGGTACTCTCTTGCTGGCGGGGGCTACGTCGTTACCGGAGCTGGTGACCGGCGCATCCGCCGCGCTCTTGGATTCCCCGGAATTGGTTATGGGCAACGTCTTTGGCGCGAACATGGTGAACATGTTCACCATGGCTGCTGTGGCCTTGGTCTTTGGAGCGCGCCGGTTCTTCGAGGCGGTGGCACGGGAACACGGCTACCTCGCTGTCGTGGGGATATGCCTTACCGGTTTTGCTGCCATTCTCGCTGCGTTTGGCCCGAGCGGCGCCATCGCTCACATAGGAGTCGCGACGCCCATCATCCTCCTGCTCTATGTGGCTGGCATGAGGCTGGTCTACTCCAAGCGCCCTCAGGACGAGGGAGACGATGAGGATAACGCACCAGGCCTTACCCTGAGGCGCACATGGACATATTTTGGGCTAGCTGGCGTCGGGGTAATTCTCGCGGCCTACTGGATGGCATATAGTGCCGACCAGATCGCCGACATCACGGGATTGGGAGCCGGATTCGTGGGAGTGGTGGCCGTGGCCTTGGTGACCACACTGCCTGAAGCCACAGTCACCATCGCGTCGGTAAGGATCGGGGCCATGGACCTGGCTGCGGGAAACGTCTATGGGAGTTGCGCGTTCAACATCCTGATTCTGGCTGTAGCCGACCCCTTCTACGGAGGAGGGGCGTTATTGAATGCTTCCAGCCCGGATTCCTCCCTAGTAGTAGCTGGAGGGTTGGCAGTGATAATGATGGCCATCGGTATGGCCCAGTTCACGCTTCGGCGGCAAGGGAAAGGGCTGCTCCCGCCGATGCCTAGCTCAGCGTTGATGTGCGCCATATATCTGGGCGGCCTCTACGTCATATACGCCTTGGAGCAGCGGGTGAGCTAGGTCCTTGTCCCTAGAAAGCCGTCTAGATTACCTTCCCCGGAAAACTGTCGATGGCCACGAACTGCCCCTCTTCGCCGGACCAGTCGAAAAGCACCGCCTCCACGACCCGCTCACCGTCTAGTCCCACCACCAACTGCTGCACCGGGTAGGCTGGCCCCTCGCCCCAAGGGTCGCGCGCCACCTGCTGGTCGGTGGGGGAGAAGTAGGCTTGGCCGTTGGGGTGGGAGTGGTAGATGATTCGCGGAGGGTTATCGCCGTCGAGAGTGCGGTTTAACTCCAGCAGGTCCGCCGCTCCGAACACGTAGGCTGTCTCCGCGCCCCGCTCAGCAGCTATGGGATGCCCACCCGCAGTCTGGACGTTGTCGCACCGGCGCACTGCCTCCACTGCTCCACCATCTCGTGGACCCACCAACCACCCGCAGCACTCGTACGGGAAGGAGGCCCGGGCCTCGCGGTAGACGGCTTCTAGGATGTTTTGGGGTATGGTAATAGGTGTGGGCACGGTGTGTTCTCCTTCGTGAGGTGACGACAGCAGCTAACGTACAGTGGTCGCTGGGCGCAAGATCACGTTCAATACACGCGCTCTATGCCATGGCAATCATCGAAGCTACGGTCGAAACTCAGGATGCGGCTAACTCCGGCCTTCCGCATCACTGCCACGTGCAACGCGTCCCGTGCAGAGAGGCCGTCCACATCCCTGAGTACCAACATAGCCTCGCGCACTTCGGACATGCCGAAGGTTAGAATCTCGTCGGCAATTGTGCCTAGGACTCGGAAAGCGTCCTCGGCGGCTTGAAGCCGATGCATAGCCGAATATCGGTGGAGGATTTCCTGACAGACTTCAGCACTAGTCACGAGCTGCTCCCCATCCTGTACCAATCGAGTGACCAAGGCTAGGGCACGATCCTTGTTGGGATGCCAAGCCCCTACAAGGTACATGGGAACGTTGGAGTCGACGAAGATCAATCAGGAAACCGTCCCGCGTCGATTTCCTGAAGCATCACATCTATATCGGCTGTGGGATGCTCATGCATCGATGCTTCTGCGATGGCGCGCAGCTTGGCCTCGATGGTGCGGGGGTGTTCATCTTTGGCCTTGCGGAGAGCTTGACGGACCCATTCGGCAACAGTCATTCGTTGCCTTCGCGCGATGTATTGAATCTCTATGTACTCGTGCTCGTCTAGCAGGACTTGGAGGCGTTTGGTTGTCACAGAGGCGGGGGAGCGCGTCGTCGGGGAGGTCATGCCGTCCTTCCGATGAATAGAATCTATGATGTTACAACAACTTGTGACCTGTCGACACCCATGGTGTAGTCTATTTGACTCATCAGCGATGAGTCAAATGTAGCCTGAGAGCCCCTGACATCTGAGTTGACCATTGCTATTGACAAATCCGCCAGCGCAAGGCTAGCATAGCTCAGCTCGCTGGGTTGCGGGACTCTGGCACGAGGGTTTCTTGTCCTGCGGGGCGAGAAATGGAAGGAGGTGATCTATATGAAACATAATTTAGGTCAACGGGGCGATGGTAAGCATCTGTCGAGGTGTGACATCGGTTAAAACGTTCCCAATAGTGCCGGCGGGAACGTCTAGTCCGCCGGTCGGGCCCAGGCAAATGTTTACCATCGCCCCAAGGGCCCATAAGACAAGCCGATGACCCGGCGGTTTGCCGGTGAGGCGCTAAAAGCCGCTTCTCTTGATGGGAAGCGGCTTTAATTTGTACCTCTCGGGTAAGGGTGGAACGCTGTCAGCGGCGCGACCGAAGAATCCAGAACAGGTTCAGTGCGACCAGTCCGGCGGCGGCGAGCCAGAGAAGTGTGCCTAGGGTGGGGGTGAACTGCAGTCCCACACTTAGCCCCAAGTAGAGCACGACCACTGCCAACAGAAACCGGAGGGCGTGGGCGGCCATTCTGACTGCTGACGCTTTTATTGCGAAGCTACTTTAGCAATGCCGGAGCGTCTATTGCGAGTGCTTTCGCGCCTCTATTTTTTGTGGAAGCGGGGGAGGACTTCTTGGCCTAGGAGTTCGAGTTGTTGGATGGCTTGGTCGGGGGGGCAGAGAGGGCGGGCTACGAATTTGGAGGCGCCAGCGTCGAGGTAGCGTTGGAGGGTGTCGGCTACCTCGTCGGGGGTGCCCAACGCGCTGTATTCGGTGAAGTGGGCATCGGGGCGGGCACGGGTGATGTAGGGTTCGCCTGCCTCGGCGGCCTCCTCGGTGGTCGGCGCGATGTAAAAGCCCAACAGTGCCCCGATGTGGTCGTCGTCCACCTCGCGGCCCAGTTCGGCTGCCGTGGCGAAGACGATGTCGACGCCCTCTCGCACCTCTTGGGGGGTGGCTGCTGAAACCAGCCAGCCGTCGGCGAGGCGGCCTACGCGACGGGCGGCTGCCTTGCTGCGGCCTCCGACCCACAGGGGCATGAGGGGCTGCTGCACTGGTTTGGGGGTGATGCTGACTTCGTTGAGGGTGAAGAACTCACCGTGGTGGGTGACGAAGTCCTCGCTCCAGAGGCGACGCATCACTGCCATGGCCTCGTCGCAGCGACGGCCGCGGTCTTCCTTGGACACGCCACAGGCCTCGTACTCCCTGGGGTCCTCTTGGCCGAGGCCGACGGCGGGGAGGAAGCGCCCGTTGGAGAAATGATCCAAGGTGGCCATTTCTTTGGCTAGGACGACGGGGTTGCGCAGGGGGAGCTGGGTGACGGCGGTGCCGAACTTCATTTTTTCGGAGTAGGCGGCGACCATGGACATGGCGATCATGGGTTCGGGGGCGTAGCGCTCGGTGACGACGCGGTCGGAGAACCAGATGGAGTCGTAGCCGTAGCGGTCGCCGACCTCGACTAGGTCGCGGAAGAACTGGCGGCCTTGGTTCTCTTGGGGGAAGGCCCCCGGCATGTAGCCGATCCTGATGCTCATGGAAGGCTCCTTCCTATGGCTGTCTGCGGGCGCTGTTTGCGGCTCATCGGCGCTGATTGCCAGAGTTCTGTGGCATTGTGGGGCTTTTTCGTGGTCTTATCGTAGCTGGGATGGCACACCATTCGTATCTGCGAAAAGCTCTTTTGTATCTGTAGCGTGTGACATTTGTGACATGTTCCTAGCTGAGTCAGCTACGGCACACTGTGACATACCTTGTTGTCTTTCCTTCTCTTTCTGTCCATGACCCTTGGTCCGCGGCCTCGGAAAAAGACAGGCTGGGGCACCCTCGAGGGGTCAGTCCCCAGCCTGTTTTAAGGTTAGTGAATAGGGTGGACGTTGTCAACGGGCGGGTGTCAGGGGGTGGGGTGTCGCCGCGTGTCGTGCTGGTGTGGGTAGCTCACAAGCGACCTATGAAGAAAGCCCCGGATGTCTCTCACTGGAGCTTTCTATAAGGAGGGGCAGTGTATGGGAGCTATTTGTTACGACGTTCTTCGAGGTCTCTCTCGTATTCGCGCTTCTCTTCTGGCGTGATCTTCTTGTCCTTCACCATGCGATCAAGCATATCGCGTTGACCCTTCTCGTATCGCTCTTTCTTGTATCTTTCTGCTAGCACGGTGCTCCCCTCTGATATGAGATATACGATGGTAATTCCAGTGAAGAGGATACCTCCCGCGTTTTGACCGAATTCAACAGTTGCCTCGACCCACTGATACTCGCTGGAAGCACGGAGAGCCGCCAGTGTTATTGCCACCACACCGAGGATGGCGCCGACGATCAAATAGAATGGGGTTGGGGGCGTCACATACTATTATCTCTAGCATTTTTCTGGAATGTCAACCGCTATCGCTTGATACTGTACCTAGCTGGGTACGCTGGCATATGTTTCCCTAAGCAAAGGTCCCGGGGGCGGGAATCCACGGCCTGGTTTATTGGGCGAGCCGGCCGCCCGGAATCCAAGATCTTCATCCGAAGGGGTCTATCCTCCTCACCCTCACCCTCTCCTGCGGAGGGCGAGATAGGCCCTTGTCAGGGGTCTGTGAAGGGAGCTACCCCCCAGGCTACCTGCGGGGGACCGTCTCGAGGCCGAGTTCGGTGCGGGCTTCGTTGATGTGGTCGAGGACGCGGTCGCGGAGGGGGGGCATTTCGTAGCCGATGTCGGCGAGCATGCGGCTGTTGTCGACCAGATAGACGTGGGGGACGGGGCGGGTGCCGGTGGTTATCTGGGCGTTGGGTATGAAATCGCGGACCATGTCGACCATTTCGCCCAAGGTGGCGAGGTGGCCTCCGCTGATGTAGACGGGGTGGCGGAGGGAGTCGCTGAGGATGGCGCGGACGAAGATTTCGGCGGCGTCTTCGACGTAAATCATGGGAGAGGGCTCGGAGGGGTCGGAGGGTATGTCGATGGGCTTGCCGACGGCGGGGTTGGACATGAGGAGTCCGCCGATGAGGCCCGTCATGCCGGTGAAGCGGCCGTGGCCGAAGACGGTGCAGATGCGGATGCCCCGGAGATCGAGGCCGTACATGTCGATGTACTTGGCGGCCGCGAAGTCGTTGACGGCCTTGGTCATGCCGTAGACGTTGACCGGGTTCGCGGGATCGTCCTCGTTGATGGAGCGCTGGCCGAAGGTGTCTTGGACGCCGTAGACGGCGATGGAGCTGGCGTAGACGACGCGCTTTATTCCGGTCCAGCGGGCGACCTCGAAGACGTTGTTGGCGCCTTGGATGTTGACGTGGAGACTGTGGCCGGGGCGGTTTTCGCTGGCGGGGGGCAGCAGGGCGGCGAGGTGGATGATGCGGGAGACCTTGTGGGTGTTGACGGCCTCCATCAGTTGGGCCATGTCGGTGACGTCGCCACGGTAGAAGGGGACGGCGTTCATTGCAGAATCGAGGGTGGGACGAGAGGGCGCGAGGTCGTAGGAGACGACCTCTTGGCCGCGTTCGAGGAGCTTGCGGATGATGCGGGCACCGATGAATCCGGTGCCTCCGGTGACCATGATTGTCATGAGGGGGTGTGCTCCTGTTGGTGGGGTGGGTAGGGGTTCATGATACAAAGGCTCTCTAGATAAGGAAAGGGTAGGATATGGAAAGGGGCGTAGGGCAGGCGTCGCGGGAGGGCGAGGCACTCGAGACGATGTTGAGGGATCCGTAGCTGAGGGGAGGACGCGGAGCAATTGTTGCGTAGCTGGAACACGAGACTGGTCGTATCTGGGAATGATGTTTTTGTATCTGGAAATACTCGAATTTCTCGCGTAATTGTCTTTCTCCGTAGCTGAGGCGTAGCTGGGGAAGCAATTCGAATGTATTGAATTCGTGTGACAGTTGTCCTTGAGGGGCCGCGGGTTTGGGGTGGGCGCTTGGTGGCCACGGGGATCAAATTTTTCAATTTCCCGTTCATTTGCGCTCATTTCCGCTCGTTGATACTGGGCGGGTGGCTGGCTGTGGCGGGATTCATGCATTTCACACTGGCGGTAGCTGGTGCGAGTTTCTTCGTAGCTAATTCAGTGAAATTTGTGAAGTGGACGCAGATGGCCTGTACGTGGAGTTGGGTGTGCGACTCGGGGTTGATGGGGGTCCTGATTCCGGGGGCTTTCAACGTGGGGCCTCCTTATGAGTGGCCGGCAAAAGAAAAGCTGGGGCCGACCTTTTGGGGTCGGTCCCCAGCGCGCTCTGAGTCCAGAATAGAATATATGTTTGGGGGTGTCAATGAGGGGATGTCATGGGGGGGTGGGTGCGGGTGTGGAATTCTGCCTCGTAACATCAATCTGCCATGCCAAAGCAAATGAGCCGAATGCCAATAGTGCGTTGTCTTTTACTGATGAAACCGGGAGCCCACCACCTCCGCCCGCTCCAATACCGTGCACAAGACGCTTCTCTAACGAACCGTGTCCCCCCCCGGCGGGTTTGGGGATCACAAGCCAAGAAGCAAACCTCTCTGTGCGAATCCTACCTATAGCGGAAGTGCATTGGAGAGAGGAATGGGGCATCTCCATCGCCCATCAGCAGCCGCACCGCCCAGCAAGTGCTGTTTAAGTGCCATCGCGATTAGCGGAGCCACCTTTGGGCTCGAGCAAACTTGATGGCGCATTGCAGCAGTCAACCGCGACTCGCTATGCAATGGGCCTTGCATATAGCACTTCCAGTCTGCTATATTGCAAAAGCTATTTGTAGTAGACCAACGTCGTGGTGACACTCTATCTTGATATAATTTAAAGGGGCATCATGGCTGCAATCGTGATAAGACGCGGTAAACTGGAGATTGAAGTAAAGGATCCGGCGGACTTGCACTTTGCTCTTGAGGCATTGGGCGAAAGTCACCTTCAAACGGCTACCAACAAGGCACCGGAAGCCGAGGCCGTACAAATAGAAACGGTGCCGGTGCCCACAGATGAGGCATTTAGGCGCTTTTTTAGGGGTTTGGGTGGGGAATACAGTAAAAATTTTATTGTTGCGCTTTACCAACACCCTAACGGCCTGAGCGACGAGCAGGTGAGGCGCCTATTGGGGCTGGAATCGAACGTAAAGTTAGCGGGAGTCAGTGCTGGGATCGCCAAAGGCGAGCGACGGGAGGGCCTACCTCCCCAAGCTGCAGTGAAACGTGAACGCAAGGGGAGTATAGGTGATTATAGTTATCGATACTGGCTAACGCGCGATTGTCGACGTGCTCTTGAACCGTTGATGGGTTCAAATGCACGTCATTTGCTAATAGAAAACGGCGGAGCATCAGAATAAGGAGGCTCCGCCGTTTTGCGCTCGCCGATATCGTGGGGGTGTGGCGGAATGGCAGACGCGCTGGATTGTGACTCCAGTGACTCCCCGGTCGTGTGGGTTCGAGTCCCACCACCTCCACTATACCGTGTAATGAGGTGGCTAGGGATTAAACCTCGCCTACCAACCTGCCCCTTAACTCGGCTTCCATAAGGTTAATGGCCCTGTTCCCCGGTTGTCCAACAGGCACTTACTGCACCTGTTGGGGCATTCGCCCAGCAATACTAGCTATAGTGTAGGGCCAGCAAGCAGCAATTTCCCTGCCATACCTAGCTAAACTTAGCTTTGGTCGAGTTCGGACCATACGGGTGTGATGCTGACCTCTAGGGTCTTCGCTAGGTCCCTCTGGGTCATTCGCACCTCCGCGGGAATGACGGGTACCACGATGGGGGAGATGGTTGAGCTGAGTTTGAAAGGTTGCGTGACAAGCTAAGTCTCCCCGGGCAAGGGGGGAAGGCGCGGCCCAAGGGTGCGACGTTCGTTGCGTAGGTGGTGGTGCGGTGTAAAGCGGACGAGTCAATCTTCCCGCTGGTGGTTCTAGGGTTCTTTGGTCATGTCGGATGCAAGGGAGAAGTTGGTGATGGTGACTTCTCCGTCGGGAAACTCGGCGATGATTTTCAGCTTGCCTCCCACTGCTTCGATGTAGGAGCGGAGGCTGGAGACGTAGAGGTCGGTGCGCTTTTCGAGCTTGGCTACGGCGGGTTGGTTCACCTTCAATGTCTTCGCCAAGTCCTTTTGGGTCAGTGCCCTAGCGTGCCTTAGCTCGTGCAACGGCATCTCAGCCATCAACTCGCTCTTCATGCCGTCGATGCGCCTGCGTCGCTCTGGGGTGAAGTCTTTGGTCAGTTGCCCGAAGGAATGGCGTCCACTCATTCGATCAGTCCCTCCCTGCGCAGTTCGGGGAGATGCTCGTCGGGAACGGTGGCATCCTCGATCCCGCCTTTAGCCCATTCCACCTTGGTCCAAACTCGTCCGTGTATTAGACCTCCCATGCCACGCCTCGAATTGTATTCCTCATGAGGAATCGTGGGAATTGCTGGTGGGCGCTTAGGTCACGTATGAGGATGAGAGCTGCGAGTGTTGGTGGCGTTGAGTTGCCCAACAGTCTGGGCCGTGGGTTCCCGCCTTCGCGGGAATGACGGGTGAGGCGCGGAATGACGGGTACCCCGGATGGCTGAAGGGTTGGCTGTTCTCAGCATGGGAATGATTGTTGGAATGTCCTCGTCACGGTGGTGGGAATGGGTATCGCGTGGTGTCTGATTCCTGGCTAGGGGCGTGCCTTGACTTGGTGCACCGGTCTCCGCACGATGCGAGGGGTCATGCTGCACAAATATCTTTCTTATGGAGGTGAGGCGTGGGTAAGTACATGATGCGGGCGAATTACACGAAAGAGGGCTTGGCTGGGTTGATGAAGGAGGGTGGCACTGGGCGACGGCGGGCGTTGACGGAGGCTGTGGAGGGTGTGGGAGGCAAGATGGAGTCCTTCTACTATGTGTTCGGTGACCGGGACCTGCTGATGATTGCGGAGTTCCCCGATGAGGCGTCGGCGGTGTCGGTGTCGCTGGCTGTTGGGGCGGCTGGGGCTTTGGAAGTGGACGTCACGGTGCTGATTGAACCTGAGGCGATCGACGAGGCGGTGAAGAAGAGCGTGCCGTACCGGTTGCCTGGGGCGTAGGGGGCGCGACTCATACGCATCCCAGGATTCTTTTCGAAGGAAGACGGGGTGGTTGCCCGATTTCGGGTGCCACCCCCTTTTGTTGGTGAGTGGGACGGATTGGTGGGTACGGGCGGAAGCGACTTGCCACGCTAGTCCGGACCGTGGGTTCCCGCCTGCGGAGACCTTTGATTAACTCTAGCCATGTCCATGAAGACTGATATCGAGAGGTCTCGCGATTCAATGAACTGTAGCTGGGAGAAGGCCCTTCACCCCCATCCTAACCTTCCCCCTGAGGGGGAAGGGACTCTTGCACGCCTCTGCCCAACGGTTATGCAAAGGTCTCCCTGCGCGGGAATGACGGGGGGGATGGCCGACGGCTCCGGCAAGTGGGCTTATACCGTGGGGGCGTTCTCCTTTGTTAGGGCCAGAGTTTTTGGGTGGCTAGCTGGGCGCCTTCGGCTAGGGCTTCGAGTTTGGCCCACATGATGGAGGGGTGGACGCGGGGGGTGAAGGCGCCTTGGGAGAAGCCGCAGTCGCTGCCTGCTAGGACGTTTTCGCGGCCTATGATGCGGGCGTAGTTGGTGATTCGCTGGGCCACGAGTTCGGGGTGCTCGACGTGGTTGGTGGTGTGGGCTACGACGCCTGGGACGAGGTACTTGCCATCAGGCAGCTTGGTGGTCTCCCAGACCTCCCACTCGTGGGCGTGGCGGGGGTTGGCGGCCTCGATGCAATAGGCCCCGGCGTTGACACGCAGGATGATGTCGACGATGTCGCGCAGGGGTACGTCGGTGGTGTGGGGGCCGTGCCAGCTTCCCCAGCAGAGGTGATAGCGGATGCGGTCTTGGGGCAGACCTTCCAAGGCGTGGTTTAGGGCATCGACGCGGAGGGTGGCGAACTTGCGGTAGTCTTCGATGGTGGGGGCAGGGTCGGGATTGCCGTACTGGGTGACGACGCGGGGGTCGTCGACTTGGAGGATGAAGCCGGCGTCGACGATGGCGCGGTACTCCTCGCGCATGGCCTCGGCGATGGCGGTGAGGAACTCCTCTTGGGTGGCGTAGTGGCGGTTGCTGCGCTGTAGCTCAATGGTGCCCGGGGCTACGGCAGGTATGAAGGCCTCTTCCGGTGAGAAGCGCTCCAAGGCTGTTTTGAGGTTGTCGATGTCCTGCTGCACGAGGTCTTGGCCGCGGTAGGTGATGGGGCTGGTGCAGACCACTGTGCCTACGGAGGCACCGCCGATATCGCGATCGTATTGTTGGTAGAAGTCGAGGAATCGCTGGCGATCGCGGTAGGCGTTGCGCATGGACTGCTCATCGGGGGCATCGGGGTCGGGTTCGAAACCGGTTAGGCGGTCGTGGACGTAGTTGGAGAAGCTGTTCTTGGCGTACTCACCGTCGCTGGGGACGTCGATGCCGGTCTCGACTTGGCGACGGACAACCCGCTGGACGGAGTAGCGGATGAGGCTGGCGAATTGCTGGGCCATTTCTTCTCCCCAGGGGGGCTGGCCGGACTCCTTGGCGCGCATGGCGTCGATGATCTCTTGGGGACGGGCGAGGGAGCCGACATGGGTGGTGAGGATGCGGGTGGCGCTGTTTTTCATCTGTCTCTCTCCTTGATGCGAACCAGGTTAGGCGGGGGTAGGGGTCTACTTCACGCGTCCAGCGCGTCGTGGAGGACCTCGATGATGTGGCGGGCGCGACGGCCTGTGCCGGACTCGACCTGCTGGCGGCAGGAGACGCCGGAGACGGCGACTTCCCACGAGTCGTCCTTGGATTTGACGGCAGGGAAGAGGGTCATGTCGCCGATGGACATGGATATGTCGTAGTGCTCCTTCTCGTAGCCGAAGGCACCGGCCATGCCACAGCAACCAGCGTTGACGTCTTCGACTTGGTAGTTGGGGGGCAGGCGGAGGGTGCGGAGGGCGGAGGTTGTTCCGGCGAGGGCCTTCTGGTGGCAGTGCCCGTGGTAGAGCACCTTCTTGGCGGTCTTGTTGAAGTCGAGGCCCAAGTCGTCGCGCTCGGCCAGTTGGGCGAGGAACTCGTCGATGAGGAAGCTGTTGCGGGCGACAGTGGCGGACTTCTCGCCGGGCACAAGTTCAGGGTACTCGTCGCGCAGGGAGAGGAGGCAGCTGGGCTCGCATCCGATGATGGGGGTGCCGTTCTGGGCGTACTCGTAGAGGGCTTCGACGTTCTGGCGGGCGTTCTCGGCGGCCTTGGCCATCAGTCCTTTGGAGAGCATGGGGCGGCCACAGCAGACAGGATTGGCCAAGACCACGCGAAAGCCAGCCAGTTCCAGCACCTCGGTGGCGGCGATGCCGATGGAGGGGTAGTTGTAGTTCATGTAAGTGTCGTTGAACAGCACCAACTCGCCCCTCACGCCGCTGCCGAGAGGGCGGTGCTTGCGGAACCAAGAGGGGAAGGTGGGGCGGGCGAAGCTGGGTGGCTGGCGCTTGGCCTCGACGCCGAGGAGCGAGTGCATGAGCCGCTTGCTGAGGCGGTTGCCGACCATCCAGTTGGACAGGGGGGCGAAGCGGCAGGCCCAGCGGCTGAGGGTGTTCACGTTTGCGAAGAAGCGGGCCCGCATGGAGAGGCCGTTGGCTTGGGTGTATTTGTCGAGGAACTCGTACTTCAGCTTCGCCATGTCCACGCCGGAGGGGCACTCGGCCTTGCAGCCCTTGCACTCAAGGCACAGATCCATGGTCTCGTAGAGGCGCTTGCTGGTGAGGGTCTCCTTGGGCAGCGCCCCGGAGAGGACGGCACGCAGCAGGTTGGCGCGTCCACGGGTGGAGTGCTCCTCCTCATGGGTGACCATATAGGAGGGACACATGGTGCCTTCGGTCTTGCGGCATGCACCCATGCCGTTGCACTGCTCCACCGCTCCAGCAAAGTCGGTGTCAGCGGAGAAGTCGAGGGTTGCAATGGGGCTGGTGGCGTTGTAGGAGGTTCCGAAGCGGAGGTTCTCGGTCATTCCGGGGGTGTCGATAATCTTGCCGGGGTTCATGATGCCCTTGGGGTCGAACACCCGTTTCACTTGGCGGAAGGCATTGTATATCTGGGGGCCGAACATCTTCTCGGTGAACACCCCACGCACGATGCCGTCGCCGTGTTCGCCGCTGAGGGAACCGCCGAACTCGAGGACTAAGTCGCTGACGGCCTCGGCGATGGATACCATGCGGTCGATGCCCTGCTGGTCTTTTAGACTGACCAATGGGCGGATATGCAGGCAGCCGACGCTGGCATGGCCGTAGTAGCCTGCCTCGGTGTTGTGGTCACGCACCACCTGATCGAAGCGGCGCACGTACTCACCCAGCCGGTCAGGGTCGACGGCGGTGTCCTCGACGTAAGGAAGGGGCTTGGCGTCGCCGTGTATGCTCATCAGCAAGCCCAGTCCTGCGCGACGTATGGCCCAGACATTGGCCTGCTGACCGGCGTCGGTCATGTTGACCGATGCGTAGGCCAGCCGCGCATGACCCATGCGGCTCTTGAGGTCTTCCAGCTTGGAGCGCAACTCCTCCTCGGAGTCACCGTAAAACTCCACCAGCAGCAGAGAGTCGGGTTCGCCCTCTAGGAAGCTCATGTTTCGAGCGAAGCCCAGCGATTCGCGGCAACGGTCCAGCATCATGCGGTCGACGAGTTCGACGGCGGAGGGCTGGTGCTCCAGGATGGGGATGGTGGCCTCGCAGGCGCGTACCAAGTTTTGGAAGTGGACCACGGCTAGGCCGCGCATGACGGGGCGTGGCACAAGGTTGATCTTGGCCTCGGTGACGGTGCACAGCGTCCCCTCGGAGCCGACGACCATGCGGGCCATGTTCAGCGGATTTCTCTCTTCGTGGCTTGGGCCGGCGGGCCAAGGGTCCATGAAGTCCTCTAGGTTGTAGCCACTGACACGGCGAATTACCTTGGGATAGCGAGCCTCGATTTCGTCGCGGTTGGCCTGAGCGATGTCGATCACACCACGGTATATCTGGGCTTCGAGGCTGTCGCCGGAGAGCTTGCCCTCCAACTCGGCAGCAGCAATACGCCCGAAGCGGGCCCTGCTGCCGTCGGACAGGACGGTCTGCACCTCCATGATGTGGTCGACGGTCTTGCCATAAATCACCGAGTGGGAGCCGCAGGTGTTGTTGCCTATGCCACCGCCGACGCATGCGCGGTTGGAGGTGGTGGGGTCGGGGGCATAGTGATAGCCGTGGCGGTAGAGGTCGCGGTTGAGGTGGTCCAACACGATGCCCGGCTGCACCCTAGCCCAGCCTTCCTCGGCGTTGACCTCCAGCAGTTGGTTCATGTGCTTACTGAAGTCCAGCACCAAGCCGGTGTTGATGCCCTGACCTGCTAAGCTGGTGCCACCGCACCGTGGCAGGATGGGGACCCTGTGCTTGGCGGCCACCTCAACGGCGGCCTGCACGTCGTCAGCATTGCGGGGAATCACGACACCCATGGGTTTCATCTGGTAGATGCTGGCATCCGTGCTGTAGAGGACTCGAGAGAAGTCGTCGAAACGTACGTCACCAGAGATGCGCCGCTGCAACTCCTGCTGGAGTTCAGCGGTGTCCGCCTGCTGAGATACGGTAGCTGTAGCCATAGGGTCCCTCCCGGTACGAGGTGGCTTTGGGGCAGAATGTAGCTTAAAGCGGGAGGGGTATCAACCGAGGGTTGGAGAGGGGGAGGGAAAGTGTGGTGTCGCGGGGGTAGAGACTTGTTAAAGAAGCAGTCAACTCGTCGAGAATCATACCGGAATTGTGTTGACGAAGGGTCGATAGCTTTCTGGGACGAGCCTAACCAGCCGATTGTCTAACGTAACAAGATGGCCTTCGTTTTGCATGGCTGTCGCCAATAGCACCGCGTCCGTAATCTGCCGGTACCCTTGAAGTCGGGCAGCTATGCCAGCTGGCAGGTCGACCATTGACAGGTCAAGTGGCCAGAAGCTGTGTGATCCGATATTGCGTAACGCAGCAAGGAGCTCAATCGCTTCACTTGGAGTGATGGTTTGGTGCACTATCGACGGGTTGCAGGACAACCGGACGAATCCAGACTCGGTCAAAATGCATGTAGCCCATCCCTGTCCGCTATGCTCGGAGAACCATGAGAGCACAATGTTGTGATGCACATGTGTTGGCCATACCAAGGCAATCAGGACATTAACGTCCAGTAGGGCCGTCACGGCCAGTCGCTAAGCGCTTGGTAAACGTCTTCACTGGTGATAGGTGGGGCGTCGGGATCGACACGAAATACAGGCACAATTCCTTCCTTTACACTGTATGAAGCACGGCGGAAGCCTCGTCTGGCAAGTTCCGACACAGCAGCGCCAAGGCTAACGCCGCTTTGTTCGGCCAAGGCACGCGCGACCGATAGTACGTCGTCGTCGATAATCAGGGTCGTCCTCATAAGAGCATCATCGCATCAACGCATATGGACGTCAATCTACACTCCAACGTTACGGGTTACGTATCAGCGGACGGACAATCCACCGTTGATCTCAATTGAGAGCCGGTGCTAGCGCACCGTCACCTTCCGGAGGGGGCTGAGACATGGAGCGTCCACGAATCGTCGTGCTGGGTGGCATCAACATGGACTTGGTGGCCACGGTAGAGCGGTTCCCTGTGCCGGGGGAGACGGTGGTGGGGCGGGCCTTCACCACTTATCCCGGTGGCAAGGGGGCCAATCAGGCGGTGGCTGCCTGTCGGTTGGGGGCGCAGGTGAACATGGTGGGGCGAGTGGGTGATGATGCCTTCGGGCATCAGTTGAGGCATGGACTGTCTGTGGAAGGCATTGATGTAGCGGGTGTGGGCATTGAAACCGCCTCGCCTTCGGGCATCGCGGTGATACAGATTGATGCTTCTGCTCAGAACCAGATCGTGCAGGTGTGGGGGGCGAACCAGAGGTGTGGTGCAGAGGAGATGGGGGCCGTGGAGGCGGCGGTGGCTGATGCTTCGGTGCTGATGCTGCAATTGGAGGCCCCGTTGGAGGTTTCTCTAGCCGCGGCCCGAGCAGCCCGTGCCCATAGCTGCCGGGTGGTGCTCGATCCTGCGCCCGCGCCAACAGCAGGCTTACCACCCGACCTCTACGCCTTCTGTGATTGCATCACTCCCAATGAGACCGAGGCGGAGGCGTTGGTCGGCTTCCCTGTGCCGGACATGGCATCGGCCCATCGGGCAGCCGAGGAGTTGGTGCAGCGCGGGGCCAAAGCGGCTGCGATCAAGATGGGCGAGCGCGGGGCCTACTACTTGGCAGCGGGTGAAAGTGGTCATGTTCCCGCCATCATCGTGAACGCGGTTGATACCGTGGCCGCGGGCGACGCCTTCAATGCTGGCTTGGCAGTGGCCTTGGCCGAGGGACACACACTGGCAGAAGCAGTGCGTTGGGGCACTGCTGCCGGAGCAATCGCCGTCACCCGCATCGGTGCGCAAGATGCCATGCCTCGGAGGGATGAGGTGGAGGGGTTGTTAGGAGGCTAGGGGTTTGGGAAGCATTGTCCAGATGGTCCGGGCGGTGGGTTCCCGCCTTCGCGGGAATGACGGGGGGCCTTTTTGGGGGCGAAGTCGAAGGATGGGCGGCGGCCTGAGCCGGACGTGTTGCTCGCCAGCGGCCCGGTCTTTGACTGCGTGGGACGGCGCGCTACCCGCGCCTCCCACTCGACACAGGGCCACTCCGCTGAGGACGAACGGATCAAGTGAACGCTTTGTTGCTGTGTGCGACCCCCCATGTTCATATAACGTGGATGCGTTTCAGCAGTCGCTGACTTGCTAGGGAGTCTGGGCCGTGGGTTCCCGCCTCCGCGGGAATGACGGGGGTCTTTGTGTGGGGGCGAAGTCGAAGGATGGGCGGCGGCCCGAGCCGGACGTTTTGCTCGGCAGCAGCTCTGCCCTGTATGAGGTACGGGGCGGGGTCTTCGACTGCGTGGGACGACGCGCTACCCGTGCGCCTACTCGATACAGGGGCACTACGCTTAGGACGAATGGACCAGTGAGAGACTTGTTGCTGTGCGCAACCGCTATTTTCGTAACGGTGACGGGGTGGTTGTGGTCGCTCAGGGTTGGGTGCTGTTGACGGCAGTGACGTGTGGTTTTGCGGCCGTGCTATGCTGATGCGACGATGATGCAGGGTGATCGGTACTGCTCTGGTTGTGGGGCTTCCCTTGAACTGCGAGAGATGGAAGGGAAGGGCCGGCCTGTCTGCACCAGCTGTGGGCGGGTGGTGTACTACGACCCCAAGGTGTCTACGGTCTGCGTGGTGGCTCGTGAGGGAGAGGTGCTCTTCATCAAGAGGGGTAACGAGCCGGGCTATGGGCTGTGGAGCCTGCCCGGAGGCTATGTGGACCGTGGTGAGGTGGTGGAAGAGGCCGCGGTCCGTGAAGTGCTGGAGGAAACGGGGCTGGAGGTGGAGGTCGGTGGGTTGTTGGGGGTCTTCTCGGAGGCGGGACGCCCCGTGATTTTAGTGGCCTACGAGGCGCATGAATGCGGGGGAATCTTGGCCGCGGGGCCTGAGGCGTTGGATTTGGGGTTCTTCACACCGGATGCGCTGCCCACCATCGCCTTCCCACGAGATGTGCTCCTTTTGGAGCTGTGGCAGCAAGGCCGTCTTCGCCCAGAGTAAAGACCAGCGTATGCACCCATCGCAAGGCTCACCACTGGGGGCAGCAATGGACAATACGTGGGGTTTGGTTCCACCTGATGATGAAATCCAGTCCATATTTTGGGACTGCCTATCAGAGGCTGAAGACACTTTTGGGCCGAAACAACCCGCGCTGACATATGAGATTAGAATCGCTTCCGAAAGGAAGTATCCCGAAACGATTAACTATGGAACCATAGTATTGGCATTCCTCACTGAGGGTCGAAGCCGTGTCGGCTATTACTTTGAGGCTGGGCACGAAGCAGTCCACTGCTTACACGCTAGTAATCGTTCAACATATCTTGAAGAGGCTGTCGCAACAGCCTTTGCATTGCATGTGGTTCAGCAGACGTGCGGACAAGTCGAAGTAGACAAATGCAAAGCGTCCTCAGAATATCAGCAAGCGATGGCGCTTGCTCAGCAAGTCGATAGCGATGTCATAAGACTAGGCCAACGATTGCGTGAGCGTATCGGATATGGCTCGCTCAGCAAAGATGTGACTCCGAACCTGATATCGGAGCTTTATCCCGATGCCCCTCAACCCGCCATTGACACGCTGACCAGGGCCTTTCCAAGGCAGCACTAGGCTCTTAGGACTTTTGAAGCATACACCTGCGCTCGGAGCAAGGCAGCTTCTGCCATGAGGGGCAAGGACAACCCTTGTCCTCCTCCCCCCTCACGGGGGAGAGGATTGAGCCCTGCCCATTCCGCTTGACACCGTATCTGTGTCACAACATAATCGGCTCACAGTCAACTAGTGCTGTCCGATCATCCGGGGCAACTATTGGGAGGCGACCGTGGCCCAATTGGGCTTCATAGGTCTGGGAATCATGGGCAAGCCCATGGCCCGCAACCTCATCAACGCTGGCTACTCCTTGGTGGTACACGACCACAAGACCGCGCCCATGGAGGAGTTGGCCGCTCAGGGCGCGGCCATGGCCAACTCGTCTCGCGAGGCATCGGAAGGCAGCGAGATCATCATCACCATGCTGCCTGACTCTGCGAATTCGGAAGACGCCATCCTTGGCCAGAACGGTGTGCTGGAAGGCGCACCGGCAGGGGCCACCATCATCGACATGAGTTCCATCAACCCGCTCGTGAGCCAGAAGATAGCCGCCGAGGCCGCCAAGCACAATGTGGAGATGCTTGATGCGCCTGTGAGCGGGGGTGAGCCGGGGGCCATTGCCGGTACGCTGGCCATCATGGTTGGCGGTAACGAAGAAGTGTTTCAGAAGCACGAAGAGTTGCTGCAGGTGATGGGTCGGAGTGTCGTGAGGGTGGGTGAAGTTGGCGCAGGCAACGTGGTCAAACTGGCTAACCAGATGATTGTCGCCGCCAACATCGAGGTCATCGGCGAGGCTCTGACGCTGTCGCAAAAGGCGGGCATCGACCCCCAAGTGGTGTTCCAAGCCATTCGTGGCGGACTCGCAGGCAGCAACGCCTTGGATGCCAAGGCGCCGATGATGATGGAACGCAACTTCCGCCCCGGCTTCCGCATCCGCCTGCACCAGAAGGACTTGAACAACGCCATGGCTACGGCTAGGGATTTGGGTGTGCCGGTCCCAGTGACCAGCTTGTTACAGCAGATGTTGGGAGCTTTGGTCAACGACGGCAAAGGCGACTTGGACCACTCAGCCATCGTCAACTTCATCGAGGCCATGGCCCACACCGAAATCAGGACCCAACCCTAGCCCGATGAAGGTGCACGAATACCAAGCCAAAGCTCTAATGGCCCAGTATGGCGTCCCGATCCCGCGAGGCCAGATTGCCTCCACACCCGAGGACGCGCGACGCATCACTGAGGAGTTGGGCGGCCGCTCTGTCGTCAAGGCCCAAGTGCATGCTGGCGCACGCGGCAAGGCTGGGGGCATCATCTTGGCGAATTCCGCACAAGAGGCGCATGCCGCCGCTGCATCCCTGCTGGACAAGCAGCTTGTCACCGGGCAGACGGGCCCCGGAGGTGCGCCGGTGCATCGGGTGTTGGTGGAGCAGCCAGTGGATTCTGCCAAAGAGTTGTACTTGGCCCTCACGGTCGACCGCACCTATCGCGGCCCAGTTGTCATAGGTTGCGAGTCTGGTGGGATGGACATCGAAGAGGTGGCAAACACCTCTCCCGAGAAGATACTCCGGCAGGGAGTGGACCCGCTGATAGGCTTCCAGCTCTTTCAGGGGCGGCGCCTTGCTGAGGGCATGGGACTAGACCGGGCGCAGGCGAGGCAGGCCAGCGATATCATGACTGGCCTTACGCGCCTTTTTGTCGATTTGGACTGTTCGCTGGTGGAAATCAACCCGCTGGTGGTCACTGCCGAGGGCGGACTGTTGGCGTTGGACGGCAAGGTGAGCCTAGACGACGACGCTGTCTTCCGGCATCCCGAAGCACAAGAATTGCGTGACCCGGAGCAGGAAGACCCACTGGAAAGCCAAGCCATCGATGCCGGAATCGCCTACGTGAAGCTGGACGGCGACGTGGGCTGCTTGGTTAACGGCGCTGGACTGGCCATGGCCACCATGGATGTGATCAAGGGCGCAGGGATGAGCCCTGCCAACTTCCTGGATGTAGGCGGTGGGGCCAGCGTGGAGAAGGTGGCCCAAGCGTGCCGCCTGATGCTTTCGGACCCCAGCGTGACGCGGGTTCTGGTAAACGTGTTCGGCGGGATACTGCGCTGCGACATCGCCGCCGAGGGCGTCATTCAGGCTTTCCGCGAGACTAACTCCCAACTACCTCTCTATGTCAGGATGTTGGGGACCAACGTGGAAGATGGAGCCGAGTCGCTCCGAAACTCGGGACTGGATGTCACTTTCTCGCAATCGCTGTCCGAAGTCGCTGCCATATTGACTGCATCCAGGTGACGCGAGAAGCGGGTCGCACGTGAGCATTCTGGTTGGAGAGAACACCCGGCTGATCGTCCAAGGCATCACCGGTCAGGAAGGCAGCTTCCACGCTCGCGCCTGCAAGGCATACGGCACCAACTTGGTGGCTGGGGTAACCCCAGGACGTGGCGGCCAGATATTCGATGAGACCGTCCCCGTCTTCGACTCCATGGACGAAGCGGTAGCGCAAACCGGGGCCAACACATCTCTGATCTTCGTGCCTCCGCCCTTCGCTGCTGAGGCCATCATCGAGGCGGTGCTTTCGGGGGTGGGCTTGGTGATTTGTATCACTGAAGGCGTTCCGGTGATGGACACGGTGCGTGTGGTGCGCTTCATTGAGCACCGGCCTGTGACGCTCATCGGCCCCAACTGCCCTGGGATGATAACTCCAGCAGCCCGCTGTAAGGTTGGCATCATGCCAGGGGCGATTCACATGCCGGGCCGGATGGGACTGGTGTCCCGTAGTGGCACCCTCACCTATGAAGCTGTAGGCCAACTGACCACCTTGGGTATCGGCCAGACTACCTGCGTCGGTGTGGGTGGGGACCCGCTGGTGGGCACGGGATTCGTGGATGTGCTGCGCCGCTTCCAGAATGACCCCGAGACTGAGATGGTTACCCTGATCGGCGAAATCGGGGGTACCATGGAGCAGGAGGCGGCCGATTTCATCCGCGACGAGATGACCAAGCCGGTGGCGGCTCTCATCGCTGGAGCCACTGCCCCCCAAGGCAAGCGGATGGGTCATGCTGGAGCAGTAATCACGGGAGAGGCCGCCACCGCCTCTGCCAAGACTGAAGCCCTGCGCCAAGCCGGGGCCCGCATCATCCCCTCTCCCTCCGAGATCGGCGTCACCGTCAAGGCCATGATGGGAGAGGCGGCAGGATAGGGCTGCTCCTCGACCCCGGCTGCGGCATCATATTGCGTGGCACCTCGTTGACCGTCTGGGAGCTACGACCTTGGAGATTTTCAACTTGGCGGTCGACCCCGAGAACCTGCAATTGGTCCCCACACGACTTCGTGGGCGTATCGGCTGAGACCTACCGCTTTTCCCACTACTTAGGCGTCCTGAAACCTAGTGAGCCCTTTCATATGGCCTCCGTCCGAGATACGTATGCAGGTTTATGTCATGCTGCCTGACGCTCCCGATATCAGAAGGGGAGCTTTCTGACGGGGCCACCCTTGTGTGCAGATTTCCCATCACACCAGCGAAAGCCGGTATGATGGGGAGGGTGTCCGGTCGGCGGGCGACGTGTCCCTTGGCGGACCGATTGGGCCAGGTTCTGTTTTGGTTGACAGCCCATGCGGCATCGTTTACAAAGGTTGTCAGGTGGGGTTGTCCAAAACCCTGCCGGCGCAGGTAGGAGGCGATACCGTGGCCAGCACCATGACACCGTTCAACTTGAAGGCTTGGATTGAGGAGCACCGTGACCTGCTGAAGCCTCCGGTGGGGGCCGAGATGGTCTGGCGGGACTCTGAGTTCATCATCATGGTCATCGGCGGGCCCAATGCCAGAAGGGACTTCCACATCGATCCCGGCGACGAGTTCTTCTACCAATTGGAAGGCGACATCGCCTTGGAGTACATCGATGGCGATGGTGAGCGCCAGAAGGCCGAGATAAAGCAGGGGGATGTGTTCCTGCTGCCAGCAAATGTGCCCCACTCTCCCCAGCGGGGCGAGAACACTGTAGGCTTGGTGGTGGAGCGGGTGCGAGCTGCCGACGAGCCGGAGAAGTTCGCTTGGTACTGCGAGCAGTGCAACTCCAGGATATACGAGTTGAACCGGGGCAAGGACGAGTTGCTGGCAGACCTCCGCCAAGCCAACGAGCGGTACAACGTGGATACGGAGATGCGCACCTGCACCTCCTGCGGTTATGTGCAGCCTGTGGCCACCGGCCCACGGTTGTAGACTGTCCCTGTCGACGAAGCCAAGATACGAGGGCTCACCAGAACCGTCATGGTAGGCGGGACCGCATTGACGTTCGAGGGGAGAGACTGGGTGGAGGAGGTGGGCTGTAATGGAAATCGCGACGGCCCACAGGGCTCAGGTGGCGGAGCTTCATCGCCGGGTCTTGGGCCAACGACAGTTGGTGCTGGCCAGTAATCGCGGGCCGGTAGAATACCATTACACACCCGATGGCCGCCAAGAGGTGCGCCGCGGCAGCGGTGGCGTGGTCACCGCCCTCAACTCCCTGACCCATGTCGCCGACTTCACTTGGGTAGCCGGAGCCATGAGCGAGGGGGACCGTCGCGCTTGGGAGGCCTCAGGTGGCCAGCCATTGCGGTCGCCGCTCCCTGGGCACCGGGTCAACGTGCGCTTCGTGGCCACCCCCCGCCGTACCTACCACAAATACTACAACGTCTTCTGCAATCCGCTGCTGTGGTTCCTGCAGCATTACATGTGGAACTCGCCCTACAACCCAAATATCGATGCCGCGGTATACGATGCTTGGGAAGACGGCTACGTGCCGGTCAATCAAGCTTTCGCCCAAGCTATCATCGATCAAATCTCCGAGGCATCCAAGCCGTCGGTAGTCGTGCTCCACGACTATCATTTGTATCTTGCCCCGGCCATGGTGCGGGAGAAGGCTCCGGAGGCGATCATCCAGCACTTCGTACACATTCCATGGCCCGCAGTTCGCTATTGGCAGTTGCTGCCGGCCTACATGCTTGAGGGCATCTGTTACGGGCTGTGCGCTGCGGATATCGTGGGATTTCAGACCCCCAGTGACGTGCGCAACTTCCTCGACACTTGCGAGGAGGTGTTGCCGGACGTAGAGGTAGACCATGTGGCGCAGTCGGTGGGACGCCATGGCCACGTCACCCATGTCCGCTGCTACCCCATCTCCATCAACGTGGATGAGATACGACGCATCGCCTCGGGCGGACGGGCACTGGACTACGAGAGGCATTTGCGAGACGAATGTGGCGAGCTGACCATCATGCGGGTGGACCGGGCAGAGCCCAGCAAGAACGTGGTCCGCGGTTTCCGCGCCTTCGAGTTGCTGCTCACACGGCATCCGGAGCTGAAAGGCAGGGTGGTCTTCCTAGCCTTCCTAGTACCGTCCCGCACACACATACGGCAGTATCAACGGTACATGGAAGAGATACGGCAGATCATCGACCAGATCAACTCCAATCATGGAACCGAGGACTGGACGCCCATACGCACCTACTTGGAGAATAACTATACCCAAGCCATAGCGGGCATGAAGCTGTACGATGTGCTGCTGGTGAACTCGGTGATCGACGGTATGAACTTGGTTGCCAAGGAAGGCCCAGTGGTCAACACCCGCGATGGGGTGCTGGTGCTGTCAGTGGGGGCGGGGGCGCACCGTCAGCTTTCGGGTGGCGCGCTCTCTGTATCTCCGGCGGATATCGAGGGCACGATGCAGGCAATGTATCAGGCCCTCACTATGGATGCGGAGGAGCGGGCACGGCGGGCCAACTGCCTGCGGGAAACGGTAGAGCAACAGGACAACCTCCACTGGCTGGAGTCGCAGCTACAGGACATTGAGACACTTTTGTTGCAAGGGAGTGAATGAGATGACGACTGTCCAAGGTGGCCCCAGTTTTCAGGAACGTCTCGACAACCTGCGGGCTGAGTCCCAGCAGTTCGCCGATTATCTGGCGGCCCTGCCTGCTGAGTCGTGGAACGCCCAGAGCGCGTGTGATCTGTGGGAAGTGGGCCATGTGGTGGCCCATCTGGTGGGCGTGGCCGAGTTCTACGCCACTACGGTGGAGCGGGGAATCGAGGGCAACGTGGAGACTCTGCCGGGTCGGGCCCCTGCAGGCTCGCAGACCGGGGCCACCTCCCATGATGGCATCAACCAGCGGGCGCTGGCCGCCCGCGAGCAGTTGGGGGACCAGGTCCTGTCACAGCTGGCCGCGGAGAGCGACCGCCTGATCAACAATCTGGCGAACCTCAAGCCTGAGGAACACAGCATGCCCTGCTACCACCCGGGGGGGTATGTGCCTGCGGGCAATTTCGTGGATATGAGGTTCAAGGAGTTGGGCCTGCACGACTGGGACATCCGCTCCCGCTTGGAGGCGGATTACCACATGCTGCCTGCCAGCATGCCCTCAATGATCATCCTGATTCTGAACTCCTTCGCGTCGGGCTCCCTGCCGTACGCCTTCTGGCCAGGGCCCAATCTCGATAAGCCGGTGCGGTACAGGTTCAACGTGAGCAACCCGGCGGACCTGCAGGCGGACATCGTGGTGGAGGGGGACAAAGTTCGTCTGGAGAGCGCGGGTGAGGGCGCGGCTGATGTCAGCTTCCGCTGCGACAGCGAGACTTTCCTGTTGCTGGCCTATGGGCGGTTGTCCTCCAACAATGCCATTTCGAGCGGACGGCTGGTGGCCGAGGGCGACTCCGGCCGTATCGCCCAGTTCAGCGAGTGGTTCAAGGGGATTTAGGGTCAGCAGCAAGCGGATGGCCTCTTCCACACGACCTGCCACGGCCAGAGGATGAATATGGTCGAATAGACGAGAGGGGCCAACACGAACGAGAAGCTGATAAGCGGGACCATGCTGGCTGCCAGCACGACCCAAGCCACTACCCTCGCCACCCAAGCTTGCTTCGTGTTCCAGACGACAAGCCCCCAAACGAAGGCAGCGACTGCGACGACAGCGGGTGATACTAAAAGGAGAGCCTTGGCTAGATCCCAGTAATCTCTTTGCAGGAACAATATGACAAAGACAAGCATGATGACGCTAAGGTAGGCGAGGGCCATGATAACCGCCCAGATCCGCAGGATGCTTGCCAGTCTGTCCATGCTCAACGGCCTTGTTCTGCCCACCAAGTGAGGAAGCGCTCCATCTCTCCGACGTTGGCCAAGGTGTAGTCCGCGAGTTCCAAGAGGCCGGCAGGGCAGTCGTCGCCCAGTACCGCCACGTTGATGCAATGGAAGGCAGTAGGGTCGGACAGGGCGCGGGCCTCGCGGAAAGCGTCGATGTCGGTCACGTCGTCCCCCCCGATCAAACCCCATTCCAGCCCGCGGCTCTCCACGAGTGAGCGTACTGCTGTGCCTTTATTCAGCAGGACCGGGGGGAGCACGTTGATGTGGGCCTTACCGGTCAGTACCCGGACCTTGGCGTCTGATTGCTCCTCAACGGCTTGAAGTGCGAGACGCTGGACGCCGTCGGGGTCCCGTGAGCCGCGGTAGTGGACGGCGAAGGAAAAGGCCTTCTCCTCGATAATGGCGTCGGTGGAGGCGCAATGCTGCTTCACCGCGTCCAGAACTCGGTTTACGTCCGTCTCATAGGCGGCCGCTGCGGGGTCGGTGAACACTCGTCCGTCCTGTATCCACTCCATGCCGTGATTGCCCACGTAGGTCAGTTGATTTAGGCCCACCATACGCCGGCCATCGGCTGCGGGGCGTCCTGTGACCACGCAGACCAATCCGAGCCGCGATGCGAGAGTGGCGACGGCTTCCCGGATGGCGGGACTGATGGTCGCATGGTGGGGCAGGGGCACGATCTCGGAGAGGGTGCCGTCAATGTCGAGGAATAGGCCCGCAGTCGCCCCATTCTGAGGAGAGACCGCGTCTTCTAGGTGATGTAAAAGGGGCTTGGCTGTCATACGCGTCGATCCTTCCGGGGAGCGTTGAATGCCTATGCTAGAATGCGGGCGATTTCTGGGCAAGGAGGGGATATGGAAGGGCTGGGAGTGGCGATAGGCAGCCGACGCGATGTGTCTACTGAGGAGATTGTGTCCCTCGCCCGGCTGGCCGATGGCTTGGGCTATGCCAGCGTGTGGGTCGGGGAGTCTTGGGGGCGTGACGCCTTCACTCTGCTGACGATGATCGCATGCCACACCAACAACGTGGGTCTAGGCACGGGCATAGTGCCGGTATACAGCCGTACTCCCTCCCTCCTAGCCCAGACGGCGGCCTCACTGGATGCCATCTCCAACGGCAGGGCCATCTTGGGCTTGGGCACCAGCGGTCGCTTGGTCATTGAGCAGTGGCACGGCGAGAAGTTCGACCGGCCCCTCTTGAGGACGCGGGAGTACATCGAGATTATCCGCATGGCCTTGGCGGGTGAGCGGGTGAACTACCAAGGACGCTACTACCAAGTGCAGCGTTTCCGCATGGCCACTGAGCCTGTGCAAGAGCGTTTGCCCATTTACGTCGCCTCGCTGGGCCCCAAGAACCTACAACTGACGGGGGAGTTGGCCGACGGCTGGCTGCCCACTTGGGTGGACGTGCTGGGGCTCCCGGCAATGCGGGCACAGGTGGCGCAAGCGGCAGTGGCAGCGGGCCGGAATGCGTCGGATGTGACGGTGGCCCCGCAGGTGCTGGCTTTGGCGACGACCACTGAAGCAGAAAACGTGCATGCGCGGAACTTGGCCCGGTCCCACATGGCCTACTACGTGGGCGGTATGGGCACCTACTACTTCGATCTGTTCCAGCGCTACGGCTATGTGGAGGAGTCTGCCCGGGTGCGCGAGGCGTGGGAAGCAGGCGACAGAGACCGGGCAGCAAATTCCATCACCGACGAGATGTTGGATAACATCACCATCATTGGGGACCGCGCTGATTGCCTCCGCAAGGTGGAGCGTTACCGTCAGGCTGGAGCCGACATGCCAGTTCTCGCCTTCCCTCATGGAGCGTCCACCGAAGCGATGGAGCGTACCTTGGAGGCCCTCGCGCCCTCAGCAGCAGCGTAGCCTCAGCGGCGCACGCCTGTTCTGATACTGACATTTACCTGTTGACATTGGCATGGCTTTACATATCTAATAAGAACAAACGTTTTGCAGGAGATGAAGCCATGGCGCGTGCTGACGTAGAAGAAATCCGTTGCACCACTCTCATCAACCCGGTGAAGGTGCCTAACTGGCCCTTCCGGTGGACCATCAACACGTATCGGGGTTGTCGCCACGCCTGCCGCTACTGCTTCGCGCGGTCTACGCATGAGTTCTTGGGACTCGGAACGGGCCGTCAGTTCGAGCAGAGGGTGTTCGCCAAGGTGAACGCGGCGGAGGTGCTACGGGCTGAGTTGCGACGCTCCAGTTGGAAGAGAGACCCCATAGCCATGGGTACGGCCTCTGACCCTTACGAGCCGGCCGAGGCCAGCTACAAACTGACCCGCAAAGTATTGGGAGTGCTGAAGGACTTCGCCAATCCGGTGAGCATCACCACCAAGGGCGTGCTGGTGCAGCGTGATATCGATGTGCTGCAGGAACTGAGTGAGGTGGCGGACGTACAGGTCAACTTCAGCATCGGCTGCTTGGACGAACAGGTGTGGCGGGCCACCGAGCCGGGGGCGCCCAATCCCTGGCACAGGCTGGAAGCGATGCAGGCCTTGGTAGAGGCGGGTATCCATGCCGGAGTGATGGCTGCTCCGATTATTCCTGGGCTGTCCGATAGCGAGGAGAGTCTGGACGAGCTTGTGGGGGCCGCTGCGGCTCATAAGGCGCAGTACCTCGGAGGGAACGTGATGTTCCTGCGTCCCGGCTCCAAGGAATGGTTCATGCCACTTATCCGCGAGGCTTACCCTCACCTTGCGCCTCTATATGCCAACTACTATCGGGGGAGTTACGCCCCCAAACAGTATGCGCAAAAGATAATGGCCTTACTGGATAGTCTACGGGACAAGTGGCACTTGGACGGCAAGCATCGTGAGGACCGGCAACACGCAGGCCAAATGAAGATGACTTTGGTTTGATAACGGTTTGACCTAACCTACCCTGCTCCATAGAATGCGCCCGAGTTTAATGTGCGGCTATAAATGTTGTTGGCAGGGCGCCGACGGATGGGGAGGGCCTATGGATTTGGTGGAAGAGCAACTGCGCGAGAGCAAGACCATCGCCGTGATCGGCCTGTCGCCGAATCCTGACCGCGATAGCCACCGCGTTTCGGCGTACTTGCAGAGCCAAGGGTATCGAATCATACCGGTGAACCCCACTGTAGACGAGGTGCTGGGGGAGAAGAGCTACCCTGACCTGACATCAGTGCCGGAACCCATCGACATGGTGGACATCTTCCGTCGCTCCGAACTGGTAATGCCGGTTGTGGATGAGGCGATACAAGTGGGCGCACGGTATATTTGGATGCAGGACGGCGTGGTGAACGAGGAGGCGGCCGAGAAGGCGAGGGACGCGGGTATCCCGGTTGTGATGGACGATTGAACGCTGCGGCAACACCGTCGCCGGTTCGGCGGCGCAAGCGAAACCGCAGGCTCGCGTTGACACATCGGAACCTAGAGAAGGATACTAACGCTGATAAAGGGCTCTGCTGAAGACTTGCTCCAAGGAGGCTCGGATGTCATCAGGACCTGGCGCACAAATGGAAGACCTCGACCTCTTTTACCAGGATGTGCATAACCACAATAGCCGTGGCCTGTGGACTTTGGGCGGCGATAACCTGACCGATGAACCACAGCCCAAGGCGCTTCCCTTCATGTGGAAGTGGTCCGAATTCCGACCGCTGATGTTCCGCGCCTCGGAGTTGGTTCCTGTGGAGATGGCGGAGCGCCGCGTGCTGGTGTTCGCAAACCCCGGCCTCGCGGGCAAGCCGTCGGCCACCAGCACCCTCATGGCCAACCTGCAGATCATCAACCCGGGCGAGATCGCCCGCAGCCACCGGCATACCCCTTCGGCTTTCCGGGTCATCGTCGAGGGCACTGGGGCCTATACCACGGTGGAGGGCGAGAAGACCTACATGGATGAGGGCGATTTCATCACCACGCCCAGTTGGACATGGCATGACCACGGAAATGAGGGCGATGCGCCCATGGTGTGGCTGGACGGGCTGGACGTGCCTTTCGTGAACATGCTCGAGGTGGGATTCTACGACCAGTTGGAAACCCAAGCCCAGAACCTGACGAAGTCGGACGACATGTCGCTGCGTCTTTATGGCGCAGGCTCATTGCGACCCACATGGGAGCACCACCAAGGGATTCACACCCCGCTGCTTAACTACAAGTTCCAGAGAGCGTACGACACGTTGAAAGAGCTGGCGAAGGATACCGAGGGCAGTCCCTACGACGGCATCTGCTTGGAGTACACCAACCCCAAGACTGGCGGGCCCGCCATGGCCACCATCGCCTGCTTCGTGCAACTGCTGGAGGCGGGCCGTCACACCAAGGCCCACCGCCATACCGGTGGCACAATCTTCCACGTCATCAAGGGCAAGGGCTACTCGGTAATTGGTGGTGAGCGTTTCGACTGGCAGGCGAAGGACACCTTTGTGGTGCCGAGCTGGGCGTTCCACGAGCATGTGGCCGAGGAAGAAGCGGTACTGTTCACCTACAACGACAGTCCGCTCCAGCAGCCCTTCGGTCTGTACCGTGAAGAGGTTTACGAGGAGAACGGGGGCCACCAGGCCGTCACCGGCGCTTTCAGCGGATAAGCCTCCGAGGGCTTCTGAAGCACTTGGAAGACATAAGGGCGACGGCCCGAATAGTGTCCTGCGCAGACGACAGCGTATAATGGAGTCAAGCGGCAGGACCGATGATGTTCCTCAAGGGGGAAGCGTTGGATACAGGCACCTTTCAGGTAAAAACAGGCTTGGCCCAGATGCTCAAGGGCGGCGTCATCATGGATGTGGTGACCGCTGAGCAAGCGGCGATAGCTGAAGAAGCGGGAGCAGTTGCCGTGATGGCGCTGGAGCGCGTCCCGGCAGACATACGCGCCGACGGGGGCGTGGCCCGGATGTCAGACCCGTCGCGGATACAGTTGATTTTGGAGGCGGTAAGCATCCCGGTGATGGCCAAGTGCCGTATCGGTCACTTTGTGGAAGCACAGGTGCTGGAGTCGTTAGGCGTGGACTATATCGACGAGTCAGAGGTGCTGACCCCCGCCGACGAAGACCACCACGTCTGGAAGCACAACTTCAAGGTGCCCTTCGTATGCGGTTGCCGCGACTTGGGAGAGGCGCTGCGACGCATCTCCGAGGGCGCGGCCATGATGCGCACCAAGGGCGAGGCTGGCACCGGCGATATCGTGGAAGCAGTTCGCCACATGCGGGCTGTGATGGATGCCATTCGCAAGCTGAAAAATATGCCCGACGACGAGCTGGTCACCGAGGCCAAGAACCACGGCGTCAACCTAGACCTTCTGATCGAGACGCGCAACATGGGGCGGCTGCCCGTGGTGAACTTCGCCGCGGGAGGCATCGCGACCCCTTCCGACGCGGCCCTGATGATGCAGTTGGGGGCTGATGGCAACTTCGTGGGCTCCGGCATCTTCAAGTCAAATGATCCGGCGCCACGAGCCAAAGCCATCGTAGAAGCCACCACCCATTACAACGACCCGGCGATCATCGCCGAGGTGTCCAAGAACCTAGGCGACGCCATGGTGGGAATCGGCATCCGGACTCTGCAAGAGTCGGAACTCCTTGCGCCCCGTGGTGTCTAGAGGCGATTGGCAGAAGCGAACTTGCGAGGACAGCGGCCGCCGGTGAAGGTAGGGGTGCTGGCCGTTCAGGGTGACTTTGCTGAGCACCAAGCTGCCTTGGCCCGCATCGGGCAGCAGTCGACTCAGGTGCGGTTGCCCCGCGACCTGAACGGGTTAGATGGTCTGATCATCCCCGGCGGCGAGAGCACCACTTTTGCCAAACTGATGGATTTCTACGACCTGCGTGGACCCATAACGGAATTCGCCCACAGCGGGGCGGCGGTGTGGGGGACCTGCGCTGGTCTGATTATGATGGCCCGGCAGTTGACCGAAGCCAAGCCCACGCCCATGGGGCTCATGGACATCACCGTTGAGCGTAATGCCTTTGGCCGCCAAGTCGACAGCTTCGAGGCCGATCTGCCGGTGGCTGGTCTTGGTCCTGAGTTGCTGCGAGCAATATTCATTCGGGCTCCCGCCATCTGCGAAATTGGGTCCGATGTAGAGGTGCTGGCCAAGCTCCCTGACGGTCGACCTGTGGCGGTCCGGGAGGGCAACCTGTTGGGCACGTCGTTCCATCCCGAGCTGGGTGGAGACTCACGATTGCATCAGTATTTCGTGGATATGGCTGCACCGGAGGGGTCTGGGTGACGGCTAACGACAAATGGATACAGGATGACCTGGAGGTCCTGATAGATGCGATGCCGCCGCGCATCGCGACGCCGCTGCGGGCGCGGGAGGATCTCCACGAGCTGCTGGAGGTAGTGCTGGACTTGGGGCGTGTGCCAGAGGCCCGCTTCCCCTATCAGACTGTATTCATGGATGCTGTGGAGATATCTGAGGCTGACCTTGAATACGTGGTGGAGCGCGTAGGCCAATTCGGCGACGACAATCGCGCTGGCATTACTCGTACGCTGCACCGCTTTTCTGCTATAAGGAACCGCAAAGGCAGGGTAGTAGGTCTAACCTGCCGAGTGGGACGGGCCGTGTTCGGGACCATCAAGGTGATCGAAGACGAAGTCCTCTCCGGGAAAAGCACGCTGCTGCTGGGCAGGCCGGGCGTGGGCAAGACTACCATGCTGCGGGAAGTGGCCCGTGTGCTGGCAGATAACGCCCAGAAGCGGGTCATCATCGTCGACACGTCGAACGAGATCGCCGGGGACGGCGATATCCCCCACCCTGCCATTGGACATTCGCGGCGGATGCAGGTGGCCACGCCCACGCTACAGCACGGCGTGATGATTGAGGCTGTGGAGAACCACATGCCCGAGGTAATCATCATCGACGAAATGGGTACGGAGTTGGAGGCGCTAGCAGCACGGACCATCGCTGAGCGTGGCGTGCAACTTATTGCCACTGCTCACGGCAACACACTGGAAAACTTGGTGCTCAACCCCACTCTCTCCGACTTGGTCGGCGGTGTGCAGTCGGTGACGTTGGGTGACGACGAGGCGAGGCGAAGAGGGACACAGAAGGCGATTCTAGAGCGCAAGGCACCGCCCACCTTTGACGTGGTAGTCGAGATACAGACTTGGGAGCGGGTGGCGGTACACGACAACGTGAGCCGAGTAGTAGACACCTACTTGCGTGGGGTGCCCATCGTACCCGAGACCCGCTGGCTTGACGAGCCGGGCAGGGTGGTGAAGGTGCGGGAGACGCCTGGGGCTGTAGTCGATTCCCCCGCAAGGTCGCCGGACCGAGGAGCCGTTCAGGAGCGAGCGGCCTTCTCTGAGCGGAGAGTGTTACCGGAGTCCGAGGCAGGGCCTGCACAGAAGATCTTTCTGTTCGGCGTGAGGCGCGAGCGGGTGGAAGAGGCATCGCAAGAAGCTGGGGTGGCCGTAAACGTGGTCAGCGAATTGCGTGTGGCTGACGTAGTGTTGACCACGAAAACCCACTACCGACGGGGCTCCCGGGTAGTGCGGGCGGCTGAAGAAGCGGGCAAGCCGGTGTATGTGCTGCGCAAGAACACGGCGCCACATGTGAAGCAGTTCCTCAAGGCAAGGGGCGGGCCCAATGGCGCAGACCCCAAGGTGGACGAGGCCCTGCAGGAGGCCCACGACGCTGCGCAACGGGTGATGCAAGGCGAAGAAGACTCGGTGACGCTGCTACCCCAAGCAGCCTACATCCGTCGCCTGCAACACATGTTAGCGGACAAGTACTCAGTAAACTCGCGCAGCGCAGGGCGAGAGCCGCAACGTCATGTGACCTTTGCGCGTCAGTAGCCTCAGGAGTCCTCGAGACAGGTGAACCACTTCGGCTTCAGGCCTGAGGGTAGTATTGTTGTTCATTTCCTTTGAAGGCGTAGAGGGGTGTGGCAAGTCGACCCAAGCCGACATGTTGGTGGACGCGATGGTTGCTGCAGGCCTGCAGGTGGTGCCGGTGCATGAGCCGGGGTCTACGGGGCTGGGCGAATACCTCCGGCGGTATCTCAAGGAAGAGAGCGTCAGTCTGACTCATGAGGCCGAGCTATTGCTTTTCTGCGCAGCCCGGGCTGAATTAGTCGCTAACGTATTGCGCCCAACGCTGGAACGGGGCGCCAGCATAGTGGCTGATCGCTACACTGACTCTACTGTCGCCTACCAGGGATATGGGAGAGGCCTCGACCGAGAAGTGGTGCAGCGGGTCAATTCCGTCGCCACGGGCGGACTGGTACCGGACCTGACTTTCCTACTTGACCTTGCGCCTGCGGGCGGCCTTGCCCGAGTCCAACCTCAGCTCAGCCTGTTCTCCATGGCGGAAGAGGACGAATTCGAGGCTGTTCGTCTCGATGAGGAGGGTCAGAGGGGGTTCGAGACTGAGCCACTTGACTTTCACCGGCGCGTGAGGCGCGGCTACCTTGAGATGGCTGAGGGGGAGCCGGAGCGCTGGGTGGTGCTGGACGCCACCCGCCCTAGGGACGAGTTGGCTGGAAGAATCTGGGGGGAAGTGCAGTCCCGCTTGGCGAGTATCAGCGCTTCGAAATGCTGAACGGCTTGGGGACATAACCGTCCGCCAAGCCGTTGCACGTCAGGTCTTTCGAAAACGAGGGTGTCTAGTCGTCGGCAGCGACGGGGGTGGCAGCCTCAATCTTCCCGGCAATGGCGGCCTTCATCTGGCGCACCCTAGCCAAGTCTGGATAGCCCTCGGCTATCTTGTCGAAGATCTTCTCGCCGTCGGCGAAGACCTCCATGATTCCCTGACCCTTGGGGGTTATGGTGATGGCCGCGTCGCCCCCGAAAGCACGAAAGAACTCGTTCGCCATCCACGTGGCGGTGCCGTGGTGCTGTCAGGGTACGCAGTAGGTGATCTCGACTTGCACTTTACCTTCCAAAGAAGTGACTCCTTATTATTGATTACGAGCCGGAGCTTGCGACAGGATTCTAGCGCGCCGGGCTGTCTCATTCAACTGCCTGCTGTCGCTACGAGTGCCTGCTGTCGCTACGAGTGCCCGCTGTCGCTACGAGTGCCCGTTGTCACTACGAGTGCATCTGTCGCCATCAACTACCCGGCGTCAGCGTGTCATCCAGTGCCATACGAATCTCTGTGGATACTTCGGTGTCGCCTTGGTCCGCCAATGCACTGGTCAGAGCATGGTGGGCTTGGGCCCCACCAATGCGGCCCAAGGCCCAAGCTGCATGACCGCGCACCAGCGGCTCGCCTTTGGACAGAGCTTGGGTGAGAGCGGGAATTGCTGATCGGTCGCCGATGTTGCCGAGGGCAACGCAGGCGTTGCGCTGCAGGCCAACCCTCTTGGCTCTCTTGATGGGGCTGTGGCGGAACTCTTCCCGAAATTCCTCCTCGGTCATGTCCAGCAACCGGAGCAAGTCGAGAGTAGACGACGCAGTCTTCTGGAAGGCGGGCTCGTTGGTGTGAGATACCTTCATGTTTGTGGGCAGCTTTGCGGGCAGGTTTACGGGGCAAACATCCTGGCAGATGTCGCAGCCGAAGACCCAGTCGTGCATAAGTGGACGCAGGTCGCGGGGAATGGCCCCGCGGTGTTCGATTGTCAGGTAGGAGATGCAGCGTGTGTTATCCAACTCGTAGGGACCAACGAACGCGTTTGTAGGGCAGGCTGTGAGGCAGCGGGTGCAGCTTCCACAGGTCTTCTTCAGGGGAGGGTCGGGCGTCAACTCGAGGTCTGTGACGATTTGACCTAGGAATATCCACGAACCGAATTGGCTGGTCAGGATATTAGTGTTCTTGCCGAACCACCCGACGCCAGCGCGTTGGGCCACAGCGCGATCCAACATGGGACCGTCGTCGACGTACCAACGGGCTCGAACCTCGCTTCCGAGCTTCGCCGACACATCCTCGACAAGCGATTTCATGCGTCGCTTGAGCACGCGGTGATAATCCTCACCCCAAGCATAGACTGCCACTTTGCCTTGTGGGTCGCGGTGGCCTGTCTCTGGCTCCGCTTGGGGTTCTGGCAGATAGCTCATGCCTAGAGCTATGATGGACTTGGCCCCTGGGAGCAATTCTTCTGGATGGCAGCCACGGTGGACGCGCGACTCGGTGTACCATGGCAACCCGTCCATCAGACCGCGCTCCATGCGGTTGATGGCTATCGCCGCGTCGTCGTCGAATGGGTCAGCGGAAGCAACGCGTACGAGGTCAAAGCCCAGCGACGTGGCTGATTGCTTGACCAAGGCTGTGGTCTCTGCCGGTTGCAACTGAGTCTCCTTCACGATTGCAAAACCTAGTGGGCAGGGTTGGCCCCAACTGTAGCGCAAAACGGGCCGCCATAGCATAGATTTGCGCACTCGTAACACATGCTTGACAGCTTTTGAGCCTTAGACTATGTTTCCTGCGGCCCATTTGGGAGGCCGAAGTATCGGGAACCAGCGAGGAGAGTGCCGTCGGATGTACCCGAATGACAGGAAGTATTCCAAGGAGCACGAGTGGGCGTTGCTGGAGCCCGATGGCCGGGTGCTCGTGGGCATCACCGACTTCGCCCAAGAAGAGTTGGGCGATGTCGTCTATGTGGCCCTGCCCAAGGTTGGTACCCAATTGGCCCAATTCGCCATGATGGGCGAGATCGAATCGGTCAAGACTGTGTCGGACTTGTACATTCCCGTGAGTGGGGTGGTGGTGGAGCTGAACAGCCTTCTGGCGGACCAGCCAGAGTTGGTGAACGAGGATGTTTACGGCCAAGGTTGGCTGATTCGTGTCGAAATCACTGATGAAGGCGAATTGAAAAACCTGCTTAGCGCGGAAGAGTACCAGACCATCATCGCCCACTAACTCGCCGACGCTACTTCCACCAACATTCTTTTGACCCGTTGGATACTGCGTCTTGCTTGAGTCTCGTAGCGCCGCTGATGGCCCAATCCCTGGCTCGTTCCAAGTGCAGCAGGCCAGGTACCGTTCTATTCTTGCGCGACTCTCAGTGCTATCATGGCTGGGATGTCTGCTGTGTGGTCTCTCGGTACGGGAAACTGCGGTGGCAGACCAGATTTGGGAGCTCAGATGAGTCCACTGCTAGAAGTTTCCGACCTTAGGACCCACTTCTTCACGCAGGAAGGTGTGGTCAAGGCGGTCGATGGCGTGTCATTTGAACTGGAGGCTGGCGAGACACTGGCCCTAGTTGGCGAGAGTGGTTGCGGTAAGAGCGTCAGCGCTCTCTCCATCATGCGCCTGATACCGGACCCGCCGGGCAAAATCATCAGCGGGGAAGTCATGTTCCAAGGGGAGAATCTGCTGGAGTTGCCTGAAGATGAGATGCGGAAGAACCGGGGTCGGCATATCGCCATGGTTTTCCAGGAGCCCATGACCTCACTAAACCCAGTCCTCAATGTGGAACGGCAGTTGACGGAGTCGCTGGAACTGCATTTGGGCTTGAGCAAGAACGAGGCCAAGGCTGAAGCGGTGCGACGGTTGGAAGAGGTGGGTATACCCGATGCCCGCAGCCGGGCGCGCCAGTACCCGCATCAGTTCAGTGGAGGCATGCGCCAGAGGGTGATGATCGCCATGGCCCTCAGCTGTGGCCCACAGATCGTCATTGCTGACGAGCCCACCACTGCGCTGGACGTGACCATACAGGCGCAGATATTGGAGTTGATGAAGAGGCTCACCCAAGAGCGCGATGTGGCCTTGGTGATTATCACCCACAACCTAGGCGTGGTGGCCCGGTACGCTGACAGAGTCAACGTTATGTACGCGGGCAAAATCATAGAGCGGGGTACGGCCAAAGAGGTCTACTATAATCCGAGGCACCCTTATACCATTGGACTGCTCAACTCTGTTCCTAGGTTGGACTTGCCCCGTAAGGAGAAGCTCGACCCCATCGAAGGTCAGCCCCCCGATCTCGGGAACCTAGCCGACGGGTGCGCCTTCATGGAACGGTGTCGTTACTCTGAGGAACGCTGTGCCCAAGAAATACCGCCCTTGACCTTGGTGTCCGAAGGACATAGTTCCGCCTGTTGGGTGGCGGATAGGTTGAGCCGCAATTGATGGGACAATCAAGCGAGCACCAACTAAGGTCAACACCGACTAAAAGCAGCCAGCCAACACCAGAGAGATAGCATATATGGAAACGCGAACAGGCAATGGCTCACATGGGGACCGCCTGGTAGAGGTGGACTCGCTGAAGATGCACTTCCCAGTGCGGTCCGGTTTGATATTCCAGCGCACCGTGGCCCATGTGCGCGCAGTGGACGATGTCAGCTTCTTCATTCGACGAGGTGAGACGCTTGGTCTGGTGGGGGAGAGCGGGTGTGGCAAGACCACCACCGGTCGCTGCATCCTGCAACTGTATAGGCCCACGTCGGGTACGATTCTGTTCGACGGCGAAGACCTGTGCGCCATGAACTCCAAGAGCATGCGACAGATGCGACGGAAGATGCAGGTCATCTTCCAGGACCCCTACAGCTCCCTGAACCCCCGCATGACAGCAGGCAACATCATTGGAGAGCCTTTGACGGTGCACGGCATGAGCGGCTCCAAGTCGGAGTACCGCGAGCGGGTCGCCGAGCTATTGACCGTGGTCGGCCTCAGCCCTTCGATGGCTGACCGCTTTCCCCATGAGTTCAGTGGTGGGCAGCGACAGCGCATCGGCGTGGCTCGGGCGTTGGCCGTGAATCCTGAGTTCATTGTGTGCGACGAGCCTGTCTCCGCTTTGGACGTGTCGATCCAAGCTCAGATCGTGAACCTGCTGGAAGAACTGCAGGAGAGCTTCGATCTCACCTTCCTCTTCATCGCCCACGACCTTTCGGTGGTGCGCCACATCAGCGACCGGGTAGCGGTGATGTACTTGGGGCACATAGTGGAGATCGCCAGCCGGGAAGAGATTTACGACAATCCCATCCATCCGTATACGAGGGCACTGCTTTCGGCGGTGCCTATACCCGACCCCGTGCTGGATGCCCAGCGCGAACGTGTCCTGTTGACAGGCGAAGTGCCCAGCCCGATGAACCCGCCCTCGGGTTGCGTGTTTCACCCACGTTGCCCCATCGCAGAGCCGCGGTGCTCTGAGGTGACGCCGGAGCTACGCGAGGTGGCCACCGATCACTGGGTGTCCTGCATCAAGGCACCGGGCTACGGGTACGCCTAACAGCCATGGACGCCTCTCACATCCGCAACTTCTGCATCATCGCTCACATTGACCACGGCAAGTCCACGCTGGCTGACCGCTTCCTCGAGATCACCGGTACTGTCAGCAGAGAGGACATGCGCGAGCAGTTCCTGGACCAGATGGAGCTGGAACGGGAGCGGGGCATCACCATCAAGGGCAAAGCCGTCTCCATGAGCTATCGCTACCAAGGAGAGGAGTACCTTCTCAATCTCATCGACACTCCGGGCCATGTGGACTTCAGCTACGAAGTCTCCCGCGCTTTGGCAGCGTGCGAGGGCGCGATCCTGGTAGTGGATGCCAGCCAGGGGATAGAGGCTCAGACTCTGGCCAACGCTTACCTAGCCTTGGAGCACGACCTGACGCTAATTCCTGTGGTAAACAAAATTGATCTTCCCCAAGCGGAACCTCAAGTCGTAGCCGCCGAGCTACAGCAGGTCTTGGGCTTCACCCCGGAAGAGATGCTCTTCGTGTCGGCCAAAGATGGCAAAGGGGTCAACGAGCTTTTGGAGACCGTTGTGCAGCGGGTGCCCCCTCCCAAGGGAGAGCAGAGCGGCCCCCTGCGGGCGTTGGTATTCGACTCGGTGTACAACAGCTACAAGGGGATCATGGCGTATATCCGGGTGGTGGACGGCGAGCTGTCCTCCGGCGAGCCGATGCTGTTGATGTCCAACAAAAAGGTCACTGAACCGCCGGAAGTCGGCATCTTCACCCGTGTGCTCAGTGCCACCAAAACTCTGGAAGCAGGCCAGGTAGGCTACGTGGCCACCGGACTAAAGGACGTGCGAGAGTGTCGCGTCGGCGAGACCCTGACCCGCGCCCGTCGGCCTGCCGAGGAACCGCTGCCGGGTTACGTGGCATTGAAGCCGATGGTCTACGCAGGGATCTACCCTGCCCAAGGGGAAGAGTACCAAGCTCTGCGCACGGCCTTGGAGCGTCTGCAGCTGAACGATGCGGCCTTGGTATACGAGCCCGAAAGCTCTCCAGCGCTGGGGTTCGGCTTCCGCTGCGGCTTCCTTGGGCTGTTGCACATGGACATTGTGCAGGAGCGTCTGGAGCGCGAGTATTCGCTGGACATCGTGGCGACCGCCCCGAGCGTGGCCTATCAGGTGGTGCTGAACGATGGCAGCATGATACAGGTGGACTCGCCTTCCAAGCTGCCCTCGCCGAGTGAGTTCCAGGAGATACTGGAGCCATGGCTCTCGCTGACGGTTGTGGCCCCCGACAGCTACATTGGGAGTGTCATGGAGCTTATGGCCACTCGGCGCGCGGAATTCAAGCGTATGGAATACCTGCAGGGGGCCGAGGCAGCGAACGGTGCCCAAGAGAACGACGGGCCTCAGCGGCGGGCCTCACGAGTGGTCATGGAATACGACATGCCCTTGGCCGAGCTGCTGGCCGACTTCTACAATCTGCTCAAGTCTCGCACCCAAGGCTATGCTTCCCTGGACTATATCTTTGATGGCTATCGTCCCGGCTCGCTGGTCAAGCTCGATATATTGCTCAACCATCAGCCGGTGGACGCTCTGTCAGCCATCGTGCACAGGGACAAGGTCTTGCAGCTTGGGAAAGGGCTGGCGGAACGGCTACGGACCATCATTCCACGTCAGCTCTTCGAGGTGCCCATCCAGGCGTCCATTGGCACCCGCATCATCGCACGGGAGACGGTCCGCGCCCTGCGCAAGGACGTGCTGGCCAAGTGCTACGGCGGCGACATAACGCGCAAGCGCAAGTTGTTGGAGAAGCAGAAGGAAGGGAAACGGCGGCTCAAGAGGTTCGGCAACGTCGAGGTGCCCCAAGAGGCCTTCCTAGCCCTGTTGAAGGTCGATGCCGACCAGGACTAGCCGTTCGAGTATGGACAGCCTACATCGACTAGGCTAGGCCGAGTCCCTCTCGGAGCGTTACCAACTGCCCCAGATGGTCTGCCCAGTGATAGTCCATGCTGCCCTCGATGATGCGACCGAGGGTACGCTCCTCAGTGGTACCCCGTGCAGGCAGGTGGACTGGGAGTGATTTCTCCAAATCGGCGTCGGTTGCGCTGTCAATGACGCTCTCCAGCCCGGCTAACACCGCTTCTATCTCCAACATAATCTGTGGCATGTCGGCCTGAGCTCGGCCACCGCTGGTGTCGGTCATGTCCGGAGGCAAAGTCAGCTCGCTGATGTCCCCCTGTAGGATGGACCGGGCCGAGGAGTGGATGCCGCCGGGTGGGGTGTCCACGAGATGGTACAGCACCTCGCGGGCTGACCACTCCTCATCCGTCGACTTCCAATCAAGGCAATAGTCCATGCCGTCCAGTGTCTTCGACAGGTTCTCCCGCATGGCCTGCACCCGTTGTCGCAGTTCCTCTTTCGTAGCCAATGGACGCCTCCTTCAGCAGGCTGGGGGAGTGATATATTGGTGCCATTCTAGCATCGCACCGCCACTAGGTGTAAGCAGTCTTCTGGTGGTGCTGCGACTCAAAGGCGGAGAGCGGTAAGACGTAAAAACGCCACACCGCCTGTGGTCTGGTGGCATTACCCTCCGCGTCAAACTTCGCGGTAGAAGTGTAGAGTGCGACGTATGCGATGGAGATTAGGCGCAGGTGTGGTGGTGGCTCTCTTGTTTGGCCTAGCCGTGTGGCTGTCCATCACCTACTTTAGCGGAGGCTCCGCCGTCACAGCCGCCGAGCTGAGTGACCGTGCGGAGCAGGAAAAGCAAGCGCTGATCGACAGCGTGGCCGAAGGACGAGTTCTGTACATAAAATTCGAAGACTATGATAGGGACAGAATCGGGCTCGGACCGTCCGACTACCCCAAGGCCGTTATCCAGGAGTCGTGGACGACTGTCGGCCTTGGGGGTGCATTCGAAGAGACTATAGGCACGACCCGCAGCCTTGATGGCGAGCTCATTGGCCATTCGCATCTGGAGGATGGTGTGTTGGTATACAGCGATCTCATCGCCGACGCCTACGAGGAGTTTGAGGTAGAGGGCTACTGGGGCTCCATCGATACGTTTACAGCCTCTTGGGGACTCCCGAAATTCGTAGATGAGCGAGGGTTCCGTTTCGTGGACCGGGGTGAGCTGAGTGGATGGGACACTCTCGTGTACGAGCTTGCGCGTCCGGCCGAATCTCCTTCTAACGTCCGAAATGGCCTGAGGCGGTTTAGCAGGCTGGAGTTCGTGGAGGACCGTCCCATTCTGATGAGGGAGTCATCATATGGGGTCGAAGATGACGGGGAAGAAGTCCTGTTGAGGTCGACTGCCTTGGTGCAATACGAGGTGCTTCCGCTTGGCTCCGCCCCGCCCGACATCGATGTGGCCCTGCCCACACGATCAATATTCGACCTATGGAAGTCTGAGGGAGAGCAGGAGACCGTGGAGAAGTCGGGTGACTAACGCACGCCTGAGCACGTCAACTTGACACCTAGGGGCCGTTGGCGTAACATCCAAGGACAATTTAATCAGTGACCCCCTTATCCAGAGAGGCAGAGGGAACGGCCCCGCGAAGCCCAGCAACCGACCTGCGCTGAATAGCGTACGGAACGGTGCCAAGTCCGGCCCCGGGTTAAGCCCGGGGAAAGATGGGGAAAGTTAAGACATTCCGCTTCTCCATATGTGAGAAGCTTTTTTAATGTCCGGGGACCTGTAACCCCCTCGCAATTCCTTCTATGCCCGAAATCGAAGCGATAACCTACACCAACGGCAAACTTGGACTCCTCGACCAGACTGGCCTACCCGCCGAGTCGCGTGTCGTGTGGACGTCCGACTACCACGAAGTCATACGCTCGGTGCAAGTGCTGCGTGTCAGAGGTGCGCCGGCCTTGGGTGTGGCGGCTGCCTACGCTGTGGTGATGGCTGCGGACCACATAGACGCTCCCTCGCGCGACGAGTTCCTAGCCAAGCTGCGCGAGGCCGGAGCAGAGATCGTCTCGGCCCGCCCAACCGCGGTCAACATGGCTTGGGCAGTGGAGCGCATGCTAGATATTGCCGGTGGGCATCCGGACGTGCCAGCCATAAAGGCCGCGCTGCTGATGGAGGCGCAAACTCTCCAGCGAGAGGATGAAGACGCCAATCGTCGGATGGGGACGCATGGCGCAGCACTCATGCCGGAAGGCGGCGGGGTACTGACCCACTGCAACACAGGCGCACTGGCCACTGCGGGGTTCGGCACGGCGTTGGGCGTGATCCGGGCTGCTTGGGAAGGTGGGAAGCGGTTCAGCGTGTTCGCTACGGAGACCCGCCCCGTTCTGCAGGGGGCCAGACTGACAACCTGGGAGTTGGTGCAGCTTGGCATTCCAGCCACCCTCATTGTGGACTCCGCTGCGGGGATGCTGATGCGCGGTGGTGAGATCAGTTGCGTGATAACCGGCGCAGACCGCATCGCCGCCAATGGGGACACCGCAAACAAGATTGGCACTTATTCTCTAGCCGTGCTGGCCAGAGAGCATGGCCTCCCCTTCTACATCGCTGCCCCTACCAGCACGGTCGACCTCAGGATCGGTTCCGGGGATGACATTCCCATTGAAGAGCGCGATGCCTCGGAGGTGACGGGCTTTCGTGAGGTGCGCACCGCTGCCGAGGGTATCGCTGCGCGGAATCCTGCGTTCGATGTCACTCCCCACCGATATATAGACGCCATCGTCACCGAGCATGGCGTGGCGCGTCCTCCCTACTCCGAGTCGCTGGACCTCGCCCTGCGGGCCCAAGCGGGAGCAGACCGGTAGGCGACCATGACGAGCCCTTCCCACATGAACCTTTCGCCCGGAGGCCCTTCACCCCTAGGCCCGTCTAGGGTAGGTATCGTGGGAGGCAGTGGACTGTACGCCATGGAAGGCCTCACCGACGCGCAGGCTGTGGATGTGGACACGCCCTTTGGCAAGCCCAGCGACTCCATCGTCCTAGGCAATCTGTTGGGCGTTCCCGTGGCCTTTCTTCCTAGGCATGGGCGTGGACACCGCATCAGCCCTACTGAGTTGCCGGTGCGGGCCAACATCTACGCGCTGAAGACGTTGGGCGTGGAGCGACTCATATCCGTCAGCGCCGTGGGCAGCCTCAACGAGGAACTGCGACCCTTGGATATGGTCATCCCCGATCAGCTTATAGACCGCACCTACCGGAGGACGAGCACTTTCTTCGAAGGTGGCATCGTTGGCCACGTCGCCTTTGCACAACCCTTCTGCCCCCATCTGAGCGGCCTGCTCTACGAGGCAGTCGCCGTTTCTGGGGCTACTGCCCACATGGGAGGCACCTGCATCGTCATGGAGGGTCCGGCCTTCTCCACGGTAGCCGAGTCCAACATGTACCGAGCTTGGGGGGCCGACATCATCGGCATGACTGCTCTGCCTGAGGCCAAGCTGGCCCGGGAGGCGGAAATGTGCTACGCCACCCTGGCGTGTGTCACTGACTACGATGTGTGGCGCAGCACGGAGGAGCAAGTGACCGTGGAGATGGTTGTGGCGAACCTGATCAAGAATGTGGCTGCTTCGCATGAAGCGTTGCGACGGCTGATGCCCACCATAACCCCTGACCGTCCCTGCGACTGCGGGACGGCCCTGCTTGATGCGATCATCACGGCGCGGGAGACCATCCCGGTAGAGGCAAGGGAGAGATTGCAACCCATCATAAGCAAGTACATTGGCGAGGGAGGATAAGAGGAGAAATGGCACGACAAGACCCGGGCGAACCCTTCTTCCGGATTGATTCTGACGAGGCCAACGCCATCTTGGTGGCCCAGCCTGAAGACGCGGTAATGGTTGATGTGCGCCGCGACGACGAGTGGGTCACGGGACATGCCACCGGAGCAATCCACATACCCATCGATGACCTGATGGGACGCATCGACGAGCTACCGCAAGACAAGAAGCTGCTGTTCATCTGCGCCGCCGGAGTCAGGAGCGGCTTGGCCTGCGAGATGGCGGCCGCATTGGGCTTGCCTTCCGACGCCCTGTACAACGTGGAGGACGGCACTCCCACATGGATCGAGAGAAACCATCCCACGTCCTATGGCAACGAGCCGTAGGCCCATAAGAGAGAGGAGTAAGACTTGCAAGACCAATCTCAACGAGGAGACGTGAAAGACGTCTCATTAGCCGATGCGGGGATCAAACGCATCGACTGGGCTGGCAGGGATATGCCGGTGCTGCGCCTCATACGGGAGCGCTTTGCCAAAGAGCGCCCCTTGGAGGGCCTGCGCATGGCGGCCTGCCTGCACGTCACCACCGAGACCGCCAACCTGGCCCTAGCCCTGAAGGACGGCGGTGCAGACCTGACAGTCTGCGCCAGCAACCCCCTAAGCACACAGGACGAGGTGGCAGCAGCCCTGAACGTTGTCTACGGCATACCCACCTACGCCATTAAGGGCGAGGATAACGATACGTACTACCGGCATATCAATAGTGTGCTGGATACCAAGCCCCAGGTGACCTTGGATGACGGCGCGGACTTGGTGGCCACGCTTCACACGAGCCGCCGCGAGATGCTGACTAACTTGATCGGCGGTACTGAGGAGACCACCACCGGTGTCATCCGGCTGAAGGCCATGGCCCAAGAGGGTCTGCTCACCTATCCCATCGTTGCCGTCAACGAGGCCGACACCAAGCACATGTTCGATAATCGGTATGGCACCGGCCAGAGCACCTTGGACGGCATCACCCGCGCCACCAACGTGTTGTGGGCTGGGCGCAAAGTGGCGGTGTGCGGATATGGCTGGTGCGGCCGGGGCGTCGCTCAACGCGCCCGCGGGATGGGCGCCCATGTGATCGTCACCGAGGTCGACCCTGTCCGGGCGTTGGAGGCGGTGATGGATGGCTTCAGCGTCATGCCATCGCTCGATGCGGCCAGACAGGCCCAAGTGTACGTCACCGTGACCGGCGGGCTGAAAGCCTTGGGGCGTGAGCACTTCGAAGTCATGCCCGACGGGGCCATCCTAGGCAACAGTGGCCACTTCAACGTGGAAATCGACATTCCCGCCTTGGAAGAAATGTCCGTCGGCAGGCAAGAAATGCGCCCCTATGTGGAGGAGTTCACCCTCGCCGACGGGCGTCGCATCTACCTGCTAGGCGATGGTCGGCTGATCAACTTGGCTGCCGCCGAGGGGCATCCCTCAAGCGTGATGGACATGAGCTTCGCCAACCAGGCCCTGTCCGCGGAGTACCTGGTCGCCAGTAGGGAGAGCCTCAACCCCGGCGTGTATCCCGTGCCCCACGACCTAGACATGCAGGTAGGAAGCCTGAAGCTAACTTCAATGGGCATCGCCATCGACAGCCTTACCGAGGAGCAGTCCCGCTACCTCGCTGGCTGGCAAGAAGGAACTTGATGTAATGCGGAGGATAATCGAATGAGCTTTACCTTCATGGATTCCCCCTCGTACCTGCTGACTTCAGAGTCGGTGACCGAGGGGCACCCAGACAAGCTGTGCGACCAGATTTCTGATGCGGTGCTTGATGCCGTGCTTCGCGACGACCCCATGGGGCGGGTCGCTTGCGAAACCGTCGCCACCAAGAACCTAGTCATGGTCACCGGCGAAATCACCACAAATTCCAACCTGGACTTCAGCGCCATCGCCCGCGATGTCATGGAGGGAATAGGCTACACTGACGTCAAGTATGGGTTGGACGGAGCTTCCTGCGGGGTCATGGCCCACGTCAGTCGACAGTCCGCGGACATTAGCAGTGGCGTTACCACCTCGCTAGAACACCGGGGACAAGAAGGCGCTGATGCCCGGCGCGCCACAGGGGCTGGCGACCAGGGCATGATGGTCGGGTTCGCCTGCAACGAGACCGACAGCTTGATGCCCTTGACCGTGGATCTCTCACACCGCCTCGTTAAGCGTCTAGCCAAGGTCCGTAAGAATGGCACCCTCCCTTACCTCGGTCCCGATGGAAAATCCCAGGTCACCGTGGAGTATCGCTACGGGAAGCCCCACCGCGTTGAGGCTGTAGTCATCAGCACCCAGCACGATGACGTCGATGACCGGGCCGCCTTCACCGAGCAAATCCGCGGCGACATCATCCACCACGTAATCAATCCCGTGATCCCGGCCGACATGCTGGACGAGAAAACCAAGTACTACGTCAACCCGAGCGGTTGGTTCGTCATTGGCGGCCCCCAGGGTGACACCGGGCTCACCGGACGCAAAATTCTGGTCGACACGTACGGCGGCATTGCCCGTCATGGTGGTGGCGCTTTCTCCGGTAAGGATCCCACGAAGGTGGACCGTTCCGGTGCCTACGCAGCCCGCTACGTGGCCAAGAACCTGGTCGCCGCTGGTTTGGCCGACCGGGCCGAAGTCATCGTTTCCTATGCCATAGGGGTCGCCGACCCCATCTCGGTTTCGGTGGAGACTTTTGACACTAACCATCTGCCGAACGATAAGTTCGACGATTTGGTGCGGGAACACTTCGACCTTCGCCCCGGTGCGATTATCGAGGACCTGGATCTGCGGCGCCCTATATACCAGAAGACGGCCGCCTATGGGCACTTCGGCCGCACCGATGTGGATCTTCCTTGGGAACGTACTGACAAGGCGGAGATGCTCCGCAGTGCTGCGGGCTTGTAGCCGTTCCTAGGGCTTGGCGCCCGGTAGGACTCGCTAGGACAATCCCGCCTCGGTATCCAACCCGTTACCCTTGGTTTCGTAAGTCGCCAGGGGTTTAGAATAGGACTAAGGTATTCTTTAAGGGGTGCCATGACCACTGCCAGCGTTATCAAGTTCGGAACCGATGGCTGGCGGGGTCTTATCGCCCGCGACTTCACGTTTGAGAATGTCGCTCGGTGTGCCCAAGGAATCGCCACCTACCTGCAGCAGCAGGCCACCGTCTCTCAGGGGTTGGTGGTTGGCTACGACACACGGTTCGCTTCTCGCCAATTTGCCGAGTGCGTGGCCGAGGTGGCGGCGGGGAACGGCATCCCCGTGTTCCTCGCTGACCGGCCGGCGCCCACGCCGGTGGTCTCCTATCAGGTGTTGAAGCAGCAAGCGATTGGCGGTGTCATGGTCACCGCCAGCCACAATCCAGCCCTGTGGAACGGCATCAAGTTCAAGCCCTCCTATGCGGGCAGCGCTACGCAGGAAATCACCGATGCCATCGAAGCCCACATACGTGATCGCGACGGTAATCCTCCCACATCCATGCCGTTGAGCGACGCACGACACAAGGGGCTGATAGAGGACTGCAACCCCATGCCGGACTACCTCGCGCATCTGAACTCGCTGGTTGACCTGTCAGCCATTGCCTCGGCAGGCCTCAAGGTGCAGGTCGACAATATGTACGGGGCAGGATCCGGCTACTTCTCGGCTATCTTAGGACAAGGTGGCTTAGGGCAAGGGGGGGCACGGGGACCTACATCCGTCACAGAAATGCACGCTGAGATCAACCCGGCCTTCCCTGGAATGGGCCAGCCAGAACCCATTGACAAGAACCTGGCAGGGCTAATGGCGGCTGTGCCCGCCAAAGGGGCTGACATTGGTATCGCCTTCGACGGCGACGCCGACCGACTTGGAGTGGTGGATGAGAGGGGTGTCTTCCTGTCGCCCCTGCAAGCCTTCGCCCTGCTTGCTCTCTATCTACTGGAGGTCGAAGGTAAGAGGGGCACTCTTATCAAGTCGCTGACCAACACCGCTATGATTTACCGCTTGGGCGAGCAGTATGGCGTCGAGGTGCGGGAGACCCGCGTCGGGTTCAAGTACATCAGTCCCCTGCTGATGCAGCCGGACGTACTCATCGGCGGGGAGGAGAGCGGTGGCTACGGCTTCCGCGACCACATCCCGGAGCGCGATGGGGTGCTCAGTGGCCTCTACTTCCTATCTATGATGGCCAAGCTGGGCAAGGGAGCGTCGGAGTTGGTGGACTACCTGTATGATCGGGTGGGTCCTCATTATTATCACCGTCTGGATGCGCCTTTTTGGCCTGCAGACCGCGCAGCCATCCTGCAAAAGCTGGAGTCGGAAAACGTAGACCGGGTAGCGGGACTCAATGTGGTGGGCAGCGATAGCGTTGACGGAAAGCGCTACCTGTTCGATAACGCTTGGGTAGTGGTGCGATTTTCGGGAACAGAGCCCCTTCTGAGGATTTACGCGGAGGCCGAAAGCGACGAAAAGGCGCAGGAGATACTCAGGGGAACTGCTGAGTTCCTAGGGATTTAGGGGTCCGGCACCTCGCTGGGACCCCGTCTTCAGAGGCTTGAACGTCTGAGAGCCTACCGCTTGGTGTACTGAGGTGCCCGCCGAGCCCTCTTCAGGCCGTATTTCTTGCTCTCCTTGATGCGGTTGTCACGGGTGAGGAAGCCATGGCGCCGTAGCTCCGGCTTCAGTGTTTCGTCGTAGGCTATCAAGGCCCAGGCGATGCCGTGGCGAATGGCATCGGCCTGGGCCGACACCCCCCCGCCATGCACCTTGGCCCGGATGGTAAATCTATCGCGCAGGTTGGTGACGCGCAGTGGCTCCTGGGTCTGCTGGCGCCATATCCCCCACGGGATGGCTTCCTCCAGAGGCTTGCCATTCACCTGGTCTTGGGTTGTGTCCCCAGGGTATAGCCGCACGCGGGCGATGGCTGTCTTGCGTTTTCCCGTTCCGTAGTAATACTGTTGGTTCCCCTGCTGTACCACTCGTTGTTACCTGCGCCTTCTCTTGCCTATACGTTTCATACTTGCGGGTCTTGGGTCGCTGGCTGGCCAACCTGGCCTTGGTGGGGATGAGTGTCGCCGGAGTATACCTTAAGACGCCGGAGCATGTCGCGCCCGCGTTTGGTGTCAGGCAGCATCCCACGCACCGCCAGCTTGATCACCCGGTCAGGGTGTTGCTCCAGCATGTCTCGCAGCATGAAGGTCTTGAGGTTGCCCACATAGCCGCTGTGTCGGTAGTAAGTCTTCTGGGTAAGCTTGTGGCCGGTGACCCTGACATGCTCTGCGTTGATGACTACGACGTAGTCGCCAGTCAACTGGTGGGCCGTATAGGTCGGCTTGTCCTTACCCTGTAGGGTCCTCGCGATGCGGGCAGCCATACGTCCCAGAGTCTGGTTCGAGGCGTCCAAGACGTGCCATTGAGGGTTCAGGTCTGCTGGGCGGGCCGAGTAGGTCCTGATTCTTTTCATGTCCCTTTGCTCTCCAGGGGGAAGTCGTTATATTCCACCGACATCAGGCAGAGGCCCTTGGCCGGAAGGACTGCGCACCAAGCCGGAACAACAGTTTCGCCTGCGAGGATGCCTTGCAGTGTTTCAGGCTCGAGCCGGCCCAGTCCTATCTCCAGCAACACCGCCCCTGTCCTGCGTATCTGGTGGGGCAAGAAGCCATTGGCTGTCGTCTCCATGAGTACATGGTCGCCGTCTCGCCAGATTTCCCAACGTTGCACATCTCGGACCGTCGTCCGGTCGAGGGACACTGTTCCAGCGAGGGGTGCAAAGTCGTGGACACCATGGAGGACGCTGGCCGCCTCGTTCATCGTATCCACGTCCAACGGGTCGCGTACCCAATGGGAGAATTCGCGCATCAAGGGCGAGGGCGTTGGGGTGTTCAGTATAGTGTAACGGTAGGTGCGGGCCGTCGCCGACTTTCTCGAGTGGAAGTTTAGGTCCGCCTCATAGCTACCGCGCACCTTGATGTCCGGGGGCAGGTAGAAATTGAGTCCCCTCAGGAACACATCCGTCGCTAGAGGAGCAGGCGATATGAAGTCGACCACCTGTGCCCTGGCATGGGCCCCGGAGTCGGTGCGACTCGCGCCCCGGATACGCACGTGCTGGCCGGTTAACCGCTGGAGGGCTTGCTCCAGCTCGCCTTGAATAGTCGGGTGATCATCCTGTAACTGGAAGCCGTGATAGTGAGTACCTTGGTATTCGACGACCAAGGCCAAACGGCGTTGTTTAACGGACAGATTGTCTCTTGAGGAGAGGTCCTCCTCTGAGGAGGTGCGATCTGCAGATACTGGTGGGGAGTCTAGGAGAAGGTCGACCATGACTACCAGTGAGCCTTACACCAGCTCCAGCATAGCCATGGCGGCGCCGTCGCCCTTACGTCGACCGAGGTGGATGATCCGCGTGTAGCCGCCCTGTCTCTGGGCATACCGCGGCGCAAGCTCATCGAAAATGCGCTTCACCACAAATTGGTTGGGCAGGGCAGATAAGGCCAGGCGCCTATGGTGAAGAGACCCCACCTTGCCGTGGGTAATCATCTTCTCGGCGAATATACGGGCCTCTTTGGCCTTGGCTTCGGTGGTGGTGATGCGCTCATGGCGCACCAAGTCGCCTACCATGCTCCGCAGCATCGCCTGCCTCTGGGCAGTGGGTCTACTGAGTTTTCTTCCTGCTACTCGATGTCTCATAGCCTATCTCGGTGCGTCCGCCGGCTGTGGGACCGGAAGCTAGCACCCTTCCTTGTCATAGTCGTCTTCGTTGGGTGCTTGGTCTGGGAGCCCCTCTTCCGCCACTGGGCGGGGCGTAGCTCTGACCGCTGGCTCGTCATCCTCGTCTTCGTCGAAATAGTCTTCCTCGTCGTCATCTTCAATGCCGTCGGCCACAGCTGTTCGTTCGCCAGTGAACCCTACGGGCAGGTCATCGTCGTCCAAGTCCCCGTAGGCCGAGCGCCATTCAGGACCCTTTTCGCCGGGGGCTCCCAAAGCATCTGCCCGCAGGGGTCCTGAACCGTCCAGTCCCAACTCCTGTATCTTTGCCTTCAGCTCCTCCAGCGACTTTTCGCCGAAGTTCCGAATTTTCAGCAACTCATCGTCTGGAGTCTCCAGCACTTGGCCCACCTTAGACATGTGGGCCCGCTTCAGACAGTTGAGGGTGCGGGGCGACAGTTGCAGTTTCTCAATGGGCATCTGGTATATCTCAGGAGGCACCGAGATGGACCGTTCTTCTTGTGCAGACGTAGAACGTCCCAGCCCGCTGAAGAGGAAGAAATGGGTTACCAGAATCTCCGATGACCGACGCACCACGTCCGCAGGAGTGATGGTGCCATCGGTCCACACCTCCAGCACCAAGCGCTCGTAATTGGTGGCATTCCCCACCCGGCTCTTCTCGGTGAGGTAATTCACCTTGCGTACGGGGTTATAGATGGCGTCGACAGGCAGCACCCCGATGGGCATGCCAGGCAGTCCATCGGCTGATAGCGCAGGCTCATAGCCTGTGCCCGGCTCCACGTTGAACTCCACTGCAAGCGACGCATCGTTGGAATCGAGGGTTGCCAAGTGCAACTCTGGATTGACTATCTCGAAGTCGGCTGAGGTGGCGATGTCTCCCGCACATACCCTGCCTTCGCCGTTAACCTCGAGCCTCATCTTGGTCGGCCTGCCATTACCGGAGCGTATGCGCACCCGCTTCACATTGAGCAGGAACTCGGTGACCTCCTCCTTCATGTAGGGGAGGGAGGCGTATTCATGCAGTACGCCGTCAATCTTCACCCAGGTAATGGCGTTGCCCGGCATAGAACTAAGCAGCACTCGCCTTAGAGCGTTGCCTATGGTAATGGCGAAGCCTCTTTCGAGAGGTTCCACCGCGAACTTAGCCCAATTTTCCCCCGATTCGAGCATTCGAGTCTGGGGGCTGGGAGGTTCAGGCGCACCCGTCGCCTTGGTCGTCAGGACTGTAGGCTCCAGCATCATACCCCACTACCTAGAGTAATATTCGACTATCAACCGGGACTGTATAGTGGCCATTACATCCTCGCCACTGGGTAGCCCGGTTACCGTGCCGGTCATGTTTTCCGTTTCCAGTTGCAGCCACTCCGGCACTGGGCGGCGGGGGATATCCTCGGTCAGTGCCTTGTAGAAGTCTTTCTCCTTTTGGGCGGGCTTCCAGCCTATCACGTCGCCCTTACGGAGAATGTAGGACGGGATGTCGGTGTTCCTGCCGTTCACTTGGAAATGGCCATGCTGCACCAACTGTCGGGCTTGGTTACGGGACTCTGCGAACCCCAGTCGGAAAACTGCGTTGTCCAGCCGTCGCTCCAGCATTTGCAACAGATATTCGCCAGTGACTCCTGGGCTGCGGAAGGCTTCGTTCATGTAGTTACGGAACTGCTTTTCCAGTACACCGTAAATGTAACGGGCCTTCTGCTTCTCACGCAATTGGATCCCGTGGTCCGACATCCTTCTGGGGCGCCCCCCTTGGCGGCTTCCGGGAGTGCTCCGCCGACGCTCCACGGCACAACGTGGGGTGAAGCAGCGCTCTCCCTTCAGAAAGAGCTTTTCACTAACTTGCCGGCACAGCCGGCAGACAGGTCCTGTGTAGCGCCCCATTGTTCTTTCTTCCCCAGTCTATACGCTTCTTTTCTGTGTCTTGCGCGTACCCGTTCCTATATGGCTACAGGTCTAGGTACGACGCCTCTTAGGCGGGCGGCACCCGTTATGCGGGATAGGCGTTACATCGCGTATCGCGCTGATGCCCAGCCCCGCTTGCTGTAGCGAGCGAATGGCTGCCTCCCGTCCCGCGCCCGGTCCCCTAATATACACATCCACATGTCGCAGACCATGCTCCATGCCGCGGCGTACTGCCAACTCGGCAGCCCGCTGGGCGGCGAAGGCTGTACCCTTACGGGAGCCACGGAAACCCGCGGTACCAGCGCTGGCCGAGGCAATGACATTCCCCACCATATCGGTGAGGGCGATGACGGTGTTGTTGAAGGTGGAGTGTATGTAGGCGCGTCCCCGCGGGACCACCTTTCGCTCACGTCTTCTCTGCCTTGGTCTGGGCATGTTTTCCTCTACTTCCTGTTCCTTGGATTCCTATGCCGGGATTTACTGCTACCCGGCTACTTCTTGCCACCAGTGCGACGCCCGCGTCCGGCAACGGTGCGGCGTGGGCCCTTACGAGTGCGAGCATTGGTGCGAGTGCGCTGACCTCGAGCCGGCAGTCCACGGCGGTGACGCAGGCCACGGTATGCGCCGATCTCGATCAGGCGCCGGATATTCATATTCACTTCGCGTCGCAGGTCAGTCTCGACCTTGTACTCCCGGTCGATGATCTCCCTCAAACGGTCCAACTGCACTTGGGAAAGCTCTCTGAGCCTAGGCCTATTCCCGTCGTCCAAGCCCAGCTTGTCCATGATCTCTTCCGAGATGGCAGGACCGATGCCATAGATGGAGCGGATGGCGATGTCAACCCGCTTCCCGTCAGGGATGTCTACTCCGGCTACGCGAGCCATGCGCTGCCTCCTTGTTTCACCATACGGGGCCTACACAGAAAGAGCTGAACCACGCCCGGTCTATCCTTGGCGTTGGGCATGGCGCCCGTTGGTACAGATTATTCGCACTCGTCTCTTGCGCTTAATCACACGACACTTATCGCAGCGTGGCTTGACTGATGCTCTTACTTTCATTGGCAGTACCTACTTGAAACGATATGTAATCCGGCCACGGGTCAGGTCGTACGGCGACAACTCCACCAGCACCCGATCTCCTGGAAGGACCCGGATGAAGTGGAGCCTAATCCTACCCGACACATGGGCCAATACTTGGTGCTCATTGGCCAATTCCACGCGAAACATGCCGTTGGGCAAGGCTTCGCTGACTTTTGCCTCTACCTCGATCGCTTCTTTCTTGGCCATGGCCCTCCTGGGTTGATTGTGCGGACTGTCCGCTAGCGGGGCCGAGTCAGTATCTCGGCGTCTCCATCACGAATTGCAATCGTATGCTCAAAGTGAGCAGACAGCTTACCATCAGCCGTAACCACGGTCCAATCGTCGTCTAGCACCTTGGTATGCCAGTCGCCCACGTTCACCATGGGTTCGATGGCGATGCACATTCCCTTGCGCAGAGGAACCCCACGTCCCGCAGTGCCATAGTTGGCGATCTGCGGATCCTCGTGCAGGAACCGCCCTACGCCATGCCCCACATACTCGCGGACGATACTGTATCCCCGGCCCTCGGCGAAGGTCTGGATGGCGGCCCCAATGTCTCCAACTCTGCCGCCACCGCGGGCAGCCTTGATTCCCTCTTCCAAAGAGAGTCGCGTGACCTCTATCAGGTCCTCAGCTTCGGGCGTGATCCTGCCGGCACCCACGGTTATCGCCGCGTCGCCAATGAAGCCGTCAATGGTGGCCCCCACATCCATCTTCACAAGGTCGCCTTCTTGCAATACGCGATTGCCAGGTATGCCATGGACTATCTCTTCGTTGACCGATGTGCAGACGCATCCAGGGAAGCCACGGTACCCTTTGAAGGTGGGCACCGCCCCGTGCCGTCTGATCTCACGATTGGCCACTACATCGAGGTCGCGGGTCTTGATGCCGGGACGCACCGCCTCGCGAAGCGCGGCCAACGTGGCGGCCACGATTTCGCCGGCACGCCGCATAGCCTCCATCTCCTTCTCGGACTTAATGGTGATGCCGCCTTTGTAGGGCGACGCCGAGTTGGAGGCTGTCTCTCTTTTTGGTGTTGGTCGTGTTCCGCCGCTAGTCATAAGCCATTCTACGACTAATGTACTGTTTTAGAAAGCCTATTGGCCTCTGAAAGGGACTGCTGCAGGAATATCCAGAGAGCTGATGGCCTCTTCGATGCGTTCTCGCACCTCTTGTACGGTGCCAGTGCCATCAACTGTGGCAAGTTTACCTGCCCTGGCATAAAAATCTACGACTGGAGCCGAGTCTTGTTGGTAAGCATACAGCCTGCGGGCGACTGCCTCGGGTTCGTCGTCGGACCTTCTCCCCAACGTTCCGTTACAACTGTCACATATTCCATTGGTCCGTGGTGGGTTCGCCTCAGAATGATATATGGTCTGGCATTGGTTACATACCAAGCGCTTGCCCAACCTGTCGGCCATTGCCTCTTGGGTCACGTCAATCAATAGGGCACAGTCTATACACATGCCCTGAAGGTTCAACGCTCGGTCCAATGCCTCGGCTTGGTTCACGTTGCGGGGGAAGCCGTCCAAGACGAACCCCTGGAAGAAAGGAGGCGTACTCACTTCTTCCAACACCATGCCGATGGTGATCTCGTCGGGCACTAACAGCCCGCTGTCCACATAGCTCTGTACTTGTATGCCCAACGGCGTACCCTCGCGCTGGTGACGACGAAACAGGTCGCCAGATGATACGGAAGGCACACAAAGTATATCTGCCAAGAATCTGGTCTGTGTTCCCTTTCCCGCACCGGGGAATCCCAACATGACAAGCAGCATGATTGTAACAACTACCTCAAGAACCCTTCATAGTTGCGCATCAGCAGTTGGGCCTCCAACTGTCGCAATGTGTCCAAGGCAACGCCGACTACGATCAACAAGCTGATGCCGCTCAGTTGTATGGCTTGGACATCTGTGATGCTGGAAACCAAGAAGGGCACGATAGCCACGAAACCGAGGAATAAGGCACCACCCCAAGTCAGGCGTATGATTACCCGGTTCAGGAAGTCCTGAGTGGGCTGGCCGGGCCTGATGCCCGGTATGAAACCCCCATTGCGCTGCAGGTTCTCTGCCAAATTCTGTTGCTGGAAGGTCACCAGCGTGTAGAAAAAGGTGAACATGACCACCAGAACGAATACCAATATCCAGTAGACGAAGTAGGTAGGACTGAATACTCCTTGGAACCAGAGGGCCGCGTCGCCGAGCCAACCGCCACTGGTGGCCAAGTAGGTAGCGATGGTACCGGGAAGAATCACGACGGCAAAGGCGAATATCAGCGGAATCATGCCCGCGGAATTGACCCGTATGGGCAGGTAGCTGGAGCCGGTTTGGCGGTACATGCGGCCGCTGCGGAATATGCTGCGCCCGTACTGCACCGGTATGCGCCGGTGAGCTTCGTTGAACATAACGATGAGGGCGATGATAGCCAGTCCTACCACAATCATGGCGAGGAGCCCTGCTGTATTGTCCCTATCCAAGAACCCCTGCTGCACGATATCGGGAAGTGATGCCACTATTCCGGCAAAGATGATGAGTGAAATACCGTTTCCGATGCCCCGCTCGGTGATCAGCTCGCCCATCCATACCAAGAATATGGTGCCTGCTGTCAGTGAAAGGATTATCGCTAGGGTATCGATGTTCAGGCCCACACCCTCAACCACACCCGCCTGCCGCAGCAACTGCATCTGACCGAAGCCTTGGGCCAGAGCAATGGGCACTGTGAGCCAATGCACCATACGGTTGATCTTCTGTCGCCCTGACTCTCCCTCACGCGATATCTGCTGCAGCTTGGGTATGACAGGCGTGAGCAACTGCATGACGATGGACGCAGTGATATAGGGATAAACGCCTAGGGCCGCCACGCTAAGCCGGCGCAGTGCGCCACCGCTGAACAGGTCCAAGAAACCCAGTAGCTGGTCGTCGCGGAATTGTTGGTCCAGTAGGCCAGTGTCGACTCCGGGGATGGGCACATGGGCGATGAAGCGGTAGATGGCCAGCAGTGCCAGTGTAAAGAGGACCTTACCACGGAGGTCGGGGATGCGCATGGCATCCACCGCGGCCTGTAGTAGACGCGGGCGAGTGCCCGCCTCTTGGGCCATCATTAGGCTTGGTACTCCTCCACACTACCGCCGGCGGCCTCGATCTTCTCGCGGGCCGAGGCGGTCAGCTTGTGCACTGCCACAACCAGTGGCACGCCCAACTCACCGTCACCCAAGATTTTTACCGGCAGTTTGCGGTTGCGCACCAACCCCTGCTGGTGCAGCAATTCAGGTGTAATTCTTGTGCCTTCGGGGAAGTCAGCTAGCCTATCGAGCTTCACCACGGCGTATTCAATTCGGAAGATGTTGGTGAACCCTCGCTTGGTCGGCAGGCCCTTGACTAAGGGCATCTGTCCGCCTTCGAAGCCACGAAGGAACTTGCCCGAACGGGACTTCTGGCCCTTCATGCCCCTGCCGGCATAGGTGCCTTTACCCGTGGCATCGCCTCGGCCTATCCGCTTGCGACGTCGTCTTGCTCCTGGGTGGGGCGCTACTTCGTGCTCCCTCATGATGCCTTCCTACCTACAGTACCGGCCTACTTGATGTCCTAGCTACCGGAAGGGGTGTTCGATGCCCCTTCCTCAACCAACTCTACTTCAACCAAGTGGGACACCTTGTTGATCATGCCACGGATGCCTGGGCTGTCGCGGTGCACCGCGCTGTGCGAGAGCCTCTTCAGCCCTAGGGACTCGATGACGCGTCGCTGTTTCCGATCACGGCCGATGGCGCTCCGGCGCCATGTTACCTTCAAGTAGGCCACTGTCTACTCCTCGGGCTCTACGGCGGCGGCCTCTCGTCGGGGTCTGCGACCGGTACGCCGGGCGATCTCTTCTTCGGGGTCCTTCAATTTTTGCAAAGCGTTCAGTGTGGCGTATACCACGTTTATCGGGTTGCGCGAACCCAAGGACTTGGCCACCACATCCTTTACTCCTGCCAAGTCCAGCACAGCCCGTACCGCTCCGGCAGCGATCAGCCCTGTGCCGACGGGAGCGGGCTTTATGAGCACAATAGCGGCTCCGGTGCGGGAGTAACACTCTTGGGGGATAGTGCTGCCCTTAAGGGGCACCTTAATCATTCCCTTTTTGGCGATGGCGTTGCCCTTGCGTACAGCATCGGGTATGGCCGTGGCCTTCCCCATGCCGACGCCCACCTGTCCCTCGCCATCACCCACCACCACCAGCGCGTTGAAGCGCAGGTGGCGGCCTCCCTTCACTACCTTGGCAATGCGACGGGTGTAGACCACTCGCTCATTCAGGCCTTGGTCTGCTGCATCGGGCCTGCCGCGTCTTGGGGGCGCCATTACCATTAGAAGACCAGACCTTCCTCTCTGGCGGCTTCCGCCAGAGCCTTAACGCGCCCGTGGTAGTCGTTGCCTCCACGGTCGAACACCACCTTGGATATTCCGCTGTTCTTCGCCTTGTGGGCGATTTCCGTCCCCACTCGCCGTGACCAATCGGTCTTCGTGCCACCAGCATCCCCATCGCGACGCTTCAGGTCCAAGCTTGACGCCGACTGGATGGTGTGTCCTGAAGTATCGTCGATAATCTGGGCGTAGATATGGGTGTGACTGCGGAACACGGCCAGCCGTGGCCGTTCCGAGGTACCGGAAACCTTCTTGCGCAGGCGCACATGTCGCGCCATTCGGGGGTGTCTTGCAGTCTTATCCTTGGGCATGTGACTATCCTGCCTTGCGTCCGGCCTTGCCAGGTTTGAGTCGTACCACTTCAGTGGACAGCCGGGCGCCTTTGCCTTTGTACGGGTCCGGGGGACGCACCCGCCTGATACGGGCCGCCATCTCCCCCACCCGCTGCTTGTCCAATCCTCGGACCTGAATCCTGTTGTTGCCCTCCACGGTGAGGGTCACGCCATCCATGGGCTGCATTTCCACTGAGTGGCTGAGCCCTACGTTGAGAACGATTCCATCGCCGGCCTGCTGTACGCGGTATCCCACACCGACAAGCTCAATGGTCTTTTGGTAGCCTTCGGTTACACCCGTAATGGTGTTGGACACCAAGCTGCGCCACAGGCCGTGTAGCGAACGGTGGAACTTGCGGGACGAGTAGCGCTCCACTAACACCATGCCGTCTTCGACCCGCACCACCACCTCGGGATGGATTTCCCGGCTGAGGGTGCCTGCCGGCCCTTGGGCTGTTAGCACACCACGCTCCACCGAGACATTCACTCCGGGCGGTATGGGTACAGGGCGCCTGCCCACTCGTGAGAGAGTAGGCTCGCTCCTGGTGGTCCCGTTACCGGACATTGCGCCATCACCAGACATAACAGAGCAACTCCCCTCCGACTCCGGCCCGCCAGGCCTCCCTGCCGGTCATCAGGCCTCGAGAGGTGGATACAATGGCGATGCCGATGCCGCCGTAGACCCGCGGTATCTCACCCTTGCCCACGTAGACACGCAAGCCGGGCTTGCTCACCCGCTTCAGCCCGCTGATGGTTGGCTTCCGCTGGTCTTGGTAGGCTAAGTGGACCCGCATGGTGGGGTGGCGGTGGCCACGCACCAACTCATAGTCGCGGATAAATCCCTCGGACTTGAGAATGCGGGCTATGGCCAGCTTCATCTTGGACGCAGGCACATTGGTTCCTTCATGACGCACCGCCAAGGCGTTGCGTATCCGTGTCAGCATATCGGCTATAGGGTCAGTCACGTAAACCTCTCGGTGTCGGACTCAGATTCTACCAGCTGGCCTTGCGCACACCAGGAAGCTGGCCCTTAAGGGCAAGTTGGCGGAAGCAGATACGACATACTCCCGCATAACGGATGTAGGCACGGGGCCTTCCGCAGCGGTGACACCGGTTGTGGTACCGCACCGGGAATTTGGGCGTACGCTTCCACTTTTCTATCTTCGAGGTCTTGGCCAAGGACGCTGTCTCCTTGCTCTTATTTGTGCCTAGTACGATTGGAGGGCTGGTCTTGTCGGTCTGATTCTCCTTGTTGCCCTATTCCGTTGCACGGGCAAAGGGCATGCCTAGGAGCTCCAGCAGGCGCGCCGCTTCTGTATCATTTCGAGCGCTAGTAACGAAGGTCACCTGGAAGCCGCGGATACGATCGATCTGCCCATAGTCAATCTCAGGGAAGATAATCTGCTCGCGAATGCCCAACGAGTAGTTGCCCCGACCGTCGAAGGCACTACGCGAGGTGCCCCGAAAGTCTCGAGTGCGGGGCAGGGCTGCGTTGAAGAGCCTGTCGACGAAGTGGAACATTCGGGACCGCCTGAGGGTTACGGTCGTCCCAATGCCGTTGCCCTCCCGCAGTTTGAAGCCCGCAATGGAGCGTCGGGCGCGGGTGACCAGCGGCTTCTGGCCAGCGATGATGGTTAGGTCGCGTACTGCGAACTCCATGGCACGGGAATTGGTCAGCGCTTCTCCCAACCCCACGTTGAGCATCACCTTTTGAAGGCGAGGAACCTCCATCACGCTGCTGTAGTCGAACTCCCGCATCATGGTGGGCACTACCTCGTCGCGGAAAACCGATAGCAACCGTGGGGGCTGTGTCCCATTGCTGGCTGGGGCCTTTTCTTCCGAGCCTCCCGCTCCCTGCTCACCAGTAGGGGCTGTTTCGGTCCGACGACGTCTAGAACCGCCGGCGGGACGCTCTACGGGTTGCCCCTGCTCCAGTCGATCGTCTCCTGGCACCTCTGACATATCCTTACCTTCGTTCCGTTTTCCAAGTTGTGGGCCCGGGTTCGTACCGGATGATTGCAGGCACTGCACATCAGGCGTACGTTGGAGGCATCCAAGGGAGCCTCCTGTTGCACCCGGCCTGCCTGCCGAATACCGGCCCTCGCTCTCATATGGCGAGTGACCGTATTCAGACCAGCCACCACTACCTTTCTGTCGGAGGGGATCACTCGTTCCACCCTCCCCTGCTTGCCCTTGTCCTTCCCGGACACAATCATGACCTGGTCGCCCTTGCGTATCTTCATAACATCACCTTGCGGTTCACACGACCTCAGGGGCTAGAGAGATTATTCTCATGTAGCCGCGGTCGCGCAACTCTCGGGCCACGGGTCCGAAAATACGGGTTCCCCGCGGGCTTCCCTGCCTGTCGTTGATGACCACGGCGGCGTTGTCGTCAAAGCTGACCCATGAGCCGTCGGGACGACGGTAAGGCTTGGCGATGCGGACCACAACAGCCCGCACGACGTCGCCACGCTTCACCGCGGCTCCGGGGGTCGCCTCTTTAACCGCTACCACAATAGTGTCGCCCAAAGAGGCATAGCGGCGACGGCTGCTGCCCGGTATGTTGATGCACATGACGCTCTTGGCGCCACTATTGTCGGCCACGTTAAGCCGGGAGAAGGTCTGGATCATCGCTGTTGCTCCTCGCCCTCGCCGGTTGCGTCTTCGGCGTCTTCAGGATCTTCCTGCGCCTCCCGCTGTTCCCTTTCCAGCGCGGCGAACAGCATGGCATCGTCCTCATCCAGATCTTCCAAGCCTTCCATCTCTTCGAGGTCGGCCAGTGCTGCCGCCTCTTGGTCGCCATTGGCAGAGGGAGGGGCTATTTCGGTCTCTGCGACCTCTGCCAAGACGGGTCGGTCAAGCTCTATGGGCTTAACCTCAGCCACCTCGTGGCGCTCGATTATCTGCACAACGCGCCAATGCTTGAGGCGGGAGATGGGGCGCGTCTCTTCGATGCGCACTACGTCTCCGAGCCGACACTGATTCTCGCCGTCGTGGGCGAAGAAGCGGGTCACTCGACGCACGCTCTTACGGTACAACGGGTGGCGCTGACGCCATTCCACGGACACAATGACAGTCTTGTCCATGGCGTTGCGGACAACCCGACCCTGTCGCTTTTTTCTTGTCTCCCTGGCCATCTTATCCTTCCGCTAACTGTCTCTCTCGGTGCACTGTGCGCAGCCTGGCGATCGACTTCCTGGTTGCCCGCACCTCGGAGGTGTTCGTTAGCTGCTTGGTAGCCAGTCGGAACCGGAGGTTCTGGAGGGAGCGGTACGCATCCTCCAACTCCAGGTCCAGTTGGTCGTCGGTGAGCCCTCGTATCTCGTCGATTCTCATGGCGCGCCTTAGGTGGCGACCTCGTCCCGGACAATGGGGCGGGTGGCGATGGGCAGCTTGTGCGAAGCCAGACGCATGGCTTCCATCGCATCCTCGGCCCGTACCCCTGCCAACTCAAACATCACCCGGCCGGGCTTTACCACTGCGACCCAATGGTCCACATTGGCTTTGCCCCCACCCATGCGGGTCTCGGCTGCCTTCTTGGTCACCGACTTGTCGGGGAACAGGCGCACCCATACATCGCCGCCACGTCGCAGGTGACGGGTCATCACGACACGGGCCGCTTCAATCTGTCGAGCAGAAATCCAGCCGGCTTCCTGCGCCTTCAGACCGAACTGACCGAAGTTCAACTCGGCCCCACCGGTAGCATTGCCTCGGCGCCGGCCCCTATGAACCTTCCGGTGCTTGATCCGCCTCGGTTGTAGCATCCTCGTCCTCTCGCGACTGAATGGTGACCTCGATGGGCTCCATCTCTTCCAAGTCCTCTTCAATGGCAGGGGGCAATATAGCGCCCTTGTAAATCCACACCTTCACTCCAAGTTGCCCTTGCACAGTGCTCGCCTCTGCGATGTCGTAGTCGATGTCGGCCCGCAATGTGTGCAGTGGGACTCGCCCCTGCATCACCTTCTCGCGCCGGGCAATCTCCGCACCTGTCAGCCGACCCTTGACCACTATCTTGATGCCTTCTGCTCCACCCTGCATGGCCCGCTGGGCTGCTTGGCGGGTGGCCCGACGGTAGGAGACGCGCCGCTCCAACTGGTCAGCGATATTTCGCGCTACCAGATACGCGTTGAGCTCTGGCTGCCCCACCTCGATGATGTTCAGCTGGATACGTTTCTGCGCCACTTCTTCCAGCCTACTGCGCAGCTTCTTCACCCGCTCGCCGTCGCGTCCGATGAGGATGCCGGGCCGGGCCGAGTGCACGTTGATCACCAAGTCCTGCGCCCCACGGTCTATCTCGACCCGGGCGATTCCTGCGTCGGAGAAGGTGGCGTACTCGCCATGTACCGCGCGCCGGATCGCCAGATCTTCCAGCACCAAGGCACGGTATTGGCTGGCCCTAGGGGCAAACCAGTGGGTTTCCCAGTCCTTGACTATGCCAAGCCTGAAGCCTATGGGGTGCGTCTTATGGCCCAACTAGGTGCCCTCCTCTTCGTCCACAACCACGGTTATGTGGGAAGCCCGTTTCGTGATCCGGCCGATACGGCCACGGGCCCGGGGACGGAACCGCTTCAAGGGTGTGGCTTGGTCGGCAACTATGGTGGAGATGCGGAGGTTGTCGGGATCCATCAGCATGTTATTCTCGGCATTGGCCGCCGCCGATCGCACCACTTTGCTAACGGTCACCGCCCAAGGCGAGGTGAGCACACCCAAGGTGTCCACCGCTTCGGTGACCATCATTCCTCGCACCAAGTCTAGGATGGGCTTGAGCCGCTTGGGCGAAGCCCCTATGTTTCTTGCTGTCGCCTTTACCGGAGGCATAGTTATCTCCGCATCACTCTACTGGAGCGTTCTGAGCGGGAGTCACCCACATGCCCGCGAAAGCTGCGCGTGGGGGCGAACTCTCCCAGCTTATGGCCCACCATGTTTTCGGTGATGAATACCGGCACATGGCGACGGCCGTCATGCACTGCGATGGTCAGTCCGACCATTTCGGGCATTATCGTGGAAGCCCGGGCCCATGTCCGCAAAACCGCCCGGGACCCCGAGCGCTCCGCTGCCAAGACCTTCTTCATCAGTTTCTCGTGTACATACGGGCCCTTTTTGATAGACCGCGACATAACGTGCTATCGCCTCCGCCTAACCACCGTTTTAGTGCTGGACTTGCGCTTATTGCGCGTCCGGTACCCAAGAGCAGGCTTGCCCCATGGGGTCTTCGGGCCGGGCATTCCGATGGGCGAACGCCCCTCGCCACCACCATGGGGATGATCCCTCGGGGACATGGCCACGCCACGCACTTGTGGACGCCGGCCACGATAGCGGGTCTTGCCAGCCTTGCCCCAATTGATGTTCTTATGATCGGTATTGCTTACTTGACCCACCGTGGCTTGGCAGGTGGCCACCATGCGACGCATCTCGCCCGAAGGCAATCGCACGAGCACATGGCCGCCCTCACGGGCCAGCACCTGTGCTGCCGTCCCTGCCCCGCGGACCAACTGGCCACCCCGACCGGGGGTGAGTTCCAAGTTGTGCACTTGGGTCCCCGTAGGGATGTTGCGAAGAGGCAGGTTGTTGCCCGGCCTGATATCGGCGTCCGGCCCCGACTCCACCATAGCGCCCACTTCCAAGCCAATGGGAGCTAGGATGTACCGCTTCTCGCCGTCGCGGTAGTGAATGAGGGCTATACGGGCCGTGCGATTGGGGTCGTATTCTATCGAGACGACTTTGCCCGGCACGCCGGGCTTGTTCCGCTTGAAATCGATAATCCTGTACTGACGCTTGGACCCGCCACCACGATGACGCACGGTGATTTTGCCTTGGCTGTTGCGTCCCGCGTTCTTGCGTACGGGTCGTACCAGCGACTTCTCCGGCGTCCCACGGGTGACATCATCGAAAGAGGGGAGCACCGCCCCTCGGCGGCCTGGAGTAGTTGGCCTTGGAGTCTTTAGAGGCATATTACAGCCCCTCGATCAACTGGATTTTGTCGCCCGATTTCAACGTGACCACAGCCTTCTTCACGTCGGGGCGCTTCTTAAAGCGGGGGCCGTAGCGTTTGACTTTGCCCCGGAGCTTAGTGATGTTCACATCCTGAACTTTGACACCGAAGGTCTTCTGCACCGCTTCCTTGACCTGTATCTTGTTGGCCTTGGGCGCTACGCGGAAGGCGTACTTGCCCATATCGGCCATGATGGTGCTCTTTTCAGTGATCATGGGCCTCAGCAGCACTTCGTGGACGTTCATCGGCTACTCCTCCCCCTCGTCGTCCGCTTCTGCTCCACCCTCTTCAGCTTCCGGCTCTTCTACTGATTCGACCGCGTCTGCCGTCTGCACGACATCCTCCGCAGTCTCATCCTCTTGGTCTGAGTCGAGTTCATCGTCGACTACGAGGCGACTCCTGTGCCGGGGACTCTCCGTCTCCCAGAGGAGTTGAGCTTCTTGTACTGCCTCGACGGACATGATGATGCCGTCTCGACGCAGCAACTCGTAGGCGTTGAGCAAACGTACGGGAAGCGTCCACACCTTGTCGATGTTGTGAGCTGAGCGGACCACGTTGGTGTCCGGCTCACGCGTGACAATCAAAGTGGAGCGACTGGCTCCCAAGGTCTGCAGCAGGGCCACCATCTCTTTGGTACGGGCTGCCGATACGGTCAGTCCCTCGACCAAGACCAGCTTCCCAGATCGGGCCTTCTCTGATAGCACACAGCGCAACGCCTGATGACGCATGCGTCGTGGCATATCTTTGCGGTAGCTGCGTGGCTTGGGCCCAAAGGCCACGCCTCCATGGCGCCACTGGGGGGAACGGGTACTGCCCTGTCGGGCTCGGCCGGTGTGTTTCTGAGGCCAAGGCTTGCGCCCGCCTCCTGATACTTCGGCTCTAGTCTTGGTACTGTGGGTGCCTGTCCGCTTGTTCGACTGGTACATGACCACGGCCTGATGCACCAATGCTTGGTTCATCGGCTGGTCGAAAAGGGTCTCGCTCACCTCGACGGTGCCCGTGACCTCGCCTTGCGCGTTTCGTAGGGGGAGCTCCATCAGTCCGCCGCCTCGTCTTGGGCTCGTCGCTTGATCATCAGAAGGCCATTGGTCGAGCCGGGCAGGCCCCCCTTTATCATGATCAGGTTCCGCACGGGGTCGATGCTCACCACTTCCAGGTTCTTAGCTGTGACTCGTGCATTCCCCATGTGGCCAGCCATCTTCTTGCCCTTGTACACCCTGCCGGGGGTGGTGCCCCCTCCGATGGAGCCTGGTGCTCGGGCCCGGTCTGACTGGCCCCGTGTGCGGGGACCGCCCGCGAAGCCGTGGCGCTTCATGCCGCCTTGGAAGCCCTTACCCTTGGAGGTGCCTACCACATCAACCTTCTGACCCGGCTGGAACATCTCCACGGTAAGCTGTTGGCCCACGCGCAGGGGATCGATGTTATCTACATCGAACTCCCGCAGGTGACGGGAGAATACCCCGGCTCTCCTCAGGTGGCCCCGTTCTGGGCGGTTCAGCCTCTTGGCCTCACCAAAGCCCAATTGGGCCGCCTCGTAGCCATCCTTGTCGACAGTGCGTATCTGGGTGATGGTGCAGGGACCAGCCCTCACCACAGTCACCGGCACAGCCAGGCCGTCCTCTCGGAAAATCTGGGCCATACCCACTTTTGTTCCTAGTATTCCACGTACCGACATAGCTTCCTGCTACAGACAGCGAGCCGTGAGGGCCTGCTGTCTACAGTTTGATGGAGATGTCCACCCCTGCCGGCAGATTAAGCCGGGTCAGGGCGTCGATGGTCTTTGACGTTGGCTCCAGGATGTCCATGAGCCGCTTGTGGGTCCTGATTTCGAAGTGTTCCCGCGAGTCCTTGTCCACATGGGGCGAGCGAATCACGCAGAACCGCCTGATCCGAGTGGGCAAGGGCACGGGTCCGGCCACTACGGCCCCGGTCCGCTCGGCAGTCTCCAGAATCTGGCCTGCCGATTGGTCCAAGGCCCTGTGATCGAAGGCCTTGAGGACAATACGTATTTTCTGTCTTGTTGTCATCGGGTTTTCCTGCCCGTCGCTAGCGACGACCGCCGTGGATTATACCCTGTCGTAGGTCGTCCGGTATAGGTTGGTAGCTCTGGAATTCCAGTGTGTGGGTTGCTCTGCCTTGGGTCATAGACCGTAAGGCCGTAGTGTATCCGAAAGTCTCGGACAATGGTATAAGGGCGCGCACCACTTGAGTGCCAGCTTGACCCTCGATATTGGTAATTTGGCCCCGCATCGTGCCCAAGTGTCCTATCACGTCCCCGAGGAAGTCTCCGGGGGTGACGATCTCGCCCACCATGATGGGCTCCAGCAGCATGGGCTTGGCCTTGCGGACACCTTCCCTGATGGCGATGGAGCCCGCAGCCTTGAAAGCCAATTCCGATGAGTCCACATCGTGATAGCTGCCGTCCACAAGGGTGACCTTGAGGTCGATCACAGGGAAGCCGGCTAGGGGTCCGTTGCTGACGGCCTCCCTCACCCCCGCCTCAACGGCAGGGATGTATTCCCGCGGTATCACGCCGCCAGTGATCTTGTTCTGGAACAGGAAGCCCTCACCGCGTTCTCGTGGCTCCAAGTCGAGCAGTACATGGCCGTACTGCCCATGTCCGCCTGTCTGGCGGACGAACCGTCCCTCGGAGCGCACCGGCACAGTGATGGCCTCGCGGTATGAGACCCGGGGCTTGCCCACGTTGGCCTCCACCCCGAATTCCCGCTTCATGCGGTCCACCAACACACTCAGGTGCAACTCGCCCATGCCAGCTATGAGGGCCTGTCCCGTCTCCTTATTGTAGGAGACGGCGAAGGTGGGATCCTCTTCCGACAGCTTGCGGAGTGCATCGTCCAGCTTTTCTTGGTCCGCTCGTGTCGCGGGCTCGATGGCCACTGACAGGACCGGCTCTGGGAAGCGTGGTGGTTCCAGCACCACCGGCTTGTTGACGCTGGCTATGGTGTCTCCGGTGAAGGTATTCTTGAGGCCGATGGCACCGCAGATGTTGCCTGCCCCCACACCGTCGACTTCTTCGCGTCGGTTGGCGTGCACCGTCAGGACGCGCCCTGTGCGCTCGCGCTTGTCCTTGGTGGAATTGACCACTGTCGCACCGGCCTTCAAGGTGCCTGAGTACACTCTCAGGTACACCAATCGCCCCACAAAGGGGTCGGCCATCACTTTGAAAGCTAGGGCGGCCAAGGGCCCGTCCTCGTCTGGCTCTAGGTACACCTCTTCGTCGTCCAAGGTGACTTGTACCGGAGGGACATCGCTGGGCGCTGGGAGGTAATCGGTGATGGCATCCAGTAGAGGGTCTACCCCGATGCCCCGCAGGGCGCTGCCAACTACTACCGGGATCAAGCCTCGCGAAAGGGTTGCTCTACGCAGAGCTCCACACAGGTCCTCAGTGGCCAGCTCCTCACCTTCTAGGTACTTGATCATCAAGCTTTCGTCGGTCTCGACGATTTTCTCGATCATCGACTCCCGGTATTGGGTGAAGCGGTCCTGTTCCTCTTCGGGCACTGGCCCCTCCTCCGGGACCATACTGTCGCTATCGGAGTAAATGAGTGCCCTTTCGTGCATGAGGTCGAGGACGCCACGGAAGGAAGACTCGCTGCCCAAGGGCAATTGGATGGCTACGGCGTTGGCTGCCAGTCTGTGTTTCAGGGTTTCTATGGTGCGGTCAAGGCTCGCGCCGACCCGGTCCATCTTGTTAACGAAGCAGATGCGGGGAACTTCGTAACGGTCCGCCTGTCTCCAGACTGTCTCTGACTGGGGCTGGACACCCGCCACGGAGTCCAAAACAACGACGCCTCCGTCAAGAACACGGAGGCTTCGTTCGACTTCGGCTGTGAAGTCAACGTGACCCGGAGTATCGATAATATTTATTCGGAAGTCGCGCCAATAGCAGGTAGTGGCCGCCGATGTGATGGTGATGCCCCGCTCGCGTTCTTGGGGCATCCAGTCCATGGCCGTGGTGCCTTGGTCTACGCCGCCCACACGGTGTATACGGCCACTAGCAAACAGCACCCGTTCGGTCACTGTGGTTTTGCCGGCGTCGATGTGGGCTATAAAGCCAATATTACGAATGCGGTCTGTAGGAAAAGAACCGGACATGACGAAAGAATCTCACAACCTGTCTCGAGATATGAGTTACCAACGGTAATGCACGAAGGCACGATTCGCTTCAGCCATGCGGTGCAGGTCTTCCCTGCGCTTCACGGCTGCGCCTTCGCCTCGGGAGGCGTCCATGAACTCGAGAGCAAGCCGTCTGATCATTGGCATGCCTTTGCGAGCCCGGGCCGCACGGATAATCCAGCGGTGGCCCAAGGCTTCGCCCCTACCTGGTCGCACCTCAGTGGGAATCTGATACGTCGCGCCACCCACCCGGCGGGGCTTAACCTCGACCAGTGGGGTAGCGTTCCTCAATGCCTGCTGAAAGATTTCGAGAGCGTCGCGCCGGGACTCCTCTTGAGCCATGTCCAACGCCCCATAGACGATGCGCTGTGCCGTAGTCTTCTTGCCGCACAGGATGATCTTGTTGATGAAACGGCTGACTTCGACACTACCGAACCGTGGGTCCGGTGGCACTTCGCGCCGTTCTGCTCTTCGCCTACGAGACATAGCTTATGCTCAACCGTCCTAGCCGACCCGCGTCTAGGCGCGTGGCCGTGCCGCTCCGTATTTGCTGCGTCCTCTGCGCCGGGCGCTCACGCCCTCGCAGTCCAGAGCTCCCCGCACCACATGATACCGTACACCGGGCAGGTCTTTGACCCTGCCTCCCCGCACCAGCACCACTGAGTGCTCCTGCAGGCTGTGGCCTTCACCACCGATGTAAGCTGTTACCTCAAAGCCATTGGTCAAGCGTACGCGGGCGATTTTCCGCAGTGCTGAGTTAGGCTTCTTCGGGGTCATGGTGCGCACCTGCACACATACGCCGCGCCTGAGGGGCGCTCCCGGCCCGAACCGAACCCGGTTCTTGAGCGATGTCTGTATCCAGTGCAGGGCCGGTGCCTTGGTCTTCTTTCGCTGTGGCGTACGGCCCTTGCGGACTAGCTGATTAACCGTGGGCATGAATATCCTCCCCCCAAACCGGGGATGCTCGCGCAACTCTACCAACTACGGCTTGGGGTGTCAACCGCATCGCCCCGCACCTATGTGACATGTCCGGAGCTGGACAGTATGGTGACACTGTGACGCGAGGCCGCGTAAAAGCCGCGAGTCCGTAGCTGGACGCGGCACCGATCGTAGCTGGCGTGAAAGTTCTTGTACCTGAACCATGCCGCGTTTGCCGCAGGGTCGTATCCAAGTTGGCTTGCCGCATTGTGCCGCACTTTCGGTTCGTCGCATTCTCGGTAAGGCATGGAAAAAATAAAGGCAGGGGCGCCCTCAAGGGTGCTGGTCCCCAGCCAAGACTCATTGTAGACGAGGGCGTGGGGGGTCGGTCAAAGGGAAGATGTCATGGGTCATGGTGCATCCCGACTGCTCACAACCAGAAATAGGGGCGACGACCCATGGGCGGGCCGAAATCTTTGTCCGGGGGACAACGCGCCTCTAGCGCTATCGACCGGCCCACAACCCGGCCATCTCCTGACCGGTCATGAAGGTGACGTTGGGGAAGGTCTTGATATGGTGGAGGAGGCGGTTGAGCATCATGAGGCGGCCGGGGCGGCCGATGTATTGGGGGTGCATGGTAAGTATGAAGGCGCGGCCGTAGTGGTACAGTCCCTCGAACTCGGCGACCCAGGAGGCGTAGACCTCGTCGGGGTTTTTCATGGGGCCGAGACGGCCCGCTCCCGGAGCGTGGGCGAAGTGGGGGGCGTCGTCCAGCAGCCAGTGTACCGGGACTTCCACGATCCTGCCGTTGGACGTCTGCAGCGTGTAGGGGGCGTCGTCGCCCATCATGCTGGAGTCGTAGGAGAAGCCATAGGAGCTGAGCAGGTCGAGGGAGACCTCGCTCAGTTCCCAACTGGGGGAACGGTACCCCGGCGGGCGTTGGCCGGTAAGCCCCTCCAGAATCTCTATGCCCCGTACCAGCACCTGTTCCTCCTCAGCGGCGTCCATGGAGGCAGGGGGTTCATGCATATAGCCGTGGTGGGAGACCTCGTGGCCGCGGCGCACGATTTCGCGCACCAAGTCGGGGTGGGTCTCGGCGATGTAGCCGGGGATGTAGAAGCTGCCCTTGATTCCGTGGGCGTCGAGCAGGTCGAGGATGCGGGGAGTGGCGACGCTGGGACCATATTCCGCCATGGACATCATGCTGGGGTAGTGGGCGAAATCAGGGTTGCGCCGTATCAGGGCCGAGACACCGTCTACGTCGAAGCTGATGAGGGCTGCGCACTGGGTGCTTCCGGGCCATATTCCCGCCATGCTGTCCTCCTCCTTGGCTACGGAGGCCCTAGGAGGCCTTACAGGGAGGCCTCCGTTGGTCTGGAGTCAATTGCTCTTGCTGTGGAGGTGTTGCCGCGCTTGCTCCACCACCTCGTTGGCGGGCACCATGGTAGCCTCCGACTCTGACCGCCCCTTCAACTCCACCATGCCGGACCGCAGATTGCGGGGGCTGACCACCAAACGCACGGGCAGGCCCACCAGGTCGGCATCGTTCAGCTTCACACCTGCCGACTCATCAATGCGGTCGTCGTACAGGGTCTCCAAGCCCGCGTCCCACAGTTGCTGGTAGAGGGCATCGGCGGCACTGGCGACTTCAGGGTCGCTCAGGTTAAGGCCCACCAGATGCACTTGGTAAGGGGCGATGGGCGCAGGGAACATGATTCCCTTGTCGTCGTGGTTCTGCTCTATGGCCGCCGCCAACAGTCGCCCGACGCCGATGCCGTAGCACCCCATGAGCATGGGTCGCAACTGGCCTGATTGGTCGAGGTATTGGGCGCCTAGTGCCTCGCTGAAGAAAGAGCCCAGCTTGAAGATGTGGCCTACCTCGATCCCTCGGGCGGCTTCCATGGGAGTGCCGCAGTTGGGGCAACCCTGTCCCGGCTGGACCAGCGCGATATCCGTGAGGAGGTCGACCTCGAAATCGCGAGGGTAGTTGACGTTTCGCAGGTGTACGTCGGGCTTGTTGGCACCCGCGAGGAAGTTGGCCCCGAGCTGTATTGAGGGGTCGGCCACCCTGCGTATTCCCTGTAAGCCGACTGGCGACGCTGAACCAGCCACCAGCCTTGCCGCGGCCACCTCCTCGTCGGTGGCCAAGCGCACCTCGTTCGTGCCCAAGGCGTTCTTCAGTTTGACCTCGTTGACATCCAAGTCGCCCCGTATGGTGACGAACACCAACTCGCCATCGGTCATGTAGAACACGGCCTTCAGGGTGTGGTCCTCCGTTGCTCCGAGGAACTCGCACAAGGCGGAGATGGTCTTGATCCCTGGGGTCGAGGCCTCCTCTATCGGTAGGGGGGCCAGAGGAGCCTCGTCGGTCGATGGCCCGATGGTGCTGCGGGCCTTCTCGGCGTTGGCGGCGTACTGGCACTGGGGGCAGGTGATGACTGTATCCTCGCCGGACGGCGTCACCAGCAGGAACTCATGGGAGTCCTTGCCGCCGATGGCGCCGGAGTCGGCTTCAGCCATGAGAGCCGTCAGCCCGCACCGGCGATAGATGTTGCGGTAGGCTTGGGCCATGGACTGGTAGCTGACGTCCAAGCCGTCCTCGTCGGCGTCGAAGCTGTAGGCGTCTTTCATATCGAACTCGCGGACGCGGATCAGACCAGCCCTTGGCCTCGGTTCGTCGCGGAACTTGGTCTGTATCTGGTACAGCATAAGGGGCAGGTCGCGGTAGCTCTGCACGTTGGCCTTGGCCACATTGGTGATGACCTCCTCGTGGGTGGGGGCCATCACCAAGGCCCGCTGACGCCGGTCTTGCAGGGTGAACAGGTTGTCGCCAAAGGCCGCCCTGCGTCCCGTCTGCTCCCAGAGCTCCACGGGCTGTAGGACAGGCAATCGCAACTCCTGCCCTCCAGCGGCGTCGACTTCTTCGCGGATGATGTTCTCCACCTTGCGCAAAGCCCGCCACGCTAAGGGAAGGTACGAATAGATACCGGCCGTAACCTGAGACACCATTCCCGCCCTGAGCATCAGGCGATGGCTGACCGTCTCCGCCTCGGAGGGGTCGGTGCGCAGGGTCTTGGAAACAAGTCTGGTGAGGCGCAACTTTACATCCTAAATCCGACTTCGACTAACGTATGACGCTGGTGACTATGACGTCGGGGCTAAGAGGCTGGGTCGCCTGCGGGGGAGCCCGCCGCGACGGCCTGCACCTCTTCCATCAAGGCAGAGAGCATGTCCTCGGCGCTGACCACTCGCGTCTTCGCGCCTTTGCGGAAGATGACGGCGCGGCCCGCTCCGGCGGCGATGCCTACGTCGGCATCCTTGGCCTCGCCGGGCCCGTTCACCTCGCAGCCCATCACCGCGACCTTCACCTCGGACTTGATGTCCTTGAGAAGGCCATCCACGGTGTTGGCCAGCTTGATTACGTCCACGTCGGCCCGGCCACAGCTTGGGCAGGCGACCAGCGTGGTGCCCTTTTGTCGCAGGTTCAGGGCCTTGAGTATCTCGAACCCTGCCGTCACTTCTTCGCGAGGGTCGGCGCTCAGCGAAACACGGATGGTGTCACCGATGCCCTCGTACAGAAGGGTGCCCAAGCCCACGGCGGTCCGGATTGAGCCAGAACGCTCGGTGCCTGCCTCGGTGATTCCAAGGTGGAACGGGTAAGGCACGAGGGATGAGAGGCGACGGTAGGCCTCGACGGTGGTGGGAACATCGAAGGCCTTCATCGATATTTTGATAAGATCGAAGTCCAGCGACTCCAGTATGCCGATTTCCCACAGTCCTGTGGCCACCATGTGGTCGACGACACTGTAGTCACCCTCGGCCGCTTGGCCCTGCTTGGGCAGTTTGTTGACCATGTCCAAGTGCCGCGAAAAGCCACGGGTCTGGCCGATGCCTCCCACAGGCGGCAGGCTGCCGAAGTTCACGCCGATACGTATGGGGGTGCCCCGCTCCTTCGCTGCAGTGACGACCTCCTTCACTTGGTCCGGGTCGCGGATGTTGCCTGGGTTCAGCCTAAGGCAGTCGACCCCACCCTTCAGGCACTCCAGAGCCAGCCGGTAATGGAAGTGGATGTCGGCAACCAAGGGAATGTTGATTTGGGCCTTGATGCGGGGGATGGCTTGGGCCGCCTCCATGTCGGGAACGGCGCTGCGCACGATGTCGCAACCGGCTTCTTCCAACCCACGTATCTGGGCGACAGTGGCATCCACATCCCGGGTATCCGTCTTGGTCATTGACTGCACGGTGATGGGAGCGCTGCCCCCAATCTGCACCCCGCCTACCACCAGCGGCTTGGTAGGACGCCTGCTTGCCATATCTAACGCTCCTATGTTGGGTGGACTTGCCTGCTATCCTTCGACGGATGGCTCTCGACGATTGGCCTTGGCTAACGATGCATATTCTACCCCGTCGCCCCATGGACTAGGCAATGCTGCCAGGTCCGTGTGGCATGCAAACCTTTTGCGTCCTTACCCCAGTAGCTTGTCGCCTTGGACTATGCGCGTCAGGTCGCCAAAAGTAATCACCAATATCAGCCCAATTAGCAGGGCGAAGCCAATCATGTGTACGAGGCCCTCGCGAGATGGGGATATGCGCTTGCCACGGCGCACCCATTCGATAGCGACGAACACCATACGTCCGCCGTCCAGCATTGGGATAGGCAATATATTGAGGATAGCGAGATTCATGCTGAGGAAGCCGGCAAAGGCCAGTAGAAGCCGTATGTCGCCCCTTTGGGCCACCTCGCCCGACGCTTGTGCTATGCCGATCGGACCCGCCAATTGAGGAGCGTCCCCACCGTTGGTCCACTTGGAGATTTCGTTCTTGAACAGCAACATCATCTCGCCGGTAGCGACGAAGGATTCGGGAAGCGCCCGCCATGGCGGGTCAGCCCTGCTTTCTGTCGTTGCGTTGTGGGTCTCGATGGCGACCCCCGCCGCTCCCTCGCCCTCTGGTGGAGCGAACCGTGGCGTAAGCTCCACCATCACGTCTTGCCCGCCACGCACTAGGTGCCACTCGGTGTTGGCGCCTAGGTTCAGAGCCACTGCCCGTGCCAAGTCAGTCCTGTTTTGAATTTCGTGGCCCGATACATTGGCCACCACATCTCCCGTCAAAATGCCAGCTTGGGCCGCTGGCGAACCTGGCTCCGTACGCGTGACGGTGACGTCTCCGATGGTCACGTCTCGCGGCAGCATGAACACTGCCGTCAAGACTGCGATGGCCAGCACGGCATTCATAAACGCACCTGCGGCCAGTACGACGAAGCGGGGCCCAGCGCCCTTCCCAGCCAAACTGCGGGGTACCTTGGGGTTGTTCTCACCAGCTAGTCGTACGAATCCGCCAAGGGGCAGCAGGTTGATGGAGTAGAGCATGTCGGCGACCACCATGGTATCGCCGTCGAGGGCCTTGACGATGCCTTCTGTCTTCAGGTCGTCTTCACGGCTGGTGTCGACCCAATCAGCGGCTTTGCCTTTAGGGATCCCTGACCGGTATACGATTACCGTCCGGGCCACAAGCTCTTTATTGTCGTCTTCAATCGCCCACAGCTTCACAAAGTCGCCCACTCGGACGATGTCCGTGTCTTTCTCGTACCGGAGGAGGCGAGTTTCGGAGTCGACCAGCACCCGTGTCCTGCCAGTGTGGATGCCGAAGAGACGCGGCGGGTAACCGAAGCCGAATTCAAGCACCTTGACACGGAATGCCTTGGCTGTCCAGAAGTGGCCCAACTCATGCACTACCACCAAAATGCCCAAGACCGGAAGGAAGGCAGCGATGGCTATTAGAACTGTTAGCATGGTCGTCTCAGCATGGTACGAACAGAGAGTCTATATGAACAGTCTCGCGACGGGGACTTCAAATTCGGGTAGTATCATTCCCCCAGTGAGGGAAGCTGATTCCCCGATGACCGTCTCTAGCGCATCCGGCCTGTGTACCGTCACCGTGCGATGTTGCGGGGAGATGACCCAGACCTCGGAGGTGCCTGCTGCTAGCCAAACGCGCGCTTTCTCATGGACTTCACGAGCAGGATCATTGGGAGAAACGACCTCCACTACTAGGTCCGGAGCGAGTTCAGGAAATCGCGGAGTGACGGCGTCGGGAGGTAGCCTTTCGTACGATATGAATGCCGCGTCCGGTGCCATTACGGTATCGGGGTCCCTGCCAAGTACAAAGCCGGTCTCCGCGCCAAACGTATGCCCCAGTCCTTTATCCAAGGCGTAAGAATCTAGCAATCCTCCAATCCTGATTGTGGCCTTGCCGTGCATTCCTCCGGCTGGTGGCATTTCTAAAAGCTCTCCCTCCACAAGCTCGAGGCAGCAGCCTGTGTCGGGCAAGTGTAGGAGGTCTTCCGCCGTCAGCAGAGTCTTCTTTACGCGCATTGCAGCAGACTCACTTTGCCAGCGACTTGGCGACATAGTTAGCTTGGGAGCGGGCCCAGCGGTCCACTTCCACCAGCTCATCCAAGCCAGCCTCGAAGGACACGTCGTGCTCTTGCAGCACCTGCTCAATGACGCGGCCAATATCCAGATACCCGATTTTGCGGTCGAGGAAGAGGCCTACGGCCACCTCGTCGGCGGCGCTCAGGGCAGCCGGGTAGGTGCCTCCCCTCTTGCCTGCGTCCAAGGCCAAGCTGAAGCAGGGGTAGCGCTCCAGTTCCAGTGGTTGGAAGGTGAGGCTGTATGGGTTGGCGATGTCCAAGCGTGGGATGAGGTCGTTGGGCATCCGCTCTGGGTGGAACATGGAATACTGGATGGGGAGACGCATATCAGGCGGGCCCATCTGAGCCTTTATCGAGTTGTCGGCCAACTCGATCATGGAGTGGACCACGCTCTGCGGGTGTACTACGACCTCTATTTTCTCGAAGGGAAGCTCGAACAGCCAGTGGGACTCAATGACTTCGAAGGCCTTATTGATGAGGGTCGCAGAGTCCACCGTGATTTTGCGTCCCATCTGCCACGTCGGGTGCCTCAGGGCCTGCTCGGGGGTCACGCCCTCGAGGTCGGCGGGATCGGTGGTGCGGAAGGGGCCGCCGGAGGCGGTGATAATGATGCGCCGCAACACGCTGGGCTCGCCCTGCATGCACTGCCAGATGGCACTGGGCTCGCTATCTACCGGCAGTATTGCCCCGCCATAACGCGCCTCCGTGGCCTTCAGCAACTCACCAGCCATGACGATGACCTCTTTGTTCGCCAAGGCCACCCGTTTGCCACATTCCAGCGCGCGGAAGGTGGGCAGCAACCCCGCGGTACCGATAGTGGCGGCCATCACCAAGTCCACGTCGTCGCGGGTCGTCATCTCTTCCATGGGCGTCCAGCGGGCATGAGCAGGCAATTCCGGAAGTCGACCACTGGCGCAGTAGACCATTTCCGGCTGGAACTCATGCACCTGCGTCTGCAGCAGGTCGGTATTAGTCCCAGCTGCCAGTCCTACCACTTGGAATACGTCCGGGAAGGCCCGCGCGATATCCAAAGTCTGCTGACCGATGGAGCCTGTTGAACCCAATACGACTAGCTTTTTCATGTTCCCACACCCAGTATAGCTTGATAATAGACGAGGGGTATTGTCAAAACAAGCGAATCCAGCCGGTCCAACAGACCTCCATGTCCTGGGAGGAAGCCACCAGCATCCTTGGCCCCGGCTGCCCTCTTAAGTCGCGACTCCAACAGGTCCCCGATCTGCCCCACGACACCTATGCCCGCGGCGACGGCCAGCGCGGCCCAGAAGGGGAGGTCCGTCAGCGCCGCCAGTGCCGCGCCCACCCCAATTGCTACAAGAAAGCCGCCTAAGGCCCCTTCCCACGTCTTTCCCGGACTGATGGTCGGGGCGATGCGGTGTCGTCCCATGGTGCGCCCCACGAAAAAGGCCCCTGTGTCGGCGGCGAAGGTTGTCAACAGGGCAAAGAGCAGCCATTCCAGACCAGCCAGATCGGGTGCTCCACGCAGGGCAACGGCATGGGCCACGAAAAACCCCACGTACACAGGCCCCACGGCTAGGCGCAAGCGCGACATGAGGTCGGACGGCCTCCGGAGTGCCCACCCTACCGCCGCGAAGGCCCCTGCGCCCAAGGCGACGTATAGAGGCAGGGGCAGGCCCGCAACTTCCCAATCCGCGCCTTCCCAATAGGAAGCGAGATGTCCGCCCACCACGAGAACCACCGCCCACAGGGCTCCATAGGCCAGCGTCAGCCGCTCCCCTTCTGGGGCGAACATGCGGTGGTACTCGGCCCAAGCCAGGGCGGCGGCTAGAGCCACTGCAACGGTCAGGTAGTAAGACCCAGCCCACACTAGTGCCAGCAGGATGGGAAGGCCCACGGAGGCTGTGGCGATGCGCAGGGCCACGTTCAGGCCCCGTTGCGGACGTTCCCGAAGCGCCTTTGTCGCCTACCGTAGTCCTCTAACGCCTTGGCCACCTCTTCCGGACCCAAATCAGGCCAGAGGGTGGCGGTTGGGTAGTACTCCGAGTAGGCTGCCTGCCACAGAAAGAAGTTGCTCAGCCGGAGCTCGCCACCGGTACGGATTATCAGGTCGGGGTCGGGCAACATCGAAGTGTAAAGGTAGCGGGCGATACAGCCCTCGTCCAAGTCTTCGGGGGCGAGACCGTCGCGGATGATGTTCTTCATGGCGTCGACGATCTCCGCGCGTCCGCCGTAATCGAATGCTACGCTCAGGGTCACTCCTTGGTTGTTGCGGGTAAGCTCCTGGGCTTGGAGTATGGAGTCTCGCAATTCCGGTGAGAGTCGGTCTAGGCGTCCTAGGTGAAGGATGCGTACGTCTTGAGCGTGGAGTGCTTCCGCCTCTTGTTCGATGGAGTCCCTCAGGATACCCATCAAGCCTTCCACTTCCGTGGGGGGCCGGTTCCAGTTCTCTGTGGAGAACGCATAGAGAGAGACGTACTTGACGCCATTGTTGCCTAAGGCCTTCAGTATGGGTCGGATGTTGTCGACACCGACGCGGTGCCCAGTGAGGCGGGGTAGGCCGCGTTGTTCGGCCCAGCGTCCGTTTCCGTCCATGAGTATGGCCACATGAAGGGGCACGCTGGCGCCGTCGCTGGCCGCGGGGCCTGTAGACGGGCCGGGTTCCTGGGCCACTCTAGACCTGCATGATCTCCGCCTCTTTGGCGGAGGACACCTTGTCCAGTTCCCCGATGCGGGTGTCAGTGGCCTTTTGCAGCCGATCTTGCGCGCGCCTGTTCTCATCTTGGGGGAGCGACTTGTCCCGCTCCATGGTCCGCAGCCGCTCCACGGCATCGCGACGCACATTGCGTACCGCTACCTTGGAGTCTTCCACCTTGCGCTTGAGTGTGCGCACGATATCTCGGCGCCGCTCTTGGGTCAGAGGAGGCACGGCGACCCGTATCACCGTACCGTCACTTGAGGGATTCAGCCCTGTGTCCGACCGCTGCAGACCCTTCTCGATGTTCTGCATGGCCTGCCGGTCGTAGGGTTGGATCACTATCAAACGCGCTTCGGGTACGGTGATGCTGGCCAGTTGGTTCAAGGGCGTCGGTGTACCGTAGTAATCGACCATAACGCCTTCCACCAGCGCGGCGGTGGCCCGGCCGGTGCGCAAGCTGCCCACTTCCCGGCCCAGAAACTCCACTGCCATGGACATACGCGAATCGGCGTCGGCAAGTACGCTTTCTACTGTCGGCTCTTCAGCTCGTTGGGACGACATCTCGCTGCTTTTCCCCCGCAATAATAGTGCCCAGAGGTTCCCCCTCCAGTATCCTCGCCAGGTTGCCCGGCTGGAACAGGTTGAAGACCACCAACGGCAGATTGTTGTCCATGCACATGGACAGGGCGGTGCTGTCCATCACGTCCAACCGCTTGTTTAGGGCCTCCATGTAACCCAACGAGGAGAACTTGGAGGCGTTGGGATTGGCGTTCGGGTCGCTGTCGTAGACCCCGTCCACGTTGTTCTTGGACATCAGCAGAACATCCGCGCCCATCTCGATGGCGCGTAGGGCTGAGGCGGTGTCGGTGGTCATGAAAGGATGTCCGGTGCCTGCGGCGAAGATGACCACCCGGCCCTTCTCCATATGACGCAATGCCCTGCGCCGGATGTAGGGTTCAGCTACGGACTGCACCGGCAGGGCCGTCTGCGTCCGCACATCCAAGCCCAGCTTCTCCAGCGCATCCTGAAGGGAGAGGGCGTTGATGATGGTGGCCAGCATTCCGGCGTAGTCGGCAGTGGCGCGGTCCATGCCGTTTCGCTCGGCCACATTACCACGCCAGATGTTGCCCCCGCCCACCACAATGCCGATACCCACGCCCATTTCAGTCGCGGAGCGGATCTCGCGTGCTGCGTACTGCACGGCTTGGGCGTCGATGCCGTAGCCTTCGTTGCCCTGCAACGACTGGCCGCTGAGCTTGAGCAGCACTCGTTGAAAAACGCCTGTTGCCACGGAGGCCCCTTCCCTCAAGTAGCCTCGGTCGTCAGTCCCCTAAGGCGTACCTGGTAAACCGTCGCACGCGGATGTTCTCGCCCACCTTGGCCATCATGTTCTGGATGACCTCGCGCACGGTGCTGGAGGAGTCCTTGATAAAGGGCTGGTGCATGAGGGATACCTCCTCAGGTGAACCCTGCACTTCGCCTTCGACCTCCTCCAAGTCGGGGTAGAGGGGGGCCATGGCCGCCACCTGCATGGCCAAGTCGTGCGCCAACTGTTTGAAGTCCTCGGTGCGAGCCACGAAGTCGGTCTCACAACTCAGTTCGAGCACCGCGCCCAGCCGCCCCCCACTGTGGATGTAGGCCTCGACCAAACCCTCGCGGGTCTCGCGCTCCGTTTTCTTCAAAGCGGCCGCAAGGCCTTTTTCTCGCAGCAGTTCCTCGGCCTTATGGGGGTTCCCTTCGCTCTGCTCTAGGGCTCTTTTGCAGTCCATGACCCCGGCGCCTGTCTGATCGCGCAGGGCCCTGACCATCTCAGCTGTTACTTCCAACGCAACCTTCCGTTAGTTGGGTTCCTGCTAATTGGATTCTGTATCTTCGGCTGGGGCGTCGTCGCCCTCTTCGGGTGCCAACTCTGCCAATTCCGCTAGTGCTACAGCCTCGGCGTCGTAGGTGGCCCTAGGCTCGAACTCTTCCACAATGTCCTCCGGCTCTTCGCCCTCGCCCTCTTCGGCTAGCATTGCCTCGCGCTGCCGCTTGCCCTCATTGACGGCATCGGCGACGCGCCCTGCCATCAGCCGGATGGAGCGTATGGCGTCGTCGTTGCCGGGTATGGCGTGGTCCACCAGCAAGGGGTCGCAGTCGGTGTCCACTAACCCCACAATGGAGACACCGGTGCGCCGAGCCTCGGCCACGCAGTTCTTCTCCATGCCGAGGTCGACTACAAACATCGCTTGGGGCACCCGGTCCATCGCCTTGAGTCCGTCGTAGTAACGGTGGAGCTTGTTCAGGGTCTCTTCCAGCTTCAGGGCCTCTTTACGTGGCAGTCTGCGGAAGTAGCCCTTCTCCTTCTTCTCCTCTAGGTCTCGGAGATACATCACCCTGGAGTGGATGACACCGAAGTTGGTGAGCGAGCCGCCCAGCCAACGCTGGTTGACGTAGGGCATACCACAGCGGGAAGCTTCCTGCTGCATGGCATCTTGTGCCTGCCTCTTGGTGCCCACGAAGATGATGTCGCCCCCATCGGCCACCAGTTGAGTGACGGCCTTGCAGGCCTCGTTGAGCAGTACCAACGTCTGTTGCAGGTCGATGATGTGGATGCCGTTGCGCTGGGTGAAGATGTAGCGCTTCATGCGCGGGTTCCAACGCCGGGTCTGGTGTCCGAAGTGTACGCCAGCCTCCAGCAGCGCCTTCATGGTGATAGGCTCTCGCTGCTGTGGGGGACGCTCTGCAGTTTGTAACATGTAACCTGCCTTCCCTGTTTCAGTGAGAGGTCATTGCCCCAGCCTAGGTGCAACTGCGAAATCAACAGCACTTTTGTGTTTTGGGGAGGACTATTAAAAGCGAGTATAGCACGCCTTTTTTGACACGGGCAACCCGAGCCCAGCTACAGCTTGCACCAGCATCGCCGGATGCCGTATGTCGGGCAGTTGTCAGGCGTAACTTGAAATCCTCTCGGGGCCGGACTCACCAGATCACGCCTTATGCGGTTCCTCTCTATGCTACCCTGACGGTGGTACGAGCGGATAGGAGGAGCGATGAAGTTCGGCGTGACTTTCCCAAACAGCTGGGGGATTGAGGACCCCAACGTCATGTTCGCTCTGGGTACCAAGGCCGAGGAGTTGGGGTACGACTCCCTGTGGACCAGCGAGCATGTGTTCAACGTATCATACGTCGGCACTCGTCTTGGTGATGCGCCCTATTATGACTCCCTCCTCTCCCTCACCCACCTAGCTGCCATCACTAACTCCATAAGGTTGGGCACCTCAGTTCTGGTGCTGCCGTACCATCACCCGGTGACGCTGGCGAAACAGTTGGCCACCCTCGATGTATTCTGCGGAGGGCGGCTGGATATAGGCATCGGTGCAGGCGTCATCCAAGAAGAGTTCCAAGCACTCGACGCCGACTTCAGCCAGCGTGGCGAAGTGACTGATGAGTCCATCCAAGCCATGAAAGCCCTTTGGACCCAAGACTTGCCCGAATACCAAGGACGCCACTACAACTTCTCGGGCATGGTGTTCTCTCCCAAGCCATTGCAGCGCCCGTATCCGCCTATCTATGTGGGCGGGGACAGTCGTCCTGCTGTGCGCCGGGCGGCTAGGGAAGCGGATGTGTGGCACCCCACTTCAATCGGGGCTGAGGAGCTGCGAATGGGTATGAGGTACCTGCATGAACAGGCCCGGCGCGTGGGACGGGACCCGGCGCGCATCGGCGTCTCAGTGCGACTCGACTTGGACTTTCCCGCCTTGGGAGGACCGCGCACTCCCCCACGGAGCCCACGGCCCTCGTTGTCGGGCACTACCGACGAGGTGATTGAGCAGGTACGAGTCTACGAGGCTCTCGGCGTGGAGCACCTGCTGCTGGCCACTAACAGCAGGGACGCATCCATAATAGGCGAGACCATCGAGACGTTCGCCCGCCAGGTGATGCCGGCCTTCCCTGCAGCTAGTTGATGGCTTCTTACTGTGCGTTAGCCAGGTGGTCTTCCGCTTCCCGCAGGTCCTTGAAGGAGTCGATGCTGCTCCAATAGCCGCGGTAGCGGAAGGCCGACAACCTGCCCTGCTCAGCCAGGCCAGGGAAAGTTGTCACCTCGTGGTCGCCCAACTCCGGCAGCAGTGGCTCGATGTCCTTGCATATAACGTATACTCCGGCGTTGATCCAGAAGGGCAGCTCCACTTTCTCGCGGAAGCCCGTCACTCCGTCAGAGTCGTTCAGGTCGACAATGCCGTAGGGACTGCGGAAGGGGACCACAGTGATGGTTGCCATGTGGTCCGGATTGACGCTGGCTGCTTGGCGGTAGCTGTCCAAGAGTTGGACGAGGGGCAAATCGGTCACGATGTCGCCGTTGGTGACTATCAAAGGCGTGCCCAATGAGTCACTAGAAGGCGCACCCGTGGGCTCACCCCTGGGCTCTTGGGCGCTGGACACTTCCGACATCCCCTGCCGTATGGCACCGCCACGACCCAAGGGCGAGTCTTCGATGCTGTAGTGGGCTCGGAAGCCGTGGGCGGAGCCGTCCTGGAAGTGCTCCTGTATCGCCTGCCATCTGTAGCCTGCTAGGAAGACGATATCGGTGACACCCGCCGCCACCAGCCACTGGGCTTGGCGTTGCAGGACGGGCTTGCCGCCCACTTCCACCATGGGTTTGGGGATGGTGTCGGTGAGGGGCCTCAGCCTCTCGCCTCGACCTCCCGATAGAATCAACGCGTACATGCTGCCTGCTAGTACTTGGAGACGTTGACCTCGGTCATCTTGCCGGTGACCAGGTAAACGACTCGCTCGGCGATGTTGGTGGCCCGGTCGGCCACCCTCTCCAGATCGTGGGACACCCACAACAGATAAGTAGCCTTTTGGATGCTCTGAGGATCACGCAGCATGTACAGTATCAGTTCGTGGTACACTTGGTCGTAAAGTGCGTCAACCTCGTCGTCATCGGAACACACTTGGAGGGCGCCAACAGTGTCGCGGTTCACCAGCGCCTCCAAGCTGCGCCTCATCATGCTCGAGGCCTTCTCACCCATGCGGGGTATATCGATCAGGGGCTTCAGGGGAGGCTCATCGCCCATCATCACGCTGATCCTAGCGATGCCCTCGGCGTAGTCCCCGATTCTCTCCAACTCCGAATCGATGTGCAGGATGGCCGTCAGCAGGCGTAGGTCCCGGGCCACGGGTTGGTGGGTGGCGATGATGTCGATGCACTCGTCTTCGATCTCGAACCGTTTCGCGTCGATGTAGTCGTCTTCCACAACCACTTGCCTGGACGCCTCAAGGTCCCGTTCTGCAAGGGCAAGCAATGACCGGGAAATGGCCTTCTCCACCATGCGCCCCAAGCCTACGAGCTCTTGCTCCAGGTTTCGCAGGCGGCGGTCCAAGTCGGCTCGGGGGGCTGCTCTGTGTGCCATCTGTAACCCTCCCTGCCTAGCCGAAACGGCCGGTGATATATGCTTCGGTACGCTCGTCCTGGGGGTTGGTGAACAGTTGCCTAGTATCGCCCTGCTCCACCAAATAGCCGGCCCGGTTATCGTTCATATGAAGAAAGGCGGTCTGGTCGGATACGCGGGCGGCCTGTTGCATATTGTGGGTCACTATGACGATGGTGTAGTCCTGAGACAGGTTTCGCATCAACTCTTCGATGGCTAGGGTGGCAATGGGGTCGAGGGCGGAACAGGGTTCGTCCATCAGGATGACCTCTGGCTGCACTGCCAAGGCGCGGGCGATGCACAACCTCTGCTGCTGGCCCCCCGATAGAGTGAGGCCGGGGTGCTTGAGCCGGTCTTTCACTTCGTCCCACAGTGCTGCTTGGTGAAGCGCCCACTCCACCAGGTCGCTTAGGTTGCCGGTGAACCCGTTGATGCGTGGACCGAAGGCCACATTGTCGAATATGGACTTGGGGAATGGGTTGGGCCTTTGGAATACCATTCCTATGCGGAAACGGGTCTCGGTCGGGTCTACACCTTGGGCGTATATGTCCTCATTCTTGAATAGCACCTTCCCGGTAACCCGTACTCCCGGAATGAGGTCGTTCATGCGGTTGAAGACGCGGAGCAGGGTGCTCTTTCCCGAACCCGACGGCCCGATGATGGCCGTCACCTTGCGCTGGGGCACCTCCATCGTGATATTGCTCAGGGCTTGAAACGTTCCGTAGTAGACGCTCAGGTCGGCAGTACGTAGCTCCGCAGAAGACAACGCGTCTTCTCGCCCCACACCAGCCTGTTCGCTCGCGGAGGCGGCTACGTTTGAGATGCGCGATGCCTGACTGGCGTTCAACACTTCGATTCGCCTCTCGATCGTCGCCCCCTTCATTGGATGAAAGTGTACCAGGCAAGAGCGTGGGCATAGCTACCCGCTCAATGATAGCAGATGCCTTCCCTAGCCGTAACATAGTGGTTGGGAGCATTCAGAAATCCGGCGAGTACCTTGTGGTGCAGTAGGGGAATGGGCCGCGTGCTATGATATGTGACCTATTGAGTGTAGGGCTTTATTGGGCCTGCGCCTTCGGGGCCTGAGGTCGTCGCGTGTCGGCTTGAGGCGCTTGAATGAGGGGGTGGGGCTTGTGGCATTCCCCTCGCGGAGGAGGAGCACCCTGGACTTCGACATCAGCAATGCACTAGTGGTGACCGCTGGGGGAGCCGGCATGGCCTTCTTGGTGCTCGTTCTGCTCACGGGCCTCACGGGAGTCATGGGTTGGGTGCTGCGTTGGAGAGTTGCTAGGGCCACAAGACTGGGGATGGAGGGCCCAGAGCTGGACCCGCCCCGTGAAGATGAGCTGGAGATGGCGGCGATGATAGCAGCATCGATCGTGGCGGTTAGGCTGGGCCGCCACACCCCTACTACGGGAGGGCGCCCACCCACTGCTTCGACTGCTTCCTCCATCGGCTGGGCGGTGCAGGGCCGGCGCGATATCATGACAGGCCGCTCCGGCCGTCCCACACGTCGGCACTTTTGATGTTATCTGCCATCTCTCCTCAGCCGCCATATACAGCAGGCTAGGTACGCTTGGACGCCATCTCGGAGCTGTTCCAACATTCGGGCATCGCCAACCTCACTTGGGGCAATCTCGTGCTCCTGTTGGTTGGCGCGGGCTTCATCTACGTCGCCATAGTCAAGGCTAGAGAGCCCTACGTACTACTGCCCCTTGGCCTGGGCATTCTGATTGGCAACCTACCCCTGACAGGGTTGGCCGATTTCCTCCCGGGCTCCAGCGAGGTACAGTCGTCGGGCATGTTCGGCGTCGTGTTCCACTACGGGCTGTCCTTCTGGAGCATCCTGCCTCCGCTGATCTTCTTGGGTTTGGGGGCTATGACCGACTTCGGCCCCATGATTGCCAACCCCAAGACAATGTTGTTGGGAGCGGCGGCTCAGGTGGGAGTCTTTTTCGCCTTCTGGGGCGCCCTCTTCGCCCAGTTCGATCTGGAGGAAGCCGCCGCCATCGGCATCATTGGTGGCGCCGATGGCCCGACCACCATATTCGCCTCTGCCCAGCTGGCCCCCGAGCTCTTGGGTACCATCGGAGTCATCGCCTATAGCTACATGGCAGCCGTCGTATTTATCCAGCCCCCCATCATGAAACTCCTTACCACCAAGGCCGAACGCGGGTTAGAGATGAAGCCTCCGCGCGAGGTTTCGCGTCTGGAAAAGCTGATGTTCCCCGCCGCGGCTATGGTGCTGATTATCTTGGTGGTGCCCGACTCAGCCCCACTCATTTCCATGTTTATGATCGGCAATCTCTTCCGCGAAAGCGGCGTGGTGCCCCGCCTGATGGAAACCGCCTCCAACGAATTGCTGAACATCGCTACCATATTCCTGATGATCACAGTCGGAGCCCAGCTAACGGAAGTCCAGGTTATGAACCTAGACACGCTGCGGATTCTGGGCTTGGGGCTGGTGGCATTCTCTTTCAGCACAGCTGGAGGAATAATGTTTGCCAAGGGCATGAACCTCTTCCTCAAAGAGAAAGTGAACCCCCTGATAGGGTCGGCGGGTGTATCGGCGGTGCCCATGGCCGCCCGGCTCTCTCATGTGGTCGCCCAGGAGTCCAACCCCAACAGCTTCATCCTGCCCTACGCCATGGGTCCCAACGTGGCTGGTGTAATTGGCTCGGCGGTAGTTGCCGGGGTTTTCCTGTCCCTCGTCCCCAGCTTGGCAGGCTAGCCAACGTTCGCTGGCCATGTCTGTCGTGCTAGAATGTCCAGCGGCAGGCGCTCAGCGCCGCAGAATCAAAGTGGAGGACTGTTATGCCTAACAGTTGGGTTGATGTACCCGTAGAAGGCCAGGTCATGGATGGCTACCTTACAAGGCCGAACGACGAAGAGAGGCATCCCGCAGTCATCGTCATTCAAGAGGTGTGGGGCGTAAATTCCCATATTCAGTACGTCACCGACCGGCTGCCGGCTGCGGGCTACGTGGGACTCGCACCGTCCATGTTCCACCGCGAGGGAAGAATGACCATCGGCATGCACGAGGAGATGGAGACCGCCTTCGCCCGGATGGGGGCCTGCACCGACGCGAATATTGTGGCCGATGTTAAGGCCGCCGTAGCTTGGCTCAAGCAGCAACCGTATGTCGACCCTGATCGCATCGGCATCGTCGGGTTCTGTTTCGGTGGCAGGGTCTCGTTCCTAGCCGCCTGCAACGTCCCCGAGCTGAAGGCTGCCTCTGTGTTCTATGGCGGACGCATCATGGGGGCTCTGGGTGACGGGCCTGCGCCCATCGAGCAGGTGCAGAACATCAACTGCCCTGTGCTGGGGCTCTTCGGCGAGGAGGACCAGAATCCCACCCCTGCCGATGTAGACCAGATAGAGGCTGCCTTGCAGCAGAATGGCAAGGCCTACTCGTTCCACATGTACCCCGGCTGCGGCCACGGCTTCCACTGCAACGCCCGTGGTAGCTACCGCCCAGAATCCGCCCGGGATGCTTGGGGCAAGACCATGGCTTGGTTCGACGAGCACGTAAAGGCGTAGCAATGTGATAGAGGGAGGGCGTAAATCGCACCCTCCCTCTATAGTCTCGCCCCGTCCGTCGATGCCCGCGGTTCCCGCACAGGCGTGACCCCATGTCCCGGCTGCCACTGAATTGCGTGGAACTGGAGTAAGGGAATCGTACGGGCAAATTGCCTTCTCAGGAGGCTCATATGAAGGTGGGAATCGTTGGGTGCGGTACCATTGGCCGTAGCGTGGCCAGTGGCTTGGATGCTGGCGAGGTGCCTAGGGTGCAACTTGGCGCCCTCTCCAGCCGAAACTTGGGCCGTGCCATGGAGTTCGCCCGTTCTCTGCAAGCCCCCCCTCCGGTAGTGCCCTTGGAGAAGGTGCCTCCCTTGGTGGATATGGTCATCGAGACGGCTGGACAAGACTCGGTGGACCCCATCGCGCAAGTCACCCTTAGCTCCGGCAAAGACCTGATGGTGCTCAGCTGTGGAGCACTCCTCGACCGGGAGGACCTGCTAACACTAGCTGCGGAGCATGGGGCCACGATCTACGCTCCGTCGGGGGCTATTGCCTGCTTGGATGGCATCATGGGGGCCGCATCAGGGCGTATCGATTCCCTGACCATGACCAGCACCAAGCCGCCGGAGGGTTTCAAAGACACCCCCGGCATGGTAGGCAGCACTATCGACTTGGACAGTCTGGCTGAACCAGCGACGCTCTTCGAGGGGCCGGCCGTGGAGGCGTGTCGTCTCTTTCCGGCCAACATCAATGTGTCGGCTGCTGTAGCCATGGCGGGCCTCGGCCCTCACGACACCAAGGTGCGTATAGTTGCCGACCCGGCTGTGGTGTACAACACTCACGAGATAGTGGTGACCGGCGAGTTCGGCATTATTCAGATGAAGATTCAGAATGTGCCATCGCCCAGCAACCCCAAAACGGGGATGCTCACCGCCCTCTCCACCTTGGCCTCCCTGAGAAAAATCGTCTCTCCCCTCAAGATAGGTACATAAGGGTGGGCACGTTAAGATAGCCGTAACATAATGACCGCCTCTGTAGGGGTATGCCCTTGTGGGTTTACCCTGGGGCCACGGGTGCAGCCATGGTCTGTGGGGCGCTAAACAGGAGCATCGATGATTGAGCGTGAGCGACTGGTAAACACCTTCTGCGAACTGGTGCGCATAGACAGCCCTTCCGGGGAGGAGGAGGCCGTTGCCCAATACCTCACCCAGAAGCTGTCCGCCTTGGGGCTTCGGGTGCAACGCGATTCTCACGGCAACGTCATCGCCTCAGAAGAGGGCGAAAACCCGATGTTGCTCTCGGCCCACATGGACACGGTGGAGCCGGGTCGCGGCATCAAGCCTCGCATCGAGGAAGACCGCATCGTCTCTGACGGAACCACGATTCTGGGAGGCGATTGCAAGGCGGGCGTGGCCGCCATTTTGGAGGGTCTCCAGTCCATTAAAGATGAGGGTGTGAGTCGCCGCCCGGTGCAGGCGGTGTTCACCCGTGGCGAGGAGATCGGGCTGGTCGGGGCTAACTACTTGGACTACGACATGCTCACGGCAAGTGAGGCAGTTGTGTTCGACGGCAACGGTCCTGTCGGCACCATCACCGCCAGCAGTCCCACCTACGTCAGCTTCGACGTGAAAGTGAAGGGCCGGTCGGCCCATGCGGGCGTCGAGCCGGAGAAGGGACTGTCGGCCATACGCATCGCCTCCGACATCATCTCCCAACTGCCCCAAGGAAGGCTGGATGAGGAGACTACCATCAACGTCGGCATCATCACCGGCGGCTCGGTGCGCAACGCTGTCCCCGAAGACGTTACCTTCTCCGGCGAGTTCCGCAGCCGCAACACCGAGACCCTTGAGCTGACCCGGCTTCAGGTGCTCTCCATCCTCCAAGCTGCCCGCGAGAAGTACCAGGACGCCTCCATCGACGAGGAGCTGGAAGTGCTGTTCCGCATGTACCACATCGACCCCGATGGTCGCATGGTGAGCATGGTGAGCCATGTGCTACAGGACTTGGATTTAGCTGCCAACATCAGCCCATCCGGTGGCGGTACCGATGGCAACGTATTCCTAGAGCGTGGCATCGACTCCTTGGTAGTGGGCATGTCCACCAACGAGATGCACACCACCCGCGAGTACGTCAAGCTCGTCGAGCTCCATGACACCGCACGCTTCTGCCATAGCCTGCTGGTGGCCGGATACTAGCGGGCTGTTCCAACCCTCGATGTTGCGAGGAGCCGCGCCGTTACACGCTAACCCAGTAAACTCAGAGCCCCTGTTGTTGTGGGAATACCCCACCGGCACTGTAATAATGGAAGCACCCTCGCCGCGTTAATCGGGCCCTCCAGAAGCACGATTCGGGGTAGGTTCTAGCGGGACTTGCCTGCTCTTCACCCCACGCCATTCGCTCCCTTTCGCAACACTCGTCCTGAGAGCGTGCCTGTGTGTTCTGCCTCGTCTATCACCACCTCGCCGTTGACTAGGACTGTGGAGACGCCGGTGGCGTACTGATGGGGATCGTCGTAGGTGGCGACTTCAGCCACGGTGTCGGGGTTGAAGATGGTGACATCGGCCCAGTTGCCCTCTTCCAGAGTGCCACGGTCGACGAGGCGCAGAGCTTCTGCCGAGCCGCCCGTCATCTTATGGATGGCGGTGTGCAGCGGAAGCAGGCCGAGGTCGCGGGAGTAGTGGCCCAACACGCGGACGAAGGTGCCGTAGAAGCGGGGATGGGGCTTGCCTTGGCTGGTGACGCCGTAAGGGGCCAGTGAGTTTCCGTCGGAACCTACCAGAATCATGGGCGACTGGAGTATCCGCTGCACGTCCGGTTCGTCCATGGAAGTCACCACGATGCGGGTATGGCCTTTATCTTCCAACAGGAGATCGCAGGCAGCATCAAGCTGGTCGATGCCTCGGGCCTCGGCCACCTGCCCAACGGTCTGACCGGCCAGTTCCGGCATTTCCGGGCTGATGGCGATGCGCACCGCGTGCCACGACTCCACCCTGCCGAAGTTGTTCAGGCCGTTCTGCAGGATATCGCCCCGGATTTGCTCCCGCGACTCGCCGTTGCGGACCCTCTGCAGCATGGCCTCCACGCCACCTTCGTGCACCCATACCGGCAGCAGGTTGCGCAGGGGATTAGTGCCTGCGGTGTAGGGGTACTGGTCACAGAAGAGCTGGACCCCTCGTTCCCGGGCCTCGGTGATGAGGGAGAGCAGCGATGACACATCGCCCCAGTTATCCGTGCCGGACAGCTTCAGGTGGGCGATCTGCACGCGGACGCCAGCGGTCTCGCCGATACTGATGGCCTCGCGCACTGCGTCGAATACGTGGTTGGCCTCATCGCGGACATGGGAGGCGTAGGTCGCACCGTAGCGCTTGAGCACGCCAGCGAGAGCCAGCAGCTCCTCGCTCTGAGCGTAGTTGCCCGGTGCGGTGAACAGGCCGGTGGACATGCCCAACGCCCCCGCCTCCAAGCCTTCCGCCAGCAACGACTCCATGTGGGATTGCTCGCTGGATGTGGGGGCCCGCGCCTCCAGTCCAACGGCCATGAGGCGGAGCGTGGCGTGGCCCACCTGCATCACGGTGTTCACCGAGGTCGCAGGCCATCCGTCCAGATAGTCGGCGAAACTTAGAGGACCGTAGTCCAGCCAAGGGGCTCCGGCACCGAGGTAGTCCTTCAGAGCCTCAGCCTTGCCCGGCAGGATGGGCGCGGTGGAATAGCCGCAATTGCCCACCACTTCCGTGGTGACGCCTTGCCGTATCTTGCTCTCCGCGAGGGGGTTCAGGGGCAGGGTGAAATCGGAGTGGGTATGGATGTCGATGAAACCTGGGGACACCACTTGGCCCGAAGCATCGATTACACGCTGGGCGTCGCGTCTTGAGCAGTCTCCCACGGCCACGATACGCCCCTCGCTGATGGCCACATCAGCTTCCCGCGCCAAGGTGCCCGTGCCGTCAATCACCTGTCCGCCTCGAATCAGTACATCATCCATCCGACTCACTCCTCAGTTTGTTGTTGTTCTATGCTTAGAGGGGCTTTGGTCTAGATTCTTGGCCCCATTGTAGCGGAAGTGCCGTCTGAGCGGAGGGGGACCGCACGTTCAGAGGAGTCCCGCGCAGCCGAAGGATAGGATGCTGCCGGAGCAAGGCGTCTCGATTACCAGCATCCCGCCCTTCGACTGAGTACGAGGACGCTACCCGCGCCCTCGTACTCTGCTCAGGAAGAACGAATCGGGGCCGGGCTTCCGTGGACCGTTAGGGATTCGGGTCTTGTTCATACCGATCGCTGGGGGAGGCCGATTCATGAGGCTCTCGGAGCCATTTGGATGGGAATCCGTGCGTTCCCCTTGGACCTGAAGATGCTGTCTCAGGGTAGCGGGTTTCATGCATAGGTCTCTGTTCACCAAACACACGGGACAAGTGTCTGGCTTCTGAAATTCTCGTCGCTGGAGACGATGGTTACAGGCCCAGCTCTGCCTTGCAAGTCCAGTGCTGTTCCCAGGAATATCATGTCGCGAGAGTCGTTCCATGTTTCAGGAAGTTTGTCGACTACTGCCAGGGTGAGATCTTCGACCAGAACACTCTTGGATCTGATCATCGCGACTACCGCGCTGAGGGGAACGAAATCCCGCCGTTTCTTCCGGGCCACATCCCATGCTTCTACGAGTGCGATTGTCGGGACCGCCAGTTGGTTGCCTAGGCCTGGAAAGTCCATAATCCTTTTCGCCTCTGGAGAGAGCAGACGACTCTTGGCCATGTATCTGAGCAGAGCAACGGCGTCCAAGAGGTAAATCAAATCTTGATATCCCTGAACTTCAGCCTGGAATCAGCGATATCTTCTTCGGTGATTTCCAGCCCTTCCCATATTCCGTAAAGGTCCGACGGTCCGGCATCCGCCGGTTCGTGAGGGTGAGTCGCATCTTCCAAAGTCACAAGCATCTCCTTGCCCTCCCAATGGTCCCATTCAGAACCATCCTGCCGGTACGATTTGTCGGAATCGCCAGTGATCGTGTCAACTATACTTTCACCATTCCAGCCGACGAACGCGTCACTGTAGCGGTCAAGAGCCTGTGGCAGTTCACAATCTTTTGCGCCTCTTTCCCATACACCAATGATCCTTGTACCTTGCTTCTGCGCATATTCTATTTCCCAGTCTAGCCAGTCACTGTTTTTGTTTTGTTCGGACACGTAGACTACGATGCAACTTGCCTGACGTATCCGTGGAGCAAGTATCTCCCTCTTTATGTACTCCTCGCTGTGTTCGTTGGCAGGATTGTCTGCCGTGATGGAGTAGTCTTCCCACGTCATGCCATGTCGTTCAACTAGTTGCTTCAGGTCCTTTAGTCCCGCGTCGTCTTCGTGCTTGTGACTAATGAAAACGTTCTGTACGCTTTTAGCCATGGGTCGACTTACCTTCTTCCTCGGGTAGGGCGCGGGATGTGTTTAGGCTAGTCCGCGTCCGCCGGTTTGTCGGGAAACTGGAGCTTTTGCTCGACGAATAGGTTGCCATGTTTGGAGGCAGGCCAAGGGGTGCGCCGTATAACCGGCCTAGGTTATGAAGCCGAAGGATTTGGCGGCTAGGCCTGCTACGTGATTGCCGATGGCTAGGGAGGCGGTGGCTCCGGGGGAGGGTGCGTTGAGGACGTGGACTGCGCCTCCGCTTTCTTCGATGTGGAAGTCGTCGAGCAGCCTTCCGGTGCCGTCGACGGCCTGTGCACGGACGCCGCTGCCTCCGGGCACCACGTCTTCTGACTTGATGGACGGCATGAGGCGTTGCAGGTCTTTCACGAATACCGACTTGATGTAGGAGCGGTGCATCTCGCCGATGCCCACCTTCCAGAACTTGCGGGTCATCTTCCAGAAACCGCCGTAGCTGAAGGTGTCCCAAGTGTCGCCGGGGCTGATTTTGGTCTTGGTGTAGCCTTCCCTAGAGGTGGCCAACACTGCGTTGGGGCCCGCTTCCACGATGCCGTGGATGGTGCGGGTGAAGTGGACGCCCAAAAAGGGCATGGCTGGGTCGGGCACGGGGTAGATTAGCCCCTTAACCTTGTGACGGCTTTCGGGGCGCAGAACATAATACTCTCCACGGAAGGGCACAATCTTGATCCCCGGCGACACGCCCATCATGCGGGCAACTCGGTCGGCGTGGAGTCCGGCGCAGTTGATCAGATGTCGTGCTTGGATGGGGGAGCGGTTCGTGCGCAGGCGCAACCCACCTTCGGTGCGGTCGATGCCGAGGACACGGGTGTCGGTTATTGTGTCGCCGCCTGCTTGACGGAATTTCTCGGCATAGGTCTTGGCAACTTGGACGAAGTCTATGATGCCGGTGTTGGGTGAGTGCAGGGCTTGGACACCCTCGACGTTGGGCTCGACCTCCCGCAGTTCCCCAGGCCCCAGCATCTCCAGACCCTCGACGCCGTTGGCCACTCCACGGCGGTGCAACTCCTCAAGCCGGGGCGTTTCCTCGGAGCGGGTTGCTAGGATGATCTTGCCGCAACGGTCGTAGGTGATGCCGTTTTCGTCGCAGAAGCGGGTTAGCAGCTTGCCGCCGGTGACGCAGAACTCGGCCTTGCGGGAGCCGGGCCGGTAGTAGATGCCGGAGTGGATGACCCCGCTATTGTGGCCCGACTGGTGAGTGGCGAGTTCCTTTTCCTTGTCCACCACGGCAATACCGCGGCCTGAGCACAGCTGGGTCATCCGCATGGCCACTGAAAGCCCGACGATACCGCCGCCCAGAATTACAACGTCGTAGTCGGCTGATGCCATGGTGTGTATGCCCCATATTCTTCAGGGTGGAAACCGGGTGGTCCGTGTTACGCGGGAAGCCGGAAAGCTCCCCCGAAATTCGCAAGTTTAATCACGTCCTGATATGGACGCGAGAAGAGACTGCGAGAGCGACTACCGGGTCGGGCCACGGCCGCTAGTGCTGGTGTGGCTCCTGCGGGAGGCCGAAGGCGACGGGGACGTCTTCGCCCCATGGCGCGGTGACCTGCTGTAGCGTCAGGCTGTAGGTCTCGCCCTTGCGCTCCTCTTGGACATAGGTATCCAGCTTTTGCATCGCGTCGGTGCCCACGAAGTGGACGCGGCCACAGCAGCACTGCTCGTGGCCCGCCTCGTCGGAGCCACGCTCGTAGCGGGCGCGTGGCTTGCAGCCGCATTGGCAGTCGTAGCGCACTTCCACCACATCGGGGCGGTTCATTGGGGAACGTACTACGTAGTCCATCATCAGCCCTCGGGTATCGGATTGCGGCCAGTCGCGTTGTATCGGGAGTCCATCTTGTCGATGGAGTTGGCTCATTATACCAGCAGGGGTTTGGTGGGGGCTGGCAATGGGGACTTGTGGGGTCCTTCTAACTGCCACACCGATCCCCGGATCGGAGTCCGGGGCAGGCTCTAACCTTCCCCCTAGAGGGGGAAAGGGATTCTGGGTCGGGCTGGCTTCGTTTTTGGGGGTATTTTCGTGGGAATCCCATGGCCCTGGTGGGCGCCACGCAAGAGTATGAAAATTTCTCCCCGTTCGTCCTGAGCGAAGTCGAAGGATGGGCGGCCGTCTGAGCCGGACGTCTTGTCCGCCAGCGGCCCGCCCCGTATCAGGTACGGGGCAGGCTCTTTGACTTCGTGGGAGGACGCGCTACCCGCGCGCCATCCCACTCCGCTCAGGACGGACGAATCAAGTGAGGGGGCTTGTTGCTGTGTGCAACCGTTATTTCCATAGCAATGACGGGGGGGCGGCTGATTACCGAGAGTGCTTGGTCTATTGTCGCGGGAATTGGGAGGTTGGGTCGTGGGGGGTGTTTGGGGTGTCGTTAGACTTTTATGCGGGCGCTCCTAAGTCTGAGGGAGTTGCTGACTACAGAGACGGAGCTGAAGGCCATGGCGGCTGCGGCCATCACCGGGTTCAGGAACCCGAAATCGCCTAGGATGTACTGGAGGGGGCCTGCGGGTACGCCGCTGCCGCTGAACGCTAGGTAGAGGACGCCTGCGGCTATGGGTATCAGGGCGGTGTTGTAGAAGAAGGCCCAGAAGAGGTTCTGGCGGATTGTGCGGATGGTGGCGCGAGAGAGGGCGATGGCTTCGGGGACACCCCGCAGGTCGCCACGCATGAGGGTGATTTGGGCTGTTTCCATGGCGAGGTCGGTGCCGGTGCCCATGGCGATGGCCACGTCGGCTTGGGCCAAAGCAGGGGCGTCGTTGATGCCGTCGCCCACCATGGCCACCACGCGGCCCTCGTCCTGCAACTTCTTCACCTCGGCAGCCTTGTCTTGGGGCAAGACCTCGGCCACCACCCGGTCGATGCCTGCCTCATGGGCGACGGCTTCGGCAGTGGGGCGGTTGTCGCCGGTAAGCATCACCACATCGAGGCCGAGACGGTGCAGGGCGGTTACCGCTTCCGGCGAGCCGGGCTTGAGGGTGTCGGCGACGGCGATAAGCCCCACCACATTGCTGTCGACCACCACCCACATGGCGGTCTTGCCTTGGGAGGTGAGCTCACTTGCGGTGCCTTCCAAGCCGTCCAGCGACAGACCCTGTTGGCGTAACAAGCCCACATTGCCGAGGGATACTGCCCTATCGCCTATCTGGGCTTGTACACCATGGCCGGGGAGGGCTTGGAATTGAGTGGCTTCTGAGAGAATCAGGTCTCGTTCTGTAGCGGCCCTGTGAATGGCTCGACCCAAGGGGTGCTCCGAGCCAGATTCTGCGGAGGCCGCCAGCCTCAGCACCTCGTCTTCGCTCAGGCCGTCGGCGGTGATCAGGTCCGTCACTACGGGCTGGCCTGTGGTCAGGGTGCCGGTCTTGTCGAGCACGACGGTGGTGATCATATGCGCCCGCTCGAGAGCCTCGGCGTTGCGTATCAGGATGCCGCGTTCGGCGCCCTTGCCCGTGCCTACTATGATGGCGGTGGGTGTGGCCAGCCCCAAGGCGCAGGGGCAGGCTATGACCAAGACGGCGACGGCGTTGAGTATGGCGACGGTCAGGGCTGGGGCGGGCCCCCAGATTAGCCAGATGGCCAAGGTAATCACGGCGATGGTGAGCACCGCGGGCACGAAGTAGCTGGCTACCACGTCGGCCAAGCGCTGTATCGGGGCCTTGGAGCCTTGGGCTTCCTGTACCAGACGTATTACTTGGGATAGGACTGTATCCGCACCTACGCGGGTGGCGCGGAATCGGAGCCCGCCTGTGCCGTTGACCGTGGCGGCGTACAGAGGGGCACCGGCGCTCTTTTCCACGGGCATGCTCTCGCCGGTGAGCATCGACTCGTCGACGGAGGACGTGCCTTCGATGACCTCTCCGTCTACCGCCATCCTTTCGCCCGGCCTTACGACCACCACATCGTTCACCAACACCTGCTCGATGGGCAACTCCACCTGCTGTCCGTCGCGCACTACGAGGGCGGTGCTGGGGCGCAAGCCCATCAGTTTGCGGATGGCTTCGGAGGTGCGCCCCTTGGCCCGGGCTTCGAGGAGTCGGCCCAGCAATATGAGGGCGATGATGATTGCCGAGGCGTCGAAGTAAGTGCTGGTGCTGTGGCCGAAAGCGCCGGGTCCGTGCAGGAGATTCGCCTGCTCGAAAATGCCCTCGAAGAAAGTCGCGGTTGTGCTGTAGGCGTAGGCCACGGTGGTGCCGACAGCAACTAGGGTATTCATGTTGGCTGTCTTGTGCTTCAGGGCACCCCAAGCGCTGCGATAGAACTGGGCCCCGGCCCAGAACTGCACCGGGGTGGCCATGACCCAGAGAATGAGGTTCAGTTGGAATGAGGTGAGGCCCAAGACGTGGAGAGGCACGTACATCAGGGACATGATGGCGATGCCAACGGCCCCCGCTAGTGCGACCTTGCGCTTGAGGTCTCGTATTTCGCGAGTGCGGGCAAGCCGTTCACTGTCGGCGGCCTCGTCGGAGGTGTCGTATACTACGCCTTCGACTGAGTAGCCGGCGTCGTCGACGGCCTCCTGTAGTTGGTGGACTCCAGTGGCCCCGGAGAGGTAGCGCACCGTGGCCCGTTCAGTGGCGAGATTGACGCTGGAGGAGACCACTCCGGGCACCTCGTCGAGGGCCTGCTCCACGTAGCCGACGCAGGAGGCGCAGGTCATGCCGCCTACGTTGAGGGTCACTGTGTCTAGGACAGCGCCGTATCCGGCGTCGTCGAGGACATCGGCCAGCAGGGAGGCTGGGACGGTGAGGGGGTCCAGTTCGACGGTAGCCTGCTCAGTGGCGAGGTTGACGGTGGCCGACTCCACGCCGGGCACCTCGACCAAGGCATCCTCAACGTGGGCCACGCAGGAAGCGCAGGTCATCCCCTGCACTCCTATGGTGATGCGTGTCATCTGTTTGCTGACCACGACGCGATGCTCCGACTCAGTTCCGGTGTTGTAAGCTTGCGCCCACTATACAACTGGGCATCAACTGCCTGCAGTTGCAGCGGAGTGCTTCCCAAATTCGATGCGTTGTTCCAAGAGCCATTGTAGCAGCAGCTACCATCGGTCTAACAGACCCGCCCTCGTACTCCGCTCTCGGACGAACGAGTGAGGGGAAGTCCCGCTACACCGCGGCCGGCCCTTCGACTGCGTACGAAGGCGCTACCCGCGCACCCCCGTACTCCGCTCAGGACGAACGGGTGCGGAGCTTTGGGGCCGCCGCCCTTGTCATCCTCGCGAAAGGAGCCCTTTGCATAACCATTGGGCAGGGCGTGCAAGAGTCCCTTCCCCCTCAGGGGGAAGGTTAGGATGGGGGTGAATAGCTGAATCGCAAATCTGCTGCCCCTTGTGCATAGTCTCTGGATACCGGCTTTCGCCCGTATGACGTGAGTTGCGCAAAGGTTCTCGCGAAGGCGGGGACCCACGTCCCGGACCATCACGGTAAGTCACCGCATCTACATCGCACCCATCCCTCACCCTCAATGACATCGCTCCTTGACAATATCGCACATGTGTTCTATAGTCAATCCCTGCGCTAGGGATTGAGCCTATCGGTCTCCCCAGCCTTTTCTTTGCCCCAATTTTTTCGGGAAGGAACCCCGTTGGAAACGCTCGCATCCGCAACTCACGCCAGACATCGCCCCCGCCATACCAGCCGACCGTCACACAATCGGAAAGCAATTGCCAAGCTGCGCAGCTACGACAATCGGAACAATCGGAACAAAGTCAGCTACGAACAACCACTTTCCAGCTACGACCATGTTCCGACGTCCAGTAACGAAACACCCGCGTCACCGCCACTCCGCCCCGCTTCCATGACAGCCCCTCGTAGCTGGCAGTACCGTTCTTATCCCACTCTCCCACCCGACAATCGGAACACGTACCCCAAGCTGGACAGCTACAACAATCGGAACAAAAAATGTCACCAACAACCCCTCATTCTCTCTCCCACCCTCGATCTCGTAGCTGACACGCCACCGTCGCGCCACTCCACAACCCCGCAGTCGGAACAAAAATCCCAAGCTGACCAGAAAGAACAATCGGAACAAATGCCAGTGGGGTGCGCCCTCGTGCTCCGCTCAGGAGGAATGGATGGCGGGGTGGGCCGCGGTCGGCGCGACCTTAATGGGCTCGGGAGCGTTTGATGCGGTTGGCGTTGCGCCATGCTAGAAGGAGGACGAGGAGGAGGGCTAGGGCTAGACCCACGAAGGCGATGCCACCTGCTAGGCTGCGTGGCTGATTCGCGACCTCCAGAGGGACTTCCACGGAACCCTCTCCCAAGGGGCCGGTGACCTCGAAGGTGAATGTCCAAGCTCCCTCCTCAAGCAGGTTGAGTTGAGAGCTGTAGCTGGTCGGGAAGACGGGAGAGTTGAAAAGGCGGGCGCGCCCTCGCTCCGCTGATTCTTGTCGCTGGGCGAACACTGTCACTTCCACGTCGTTCACACTCTCGCCGGTGGATGGGTCTTGTATCGTGGCGTGGATGTTCAGAAGGCCTTGCGTCGGCGGATTGGGTATGGCTTGGATGACGATGTTGTAGGGGCCAATAGCCCCTTCGTAGATCGTGGGTACTGGTTGCTCGTCCTGTGCTTCGTCTCCCGACCCCTCCTGAGCCTCTTCCTGGGCATGAAGGGGCACCGCCAAGGCCAAAAGCAAGGCCAAAGTCATTGCCAAGGCCACTGAGGCCAAGGCGCCCAACGTCCACCGACCTACGAAACTGGTTACGGGGCTGGTTATGGCGCCCCCACATGAGAGGCGTGGGTTGACTCGCGGCGGACCTTGCCGTCGGCGGTGAAGAGTTCGGGCCACCGGTCTCGCAGTTCTTTCGCTTCTTCCTGAGACTTGCGCGCCACGGCTGGGAAGGTGCTCAGCCTCTCGTAGGGGCGGCAGGCGTCGATAACCATGCGGTTGTTGTAGTAGCGGCCGCCCTCGCCGTCGCCGTAGGCCATGGGGTCGAGGGAGGTGCTGCGAGCCCGCTTAATCACCTCCACGTCGTCGATCATGTCGGCCCTAGTGTTCAGCGCCCATAGCACCTCGTTGGTGTCAGTGGGGTCGATATCGTCGTCCACGACGATCACCATGCGATTGGCGTAAGCTCCGGCTGGGCAGTTGGCGGTCAGCATACCCACCTGCTTGCTGTGGCCGGGGTACATCTGCTTGACGGACACCACGTTGAACAGGCGTCCGCCTCCTGCCTCGTGGGACCACACTCCGGTGATGCCTGGGAGTCCCAAGCGCTCCAGCTCGTCCCAAATCATTGCGGCCCTCAGGGGGCTGCGGAAATAGGTGTTGTCGTTGGGTGGCTTGCCCGGCAGGCAGCCGAGCACTATGGGGTTGTTGCGGTAGATGATGGAGTGGACGCGTATGATTGGCATCTCCCGCTCGCCCCCGGCGTAATAGCCGGTCCACTCGCCAAAGGGCCCCTCAGGGTGGAACTCCCCCGGCGGAATCTCGCCCTCGATGACGATCTCCGACGAAGCCGGAACGGGCAGCCCGGTGTAGGGGGCGTTGATGAGTTGTACCGGCTCGCCCCGTATGCCGCCGGCGACATCGTATTCGTTAACTCCGTAGTCAATTTCTATGCCGCCCATGAGGAGCAGCAGGGGGTCGTGGCCGATGGAGACTGCTACGGGACAAGGCTTGCCTTGGCTCCAGTAGGCCTCGCGTATGATTCTGCCGTGCTTGCCGGGGGAAATCATGATGCCTGCGGTGTTGGCATCATGCACTTGAACCCTGTACGTGCCGCAGTTGACCCACCCCGAATCAGGGTCGCGGGTCACCACGATGTCACCCACGCCGATGTAGGGGCCGCCGTCGTGAGTGTGCCAGAGGGGCGCAGGGAAGCGGGTGAGGTCTACTTGGTCGCCGACCATGCGGTTTTCCAGCACGGGCCCGTCTTCCACCATCTGGCTCGGCACAGGCACGATTTCCTTCAGCCTCTGACGCCAAGCGCCCACGAACTCGCTGCGGGTCAGGTCGACGGGCATGTTCAAGCTGAGGGCCACGCGTCGCATTGATGTGAAGACGTTGGCCAGCAGCCGATGGCCTTGGGGGTAGCCCTTGATGTGGTCGAAGAGCAGGGCTGGGTTCTCCATATCCCACTGGTACAGGTCCACCAAGCCGCCCAATTCCAGATGGGGGTCGACACCATCCACCCGGGTCAGTTCACCCATCGCCTCGGTCTCACGTATCCATTCCCGTGCGTCTTGGATAGGCATCGCTCCTCCTCCTGCTGGACCACTGGGGTTGGCTGTGATCGTGCCACCGGGGATCCCTTAGTAAAGGGCATTAGGGGTAGGCTAGCATCGGGCCGGAAGCTAGGTCAACGCCATCGGCACTATTGGCCGTTCAGACTCCGGCTGAGTCTCCTGTGGGCTAGGACTTTGGACCCGAGGCGCTTAGACCTCGGCTTGCCCATACATCGTAGTTTTCCTGCATGGACTGGATGTGTTCGAGGACGTGTCTTTCGTAGACTTCGAGCCAGTCGTCGAGGGTCATGTTCCCGTTTTCGGGGTGATACGCGGTGTGGGCCCAAGTAGATTCGGGTAGGGTGTTTATGAGGGTGAAGGTCTTGTGGCGGAGCCACTTGAACAGCTCCAGGGCATCCGAGATGTCTTGGTCGTGATAGACGAGCGCATCGGCCCAGCGGTTTTCGTCTTAGGTCATGAGGGACAGGCCCGGCTCGGCGATCAGCCTTCTGCACCTGATGTAGCTGTTAACCTCGCTGTCGGTGATATGGACTATGTGCTCGTGGACGCTCCAGCATCCATGCTCATCCCTGAAAGTCCACATATCCCGTGGAAATCTTTCCAAGGCACGGGCCAACTGCACATATCCATTCCCATAGGATTCTATTGTTTGTTGGGCCCTCTGCTCAGGCGTCACGCTGTCCTCAGCTATCGGCGTCTAGCGTTGCAATGGGGGTAAAGGGGGATCTCGGGAGTTCCGCATTGCGCGGAGTTCTAGCCCACCTCCAGCTTATCAGGCTTTGCCATCGCAATCACCACGACCGCCTAGCTGTTGTGGACCCGCTGGCCGAGCTACCGATATGGTCACTAACCTCTCGGATGAGGGGCCCGGTTTTTGTGGGGAGGCATGTGGTCGAGAGCATGCCGACATGACCATCTGCCCTCTTGGCTGGGCGGGTACACCGATCCCACGGAGTTCTGGTAGGATTTGCTTCTACTGTATCTACATCACTTGGGAGATGTCGATGAGTCCACCGAATGCCAGCGACGTGAAGGTATTCGTCCCCGCCATGAACTTCAGCCAGTCGATAGAGTTCTACCAAGGGATGGGATGGAAGGTCAATTGGCGAGCTGACGACGATAGTCTTGCTGAGTCGGAGCTTGCCAACAGCCGTTGCTACCTCTACTACAATGAAGACTGGGCGAACAATTTTATGATGCACATCACCGTGGACGACGCCGGAGCGTGGTGGGAGCACGCGTCTAGAGTGATAGAGGACGGTGGCTTTAAGGGCGCCCGAGTCCGCGAACCACAAGAACAGTCATACGGTGCGCTGGTTACCTTCGTGTGGGACCCCTCGGACGTCCTACTCCACTTCGCCCAGTATCATGATCGGTGAGGCACACGCGGGAATCCCAAGCGAATCAGCGGTAGAAGCAATAGCCTAGAGTCGCCATTAGTCCCAGCCTTGACGCACTCCGCGGAATGTCCATTGATGCTTGGACGTAAGCCTGTCCCGGAAAGGACTCATGTGAGTAGGCTCTTCAGTCATTTCGGTGCGCTGGTGGCCGGGTTCATTGCGGCTGTTGCCGTGGGCTGCTCCGGAATGGGAGAGCCGACGGGACCGGTCGAAAGCACACCTGAGGCCTCTCCAACACAGGCTGCTACGGCTTCATCTACGCAGGCTACTACTGCCACATCAACACAGACTGTGACGACACAGACTGCGACGGCTACATCAACACAAACTGCGGCGGCTTCGCCAACACAGACTGGGACGACTACACCGACTCCTGCGACGGGCTACGACTCCACCCAGAACATGTTCCGGATGTTCTCGGGACCGGGCCACAACCCCGACGAGGCGCGTCAAGCCATCTCACTGGCCGTCGCGAACAACGACAAGTCGATGGTCCCGGTGATGATAGAGATGCTCCGCTTCTTGTGGGGCCCTGGGCTGGCGATAGACACGGACGAGGCCATCTTCGCGATAACGGGCCGGGAGTCCACGAGCCCCTCGCGCGCTTGGAATGAGTGGATGGAGTGGCTGGTCAAGAACGCCGACGAGTACAGTCCCCCTGACGGATACGTGCGGTGGAAGGTCGCGCTCATGAGCCAGATCGACCCAAGGTTCGGCGAGTTTTTGGCTCCGGCGGAGCAGGGGTCGCGTATAAACGTATCCGAGATTGCGTGGGGCGGGGTACGGCCCGACGGGATCCCAGACCTTCAAAACGCCCCGGTGGTTTATGCCGACGAGCAGGACTACCTACAGCCGAGCGACCGGGTCTTCGGCGTGTCCATCAACGGAGACCACAGGGCGTATCCCCTTCGCATTGTGAACGCCCATGAGATGGCCAACGATGTGTTGGGAGGCGAACCCATCGCCCTTGCCTATTGAACCCTGTGCGGCACCGGAATCGTGTATTCCGCCAAGATCAACGGGGAGCCAACCACCTTCGGCACATCGGGGATGCTGTACCGCAGCAACAAGGTCATGTACGACCGGCTGATCAACTCCCTCTGGAACCAGCTTACCAGCGAGCCTGTCATAGGGCCGTTGTGGGACTCGGGGATCAAGCTGGACTTCTTCCCGGTCATGCTGACGACGTGGGAAGAGTGGCTGGAGCTTCATCCCGACACCACGGTGCTGCACCAAGAGACGGGCGAGTATCCTGCTGAATTCTACGTGCCGGAAGAGGACCCGGGGGCGATCTACTACCGGTATTTCAACGAGCCTCAGACGATGTTCCCGGTCCCTGACCGGGACGGCCGACTTGACACGAAGGATGTGGTGCTGGGGGTCCAGCTGAACGACAGCTACAAGGCCTACTCCACCGCGGCCCTGCGCGAGCACCGTATTGTTAACGACGTGGTGGGAGGCGAGGAGATATTGGTGCTGGGGTCGGCCGCAAGCCAAGGGGCGAGGGCCTACTACCGCGGTGACCGAACTTTCGAGCTGCCACCGGACAACGGCGGTGCCCACCCCGGCATCCCGTCCTCGATAGCGGACATCGGCGGTGCGACATGGCGGGTGACCGAGGAGTTTCTAATCAACACTGCAGACCAGTCGCAGAAGCTGGCGCGCATACCCACGCACATGTCATTCTGGTTCGGATGGTTCCAGTTCCACCAAGACACGGAGTTGTACACGGGGCCCTGAGCGGGCGACCCTATGGCGCGGGATTGCAGGCGGTGGCGCAATCTATCTGGGGCAGGCAATTCCAACTGGGGCAGGAAGCTCCAAGGACCTTCGCACGAAGCCAGATTGCTTCACTCGGTCATCGTGTTAGGGGTATGTGGCCGCGCCCTTGACCCCGGGGCCGTCGTCGGCCACCTCTATTCGGTAGATGGCGACAATCAGATTGCCCCCAATGACAAAGATCATGTAGGCGCCGACCCATATGGCGTGCCACAGGTATCACAGATTCAACCGGTCTAGGGCCTCTTCTCGAGAATAGCCCAACTCTGCGAAATCAAGCTCCCAAGAACGTAGCAGGTTGTGGTCCGGCAGAGTGCTCGGCAACTCCGGCGACAAAAATATGGACAGAACGGGAACCAGTCCCAAGATTATCGAGAGCATCCCCGCTACGGTGGTTGTTGAGAGCAGGAACAGGCGGTCGCGCTCGCTGGGATTGAATGTGGGGTCACGTAGAACCAGCAATGCGGCAAAGACAGCACCCAATACCGGTAGCAGGACGGCCAACTGTATCGACACCGATGTATTTGTTATGACGAAGACAACGGCATACACGAAAATGACGAGTGGCAATGCTACCCAAGCCGCCCTGTCCAGGGCGTTGCTGCCGCCATCTCTGGAGCGCTGCCATTCCCATAGAAGCTGAAACAGCAGCCCAGCGGCGGACGCGAGCAACAGGTTGAAAAGAAGGGCCAGCATGTAGGGCATCGGGGAGCCGGCAAGCTCCCCGAGTGTATAGAAATTGTAGTGGTCCAAGCGTATCGGGCCGAACTGCAACAAGGGAGTGGTCAACACAATAGTGAGACCCAAAAGAACTCCCTGAGTCCAGCGTCACGGTCCGGCAGCAAGAACCCCTGCGCGAGCACGAGGGCTGTTACGAAAGCGGCGTACTCCGTGGGTATCCAAGAGTCGTTCCAGCCTAAGAACGACAGGGCATACCCACCGATTATGCACACCCCAAGGGGCAGGGTCCTGAAGAGCACGAAACGAATTGTGGCACTGAGCAGTGACGAAGCTCTCGCACCGTCCGCACCGTTGGGACTAGGCATCCCGGCCCATTTGACTCCACGGCCAATGGCCTCGCCATCCTCAGTCCCGGTGACATGGCCCAAGGCAGCTTGAAAGTCTGTCGCCAGCCCTGCCAGCAATATGAGACCGGCTACCTCTGTGCGAGACAAGTTGAGGGCTCTGCCAAAGACCCTCAGCCGCCGCAGGGTAGGGCGAGTCCCTCCCGATTCCCACCGTGAGACAGTCGCGTGGCTGTATCGCTCTGCATAGTCACTGTCCACTGAGCCCATGCGCTGCAACAGCGCTTCCTGCGTCAGCCCCCGCTGGCCTCCTTCCGCAGAAAAGGACTCCCGGTAGGACCTCATTACGAAGCCCACTTGGGCCGCTCTGGAACGCTGCAAATCACGCGCGGCCATCACCCCAACCTAGAAAACCCTATTTCAACCCCTTCTCGGCGGCTCTGGAACGCTGTACATCACGCGCGGCCGCTTATCCAATTATGTACATGCCAAGTTTCGAGTGTCAAAGAAATGCCTATGCACAGACTCGTTGAGTAGCGGGGGGCGATAGTGGTGGTTGGCCGTCACGGTGGAAAGGAGCGTGCTTGGCAAAGCCTCTGAACAGAGGGCAACGTCGCAACCTAGTCAGATGAAGGCGCAGCCAGCAACTTGGAGGACACAAATAGGGGGATAGACACATGCGCTACATGAAACTACTCGCTTGGAAATACCGCACAACCACGCTGGCGCTCATTGCCGCGATCGCCATTCTGGCTGCCCTGCTTGCATTCTCGCCGTCTCTGGCGCGGGGCGCATCAGGGGTTGGAGAAGCGGTGCCGGTGTCCCTTGGAGATGCCTCTCCGGTACCCGGAATCAGCCCTCAGTAGGTTGGCATCGCTAGCCCGGCAACTATGAGAGAGTGCAAGGAGGAGCGGGACGCCGGACGTTCAGTACAGTGCAAGGCGAACTCTTTCTCGGTCAAGACCATTCGCCCCGACGGTGGATACAATATCGACTGGAGCAGGTGGTCCAGCCAGCAAACCAATATTGACCGCCATTCCATCCAGAGGCTCCGGTTCATGTACTTCTACAACTTCGAGCGCGAGGACAACGGCAATGCTGTTGAACACAGTGATTACACTGTGCCCGACGTGAACAGCTGCGTGCCCCGGGGGGCGGAGACCAATAACCGTGGGGAAGTGACTAGGTGGGCTTGGACATGCACCGGCATTGGCCAAATCGAGGAAGACCCCTTCGGGGTGCCGACTTCGATAGAGCAGTTGGAAGCCTTCGAAGACAACTGGACGTCCGAGAACTGGACCGGCTCCCTGCTGGCCCCAGGTCGCAAGCGCGACATCCCTGTGCAGGCTTCCAGAATCCCCGGCAGCCAGACCGACCCCCATGCGGACAACCCGCAAAGCCTAGCCGACCGCTTAACCCAACAACAGGTGAACGATGGTACCCATGATCGGCTTGCTACCGATGTCGAGATGCACCTCTATTTGATCACTGTCCATTTCGATGACGGCACCACCCTGCGTCGCTACGACCTCATAGACGGCGGGTCCTTCGACGACAGATGATGGTCCCACGGCCAAAGAGGATAATCCATGAGAACCAGGAAACTCTCGCTGGCTGCCTTGTTCACGGCACAGCCCCATGCGGGTAACAACGAGGCCGAGATAACCGGCCACCCCAAACTCAGCAACCACCGGCCAGTTCGGAGCGCCTTTTATTCCGAACTGGCCGGCCTCTGCTGTTGGCCGAGCCCCATTCGAAGGGAGACTCGCCCTGATATGCCAGTTTCGGCTGCTACCAGGACTTCACGACAGGCAGCACTTCTTTCGCAAAGAGCTTCAGGGCTCGTTCCGCAACATGGAAAGGCGTGCCACCGAAGCGGAAGGCGACGTTCCACTCGAAATCGCCGAGCAGAGCGCGACGTTCTTCAAGGCCACGTAGAATCTTGTCCGGCGTGCCCCAGCTTGCCGCCTTCATAAACCCTTCCACGGCCCCTTCCAGACCAGCCGAACGGGCGATCTCAGCCTTCTGTTGGTAGGCGTTGTAACCCTTCACCGACTTGAAGTGGTCGGAAAGGAACTCGTAGTGGTAGAAGTTGCTTTCGACAAACTTCCCTTGGTACTGACGCGCCTCGTCCTCACACTGCTCGAGATCAGTGCCGCATACAACGAATTCGCATAGCATCGGGTTTGGTGGTTCCGTGCCGTGAAACTCACGGTGTAATGCCCGGCCACGCTCGATCCCCGGCATCCGCATTTCCCAAGGACGGTCGGCGAACATGACAATGTGAGCGCCCAGCTTGGCCGCCGAGAGGACAGACTCGTCGCTGGCAGCAACGGCGTAGATGCGCCCGTCGAAGGAGTGCTGGGGTCGGGGGCGAATCTCCGTCCGTGCCTGTTTATAATAAGCCCCGTCGCCCTCAATGAAGCCAGTCCTGAGGGCCTCGACAATCATCGGGGCCGCTTCGTCGAAACGGTCCCGTGATTCATCCATGCTGATGCCGAAAGTCTCGAACTCGCGTCGCGCCAGGCCTCGGCCGAACCCCAGCCGCAGCCTGCCATTGCTCAGCAAGTCCAGAACTGCAGCATTCTCCGCAACCCGCAACGGGTTGTGCCAAGGGAGTATCACCGCGGCCGTCCCCACATTAATGTCGGAGTGCTTGGCCGCGACGTGGGTCATTAGCTGGAGATTGTCCGGCACAAAGGAATAATCGTTGAAATGGTGCTCCGCGGACCAAAGACAATCGAAGCCCTCGTCGGCGGCGATTTCCGCAAGGCGCAGTTCCTCCTCCCACGCTTGGCCGTCTGAGCTGTCTTCCCAGCCATAGGTGGAGAAGATCATCATCATTCCAACGTCCATACGGCTACTCCTTCTGGTTAGTTCAAGTTCGGCCCGACCGGGAGAATGGTGCTCAAAACTCAGCTTGATGGAAGGCGCTTGCATTTCGGGGCCATTATACCGCGCGAGGCCTGGGGAGCCTAAGGAGACTATGCTGGCAACGTTAGGGGGCACTTATGATGGAGTTGACGTGTGTGCACAGCACCAGTGCCTCAACCTGCCGGAGCTGTCCACTCGGACCGCCTCACTTCCCTGTATTGGTGGATGCCTCGAGCTGCGGGTCAAAGCCTTCGAGGCTTTCTCGCAGGGCTGAAACACTCGCCTCAACATGCTGTCACGGTGGCAGGTGGAGTCGTGGGTGTTAGGGTCTTCTCTGCCAGCCTGCCTCCTACCGGGCTCACAGAATCAGCCAATACTGCCGCGCCCCGGTTTCATGTTATCCTTCAGCGCTGACGGCCGAGGCAGGCGCTCTGCCCGTCACCGCTTCGTACTCAACAGGATCAACGAGCTTTCTGCAGAGGTACTTCACCCAAGCCTCGGTATAGCCGTAACCTTTGGCTAACTCATCATATATACAGAAATCGGTCCTCGTGTTCTCTGGTTGCTCACAGTCTTCTGGTGGTCGCACTTTGTAGTGTCTCCAACAACGTGTGTGAGTGTCTATGGTGAACTTGAAAGGAAGGTACTCTTTGACTTGCGCGACAACAACCGCCGGTTTCAGGAGACCTTTACTCGCGACAGGAACCCTCTTTTCTCTAATCAGAGTAGTTACCGTCTGGAGCTCCTCTCTCCCTATACCACTACTTGCGTCATATGGGACGAATTCTATAGACAGGTCGGCCATTCTAGGGTTATTCTCACGCTTAGGGATAAGGAACACCCGAAGAGAGAACTGAGAGCTATCAAGAATCTCGGGTGTGAGCCCAGCCCGGAACGTCTCAATATACTCTCGGACGTCGCTTAGTGCGGAACTTTGAAGTCGTCGCAGTGCCACTTCTTGCTGATGAGGCCTCAAGGCAGAGAATTGCAGAGCTACTCCGATCTCGTCCAGTAGTGCCATGTCTGGGCCGAATTCTTGGACGAGCATGTCCTCAAAGTTCATGAGCATTGCCTGGCACTCGCCGTACAATGCTGGATCGAGCTCCGGATAGTATCGATGCTCGATTTTGTTTCTAAGACCCAAGAAGAACTCTATGTTTTTCCTTGAAGGGGGATGCTCGCTACCCCAGTACTCCTTCACACATTCCGAGAGTTCCCAGTGCTTCGGATCGCCTTCAATTCGCTCGTAGCGTGTACCCTTACCACGACCACTCTTTACATACCAGGGTTTGACCTTTTTGGCGTAGAAGACTGCATGGAAGCAGGATGTCCATGCAACAATCATCAAAAGCACGAAGGTGCGTGTACGAAAAGAAGTTCCAACCTTGTTGTAGTTGTCGACTGCAGCTAGACCTGCATCGTGGGCCTTTAGGAGATGCTCATGTACACGTCTCGAGTGTCGGGACATCATATGCAAGAGGACTGAAGTACCGTGGGCCCGCCAGGGTTCAACCCTGAGGCTTTCCGGTTATGAGCCGGACGCTCTGCCGCTTAACTGCGGGCCGTGCAATCAATCTTTCCACCCGCCCCCGCTATGTCAAGGAATGGGGGTCATCAGGGGCTACCCAGCTTGTGTCTTGTAGTCGGTGCCTAGCTGGAACGGGCCCGAGGCCGAGTACAGGTCCAATGTGAACCTGAACGCGAAGGTACTTGATTTTGTGGAGTTGAGTGGGCGGTGGAGGACTCGAACCTCCGACCTCCGCCATGTCAAGGCGGCACTCTAACCAACTGAGCTAACCGCCCACGGGGTGTGCAGTCTATCAAGACGGGCGGATGGGAGTCAACGTGGGAGGATGCCTGGGAGACGCCAAGCAGATGCTCGGAGGCGCGTGCCAGTGCTTGACACCTTAATGGGAAGGCGGGTACGTTCAGTGCCTAAGAGTTCCCTCGCGCGGAGGTCGCCATGGTTAAGGTGCAGTATGGTCCAGTGTGGAAGGAGTATTCCAAGGGGCTTACCAATCGCCGTGCCTTGATGGTCCTTGGCGCATTGATGACCGTCGTAGGCGTGGTAGGCTTCTTCGTGGGCACCGAGCCGGGCGACCTCTTCCACCTCGACATGGGACAGAACATTGCCTATCTGGTGCTCGGCCTGACGGCGCTGCTGGCAGGGGAGACTTGGACTTCCAGTTGGAAGCGCAGTTTCCTAGGAGTACAGGGTGTCCTGCTGACGGGCGTCGGCATCGCTGGTTTCATTGTGGCAGGTGGTGGGGACGGCGACTTGGGAATCTTCTCCGTCTCCTTGTGGGAGAACATCGCGCACGTAGTGTTCGGGGCGATAGCCTTGGCTACGGTAGTGTATCCGAGGCACTTCCGCGACTATTCTTATGGAACAGCTGTGTCCGACTAGGGGCCTGTACACCCTTCCGGGCTGGCTGTAGGCCCGCTCGTTATTGTTGGTCTGGCGGAAGCTGGTCTCGTGGGTGCCGGCCCGGAGGGCGCTGGTCCGGTGCGTACGCTGGGTCTTGGAGTGGGCGGAGACCTGGCTTTCCCTATTGGCCCCAGCGTAACGGTCTCGCTACCCCCCCTTGGCGCTCGTTTTCGACATTTCTTCATACCCTCTGAGCAGGCATTCTCTAGGCGGGTGCAATTTCTGACGCCACATGGGCGCTAGAAGTTGCTGAGTGAGGCGCATATCTTCCACCGTGGGCTTTTTCATGCTCGTTGACATGGGGCGGGATGCTTCTTACCATGCTTTTGCCATCGGTTACCGATGCTGACGGAGTAGGTGCCGGCGGACGCGAAAGGGCACCAGTTCGTCAATACGCTTTATCGTTTGCGATGAGTGCGTACGCTCTCCAACGCAAACGCCTGCAATGGGAGGGCTCCACCCAATGGCTCTAGTGCGCTTCCTCTCCTACCACCGCCCAGCAGTTATCGTGGCGGCAGCCAGTATCGGCTTCCTGATTGTCTTCCTAGCCCAGACCGGTATGGCGCGTGCTCAAGGAGTCAATGGCGAGACCACTTTTGTCCTGAATACCTTCATGTTCCTAGTGTGGGGCGCGCTGATCATGTGGATGTGCGCTGGGTTCACCATGCTGGAGTCGGGCTCCGTACGCACCAAGAACGCTGCGATGATCTGCCTGAAGAACATCGGTCTGTACTCCATAGCCGGACTGGCCTTCTACTTCATTGGCTACAACCTGATGTACGTAGGGGTGAGTGATTTCGCCGGTGTTATCGGTAGCGTCAAGGGTCTTTACGGTCCCTCTTCCGCCGAGCTCGCCCTCTTGAGCGCAGAGGAAGGCACTGCCGCCGCGGCCGCGGCGACGGTCGTGAAAGAGGCGTCCTATTCCGTCATGGCGGACTGGTTCTTCCAGATGGTGTTCGTGGCGACGGCCGCCTCCATCGTCTCCGGGGCCATGGCAGAACGGGTCAAGATGTGGTCTTTCTTCGCATTCACCTTGGTCCTGACGGCGGTCATCTATCCCATCGTGGGGGCTTGGACTTGGGGAGGCGGTTGGCTGAACGAGATGGGCTTCAGTGACTTCGCCGGTTCCACCATCGTGCACAGCACCGGCGGATGGGCTGCCTTGGCAGGGGTGTTGGTGGTTGGCCCGAGGCTGGGCAAGTTCCGCCGCAACGGTACGGCGCGAGCCACGCCACCATCCAACATCCTGGTAGTAACCCTAGGCGTGTTCATCCTGTGGCTGGGCTGGTTCGGCTTCAACGGTGGCTCGCAGTTGGCCTTGGGCAGCGCCGCCGATGCCATAGCCATGAGCATAGTTCTGGTCAACACCAACCTAGCCGCGGCAGCGGGTGTGATGGCCGCCCTCATGGTGTCGCGACCCATCATGGGACGCATAGACCTGTTTGCTGGTCTGAACGGCGCAATCGCTGGCCTTGTTTCCATTACCGCAGCGCCCGATATCGTAGACCACTACTGGGCTGTGGTTATTGGGGCCGTCGGTGGGGTGATATGCGTCAGTGCCCTAAAACTTTTGGAGAAGGTCAAGATCGATGACGTTGTTGGCGCTGTGCCGGCGCACCTGTTTGCGGGCGCCTGGGGCACCCTAGCGGCATGCATCGCTGGCGGCGCAACCTTCCATGTGCAGCTCATAGGCATACTCGCGATAGGGGCCTTCGTGTTCCTGGTGTCCTTTGGCCTGTGGTACGCAATCGACAAGGTCTTGGGAGCTCGTGTATCGCCACAGGTGGAGCGTCTGGGCCAGGATGCCGGGGAGTTGGGAATGGAGTCCTACCCCGAATTCGTCCTTATGCCGGAGATGGACGAAGACGATTAGCCAGCCTCTTGTCTAGAGGTACTTACTAACCCGATCCCGGTGGTGCAAGTGGGATGGCGAGCCAAGGGGTGAGCCATCCCATTTGTTTTTGTGTAACTCCGTATCCCGCGTAGGCACTCTTGCCTGATTCGCGCCAACCCTCCGGCTTTCGCGCAGAGGAGATACGAGGATGATGGGGTTGGGAGACTGGCGGCCGCTTGGGGAAGGCGCGAATCATGTGCCGGGCTGGGTGACTCGCACCGTGATGATGTCGGTGTCGTGGAACTGTTGATGGCGAACGGACGATGCGTAACTACGCAGCAGCCTCAGCGAGATCTCATTCTCCACGGAAGTGTCGGTGTCGTGCTGTTGTAGCTGCCGGAGACGGTCTTCCATGTTCTGGTCGTTGCCACCGCCGATAAACTCCAAGTCGGCCACTTGGCCCTCGCTGGATGCCAGCACCACCAGTTGCCGGTCGTCGTCGGCCGGTTCCTCATCTGCATCGAGCCCCTCGAAGTCGAGCGGGGCTAGGGTCAGGAGGGTCTCTTCCGCGACGGCACTCAGACGGTCCTTCATCGCTTGGTTCCAACCCCTGCGGGTTGCAAACTTGGCTATGAAGTCGTTGAGCTCCGGAAGGGAGTCGATGTTCAGCCGCGACTGAAAACGCATCCGTCGCGGGTTGGTAAGCTCCAAGTACAGAATCATCAGGATGGCAGCGAGACCCCCGGTGGTTATGCCACTCTTGAGCAGGGCGCCCCATACCGAGCCGACGTTTGGCAGGTCGAACAGTCCGAATTGGAAGGCTGCGCCAATCCAGAAGCAGACGCCTGCCACTACCACCTTCTGCCGGTTTGGCTCCGCCTGAATGACCGTCCGCGCCCCATCAACGAACAGAGTGGCAGTCACCATGATGAGATACCCGGTCATCACGGGGCCGGGCAGCGTGCTGAGAATCGCCGACACCTTGGGCAGAAATGCCACTGCAATGAATATTAAGCCGATGCAGTAGCCGACCCGGCGAGAAGCGATGCCGGTGGTCTGCGTGAACGGAACGATTGCAGGATTGATGGCGTTGGGGACCGCTCCGGCCAATCCAGCCATGAGGTTGCACACCCCTCCCCCTGCTAGAGCTCCCTGCACCTGCCGGAAGTCGACAGCCCGGGTATCGCGCCAAGACACTCGTTGGAGAGAAATGGCTTCTCCATTGGCTTGGATGGCGATGACCACACCTAGGAACAGAAAGGCAGGAAGCAGGGTCAAGAACGGGACACCGAAGTCGAGCCCCAATCCCGGAGCCTCGGAGGGAAGGCCAACCCAAGCCGCGTCAACTATCCTGTGAGTGTCGTATATGCCCAGCGCCGCTGCTACTATGCAGCCCGCGACTATGCCTATCATGGGTCCCCACAGCCTCAACTGAGCCGATGTTCGGAGGGCAAGCCCCGCGACTACAACTAACGTAGCCAGCGCAGTCAGGGGAGCTGCTACTGGTTCTTCATCCGCCGCCACATCCAGAAGATGGAACACGACGGATGCTAGGGTGATGGAGAGTATCATCATCACCGTGCCGCCCACTGTGGGAGTGACGATTCGCCTCAGGATAAACAGCCACTTGGAGACGATGATCTGCACCAGTGCTGACACAAGCACCAGCGTGGTGAGTGTTGCGGGCCCGCCATCCACCACTGCTGTGATGCAGAATGGGATGGAGAAGGCGGCAGTGAACATGGGCAGCACAGCCCCAGCCCCTAGCGGACCTATCCGGCGCACTTGCAACAATGTGGACAGGCCGACGACCAAGAGGGAGGCGAAGACCATCCATATCAAGTAAGACTCGTCTCTGCCCGACTGCTTGGCGACGATGACGGGAGTCACCAGCAAAGTAGCGGAGGCGATCAGGCTGAATTGTGCGCCGAACCCCAGTGAGGTCTTGAGGGGTGGGTTCTCGTCGGCCTCATACCGGGGGTTACGAGAGGGTGGTGTGGTCAGGGCTGCCCTCCGGGCCTCGTCTCATCGACAAACTCCAGAGCACAATAACACAAACGGGACTGTGGTTGACCCTAGGTTTGGAGTTGCCCTCAGCTACGCCAGTCCAGATGGGCCTAAGCTGCTTCCGTCACCAGTCCTGAGCATATGCTTAGTCTCAGGCGTGCGGCTCAGCCTCGACGCCTGTAGCGGGCAGCTGGGCACCAATGCGCCATCAATGCGCCACAAATACGGTCGGCGCGGCGGGCCGCATTAGTTGGCGGCGGAAGCTGTCACGCTCAGTGTGTAAGTGCCAGTGTCTCCGAAGGCGGCTGCCTCAATATAATAGTCTCCCGAAATGGATGCTTGCCAGTCAAGAGAGCTGACCCCGAAGTCCTTAATCATCCCGTCGACGTCATAGAGCGTCAACGATGTGTCAGGCAGTGTCCCCGGCTCAACCGTTATCCGATACGATTGCCCTTCCTCCGCCTCGATTACGAAGTAGTCCAGGTCGGTTTCATAGTCTATTGAGGATTGGGCAGACTCTCCTATAGCGATGCGTGAAGAATTGCTGAGGGAGTTTCCATGGTCGTCGTCGGCTGCGGAGACGGTGACGGTGTACGTGTCGGGGTCGGCAGTCCACACGTTAATCTCAGTGTAATAGTCGTCGGAGTCGGGGGCTTCCCAGAATAGGGGCACCGAGAATCCGAAGTCCAGTTGCTGCCCTTCGGAGTCGTACAGTGCCACTGTCCAGTCGGCCACTATCTCAAGCTGAACGTCTATCAGGTAGACCACGTCCTGCTCTGCTCTAAATCTGAAGAAATCGAAGTCACCCTCGTAGTCCACCATACCGTCCAGAGGCTCCCCGACGGCGATGATTGTGGCTTCCTCTAAAGTGTCGGCGTGGTCGTCGTCGAAGCTTTGGTCGAAGCCTGGGCCTGCGGAGCCCTCCATTCCGGAGAGGGGACTGATCCCGAAGTAGCAGTCGGAGTTTTCCAGGAGGGCCAGCGTCTCTGCCGAGAGGGCTGCCTTCGCCTCGTCATAGGCCATGCCTGCCGCTACGAAATCTGGGCCGAAGAACTCGCCCAAGGCCTCTTGGGCCACCTCCTCAACGAGTTGCTGCTTTTCTGCATCCGTCTTATCTGGATCGAAACCGATTTCCATCGAAGCCGGTAAGATGGCCTCGAACAGTAGTATGAACAGCTCTTCAATGAAGGAGCCTCCACTGGGGCGAGAGTTAGCGTTGTCGCGAACGGCAGCCGCAGTCTGTACCCAAGCGTCGTGGTAGGCTTGCAGCTCGGCTGGTGGGTTGAACTCGCTGTAGGCGGTAACTACAGCACCGAATATGGCAGCGAACTCGTCCCAGGTCACGTTCTCGTCTTGTCCTATCTGATTCATGTCGATTGTGGGCATTGCTGCGAGGGGCATGGCCAGTGCCAAGTTCCCCTGTTCGCATTGCGTCAGGAACGCGTCAACCGTCAACTCCGCTGGTTGCTGCGTAACAACGGGAGTCGGGGTAGTGGTGCTGGCTGGCGTCGGCACAGGCGTTGGCCTTGGGGTGGCTGTCGGTGTGGGAGCGGGTGCGGACGTAGGAGGGCTGGAAGGAGTAGGTGTGGGAGTGATCGCCACAGTGGACTCCGACGTTGAAGTACTCTGTTGCGTCGGCGCGGGCGTATCTGTGGCCTCGTCCCCGCCACAGGCGGCCAGCACGGCAACGGAAACAACTACCAGCACGATGGCCACTAAGTAACGGATGCGTCCCAATGAACTTTCTCTTCCCACGATGCCCCAATACCTTTCGAAATGCGCCTCGTAAATGGGCGAACGGTTTTGCTGTCTATGTGCGCGTGCTGCTTGTAGTCCTAGAGCCTTCTCGAGGGTGGTAGGGGCGAGGCGGTCTGGATCCAGGGACGTTCTTCGACCAACCTGCCGTCACATCCTCATCTCTCCTAAAGGCCAGGTACTAGCTAGGGTCACTAGTAAATGGTATACGGGCGAAACCACGCGCTGCAAGGTAATGTCGGTTCATCGCGCGACCAAAACAGCCGACCGCAGTTGCCCTCGTCCAGAAGCGGCCTTTGGGGGTGGGGGGTCTTCAATCAGGCTGGCGTCGTGTGCGCTGGCGTAGGGACCCTAACCGTCTACGGCGCGCTCGAAAGTTGGGCCTTTGGGTATGTTCCGTACCAAAGGCGTCCGTGCTCTCGCGTGTGCGAAACCAGAGCACGAGGGTGAGGGCGAACAAAAAGGTAGCACCGCCACCGATGGTCAGCACAGCCCAAGGCGACTGTTCCAGCAGCACGTCGAGCCGGCCCAACATGGCGGCCGCAGACACCATCAGGAGGGCTAGCAGCAGCCCAGCGGCCACGAGCCCCGTCAGCATAAGCGCCTCTGAGAGCATGACGTGCTTCCGGTCCGTGTCCTGGATATGCTGCGATGAAAGCTGCCGGTCCAGCTTCCGGAGGCCGATGACGCGGTACAGTACCACCAAGCCCACCAAGGACACCAAGAGCATCATCACATCCCAAGCTTGGGAATGGACGGCTTCGAGGCTGGCATCCCAGCCAAAGAACTGGTACCACTCCAACCGATTGTGGGCCCACATCGATGGCCCGTGGGGCAGGATTACCAAGAACGCCACGAACCAGAAGGCCGGTTGATTGCGTCCCCATAGTTGGAGCGCCCAATACACCGCGACGCACAGAATGACCGCCAGCAACAGCTCGGTGGAAGGGTATTCGGGAAATCTGCCCACCGCGGATGCAATCCATGTGGACTCTGACAGACCCTCGGCGGTTAGAGCCGACCACAGCACCAAGGCCGACAGGAAGAGCAGACCGGCCAGCAGCAAAGACTCAACTGCGACCAGCTTCAATTGTCTGGCCTCATCACAAACTCACCTGTAGGCGTCCATTTGACGTATCAGAACCGAGGTGAAATCCTCCCGCGCTGGCTCCCATTCGATGACTGATGCGCCTGCTTTGCGCAACGCTGCGGCCACCAAGCGCGTCTCCCATTTGTTCAGGATGGGCGCTTGGGGGTCAGGAGCGGGTTCCTGGGGGGCCACATGCACCACTCGCACCCTGCCCTGCCTCCGGGAGCGGGCCCTGAGGGATGTCAGGCGGGTCACTGCGGCGCTGAACCGCTCGAAGGACTCTGTGGCCTCCCCAGGCCTGGAATACTGCACGTCCAAGCGAGTGATGATGAATACCTCTGGGCGTAGCTGAAAGAGGAAGCCCTTGCACCATTCCACGGCCTGCAGCAGGTCTTGCCTAGGCGGGCCCGGCTTGAGGCCGGTCAGCATCTGGACCAACTGGGTGAACTGCTTTCTTCCCGACTCTGGCGGAAGCAACTCTCCAGTCTCTCCGGAGGTGTTGTAGGCGAAAGCGCCAAGGGTAGACCCTTTGGAGAGGTAGTATTGGGCCAAGGCACCGGAGGCTTCCACTGTGTTTTCGAGCGGGCTGGACAGTGGCACGCCAACATCCATGTATTGCGCCACGTCCAAAAATATCCAGACGGTCTTTCGTGTCTCCGGCTCCAGCTCGTTGACCAGTGGCAGGTTGTCTGCTCGCGCCCCGCGAGCGCTGGCCTTCCAGTTGATTCGCTTGATCGGGTCGCCTGGCTGGTAGGTGCGTAGCTGGCGGAACTCGTTGGTCGAGGCCCCTGTCTTTGAGATGTCGTCCTGTAGACGCGTGCTCTTGGTCAGGATACGCGCTTCGCTCAGTCGCCTTACGCTTGTTATCCTAGGGACGACCGACATATCGAAGGATTCGGCTCCTTGGCCGGACGCACCCCTGTTGATGCCAAAGGCTGCTTGCGACTCCCAACTGGTCGGTGCCAACATAAACCGGCCGCGCTTGGGGAACCGGAGTTGGTAGGAGATATCGACGGTCTTGTGGCCCGGCCATTTCCAGATGAGGCGGAGGTTGCTGTTTTCCACCACCTGCAACTCAGGCGGGAGTACGTCGTGTACAAAGATGGCGCCGATGCCGCCACGGGCAATGAGTTGTCGGCTTACCGTCAGGGTGTCTCCAGCCCAGCAGGTGGTGCGGGGGAGGCTCCTTTCGATGACGATGCCCGACGGCGGGGACAGTGCGGTGGCCAATAGAGCCGACAGCAACACGAACACCGCGGCGGTCAATAGCACGACATTGCCAAATATCAGCCCGAGCACCAAGAACAGCGATGCAAGGGCAATCCAACTCAGAAGAGATGGCCGGAACATAGCTATGCTGCCGCCCGCCCTATATCGCTGGGCACCGGCACCTGCTGTAGAACATCGTCTATGATGTCCTCGCCCCGCACCCCTTCCAACGTATCTTCGATGTTCAGAATGATGCGGTGAGAGAGTGCGTCAGGCACCACCATCTTCACGTCGTCGGGAACTACGAAGTCCCTGCCATGTATCAGAGCCATGCTACGGGAGGCTCTCAACAGGGCCAGCGCCCCCCGGGGGCTGACGCCCACGGCGACTCTCTCGTGCTCGCGGGAGAGTCGCACAAGCTGGGTGATGTAGTCGACGATAGCTTCGTCGGTATAAACCTCGGTCTCCACGCAGCGTTGCAATTCCCTGAACCGGTCCACGTCGACCGCGGGTTCTAGGTCCGAGGTGGGGTCGTCCTTCTGCCATTGGATGCGCCTCAGCAGGATGTCGTTCTCCAGTTGCCGGTTTGCTGGATAACCCGTAGATAGCTTAAGTAGAAAGCGGTCCAGCTGGGCCTCCGGCAGTGGGTACGTGCCCTCCTGCTCGATGGGGTTCTGGGTTGCTATTACCACGAAGGGAAAGCCAAGTCCGAGAGTCGCTCCATCAATTGTGACTTGGCGCTCTTCCATGGCTTCCAGCAGAGCGGACTGGGTCTTGGGAGGGGCACGGTTGATTTCGTCCGCTAACAGGACGTTAGTGAACACCGGCCCCTTCACCATTTGGAAAGTTCCCTCGTTTTGTCGCCAGACATTGACGCCCAAGATGTCGGAAGGCAGAAGGTCGGGGGTGAACTGCACACGTTTGGTGTCGCTTCCGATGGCTCGGGCGAAGACTTTGGCCAAGAGGGTCTTGCCCAACCCAGGATAGTCTTCGAACAACACATGGCCATTGGCGAGCGTCGCTGCCAATAGCTTCCGCAGCAGCAGGCGGTTGCCGACGAAGGCTTCACCGACTCGGTCTATGATCTGTTCGCAGGTCAGTCTTACTTCTTCGAGTTCTTGTTCGTTCATACGATGGGCGCTACCTTCCGTTCTTGGGGCCATTCTTGGACCGTTCTTGGGGCATTATCAGGGCCAAATGCTTGGGGCCAATTCTTAGGGGTCAAGCCCATTCTCGGGCCATAGGCGCAGTCTCTGCCATTCGTAGGTCTTAAGCAGTTGCACCAGCCATTGCAGCCGATGGCTCAGACGGCGTTGGGTATGTCGCCCCGAACAGGTAGATGACACATTCGTCGACCAACTGCGTCCGCTGGTCTCGTTGCCTCGATCGGGCTCGTGATCGCACCCACGGTGGCGCGAACCAGCGCGACGATGGCTCCGAGGCGGTCAGGAGCGTAAACCAGTGGTCTATGGCCTCGTTCAGGTTGTCGCCCCTCTGATAGTGGGCCAATAACAGCGTCGCGGTCAATTTCTCCGGATCGGCCCCTCTCTGGACATAGACCGCAGCAGTTTGCCGTAGGTTGGCTTCATCCACACGGGGCAACGACCGTGAAGGGTTGGCCAGACCCTCCTCCGCTTTGGCGAGGGACTCCTCGAAGGCGGCCATGCGCCTCGACCTGACACGGCCCTCCTCTCCCGGCAGGTTCAGGTGGACTCGGGCGAGGGCTGACTTGCGGAACGCCCGGCATACAGCCTCCGACGACTCCAACGGGGCGTGGCTGGGGTAGAGCAACCCCATGAGATAACTCCATAGCAGACGCCATTCGCCGAACTCGATGAACTGGCGCTGCAATCCGCTCATAAACGCGGCGCGGGGGTCGGCTTTGGTCTCCAAACGTTGCTCGTGATGTGACCAGCCTGGCCAGACTGGGGGCGCGACATTCGGCTTGTCGGCATCGACATGCACGCGCTCCTTGATACGCAACAGCAGGAACAGCATCAGGGCCAACACTGCTAGGTATTCGTACAGGGCTGCGAACCACATCACCTCGTGGAGCGCAGGGCGCAGCAGGAGCCCGTAGAAGGCCACCGAGGCTCCTAGGGTGAAACCCCGCACCTTGGACTCCGAGAGCCATTCACTCATGCCGGCCAACATGTAATTGGGGGAGGTGGCGGTGTAGCCCGCCAACTGGGAGAGAGCCAAGGTGAACATGCCAGCAGAGGCAATGGCCCCTGCGAGCGCGTACCCGTGGCTCAATTCAGAGAGGCCGGCCCCAACAATCCAAGCGAGGCATGCCGCCACGCTGTAGCCCACAGCGGTCAGTAGTGGCCGGTAGCGAAGGAAGGAAATCCCCAATGCGTTGGGTAGGCTCGTAGCGAGGCCCATCGCCAGACCCAGCCCAGCAGCGGCGTACCGGACGTCGAACAGCTCAGTGAAAAGAGGGAGGTAAGTTTCGCCGAAATCACGGGTGAGTGAGTAGTCCAACAAACGCTCGCCGATTGCAGGCAGGTTATTGAGCGTCACCCACACCACCATGGCCGGCACGAGGCCCACAATGGCCGCCCGCGCCACCGGCGCCACGTTGACCGCCGCCGACCGGAACCTGCCCGCCGACCGGAAAAGCGAGACGTTGAGCAGCACTGAGGCTATGTAGGAGAGGACCACTGACAAGGGCAGCACCACCATGAATTGGGAGACGTGGAGTTCGAAGCTGGTGGACAGTATTCCCTTGCTGGAGAACACCAAGTATATGGCGGCCAGCAGCACCAGCAGTTGTGTGGGGAATGTGAGGATTCGGCCAACGGTGGGCCAGAAGGCCGACGCAGCTCGCACCATAGCTACAGGCACCAATACCGCCATGGACCAGAGGACCAACGACCTCAAAAGCGACAGGTAAGGCGTCAACGACTCTAGATTGTCTCCCTCGCGGAGCGTCGCTTCCAGCGCGGAGGGCAGGGCTGCGACAGCCGCTACAAGAGCGACAACCCAAGCCACCTCGGCCAGCACCAGTGCGCCACGGGTCAACATCTCGGCCCGTGGCGACCGCGGCGCGTTGACCTCTACGCGCAATACAGATGCTGTGTAGGAGAAGGCCAAGGCCAGTCCCAGTCCAATCAACGCTGGCGAGCCGGGGAAGTCGTAGGCGGTAGAAAATATACCTCCGTCGGCTAGGAAAACGTATGCAACGCCGAAGGCCACCAAGTGACCTACCGGCAGACTCATGGCGCGGGCTATTCTGGGCCAGACTGTGGCAGCCGCTCTGGCAATCACGAACGGGGCCAAAAGAAGAACGGCCCAAAAGGTCAAGGAGTCGAAGGTCCGTAGGTAGGACTCAATAGAAGTTAGGTCGGGGGTGTCGGGATGGGCAGAGACAGTGGCGGTCAAATTGCCCACGGAGGCCAGCAGTCCCGCGGTCAGCGCGACCCACGCCGAGTCCACAAGCAGACTCTGTGCAACAAGGAGAACATCTATGCGATGCTGCCGCCCAGCCACCGCCGGTTGCCAGATTAGGATCCGTGCTAGACGCGTACCTTGGCTCCACAGCGCGACCCTGCTGAGCAAGACCAGCACGCCAAGCAACACTAACGGAAATGTCAGGTAGCTGAAGTCCAGTCCGCTCCACTCGTGGAACGGGCCGGCCGTCCCCAAGAGAAGCAGTGCGCCCGCCACTACTGCCACTCCCAGCAGGGAGGTGGACAGCAGGTGCATGTGGGGTGATGCGACGGCAGCCATCGGCTAGTCACCCACTATCGTGTGCCAAGCACGGTACATCGTTTCGTACTGGCGGCGTGCGATAGGATGCTCGCTGTAGTCGGCCTCTTCGAACCGTGAGATGAGTTGGCCCAAGCACCTCTGGTCTATCGGCAGCCCTTCCTCGACCAGAACCAGTTCGACCTCTCGCGGCGTCGACTGCTCCGATATGCTCGTGGTCCTCTCCTTGGCCCAATCGAGGAAGGAGTTGTACAGCCGGACGATCTCCTCGCGGAAGTCCACCACGCGTAGGCTGCGAGCAGTCGACGGGTCCCTGCCTCCCTCGTCAGTCCGGAGCTGGGCGGATACCACGTACTCGCCCAATTCCTGGGTTATCCATGTGGTGGTGCATTTGCCAGCGTCGTCGGTTATCAGTTGGGTCTCTGAGCCCCCCGTAGAGACCGAGACGGCGACAGTTGCCCCGACCATGGGGTGGTCCTCACTATCCACCACTCCCACCTCAATGACCACTTCCTCGCCAAGCCCCCAAACATCCGGCAGGTCTTGGGCCTGCTGCAGGAACTGAATCTCCAATTGCACAAGCGATAGTTCGGTTGCAGCTTCCTCTCCATCCGGCCCTCCTGCTTCAGGAGAATCGCGCTGCCGTGGAACGTTGCGCCGCCGAAAAACGGCCAGTAGACGCGGGGCCCATATCCTCCGGCCCGCGAAGCCCCCGACAATAACCACCACGCTGGCCGCGGGTATGCCTAACCACATCAGCCAGTTGAAGGCTACAGCTGCGGCTATGGGGACCGTCAGGAAGGCGCTGGACGGCATGGTGAGGTCATCGCCGTCGTACTGGAAGGTGACGGGGCCAGCCACCAACGCCTCGGAATCGGGCACACTGAGCTCGAATCTGCCGTCCTTGCCAGTGGTCACGATGGCCAGTTGATTGCCTGCTGAATCGTCAATGGACAACTCCAACAGACCGATGGGCGAGAGGGTCTCGGACGTGACCCTGCCCCTGAAGGTCACATCATCGCTCTCGCCCAGTCCGGTGGGCGCATCAAGTGTCAACCGGATAACGTGGCGGGCTACCAAGCGGGCTGTCGCTTTCGATGGAAGAACAGGGGCATCACCTCCAAATTCTGCCCGCACCAAGAACTCGCCTGCGTTGTCCACCTTGCTCGTGAACTCGAATGCCCCAGAGTCGTCGGTCAGTGTGGATTGCGCTGGACTGTTGCCGACCTGAACAGTGAGGTAATCTCCGGCGATAGGTTCGCCTCGCGCACCCATCAGGCCGCCGGTAGCGCGGAACTCTTGACCTACTTCCACCAGTACCGGTGTGGAAATGGCCGTCTCTGTTGGCAGAATCACCTCGAAGTCCAGCTGGACAGAGTTGTCCAACAGCAGGTCCTGTCCTTTCAGTTCTACGGCGACCCAATGGGCACCGTGATCTGAGAAGCTCTTGGTAAAGCTGAAACGGCCTGCGGGGCCTGTGATAACCGATAAAGTCGGGGTACCGTCGATGGTCACCTGTACCTCCCGGTCAGAGGCGCCAGCGTCGGTGTCTTCTGACACCCGTCCGCGGAAGGTAGCTTCGACGTCTACCGGCACCTGGGAAGGCCCGGTCAGTTCCAGGCCGCCAGAGGAGAAGACGGTGATATCGGGGTCGCTCCACGACTCGTTGAAGTCGTCGTTGGGCACTGCTCGGGCGAGAAGCTGGTACGCCCCCAAATCCAAGGCAGCGGGGATCAGCACCTCGGCTTGGAATTCGCCGAGGCGGGTCTCCGAGACGCCAATCTTGGTGCCTCCATGCTCTTTGGTCTCGTTGACGAAAACCTCGACAGTCATCCCGTCCACGGGTTCACCGGCGACGGTGTCGACCGTGCCCCCCACGGTAAAGGCAATCTGCCGTCGGATGCGGGGCGGCCACTGGGTGATGTTAGTCACAGTGTCTTGGACAGGCGTAGGGACCGGCCCGGACGGGACCGCTACTTCGATTCGGGGCTCCTCGACGACCGAGAGCCTTGAGGGAGCACCCCCCGCTGCCGTGGGCTCGAAACGGACCCAGCCAATATCCGCAAAGGGCACCTCGGCCCACTGGTGAGCTTGACCTGAACTGACAAGCTGAAGCCCAGCCTGAGGCCTAATCACCCACCCTGAGACCACTCTCGCCGGAATCCCGATGGAGCGGGCCATGATCACGAAAGCTGTGCTGAAGGCGCCACAGGTCCCTTCGCGCTGTTCGAAAAGGAACCAGTCCGCTGGGTCATGCCCTGGGGGTGGCTGTCCTTCTCCTGTACTGCTGGCGAAGGTATAGGTGTACTGAGTCTTCAGGTAGTGCTGCAAGGCCTTGGCTTTTTCGTAAGGCGTGGTATGGCCCTCGGTAACCTCGAGGGCCATACGCCGAATTCGGTTCGGCAGGTCCGAGGGTAGTTGGGTGTAGGTTGGGTCGGAAGAGGGCATGGCTGCGGAGTACCGTGCATCGGAGTGCGAAACTATGGTGGAGGTCCAAGAATAAGATGTCACAGATCTGCTTGCGGAGAACGTGGCGCTGAAGGGGCGGAAGTCTCCCTGCAGAGGTGAGTCAACCAAGGTCAGCGAGGTAGGCACGGGTCCCCTGGACAGCCCCGTCAGTCTTCCGGTCGGGCGCAACTGTATCGTGTCCGTCTGTACCCCGCCGCCATCAATCGCGAGGGTGCTGCTCGACCGCTCAAATAGCAACGCTGTATCCCGTCTCCAATCGGGCAATGCTGCGAAATCACTGGCTCCGCTGGAGTATTGTGCCCCGACCGACTCGCTGATAGTCCCTGTACCTGCATAAGGGACAGTGACGGGGTCCAACTGTTCCCAACGGCCCTCTTCGTACACATCGCCGACGCCCGTGCGCAGGTAGCGTGTATGGGATGCCCCGGTGACTTCGAACAGATGCATGCCGGAGGAGGTCGCGGTTGCCTGCTTGGTAGTCGTTCCAGACAGGAGGGAGCTTGTGATTGGACTTATCAGAGCACTGCCGTTCGCCAGCCGCTCTATTTTGGCGCCTGCGGTCGCCAATGCCGTCAGCTCCCGATCGAGGTCCTCGGCCTCGACGGAACCTGCAATGGGGCTTACTAGGGCACTGCCGTTCGCCAGCCGCTCAACTTGGGCACCAGCGGCCGCCAACGCCATCAGCGCTCTCTCGAGGTCTTCGGGGTCGAGGGAGCCGGTATCCTGGCTTACCAAGGCGCTGCCATTCTCCAGCCTCTCGACTTCAGCCCCTGAGTCCTCGAACGCCATCAGCGATTCTTCGATGTCCCCGAACTCAAGGGGATGCGTAATCGGGCTGACCATGGCCCCGCCGCTCTCCAACCATTCTACTTGAGCGCCTGCGCTCTCTAGCGCCATCAGTGCTTCCTCAAGGCCCTCGGACCCTGAGGAACCTCGACCCTGGCTGACTAGGGCACCTCCGTCCTCCAGTCGTTCCACTTGAACGCCCGCGCTCTCCAACTCCATCAGCGCTTTCTCGATCTCCTCTGCGCCGGAGAGGGATGCGCTGGTCGCTTCGCCGGATTCGCGCCCTTCGTACCCGCCACCGCACGCACTGGTGATGTAGAGGGCCAGAGCCACCAATACGCAGAGAAGCAGCAGACGCAGCATGAACCGTGGCATCAGGATGCCAAGCACAACGGCGCATAGAAAGAAGAGAATGAAAAAGCCCCTGAGTATCCACAGTGCTAATGAGGGCCCCCCCGAACCGGGGCCGGAACTGGAGGCAATCCCGGGACTGGGTACCGAGGACGCGGGTCCCAATAGGGAGCCACTCTCGCCCCCCGGCAGGATGTACAAGAGACCGATGAAAAGAGCGGCGAACAGGCCGAGGATCAATGCGACACGCGGGCGCAAGATGCCAAGAATGGTCAGGGAGAGGAGAAAGAGGGCACCTATAACCAGCGCGATCGCGGTTCCCATACCCCGGGACAGCTGCGGCAAGTCCCACTCGGACTCGTCTGATTCCGTAGTAGTGGACGCTGATGCCGGCAGGCTACGTTCCGAGGTGCTTCCCCCGCCCAGAGCCGGCTCGAAGGAAGGCGCCTCCGAAAAGCTCAACTGCTGCAAGCCAATGAACATGGCCAACAACAGGCAGACAAAGAGAATGGGTAGGATCAATCGTGGCGTTAAGATGCCAACTATGGAAATGAATCCGAAAAAGATGGCGAGTATAGCCAAAGCGGAGGGGCTCAGCAGGGACCGCTCGACTTGGTATTGGCCGTAGGGAATGTCCTGCGACAATATCCCCGAGAAGGCCACGTAGAGTCCGGCCCCAACTAGCGCGACAGCTATCAGGCCTTTCCCCAGCAAGGGCAACGATGGTCGGATACTGTTCCGTGTGAACGGCCAACGCTGGGTGGCCAGCAGGGCGGTTGTGCCCAGAATGATGGACACGGCGACTACGGAAAAGGTCAGGAGTTTAACCCCGCTGGGCAGGCCGATTGCACCCTCCGAGGGGTTGACCGCTAGGATGTCGTCCGGCCCTGAAGAGACCAGCGACGTCAGGAGGTCCAGCAGCAGGAAGAACCCTGCCACAACGACCGCCAGTGCCAGAAGCAACCCTACGTGGTGTCCGAACCTGCTGGAAATCGCCCCCGGAGCGCGTACCATTACCCGCCGCACAGCCCAGCTATCTCCCAGCCCGCAAGCGGGAATATCGGACCGAAATGCGAATTTGTCGAAGGCGGGAACAAGTTGGCAGCATCGATGTGGCCGACGCCGACAGCAGCGATATCCGGAACAATGCTTTCACGCGTCCAACCTGTGGTTGATGGGTCAAGGCGGCATGGACGGTGTACCGAGTACTTGTGCTTTGTACCACCGTTTGTAGGCCAAGTCTACCGCCGTCCCCCTTCGCAGAGTCTTCGCGATCTCTTCATAAGTTCTTCATCTTTTCCTTGTAGGCTGGGGTCAGTCCCCCCGGGGACACCGGAGCGCGAGGAGGTAGGTGGATGCGGAAACGCTGGTTGATTATTCCGGTGGTGGTGTTGGCGCTGGCCATCGCTATCGCCGGGGGAGTTGTGATGGCCCGAGGCGCAAGTGACGGCACTGCTGACAACGACGATAGCGGTGTAAGCAGCGGAAGTGACAAGGGGTTCGCGGCGCGGGTAGCTGAGATATTGGACTTGGAGGAGGATACCGTCTCCGACGCGATTAAACAGGCGATGCAGGAAATGCATGACGAGCGGGTGCAGGCGTGGCTTGACCGGATGGTCGAGTCGGGGCGCATCACCCAGGACCAAGCCGATGAGTACAAGACGTGGCTGGATTCTAAGCCTGAGGGTATCCAAGGAATGCGGGGTAAGGGGTTCGGACGCCATCACGGATTCAGAGGCAAGGGGTTCGGACGCCATCACGGATTCAGAGGCAAGGGTTTCAATTGTGACAAGGACGGGGACACCTCGGACTCGGACGCGTCAACCACGGAATCCACTTCCACTTAGTCTCTCTTGTCGTAAACAAAAGAGGAGGCCTGCCTTGACGGGCCTCTACGGAAAGCTATGAAGCGGCCCGAAACCCTTAGGCCCGAACGTTTAGGTATAATTGCATGGAAGAGCTGGTGACCCCAATGACTGGAGCGAAGATGAGGACGCCCGTATACGTTGCCCTTTTCCTGCTGTTCGCCCTGAGCTTAGGACTGCTGGCCTGTGGCCGAGACCTGTCTACTGATACTCCGACCCCGGCGAGTGAAGCACCGTTGGCGAATGGTGCAACAACATCGGCTGCCAGCCCTGAGACCCAGCCTGTAGTCGTCGTGCCCGGTACTTCTCAAGGCACTGAAACTCCGACAGAAGCGTCCCAGTCAACGGTTCGCCCAACCTCGGAGATGGCACCCTCTCCTGCTGCGGTTGCCCTCGACCCCCATCTCTCCCTGTCGCTCTATGAAGAGGTCCTCACCGGCATTTACGAGTCGGTCCTGCCTTCAGTGGTGCAGGTGCGGGTGCGCACCAACTTGCAGACAGGCGGGATGTTCGGTGGCCGACTCACGCCCGTTCCATCCGAGGGATCGGGGTTCGTCTGGAGTTCGGAGGGACATATTGTCACCAATCACCACGTCATCGATGGGGCCGAACGCGTGATGGTAGTCTTCGCCAACGGACTGGAGCTCGAAGCGGAGGTGTTGGGGAGCGACCCTGACTCGGACTTGGCCGCACTCAAAGTGGAGCCTCCGGAGGAAGGCTTGGTGCCGGTGGAACAGGGCGACAGCGACCAGTTGCGGGTGGGGCAATTGGCCTTCGCCGTGGGCAGCCCTTTTGGACAGGAATTCAGCATGACCGGGGGCATCGTCAGCGCCTTGGGACGTGTCATCCCTTCCGGGACCAGCCAGTTCAGCAACCCAGATGTCATCCAGACCGACACTCCGATAAACCCAGGCAACTCAGGAGGCCCCCTGCTGGATAGGTTCACCAATGTCATCGGCATCAATGCCCAGATCCTCAGCCGGTCCGGCAGCAGTTCCGGTGTCGGGTTCGCCGTGCCCATCAATACGGCCAAGCGGATCATTCCCGTGCTTATAGAGGATGGCAATTACACCTATGCCTATCTTGGCATCAGCGGCACCAGCCTCGGAAACACCCTCGCTGAAATCAACGGCCTACCGACTCAGACTCGTGGGGTACTGCTGGTGGGCATCGTACCTGATGGCCCTGCCGACCAAGCCGGACTTGTGGAGGCAAAGGATACAAAGAGTGTGGACGGCGTGCCCTATCCTGTGGACGGCGACGTTATCACGGCCATAGACGGCATACCTGTCAAAGGCATCGACGGTCTTGTTGCCTACATGGCGGAGTACCACAGGCCGGGAGAAGAAGTGACCCTGGACGTGCTGAACGGCGGACGCACACGGAAGGTTGTCGTCGAGTTGGGCGCGAGGCCTGAAATCGGGCCTCTGGGCGCCATTCCCGAATCTACCCTCCCCATACCTGGCTGAACAGACGCAGCCAGTTGCCTCCCAGCACCTTCGTGATGTCTTCGGGCCCGTAGCCCCTCTGGGACAGACGCACCGCGATGTTGGAGAACTTGTCCGGCGTCTCCATCCCCTCAGGGTGAATCATCGGGTCTGGATAGAGTACCGGGCGCTCTTGGTACTTGGTGCCCTGTTGCGAGAAGAGCCAGTCGAAGAAGGCCTTGGGCTGGTCTTGGGTGAAGTCGGTGCCGATGCCCACATGGTCTATGCCCACACGCTCCACCAAGTCGTCGATGGCATCGATGTAGTCGTCCAGCGTCGACTGGAACCCATTGGGCATGAAGGGCGGGAAGGCGTTGGCACCGATCACGCCGCCCTTCTCGGCAATCAGCTTCAGGGCATCATCGGTCTTGTTACGAACGTGACCGAAGAAGCTGCGGGCATTGGCATGGGTGCAGGCCACGGGATGCTCTGATAGGTCGGCGGCGTTCAGCGTGGTGCGGTCCCCCACATGGGAGAGGTCGATGAGAATCCCCAGCCTGTTAATCTCCTTGACTGCGTCCACTCCGAAATTGCTCAGCCCGTCGTCGCTGCGTTCGTAACAACCGTTCCCCAGCAGATTTCGCTCGTTGTAAGTGAGTTGGATAACGCGCACTCCCAAGGCGTAGAACATGGCGAGCCGATTGAGGTCGTTCTCAACAGGAGAGGCGTTCTGCCAGCCCAGCACCACCCCCACCCTGCCCTCTTCCTTGGCGCTGAGGATGTCGCGCACTGAGGTCGCCTGCACCAAGCGGTCATCACGCTCGAAACGGTGTAGCCACCCCACTAGGTTGTCCATGCACTCGCGGTAGTTCTCCCACACGGCGATGGTGGCGTTGATCGCAGTGACGCCTCCGTTATGGAGGCTGTCGTACACCCCTGGGCTTTCCCAGTTGCTGATATTCAGGGCGTCGATGACGACACTGCGGTCGTAGAGGCTCTGCGCAGAATCCTGCTGGGTCATGGATCGTTCTCCTCGATTGCCTTTGGTATGAGGGGGCTTGTCAGGCAGTGAGTATCATACTACAGGGCTGGTATAAGGCACGGTCTCAGGACACCGCCACAGATGCTTGTCCGGGGACGCGACCGAGAGGATGGGATTGGTCCAGCCTTCGACATGCCATTGGCTCGTTTTTATGGCCCGTGTACCCGCGGTGGAGACCTTTGCATTACCGCTTCACCCTCAAGGGGCAAGGTTGGGATGGGGGTGGAAGGGTTGCTCCGCAGACGGGAACCTACGGCCCGGACTCCCGAGCAACGGGGCTCGTCTTTGACCACATGACCCGTTCGCAGCCGTCAACTCTCTCTTGACAACACACGTACATTTGTTCTATAGTCCCCTCGTCACGCAGGCAGTCCTGGCTTTCTTTTTGGCCCTGACTCTTTGGAGGCAGCCATGAAGCGAAAATGCGGCCACACACGGCAATCTAACTCAGATACAACGGTGCGGCCAATGCGGCATGTTTCAGATACGAAAAAATTGGTTTCAGCTACGATCATGGCCGCATCCAGCTACGGACGCAAGACACTGCCCGGCCCCCTGCTGCTGATGGAACGCACCATGCCCCAGTGTCACCCTATCTGGACAGCTAAGCCCATGTCCTGCGGAGGGAGACCATTTCATAACTACCGTCATACCGGCGAAAGCCGGTATCCAGGAGCCGTGCACGAGGGGAGACAGCTTAGCGGCGTGCCATCCGAGCTACGAAGGGACGACACCTGTGACTGCACGCCAGCTACCAACGCCACTACGCTGCGGCACAATGGCCGCATGCCGCCCATCCCCAGATATATAAACATCGTGCCATAAACGCCACAATCGCTGCCGAGAACACACCCGGTCTGACGCTGGCGGTGGCCTCCCGGAGCCAATGGCCGCAGAACAGCCATAGCTGAATGACCCGATATGACCCGATATGCACCGAAAAAAGAGGGTCGGCACAAAGGGATGGCAGTGCCGCATTACAAGCTATCGCTCGCGACGCATTTATCCTGAACACCCGCTTCCGCACGTATGCCCGAGTTTTGCAAAGGTCTCCGGTGCCTGAGAGTGACCTAACCCCAGACTGTCCATTGACCCACCTGCTTGCTAGTGCTAGCTTATGCGCAACAGCGGGACGCCTGCAGAAGGGTGCACATCGTGGCATGGCCTGCACGGGGAAACGCTTCCTAGATAGGAGGAGAAAATGGCCAGCAACGGAACCACAACGGTCATCCGCAACGGCACACTTATTGATGCCACAGGCAACCCGGCCGGTCCCAATGAGGCCGTGGTGATTGAAGGCAACCGCATACGAAGCGTGGGCGGCCTACCCCCAGATGTGAACCTCGAAGACCGGGAGGTGAACGTCATCGACGCCACGGGGCGCTGGATCATGCCCGGCCTTATCGACGCCCACTGTCACCTCTCCTTCGGCAATCCTCCCATGGCGAGCGTACCCTCTGGCAAAGGCACGACCAGCGCGGAATTCAGCACCTTGCGGGCTGCCCGTAATCTGGGTCGCATCCTTGCTTCGGGCGTCACCAGCGTGGCCTCGCCGGGAGGCACTTGGTTCATCGACATAGCGCTGCGAGATGCTGTCAGTTCCGGCCTTATCCAAGGGCCACGCATCAACTGCGCCGGTCGCTTTATCTCCACCTATGGCAGCATCCTCGACAACGAGCCTTCTTGGGTGGGAAGCCCCGAGCACCTGCTTTCCAAGCTGTGCAACAGCGTCGACGAGATGATCACCGAGGTGCGCCGCGAGTGCAAACACGGGGTGAATTTCATAAAGCTGGCCGACAGCCAGTTCGGGGATACTCAGACAATCTCCAAGCGTGAGTTGGAAGCCGTAGTGGGTGAAGCCCATCGCCGCAACGTGCCGGTCACCATCCACTCGCGTGGCTCGGGCTCTACCCGCGACGCGGCCCAAGCTGGCATGGACTGGATATTGCATGCTGATCTCGCCACTGAGGCCGACCTCGACGCTGTCGCCGAGGCAGGCTGCCGCATCGTTCCGACCTGCACCTCCCTGCGTCGTGCCTTGGAGTTGGGCGTGGCCTCGGGACGCTCGGAGACTGAGCTTGACTTGGTGAAGCGCCACATCGAGGCCCAAGGATTCGTCATGCAGCGCAGCCGCGAGCTGGGCGTCAAGGTCCTATGTGGCACCGATACGGGCAACGCCCCCAGCATGCCCTACGGCGAGCTTCATGCCAACGAGCCCGAGATTCTGGTTAGGGAAGGCAGCTTCACCCCCATGGAGGCCATCCAGTCCTGCACCAAGGAGAACGCCTTCGTCATGGGTCTGGAGGACCAGGTCGGCACCATCGAGGAAGGCCGGTTCGCCGACATAATCCTGCTGGATGCTGACCCTATCGCAGACATCAGCGTGTTGCAGGCCGGCAAGCACGTCACCATGATAATCAAGGATGGAGTTGTCGTCGACCGCGATAGCCTGAGCCCCAACAACGAGCCGCTGGGGTTCAATCAAGTCGGCTTCTAGCAGGTCGGCTTCTAGGTCCGGTCGTCTTCAAGGGGCTGCTACAACCCCAAGGTGAGAATAGAATCGCCCTTGCGTTGAAAGAGGGTATGCAGATGGATGTCGGTCTTTTTTTGACCTTTGACCGCCACCAACACATGAGCCAAGCTGAGGCCTTCGACCAAGCTTTCACCGAAATCGACTTGGCGGAAGAGGTGGGCCTCCACTCGGTCTGGTTGGCCGAGATGCACTTTGCCGGAGACCGGTCGGTGCTGGCTTCCCCTTTGGTGGTGGCCAGCGCCATCGCTGCCCGAACCAAGCAGTTGCGCATGGGTACTGCTGTTCAGGTACTGCCGCTCACCAACCCAGTGCGCTTGGCGGAAGAGGTGGCGACGCTCGATCACATCAGCCAAGGCCGCTTCGAGTTCGGCATCGGGCGCAGCGGCTTGGCCCGCTCCTACGTGGGATACAACATACCCTACTCCGAGAGCCAAGGCCGCTTCTACGAATGCTTGGACATAGTGCTCAAGGCGTGGACCGAGGACGAGTTCAGCTACGAAGGCGAGTTCTACAACTACCACAACGTAGCCGTAGCCCCCAAGCCCTACCAGCAACCCCACCCGCCGATACGCATGGCCGCCGGTTCGAACGACACCTACCCCATGGTGGGGCGCATGGGCCTGCCCATCTTCCTCAGTCTGCGCACTGTGAACATCGAGGACCTACAGCAGTCGGTAGCAGCCTACCGACAAGCGTGGCACGATGCCGGACAGCCTGGGGAGCCGGATATTGCCATGCGCATACCGGTATACGTGGCCGAAACCATGGAGAAGGCCCTGTCAGAGCCTGAAGAAGGCATGATGGGTTTCTTTCGCAACTTGGGGCGGATGGTCGTGCAGAGCGGTTCCCAAGGGAGGGAACTGAACGACGAGCGGTCCCAACGGGCCAACAGGCTGGCAGAGATCAGCTACGAAGAAGTACTACAGGAAAAAGTGGCCTTCGGCACCCCGGACGTGGTGATTGACCGTCTTCAGCACCTCAAAGAGGAACTTGGACTGTCCATGGTCATCGCCGAGGTCAGCACCGGCTTGCGCCTGCCCCCTGACCGCGTCTTGAACTCGATACGGATGCTGGGCGAAGAAGTAACCCCTAATCTTTAGCGAGCCCAAGTACATCAAGCGATCAGGTGAAACAGGCGCGGCCAACCCGGCTGTTCATCTCGCTGCTGCAACGCTCATGGTTCGCGGCTGACGATGGGTGGCGTCATTTCAGGAGGTAATGACTTGGGAATCTACAGGATGTACACCGGTAACGATGGGCAGAGCTACATCGAGTCCTTGGAGCCCTCTGACCCCAAGCTGGAATCGCTGAAGAGGGTGGCGGGGTGCGCTCTCCAGATCACTCAGGCTGGAGAATTCTCCGACTTCCACCCCGCCCCTCAACGACGCTGGCTCACCATCCTCACAGGCCAGATCGACATCCAGTTGGCCGACGGCTCCGTCCACAGCTTCGGCCCGGAAGACCTGCGCCTCTGGGAAGACCTCACCGGCAAGGGCCACCGCACCCGCTTCCCCGTCCCCACAGTCACCGTCTCCATGCCGGTGGTTGATTAGGGCCGTTATGGTTCGGCACGAAAAAGAGTCCAGCATGAATGACATGCCGGTCATGGACGAGGCCTACTTCAAACAACTCGTCGAAGACCTCGGGGGCCAAGGCTTTGCTTAAGGGTTTCGATGAGTTCCACAGCGCCCGCTTGCGCTTGAAGAAAGAGGATAGTGCGCTGCTTGAAAAGCACCCTCGCAAGTGGGTAGCTGTGGGCAAGGACGAAGTGTTGGCCCTCGGCCACTCCATGGAAGAGATGTTCGATTCCTTGGAGACCGATGGCTCGCGCAAGGCCGAGTATGTGACTGAATACTTGGACCCGGACCCGCCAATCTTGATCTTGTGATTCTTGGCGAATTCGACGATCAAGGGCGGTCTTACGTGGAGTGCCGTGTAGCTGTCCAGCGCTTCAGGATAGACAGTAAGGTACGGTTCCTACTGGACACTGGCGCCTCTAACACGCTCCTCCATCCACAGGACTCCTACAAGCTAGGAGTACCCTTCGCCTCACTGGCAAATAGAGTGGGCTCTATCAGTATCGGGGGCGTGGGCCATTACTTTCGTGAGCCAGGTGCGCTCGTTTTCGAGGACGGGTTTCAGATCAGAATGTATGGCTTCGAACTGCTGCTCAGTGAGCCGAGTCACGCCGACAAAGAATTGCCGTCATTGCTTGGGCGCAACATCATCAACTACTGGCGTGTCGAGTATGATCCGTCGAACAATGTACTTGAATGCACCGTTCGTCACGCCGACTATACACTCGATATCAGATAGCCCCCGGCCTGCTCTTATGCGGTGGGATCTTAGCCCGGTCTTGCGTCAGCCGCCTCAACCTTTGAAGTACGCTCCGCCTTCGGCCGCCATGGTCCCGGTGCGCCCTCCAGAGGCAGACACACCCGGCACGGGCGATAGCCTTCCGCAGCGGCTTCGTCCGCCGAAGTGAACGTCACCCGGTGGTACGGCTTGGTGCGTCTGCCCGGCGGGCAGTTCGGGCGGCAGAAGATTCGGGTGGTTGTGCAGCCGTTCAGCGTCGCGTCCATCAGCGTCACGTCCGTCAGCAGTGGCACCCCTCTAGCGGATGTCGCCTATGCGGGAGGCTAGGTGCTCCGCCACCATGGCTGTGGGCAGATTGGTGGGGGCGCGCATGACCACGGGGAAGATGGAGGCGTCGCAGACGTATAGTCCGTCGATCCCATGCACCTGGCCGTTGTGATCGACTACGGCTCCGCTGTCGTTGGCTGGCCCCATGCGACAGGTGCAGGAGGGATGGGCGAAGGTGGCCACCGAGCGCTGCACCCAGTCACCCAAACCCTGCCTCGTGGAGACCGCCGCTCCAGGGTCCATCTCGCCGTCGATCAGGCCAGCGCGGGCGATGGTCGCGCCGATGGTCCGGGATATCTCCACGCCGTCGACCACTGCGTTCAGGTCGTTTTCCGCGCCGTCGGTCAGGTAGCCCATGTCGATGACCGGCTTGGCTTCTGGGTCGGCTGAGGTCAGCGTCAATCGCCCGCGGGACCGGGGGGCCACCATGGTGATGACCACGCCGTACTGCATCTCGTCGGTTTCAGGGTAGTACAGTGTCCGCGAAATCAAGTCCAGGTCGAACCCTTCACTACAATGGGGGCTGGGCACCTTGGCCATGGTGCGCACTTCGGAGCGACGTGCCACCTCACCAAGCTGCGCCATCTGCTTCTCCAGCTTGTCGGTCGGGTTAAACCGCAGCAGAAGCAGTGGATGATCTGTCAGGTTTTGGCCAACCCCGGTCAGGCTGTGCGAGGGCTTCACGCCTATCCGCTCCAAGGCAGAGGGGTCGCCGATGCCCGACTTCATCAGTATCGCCGGGGAGCAATACGCGCCTCCGGCAACTACTATGCGCCGCGCCTGTATGGTGTGGCGCTCGCCGTCAGCGAACACTTCCACAGCGACTGCTCTGTCTCCCTGTAACACCACCCGTTGTACCAGGGCGTTGTCGACGATGTTCAGGTTGGGCCTGCTGCGGACCGGGTCCAAGTAGGCGAAAGCACTGTTCCAGCGCATTCCTCCCGATACATTCACCGGGAAGGGGGCGACTCCCGTGGCCTCGTCCGGGTTGTTGAACTCCGGGACTCGCGGTATCCCCAACTCGGCGGCTCCGTCGAGGAAGGAGACATGGTAAGGGGTTAGTCCTTCGGCGTCGGGTGTGTGTACCCGCATGGCCTGTTGGGCCCTCGCGAAGGCGGGGGCCACAGACTCCCAGTCCCAGCCCGGATTCCCCATCTTGGCCCAGCCGTCATAGTCGCAGCGGTGCCCCACTGAGGCGTTGCAGTAGTTGTGAGATGAACAGCCGCCGATGACCCGCGCCCGTAGATAGGGGATGGCCTCTGGCTGAGCGCGGTGTGCAACGCCGTCGTAACCCCAGTCGTGGCTGGTCGAGCCCGGTCGCGGGTCCAGCAGGTCGGCGGGCCACTTCTCCGGGTCGGGCGGCCCGTAATCGGGCCCCGCCTCCACCAGCGTGACGCGTTGGCTGGTATCGCGGGCGACGATCCCGGCGAGGGTCGCCCCGCCGGTGCCGCCGCCAATTATCAGTAGGTCCGTCTCGTTGGGGATGCTTCTGGGTGCGTTCTGCATATTCCTACCTGCGTTCCTGAAGTTTGGGTCTGCTGGGCCTGTTCGGCTTGTCGTCAGTCGTCGGTGCTGGCTGACACGGTTAGCTCACACGTCGACGCGATACACTCGGAACGCTGTGTCGTGGAACATCGCAGCGCGTTCTGAGGCCGAGTAGTCCCGCGACATGCGCTTGAAGGCGTTGTATAACACGTTGTAGGAGTAGGACACCTTGTCCACTGGAAAGTTGCTCTCGAACATCGAGCGTTCCGGGCCGAACTGCTCGATGCAGTAGTTCATCAGAGGGGCCATGGAGTCCGCCAACTCCTCCGAGCCGATGGGGCGGTTGCGCTCGTGCCAGTCGAAACCGGTGCGGGGCATGCCGATGCCTCCCAGCTTCACATTGACATTGGGGCAGGCCGCCACGGCGGCGATACCGCTGCGCCAAGTATCCATCACGTCTTCGCGGTTGGCGTAGGGGCCAACCCTGAGCAGGCCGCCGATGTGGTTCAGGATGATTGTGAGGTTGGGCACAGCCTTGGCAAAGTTGGCCAGTTCCTGCAGTTGGGGGAAGAATAGCCAAGCCTCCAGAGAGAGTCCCATGCTGGCTAGGACCCTTGCTCCAGCTCGAAAGGGCTCGCTGGCGAGCTGTCCTGCCCAGTTGTGCGCGGAGGTGTTCTCGATTTCAGGATGGGGGTCCCAAGTTACCGAATGGCGTATGCCACGGAAGCGATTGGGGCTGGCCGCCTGCAGCGCCTCCAAGACAGGAGCCACGCCGTCGCCAAGGTTGAGGTTGGCGTGTCCAACGATGGCGGCGGCCGCCCGGCCTGGGCCGTAGAGCCCGCTGGCACTGGCGGCTGCCAACCCCTGCACGAACTCCGTCTCTCCCACCGGCCGCATCTCCTCCGGACCGTCGAGGCGATACATCGCCCGGGCCTCGATGAACACGGTGGAGCGGACGTTGTGGCCGCTATTGATGTCGTCGGCCAGCTCATGCAGCAGGTACCGCTGGTAGGGTATGCGCTCTAGCCGGTAGTCCCAGAAGTGGTGATGCGGATCGCAGATGGAGAGCTCCGGCTCCAGGGTCGGCTCCCGGGTGAGGGCGAGCCAATCGTTCCCGCCAAAAGGCATAACGGCCTCCCGGTATGTGGGTTAGCAGACACCATCTTATCAGAGTCGAAGGGCGGCGGGGACGACAGGCGTCGAGGGGTGCTACGAGTCAAGCAAGGGTTCTAGTTTGTTGATGAGCTGTTGGACCCTGTCGAGGTCCCAAGCGACTATGTCGGCGTCGAAGGAGTGCTCATAGAAGTTGGAGTGGAGGTAGTTGGCGTGTGCGAAGAGGTCGTGGAATTCGCGGTCTCCGGATTCTCGCGCAAGGTCGTTGATAGTGGTGAAGAGGTAGCGGTGAGAACTATGTGGCCACCCTCGGTGTTCGGCATAGGCCTTCACCATCTGAGCGGCGGCTCCCCAGCCCTTCTCGTCCGCTTGACGCAGGTCGCCTGCTGCCAGTTCGGTCCTAGCTTGGGCAAGCAGTTCGTGGCTGGCCTCGCGGTAGGTGGTGAGAGGTGTGGTCATTGGTAAGCCTTCATGGGGATTCTACCACGCACTTTTGTAGGTTGGGGTCCGCGTGTTCTCGTGGTTCTGATACAATGTCGGTTGAGTTAACCGACCAACAACATTAGGAGGCGGACAAATGACAATGGAACGCACCCGAATCGACGCTGGCGCCGTCACCTTCGCCATCGGCTATTTCTCCCGCGATGGGGGGGTTGCCCATGGTACCGCTCCCGGCATGCGTGGCGGGAACAACCCCGACCAAGGGGTCTCCATACAGGTGCGGGGCGAGGTCGACGGCATGGACACCGAGCTGTTGCGCTTCGACTGTTTCGAGATCGCGCCCCACTACCACTATGCTCCGGCGCGGGAGAACACCCAGGTGATGCTGGACCCGGTGGTCAGTGGCAACCCCATCGGCTGGTCCTTCGAGCAGATTGGGACCCGGCTGCCTGCCATGCTCACCAAGGCTGGCTACCCTGAGATCGCCACCCGGGTCAATGCCACCTCCCTCATGGAGGCGTTGCCCGAGGCTGAGGCTACGGCGCGGGAAATAGCTCAGAACCGCCGCTCCACCGTTACCCACAGCCGTGGCAAGGAAATCGTCGAGGCTGGTAACATTCGGTTTGGCTTGGAGGTTCGGCGCACGGCTGGCGGTGGCGGGCCAGCCATTCATGTCTTGGGCGACGTGGCTGGGCAGGAGATTGAGCTGCTGGCTTTCGACTGCTTCTACACCTTCCCTCACTACCACTACGGCCCACGCTCGCGCAACGAGCGCATGTATTGGGACACCACCTTGGTGGAAGACCCCTTGGCGTGGACCATTGACCGCTTCCGCGAGGGCAAGCTGCCCCGCATGCTAGAGAGGGCTGGCTACCCCAACATCGCCGCTGACCTCGACGAGCGGGTAGTGTCCTCCAAGCTGTCCTACATAGAGTCTTGGCTGCGCGCCACCGACAAAGAGATGTTGGCAGAAGAGGCAGCGGAAGCTGTCGCGTAAGCTGCCCTGCCCCCTCAGGTCTCGAAGGGCCTCAGAGATTGTCTCTGGGGCCCTTTTGGTTGAGGTGGCGTTTCGTAACTACTGCATTTAGGGCAAGTAAAGTACCGATACTTCTTGGAAATGGTTTAAGGAGATCAGGATGGCAAGAGCAACTTTATCCTTGGGAGACCACGCGGGACGGGAGGCAACGGACAGCCAGTGGAAGTTTGCGCGGGGGTATGTGCCGGGGCAGCCGAATGAGGGCTTGGTAGAAGAATCCGAGGGTAGCCCCGCCCGGCTGGTGGACTATGATGATTCGGGGTGGGAGGTATGCACGGATTTGACGCAGCGTGTATCACGTGGGTTCACCTTCGCTTGGTATCGTATCAAAGTGACCCTGCCGGAAATGGTGGAAGGACACCCGGTGGATGGTGTGCGAGTTTTGTTTGAGACTTGCATCGATGACTATGGGGAAATTTGGGTGGACGGCGAATGCAACAGGGAGCGGGGAGCCATCCAGGGGTTCAACGTTCCACAACGGGTCGTGGTGACCGACAATGCCGTCCCTGGCGGAGAACACACCATCGCGCTGTTGGCTGTAAACGGTCCCTTGGGGTCGCCCTTCGGCACCGTTTTTGTGCGATATGCCACCCTAGCCTTTGAGTGGGTCGTGGCATAACGGCAGGGCCAGCCGCCGACGCTGTTGAGCCCCAGAGGCTCATTGGAGTCTTGAAGAATGCGGCACTGTGGTGGCGTGGTTTGTAGCTGGATGGGGCGGCAGCCGCTGCTTTCCGCGTATCTGGGTGCGGCCACTATCGTATCTGAAACGAAAATTTCTGTAGCTAGATCATGCCGCATTGCCGCACTTTTCCATGGAGTCCAGCTAGGGGCCAGATAAGGCCGGAGCCTTGCGGCTAGGCCGCAGTTTTTAGGACGCGATAGTGATAGTTGTGCATAACGGCAGGTCCTCTCTGTCGGGTTAGTCCAAATCTGGCGGGTTAATCCAAATCTGGCGGGTTGATCCAAAAAACTAAGGATGGGGCGGTCTATAGGGTCAGGCCCCAGCGCATACTCAGAATAGCACAAACGTTCGAGTCGGTCAACAGGATAATGTCAGGGAGATGATGCCGGGATGGGGCGGGGAGTTTCGGGGCTAGCCCTGTGCTGTCGTAAAATTGGCCCTGTGAGAAGCAGCCGTTGGTGACAGGCCCGTGAAGGGGCTTGGAGGAGGCACAACCATGACCAAAATGGCGGGTGGGGAAGCCCTAGCTCGTACCCTACTGGCGTGCGGGGTCGACCATGTTTTCGGAATGACCGTCGGCGGGCAGGTACCGTTCACGGTGTCGGCTATTCGCGCGGGCATGAGGATGATGACGATGCGGGATGAGAAGTGCGCTGCGCTCGCGGCGACGGCTTTCAGTCGCACCAGCGGACGGGTTGGGGTGTGCATTGCATCGAATCCTGGGGCGGCCCACATGGCTCTGGGTATGCATGAGGCGCATTTGTCGGATGTGCCGATGCTGGCGATCAGCATGGATGTGGGGACGGCCAGCTTGTGGCGGGGAGCGGCCTACTACGACCAGCAGGCGATGTTCCAAGCGGTGACCAAGGTGACGTTGCGGGCCGAGAGCGTGGCTGCCCTGCCGGATATGGTGCGACGTGCGTTGCACGCTGCTACAACGGGGCGCACGGGCCCGGCGGCGATTATTGTGCCTGCTCCGCTGTGGGCTGGGGAGGCCGATTTTGCTGATGGGGCGTTTGACGGCGGCGGTGAGGCAATCCGGTTCCCGGCCATGCGCACGCCTCCGGCATTGGATGCCATCGCACGGGCTGCGGATTTGCTGGCCAGTGGCGAACGCCCTGCGATTCTGGCGGGCGGGGGTGTCAAGCTGTCGGATGCATCCGATGAGTTGCTGGAACTGGCCGAGCACTCGGCCATCTCTGTGGCGGTCACTCATGCTGGGCATGGCGCGTTCCCCAGTGCGCACCCCCTCAGCTTGGGGTTGCTGGGCTCCGCGAATGCGGGCAACCGGGGGCGCATCGCCAACGAGGTCATGGCTGAGGCGGATGTGGTGCTGCTGGTGGGGACGCGGATGGACAGCCGCACCACGATGAACAACACGGTGCCGTCGCCGGAGGCCACTCTGATCCAAGTGGACATTGAGACGGGTGAAATCGGGAGCGCGATGCCGGCGGCGGTGGGGGTCGTGGGGGACGCCAAGTTGGCTTTGCAGGCCCTGAAGGATGCGCTGGCGGAGCGGACCCCTCCTGTCCCCGTGTTGGCCGAGACCTCGCAGGCGCGGCGCATCGCTGGGCTGATGGATGCTTGGCGCAGTGAGTTCTCCCCGCAGATGACCTCAGAGTCGATGCCCATCAAGACGCCCCGCCTGTTCCGGGAGCTTCAGAGGGTCATTGATCAGGATACCATCGTGGTGCTGGATGCTGGCGGGTGTTCCTACTGGGCACCGGCCTATCTCGATCTCACTCCTGAAAATCAAGCGATCTATCCTCGTGGGGCGGCTGCGCTGGGTTCCGGATTCCCGATGGGGATTGGGGCGCAAGCGGCTGCACCGAACAAGCGGGTGATATGCGTGTCGGGCGACGGCGCGTTCGGCTACAACATCATGGAGTTGGAGAGCGCTGTCCGCCTGGGCCTGCCGGTGGTCAACGTGGTGATCAACAACCAGAACTTGGGGATGGAACGCCGGGGGTACTTGGAATACGCGGGGGAGGTGTTCCCTGAGGGCGCGACGTTCAGTCCGCAGGACTTCAGCAGGATCGCGCAGGCGTACAACTGCTTTGGGGTGCGGGTTGAGGAGCCGGGGGAGTTGGAGGGTGCGCTGCGGGCTGCTTTGGAGTCGGGGCAGCCTGCTGTGGTGGATGTGGTGATTGATCCGGAGGATAGTGATTCTGGGGAGACGAGGCCGTGGCGGTCGTATTAGTGGGTAAGGGTTCAGAGTTGAAGGGCCGAGCCAGAGACTCAAGTGCTAGTGCGGATGGTGCAGGGAGGTGAAGGGGGAGCGCAGTCGGAGGATGGGCGGCTGCCTGAGCGGGATGTCTTGCTCTCCATCGGCCCGCCCTTCGACTGCGTGGGATGACGCGCTACCCGCGCGCGCCATCCCACTTCGCTCAGGACGAGCGGATCGGGCGAGAGCCTTGTTGTGGTGGCGGCAGGATTGCACAGGCGTACAACTGCTTTGGTGTGCGGGTGGAGGACCCGGCCGATTTGCAGGATGCGCTGCGGGCGGCGGTGACTTCGGGGCAGCCTGCAGTGGTGGATGTGGTTATTGATCCTGAGGATAGTGATTCGGGGGAGAGGCGGCCTTGGCGGTCGTATTGGTCGGGCAGGTGGGCGGCGGGCAGTGCCCGCCACTTGTTGTCTCTCATATACGTCCTTGCCTTGACAAGTAGGGTGCAGATTTCAAAACGGTCAAATGTTGGCGTTGCCAGGACGCTAATCGGGATAGAGAGGCCCAAACTCAATTCGGGCGTTCACTGTCTTTGTCGTTCCGGCATCAGCGATGACATCGTATACGAATTGACGCGCAGCAATCAATGAAGGCAGCACTTGCCCTTGTAGTTCCAAAACATGGTTGGCATAGCGTAGTCTACCAGATGTAGCTAGTTCCGCCTGATTGAAAATCGACATAGCCTCCATAGGCGTTTCAGCACGAGATTGTCCAAGAGCCCGCTCATCTATGTGCTCAAAGGCGTTGCGGATTGACTGTGTCGATTCTTTGACCGCATTGATTGCAGCAGGCACCGGTGTGTTGACTGAAAGTTTGGCTTGAGCGCTAGTGATCATCAAAATCGCGCGATTGAGCGCGATGCACATCGACTCAGCACTGCTTACAGCGTTAAAGACACGATCTCGGGTCCTCATAAAATGCTCATTGGGAATACTAACTAGTTGTCGTAGTGTACTGACATAGAGAGCATGCGCAACGTCGAGCCTCCGTGCTATGGCCAGCATATAATGGAAAAAAGGGTAAGTTTGGCTCGGCGGAATTTGCAGCCATGTCCATACTGTATTTGCGATGGCGGCGTATCCGTCAGGTTCAGGCTCGGCATGCTTGTCAATGTCCTCTAAGGCGACCTTCACGCTGCCAGGTGGAAATACTAACTTGTAGCCCGAGGGCACAATGATTTCTTCGTCATTGTCCCCTTCTCCGATATCGAGAGTTCTACCGTAGACTTCGAGGCTCGCTGTACCATTAGGCACGACTCTCATGCCGATTACTATATCGTTCGCCCCTACGTCTGGTCCAAGGTTAAAGCTGATGTGCGTGATGGGTTTAGTGGTCACGCTAACTTGCTCCCTTCGCTCTGCTTAAGAATTATCATGAGATGTAACCAGCAATGACTCCGTCGGCTTGGCGTGTGTAGTTCGCTAGTTCACATGGGCGAATAGAAGGCGAACCTCGTTGAGACGAGTGCGATCCTCCATAACGATAGTATACTTGGTGGATTGCCGGTCAACGAGGCATTCCTAGAAGTAGGCTTGGGGAGACTATCTGGTTGTGAGATGAACTGAGAGTGCTCGTTGACTAGGTGGCGCAGTTGCCCTGAATGCGCCGTGGGCGGCCCATCTCCGATTTGGCCTGTAGCTATGAATATCGCTTACGGTTGTCGCCAATCCCTTGTACACAAAGGAACTGAGCAGAAATATGCGAGCAAAAAACTAACCGTTCGACAGGAGGAACCCCATGACAACGGCACTCGAACACATACGCGTGATCGACTTTGGGCAGTATATTGCGGGGCCGCTGGCGGGGATGTTGCTGGCGGACCAAGGGGCGGATGTGGTGCGGGTGGACCCTCCTGGTGGGCCGTTGTGGGATACGCCTGGCAACGCGACTTGGAACCGGGGGAAGCGGAGTATTGCGCTTGATTTGAAGAGTGAGGGCGACCGGGAGGTGGCGCGGCGGCTGGTGGAGGGGGCGGATGTGGTGGTGGAGAACTTCCGGCCTGGGGTGATGGAGAGGCTGGGGTTGGGGCCGCGGGCGACGACCGAGGCCAACCCCCGGCTGGTGTATTGCTCGCTGCCTGGATTTGCGTCGGACGACCCGCGGGCTGATACCCCCGCCTTCGAGGGCGTGGTGGCTGCGGCGGCCGCCACCTTCCGCCCTGCCGAGCCGTCGCACCGACCTGTGTACACCGCGATACCCATCGCGTCGACGTACGCGGCGTTTCAGGCTGCCGCGAGCATTGTGCTGGCGCTGAACGCGCGACAGCGGGACGGGCAGGGCCAGCACATTGAGGTGCCGTTGTTCGATGCCATGTTCCCCTCCATCGGGCATCATGGGTTGCGCATACACGGCGCCAGCCCCGACCCTCTGACATTCGCCGTCGTCTGGAGCGGATTCTTCCAATGCAAGGATGGGCGGTGGCTGCGGTTCGGGGGCTTTGGCAACCAGAATTTCCGTGAGTTCGTCGAGGCCTCGGGTATCACCTCATGGGACGATGACGGACTGACGGATCTGGGTCGCACGCTGCCGGAGAGCGCCAACGATGTGGCCCAGATTCAGGAGTCGATTCGGGAACTCTTCAAGACCAGAACCGCCCAGGAGTGGGAGGACTTGATTGCCGAGGCGGGCAGCGAGGGTGCGGTTTGCCGCACCAGCGAGGAGTGGTTCGACCACCCCCATGCGCGGCAGTCGCAGATGGTGGTGGAGGTGGACGACCCCACCCACGGCACGATGCTCCAGCCCGGCGTCAATGCCCGCATGTCGCTGACTCCGGGAGGTGTGCGCGGCCCAGCCCCAGCCACCAACCAGCATCGCAGCTCCCTGCTTGCGGAACTGGACGCCCATACCAGCACGACAGACCAGCCACCACCTCAAGGCTTCCTGCGCGCGGCCTTGGAGGGCATGCGGGTGCTGGACCTGTGTATCATCCTAGCGGGCCCCACCCTAGGGCGCACCCTCGCCGAGTTCGGGGCCGACGTCATCAAGATCGACAATCCCACCCGCGGATCAATCGTGGCCCGACATAACGACATCAACCGGGGCAAGCGCAGCCTTCTGCTGGACCTGAAGTCGGAGGAGGGGCGGGAGGTCTTCTGGAAGCTTCTGGAGAATGCAGATGTGGTTGCCCAGAACTACCGCGCTGGGAAGCTGGAGCAGTTGGGCTTGGGCTACGAGGAAGTGCGCAAGCGCAAGCCCGACATCGTCTACGCCTCCCTCAACGCCTACGGACATCTGGGTCCGTGGGCTGGCAGGCCTGGCCACGAGCAGTTCGCCCAAACGGCGGCCGGTATGGCGCTTCGCTTCGGCGGCGACGGCGCTCCCGCGGTGCAGCCCAACCCGGTGAACGACTACGGCACCGGCTTCATGGGGGCGTACGCTGTCGCCCTCGCCCTGCTGCACCGCCAGCGCACCGGCTTGGGACAGCATGTCGACACCTCGCTGGCCTACACCGCCATGACGCTGCAGTCGCCCTACATGCAACGCTACGAAGGCAAGACGTGGGACGAAACTCGCGGACAGGAGGCGTTGGGCAGCGGCCCCCTGCAACGCATGTACCAAGCCAGCGATGCGTGGCTGTTCGTCGGAGCGCGTGAGTCGGACCTGGCGCGCATGGCGCAGGTCTTGGGTCTATCGGGACTGGAAGACCTTCAGGACGAAGCCTTGGAACAATCGCTGGAGGAGCGCTTCCTTGGTGATACCGCCGACTCTTGGGCTGGGCGCCTGAGAGAGGCGGGCATCGGGGCGCAGCGTGTCATCACTGATGTGCGGGAGTTGATGGAAGACCCATGGGTACAGGACCACGGTCTCAGCATCACCCGCGAACATGAAGAGTTCGGGCTCATCACCACCTGCGGCCCAGCGCCCCGCTTGTCCCGCACGCCTGTGCGCCCCGGAACACCCGCCGCCCGCCCCGGATCAGACGCCCGGGAGATACTGGAGGAGGCGGGGTTGGGGGACGAGTTCGAGCGGTTGGTGGAAGCGGGGGTGATTGTGACGGAGGGGGTGCGTGCCGGGTGATGATGCTATGAGGTAAAGAAGGGCTGGCCGTGGACTAGGTGACGACACGGGCCTACAATAGTCCTAATCCAATACAGGGAGGCCATCGCCATGCCTGAAGTAACGGGGCTAGGGCACGTGGGGATCATCTGCGACGACTTTCTCAAGATGCGCGACTTCTATACCCGTGTCATCGGTCTGACTGTCACCGACGAGGACCCGGACCGGGGTAGCTGCTTCCTGAGCGCGGACCCACAGAACGAGCACCACGAGCTGAACCTTGGAGAGGCAAGAGGCCCCGACCATCCCATGGGGGCGCGGGCCAAGACCCAAGGAGTGGGGCAGGTCTCCTTCGTCGTGAAGAGCGTGGACGACCTTCGCGAGTTCTACCACCGCCTACAGACTGAGAATGTGCGCATAGCCCGCACCATCACCCACGGCATATCTCTCAGCATCTACTTCTACGACCCCGAGGACAACTATGTGGAGCTGTACTACAAAACCGGATACAACGTCCGGCAGGGCTTCGGCGCAGAGGTGGACCTGAACTCCCCCAACGATGAACTGCTCGCTTTCTCGAAGTCCTTCGAAGCGGTACAAGGCCCCTTCCAAGGTGCAAAGCTACCCGTAGGCTAGCCTGGCCGCAATGCCGCACCCCTTCGGGCAACCCCTTCCATATCGGGGAGGCAGGTAGAGCCATGCCCGGACACCGGTCCGGGGATGGGGTGAACGCCGATTGGCACTAGGACTTCTTAGGACATGGAGGCGCGTCATGAACAGGATCAAACATATCGCCATCTTCACCGCCGACCCCGAGAAGACGGCCAACTTCTATCAGGACGTATTTGGCTTGGAGTTGGCAGGCCCGGCGGGCCGGGGTGGCTTCTACCTCAGCGACGGGCACATCAACCTTGCCATCCTGCAGTCGCGGGACCCCGAGGGCGACCTTCCGGAAGGGTTCAAGACGCCCGCAGGCATCGACCACTTCGGCTTTCAGGTGGACGACTTGGAGGGGACCCAAGCCAAGCTCGCACAGAACGGCGCGCAAGAACTGCCATCCCACGCCCCGCCCGGAGGCGGCCCCTTCTACTACGAATGCCGCTACCGAGGGCCTGCGGGTCAGGTGGTGGATGTGACGGAGAACGGGTGGGTTGGTACCGGCTAGGTCTGTTGCGTCCGCGTCCGCAGGCGAGCGCCTAACTCCGCTTCGCCAACACCTCGCGGGGGAAGTCGCGGATTAAGTCGCGGGCTGCGGCGGCATTGGGTGTTTGTATAACGAGGTTGTCCACGCCGGTGGCTTCGATGGCTTCGAGGCGCTCCATGATATGGGATGGCGAGCCGGTGAGAGTGCGGGCGATGTCGTTCTCGGAGATGAAGTCCTCCTCGCCTGGCTTCATGAAGACCATGTGCCCGCGGTGGACGTCCAGATAGAGGCGGTCGGAAGGCGTACCGCTCTGCTCAGCGTACTGGCGTATGTAAGAGTCGTATCTTGACGCTGCTTCAGTGGTCCCCGGTTGGCCCAAATTTGATCCCGGCCCGTAACCTGCTTCCCACTGAGCATGGAGGCGCATGACGAGGTTAGGGGCGACGTTGGCCATCACGCGGTCGGAGGTCATGGACTCGCCTTCGTGGAGGACGCAGCCGGCAATGTTGGCCACGGTGTAGGGGTTGAAGTCGTCACGGCCCGCGGCTTGGGCAGCTTGGTGGACGACAGCGCGGTCGGGGTCGAGGTCGCGGCCTGCGCCAATGGTGACCCAGCCGTCGGCGATTTCTCCCACTGCCTGCAGGGCCTTGTGGCCGTTGGCCGCCATGAAGACGGGGATGGGGTCGTGGATGTTGATGAAGCTGTCGCGGTCGGCGTGGACCAAGCGTATCCAGCGCTCGCGATTGCCCTCGCGGAAGAGAACGTCTTCTCCTGCGAGGAGGCCCTTCACGTCTGAAGTGTACTGTTTGAAGTAGTGAACGGGGACTGCAGGCAGGCCCATGGTGTTGCGGCCGGTGTAGCCCGTGCCCAAGGCGAGGGTGACGCGGCCGGGGGCGAGCTTGTTGATGGTGGCGATGGCCGACGCGGTCACCGGTGCGATGCGGTTGGTCGGAATGGCCACCAGCGTCCCCAGCCGGATGCGCTCGGTGTTCTGCGCTGCCAACGCCATGGTAGCGTAGACATCGCTGTATATCAGTTGCGAATCGAAGAACCAAGCATGACTGAACCCCGCTTCCTCGGCAGCGCGCACCTCCCTCCAAGCATCGATGTATGAGGGTATCGAGATGCCAATGTCCATGTGGAAGCGCTCCAAAGGAGAGGTGTGTCACCGAGGCCTGGAAGACATCATATGGGCCAACTGAAGGGTTGTACAGGGTTCTGTCGGTAGCTGAGAGTCGCGGTGGCGGGTTTTCGGGGGTAGCTAGAAGCTGCTAGATTGGCTGCAGTTTTGTCTCCACGACTCTCTGGGGGCCACACCTCACGTCCTTCATGGCTACGGGGATTTTCTGGATAACCGCTTTGAGGGACCAGTCAACGTGGGGAAGCGATGTTGTAGAGGCAGAAGGGCGTGCACTTGCATCAACGCTGCCATCCTTACTCCTCGGCGGCCTCCAAATAGCCCTTGGCTGTTTCCCTCAACTCGTCGGCGTAATTCGCAATGTCGTTCACCGCCTCAATGCGATGCCAGTGCTCTTTCCTGCGTTCCCCGGGTTCAATCTTCGGCTCCATAACCACTAGGTGTCGTGTGGTCGGAGAATTGAGGCGCAGCCGGCAGATGGGGTTCCACATGCTGTCCAGTGCTACACCAAAGTACTGCTGAGTATCTCGCATGATGACGCGCTCAGGGGCCACAACTTCGCTCAGGATTGTCTTCACCAACTCGTAGCCCTGCAACTCCTCTACCGTGGTAACTATGTCCTTCTGTCCTGCCACGGCTGCTGGGGCTTCGTCAGCGGCTGGATCCACTGCATCTTCGGGATCCATTTCAGGTTCTTCTTGGCTGGGGCTGTTCACAATGTTGGAAGCGCGTTGGAGGGTCTCGCTGATTAGGTCATTCACGAACCCATGGAAGGCCACCTTGGTCAGACTGGTGAAATGTTCGACCGTGGTTCGATAGAGGTTGCCTGTGAACACCTGCCGGGTGAGCAGCCGGACAAAGGCATCGTCAGGCTGGGTGTATTGCGCGGAAAGGTAAGCCTTCATCCCAGCGATGTGTTTCATGTTGGCCGCAACCGACCGTGCTTCTTCCACATTAAAAGAGTGCTTCGTGAAGTGCCCGAGGGCCTGAACGTCCCGCTGGTCGGCGGTGGTCAGATCAATCTCCAAGAAGGGCAGCGTGTCCATGGTGTTCTCAGCGTCAAGGTCGCTGAAGAACTTGTAGACCAGGCCGTCGGTGAGAACGGCTATGCGGGCTGGGGTGTGGACGAAGTATCGGGCCAGTTGGGAAGCCCGGCTGGCGTCCAGCGAGTTGCCCAACTTCTTGCATTCCATCAGGATGACGGGGGAGCCATTCCGCAAAACGGCATAATCGACCTTCTCTCCGGCACGCAGTCCGTAGTCTGCGGTGAACTCGGGCATTACTTGGCTTGGGTCGAACACGTCATACCCAAGTGCCTGAAGGAATGGCAGCACTAGGGCGTGTTTGGTGGCCTCTTCGGTAGTGAGATTATCTCGCAGCCGGACCGCCCGGCTGGCGATGTCCTCGATCGCACTCCGTGAAACCATCAACCCCTCCTCGTTCCACCATTCTGGCCTTTGTATGTTGCCCTAGGTACTGGAGACCCAGGGAAGAGACACCGCGTACCCAAAGGTGAGTGTGGTGCCGACGCCCGGATTCGAACCGGGACGGGGTTGCCCCCAACGGTTTTTGAGACCGCCGCGTCTACCGTTCCGCCACATCGGCCTAAGGGCCCTATTATAGCGGTACAGCAGGGATCTTGAGACCCCCCGGGATCATTGGCTTGGAAGATGCGCTTGATAGGCCAAAAGTATGTGTGTAACATCTATACACATGCTGATCGACTATAAGGGACCTGACTCATGGCAAGGGTCCAACTGGTAATGCCCGATGCCGATCGCGAGCGCTACATGCATCAGGCGCGCCGAGAAGGTGTGACATTCAGTGCTTGGCTGCGAGCAGCGGCTGAGGAGCGTCTTGCAAAGCAAAAGCAACAGCAGACGAAGCGATTTGAGTCTGTAGAAGAACTGTGGGCGTTCTTCAAGGAGTGCGACGAGCGGGCAGGACCGGGCCGGGAGCCTGATTGGGAGGAGACAAAGCGGATAATTGACGGACTGCCAGTTTGGGCCCAGGATATATGACCTTCGTAGACAGCAATGTTTTCATGTATGCCGTGGGCCAGTGGCATCCCCTTAAAAAGGAAGCTCGGGAATTCCTCGCCGAAGCGCACCAAGAGGGCAACCCTCTGCGTACATCTGCGGAAGTATTGCAAGAATTAGTACATGTCTACAAGTCTACCGGCCGAGTCTACCGCTGCGAAGATGCGTTCTCGCTTATCACGCGATATGGCATCGAGGTCTGGCCGCTGGAAGCCGATGACGTCACTCTTGCCCGGCAGCTCCACGAGAGGCATCCCACTCTGAGCGGCCGCGACCTTTGTCACCTCGCCAGTTGCCGACGGCGTGGGGTGCGCGAGATCAAGACGTACGACCAAGCGCTTAGCTCGGTCATCGAGTAGGCTCCCCCCGCAGCAATCTTCTTCTGCCTCCATCGATGTCCCCACATCAGGATTCCTGGAGGGACACTCTCATTGTGAGCCGGAACTCTTCATCGGTCACCGAATAGGCCAGCAGCAGAGCGCTGAATGGTTCCAGGAAGGGTTTGACCTCCTCCCGGTAGTCGCGCTGCGCATCCCCGGTCAACGCGTCCTCCACCATCTCGGCAATTCCAGTGATGTCCGCAAAGGTGATGAAGTGCAGCGGGCCCGGTAAGTCGTCTGACACGTCGGCGAACTTGGTGGCCAACCTCAGGGAGTCAGCAGCCCCGGATGCGGCCATGTGGAACATCTCCAAGCTTTCCAAGGTGCTCCCCAATGCCGCCCAGTCTTCTGTGACCATATATCCAGGATTTACTCTCAAGGGCAGGTCTACGTCGTCCATTGAGAACGTAACCACGTCGTATCCGTTAATTGACCTACGGTCGTCCACCACCATCACACCTCCCACATCCTCAATGAAGTCTGTAGCCTCGTCGATGGTGTCTTCAATACGGCGTGGGTCCTTAACGCCCAACAAGAGCAGCGCCTCGACAGCACCACTCAGAGCGTCATCCCTAAACCTGATGTCGCTAGGCAGTAACGCGAAAGCAATTTCGCCTGACAGGGCGTCGATGACATCTCGCTCAGCATCGATTCCCGTCTCATCCTCCAAGTCATCCAAAGCCTGCTCAAAGGCTTCGTAAGCCTCTAGGTCGCTGTCCTGCAGGGTGTCCAAGCCCTCGTCCCAACCCTGCGTGATGCCCGTCCCGGCCAACATAAGGAGGGTATCGGCGGGCAGGGCGTCCGGCGACAGTATCCCGCTGCCGAGGCTCAAGTCTGATGCCCCGTCGGGGATATCGGCCACGATTTCGAGGCTCATACCCTTCTCGATGAAGGACGCTGAGGCTGCTACGTAGTTAGGAATGTTGTCCCGGATGCTGTCCAAGGCTGTTCCGGTGTCCACTAGGTCCACGTTATCCACGATCAAGTCCTGCAGGTCTTCGGTTTGGGCGAACAAGAACATGACGCGGTCTTCCGGCATTGATTCCTGTGCCGCGATGAAGTCTGGGTGCTGCGCCAATGAGCGCTCAGGAGGCAACGCTATATCCCTGAGGATCCTGGTCACAGTGTTTTCCCGGTCGCCAGCGATCAAGTATTCGGCGGTCAATCCAAAGGCTATGGAATCATCTTCCGCCACCCAGAGGTCGGTGTCTCGGTAAGTCGAGCCGTCGATATCCACGCCGGTTTCGTCCTCTATGTAAGACACCAGATCGTCTATGAAGTCCAACGCTGCATCCTCATCGCCAACTTGGGCTATCATCACCCACGTTGGGCTCTCAACGTCGTCATCCAGCAAGGCAAAGGATACGTCAGTACCAAGCCACGACTGGGTGTCGTCAAGAAGATGTACACCCGTTTCGTCCTCCACGTCCTCTAGGAAGTCGTCTCGCACCTCGATAAGTTTGTCGGTCTTCAAGAGGGATATGAGATCTTTCCCTAGGTTTATCTGGTTTGGCCCCGGTCTGAAGTTGAAGGAGACGTAGAGTGGTGCATCGTCTGGCATGAACTTAGCCGTGGCCTCCCCAGGACGGCTGAGGCTTCGCAGGAAGAACAACGCCACCACGGCCACAACGATCGCCAAAACGACAACCGTAGCAGCGGCAAGGAATATCCATTTCCTCACAGACATAGTCCGTCACGTCCTTCAATTGGGCCTGATTTATCTTCGATGGTCAGTCGGCAAAGGGTAGGTCTGTGACGCACTACGGTCAACCGCGACCCAAGACGCATAATCGAGACCACCCCTATGCCTCCGGCCTACGACACCCAATAGCGGATGTCGTTTGGTATTCGGGGGCGATAGCGGCGAGTACGGCATAGACATCCAAGTCCCGGACGCCATCCTTCAAGCACCTGAGGAGCCCATTGGCGGGGAGGTTGACTGGGAGTCGGACGGCACATCGCGTTGACACCCAATGGGGCTCACCCAATAATCAGTTCTTGGCGGGCAGTGATCCCTAGTCCGCCAAGGAGGGGGTAGACATGGCAGTGATGACTGGCGGTCAGGCGGTGGTTCGGGCTTTGCGTGCCGAGGGCGTGGATGTCGTGTTCGGACTCCCCGGCGTCCAAATCATGCACATATATGACGGGTTTTTCCACACCGGCGAAGTCCGAGTGATCACCGTGCGCCACGAGCAGACCGCCACCTTTGCAGCCGACGGCTATGCCCGCACCACCGGCAAGCCGGGAGTCGCTTTGGTGGTGCCCGGCCCCGGCACATACAACGCTGGCGCGGGTATGTCCACCGCCTACGCTGCCTCGTCGCCGGTGCTGATGATCGCCGGGCAGATTCCCAGTTCTGCCATCGGCCAAGACCAAGGCGCCCTTCATGATGTTCACGACCAGCTTGAATACATGAAGCCCGTGACCAAGTGGAACAACAGGATTCTTGCAGCCGAAGATGTGCCTTCCACTGTCCACGAGGCCATGCGCCAGCTGGCTACCGGCCGGCCCCGTCCTGTGGAAGTGGAAATCCCACCCGACGTTCTTGCCTCCTCCGCCGATATCGACTTCATCGAGCCCGAGCTCTATCCCTACCCCGCGCCTTCATCGGACCTGATACGACAAGCTGCCGAACTTCTGGCAGGAGCAAAGAGGCCCTTCATCTGGTGCGGCGGCGGCCTGCACCAGTCGGGTGCTTGGGAGGAGTTGCGGCAACTCGCCGAGCAACTCAACGCTCCTGTGATGACCACCGCCGAGGGCAAGGCGAGCCTGCCCGACAGCCATCCCCTCTCTTTGGGCTCCTCTGGCTACGGCTGGGGCCCTGCCGTCGATGTGGTGCCCCAAGCCGATGTGATTCTGGCCGTGGGCACACGATTGTCCTACCCCGGGAACGCCACGCCCGGCGAAGGTCAGACAGTGATCGACCTCAACATCGACCCCTCGCAAGCGCCTCAGCCCGCCACGACTCTTAGCATCGCCTCCGACGCCCGCGTCGGCTTGGCCGCGCTGTCTGGTGCGCTGGGCCAAGGAGAGCCCAGTAGCGAGTGGGACTCTGGGCAGATCGAACAAGCCAAGACCCGTGCTCGGGCGCGCATCGCTCAAGCCGCCCCCGATCAGCTTGCCTTGGTCGACGCCATCCGTGCTGGCGTACCCGAAGACGGCATCATCATCGCTGGCGTAACCATCATGGCTGCATGGGCCAACATATGCCTACCCATGGACCGGCCCCGTAGCTTCATCACCTCCTCCTACATGGGTACCTTGGGTTTCGCTTTCCCCACTTCCTTGGGGGCCAAGGTGGGCAACCCCGATCGCCCCGTAGTCGCCCTCTGTGGCGACGGTGGCTTCATGTACGCAGCCTCGGAGCTCTCCACGGCAGTGCAACATGGCATTAATGTGGTGGCAGTGATTTTCAACAACGGTGTGTTCGGGGCATCCTTCGCCGACCAGTCCTCCCGGTTCCAAGGACGGGTCGTCGGCACCGAGCTGCACAACCCCAACTTCATGCAACTTGCCGAGAGCTTCGGCGCCAGAGGCATACGCGTCGACAAGATCGAGGACTTGCCAGCCGCCATCCAGGATGCCATCGCGGGGGAGCGGCCTACGGTGGTGGAGATGGTGACGCCTCGGTTGACGCCGCCCTATCAGTTGATTCCGCCAGGGGCCACCCGGAACTTTTCCGGTTGAGTTTTCTGGTTTGGGGGTCTTGGCGGGAAACGGGAGATTCAAATGCGAAAGACATTACAAGAATTCGCGTCGGTCCTGCCCCAGTGGTACAACGACTTCAAAACATCGAACGTGTACTACAAGGGGTATATCGAATTGCTGGGCCGCCTTCCAGGGAAGGCGAAACGGTTAGGCCATTTGGAGATCGAAGACCTGTCCGCGATTGCCGATTGGGGAGGCAACACGAACGGTGTTAAACAGCGAATGAGGTCCAGTAACACTCCGGATGAGGTACAAAAGAGAACAGCGGAAGCTAGCCTCCACTTCGACAAGCCAAGTCAAGCCATTGGAGCCATTTTGGAGTTGAACCAATGGGGGCTTAGCTATGGAAGCAAGACCCTCATGTTCATGAATCCAGATGAGTTTGCGATTCTGGATAGTTGGATTCGCAAGTGTCTAAGGGAAGTCCTTCCGAGTACCCGCGACGGGGACCGGAATTCAACGATAAAAGGCTACTCCAAGTTCATTGAGCACTGCCGAGACTTGCAGCGACTTGTCGCAGTTCCAGGTCCCGGCCCCAATGCCGAATGGCGTATCGCCGATATCCAACAAGCGCTGTTCCAGTACGCCCAAACCGGTGGGGTCATAGTCCCGTAGGTCTGGAGCCTATGAGTGCGCGAGCGGTTGCGCCAGCAATTCCTTGATGCGCTCGGTAATGTCGTTCTGGTTGAAGCTCCGCATCAGGTTGATACGGTTGCGGTTGGGGTCTCCTGCGTGCCAGTATTCGTAGACTTCCTGCCTCATGCCGAATGAGGACACCGCTAGGTCGTTGGCCAACCGGTAGAGGCGCGACTTGTAGTCCACGTCCACGCCCTTCCCTCGCATGTAGCGTTCTAGGTAGGGACGTAGCTCCGGGTTGGTCAGATCGTTCTCGCTGGGCTGCATTATCAGGCCCGCCCCGCATATCTCCCGCAGCAACTGCACCATGCGTGCCGAGGTCTGGGAGAAGAAGATGTTCATCCCCGCCATGTCGCCCAAGGACATCAGGCCGCCCGGCGTCTCGAAGGAGTTGTACTCCACGCCGTCCATGGCGTGACGCCATATCTCGCAATAGGTGGCCATCTCGCCCAGCTTGGCCGATACCTCGCGATACTCGATGACGCCGATGGACTCAGCAATGAGCGTTGCTACCGCCGTTAGAAGGCGCATTCGCTGGTGTACCCGGCAGAGGTTCGCCCAGCCGATGAAGTTGATGCCCGCGCCCATGCGCTGCAACTGCGGAGAGGCGTCGTAGAGCATGAACAGCCGGTCCCATGGGACCAGCACATGGTCGAAGAAGAGCATGGCGTCCTGCTCGTCGTACCGCATCCCCAAGGGGTGGCCATAACCGCTGGGGTACTGGGAGGCCGGTTCGCGGCAGAGGATTTTCAAACCTGGGCTGTTGGTGGGGATGGAGAAGGCCAGCACCATGCGTGGGTCTGCGCGACGTACAAACGTAGCCGACAGCGACACGTAGCATTCGTTGCTGATGGGGGCCGCCGTAGCCAACTGCTTGCCGCCGGATACGATTACTCCCTCGTTGGTCTCCTCCACCACATGCAGCGCCAGCTCCTCCTCCAGAGCAAGACGCTGCTCGTTCTGGGGCTGCTCGCTGCGGTCTACTTGGGGGTCCCCCAAGGCGTGGGTGAGGAACAGGTCGTTCTCGCAGCAGTAGCGATAGTAGTTCACCGCGTTCTCGCCGAAATCGCACTTGGGGTGCTTCATCCCGCTCAGGGCCTCGCGGGCGTCGTACAGCATGATGATATAGGGGGCTAGGATGTCAGGGCTGCGTCCAAACTGTCCCCAGCACTCTTGGTTCCATGCTTCGCTGTTCACCCGTTTGCGCTTGAGGTCGTCTATGGAGCGCGGCAAAAGCCAAGACAGGCTACATCGATTGCCCGTTTCGGCAGAGACGAAGGTCATCCGGTCTCGGTACTCGTCGGTGTGTTGTAGGTCATAGATGCGTGCCAGCTCATGCACGACGCCGCTGAAGGCAGGATGAGTGGTGACGTCGGCCACCCGCTTTCCGTCGAGCCACACCTCCCGGCCATCCGGAAGACTCTCCAGATAGCGACTGCCGGTCATCGCGCCATGGGCCGCACTGATGTCGAGTACCACGACTGCCTCCTCGACGCTTGCCGAAGTGCCTGGTAACAGGCGGGACACAGGCGTCTTCAAGTACAAAGAATCATATCCCTGCACGCCAAGGGTCACAAGCCAGCGCCCATTCGGCCCAGTGAGAGCGCATGTGAGCCCGCAGGACACACAAGTTCCTAATAGGCTGAAATCATCCCCTCTCCCACAGCGAGAGAGGGCTAGGGTGAGAGGGAAGAGGAAGGCCATGGCGCATGAGGCCCGCAGCAGGCTCACAGTCCTATCCACATCTCGAGGATGGTACTGCCGACCGTCAAGTCAGGCCTACCTAAGCGGACAAAATCAAGAACCTTTACCCTCAGGTTCAAGGCCGTGTAGGCGAGTGCCCCACATGTCATTTTCTGGATCGGACGCCGGCCCTCTGACAAACCTCCATCTATTACAGGACTATATAGACTGCCCTATAGTACTGTCTTGATAGTACTATCCTCCGGATAGCTTCGCCCATCAGCGGCACGCCCACGCCCACACCGGCACGCCCACGCCCACGCCCACGCCCACACCCGCAGGCAAGCAGGGACATTGTGGTGTAATGTCGAGTCCAGCTATGCGTCGTTATCGAAGGTTGTCACCATCTATTGGGACATGGTGCGGAGAGTCTCGTCAGGCCTACAATGACATCGTGGCGGATATGTATACAGGGTTGGCAATGGGAACCGGAGCGTACGCCACTTGTCAATCTCCACACCTGGTCGATGGGAGGCGAACTCATGGCACCAAATGTGAAGAAACACATCAGAGCCGGGACTCTGGAACAACTCAAGGAGCGCGGCTGCACCGTGGTCACAGGTGGCGGGCACGCCATCGCCGTGTTCCATCACGAGGGCGAGGTCCACGCTGTGGACAACCGCTGTCCCCACATGGGTTTTCCGCTGGACCGTGGCAGCGTCAAGGACGGCATCCTCACCTGTCACTGGCACCACGCCCGTTTCGACCTCTCAAGCGGCGGAACGTTCAATCCCTTCGCCGACGACGTGCGCAACTTCGCGGTGAACGTGGTAGACGGTGAAGTGTGGATAGACCCGGAGCCACGGGGGCGTGATGAAGCCCACCATTGGCGGCGAAGGCTGGGAGACGGCATGGAGCACAATATCCGTCTCGTCATTGCCAAATCAGTGCTTGGCCTGCAGGCGGCGGGCCCTGAATACCGCGAGCCATTGGGAATCGGCACCCGATTCGGCACCACCTACTCGGCCAACGGCTGGGGCGCGGCCATGAGCATCCTCATTTGCAGCGCCAACATTCTGCCCCACCTCCACGAGGAGGATGTCCCTAGAGCCCTCTACCAAGGCCTACTCCACGTTGCCAGGGAGTGCGATGGCAAGGCCCCGCGCTTTTCCGTCGATCCCCTTCCCACCGGTGAGACCCGACCGGAGGTCTTCACTCGATGGTTCCGCGATTTCATCGACGTCCGGGACGATGAGGGAGCCGAGCGGTGTCTGGTTACTGCCATAGAGATGGGCATTTCAAGGGAACACATCGCCGATATGGTCTTTGCCGCCGCCACCGACCACATCTATCTGGACGCCGGGCACGTGGTGGACTTTGCCAACAAGGCCTTCGAATTGCTGGACCACCTAGGATGGGAGATGGCCGGCCAGGTGCTGCCCAGCCTTGTACATGGCATGGCCCGGGCACGTCGTAGTCAGGAACTCAGCCAATGGCGTCAGCCGATAGATCTGGCCTCAATGGTATGGCAGGCGCGGGCGGAGCTTCCAGCCCTGTTAGAACAGGGCCGGAACCGCTCCGGCGGTTGGGACGGCGCTGAAGCCTTGGCGTATGAGATGCTGGGCGACTCGCCGGGGGAGATTATGGAGTCTATCAAGGAGGCTATAGCCGATGGGGCTTCTCCAGAGCAGCTTGGGGATGCCGTAACCCATGCTGCGTTCCTGCGCATGGCCCGTTTCCACCTGTCCAACGAGTTCCGCGACTGGGACACGGTGCATAACACACTGACCGCCGCCAACGCCCTGCACCAGGCGCTGAAAAGGACGCCCACGCCAAAGTTGCTGAGGGGCGTCTTCGATGTGGCCATGAGCATATACTTGGACCGGTTCCTCAATATGCCGCCCCAGCACATCCCTGACGCAGTGCCCAGTGGCGTCCCAGACTCCGAGCAGCTTGACAGGCTGTTACAGATGGTGAACGTCCGCCAGCAGGTGGAGGAGTCCGCCTCGGCTGTGTCAGCCTTCCTAGCCGGCAACGGTGCGCCGGAGGGATTGTTGGCCACCATGGGGCGGATGATGCTGCGCGAGGACGCCGACTTTCACTCCTTCCAGATCGTCGACGCAGCGTTCAAGCAGTTTGAATCGCGAAGGGGCACTGAGTCAGGGCGGCACGTGATGATCGGTCTGTCCCGCTTTCTGGCCGCCCACTCACCCACCCCGCGAGCGGCTGGCCAGACCTACCAGATCGCACTTCGCCTCCAGCGAGGTGAAGAGATTTTTCAGTGATCTTCGCTCGGCCACTGGCAAAGTGCCACCTTTAGACTGTAAGCAGACGAAGTGAGTATTCACCGCAGTTCAGGCGAACACATCGCCATCCTGTGCAAATCCCGCCAACTAGACGAACACTGCAGGGCCTGAGACGCTAGGTCGGTGTCCATCAGGGTTTCAGACAACAGAGGCACCGACAGGCATTAGAGCCGACAACGGAGCAGAGCTATATCACGACACTATGTAACGCTGGGCGTTGCGTGTGTAAAAGGCTTCAGAGAAATCTGGTGTTGCGCTCATTGGCTTGGCTCTTCTTTGTCCATTGTAATCGGGCCCTCTAGTCGCAATTGGAGTCGAGGTGTCAACAGGCGATTGGGAAATCGGGTGTTGCACATGAACTGTACCAAGAGGCAATGCACTTCTTTGGCGTCGTCGGTACGTGCCTCTACGACGTGGGTCAACTGAATTAGGGTCGGAACGGCATTTGTGGGCGCGGGGACGAACCATCTCTCGGAGGACAGAAAACTCATCCCCACCTTGTCGAAGAGAATCTTACTCGGTTCCTTTCGTTCGGTTGGTGTCTGGCGGGAGGCAAGCACGAGTTGCTCCTCATAGATAAGGCTGGGCACAAGCCCGTGCCACTTCAATAAGAATTTACACGATCAATACCTGCCGTAGCGGTTGATTCCGCTGTTTTCGTATGAGCTTTTCTCTCCAGACAGTGCTCACAGGGGTTCATTTCGGTCAGGCTCTTCGCATGATACATCGTGCGCGGTCCCAGCGCCCAATCAGGCATGTTGTTGCTGACGCAGTTGCGTAGCCAACGGGCCTTGCGTCGTTGCCTACGCTCGGCCAGGCTGAGATCGGTCATCTCTCCTTCAGTTCGCGGTTCCCCCCTCTGTACAGTTCCGGGCTGGGTTGTGTGTCTTCGGGCTTGACAGGAACCGGGTCACAGAGATTGAGAAGGTGCCGTGGCGCGTGGTCTGCGGATAGGGACGCACCTCCTTGTCTTAGCCGTCAATCCCCGATCCCTCGGGTCCCTGCTCCGGAGCCTAACCCGAAGGTATGCCTTCTCTCTAGGGGACCCAAGCGCTCCAGACTGCCTCGTTGGCATCAACCCACTCTTGCGCGGCTTGGCGCACGGTTAGGTCATTCTCGGTGAGGTTGAGGACAATTTCGTTCTGCTGCTCGTTGGTCATTTGGAATATGGAGAGGAACTCATATGCCTCCGGAAACTCGTCCTTGAGGCCAGGCCAAGAGAGCTTGGCTACGGCGTCGGTTGGGAAACCACAGTTGTAACTGCCACCGTCGGGATAGCAATCCGAAGTCCACTCGGGCATTTCGATCTGCACCAGGTTGTACTTGGCGTGGGCCCAGTGGGGCTCCCAGAGGTATGTGAGGATAGGCTCTCCCCTTTGGAAGGCAGCGTCGACTTGAGCCAAGGCTGCGCCCTCGGATCCGGCGAACACTGCCTGGAAGTCCGCGCCGAAAGCTTCCAGCCGTTCCTCGGGCCTCGTGTCCCAAGCCGCTGTGAACTCTAAAAGTCTGCCCTTGGTGCCGGTGTCGCTCGAGGCGAAGATGGACTTGTATTTGTTCAGGTCCTTAACGGTGCCGAGATCCGGTGCGACGGCGTCGATGCTGCGTTCGCCATCGCCATGGATAACGTAGGAAGGAACGTACCAACCCGTCTCACCGGTGATGCCTACCGGCCCTATGCGCTCCACCGTGCCGCCGCCTTCGGCGTCCACGTATTCCTCGAGGAGGGCAGCACTGTAGGAAGGCCAGTTGCAGCAAACGAAATGGAAGTCGCCCCTTTCGAGGCCGATGAAGAGTGGCGCCGAGTCGGCGGGGGCGAACTTGGTCGCGACAGTGTGGTCCATCTCTTGCTCCAACAGGATCTGTGCTACAGCCGTCGTGACCAACTGGCCGTTCCAGTCTTGGTCGACGAGATACAGGGTGCCCCTAGTCTCCGACTCATCGGTGCCTCCGCCACAGGCCAACCCCACTGCAAGACCCATGACCAGCACCACGATCATCGAGAAACCAATCCACCTATTCTTCACTGTTTTCATTTTCTTTTTCCTCTCTGCGCTGGGAGTTGTATTCGGCAAACTTGGCAGATTGCCGCATGCGCTATCGTCTCATTAGGAATCCCCCTTTGCGGGGCCCGCCGAGCCTTGGGCCGGATTCTCGCTACCTCGATGCGACAAATGGTATTGCATAGCCGTGTTTCCCTTGGGTCATGCGGTCCAGCACCATCGCCATGAAGACGATGGTCATTCCGGCAATCAGGCCATCGCCCATCCTGAGCCAGATAGAGTTTATGAAGACTTCCTGTCCCAGGCCGCCGCCGCCCACAAGTCCCGCGATGATTACCATGGCCAACACCATGATAATGGTCTGGTTGACGCCCATCATTATCGTCGGGAATGCTAGAGGTATCTTGACATGGAGCATGGTCTGAAGGCCAGTCGAGCCGTGGGACTGGGCCGTCTCGATCACCGGTGCCGGTACTTCCTTGATACCGAGGCTGGTCATGCGGATCACCGGAGGCAGAGCGTAGACCGAGGTGGCTATGATGCCGACCAGCGGCCCGATACCCCAGAGCATTATGACCGGAATCAGGTAAACGAAGATCGGCATGGTCTGCATGGTGTCCAGGATAGGCCTCAGGACCGACTCGAAGACCTTGCTCTGGGCAGCGAGAACGCCCAACGCGATACCCACTATCACCGTGAACACCCCTGCGGTAAGCACCTGGCTCAGAGTGTCCATGGTCACGTCCCAAACCCCACCGATACCTGCGAAGGCCAGCCCTACCAACGCGAGAAACGCCACGCGCCATCCCGCAGTGAAGTACGCTAGGATGGCCGCGATGGCCATCAACGACGGCCAGGGGAGCCAGAGGAGTAGCGTGTGAATGGGTGAGTAGCCAAGCTCCCTGAACAGGCTGTCCCGTACCCAACTTGTGATGAAGTGGAGATTGACCGCCATCCAATCGAAGGCGCGGTTGACCGGGTCCGCCATCGAGAAAGTCAGCTCGTCCGGGAAGTCTCTTAGCGGCCCGACCAAGCCACCAAGGATCAGCAGGACGACTATCAGACCCACGCCCGTAATAGAAAGAGCGCTGCGGGTAGCCAGGCCTTGGCCGACCCTGTCCTTGGCCCGCGGACTGATGGCCAGTGCGGATGCAGAGGAGTTGGGACCGGACTTTACAAACGCGTAGCTAAACCTGTCTAGGACTACGGCCAAGAGCACGATGGCGATGCCGCTCTCCAGACCTTTCCCCGCGTCCACCTCCCTCAGCGAGAGCCATACGTCCCTGCCCAGTCCCTCCACTCCCACCAGTGCAGTTATGATCACCATGGAAACTGCCAACATTATTGTCTGGTTGACGCCCATCATGATCGAGTTCTTTGCCAATGGCAGTTGCACCTGAAACAGGGTTTGGGACGCCGTGGATCCGTGCGAGTGAGCTGTCTCTATAGCGGCCAGGGGGACCTGGCGGATGCCTAGGTTGGTGAGCCTGATGACGGGCGGAATGGAGTAGATCACCGTAAGGAATATCCCCTGGGTGCCGCTCACTCCGAATAGGACCAGGGCGGGGATGAGGTATACAAAGGCGGGCAGGACCTGCATGGTGTCGAGAATCGGTCGGACGACTGCTTCCAAGCGGTTGCTGGAGGCAGCGAATATGCCGATCGGTACGCCGAGTCCGACGGCGATGATCACTGAAACTCCCACTACACTCAAAGTCAGCATCGTTGAGTCCCAGAACCCGTTGAGACCGATGAACAGTGTAGCGGCGCCGCAGAACAGGCCCAGCCACATGCCACCGAGCCTGAGCCCCAACATCGATACCGCCGCCACGACGAAAGGCCAAGGGAGCCAAAGCAGGAATGTGTCTATCCCAGCGAGGCCCGTGTCTAAGACTTCGGAGATTGGATTGAAAAACCAGGCGAAGGTGTCGCTGATCCACTCAAAGAAGTCGTCGATCGGCTCCTGAATGGGAAGCTCCCAGTTTCTCGGCCAGTCTGCGACGTTGGTGCCCGCATTGGTGGCCGCCAGTGAATAGGCCCAGAGGTACGCGGCGGCGGCAATGGCTGCCCACAGAATGACCTGGTACCGGCGTTCCCGAAGAAAGCGAATCTGGAGAGCTTCCGTGCGGATCACGTCGCCACACCCTCGTCGCTCACTAGGGCGGCCACTGCCGCCTCCCGGCTGATGGTGCCGATGCATCGGCCGCTATCCAAGACAGCGATAGGGGCATCGCCGGTGATAGCGAGGGGAATGAGCCGTTCCAGGCGGGTACCCGGCTCCGCCACAGGACAGGCGTCTCGCATGATGGAGGCGACGCTGGAGTGCACTACCCCACTAATGGGTACGTCTGCCAAATGCGCAGTTCCGATGAAGCGATCCTGCCCGTCGACCACCACTGCGCTTTCGCATTCCTGGGCGGCCAACTTGTTCATCATCTCGGCTAGCCCCTCATCTGCGGTGACGTAGACTCGGGATGGGATCATGACAGAACGTGCGGTCAGCACCTTAGACCGAGGCACATCCCGCGTAAAGTCCCGCACGTAGTCGTTGATAGGGTTCGAAACCAACTCCTCCGGTGTGCCTACCTGAACAAATTCTCCGTCTTTCATTATGGCCACCCGGTTCCCGACCTTGAGGGCCTCTAGGAAATCGTGGGTTATGAAGACCATCGTCTTCTGGACCAGTTGCTGGAGTCCAATCAACTGGTCCTGCATCTCTCGTCGGATGAGGGGATCGAGAGCGCTGAAGGGCTCGTCGAAGAGGAGGATCTGCGGGTCGACGGCGAGGGCACGGGCCAGCCCAACACGCTGTTGCATTCCGCCGCTCAACTCGTGCGGGTACCGCTCCTCCCATCCCGACAGTCCCACCAGATCAATGACTTCGGCGGCGCGCCTCCGTTGGGTGGTCTTGTCAATGCCCTGGACCTGCAGACCGTAGACCACGTTCTCCAAGACCCGCTTGTGGGGAAAGTTGCCGAAGTGCTGGAAGACCATGCCCATCTTATGGCGCCGAATGTCCCGTAACTGATGCTTGTTCATCGCGAGCATGTCCTCGCCGTCTATGTGGACCTCTCCGCGCGTCGGTTCGATGAGACGGCCGACACATCGGACAAGCGTCGACTTGCCGCTGCCGGAGAGGCCCATGATGACGAAGGTCTCTCCTTCGCGTACGTAGAAAGAGACATCCCTGACGGCGAGCACGCATCCGGTCTGGGACAACACCTCTTCCCTGGATAGGGCAGGGTCGATGGAGTCTGCAAGATCCGGGGCACCATCCCCAAACACCTTCCACAGGTTTCGGCACACGAGTCTTGAGCCGGCGTCCACGCCGGATTCACCGGACAGTCCGGAATGATTGGCGGTGTCGTGTTCTATTGACCTGCCGTCGATGTTTGTACCACCCACTATGTTATCCGACCGCAGCGGAAGCCCAGCCTTCGACCTACCTCGGTTATCGCGACCTCAGCCTCTCTGAGCGTGTTGATCACCTACTTCGGTGTGTGCTTCGTTCTGGCGTTTTCGCTTTACACCGTTTCAGTAGAGCACAGCTCGCCTTGTACAAAGCATGCCGGGAAGTGTGTTTTCGGGCGGGAGGTCGCCAATTATAGCACTATCAACCATGGTGGCCTACCGGTGGTCGTTAAGCGATACAATCCCCATGCGAAATCTGAGGTTGTGGTTGCTTCCACACAGCTCCCTACCTACAAGGAACCTTGCGTCCTGTCCCATATGGAGACCCATCGGGCTGTGCGGACTGCCGATGAAGCCATGGACCGGTCTTGTCTCCATAATGGCGAGCGTTATGATGTAAGTCAGACGCGCCTTACATGTCTCATAGTGCGCGGCGTTACCGACCCGAAGGAATTGAGGAGCTTCCAACCAGACAGGTCGAAGGCTCGTCAAGGTTTAGCCAAAGGCGTCTGACCTGCTCTCAATATACGGACGTCCCAGTGAAAGTTCGCATACAGTACGCCCCCGACCACCACACTGGACAAAATCAAGAACTTTCATGACCCGGTTCACCTTGGTGTTGTAGCAGACGCTGGGGCTTGCTATTTGGGCGAGGGCCAACTAGTACGGACGGATTGGGTCAAGGCGCCGAACCATCACGTTGAGGCGCAACCACGGCAGTGGCACGGTGTTGAGTCTGCTGAGAGACGTAGCGGTCTACTCTGGAGAGTCTCCTCGTCTCGCTTTCCGAGGAGCCACTCACAGGCGGAGCAACAGTGACTCTGGCGTCAGTCACTCGTGGTTCCACCTACACGCTGATTCTGGACAGACCCGGAGAATACGCACAGCGGGATTCTGAAAATGTGCCTAATCGGTTATAGTGGTAGGCCTGTCTGTCCTCGTTAAGTAATCGGAGGTGACCAACATGTTCCATGGGACGACTCGGCGCACTCCCCTAAGCCTTTGGGCCTTTGCGCTGATTCTGGTCGCCCTGGTCGCCGCCTGTGGCGGGGATGCAGTGCCTGGAGACGATGCTGACACCGAGGTGCCTGCCACGGAGGCGACCGACAGAGTCCGTGCGCCTGCACCGGGCTCGCCTGCAATGGACAGGGAAATCTTGGTCACCTTCTACAATGCCTTGGACGGACCAAACTGGGAGGAGAGCGGGAACTGGCTGAGCGACGCTCCGTTGGGCGAATGGTCTGGAGTCACAACCGACGACAACGGCCGCGTGACTTATTTGCACATGGGGGGGACAGGGACTAGACAGGAGTTGAGCGGGGAGATACCCCTAGATCTGATTGACCTCGGAGCCTTGAAACTACTGGGCCTCAACGACTATAGCGGCGGTTTAAGGGGGGAGATTCCACCTGAATTTGGCAACTTCCCCAACTTGGAAAACCTGTCCCTCGGTGGTGACGGATTAACGGGGGAGATTCCCCCGGAGCTGGGCAACCTTTCCAACCTGAGGGATTTGTCAATCCGAGGAGACGGGTTGACCGGGGGGATTCCCCCGGAGCTGGGCAACCTCTCCAGCCTTCAACACCTGCGGATTACGGGGACCCAGGTGAGCGGTGAAATTCCGCCGGAACTGGTGGAACTGGCGAATAGGTCCAACCTGTACGAGTTGAACCTCGCTGGGAACCAGTTGAGCGGAGAGATACCGTCAGGGTTGGCGAATGTCACAGGGTTGGCGAATTTCACAGTGACCGTGAGCATTCTAAACCTCGCTGGGAACCAATTGAGCGGGGAGATACCGTCAGGGTTGGCGAATTCCAACATGCTCCAGCTATACCTCAGTGGGAACCAGCTGAGCGGGACAATACCGCCAGATCTGGCTATTAACTGGGGCGACTACCACAGATTGGAAAGCATCAACCTCAGTGGGAACCAGCTGAGTGGAGAGATACCCCCAGAGTTGGGTAACTATGAAACCCTGACAAGCCTGAACCTCAATGGGAACCAGTTGAGCGGGGAGATACCTTCCGAGTTGGGTAACCTCGATAACCTGAAGAGTCTGACTCTACACGAAAACCAGCTAAGCGGGGAGATACCTTCCGAGGTGTGGAACATGCTTGAGCGGGAAGTCGAGATTGAGATCCATGGCAATCAGTTCCCGTGTCTAACGGGTGGGGGGCGCCACCTATATATCAGGCAACGGGCCAACTGTTGAGCGGGAAGGCACCAGCTTGGTTGGCCGACGTTGGTGGGAGCTCAGGATCTGTGAAACTCTACTCCAACGAGTTCGAGCGCGCACCGAGTTCCCTAAAGGGCTGGGTCGGCGGTATCAACAACGTGCCGGACTGCTGAGCCCTCACACATCCTTGGACCTTCAAGAATAGGTCCAAGCCACGGAGCAACCAGCAAGGAGGTTAAACCATGGCGACGAAAGAACTGCGCGACCGCGTTGATGCCCAGTGGGGACAGCAGGCTTTCTCATGGAGTCAGGAAAATCACGACCGCGAGCGCAAGCTGATTTATGACTATCTGGACCAAGATGAAAACATCATGGGGCTGGTGGGCTGTACTTGGGGTCCCGAGTCGGCATTCGCCGAGGGCGCGGGACTTATAATCCGGCAACAAAGGCTCAAGGGCGCCGCCGTCGTCACCGACCTCAGCGTCCACTTCGTCGCCCACAAGGGTCTCAATAAACTTGTGACTCAGATGCCATTGCCCAGCATCACGGCAGTGGAACACACTAGCGGAGTAGTGACCTTGGCCGGCAACGGTATCCACAATTGGGCCGGGATGGGGCAAGACGACCCCTTCCAACTCCGGGATATCCACGGCGAATTGGGCCACCGCTTCGCCGAACTGGTGCAGCAGCTCCAGACCGCGCCTCGCTCAACTGTCGCTCCCCCCTCCGCCGGTCAACACTTCGGAATGAGCAAAACTGAACGCATTGACGCCCAGTGGCAGGACCGCTCCGCCATGGCCGGCCGAACGAATCCCGGATTTCTCGCCCGCCTTCGGAGCAACGCGTCGGGCGCCAATCTCAAGAATTACGAAGGCGAACGCAAGAAGCTCCACGAGATCCTTGATGACGACGAAAACATTGAGTACTGGCTGGGAGGCCGCTGGGGTTTGCCCAACGATTTCGCATTCGCCCCGATGGGTGGGCCTGGGAGCAACAGGACAGGCCACGAGGGTATCGCAGTCGCTACAGACCGCCGCGTCTTCCTGTTGCGGAGTGGTGCGCTTGGCTCGAGAGAAATAGAACTGCCCTACGACCGCATCGACGACGTGGAATACAACGATGGGATGATCACCTCCGGCGTCGAGTTCCAGGGCAGTACAATCGAACCCTATAGTTTCTACTTTGACCACCACAACAAAGCTGGCGTCAAAGGCCAAGCCCGGCGGCTTGTAGATTGCGTCCGGCAGCATCTGGCCGTGCCTCCCACCGCAGACGCTAATTAGACCTGCCACCCCACTGGACTCGAACCGCCGGAACAGTCGATAGCCTACAGATCCGCCGACCACGAATACCCCAAATGTTTGTGGTTATTGGGAAACGGGATGTGGCTGATAGCTGTTCCCTGCCCCCCAGGCGAGGCGGTGCCTAAATATCCCCTCTCCCCCGGCGGGAGAGGGCTATGGTGAGGGGGAAGAGGAAGAGGCATAGGAAAATCAGCGCCGTGGATTCCCGCCTGCGGAAGAATGCCTCCTCAGCCCTGCCCTGCGGCTATGACAAGAGCCCATTGCCAGTCCCCCTATACCCTCCATGTATACTGAGGCAGCTCCATCGACGCCAAGCTTTGCCATCCATGCCGCGCGACGCCCGCTCCTCCCGAATGCCAGACTCTGGCACAATTGAGACTGGAAAACAGATACGAAAAACCAAGAAATGCCACAAATGCCAGAGCATTCAGAAAAGAATTTTTCGCAGATACAACTACTCTGGCATGGACGCCATTTTCGTAGCTATAATGCAGCACATCTAGGCCAGAGAAATTGGCATAAATGGCCAATTTATGCGACTTTATGGCATCAGTCTCAGTAAGCGCCCCGACGGATGGGTGACCGATGGGCAAGCAGATGACTTTGGGGATGTGCTGCGAAAGCCTTCTTGTAGGCGGAACGGGCCTTGTGCTAGGATGAAGCGTTCACCCAGTTGCGGAATAGACTAGGTCGCAGGGAGCCTCTTTGACCCCAGACCCTAACGAGCTTAGGGCGAGGGCCGCCCTGGCCATCGCCTCTCAGAGCCAACCTACCGTAACCGTCTTGTCCTCCCTTTTGGCCGTGGAAGAGGAACTGGGGTATATCCCCAAAGAGGCTGTGGAAGCCGTCGCCGAATTCACCCATTCCACCATCAACGACGTTTGGGGTGTCGCCTCCTTCTACCCTAACTTCCGCTTCACCCCGCCCAGCCGTATACAGGTGGAGGTCTGCTGGGGCACGTCATGTCACATCATGGGCGCCTCACGCATCGCCCAAGCCGCCATGCGGGCCCTCGGCCTCCAAGCCGAGGGCGACACCCCTGACGGCGAGTTCGGCCTCCGCTTCAACACCTGCCTCGGAGCATGCGCCCAAGCCCCGGTGGCCAGCGTCGCACATGAGCTCAGGGGCAGGCTGACCCCACCCCGGACTGAGCAGCTGCTCCGCGACATCAGAAGAGGGTCTGCCGGGCGAGCTCATGGCTAGAGAATACAGCGACATCCTAGCCTACTCCCGGGCACGGTGGGACGCATTCACCGAGGCCGACACACCTTGGATTAGGGTTGGCACTGCGTTGTGCGGCGAGGCCGCTGGCTCCAGACAAGTCGTGGCAGCCATCAAGGCACGGCTTGAGCGCGAAGGTGTCGCTGCCCACGTCAGCGAGGTAGGCTGCATGGGTCTATGCCATGCGGAACCCTTAGTGGATGTCATGGCCCCCGGCACCACCCGGTTGGTCTACGGCCATGTGACCCCTGATCTCGCCGAAGAGATCGTCGCGTCCCACATCATCGCCCGCAGATCCCGCCCCGAGCTGGCCTTGGGGCACTTGGAGGGCCATATCGGGGCAGTGGGGACCGACTTGGGCGACCATCCCATGATTCAGGGTCAGTTGCGGATCGCCCTGCGCAATGCAGGCACCATCGACCCCATGGACATCTTCCAATATGTCGCCAACGGTGGTTACGAAGCCCTGCACAAGGCCGTCACCTCCATGACCCCTGCCGAGGTACTGGAAGAAGTGAACGTCTCGGGGCTCCGTGGCCGTGGCGGCGCCGCCTTCCCCACGGCTACCAAGTGGCGCTTCCTAGCCGGTTCCAGTGAGCCAGACCGATACATCCTCTGCAACTGCGAAGAGGGGGACCCAGGCGCCTTTAACGACAAGGCCATCCTAGAGTCAGACCCCCATACGCTTCTGGAGGGGATGATACTGGCTGGCTACGCCACTGGGGCCCCTCGAGGCTACATCTTCATCCGCTCGGGGCACGTTGGACCCATCACCCGCGCCCGTCGTGCGCTGCAACAGGCCACGGAACAAGGCTTGTTGGGCGACAACATCCTAGGCACCGATTTCAGTTTCCACGTCGAGGTGTCCCTCACCGGCGATTCTTACGTCGCAGGCGAAGAGACCGCGTTGATGGAGTCCATCGAAGGCAAGCGGGCCATGCCACGCTACCGGCCGCCTTTCCCAGCGCAGGTCGGTGTGTTCGGCAAGCCCTCCAACATCAACAACGCCAAGACGCTGTCCTACGTGCCTGAAATCGTGCGTCACGGCGGGCAGTGGTTCGCCGACATCGGGCAGGAACGCTCCAAGGGCACTGCCATCCTCTGTCTGTCGGGCAACATCAACTTCACCGGAATGGTCGAGGTGCCTCTGGGTGTAACCCTGAGGCAGGTGATTGAGGATATAGGCGGAGGCATACCTGGCGGCAAGCGGCTCAAGCTGCTACAGACAGGTGGCCCTTTGGGAGGCGTTCTCGGAGCCGACAGCTTGGACATACCCCTGGACTTTGAGGCCATGTCCCAAGCGGGTGCCATCCTTGGGTCCGGGGGCATTGTCGTGGCGGATGAGGACACCTGCGTAGTAGACCTTACCCGCGCCCTGATTGCCTTCTGCCAGTACGAGTCCTGTGGCAAGTGCTTCCCCTGCCGGCTCGGCATGACCCACCTTCTGGAGGTGCTCGAGCGCATCTGTGCCTTGGAGGCGCGCCCAGGAGACTTGGAACTGATGCGCAACGTGGGCCAGCAGATGCAGGCCGGCTCCCTCTGCGGTCATGGCCAGCTGGGCTTCAACCCAGTATCATCGGCCCTGCGCCACTTCGAGGACGAGTTCCTAGAGCACATGGTACATAGGCGGTGCCCCGCCGGATTCTGCCCCGAAAAGAGAACCTTCCCCGAGCGTACCCGGAGGTAGTGTGGCCGACCCTGTTAGTCTGACCCCCGTTAGTCTCAACATTGACGGTGCCGAGGTGACCTGCCAGCCGGGCCAGATGGTTCTGGAAGCTGCGAATCAAGCTGGCGTCTACGTCCCGTACCTCTGCTACCACCCCGGCATGAAGCCGTTTGCCGCCTGTCGCATGTGCGTCGTGGAGGTGGAGGGCGGCCGTGGGCTTCCCGCTTCCTGCACCCTGCCTGTGCAGGAAGGCATGGTGGTGCGCACCGATTCGCCGGGGGTTCGCGCGGTGCGCAAGGAGATCATGGAGATGCTCACCGCCGAGCACCCCCATGGCTGCCTCACCTGCCACCGTGTTGACCTGTGTGGACCACAGGACGTTTGCCTGAGGCATGTGGCCGTCAATGACCGCTGCGTGACGTGCCCCAAGAACGAGAGGTGCGAACTCAAGGACACCACCCGGTACGTGGGCGTTCCCATAGAGTCACCCCTCGACTATAAGTACCGCGACCTGCCCATCCATACCGCCGACCCTTTCTACGACCGCGACTACAACCTGTGTATCGTGTGCGGCCGCTGCGTTCGCGCCTGCGACGAAATACGTGGCGACAACGCCATCACCTTTGTGGAGCGGGCGGGCAAAGCACTCGTGGGCACCTCCCACGGGACATCGCTGCTGGAGTCAGGATGCGAGTTCTGCGGAGCATGTCTCGACGTTTGCCCCGTGGGCGCATTGGTGGAGCGGGACCACAAGTGGGAGAAGGCCGCCCGTGTGGTGCGCACCATCTGCCCCCATTGCCCGGTGGGGTGTCAGCTAAACTTGGAAATCAACTCCAAGGGCAACCTCATACGCTCCATCCCCGAGCTGCATTCACCCGCCAATCGGGGCCAAGCCTGCTTCCGGGGCAAATTCGGCTTAGAGTATGTGAACCATCGCCAGCGACTGCGTACCCCGCTGGTGCGGCGCGAAGGCGAACTGGTTGAAGCAACTTGGGATGAGGCTTTGGACCTCATCACCAACAGGTTGCGCGCCTGTGACGGGCCTTCTTTTGCGCTACTGTCTTCAGGCGACTCCACTAACGAGGAGCACTACCTAGCCCAGAAGTTCGCCCGCGTGGCCATGGGCAGCAACAACGTGGACATGACGTGCAACGATCACCCTGAGATAGCCGATACGATGCTCGCCTCACTGGGAATGGCCGCAGCCACCGGCTCCGTCTGGGACTTGGAGCAGTCCGACTGTGTGCTGGTTTTCGCTGCGAACATCACCGAAGAGCATAACGTGTTGGCCCTGCCAATCAAGAAGGCCACCAAGTCAGGCGCCAAGTTGATCGTGGTGGACCCCCGGGAGGTGGAACTGACCCGCTTCGCTTCTGCCAACCTGCGTCCCGTACCCGGAACTGAGCTCCTGTTACTGGGCGGGTTGCTGAAGGCTGTGGTGGACGGCGGGCTGGCGCAACACAAGTGGCAGCAACTCGCTACGCACTGTGAGGACCCTGGAGCCCTTCTCGCCATAGCCCACGCCGTTGACCCCGACATTGTCGCCCAAGAGACCGGTGTCCCGTGGACGGCCATCGAAGAGGCGGCGCGCACCTTCTCCCAAGCGGACAAGACCGCCATCATATTCAGCTTGGACAACATCAGCCCTGTATTGTCAACGGGCTGCATTCAGGTCCTCATCAACCTCGCTCTCTTCACCGGCAACCTCGGTTCCGAGGGGACCGGTCTCTATCCTCTGCGTGCTGGAGCCAACGTTCAGGGAGGCTGGGATATCGGCTGTGTCCCACACATGCTGCCAGGTTACCGATCGGTGTCGGACGACGATGCCCGTGACCGATTGCAACAACGTTGGGCCAGTCCCCTTCCGTCCCAAGAGGGTGTCCCACTGCGCGATCTGCCACAGAAAATCAGAAGCGGCGACATCAAGGCCTTGATGGTGATCGGCGAGCCTCCCGCCTTCCTTTCAGCGCTTTCGGGCCTTCCCCCCCTGTCTGAGGAAGATGCGGAGGCTCCGTTCCAGGCAGAGTTCCTGGTGGTCCAAGACGCGTTCTTGGGAGAAGTCGTCTCTCGGGCAGACGTGGTTCTTCCACGGGCCGTATTTGCGGAGAAAACGGGCACCTACACCAACTTGGAGAGGCGTGTCCAGCTCTTACGACCAGCGATGGACACCCCTTCGAGCGATTCTGGGGACGGTCCACGCCCCGAAAGCTGGGTGCTGTCCCAGCTTGCCCAACGACTGGGAGTAGCCGGTTTCGGCCATGAGGGAATTTCTCAGGTCATGGATGAAATATCGGCTGTTAGCCCCTTCTACGGCGGTGTGTCCCATTCGCGACTGATTAAGGAGGGACGATGGGTAGCCAGGCCTGACCCCTCCAGCCCCGGCCCGACGCAAGTCCTCTACTCCGACAAAGAGTATCTCGGCCTGCAATGGCCCTGCCCGTCAGCAGGCCAGCCTGGGACCGGCGTCCTCTTCACCGACGAGGGGTGGCGCGCCAGCGTCGCCTCCATTGACTTTATCAAGGAGACCCCGCCGAGCTCGGAAGCGTTCCCACTTCTCCTGGTACCGGGCCGGGTACTGCTGCAAACCGAGCGAGACATCGAAATCGAAGAGGGCCGCCAGAACCATATCACACGCGAGGAGTTGGTCTCGGTCTCGCAGGCCGATGCCGCGGCCTTGGGCATTGAAGATGGCGATTCAATAGAAGTAGTCACAGCCAGCGGCCGGATGTCGGCTCATGCGCAGGTGAGGGTGGAGACGCCCCAAGGGGTCCTCAATCACACTGCGCTTTTCGGCCAAGTGATGACAGAAGTGCAGGCAAGCGATAACCCCCGGGCGGTCGCCGCTGCTCCAGGCCTCCACATCGTGCCCGCAAGGATCGAGAAGCTCGCCGACGGCGGCGAAACCGGATAGGGTGGAATGCCAGACGAATCTTCTCTAGGAGGACCCTTGGCGGAACAGGTCCGTACGGAGTCAGCCCCCAGCGCAGCGCGTCCCCGGCTGCCTAGGGCTGAAGTGGTGCACCGGATCGACATAACTGAAGACCTGATGGTGCTCAAGCTCAAACCCGCTGTCCCATACGCTTACAAGGCGGGCCAGTATTGCACTTTGGGGCGACAGGGCGTCGAGCGGGCTTATTCTCTGGCATCAGCCCCTGAAGAGGAATTGCTGGAAGTCTTCGTGGAACTGGTCCCCCTGCCCGACGGTGTGCTGACGCCGATTATGTGGGATATGAAGGTGGGCGACACCATGTCCATCCGCCCACGGGCCAAGGGCATCTTCACGCTTGACCAGCGGGTCCACAAGCATGTGATGGTGGCCACAGTGACAGGTGTGTCCCCCTACGTTGGCATCGTTCGCAGTTATCTCAACCGTCCCGCGGATGCACAATCTGAAGGTGAAGAACAACACCATTTCTACATCCTGCAGGGGGCCAGCTACGAGGACGAGTTCACCTACCGTGATGAGTTGGAAGAAATAGCTCGGGTGCACCCCGAGTTGGTTACCTACGTTCCCACTGTCAGCCGGCCCAATGAGGAGCGCAATGCTGGCTGGGATGGGGCCAAGGGGAGGGTCAACACCATTGTGGAAGAGTGGATCGAACGCTGGGGACTCGGGCACGAGGACTTGCTGGTCTACGCCTGTGGCCACCCCGGCATGATTGAAGATCTGAGAGAGCGCCTCGAACCTCAGGGGTACCGGGTGAAAGAAGAGCGCTTCTGGAAACAGTAGGCCCTTGCTTCAATCCCAGTCCCCTAGTTGACCTTCCTCACCACTACACTATCTCGAAGGCGGGCAGGGACAGGCCCAGCACCACCAGAGCAGCCAGCGTCAACGAGGCTATAGCCCCGAGCAGGAAACTCCATCCCGCCACCAAGCGCAGACCTCTTATGGGTATGGCAAGGTGCAGGAACAGCAGCCCTCCCAGCACGGCCAGTATTGCCGCGTAGGCCCCCATGATGTAGCTGATGACTCCCAAGCCCTGACCTAGGAACCCTGTGGGGCTAGCGTCCTGGGAGGAGAGCACCGCGTCGCCGAGGAAGTAGTAAAGCACGAACACCACAGACACCAGCGCGAGAAACAGGCCGTAGTAGCCCAGTGTTCGCTGGTCGTAGCCCCGCATGGCCACGGCTGCCAGCAGCCCGCCATACATGGCCCAAGCGAGCACCAGTGCTGACAAGGCGTTGTCCGAGCCGATGATGATGGCGGAGTCTCGCCACATGGCCACCAGTGCCAGAAGGATGATGCCCACACCAGCCCCGACTACGCCCAGAGAGCGTGGGCTGCCGTAGCGTCCGAGCATTTGCCAAGCGTGCGCCCATAGGGCGGCGGGCAGTATAAACAGAAACGCCATCTCCATACGTCACACGCTCCACTGCAGACGGTTGGCGGCGCACCGCACCGGCGCTATTCTGAGCATCGGCTCGCCGTGTTTGTCAATCCAAGCCCTTTGTTCATCCTATGTTCCAGGGCTATCATTCCTCAATGCTCTCAGTTGTGGTCCTGGCGGGCGGTTGCATGGGTTTCCTTCACGCGCGTCCCTGTATCCTAGCTTATAACCCTGCTGCAGGCCTGTCTGAATGCCCTCTTTGCGCAATCGTTCTCGGTTCTTCTCGTTAATTGTCTTGAGCCAATCGGCGATGGACATCAAGGACTCCTGGATTTGTGGGATTGTCCAAGCAGAGAAGACCCGCGGGGCGAAGAACGCCCTGTCCGTTTGTCGAATACAAGTCCCGTGGCAAGGTCCTCATTCCTTCTTGCTCGCTTCGGTCGGTGGTGTGGACGGTTTCAAGGGCTTCCCTTCGCTGGCGTCCTTGTAGCCCATTTTGTAACCTTCCTGCCTCCACTTTTCCCGATTCTTCTCGTTAATTGTCTTGAGCCAATCGGCGATGGACATCACCAACTCCTTGACCTGTAGGGTCCCCCAAGCGAGGAAGCCTGAAGCGACGAAGCTCGCTCCGATGCCCAGCAGTATGTTCCGGCCAGACTCGTTCGGGGCAACGGTCCCGTGGACGGCTTCCAGCTGAGTAAGGATGACCGACCCGGTGATCCCGCCAATCAATGTCAGCACTTGGAACCATTGCCGGTCTCTTGGGCTTATGCCCCATATTGTCTCTCGATGGTCGTCCAAGTCCAGCCTTTCAGCGGACAGCCTATTATAGCATCGCTAGCTATGGCATCGGAGACCAACCTACCCCGCCGACCCAAGCGGAGGCAAGGGGCCGATGTCATACCCACTGCCAAGAGCGAGTTCCCCAAGGCCGCGGGCTGGGTTAGAATAGGCCACACCCATCGCGACCCTTGAGGCCGTATTGACCCCCATACGCCGTCAGTACCTGAAGATCAAACAACGCTATCCCGACACCCTGCTGCTGTTCCGGCTGGGCGACTTCTACGAGACCTTCGACGAAGACTCCCATATCGCGTCGGAGGTCTTGGACATCGTCCTCACTTCCCGGAGCATGGGCAAGGACAACAAGATTCCCATGGCCGGAATCCCAGCCCATGCCTTGGAGAGCTACTTGGGTAAGCTCATCAAGGCAGGCTACAAAGTGGCCATCTGCGAGCAGTTGTCCGACCCGGCTGCATCTCGCGGACTGGTGGACCGGGACGTGGTGCGAGTGGTCACGCCCGGCACGGTGGTGGAATCATCCCTGCTGGACCAAACCTCTAACAACTACCTGGCTGCCCTCACCATATCTGGCGATAGCGCTGGACTGGCCTATGTCGACGTTTCCACTGGCGAGTTCGCCGCCACTCAACTGCCCCTGGACGCCCTTCCTTTCGAACTGGAACGCATCTCCCCGGCTGAGGTTGTAGTCCCCCGCGACCAGGACTCCGCGCAATTGCCCGGAGCCGCGGTGGCCACCCCGCTCGCGCCCTCCAGCTTTAGCCACGCCGTGGCGCGGCGCACCCTGCTGGACCACTTTGGCGTGGTCAGCTTGGAGGCTTTCGGATGTGAGGGTCTGCCGCTAGCCACCGGGGCCGCCGGAGCCATCATCGAATACTTGACCGAGACCCAGAAGGGGGCTGTCAAAGAGCTGAATGGGCTCAACTGCTACTCCACTGCCACCTTCATGACGCTGGACCAGCAGACGCGGCGCAACCTGGAAATCTTCGAGGGAGGTCGTTGGGGCGACCGAGGCCTGTCGTTGCTGAGTTCCTTGGATGTGACTCGCACCCCCATGGGAGCGCGTCTGTTCCGTCGCTGGCTCAGCCAGCCCCTCCTTGACCTGCCACAATTGGTCCGGAGGCAGGATGCAGTGGGCTGGTTCTGTGACGACATGTTGCTGCGAGATAAGACCCGTTCCTCCATGTCGCGCATCATAGACATGGAGCGGGTGTTGACGCGGATACGCTTGGGCAACGCCCAGCCCCGTGAGCTGGTGGGCCTCAAGACGAGCCTGTACGCCGCTGCCGAACTCGTCCAGCTTGTTCAGGAGTCTCCCGGAGGACCACCTGACTGGCTTCCGGCAGGGTTCCATCCTTGCTCTGATGTGGCATCTCTCATCGAGCGGGCCATCGAGACGGAGCCCAGCGGCTTGGTGGGCGATGGAGGGATCGTGCGGGTAGGACTCTCAGAGAGGCTGGACCAAGCCCGCTCTGCCGCCAGCGATGCGCGCCAGTATATTGCCCGAGTGGAGTCCCACGAGCGGGAGAGCACCGGAATACGCAACCTCAAGGTCGGTTACAACCGCGTCTTTGGGTACTACATAGAGGTCAGCAACTCCCATACTGGACAGGTGCCGGAGAGCTACCAGCGACGCCAGACGCTGGTAGGGGCCGAGCGGTACATCACTCCCGAACTCAAAGAATACGAATCGCTGGTGCTGAACGCACGGGAAGAAGCGGCGGAGCTGGAGAAAGAGCTTTACCATCAGCTTTGCGCGCAAGTGGCGGCCGCAGGCGTGTCCCTGACCGCCTTGGCATCAGCAGTGGCCCACTTGGACGTCTGCGCATCCCTAGCTGAGATTGCAGCCCGACACGGCTACGTGCGTCCAGAGCTGACTGAAGAACAGCGCATCGAAATCAAGGACGGGCGCCATCCTGTGGTGGAGCGTGTCGTCCCAACGGGTACATACGTTCCCAATGACACCCATCTCGACACCGGCGACCAGCGTCTTGTGCTCCTCACCGGTCCCAACATGTCAGGCAAGTCCACCTACATCCGGCATGTGGCCATCATCACCCTCATGGCCCAGATCGGCAGCTACGTGCCTGCCTCCTCCGCCACTATCGGCTTGGTCGATCGCATATTCACCCGTGTTGGTCTACAGGACGACCTCGCCACAGGACAGTCCACTTTCATGGTAGAGATGGTGGAGACGGCGGCTATCCTCAACCAAGCCACGCCACGGTCTCTGGTAGTGCTGGACGAGATCGGGCGAGGCACCAGCACCTACGACGGCATGTCCATCGCCCGGGCTGTGACGGAGTACTTGCACAGTCATCCCCGTCTGGGGTGCCGCTCCCTGTTCGCCACCCACTACCACGAGCTTACTCAGTTGGCCTCGTCGCTGCCTGGCGTTCGTAATCACTGCGTGGCCGTCTCCGAGGAGGATGGCCGCGTGGTCTTCCTCCACCGCATTCTGCCGGGCAGCGCTGACCGCAGCTACGGGGTACAGGTGGCGCGCTTGGCAGGACTTCCTCCCGCGGTGACCAACCGGGCTTGGGAGATACTGACCGAACTGGAGTCGCATCAGCCTAGCGGACAGGGACTCAATCAAACCAGCCCCAAGCAGGTCGGACGTAAGCGCCGCTCCACCAAGTCACAAGGGGAACAGCTTTCCCTGATGTCCAGCGTGTTTACAGCCGACTTTTCGCAAGAGCTGCTGGACATGGACTTGTCCAGCATGACCCCACTGGAGGCATTGAATAAGCTGTATGCCCTGCAGCAGGCCGCCCAAGGTCTGGCCCAGGATATGGCATAATAGGCGACGACCTCGAACCTCTCTCCCCATGTCGTGCAAGGAGGGTATTCCATGGCCCTGCAAGTGACTTACTATACTTGGCCCCGTTGAACCAGCTGCCGCAAGGCGAGAGAGTTTCTCTCGCAGGGGGGCGCTGAAATCCAGGACAGAGACTTCTTCAAAGACCGCTTCACCGAGGCTGAGCTGCGAGAGTTGGTGGGTGACCGGCCTATCGTCGATATCTTCGCCTCACGTAGCCCGAGTGCCAAGAAGCTGGGTGTTAGTCCCGCCGACCTCCCGGAGGACGAGATGGTGCGCCTCATGCTGGAGGAGCCCCGCCTCATCCGCCGCCCTCTTACCAAGGTGGGCGACAAGCTGGTGGTGGGTTCCCGCGAGGCCGACTTGCAGCAAGCCTTGGGCTAGTCCAGTCAGGGCGTAGGCTATTCCCGTCATCTGCGGACGTAACGAAGGAGCAAGCATATGTGGTATCTGGTGTTGAGTAGGCCCACCGGCGAAAAGGACGGCATGCCCTACTTGGACGCTCATCTGGCCTATCAGAACAAGCAGCACACCGCGGGGAATATCCTCTTTTCCGGCCCCACGCCGGACCGCAGCGTGGGCATCATCGTAATCAAGGCTGGCTCGCGACAGAAAGCGATGGCGATCGCCGATGAGGACCCCTTCCACGCTGAGGGCGTACGCAAGTACGAGATGCTGGATTGGGAAGCGCACCAGGTGCTGGGCGCTGGCCCCTTCAGTATGGCTGCTCAAGCTGCTCTGTCTGCCGACCATGCCCACTAGAAAATGAGGCCCAGTTTAATCCGTCCCGCTAAATCCCGTTCTGCCAAGGGCCGTCTTGCCTGCTGGCACGACTTGGTACAAGGAGCGCACTGGCTGTATGAATATCTTTTTCGACGTGGACTACACCATCCTCGGGCTGGACAATTCCTTACGCCCGGATACCAAGGAAGTGTTCCAGATGCTGGTGGATGAAGGCCACTTGGTATACATCTGGTCGGGACAGGGTGAACGCTGGGAGGTTGTCCGTAAGTTCGATCTGGAACCCCTCATAAGCGGCGTCTACGAAAAGCCCTTGTCCGACTTCCACAACAGGCTGGAAGGCTTGGGTGTGCCCGTGGTGCCCGACTTCATTATCGACGACTACCCGGAGATCACAGCCGCCTTTGGCGGAATGTGGATACGTCCCTATTTCTTCAAGGACGACCACGATCAGCAAATCCAGCACGCCCACCAAATCATCAACGAATTCGCCCGCACCGGCACGTCCGAGGACCGTCAGTTCCGTGCCAAGGGCACCAAAGTCCCTCTCTTCTAACGAGGAGCCATGCCCATCAGGGTGCTGGAACCCCATGTAGTAGCCAAGATCGCCGCAGGCGAGGTTGTGGAAAGACCTGCGTCGGTGGTGAAGGAACTTGTTGAAAACGCCATCGATGCCCATGCCTCTCACATCACCATAGAAGTTGAGGCAGGCGGCGTGGGCATGGTGCGAGTCAGCGACGACGGCCACGGCATCGCCGCTGGCGAGATGGCCTTGGCCTTCCAGCGTCATGCCACCAGCAAGATCAGCGATTTCGACGACTTGGAGTCGGTGACCAGCTTGGGCTTCCGTGGAGAGGCCCTGCCAAGCATCGCCTCGGTATCCCGCGTCAGCCTCTACAGTCACACCGGGGACACCGACACGGGGTACGAACTTCAGGCCCGATGGGGCGAGACAAGCCCTCTGACGCCCGCAGGCGGCCCGGTGGGCACCACCATCACGGTGCGCGACCTGTTCGACAACGTTCCGGCGCGACGCAAGTATCTGAGAAGCGTCGGAGCCGAGGCGTCCCGCATCGGCGACTTGGTCTCTCGCATGGCGCTGGCTTTTCCGGAAGTCCAATTCCGCCTCCGCCAGGATGGGCGAGAAACGCTGGTGTCACCCGGCAGTGGCAACGGTAGCGATGCCTTGCTCGCGGTGTATGGGGCCCAAGTGGCTGAAAGAATGCTGCCTGCCTCTTGGCAACTTGACAGCGAGGGATACGCCATCAGCGGCTACATATCCGCCCCGTCGCTCCACCGGGCCAACCGCACCTACATGACCTTCCTTGTCAATCGGCGGTTGGTGCAGAGCCGCACCCTCTCCTTTGCTTTGGAGGAGGCTTACCAAGGCTTCCTGCCCCAGCGTCGATACCCCTTGGCAGTTCTGTCCCTACAGGTTCCTCCCTCTCAGGTCGATGTAAACGTGCATCCGGCCAAGCGGGAGGTGCGGTTCACACATGAGGGTCGCGCGTTCACCTTGGTGCAAAGGGCCGTGCGCGAGGCGCTGGTAGGCTCGTCTCCTATACCCGAGGTGCGGTTCGAAAACCTTCTGACACCCTCCTCCGCCGATGCTGCACGGGCCATGGCCTTTTTCCCCACGGCTGGCTTGGGTCCTACAGGATTCGGTGTCACGGGAGCAGGTACGGGCGAGTCCCGAGGTGAAACTGAACCGGGCGGACCTAAGTCGCGGGATATGCGGGCACGTCTGCCGCTGTTAAGGGTTGTTGGTCAGATTCAGGACACCTACGTAGTGGCCGAGGGTCCCGACGGCCTCTACCTGCTGGACCAGCATGCTGCCCACGAGCGGGTGGTGTATGACCGGCTGATGGCCCGCTCAGGCGCTGGCCGCCAGCCACGCCCACTCCTCCAACCGCAACCCGCGGAGCTGACAGCCTCGCAGGAGGAGATGGTGCGCGCCAACGGCGACCTGCTGACACAATACGGGTTTATCGTCGAACCCTTCGGTGATCGAAGCTACTTGGTGCGAGCAGTGCCGGAAGTCGCCGCTGGGGCTGATGCAGGGAAGGCGTTGGTGGAGGTCCTGGATCTGGTGGCCTATCAGGGAGGGGTGACGGAGAGAGAGGACGCGCTGACCGCGTCCATCGCTTGCCATAGCGCCGTAAGGGCTGGCCAGAGCCTCACCCAGCGCGAGATGGAAGAGTTGGTGAATCAGCTGGAGGAAGCCGACAACCCTCACACCTGCCCGCACGGGAGACCGACAATGGTGCACCTGAGCGCGCACAATCTGGAGCGGGAGTTCGGCAGACGCTAGACGCCGCGGGAGCGGCGCTCGTAGTCTTCGAGGCGGGCATCGCGCCGTGGGTGGAAGATGGAGTCTTCACCCGGGAGGTCGCTTGAGGCCATAGGGACGGGCCCGTTCCCGCCCCCGAACAACCCTCTCAGCGGACCGAACAAAGCAGCAGCGGCTCCCAGTCCTAGAGAGGCCACCACCAGAAAGCGCCTCCGGCTAACCTTGGAACCTGTCTGCGATACCTGGTCGGCCATCCTGTCTCCTCAACATGCGCTCCGTCTCCATAGCTGCTCGGGGACGAGCACTGTCTACCCACTACGGGCTCATATTGCCTGCCACTATACGACGTCTGGCGGCTTTTCTGCAAACCGGCGGGATGTCCCTGAACGACCCCTTCGCCACCGCCCGGACGTATCCAAGCGGCTATGGACTCCCCTTGACACCCTAGAAACGGCTGTGATAGTTTTCACTAACCTTAGCACTGGTACCTTCCCTAGCTATTCCGAACAGCGGAGTTGTTCCGAACATGCTCGACCCTGACCCAATTAGCATGTCGGTCTGGGCGGACATTAACAGCGTTCTGCTCTTCCTAGGCATCTACATAGTCCTCATAGCCACCTTCGCCGCTAGCATCTTGGTGGGCGTGGCCTTTATACCTTCACTGGTATCGACAGGCCACCTGCCACGATCAGCGATGAAGCTCCTTCCGGTGGCAGTGGCATTCGGTGTGATTGCCTTGATTGGCGCAGGCGTCTTCATGGCACTCGTGGTGGTAGGTTATCAGAGAGTGGACGATTTCTTTCCCCGGTGGTTTTTCTAGCCTTGACGACGCTAACTTGTGGTGGCCAGTTGGGTGAGGCTGGATGCCAATAAGACCCAGCATGAAAATGCTGCCTTGGGCTATGGTAGGCTTGTGCCTAACGGCTCTTCTGGTGTTGGTGTTGGTCTTCCTCATCCGGGCATGGTTCACCGACCCCTTTCCGGTCCTCAGCATGGAGAACAACCCGACCCAGCCCATCAATTTCCCCCACACAGTGCATGCGCAGGAGGCAGGGATAGAGTGCGAGTTCTGTCATCGCAACGTGGCCAAGGGCGAGGCGGCCACGGTGCCTGCGGTGGAGCAGTGCCTCATCTGCCACGATGTAATCGACGATTCGCAGAAGCCGGAGATCAGTGTGCTGCTGGCCTATGCCAACGCCGGACAGCCGGTAGACTGGAACAGGGTGCACCGGATGCCTGATCACGTCCAGTTCGCCCACGAGCCCCACATCCGCCACTTCACCCAAGCCGAGGGCATCCCGGTGGGGCAGGTGTGCGCCACGTGCCACGGCGATGTGGGCGGCATGGAACAGGTGAGGCAGGTCAGAGGTCTCAAGATGGGCGACTGCGTGGACTGCCACAAGCAGAACGATGCGCCCACGGACTGCGTGGCCTGTCATTACTAAGAATTGCCTCAGACTAGGAACTGCATCAGCAATAACGTGTCAGCTTGGGAAAGTGTCATCTCTAAGAGCATGGGCAACGGACAAGGGCGTAATTAGATGAACCTGACACGGCGAGACTTCCTGCGTTGGGCCAGCCTCTCGGCAGTAGGGGCGGTGGCCTGCGGTGTCTTCCCCGAGCGGGAGTTCGACATCCAGAGCCCTGCGCGCCTGCCTGAAGACTTGGTCAGCGGCGATGACAATTGGTATGCCACCCTGTGTGGCCAGTGCCCCGAACAGGAAGGGATACTGGTAAGGGTGTTCCAAGGCCGTGCCAAGAAAGTCCAAGGCAACCCCGTTTACCCCAGCAACACAGGTAAACAGGGCCCACGGTGCGAGGCTGGACTGCAACGCCTGTACCACCCGGATCGCATACGCGCCCCCTTGGTGCGCATAGGTTCGCGTGGCGACGGGATGTGGGGCACCATCAGTTGGGCTGACGCCCTCAACAGAGTGAAGGACCACCTCCTAGTCCGACGAGCAGCCAATGACGAAGACAACATGCTGATGGTCACCGAGCCCCTCAGAGGGCAATTGGGGACCATTGCCTCCCGCTTCACCAGAGAATACGGTGGGCGTCATCTGACCTTCGAGGCCATGGACAACGCTGCGCTGCGTCTTGCAGTGAAGGATCTCTTCGGACAGGACATGCTGCCAGCCTTCGACATTGCCAACGCCCGCTACCTCCTGTCGTTTGGCGCTGATTTCCTTTCCACCTGGCTATCCCCCACCCACTTCGGGCGGGCGTATGGCCACTTCCGCAGTGGGTCCGGGCATGACCGCGGCTACTTCGTGCACGCCGACTCGCGCTACTCCATGACAGCCGCCAACTCCGATGAATGGCTTCCGGTGAGCCCCGGCACCGAGGGTATCCTAGCCCTCAGTATCGCTTACGAGATCATGCGTAATGCCGAGACTTGGGGCGTGGATGCTGGCACCGTGCAACAGATGACCGGTGGGGCTGGGTACGAGGCTTTGGCCAATTTTGCCCCGGACGTAGTGGCCGGGCCGGGAGGGGCACTGTCGGAAGGCTTGCCCAATCCCCTGCGCGGAGAGCCGGCGCCCGATGCCATAAGGCGTATCGCCCACGAGTTCGCGACCTCCGAGGCCAGCTTGGCCATCGGCGGTGGAACTGCCGGGGCACACACCAACGGTGCTTTTAACCTCAGGGCCATACTGGCCCTGAACCACCTGGTTGGGGCGGTGAATCGCCCGGAGGGCGGCGTCAGCTTCAATCCGGCTCCCCCTCTTGAAGGGTACATGGAGGCCCCGGCTCCTGCGACCATCGTCGAATGGCAAAGTGCCACCGCCAGTCTTCGGAACGGAAGCACCAAGCTGCTCATGCTGCGCGGAGCTAACCCGGTGCACGGCCTGCCAGCCCAACTGGGGTTCCGTGATGCCATCAATCGCGACGACCTGTTCATCGTGAGCTTCTCCAGCTTCATGGACGAGACTACGGAGATGGCAGACATCGTCCTGCCTGACCGTTCCTCCATGGAGGACTGGGGCGACGACATCCCTGAGCCTGGGACCGGCTACCAAGTGATTGGCATGCGCCAACCGGTGGTAAATCCGCTGCCTGGGGTGGACCCGCGCGGGTTCGGCGATCTGATGCTGACACTAGCCCAAGAGGTGGGGGTGGACCGCAACCTGCCTCATCACAATTTCCAATCCATGTTGCGGGCAAGCTCCGACAGGCTGTTCGAGATGAACCGGGGCTCCATCACACAAGCCGATGCCGCGACTCCTGACGAGTTCTGGCGGGCTTTGTTGCGCCAAGGTGGCTGGTGGGACACGCGAGCGACGTCTAGGGCGTCGGCGCCTCAACCGCCCAATCTGGCCGCGTTGGTGCGTGACCAAGGCGCTGCCCTAGCCCCTGGGGCTATGGGCGTCGTTGGGCACGACCATGTGTACAACTTGGTGCCCTTTTCCTCAAACGCCCTGTTGGAAGGCCGCGATGCCCACCTTCCTTGGCTGCAGGCACTGCCCGATCCTCTGACTACCGTTACTTGGCAGACCTGGATTGAGATTAACCTAAGTGATGCGCAGCGGGAGGACCTGCGGCTGGGAGATGTGGTGGAAGTGAGCGTGGTGGGGGCCGAGAGCGGCACAATGGAAGCATTGGCGTACCCGCATCCGGCCATACCGCCCGGCACAGTTGCAATCCCATTGGGTCAGGGCCATACCTCGCCATTGCAATACTCCCAACACAAGGGGGCAAACCTGCTATCGGTGTTGCCCCTTGTCCACGAGGGAGAGACCCAAGCCCTAGCATGGGCGTCCAACCGGGTGCGCATCAGGAAGCAGGGCGAGCGGATGCGTATCACCAAATTCGAGGGCAATGACGGTACTTATCAAAGCGCCTACCACCGTATCGTGGGGGTCACCACCGAAGGCTAGGCGCGATGCCTGCCGGAGAGGTATAGCCTATGGTAACGACGAAGAAGGACCACAAGTGGGGAATGGTCGTAGACCTGGATAAGTGCACAGGGTGTCAGGCCTGTGTCATCGCTTGCCAGTCGGAAAACAATCTCCCCATCAACGATGAGGAAATGTACATCGAGCGTCGCGCCCATGAGTGGATACGCATCGAACGGTACTGGGAAGTACCCACCAAGTACGCCGACAATCCAGAGGAAGCTCCCTTCGACGAAATGAAGGCACGGTTCATACCCATACTGTGCCATCACTGTGACAATGCTCCCTGCGAGCCGGTGTGTCCGGTGTATGCCACCTACCACAACGACCAAGGCCTGAACGTCCAGGTCTACAACCGTTGTGTGGGCACCCGTTATTGCGCCAACAACTGCCCCTACAGCGTCCGCTTCTTCAACTACTGGAAGCCGGAATGGCCGGAGAGCCTGCGGAACCAGCTGAACCCTGACGTGACTGTACGGTTCAGAGGCGTGATGGAGAAGTGCACCTTCTGTGTGCAGCGCATACGCCGGGCCCAGCGCAAGATCGAGGACCGCGAAGGCGGACAGATCAGCGACGAGAATCTGGCCGATAGCAACCTAGCCCCAGCATGTGTCACCGCCTGCCCCACCGACGCTTTGGTGTTCGGGGACATGAACGATGGTGGCAGCAAGGTATCACGCCTGAAGAACGATGACCGTCACTACCGGCTTCTGGAGCAGTTGGGCACCGAGCCCAGCCTGTACTACCTGAAGAAGGTGGACTCACACGCTGAAGGGAAGGGCGCCGACGGGCATGGCTAGTAACGGCCATAGCAACGGCCACAATGCCCCCCACGGCTATGGTGCCATAGGAGGCGAGGCTACTGAGCAGGGGGTCACCCAAGAACTGGTGGGCCGTGTATTCACCACGTCTCCCGCCTTCATGCTGACAATGTTAGTGTTGGGTGTCCTCTTCGTGCTCGGCATCGTGGCCTTCATAGTGAAGGCCGGCGACGGGTTCGAGGATCGCTCGAATTGGGGCTACTACATAGCCACTTTCTCCTTCCTTATCACCGTGTTTGGCTCTGCGCCGATAGTGGCCATTGCGTTCCGCATCACGAGGAACCATTTCCGCCGCGCTGCGTCTCGGGCCTCGGAGATGTTCTCCTTGGTGGGGGTTCTGAGCGTCCTTATGTTCATCCCCATGATCGCCATGCTACCCTCCTTCGAGGGCCGGCGTTCCATCTGGTTCGAGGTGCCTTTCCACGGCTCTTTGCCGGGGTACAGCGACTTTGCGGCTGTCATTGTGCTGGTGGTCTGCGGGCTGGGCCTGCTCTACATATCTGCGCTGCCTGATATGGCAGCAGTGAGAGAACGTGGCGCTGGCACTATCCGTGGGCTCCTCTATACGCCCTTGGTAAAACACTGGCGTGGCACCGAACGACAATGGGCGATCCATAAGGGGCTCATCGCCATCCTCGGAGCTCTCTATTTCATGATGCTGATTTTCGTCCACCTGCTGGTTTCGGCCGACTTCTCCTTGGCCATGGTTCCGGGGTGGATCGACTCCATAATGCCTGCTCATCATGCCTTGGCCGGGCTTCAGTCCGGCTTGGCCGCGGTGGTCGTGGCGGCCTTCCTTCTACGGACATTCGGCGGGTACAAAGAGTACATAGGGCGGGACTTCTTCTGGTCATGCAGCAAGCTGCTGCTTGCGATGTCGCTACTATGGGGCTACTTCTGGTTCGCCGAGTTCAACACATTCTGGTATGGGCGCAAGCCTGAAGAGCAGGCAAACATCAATTTCCTGATGGTCGAGGCCTATGCTTTCCCCTTCTACATGAATATGTTCGGAAACTTCCTCATACCCTTCGGTATGTTGATATGGAATCATGTGCGGCGCTGTATCATCGGACCTACCATCGCCTCTTGCTTCATTCTGGTGGGCACGCTATTCATGATGATACGTTTCTATGTCCCCGCTTCCTCCATCGAGGACTTGGGAGTCCATTCTATCGTTCAGACTGCGGAGGCTCACCCCGAACAACTGGCTCCCATCTGGCCGGGTGGACTGGATATCCTGTTCATCCTCGGCGGCATCTCCGGGGCCCTGTTTATATTCCTGCTGGGGACACGATTGCTGCCGGTGCTGTCAGTATGGGAGATCAAGGAGGGGTTGCTCTATCAGGTGATGCGCCCTCTCATCCGCGGCCGCTATCTTGTGCTTGGGAAGCCCGAATAGAGAGCCGGGGAGACAGGTAGGAGAGAATGCAAGAAGGGCGACCCCTTAGCGATCCGCAGATAAACAGGGACCTGCTGCGCCCCCTGTTTGAACACAACATGCGCTATTGGGGCCTGGTGGGGGTGCTCGCACTCATCGTTCTGTTTGCCTGCGCGGCCACAGGCTATATGTTCTGGGAAGGCTTGGGCACCACTGGTCTGAACCGGCCTGTGATGTGGGGCTTCTTCATCACCAACTTCGTCTTCTGGATAGGCATCAGCCACGCAGGTGTGATGCTGTCGGCCATCTTGAGGCTGTCCAAGGCGGAGTGGCGTCGTCCTGCCACTAGGGCCGCTGAGGTGCTTACCATCTTCTCGCTGATGACGGCGTTGATGATGCCGCTCATCCATACAGGTCGCCCATGGCGCATCCTGTACTGGGCATTCCCGTATGACTTCGCCCGCGGCATCTACCCCAACATCCGGTCTCCTCTGGTGTGGGACCCCGCGGCCGTGTTGACCTACCTGAGCTGCAGCACAATGTTCGTCTATGTGGCCCTCATCCCTGACTTGGCGGTCATACGCGACCGCAGTACTGGGACCCGCCGCAAGATTTACTCGATTCTGTCCCTCGGATGGAGAGGCAACCCACGCCAGTGGAAGCTTCAGATAATCGCAGGGTTCCTGCTGTCGGCCCTGATTCTCCCGGTTTTCGTGTCAGTCCACAGCATCGTGTCTTGGGACTTCGGCATGGCCATGTCGGTGACAAGTTGGCACTCCACTGTGTTCGCCCCCTACTTCGTGATTGGCGCGGTGCATTCTGGTGTCTCTGCAGTGGTGATTGTCATGATCGTCATGCGATGGCTGTTCGACTGGAGGGAGTACATCAGGCCGGAGCATTTCGACTCTCTGGCTCGCCTGCTGATAGTGGTGGCCACCGGCTGGTTCTTCTTCTTCACCCTGGAGTTCGTCTTCGGCCTGTACGGCCAGGAATCGGACGAAATCGCCATCAAGCACATGTTGGCGAGTGAGTGGCCTTGGTTCCACCTGTTCCTGATATTCATCGTGACGACCTACTTCGTGCCAGTGGGCATGTGGCTCATCAGAGGCGTTAGGCGTAACCCATGGTTGATGTTGTTCACCTGCGTGTTGGTCAACATCGGCATGTGGCTGGAGAGACTGGTCATCATTGTCCCAGGCTTGGCACGCAAGCAAACGTTGTCATTCAACTGGACCGACTACGCGCCCAGCGCGATCGAGATCATCATTATCGGCGGCACCTTTGCCTTGGTGTCCATGTTGATGCTGATTTTCGCCAAGATATTCCCTCTGATACCCCTGTACGACATAAAAGAGGGAGAGGTCCTGAGAGACCATATTCAGATCGGGCGGCGGTCAGTCCCGGCCGTGGTCCGCGAGGAGTGAAGGCCCAACGCGCTCAAGCCCAGTGCGCTCTAGGGAGTTAGAAAGATGGCAAAGCAAGCAGTATTAGGCCTGTACGAGGATGCCAACTACGCCGCCGAGGCGGGCGATTCCCTTAAGGAGGCGGGCCTCAGCAATGAGGAGTTCGACTTCCTTACGGGTTCACCGTACCCGGAAGGCGCCTTTGGTGAACGGCACAGCAGGCACCGCCTCTACGTGTTTCCCTTGGCGGGCGCTATATGTGGCCTTACTGCCGGGATCCTCTTGACCTCCATGACCCAGATGGCCTATCCGCTGGTGACGGGAGGCAAGCCTATCTTGGCCTTGCCTCCGATGGCCATCATCAGCTACGAAGCCACGTTGCTTGGAGCCATACTGTTCACCGTCATCGGCATAATCTTCGAGTCTCGCCTGCCCCGGCTCAGGCTGGGCCTGTACGACAATCGCATCACCGAGGGTCTGATTGGCGTGCTGGTGGAGTGCGAGGAGGAGCAGGTGACCAGAGTCGAGCAGGCCCTCACTCAGGCTGGGGCCGTAGACGTTAAACGTGAAGACCCCGGAGCCGGGGGTAGCAACCGGTGATCGAACGGGTGTTGCGCATGCGCTTGCGTGGAGTGCGGCTGCTTGCCGCCGGAGCCGTTGTGCTGACTCTTGCCTTCTTCGGCTGCGCGTCAGGTGCGTATCCGGTGGACATATTCTACGAGATGCACTACCAAGACTCCTTTGCTTCACAAGAGCCTCCACGCCTCTCCCCGCCGGAAAGCGCTGTGGCATGGTTTGATCCCATCGTACCGCTGGGAGATGGTGCGCAGTTGTTTGCCACCAACTGTTCCATGTGTCATGGCTTGCAAGGCCAAGGGAACGGCAACGTGCTGCGCATCATGGAGACCCGCTACAACTACGAACCCAAAGTTCCGCCAGACCTGACCACGATCCAAAGCAGCTTGGATGACGCCACTATATTGAGCTACGTCACCGACGGCATCCAGGTAGAGGGTCAGGTCACGGTCATGCCCTCGTTCCGGAAGCTCCTCAGCCCCCACGAAATTGACCTGATAATAGGTCATGTCCGGACGATGGAACCCATCGTACCCCCGGATTCGGGCCCGTTCATCATCAAGGGCTGTGGTGCGTGCCATACCCTGGAGGGCGAGGAAGGTGCGGTCGGCAACATTGGTCCTGACCTGAGCAACATCGCAACGGTCGCGGCCACGCGTGTGCCAGGGCAGAGCGCGGAGGAGTATATCAGGGAGTCGATACTTGATCCCAACGCCTTCATAGCGCCCGATTGCCCCACTGGCCCCTGCGGTATACCAACTCTGATGCCGCTTGATATCAGTGGCACCATGGCGGAAGAGGAATTTGAAGAGTTGGTCGAATTGCTTCTGAGCACGGAGTAGCCCTCCGGGCGCATGCGTACTGCTGGACAGATCCCCCTCCTATGCGCAGTATAGGGTTAGGTCAACTCTAACCTACTGGAAACGGCCGTGATGCAGTGTTGTGCCTCAGTTAAGGGTTTCAGCTATCTGTTGCTCCTACTGATTGCCCTCCTTGCCGTTAGTCTCGCTTGCACCTCTACAGAGGAGAGCGGTGGTCCCTTCCTCACTTCAGAGCAGCTGGAGGCGGAGGCCCAATCCATCGACGAAAGTCTCATCTGTCCGTCCTGTCCTGGGAAGACTATCGGTCAAGCCCAAGTGACGCAGGCCGCCCAGATGAGACTTCTGGTACGGCAAAAACTGGCCGAGGGCTGGAGTCGCCAGCAGATACTGGACTATTTCGCCGAACGGTACGAGGGTGTGCTGGCCGAACCGCCCAAGCAGGGCTTCACGCTGCTGGCATGGCTGCTGCCGCTGGCAGGAGTGCTGGGCGGTGCCACCGTAGTATTCTTCGTAGTAAGGGCCATGAGTGGCAGACCTCAACAACAAGCCCCCGACCCGGAGCTGGATGACTACTTGGAACGCGTAGACCGCGACTTGGGGCGCTCGTCCATGCAATCGGGCGGTACGCCTGGGACTCGGTCGGCCGACAGTGGAGACGTATAGACCGTGGCAGACCTTGGTTCTATAGCCCTGCTCGCTGCCCTCGCGCTGTCGTCCTATTCGGTTGTAGGCTCCCTGTTGGGCGTCTGGCGACAGATGCCTCAGCTCATAGAGAGCGCGCGTCACGCGGTCTACTTGGCAGCCCTATCATTAGCGGTGGCCACAGCGGGGCTGGTGGGTGCCTTCCTAGCCCACGATTTCGAGGTTTCCTACGTTGCCCAGCACAGCAACCTAGCCATGCCTCGGATATACACTTGGGTGGCCTTCTACGCTGGGAACGAAGGCTCGCTTCTCTTCATCGCAACGGTGTTGGCGTTGCTGTGTTCGGCGGCAGTTGCTTGGGCTCCGTTCAAGCTCAAGGACAGCATGCCCCATGCCACAGCAGTGATGATGCTGGTGCTGACCTTCTTCTTAGCCGTCACCACGGTAATGGCCAATCCCTTCGAACGACTGGATTTCGTCCCTCCCGATGGGCAGGGCATCAATCCACTCTTGGTGCACTTTGGCATGTTCATCCACCCACCCATGCTGATGTCGGGCTTGGTGGCCGTCACCATCCCCTTCTCGCTGGGCGCGGGGGCCCTGCTGGCCGGCAAGTCCGCTGACGAATGGGTGGACGGTGGTCGTGTCTGGGGCATCGCCTCGTGGGCCGTGCTGGGTGTTGGGCTTCTGCTGGGTTCTTGGTGGGCGTACACCATCTTGGGTTGGGGTGGCTACTGGGCATGGGACCCGGTTGAAAACGCTGCCTTGATGCCATGGCTTGGCCTGACTGCCTTCATCCATTCCATCATGGTGCAGAAGCGTCGCGGCATGTTCCGTATGTGGAACCTCGCGTTGATCAACATCAGCTTCGCTCTGTCTCTGTTCGGCATGTTTATCAACCGTGGCGGCCCGGTGCCCTCGGTACACTCGTTCGGTGCGTCGGACTTGGGGCTCGTGTTCCTCGTGTTCCTCGGCATCGGCGTGGTCGCTCCCTTTGGTCTCTTCCTGTGGCGTTACAGCAGTCTCAAGAGCGCCCAGAACCTAGAGAGCAGCCTGTCTCGGGAAGCTGCCTTCCTAGTGAACAACCTGATGCTGCTGGGGATTGCCTTCGTCACCATGTGGGGGGTCATCTTCCCGCTAATTTCGGAGATATTTCAAGGACAGACCATCACCGTGGGAGCGCCCTTCTACAACCAGGTGAACGGCCCCATGCTGCTGGCCCTCATCTTCCTCATGGGGGTCGGCCCTTTCCTGCCGTGGAGGCGAGCTTCACTCCGAAACGTGGCCCGCAATGTCGCGGGTCCGGCGGCGGTTTCGCTGATCGTGGTGCTCGTGTTGGCACTGCTCGGCGTCACCAAGCCCTACGCGTTGGCGGGGTTCGGGCTGTGTGCGTTTGTAGCCTTGGGCATCCTTCTCGAGTGGGCAAGGGGCACTAGCGCCCGCATGAGGTCGGGCGACAATCCGGCGAGGGCTTTCGGACGTCTCATCATCGGTAACCGGCCCCGCTATGGTGGCTATGTGGTGCACCTGTCCATCGTCCTTGTTGCCTTGGGGATAGTCGGCTCCTCCTTCTACGGAGTGCAGAAAGATGTGGTGCTGGCTCCCGGGGAGCGTACATCCATCGGTGACTACGAGGTGGAGTTCGTCACCACGACGTCCCAATTCTTCTCGGACAGGTCAGAGAGCCGGTTCTTCCTCGCTGCTTACCGTGACGGGGCAGAGTTGACCGGCTTGCAGGCGAGACGCGATTTCTACCCCTCATTCGAGATGTCCTCCACTCAGGCTGCGATACGGTCGACTCCGGTGGAGGACCTGTACGTGGTGCCCAGCAGCCTCCAGGAGGACGGTAGCGCGGGGTTTCGCATATTCGTGAACCCGATGATATGGTGGATATGGATAGCCGGGCCGGTGATGGTGCTGGGCACAGTCATTGCCTTGTGGCCACAACGTGTGCCAGCCACCAGTACAGTCCGCGTATTCCCCGGACGTTCTGTGCCAACGCCGGTTGGGTCCGACTGAGGGCGGCCGAGGCGCTCAATGGCTGTCGTGGTCGGGCTTCTCCTCGTGGTCTCCTGTATTGCAGTGGCGCTTTATCCTTTCGTGAAGTCGCGGACAACGTCGTCGCCCTCTGACTCCTCGCTTTCCATTCGGGAGTTGGTGGAGAGGCGCCGGGCTATCTATTCCGACTTGGAGACGCTGGACGTGGAACGTGGCTTGGGCGATGTGGACGAGACAGAATACCAAGAACGCTCCCGCGACTTTCGATTGGCCGCTGCTGCCACCTTCCGCGACCAAGAGCTGTTGGAATCCGCCGATGCTGAAGTTGAGGAGGCCATCAGCCGGGAACTCGCTCGCTGGAAGGCTGATCAACGGAACGGAACGTCCCCCAGCCTCTGTTCCGGTTGCGGTCAGCCGCTTGATGATGCTGACGACGCCGATGAGCAGTGCTCCCACTGTCGTGAGGAAGCGGGGCTTTCGTAGCGATGCGTTCCTGCCTTCTCATGCTGATGGTCTTGGCTCTCCTTCTGTTGCTACTGATGGCACTGCCAGCAGCGGTCCGTTCGCAAGGGCCAACGGTGGTGGAAGGAAAGCTGACCAACGGCACTGCAGACGGCCCAGTACCGTCGGGTGTGGAAGTCACCCTCCACGCGGTGCAGCCAACGTCCAGCGTCGAAACCAATGTGGCAGTAACCGACGAGTCCGGCGCCTTCCGCGTTGAAGTCCCCATGGTGGACAACATAACCGGCTACGTGTTATCGCTGAGCTATGAAGGTGCGGTATACGGGACGCCATTGGACGAGGCCCGGTTGGACGAGCCCGTGGACATCACAGTATATGAGAGCACGAGCGATCTGTCGGTGCTGGAAGTGAATTCAGCTGCCCTTGTGCTACGGTCCGAACCCGATGTCGATGGTATGCTGACTGGCTCCGAGGTGGTGAGCTTGGTCAACACCAGTGACCGCACCTTTATACCTGACTTGACGGGTCCAGCCATGGGCCAGATGAACTTCATGCGTTTCAGCCTCCCACCAGGCGCCACGAGCCTGCGCTTGGAGTCGGACTTGGCGGGTGGGGATATCATAGACGTCGGGCCGGGCTTCGCTCTTACTGCCTCCGTGCCTCCCGGCGACCACCTAGTGAGCTTCTCCTACTTGGCGCCCTACAAGGGGGAGACGCTGGAGTTCACCCGTACAGCCCATATGTCCACAGCCGACTTCCACCTCCTGTTGCCCAGCGAGCTGGCCCAAGTGCAAACCGACTCGCTCCGGCCCAGCGCGGACCGGGTGCAGTTGGGCGACAACCTCTTTGAGGCATGGCGGGCCGGCCCGCTGGCGGCATCGCAGAAGGTGCGGATGGAGTTCACAGGTCTGCCCCAGCCTCCATGGCACGAGAGGCTCGCCGACGTAGTGCTGGAGGGTTCAGCACCACAACTGTTCCTAGCGTCACTGCTTGGCTTGGCCTTGGTGGGAGCGCTGTTATACAGTCTGCTCCAGGCTGTGCCGTCTGCCCCCAGACCAGCGGTTACGGCCCCATCGGTTGGCGCGGCCCCTAACGCTCAGCCGTCCACCACCCAGTCGGAACAGTGTCTGCGTCAACTGGCAGAGTTGGACGACGCACTGGAGCAAGGCGAAGTGGACCCCGAAGACTACCATGACCGGCGAGAAGCATTGAAGGCCGACCTGCTGCAGGCTTGGGCATCGGAGGGCTCACGTTGAGCGACCCAGAACGACCCGAGGCGGTCCCCGAGACCGAACGACCGCGCTGGTGGCTGTCGCGCCGCCTGCTGGTGGTCGCTGCCCTTGTACCCGCTGCCATGCTGCTCGGTCTCTTGGGCTGGGCTATCACGAACCCCGTCACCGGCCCCAGTGGCGGCAGCAATATCGACTCCTCGGCATTGGACCTCCGAGGACGAGAGGCCCCAGATTTCTCTCTGGAGGGCTTGGACGGGGGAATGGTGCAGTTGTCCGACACCCGTGGCAAAGTGGTGATGGTGGACTTCTGGGCCTCATGGTGCCCCAGTTGCCGCGAGGAGGCCGCCCATTTGGTGGAACTGTACGAAGAGTACCAACCCCGCGGTGTAGAATTCATCGGCGTGGCCGTCTGGGACTTCCCCGATGATCTCAACGGGTACATAGATGAGTTCGGACTCACTTATCCGAACGCCCTCGACCAGACGGGCACCGTGGCCATCGAGTATGGCGTTGTGGCTACGCCGGAGAAGTTCTTCATCGACCGGGCGGGCAACATCGCCCGAAAGTTTATCGGTCCCAGTTCACCCGCCACGTTGCGTCAACAGTTGGACGAACTCCTAGAGTCATGATGCGGCCAGCGATGCAAGAGGAAGTAGCCGTCACCCTTGACGTCGGAGGTACGTGGACTCGTACCGCGCTGGTGAACGACTCCGGCGATGTGATATGGCGCAATCGCGAAGCCACCCTCAAGGGGCAAGGCACCGAGGCCTTGGTGGAGCAGCTCGCTCAGTCGGTGCGCCAAGCCCGCGACATCGCTGCTCCGTCCATAGTTCGAGGCATCGGCTTGGCCATGGCGGGCCCGCTCAACCCCCGCACCGGTGTCCTGTTCGCCCCGCCGAATCTGATGGAGATGGACGGCGTCTCCCTGACGCAGCGATGGGGTGATTCCATGGGCGCCCCAGTGTTGGTGGGCAACGACGCTACCCTCGCTGCCTTGGGGGAGCACCACTACGGGGCAGGTCAGGGATGCCACACCTTGGTCTACATCACCCTGAGCACCGGCATAGGCGGTGGCATCGTTGTAGACGGACATCTATTCGAAGGGGCCTCAGGCTTCGCCGGAGAGATTGGCCACACCCGCGTCGAAAGCAACGGCCCGGAATGTGGATGTGGCAGCAGGGGGTGCTTGGAGGCAGTGGCTTCGGGCACAGGTATCGCTCGCCAAGCACGCACACGCATCTCCCGTGGAGAGGCGTCCCTCCTTGCTGCGGAGGTGTCGCCCATCGACGCCATCGACGCTATCCATGTATTCGCCGCCGCTGCCCGGCAGGACCGTTTGGCGCTGGACATCGTGGACCGCGCGGCACGAGGCTTGGGAGTCGGTCTGCTGAACGTCCTGCAACTGCTCGACCCAGACCTGATAGTGATTGGCGGTTCGGTGTCACAGCAGTGGCATGTGCTGGTGCCTGTGGTGGAAGCCCATGTGTCTGACCACGCCATGAACGCCCACTTCCGTGATAGTTTCAAGGTTGCTATCAGCCCTCTGGGCGACGACGCAGGTCTGCTGGGAGCTGCCGCGCTGGTATGGGACACCATCAGCTCACTCAGCGCCTATCCTTGATGATCTGACCACCCAGGCGCTGCCCGTTGCGCTGTCCGCTACTCGCTATCCGCGATAGCTTTAGGCCCCTTGAGTAGCCGCCTCTTCTGGCCCGTCGCCGGTTCCTTCAACCGCTTCAGCGTCACTTTCCTCCACTGTGCTGTCGGAGGCCGCTGTGCTGTCGGACGCCACGGGGCTGCTGCCAGCCGCCGGCTTGGTGCACTGGTACTCCAGCGCTGCCGCCCAGAGGAACAACACCATGGCAAACGATGCGAGGATGATGAGGCCGGGGGCGGAGTGATATGCAACTATTATGGCCAGCAGGCCAACGACGGATGGTATGGCCAGCAGCCACATCGCCACGCGTGGTTTGAACATCGCGAAGCTCACCCCCACGATGCCAACTATGGCGGCAATCAGGGAGAGTGCACCCATCACCAGGAGCCGATTTAGGTCACCCTCTGTGAATGTTTCGAGGACCCCACCCATCCCCTCTATGAGCTCCTGGACGAAGTCGACATAGCCTCGGCTTTCAGAGTCTTTGGCTATGCCGATAAGCATCGCGATTATGGCGCCTATGAGGTGGGATAGGACTCCTATGATCCCAAATATCAGAGCGGCGAGTCGCATACTACACTCCTCTCAGAAAGGGCCACATCAAACTTGGGAAACAATCCGAGTGGTTGATTGGTCGTGAAATTGCATCACTGGGGCGCTTTGCGGGACTTGTAGTTCGCACCTACGCCCGGAAGGATACCCCCCTTTTTTAGGCTATTACCCATACATCGCCCGGCTAGGCTACAGTGCATTCATATCCTAGTCAACGGCACATGAGTCTTGCGGTTGGCATGAAGCTGGGGCATCAGCAATAGGAAAGTGTACCCAGGGTCTCGGATAGCTCATTGTGCCCTTAACTTACATAACGCCCACCCATGACCAATATGCGGTCGCCGGTGACGTATGCCGAATCGTCCGACGCCAGAAACAGGCAGGCGTTGGCCACGTCCTGTGGAGTGCCTTGGCGGCCTAGGGGAATGGACGGCTGCCCATGGGTGTCGCTGACCGTAGGAAGTCCTTCGGGGTACCACTGCGGGTGGCGACGTTCAGTGTCGATGGCCCCAGGCATGACCATGTTGGCGCGGACGCCGTAGGGGGCCAGTTCCATGGCCAAGACGCGCATCAGCCCCTGCAGTCCCATCTTCGAAGCAGTGACGCTGCCCGTGCCGATACGCCCTGCCATGTTGGCCTGCCCGCCGAGGGCGATGATGCTGCCCTGCTTCCGCTCCATCATCCCAGGTATGGCGGCTTGGCAGAGATAGAAGCAGGCGTCCAGGTTCACCGGCATGACCTGCCTCCACTCCTCCACCGGCACCTCGACCACTGGGCGATGGGGGCGGATGGCGGCGTTGTGCACCAGTATGTCGACCTGCCCCATCTGCCCCAGGACTTCCTGCACCAAACGGGACGCCTCCTCGTGCTGCGACACATCGGCCAGACAGGTGGCAGCCTTGACGCCGTAGGAGCGGCATTCTTCCGCCGCGTCTTCCAACTCTTCTGCGTTGGAGCGCGTGTTGAGCACCAAGTTCGCTCCTTCCCGGGCGAACGTAACGGCGATGGCCCGGCCGATATTGCGGCTGCTTCCGGTGATGAGGGCCGCCCTGCCTTGTAATTTCCCTTGCGTCGTCATGGCGGGCCTACTCGGCCCGCCAGACAGGCGCGCGCTTCTCGCGGAATGCGGCCAGCCCCTCTTGGGCGTCGGCAGTCTCACGTATGCTGCTGGTATGGTCGGCGGCGTACTTCAGGCGGTCTTCCATAGTCATCTCCAGACCACGGATGGTGACCTCCTTCATGGTGCGCACCGCTAGGGGAGCATTGGCCAGGATCTCGTGGGCCAAAGCCTCGGTCTCCTCCATCACCCTTTCCGGTGGCACCAGCCGATTCACCAACCCCAAGCCGAGGGCTTCCTCAGCAGAGAGGAAACGCCCTGTGAACAGCAGTTCCAAGGCGATGCCTTGAGGCACGCGGTGGGCCAGCAGGGTAGGCCCGCTGACTGAAGAGATGCCCCGCTTGGCTTGAGGCCAGCCGAAGCGGGCCTCGCTCGAAGCGACCCGCAGATCGGCGCTCAAGGCCAGCCCGCACCCTTGGGCTAGGCACACCCCGTTCACCGCCGCCAGTATGGGCTTCCAGATGCGCGACTCCATCAGATACAGCTCGTCGCTGGTGGGCTTCACATGCGCCCCTTCCGCCATATCCGTCAGGTCGTGCCCAGTGCAGAAGGCCCGGCCCTTGCCAGTGATGATGGCCAGCCACACATCTGGGTTGTCCCGCACATCGTCGAAGATGACCCCAAGTTCCTGGCGCATCTCCACGTTGATGGCATTCAGCTTGTCCGGGCGGCTCAGCGTGATGTAGCCGATTTTGTTCTTGACTTCGTAGTCGACTGTCGACATTGCACTCCTTTATCCTGACAAGTACAAATTGTCCCTCTTCCCTCAGGGGGAAGGTTGACTTGGGAGTGAAGGTGGGACTCGTGGGTTCACTCCGCGGCGGTTTCTTTTTGGGGAAGGCTGGCGTCCATCTTGGAGATGAATATGCGCACGTTTTCGAGGGCGGCTTCCACGTCCTCCCTGTGAAGCCACATCTCATAGAAGTTCTGGTGCAGATTGCCGGCGATGTGGAAGAGATCGCGTACTTGGCGGTCGCCCGTCTCTCTCACAATGTTGCCGACGATGCCGTACAACAATCCATGGCCCCCGTGGTCCCATCCCCGGTATTGGCCTACAGCCTTCACGATTTGTGCGGCTGCGCCCCACCCCTTCTCCGAGGCTTGGCGTAGGTCGCCAGCCTGGAACTCGGCTTGCGCGAGTGCGATAAGCTCGTGACTCGCTTCCCTATATGTCGTCACTGTAGTCATAGTGCTCCCTCTGGCGGCGATTCTAGAATTCTGTGGTCCGTCGTCCTAAAGGAAGCATCAGGGAGGGACTAAGGGCCGTTATTCTATCCCAGAGACCGGGACCGCTCGGTCTCGTATGGCTTGGTGCCAATTATACCCGCCTCCTCCAGCTCTCTCAGCGCTTCATCGGTCAGCCCCAGCAGTCCGCCCAGCACCTCGCGGTTGTGCTCTCCTAGAGTCGGGGCTGGCCTTCGCACCTCCATCTCGCTCTTCGAGAGGCGGAACGGGAAGCCGGGGTAGTCGCGGGGGCCGGTGGCAGGGTGGTCCACTGATTCAAAGAACTCGCGGGCCTGGTAGTGGGGGTCTTGGAACAACTCCCGTGGTGAGTTGACCGGCGCAGCGGGTGCACCGGTGGCCTGCAGTCGGGACGCCAATTCTTGGGCGTCGTGCTCCCGGGTCCACGCGCTGATGATTGATGCCAGTGCCTCGCGGTTGTCCCAGCGGCTGGGAGCGTCTGCGTAGTCGGGCTGCTGGGCCAGTTCGGGTTGGCCCATGCAGTCGCAGAGGGCCTTCCACTGTGTGTCGTTGCTGGCTGCTATGGCCACCCAGCGGTCATCACCCCGGCAGGGGAAAACCCCGTGGGGAGCAATGGCCGGATGGCTGTTGCCCATCGGCTGAGGGTTTTCGCCAGTCATCTGGTACCCCAACAGGTGCTCGCCCACGAAGTTGATGGTCGATTCCTGCTGCGAGAGGTCGATGAACGCACCCCGACCGGTGCGTCGGCGTCGTAGCAGAGCAGCCAAAATGGCGCTCGCGGCATGGGTGCCAGTGATGGGGTCGCCGTGATTGATCCCCGACTTGGCAGGTTGGTCCGGCGAGTGGCCTGTCATGGAGGGGAAGCCCGCCAGCATTTCCTGCCCGATCCCGTACTGGGCATAGCCACGCCACGGGCCGGAGTTGCCGAACGCTGGCATGGAGACAAGTATAATGTCAGGCCGCGCCTCTTGTAGCCTCTCATAGCTGAGGCCCAGCCTCTTCTCGCGTATGCCATAGCGGAAGTTCTCGATGACCACATCGCTGACCGTGGCTATGCGCATCAGCAGGTCGCGCCCCGTTTCCTCCACCAAGTCGAGGGTGACATCCAGCTTGTTGATGTGCAGGGTGTTGAACCATGCGCTGCGGTTCCACGGCTCGTCGCCGGGGTCGCCGTCGGGGTAATTCAGGTTGATATGACCACGGGTCGGAGCCACCGGGCCCCTCTGGATGTCGTAAAAGCTCAGGGCCTCCACCTTGATGACCTCTGCGCCGAGGTCAGCTAGTAGCCTCGTGGCATACGGCCCCGCCCAAATGACGGACAGGTCCAGGATACGGACGCCTTCCAGCGGTGGCCTCATCCGCGCTGCCACTATATGACCCCGCTGGCGCGAAGTTGCACCAACTCGGCGTCTGATAACCCCAAACCCTCGCAGAATACCTCGTGATTGTGCTGTCCGAGAGTGGGGGCAGAGCGTAGCTCCCACGAGGAGTCGCTGACACGAAAGGGAAGGCCGGGGTATGTGTAATCCCCAGCTTCGGGGTGTTCCACGTTGCTGAAGTAGTTTCGGGCCTCCAGTTGCACGTTGTGCAGCAGGTCTTGGGGTGTTGCAACGTACGAGAACGCCAGCCCCAACTCTTGGGCGCGGGTGAAGATGTCTTCCTTGTCGTGGTCCAGCATCCACGGCATCAGGTAGGCGTCAATCTCGTCAGCGTAGTCCAAGCGCCCGCGGCGACTGGCAAAGCGTGGGTCTCCCAACTCCGGGATGCCCGTCAGGTCCACCATGGCAGGCCAGCGTCTGTCAGGCCCGGCGATGACACCCACGTAGCCGTCGCGGCAGGGGTAGATGCCCCAAGCCGCCCGACCGTAGCCGCGATTGCCGGTGCGGGGCACGACGCGTCCGGTGTAGCTGTAGGCGGCCACGGCATTCTCCAGTATGGCGGTGTTGTTCTCGGCCATGGAGACGTCCACATGCTGCCCCTCGCCGGTCGCGTCGGCTTGCCACAAGGCCGCCAGCGTGCCGACGAGCGCCATCTGTCCGGCCCCGTACTGCGTGACGGCCGGGCCCTCCTTCAGAGGTTCCTCATCTGGCTCCCCAGTCAGGTACATCAGTCCGGACATGGCATAGAGAGTCAGTTCTTCTGCGGGAAGCTGGCTATAGGGGCCGTTCTGACCGAAGGGCGTGATGGAGGTGAGTACCACGCGCGGGTTGACCTCAGCCAGACCGTCGTAGCCCAACCCCAACTCGTCTAAAGTGCCGGGCCGGTAGGTCTCCACCACCAAGTCAACGCCCTTCGCCAAGTGCAGCAGCAGGTCGCGTCCGGTGGTCGTTCCGATGTCGAGTGTGACGCCCTGCTTGGAGGTGTTGAGGTAGAGATAGAGAGCGCTCTTCTCGCGGTGGGGGATGTGATCAGGGAACGGCCCAGCCCGTCGCGATGGGTCGCCTGAAGGGGGTTCCACTTTTACCACGTCGGCCCCTAGACCAGCCATCAGCCGGGTCATATACGGCCCAGCGATACCCTGGCTCAGGTCCAAAACCCGTATGCCGCTGAGCAGTTGTTCGTCCATAGAATTGGCCGTATTCCGGTTAGTCATAACGCAGTCAGGGCCGGCAGCAGCCAGGGCGGGCAGCAGCCAGGGCGGGCAGCAGCCAGGGCGGGCAGCAGTCAGAGGGGCTCCGCCTAGTAGCACACTCGTGTGCTGGGTTCGGGGGGATTTGTAGCTGAGGCGGTGCACATGTGAGGCGGCCTCGTAGCTGGATGGCACACTGGTCGTATCTGGAAAAGTGTTCTTCGTAGCTGAGATGTGTGACATTTGTGACATCGTCGTAGCTGGCTCGTAGCTGGCACACTGTGCCATCCCCGGTCTTCGGCTGCGAAGCAGCCCCCCTCGCGGGTTTTCCAGCGCCGACCATCATGTGTCTGCCTTCTATCGGCGTTGGGCCGGGGCGTTGGTTGGACATGCCTCAGCCTAGCAGCGGGAGGGCGGATGGGCAAGACGAGAATGTCAGTGATGTGTCGCTTGACCCCTTACAGGGCTGATGCCAGAATGCGCCCGCTGACCCCAACCGATACCACTGAACATAACAGATTGAACATAACGAGGAGGAATCATGATCTGGTGCCGCTTCCAAGCAGGCGAGACGATTTCCTACGGCATAGTCGAAGACGATACGGTCATAGAGGTGTCAGGCATACCATGGCAGGAACATGCTCGCACTGGCAATACCCGCAAGCTCGACGATGTGAAGCTGCTGGTCCCGGTGATACCGGAGACCTTCTACTGCGCAGGCGTTAACTACCGCGACCATGTCCTCAAGATGGCCGCCCTGCTCAACCGTGAGCCCTCCTTCCCGCCACGGGCCGACATCGGCTACCGGGCCAACAACGCCCTGATTGCCCACGAAGAGACCATCGTCATCCCCAAGGATGCCCATGATGAGGTGCAGTACGAGGGCGAACTGGTGGCGGTGTTCGGCAAGACGTGTCGCAATGTATCCCCCGAAGATGCCTTGGACTACGTGTTCGGCTGGACCATTGGCAACGACATCAGCGAGCGTGTCTGGCAGCGCAACGACCGCACCCTGTGGCGCGCCAAGAACTCCGACACCTTCAAACCCATGGGCCCTTGGATCGTCACCGGCTTGGTCCCCGATCAGCTACGGACCGTCGTCCGAGTCAACGGGCGAGTCACCGAGGACTTCGCCACCGGCAACATGATTTTCGACGCGCCCACCTTCATCAGCGAGGTCAGCAAGTACAACACTATCCAAGCGGGCGACATCATGTGGCTTGGCACCGACGGCATCCCCGAGAACATCAAGGGTGGCGATACAGTGGAGGTCGAAATCTCCAACATCGGCATCCTGCGTAACCCGATAGTACGTGAGGAGTAACACATGAGCGTAAAGTGGTGTCGTTTCCAAGCGGGTGAGACAGTCTCCCACGGCATCGTCGAGAGCGACACAGTCATCGAGGTGTCGGGTACACCGTGGGGCGAGAATGCCGGTACCGGCGTGACCCACAGGCTGGACGCGGTGAAGCTTCTGCCGCCCGTGGTTCCCGCCAACTTCTGGGCGGCCGGCCCCAACCACCGGGGCCATGTGGAGGGTATGGCGGCGCGGCGTGGCGAGGAGCCGCGGTACCCCGTTGCCCCTTCGCCCAACCAACGGGCGGTCAACGCCCTCATCGGCCATGGCGACAACATCGTCATCCCCAAGGACTCCTCTGGTGCGGTGCAGCCCGAGGGCCAATTGGCAGTGGTCATAGGCAGGCAGGCCAAGCGCATCTCCAAAGAGGAGGCCCTTGATTACGTGTTCGGCTACACCATTGGCAACGACGTAAGCCAGCGCGTATGGCAACAGACCGACCGCACCCTGTGGCGCTGCAAGAACGCCGACACCTTCAAACCGCTAGGCCCCTGGATTGTCACCGACCTCGACCCCACCAAATTCCGCATCATCGTGCGCCACAACGGCGAGGTGCTGGAGGACTTCTCTTCCTCCGAGCAGATATGGGACGCCGCCACTTGGATACACGAGCTCACCAAGTACATGACCCTCTACCCAGGCGACGTCATATGGATGGGCACCCAAGGCGCCGACGGCGACATGGTGCCGGGCGATGTGATTGAGGTGGAGATCAGTGATATTGGGGTGTTGCGGAATCAGGTCGTGGCGGAGGGGTAGGCGTTTCTAACGCGACTACTTACGAAATGCGTGACCTGCTATTCTAAGAGACATGCTATGGATGGGTGTCCAAGAGGGCAATGACCATCAAGAATGGGAGCGTGATGTCGTCGCATGGACTCGACTACTTGGAGACCTATATGGCCGAGGGCGGACTTGATCTTAACAGACTACTTAGGGATGATTTTCTTGATGCCATCAAGATACTCTGGAATGCAAAGAAATACGTCTCTGCGCTTAAGCTGTTATTCTGCATGGTCGATTCACTCGCCTATATCGACTCGGGCAATGACAGAGACTCGTTCACCAAATGGTTAGACAGATATTGTGACCTTGATAAATTGGGGGCCACGTCCCAAGAATTGTGGGAGTTGCGGAACTCCCTTGTCCATATGACGAATCTGGAATCGCGAAAAGTATCATCTGGTAAAGCCAAAAGGCTGTTCCCTTACGTCGCTCCAGTCAACGACGGCTTGCCCTTCGATGATGAAACAGGTAAGAGCTTTCATAGTGCGCTCTTCCTCTTGGATGTATTGCCCAACGGAATCGTAAGTTGGATACGAAGCTACAACGAGAATCCAGACAAGTGGTCAACCTTCTTCGAGCGGTATGATTACGTCGTCTCGGACGTCAGAGTGATGGAAGTCGTTTAGTCTACCCACCCCACCAGGCGCCTGTTAATCGCCGCCTCTGCAGGTGGGCTGACGGCGCGGCCCACCATCACGGTGCCCAATGCGGGGCATGGGGCGTCACGAAAGCCAGCCAGCGACAAGCCAGGGGAAAGAGTATAATTCCCTCGTGACGACTATCAACTCTCTAGACGACTTTCTCAAAGCCTTGGACGCCAATTCCTCGTGGCGAGAGGCTGTCCGTGCCCGCATTCTGAGCGACGAGCTGCTTGAGCTCCCGGTTAAGTTTGAAGCGTTCACTCAACTACAGGCGGCTTTCAATGAGGGGCAAAAGGCTTGGAACAAGAATGTTGACGCCCGTTTCGACCGTGTTGACGCCCGTTTCGATCGTATGGAAGGCGACATGGGCGCCCTCCAGGTAGAGTATGCTAGGGTGCGAACCATTCAGGATGCCATCGGAATTGCCTCCGACATAGGGTTGGATTACATCCGCACCCTCTCCAGAGAGGACCTGAGTCAGATGGCGGGAGGCAATCTGGACAGAGGCACTCTCCGGAGCTTCCGAAACGCCGACTTGGTGATTGAGGCCAGAGACGGGACGGACACCAAGTACGTTGTCATGGAGATTTCCTATACGGCAGACCGGAGGGAACTGGTCAGAGCCATCCGCAACGCGGAACTCATTACCCGATTCACCGGGAAGACGGCGCAGGCGGCAATGGCCAGCATGAGAAACGACAGAGAGGCGGAGGAAGCCGTGGAATCCGGGGCCGTTTACTGGCACTCACTCGAAGAGCGAACACCAGCCCCCGAGTGAATCGCAGAAACTGCTGATCCAACGGCCCCAGAGGTCGGTCTATATCTCGCAGCGTCGTTGCCCAACACTTTCCCTAACACACCAGCTTCCAGCCTTCGGGTGCTTTACGCCTACTGGCCATCAGACCCCCGTTGTCGTTTCTCTTCGTAGTCGGTGAGTTCGTTCAGCGTGAGCCCCCGCCTCGCCTTTTTCGCCTCAAGCCATTGCTGGAAAGACCGGTGGCTTTCCCCCGACTTTTGACCTGCGAGCAAGCCCTCTATGCTGATGTCCTCGTCCAAATTGGGCCAGTGAATCCCTTGCCCGCCTCCAATCAGATCCCAATTGCTCCTCTCCTGAGGCGTTGCGTACACCAGACGGGGATACCAAGCCAACGGGACCGAGATGGTTCTTCCATCCGACAACTCGGCAGTAAGCGTATCTTCGGTTACCGCGATTGTCATGGCCTCAGACACGCCTACCCCGCTCGTCGTCGGTTGATCGCCGCCTGCGCTCGTGGGCTGATGGCCCGGTCCACCATCACGTTGACCAGTGCTGGGCCGGGGGCGTCGAAGGCCCGTTGCACTGCGGGCACCAAGTCCTCGGGGCGCTCCACGATCTCGCTGTGTGCGCCCAAGCCTTGGGCAATCAGGTCGTAGCGCTGGGGCAGCAGGTCTGTGGCCACGGGGCGACCATAGAGGCCGATTTGTATCTGGCGGTCGATGCCCCATGCAGCGTCGTTGCCCAATATCATCTTCACCGCTATCTGGTGACGCACCGCGGTGTCAATCTCCATGGCGTTGAAGCCGAAGGAGCCGTCGCCGTTGAAACAGACCACCCGGCTATCAGGGAAGGCCACCTTGGCGGCGAGGGCCGTGGGTATCGCCGAGCCCAGCATGCCTAAGGACGGGATGTAAAGCCAGCCAGCATCCCGCTTGGCAGGATGATAGGCGCGGCCCCAGTGGCAGAAGTCGCCACCATCGAACACCAGAATGTCGTCGGGGCTGAGCATGGGGCCCACCGTCTTGTGGACGTAGGTGGCATGCATCGGCGTGGCCTCCACAGCCATGCTGTTGACGCGCTCGGCTTGGGCATCCTGCGCCTCCTTGAGACGGCCCAGCCAAGGCAGGTCGGTCCAAGTGTGCTTGGAGGCCTCCTCGGTCATCTGGTCAACGACACTGGCGACATCTCCCACGATGCCCACTGCCACGCCTCGGTTGCGTCCGATTTCCGCGGCCGAGGGGTCGATTTGGATGATGGATGCATTGGCGGCGATGGTGGGTGGCTGGGCGTATCGGATGCTGTAGTCCTGCTTTCGGCCCAGCATCACGACGACGTCGGCCTCACGCAGCAGGCGGGCCGCGTCATTCAGGCCTTGGTCGAAGAACCCATAGCAATAGGGATGGTCGTCGGAGACCAGTCCACGCGCGTGCTCCTCGGTCATGAGGGGCAGGCGGGTGGTTTCGATAAACTTCTCAAGAAATGACCCTGAGCCACGGTGGGTTGCCGGACCGGAGGCAACCACCAAGGGTCGCTGGGCTTGGCGCAGCAGGCCGATGGCCCGACGCACCAGTTCCGGGTTGGCGTAAACGTCCTCGTCGGCGCGGTACTCGCGGGGGTTGTAGACGACGATATCCTCCTCGTCCACCTCCTGCTCTTGGATGTCCATGGGTATGGTCAGGTGAACAGGCCCGCGACGCCCGCTATAAGCGGTGCGCATGGCACGGGCGATGAACTCAGGAATACGCCGGGCATCCTGTACCATCCAAGAGGCCTTGGTGACAGGGGCCGCCATCTCCACTTGGGGTATCTCCTGCATGGCCCCCTTGCCCAACTGGCTGAACTCGGCGGAACCGGCGATGGATATCACCGGGCTCTCGCTATGCATGGCGTGGGCCAGCCCCGGAATGGCGTTGGCGAACCCAGGTGTGGTGTACATGCAGACACCGGGCTGACGTGTGATCCGCCCCCAAGAGTCGGCCATGTGTACTGCGGCCTGCTCGTGGCGGGTGTCGATGAACCGGAAGTCCAGATCGCTCATCACGTCCAGCACCGGCAGAATGTGGTCGCCAGCTAGAGTGAAGACGTTGTGCACGCCCTCCAGCTTGAGGGCTTGGGCGATGAGGTGACTTCCGGTGATCTTTCCCGAACTGGTCATCGATATTTCTCCTGTGACTGAGTTAGTGCCGCCGCGAATGGCAGCCACGTTTGGATGGCTTGTGAAACGGCCCGTGCATTATCGACACATGCTGGGGAATGGGTCAACTGAGACACCGGGTATAATGGCCTGACCGCTTACCATGAACACTCGCCATAAGATGGAGGATACCAATGGCCGCAGCTCCCAACGTGGGTCTTCTTGTACCCAGCGCCTTTCCGGGCGACCTCCCACGCCCTGACGAGTTCACCAGTTTCTTCCGCGCAGCCGATGAGATGGGCTTCCACTCGATTTGGGCGACGGAACGAGTGCTGCACCGCGTGAGAGTGGTGCAGCCCTTCACCATGCTGGCGACTGCGGCGGCGGCCACCACTCGCATTCGCCTAGGCACGGCAGTGGTGCTTGCTTCGCTGCGCCACCCCGTCGCGCTGGCCAACGACGTGGCCAGTGTCGACTACCTGTCAGGTGGGCGGATGAACTTCGGCCTCTCCCTTGGAGGACAGCCAGCGGAATTCGAAGCCATGGGCATCCCCATGGGCAGGCGAATGGGACGCTACGAGGAGACGTTGAGCCTGCTACCACGCTTGTGGACCGAGGACTCGGTCTCGCACCAAGGCCGTCATTTCCAGTTGGAGAACGTGTCGCTGGCGATGCGTCCGGTGCAAGCGGGAGGTATTCCGCTGCTGCTGGCTGGCACGTCGGACGCCGCCCTGCGCCGCGCGGGCGTGCAATCCGATGGCTGGATCAACGGCGGGGCCGGATCGCCGGATGAAATGCGCCAGCGGTGCGAGACCATTGTTGGCTATGCCGCCGATGCAGGCCGCGACTGGAACGACCGTCCTCTCGGGAAAATCATCTACACCTCGATAGACGACAACCGAGAGCGCTCACGTGAGCGCCTATTCCCCACCCTCACCGGCTACTACGGCCCCCAATACGACGTAGACAACCTCTGCGCCATGGGCACCCCCCAAGAATGCGCCGACTACATCAACACCTACGTCGAAAGTGGGGTCAACCTGGTGCTCCTGGGCTTCCCCCACCCCGACGTGTCGCAGTTGGAAAGACTGCACCGGGAAGTGTTGCCGCTGCTGGGATAGTTGGTAGGCGGTGCTTATTGTCTTTGAGTCACCGGAGGCAAAACCAGAATGGCAATTCCAAGAAGAGTGAATTCACAATGGGCAGGAAGAAACGAAAGGCCGGAAGGAATCGACCAACCAGAGCGGGTCGGACGGTAGCGGATCGGCAGAAGTCTCTAGAACCCAGTTCTTCGGAAACACACATTACGCTATCCGGAGTGCAGGGCATGTACTCGGGTTTAGGGGGTAGAGAGTTCCGTTGCACAATCAGTGGCTATTGTCATACACAGATTTTCGAGTTTCCGATTGATTTCCATCCTGATCGTGATGAGACGCACTATGAGGTCTATGCGTCTGCTTCGGTCCGCGCATGTGTAGTTTCAGATTTGACGTCCTACTTCGAAAGTTCTACCTACAGTAATCACTACGCCATAAGCATCAGCTTGCGACATGCAGGCAGAGAAACTTATGAGAAGATTACACTGCAACAAAACGGCCAAGCTCCTGTGTTCTTGGTCATCGAGGAGTCCAGCCAGTTGACACCTGTGGCGATGGTCAATGGCGAATGTTGCCTGGTAGACGAAGTAATCTTCGAAGATGGTGAAGAGGTACCAATGCTCGTGGGCGGTAGGGTAGGGGAGAAGTTCATAATCGCTGAGGCCACCATTGATGGAGCGTGGCCCGAAATACCCAACAATCAGCTAGAAGTGAATTTGGTCTTGGCGGGCGTCCGAGCTAGTCAGCGGGTAACGGATCCGATACCTAGGTACGTGGATCAGAGTTGTCTAGTGACCGATGACGGCCAGTGGGTAATGATGTCCCGGGTCACATTTTCGGCAAGATTAAAGGTAGGGCGACCCATGGATGTCTTGGCATACAGAAACAGGGTAGCTGATATAAAGCAAGCAATTGCAGCTATGACACCAGATATCGGTACTCCGCACATGGCCCTCTTGGTCAACTCCATGTACAGAGATGAGTACAAGGATGATGCTTACCAGCGACTTCATTACTTGCAGCTTTGGCAAGCTTTACAGGATTCGGCGCGGAAGTGTCTTGGTTACCAAGGAGATATCGAGCGCGACACCGTAATCGTGGCGGGGAAGAAGACCCTGCAGGAATTGACCAACTACAGGAATGACATTGCTCACTGGTGGACCGACACCATTGATGAGAGTCTTTTGGCGGAGCTTCAAGGGCCTGTGAACGAACTGGTTCGCCAGAAGTATTTCTGATCGTTCGGCCAGGTCAAGTGTTCAGATACCGTAGCTCAGGCTAGTTCGGAGTGTCGGCCATCCGGCCCCAGACCACCCTTCATGTCGAACTAGGGAGGAGGATGATGGCGGTGAGGCGTTCGGACGCCTAATCCGGCAACAAAACAAACACCGTGATCGTATCCTCGCTCACCCTCGTGGTGTGGCCTTGGCCGGTGGTGTCCTCGAATATCACCAAATCGCCGGGGCCGAAGCGGTGGGTGCTCCCGTCGCCTAGGCCGACCTCGGTGTGGCCTGCGAGCCATGTGGCGAGGCGCCGGTTCGGTGCGTTGTGGAACTCGGCTAGGCCAGCGGCCTCCTGTGCGTTGCGTGAGCTGGGCGGACGTATCTGCAGCCCGCGAATCTGGTCAGTGTTGGTCAGGTCCGGGCGTTCTGAGAGATTGAACTCTGCGAGATGGCTCTGACCGTCATCTCCGGCGTAAACGCGGTAATTTCCCAAGATGTCACCCCCATCCTAACCTTCCCCCCCTCAAGGGGGAAGGGATTGGTTACGTCCCCATCTATAGGGAAGGCAGTTCCGTCCCCTCCGATGGGAGAGAGTCTTGTTCGATCCCTCCATGGGGCAAGGATATGTTGGTCGCTACTGGTTCAGTAGGGGCATCACACACAGCATGGATGGGTCGGGCCAATTGATGGTGTGGCCGTGGCCCGTCACGTCCTCAAAGAGGACCATGTCGCCCTTCTGGAAGTCGTGGGTGTTGCCGTCGCCCAGCCCAACCGTGGCCCGTCCCTCCACGATGACAACCCACTGGCGTTGGGGGGCGTTGTGAAAGGCGCGCGGGTCTCCCGGCGGGTGCTGCTGCGCCTGGGGTTGCCTCAATCGCAACCCCTGTAGCAGTTGCAGGTCTCCCAGCTCGGGGTGTTGCGAGAATTCCAGTTCTTCGATATGGCTCTCGCCGTCGTCTCCGGCGTAAGTCCTGTAGATTCCCAAATCGCCCTCCGTGAGGCGCAGCCACGCTGGCTGCCCCTGCGGTTGTATGCTGAGTTTGCTATGGAGATTCCGCTACGCGTCCATGACGTTCGTTGCCAGAATCACATCATTCCAAGTGGACTGGTGGCCGTGGCCCGTGAGGTCCTCGAACAGGATGATGTCGCCGACGCCAAAGTCGTGCTTGCTGCCATCGCCCAAGCCGACTACGGCGCTACCCTGCAGGATGACGCTCCAGCGGGGCGTGGGAGCGCAGTGGAACCCGTCGGCGTCATTCACGATGCCCGGCGCAGGTCCGCCCACTCCCGGCCTCCGAAAGCTCAGGCCTTCCGACTTCTGTAACTCTTGGAGCGCAGCATTGCTGTCGAAATCCAGCTGCTCCAGATGGCTCTCTCCATCGTTTCCGCTATAACACCTGTAAATGCCCAACGTCTCCCCCTTCAATGGTCCGTGTTGTTGAACTCTGCTGTACTGACTTCTGTCGTCAACTGGTCCGTCGGAGCCTTAGTCGGCCAGAGGCATGACCGCCGAGATATTCGTGGTGAGGTAACGGGTGGTATGGCCGTGACCTGTAACGTCTTCGATGAGCCGGATGTCGCCAGCATGGAACTGGTGCGTGGTGCCGTCGCCCAAGCCGATCTCCATGTCTCCCGAAAGTATTATCAGCCAACGCTTGTCGGGAGCGGGATGCCAATCGATGAACCGTCCGCCTTCGGTGCGCTGGATGCGCATCCCCTTGACGTTCTGCAGGTTGCCGAACTCTGGATGGGACTCCAGCGGCAACTCCTCAATATGGGTCTCGCCGTCGCTTCCGGTGTACATGCGGTGTATGCCCACGTGTCGTCTCCTTATTTTTTTCTCGATGGTCTTGTTGTCTTATTCCGTGAGGCTTTCGCCCGCCGGGGTGTCCTCGTCTATTCCCACAGTGACTCGGGCCTTAGAGCATAACCGGTCACGCTCTAGGATGCCCGAATATAGGAGCTAGGCTAATCTCTCAGGCCCGTCAACTATCAGTTCGGGGTCCACCGTCACCATCAGCCATGCGGTGTCCTGCAGGGCACGGGTGTTATGGCCGCGTCCTGTGGTGTCTTCCATCAGTCGTAAATCGCCGACCCCGAAGCGGTGAAAGCTCCCGTCGCCCAAGCCGATCTCCACCTCGCCCGCTATGTTCACCGACCAACGGCGTTCCGGAGCAGGGTGGAAGTCCAGATACCGACCTTGGGGCATACGGGTCAGTGAGACCTTGGTGGCCACTCTGGGCGACTGGAAATCCGGCGCAACGTCCGGGTCCAGGTCCTCGATATGGCTTTCGCCGTCGCTCCCAGTGTATATCCTGACGACCCGCAAATCCGCTATTCCTCGTTGGCGTAGATGCCTCACAGTAAGGCTGCAAGGTGCATTCCAAGGATACCTGTAGCCAAGTGTGGTGGCAAGGCGCAGGTATGACACGGGTGGCTCGGCAGCTATAATGGCCGCCACATGCACAACTTCAACGACCGGCGTCAATGAACGGACGATAACGGGGGTGAGCATTGCCTGAACCATTTGAACTTGACGTAGCAGAAGCAGCAGAGCAGGTGCGCAATGGCAGCCTCTCGCCAGTGGCCTTGGCCCAGTCCCTGCTGGAACGAATCGACTCCCTCGAGCGCCTGAACGCATGGATCACCATCGACCGCGAGGACGTGCTGCTGCACGCCCGTCAGAGGGAAGAAGAGGTGACCCAAGGTCACATACTGGGTCCAATGCACGGCGTCCCCGTGGGTCTGAAGGATATCTACTACACCGCAGGCATGAAGACCACGGCCAACTCCAAGGTGTACGCCGATTTCGTCCCCGATTTCGACGCCACCAGCGTCCGCAAGATGAAGGAAGCGGGGGGCATCGTTCTCGGCAAGGCCATGACCACCGAGTTCGCCACTTCCGACCCATCCATTGCCGTCAATCCCTACCACCCCGACCATACAGCTGGAGGCTCCAGCAGCGGCTCCTGCGTGGCCGTGGCCTCCCGCATGTGCGCCGTAGCCTTGGGTTCGCAGACTGCGGGATCGACAGTGCGCCCTGCCGCTTACAACGGCATCGTCGGTCTCAAGGCGACCTACGGACGCATAAGCCGCGCAGGCGTGATTCCGGTGGCGTGGTCGCTGGACCATGTGGGTGTCTTGGTGCGCACCGTGCGCGATGCCGCCCTCATGCTGGGGGTCCTGGCCGGATACGACCCCGACGACCCCAGCTCCTCCCTCGCCCCTGTGCCTGACTACATGGCAGCCTTGTCGCGCCAGCAAACTCCACCGCGACTGGGCCTGATGCGCCAGTACTTCTACGAGCATTGCGACGACGAGGTGCGGGCCCACACTGATTCCGCGGTGCAGAAGTTGGCCTCGGCTGGGGCAACCATCGAGGAAGTCGAGGCTCCGCCCAGCTTCAGCTATGTCTCCGGCGCACACCGCGTCCTAAGCAACACTGAGTGCGCGGCGTACCATGAGGAGGTCTTCCGCGACCACAAGGACGACTACAGCCCCAACATCCGGGCCAACATCGAAATGGGTATGCTGGTGCCTGGCCCGCGCTACCTGCAGGCCTCGCGCCTCCGTCGCGTTGTCTCTCGTGAGCTGAACGAAGTTGCAGCCCGTTACGACGCTCTGATAGTTCCCACGGCCCCATCGGAAGCCCCAGACACTTCCACCACCGGCGACCCAGTGTTGCAAGTGCCTTGGACCTTTGCCGGAATGCCCACCATCAACGTGCCGTCAGGCTTGAGCGCCAATGGGCTGCCCTTGGGGGTCACCCTAGCAACGGGTTCGCTGGAAGAAAAGCGGATGTTTGCGGTGGCGGCTTGGTGCGAGGCGACTCTGGGTGTGAGCCTTGCGCCGGAGTTCTAGGCACTGCCTAATCGCCTAGCTAATGGAGAGAGGGAACCAGCTCACAACTACCCTGTCGGTCCCAAGGTGAACGTCACTCTTGCAGCCAATTCTCTATCGGTAGCTGGGGGATTCTCCGGAAGTGCCGGACGTTTCCTGTGACTACCGTAAGACCGCGTGCCAGTGCTATAGCACCGATCCGGAGGTCGGCATCCCCTAGCGGCGTGCCTTGGCGTTCCAGCTCGGCTCTCACCTCGCCGTATCGGCGTGCAGCAGCCTCGTCAAAGGGAAGCACCGGGAGATTTGGCAGGAGCCTCCCGTGTAGCCGTTCAAGGAGGAGTTCTGAGCCTGTTCGCAGCTTGTAGGCGCCGTACATCAACTCCCCTAGAGTGATGCTGGATGTAAACTGGAGTTCCGGCGGTACTGACGCCAGCTTGGCAATCAAGGTTGTAGACGGAGCCCTTTTCAGAAGGTTGCTCAGGATATCGGTGTCGAGAAGGTACATCAGACTTCAAGTTCTACCGGGCGCCCTGCGTCGTTCTCCCGGCAGGCATAGATATTCTTAATCAGGGATTCCAATTCCTCATCGTGCACTTCTCGCCAAGCCCCAACTAGGGCAAGGGCTCCTTGGGGCCGTGCTGAAGTGGTGCGGTCTTGTCCCAAGAACTCCAAGTCCGCCATGCTGACCAACGCCACCAATGGCTTACCACGGCGTTCAATCACCACGGGCTGACCTCCATGGGCCACCTCCGCTGACAACGCCGAAAGTTGCGCCTTGGCCTGTGCTGCGCTCACTCTCTTGGTCATTGGTCACACCTCCAACTCCGCCGACTAATTGGACCAATTGGTCCAATTGGTCAACGTGACTTAATAGTATCTCGACCAAACAGTTAACACAATCTCCCCCCCAGTGCCCTACTTCCGACACAGTCACTGTGGTCTCCACATAGTATTCCGCGGGATAGGATATAATTTGCCTTCCACTGACAAGGAGGCGATCATGCAGAGCATCGAGATTGACCGCTCCAAGAGACTCAAAGAGGAGCCCCACAAGGGGCACAACCGCTGGCACTACGACCTCACCCCGGTGGTGGAGGTTGAGGAAGGCGAGGAGGTTGTCCTGGAAACCCGGGATGCCTCCGACGGGCAGACCACTTGGGCCAGCACCATCGAGGACATGGCCACTATGGACCGTGGTGCGGTGCATCCGCTTACCGGTCCGGTCTACGTCAAGGGGGCCAAGCCCGGCGATCTGCTGGAGATTGAGTACCTCGATATTCTGCCCCAGGCGTATGGCTTCACCCGGTTCACGCCGGGCAGGGGCTATCTCAGAGATCTGTTCGAGGAGACCTTCCTTGCCCACTGGGAGATCAAAGATGGCTGGGCAACCTCGCCCCAAGTGCCCGGGGTACGCATCCCCGGCGGTCCGTTCATGGGGACTGCTGGCCTCGCCCCTTCAGAGGAACAGGTGCGCCAGTGGAACCAGCGAGAGGCAGACTTGGTAGCCCGTGGCGGCGAGGCTTCTCTGCCCAACCCCGACGGTGCGGTGCCCGGCACAGGTCTGGCCGCTACCGAGGGACTGCGCACCCAGCCTCCCCGCGAGAATTGTGGCAACGCCGACGTCAAGCAGTTGACGAAGCGGTCCAAGCTGTTCGTCCCAGTGGCAGTGGAGGGCGGTCTCTACTCCGCGGGCGACGGTCACTTCGCCCAAGGCGACGGCGAGGCTTGCATCACCGCCATTGAGATGGGCGCAACTGTTGCCGTCCGCTTCAAGGTGCACGAGGGCGTCGCTGCTGAACGCAACATCCGCTTCCCCCGCTTCAGTCACAGCGACTACTTCCTCAACCCGGTGTGGGCCGTCCCCCAGCAGTTCACCGCAACCATGGGCATGCCCATACGGGACGACGGCACCAACGAGAGCGGCGACCTGAACCTAGCCGCCCACAACGCCCTCGCCCAGATGATCGACGTACTCCAAGAGCGCGGCTTCACGCGCCAGCAGGCGTACATCATCTGCAGCGTGGCCGTCGACCTGAAAATCAGCAACCTCGTGGACACCCCCAACTTCGTGGTCTCCGCCTTCCTCCCGGAAGCCATCTTCCAAGAGTAGAAGGACCAGAAATGGGGGAGAACCCAACCATCGTCATACCGGCGAAAGCCGGTATCCAGTGGACTATGCATGCTGGGAGGCCGCTTGTGTTGAAGCCCTCCCATCTCCGTCCCAACCCACCGCTGACGGGGAGGCGACTTCCCTTGTGCGGGGACGTCTGAGGGCGAGGCGAAAGGCGAGGCTACGACCTTGAAGCGCGCACTGGTCGTCCAACACTCCCCCATCGAGACGCTGGGGAGCAGTTTCGGCGCGGTCCTGCGAGAAGCAGGCTTCAGCTTTCGCGGGCTAGGGCTATACGGCGAAGCACTGCATGATGCCCAGCCACCCCTCCCGTCGCCCAGGGAGGTTGAGCTCCTAATACTGCTGGGCGGGCCAGCTTCGGCCAACGACCCCTATCCAGCCCTGCGGGCCGAGGAACGCTTTCTGGCGGAGGCCCATGGCGCTGGCGTCCCCATTTTCGCCGTCTGCCTCGGCGCTCAACTCCTGTCCAAGACTTTGGGCGGTGTTGTGGAGGCTACCGGCGGGTACCAGTTCGGGCTGCGGAAGATACACATAAACGCGACAGGCGGCCAAGACCCGGTCTTTAGGAATCTGGAAGTCCCGCTCGTCCCCACCTGCCACGGCGACTGTTTTGCAGTTCCGCCGGGGGGCACGGGCCTAGCCGAGGGCGATATTCTGCTACGGGACGGTGGCTACCGTCGCATCTCCATGGCCTACCGCCATGGCACCAGCTATGGCTTTCAGTTCGAGCCCCAACTCACCCCCGAAGAGCTGCAGGTCTGGAACCGCGAAATGATGGACGACTACCGCCTCATGGGAGGGCGGTTCAATGCCGAGGACGAAGCTGACAGGCACCTGCGGGAGTTCCGCACCTACTGGCCTGTCTACCAGCGCCAGACCCAAGCTATGCTCAAGGCCTTCCTGCAGGAGGGTGGAATCGGGATATTCTCATTTGATTAAACCGTACATTTGTGCTATTCTCATCCCGTGTACTGGACCCCGACTCCAACAGGTCACCCAAGTCCCATATTTTCGCAGGGACTCTTGCAACATATAGATTGCAGAGATAGCTCCTGTTCCAGTCTGCGTTCTAGCTTGGAAGCCGCCAAAACGGAAACGACGCAATGTACCGATGGGTTTGAAGCCAGTGGCGTGCCCACAAGCGGCGGGTTGCGGCAGGGAACGGTCTATCTGAGTCAAGCTGGACTCGGAGCAACCACGCGGCAAACGCGGCGGGGTACAGCTATAAAGACTTCAACGCCAGATACAACCGATGCCGCATCCAACGCTATAAAAGCGGCTCGTTTCACATCTGGCCTCATTCAGCAGGCTGCCCACGATAACATGTGGCTTACATGTGGCCTAGAGTGGAATAATCTGCTGATGTGATAACATTGGTCAACCGTGGACGCACACCCTCGGACGGGGGTAGCCAACAGCTGGTTGCGAGGTGATCATGACGCAGAAAGTCCGGTTCGGGTTGACCCTTTCCAATCGCGGGGTGTTGCTGGGGCTGACCCAGCCCAGCGAGCTTCTGAACATGGCTGAGGCTGCCGAAGCTGCTGAGGTTTTCGAGCACGTGTGGGTGGGCGACTCCATTATGGCCAAGCCACGCTTGGAGGCCATGACGCTTATGGGGGCCATCGCAGCCCGCACCAAAAAAGTTCGCATTGGCCCTGCCTGCATGGCCACATTCCCCTCCCGCAATCCCATCGTGATGGCCCACCAGTGGGCCAGCCTCGACCTGATATCCGAAGGACGCATGATCATGGCCGCCTGTATGGGAGGCAGCCTCGACCAGCAGGACCATCGTATCGAGTACCGCAACATGGGCATGAAGGCCCTCGATCGGTCGCGACGCATGGAGGAGAGCATCGAGATACTGCGCCGTCTCTGGAGTGAAGAGAGCGTCGACTTTGACGGCGAGTTCCACCATCTGGAAGGCGCTTTCATTCAGCCCAAGCCGGTGCAGCAGCCTCCGCCCATCTGGATTGTCAGCAACCCACGCCTGCGCACCGGCAAACCCCACATCATCGAGCGGGCCCTGAAGCGTGTCGCCAAGATGGCCGACGGCTGGATGACCACCTTCACCTCCGAGGAGGAGTTCGGCGAGGTAAGGAACCGCATCTGCTCCTACGCTGGTGAGTTCGGACGCTCCTTCGAAGACCTGCCCTGCGTCCTCTACTTCAACATCAACGTGAACGAAGACCGGGAAGCGGCCTTCAACGAGTCCAAGAAGTACCTCGACCTCTATTACACCACCGACTACACCCCTGCCCAGATTGAGAACTGGGTGGCGCTGGGCAGCCCGCAGCAGTGCATCGACCGCATCCAAGGATTCGTCGACCTAGGGGCCACCGACATCACCCTGCGCCTCCCCTCCTGGGACCAGAAGGGCCAGTTCAAGCGTGTGGTAGAAGAAGTGATACCCCACTTCATGTAGTCGCTAACCCCCTTCCTGCCCCAAGGAAAGCGTTGCATACGTCCTTCCCCTCAGGGGGGTGGCAGAGGTTGAAAATCCGTCCCTCCCTCCGTGACACATAAGCCGGCATACCCCGCATCATCGTCTTTGCCGGACACTCGGACATAAGGAGAGCCATGGACTTTGAAGAAGCAGCACGCTTCATGCAGACCTTCCACCGTGGGGTGGTGACCACCACCAAAAAGAACGGCGCAGGCCAGATGAGCATCTTATCTAGCGGGCCCTATCGTGGAGGCGCAGCATTCGTGGCCCGGGGCAGCACCGCCAAGATCGCCAACCTCAAGCGCAATCCCCGCTGCACCGTCCTTACTCTAAACCCCAACTGGTCCAGCTATGTCGTGGTCGAGGGCGATGCTGAGATACACGGTTGGGACAACACCGACCACGAGGAACTTCGGGTCATGCTACGCGAATGCTTCCAAGCCTGTGGCGGCGACCACCCCGACTATGAGGAGTATGACCGCGTGATGCGAGATGAGCGTCGCGCGGTGGTCGTGGTGCGCCCAGAGCACGTATACGGCATGATCCGGTAGGTCCTGCCATGGAGACCGCCTTGGGCGACGTGAGGGTGTTGGACTTCACCCACTACACCGCGGGCCCTTATTGCACCAAGCTGCTGGCTGACTACGGGGCCGACGTCATCAAGGTGGAGCCCTTGCAGGGCGAGGCATCGCGACGCCTCGGCCCCTTCTCCCAAGACCGACCCGATCCGGAGAAGAGCGGCCTCTTCCTCCACCTCAACACCAACAAGCGTGGGATTGCACTCAACCTGAAACATCCCCAAGGTCGTGACATTGCCCTGACCCTGGCTCAACAAGTGGACCTCGTGGTGGAGAACTTTCGCCCCGGCGTCATGGACTCCCTTGGCTTGGGCTATGCGTCCCTCAAGGCTGCCAACCCCAATGTCGTGCTGACCTCCATCTCCAATTTCGGGCAGTCGGGGCCGTACCGCGACTACAAAGGCTCCGAGATTATCTTCTACGGCATGGGCGGGGAAATGTGCAGCACGGGCCTGCCCGACCGCGAGCCTCTGAAGCTGGGAGGCAAGGTGGGCCTCTACCAAGCAGGCGCCATCGCTGCCGTGGCAACGATGGGGGCCTTCTTCGGAGCCCGCTACCAAGGCGTAGGCCAGCATGTGGACGTTTCCATCATGGAGACCCAAGCTGGCAGCCAAGACCGCCGTATGCCCGCCCTTGTGGGCTACGCCTACGCTGGCATCAACACCAAACGCACCGTCGCCGGAACGACCCACTACCCACAGGGCGTCTATCCCTGCCAGGATGGCTACTACGACTTCGCCTCGCCGGTAGGACGGTTCCAGTCCTTCCGGGCCATGCTGGATTACCCCGACTTCATGGAAGACCCCCGCTGGCACGGTCCCGACGGCCCTGCCGACCCTGACCTGCGCGATGAATTCGATGCCCACTTCCTAGCATGGTGCATGGACCACACCAAGCAGGATATATGGCAGATTGCCCAATCCTATCGTGTGGTGAGCGGTCCCCTGAACAACGTGGAGGACTTGGCTCAAGACACGGTCTTCGAGGAACGAGGTTGCTTCTCTGAAATGCCGTTGGTCGACGGAAGCTCCGTGAGGATGCTGGCCCGACCCTTCATCATGGGCAGCACGCCGTGGCGTCTGGAGAAGCCCGCTCCGCGGCTTGGCCAGCATACCGGGGAGGTGTTGTCCGGCTTGGGGTACAGCCCCGCAGACATGGAGCGTCTGCGCAGCGAGGGCGCAATTTGAGTGCCCCAACACTTCGGCCTCTTCCGCTACAGGGTGTGCGCGTGGCAGCCCTCACAGTCGTGTGGGCTGGGCCCTATGCCACGGCGCTGCTCAGCGACTTGGGTGCCGAGATCATTCGTATGGAATCGCCCAACTACTCACCCTACCTCACACGCGGCCCCACTCCGCGACCCTCCCAAGGGTACATCGATGCCTTGGGAGGCTGGGGCGGCGCGATGCCGGACCGGCTGGTGGGGGAACGTCCGTGGAACCGTTGGCCTCTGTTCAACGCCCACGCCCGTAACAAGCTGGGCATGACGGTAGACCTCACTCTTCCATCAGGCCAGGAAATAGCCCAGAGGCTGTTGCAGGCCAGCGACGTATTCATCGAGAACAACGTCCCTGAGACGCTGGAGAAGCTGCAACTGACCTACGACCACGTATCGACGGCCAATCCCGGCATCGTGATGATCAGCATGCCGGCCTTCGGCACCACAGGCCCCTACAGGAACTACCGCGCTTTGGGTGTGAACAACGAGGGAGTGGCCGGACATAACTCCCTACGTGGCTACACCGACATGGATGCCTCGGCATTAAGCCCCATCTTCTCCGCAGACGCTGCCGCCGGAGCCTCAGCCGCCTTCGCCGCCATGGCAGCTCTTCACCATGCTCGCCGCACCGGTCAGGGCCAGTACATCGAGGTATCGCAGTCGGAGAATTTCCTGCCTTATCTCGGCGAGTATTTCATGGACTACTTCATGAACGAGCGCGTCGGTGAGACTCTGGGTAATCGTCACCCCTACGCCCTGCAGGGCTGCTACCCCTGCCGTGGCGACGACAAGTGGGTGAACATCAGCATATTCGACGAGGCGCAATGGCAGGCCTTCTGTGGCGTCCTTGGGCACCCTTCGTGGGCAGCCGAGCCTCAGTTCGCCACCCACGAAGATCGTCGCCAGTATCACGGCGCACTGGACGAGCACATCGCCCAGTGGGCGCGGCAGCACGACCCCGAGACCGCGATGCATCTGCTACAGGAAGCGGGTGTGCCTGCGGGCGCAATTCTAGACCAAGCTGGTGCCTACGCAGACCCTCACCTGCAGGACCGAGGCTTCTTCCAACCAGCCTACCAACAGGACTGCGGGACCCACCTCTACCCCAGCGCCCCATTCCGCATGTCGGAGACCGACCCCAACATACGCAGTGGCCCCGTGCGCCTAGGCGAGCACAACGAGTACGTCTACAAGACGGTCCTCGGCTACTCAGGCGAAGAATATGATGCGCTGACCGCTGAGGGGCACATCACAATGGAGTACCCCTAGGCGCATTCTTCTTCAGTCGTTGCCATTGCGACCGAAGGAGACCCCTGGATGGCCTCTTGCCCCTCGAGGAATAAGGTTGGGATAGGTGCGACATGTCCGCAGCAAAATCTGCCTAGCAGTTGCATGTGGGATTTCGCCGGTATGACGGGGTTGTACAGAAGGCAGCACGGAGGCATGGCATAGGGGGGTGTCTAGGGAAGGCGCGACGCGGACGAGGAGCAAGGGGTAGCCTTGGTCAGAAGGGCCGGGCTCGCATCGGCGGGGCTGGCGCCAAGACTTGGTTCACTGGGTCGACAATCAGCCTGAATATCTCCAGGGTGGTTGCTCCCAACAGGTGGATGCCTTCGGCACCGAAGACGACTGGGCAGACCCTTTCAAGGCCGTTATAGGCTACTCGAACCTGCCCAGCGTCCAGCTCTTCTATGTCACCATTGCCGAGGACCGACAATACCTTGTTATCGGGTTGTACCTGCAACTGTTCCAACAAGGACTCTGGAAGGACGGTATCGGTAGCCCCTGTATCGACCAACGCCAATACTTCCACCGTGTCCCCGTAGATCATGTGCCCGACGCCGATAGTTACCGCGAACGTACCCATACCAACTCCCGGGGCGTATTCGCACCCCACTCTACCTGCTGGCTGGATTGGTTGACAAGGCAACCCGCCGCCTTTAGTGTGACCCCTAGCTACATTCGCCATTTATCGGCGACACCTAACAGACAACTCTCGCGGAGGACTCATGGCCCAAACATACATCGGCGCACCATTGACTCGCAAAGAGGACGTCCGGTTTCTCACCGGGCGCGCCACATACACCGACGACTTCAAACAGCAACACCTACTGCATGCTTCCATACTGCGTAGTCCCCACGCTCACGCCCGCATAACCTCCATCGATACGAGCCGGGCGCTGGCGATTCCTGGTGTGGTGGCCGTGTTCACCGCTCAGGACATCGTCGATAGCGTCGAGCCGCAGCCGATACCCATGCGGCTTGTCCCCATGGAGGGTTTGGAGCGCTTCCTGCAACACCCGCTGGCCATTGACCACAAGGTGCGCCATGTAGGCGAGCCGGTGGCCGTAATCGTGGCCGACAGCCGCTACCTCGCGGAGGACGGGGCCGACGCCATGGACGTTCGCTATGAGCCCCTGCCGGTGGTGGTCGAGATGGAAGACGCAATGAAGGACGAGGTTCTGCTACACGAACAGCACGGCACCAACACCGCCGTTGACTACACCATGGCCCTCGGCGATGCTGATGCTGCTTTCCAAGAGGCGGAGTACACCCGCAAGGAGGTGTTCGTCTCCCATCGGCACACTGGGAATCCCATGGAAACCCGTGGCTTGCTGGCCTCCTACGACTCCGGCCGCGACGAGATGACGGTATGGGGCGAGACCAAGGTGCCCCACTTCAACCGTGGCGTTTTGGCCAACCTGCTCCAAATGGCGGAGCATCGCATCCACTTCATCGAGGGCGACGTGGGCGGTGGCTTCGGTATTACCGGAGAGTTCTATCCCGAGGACTTCCTGATTCCCTTCGCCTCCATGAAGCTGGGTCGACCGGTCAAGTGGATCGAAGACAGGCGAGAGCACTTGGTGTCAGCCAATCAGTCGCGGGAGCACACCTGCGAGCTTGAGATCGCCGCCAAGCGCGATGGCACTATCACTGGGTTTCGCGCCACCATCATGGGTAGCATTGGCGCATACGTCCGCACCCACGGAGCACTGGTGACCTCGGGCGTTGCCTCCATCATGCTGGGTCCCTATAACGTGCCCAACTTCAAGTGGCGCACCCTCTGCCTGCTGACCAACAAGACGGGCATGGGTACCTACCGCGCTCCTGGCCGCTACGAGTCCTGCTTCTACCGCGAGCGCATGGTCGACATAATGTGCCAGGACTTAGGCTTGGACCCAGTTGAGGTGCGTCATAAGAACCTGATTCAACCGGAACAGATGCCCTATACCATGGGCATCACCCGGCCCGACCACGACCCTATCGTCTACGATAGCGGCAACTATCCCGCCGGTCTGGACACCGTGCTGGAGAGCATCAACTACGACGGCATCAAGCACCTGCAGGGCCAGTTCATCGATGGCAAATGGCACGGCATCGGCATCGGTTGCTTCGTCAAGAACACCGGCACCGGTCCCATGTTCGAGGGGGCCCGCGTCGTAGTCACCGGCCCGAATCAAATAGCTGTGTATCTCGGCCTGACGGTGCTGGGGCAAGGCCACGAGACAGCCATGGCCCAGATTTGTGCTCAAGGTATGGGCGTCCCCTTGGACTGGGTCACCATCTATCACGGCGATACCGATATGATGCCCTACGGAGGTGGGACATTTGCTAGCCGTGGCACCTTCATGGGCGGAAACGCCCTGTACAAGGCTGCCCAAGAGATGAATGAGAAGGTGCTGCGCATAGCCGCTGGGTATCTGGACGTGGACCCCACTGAGTTGGAGTTCGTCAACGGGCAGGTAATGCGCAAAGGCTCCACCACCGAGGCGGCGCTGCTGGAGTTGGGGCAGGTGTTGGAGCTGGCAGGTCCCGCCAGCCGTTACAACCAAGGTGAGATGGGTCTGGACGTCACCTCCTACTTCCACGCGAGCAAGCTGCCCTACGCCTACGGCAGCCATGCCACCCACATCGCCGTCGATCCTGAGACAGGAATGATCGACATACTGGATTATGTGGTGGTTGAGGACGTAGGCCACGTCATCAACCCGCTCTTGGTCAAGGGTCAGGTATGGGGTGCGGCCGCCCAAGGCATCGGAGCCACCCTCTTGGAGCACCTAGCCTACGACGCTAACGGTCAGCCTCTGGCCACCACATTCATGGACTATCCCGTAACCACCGCCACCGACATGCCCAATGTGCAGGCTGTGGACTTGGACTTAGCCCCCTCTCCCACCAACCCGCTCGGAGTAAAGGGTGCAGGCGAGGGTGGCATCGTTGCCACCGCCGCCGTTCTGGGCAACGCCCTGTCCCACGCTCTACATACCTACGGCGTGCAGGTCACGGAGCTGCCCCTCAGTCCGACCCGGGTGCGCGAGATGATGCAGGGCAAGTAACGGGCATCCCCAACACTGGAGGCAACCACGGTTCTGGAGGTAAGTAGATGACAGCATTCTCTCGTGGGTCCACCGGCATGAGCTCGGCGGCCTATGGCTCAGACTTCATCGTGGACCTCATGCAGGCATTCGATGTGGAGTACGCCGCCTGCAATCCTGGAGCCACCTTCAAGTGGCTGCACGATTCCCTCGTGAACTACGCTGGCGAAGGTCCTCCCCACATGATTGAGTGTACCCACGAAGAGATTTCGGTGGCCTTGGCCCATGGCTATGCCAAAGTGTCCGGCAAGCCGATGGCTGCCATCGTCCACAATATCGTTGGGCTGCAACACGCTACCATGGCCATCTACAACGCTTGGTGCGACATCGCCCCAGTTCTGGTACTGGGTGGCACCGGTCCGATGGACCTCACCACCCGTCGGCCCAACATCGACTGGTTGCATACCGCCTTGGTGCAGGGCAACCAAGTGCGCGACTACGTCAAGTGGGACGACCAGCCCCACAATCTGAGCAGTGTCGGGGAGTCGTTCATCCGTGGGTACCGGGTCGCTACCACAGAACCCCAAGGGCCGATCTATCTCTGCTACGACGCCGACCTGCAGGCCGAACGCATCGAGAACCCGTTGGCTATGCCGGATGTGGGGCGTTATGCCACGGCCACGCCGCCAGCGGTTGACCCCGAGGCCCTGCGTGTAGCCGCTGGTTGGCTCACCGAGGCGCAATGTCCCGTGGTCATTGCCGATTTTGTGGGCCAGAATGAGACAGCTACCGGAGCCTTGGTGCAACTGGCTGAGTTATTGGCGCTGCCGGTCCTGGACCGGGTCGGCCGCTACAATTTCCCGTCAAACCACCCTCTGGACCTGACAGGGGCAGAGGCCGAGCTTCTAGCCGAGGCCGATGTGGTGCTAGCCTTGAATGTGAAAGACCTTTTCGGAGCGCTCAGCGTCCGAGACACAGCCACCCACGGTTCCTTTAGCCGCCTGAGCGACAATACTAAGATAATCCAGGTGTCGCTCTGGGAGCAGCGTGCCAGGGGCTGGACCACCGATGTCCAGCGTATACCACAGGTGGATCTCAACATTCCTGCCGATATGTCAGTGGCCCTGCCACAACTGGTGTCGGCCTGCCGTGATGCCCTAGGCTCCAATGGCGCCTCCAGCGAAAGAGAGCAGCGGAGGATCCGACTCACGGAACGCCACGACCAACTGCGCGGAGAATGGCAGACTAGAGCCCGCGAGACTTCAGAGCAGACGCCCGTGTCTGTGCCCAAGCTCGCGTCCGACCTATGGGAGTGTATCAAGGGCGAGGACTGGGCCTTGGTTGGAGGCAATCTCGCAGGCTGGGCCCGCCGCATATGGGACATCAATCAACCCCAACACTACCAAGGAGGCAGTGGGGGCGCAGGACTGGGGTACGTTGCTGGCGCCGCATTGGGTGGCGCGTTGGCCCTCAAGGGCACTGGCAGGCTGTGCGTCAGTCTGCAACCTGACGGCGACTTCATGTTCAGCCCAGGGGCGCTTTGGACGGCTGCCCACCATCGCATCCCGCTACTTACCATCATGTACAACAATCGCACCTACTTCAACTCAGAAGAGCACGCTGTGGATGTGGCCCGCAATCGCGAGCGAGACGTGGAGAAGCGGGGCGAAGGTATCTGGATCAGCGGCCCGGAGATTGACTACGCCACCATGGCCCGCTCCATGGGCGTCTATGGCGAAGGCCCGATAGACAGGCCGGAGGAAGTCATTCCTGCGGTGCAACGGGCCATGCGAGTGGTGCAGGAGCAACAGTTGCCCGCCTTGGTGGATGTGGTCTGCCAGCCACGCTAGCAGGATACCTCTTACTCACAGCGCGTCGTTAGGCTCTCATCACCATGACTACGCCAGCAGGCTTTTGCACCAGGTGTGGCGTACAACGCAGATCCCCAGTAGACCGCTACTGTCGCGAGTGCGGGGCCGAGGTGCGTCTCGCATCCCACGATACCCGGAGCTGCTTCTGTCCGGCGTGTGGGACAGACCGTCCTCTAGGGGCTGGTGAATGCTCCGAGTGCAGCTTCTCTTTCGGCGAACAGTCGGACGCCGAACTCGAGGTTCAAGAGCCCTCATCTCTGGAGCTCTCGCACTACCAGACCCCTCTATGGCTGGTGGCGCTGCTCTGTCTGTTGACTGCCGGACTGTACTTGCCAGTGTGGATGGCCCTGACTTGGTCCGAGCTGAAGCGGGTCTACCGCGATGCGCGCATGTATCCTGTTTGGCATGGGCTGAGCGCATTGGTCCCGGTCTACGGCTGGTTGCGGTTCTATGACCACTGCGTCGCCATCAACCGAGCGGTGGTACACCAAGGAAGCACCGCCACAGTGCGCCCAGCTTGGGCGACGGCAGGAGTGGTGGCTGGCGCGGCTGCAGGGTTGGGCAGTGCATGGACTATCGGAGGCTGGTTCGTCCTGCTGTGGCTGTTCTCCTCTGCTCTATTTGCTGGGGCGCTGGCCCATGCCCAGACGGGGCTCAACGACTACCGACGCTCGCTGTCCAACGAAGAGCCTCCGGTGACAGTACGTGGATGGGAGTGGGGTCTGTTATTCTTCGGCTTCTTCTTCATCCTTTTCGCACTGTTCGGCGCCTTCGAAGATACGCCTAGGTAGACAGACGCCTTATGCGAAAGCTTCGTCCAGAACCCGCACCTGTTCCGGCGTGAGCGACCAGTCTGCTGCTGCGCAGTTCTCCTCCACATGGCGCACCCGGTTGGCCTTGGGTATCGCTACTACTCCGGGCCGGGAGAGGCACCAGTTAAGGGACACTTGGGCCATGGTTTTGCCAGTCTCTTTGGTCACCTGTTGTAACGCTTCGGTAGCTTGACGACGCCGCAGTCTGGGCCGGACGGCCAGTCCGCCACGGTCCAGCGGACTGTAGGCAATCACGGTGACATTGCTGCGTTGGCAGTATGGGAGTAGGTTCTCTTCTATCTCCCGGTCCACCAAGTTGTACAGCACTTGGTTGGCAACTATCGGGTGCTTGCGCATGGACTTTTGCGCTTCTTCCAACTGGGGCGTTGAAAAATTGCTAACGCCTATGTAGCGCACTTTCCCAGCGTCTACCAAGTCCTCCATCGCTCTCATGGTCTCGCCGATGGGAACGCGGCTGTTGTGCCAGTGAATCTGGTAGAGGTCCATGCAATCGATACGGAGCAGACGCAAACTCTTGTCGGCCGCGTCCATCACCTCTTGGTACCGTAGGTGGCTTCCCAGCACCTTGCTGGCAACGAATACCTGATCGCGGATGCCTTCGATAGCATCGCCTACCACATCCTCAGTGCCGTACATCTCCGCGGTGTCGATGAACCACGCGCCCATCTCCACACCCCGGCGGAGTGGCTCTACCCCACCGCGGTACTGCCATGTGCCCAACCCGATGACCGGTATGTCGATACCGGTGTTGCCCAACGCCCTTAATTCCAATTGTCACCTCCTTAGAATCCGACGGACATCGCAGGGCAAAGAAAGAGGGGCCATTTCGGCCCCTCTTTCGATAGTTGCCTGTTGAGTCTTTCGCCGGGGACTAGCCGCAGGCCAACGCGTAGAGCTGGCTGGCGCCTTCTGGCAAGTGCTGGTCGGTCCAGAACTCACCGCCGTCGTCGCTGGCAAAGACCTGTCCGTTGCTGGACGCGCAATACATGTTCTTGGGATTGCGCTGGTCGATGGCCAAGCCGAACAGAGTGCTGTCCGGGTCAAAGCCGATGTTTACCCGCATCCAACTGGCCCCGCCGTCGTCGCTGTGGAACAACGCGCCCACATTGCTCTGGAAGTTGGCCCCGGCCGCGACCCAGATGGACTTGGGGTCACCGGGCACCTCGCGTATCTGGCGGCAGTAGGTCTGCCCCTTCTCGTTGAGGGGGTCCAGAGGCATATGGGCCCAGTGGTCTCCACTGTCTACGCTGCGGAACAGCCCCGCGCGGGAAATGCTGAAGACGGTGTCGGGAGTAAGCCTGCTGCACAGTACGCCGTGTATGTCGACTAGGTCGTCATTCAGGTACTGGCCGTGGCTGGTGTTCTCCCAGTGGTCGCCACCGTCCAGGCTGCGAATCAGGCCACCGACCTCGACGGCCCCGTACAGATGGTTGGGGGAGGAGGTGCTGGCGGACATGTTGAGCACCCGCTTGGCGGGGTTGGCTCCGGGACGATTGGTGATTTCAGGGAAGCGCACGCTGACGGGCAACTGTGCCCAGTGGTCACCACCGTCGTCGCTGCGGAAAATCTCGGTGTTCTCATACCCAGCGTACATCACGTTGGGGTCGCGGGGATGGAACAGGATGGACCAGACGGGCAGGCCGTGGTCTGCTATGTTGACCTTCTCCCAATGATCGCCATGATCATTGCTGCGATAGGGGCCGTCCTGCGTCCCGGCGTAAACCACAGAGGAGTCCTGCGGATGTACCGCCACGCAACGTATGGTGGGCGATTCTGGCAGCCCGTTGGTCAGGCTATTCCACTCGCCGTCTCGATCTGCCATGCGATAAAGGCCGCTGTTGACCTGCCGACCAGGTGCGGTCTCACCGGCTAGCCCTGCGTAAACGTATGACCTTTGACTTTCGGCCATTGGTCTCCCTTCCTGCCGACTGCACTCTTCTTGTGGCCGGCCTTTAGCTGAATATAGTCCATTGCATCAAAAACGGGCCTACTATGTCAACTGTTGGTGTCCTAGGGGCAACTGTGGTTATGCGGGCCCTACACGAGCGGGGTCTATGCGAGCTCGGCCTCCAGAGTCTCCACGGGCGTTCGTTTCCCCCAGCATAGCGGGCCGCTTTGGTAGTAACCATGGTCCGGTGCGAGGTCGACCCTCTGGAGGTCAGCGACCACAGCCTGTAGCGCCTCCAAATGGGTGGGCGATGTCTCGAACCATCCTACCATGATGCCTGGGGCTGCTCCCGGCAGCGACTCGTGGTACAAGCGACGGTGCACGATGGGTACGATGGGCTCCGACGCCAGAACGTGTCCTGGGGCCACCACCTCATCGTTCTCACCCAAACGGGGTAGAAAGAGGGCCTGCCGTTGCATGGGCGATAGCTCCCACCATGCGGGCGTACGGCGGCAGGGCCATAGAAGTACCTCAGGGTGGTCTTCCTTCGACTGTCGTCCTAGGGCTGGATCGTAGGCGATGGTTGCAATGGTGGCGCTGGTATATCGGCGGTCGCGCACCTCCACCGGCAGCACCTCCACGCCTTGGGTATTGCCCAGCTCACTCTTGCACTGCTGAGCAGTCTCGGCCAGCAAGGTCTCGTCCGCAGACTCGAAGCACACCACCCGTGATGCCGACGTCAAGGGAGGATCGTCCCAAGGGGCCAGCGTGACGCTCGGAGCGATAGAGTCCACTGCGACGGCCACCGTGCTCGAAGGCACAGGCGTATCAGCAGTGGGCTTCTCATGGCCTGCGGGAAAGGCGTCTCGCGTTTGGACCAGCACATGGCGCAGACGGGCACGATCAGACGCTTCCAGCGACGACGCTTCTTGCCAGCTTAGTATGATCGCTCTGAGGCCCATGGATGCGTTCCCGTTAGTCCTTGAAAGCGGCGCAGGCAGTGACCAAGGCGGGCATTCCGCCGAACAGGAAGGCGACCTGCACCGTCTCAGCGATTTCCTCTTCGGTGGCGCCCAAGGCGCGGGCCCTGTTGGCAATGTTCCGGCAGCCGTCTTCGTGGGCGGTGATGGCGTCGCACACCAAGGTCATGAGCGTCTTGACCTTGGCCGAAAGTGCGCCGTCGGAGATGATGTGCTCCCGCATTTCGTTGACGTGATCGGCCATATGGTGGTCGTTGGCGGACAGTTTGGCCATGAAAGCAGGCCCGGCAGGCGTGGTCATAAAGTTCCTCCTCAATGTACGTTGGGATGCAGGCCCATGGTAACAAGCAGGATGGGGCGTGTCTATGGCGGAGGTCTCTAGGGGCGTCGGGCCTCATGCGGCGACCAAATTGCACTGCCAAGACGTGGTGACTAGAATGGGCGCACTCGGCCCTACGGAGATATGCATGACCACACTTGCCGTTATCAACCTAGGACTTATCCTGTCCGGCGATCTCGCGCAACCCATTGCTGGCGGCGACTGCGTACTGGTGGAAGGCGGCATGATAAGTGCGGTAGGTGATGCGGCGCAGATTGGCGGCGCCAACGCCGATACGGTGATCGACGCCGGTGGCGGAGCGGTGATGCCGGGGCTGATCGACTCCCACTTCCACGTCGTGTTCGGTGAGTACCAGCCACGGCAAAAGGTGGTCGATTTCATCGACAGCTACGTGCACGGTGGGGTCACCAGCATGATTTCGGCGGGCGAAATTCATACCCCAGGCAGGCCCCGGGACAAAGCTGGCGTGAAGGCCTTGGCCATCGCCGCCCAGCGGTCCTACGCTGCCTTCCATCCCACCGGGGCCAAGGTCCATGCTGGCGCAGTGGTGCTGGAGCCAACCCTGGATGAAAGGGACTTCGCCGAGATGGCGGATGCTGGTGTCTGGCTGGCCAAATACGGTTTTGGAGACTACGCCGACCCTGCCGACGGCGAGCCCCAAATCAGGTGGGCGCAGCAGCACGGCATGGTGGTGATGTGCCACAGCGGTGGAACCTCCATACCTGGCAGCAAAGCCATCAGCGCGGAACACCTGATGCAACTGAAGCCCGATGTATGTGGGCACGTCAACGGCGGCCCCACCGCGTTGGAGGACGAAGGGGTGCGGCGGTTGGTGGCCGAGACCAACATGGTCATGCAGCTGGTGCAGGCGGGCAATCTGCGCTCGTCGCTCTTCATCCTCGACCTAGCCCAAGAATATGACGCCATGGAGCGGGTCGTCGCCGCCAGCGACACTCCCACCGGCACCGGTGTGATCCCGCTGGCCGTGGCCAAGACAATCACCGAGCTAACCTCCTTAGGAGGCATCCCGGCGGAGATAGCAGTCTGCCTAGCCACGGGCAACAACGCCAAGGCGTGGGACCTGAATTCGGGTGTGATAGCGCCCGGTCGGGATGCCGACCTCGTTCTCTGCGACGCTCCAGGCGGCTCCACTCGTAGTGACCTGCTATCGGCCATGCAAAACGGCGACATACCCGGCGTGGGCATGGTGGTCATAGATGGGGAGATTCAGCTGGAGCGCAGTCGCAACACCCCGCCACCGCAGCGTATGCCACAAGTAGTGCGCAGGGCCGTTGCCTAGGGATTCGTAGCGGAAAACAAGGTGCCCTCGGTGTAAGGCGAGGGCACCTTCGTCAGGGATCGGCTGGCTTGTGGGCCTATATCAGCATGTCTACTCGGTGGAGCTGTGTGGCCACGGGGTCTACCTGAACCCCCAGAGTCTCCAGAGCCGTGACTCCGAGGATTGCAGGTTCACGCTCCTCGCCGAACACCACAGTTACGCCTGCTGTATCTCCGTCGTAAGTCAAGTTGGCGTTTCCGACGTCTCCCACCAGCACGACGCTAAAGCCCCGTAGCCTGCGCTGTCCAATGCGATGGATTCCCAGTCGTTCCAGTAAGCTTGCCGGAAACAGGCTTAGTGTGGCCCCTGTGTCCACCATCGCGCGAGTTTCTTCAGTGGCGTCCAATGTGTCCAAGGGACTGGACAAAGCCACGTTGACATGAATCATACCCGAGAGAGCATTCTTCCCTAACCGCCCTGAAGCAAATTGTAGTACGAAGAGAGGCCTGCGCCTTCAAGGGCGCGGGCCTCTCTTGTCTTACGCTGCCTTACTGCGCAGGCTTGGTGCTTAGTTGCCGTCGGCCATGACGGATTGTGCCTCGGCCACGCTGGGTGGGCCCCAGCCCCAAGCATGAGGGGCCTCGCCCTGCTCGCATATCTGGCCGCTCTTGACGGTCAGGAAGGGGAACAGGGCCTTGGATGCCGTGCGCCCTATGCCGTCTGCATCCTTCAGCCACCAGTCCCCAGTGACCACATCGATGACGCAGATGTCGGCCTCGCGGCCTTCGGCCAAGCTGCCAGCCTCGGCCTCAATGCCCAAGGCCTTGGCCGGGGCGACGGTGCACATGCGTACTACGTCTTCCATGGAAAAGCCCAGTTCCAGGAAGAAGGCGCTGTATTCCAGCATGCCACGCATCAGGTGGGTGCGCATGCCGAACCCAGGCTGGACGTCGATGTCCGTGCCGATGGTGTCGGGCATCACGCCTTGGGACATGACCAACTGGGCACGGTCCCAGCCGAAGTTGAAGTCGCCATAAGACGGGTCGAGATTCACTCCGCGCTGCTGTGCCTCAAGCAGTTCGGGGATTATCTTGCCTTGTCGGTCGACAGCCCCGCCGGTCAGAGGCGTGAAGATGTGGGTGACGATGTCGCCGGCCGACAGCAGGGAGATAGCCTTGGCCGTCAGTTCCGGCGGAGTCTGGGGCAGGTCCTTGCTCCCGATGTCTCCAATGTGCATCAGCACCCGGAGGCCAGCCTCGCGGGCCGCCATGGTGGCTGCTTCCACATGCTTGATCCCCATGAGCTGGATGGCGCTGGGTTGCACCAAGCACTTGACGCCCTTGACTATCCCTGGGTTCTCGGCTGCCGTCTTCACGATGGCGTCGACATCCAGCAGCGACTCATCGTCGGGCAGGTTCCTGTCGCGGAACACGCTGAGGAAGGAGTAGACCTTGGTCTGGGCCTGCGATATGACCTCTGAGAACTCCTCTAGGTTTTGCGCTCCCCCGCCACCAGCGTCAGCGATGGTGGTCACGCCTCCCCAGACGCCAGCGGCATCGGGGTGGTTGGGGTTACGTCGGGGCTGGAATATGTGGGCGTGAACATCGATGAAGCCTGGGGCCACTACTTTGCCCTGTACGTCGATGACGTTGCTGGCTTCTCCTGCCGATATATCGGGAGCTACGCGGCTGATGACGTTGCCCGTGATGGCCACGTCCAGCTTATCGTTCCGTCCTTGAGACGGGTCTACGACCGTCCCACCTTTGAGCAACAGATCGTACATTAAAGCACCTCCAGCGAACTTAATCGGTATTATAGCAACGGTTCCGGCTTAGGCAAACCGGATATGTCACCCTAGCCACCGCAATGCAGGCAGCGGGCATTTTCACCGGCAAAGATGAGTTGAGCATCGCCGTCGGCCATGGCGTAGTCGAGGAGCACGCGGGCCACCTTGGACTGGTCGCGCAGCTTGTGTTGCTCCCCGATGCTGTTCAGCCAGTCTAGTTGGTCGCGCTCCAGCTCCAGGGTCACGGATACTTTGTCCTTGGGCATGGCATGCCTCCTTATCGGGTTTGTAGCGATATTGAGTCGTAGGGTTCGTGCGTACACCGTCCACGTACACCGTCCAATAGTTTAACAGACTGGAAATACAGTTTTGTGTCCGTGACCCATTGGGGGTGTGTTACGCTTGAATCACGGAGACAGAGGGACAGAGGAAGGGATGAAACCGATCAACTGGGGACCAGCGGGCGGAAGCGGTACCCCCCGCGAAGGAGGCTAGGACATGGCGGAATTTCTTGGCGATATCGAACGATTCTTGGCGGACCTCTATCCTTACCGATGGCCCCTCAGTGTTCTTGCTCTACTGGCCGTTACCGGAGTTGCAACGTTTGGCTACCGCAAGGGCTGGCACATCCTAGCCTGGCAGCGTCGCACTGCTGTAGCCATCATCGGTACGCCGGTGCTGTTGCTGTTCCTGGTGCTCGGCTGGTGGCTGGGCTCTCCGCTGTTCACCAGCAAGACGGTCATAGAGGAGTTTCCCTTTGCTGAGGCTTCAGAGGTGCCAGCAGGGATGAACCGCGACGCAGTGGAACAGGTGATGAGTACCATGTCCAAACTCGACAGCGCCATGACCGAGGCCATGCCCGAAATGATGGAGGCAGGGACTGCGACCAAGCTCAAGTCCGGAATGTTCCGTGACGCTGACAGTTTCCACAAGGGCAGTGGCTTGGCCACCATCTATCGTGGGCCAGAAGGCGCCAATCTTCTGAGGTTGGACAGTTTCAGCGTGACCAACGGCCCTGAATTGCATGTGATGCTTTCGCCTCACCCCGACCCCACTCGCGGTGCCGAGGTGAGAACGTCAGGGTATGTCGACCTCGGCATACTGAAGGGGAACAAGGGAGACCAGAACTATGAAATTCCGGACATCGTTGATGTCAGCATACAAGGCAGCGTGGTGATTTACTGCAAGCCCTTTAGCGTAGTCTTCAGCGTCGCGACACTGGCAGATGAAGCCTGAGCATAAGTTGCAAAAAGAATGGGACGCCCTCCCAAATCTAGGGGGGTGTCCCACACTTACCGAGACGCTTCTTGAGGTACAGGTAGTGCTTAAGGCAGGCGGCGCACGAACTCCTCGCCGATCATCTGCAGGTATTCGAGGCGGGCTTTGTGCTCTGAAGGCAGGTTCAGCATAGCCAAGCCTATGAACTCCAGCCCGTCCTCCTCGTGGCAGCGGGCAATGAGTTCGGCGCACTCTTCCGGGGTGCCGGTTATAGCCCATTCGGGCAGTGACCTCCCACCTCCCAAGCCAAAGTCCACCGTGGAACTCTCTTGCATCTCGAAGCCCCGGTATTGGGACGCCTTCTTCTCGCCGGTGGCGATGGCCTCGCGGATGGCCGTATCGCGGTCGCGCCCGATGGCAATGGAACGGTTGGCGGCCAGAGTGCCTTGGGTGCCGTATTCCTCCAAAGCCTCGCGATACATCCCGGCGAGGGCCTTGTAGTCCTCCCATTTGGGTTGGGGGCCAATGATGGCTGCGTCGCACATGCGGGCGGCACGTCGCACTGCGTTGCGGCTTTGCGTCGCTACCCAGACGGGCGGGTGGGGCTTCTGTACCGGGAGCAATGAGAGCCTGCCCTCGTGCACCGTCCAATGCTTACCCTCGAAGGTGACCTCGTCGCCGGTCCAGAGCATTCGCATCAGATGAAGGGATTCCTCGAAGCGGCTGGCACGGTCTCGACGGTTGGTGCCGAAGGCTTCCAGTTCCTTTTCGCGGTAGCCCAGTCCCAGCCCCAGCGTGAACCGCCCGTTGCTGATTTGGTCCATCGTCACCGCCTGCTCGGCGATGTCTACCGGGTTGTGGTATGGGAGCATGATGATGCCGGTGAGCAGCCGGAGGTCTTTGGCTTCGGGGGCGAGCCGGGAAAGTATCTGCATCGGCTGAGGCCATACAGTGGGGTAGCCGATGAAATGTTGTGGCATGTAGATGGCGGAGAAGCCGAAGGACCCGGCTACGCGACATACCTCGGCGGCTTCCTCAATCTGATCATACATGGGGCGAGTGGGGTCTTCCATGTAGTCTCGGATGTATATGCCCACCTGCATGGCGGCCTCCAGTTTTTGAGGATTTCGGGGACTATGGCCTGCGAGACAGGAAGTCTAGTTTAGCGCATGGGTACAGTCAAGACACCGAAAGCTATTCTGCGTCGCTTTTCGTAATGGGTTCGAAACGCTTTTGCACTCGTGCACGACGATAAGACCTAGACATGCCTGCGACGCAACGAGGCTCCGATAGCCGCAGCGCTGCGGCTATCGGAGCCTGTGCCTAGAAGCCTAAACTTGGTCCAGCGCCCGGTCTACCGATAGAATCCCCGGCTTCTGGGGTCTTGGCCACGCCTGAGGAAGCTGGGTACGTCCAGATCGTCGGCGTCCGCATATGGCGGTTGCACCTCCGAAGCAGGCGCTCTCTGTATGCCCATCCGCGCTTCGGGGTCGTCCACCTCTTCCGTAATGGGGAAGGCAGCTGCCACCAAGGTGACCTTGACTTCGTCTTCCATCGACATGTCCTTGACGGTACCGAAGATGATGTTGGCTTCGGGGTCGGCTATGCTCTCAATCACATTGGCCGCCATGTGCAGCTCGTTCAACGTCAGAGACGGTCCGCCGGTGACCACGAAGAGGAGGCGCTTCACATCCTCAATGTTCATGTCCAGCAATGGGCTGTTGATAGCCTTGGTGGCTGCTTCCACTGCCCGTTTCTCGCCCCTACCCGTGCCTATGGCCAGCCAAGCCTGACCGGCGCCCTGCAGGATGGCCTTGACATCGGCGAAGTCAACGTTGATTTCGCCGGGTATGGTCACTACTTCGGTAATCGCCTGGATGCCCTGTTGCAGCACTGAGTCTGCCATCACCAAGGCTTGGTCCCAGGTCAGCGGCTCCGAGGACTGGTCGCTAACCTCCAGCAGCTTGTCGTTGGGGATCACCAGCATGGTGTCCACAACATCCTTCAACTGAGCGATGCCGGACTCGGCGTTACGCCGACGCTGTGCGATTTCAAAGGAGAAGGGTCGACTCACTACAGCCACGGTCAGCGCACCCGAATCTTTGGCGAGCTGCGCAATCAGCGGGCAGCCCCCGGTGCCCGTTCCGCCGCCCATACCGGCGGCGATGAACAGGAGGTCCGCTCCGGCTACCGCCTGAGTCAACTCCTCTCTGCTCTCCTCGGCCGCCAGTCGGCCCAACTCGGGATCGCCTCCCGCACCCAAGCCCCGGGTCAACTCCTGGCCCACGGTGATTTTGTTGACCATCTCACAACGGGAGAGATGCAGGGCATCGGTGTTGATGCCATAGTACTCCACTCCGCTCAGGCGGTCCTTGTACATACGCGTAACCGCGTTGCACCCACCGCCTCCGACACCGAGCACCTTTATGACCGGCGAGCCCAGCTTGCGGCCGTTGGTGTTAAGGTTCGCAAGGGACTCTGCGAAGATATCGTGTTGGCCTAGGGACTGCGACCCATCGAAAGTCATGGGCCCCTCCTTGTACATGTGGCTCTTGTGTTACCGACTTCTGCCTAGGTGAAGCAACCGGCCCATCAAACCGCCGCCCCCGTTCTTGGCCGACTTTGCACCCTGCCTTGGTCTCCGGTCGCCTTGGTGCTTGATGCCCCATAACAGAACGCCCACGCTTGCCGAATAGGCCGGACGGCGCAGATGTCCTGGGAGGCCAGGATACCCTCGAGGCGTCCCTATACGCACAGGGCTATGGAAGACACGCTTGGCAAGGTCTTCCAACCCAGGCAATTCAGCAGCGCCGCCGGTGAGCACCAAGCCTCCGGGGGGTAGGTCACGCAAACCTGCCAACCTGATTCTATCTCGTATCAACTCCAGAGTCTCTAGCGCCCGGTCATGGATCGGGTCACACAGGTTCTTTCGTGGCACCGTCCCTGGAGGCTTGCCGAAAAAGGCTGGTATGGGAATCTCCTCCGAAGTGCCCAAGTTGCCCGGCATGGCGTGCCCGTATTCCTGCTTCAGCCTCTCGGCTACCGGATGAGGGGCGCCACCCAAGGCCACTGCCAAGTCCCGGGTCATCTGGAAACCGCCGACGGGTATCACGCTACTGTACCAAGGGTTACCGCCTCGGTAGATGATGACGTCGGTGGTGCCCTCTCCTATGTCGGCCAGCACCACTCCAACCTCTTGCTCGTCTTGGCTGAGCACAGCCTCGCCCGCCGCGATGGACTGTATCACGAGGTTGCGTACTTCCAGCCGACATGCTTCCACCGCGTTGCGGGCGTTCTCCAGCGGGCCTATGTCGGCGGTGACGGAATGGGTGTGCACCTCAAGGGTCTCAGCCTCCAGGCCCTCGGGCGAACGTACGCCGGAGAAGCCGTCCACAGCGAAGTCCATGGGTATGTGGTGCAACAACTCTTTGCCGGGAAGTTTCTCTGGTTGACTGTCCGCCATTAGCCGTACGATGTCTTCCCGTGTGACGATGGTCTGGGCGGGCCGGTGCAACACACTATTGCCGTTGACGCAGACGATGTGGCTTCCTGAAACGCCGAGGTAGGCCCAGTTGGCCAGTCTTCCTACATCACGCTGGGCTTCGTTCAGGGATTGGGAGACGGCCGCTTGGGCTGCCGATACGTCAACTACGCGACCCTTCTGTATCCCTCCGGCGACCGCCTCACCCATGCCATGTACAAGAAGACCGCCATCAGGCCGTACGCTGGCGATGAGGGTTACTACTTTGCTGGTACCTAAATCAATACCGGTATACAGTCCTTCTCTCGCCACTATCACTTCCCTCGGATGAGACTTGGAAGTGGAAAACTCCCAAGATGCCCAGCCATTGAGCTTTGCTAGGGGATATAGCGTACCATGGAGCCGTGCCCCGGCACTTCTGGGTCTTGCGGTCTTCAGTCGAAGAGGCCATTGATGGCTGTGACCGACCTGTTTGCCTGCGCGGGCAACATAAGAGAAATGCACAGATTGTGCATAACAGCATAACAGCTACCATATGGAGTGCGCAATACCCGACTACGCCCGACAACGGGTGCAACATTTGGGGATTTTGGTAGCTGGCCCGCTAAGTCGCAGTCATTCTGGCCTTGATCCCCAGTCCCGAAGTCCTGGAGTGCCGCGCAATCTCCACGAGACTGCCCTTCGCTCCCTTGCGCAACTTTCTTCAACTCCGCTTCTGTGTCCAGTAGCTAGGACAATCGCCCGTTGCCTCCCACCTTATACCCTCCAGATATAAGAAGGCAAGTACATCGACACCATGCCGGGGCAAGCTGAATGATACCCCTGATAGCCACAATGAAGAAAGTAACCACCAAGGTCGGCACGACTAACATCGAGCGGGAACACAAGCGGGCCTCCACAACCCTGTACAACCCCCGCCTCCAAATGTCACACAAGAGCGCGGCGTTGCACGGCAGCCCTCTTTCTGGTACAAGGAACCTGCTTTGACGCTAGCTACAGTGGGAGGTAACCATGGACCTGGAGTTGCAAGGAAGAGTCGCCGCCATCACCGGCGCCAGCATGGGCATAGGCAAGGCAACGGCTTTGGCCATGTCGAGAGAGGGCGCGAAGGTCGCCATCTGCGCCCGCAACAAGGAACGACTGGAGGCTACCGCCCGCGAGGTGAGTGAGCAGACCGGCAACGAAGTCCTGCCTGTGGTCGCCGACATGAGCATCAAAGAGGACGCCGACAACTTCATCGAGGCCACCGTGCGGCACTTTGGGCACTTGGATATTGTGGTCAACAGCGCCGGAGCATCTCCCGGAGGCCAGTTTCAGACACTAGCCGATGAGCAGTGGATGATCGGGCTGAACCTGAAGTTCATGGGCTACGTGCGCACTGCAAGGGCCGCCCTGCCTCACCTGCAGGCAAGAGGCTGGGGACGCATCGTCAACATTATAGGCAACGATGGCGTTAAGCCCACATTCAACGAGATTTGCCCCGGCGCATGCAACGCCGCCGGGATTAACTTCACTATGTCCCTTGCTGAGCAGTTGGCCCCCTTGGGCATCACTGTCAACTGCGTCAACCCCGGGCCGGTGGACACCCAGCGCTGGGACGGTTTGGAAGCAGGGATCGCTGCGCGTGAGGGGCTTACCGCGGAAGAGGCACGTGCCCTGACCAACAAGAGCATGCCAATGGGGCGCATTGCCCGAGCCGACGAGGTAGCCGACATGGTCACCTTCCTCGCCTCGCAGCGGGCCAGCTTTGTGACCGGCGCTTCCATTGCCTTGGACGGGGCGCAGCGCAAGGCGATCATCAATCCTTTGTAGGCCTTTATTGGGCCTTTATAGGGCTATGGGCTGCCAGCCAGACCACGACGGACTCTCACACCTATTCCGAGGAGTTGTATGCACATCGATGTACACGCGCACCTGATGCCCCAGCGGGCGTTGGATATCATGGAGAGGGACTCTTCTCTGTACAACGTCAGCATGAAGGAGATGCCCTCAGTGGGGCATTGCCTTTCCTTCGATCCTGGGCCCACCATCCGGCCCTTCCCTCAAGGGCTGCGGGACGACGACATGCGCTGGGAGTTAATGGAGCAGACTGGCGTGGACCACGAGATACTCTCGGTGTGGGCGGACTGTCTAGGCTACAGCCTGGACCCGGACAAGGGCGCCAAGTGGAGTCGACTGCTCAATGAGACGACCGCTGAGATGGTGCAGCAGCACCCCGACAAGCTGTCGCTAATGGCCACGGTGCCGTTGCAGAACGGCGAACTGGCCGCGCAAGAATTGGAATACGGTGTGAAGCAGTGCGGGGCCATCGGCTGCGTCATCGCCGCCAACGTCAATGGTGGCAACCTTCACAGTCCGGACCTCAATCCCTTCTGGGAAGCAGCCACCGAGTTGGAGACCCCCATCTTCATCCATCCTACTCAGCCGATACCGATGCCTCGTACTTCAGAGTTCAACCTAGCGGTCATCTGCCAGTACACCTATGACTCCACCGTCACAGTGGGGTGCCTCCTCGCTGGTGGCGTGATGGACCACTACCCCCAATTGGACTTCATCCTCTCCCACGGTGGCGGATACTACCCCTTCCAAGTGGGACGGTTCGACAAGGTGTTCGGAAGCTACCCCAACCGCAGCGAGTTCCCCAAGGATGTCCCTTCCAGCTATCTCAGGCGCTTCCACTACGACACTATCCTGCACGCGCCTGAGCCTCTGGTGTACCTCAAGGATCTTGTGGGAGTGGACCGCCTTCTCATGGGCACCGACTTCCCCTTCCCCGTGCAAGACCTCATACCCTTGGAGATATACCAAAGGGCTGGCTTCACCGACGAAGAGGTGCAGGCTATCTGCTATGACAACGTGGTGCGCCTGTTCAAGAAGAAGGAGTCTTGGGGTTAGGGTCTGGTCGGTGTGGCCTCGTGGCATTTATCTAGGTTGCATAGCAAGAGAAACTGAGCCACCTCCGGCCGGATGAATTCTTAGCCTGCAGCTTGGATACTAGGTGGACCGCTGCCTCATGGAGTGAGGAAATATGTGCGGTCCGCAGCGTACCCGATTAAGCCCTTTCGATTTTTGAGGTAGCTCAACGCGCCTCTCACGGAATGCCGCCACTTGGTACTTCCGTCGGTCTCCGTTTCTTCATCACATAGGTCTGGGTAGAGATCTTGGATTCGAGAACAGATTTCGCGAGTCCTCAAAGACTCTTTTGCCAATAGGCCCATTATTGTCACAGAGAATATGTTACGGCGCGTCTCTGCCGACCCACCCCTCAAAGTCTCTAAGACTTCGGGCGACATACTAAGCTGGGGGTCTTGGTTCGAATTGTCGGCTTGGTGCGCTTGTTGGTCGAACACGTCCCTCAGGCTCGACCGAGTATGTTCAAGTGCTTTAGCGTACTCTTCGCGCAAGGAAGACGCTATTGTGGCCAAACGGGCCAGCCTTTCCCGAGAGACTACCTGCCCCCGACTCCAATACACCTGCAAGTCGCTAACAACTTGCCGGACCATCTCGGGTTCCGTGACCTGAATGCCGTATTCGTGGTTGCTACGGAGGGAGCCGTTTGTAAGGTTGCCGGAAGTTACGATTGCGAGGTGCTCATCGGCTACGTAGGCCTTGGCGTGCAGGCCGTCTAGATGACGAATGGTGACCGTCGGCACCTTTCCGCAGAAGCGGACGATGGCCTCTCCATTTAACGAGCCTTGCAATAGGCTATCCGTGGCCAAGTCGGTGAGCAGACTTATCTGTGGTGGTCTACTGGGATCAAGGTGGGACGCCAACTGCTCAAGCGGCTCGGCTGTAATGAACGGTGCCACTATCATTGCGCGGTCACGGATTGACCGCGCAAATCTCTCGAAAGTCTCTGCCCAAGGTGACACTATTGTCTGCACAGGGATTTCTTCTTGCAGGAGGCTCGCTTACGGGATCAGCAGCAGCTTGCCGGTGGTGGCGCGGCCCTGTAGCTCGGCGTGGGCCTCGGCTGCTTGCGAAAGAGGCCGCTCGCTGTGGATGGTCAGCTTCAAGTCTCCGGATGCCACCCAGCTCATCACATCGTTGGCCCGCCATAGCAGGTCCTCGCGGCGGGCGGTGTAGGCTGGCAGACCGGGCCGGGTCAGGAAGAGGGAGCGCCCGCTGAGGAAGCCCAAGTCTTGGGCGGGGACAGGCCCACTGGCAGCGCCGTACAGTACCATCATGCCCAAGGGGGCGAGGCTGGCCACGCTCTTGTCGAAGGTATCCTTGCCCACGGCGTCGTAGACCACGTTGACGCCCCTGCCTCCGGTGGCCTTCTTGGTCTCCTCCTCGAAGTCCTCCTCCGCATAGTTAATCACAACGTCCGCCCCCGCGTCCTTGGCCATGGCGGCCTTGGCTGGAGTGGAGACCGTGGTGATGGCTGTCGCGCCGATGTTCTTGGCAAGCTGAATCAGCAGCAGGCCCATGCCGCCTGCCCCGGAATGTATGAGGCAGGTCTCGCCTGCTTGCAGCTTGTAGGTGCTCTTCATCAGGTAGTGGGCCGTCATGCCTTGCAGGAATGCAGCGGCTGCGGTGCGGGCGTCGACGTTGTCGGGCAACTTCACCAAGCGGTCCGCTGGGCAGAGGCACTGCTCGGCGTAGCTACCCTGAACGCTGGAGAAGCCGACGCGGTCGCCTACCGCAACCTCGGTGACGCCTTCGCCCACGGCTGATACGACGCCACCCGCCTCGCGGCCGAGAGTGATGGGCAGGTTGCCGGTATCCCCGGCGCGGCGGCCATTTACATCGGCGTAGTTGATGCCAGCCGCCTCTATGTTGACCACGGCTTGCCCCGGTCCCGGCGTGGGCTCGGGCGCGTCCTCGTACTGCATGACCTCTGGCCCGCCGAACTGGTGGATACGGACTGCTTTCATTTCACTTCCCCCTGCTTGAACGTTTTTTTATGAGACCTGTCAGATGGAGCCCACGTCTGCAGATGACCCCTTTAGCTAGGTGGGGTGTTCAACCCGAACACTGCTCCTTGTGGGTCGACCAGCACCGTGATCGTACCCACGTCGTCCTCGTAGGTGGGTTGCATGGCGATTGTGGCCCCTTGGGTCTGCGCCGCCTCGACGGCGGCGGAGGTGTCGTCAACGTGGAAGTATACCTGCCAGAACGGTGTTGTGCCGGCGGGTGATTTAGCGATGCCTGCCCAGAGTTCGACGTCGCGTGTGAGCAGGATGTACTCGTTGCCGTCGGTCAATGGGATTCGCTGGGAGTCTAAGCCCAGCAGGCTGGTGTAGAAGCGCAGGGCCTCCCCGGTGTTGGGAGTCTGTAACTCGCCCCAAGTCAGGGCGCCGTGCTCCCGTATGACGCCTGCCCCCTTGAGGTTTTCGCCCTGCCAGAGCTCGAGCATGGCACCCGTCGGGTCGGCGAGCACGGACATGCGCCCGTACGTGCCGATGGTGAAGGGGTCCATCAGCACCTGGCCTCCGAGTGCCGGCACTGCTGTGGTGACGGCATCCACATCGTCGGCAGCCAAGTACAGCTCCCAAGCCGACTGAGGATGCTGTTGCGGAGTCAGTGTGTAGAAGGTGGCGACGCCAGCATCGCCGGTGTGGGCCATTGACCAACGGGAACCGTAGGTTTCCTTTTCCTCGTACCGCCAGCCCAGTACAGCGGTGTAGAAGGCCTTGGCGGCTTCAACATCCGTCGCGCCGTAGTTCACCCAGCATGGGGCGCCTTGGGGGTAGTGGGTCATGCGAGGCATGAGATACGACCTGTCCGGTGTTCGTCATGACATTGCTGGCACATTCTTGTGGCGCCGTGAGACAGGGCAGCTATGTAGGGGTGTGGCGTAGTGTGACGTCGCCGTAGCTGGGATGGCATACCATTCGTAGCTGGAACGAAAGTTTTTGTATCTGGATTGTGTGACATTTGTGACATCGTCAGCTACGGAACAGCTACGGGCTCAGTGTGCGATCCATTCTGCGACGATTAGGGTGCTTCGGTTTACTCACTATGACGGTGTACGTCAATCTGAATTGCTACATACGAATTCATACAACAAGCACTACGCTGCCTCTTTGACACCAGTGAAGGAAGCCCTAGCTGCAGGGAGTAGTCCGGAGACTGCTGCCAGCTTGCGGGGGGGCTTGGTGGGTAGCTCCATATGAAGGCTAGCGGGGAGCGCAAGCCGCTGTCAACAGGCGAATGTCAGTGTTAAGCGGCTTGCGCCCGTATCCCCGCGTCAGGTTTGCAACTTCTCTTGGAGGGAAGTTTATGGGATCAGCAGCACCTTGCCTGTGGTGGCCCGGCCTTCGAGTTGGCGTTGAGCCTCGGAGGCTTCCGCGAGCGGGAACTCGTGCTCGATGCGCAGCTTGAGTTGCCCTGACTTGGTCCAATCCAGGATGTCGCCCGCCCGCCATTCCAGCTCATCACGGGTAGCGGTATGGTCCACCAAGCTGGGGCGGGTGAGGAACTTGGAGCCGGGGTTGAATATCTGGGGGTTCACCGGGTCCACGGCTCCGCTGGCTTGACCGTAGAGGACGAGGAAGCCACGGCGGGCGGTGCAGCCTAGGCTCTTGTGGAAGGTGTCCTTGCCTACGGAGTCGTAGGCGACGTTGACGCCCTTCCCGTCGGTGGCCTTGTTGGTCTCTTCTTCGAAGTCCTGATGGGTGTAGTTGATGACCACGTCGGCCCCAGCATCACGGGCCAGTTGGCCCTTGGCCTCTGTGGAGACGGTGGTGATGACCTGCGCGCCCAAGTGCTTGGCCATCTGAATGAGCAGCAGACCGACTCCACCAGCGCCAGCGTGCACCAAGCAGGAATCGCCGGGCTTGAGGGGGTAGGTGCTGTAGGCGAGGTAGTGGGCCGTCATGCCCTGCAACATAGCTGCGGCGCCCATGCGGGCGTCGATTCCGTCGGGCATCTTGACCAGACGCCCGCTGGGGACAGCCTGCTTTTCGGCATAGGCCCCCGGTACACCGCAGTAGGCCACGGTGTCACCTACGGCGACCTCGGTCACGCCATCCCCAACGGCTTCGACTACGCCGGCGGCTTCTTGGCCGAGGATGGCCGGCAGGTTAGCGGGGTTCGCCCCGTTACGGGCGTAGATGTCGGCGAAGTTGATGCCTACTGCTTGGACGTTGACTAGGGCTTGACCCGCCCCAGGCTGTGGGTCGCCCAGGTCCTCGTACTGGAGCACGTCAGCCCCGCCGGGCTGGTGTATGCGTATGGCCTTCATTCATTGCCTCCTAGTCGGGTATACACGCTATGACGGTGATCTCCACCAGAAGTTCGCGCGCGTTCAGTTCGACGTGTACCGTGGTGCGCGCTGGCTTGTTGGTGGGGAAGTACTTGTTGTACTCCTCGTTGTAGGCGTCCAGGTATTCGCGTCCAGTGAGGTGGGTCAGTACGCTTAGCACATTGTCCAGCGAAGTGCCGGCCGCCTCTAGGATGACCTGTATTCTGTCTATGGTGAAGCGGACCTGCTCGCGAATATCCTTGCCCACTTCGCCGGTCACGTGGTGGCGCCCCGTCTGTCCAGCGACGAACAGCAGGTTGCCGAAACGAGTAGCGGTGGACAGGTTGACGTTGGGCGCCGCCATATCCACTTGGACGATTTCCTTCTTGGGCATGTTTCCCTCCATAACTGTCTGCTGCCACTCCATGAAGCGTCCACCCAGCCCTGCTCCAGCCAGCCCTGTTCCCCTCAGCTTTTCATGGCTTGAACTAGCCATCGGAACGATAGTCGCGCCCCGTGGCTGGCTTTAAGTGGCGGGATTAGGTATGGGGGGGTGAGTGTGGCGGTCTTGGCCGAGTATGCTGTTTATGCCTTCCAGACGAGCCTGTTGGAGTCGGACTTCATCAATCGTGCTATTCTGGGCGCGAAGTTCGCCCCTGAGTGCCTCGCTCTGGGCGTCTGACTTACTACTTTGGGTGCGGATCTCTTCCCGAAGTCCTGCGACTTGGGTGTCCAGCTTGAGCTCCAAGGTATCCATCCTCGACCCAAGCCCGCGCATTTGCCAGAACAGGGCAACCACGCCCAAAAATATGGTGACCAGGATGGCTGATAGCGTGACTATCTCCCCAGCTTCCATCCGTCCTCTTTTATTGGGCCCCTTCTGGTCGGGTCCCTTTCGGTGAGGCTATGTTGCGATTATAGCATAGCAAATTAGGCCGAGCGGGATGACCACCCGCTCGGCCTAAATCTACTGGGTTCCATTGAATGTGGTGCGATGTGTTGGGCAAAGAGCGCACCTTAGTCGGGTATCACCGCGATGCATTGGATCTCCACCAGCATGCCGGGCCCCATCAGTTGCGACCCAACAGTGGCCCGTGCCGGTCGGTTTTCGGTGAAGTAGGAGGCGTAGACCTCGTTGAAGGCGGGGAAAAGGGAGGGGTCGGTGAGCCAGCAAGTGGCCGTGACCACGTTATCTAGCGACGTCCCAGCTTCTTCCAGACACAGCTTGATGCGCTCGATGGCGTTTGTCGTCTGTGCGGCAACGTCGGCGGGCAGATCGTTCGTCGTCGCATGGCGCCCCGTCTGGCCGGAGACGTACACCGTGTTGCCGAACTTAGTGGCGGGCGACAGGGGCGGCCCGGCGGCGCTTAATGCTGCTGGCGAGATGATTTCCTTCTTAGGCATGGCTTTCCTCCTCGTATTTGTCTTCCATTCGAGCGGAAGGGTTTCCTACTAAAAGATGGCGATGGGGTTCACCGGTGAGCCGGTGGTATTGTGCAGACGCAGCGGGCCGATGGACATCATGAACTCCCACCGGTTCCGCTCGCGACAGGCAACGGCTAAGTCCTCTAGGTTGGCGTTGTCCAGTATCCAGATTCCCATGGCCACTATGCCCACTTGATGGATGGGGTTGGTCACGTCTTGGTACTGACGTGGCATCACGTCGTTACCCGTATCCGAGCCTATCATCGCGATGCTGCGCTCGTGGAACAGGGGCAGGCAGGCTGCTTGGCAGGCTGTGGAGCCGGTGCCGGGTATGTCCCAAGGGCCTTCGACCTCTCGACGGTGCAGTTGGCCGGTGCGAACCAGCAGGATGTCGCCCTCCTCCACCTTGAACCCACAACGTCGCTCCGCCTCCAAGATGTCCTCGGGCATCGCGCCCTCGCCACGGTCGAGCCAGTCGATGCCCCGGATCATGGGCACATCCACCAACACAGCGCGTGTGGTGATACCGTCCTTGGCTACCTCCACCGACTCCACGGTGGCCCCCAAGCTGGTGGATACCAGGTGGGCGGGGCGGCCGTTGTACATCTTCCCTTCCCAAAAGAAGTGGGCCAAGCTATCGATATGGGTGATGGCAAAACCGTGGAATATCATACCGAAGAAGTCGGTCGATGCTTGATTGATGCGGGCGCTGACCTTATCGCCGCTGCCCCAGCCTTCGCCGCTCTCCACCATGTAGTGGATGGGAGGTGAGGGCACATCGGGAGTGGGCTCGAACCGCACCGTGCGGGCGCAACTCAGGGTAGTCCCTTCTTGCACCAGTCCGACGGCTCGCTTGGTCTTCTCGGGGCCGAGGAAGTTCAGCGTTCCCAACTGGTCGTCCTCGCCCCAACGTCCCCAGTTGCTCAGTGAATTGAAATATCCTAGGACCTCTTGCTCGGTAGGTATGCCCTGTTGCGCCATCGTCCCCTCCAGTTGGCAGCTTGTTGGCCCGTCGGGCGAGTCTCTTTAGCGTGTGCGCCTAGTCCAGTATTCCGAAGAAACGGGCTTGCGCCCCCTCGGTGTCGGCCACCTTGTACCACGGGCCAAAGAAGTTGAAGCGGTGCCCTGTCACCGCACCCAAGTTGGTCATACCTTCCATGATGGTGATGCCCGACCCCAGTATGATGCGGTGCACCACGAAGTCCTCGGAGTTGAAGTCGGGGAACCGGGCCATGTACTCCTCGAAGAAGTCGAAGCCGATGGCCTTCGGCTTGCGCTCCACCAGCCAGTTGGCCCCCTCCGGCGTCAGGTAGGGGGAGGTGGTGAAGTATTCCGGAAAGTTGCCCCACATGCGGTCCGTCCAGTCGGTGCGCAGCAGCACAATGTCGCCCTCGCGCACCTCCACGCCGCAACGCTCGAAGTCTTCAGGCGTCAGTCCGTGGCTGGGGTCACAGGGCGTGCAGTCGAGCACGACGGCCTCGCCTATCACGTTGTCGAGAGGCACCTCGGCCATGGTGATGCCATCTTCAAAGCAGTGTAGTGGCGAGTCGACATGGGCCCCCGTGTGGATGCTCTGGTGGATGGAGCACACCCGCCAGAAGCCGGGCCCGCGATGAAAATACTCCAGCTCCACTCGCACATTGGTGGAGGGTGGCCCCCTTGTCTCGGTATCCACCAGCACACTGAGGTCAACCAACTGCGACATAGACCCCTCCCAAGAGATACAACGTGGCAGGCAACTTGAAGGACATAACGTGAGAGCAGGGGAAGGATACCAACGGGCCGGAGGAGGGTCAAGCTGCGGCGAGGGGGCGCCGCCGGACCGGGACGCTGACGAAGGCCAGTGAGCAGCATGGCTAGGGCGGAACGTTATATGTCGTACACCTCGAAGCTGACAGCGTAGTCGCAGCCCATACGTCCGCCTGTCGCGTTGGCATTCATTGTCAGGAACATCTCCGGGTCGAAGTTGGTCGACAGCCCCTTGATGTATTGGTCGTGTTTCTCAAGCGACTCCACGCCCTTGTAGATGAATTCACCCACATCGACGCCATGGGTGGCACGAGGAGAACCGCCGACCAGAACCCTCTTCACGCCACTCCAAGGCTCGAAGCCTTCATCGACGAGCTCGGGGAATATCCACCGGTTGCCTGCATCGCGGGACGCATCCACTGCCGCCAAGCCCACCATACGGTGGTCGGCTTGATTGGTCCTGCCTCCTTGGTGACGCATCTCGAAGTTGCCGGTGATTACGACATCCGGCTTATGGGCCCGGATGGCGCGGGTGATGTCCCTACGCAGGGGAGGCCCGTACTCGATGATGCCATCCCGGTAGTCGAGAAACTCGACGACGTTTACCCCGACCACTGCGGCGCCATCAATTTCCTCCTGTGTGCGGAGCTTCCTGGTCTCCTCCGGGTCCATGCTCTCGATGCCCGCCTCTCCTCTGGTGACGAGGACGTAAATAACAGTCTTGCCCTCAGAGGTCCACTTGGCTATGGCACTGGCGGCCCCGTATTCAAGGTCGTCGGGATGGGCAACCACGGCCAGTGCCGTTTGCCAGTTCTCTTCAAGAGGCTGCAGGGGTTGTTGGGACATAGGTTTCCTTCCTTTCGGTTTGGGTGCTACCGCGGTGTGGGTGCTGCGGCGAAACAGTAACGCCGTAGGCCATTCACTGTTGCCTACGGCGTTAGAGGCAAGGATCGTCGTTTGGCGAGTGCTTTGGTTAGTCGTCGTCGGCCAGCAGTGGTATCTCCACTGCCTCGCGGTCCTCCTGTTGTTCGATGGTGCGGGCGGCGGTCTCGATGGTGGTCTTGCCCCAGACGCGCTGGGCGTCGCGGGACTTGAAGGGCATGCGCCTGCGCCAGAAGATGATGGCTGCATCGGTGGCGCCCAGCTTCTGTGGCGCGGTTGTGTCGAGGGCGCCCACGGCCTGCACCGGAAGGTCTTCCTTCTCGTTGACCGACTGCGGGGAATTGAAGTAGACCCACCAGCAGTTGTAGTAAATTTTCCACCACAGCTTCACCAGAGGGTTCTTGCCCACACGCTTGAATGCAAAGCTGAACATGCGGACGTTGTCGGCATCGATGGGCGTGAAATAGCGGAGCAGCACGGTGGAGAAGCGCAGGCTGGGACAGGCTATGGAGGGAAGCCGGTAGAGGCCTCCCGGCCGCTCGTTGTCGAAGGCCTTCTTGCGTGCTTTCAGGGGGTTTTCGCTGCCGCGGTAGCGCCACCAGATGTGCTGGGGCCACTTCTTGCCGAGGCCGGGGAAGTACCCCTGCTCTTGGTCCTTCACCACACGAGGGGCGATGCAGATGTAGTTATCGCCCTCCTCGGTGATTTCCGTGCCCTCCCAGAAGGCGGGCAGCCTGTTGAACAGGGCTAGGTTGAAGATGCGACGGTATTGGCCGCGGTGAATCTTGCTGTTGTGGGAGTCGCGGGAGTTCTCCATGGTCAGGGACCAGTTCATGGGCCAAATCTTGACGTAGGACTCAATGGAGACGGTGTCGTCGAAGAACTCTTCAGGCAGGTCTTCCTTCAGGGGCACGGGCTCGGTCTGGCCCATCCAGATGTAGACGATGCCCTTATGGGTCTCGGTGGGGTAGTTGCGCGCCTTGAGCTTGGGGGCCAGCTTGGAGTTGGGGCCGTCGGTCAGGGCGGCGACACACTGTCCCGTGCCGTCGTAGGTGTAGCCGTGATAGGGGCAGGTGATGAAGCCTTGGAACTCGTGGTTGCCCTTCCCGCTGCTGATGCCGCCGGAGAGGAACGCGCCACGGTGGGGGCAGGCGTCGGCTAGGGCCACCACCTTGTTGTTGGCGTCGCGGAAGAACACAACCTGGTCGCCCAAGAGGCGCATGGCAACGGGCTTGCGCTTGATGTCCTTCTCTTCGACACCGGGGTACCAGTACTCGCGGTAGCCCATTTCGGGCACGTAGGTGTGGACGCCGATGCCCGACGCACCGCGGGGGGTGTATTTGGTGAGGCCGTTGCTCTCATGGGCCCCATTGGTCCCGTTGGCAGCATGAACTCCGTTGGTGCCGTTGGATGAACCGTTGACTCCGGGGCCGTTCATGGTCATCTCTTCACCTCGCGCCATAGAGAGGGCACAATACGCCCAAGGTTAGGGGGAAACTACTCCGAGAGGGGTGGGTTGTCAAGAAGGTGGGCGGGGATGTCACAATGTCACACGGGTTGTAGCTAAAAACGCGTTTTTGTAGCTGAAAAGTGTGACATCTGTGACATTGTGCTAGCTGGCCAGATAGGCGCACAGTGTGACACGATTTTCGTATCTGAGGGTGTCGGGATGTCACACTTCTGTGACATTTGTGACATTGTGCGTAGCTGGCCAGATGTCACAGTATGACATGGGTAGGGCCTTCTTTGGAAAGGTTTTTGCCAAGGGAATCCGGGCCCCCGGATCGGAGTGCGGGGCAGGCCTTGGATCGGAGTCCGGGCAGGCGTGGGTTGCTCCCGCAGCGGGGTGCGGGGCAGGCTTTGGATGGGAAGGATGGGCTGGGGCCGGGTGGCGTGGTTGCTGGGCGCGAGGGTGTGATTGTGAGTGGGTGACATTTTTTGAAAATCCCTGTCATTTACGTTCATTTCCGGCTCTTTCGGGTGGCTGCGTCGGTGGAGTGTGGGACTTGGTGCGATATGGGCTGGTTGGGGGCACATCTGTATGGTACATTAGTTCTAATGAGTTGGCAAGGGGTGAATGTCGGGGGCAAAGGCGATGGGTGGTTGGGGGCGCTTGAAGGGGGGCTGGCCACGGAGTCTTGGGGGGGCGGCCTCAGAGGTGCCTGGCTACTCTGGGCGAGCGACGGACGAGGCGCTGCTCTTCTGGGTCGACCATGAGGTCGAAAATCTCTAGGGCCGTAGCCCCTAGCAGGCACTTGGAGTCTTCGTTGCCGAAAAGGACGGGGCAGGGGGCTTCGACATCTTCAATGGCTATCCGCGCGATGCCGCGTCCGTATTCCCTTTCGCTTCCGTCTGCCAAAACACAAAGGATGGACCATAGGGGCCGGACATGAAGCTGGGTTAGGAGGGAGGCTGGCACCATTGAATCGATGGCACCGGTATCCACGACGGCTTCGACTTCCCGCAAGTCGCCGCTGTGGGGGTGGCCGAGGGCGATGGGAATGGTGAAGGCTCCCATTGCAGCTCCTGGGTGTGTGTTGGGTGGGATGGTAACACATGGGTGTGGGGGGTGCGGGGGCTGGAGTGTGGATGTCGAGGCTTCTCGATGTAGCCGAGGGATGGGGCCTCGTGATAATCTGCTTGGCGAGCGATCGTTCCACGGGAGGAGAGGTATGGCCGAATTGCATTTCAAGGGTAAGCAGCACATCTACGCCCACCTTCATAATCCATGGCGACAACTTCGACGCTCCCAATGCTCTGCACCCGCTACGCTGGTCGTGTGAAGTGCAAGGACTCTTGGCCTAGCGTGTCGTCGTGGGCGGCTTCGCCTATGGGATCGTGTTCATCCTCTCCAAAATTGTCCTCCTCAACCAGACCACTGGCGTCCAAGGCATCGTGGAATGTCTGTCTTCCGTCACTGGAAGGCTTGCCCAAAAGGATCAAGTCAAGCATCGCTTGGCCCCGCTCCACAAAGTGAACAGGGAACAAGTCCTTCTCAAGAGACACGAGGTTGATCCAATGAGTTCCAAGAGTTTGATCGAGAACGTGATTTTGCTTGCGCAACAGAGGAAGGTAGACAGATGGCGCCTTTCCACCGATGATCTGATTAGTTAAGGCATCAATTGGGGTTTTGTTGATGACAGAGTCATACAAATGACTTGGTATTGCTGGACTAGCTATATGTTCGCACCAGTGTTTTGGGAAGATGTGGTGAATATCTATATTCCCCCCATGCCAAGTGGCTAGATTGAGTGGGTCATTTTGACGCCAATCGGTAGCATCGCTCTTCATCTGCAACGCGTACACTCCCTTGTAAGCGGCACTATTTCTTGTCCTCAACGATAATAATCGATTTGGGATGAAGTTTGCCTGGTTCACCAACTCCGGTTCAGGTCCACCTCGGATGTGATCAGCCACTTGAGCCAAGTCGAGGGCAAATTGGCTTTCGACGCCTCCGCCATAAGCTTCTCCGAATATCCCGCACCAGAACCAACGGTTTAACTTTTCCCAAGCGTTGGCGGGCAACAGATCTTGGCCCAGTTCAACGTGCAATGCAGCAAGAGGGATGAGTTGGGTGTTGTAAGGCACATTGTTTGCGGTGAAAACGAACTGACGATGTAGGAACTTAGCAGCCTCTCTAAATCCCTCCTCGACATCGTCGGCCCAGCGTCGATATGCAGAGAGCTTTAGGTTGAGTATACTCGCTCTCTTGCAGTCAATACCAGGAAGTTGGTTAAATGGTACGCCTCCTGCGACAGCTTCCTTGCGTTGCGCTAGAGTGGCGAGCAACGTGATGGCTTGCAAAAACTGGTCACCCCCGATGCCTTGAAGCACTCCGAATTCGGAGTAAAGACGCTGTTGGCGGCCGGTCCAGTCTTCGCGAAGTCGAAAACCGTCTGCCGCGAAAGAGGCAGTAACTAACTCGAAAACACTAAGAGGCACCCCACCTGTGTTAACTTTTTCGAACACCGTGCAAACAGCTTCTTTTGATGTTCCGCTATTGAGATTGATGACGGGAATGAGATATTCCGAAAACTTCTTGAGCACAGAGTCGTGGAAGAGTTCAAAAAAAGAAAATGGGTCACCAGAGGGATGTCCAGAACGTTGTTGCCAGTACTGCACGTACTTGAATCCCCATGACATGCCATTCATGGCCTCTTGACTTGGTATCATGTGGTTGGCAAATTGTTGTTCAGATGAGGAAAGATCCAAAACTATATCGCGCCCGAAATTAGATCTGATTGTTCCATCTCCCGGTGTACTGACTATAATTTCGTCGCGGTCAATCAGTGGCTCCAACGCCTTTCGTATGTCGAAGTAATACCTTCGTTCGATGACTTTACTCCGTTCATCACTGCGCTCACGGGTCTTGACCGGACCAGAATGTCGTAGTGCTTGATATAAGGCAGTAAGTCTCTGTTGGCCATCCAAAAGGTATCTACTAAGGTCGGGTGTTCCGTCCCAAGTGACGCTTTCGACCGGTTTGCTGTGAAATCGGACGTCACCGCCAGAATCTAAGGTCATGATGGCCCCAACAGGGAACCCGCGCGAAATACTGACCAAGAGGCCCTTAATGTGTTCGTCGTCCCATACCCAAGGTCTTTGAAAATCTGGTAGTTGCATCTTGGCATTGCCAACATCATCAAGTAGTTCTTTTAAGAGAGTATCATTGGTCTTGAATGTTGTCATTCTTGCTATCCTTCCACTGGTATGTTGAGGAGCGGTGCATTGTCTCCAGTGCCCTGTCGATACACGGACAAGGGTAAGACCACCTGCTATACGTAACCATAAGTCAATGGCCCATCGGTGATGCGAGACTGCGCATATACGGCTCTCCGCCGATGATGCGGGGGGTGGGGTTGAAGCCGTTGACGGAGTTGAGGGTCTGGGGGCAGTTGGAGAGGACGGCTAGGACGTTCATCTTGGCTTGGAGTTCGACGAGGTCGCGGGGCCGGAGAAGCCTTCGACGGGCCAAGTTGCCGTCCTGCTCGATTGGGACTTTCATGAAGAAGTTGAGGTTAGCCACGATGTCCTTCTCGCCAAGCGGTGCCGTTCCGAGGGGTCGTGGGGATTGTAGCAGACGAAGTCGATAGCTTGCTTGCTTTCTAAGTCGATGAAGCGCGCACGATTGCCTTGGGGCACCACCCGCGCCCAGTGCTCGGAGGGCTGCACAGCCACATCCTCGATCACACGCCCCGGCACTTGGGCTGACTGTCTGACCGCTCCGCCCATCAGCGTCGCCCCAGCAAACGTGCCCATAGCGGAGTGGTGCTGGACGTTGGCAAGGAATAAGGGTAGGCCGGTGAATGGGGATGAGCGTTCAGAGGACGACTAGGGATTCGCTCTGAGCACCCCTGACTGCGTTCAGCGGTAGGCGCTTGTCGAGAGTTACGAGCTGGATGCCATGAGCCACCGCTAGTGCAAGTAGATAGACATCGGTGATCTGTCTAGGCCCTGATAAGTTGTTGGCATCGACCAGGGCGTTGTCCAACAGACTGATGTCGTCAGCAAGAAATTGGTGATAGGGCGTGGACACTGCATCACGGAGCTTCCGCGCCGCTTCGCCGATATCTAACCGATTTGGATAACTCGGCTGAGACATGATGCGTACGAAGCCGTTCTGGGTCAAGGGACAGGATGTCCATCCATCTTCTACATGCCTGGTAAACCAATCCGCCACTGCGGGATGTTTGGAGTGATTCTCGTCAAGCAATGGGATCAGGACGTTGATATCCAGAAGGGACGGCATAGGTCAGATTCCAAGTTGCTCACGCAGCTCGTTGACAAGCTCGTTGGTTACTGGGGACCCTCCGGCGGGTATAGGATGGAAGCCGTAGAGGGCGAGGTCAACTCTCTTGCGCTTTTGAAAGAGACTGCCCGTTTCTCTGGCATCGTCAAGGCTGAGCTCTAGCTTTGTGAGCGGGATAGCGTGGACGTAAGGACACGCTAGCTTGACGTCCTTCTGGAGCTGCGTGGGGTCTTTCAGATGGATGGCTGTTCCGCTCATAGCGTGGGCTCTTTCAGTTCTGCGACGAATCGGCTGAGATATACCTCAGGGGTGCCGCCATTGTCATCGGGCTGCACTTCGAAAATCAGGTAGGGGTCCATCTCCTCATTTGGTGTTGTGGGTTCAGCCCAAAGGTTTATTTTCTTGAGCACGTCTTCCAGGTTGATTCGGACCGGTTCGCCGGCGCGGAGGTAGAAAACGACGGAGTCAACGGTCGCGCCGTTGATGTGGAGCTTCTTGACTTCGTATTCATGGGAGCAGGTGTTATCGGGTGGATGTCGCACTGATTTCTCCCGGCCCGACGGGGCCTACATTCAGCAGGTGATTTGTTACCACCCAAATCATAGCATGCATCGCGCTGCTAGATACGAAATACTTCCGGTTGCCACTTACGGTTGCCAGAGGATGATGCGGATGGGGGTGGGGGTGAAGTTGTTGACGGGGTTGCGGGTCTGGGGGCAGTTGGAGACTAGGGCTAGGACGTCCATTTCGGCTTGGAGTTCGATGAGGTCGCCGGGGTTGGAGAAGCCCTCGACTAGGGCCATGTTGCCGTCGTGCTCGACGGGGACGTTCATGAAGAAGTTGAGGTTGGCGACGATGTCCTTTTTGCCGAGGCCGTGCTCGGCTAGGCCACGGAGGAAGGTGTCGCGGCAGTTGGGTGTGCTGGGTACGTCGTAGCGGAGTTGGTTGCTCTCGGCGCTACAGCAGCCTCCGATGGTGTCGTGGCGTCCGCAGGTGTCCTCGACGATGGTGAAGAGGGCGCGCCCCATGTCGGTGTAGATGCCGTGGCCCTTGGTGAGGAAGATGGTGCCGGCGTACTTCATGGTGTCGGCGGCGTTGTAGCGCTCGGAGGGGTCGTGGGCGTTATAGGCGAGGAAGTCGACTGCCTGCTTGCCCTCGATGTCGATGATGCGGACCCGGCTGCCTTGGAGAACTACGCGGGCCCAATGCTCTGCGGGTTGCACGGTCACGTCTTCGATCACGCGGCCTGGGACTTGGGCTGCTTGGCTGGCGGACTGGGTCATGGTTGCCTCCTTTGTGGTGGCCCTATCGTTGATGCGGTGGGGCGACTTGCGCGACAGTCCGGGCCGTGGGTCCCCGCCTTCGCGAGGATGACGGGGGGGATGGCCGTCATGTTATCGGATGCGGATGCCGGCCTGCTCGCGGTCGAAGCATCCGGCGGTGAGGTCGTCGCGTTCGCGGCGGAGGATGTCCTTGCGGACGCGCATGCTGGGGGTGCGGGGGAGGTCGTCGCGGACCTCGAAGTAGCGGGGGACCTTGAAGTAGGCGAGGCGGGCGGCGCACCAGTGTACGATTTGTTCGGGGTCGACGGTGGCGTCGGGGCGGGGTGTGACGTACGCCTTCACGTCATCCTCGCCCAGCTCTGAGGGCACGGCTATCACGGCGCAGTCCAAGACCGTCGGATGCGCCTTGATAGTGTCCTCGACTTCTTGGGAGGAGATGTTCTCGCCGCGACGCCGGATCACGTCCTTCTTGCGGTCGACGAAATAGAGGAAGCCGTCCTCGTCCAAGCGTCCCATGTCGCCGGTGTGCAGCCAGCCTTCCCGGAGGGCCTCATGGGTCTGATCGTCGTTGCGCCAGTAGCCGGGGGTAACGGCGGGGTTGTTCAGCACGATTTCGCCTGCCACACCGACGGGCAACGGGTTGTCATCGTCGTCGACGATGGCGATCTGATTCTGGAATCGCAGGTCGGGGTGCTGCCGTGGCTGGCCTGAGGAGCTGGGGCGGCGGCTCGCGCCGATCTTCTCGATGCTGCCGTAGCAGCACTCGGTCATGCCGAAGCCGACGATGATGTCGGTGTCGAACCGCTCTTGGAAGGCCTGCAGAAAGGGCGGTTCGAAGGATGGCGAGCCGTAGAAGAGGCGGACGGTATTCTGGCTGTCCAGGGGCGATTCGGGCTGCTTGGACAGGACCGGCATCATCATGCCGATGAAATTGACGACGGTAGCCTTGGCCTCGCGCACCTGTTCCCAGAAGCGAGTGGCGCTGAACCGCTGCTCCACCACCAGCGTTGCTCCGGCAGCTAGGGTGCCCATGGTGGAGTAGTACTGGGCGTTGGCGTGGAAGAAGGGCAGGCAGGTGAAGAAGCGGTCATCGCTGGTGGCTTCGGTCCAATGGGCGAACCCCTGGCCGGAAGCGACGTACATCTGATGGGTGAGCATCACCCCCTTGGGGTTGCCGGTGGTGCCGGATGTGTACACCAACATGCATATGTCCTGGGGTGAAACGGCTGGGGGAGCCTCGATGGGGCTGGCGCTGGTCAGAGACTGGCTGAAGTCATCCCATACGGGGTCCGTCCCTCCAACCAGCAGCTTGTAACGCAGCTCAGGGGCAAGCTCGGCCGCCTCTCGGGCCACGTCTAGCAGGGAGGTGTGGGTAACGATGGCCGAGGCGCCTGCGTTGTTCAGGATATAAGCCGCCTCGTCCCGCTTGTAGGCGGTGTTGATGGGCACGCTGATAGCGCCGAGCAGCGCCAGTCCGAACCAGCAGTACATGAACTCAGGGCAGTTGGGCAGGAACAGGCAGACGCGGTCGCCGTGGGCGATGCCAGCGGCGCGGAACATGCCAGCAGTCCGCTTGATGGCGTCGTCGAAGGCGCGATATGTCAGCTTCTGGCCGGATATCTCTAGGAAGACCCTATCCGGGTCACGCTGGACGACCTCGGCGAGGAACTCGCCGAGGGATTGCTCCCAAGGGAGGCGGTTGGCAGTGGCGTCCATGGTGTTGCTAGTCATATCAGTGATTCAGTAGGCGGCCTTCATATTGGGTCACAAGTCGCGTGCGCTCTCCGCATGGCCCTGTTGGTACCCCATCGTTCAATTCTGGAAGTCTTCGTCCTCGAGCCAGCCGTATCTCTTGGCTAGGTTAACCCACAGGTTGCGCGTCATCCTGTTGTCCTCGCGCACTTCGGCCAGCAGTTCCTTTGTTGTTTTGTTGTCCTCGCGCACTTCGGCCAGCAGTTCCTTTGTTGTCTTGTTGTCCTCACGCAGTTCGGTGAGTAGTTCCTTCATTGTCCTGTTGTCCTCACGCAGGGAGGCCAACTGCTCACTATGAGAAGCTAGCATGGCTACAACCGATTGGTTCAACTCTGCCAGCATTCCGAGAGTTTCCTCGATCGTCTGTAGCCGCCTTCCGTTTGTCATCTGCCTGCGTTCCTCCAAGAGCAACCGTGACGTGCACTATATCAGAATGGAGACCCTAGAACCTGCTAACCACATGTATGGGTCTGGCCGCTCCTCACAGCCCCGCGGGCATCGCTTCCTTGAAGGCGCGGATGGCTTGGATGTGTGGAGTTGCGCCCTGAAGGCCGGAGCGCATGCCGTTGAAGCTGAGGTGGGTGGCACCCATGTCGCGCCATGCCTCGGCTTCCTGCTGCCAGACTTCCGCCCCGCTCTCCCTAGCTGCCGTGTTGCGCCGGGAGCCGACACGGGCCTCGATCCCGATGGTGGTGGGGTCACGGCCTGCTTCTTGGGCGTAGGCTCGGAGTTGGTCGATGGCTTCCTGCCCATCTTCCACCTGATGGCTCTGGGTGAGCCAGCCGTCGGCCAGACGGGCGGCCCGCCTCAATACGCGGTCGTCGCGGCCGCCGATCCAGACGGGGATGGGCTGCTGCACCGGCAGGGGGTTGATGCTGGTCTCGTGGATGTGGTGCCAGCGGCCATCGTAGGTGCATGGGTCTTGGGTCCAGAGTGTTCGTAGCACCTCAATCTGCTCTTCCAAGCGACGGCCGCGGTTGCTGAAGTCTTGGCCCAAGCACTCGTACTCCACTGCGTTCCAGCCGACGCCCACACCAAGCCTCATGCGGCCGTTGCTAAGCACGTCAATGGCGGCTGCCTGCTTGGCCACCAAGGCCGTCTGGCGTTGGCCCAGCACCATGATGGATGTGCACAGTTGGATGCGGTTGGTGAGGGCCGCGCCGTAGGCCAGCAGGACGAATGCCTCGTGGAACATGTCGTTTTTGTCGTAGATGCCGTCCCAGTTGGGGCGGTTGGCGGTGTCGGCACCGAGTACGTGGTCGTAGACGCCGACGTAGTCGTAGCCGAGTTCTTCCACGGCGATGAAATACTCCCGCAACCCACCAGGGTCGGCCCCAATCTCCTGCTGTGGAAAGATGACTCCCAGTTTCATGTCTCGCCCCCTGTGTCGGAGAGAATGTCCGAGTATATCTTTTGCAGTTGCTCGGACGGAACATAAGCGGTGCTTCGTCCGCTACCCACGCGGGCAAGCAGCCCCTTTTCGATGAGGACGTTAAAGTCGGCGATGGCCCCTTGTGCCGATCGGCCCGTCGCGTCTCTGTACTCGCGATTGGTAACGCTGCCGAGGTGACATGCATTCACCGCGCCGATGCGCTGATCCGACGTGAGGTCGAAGGGATCGAGCGATGAAACCATCCTATAGAATCCATCTATTGCCTTCTGGAACCGGCGGACGGCCGCCTGTGACTGCACCGCGTGGGCCTGCACATGGTATTCGACCCAGGGGGTCACGTCTCTTGGTGGGGAGTAATGCGGCCCCAATGCAGTGCTCAGAGAGTTGTAGTAGGCCTGATTGTCCTGACCGTAGCAGGTCTCTAAAGAGACTAGTTCCTCCGCCTTGAACCCGCTTGCGCACATAACCAGTGACTCGAGGACTCGAGCAGTTCGCCCGTTGCCGTCAAGGAAGGGATGAATGGCCACGAGGTTCAAATGGGCTAAGGCAGCCTTGATGGGGGTTGGGTATTCATGTCGGGAGTTGAGCCACGTGACGTATTCGGACATCGGCGCAGGCACTTCCTCCGGCGGAGGAGGGAAGAAGACACGCCTAGCTCCGTTCCGGTCGACCACGAAATTCTGCTCCGTACGGTACCTTCCAGGGGCGTAGCTCGCTGAGAGGTTCTTGGTGACTAGGAAGTGGATGGTACGGATGCACTCCTCGGTGATGGCGGATTCCCGTCCAACCGCCAATGATTGCACGAAGGATATCGCATCTCGATAATTCTCGACCTCCTGAATCTGGTCGGTGGGGGCGGCCACCGGTCGGCCTGCCAAAACGCTCCGTACCTGTTCGAGGGTGAGGGTGTTGCCCTCGATCCTAGTGGAGTAGTGGACGCTTTGGGCCAAGACGGCCCGCCTCAGCTCCCCGCTGAACTCATAGGGGAACTGCGTGAAAGGGTCGAGGTCATGTTGAGCCGAGAGTATCCTCTGTAGGCCCTCTTCGATGTCCGCCGTGGCGTAGAAGCCGATGTAAAGCATTTATTCGAATAATCGCCGTGTAGATTCGATTATTCGAATATACCACTAGAACCGCTTCAAGGGAGGCTGTCGCATCATTCGGATGTTGGCCCCTCCATTCTCCCGATGGGACAGGATTGAGGTGAGGGATCAGGACGCCTTACTCATATCGTCATCAACAGCAAAGAACGTTGCGATTCAATATTATCCCCCTCACCCTTTACCCTCTCCCGCCGAGGGAGAGGGGATATTCTGAGACAGGCTAAAAGAGGGGGTGTTTGTCTGCGAAGGTCTTACCCCTCCAGTATCTCTCGCAGACGGTCCTCGGGGGCGCGTACCTCGACGCCGGCCCGCTCCTCTTGCAGCAGCATAGCTACGCGTGAGTCGCGGTCGGCCCAGCCTCGCACCATGGCCTCGGTCAGCTCTTGCAGGGCTAGGTTGGCTAGGCGCATGGGGACGGCGTACTCGCGGCCCACTGCTACTGCTAGATCGACGTCCTTGTGGGCTAGGCGCAGGGCGAAGTCGGGCGGGTCAAAGTTGCCCGGCAGCAGGTGCTCCGCCAGACCCTCGAAGGTGCCACGGCGTCCTTGAGCGCCTTGGCGTACCGCCTGCCACAGGGCGAGGGGCTCGACACCGGCCTTGACCCCCATGGTGAATACCTCGGCAAGGGCGGTCTGCACGATATAACCGGTGCAGTTGTGTACCAGCTTGGCAACGGAGCCACAGCCAATGGGACCGACGTAGAAGGGCTGGTCGCTGAAAGCCTGAAGCACGGGCAGGCAACGGTCGAACACTGCCCGGTCTCCGCCCACCCAGATGGCGAGCTTGCCGGTGCGTGCGCCTCTGGGACCGCCGCTGACCGGTGCGTCCAGCATGTCCACGCCCTTCTCGGCGAAGGCTTGATTGATGCGTCGCACCACGGTGGGGGAGTTGGTGCTCAGGTCCAAGTAGGCTTGGCCTGGGGCCATGCCTTCAAGCAGGCCCGACTCGCCCAAGGCCACGGCCTCTACCTCCACCGGCCCCGGTAGCGACGTGAACACCACTTCGCTGGCCTCGGCCACCTGCTGAGGGGTGTCGGCCCATTGCGCCCCTGCCTCCAGTAACGGAGTGGCCGCCTCCCGGCGGAGGTCGTGCACCACCATGTCGTGCCCCCCGTTGCGCAGGTTGAGGGCCATGCTGCCACCCATGATTCCCAGTCCGACAAAGCCTACGTTCATAGCCAGCTCCAAGTCTTGCCCCACGCACGTTTCGTATGCGGGGCTATTTACTTCCTACTTCCCGTGGGTTTACTTCCGGCGGGGCCGGGGCGCATACTTAATTGTCGTCCCTAGACACATCCGCAGGATACCCATCTTAAGCCAAGAGTCGGGGCCATGCCATACGAAATCAACGATAGAGCCGTATCTTGGGCGCCCCCTGAGTCCATCGAACCAGAGGCCATCGCTCAGATTGAACAGACCGCCGAGATGCCATTCATACACAAGTATGTGGCAATCATGCCCGACTGCCACTATGGCTTGGGCGCGACCGTCGGCAGTTGCATACCTACTGTTGGTGCAATAATTCCGGCGGCCGTTGGTGTGGACATCGGCTGCGGCATGACGGCGGCCCGGACTAACTACAACAAGTCTGATTTGCCCGAAGATCTGACGCCCCTGCGCGAGTCAATCGAGTCTCGAGTACCCCGCAGTGCAGGTGGATACAACAGCAAGGTGAAGTGGGGCGCAGAGGAGAAGGTCGCCGCCGTCACAGACCTGATGCGCGATGACAGGCAGTCTGGACTGATTGAGAAGCTGGACCGCCGATGGCCCCTTCAGATGGGAACGCTCGGCTCCGGCAACCACTTCATTGAAGTGGTGCTCGACGAAGCAGATTCTGTCTGGGCGTTCCTTCATTCCGGGTCTAGGGGTGTGGGAAACAAGCTGGCCCGGCATCACATAAAGGCCGCGAAGAAGCTCACCGAAAAGAAGGGCGTCGATCTCCCCAACAGAGATTTAGCCTATCTGGAACAGGGGACTGACGAGTTTGATGCTTACATCGAGGACTTGATGTGGGCCCAAGCATTCGCCCATCACAACCGGGCCGAAATGATGGACCGTGTTATATCAGCCATCGCATATCATTTGGGACCGGTCGACGAGTTGCAGCGGATAGACTGCCACCATAACTACACCAACTTGGAAACCCACGATGGTGTTGACGTTCTCGTATCCCGCAAGGGCGCAATCAGTGCCCACAAGGGGCAGTACGGTCTGATACCGGGTTCCATGGGAACGCGAAGCTACGTGGTGCGGGGCAAAGGCAATCCCGACTCGTTCAATAGCGCACCCCATGGCGCGGGACGCCGCATGAGCCGCAGGCAAGCGAAGCAGTCGTTCACCATGGAAGACTTCGACAAATCCATGGCAGGAATATCGGTGCGTCGCGATGAGGCGTTTTTGGATGAGCTTCCGGGCGCGTATAAAGACATAGACGATGTAATGGAACAGTCGCGGGACCTAGTGGACATCATTCATGAGTTCCGCCAAGTGCTCAGCGTAAAAGGCAACTAGGGGTTACCTGCTGCGAGCACCTTGTGAAAACGGCCGACCTTGCTAAGAGGTTGCTCTTGATGCACGGATCCCTGGATACCGGCCTTCGCCGGTATGACGAGAACGTTAGTAGGTTCGCCTTGGGGAGTCACAGGTTACTCAGAAGGAGCGTCCAATGATTACTGCTTTTGACAGTCTGTATGCCGGGCATGTGGACATGGAGAACGTGGGCTATGCGGGCACGCCCGTGAATGACCGCTGGTTCTCCGACGACCATTTGGCGACGGTGTTCGACAAGATGACTGCCATGGCGGAGTTGATGGAGCGTACCGGCTACGACACCCTGTGGATGGCGGAGCACCACTTTCAGCGCGAGGGGTACGAGTGCTTGCCCAATGTGCTGCTGACCAGCCTGCACCTCGCGCATTTGACCCGAAGGCTGCGGCTGGGGTGCGCATTCAATGTCGCTCCCATGTGGCACCCGCTTCGGTTGGCTGAGGACTTTGCTACTGTCGACCGGCTTACCGGAGGACGGGTAATCTTCGGCGTGGGCCGTGGCTATCACACCCGCGAGGTGGAGACCTTCGGCTCTCCTCTGCTGGACCAGCCAGCCAACCGCGAGCTGTTCGAGGAGCAGGTCGAAATCATTTTCAAGGCCTTTAACCAAGAATCATTCTCCCACCAAGGCAAGTACTACCAGATACCCGCCCCTGTGCCCTACCGGGGCTACGATCTGGAGGAGATTACCTTGGTGCCCCGCCCGCTGAAGACGCCGGTGGAATGCTGGCAGCCGATACAGGGAGGCACTGAGCGGGCCATGGATTTCATGGCGAAGCACAATATCCAAGGGATGATTGGCGGTGGCGTAGCCGAGGGCGGAGCCATGGAACGGGTGATTGTAGCGTGGCAGGAGGCCCAAGCCCGGGCGGGGCGTGAGACGGAGTTGGGTGAGGGCCTGAGCATCGGCGTCCATTTCCACATCGCCGACAGCCAGGAGAAGGCGGTGAAAGAGTCCGCCAAGTATTTTGAGGAGAACCTGAAGATGTTCGGCCCGCTGCGGCTGGTGCGCGGGCTGTCCGACGATCAGATGCGCGACATGGCCGATCCGGCCCGCGCCCCCTACGCTGACCTCCCCAGTATCGAGGCCTCGGTAAACGGCGGCGGCTACCTTTGCGGGCCGCCGTCCCACATCCTGGAGTCCCTCAAGCGGTTGGAGGAGAGGTACCCCGGCATGAGGCGGGTGAACGTCAGCCACCCCATCGGCACACCCCAAGCGGTGATCCTGGAGCACATGCAGATACTCGCCGAAGAGGTCATGCCCGCTTTCGAGGGCGTCAGTGCAGCCGCGCCAGTGGCAGCCGACGACTAGAACTTTCGGTCAGTCCTGATTACGCCGGATACGGTCGAGTTCCGCCTCAAGTTCTTGGACCCGGCGCTCCGCCGCCTGCCGGGCCTCACGCTCGTCTGCCAAGGTGTTCAGCCATTCTCTGGTTGTGCTGTCTCTCAGCAGGAACCTGCCAAAGCCTTCTTCTACCCGATAGACGAAGTCGACGCCGAGGACTTCGCTGCGGGACCATCTATCGCCGTTGGGGTCGGAATGGAGTTCGAATCGGTGATACTCGCCGTCCGCCAGATACTCGCCGACCAAAGGCTCGCCGTAGTACTCGCCGCCCCGGTCGAGACGCCAGTACTCTTGTGCGCTCATTCGCGTATAGATTTCACGCTTCGCGCCCAAGTCCCGGCTCGCCGTACTCTCGGATGCGACCTCGAGCACGAATGAAGGAGGCTGGCCCCACTCGTCAATGCGATAGCTGCGACGGTCTCGCTTTATGGTCGCGGTATCCACTCCGAAGACGATATAGCCATCGGGGACGACGACGGAGCCTGGGACGCTTGAGTTGTAGATGAGATTGGTCTCATCGGAGCAGAGGATGGAGGGATCGTTCTGATAACGGGCCCTGAGGATAGACATGACGTCGTGGATGGTGTCGTCCTGTTGCATAGCGTCTTCCGGGGGTACGGGATCGTCGACAAGGTCGTACCAAGGAGGCTCCACGGCGGAACCCGGCGAAGCCTTGGGATTGGCGGTAGTCATGACCTAGCCTCCACTGGGCAGTGCTGCGACTTTTGAGAGTATGGCAGGCGGGCAGTTTGCCCTAGGCTAGCCCCCCGGCGTAGCGTACTTCTCTCCTAGCTGGGTCTCCCAGCGCAGGTAGTGGATGGCGTCGGCAAAGTTGCGGTCAGGGCCAGCGGGCACCATGTCGTTGGGGACGCTCATCACGCCGGTGAGACCCTGCTCCAAATCCAGTGCATCCTGGCGCCAGCCCACCATACCCTCTTCGAGTACCAACACCTCGTTGTAGCCCATCTCAGCCAGCCGGGCGCCCGCAAACAGCGAGTTCCGTCCGTCGGTGCAGACTACGCCTATGGGGGTGTCCTTGGACGGCAGCAACTCTGCGATGCGCAGTTCCAGCCAGCCACTGGGGATCCAGTGGGCGCCGGGGACGTGGCCTCGGGCGAAGTCCTGCGAGGTGCTGACGTGCACGACATGGGTCAGGCGCCGGTTGATGAACTCCAAGGGCGTGACCAGCTTGACCTTGCTGACTGCCTCATCCCGTCCCAACACGAGAGGTTCTGGTGTGCCCTGTTCCAGAGAGTGACCGGAGGCGGTCCAAGCCCCTGTGCCGCCGTTGACGGCGTACACCTCTCGGACGCCCATCTGGCGGTACCACGAACCGGTGAAGACCGCGCGGGCAGTGCCGTCGCAGCAGAAGACTACGGGGCAGTTGTGGACGACCGCCACGTCGTCGGAGCGCTGCACTGCCTGTCCGCCGGGGAACCAGCGGAAACCGGGTATGTGCCCAGCCTCGTACTCCTCTTCGGTACGCACATCGATGAAGTAGACGGGCTCCGACTCTGCTCTAGCCTGCAAGGCCTGAAGTTCGCTGGTCGAGATGTAAGCCACGCCATCTTCGGAGGCCAACTGGTTGGCGTAAGCCTCGGCCGCCGCCGTTCCCTCAGCCGACGGCTCCGGCAAGTCCACACGGTCCGCCCCGGTCTCCAGGTCGTAGCCAGCAAGCACCCAGCCGGAGGTGCCGTTCTTCAGGCCAATGGCGTTGGTGATGCCCATGCGCTGCAACATACGGGTACCGATGATGGACCGGGTGCGTCCTGCGCAGTTGACGATGACCGTGGTGTCTTCATCCAAGTCCTTGGTGATGTCGGTGATGCGGAGCGGCATCTCCCCGTTGGGCATGCTGCGTCCGCCCGGTATGCAGAACCGGCGGTATTCCTCGGGAGTCCTAGTATCCAGAATCACCATCTTGTCGCCCCGTTCCATGCGGGAGTGGAGCTCCTCGGCGTCGATTTCGGGGACGTGGTGCACCACCTCCATCTTTTCGCCGAAGTCCTTGCTGGGCACGTTGGTGCCCCATTCCGACATGAAGTCGCGGCTGACCCAGCGGTTCAGCCCGCCTGCCAACACCGAGACTTGGGTGTAGCCCAACCCTTCGAGGGTGGCGGCCGAAAGGTCGGCGCGTCGCTGGTCGTCGTCACAGAGCACCACATGGGCATCCTTATGGGGGACGGCGCCCCATATCTGCGCCTCCAAGTGGCGGCGTGAAATCATGCTGGAGCCGGGGATGTGGCTGCTGTTGTACTCGCCTGCCTCCCGGACATCTATGAGGGCGAAAGTCGACTCGCCCCGTAGCAGGTCATTCAATTGTTCCGGCGATACGCTGTTTACCATGGTTGCTCACCTCCCGGACCGGCCTCTGACCGTACCGGTCTTCATATCGAACTGATGTTGCCCGTACCATACCGGCGGCCTTATGCCGCGTCAATCTGCCCCACGAAACGTAGTTGCAGCGACGGGGCGAATCCTGGAAGGACTCCGCTGCCATTACGATGACAGTAACTGGTTGTAGGCTCGCATGCCGTCTCCGTGGCAGCGAGATGGCCTCCCTACACTATAGGCCAGCGTTGAGGGAAGGACACCCCGGTGCGGGCCAGCATGTCCTCGCCGATGGCCTGCACCTTCTGTATGAGTTCCCATTCGTCGACGAAGGTGGGTCGATGGTCCTCCACCACTATCCTGCCGTCCACTATGACGGTGTGCACGCTGCGCCCGTCGGCGTTGTAGACCAGGTTGTTCACCGGGTTGAAGAGGGTGCGCCACTCGGCCCGCCGCGTGTCGAACAGCACCACGTCGGCCTTCTTGCCCACCTCAATGGAGCCGATGTCGGCGTCGAGCCCCAGAGCGCGAGCGCCATTGATGGTTGCCATTTCGAGGGCCGTCTCCGCTGGAATCGCCGTGGGGTCCTGCCTTGCGTCCTTATAGATGATGGCGGCGAGGTACATGGAGCGCATGGTCTCGATGAGGTTGGCGTTGTTGCCGGCGTCGGTGCCAAGGGCGACGCACACGCCACGGTCCAGCATCTCCGGCAACTTGCCCTGCAACGTCGTGCCAGAAGCACCCTTCAGGGCGGCCGTGGGACACATCACCGTCTTGGTGTCGGAGCGGGCCATGCAGTCGATCTCATTGTCGTCGATGCCGATGACGTGGGACAGCAGCGTCCGCGGACCCAGCAAGCCCTGCTCCTCTAGGTACTGGATGGGGCGCTTGCCGTGTCGCTGCATGTGGGCATTCACGGACGCCGGCCCACCACTCTGGTGCAGGGTCAGGCCGGTGCTGTGCTGGTCGCTCAGCCCTTTGGCAGCCTGCAACAACTCGCTGGAGCAGAAGTCGGAGGAGAAGGGCATGGCCCAAGCCTGCACCCGTCCGTCGAGGCTGTCGTTGTAGGTCTCGATGGTCTGGGCCATCCGGGAGACAGCCTCTTCGGTGGAGTACACCGGCAGGTTGACCGGGTTGGGCTGGTCGGTGACATGGGCCCCCACCACAATGCGACAGCCCGCCTGCCGGTAGGCCTCCATGCAGGCGTCCAAGTGCTTGGTGCTGCCTGGGTCGAGGAAACAGGTAGTGCCGTACTTCAGAAGCTCGGTGATGCCCAGCAGCGAGGTATGGTACTCCTCCTCCGGTGTCATGATTGCCTGCAGGCGGAACACGTTGGGTAGGTACTGATTGCCGATGTCGTCGGGGAAGATGCCGCGGGTGGCGTGGGCATAGCTGATGTGCATGTGGCAGTTGCAGAACCCTGGGGTCAGCACCATCTCGCTGGCATCGATGGTGCGGTCGGCTGCCATATGCTGCATGTCGGCTGCCTTGCCGACCTCGACAATGCGCTGACCATCGATGATCACCGAGCCGTCGCGTATGATGCGACGCTGCGTGTCCATGGTCACGATGAAGCGCGCTCCCTCCAGCTTCAGGGTCTCAGAGGCCATGGCAGTCCCCCTCTCCGGTCGTTATCCATATCGTTTCCTTGTCGCTGCTGCGAATATGGAATAATATGGGCCAACGCTAGTCAACCGGCAAGGACTGCTCCAAGGTCTGCGCTGGGCAACAGATAGCACGAGAAGGAGCGGCAGATGGTAAAAGAGGTGCACTTCTTTACCGAGATGGCTTACTCGGCTTACTCGCAGGAAGCAGCAAAGGAAATCGGCTACACCAACCTGATGTTCCCCAACGAGAACTTCAGCCCCACTAGGGCTGGCGAGCTCTACAACATCTACTTCGAAGAGTTCGCCCATGCCAGCGAGTCTGGCTTCGACGGGATGATGATCAACGAGCATCACTACAACCCCCTGTGCATGATGCCTGCCGTAAACCTCATCGGTTCCGTGCTGGCCCGTACCACCACCAAGGGGAAGATTGTCTTCCTAGGGAACGTGCTGCCCATCCACGAGAACCCCGTCCGAGTGGCGGAAGAGGTCTCCATGGTGGACATAATGTCCGGTGGACGGGTTGTATGCGGCTTCGTCCGTGGCATCGGGCAAGAGAGCATGGCCACCAACTCCAACCCGGTGCACAACCGCGAGCGGTTCGATGAGGCCCACGACGTAATCGTCAAGACCTGGACCACCCCCGGCCCGTTCCGCTGGGAGGGAAAGCACTTCCAGTACCGCATCATCAACCCTTGGATGATGCCCATACAGAAGCCCCACCCACCCATCTGGATTCCCGGCGTGGCGAGTCCTGAGTCGATAGTCTGGGCCGCCCGACACGGCTATCCCTACGTCGCTCTGGCCCCATCCATCGAGCTGCTGCGGGGCATCTATGACCTGTACCAAGAGACTGCTGAAGAGGTCGGGTACACAGCCACTCCCGATAACCGTGGCTATGCCATACGTGTGGCCTGCGCCGACACCGACGAGGAGGCCTACGAGTTGGGCCGGAACTGGTACTGGCAGTTGGGAACGTCTTTCGGCATCGCGCCGCGACACTGGCAGGCGCCTCCGGGCTACCTGACCCGGGCGGCCCAACAGGGTGCGAGACAGCAGGAGAGAAACGCCACCCGCCAAGTGAACGTCACCCCCGGTGGCCCCGTACTGGACTACGAAGCTGCCCAGGAGACATACCAGATCGTCACCGGCAACCCCGACACCGTCACCAAGAAGCTCAAGTACCTCATGGACATCATCGACCCCGCCAACCTCATCATCTGGGGCCGCGAAGGACGCATGTCCCACGACGACGCAATGAGCAACATCAACCTGCTGGGCAAAGAGGTCATTCCCGCCATCAAGGAGTACGAACCCCAGCAGTACGCGTAGTGCTGACCGGTTATTACGATCTTGGACTGGACGATGAGAGCATGACGACTGAGGGTAGGGCTACCGCTAACATCGAGAAGCATGTTCGCTCTGCCCTGGAGTTCTTGGAGCACGCTGACCGCGAGTTTGCGGCCGGTGACCAGCAGCAGGGATCAGAGAAGCTATGGGGTGCTGTATCCCAAGCGTCGTTGGCCGTGGGCAAGCAGCGCCGTTGGCGTTGTGGCAAGAGTAGTCACCGTCGCGGAATAGCGCGGAACTTGGCCGAGCAGTATGGCGAACCCCTGATTGCAAGCCACTACGGCATCGCCGAGAAATTCCACGCTAACTTCTACCATGATTTTATGGAAGAGGAAGAGATCGAAGAGGACCAGCCAATGGTCCGTCAACTCGTCCACCGTTTGATCGAAACAGTCGAAGACTACACGCCAGACACGGAGTCCTAGAAGACACAAAAGACGAAAGGAGCCAGCTATGTCCAACAAAGGCTTTTCCCACGTCGGTCTCTCTACTATGGACATGGATGCCACCCGGGACTTCTACGAGAACGTCCTCGGTTTCAAGGCAGTGCGCTGCGACATCCTCAAGGTGAAGGAGGGCGGCCAGATACGCCATATCTTCTTTGACACGGGGCGAGACCAGTTCCTCGCCTTCATGGCCCCGGAGAACGTGCCCACCATCGACGAATACGACGCTGGCATCAACAACGCCCTCGGTGTTCCCGGCGGCTTCTACCACTTCGCCTTTGAGGCGGGGTCTCTGGAGAACTTGGAGGCCAAACGCGATGAGCTGCTGGCCAAGGGCGTCGAGGTGACCGTGGTGGTGGACCACGAGTGGGCCAAGTCCATCTACTTCAAGGACCCCAACGGCATCTCCCTAGAATTCTGCCACTTCACCCGCGAGGCGGGCACCGATTACGACACCGACATGCAGGTGCGGGCGGAGATATCCATAAACCAGATGCGGCAGAACTGGGACAACATGTCCCAGCGGGGCACCGTGTATGGCGACCGCGAACCTGCCCTCGCCTCCCGGTAGCCATGGTAAGCTCTTCCACGGCTCTTAACCAGCAAGAGCAGGAACTCCGCGACCTCCGCTATCGCATGCGCCACTCAGCGGCGCACGTGATGGCCGACGCGGTGATCCAGCTCTTTCCCGAAGCCAGTATGGGAGTGGGCCCGCCCACCGAGGACGGGTTCTACTACGACTTCGAGGTATCCCGTCCCTTCACGCCTGAAGACCTCGAACAAATCGAAGCCTTGATGCGCGAGACGGTTGCTGGGGCCCACCCTTTCGTGCGACAAGAGTTCGCCCGCGAGGACGCTCCCGCCATGTTCTCCGACCAGCCATACAAGCTGGAGATCATTGAGGACATCCCCGACGAGGAGGATCTGACCACCTATAGCCACGGGGCCTTCACCGATCTATGCCAAGGGCCTCACGTGGCTTCCACCGACCAGATTTACGCTTTCAAGCTGCTCAGCGTTGCCGGGGCCTACTGGCGTGGCGACGAGCACCGGCCCATGCTCCAGCGCATCTACGGCACCGCGTGGGAGAGCGAGGAAGCCCTAGAGGAACACTTAGCCCGGCTGGAAGAGGCGGAGAAGCGGGATCACCGCCGTCTCGGTCGCCAGTTGGGCCTGTTCTCCACGCACGACGAGGTCGGGCCCGGACTGATTATCTGGCACCCCAAAGGCGCAGTGGTCCGCTCCATCGCCGAGGACTTCTGGCGCAAGCTGCACCGCGAGAGAGGCTACGAACTCGTCTACTCGCCGCATATTGGCAGGTCCAACTTGTGGGAAACCAGCGGGCACCTCGACTTCTACCGTGATTCTATGTACGCGTCCATGCCCGTGGAGGGCCAGGAGTATTTCCTGAAACCCATGAATTGCCCCTTCCACATCATGGTCTATAAGACGGGTCTGCGCAGCTACCGCAACCTGCCCCTGCGCTTGGGCGAGCTTGGCACCGTCTACCGTTACGAGCGCAGTGGAACCCTGCACGGCACCATGCGCGTCCGTGGCTTCACTCAAGACGACGCCCACATTTTCTGCCGTCCCGACCAAGTGGAAGACGAGGTGCTGGGTGTGCTGGACCTCACCTTCGATCTCGTCGGCGCATTCGGGTTCACCGACTACGTGATATCCCTGTCCACCCGCCCTGAGAAGAGCGTGGGTGACCCGGAAATGTGGGAGCACGCCACTGAATCCCTGCGCCACGCCCTCGACTCTCGTGGCCTGAGCTACGAACTGGACGAGGGAGGCGGTGCCTTCTACGGCCCCAAGATCGACCTGAAAATCAAAGACGCCATCGGCCGCGAATGGCAGTGCACCACAGTGCAATTCGACTTCAACCTGCCCCAGCGGTTCGACCTCACCTTCCAAGGCTCCGACGGCGGCCAGCACCGTCCCTACATGGTGCACCGCGCCATACTCGGCTCCATCGAGCGTTTCGTCGGCGTCCTCACCGAGCACTACGGCGGAGCATTCCCCGCATGGCTCGCCCCAGTGCAGGCAGTCCTCATTCCCATCGCCGACCGGCACCTAGAATACGCTGACCAAGTCGCACAGCAACTCCGCGACGCCAACTATCGTGTTGAGGTCGACTCCCGCGGCGAGCGCATGAACCTGAAGATCCGCGACGCCCAGACGCAGAAAGTCCCCTACATGCTGGTAGTAGGAGACAAAGAAGCAGACCAAGAGGCTGTCGCCGTCCGCACACGCGGCGAGGAGAACCTCGGTCCTATGCCCGTGGCCGACTTCATTGAGCGCCTGGCGGAGGATGTGGCTTCAGGCCTTTAACCCAACAGCAGCGCCACGTCCTCCGCGTCAACTCCAACATCCTCCTATGGGCTTCTCCATAAGGGCTGGCATATCGGCGAAAACCGACATCTAGGATGTGCGTTCAGTGCAATGTGGCTTTGTGACGCATGCCTTCCACCCACCATGCCCAACCTTCCCTCGGCTTTGGCTCCAAAGGTCATTGACTCGCAGAGCATTGGGACGAGTTCATGGAGTTTGGTGGCTAAGGCCATCGGCAATGTTCGGATTCTGCTACCATGAGAGTATGAGGCAGGACTATCAAGTGCATTGCAAGCAAGAGCAGGGAAGGCAGGCTGAATGCCTGACCCGGATCACCCCCAACCCGACTCTGCGCAGGCCTTCCAGAAGTTGCGCAAGAGCGCGTACTGGCAACGGACTGCCCAGAGGCACTTGGGAGAGTACGGCCTCACCATCCCAGTTCTGATGGATACGTTGCTCTCCCCCAGTGTTTCGCTGGAGCAACCACGGGGCGAGGGGCGTCGAAACATGCGGGCTCACTTCAGGTTTTATCCTGCAGGGTCTAGGGAGCTGGAGCATTTAGACGATGCTGATGGTGGTGCGTGGTTCCGCGTGGTCCTGACTCACAGGAACCACCTCCACACTGCTTTCAGGGACCACATAACTGAGATACATGGAGGGCTGCCAGGATGGTCAACCCCAGAAACAGCGACGAATCTCGGAAGCTCACCACAGCAGACTTAGACCCTAGGCCCAAGGTGGTCGAGTATGACGAGGACTCCGATACCCTCTGGATAGGCAACGGCGACCCCGTACCCAACGGTATGCAGATGTTCGACGGCTGTGTTGTGTTTTCCAACGTGGACCGGCTCATCAACGGGATCATGATTGAGGACGCTAGGGCACTCTTGTTGGCGGTTTTGCTGGGTGAGAAGGAGAACGATGGGGACGTCCGGATCGTTCCCAGCAGCAGGAACGGGGACGGCTTGGGCGGCGAGTAGAGGCTGCTGAGGTTCGCCCCAACTGGGCAGCGCTGAGTTCCGCTGCTTTCCCTCTAGGAAAAATGGAAGGGGCGCGTTACGCGCCCCTTCGGAGGTTCCGATCCTTGACTAGAGGTGCTACCCGGCCGAATGACCCTTCCGCGGAGGCGCAGGCGTCAACTCATAAAGCTGGGTCCTCGCCTGTATCTGCTCGTCCCAGCCACGCTTCCTCAGGTCGATCATGACGCCCTGCGGCCCCTTGTACTTGCGGTTGGCTGGCGTGCTGCCGGGGCACTCAGTGGAGCCGGCCTCCTCTATGGTCGACACCGACTCTTCCAAGTCGTCCACATAGAAACCGATGTGGTGGAAGCCGATGGTGGTGGAAGGCCCCTCGCCCAAATTGGGAGTGTCGTCGCAACCATACTTCAGGATGGCGAAGTAGATGTAGCCGTCACTGAGCCACACCCCGTCCTCACCCGTGTCCTTGGGTCGGCGGTGCAACTCCTCTAGGCCGAACACATTCTTGTAGAACTCGGCCGTTGCGACCGGGTCATCCGTCGACAGCGCGATATGCTTGATTCGAGCCATGTCTCTCTCCTTCAGATTACGTGCGGACTACGGCGCACCCGCGATGTGCACCCGTTGGCTAACTTGCCCCATTTTAGGCCAACCGCGCTGCCCCGACAATGCCCCGTCACAACATGGTCTCTGTAGTGCGCCCTGACATTTCCCCGTTGACCCATCCACCTTGCTATCTTAAACTCAACATGGGCTGGGAACTGACCCCTTGAGGTCGCCCCAGCCCTTGTATTTAGGGGGACACTGATTCCTAGCAACAACTACGGGATATCAACGTCCTATATGTCGCTTCCTTCATGGGAGCAACCAAAGTCCAACGGAGGTGAGCCATGCCACGGTTGGAAGGCAAGGTAGCCCTTATCAGCGGTGGAGCAAGAGGACAGGGTGCCTTTGAGGGCAAGCTGTTCGCCCAAGAAGGGGCCAAGGTCGTCTTGGCGGACATCCTCGACGAGGAGGGCGAGGCCGCAGCCGCAGAGATTCGCCAGCAGGGCGGCGATGCTACCTACATCCACCTAGACGTCACCCAAGAACAGCAGTGGCAGGATGTCATTCAGGCCACCGTCGACCGCTACGGCAAGCTGGATGTCTTGGTGAACAACGCGGGCATCTTCCCCATGGTCCGGGTCGAAGACACCTCCGTTGAACTGTGGGAACAGGTGATGGACATCAACGTGACCGGGGTGTTCCTAGGCACCAAGCACGCCATCCCCTCCATGCGCGCCGCTGGTGGCGGCTCCATCATCAACATATCGTCGGTGGCCGGGCTAGTCGGTGGCTCCCGGGCTGCGGCCTACAGCGCCTCCAAGGGCGCGGTGCGAATCCTGACCAAGGGCACCGCCGTCCAATACGCCTCCGATGGCATACGGGCCAACTCGGTGCATCCCGGCATCATCGTGACCGCCATGACCGAGGAGCTCCTGTCCGATGAGACCCAGAGGGAACAGCGTCTCACCGGCACCCCCCTAGGCCGCCTCGGCACCGTGGACGACGTAGCCTACGGCGTCCTCTTCCTAGCCTCCAACGAGTCGTCCTACGTCACCGGCAGCGAACTGGTCATCGACGGCGGTTCGACCGCCCAGTAGCGTCGAGGGTGGACTCTACTCCAAATCCATCACTGACCTTGGAAAGAGCTCCTCCAAGTCAACCGAACGCGAAATGACCTTCTGCTCGACGTTGAACTGGATGAAGGACTCCAAGGTCTTGCGGTTGGGGGTTACGCCGTAGAGAAGCGGGTCTGGGCCTATGACCTGCTGCATCCGGGACATCGATTCATCCTGGCTGTTCTGGGGTCCGTCGGAGGCTAGTCCCGCGAGATACTGGTCCTTGGCCGACTTGAATAGCCCGAACAGCTCTTCCGGCAGCCATGGGTTGGCCTCAAGCACCTCGTTCTTCACCACCACATGATGACTGATGGGGTAGATGCCCGTCTCCTTGTAGAAGGCAGCCCCGGTGTCGAATGGGTTGGGGATCAGTGGTTGGATGTCCGGGGAGTCGACGTTGCCGGGGCCGATGGCGGCGTCGATCTCACCCGACAGGAGCATTGCCCCCAAGTCCGACCCCGGAGCCGCGGGCACCACGTTCGGGGGCGCCATGTACTCAGCGACATGCTCGTCACCCGACAGCACCCAAGTCACTTGGTCCAAGTCCACGCCGTAGCCGCTGCTCAGTATGCCCCTCATCCACACCCCCGGCGTGACGGTGTAACCGCGAACTCCCACCTTGCGTCCCGCCAAATCACCGGGCCCCTGTATGCCGGAGTTGACGTTGTAGACAATCTGCCCGTGCTCAAAGCGCCTCAGTACAAAGATGGGCAGGCCGGTGATGGGGACTCCATGGTCACGGGCGCAGAGGTAGGTAGAGAGGGCCATCTCCGAGACATCGTAGTCCAGCGTACGCACCATGCGCCGGAAGGCTGTGGTGATAGGCGAGACCTCCACATGCTCGATGGCGAACCTGTCGGAGCTTATGTCGCCGTCTATCAGCGATTTGGTGTGGCCGTAGTTGACCAGTGCTGTCTTCAAGCTAAGGGACATCGCATTCCTCCCTAGAGATGTGGGTGTGTGGGCATCCGGGGCTCATCTCGAGCCAACCATCATCCAAGTGCCCAAGCCTTGAGCAATCGTTTTCCCACCCTCGTCGGATATGGTCGCCTCGCCAACCGCAAGCGTGCCACCCTTGTGGGTGATCCTTCCCTCGGCGATCAACGCTCCCTTGTCTACGGGTGCGATGAAGTTGATTTTGAGTTCGACGGTGACAATGCGCTGCCCCGGTTGGAGCAGGGTGAAGAGGGCCCGGGTTATGGCAGTATCGGCAAGGGACATCACGATACCCCCTTGGATCCTGCCCGACTTGGTAGGGATATGCCGTGGGCGGATGGGCATCCGCAGCCGGGCCCAGCCCGGCCCGGAATCCAAGCGTTCAGCACCCAGCAACTCGTCGAACGACTCGATTTGGTCGGCGGGGCTGGGCTGAGTCGGGTCGAGTTGTTGCTCCTCGTCACCCATCAAGACTGTCGTCGGCGCTCCACTTCGGCTTCGAGTTCGCGGACGCGGGCCTCGGCAGAGGCGGCGCGGGCCTCGGCGTCTAAGCGGGACGCTCTCTCGTTATCGGCGCGGTCACTCTCGTTGTCAGCACGGTCCCTTTGGTCGGCGTATCCCAAGATATGCTGTCCTGTTTCAGGATCGTACCAGCCCAGCTGTCCCCGTTCCCAGCGCAGGCGTAGGTGGAGCACCGCGCTGTAGCCTTGGTGGGTCACAGCGTCTATCTGTTCGATGGGGATAGGTTCGTAGGTTCCGTTGACGAGCCTGTCGCCAGCGAGAGCCGCACCTTGATAATCGCCGCCGGAGGGGTCGAACCGCCAATATTCGGGTATGCCGAGGGAGGCATAGCCTTCACGCTTTACTGTGGCATCCCTATTCCCAGTGCTGGGCGACCCTATCTCCAGCACGAAGTCGGGAGGCTTGCCCTGCTCCGAGATCACGTAGCCGTTGCGCCTGACGCTGGACCCCGGGTGGACGTTGAAGGCTATGAGCAGGTCGGGGGCCATCAGTCCCCGCCGGCTGCCGGTCGGATCGCGGCTGATGTATGCCTCGCTGGTAACGATAGTGCTGTCCGCGTTGCCGAGGTGGGTGACAAGGTACGCCCCGTTGCCCAGCGAGTTAAAGTAAATCCAGTTGTTCATGTCCTCAGGGGTTGGCGCGTCCGGTAGCCGCACGAAGCCCTCCGGCTCGCGCGTCGCGGCAACTGGTCTGGTGCTCATGTCGGACCTCGAATGCTTGACGCTGAGGGTAGTCTTTCAAGGGCATTATACGGCATGGACCTCCCTTGTTGAGGGCTGGAAGCATATGGGATAGGCTAGGCCTACTGCGCCCACAGTGCTCACTGAGAGGACAGTGCCCACGAGAGGGAGGAGAGGAAGCATGGCTACTGCAACAAAAAGGCCCGGCCCACGGGTTAGCAAGGCCGAATACGGCTCGGATGTCATTGTGGACCTGCTGCGTGACTTGGAGATCGACTACGTGTCGCTAAATCCCGGGGCCACCTTCCGAGGTCTTCACGATTCGATGGTCAACTACGGGGGCAACACCAAGCCCGAGACCATCCTGTGCACCCATGAGGGCATCGCCACCTCCATCGCCCACGGCTACGGGCGGGCTGCGGGCAAGATAATGGCCGCGGCCGTCCACAACATCGTGGGCCTGTTGCATGCCACCAACGCCATGTTCAACGCTTGGCAGGACCGGGCCGGCATGCTAGTGCTGGGAGGCACCGGCCCCATGGCCGTGGAGCAGAGGCGGCCATGGATTGACTGGATTCATACCGCGCTGGTGCAGGGCGACGCAGTGCGTGGCTTCGTGAAGTGGGACGACCAGCCTGCCAGCGTGGCCAGCATCCCTGAATCCCTCCTCCGCGCCCATCAGTTGGCCAGCATGAACCCGCAGGGACCGGTCTACGTCTGCTTCGACGCTGCGATTCAGGAGCAGGGGCTGGACGAGCCTTTTAACCTACCCGACGCTTCTCGGTTCGATCTCCCCAGCCGGGTGCAGGCCGACCCTCAGGCACTTGAACGCGCCGCCGACTTGCTACTGGATGCAGAACGTCCGGTGGTTGTAGCTGACTACCTAGGCAAGTCGACGGAAGCTGTGGCAGGCTTGCAACGACTGGCAGAGGCCTTGTCGCTACCGGTGGTCGACATGGGCGACCTGTTCAGCTTCCCAAGTCAGCACCATCTCAACCTGAGCGGCCGGGCAGTGGCGCTCATCTCCCACGCCGACGTGATACTGTGCCTCGACGTGTTCGACCTCCAGCAGGCGCTTACCACCGTCGACCGCGTGACACGCCTAGCCACCGACATGGCTGGCGAGCACACGCAGATCATCGATATCTCCTTGCGGCAATACATCGTCCGCAGTTGGGCCGACGACTACGGTCGCCTCTACCCGGTGGACGTGCCCATTGCTGCGGACACAGCCTTGGCCATCTCAGCGCTGGCCGACATCTGCCAGAGGAAGCTGGCTGAACAGCCGGACCGGGCCCACACCATCGCGGAGCGAAGTAACCGCTTGCGTGCTGAGCATGAGGAGATAGCGCGGGAGACTGACGCTGCCGTGGCTAGTGCCGCCGGCGACGAACCCATCGCGCTGCCTCTCCTTGCCCAACAGGTCAGGGACGTGGTGAAGGACCACGATTGGGTGCTGACGGATAACGACCTGCGCGGTTGGGCCCGACGCATCTGGGACATACGCGAACCTTACCAGTACCACTCGGCCCGAGGGGGCTTGGGTAACGGCATCGGGCGGTCTCTGGGCGTGGCTTTGGCCAACCGGGGAACAGACCGCCTGTGCGTGGACTTCCAAGCTGATGGTGACTACCTCTTCAACCCAGCGGCCCTGTGGACGGCGGTGCATCACCGCATACCGCTGCTGGTGGTGATGTACAACAACCGCTCCTACTACAACGACGAGGAACACCAAGCCGACATCGCCCGGGCGCGTGGTCGTTCGGTGGAAAATCGAGTGGTCGGCATTCGCATCGAAGGTCCAGAGGTGGACTTCGCCACCATGGCCCGCTCCTGCGGCGTCTACGCCGAAGGGCCCATCGAGCAGCCCGACCACCTTGTGCCAGCTCTGCAACGCGCCCTGAAAGTCGTGACGGAAGAAGGACGCCCCGCGCTGTTGGATGTGATTACGAGGAACCGCTAGGCGGGGCGCTCATCACCCCCATCCTAACCTTCCCCCCCAAGGGGGAAGGGATTTGGGTGCGCTCTCGCAAGTGAGCAGGGAGGCGAAGGGAATTGTAGCAGGCGGGTGGGATGGCCTACGGCAAGTCGTAGGTCGACATAAGCCTGTCCACCATGCCGCCGACGTTGTCCCAGTCGTAGGTGCGGTAGGCATGGCCGCGGGTGCTGATGGAGTTGCCTGCGTAGAACATCTCGTATTGCAGGTGGCGTGAGCCGAACTCCGACCCTATGGCGTCCCACGCCAGCTTAAACAGCTTCACCCGCTCCGCGGAGTCTGCCACGGGCGACTTCTGGGTGAGCTCCACATACGGGGCAATTTCGGGGTTGGCGAAGTCGGCGATGGATGATGGGGTCATTATCATGCCCCCGCCGGCTAAGTCGCGGATCGTATGCACCATCTTGGGGTATATCTGCTGGGACAGCACTTGGGCCGAGTACAGCAGACGTGTATCGGGGACGAAGTAGGGGCCGTACTGTCGGCCTGATGCTTCCATGCCTTTGACTAGTCCCTCGATCATGCACGCCTCGGCTGCCAGTTGGCCCAGCGTGGTCACCACCGGCGGGATGGAGATAATCCCGTTGGTCTCAGCGATGCGGCGGGCCAGTCCGAGCAGGAAGCGCAGCTTCACCATGAACCGCACTTGGGCTTGGTAATTCTGGAAGACGTGAGTCGGCGCGGCGTGCCACTGTGTTTGGCACATGGCCACGTCGCGGTACACGAACACCCGATCCCAAGGCACCTTCACCTCGTCGAAATAGATGACCGCGTCGTTCTCGTCGAACTGGCTGGAGAGCGGGTTGTCGAACTCTGAGACGGCTGTTGCCTCGTAAGACTTCCGCGACAGAAGTTTTACGCCCTTGGCCCCAAGTGGTATCGCTGCGGTGAAGGCGTACTTCTCTTCGCCGGGCCTCAGGGGCTGCATGGTGGTAACCAGCACCTCGTTGGCCATCACCGACCCAGTCCCCAACATCTTGGCGCCCTTGATAGTTATCCCTTGGCTGTCCTCGTCGCAGATGGCCGCCACCAGATAATCGTCCTCCTGCTCTGAGGCTGGTTTGGAACGGTTGGCCTGCGGGTTGACGATGACGTAGGTGACGTAGAGGTCGTTGTCGCGTACATGGGCAAAGTAGTCCTGCAACGCTTGGGCCCGTTTCTCACCATGCTCGCGGAAGACGTCGATGCCCATCATCATGCCGCAGAGGCAGGAGGCCACATGGTCCGGCGAGCGCCCGAAGAACCCGTAGCTACCCTCGGCCCACGCGGTGAGCGTGAGGCGACGCTGCACCAACTCCTGGTAGGACGTGGGGAGCTGCCAGCAGCGGCCCACTGGCTGACCGCTATCGGGCGAGGGGAAGGTCATCAGCTCCCGGTTCTCCGGAGAAGCTTGGAAGTCGTACAGTCGGGCCACCGACCTCACCGCGTTGCGATATGCCGGGTGGGTGCTGGGGTCCTGCACCAGCGCCCCGTCGAGGTAGATGGTGCGTCCATCACGCAGGCTCTCGATATACTGTGCTCCGGTCCTGGTCACGCTCTAGGTCTCCTCACTCGCAATCTCCAATACTCGGAGGACATAATGGGCCACCATCTCCCTGTCGTATTCCATGGCGTCGGTTTCCCGAAAGGGATTGAACCCTTTGCCATAGAAGTTCATGTGGAAGCCCCGTGCCACGCTAAACTCCGCCGCTAATATAGGCTCGTTGTGCTCTTCAGCTATACGGCGAGATGCGTTCACCAGATCCCTGTGAGAGTTGGTGGGCCAGCCCTCTTTCGTAGCCTCGGCCAAGGTTGCATAGGACGCCGCTCCCCAAAGTTTTTCCGACCCTTGCAGAATGTCGCCGTTCAAGAATTCCCGTACCGATTGTGCCAAGAAGGTACGAGCGGTGGCGATGTGCTCCTCAATTGTCATATCTCTTGTGGTCATATCCACAAACTCCCTTTGGACGCTCTCCGTCAGCCCGCTCGATTCTCGCCAACTCTTGCGTTGTGGTCATACATCCTCCGCGGCTGGGTGGCCCGGACTAGGCGGCCCGATTGGCCTTGCGCCGGGCGATCTCTTCGTCCGCTACGAAGACGACGCCATGCTTTGAGAAGCCGATGGGATAGAAGCAGACGTATTCGTTGGTATCGCAGTCCCGGACAGCGTTGCGGAGTGCTTCCTCGCGTGAAACCCTCCCTTGCGTGATGTCGGTCTCGTAGCCGCTCAGACGGCTTTCGCAATCCGAGCAAAGTATGATCTTCCGATTAGCCACCAGAGTAGTCTCCTTCTCAGAACAGGTGCAGGCTGCCAAGGAGTATGAGGCGCGGACTCATGCCCCTCTTAAATACTATACAGCCGGCACGGGTTGTCCGACAGCATCTTCTCGATGACGCTGCTGGGCACGTCCTCGCGGGCCCGCATGTTGTCGAATACGTCGGGCTGGCCTGAAGGGTCGCCTCCCTTGCCACGGCCGCCATGGTGTCCCCAGTCGGAACCGACCACGATGTTGTCCTCTCCGATGAAGTTGACTAGGTAGGGCAGGTCCTCCCACTCCTCGTAGGCGGTGTATAGGCGGTAGTCTTGGAACAGCTTGGGGCCCCACTCCTCAGTGGCACCGCCGAACACGCTGCGCAGGGCATGGAGTACGTAGGGCACCCACGATGCCCCGGCCTCGATGAAGGCGATACGCAGGTCGGGGTACATCTCCGGGATTTTATTCGCCACGAGATTGCGGAAGGCCATCAGGGGCAGGGTGCGCGTGTGGGGGAAAGTGTGGCTGCGTGTGACGTCAAACACAGCGGTGAAGGCAGGGCAGCCTGCGCCCGTATGTACGCACACCGGCATGTCCAGCTTGGCCGCCTCTTCGTATACGGGGAAGAAGTAGGGATCGTCGAGGGTACGGTCGCGCTCGATGCCCCGGAAGAACAGTCCTACCGCACCGTTCTCCTTGCCGAAGTTGGCCTCTTCGATGCTGGCGTCCACCGACCGGAGCGGTGGGACCACCTGCCAGCGCAGACGCCCGTTGGCGCGGCGGCAAGTCTCGGCCATGAAGCGGTTGTAGGCGCGGCAGAGAGCGATCTCCAAGTCCACATCGTCGGTAACGTAGGCGAGGAAGATGGTGGGGTAGATGACCTGCACATCGGTGCGCATCTGGTCCATGGCCTCCAGCCGTCCGGGTATGTCCAGCAGCTCCCGGGCGCGGACATCGGGCATACGTGTGATGTCGCCCGGCTCAGTGGGCGTTCCCAGCAGAAAGCCTCCCTTGCCTGCCGACTTGGGGAAGATGTTGCCGTCGATCATCCAGAAGCGGGACTTCTTGTAGATGGTATCAGAGTCGGCGGACACCACGATGGGGCGCCGCAGGTACCACTCCTTGTCGAGGAACTCCCAAAGCTCCGGTGGCTCGAAGATATGAGTGTCAGCGTCGATAACGCCCGGCATGGCGTCCTCCTTGATGTATTGCGCAGCTGGCGTCAGTGTTGGGCCAAGCTTACACAGCGATACCGTTCAGTCAATGGTTCTTTGTGGGAATGGCTTGTCCAATTTAAGAAAGCGGTCCGGCCGAAGGAAGAGGACGCAGGTGCTCAAATACGAGATGGTCGCATGGGAGCCGCCATTTCAAAGCTGGCTGCCGCTCCCGCCCTAAAACCCCTGCGCCATGAAATCAATTGCTGCCCTGTTGGGGCTGGAGACAATGGGGACCGTTGCTCCCGCATCTAGGTACTCTGCGATTCTGGCCCGTACCTCGTCGGGGTCGCCACAGCAGACCAAACTGTCTACCAGTTCATCGGAGACGAGGTTGCCCCCTTCGACGCATTGCTGGTAGGTGGCGGGCCAAGGGATGGTGGCGCGTAGGCGTTCCGATAATTCAGGGTCGGCCCCCGACGGTCCCTCGATGTGGGGCTGTTGCGCTAGGTACTGGGCCAGTCGGGGTTTGATGGCCTGGAGGGCCGCCTTCTTGTTGCGGGTCATGCGCACCAGCAGCAGCTTCACCCGCTCGATGTCATCAAACGAGCGCCCTGCCGCCTCTGCTCCCGCCTTGATTTCGGCGACGCCGCGCCTCACGGCGTCGGTGGTCTGGTAGTTGTTGAGCACCACTCCGTCGGCGATGCCGCCCGCGAGGCGCAGCATCCGCGGGCCAACTCCTCCGATATATATCTTCACGTCGTGGGGTTCAAGCTCGCCGTGGTCCAAGTAGAGGTTGTCCATGTGCACGAACTCTCCATCGTAGGAAACAGGCCCTTCCATGGAGAGCATCATCCGCACCGACTCCACCATCTCGCGCATCATTCGCAGGGGGCGGTTGCGTTGTACGCCGGTCCGCGAGGCCAGCGGCTCCCACCAAGCGCCCAGCCCCAAGATGACGCGGCCGGGAGCCAGAAGGTCCAGCGTGGCGAAGGTCTGGGCTACGAGGGCGGGGTTGCGAGTCCAGATGGGGATGATGCCGGAGCCTACCTTGATGCGGTCGGTCGCCGACGCGTAGGCCGCCATCGGACCGATAGCATCGGTGGAGAGTCGTGTCTCGATGACCCACAGGGAATCGACCCCCCGAGAGTCGGCATAGTGGGCCAGGTCCAAGTTCTCCCTGACGGCGTTGCCTGGGAGAACGATACCAAAACGCTTGGGTGCGAGGTCAGGATCGCCGGTCATGCGTGGCGTCTTTCCGACCAGTTGCGGGCCGACCGGTCGCGGGCCAACCAGTCGCGGGCAGGATCAAAGGACTCCAGTGCGGGTATGACCTCCGTGCCGAAGAGGTGAATGGAGCGCATTAGGTCCTCTTCCGGCAACATACCGATGTTGAGCTCGGCGCCCAACACATTGAAGAGCCCCTCTTTCGCGGCCGCCTTGATCTTCCGGGCCACCGTGTCGGGCGAGCCCACGAACACCAAATCCTTGTCCAGCAGGTACTCCATGTTCTGCAGGTTCACACGCGTCTCGGCCCTCTCGATCTCTCCGCGGTTCCTGAAGCGCTCCGCCAACTCGTAGCGGAAGTCTTCTTCCCAGTCGTAGATGGAGTACATACTGTGGACCATGTGAGGAGTAGCCTTGGCGATGGCCTCCTCGTCGGTCTTGTCCACGTATACGAAGGCTAGGTAGATGATATTCGGCGAGTACTGGTGGTCTGCTGCCTTCCAGCTCTCCAAGTAGCTGGTGAGCCTCTGCGCCGACTCTTGACGGGGGCGGTCGAAAAGGTAGCCGGTGTGCACACCCTCGGCCGCCAGAATCGGGAGGCGGTCTTGGTCAATGGACATGAGCCAGATGGGAGGGTGAGGCAACTGCAATGGCTCAGCCGCCATGTGCACCTGCTCGTAGCTATGGAACTGTCCATGAAAATCGAAGGGCTTGGGGCTGAGGAAGGCTTTCTTCAGCAGGTGCATGGTTTCCATGGCCCGGTCGGCCCGGGTTTCCCAATCGGCTTGGTAGATCCTGAATTCCTCGGGAGTGACCCCTGCCGTCAGGCCGATTTCAAAGCGGCCATGGATCATGTTGTCGAGGACGAATGCTTCTTCGACGATGCGCATGGGGTCGTACAGTGCCGTGGTGTAGCCCATTGGGCCAAGGTGGATACGCTCGGTGCGAGCTCCGGCCGCGGCGCAGTAGGCGGCCGCTTGGGGACGGAGCCGCTCGAAGTGGTGCACGGACGTGAAGCCGTAGTCGAACCCCACTTGGTCGCAGAGGGCCAACTCTCGCCAGAGCTGGTCGTACCGCTGGGCGGCGGTCTCACCCTTCCGGGAGAATATTTGGGAAAAATGGCCGAATTTCATCGTACTGCCCTCGTGTCTTTCGTCAGGTGCAGTCCCATCAGACTTAGTCCCATCAGGCACTCATCCAGTCGGCGACCTTCTCCGCGATCATCAGAGTGGAGGCGTGGGTGTTGGCCCGCACTACGTCGGGCATCACCGAAGCGTCGACGACGCGAATCCCCTGCAGGCCGTGCACGCGGCAGTACTGGTCCACCACTGCCATCGGGTCGGATGCGGGACCCATCTTGCATGTGCCCGAGGAGTGGTGCTGGGTCTGAACATTGGCTAGGAGCCAAGCATCCAACGTCGCATCGGACTCCAAGTCGGCGTCGGTTGGGTTGAGCCGCTCCTCCAGCAGTGTCTGCAGGGCAGGTTGCTCGGTGATTTCGATGCACTGGCGCAACGCCTGCCGCATGCGGGCGCGGTCGCCTGCGTCGGTGAGATAGCGATAGTCGAGGATGGGCTGCACATGGGGGTCGCCGGAGGCAAGGCGCAACACACCTGCGGTGATAGCGTTCTGCAGGCTTACCCCGAAACCCATTACCGGCCCGTCGCCGCGGAAGCGGACAGTGGCCGGTACGGAGCCACTGCTGATGTGGATGGGGCTGAGCTGCATGTCGTTGGGTGTGGACGAACCCTCGGTGGTGTAGCGCAACCCCACTTGAATGGAGGGAACGGGGGCCTCCTCTGGGTAGGGTTGCCGTGGCCGGTAGGACACCATGGTGTTCGGGTGGTCCCGCAGGTTCTCACCCACGCCGGGCAGATCGTGGACTACGTCGATGCCCACGGAGCGCAGGTGGTCGGCGGGCCCCACCCCTGACAGCATCAGCATCTGCGGCGAGCCTATGGCACCGCCGCTGAGCACTACTTCGTCGGCGTCAACAGTGAAGACCTCGCCACCGCTCTCCGCCTCCACTCCACATGCCCGTGTGCCGTCGAACAGGACTCGTCTCACGGTGACATTGCCACGCACCGTGAGGTTCAGGCGGTGCCTCGACTGGTCCAAATAGGCGATGGCAGCGTTCACACGTATGCCACGCTGATTGTTCAGGGCGCGCGTACCGACGCCCGTGGATTCAGGGTGATTGCAGTCAGGGTCGTCCCGAAAGCCCAAGCCCAGACTTGCTTCTACGAAGGCCGCTGCAATGGGCAGCAGCTCATCGGGCTTGCAGCGTCGTATGGGGATAGGGCCCTCAGTGCCATGGAAGTCGTCGTGGAAGTCCTCGTCGGTCTCCAGCTTGCGGAAGTAGGGGAGCACCTTGGTGAACTCCCACTCGTCGTTGCCCATGGCAGCCCAGCCGTCAAAGTCTTGGGGTATGCCACGGAACATCACCTGGCCGTTCACCGCGCTGGAGCCGCCCATCGCCTTACCCCTCGGCAGCTGGAAGGGCTCCTGCTGCGGTGTGGCGGTGGCGGTGTATCCCCACGTGTGAGGGCCATGATAGGAAGCTTTGAACAGGTTGTTGCCGTCCTTCAGGTCGTCTGGGAGGTGCTCGAAATCGGGGTAGTCCGGGCCTGCCTCCAACAGTAGGACGGACCTGTCGGGGTCTTGGGCTAGGCGATGGGCCAGCACACATCCGGCGGAGCCTCCGCCGACGATAACCAAGTCGTACTTCATCACCCCTCCGTATGGCTGGTTTGTCAGTTAGCTCTGCGTGCCCGAAGCCTATAAGCTCTGACTACAAGCTCTGACTATAAGCTCTTATCGAATTCCCGCAGTATCCCGAACTCCGTTTGGAAGCCTTGAATCATGGCCCGCCGTTCGGAGCCATGCAGTATGAATCGCGCCCCTTGGCTCATGAAGTAGGTACTCAGGTCGGGGGTCTGATGGTGCACCAGCGTGGCCACGCCATGAGCCTCAGCGGTGTCGATAATGCGCTTCACGGTGCCGCGGTACCGCTCCGTATCGTACTGGTCCGGCACGCCCAAGCTGATGCTGAGGTCATTTGGGCCGACGAATATGCCGTCGATGCCGGGCACATGTAGGATGTTATCCAAATTCTCCACCGCGGCCTCGCTCTCGATGCCGATGACAGCGACGCTGTTCTTGTTGTTTTCCTCCAAGTAGGCGCGGGTCGCGTCACTGACGTGCTCGCCGGACGCAATCACGCGCTCCACGGCCTCCCCCTTGAGGGGCCGCCACTTGGCGGCCGCGATAACCTCCGCGGCCTGCTCCACGGTCTCACAGTAAGGAGCGAGCACGCCTTGGGCCCCAGCATCCATGGCCATGGTGACGTAGTGGGAGTCGGGTATGGGGATGCGCACGATGGGCACCACGCCGGAGTTGGTGAAGCTGTTCAGCAGGTCGCCCATATCATCGCGGCCCAAGGGGGCATGCTCGGTGTCGATCACCACATAGTCCAAGCCTACGGCATTGAAAGTAGGGACCCAGCGGGGGCTGCGGGTGACGTTGAGCATCGTGCCGAACACTCGCCCGCCAGCCTTGAGGGTTGCTTTGAGCTCTGCTCCGTTCATCGCGTGCCTCCCGCCCGTACGATGGGCCGCAGTGTAGCACCCAGAGGCGCGTGGGGAAACAACGGGGCTGTGTCGCACCTTGATACAAGTAGGGCGCAAGGGTGACCTCTCACGCGATGCGCGCTAGAATGCACCCAAAGGCACCTCAGGGAGCAGTCGATGCGAGCGAACAAGACCAAGGCCAAGCTGAAAAGAGGCGAGTGGGCCTTTGGGGCCGCCGTGGGCTTCGACTCGCCCGACACCGTTGAACTGCTGGGCGCTCTCGGCTTCGACTACGTTACCTTCGATTTGGAACACGAGGTGTTCGACGAGCGGGCCATCCTCAATTCCATCAGGGCTGCCGAGAATTACGACATCACCCCCATAGTGCGGGTGCCCAACGACCCCGACCTCATATTGCGCCTTCTGGATGCCGGGGCCCAAGGCGTCCATGTGCCCCAAATAAACACCGTAGAGCAGGCCAAGCGAGTGGTGGACGCCTGTCGTTTCCACCCTCAGGGCAATCGCACCTTTTACGCCGTCACCCGCTCCGGTAACTACGGCATCGGCTACACCGAGGAGGAATACGCCGAGGTCTCCAACAGCGAGACCCTCGTGATACTCCAAGTGGAAGAACTGGAAGGCGTCGCCAACCTGAACAACATTCTAGCCGTCCCCCATTATGATGCCATGCAGGTCGGCCCCAAGGACCTGTGGCAGTCGATGGGCATGCCCGACAGAGCCAAGGTCTGGGAGGTGGTGGACGACATCATAACCCGCGCCGTAGGTGCAGGGTGTTGGGCCAGCATGTACGCTTGGATTGACACCAATATGGAGCAGCAGATAGCCCATTACCAGCAGTTGGGGGTGAATCTGGTCACCATCTCGGCCCGGGACCTGTTCGTGCTGGGGACCAAGGCATATCTGATGCCTTGGCAGCAGGCCACGGGCCCGGCACGAGACTAGGAAGAGGCCGACCATGCCCCCAAAGTTCCCTGCTGACCGTCAGGAAAAGCGCGCCGTGCTGCTGAACGCAGTCGAAGAAGTGCGCGGCGTGTTGGAAGCCGGAGCCGACGAGGCCGAGGCATTGGGCACGCTGCCCATGGCCACCGTCGACGCCCTCTACGACTCGGGTCTCCTCTGGCTGAAGTTGCCTGCCGAGCTAGGCGGGGCTGAGGCGGATCTGGTCACCCAATTGGAGGTGCTGGAGGCCATCAGCAACATCGACACCTCCGCTGGCTGGTGCACCATGATCGGGGCCAGTGCCTGTTCCTTCCCCGGTGCGTTTCTGTCCGAGGAGGCCTTGTCCAAGGTGTATGCCAATGGACGCCCGCCGCGGGTGGCTGGCGTGTTCAGGCCAACAGGAACAGCCATTCCCGTTGAAGGGGGCTATCGGGTGACTGGCCGCTGGTCCTTCGCCAGCGGGATACGCCATGCCCAATGGGCTACTGCCAGTGCCATCGTGCAACGGGACGACGGCTCCGACCCCCATCCTCTCTCCGTTGTCATGCCGGCCGCGGATGTCACTGTCCACGACAACTGGCACGTTGCAGGCTTACGAGGGACGGGAAGCAACGACTTCTCTGTAACCGACCTGTTCGTTCCTGAGGAACTCAGTTGGGACCGGGTGCGGTCCACGCAAAGGAGGGGAGGCATCCTCTACCGCCTCCACTTCTACGGGTATGTGTCCAACGAGCATGCAGCCTTTGCTCTGGGAGCCGCCCGCAGGGCATTGGACGAAATTGTTGCCGTGGCCCAAGCCAAGCTCCGCGGATTCAGCCCAACGCCCTCCTCCCTGATCTCCCGTGGTGCTTTCCAGAGGGACATAGGCCACTGCGACCTCAAGCTGAGGTCTGCCCGGGCCCTGGCGTACCAAGTATTCGAGGATGCATGGGTCACCCTGTGCCGCGATGGCGATCTGACTGAACGTCAATACGTCGAGATGCGCAGTGCCGCCACCTACGCCACAGAGGTCTCACTTGATGTGGCCACCCTAGCCTTCCGCTATGGCGGAGCCAACGCCCTCTTTGAAGGCCACGTACTCCAGCGCTGCCTGCGGGACATCAATGCCGCTGCCCAGCATCTGATGGTCAGTGACATAAGCTACGAGAATCACGGACAATTTGTCCTCGGTCTGCCGGACGCAGACCTGATACTGTAGGTATGGCTCCCCCTGAGCGACCTAGTCCCAGCTCGCCGGGCGTCCCACCGCTGGGCCACCGCAGCCCCCAACCTGACGCCATAGCGCCTGACGGCTCGGAGATACGCCTGCTGCTGGACCAGCGCCATCACGCGCAGCAAGCCAGCATGGTGGAAGTCGTCCTGTCAGCGGGCCAAGTCTCCCGCCCCGTGCGCCACCGGCAGGTCGAGGAAGTGTGGTACGTGCTGGAAGGCCGGGGGCAGGTGTGGCGGTGTCCTCCAGACGCCGACCCAAGCTCGATGGTCGCCGCAACGGTCGGTTCAGGCGACGCATTGGTCATCCCCACAGGATGGAGCTTCCAGTTCAGCGCCGCCCCCGACACCGCCCTGCGCTTCCTCTGCATCACCATCCCGCCGTGGCCGGGCGACGATGAAGCAGTGCCAGTGCCGGAGGGCGGGCTTGGTCCGCCGACCGTCTAACGCAGCTCCACATCGTGACTGCTGTTCGAGTTTAACTAGCTCGTTCTGAGGCGGCGCCCATGTAAGTTACTGCCGAATGAGCCTATAATTGGACGCAGCAAGGAAGGCTGGATGTTTCTCCATGGACGACTGGAAAGATAGGATCGTCAACATACTTCAGTACAAGCGCCTAAAAGAGCCGCAAGAGTTTCGCGAATATTTGCCGGAAGTGGACTATCTGCTGTCCCGCCACTTCAAGCAACCAGTTGAACCACCAAAGGCCCGGATGTTTCCGGACCGGCCCCTCACTGACTGCGAAGCTGATTGGTTGGATGTGACGGAGAAGCTGGGTGACTGGACCATGGCTTCCAAGGCAGCCGTGAAGGGCTTACAGCGCTGCGCTGCCCTCCTGTCCCAAGACTTCCGCACGTACTTGGTGGACCGCGATTCAGTACAAAAGCTTTTTCATAAAGTGACGGGTAAGTCACCGGAATCGTATGACTGCGAGACCACGATACCTGTGCTCGATGGGGGTCCCGTCGAGCACAACCTGTCCGCCATCAGGGGTATGTATCTCCAGCTCGACGGCGCGAAGCAGCTTGTGTCCATCGCCATCGATCCCGTCAAGGTAGCAGAGGGGCGCAGCATGCTGGAAATGATCAAACCACGCCCCGACATTGCTACAGACGTTAATGTCCGGCCGGATGACTATCTCGCGATGCAAGACCCGCATGGTCGTTGGTGACCCCGTAGTCGTCGACACTTCTGCTCTATACGCCCTCCATAGCTCAACCGACGAGTTTCACGAGAGGGCGTGGGTCGAATACCAGCGATTGTCTCAACGAGGGCAACCACTCTGGATTCCGTCTTATGCGCTGGTTGAGACTATTGCACTGATGAGCCGGCGGTTGGGCTTTGAGGCGGTTCAGCTGTTTGATTATTGGCGGGCGGCTCACACGCAGGTCTTGTGGTTTGACGAGCGTTCTCATACGGAAGCATGGAGCCTCTACACCTTAAACCGTGGCCAAGGCATGAACTTCGTCGATTGCAGCGTCGTCGTCGCGGCCCGCGAGATGGACGCCCCCATATTCACATTCGACGGCGGTTTCGCCAATTACGGGCTGACGGTGGTGCCCTAGACCCCTGCGGGGTGCATCAGCGGCAGAAGCGTGTCCCGCCAGTCGCTGTCGTGGGGAACGGTGTCCTGCATGGCACGTATCGCGTAGTAGGAGTCGCTCGTGCCTGGCGGCGAGCCGCCGTCTTTCACCGTCTCAATGGCCTGCAATAGCATCTGGCGGGCTACGATGATGGCCCGGTCGGCTGGCCCGAGGTGCTCCTGACTGCGATCGACCACGGTGCCCATACTCTCTTGGATGGCCCGGTCTTGTGTGTTGACTCCGGCTATGCCGGTCATCGACTGGGTGCGTTGAGCGTCCCGGCTCAGGTTCCAGCCGTTGCCGAGGCTGGCGTAGGAGCGGAAGTTGGTCTGGTCCACTGCGTCCGGCCCGTTGCCCAAGCCGCGCTCCAAACGTTCGTCTTCGCTGAGGGCGCGGTCCACGATGTTGTATTGCCAGTTCCAGACCATGCAGGTGTCATCGTCCATGGGCACCCAGATGTGTCCGGCCACTCCGTCGTTCACCGTAGGAATGCCCGTCCGCAGCTCCTGACCAGTGGGGCGTATCTGGGTGAAGGGCATCACGAAATGGTAGGTCCGTATGAAGTTGCCTTCAGGCCTAGGGTAGATGCCTGCGTAGCGATAGCCGTAGTCGGTGAGGTCAAGCTCCAGCTTGGGAGCATCCCCCCGGCCTCCGGGTCCCGTGGGGCCGATGCCAGCCACGAAGTTGCGGTGCAATATCTGGGCGTGGGAGGTGTCGATGCCTCCCTCCACTCCCTGTAACCAGTTGCAGTCCTGCACCACCTTGGATACGGAGCGATTGGCGGCGGGGACTTGCGTCCAATCGAACTTGGGTGGCGGTGGCATCATCTCGCGGGGGCCAAGGTAGGCCCAGACGACGCCGCCCTCCTCCACGGTCGGATAGGAGTGGATCTCCACTTTTTCCCCGAACTGAGTGGGCTCATTCATCTGGTCGACGCAGTTGCCGTCGACATCGTACTTCCAGCCATGGAAGACGCAGCGCAGGCCGCACTCCTCGTTGCGTCCCAGCCATAGAGACGCTCCCCGGTGGGGGCAGAACTCGTCCAGCAATCCAACACGTCCGTTGGTGTCGCGGAAGGCTATCAGCTTCTCGCCCAGAAGTTGGACCCTGACTGGGGTGCCGTCGGGTTCGGCAACCTCCCAGTCCAAGAGGGCTGGAAGCCAGTAACGCCGCAAGGTTTCTCCCATGGGCGTACCGGGTCCGACCTTGGTTACCAGATCATTCTCTTCTACGGATAGCACGAGACACCTCCTGCATGGTGGGCATGGTGGGCATGGTGGGGTGAATCAGTCTGCCAACTACTGTCTTGGTCGGCATGATACCACGGAGAGATCGAATATCGGAGGTCTTCAAGCCAAGAGCCCGCAGACCGACAAGGACGGGCGGCAGTGGAATTGCCCCACCTAGGGCCATGCTCGCGCGTCAACGGGTGAAGGACACACCCAAGGGGAGCTTCTAGACGCTGGTGGCGGGAAGGTGTCCCCCTCTAAATCCGCAGCGAGGTGGGTTGCAGCTCTTGGGCTACGGGGTCTACCACAAAGCCCAAAGCCTCCAAGGAAGTCGCCCCAAGTAGGTAGTCCGCACCCTCCGGTCCAAAGAACACTTGGCAGAGGGCCCTGCGCCCACCGTAGGTAATGTTCTCTATCCCAACATCCCAATGTGCACTCTCGCCGTTAGCCACGGTGACCTCGGAGGTGTACATAGGTCGTATGTGCAGATAATGAAGAAAAGCACCCGGGGCCATCGTGTGAGTGGCTCCTGTGTCCACGAGGGCATCGACCTCCTGCAGGTCACCGCCCTCCATGTTGCCAATGCCTATCGTTACTCTGAATATGCCCATGGCGTTTCGAACATCCTCCTAACGGCTCACTCATAGCGTGGCTCTGCCTTGGCGAAGGCCGCTTCGATGTCGCTAGCCATGGCGTCGATGTCGCCACACACGGCGTACCGTATGTAGCCGGGGAAGTGGACGCCTACGACGCCCGTCTCCTCAATCATCATGAAATTGAAATGCTCGGAGCTCTCGACCCTGCGGCCAAACGCTTGGGTAGGCACTCGCCAAAGTGTGAAGAACCCTGCCGCTGGTTCCAAGGCGAGACGCATGCCTCGTCCTGTCAGCAGGCTGATGAGTAGTTCGAGGCGGGCGCGATACATCTCGCGATAACGGGCAATGCTCTCTTGGTCCGTCTCGAAGGCTGCCACCACGCCAGCGGCCATGGGGGCCACGAATCCGGTGTCGGTCTTGCCCTTCACCACCTTCAGGTCGCCGATGAAGTCGGGCGAGCCGACCATAGCCCCGATGTGCCACCCGGTGCCGTTACCCACCAGCTTGGCGGCGGTAAACGCCTCGGACCACGAGAGATCGGGGAAGTCGGGGGCGATCTCGGAGAGTGTGCAACTGTCAGGCTGGTGACTCAACACCACGTAGGCAGCATCGTTGAACAGCCGGATGTCGTGGTCATTGCAATAAGCGCAAAGCTCCTCCAGCCAGCGGCGGCTGGCCACCTGACCGGAGGGGTTGTGAGGGTAGTTCGTCATGATCAGGTTGGTGCCGCTGGCAATGTCCTCAGTGGAGAAGCGGAACTGGTTCTGTGGATTCAGCGGCAGGGCGTAATGCTCGGCGTGGTCATAGATCTCACACCAGTCGGCAGGTATGGGGTAGCCAGGGTCGGTCATTGTGCCCACCACGACCCTCTGTTGGGAACACCCACAGGAGAGAGGGATAAGTCCCAGCACCGGCTTGATGCCCGGTATGGGCAGGTAGTCCACCTCGTCTGCGCTCAGCTCGCGGTTGACGTGGGCACGGATGAAGCGCGGGGCGAAGTTCGGCACACCGGGGCTGGCATTGTACTGATAGGCGTGCATCGCCTCTTCTTCGCTCATTACGGCTTCAGAGGCGGCCTTGCGGGCACTGAGAAGAGCGGCTCCCTTGGGCTCGCCGATGGACAGGTCTGTCAGCTTGATGCCACGGGCCTCAGCCTCGGTGCGCTTGGCGCGTATGGTCTGCAATACATTCTCGCCGCCTGGTGGAAGCCTGGAACCTCGCATGGACCTCTGCCCTCCTTACGGGGCCGAAATACCATCGGCCCACAGTGGCGCGCAAAGCCGACGCCGCGAACGGGCCGAACGCCGCCCATTGTACCCTGCCTGTTCATGTCAGTCAGCCAGCCCAGTAGAAACCTCAGCCAACACAGGCCGTCAGCCGATAGAGACCGTCGGTCAGTTGCTGCGGGGCCTAATCGTCTCCCGACGGAGAAACAGTCTGCAACTGAGAGGGGCGGCGCATCCAGCGCACCGCACGCCCCTTCAGGCCGTTCCAAGCCAAGACCAAGACGAACACCGTAGCTGAGAGCAGCACCACTGTCGCACCGGAGGAGACGTCCACATACCAACTGATGTAGATGCCGAACAGACCGCAGGCGGCTCCGAGGACAGTGGATATAATCACCAGCTTGCGGAAACTGTCTGTCAGCAGACGAGCCACCACGGGCGGGATGACTGTGGCTGCTGCGATGAGCATCACCCCCAGCACCTGCATCGAGACTACCACCGTGCCTGCGAGCAGCAGGGCGAACAGAGTGTCGACCCAACCCGTAGGCACGCCGTAGAAGCGCGCCACCACCGGCTCGAAGGTAGTGAACAGGAAGAGCTTGTAGGCAACGAACAGCACCAGCATCGTGGCCAGAGTTACCACGGCGATGGCCAGCAAGTCGCCCCCGGTGACACCTAGGATATTCCCGAACAGGGCGGCGTCGAGGTCCCGTGTGAAGGTCTTGAAACGGCTGATGAGGGCTATGCCCAAGGCGAGGCTGGCAGTGGTCACAATGCCAATGGCCGCGTCGGCTCCTATACGAGACTTGCGGGTGGTCAGGGTGATGAGCATGGCCGACACGAACCCCCAGAGGCTGGCCCCGATGAAGAAGTTGAAGGACATCACATAGGTGACCACAGCTCCGCCGAATACGGCGTGCGATAGACCGTGGCCGATGTAGGCCATGCCCCTCAGCACGACGTAGACTCCAATGAGGCCACACAGGGCTCCCACCAATGTGGTGGCGATCAGACCCCGTACGAAGAAGTCGAATTGGAAAGGCTCAAGCACTCTCTACCTCGTGCCCCGCTTAATGGCGGTGTACGGCTTCCTCGGGAAGATCGTATTGACCATTGGCCTCAAGAAAATGCGGGCTTTCCGCCACAAGGGTCATGCCTTGGTAATGAATCACCGGCATCTCGGCCCCATAGGTCTGCTGGAGGGTTTCCGGGGTAAACACCTCGGAAGGAGGCCCCTCCGCCACAATGGTCTTGTTGAGGCACACGACCCAAGGCAGGTGCGCCGCCACAGCGTTGATCTCATGGGTGGTCATGACGATGGTGATTCCTTGGTGGTTGAGGTCGTGCAGCAGGTGCACCACCTCATCGCGAGTCTTGATGTCCACGCCCTTGGTGGGCTCGTCCAGCAGCAGCAGTCGCGGGTTGCTGATGAGGGCCCGGGCTAGAAAGACGCGCTGCTGCTCTCCACCCGAAAGACGTCGTATATGCCTCTTGGCCAGATGATCGATGCCGAGGCGCTCCATGGTGGTGCGCGCCAACTCCTTGTCGCCGCGACGGAACCAAGGGAAGAACGGTCCGTTCATGGTGCGTCCCATGAGCACTGCCTCTTCCACCGTGACAGGGAAATCCCAATTGATGTCCTCAATCTGGGGAACATAGCCGATGCGGTTTTTGCGCTGTTTGACGCCCGCACCCGCAACGATTACCTGTCCTTCATAGATGTCCACCGCCCCTAGGATCGCCCGCAAAAGAGTGGTTTTGCCCGATCCGCTGGGTCCCAATAGTCCCACGAACTCGCCGGGCATGATCTGGAGGTTGATGTTGGCGACCACAGGCTGGTGGTCATAGCCACAAGTCACGTTGTCCAACTCGATTACCGGGATGCCGGGGCCGGGCAAATGAGGTTGTGGATGTAACATTGCTTACCTTACCAGACGCTCAGTGTGTTGCTGCTCGACGTTTCCTGCTCAGTACGTTACCCATAGTTCACCTAACTGATTTCCGTACTACTGAGGGTAGACGGCGTTGCTCGCACCCTCGAAGACAGGTCCGGCGTCGAACCCCTCCATTGCTGCAACGCTACCTCCCAAGGCCGGAATCATAGTCTCCATGTTTCGCTGCATCAGTCCCAAGTAGCTGTGGTCCGGACCGCCCGGTCCGCCGGGAAGGTCGTCGTCGCGCAGTTCATCTACAAAAGCGGCCCCGCTCGCCTCAGCGATCTGCTCCAGGATGTCACTTGAAAAGACTTCCGAGCCGAAAATGGCGGGCACACCCGAGTCTCTTATCTGTTCGATGAGACGGGCCACTTGACGGGCCGACGGCTGGCTGAAGTCCGAGGGCTGTATCGCCCCGATGATTTCCATGCCGTACCTCTGCGCGAAGTAGGGGAAGGAGTCGTGATAGGTGAGCAGCCTGCGGTCCTCGGCTGGCACCGTGGCTACTGCTTCAGTGATGCGTCGGTCCAAGTCCTGTATGCGCGTCTCCAGTTTGGAATAGTTCTCGCCGTAGTAATCGGAGTTAGCTTCGTCCAAGGCCGCGAGTTCGTCCCGGATAAGTTCGGCGTACTTCAAGGCCAGTATGGGATTGGTCCACAGGTGGGGGTTGGGATACCCGTCGGATTCTGGGAAGGAGAAATCGAACACCCACTCTTCAGGAGTAACCGCTTTGTCCCCCAAGGTCAGGATTATTGCATCGGAGCGCTTCGCAGCCTCGGCCATATTCAGAGACGGTTCCTCTAGAAACAGCCCGTTGAGCACTATCAGGTCGGCGCTTGCCAGCACCTTGGCCACGGATGGAGCTGGCTCGAAGGTGTGGGAGTTCACACCCTCGGGTACGATGCCCTGCAACGCTATGGCCGTGCCCCCGATGTTCTCTACCAAGCTGGTAATGGGAGAGACAGTGCTAACCACCCTCAGCTTCCCTGAGTCAACGTCGGACGCGGCAGAGTCGCCGCATCCCAGCGTTGCTAGATTGACCAGCGCCATCAAAATGAAAGCGCAGGCTAGTGTTCCTTTTACCATGGGTTGGTAGATGTGCTGCCAAGGCTGTTCAGGCCTTGTCTGCCGCTGCGTCCTTTTCTCGACAGGAGGCGCAGACTCCGCTGATGGCAAAGTGCTCTAGGTCGGGTTCGAAGCCAAACTCCGACACCAGCGTGGAATGGAATTCCTCCAGGTAATGGGGGCTCAGGTTGAAAGCCCCATGACATAAGCGACATACCATGTGGTGGTGTTTCCCATGAGGGTCGGTAAGCTCGTAGTGCATCCTGTCGCCAATTGCCACCTCGGTCACCACGCCCACCTTTTTGAGCAGATGGAGTGTGCGATAGATGGTGGCGATGTCCATGTAGGGGTAAGCTTCTTTGGCGCGCCGGTGCACCTCGTCCACACCCATGTGCCCGTCCGCCTCGGCGACCGCCGCCAGAATCAGCATACGCTGAGGTGTCAGGCGGTAGCCCAGCTCCCGCAAGGTCTCCAAGGCCTGTGAGTGGCTCGACATGCGAGTGAATGGCTCCTGCAATCATTTGCAGGTGATAGCCTAGTGCAACTGCGCCTGATAGTCAACTGGCGCTTTCCCAATGGCAACACTCAGGCTTGGGGACTAAGGCTGGCGTGTTACAGCCGCCGTTGAGAAAGCAAGAGTTTCTGGATTCCGGCCTCCGCCGGAATGACGTTGGGGTCTCCGATGCGGCCCATCAACTCTGAACAGTCGTATCCAAGCGGTGGGCAAGTTCGAGTGGCAGCTATAGACTCACTTGCCGGGGAGGGATGCGGTGCTGCTCCGCCTCTATGATGGCCTCGACGGAAGCCACCGCCTCATCCAGTTTGCCGTCGGCATTCAGCACCCGGTGGTCAAACAGGTCGGTGCGTCCCAGCTCGGCAGCGGCCGACTCCAAGCGCTTCTCCATTACGGGGCCATCCTCAGTGCCGCGACTCACCAGCCGGCCTCGCAGCTCTTCGACGGAGGACGGTTCGATCATGATGGACACTGCTTCGGGAGCCAGTCCCTTGATGGTAGCAGTGCCCTGAATATCCACCTTCAACACCACTGTTTGACCGCTGGCAAGGGCATCGGATACCTGCTGCCGTGGCACCCCGTAGCTGTGGCCATACACCTCGGCATGTTCCAAGAACCCGTCTCGGGCCAGTAGTTCAGCATATTCCGACTGGGTCATGAAAATGTAGTCGACGCCGTCGACTTCCGAACCGCGAGGGGACCTCGTGGTAGCCGTGATGGGAAAGTACCAAGGGCGCTCCAACTGCTTGAGGGCCAGCAGCACCGTGTCTTTACCCGCCCCCGAGGGACCGGAGATGATTACCAGCAGGGGTGCGGGTGAAATCATGGCCCTAGCCCGTGAAGCCATGCCCCTAGCCACGCCTCTATTTGGAAGCGTCGCCGGTGAGAGAGTCTAGATGGTCCCAGAAGGATGGGTATGACACGGAAGCCGACTCCGTCTGCTCCACAGTCATCTCGCCATGCGCCACCAGCCCAGCCACTGCCATGGCCATAGCTAGCCGATGGTCCCCATGACTCGTCACGGTGGTCCCGTTCAGGCGTCCTGAGCCTTGGATTATCAAGCCGTCGTGCGTCTCCTCGACCTGTGCGCCAAGGCTGGCCAGGAGGTTTGCAGTAGATGCCAGCCTGTCACTCTCTTTCACCCGCAGCTCTTGGGCGTCGCGAATTACAGTGGCGCCCTCGGCATAACACGCTGCGACGGCCATCACGGGTATCTCGTCGATGAGGCGTGGAATCATGTCGCCGCCGATCTCTGTGCCTCGAAGCTGGCAGGAGCGCACATGCAGGTCGGCCACCGGCTCGCCGCCCTCCTCCCGCTGGTTCTCTAGTACGATGTCGGCCCCCATGGCCTCCAAGGCTTCCAGGATGCCGGTGCGTGAGGGGTTAATCCCTACGCCAGCCACCGTCACGTCCGCGTCAGGATGGCAGCAGGCCGCGACCAGCCAGAAGGCCGCACTACTGATGTCAGAGGGAATCACCACATCCACAGGGCTCAGGGTGGCGGGATGGAGCGTCAGGGCGAGGCCGTCCTCATCGACAGTGGCCCCCATGGCGCGCAGCATCCGCTCGGTGTGGTCCCGTGAAAGCGCAGGCTGGTGCAGCACCGTGGGTCCCGAAGCGGTGAGGCCCGCCAGAAGCAGGGCTGACTTGACTTGGGCACTGGCCACCGGCATCGTGTACTCAATGCCCTTCAGGCCGCCCCCGCTGATAGCCAGCGGCGCTAGGGTGTCGCCGTTCCTGCCGGAAATCCTCGCACCCATCGTTTGCAACGGCTGCACGATCCGTCCCATAGGGCGGGAGCGCAGTGACGCGTCGCCCGTGATCACCGAGAGGAAGCTCTGCCCAGCGACCAGTCCCCCCAGCAGGCGCATGGAGGTCCCACTGTTGCCAGCGTCCAGGATGTCTTCGGGCTCGTGAAGGGCTGGGCCCAATCCACGGATGCGTACCGAGTCCGGGCTTCCATCCTCGTCGATGGTCGCACCCAGCTTCTGCATGCAACGCATGGTGGAGACTACGTCTTCGCCGCGTCCAAGACCGGAGACACGGGATTCCCCGGCGGCGATGCTATTTAGCATCAGTGAGCGGTGGGAAATGGACTTGTCCCCCGGTGGCGTGACCATTCCTGCCAGCTTGGTGGGCCTGCGGACAATCCGCTGCATCGCGTTTTGCCTCCTGGCCTACGTCTTCTTTTCCTCGTCTTCGCGCTCTAGCCGGCTTTTACCCCAATTCTCCATTAGGCGCTTTTGGTGCTCCATCAGCCGCGAGCCGAGCAGCAGTTGCCCCATATTGTCACCGAACGTGGGTAGAGGTTCGCGGGCGTCCAGCAGGTTGGGGCCGGGTGCCACGCTGCCGGTCATCCATTGCTGCCGGCGATAGAGGGCGTCGCTCAGGGTTTCCTCTATGGCTCGGGGCTCCCCTTCACCAGCCATGACAATTCGCTGGCGCATGTCGTAGAGCTCATACATGAATGAGTCGATCCACGAGATGATGAGCTCCGAGTTCGTGGCGCATATATCGCGGTGCATGATTGGGTCGCCCGAAGCCAGCCGGGTGATATCGCGGTAGCCTGTGGAGGCAATCTTGGCGATGTCGGCCCAAGAAGGGCTCTGGGAGGTGGTGCGAACGAGGGCCACCGAGAGCAGGGCGGGAAGGTGGCTGGCGGCGGCTACGAAGCTGTCGTGCTCGCCAGCATCGATGAAATAGTGGCGCGCGCCAATGGTCTCCACTATCTTCACCAAGGTGTTCACCGCGTCGGCCCGGGCACGAGGTGCAGGAATCACGCAGTAGGTCTTGTTCTTGAAGAGCGTGCCCTCCGCGTGACGAGGCCCAGCGGTCTCCTTCCCTGCCATGGGGTGGCCGCCAACAAAGCTGACGTGTCTGGGCAGGGTCTCCTCTGCCCAGCGCATCACCTCCGCCTTCGAGCTTCCGGTATCGGTCACCAAGCAGCCTTCCGACAGGTAAGGGGAGATGGCCGCGAAAATGTCCCGGATAGTCGATACCGGGGTGGCAACCACAACGATGCTTGCCTCTTGCACTGCGCTACGCAGGGAGTTCTCCACCTTGTCCAGTGCGCCCATTTTTTGGGCCTCGCTGGAGTGGCCCCGGTCACGGTCCGTGCCCACCACTGTGGCGGCCTTGGGCATATTTTGCCTGATGGCCAATCCGAGTGAAGTGCCAATCAGGCCGGTCCCAACTATGGCGATCTTGTCCAAGCGGTCCTCCCGTTTCCAGGCGCTTAGTAATGCTGTCTAGCCGCCTGCCGGCTAGCCGCTGTCCGCTAGTTTAGTGATGGCTGGTCCAGAAACGGCTACTCGTCTTCCTCATCATCGTCGTCTTGGCGAGCCGGGGCCGGCACGTGGAACGTGTTCCGTGGCAGCATGGCCTCCGCCTTGCCGGCCCGGGCCTTACGCTGGCGGGGCAGGTTCAGCAGGTTCTCTTGGAACTCGGCCAACTGCCCTGCCTCAACCGAGCTCACATCCAGTATTACAGCATCCACGCCGATGTCGCGCAGGCCCCGCAGTTCTCCGGCTCCAACGACCCCTGGCAGCTCCACCAACAGATACTTGTTGAACATACAGCGAACGGCACTGAGGACCATCAACTGGGACAGGTCCAGTGGCAGGCTGGCTGCATCGACCGAAAGCACGACCCCGTCCACCGGCAGGTCTTCGATGCCCCGCAGAACACGCTCCTCCAAATCGAGCGGCAGCGATAGAAGGTATCCTGGGTCCTCTTCCGAGAGGGCCCCCACCTCGACGCCATTGGCCCCGAATCGGAAGAAGTCGGCCCCCTGCTCCACATAACCGGAGGCTGTTCCCTCGTTCAGGCCATCTACCTCAACTCCCCAGGGGAGGTCGCCCACTTGGGCCAGCAGGCTGTTCAATTGGCTCTCACCGATGGAGCCCTTGATTAGGAACCCATCCACGCCGCTTGACGACACGGCTCCGTTTGCAGCTTGCTCTTGAGTGACCGACGCCAACAGGCCTATGGCAGGCAGCTTCTCAACTCGCGAGGATGCCCCGAAGCCCATGGGGGTCGAAGGCCCGCGGGCGAGCTTGTCCAGCCGGTCCAGCAACTTGCTCATACACTTCCCTTTTGGTGTCCAGAATCTTTGCAGCCCCTCTAATGCGAGGATGCAGGGCTGCATTATATCCTACCCGCCGTGACAGGCGTAGCCTTCACCACGGCCTAGCGCCGCGCGTTTGACACCCGCGGGCGCACCCGCCACCATCTGGGGCATCGTATCTGTCAGAACGCAACCACTCTTCTCATCCTTAGCCCGGGACTGACCTGAGACACCGCCAGTGACATCGTCCTCTCCGTCTTTCGACACCGCTGAAAATCTCCCCTCTATAGGAGAGGCCGACAAACGTCGCCTCCTCGGCCCCGTGTCGCGGGACGTATCGCGTGCCTTCTACCTCACTCTGCGCGTCCTGCCACGGGGCATGCGCGAGCCTGTAGGCTTGGCCTATCTGCTGGCGCGGGCCGCTGATACCTTGGCCGACACCGCCCTACTACCACTGGAGCGGCGCCTGCCAGCATTGCTGTGCTTCCGGCAGCAGGTGGAAGGGCCAGCCACGGTACAAGGTGTGGACGCCATCGTCGCCGAGGTCCCGCTTACCGATGGCATGGAGGGCGATGGCATGGACAAGGAGCGGACCCTGCGGGCGTCCCTGCCCCAAGCCTTCTCCATGCTGGAGTCGCTAGATGCCCACGATTTGAAGTTGGTGCGGTCAGTGGTAGTGGCTCTCACCCGTGGGATGGAAATGGACCTCACCCAGTTGGCCCCGCGCGACCCAGGCGAGATCAGGGCGGTGCGCGACGAAGCCCAGCTGGACGCCTACACCTATAGTGTTGCCGGATGCGTCGGTGAGTTCTGGACGGCCATCAGTATGGCGCATCAACCCGCCCTCAAGCATTGGGATGCCCCGCGGATGTCCCAACTCGGTGTGCGCTTCGGCAAGGCCCTGCAGATGACCAACGTCCTCCGGGACATCCCCAGAGACCTGCGCAACGGCCGCTGCTACCTTCCAGAAGACCAGCTGGCTGCGGTGGGCCTCACGCCCGCCGACCTGCTGGACCCCGCCGCCGCGCCCAATGCACGCCCCGTCCTGACGCACAACCTGCGCCTGACCCTTGACCACTACCAGTGCGCCGGGGAGTACCTGCTGGCCCTGCCTCGCCGGTGCTTCCGCCTCAGGCTCGCCGTCGCCTGGCCCCTTCTGATGGGCTTGGCCACGCTGGTGCGCCTAGCCCGCAACCCACAGTGGCTGGCCCCCGACCGCCCATCCCGCGTTTCCCGCCGGTGGGTCTACCGGATGATGGTCGCGTCTACTCTCTGCGGCTGGTCGAACACCGCACTGCGTCGGTGGATACGCCGTCTGAGGCGCCAGTTGGAGGAGAGCCTGTAGGCGTCCGAGGTCCGTACGTGGTCCAAGGTGTTATCATCCAAAGTGCTGGAACGCTGCTACCACTCGAGCGATGAACGATACAAACATGGCAACAACCTAACATGGAGGTCACTTTCGCCTTCCTCTGCGACTACGCCGACACAACCGGGCCGAAGCTCACCGCCGTCGGTGTCGGCTTGGATACCATTCATGCTGCGGAGGTGCCCGCCAAGCATCCTTTGTTGTACGCCGTGGCAGCGTTCACCTTCACCAGAGCTGAAATCCAAAGCGGCCGGAAGCAGATTGGTATCCACATGGTCGACGCCGATGGCGTGCCCGTCATGCCAGCTATTAATCTGGATGTGGCCTTGGAACCGCCCCAGCCCGGCTACAGCTACCGGAACCAGCGTGTCGCCCTTGCCTTGCAGGGGCTGACGTTTGCCAAATACGGCGACTACTCCGTCTCATGGCTCCTCGACGGAATGGAAGTCAAGACGCTCCCCCTGAAGGTCCTCCCTGCCAGCGCACCCACCCCGCAAAATCCCCAGTAACCCAGGCCACGAGCCCTCAAGTCGGCCATTCCGAGCTTTGAGCGGGTCGAGGTGGTATCATCAGGCCACCAATCCCCCGTGCGAGGAGTGCCGATGGCCGACCTATCACCCGACGACGTCAAGTGCCTTGGCCTAGCGGTGGGCATCGATATGCAGGAGCCGCTTCTCACCGAGGTCACCCACAACATCAACGCCCTGCGAGAGATCATTGAAGGCGTGGACCTCCCCCAACTGGTGAGCGTGGAACCTCTGCCGGTGATACCGCCCCACCTGAGAAGTTGAGCCGAGGAGTTGGCATGAATCAGATTGACATCCCTTTTCTCACCGCGGCTGCTCTTGCCCAGAGCATACGCAGCAAAGAGGTCTCCCCCGTGGAGGCCACCCAAGCCTACCTCGACCGCATCGAGGCCGTGGATGGCCAGTTGAACAGCTACATCACTGTGTGCGGCGATGAGGCTCTGGCGGCCGCCCGGGAGGCGGAGCAGGCCATCGGTAGAGGCGACTCTCTGGGTCCGCTCCACGGCGTGCCCTTCGCCGTCAAAGACCAGTTCTGGACCAAGGACCTCCTCACCACCGGAGGCTCCATAATCCTCAAGGATTTCGTTCCGGAGGAAGATGCCACCGTGGTGGCGCGTCTGCGGCAAGCCGGTGGCATCCTGCTGGGCAAGCTCAACATGAGTGAGTTCGCCACCGGCAACAGTGTGCACCACCCCTACGGCCAACCCCACAATCCATGGGACTTGGCGCGACATCCGGGCACTTCCAGCAGCGGGTCCGGCGCCGCCACCGCCGCCTTCCTCTGCGCAACATCCTTGGGCGAGGACACCGGCGGTTCGATACGCAACCCTGCCAACAATTGCGGACTGGTGGGCATCCGGCCCACATGGGGGCTGGTGAGCCGCTACGGCATGTTGGGAGCATCCTGGTCCATGGACATCGGTGGCCCCCTCTCCCGCACCGTGGAAGACTGCGCCATCACCCTACAGGCCATCTCCGGCCACGACCCCCTCGATCCCCATTCCGCTCAAGTGGCGGCACCCGATTACCGCGCCATGCTGGCCGATGTCGACCTTCGAGGCGTACGCGTCGGCGTGATCACTGATGCTGTGGAGGCCGATTACATCAACCCACAGGTCAAGACTCTAGTGTCGTCTGCCATCGCCTCGCTGGGAGAGATGGGCGCATCCATCGAGGAGGTCAGCATCCCGCTGATGGACCGCGCCGCCGCAGTGACCCGCGCCATCTTGGCGGTGGAGAGCGCCTCGCTGCACCACGAGTGGGTCAGGACGCGCATTGGTGACTATGACCGCAACGTGCAGATCGACTTTCTCACCGGAGCCCTGCTGCCCGCCCAACTCTACTATCGCGCTCAGAAGATGCGCGACCTGATACGTCAGTCCACCCTCGACCTGCTGCAGAAGGTTGACGTTCTGGCCCTGCCCAGTTCCTCTGAACCTTCCCCCATCATTCCCACCCAAGCAGGTCTGGAGAACAAGGACCAAGCCGTCCAGCGGATGGCAGGCCGACGCAGCCTGACGGGCGTGTTCAACTTAGCCAACGTCCCTGCCCTGTCGGTCCCCTGTGGCTTTGCCTCCGTCGATGGCAAAGACCTGCCCGTCGGCCTCCAACTGGCAGGCCGCCCCTTCGAAGATGGTCTCCTGCTGCGGGTGGCCCACGCCTACGAGCAACAGGCAGGCTGGCACCAGAGGCGCGCCCCGATTTAGTGACCAATGCGGCGTTGATGGCAGGCTATGGGGACATCCGTATCTGAGCGGGCGTTTCATATCTCGTTGGCTACCGTTAGCCCCGCCCTGAATCTGTTTTATGGCATCGGATAGACGAATGCCACGACCACCTTTCAATTCAACCGCAGCGACAAAGAGCTTTTGCCGTTCCCAGAAAAGAATGCCGTCGCATAACTTTCCAGTGAATCTTTTGTTTGCTTGATATTTGGCACCATCGATGACGACCAGAGAGTCGGGAGAGTCGGCGTTCAACTGAAGTCGGCACTGATTCTCGCGCAAGGATCGGGTGGTGCAGTCACTGTAGCTTCGACGGATCCGATGGATAAGGCCTTCCATGGCCTACTTGGTCCGGATGCGTTGCAGCGAAACACTCTCTTCGTAAAGGGCTAATGAAACCTCGGCAAAGTCCTCATCATGGAAGCCATATTCCGGATCGATGGAAAGCTCTTCAACCCTGCTCCCGCCGAGTCCTTCATCAAACTTGAAGTGATACGCTCCTACGTCCTCCGGCTTTAGGCAGTCTTCGGCATCGAAGCCCTCTTTGCGGCGCTTAGCCTTGCTGGCACGGCTAACTTTTATGGGGTTATTGACCTGACCGACGAAGTAGTCGCTATGTGTGGTGATGATGACCTTTACCCCTGCATTTACCAAGCGGGCTATGCCTCTTGCCATCTGGCGCTGACTGGCGGGGTGGAGGTGGGATTCGGGTTCTTCGATGATGAAAAGGTCTCCTGGACGGACTAAATATTTCAGGAACAGAATTACCGAGGCCAGCTCGGAGACCATCGAGGAGGTCTTCTGTAAGGGGAAGCTGCCTGTTGAAGGTTGGCCATGGGAAGGTGCGTAGGAGATCTCGGGGTAGGTAAGATCCCCTGTGGGCTCAAGGTCGATATTCCCGTGGACAACTTCCTTCTCTAGGAATGCGACAACCTCTGCCACTCGGGATTGGAAAAACCTGCCGCCAGTCTGCTCGAGGGTAAGCATATGGCCTATGAAGTCGGTGATGAGGCCTGGCAGCGTGGAGATTTCTAAGGGTCGTATCCCAGCGAACGGGGACTGCCTTACCAAGATGCTGGCCATGACCTTGTGACCTTGACCAATCCCCGAACGGGCCGCAGGGAGATAGTAACAGTTCAATGGATACCTACGAAACACGGAAGCGGAAGCAGTCTCTATGAGATCGCTCAGCAGATAGGGAGGGCGTTTGCGTGCTCCGGATAAAGACCGATTAGGTGTTCATTAATGTCGAGGTGCCATTGACTGACATCCCAGTCGCTATCCGATATCAAGGAATCCAAGCCCTCAGTAAATCTTACTTTTAAGGGCGGCTGTTGTTGTGTCAGCTCAATTCGAAGACAAGTGTCAGTTGCTTTGCGACATGTTGAGAGTATGCCGCCGTGGCACTTCTGGAGTTCCCTTTTGAATAGCAATTCAATGAGGCTTAGTGAAGCTTTAACTATGCGGTCAATTTGATCGCCGATCATCCCAGGCAATGACGCTACCGTATATTCCGTTCGGTTACCATTCTTGTCGAAAGTGCTAATCCAGTCATTGAATGCCTGTACCGTTGCGTCATCCAATCCAATGTCAGATTGCATATTCGAGACTGCTGAGGCGAGCTGCTTGTCGGCTCTAAGTTCACGCCTTGGTATCTGGTCGTAGGAGGCAGCCAAGGTATTGCCAATCGCCTGCATCAAGCAGTAGACGAGCATGGCAAAATAAGACTTGCCGGTGTTGCTCTGCCCGACGAATACTGTGAGCGGTTTTAGCTCAACAGAACCCTCAGCGATGGGACCAAAGTCCTTTGCTGAAACCTTGAGCACTCCCACCTCTGGCGAGAGCGTGCCACTAGGCACACCCTGATGCTACCTCTAGGCTAGCACCTACACTATCGACCTACAAGAAGCGGGTGTGGCGCGGCCATACTCGTACTACCCGCCTGCCAACCGCCCAATCGCCGCAACCTCAGGGCTGTCGGCGTCCGCCGTCTGCCACCGCTCGCGTACCGCGGCCAACGTTTCGCCTGCGGTGGGTTCGCCGGTGCCTGCTTGAACGCGGCCCAGCCAGAACTCGTCCCGGACAGAGGCGCGGCGAGAGAGGCGAGTCTGCAGCAGCGCTTGGGCGTCGTCGTATTGTTCGGCGCGGAGGTAGGCTTCCAGCAGGGTGTCTTCGAAGACCTCGTGCTGGGCGTGGCTGCCGCCGATGCGGGGCAGTTGGGGTTGGACGCCCTTGAGCAGTGCAGCGGCTTGGGCATATTGGCCGTCGGCGAATGCACTGATGCCTTCCATCAGGGGGAGGGCGGCTTCGGCGGCTAGAGCGTTGCCGTTGTTGGCCATGCTGCGCCAGCCCTCCACTATTCGGGCTACTCCGTCCTGGTCTCCCGCGGCACCGAATGCCATGGCGGCGTGACCGTCCCGGAAGGGCAGGCCGGGGTTCTGCACAGCGGCATCGGCTTGGTCCCTCAACTCGGCCCACGGGAAGGGTGAGTAGCTGCCGGTGTAGAGGAACCAGCGCCACATCAGCGACGCGCTGTCCGCCAATGAGTTGGCGTCGCAGGCCGTCACCGATGGGCGGATGTCGTTCTCATAGAGCGAGGCCACCTGCTGGTAGCGTCCCAAACCCAACTGGAACAAGGCTTGGTGCCATGACAGGTGAACATGGTATGCAATCCGCCGGTCATAGCCCTTGAGCCAGTCTCCGAGGAAGTCGGCCCCAGAAGAGTGATCGGCCCGCTCGTAGAAGACGTGGGCCACCGAGTGGGCGGCAACGGCGTTGGTGGGGCGCAGCTCCAGGGAGCGTTCAGCCAAACGTAGACCCTCGCCCAGCATGCCCACCTCGTGGGTGGCCCAAGCGTACTGGCCTTGGAATGCCCAATCATCGCCGTAGTCTGGTGCCACGCCCTTCATCATGTTGTAGAAGTCGGGCGGGTAGTGGGCTACCCCGCTGCCACTGCAGCCAGCGACGAAGAGGCGCTGGGCGAGACGCAGCAACACAATGTCGCGGGGGAAGTCCTTGAGGTGCTCGCGGATGAGTTGCAAGGCACGGGGGCTGTTGCCGTTGATCCAAATGTCGATGATGTCAATTTGCTGCTGCTCGCGGCGGGAGATGCCAACGGCACGGGCATGGGTGTCGGCCAAGTGACCCTTTGCCTTCACTGGGTCGTAGCCGAACATGCTGGCCAAGGCCAGTGTGGCGTGGCCCATGGCGAAGCCGTCGTCGACCTCCACGGCCATCCCCAAGTGTCGTCCGGCTCCGTAGGTCTGGGAGATGATGGCGTCGATGGCTTCAACGTAGTGCTCGGCGGCGACTGAGGAAGAGGTGCTGAGGGGAAGTCCGTAGCGGTCTGAGATGGCCTGGCTCATGGCTTACCTCCGATATAGGAGTGGGCAAACGAGACTGGGACTCTCAGGTGTGGTGTGGTGCTATGCCTCCACGTTAAGGCGGTAGGATGCGCGGTGTCAACGGACTAGAGCGTGACTGGCGGATTCAGATGATGGCAAGGCTATTCGCTGCCCCAAGGATCGATGACGTCGACGCCGCAGCCTCAGGAATCGGATAAGTCCCGTTGCACCTCCACTCAAAGGGTGGAGCCTGCATTGGGCGTGTGTTGATAATGAAGCAACCACCGCGTGTCACGGCACGACAACATAGCTCCTATGTTGTAAGAAGGGGAGGCATTCAGCGGCCCCTAGCTCGCAGCCCGTCACGGAAGGGCGGCCACCGCCTTCACCTCCACCAGCAGGTCCTCCCTCACCAGCCCCTCGATGACCAGCAGGGTGTTGGCGGGGTAGTCGCCGTTGGGGAACATGCTGGGGAATATTTCGCTGCGGGCTTGGATGAAGGGCTGCACCGAGGAGCGGCCCACGAGGTAGCTGGTGAACTCTAGGACGTCGCTGAAGGAGGCACCGATACCTTCGAGGGCTTTGCCCAAATTGTGGAACACCTGCTTGGTCTGGGCCGCCACATCGCCAGCCCCCACCAGTTCTCCGTCGGCGTTGAGAGCGACTTGTCCTGCGAGGAAGGCCACACGCCCGCAATTGGCCTGCACTACCGCCGAATAGGCCCCGATGGGAGCGGGTACGCCTTCAGGATTGATTGTAGTTCGTTCTGTGGCCATGGTTGTCCTCCAAAATGGTAAGGATTTGATTGCGGGATGATTCCAGTTGTCGAAGGGTGCCTATCTGTAGAGAGCGATCACTGGAGACAATCGCTGGCAACATTATAGCTGACTGGACGGGGAATGTGCCTTGACCCGACACAACTCCGCTCATATCATGCCGCCAGCCAAGAGACCCAATCTTCGGGCCCAATCTTCAAGAGACCCAATCACCCAAGATCCAATATTGAGGTGGCGCATGTTGGAAGGGCAGTTGAGTACAGTGGCCCCAGGGACCCCCAAAGGAGAGCTCGATACCCCCGCCTTTCTGGTGGACACCGAAGCCATGGAGGCCAACATCGAGAAGATGGCGGCCTACTTCCGCGACAGGCCAGCAGGACTGCGCCCCCACATGAAGCACCACAAATGCCCCACCATTGCCCTTAAGCAGATTGCCGCTGGGGCCGTGGGCGTGTGCTGCCAGAAGTTGGGCGAGGCCGAAGCCATGGCCGATGGAGGCGTCAAGGACATCCTCATCACCTATGAGGTCATCGGACGGGCTAAAATCCAACGGCTGGTGCAGCTTTCGCAACGCACCAACCTGCTGGTGACAGTCGATGACGCAGGCAACGTGGCGGCCCTGTCGGAGGCCGCCGTGGCCGCTGGCACGACCTTGGGGATAATGGTGGACATTAACTGTGGTCAGAACCGCTGTGGTGTCGACCCTGGCGAGCCGGGAGTGGAGTTGGCGAGAGTGGTGTCCCGCTCTCCCAACCTGGAACTGCGTGGGATCTGCGGCTACGAGGGGCATCTTCAGGCAGTGGCCGATCGCGAGGACAAGACGTTGCGCGCCCGCCAAGCCATGGTGCAGGTGGTCGGCACGGCCGAGGCCATCCGGCGCGAGGGTATGTCGTGCGAGATCGTCAGCTCAGGTGGCACCGGCACCTACAATATCACCGGCGACTACCCCGGCATTACGGAGGTGCAGGCTGGCTCCTACGTTTTCATGGATGCGGCCTACCGGCGAGTGATGGACGATTTCCAAGTGGCAGGCACCATTCTTACCACTGTGGTCAGCCGTGCCTCCCCGGACCGCGCCGTATTGGACTGCGGTATGAAGGGAATCTCCACAGACCAGTGGCCACCGGAAATCGTGGGCATGCCCGGTGTCCAAGTGCGCAGCGTCTCCGATGAGCACTTGAGCGTTAACTTGACGGACGATGACAGTCGCCAGCTCAGGCCCGGTGACAAGGTGGAGTTGGTGTCGGGACACAACGACACCACCGTTCATCTCCACTCCCATCTGTTCGCTCTACGCCATGGAAGGCTGGAGGAGGTGTGGGAGGTAGCTGGCCGGGGACGAATCCGATAGCCCGCCTAGCTTACATATCACGGCAATTGTGATAATCTAGTCAGGGCCGGTCATAGTGCCGGTGGGCTTAACATACCACTGGAACTTCAAGCTTACGGAGGTCGGAAAATGGTGGACTACGCGCCCAACATTATCCTTTCCCAACAGGAATACAAGGTAGTGGGCACCAGGCCAACCCGGCACGATGCGCAGGATAAAGTAACCGGTCGGGCCCATTACAGCGCCGATGTGCATCCGGCGGGCCTTTTGTCTGGCAAGGTACTGCGCAGTCCTCATGCCCACGCCCGCATCCTCTCCATCAACACCGACAAGGCCAAGGCCCTGCCGGGTGTCAGGGCTGTGGCAACCTCGGCCGACTTTCCCCAGTTCTCCGGTCAGATGGCCGACTTGGGTGAAGGCGCCATGGTCAACTTCAAATTCCTCAGCAACAACTGCTTGGCCCACGACAGGGTGTTATACGTAGGCCAAGCAATCGCCGCTGTGGCTGCCTCCACACCGGAGATCGCTGAAGAGGCTATGGACCTGATAGAGGTCGAGTACGAGGTGCTCAAGCCCGTTCTGGATGCCCGCGATGCGATGAAGCAAGGCGCGCCCATCCTGCACGACCAGCTGGCGACGCTGACCAACCCGACCATCCGGGCTGGGGCCTTCCGTGGTGATGATGATGCAGAGGACGGGACCAACGTGGCTAGCCACATTGACTTCCGCTTGGGCGATGTGGAAGAGGGTTTCCGCCAAGCCGACACAATCGTTGAACACGAGACCCACACCGCCGCGGTGCACCAAGGCTACATCGAGCCACATTCCGCCACCGCCCAATGGCACCCCGACGGCCATATCACAGTATGGTCCAGCAGCCAAGGCCACTTCATGGTCCGTGACCAGACAGCCACCATCCTAGGCCTCCCGGTCTCCCGCGTCACCGCCATACCGATGGAGATTGGTGGCGGGTTCGGGGGCAAGACCATCGTCTATCTGGAGCCTGTGGCTGCGATTCTCTCCCGCGAGTCGGGTGGAGCGCCGGTGAAGCTGACCATGAACCGCACGGAGGTGTTCGAGGGCACGGGGCCCACCTCAGGCAGCCATATCAAGGTGAAGCTGGGCGCCACCAAGGACGGGCATATCACTGCCGTCGAGTCCAGCTTGATTTACGAGGCCGGAGCATTCCCCGGCTCGCCTATGGCTGCAGGTATACGCTGCATGCTGGCTCCCTATGACATCCCCAACGGCTATCTGGAAGGCTACGACGTTGTGGTCAACAAGCCCAAGTCGGCAGCCTATCGCGCTCCCGGCTCGCCGGCTGCGGCCTTTGCCATGGAGACCACGGTGGATCTGCTATGCGAAAAGCTGAACATGGACCCGCTGGAGTTTCGCTTGCTCAACGCCTCCAAGGAAGGGACACGACAGGTAACCGGCCCAGTGTTCGGTCGCGTCGGCAACGTGGAAAACCTCCAGGCGGCCCTTGACCACGACCATTACAAGACGCCATTGGAAGGGCCCAACCGCGGCCGTGGCGTCGCCTCCGGTTTCTGGTTTAATGCCAGCGGCCCATCGGCGGCCGTAGCCGTCGTCAATCCCGACGGCAGCGTGCAGCTCATCGAGGGGTCTGTTGATGTCGGAGGCACCCGCACCGCGGTCTCCATGCAGTTGGCCGAGGTCCTAGGCATATCGGCAGAGGATGTGCATCCCCAAGTGGCCGACACCGACTCCATCGGCTACACGTCAGTGGCCGGTGGCAGTAGCACCACCTTCAAGACAGGCTGGTCCTGCTACGAGGCGGCCCAAGACGTAAAGCGCCAGATGATCGCCCGCGCTGCTCGGATATGGGAAGTCGACGCCGAGAACGTCGAGTATAACGACGGTGTGCTACAGCACACCTCGGACCCCGCCCTGCGCATGACCTTCAAGGAGTTGGCCCCGCGGCTGATAGGTACGGGCGGCCCCATCATTGGCAGGGGCAACGTGAACCCACCCGGTCCGGGCAACGCCTTCTGCACCGTCATCGTGGACGTCGAAGTCGACCCCGATACCGGCAAGGTCTACATCCTGCGTTGCACAGCGATACAGGACGCGGGTAAGGCCATTCACCCCACATATGTCGAGGGGCAGATTCAGGGCGGCGTAGTGCAGGGTATCGGCTGGGCGTTGAATGAAGAGTACTTCTTCAACGATCAAGGCCGCATGATGAACGCCAGCTTCTTGGACTACCGCATGCCTACCTCGCTCGACCTCCCGATGGTCGATACCGTCATCGTAGAAGTGGCCAACCCCAACCATCCCTTCGGTGTGCGCGGTGTTGGCGAGGTCAGCATCTGCCCGCCGATGCCCGCCATCTCCAATGCCATCGCCAAAGCCATAGGCGCTCGGCTCAACGAGCTCCCCATGTCGCCGGGCAGGGTCCAGGCCGCCGTGGCGACTAACGGGTCTGCCTAGCAAGGAGCACTGGCCCTACTACCCTGCTGTTGGGGGGCCCCTCTACCCCTTCCCCCTCAGAGGGGGAAGGGGTAGAGGGATGAAAGGGCTAGAGCGCGAAGGGACCGTGTGGCTGAAGTCTGGATTCCGAGGCAGTTGCAGGGCCTGACCTTAGGGCAGGCCCAAGTGCAGGTCGCCGGCGCTACGGTGCGCCAAGTAATCCAGAGCTTGGAAGATGCCTACCCAGGCATCATACACTTCCTGTGCGACGACAACGGCCTTGCCCCAAACATGGCAGTGGTGGTCGATGGCGAGACCTCTTACATGGGCCTCTTGGAGAAGGTGCAAGAGAACAGCGAGATACACTTCCTTCCAGCCATAGGAGGGGGCCAAGCACAGGGCGCGCCGTTGTTCGACCGGCATGTTTCAGGCACTGGCCACATGAGGCTATCTGTCGAGATAAAGCAGGACTACTCGCCGTTTCTCGGGGGACGATCAATCCAGACCCCACACCTTAGACCCCACGGCGCGTGACAAATGAGAGGAATGGTCTGGCGTTGACGACATTAGAAGAGCAGTACAGACACCTAGCAACCAAGGCCGATATCAAGATCTTACAGGAAGACCTCGATTCGGTGAAGGCTGATAATAGATCTGTGAAAGCTGATATCAGTTTGATGAAAGCTGACATCAACTCGATGAAAGCTGACGTCAACTCGATTCGATCTAATATGAACAGGTTTGGGAACAGGTTCGACACGATAGACGCAACCTTGACCCTCATTTTAAATCTGCTTAACCGGGACGAGCCTATACAACAACAGTGACACCGGCTAAGACGCCACATCTTGGTTAACGTATTGCTCTTTCCTAGGGGGAGAAGCCATGGAATCAGTAGAGCGACGACTGGAAGTAGTGCAGGCTGAAGGTGAGCGGCTCGCCCAGTACCTAGCTGGCCTCTCGTCCGATGCCTGGCATCGCGACAGTGCTTGCGACCGCTGGGAAGTGCGCGACGTGGTGGCCCACCTAGCAGGCGGGGCAGACTTCTATCACGATTCCGTGACTCGTGGTCTGCAGGGCGACTCTTCTCCGTCTGCGGGCAGACCGCAGCCCGGAACCGGCGATCCTGTGCAGTCCAACGAAGGCATCGCCCGTGGCGCTGTGACGTTGAGGGAGTCATTGGGCGAGCAAGTGCTGGCCCAATTCCGGGAGCGTAGCGCGCGGCTCAACCGGCTCTTCGGCGAGATAGCCAGCGATCAGTGGGATACAACCTGCTACCACCCGGCCTCCTTCTTCCCAATCAGCCGCTTCATAGATCTGCGCATCAGCGAGTTGGCGATGCACAGCCACGACATCCGCTCCGCCTTGGAGCCGGAAGCCCACCTGTCGCCTGACACCCTGCCGACGTTCATGGATCTAGGTCCACAAGTCGCTCTGCGCTGGGGCTTCCGGCCCGGTCCAAAGCTGCCCCAACCCCTCCGCTACCGCTTCGACGTGAGTGGAGCCGACTTGGACTACACCGATATAGTGGTGACCGGCGACGACTGCCTCGGAGAAATGCCGGGACAGGATGCCCCGGATATGATCTTCCGGTGCTCCGCCGAGACACTGGCCCTCGTGTTGTACGGACGCGCCAATACGGCGGCTGCCCTCGCCGACGGTAGCCTGAAGCACGACGGCGACCCCGCCTTGGCGCAGCAGTTCGCCCAATGGTTCGGCGTCCAGTGACCCCAGTGACTCAGCAATCAGACCCATAATCCTCCACATGGAGTAGCAATACATGACCACCGCCTTTGTATCCCTTGCCCAAGAAGCCCTGCCTCGCAAGTATCGGCTGACGCTGCAACCCGACATGGAGGCCTTCACCTTCCGTGGCGAGCAGCAGGTGGAGTTGGACCTTTCCGCCCCCACCTCGCGCATCACTATGAATGCCTTGGACATAGAGGTGCAGTCGGCCTCGGTGACATCATCCGGGATAACTGAATCAGCCAGCAGCATCGAGTACGACAGGGACGCGGAAACGGTTAGTTTCAGCTTCCATCATGCGCTGTCCGAGGGCCATGCCACCCTCTCGCTGCAATTCACCGGCATTCTCAACGAACAGCTATTCGGCTTCTATCGCGCCACCTACCAAGGCGAAGACGGGAAGCCGCGGGTGATGGCCACCACCCAATTCGAGGCCACCGACGCCCGTCGTGCCTTCCCCTGCTGGGACGAGCCAGCAATCAAGGCCGCCTTCGAGTGCACGTTGGTGGTGCCCTCCCATCTGAGCGCCATATCCAACACGCCGATAGTGAGCGATACCCCCGAGGGTGACGGTCTGAGGCGAGTCCAGTTTGCCGAAACGCCTCCCATGTCCACCTACCTGCTGGCCTTCATCGTCGGCGAACTCGACTCCATAGAAGGCCGCAGCAGAGATGGCACCCTGATACGCGTGATGACCACACCCGGTAAGGTGGAACAGGGACGCTTTGCCTTGGATACGGCGTTACGCCTCTTGGACTACTACAACGACTACTTCGGCATTCCATACCCCATGGAGAAACTGGACCATTTGGCCATACCCGATTTCGCCGCTGGGGCCATGGAGAACTGGGGTGCCATCACCTACCGTGAAACGGCTCTGCTGTATGATCCAGCCAACTCGTCGCCAGCCACACGGCAGCGCATCGCCGAGGTGGTGGCCCACGAGATGGCCCACATGTGGTTCGGCGACTTGGTGACCATGGCGTGGTGGAATGACCTGTGGCTCAACGAGAGCTTCGCCTCTTGGATGGGCACCAAGGCAGTGGACCATCTGTTCCCTGAATGGAGCATGTGGACCCAGTTCATCGTCGATGACCTCAATTCAGGCCTCTCGCTGGACGGGTTGGAGAATACCCACCCCATCGAGCAGGAGGTCAACGACCCAGCTCAAATCGGCCAGTTGTTCGATGCCATCAGCTACAGCAAGGGCGCGTCAGTGCTGCGAATGCTCGAGCAGTTCATCGGCCCCGACAAGTTCCGCGATGGGCTGTACAAGTACCTCGATGCGCACCGCTACGGCAACGCCCGTGGCGCAGACCTGTGGCAGGCAATGGAGGACGAGTCGGAGCAGCCCGTTATCCGGATGATGGATAGTTGGATTCAGCAGCCGGGCTATCCGGTGCTGCGGGCCGAGGTCCAACGGGGAGACCAGTCTCATGTGCGCCTCACCCAACAGCGGTTCCTGTACACCGGACTGAAAGAAGACGACGCTCTCTGGGAGATACCCGTGGGCTTGGCCAGCGCAGGTGCCGAGACAGCCTCCCCGGTGGTTATGGGAGACCGTGCAAGCGACCTGCCCATGGCGCAACCTGCCCCAACTAACGGGGGGTCGAGCTGGATCAAAGTGAACCCCGGTCACACAGGGTTCTACCGTGTGCAGTACGACGACGAAGAATGGCAGCGTTTCATACCCGCCATCGAATCCGGTGAGCTTGCTGCTACCGACCGCCTAGGCCTGCAGGGCGACGCCTACGCCTTGGCCCGCTCCGGTCTGATTCCGGCCACCCAGTTCCTGCAACTGGCCCAAGCTTACCGTAACGAGGAAACCTACAGTGTGTGGGCCGACCTCATCGGCAACCTACGACAAGTGGAGATGCTGATTGCCCAAGCACCCTTCCTGCCCCAGTACCAAGCCATGGGGCGCCATCTGGCAGGGCCCATTGCCGGAAAAGTTGGCTGGGAACCCCAGGCGGGCGAGGGACACCTTCAGGTGCTCCTGAGGGCCACCGCGCTGGGATACTTCGGGGCCTTGGGCGACGAGGGGACGATAGCGGAGGCGCAACGACGGTTCGCACGGTTCCTGGAAGAGCCGGCATCGCTATCTCCCGACCTGAAGGGTGCCGTATACGCCCTAGCAGCTCAAGCCGGCAACGCCGACACCTTCAGCGCCATGCACCGCTTGTCGCAGGAGACGCCATTGCAGGAGGAAAAGGTCAGGCTGTTGCAGTCCCTCACCCGCTTCTCCGATGCCGGTCTGCTGCAACGCACCCTTGACCTAGCCCTCTCACCCGATGTGCGGATTCAGGACACCGTGGCCATGGTTTTGGGGGTGGCAGGCAACCGGAACAACGGAGCGCAGATGGCTTGGGACTTCGTAAAGTCCAATTGGGCAGAGTTCGACCGGCGCTACGGTTCCGGCGGCTTCGCCATCATGCGACTGGTGGGACTGACCAGTAACTTCGTCACTGCAGAGGCGCGCCAGGATGTGGAGCAGTTCTTCGAAGAGAACCCCACTCCGGCGGCCAGCCGCAGCATACAGCAGTGCCTTGAGCGTATCAATCTGAATATCCGCTGGCTGGAGCGCAACCGCGACGACTTGGCCCAGTGGCTGGTCCAATAGGGACTGGCCCAATGGGGCCCGGTCCAATAGGGCCCGGTAGAGTCTGCCCAGTAGGTCGCGCAGCCTCGCCTTGGCGGCAAGGACGTGATGATGCCTCGTACACCCGCCGACCAATACACCACGACAGTCACCAAGCCTGCCGACTTCGACCAGTTCTGGGAAGGGGTGCTCGCTCAAGCTGCCCTCATACCGCTGGACCCCTCGGTGGAGTTGGACCCGATGCGCACCACCGACGAGGTGGAGGTGTACCGCGTCCACTACACCAGCTTGGACCATGTGCGCATATCAGGCTGGTACTGTCTGCCACGGGAGAGGTCGGGCCCCGTGCCCGCCATCATACAGGTGCCGGGTTACCTGATGGACCCGCGAATATCCAAGGGCGTGGCCAAAAGGGGTTACGCCGCCTTCTCCGCGGCCCCACGGGGGAAAGTGGGCAGCAGGGACCAGTTCAACCCCGGATATCCCGGCCTGCTCACCTACAGCATCATGGACCGCAATACCTACTCCTACCGTGGCTTCTACGTGGATGTCTGGCGCATCGTCGACTTCCTGCTGGGACGCGACGAGGTGGACTCGCAACGCATAGGCGTGGACGGGCATAGCCAAGGAGGCGGGCTATCCGTGCTGACCGCCGCCATGAGGCCCGAAATCGCAGCAGCCTCTTCGGGCGCCCCCTACCTCTGTGGCTTCATGGACTCCATAAGCCTGACTCATACCTACCCCTACCAAGAGATCACCGATTACCTGAGGGTTCACCCGGAACATGCCGACGCGGTTGAAGAGACCCTCGCTTACTTCGATGGCATCAACTTCGCCGACAAGATAACCTGCCCCATCATCGTCAGCGTCGGACTGCAGGACAACGTCTGCCCGCCGGAGACCGGCTACGCCATGTTCAATTGCATCTCGTCCCAAGACAAGCGTCTCTACGCCTACGACGGCCACGGCCACGACGCCAACCAGCACGTCCACGCAGGCGTAATCAACAGCTTCTTCGACAAACACCTCAAGGGGTAGCCTCAAGAGGTTGAGGGGTAGTCTCAAGGCTTCCTGTTCAGGGTCGGTAGTCACTATAGATAGGGAGAAGACACTTGACTGACCAGAACCCAGGTCCCCCCGCCGATTTCCAGACCTACTGGCAGGACATGCTGGCAGAGTTGGCTTCCACTCCAGCATCTCCTGAGGTGGAGCCCCTACCCATCCGCTCCACCGATTTCACAGACTGCTACACGGTGCATCTCACTTCCATCGGCCCCTACCGCATATTCGCCTATCTCAGCATCCCCCATGGCGATGGCCCCTTCCCTGCTAGGTGCTACCTGCCGCGCTATGCCACCGTGGTGGAACCTATACCCCAAGGTGCGCCCAACGGCCTGCGGGGCCGCTATGTGACCCTCTCGGTGGGAGTGCGCGGCTCGCGAATGGCGAACCAACCCTATACCGCCGACATTCCGGGCTGGTACACCGAGGGCATCGACGACCCTCAGAGCTACGTGTTCCGTGGCATCGTGGCCGACTGCTGCCGTGGTCTGGAATATTTGGTCAGCCGCCCCGAAGTGGACCCCAGCCGCGTGGTGGCCATAGGCAACGACCTTGCCATCATCGCTGCGGCATTGACGTCTCACGTCACCCACGTAGTATGCAACCCCTCCCTCTTCTACCGTAGCGCTGAACTGGCGCAGACCACCGATTTCTACCCCTTGGAAGAGCTGAACGACTACCTGCGCCTCCACCCGGAGAAGAGAGACGCAGTTCACGGCACCCTCAATCGCTTCGACCTGCGATGGTTCGCCCCTCAGGTGAAGGCCCCCACGCTGGTCGCCGAGGCCGGTCTTGCCGGTGCCATGACCGGCGACGTCCTAGCCCCTCTGGGGGAGCTTCTGAACCAAGGAGAGGTTCGTGGCTCGGAGCACTCCTCCTACAAAGATGGCCTCCACACCGAGGAGTGGATCACCCGGCAGTTCGGGTTCTCCGAGCCGGTCCTGCCGGAGCACTGGCAGGTATGAGGAACTCTGGCATAACATAGGGCCTTCACCGAGAGGGACTTGTCATGACAACAACAAAGCAAGAACTATTGACCGCCGACGAACTGTTACGTCTGTACAGTCAGGGAGTCCGGGGCGAACTGATCCGAGGGGTGCTCTGCAAGACGATGTCGGTGGGACAGGAACATGGCGAAATCGTGGTCAAGCTGACCATCCGGTTGGGCAATTTTGTGGAGACGGGAAAGCTGGGCAGGCTGGTCGCCTCGGACTCGGGAGTCTGGCTCGAGCGCGATCCGGACACGGTGCGGGAGCCGGATATAGCCTTCTTCTCCGCTGAGAAGGTTCCCCCGGGCGTCAGGGTTACCGGCTACTCCGAGACAGTCCCCGATCTGGTGGTCGAAGTGCACTCGCCCAGCGACAGCATGCGAGAGGTCCACGACAAGGCCCGGATGTGGCTGAGCTACGGAGTGCGCTTGGTTTGGGTGGTGCACCCCGACACGCACACTGTTGACGTTCACCATCAGGAGCACAGTGTGTCGACTCTCACCGAAGAAGATGCCCTCGACGGCATGGACGTGCTGACTGGCTTCAGTTGCGCCATAGCCGATCTGTTCCCTGATTAGGCCAGTCAGGATGGTGCGATACCCAGCTCTGATAGAGTGGGATGATGATGAAGCCTACGGCGTTGTGTTTTCCGACATCCTTACCGGTTCTGCCGGAGCACTGGCAGGTATGAGGAACTCTGGCATAACATAGGGCCTTCACCGAGAGGGACTTGTCATGACAACAACAAAGCAAGAACTATTGACCGCCGAGGAACTGTTACGTCTGTACAGTCAGGGAGTCAGGGGCGAACTGATCCGAGGGGTGCTCTGCAAGACGATGTCGGTGGGACAGGAACATGGCGAAATCGTGCTCAATCTGGGAGCGCGGTTGTGGATTTTTGTTGATGCTCAGAAGCTGGGCAGGCTGGTCGCCTCGGACTCGGGAGTCTGGCTCGAGCGTGACCCGGACACGGTGCGCGAGCCGGATATAGCCTTCTTCTCCATAGAGAAGATTCCCCCGGGCGTCAGGGTTACCGGCTACTCTGAGACGGTCCCCGATCTGGTGGTCGAAGTGCACTCGCCCAGCGACAGCATGCGAGAGGTCCACGACAAGGCCCGGATGTGGCTGAGCTACGGAGTGCGCTTGGTGTGGGTGGTGCACCCCGACACGCGCACTGTTGACGTTCATCATCAGGAGCACAGTGTGTCGACTCTCACCGAAGAAGATGCCCTCGACGGCATGGACGTGCTGCCCGGCTTCAGTTGCGCCATAGCCGACCTGTTCCCTGCTTAGGTTGGTCTTGCTCGGAACACTCCTCCTACAAAGATGGCCTCCACACCGAGGAGTGGATAACCCGCCAGTTCGGGTTCTCCGAACAGGTCCTGCCGGAGCACTGGCAGGTATAAGGACCATGTTAATATAGTAGCCGGTGGAAACTAACAGACAGCGGATTCAGCAGAGGCTGGAACGAGAGGGTTGGCTGTTGGTGCGTCACGGTGGTAACCATGATGTTTATAGGCACCCAGATTTGATTAGAACGATCAACCTGCCACGTCACCGTACTCTGGCCAAAGGAACAGCTCTCTCAATTGCGAAGCAAGCAGGCTGGGAATAGGAGGTCAGGATGGTGCGATACCCGGCTCTGATAGAGTGGGATGATGATGCTGAGGCCTATGGCGTCGTGTTTCCCGACATTCTTGGCACAGTAGCGATGGGGGAAACCTTTGACGAAGCCCTAGCGAATGCCGAAGCCTCCCTACGGGACTACTTTGAAGTCATGGCAGAGTACGGCCAAGATGGAGCCGAGCTTTCTCCACCCAGCACTCTGGAGGTGGTGGAAGTGCCGCCCGGCAATACGTTGGTATCGGTCCCGGTAGTATCGCCCGTCACCCAATAGAGTCTGAGGCAACTCTAGGCACTAAATCTTTCTTTGGAACCGTGCAAATGACAATCTTGGTCATCTAGCTACTATATATTTCAGAACCAGCTAAGATATCTCCTAAACTTTTTCTTAAACTCGACCCCTGACATCCGCCCATTGCCCCACCCTCCTACGCTGCTGTAACTTACCCCTCCAACCACCTAGGGAGGGGGTCCGGGTTATGGATATCGCGTGTCTACTCGCGCCCCATTTTGCCATTCAGGTCGAGTTGCGCAGTCAGCCTCAGCTGGCCCGACGCCCCTTGGTGCTGACGACCCGCCAGCGCACAGTGTTGGATGCCAGCCCTTTGGCGCAGGACATACAACCCGGCATGCCCCTCGAAGAGGCAGTCGGCCGCTGCAAGGGAGCCGTCGTGGTCGAGGCCGATCCTGAGTCCTACCGCCAAGCATGGTCCGACGTTCTGGACTCACTGGAGGAGCGCAGCATCGCCTTGGAGGACACGGCCCTAGGCCAAGCATGCATGGACGTGAAGGGCTTGGACCACCTCTATGGTAGCCAAGCCAAGCTGGCCGTGTTGCTTCTCAACGCTGCTCCGCCATGGCTTCAGGTGCAGGTGGGACTGGGCCCCAACCGGTTCACCTCCTTCGTGGCCGCCGGAAGAGCCGATCGGGGCAGTGCCAGTTGCGCCGAGGGCGATGCGGCTGCCTTCCTGCGAGAAGCGAGCGTCAACCTGCTGCCGGTGGAGTGGCGAGTCAAGGAGCGCCTTCGGGGCTTTGGGCTGCACACCTTGGGGCAGGTGGCTGCTGTGGGTCTGGGCCCCATGCAAGCGGAGTTCGGCCCCCAAGGCAAGCTGGCTTGGGAATTGGCTACGGGAGTGGACCGGCGTCCCTTGGTGCGCCGCGTTCAAGAGAAAATCGTATACAGCTCCCTCACCTTCGACGCGCCCACTACAGTGCTGGCTACGGTGCTGCTGGGTGCGGAGAGACTGCTGAACCGGGCCTTTCGCCACGAGGCAGTCCATGGACGGGCTGCGCGCGTGGCCCTCTTCGAGGGGGCAGTGCATGATGGCGGACTGTGGCGCAGGCGGGTCGCCTTCTGGCCCCCGGCTGGCGATGCTGCCCATGCCTCCGGGCCAGTCAAGCGGGCTCTCTCGGGGGCCGTCCTGCCGGGACCTCTGGAGGCGATGAACCTGACTCTGTCCGGCCTGACCGGTGAGGCTGGGCGTCAGGGCAGCCTGTTGCCCGAGGTGAGACAGCGAGAGAAGCTGCTAGAAGCCTTGGCCCAACTGGAAGTCTTGGAAGGGTATAAGCCCATATATCGTTTGCGAGAGGTGGAGCCATGGTCACGAATACCGGAGAGGCGGATGGCCTTCGTCCCCTGCGATTCCTGAACCAGCCCCGGCGTGTTCAGGTGGAAGCCGACTCCCAAGGCCAACCCTGCCGCGTGGTCCTGCGGGGACGCTGGCAGCCAGTGGAGAGGGTACGGGATGTATGGCGCATTGACGATGAGTGGTGGCGAGAGCAGCCCATCCACCGCATCTACTACGAAATCATACTGAACGAGGGAGCCGTCACCACCCTGTTCCACGATGTGCCTAATGGCGAATGGCCCAATGGCGAGTGGCCCAATGGCGGATGGTATGAACAGAGAGGATAAATCAGCCTACGTCGAGCTGCACTGCCACAGCAATTTCTCCTTTCAGGAGGGGGCATCCTTCCCTCACGAGTTGCTGGCACGAGCGGCCGAACTCGGATATCCCGCGTTGGCCCTCACTGACCACGACAACCTGTGCGGGGCCATGGAGTTCGCCCGCACCGCCCGTTCTCTGGGCATCCAGCCTATCATCGGTGCCGAGGTCACCCTTAAAGGGCATGAGGCAGGTAAAGGGAGTGAGGCAGGTAAGGGGAGTAAAGCAGACGATGAGCACCACCTGACCCTGCTGGCGGAGACGCGACAGGGGTACGCCAACCTGTGCCGCCTCATCTCCTCATCTCACGTATTCGGTCAGAGACGTCACCCACAGCTGGACCCCCGTATGCTGCCGGAGCATGCCCAAGGGCTTGTCGCCCTCTCAGGCTGCCGGCACGGGGAAGTCCCCAAGCTGGCGGCCGAGGGTAAGCTGGATGAGGCTATCGAGGTTACACGGCGTCACATGGAGTGGTTCGGCCCAAGCAACTACTTCCTCGAACTACAGCAGAACCTAGTCTACGGCGATACTGATCGCAACCGCCGCCTGCTGTCTCTGGCCAAGGAGTTGAGAGTGGGAGTGGTAGCCACTAATAACGTTCACTACCATGTGCCAAAGCGTCACCGCCTCCAAGACTGCTTGGTGGCCATTAAAGAGTGCAAGTCCCTAGAGGACAGCCACCGCGAGCGACGCCCTAATGGCCAGTTCTATCTCAAGTCGGCCACGGAGATGGGTACTCTTTTCGACGGCTGTCCGGAAGCCATCGCCGCTACCCTGACCATTGCTGACCGGTGCGCCTTCGACCTCACCAACGACTTGGACTACCGTTTCCCCGACTACCCCGTGCCCAGCGGCCACACCCCCGACAGCTACCTGCAGGAGATGTGCCGTCAGGCGGCGGTACGTCGCTATGGGGCCATCACCCTCAATGTGGAGCGCAGGCTGGAGGAGGAGTTCCGCCTCATCGGCAAGCACCAACTGGCGGGGTTCTTTCTGCTATACCACGATATTATCCGCATGGCCCGCGAGATACAGGTGGAGTTGGGGCTGGTAGACCCGGAGGTGCCCATCGAGGAAGCCCCTCCGGGCCGTGGGCGGGGTTCCAGCGTGGCAATGCTGGTGGGCTATCTCATCGGTCTCTCGCACATCGACCCCCTCCAGTACAACCTCTCCTTGGAGCGGTTCCTGCCGGAGGACGCCCTGCCCAGCGTTCCAGACATCGACCTCGACTTTCCGCGCAACATACGCGAGCAACTTATCCTGCGGGTCCACGAGAAATACGGTTGGGACCACGCCGCCCTCAGCGGCATGCTGGACACCTATAAGCTCAAGGGCTCAGTGCGGGACTTGGGCAAGGCACTGGGCCTGCCTGCTGATCGCCTCGACCACTTGGCCAAGCGCGCGGAGCACCGCGGAGCTAAGCATCTGGCCGAAGATATGGCCGCCATGCCCGAGTTTCGCGACCAAGTCGATGCCCCGATGTGGCATCACCTAGTCGACCTAGCAGGCCAGTTGGACGGCTTCCCCAAGTACCTAGCCCAACACCCCGGTGGCATGATCATCTCCTCCACCCCGCTCATAAATCAGGTCCCGGTGCAGAAGGGAGCCATTGATGGCCGCTACGTGTGCCATTGGGACAAGGATTCCATTGACGACGCTGGTTTCGTCAAAATCGACTTCCTAGCCTTGGGCGCCCTCTCCCAGATGCAGGATGCCTTGCTGCTCATCGAGCAGCGTACTGGCAGGGCCCCCGATCTCTCCCGCATCGACTTCGATGATCAAGCGGTGTACGACATGCTGCACCGCGCCGACACAGTGGGCATCTTCCAAGTGGAGTCGGCAGCCCAGATGCAGACCATCCCCCGCATACGCCCTCGGAACCTGACGGACATGGCCCACGAGGTGGGGGCCGTGCGTCCCGGCGTGGGGGTCAACGATGGCGTCTCCCAATACATCCGGCGTCGCACCGGGCGGGAGCCGGTCAGCTTCCACCACCCATCGGAGAGGCGGGCCTTGGAGCGCACCTATGGCATCATCCTCTTCCAAGACCAGGTGAACCAGTTGGCCATAGATGTAGCTGGCTTTGGCGCTGCTGAGGCGGACCAGTTGCGACGCGCCTTCACCAGGCGACATAACGCCTCTCTGATACAGGCCTACTGGGAGAAGTTCCGGGAAGGGGCTGCTGCCAATGGAGTGGATGAGGCAACGGCGGCTCGCATCTTCCAGAAATTCAACGGCCATTACATGTTCCCTGAAAGCCATGCCTTTGCCTTCGGGGTCACCGCCTATCAGGGGACGTGGCTGAAGCACTACTACCCGCTGGAGTTTTACACCGCCATATTCAACCAGCAGCCTATGGGGTTCTATTCGCCGGAAACCCTCAAGGAGGACGCCAGGCGTCACGGCATCACGGTGCTGCTCCCCCATGTGAACCTCAGCGACATATGCTGCACCATAGAGACCCAAGGTGGCAAAAGTGGTGGCGAGGCCATGCGCTTGGGCTTGACCTACGTGGCTGGCTTGGGCGATGTGGGAACCAAGGCAGCGGTGGAGGCGAGAGAACGTGGTGGCCCCTTCGCATCACTGGGAGACTTCATGCAGCGGTCGGGCTTGCTGCGGGAGCAGATAGAGTCGCTGGTAGATGGCGGTGCCTTGGACTGTTTCAACCCAGACCGGCGGGCCCTGCGCTGGGAGGTGGGCCTGCGTTATCGCCCCGTGGGCAAGCACCCTCTAGGCAATCAGTTGGCCCTGCCCCTGTCGCCCGAGTCAGTGGATCAGGATAGAGCCATTCTCGATTCCCTCACTGCTTGGGAGAAGATGCAGGGGGAGTACCGCTCCTTGGGGCTGCACCCCCAAAGCCATGTGATGGCCTACCTGCGCTCCTGCCTGCCCGAAGAGACCCTCACCAGTCAGGATGTCGAGGGTCTGCAGGATGGCCAAGAGGCTACAGTGGCAGGGCTGATCGTGCGACGGCAGCGTCCCTTGGCCAAGGCAGTGTTCCTCACACTGGAGGACGAGTACGGCCATGTTCCCTGCGTAGTGTGGCCCAAAGTCTACGGTAAGCTGAGGCGAGTGCTCAAGGAACCCCTGATTCTGGCCAAGGGCACCGCCTCACGCAGGGAGGGCACCATGAACATCGTCCTGACCCAAGCGAGACCCTTGGGACAGGAAATCGCAGCCCCCCGTTCCAAAGACTGGCAGTAAACCCAGACTGGCACGAAGTGACGACAGGGCACTGGGGTTAAAATGTGATCATGGACGCTCCAGCAACAGCGAACTTAGCTACGACCGACTCAGCGCCCACTCAGTGGGCACGCTGCATCCTGCATGCCGACATGGATGCCTTCTACGCATCCGTGGAGCAGCGCGAAGACCCATCGTTGCAGGGCAAGCCCGTCTTGGTGGGTGGGCGCCCTGAGGGGCGTGGTGTAGTCGCGGCCTGCTCTTACGAGGCCCGCCGCTTCGGCATACATTCGGCCATGCCCATGCGCACTGCCGTCCACCGCTGCCCCCATGCGGTCATCGTGCCCCCACGCTTCGATCTCTACCGTAGTGTATCGGGAGAGGTCATGGAGATATTCGGCGGGGCCACTCACTTGGTGCAGCCCCTCTCCTTGGACGAAGCCTACTTGGACGTCACCGAGGCGGCCTCGGAGCAGGACCCCAAAGAAATCGCCGTCGGCCTCAAGACGCAGGTGCGGCAGCAGCTTTCCCTTGCTGTGTCGGTGGGGGTGGCTACATCCAAGTCGGTGGCCAAAATCGCCTCTGATTTCGACAAGCCCGATGGGCTGGTGGTGGTGCCGCCCGGCGCCGAGCGCGAGTTCCTCGCCCCTCTGCCGGTGCGACGCCTGCCGGGCATCGGCCCCAAGGCGGAGGAGCGGCTTACGGAATTGGGCATCCACACCATTGGCGACTTGGCCCAGAGTGACGCATCGAGGTTGCATGCCCTCTTCGGCAAGCGCGGCCCGGAGTTGTGCCTGCTGGCCCAAGGCAGGGACACCCGGCCGGTGGAGGTGGAGAGAGTCGCCAAGTCGGTGAGTGCTGAGAACACCTTCCCCACTGACCTGAACGACCCGGAGGGCTTGGCTGAAGAGGTGCGCCGTCTATGCCGCCGAGTGACAGCGCGCTTACAACGCTCTGAATTGAGCGGAAGGACGGTCACCCTCAAGCTGCGGCTGGCCGACTTCACCACCCTCACCCGTAGTTCGACCTTCACCCTGCCCATCGGCGAATACGACGAACTGACTACCGCAGCCCTCGACCTACTGAGGCTGGAAGTACAGCCGGGGCGTAGCTTCCGCCTGCTGGGAGTCGGCGTCTCCAACTTCCCCGAGGCCAGGCAACTGCCCCTCTTGTAGCCGGGGCTCGTGCCTGGCCTCCATCAAATCAAGCGGTGGCGCAAGAAGCGCATGGGCACACTACTACTGCCGATGAGGTACGTAATCCCAGTTGCTCAACCAGTCCTTTCGGCCACCCATGGGCTCCCAAGCGTCGATGGCCGGTCCCACGGGCCAGACGACATTCTGGCCGAACAGAGGGATCACCATCACTTCGTCGATTATCCAGCGGGCGCCTTCTGCCTGCTTGGCCCAACGCTCTTCAACGTCCGTAAGCTGGGTCATCTCGTCCAGCAACGCCTGCCAGTCGGGGTGCTCCCAGCCGAAATTGATAGAGTTGGCGGCATTCTGCAGGATGGTGTACCGCTTCAGCGGTTCGACGCTTGGCGGGCCCGTGGAGTGTATCCACATACCCTTGGCCTCACGGCTTACTAGGCTGGGCCGGAACGCCGAGTAGGGCATCCGTGACTGAACGGTGGTGATCCCGATGTTCTCCCACATGGTGGCCACGGCTTGGGCCACTGGTTCACCGGTGCTACCGGTGAGGGTGACATCTATCTTGAAGCCGTCTGGGTAGCCCGCCTCGGTCAGAAGCTCTTTGGCCCGTTCGGGGTCGTAATCGAATTTCACCTCGTTCAACCCGAACTGCTCCACACGGGTGTCGAAGGAGTTCCAGTACATGATGTGGAAGGGCCGGCCTTCACCGAAGGCGATGGCGTTGACCAGCTTCTGGCGGTCCACAGCAAGGGCCAGTGCCAAGCGCACTTTGCGGGCGGTGGCCCATTCCTCGGAGGTGATGTCCCGGTCGCAGGACACCCAAGGCAGCGTGCAATCGAAGTGGTTATCCGCCAGAGGCACCTGGGCTGGTTTGCCGTCAGCCGAAGGGTGGTGGGCTGGGTGTTCGGGGAAGTGGTGCATGCCCAGCAGGTCGGCGTTGTTCATCACCCCGCCAGGGAAGCTCATGTACTTGATGCCAGGTACGTTTTCGGCCTTGATGTCCTGAATCGTGTCCAAGGTAAACAGAGCGGTATCCAGCAGGCCGGTGAGGAAGTTAGCCAGTCGGGTGGAGTCCTCGAACACGGTCCACCAGATCATCTCCTCCCATGCGGGGGTGTTACGCCAGTGGTCGCGAACGGCCCGCATCTTGCGGAACTCGGAGGACTTCACATCGTACATCTCCCAAGGCCCGGTACCCACCGCCTGCAGTATGGCAGCGTCCTCTCCTACCCCGTTAAAGTGCTTCTTGCTGTGGAAGGAGATGGCTCCCGATTCGGGGGCGCGGCTGTGCCACGTTATCTCGAAGGTCGGGCTGGGGCGCTCCAACTGCACGGTATATTCGTCTATCTTGGTCAGCTTGCATTCTCCACAGAGGAAGATGCGCCGCGTGTGAGAGGTGACTGGGTGCGGCGCTCCCTCAGAAGCAACTTCACCTACGGAGAAGAGGAAGTCGTCGGCGTCGAAATTCCCCCATTCGCCGAAGTTGGTGTGCCACATGGCCCCTTCCTGAAGGTGCATGGTGTAGACCAAGCCCGAGTCGTCCACAGTCCAGTCCCGCACCAGACGGGGAATGACTTGGCCATCAGCGGCAGTAGCGAAGGCTGTCTCATGTGTAGTGTGGAGGTCCGCCCGCTGAGCTTGGAACGCCTGCTGACGCAGCGAGAATAAGGGAGTCCCAATGTCGGGGAATCCCACATTCAAAGTGCCGCTAGGCTCCATCATCACTACTGGGGCAGGCGTTTCGGTGACCATGGCCATTGGAGTGGCTTGGGCTTGTATAGCCGACTGCACTGCCCCGGAGACCACCGCGTTCAATTCCTCTGGTGTCACGCCGGGTTTGGCGGCCGCTTCGACGGCGGCCTTCACCATTGCTTCGATTTCTTGGGGACTGGCGCCTTCGGAGCTTGCCGCTTGCACCGCAGCCTGCACCAGTTGTGCGATATCCGTCTCCGAGGGCATCTGCTGGGCCCCGCCAGCCCCGGCAGCAGGCATGGCTGCTGCGATAGCCTGCTGCACCGTGGCAGCGATGTCTTGCGATGTTGTGTCAGGGGTTGGGGTAGCTGTGGCCTCCTCGCCACAGGACATGACAAGGATGATGAGGACCAGAAGACAGACCGTGACGATGGTCTTGGACAGGTGCAAATGCAACATTGCAGACCTCCTGACTTCTGTCTGTACTGCTCGAACCCCTCTTGCTCGGCCTGCCATAGCTCCCGGATGCTCCTTCGCGCGTTCTATGCTCAAGGGGCCCACGGGGCCCACGGCGAAAACCAGCTTCCGGCTTTGTCACCATTGATAATTGATAATTGGTGGGATGCTATACAGCATCTAAGAATATGTCAACCGTGACTGAATTCGTTGTTTCACTGATAGATAGCATCTGATTTCTGAAATCCACTACAGGCTGCCGCCTGCTACTGCAAATTGGGGCATGGCCGGTGGCTGGCTGTATGATGGCTGGCTGTATAATGTCCTCGCCCCAGGCCGCATGCTCCCCCATATGCGATGTGACTGTTGTGTGACTGTCGTGTGACTAGAGACCTAAGCCAGAGATCAAGCTATAAGTGGTGGGTGTTCGGCGCCATAGGCGTCGGCAGCTTCCTTTCCGTTATAGATTATGGAAGCGTACTCGTGGCGCTTCCGGCCATCGAAACTTACTTCGACTCCGACCTGCCCACAGTTCAGTGGATCGTCATCGGCCATGCCCTTGTCATCAGCATCCTGCTGCTGCCCATGGGCCGTCTTGGCGACATGGTGGGCCGCAAGCGGGTCTATGTCGGCGGGTTCGTTATCTTCGTGGCCACCTCGGCCGTAGCCGGCTTTTCAGTAGACTTGTCGATGCTCATTGGGGCCAAGGTGCTGCAAGGGGTGGGCTCGGCCATGATTCAGGGCACCGCCATGGCCAGCCTGATATCGGCCTTCCCCGACTCCGAACGCGGCAAAGCCATGGGCACCCACCTCAGCGTCGTGGGCACCGGCGTGGTGGCCGGCACTGCCATTGGTGGTTTCTTGGTGAGCGCTTGGGGCTGGCAGGCGGTGTTCTTGGTAAACGTCCCCATCGGGATTGTCACCATCGCCGTCTCTTGGTTCTTGCTGCCTGAGGACTTCGGCACACGAGGTAATCGATCGTCTTCCAGCCCTGCAGCGGCCAGCCCAGCATCAGGCCGCCCCGTATCAGGACGCTTCGATTGGATTGGAGCCATCCTCTCCGGTACCGCCCTGCTGATACTCCTGCTGATTCTGGGACAGGGCGACCGCATCGGCTGGACCTCCCTCCTGACCATAGCAGGCGTGGTGGCGACGGTCCTCTTCCTAGCGGTCTTCATCTGGTGGGAGCTGCGGGTGGCCTCTCCCCTGCTGGAGCTGAGGCTGTTCCAGCGAAAACTCGTCGCCATGGGAGCCGCCGCCGGATGGGTCACCTTTCTGGCCAGCTCGTCGTCCCGCTTCCTGCTGACCTTCTATCTACAGCAGGTGCTGGGGCACAGCCCCCGGGAAATCGGCTTGTACATGATGCCCGCCGCCCTCGCCATGGCAGTGTTGGGCCCGGTCGCAGGTCGCTTATCGGACCGGTTTGGATACCAGAAGCTCACCGCTGGAGGTTTGGCGATCGGTGCCGTGGCTTGGTTCATGTTGGCCGAAGGGCTCGATGCCGACGGCTCACGTCTTGGCATGACCCCACTGGTGTTGGTAGTCGTTGCACTCACGATTCAGAGCGCAGGCACAGGTGTGTTCTACACCCCCAACAATAGCTCCATCCTAGGTGCTGTGGAACGCAGCAGGTACGGAATCGTGTCGGCCTTGACCCAACTGGTGAGAAATACCGCCAATGTCACCAGCGTCGCCATGGTAACCGCCATCGTGACCATCACCATGGGCTCCATGGGCGTGGAACCCAGCCTCTCCGCAGTGTCTCCCGAGATATCCGATGCCTTCCTAGCCGGTGTGCGGCGCGCCTTCTTCGTCATGGGCGGCCTCCTCGTCTTCGGCATGGTCATCTGCATCGCCAGAGGCGAGCGCGCCAAAGTCGTCACCCCCGCCCAAACCCCAGCCGCCGTTGGTGAGACCACCTCCGACTGAACCCCCACCCCCGTCGTTCCTGCGGAGGCAGGAACCCACGTAACCCGGACCTTCCCCACAAAACACCCCCGTCATTCTCGCGCCCTCCCCCGTCATTCTCGCGCCCACCCACCGTCATTCCCGCACCCACCCACCGTCATTCCCGCGGAGGCGGGAACCCATGACCCTCACTGCCCCCGTCATTCCCGCGCCCTCCAACCGTCATTCCCGCGGAGGCGGGAACCCACGCCTGCCCCGGACTCCGATCCGGGGGCCCGGACTCTCAGGGCAGACCGTGCCCCAACACAACCGTCATTCCCGCGCCCACCAACCGTCATTCCCGCGCAGGCGGGAACCCACGCCTGTCCCGGACTCCGATCCGGGGGCCCGGACTCTCAGGGCAGACCGTGCCCCAACACAACCGTCATTCCCGCGCCCACCAACCGTCATTCCCGCGCAGGCGGGAACCCACGCCTGCCCCGGACTCCGATCCGGGGGCCCGGACTCTCGAGGCAGACCATGCCCCAACACATCCGTCATTCCCACACCCCTCCCCCCGTCATTCCCGCGCAGGCGGGAACCCACGCCTGCCCCGGACTCCGATCCGGGGGCCCGGACCCTCAGGGCAGACCGCGCCCCAACACATCCGTCATTCCCGCGCCCACCAACCGTCATTCCCACACCCCACCCACCGTCATTCCCGCGCAGGCGGGAACCCACGCCTGCCCCGGACTCCGATCCGGGGGCTCGGACTCTAAGGCAAGTCACGTCTGCAATTGGGACACCCCCACCCACCGTCACTCCCGCGCAGGCAGGAACCACGCCTGCCCCGGACTCCGATCCGGGGGCCCGGACCACCCGACAATTCGCCACCGCACCCCTTTCATCCCGGGCCCCGCCCCACGGCCAGCGTCCATGACACCCGCCCCTAGACAACCCCAACCCCCAAGTGCAAACATGACCCCGCCATGCCAGACCCAAACTTCACAGACAAGACCATCTGGACCGGCGACAACCTCCACATCCTGCGCGGGATGAACTCCGAGTGCGTCGACCTCATCTACCTCGACCCACCCTTCAACTCCAATCAGGACTACGCCGCCCCAGTAGGCAGCCAAGCCGCCGGCGCAGCCTTCAAAGACACTTGGACCCTATCGGACTTGGATGTTGCCTGGATGGGTTTAATTGCTGATGAACAGCCTGCCGTTTTCCATGTGCTGCAAGCAGCCCTTGAGGCCCACGGCAAGGGGATGCAGTCCTACCTATGCATGATGGCCGTGCGTCTGGTGGAGATGCGTCGTGTTCTGAAGGACACCGGAAGCATCTATCTTCACTGTGACCCCACTGCCAGCCACTATCTGAAGCTGCTAATGGATGCGGTATTTGGGCCTAGGAATTTCAGGAACGAAATTGTCTGGCGCTATAAGAAGTACCAGAAGGCGAACATGCGGCACTTCACCCGTAACTCGGATCGAGTCATTTACTACTTTCGGTCAAGCCAAGCTACCTACAACCCGGTGTTCGAGAAGTTGAAAAAGCCAAAGCGCTACCTTAAGCGTCAATGGGACAAGGCTGAGCAACGTATCGTCAATGCGAAAGACGAGCACGGCCATGTTCAATACATGACCATAGACCAAGAGAAGATAGACGATGTATGGGAGCTACCATACTTGATGCCAGCCGCACGTGAGAGGATAGGCTACCCTACCCAGAAGCCGTTGGCCCTCTTGGAGCGCGTCATTAGGGCCAGTTCCAACGAGGACGACATGGTCCTAGACCCCTTCTGCGGCTGCGCCACTGCCTGCGTCGCTGCCGACCGACTGAACCGCCGCTGGGTGGGCATCGACATCTCACCCAAGGCAGCCGAACTGGTGAACATGCGCCTCCAGCAGGCCATGGGGAGCCTCTTCCACCACGGCTACGTCACCGCACGCACCGACATCCCCCGCCGCACCGACATAGAAGCTCCCATCCCCTACCGCCAGAACAAGCACGTCCTCTTCGGCCAGCAGGAAGGACTCTGCAACGGCTGCAGAGGCGACTTCCCCTTCAAGCTGTTCGAGGTCGACCACCTGGTCCCCCGCTCCCGCGGCGGCACCGACCACCTCCCCAACCTCCAACTCCTCTGCTCAAGCTGCAACCGCATCAAGGGCGACCGTCCACAGGAATACCTCGTGGCCCGCTTGGCCGAGATAGCTCTGTGAAGAGGCAAGGCACCATGAGCCTCCCTCCGGACGGGCACGGCAGTAATAGAGTCTTGACATTGCTCCGTTGCAGAAGAAGACTGGTTCTGAGGTGATCTAATGGCAACCGTCCACGAGCGGGTTGCCTCACCGGAGAGCGAGAGGCAGCACATGGTCACGAAGGCCGATCTCCGGGCTACGGAGATACGGCTGATGGCGGGCGTGATGATGGTGGGCGGTATAGTCGTAGGCGCAATTCGTCTCTTCATGTAACGATGTCAGCGATGGACAATATGCTGATAATCATAGTCCTGTTTGTCCTCACCGTATTGGGCGCCGTCATCGGTGGAGTCTTTGTGAACGCGATTTCTGACGGGGATGTGTTAGGAACCATTACGAGTGTAATCCTTGTCGGTCTCCTCGGTCTAGGAGTTGGCGCCATGGTCAGTTTGCGGCGATAACCGCGCCTCGTCGGCCATTCGGCCTCCCACGCTCCCCTGTTCCCCCTTGACAAGCACCGCACATCTGTTCTACATTGCAACTACAGAGTGCGCAGGGACTGCCTGCCCCGGACCCCGATCCGGGGACCCCTAGAGGTCATCCCTGCGCGTCCTTTTCGCCCGAAATCTCTAGGGAGGCAGCATCCATGCAGACCCAGCCCAACCAGCAGAGCGCACCCCGTCACGACGGCGCAGCGACCCACCGTCTTCCCTTGTCCAAAAACACCCCATCCCCACCAAAACACCCCATCAAGGGAGCCGCCACCCATGTCACACTGTGACCCTATCTGGCCAGCTAGCACAATGTCACAAATGTCACACTTTTCAAATTTCTGTGACATCCCTCAGATACGATTTTATGTCACAGTGTGCGCGTATCTGGCCAGCTAGCACAATGTCACAGATGTCACACTTTTCAGCTACAAAAACGCGTTTTTAGCTACGATCGCTGTGACATTGTGACATCCCGGAAGGCCCGCAAGGGTTCCCTTTCCACTAACCCGCCCCCCTGCTAGAATGGCCCTCACAACAGGGTCTTCTACTTCAAGTCCGGTAGGAGGTACACCATGGCTACCCAGACCAAGATTCAGGTTATCGACGCCGACGCCCATGTGATTGAGACGGAGCGCACTTGGGACTACTTGGAACCCGCCGAGCAGAAGTTCCGGCCCGTGCTCCTGCCCAATCCCTACGACGCCGAGCGCCAGATGTGGGCCATACACGGGGCCGCCGCTGGCTTTCGCTTTGCCGACCTGACCGAAGAGCAGCTCGACGAGCTTTCTCGCAAGGCCAACCGCGACATGTCGACACCCAAAGCGGCCCGCGAACTCGACGACGTGGCCCTGCGCCTCCGACACATGGACCAGTTGGGCATCGACGTCCAAGTGCTGCACAACACCATGTGGATCGAGCAGGTGACCCAGAACCCCGATGTGGAGGCTGCCCTCTGTCGCTCTTGGAATCGCTGGCTGGCTGATGTCCATCGCCAGTCTGGTGGCCGTCTGCGTTGGTCCTGCGTGATTCCAACATTGAGCTTGGATGAGGCAGTCAACCAGATGCGGTTCGCCCAGGAGAACGGGTCCGTGGCGGTATGCATGCGCCCCCTGGAGGGCGACCGCTCCCTGACAGACCCCTACTTCTACCCAGTGTACGAAGAGGCCACCAACCTCAATATGGCCGTAGCCGTCCACATCGCCAACGCCAACCCCGCCAATGTGAACCTGCTTAGGAACTTCCCCGAAGGCTTCAACACCATGGCCTTCGCCCTGTTCCGTGTGCCCACCATCGTCGCCACCTACACCCTGCTCATGGGCGAAGTGCCCAAGGTGTTCCCCAAGCTGCGCTGGGGCATCATCGAAGCCTCGGCCCAGTGGGTGCCGTGGATACACCATGAGGTCATTCGACGGTATGAAGCCAAGGGTCTCCCCATGCCCGAAGACCTCTATGGCGAGCGCAACATCTACATCACGTGCCAGACCGACGATGACATCCCCTACGTGCTTAAGTACGCCGGTCAGAACTCCATCGTCATTGGCACCGACTACGGCCACACCGACCCCTCAAGCGAGATAGACGCCATCTCCATCTTCCGCAACATGGAAGGCATCGACGAGGAGACCCGCGAGCGCATCCTTTGTCACAACCCGCGCAAGCTCTACAACCTATAGCGGATCAGCGGAGGCTTGGCGGCGCTCTTACGCGAGTCAGCCAAGCCTCCCGAATGGCGACTCAACCCCTCTGGGGAATAACAGCCTACACTCCCGACCACTCTTACGTAGGCGGGCCAGAGATCGGGATGGAGGTAAGGTGGCAATCGAACAACGGGTCAGCAGACTGGAAGGCGCTTACGAGCAGGTGGACAGGCGACTGGACTCCGTGGAACGCGCTCTGGAGAGCCTGCGTGCTGAGATGAACAGCCGCTTCAACACTCTCTATATTCTCATCGCGGCCCTCTGGGTCAGCACAGTGGGTTTGTTGATCGGTTTGTACTTCAGGTAGCCAGACCCAATATGCCCCTGGCACCCGGTGGCTGCCGGAGCGCGCACGAGGTCCCTACCGGGCCGGAGGCGCCTGCGGGTTCGACGGCACCCAGTTCCCCGTCAGGTAGTCGTACAGGTTGGCCACGTTCATCCGCATCACGGCTCGCGCGTCTTGGTGTACGGCCTCCATGGGGTACCGCTCCGTCATGGCGGTGAGACTGTATATGGCATCTTCCTTGGTCATGCCCCGCTGCACGGCGTCCCAGACGTAGTCCTTCCACTCCTGAATGTAGGAGCCCTGCTCGTCTAGGTATTCCTTACCGCATAGCTCGCCATGCCCCGGGACGAATATCTCCTCGTCGAGGCGACGCAGCGACTGCACAGCGGTCAGCCACTGATCAGGGCTGCCTTCCTGGAGGAAACTCTGCACCTTGTTGAAGATGTTGTCGCTGGTCCAGACGACACCCTCCTCTTTGATGCAGATGGCAGCCTGATAAGCAGTGTGACCGGGCATATGGACGATCTGAATAGTATGGTCGCCGACTCGAAGCGTCATGCCGTTCTGGAACGTGATCGCGGGAGCGTTGAACTGGTAGCCCGCCATGTACTGGGGCTCGTCAGGACCAAACGCGGCTGTCCGCTGCACATGCTGATCCAGGTCAGTCTCAAGAATGCGGCGCCGTACACCCTCGTGGGCGATGACCGGGACGTCGAAGAAGGAATTGCCCGTCCAGTGGTCGCCGTGCGGCTCGGTGTTGATGATGTAGCGCAACTGGCCCCGGCTCTCGAGTTCGGCCTTCAGGGCCATCGCATCGCTGGGCTTGTGAGGGCTATCGAACATAACGATGCCGTCGGATGTGGTGAGAAATCCGAAGTTGCATCCCCTGCACGTGATGTCTACGAATACGTTGCTGGTCACCTGTTGCAGCGCCAAAGCGCACCTCCCTAGAAAGTGTTCTGTAACTCCCGTAGGCGGGTCTGGCAACAGTTTAGGACAAGAGGCGTGTTGTGGGTAGTCTTGAAACGCACCCCGTAGACTCGCAGCCGTGTCTCTCGGTGCTAGTCGATAATGTGAAGCCCATGCTAAACTAGATGACACCGCCGGCGTAGCTCAGTGGCAGAGCAGCGGTTTCGTAAACCGCAGGTCAAGGGTTCGAATCCCCTCGCCGGCTCCAACAGATTATCTTGTCAACTATACCAACGCTTGCTTATCCGCGGAGTTACCACTTTCATTACCATCACTGACTCGTACGTCACACCGAACGTCCACAGCCGAAGCCGTCTCTCACATGCACTCTCTTCTTCATTTCCCGTTGGTGCGCTGCGCCGACACCTATCACAACGAGGGCTGCGGCAAACCGTATACCGCTGACCCCTGCCATGATGGACGTGCTGGGCCAGGCCCATGAGATAAGGGACTCAAGCGGTCGGGTGTTCCCATCGGCGCATGGCAAGGCGATGTCCGATTCAACCCTGAGCAACCTGTTGAGGGAGAACGGCATACCGACGACACCCCACGGCGTACGCAGTGCGTTCCGCATCTGGGCGGCCGAATGCTCGGACGTACCCCGCGAGATTGCCGAGTTTGCCCTAGCCCATGTCGAGGGCAGCGCTGCCGAACCGGCCTACCGGCGCACCGACTACTTCGAGAGACGGCGGGGACTGATGGAGTCTTGGAGCGACTACCTCATGGTTCCTAGGGCCTTACCGCCACTGAGATCGGGCCACATCCATCAGCCAGTATGGTCCGCTACTACAGGATGCAACGGCATGCCCTTCCAACTTGACTCAGTCGCATTCCGGCCTGGGCGATGCTTCACCTCTTTAACATGAGCTCGTCCGTTGCCGGCCTGCTCTGCCGCCATCTCCGGCTATGCTGAGCTTCCTGCGATGACACTATTCCCCATTGGGCCGTGTGTTGGTGATACGCTTGCAACTGGCGCGAAGCAGCGGAAGGCGTTCTCAGGGAGGCCCGGACAGGCGGTGATATCACCGTTCTCCGATCAAGGTAGCTGCGTTCCGGCCCTCGGCCATGGCCAGGGCACGGGAGTAGCCACCGGTGGGTCAGGAAGATGGGGGACAGCGTGGGATGCCATCCTGAAAAGCGATGCTCGTTGCCGTGGGCATCCTTGTTGGCTGCGTGGCGCGTCTGTGCCAGCGGAGCAGGACCATTGGTCCATTAGCATATCAGCCAGCGTCAGCTTCGCGGAATCGGAGTGCCGGGGCATGTGGTCACATATGTGCATGGACGGGGCCTTCCGTTGTTTTGCAGTCGAGGGTATTGACTCATGGGACCTCACATGCGCACTGGCCTACCTGGGATTCATGCTCCCAGGGCGGTCGTGGCAGACCGGATGGAGGAGTGGCATACGAGGCCTCCAGGCTCACCTCCACCGAGGCGATGCCCATATGTGGCTGGCACTACCTGGAGGCCGGAAGATGACGGACATGCTCCACCCCGGGCGATTCCGTATCCCGGGGCGCAGGGGAATACCCTGGCTGGTGAGGGCACAGCATGAGGATTCGCAGGATACCGAACACGGGCGGCGGACCTACCCATATATCAGGTCGGACCCCTGGAAGGCCGGGTGATAGGGCCGTGGAGCCCAAGCTTCATCGGTTGAGCAATACCGGATGGAGCTGGCCTGGCATGCGGCTGGCGATGTTGGGCGTTTGTCGGCGTGCTCATGGCAGGAGGTTAACAACAACAACAACGGGGGGAGGAACACACACACCCTTTTAAACTTTTAGGGGATGAGCAAAACTCTCTCCACTACCCTCCCTTGATGGGAAGGAAAGGGGGCGGAGGGCATGGGAGAAAGGAAGACCCCTGCGGCTACTCCCGGCACTTGATGTGAGAGCGTTGCGGTTGAGCGCCAGCCGCGCCCCGATTGGGCCCTCAGCGAGCCTCCTGCTGCTGATGGACCTGCAGACAGGGATACCGGTTGAGAGGAAGGAACGCCCTCGCACATGATGGTTCAAGAGAAGGATTTGCCAGCAGTGGAGAGGCCACCGCGCGAGGGTGGGAGAGTCAGTTCAAAAGAACCCGGATTTTCGGGGGGCTCTGCGGAACTCCCGTGGCGTCGATGGGCTGACTGGCCCATCAAGGGTCCCACCCCTGCAATCGTCCCGTGCAAAGGCGCTCCGGCCGCAGTGGACTGACTACCAGAGGAAGGCGCGGGCATTGGACAGGATTCCAGACCACCGGTTCAGGCCATACTGCCACGATTGGGTTGACACCGGGCGCGGTCGGCTGCTATAGGTAGAGATATGCCACAGGTTGCGAACACCAGCGGGGCCCCTGGGTCGTCGAGGGTGGCTGCCGTGCAGGGGAGGGATGGCTCCCTCCTGAGATCGTTCGCATTCAGCACGAGCGCCCTCCTTGGCATCGGATTCCTCGCGTGGGTGCTGGTAGGCGCTGAAGCCCGGGAACCATCGTGGTCGTCTTTTGGGGAATCCGTGCCCCGATCTTTCTTATTCATGCTCCTAGTAATGCTGCCGTCCATCCTGCTTGCGTTGTTTGCCTCATCGGGAGGATGGCGCCTCGCATGGTGGCAGATAACTCCGACGGTCAGCTTTCCGGGAATAGACCGGGCCAGCAGGTTTTTCTGGCCGGTCAACACCGGGGCAAACTCTGACCCAACTGCTCCAACCCCTTACCGTTCTGCGCCACACCTCGTTCTCTCAACGGCCTCATTCCCTATCCAGGAGACTCTTGTCACCGCTGTCGGTCTGACCAGCGTCGCGCGGCGTCTCCAGTAGCTCCTCTTCAAAGGACTCCCCCCACAACCCGGGCTATGGTGCTGGGTCGGTTGCGGCCCGTCTGAGGGGATGCTCCAAGAGGAGCGGGTCTTTCCAGGCTGAAGCCAACTATGCTTTCTCACCATTAGGCTTTGCCTTCTGCTAAGCGCAAATCGTCTGGCTCCTGCAAATTTGCGTGCCAGTCCAGCCTCTCTCACGCTCCCGGATTGCGTCCCAATTGGTCGTCGCGGAAGGGCTGATCGTACGGGCCTTCCGCGACCGTGGAAGTGGTTCCAGGCGCATGAAAACATTACTGGTGCCCCACGTTGTCTGAACCTGATCAAAGACACTTTGCTGGGTCGGCTTGGCCGCAGACGCACTTACTGTGAGTTCGACCGCTGTTGGGCCCGTGGGGGCAGTTCTATTCGTTTTGCAGCGTGTGGGGTGAGGGCCGGAGGGTTCTAGGTGGAATGACTGGCAGAGTTAGCCCCAATAAGCGTGACAATTGACCGTTGTAGAGGAGGTTCTCATGGTCACTGAACCTTTAGACAAGTTACTCACCATCAAGCAGGTAACGGCCCAAACTGGACTTTCACGTTCAACCATTTATCGACGCATGCAAGAAGGGGAATTCCCCAAGCCGAAACGCATCGGACCTCGGGCCACGCGTTGGAGGGAATCCCAGCTCAGAGCTTGGCTTGATGGACTCAGGGCCTCAGACGGAGATCACTGGAGGTTGACGGATGCTTGAGCCAATGGCCTAGCGAGTAGTGGCTCAATCTCTATTCGTAGTTTCCTGGGGCGGTTTCAACGAGGGTTCGACCTGGAGTGCCGATGGTACTGCCACAGAGCCTTCGATGCGGGGTTCTTCAAGCTAGATGGCGATGGTGCTCTATTGTTGAGGGCTGGCACAGTCAGTGACCCCATAATGACATCACACCTGTCGGGTCTGTCACCGAAGGACAGGTTGCGGCTCTTGGATGGAGTTGACAGTCAGCTTTTGAGCAAGCGATTCGGGGGCCTTCTACTGTCCTAGGGCAAGGTCGGGAGTGCAGTTCCTGACACCCCATCCAAGTCTACCGTAGCACAATGGGCGCGAATATGGGATTCAGCGCATCGAGGATTGGGGGCCGTACGTGGTCAAGTCGTATGCCGAGTCCCCATATGAAGTGAGAGAGCGTCTGCTGGTGACGGTTGCTTACACCGTTGGAACGGGCAACGAAAGGAGCGCGACGAGTGCAGCGAACTGAGTCGGTAGATCAGCGAGGAGCCCTGACATTGGACTCAACGCCCGGCCCTGAGTGTCGAGGTGGGTGCGGTCCTAAGTGATGCTGACGATGCGGTGAAGGTGCTGCGTGGGGATGGGAGAGCTCTTCCATTACGGAGACACCTACGTGCGCGACATCTCTGAGGCGGGGGCTCAAGGACCATGGTCCCCTATCATCAATCGTAGGTAGGGTGAATGACCCGATGATGCATCGCACTGTCGTATCTGTCGCCAGAGGACAGGACGCGCCTTCGGGATAGAGCTAACAGTGTGCTTCGGCGGCACCGGTTCTGGACCTCGTACACTCCTAGCGCGGTCAAGATCTGAGAGCTATCCCTGTCCGTCCGCATCGCGACTCCCAGTGGCGCAATGGGGACGAACAGGACACTCCGAACATTTGGGTCTGGTCGCAGTGCATATCAGCGCGCCGAGGTCCAGAAGAGCCTGATTCCAACCAGGATCAGCTCCTGCAGGGCCGGCAAGGTCACTCAGAGACAACCGCAGTTTCCACTTGGGCAGTTTGCAACCTTCGCCCATCACCCGACGCGCGATGCGCTCCGTATTGGTATCTAGGATCACTGCTGGACGACCGAAGGCGAAGCAGAGAACTGCCGACGCGATGTAGTCACCGACACCGGGGATGGCCACCAATTCCTGCCAGCTATCGGGCACGCGACCATTGAGCCTCTCGACGATATACTCGGCAGCGGTGGCCAGATTCTCGGATCGCCAGCGAAGCCCGAGCGTGTCCAATAGCGGCTCCAGGCTTCCATGGTGCTCCAGAAAGGCCTCTGGCGTTCCCCCACGGGAGAGGAGCTCGCCGGCGACCCGGGCCACCTGCTCGGCGCGCGTCCGATGTAGGCACATCTCCACAAGGAGAACCTGCCAGGAGTTCAGGCACGGCTCTCTCCATGGGAACCAACGACCGTTGTCCGCAAACCAATCCATCAGAGCGGCGCGAAACTCCCGGGCACCACCCTCCTGCATTCCGTCGCCAGCATGATCGGGCATTCTGCCATTCAGTGAGTCCAATATGGAGCTGCCTATGGCCGATGCCAGCAGCGGGGGCACCGCGTTTCCTATCTGCCGGTATCTGCTGGAGGGGTGGCCCGCGAACCGGGATCGGTCCGGGAAGGTCTGTATTCTGGCGGCCTCCCGTATCGAGAGGGTCCTGTCCTCCGCCGGATGGATGTACCAGTAGCCGTCCTTGGCTATGTGGGCGGTGATGGTTCGTGCGAGTCCGTCAAAGGATAGTCGCAGATACTTGTCATTGAAGATATCCGAGCGGTAGCGCCTCAGGTGCTCGGGTACATCCAGGTACGTATCGCCCGGCTCGAGCCGGGCGTAGATCTCCGCATCGTCCGGTCTCACCCAGCGCGTCACATGATCGCGGATGATGCGAGCCTCGGCGCCCCTGAGACCCCTCCGTGCCCATCTGGTGATCACCGAGTGGGGCGGGCCGAGATAGGGCTGCTCCTCCTCCCGTGTGCCGGGTGCTACCACGGGGAGGTCGCCGATGGCCTGCCATACCGTCGGACGCCTGCCACGCGGTTTCGGCCACTCGAAGGCACGGTTCTCCGCCATCGCGACCACGAAGAGTCGCGATCTGTGCTGTGGGACGCGGTATCTCCAAGCGTCAAGCACATCCACCCTCACCCCGTAGGATCGGTTCCGCAGTTCGTCTATCAATGAAATCAACAATGCCCCGCCCTGCGCTCGGGCGAAGTCAGGTACGTTCTCAAACACGACTGCGGTGGGGTTCAACCGGTCGATAATGGAGAAGAAACTCCACCAGAGGTCGGCCCTTCGATCACGGGCGTCACGCATGCAGCTCCTCACGAGATCACCAATCTTCGGAGTGCCTGCCCTTGAGAAGGGCTGACACGGAGGGCCACCTGCAAGCAACTCCACTTGGTGAATGCCCCATGCTTCCAACTGGTTCAGGAAGTCCGTGGGGTCGGTGAGGTCACCCGTCCATGTTAGACCCTGCAAGTGTCCTTGGACTGGAGTTCCCGCAGGAGAACGAAGACCAACTGTTACCAGACTTGTTTGGTGAACATTATGAACAAGATTGGTGCGAAGCTGACCCTTACGGTCTAAACAACCGGGAGCGCGCCGAATCCAGTTGGGCGTATTTCCGTGAAGTCGTCATGCATAGACGCAGGTTCTTTTTCCTGCTCGACGAAGGTGATCCGAATGAATTAAGCACATACGATCCCGGAGAGGTTCTTGAAAAGATTTTCGAATACGCGGAATTCTCCGGTCAGTTTGTCAAACTACCCTCCGGAACCACTCTGCGCCGTGCGAGATATGAGGACCAAGCAGGCACCTGGAAGACACCCGCAGAGATGGGACCGCCGCCCATCGCGAAGGCGAATCAATCGAACAGGATGAGCCCGGCGGGTATTCCCATGTTCTACGGTTGCGACGACGAGGAAACTGCGCTGAAGGAGACGGCGACCGGTCCGGGCTATTTCGCCGTGGCAGAATTCGAGCTTCTAACAGGCTGCTGAAGAATGGATTTCACTGGTTCGAAGAGGCTGGTTTGAGTTGAGTTTGACGCTTTCGGTTAGCCGGAAGGCGGTTTGGGACCCCTGCCAAGGGCCCATGAGGTGATCAGCAAGGGCTGGGAGGGCCCGTCAGACCTTACGGGCGCACTGCCACGCTCAGGGGATCACGCCGTCCGACCGACCCGAGCCCTCTCACACGACACCAGGTTCGCCATCCGCACCAGGTTGTAGGCCGTAGCCACTAATTACCCAGCCAGCCCCGTCCGCTCTACTCCCCGATACCGTGTCCTCCGCAACCCTCCCACCGTCTTCATCCACCCGAACACCTCCTCCACCCGCTTGCGGACCTTCTGGCTCGCCCTGTAGCTGGCGTGCCGTGTGGTGCGCCCGTCTATCGCCGAGTGTGTCCTTCGGGCCACGTGAGGCGTGACTCCACGATTGCGCATGGCCCTGACACATTCCCGGGTGTCGTACCCCTTATCAGCTCCCATGGTCCTGGGACGGTACCCCCGCTGCCGGGCGTCGTCCAGCATCACGGGGACCGCCTCACGCTCCGCCCTACCAGTGGCCCTGCTCACCATGAAGTCCATCAGCAGCCCGTTGTCGTTCTCCATCAGCGCGTGGCCCATGAATGACAGCCTGGCCTCCCTGCCCTTCCCCTTGCGCATCAACCTCGCCTCCGGGTCCGTCCTGCTACGGTGCGTCTCGTTCTTCAACCTCTCTCCACGAAAGTCCACCCACGGATTGCCGGGGTCGTCGTCGGAAGGTGGCTCCCCCTCATCTCGCCGCCGGAAGCTCTTGATACTGGCCACTGCCTCTATCAATGTCCCGTCCACGCTGAAGTGCTCATCCGACAGCAGCCCACGGCGGTCCGCCTCCCATACCACCTCGTCGAACAGCCCCTGGCCCGTCCTGTGTTCCAGCAGTCGGTTCCTGTTCTTGGTGAACACTGTCGGGTCGAAGCTACGCTCCATCAGGTTCATATCCAAAAACCAGCGAAACAGCAGATTGTATTCCAGCTCCTCGCAGAAGGCCCTCTCGCTGCGCACCGAGTAGAGGGAGATGAGCAAGGACGCTTTCCGCAATCGCTCAGGTGGCACCGATGCTCGGCCCACCTTGGAGTACATCCTGTCGAACTCGGGTGAGAGACGTGCCAACGCCTCGTCGGCCACCGTCTTGATGGTGCGTAGAGGATGGTCCTTGGGTACCCGCTCCTCCAGATTCACGTAGGCCAACATCACTTCCTGTTCCTCATGCCTGCCGCGCATCCCGCACCTCCGCTACGTCTCCCTGGCATCCTAACTCACAAAACTCTTTTTCCGCACCTTGCTAGTGCTGGCCAAGGCAGTCGGGACAGCGGTGAACCGTACGCACTTGTGGCTGTCGGTGGGCCACCCACTCCGCACCCTCGACCGTCGGGAAGCTGCTGACGTACCAGCGCCCGGGCGGACTGGTATAGCTTACGCCGCCGTGCTTCCTCAAGTGATGGCAGGTGTCCGTATGAATGTTTGCAACGTGTCGACGTATATGGTGTAGGTAGTCATGTACTTCCTCCTTGGCGCGATTAACATTGTCTACTATACTCTGTTGAATAGATACCATGGCGCATGGGGAGATACATTAGTGATTAGTCATCATCACAATAATAACGAAGAGATAGACCCAGACCCGTTCGTATTAGGTCTAGGCATTCTTACGTTAGTATTCACCGCAGGAATGTACTTAGAGGCACGCCGAAGCAATAAGGCGCTTACAGGATCTGTTGATATTCTGACGTCCTATCAGAACAATCCCCAGTCTCTGTCCACTAGAGAAAGGGGAATCTACCGCAGCAGATGGTACGAATCTCAGAGAGCTCTCTCTAGAGGTAGGGAACTAGTCGAGGGATATCAAGAACTTATACAACATTACCGACTTGAGCATGAGGCCTTCCGATTCGGATCTTCTCGATTGCGCGTAAGTCGAGCCGACGTACGAGATCTTCAGAGAATGGCTACCCAGATCGGCAGAGCTACAAGTTCTCTCGCCACCCACATAGATCGCCTGAGCGAATTCCTAGATGATGAGGATTTCCAGTATGTGGAGAGCATCAGGGACGTATTGGAGGAAAATCAACAACCTCACTCGTTCGATGCCGTGGTACTTCTGGCTCTACGGTCTCTTGATCTATTCGACGAACTACTCGGTGAGATAGGGCGTCGAGAAGGATTTGGTGAATCTGCACCCCCAGATGATGAGTGCTAAGGTTGGCGGCCTTGGTATCAGAAGTGGCTTTCTATATCTAGCAGCTGATAAAAATTACTACTCTATGGAGGACACCCATGGCATTGAGTGAAGAAGAACAAGAGAAAGCAATGACGTCTCTAGCACGGGATGTCGTGAATTTCGTTTCCGCTCTCCGGTCAAAACTCAAGAAAATGGGTATTGAGTTCAGCCATGACGACAAAAGCCTGATGCTCATCGAAAAAATCCTCTGCGCCTCTTATATTGCAGAGAGTGAATTTAAGTTATTTGGCTTGAGGACAATACAATCCGTTCGCACGAATATTGCCTCACACGCACGCGGTAAGATAGCAGCTGGATTGGAGTGGGACGCGTTATCACGATACGAGACCTACCCCGCGCACTTCGAAGAAACTTGTCGTACCATTACGGATGAGTTGAAGCGAATCGAAAGGGCATTGGCATAGGTTCATACATACGACTTCGAACAACCCAGTAGAGATAGACCCGGCAGGCGAACTGGTCTTCGTCAAACCCACACACTCGTTGATGCTATCAGACTGGTCGCTCAGTCACGTCTGACGAATTATGGTCATTGTTCGCCGGTGTGAGTAATCGCGGGAGGAGGTCTGGCCGATGTTCTTAGAAGCGTGAAAACGAGTTCTCACGTCGCCACTCTACGGCCACAATACTCACATACCATTCACGGCGAGTCGATATTGAAGTCTCTGGCGGCTTGCTCGGGGGTGATGTGGCCGTTGATCAGGTCTTGTTGAATGCTTTGGGGGTTGCCGTAGCCTCCGGCGCTGGCTACATCGTAGCCGATGGAGTAGTCGTCGAGGACGGGGCACTAGCTGAAGTATCTGGTGCCTAGGTAGTCCCCGTACTCGGAGTGGGGTTGGTTGGAGTCTTGGAGGCGGTGGTACCCGTTGGTAGGTTAACGCCTTGAAGCGCATTTCATCGCCGACGTGGTTGGCGAAGGTCTGGATTTCTCTTTTGTGGGCGTCAGACCTTGGGCCTAGGCAGTCGTAGTGGAGGTACCAGAGGCTGAAGTCAGGGCCGGAGGACGTGGCCAGTCCGAGGGCATGCTTAAGGAGTTGCCACGGGTCCAAGTGCTCGAACTGATGCTGTTGGGCGTCTAGCTCCTTGGCCAACGTCTGGCACGCTGGTAGGTCTTTGGAGGCCCAAAGACAGCCGATAGGGGGAAAGTAGGTTGGCTCAAAGCTGGACTTGCCCCGGTCGAACGACTCAGGTATTCGGTGAATTTGCTTTCGATCCCGATGACAGCGCCGGATTCGAGGGTTATCGCTACGTCGAGATGAGGCGGCGTGCCGCCAAGGCCGGTGGGAAACTGAGCTTCGAAGTCGAGGGACTGGATATCATCAGCATCTATTCCTAGGCCCGACAGAAGAGGGGCCTTGGGCCTCTCTGTCCAAATAGTCGAAGAAATTGACGACTAGGGCTGATGATGCGTGCAAGGCCTTCATGTGACCTCCCAGTTCGGAGCCAGCCCCCCTTTGATAGGCAGCCCTGGCATGGGCTGACAGAGGTTTCCAGAGGTTATCTTCAAGTTCAAAGACAGAGCCTCGGTGATCGATAGATATGCCTTTGGATCTCGCCCAAGCTATTTGAGAGTCCCTTATACTCTGTTTGTATTGCATTCCATCCTATCCATCGGGTCCTCTTCCAGAGAGTTACCTACCGAACCTTCCGCTTGTGATGCCGTTGTTGAGGTCGTTGCGGATGCTGTCTAGGTTTCGACTCGGTCGGGCAGGTAGGTCAATAACTAGACCATGTATCCGCATCGAGTTTATCGGGGCGGACATTAGGAGGGAGAGGTGACCTAGAGTGGCGAGGGCGGAGAATAGACTGTGCAAACGCCTCAAAGTCCACCCATTCCTGATGATTTTTGCCGATTACAACCCTAGAGACGTGCATTTTACGGATCATGTCCTTCTGGGCTTGAACTTGCGCCTTGTAGACTTCGAGGAACTTTGACCTATCGATCGGAGGCCCAATCGCGATCGCTTCTTCGCAAGGCTGGTCGCAAAGTTGTTCTGGTATTCGTTATAACTTTTTGATAACTGCTGCTTCACCCTGGTATGGATATTCTGTCCCGATCCTACATACATGCTCTGATTATCTTGAATGAAGTGATATACACCACCCGATCTAGGTATATCATCCAGATTGAATGGCTTCCCCTTAGTCAGCCCTTCCAACTCTTTGGAAAACCAGTCGATCCTGCCCCTCCAATGCTCAAAATCCAAGCTATTTGCAGGTGGAGCGGAGGGGGACATCCTAGTGTCTCGTCGCGTGTTAGCGCTCATGGTTTGTCTCCTACGGGTAGGTATAGGGACGCCTCGGGCCTCCATTGTTCCAGCAGTGGTGCCCCTTTTCTCGAACGATGCTGCTTCGAGAACGAAGAGCACTGCGACCCTCAAGTCTAAGGCCAGAGAGATAAAGAACGCCTATAGAGACCTTGCCACAGTAGAGAAAAGGAGGGCGAATCTAGCAAGTCAGATAGCCAACAAATCCAAGAGCTTGCACTCCTATGAAGAACGTCAAGCGCGCGAGAATGAAGGAGAGCGGAAGAAGCTTGCTACTGCGCGGTTGATCCTCGCAAGCAGCGCGGCTTGTTTCTCTCGCTCTCGCGCCTCGCGCTCCCTTAGTGTGGCGATCTCTCTATTGAGGTTGTCAATCTGGCTAGTAGTCATTCAGGCATCACCACCTGGTAGCACACCACGCCCAAGTCGTCCTCGGTGATGGGATCAGGCGCTTGTGGAGCTTCCACAGGACGCAGGCCGAACCGTTCGACAACTTCGATAATTCGGCGGCCGCAATCCGCCACACTCATCCCGCCGCCTTCATACTCCCGGCGTAGCCCTGATAGCTCACGACGCACGAGATTGTTCCTTCCGACCGAGAGTGCTTGGTCTCCCTCGTCGTACTCCTCCCCGGCGGGGGCATCCGGCGAGCGCAGCACATCTATCGCCCAACGCTGGCTGGCGGGTAGCGCCGCGAACCTGGATTCAGGGTCGAGCAGTGCGTTGTGGGTCGCGCAGATATCGGCTGCCGCTACGGCAAACAGTCGCTCTAAGTCAAGTCCGTCTGGAATGAGACGTCCGGGCTGCTCTTGCGGGTCTATGAGCCGGAGCATTGGAAGGTCTTCCCTGTGCAGGATTTCTCCCGATGGGGACACCATGCGCCAGTAGCGCTCATCTTTGCGTGTTCGGCAGGCGAAGAATACCGCAGGCTCCGCCAGTGTCGGCGACCGCTGTATGAAAGCGGCACCGATTCCCCAGGGCAAGCCCTGAAGCCTGCTCACTTCACCTTCTTCCGCTGCGCGTCTGAGGTGGGAGCGGAAGAGTTCACCCGCGAACGCCGAGCCACTGTCTCCGCCGCTCTCCTGTTCTTCCAGTAGAGTGGCGTCTCCACTGGAGAGACGTCCCACGAACGTGCTCAGGTCAGCGTACACCTGGGATTCCGTCTCCACGTCGGCCAGTACCGGGGTTTCCATACCCACCGAGGCGTTCGCCGCCATGATCTTCGCCTGGAGCTTGGCCTCCAACTTTAGCAGCCGGTCCAGATCGCCCTTGTTGGGAAGCAAGGTATAGAGGTAGGCCGTATCGTGGGGGCTGCGCAGACGGATGATGCGGCCGTTGCGCTGCACCACGCGCTGAGGATTCCAAGGCATGTCGAAGGAGAGCACCGCTTGGGCCTGTTGCAAGTTCTGACCCTCGGAGAGGATGTCAGTGCTAATAATGACGTCCACTTCTCCGCCGTCTGGCAGAAAGCCCGGCTCGTCTCTCACCGACTCCGGACAGAATCGTTCTAGCTCTCTGATGCGGGTGTCGGCGCTGGTCTCCGAGCCAATGACCACCGTCCAACTGCGGTCTCTCAACACGTCCGGCTGATTCTCGATTCGCTCCTTCAGATAGGACGCCGTGTCCTGGAAAGCAGTGAAGACGGCGACCTTCTGCGACGGCGTTGCGGCCATCACTTCTCTGAGCGTGTCCAGCTTGGGGTCAGGTCCGTCCTTCAAGCTCTCCAACTGTACCGACATGGATGCCAGGGTATCCCGGTCTTTCTGCAAGTCGGTCAAGAACTGGTCGTTGAAACTACCGGCTGCAATCCCGCCTTCCGAGCCAGCCAGTGCCTCGTCGATCAGGTCGGCGCTAAGGAACGTGTCGTCCTCTGCTGTATTACCAACCAGGTCTCTAATGGCTTGCGGCGGGGGAACCGCTCCCCGCTCCACGATGACCCGGAGCATCACGTCGTTCCCATCCCTCATCCTGTTCACGGTTTGCAGGGCCGCATACCAGGACGACTCGAATCGTTTCAGCAGTTGCGACTGCATGAGTCCGGCCAGCGCTTCTTCCGATGCAGACTCCCCTTCCTTGTCTAACCTATAGGCAGACGGGCGGTACCGCGCCATCGTCAGCCCGTCAATCCCGTCGTAGATGGATTGCACGATCCCAGGGTGCGCTCTGTCCAGGTCGTAGCGGCGTTCGTGCAGCTCCGGCTCTGGAAACTTAACTGGCGTTCCGTCGATGAACCGCTCGTTCCGGTACCGCTCTTTGATGAATGCCCTGTCCCGCCGCACCGTCAGCGCGTCAATCAGCGGGAAGAGTTTCGCCTCTGACAGATTTTCGGACTTGGAGGCTCCGGCCTCGGCAAAGAACTTTCGCAGGCTGGGAACCCTTAGAGGCTCTCCGGTGAAGGCACTGTCGTGCCGACCGAACAGCAAGAAGAGGTTGTGCAGGTCCCATAGGGAGTTGTTGACTGGGGTCGCGGTCAGGAGCAGCAACTTCTTCGGCGTTCCTCCCATAAGCCGGTCCAGCGCTGCATACCAGGTGTTGTCTACGTTGCGGTACGCGTGGGCCTCGTCGATGATGACGAAGCGGTACACGTCCTTGTTCACCGGCAGTACCCTTCGCCCTCTATCAGGGGACAGTTGCCGGTCCTGGGCCAACTGCTGGTAGGAGACCACGGTTCCCGGAAGGTTCGCCTCGCTGAGGCGCTGCTGCCAGAGGCGGTCCCGGAGCTGAGCTGGGGAGATGACCAGCACATGCTGCCCAAGGTCCCGGGTGTGCTCACGGATGAACTGGACGCCGATCTCGGTCTTGCCCATGCCCACGCCGTCGGCGTAGAGCACACCACCGTAGCGGTCCAAGATGCGTTTGGCCCGCGCCAGCCCGTCCCGTTGGAAGGCCGTGAGGGGGTGCAGGTCGGGAAGGGCCGGCCCGTCACCTTCCAACTCACCCTCGTAGAGTTCGAGCAGCGCCCGGAGAAACACGGTCTGGGGATCGCCTTCCAAGGACGGCGGACGCAATAGCTCCAGCAGCTCTTCGCGGAAGTCCTGGGCGTCATTCCAGAGGCGTTGATGCCAACCCAATGCCATGCCAACTACGTTGGGCTGGTAATGCACCATGCCTAACTCAAGATTGGCGGTGAGACCACCTTGCGTCAGGTTGGCCGAGGACACCAACGCTGCGCCCGCCCCTATCGGTAACCCGGCGTCATTCAGTTCGCCGATAACGTAGGTCTTGCCGTGCAGGAAGCGCCGGATGTACCGTCGCACTGCCACGCTGTCGGACTCGAAAAAGCGAGTCACCCTCTCAAGGACGGCTCGCCGGGCGGCAGGAAACGCCGAGAAGTCCCGCTCACTGCGCAGCGCCGACACCGATTGCTTGAAACGGTCAGCAACAGTTTCCCCTGTTGATCCGGCCAACGCCTCCGGCGCGGCGCCTATCAGCAGGCGGGTGGGCTGTTCCCGCTCCGCCGCTATCTGGGCCAGTGCGTCCAGCCCTTCCAAGCCAACATACCCTGTGGCTACGTTCACCGGCCCACCGTAGTGCTCCGCCAGCCACGCCAACGCTTGCTGGTGGCTACCGTAGTCAACGTTGTCCACCAGTTCAAAGGGGCCGTGTGCGTCGAGTAGTGACAAGGCGATAAATTTCCTTTACCGAAACAGGATGCGGGTTCCAGGCGTAAAAGACCCCCCGCGTCTGCCGGGGGGACGCTCCACCTCTACCTTACCGCTCTTCTCCATCGGGGTCAGTGTTTTGCGCTTGAGATGACCAGAGTGAAAATCTGTAGCGTCGGACTTCACGAACTCTTCAACGTCCTCTATTCTCTGCCAACCCTTGGATGCGAACTGGTTTTGGAGAGCATTCTCAAGCAAGCTGAAATCGAGCAGGTCATTGCCAAGCGTAAGCTGGCCGAGCTGACTTCCTCGGAACCTGAAGTCGCCAAAGGGCGCGACTTTCCATATGGCCTGCTTCATCTTGTCGCACCCCTCCAAGCTCTTGGTGCCGAAGAAGATCGCATAGACAAGCTGCTCGTCCTCGTACAGCTCGAAGCGTTCTACGTACTGCGCTCCGTTCGCCTTTAGCTGGTCCTTGTACAAGTCGTAGAAGAAGTCCTTTCGCTCCTTCCCATCGGCCAAGTCTATGCCTTCCCGCCATGCCGAGCAGCCAAACAGTTCGTCTAGGTGTCTTTCAAAATTGGGATGTTCTTTGAACCTGTTCATCTCCCTGTACATGAAGGAGATATAGACTTCCGACTTGGGATTCCCCAAGATTCTCCCGACGACGCGCATAGGGGTACCGGAGACACCGAACGGGTCGATCATCACGAATGCGGGAGCTAAGCGGGCTTTCTGCTCGTCAATACTGTCAAGAGCTTCTGTGAGCGTCTCGTCAAAGGTAGAATTTATGACCTCGTAGTTGCACTTGGGAGGCAACATAGGCTGAATATCCCCAAGGATCACTTCGAGGTGCTTGCTTCGAGCTTCGTTTTGCTCGATAAAAAGGTAGTTTACTTCACTCCGAATCTGGTTCCTAGCGCGATGGTCAATCAGCGCACGCAGCGCTATGACCGGTGACCCGGGCTCGCCATTTGAGTACTCACCCGGCCCGGCGAAGGCGTCAATGAACAGGACCCGCCCGTTCCAACTGGTCAGTATAGGCAGCCAAGCCCCCATGTAGTGCGTTAGCACCATATGCTTGCCGCGAGTGTGCTGCTCCAAGGGCCACGTGGTCGTTCTAGGAGGCACGCTCATGTCCTTTCTCCAGCTCTGGGTACTCGCGCCACTGACGACCGTCTAGAGTCGCTTCGTCTCCAGACCGCTTGCCGCGGCGGCCGCCCAGCTGCTTCAGGAAGAACGCCACTCCTGCCGCAAAGGATTGGTCCCGCAAGTCCCGCGCCCAATCCAACTCCATCGGCCTAGCGGCGGGGCCGCTCTCCCCTCCTGCAATGACCCAATGCACTGCGCGGGCGTCGAGCCACTTGCGGATGTCAACCGCCCCGAGCAACGGCTCGGCTGAGACGAAGCGGACAGCCGCCGGCAGCCGCTCCAGCACGGTGATTCGCGGCGCGTACTTCTGGCTCTCCACCGACGTTCCGATCCACACGCTATCCGGCCACACCCCGCTGTAGCGCGACTGGTTGTGCTCCCACCATCCTACGGCCCGGCCTGGCCTCTTCGTAAGGACCTGGAATACATGTCCACGCCGCTCCGATGCCTCGCACATGACGTCGAAGATGTCGTTTATGAATTCATAAGGCACGCTGGGGTGGAATAAATCCGACATGCTGTTGACGAAGACGCGCCGCGGTCTACCCCAGCGCATCGGGGCGTCCAGCCGCTCTGGCAGCAACCGTACCTCGCGAGGGTCGTCGTCGTATCCGGGTACGCCCATTGCCTTCAGGCGTGGATACAGGGCGAACATGTAGCAGTGGTCGCAGCCGGGCGACACGCGGGTACAACCCGTCACCGGATTCCAAGTCTCATCAGTCCACTCTATCGTCGATGCCATCGCGACACACCTCTCTGTAGTCTACGGTGCAGCCCCGAAGACCGAAACAGGCTCATGTCACACCGCTTTTGCCTACAGGCCCTCGAACTTCTCCAGCACCTGCCGCCGGTAGGTGGGGCTGATCGCGTTCTCGGTGAAGTCGGTGAATATGAATCGGAGTTCGTCTTCGGTCAGGCCGTAGGCGCGGGCAACCAGAGCGTCTACCCCTGCCCGCATGTCGTTGTGCTGGGCGTCGGTCAATGGCCCGTAGTCCACCCCGACGTCAGCAGCCAATCCAGCGAATCGTTCGTCCACGCAGGACAGCCGGGCTGCTGACTCGCCGATGCGCTGCCAGGGGGTATCGTCCGGTGGTGGGAAAGTAAGGCTGTTGAGGACATAGAAATTGAGATGAATCTCGACATATCTGCGGGCCAGCCAGTCAAAAGGAACGCTGTTCAGCACGCCAAGCAAACTCGCTTGGGATAGTGGCAGCCACCCTGCAACCACCAGGTATGGTGCGCTGTTCGTCAACGGCACTCGCGGTGGCACTAAGCAGGCTCTTACGGTGCGGGAGTCGGTGCTTCGTGTCACGTCCCGAAACGCTATGCGACAGTAGTTCATCGGATGCGTGTCTGGATCGGCAAGGAAGTCCGTAGGGAACATTCGCTTGAAGACGGGAGAGCGCACCCGCTTGTTCTGAGCGAATGTAAGAACGTCATTCCACACAGCGTATCCGGCTGGCTCATTGCCATGTGGTGCGTATTGATTGAACGAACGACCCTTCCATACGGGAACGCCTTGGGAATGTGAGAAGAGGGCACGCTGCTGCGTCTCATCTAGCTCCCTATACGGAATTGCATGAGACGCAGCAGCGTGCCCTCTTGGAATTTCTTGATTTTCGGGGTTTTGAAGAGCGTCGAACTGGATACCGCGCCGCAGTTTGGCGAGCACGTTGGCGTGCTTTTGGCTTGGCATGAGTGGCACTACATAGGCGCTACCCAGGGAGGACGTCGGGATGGTAATACCATCGCCTTGAGCGGATGCCTGAAACTCGTCAAGGCTTGCTGACGGACCAGTAACTTGAAAGGCGGCCTGACTGGTTGGAGTGTGGCGTTGGCCAGTTAACAGCGCAATCGTATATTGCGGATGAATAGTGAACGCCCAACTTCGGTTATTTAGCAGGAGATCTAGACGCCGCGGACTGTTGAGGGTAAAGAGCCATTGCCTGAAGCGCCTGGCCCCTTCCGCAAGAAACGCACTTCTGGGCAGCACGACGCCCAGCCGTCCATCTTTCCTGACGAGGTGGCTGTATCGTTCGGAAAAGAGCTGGTAAAGGTCCCTGTCGCCCACGCTCCAAAGGTGGTACTCCCCACTCTTCCAAAAGAACCGCCGCAGTGTCGCCATTTGTTGCTGCTGTACCTCAAGCTCCACCCGCCAGCTAGGATTCTCCACATCAAGCTCGGCGATGCGCCTTCTTCTATCAGCCAGATTCGACCATCCCCGTAGTCCCGGCTCGCGCAGCGCGTAGAAAGCGAGTTCCTCGACGGTTATCTCGTTCCACGGTGGATTGCCGACCACCACGTCGAAGCCAGGATGCTCCCGGTGGAAGACGTTGGGGAACTCTAGGGGCCAGTGGAAGAAGCGATACTGGGCGGCGATGGCGGAGGCATTGGCTACAACTTCGGATACATCGGGTGTCTCACGTCGCTCTACAATGGCGTCAGCGTTGCTTTCCAGTATATGACGGGCACCAACTCGCTCCTGGGGATCTCCGTCCTTGGCGCTGAATTTGTTTTCGACCGTCAACCCAAGTGGTTCCGCCGCCCACAGGTCGAAGGCCGCTCTCAGGCCGGCGGTGGCTTCCTCCCGACGGGTTCCCAATTCCTCGGACCGCTTGACCTCTTCCGGCGTCCGATCGGGGATGGCGGCTTGCTCCCGTTGGAGCGCGGCGGCGCGGTCCATGGCATTCCGCACGGTCTGGCCCGTGAAGAGAGGGCTGTCGCTGGCCCCAACGACGGCCGGGTCGGCGACACCGATGAGGGCATCGCCACACTTGAGATTGCTTCCCAGATAGGAGAGGGCCAAGCCAGGAACGAAGGACGCCAGCCAGAGCGTGACGTTAGCCACCTCCACCGCCATAGGGGAAAGGTCTACGCCGTAGATACAGCGTTTGAGTATGAGCCTCCGCAGCAGGTCGCTATCCTCCGGTTGTTGGGCAATCGACCCGCTGTCTTGGCTCAACTCGCTGAGCAGTTGGGCAATGCCGGGCAGTCCCTCGATCTCTGCAAGGAAGATCTCGATGCGGTCGGCGATCATGTCCAAGGCCGCTGTCAGGAAGTGGGCACTGCCCATCGCCGGGTCCACCACCGAGAAGTCGAACAGCCGCCGCGTCGCCTCCGTAGGGTCCTGCTGGGCGACCTTCTTAACCTCGGCTAGATGGTCGTCGAGGGCAGGAAGCAGCGAGTGGGTTAGCAGGTGGCCTACAAACTCGTGCCGCGTGTAGAACACGCCTCCGGCCTTGCGTCCGCCCGTCTCGGCCTGGTAGTAGAGTTGCGCCCTCGTCACCTCCGGCTGCTCCCCGGGGCGGACGGGGCGGAACATATCCTGCCTGGAATCGTAGGCTAGGTCTTCGGGGGCGCGGGTTAGCCTCAGAGTGAGCAGGGCCTCATAGATTGCTCCCAGGTGGCCGATCTGCAGGCCGGCGTAGTCCAGTCCAGGAGCGTCGGGTTTGTCCGTCTCGTAAGCGATGGCCGCGAGCGCAGGAGCGAGGTAGACATCGGTGATTTCGGCCCGTTCTAGCAGGTCGCTGCCAGGGAAGCCATCCGCGGCGAAGAGGCTGCCGTTGTAGGCAGGCACCGCGGCGGAGCGGTCTCCGGTGCGGACCATCCGCACCAGCGTCCGAAGCCGGTCCCATCGCTGCGTTGCCCTGCGGCTGTAGGACGCCTGGGCCAGCCGCGAGTCCTCGGCAAGCTGACGGGCGCTGTGGGGCCGGTAGGCCGCCGAGCCGATGGGCAAGTAACCACGAGCCTCGGTGTGCAGCAGGAACATGAACCGGAACACCAGGGTCAGCGCAGCTTCCTCTACCTGCCGAAGTTGCTCCCTGTCGCGCAAATCCGCACCCCGCGATTCAAGGTACTCGCCGAGCCCCCTTGCGATATTGGGCAGCGCGTCCTTGATGAGCCGCTCCTCAAGGCCCTTCCGAAGTTCCTCGCCGAAATCCTTCGCCTCACCGACCCAATCGGTCAGCCATCCCTTTTCCTTCAATGACTCTGGAGCAAGTAGACCGAGGTAGAAGCGGTCGCTGCGCTCCAACTCGCTCAGGTCTATCTCCACGTGCTGACCTGTCGCCGGTCCTACCGGAGGCCGCCGCTGAAACAGTCGGTAGCGGCCCTCTGCTATCAGTACGCCCCAATGCGCCCCATGTTGCGCGCAGTCGGCCAGCACCATTCCTTCAGGCAGTTCCCCATTGTCCGTAAGGCGGCTGAACTGGGAGGCGTCCCGGTGAGGATGCACCACAGCAACCGGCGCGTCGCCGTGCCGTAACAGGTAGCCGCGCTGGGGAAGCTGCTCCACCTGGTAGCCCATGCCTTGGAACAGTGAGCGCCATCCAATGCTACCGGTAGGTGCGATACCTTCAACGGCGCCGGACAATCGCTGCTCGTTGATGGGCCGACGCAGGCGCTCCCGCATGAAATGAGGCGTGAGGAGATCCTTGACCCGCAGCCCGGGAACCACGGCCTCCTCAAGACGGCCGAACTCCCTGGCCAGGAACGACGCCGCTTCACGGGCTGCCAGACTGCGGCTCGTCTCCAACAGGTGGAGGACTTGACTGACTGGCAACTCCCGAACGGGCCGGGCATCTTGCGGTCCGGCTACCCGCAGTTTGCTTACGTCGCCCGACGGGGCCAGCAAGACAACCGGATAGGCTTGACGGCCTTTCCGTGCTTCCCACAGCCTCCGTAGTTCCACATCGCTCGCTGCATCATCAAGCCACAGAAGATGGTAGGCAGGCGTCTCCCAGACCGTTGCGGACTGCCCAGCCTGCGACGTCCAGTCGCGCCCAAGGCCGAATGTGGCTTCGAGGCGTGCGAATGTCTGACTGGCTGTAGGTGATGTCATCGACCCTCTCTTGATTGTTAGCTCAGAAGCAGAGCGTCTTTGACATTATCCAAGTTTCGCTGTAAATTTGCAAGTAGTTGCTTTCTCGCCCAGATGTGACCAGTTGGAATACATACAATGACTGTCAGCGCAAAGCCCAAGCAATCTCTGGTCGGCATCGAGTTGGTCCGGCTGCTCGCCTATGAGGGAGACCGCATCTTCACGAGCGACCGGGCCAGGGAGCTGGCACCCCGCGTCGGTCTGAAGGACGCCTACCTCTCCGAGGCGCTGTACCACCTCCGTAAGAATAACTGGATCGTGTCGCTACGGCGAGGACTCTACGCGCTCTCTCCCACCGTGCCGGGGGTTGCGGCCGCCCATGAATTCGAGATCGCTACAGCCCTCGTAGAACCCGCCATGATCTCCCATTGGTCGGCCCTGCACTACTACGGGTTGACGGAGCAGATACCAAGGGATGTGTTCGTCCTTACGACGACGGATGCCTGGGTTCCCCGCCCGAGGAAGGACGGGAGAGAGAGGGCCGGGGGCGGCTTCGTCGTCGGGGATACAACGTACCGGTTCATCCAGGTCAAGCCCGACCGCTTCTTCGGCGGCGAGAATCTGTGGGTCGGCGAAGCCCGTGTGCCCATGTCTGACTTGGAGCGCACGTTGCTGGACTGCCTCTCGATGCCCCAACACTGTGGGGGATTCGGGGAGGCGCTCTACGCCTTCCAAGTTGCGATGCCTCGACTGAACATCGAACGAATCACAGAGTACGCCATCAGTCTGGGCGTGACCACGGCCAAGCGCTTGGGGTGGGCGCTCGAAGCCCAGGGGGTTCCCCCTTTCGAGTTGGAGGAGCTGGCGGCGTTGCCGATCAAGGGCTACCGCAAGCTTGACTCTACTGGGCCTCGCAAGGGGCCATGCAATGGCCGTTGGATGGTGCAGGAAAACCTCCCAAGGATGGTTAGGGCATGAGACCGCTCCGCACGCGCCTACAGGAGGCACGCCGACGCCTCGGCATCCCCTGGGAAGCGCTTGAACGCGACTACCTGCTGTCCTGGATCTTGGCTGGCATTAGCCGGACGCCCGTGCTCCGCGACACACTGGTCTTCAAGGGAGGCACAGCCCTCCGAAAGTGCTACTTCGGTGACTACCGCTTCTCTGAGGACCTGGACTTCTCAACGCTGAAAGGGATTCCGACTGGCAACGAGATAGAGGGGTTGATAAGGGAAGTGTGCGGAACCGCTGTGCGACTACTGGACGAATACGCTCCTGTGGAGATCACTTGTGAGCGTTACACGGAGAGGGAATCCCATCCAGGCGGTCAGGAAGCGTTCGCCATCCGAGCGAGGTTTCCGTGGCATAGCCGCCTACAGACCCGCGTCATGGTCGAGGTAACGATGGATGAGAGAGTCCTCCTGCCTGCCGAGCAGCGGCAGGTCATCCACGAGTACGGCGAGCCGCTCGACGCGGAAGTGAAGGTGTATTCCCTCGAAGAGATCGTTGCCGAAAAGCTGCGAGCGCTCCTGCAACAGGCGAGAATGTTCGAGAGGAGAGGTTGGAGCCGCTCGCGCGCCCGCGACTACTATGACCTCTGGCGGGTGCTAGATGCCTACAGAGACCAGATGGACCTGGCAGGCTTCGACACGCTGCTGCGTGAGAAGTGCGCCGTCAGGGGTGTCTCCTTCGCAGGACCTGACGGATTCTTCCATGACCGGATGCTTGCTTTCGTCGAAGAGACTTGGGAGCAGTCGCTCGGCCCGCTCGTGCCGGACTTGCCTATATTCGAGACTGTGATCTTCGAGTTGCGGCCTCAGGTGGCTCAGCTGGTTCGTTCAGGCAGCGCATAGTATGTTTTGGGTGAGGGGACATACTCACAGGACCAGCCGCATCTCGAAGACGGTACTGCCTACCGTCAACTTAGGCCCGCCTGAGAAGAATCGAACCGTTCATCGGGCCGGTGATACGTTCGGGTACGCGGGTACGCGGGAACGACGTGACACACCCATTTTGAGTCCGCTTTACCGCCCTGGCTTGAATGGACCCAAATCGGCCGCCCACGAGTACCTGAGTTTTCCGTGTCTATTGTGTCCGTCGAATGAAGGCTCTTGATTTTGTCCAGTTAAGTGGGCCGTGGAAGACTGAATTGCGAACTTTTCGCTGGGAGGTCCGTATCTAAGGGAGGGACCAGGAGACTCCGATAAGGCCCTCAGGAGCCTCCGGCCCATAGGGTTGGAGGCTCTTCCATTTCGTTCCGGCGGTCCCACTGCCCCGCCAAGGGGTGCGGGCAAGCTGCTCCCCATTGTCCCTCCTGCGCCCCATCGGAGGAAATTACTGCTACCTCCAATAGACCCGCAACGGGCGCCCCGACGATCAGTGGCACGGCGAAGGTGGGCCAGACGCTGACGTGAGTACGTCGGGAATAGCCGATGCAGACGGGATGACCAACGCAGCGTACGGCGGCAATTGGTTTGCGAACCCAACGGAAGGACTCTATGCGACCGGTCGTGGAGGCTATGCCCGGGTCTTCATAGTTCCTGGTTGGGACCTCAGCTACACAGTGTCGCGACGGGACGTGGGCATGACTCTGAAGATTCGAGTATATTTCAACGACGACGCGGGGAATGAGGAGGGGTTGACAAGTGCCAAGACCGTTGTGGTCACAGCGACAACCCCGGCTGCGCCGGAGAGTTTTGAAGCCTCAGCCACCGATTCAGGGAACCTGGACCTTTCATGGCAAACTCCCACATTGGACTACGGTGGAGAGCAGAACGGTAGGGAAACCTGGGGCGACGGCGGCTCTGCCATCACCGGATACGTGGTGCAGTGGAAGGAGGCGTCCGGTAGTTGGGACACGGAGGCAGACGTTTCCGAAGCAACCGTAACAGGAACGACTCACACCATCCAGAGCCTTACCGGAGGCACGGAGTACACAACGAGGGTCATCGCCGTTAACAGCGTCGGGCGCGGTGCTCCGTCAGGCGAAGCTAACGTAACCATTACAAGTGCGAATACCCCTGCCACAGGCGCGCCGACGATCAGTGGTACGGCCCAGGTAGGCCAGACCCTGACGGCGGGACACCGCCGGAATCACAGACGCTGATGGTTTGGACAACGTCAGCTACAGCTACCAGTGGCTGGCCGACGACACCGACTAAATCATGCCATTCATCGCGTTGCCTTGGCGTCAACTTGACCTGGCCCCTGTGGTTGCACGACGCTCCATGTCGGCCAAGCCCTATCATCCGGCAACCGCAAGGAGAAAAATGCTAGTCGTCATCCAAGAACCCATTGCGCACCGCCCAGGCCACCAGGCCCTGTCTGGAGCCCGTCCCCAGTTTGTCCTGAATGCGGTAGATGGTGTTGCGGACGGTGGATGGGCTGTTGCCCTGCTCCGTCGCGATGTCCGCGTAGGAACTCCCGCCGGCAAACAAGGTCAGAACCTCCCGCTCCCGCGCTGTGAGCATATGGGAGGTCCGCTCGCGAGCGGGCTCGGACTGGCTATCTGCCACGGAGCAAGCACGCCTTAGAACAGGAAGTGGTATCCGGACCCGGCCCTGGGCCACGTCCCTTACCGCTTCCAGGAGTTCCGGCAGACTGGCGTCCTTGACGACGTACCCCGTCGCGCCGGCGGCCACCGCCGCGATGACCGCCTCGTCGTCCGTGGAGGCCGTCAGCATCAGCACCCGGGCGTCAGGCAGGAGTTCCACGATCTCCCGGCAGGCCGCCACCCCATCCATTCCTGGCATGATCAGGTCCATTATGACGGCATCCGGGCGCAGTCTCTCAGAGAGGGATACCGCCTCCTCGCCGCCAGAGGCCTGCCCCACTATTTCGAACTCTCCCGTATTCTCCAGCACCCGCTGCAGACTGTCTCGCACCAAGGGATGGTCGTCCACCACCAACACACGGAACCGACTGTCCTCGGACATATGACATTCCTCCTTCCTATCCGGCTATTCGGCGCGATCATTGACCAGGAATGCTGGGAATCAGGCAGCTCACCGACGTTCCCTCACCAGGACCAACGGAGGTCACTATCAACTGCCCTCCCATGCGCTCCGCCTCGGCCTTCATGCCAGCAAACCCCCGGCCCCGCTGGGCGTAATCGTCAGGAAGCCCCACCCCGTCGTCCTCCACCGCCAGGCGGATGCTGTCCCCCCTGAAATCCAGCGCCACGCACACCCCCCCCGCGTCGGCGTGCCGGAAGGCGTTGGTCAGAGCGTTGTGCGCGATGGAAAAGAGCCGGGAACGAATGTCCACGCTGAGCGCCGGCTCCGCGCCGGTCTGCACCATTCTGGTGGGGACCGCCGTAATCCTCTGGAACGTCTCGGTGTGTTCTCGTAGAACGGACCCCAGGTCCTTTCCCTCGAAGATGCGTCCCGTGTCGATGGAGCGTCTCAGTTCCCACATCACTGTGCGTGAGAGCTGAGAGGTGGCCGCCAGAGTCTTGGAGAGCTCTCGGTTGGAGTCTCCGGCCAGAGCCCGGGCGCTGTCGACTCCCAAGCCAATCATGTAGACGGACTGGGCCGCGTTGTCGTGGATCGACTGGGACAGGTCGATGCGTTCCCGCTGCAGGGCACGCTCCCGCTCCGTCGCTCTCAGCCGGCCGGACCGCTCGAACCTGGCCACCAGGTTGACCGCCAGCACCACCGTGTACATCACCCCGACCCTCACAACAAGAACCATGTCATCTCGGGCCGCCAGGTCGAGCCCCTCCTCCGCCGTGAGGGACACTGCAGAGTAGACCAGGGCGACCAAAGTAGCCCAGGCCAGGTTGAGCCTCAACGAAGTGAACAGCACGGCGAACATCGCCAGAGACGGGTAGTACAGCAGATAGGTGAATGCGGCGGAGAACCCTCCGGCTATCCACACCCCGGACGTAACCAACGCCATGTCTGCGCCATTCATCCCCAGCATCCACCGCCAGGTCAAGGGACGCCCGGAACGCAGCCGAAGATGGAGGAACCCGTTGAAGACGACCAGCAGGCCGATGGCCACCGAGTTGGAAACGTACTTGGCCACCGGGAAGGGGAAGGGGGGTTGGAACAGAATGTACAGGAGCAGCGCGGCCACGAACCAGCGCACCCACACAGACACGCCCGCGGCGTAGTGCACCTCATAGGAGCCCGCCCAGCTGGCCCGCCAGAACCGGTCCCGGACAAGACTAAACGGTTGGGTCAACAATGCGGACAGGTGCGTCCCTATCGAATGTCCCCTGTTCAAGATTGCACCTCAATCATTGCCACCATAGTCGTTCCGTTAATTTTGCGCTATATGGCTGGTGGACGAAAGGTCAAAAGTGGGAGCAGGCGTGTTGCTCATTTGAACACCAAAACTGCGATTGTGAACATTCATGAGGTAGGGAGAAAAAGCCTTACGCCGTAGTCACGCGGGGTGTTAACAATTACGGCAATAAACTGCCGGACAGTAGCGCCCTGCAAAACCCGCGCGCGATGGTTAGGCTAACACTGAGCGTAGTGCAACCACAGGGGGCAGGTCGTACAAACCCTAGCAAAAGCTTGTGGTGGATTCTGACCCCCAGGCCGTGCAGGCATGTCGAAGGTTCTCGACGTCCCCGCGCTGGTCATTGGATGGTTGTAGGATGAAGAAGCTACATTTGACACTGGTTTCGGCATTCGTAATCGGGATGCTTGCGGCGGTAGTTGGGGTGCTGGGGTTCGGTGGACCGCCCTCGCTCTCCGCTCAAACCGGCACCGGCGGGCAATTGACTGCGGAGTTCAGCAATGTGCCTGCGTCGCATGACGGTACGGAGTTAGAGTTCAATGTGACGTTCACGCCCGAGCCCGACCTCAGCTATGTCACGCTTCGCGACCATGCCTTTTCCGTGGTCGGCGGTACCATCATCAAGGCCAAGCGCGTCTCGAAGGGCAGCAATGAGGGATGGACCATCAGGGTCGTGCCCGACCTCGACTCCGACGAGAACCCGGCGGGGCCAATCACCATCGCGCTTCCGCCCACCACCTCGTGCATCGTTCAGTCCGCGGTCTGCACATCCGACAATGTGCCGCTGTCCAATAGAACTGAGGCCACGATTCCGGTTTCGACAGACGGGCCTGACCGGCCGGGCCAGCCTCAAGGCGTCACCGCGACGCCGGGCCCGGACATCGGCGAGATCACGTTGAGCTGGACGGCGGCCTCGGTCGCCAGCGACCCAAGCGCAGCCGTGCGGGGCTACCGCGTGAGGCACAACTGCGGTGGCGAGACCAGGACAGCCCGGCTCGGTCCCAACTCCCGCTCGTTCAAGGTCGGGGGAATCGACAGGAGCACGGCCTGCCTGCTGAATGTGGCCGCCCGGAATGACGGCGGCTTCGGGTCGGTTGCTTGGGCCGGAAGCGACAGCACCCGTCACCCGCCGATGAACCCGCCTGAGGCGCCCGCCTCGATAACCGTCACCCCTGACGAGGACAGCGAGGGAACCAAGGTCTCATGGACGGCGCCGGCGACAGGCGACGCGCCCACCAGCTACCAGATCGCCTATTGGGACATCGACGTGGCGCAATTCCAGTACGTCGACCACAGCAGCACCACCGATCTCGAAGCGGTTATCGACGTGGTGCCCGCCAATCTCAGGACCATCGCGGTGCGCGGCCACTTGGGCGGCGTCGCCTATGAGGACCGGGGGGTCTGGGGTTCCTGGGCGGTCGGCTGGCACGAGTCGGCCACCCCGTCGAGGCTGGACGCGATGACGCAGTCGTCGTCTCTCAGCCTGTCGCTGACCTATCCGGGCGGGAGGAAGATTAACTTCAGCGAAGATGCCGACCTCACGTGCCCCAGAGTGGGCGGCGTGTATGTGGACACCGCCACCGACACGGCGTGGATTGCGGACCCTTGCAGCCTATGGGTGCATGCCTTCGACATTGGCTCGGACGGCACGGCTGACCCACAATCTCGACACGTCGCTGACGATGAGCGAGCTGTACCCCCCAGAGGGGGTCGGGCGCCGGGACGCGACGTACTCCCCCTATACCCTGTGGTCCGACGGCGAGACCCTGTGGGTCGCCGAGCGGGACATAGGAATGATGCTCCCGTACCGGCTCTCTGACGGCAAGTTCCTTCGCGACCAACGCTTCATCATGGGCCCCTTCAAACCACGATGGGGGCACAGCTTCCTGGCGCCCGCGGCCCTGTGGTCCGACGGCAAGACCCTGTGGGTGGCCGACGCCATGATCAGTCAACTGATCTTTGCGGTGAAACTCGAGAATGAGCTCTGGGTTGGCCCGTCACAAGATCTCTTCGTGCCCAGCGCCTTCGACAACTGCTACATCCCCGAAATGCCCCGACCAAGCGACATGATGCCCTCAGCGACCTGCACGAACGAAACGGCGCTGCGGGATGCTCTCGACGATAAGAACAAAGACTCGCCGGTGGGAGCGTACTCCGACGGCCGCTGGCTGTGGGTCGCAGTGGACTACGACAAGAACAAAGCGGGCCGGCTGTTGGCCTTCAACTTGCTGTCGGGCGAGCGCGCCGCCAGCCGCGACATCACCCTGCAGCCCGACATCAAGGATCCCATCGGCATGTGGTCGGACGGCGAGAACCTCTGGGTGACAACGTCGGTCACCAAGAGGCTCTACACCTTCACCATTCCCGCCCAGACCTCGCAGGAGCAGGCGGCCAACAGCCCGGCCACCGGGCTGCCCACCATCAGCGGCACGCCCCAGGTGGGACAGACACTGACGGCGGACAAGTCCGGCATCGCCGACGCGGACGGCTTGGACAACGCTACGTTCACCTACCAGTGGCTGGCCGACGACGTCGACATCTCAGGGGCCACCGGCGCGAGCTACAGGCTCACGGACTCCGAGGAAGGCAAGGTCATCAAGGTCACGGTGTCCTTCACCGACGACGCGGGCAACCAGGAGTCCCTGACCAGCGCGGAGACGGCTGCGGTGGCGGCTGCGGAGACGGCTGCGGTGGCGATTGTGCCTAGCCTACTTACCGCGAGCGTTCACGACGCGCCGGAGAGCCACGACGGTGAGAATGCCTTCACCTTCGAGTTGCGTTTGAGCGAAGAGCCGGCTTCGTCCTTCAGTTACGTGACGCTGCGCAACCACTCCTTCACCGTGACCGGAGGCGAGGTGGGGAACGTCCAGCGGCTGGATCCTCCTGGCAACGTCCGCTGGGAGATCACCGTGACGCCGGACGGCGACGGCGATGTGACCGTGGTGCTCCCCGTCACGCAAGACTGCGCTGCCCAGGGGGCCATCTGCACCGGGGACGGCAGGATGATGTCAGCCGAGGTGAATTTCGTTGTCGCGGGCCCAGGGGATGAAGAAGAGGGAACGACGCGGCAGAACAGTCCCCCCACGGGCGCTCCGACCATAAGCGGCACTGCCCAGGTGGGCCAGACACTGACGGCGGACCAGTCCGGCATCGCCGACGCCGACGGCTTGGACAACGCTACGTTCAGCTACCAGTGGCTGGCCGACGACGTCGACATCTCAGGGGCCACCGGCCCGAGCTACCAGCTCACTGACTCCGAGGAAGGCAAAGCCGTCAAGGTCACGGTGTCCTTCACCGACGACGCGGGGAACGAGGAATCGCAAACCAGCGTGGTCACGTCAACAGTGGCGGCCAGACCTCTCAGCCTGGACGATTTCGATGCCGGCGAAGGCCAGGCTGTTCTCGCCAGCGCACTGCTCCGGGTGGGCGACCAAGGACGGAAGAACAACAAGACCCAGGACCGCGCCTGGTACGCACTGGATACCTCTGCCTGGCACGCCTCCGGCGAATTGCGGGACGGGTCGCTTGCGTGGAACGGCATGACGTTGAACCGGGTGACCTACTTCTCGAAAACAAGTGCGTTCAGGTTCAACGAGGCCGACGACATCCACATCGGAGAGTCTTTCGCCGCAGGGGGCGTCAACCGCGAGTTGACGGTCTGGATTCAGACGGAGACGGAGGCGGTGTCGTTCCTGGCAAAGGACAACATACGGAATTCTGGCTCGGGCTATATCGACTTCGAGGCCCCAACGGCCATCAGATCCGTGTTGGAAGGGGTTTCGGAGGGCGACCTAGTCATCATCGCCGTCTCGGCCCCAGCAAACTCCTAGGCTAAACCCGCCCGTAACCGCTGGTTGGGCGACCGCGTTGACCTTACATCTGATCGTAATGGTGTGGAGCTAGAGGAAACCGATGTCGTGGGCGGATCTCAGTCATACGCCACGACCGAAGAGCTCGAGTCTCCTCGGGTCTTAACTATAAACTGGTGGGCCGTGGAAGACTGAATTGCGAACTTTTCGTTGGGTTGTCCAGATATAGAAGCCAGTAGAACGGCCCCGAAACGCCCAGCGGCGGGGCTAAGCAGGGGCGATTATGGTGTTCGTTACAACACTCACAAGATATTACCCGAAAACGACCATTCTCCTAACAGCTATCTTATGGAGAGGACGACGCAGGCAATTTCGAGGCGCTGTCAAGCGGGGGCGCCGCGTGGTGATGAGATTGAAGCGCCGGTGCGCTGAACACTGATGTCGGTAAGGGCATCAGGGAGGAGCAGGGAAATTCAGACAGTCAGCACGGCCGACACCGTGAGCCGTGACCATTCGATGGGAAGGGCACATGCCGCCATCCGGCGAGTTGGCAGTTGTGTTGCTCTCGTCTCGGTCCTGCTCGTTCTGGCCGTGCTGCTGACCAGCGGCGATTCTCAGTTGACAGGCGTGAACGTGGCGCACGCGCAGTCTGCCGACCCTCCGGCCATGCCCACCGGGCTGACCGCATCGTCTGTCTCCCACGACAGCGTGACCCTCACCTGGGACGACCCGGGAGACGGCAGCATTACGGGCTACCAGGTGCTCCGCCGTTCCCGCGACAGGGACGAGTACGAAGACAACCGTGGGCCGGCCGAATTCGTCGCGGTCATCGACAACACAGGGTCGGCGACTACAACGTACACCGACACGTCGGTGAGTCCCCGCACCAGGTACATCTACCGCATCAAGGCCAAGAACGGGAACGGATTAAGCGAGCGTTCCACCTACCTGAACGTGGAGACCCTCACGGCGCTGGCAAAGCCCACCGGGCTGATCGCATCGTCTGTCTCCCACGACAGCGTGACCCTCACCTGGGACGACCCGGGCGACGACAGCATTACGGGCTACCAGGTGCTCCGCCGCTCCCGCGACGGGGCCGAGTATGGTGACGGTCAGGGTGCGGCAGAGTTCGTCGCAGTAGTGGAATACACGGGGTCGACGGCTACGACGTACACCGACACGTCGGTGAGTCCCCGCACCGGGTACATCTACCGCGTCAAGGCCAGAAAACTCCAACGCCTTAGTGAGGCATCCGATGCCGCCAACGCCGAGACATCCGAAGCTCCAGCTTCGCAGTCCGGCCAACTGTGTCAAGACGGTTACGTTCCTCCCACGCCCACGGATGTGGCCGTGACGGCCGTTCCCATCGTGGTCACATCCACGACCGCGGACTACTTCGTTCTCTATGCCTCCTTTGAGGTGGACAGCACGACAGTGGAGTATCCGGTGCTTGTGAAGAAGGGCGAGGACGGAACGACCACGCTGGCCGAGAACGTGGCGGCGCTGCCGGCGGAGCGCTACCGCGTTGAAAAGTACGCCGTGTCCGCCCCGGCGGATGTCGACGTCGACTGCATCGACGACATAACCGAGCTCAACAACCTAGGAGCCATGAACCCGGTCAACCCGGCCACTCCCGTCACTCATGGCGAAGTGGTGATACCCGACGTTGAAACATTTGACAGGCTCTCCTTCGACTATGACAACGAGGCCTCTGTAATCAAATTCCTGGTGACGGAGCGGGAAAGCGAACAGCTACAAATCTATTTTATGGACACCGTGAAATTCAATGAGCATAAGCCGTTCATATCAGTCATTGGTGCCGAAATGGCAGATGTTGCCCGTGGCAGGCTCATCTATGACCCAGACTTAGTCGCTGACGACGGCAGCCCTGGAGTATATCTCTACCGATTCGTGCAACAGATCGAATCTTTCAGTTTCACGGAGCGTGTCCATACGTTGCTGGCCGCCAATATGCCGCTGTTCGACGACAACCTGGCACTGTGGGTAAGAAATGCGAAGCTTCGGGCGTATCGGGACGATCTTCCGCTGTACCGATCTTCTCGGATCAACATCATGTTTGACGACGATGTTTACGGTGAAACCGACTTCTTGGCGCTCAACCAGGCAGCAGGGTACGGCTTGCTGCGGGAGCTGGACGCCGACGAGCGTCCCCATCCCCGCGACGTGGTGATCTACCAGGCGCTGCCCAACGAGTTGCCCCGTGTCTCCGGCATCATCAGCACCGTGCCCCAGACACCGCTATCTCATGTCAACCTGCGCGCACTTCAGGACGGCGTTCCTAACGCCTTCATTGCCGACGCCCTCGAAAACGATGACATCAGCGATCTTATCGGCAGCCACGTCTATTACGCAGTAACTGATTCGGGATACACACTCCGAGCGGCCACCGCAGATGAGGTGGAGGCACACTTCGCTTCGTCGCGTCCGGCACGGACTCAGACGCCGCAGAGCGACCTGACAGTGACCACGATCACGCCTCTCAGCGATATCGACTTCGATGACTGGGATGCCTTTGGTGTGAAAGCGGCCAACGTCGCCGTGCTGGGGACGCTGGAGTTCCCGGAGGGCACTGTCCCCGATGGGTTCGCCATTCCCTTCTACTTCTATGACGAGTTCATGAAGCACAACGACCTCTACGATGACATCGAGGAGATGCTGGCGGACGAGGACTTCCAGACCGACTACGACACCATGGCGTCGGAGCTGAAGAAGTTGCGCAAGAAGATCAAGAAGGCGGAGGTCCCCGAGTGGATCGAAACGGCGCTGACCACCATGCACGGCAATTACCCGGATGGGCAGTCGCTTCGCTACCGGTCCAGCACCAACAACGAGGACCTGCCCAACTTTAACGGGGCAGGTCTCTACGACTCCAAGACGCAACACCCAGAGGAGACGGAGGAGGACGGCATCTCCAAGTCTCTCAAGCAGGTGTACGCCAGCCTGTGGAACTTCCGGGCGTTCCTGGAGAGGGACTTTCACCGCATCGACCATCTGTCGACGTACATGGGCGTGCTGGTGCATCCCAACTATTCGGACGACCGGGTAAACGGTGTAGCAGTCAGCGCTGATCCGGCCACCGGCACATGGAGGAGCTATTACGTCAACTCGCAGGTTGGCGAGGACCTGGTGACAAATCCCGAGGTGAACTCGGCGCCGGAGGAGCTCCTGTTGAACCCCGGCGGCGGATACACCCTTCTTGCGCTATCCAACCAGGTCCCGCGAGGCGAACTGCTGATGACCGACGATCAAATGGCGCAGCTGCGCCGGCGCCTCGTCACGATCCACGATAGATTCGCGGAGCTATACGGTGTCAGGTACGGCGAAGCGTTCGCCATGGAGATCGAGTTCAAGGTCACCAGCGACAATGTGTTAGCCATCAAGCAGGCCAGGCCCTGGGTTTTCCCCCCTCTAACCGGGAGATTCGACTTGGACACTGAGGCGCATGGTGGAAGCCCCTTCACGGTCAGGGTCCGATTCAGTGCGCCAACAACCATCCTTCGATCGAAACTCAGGGACCGTGCAGTGTCTGTGACGGGTGGCAGTGTGACAGGTGCGCGACGAACGACTTATTCGCCAACATCGGAATGGTGGGAGATTGATGTCACTCCGGATTCTCTCGGTGATGTGACGATAGCGGTGGCACACAACCGTCCCTGCAATAACGTCGCCGCCATTTGCACCTCCGACGGAAAACGCCTGTCGAACCGCCTCGAACGCACTATCAAGGGATATCTCAACAATGCCACAGGCGCTCCAACCGTCAGCGCCGCCGCGCAGGTAGGCGAGACGCTGACGGCTGACACGTCGGGGATTGTCGACGACGACGGGCTGAGCAACGCCACCTTTGCGTACCAGTGGATACGGAACGACGGGACCGCTGACTCCGACATCCAGGACGCGACCGGTTCGACTTACACGCCCACGTTGGACGATGAGGGCAAGACCATCAAAGTCCGGGTGAGCTTCACCGACGACGCGGGCAACGCCGAGACGTTGACCAGCGATGCCACCGCGGTGGTCACGGCTGCAACCAGGCCAAACAACCCTGCCACAGGCGCTCCAACCATCAGCGGCACGGCGCAGGTGGGCGAAACGCTGACGGCGGACACGTCCGGCATCGACGACGACGACGGGCTGAGCAACCCAACCTTCAGCTATCAGTGGATACGGAACGACGGCAGTGCCGACGCGGACATCCAGGACGCGACCGACTCTACCTACGCCTTGGTGTCAGGGGACTCTGGCAAGGCCATCAGGGTGCGGGTCTCCTTCAGCGACGATCTTGGCTACAGAGAGATACTGACCAGCGCGGCGACTGCAGAGGTCACGGCTGGTTCAAACAGGACCGCAACTGGCTTGCCGACGATCAGGGGCAGTTCGGCGGTCTTGCAGGTCCTGACTGCGTCTACTGCCGGCATTGCTGACGAGAACGGGGTGGATAGCGGGTCCTTCACCTACCAGTGGTTGGCTGTCGACGGCGGCGTCGATACTGACATAGATGGGGCCACGAACCCAGCCTACAGGCTGTCGTCCGCAGAACAAGGCAAGGCCATCAAAGTGCGAGTCGGCTTCATCGACAATGCGGGCAACGAGGAGACGCTTACCAGCGCGGCGACGGCAACGACTAGGGCCGACCGACTGGGGCGTCAGTCGTGCCCGGCCGGGGCCGGGCCTCCGTCGCCCACCGATATCGCCGTGACGTCCGTGCCGATTGTGGTCGAGTCCACGACGGACGACTACTTCGTCCTCTACTCCTCCCAAACAGTGGACGGTACCAGGTTGGAGTACCCGGTGCTGGTGAAGCGGGGAGAAGATGGGACGACGACACTGGAGGAGAATGTAGAGGCGCTGCCCGCGGAACGGTACCGGGTGGAGAAGTACCTGATCACCCATCCAGCGGATGTCGACGGGGACTGCGTGGACGACATCACCGAATTGGATGACCCAGCGGGAATGAACCCTGTCAATCCCGCCCATTTGGATCCGGCTGATGGCCTCGTCATCATTCCCGACGAGGAAAAATTCGATGACTTTTCCTATAGCACTATATTAAACATCGATGACTATCGTCGACGGGGGGACGTGAAGTTTATCAAGTTCACCATACTCGGGATTGACACTGGCCGTCCCGTCGTTTACTTCATAGATAAGTCTATCGGATGGCACAACTGGTTTGTTAGGGATCTGTCCATCGACCTGCGCGATGGTTCCGACTTAGCGGGGCAGCTGATTCGCTATGACAACGTGTTCGCTCCCGACGGCTCGCTGGGCCTATACGTCTTCGAACTAGATGACTCCCCGGGCTTTGCCAAGAATCACTATGTGTATGGGCTTCTCGCAGCCAGCATACCGCCGATAGCTGACAACCTTATATACTCTCCCCAAAGCACGTCGCATTACCTCAACAGCGGGGAACAGGCGGAGTATGAAGCATCCCGGATGGACGTGATGCTGGACAGTGAACTCCATCCCGATGGCGATTTCGCCCCCCTGAACCTTGGCGAGGGGTACGGTTTCCTGAGGGTCATGTCCCTGGATGAACAGCCCAACCCTCGGGACATTGTGATCTATGAGAGTCTGCCCAACGATCTCCCCCCAGTTGCCGGCATCATCACCACGGTACGCCAGACCCCACTGTCACACGTCAACCTGCGAGCCATGCAGAATGGGGTCCCCAATGCCTTTGTCCGAAACGCTTTGGACAACGACGACATCGATGACCTGATCGACAGCCACGTCTATTACCAGGTCACCGGGGACGGATATACGATTCGCGCGGCCACCCCCGCCGAGGTCGAGGCCCACTACGCCTCCGCCCGGCCTGCAGAGGCCCAGACGCCCGAGAGGGACCTTTCCGTAACCACCATCACCCCTCTCAGTCAGGTGGCCTTCGACGACTGGAACGCGTTCGGAGTCAAGGCGGCAAACGTCGCCGTGCTGTGGACGCTGGAGTTCCCGGAGGGCACTGTCCCCGACGGATTCGCCATTCCGTTCTACTTCTACGACGAGTTCATGAAACACAACGAGCTTTACGATGACATTGAGGAGATGCTGGCAGACTCAGACTTCCAGACCGACTACGACACCATGGCGTCGGAGCTGAAGAAGCTGCGCAAGAAAATCAAGAAGGCGGAGGTCCCCGATTGGATCGAAACGGCGCTGACCGCGATGCACGCCACTTATCCCGAGGGGCAGTCGCTGCGTTACAGGTCCAGCACGAACAACGAGGACCGGCCCGGGTTCAACGGGGCGGGGCTTTACGACTCCAACACGCAGCATCCTGAAGAGACGGAAGAGGACGGCATCTCCAAGTCCCTCAAGCAAGTGTACGCCAGCCTGTGGAACTTCCGGGCGTTCGTTGAGCGGGAGTTCCACCGTATCGACCACGCGGCCTCGGCCATGGGCGTGCTGGTGCATCCCAACTACTCGGACGAACGGTTGAACGGGGTGGCCGTAAGTGTCGATCCCACCTATGCGACGGAAGGGGCCTACTACGTCAACTCGCAGGTTGGCGAGGACCTGGTCACCAACCCAGAGGCAAACTCCGTGCCTGAGGAGCTTCTGTTGCACTCTAACGGTACGAAAACCGTTATCGCACGGTCTAACCAGGCAACAGATGATCAACTGCTGATGACCTCCGAACAGATGGCACAGCTCCGCCGTCACCTGTCAGCTATACACGATAAGTTCGAGGAGCTGTACGGCATCGAGGACGGCGAGCAGTTCGCCATGGAGATTGAATTCAAGATCACCAGCGACAACGTGCTGGCGATAAAACAGGCTCGTCCGTGGAGCTTCGGCCCGGTCGCGTCCGGGCTGAACAACCCTGCAACGGGGCTGCCCGTCATTAGCGGAACGCCGCAGGTGGGCGAGACGTTGACGGCTGACACGTCCGGCATTGCGGACGAGGACGGGCTGACGAACGCCACCGTCTCCTACCGGTGGCTGGTCGGCGATGGTGCATCGGAGACTGACATCGCTGGCGCGGCGAGTAGTACGTATACGCTCTCGGACGACGAGGAGGGCAAGACCGTCAAGGTGCGTGTCTCCTTCACCGACGACGCGGACAACGAGGAGACCCTTACCAGTGAGGCGACGGCATTGGTGGAGGCTAGGGCAAACAGCCCGTCCACCGGCGCTCCGACCATCGCCGGTGCCGCGCAGGTGGGCGAGACGCTGACTGCTGACACGTCGGGCATTGCGGACAAGGACGGGCTGGCGAACGCTGCCTTCGGCTTCCAGTGGACTCGAAACGATGGCAGCGCCGACGCGGACATCGAGGACGCGACCTCTTCGACTCACACGCTCACGTCGGACGATGAGGGCAAGACCGTCAATGTCCGCGTGACCTTCACCGACGACGCGGGCAACGAGGAGACGCTTATCAGTGAGGCGACAGCCGCGGTTGAGGCCAGGCCAAACGACCCTGCAACCGGCCAGCCAACAATCAGCGGCACGCCGCGTGTTGGCGAGACGCTGACGGCTAACACGTCCGGCATCGCCGACGAGGATGGACTGGACAATGTCAGCTACAGCTACCAGTGGACTCGAAACGACGGCATCGCCGACGCGGACATCGAGGACGCGACAGCTTCGACTCACACGCTCACGTCGGACGATGAGGGCAAGACCGTCAATGTCCGCGTGACCTTCACCGACGACGCGGGCAACGAGGAGACGCTTATCGGTGAGGCGACAGCCGCGGTTGAGGCCAGGCCAAACGACCCTGCAACCGGCCAGCCAACAATCAGCGGCACGCCGCGTGTTGGCGAGACGCTGACGGCTAACACGTCCGGCATCGCCGACGAGGATGGACTGGACAATGTCAGCTACAGCTACCAGTGGACTCGAAACGACGGCAGCGCCGACGCGGACATCGAGGATGCGACCTCTTCGACTCACACGCTCACGTCGGACGATGAGGGCAAGACCATCAATGTCCGCGTGACCTTCACCGACGACGCGGGCAACGCCGAGACGCTTACCAGCGAGGCGACAGCCGCGGTTGAGGCCAGGGCAAACGACCCTGCAACCGGCGCTCCAACCATCAGCGGCACGGTGCAGGTGGGCGAGACGCTGACGGCTAACACATCGCGCATCGCCGATGAGGACGGTCTGACCAGCGTGGTATTCGAGTACGAGTGGCTGGCCAACGATGCCGTCATACCTGGAGCCAACGACTCGAGCTACGTCATATCAGACTCTGACAGAGAGAGCGCCTTACGGGTGCGCGTGTCGTTCACCGACGACAATGGATCCGATGAGAGTCTGACCAGCAAGCCTGTTGCTGTGGAGGACAGGCCCTATGAACTGACCGCCTCCGCCGTGGACGGTGGAGTAGTGCTCACCTGGAAACCGCCTGTGGTCTTCCCCTACCTGCGCGACTACCAGATTCTGCGCAATCGTCCGGAGTTGGGCGAGACCGAGCCATTGGTGTACGTCGACACTGGGAACGATGAGACGACGTATACCGATACGGACGTGGAGCCTGGAGTGTTGTACGTGTACCGGGTGAAGGCGGCGAGCTTCTGGGTAGGCAAGGCGTCCGAGCCGGTGGAGATCAGGACTGAGGAGTCGATGCCGGCGGTGAACACCACGCTGACGGCGGAGTTTCTGGATACCCCGTCGGCCCACGACGGGAAGAATACGACCTTCACCTTCGAGTTGCGCTTCAGCGAGGAGTCCAAACCGGACTTCAGCTACAGGACGCTGAGGGACCATGCCTTCACGGTGACCGGAGGCGAGGTGACCAAGGCGCGGCGCTTGGAGTCTCCCGGCAACATCCGGTGGGAGATCACGGTTACGCCGGGTGGCAGCGGCGCCGTGACCGTCGTGCTGCCCGCCACAACGGACTGCGCCGTTCAGGGTGCCGTCTGCACCGGTGACGGGAAGATGTTGTCCGGCGAAGCCTCGGTTACCGTTGCCGGGCCCGAAGGGGAGGAGCAGCAGACACCGCCGCAGAACACCCCCGCGACGGGCTCACCGGCCATCAGCGGTACGGCCCAGGTGGGCGAGATGCTGACTGCGGAGACATCGGACATTGCCGACGCCGACGGCCTGGACAACGCAACTTACCGCTATCAATGGCTCGCCGCCGCCGACGACATAACTGGTGCCACTGGCGGGAGCTACACGCTGACCAACTCAGATGAGGGTAAGGCCATCAAGGTGCGTGTCTCCTTCACCGACGACGCGGGGAACGAGGAATCGCTGACCAGCCTGGCCACGGACGCCGTGGATGCTCCGGTACTACTGACGGCGCAGTTCCTGGACACTCCGTCGTCCCATGACGGGAATACGACCTTCACCTTCGAGTTGCGCTTCAGCGAGGAGTTCGAGCTGAGCTATGTAACCCTTCGGGACCATGCCTTCGCCGTGACTGGAGGGGAAGTGACCAAAGCTCGGCGTCTGGACAGGGACAGCACCACACCCAACATCCGGTGGGAGATCACGGTTACGCCGGATGGCAATGGTGACGTGATCATCGTGCTCCCCACCACCAATGACTGCGATGACGACGGGGCCATCTGCACGGCAGACGGCAGGATGCTGTCGACACGGGTGGAACTCACAATCGCCGGGCCGGGCGGGTAGCCCCTGCCGGGGGTTCTTCGCATCAACGCCTGGCGCCGATCTCAGTCATACGCCACGACCGAAGAGTTCGAGTCCCCGCAGGTCTTAGCTATAGACTGGTGGACTCGATATGCCAGGAAGCAGTCTATGCGACCCCCGGCGGGCAAGGTATTGGGCCACTACAACGCCGAGGACTTCGCGGTACCTGCAAGAGATGCTCGACGACGGGTCCTTCCGGGCCACCGAGGAGGGCGTTTGGGTGAACCACGAGGATGTGAATCCGGCCACGGGCAAGGTGGAGGACAAGCACTCCTGGTTGGTCGAGCACGACGGCTACGTATTCGGCTCCGGCTGGCACCACGACGAATCGGGTAGCTGAGTGGAGGGGGACCCATCGCTCGGTTTTCCGGGCAACAAGATAGCCCTCACACATGGACGAGCGGCCTTGTCGAAAACGAAAAAAGGGCCGCATACATGAACCAGCCAGGGGAGGGCATCGCTTCATCGGCGATGCCCTCCCCTTTTTCGTTCGGGCCTAGCGTCCCGCGCCGACCGGCTCGGCCTCCCGCTCCTGCTCCACCGCCCACTCGAAGAGTGACAGGGACGGGGCCTGGGCCTTGCGGCCCTTCGGCTTGACCGGCTCGGCCATGAACTCCGCCCAGGAGAACAACGACTGCTGCGGCTCCCCGGCCTCGTCGTAGTGGCCGTTCCCGTTGCCATTGACCGGGGCAGGCGCGTGGCCGTTGCCGTTGGCGGCATGGCCGTTGCTGAGCACCAGCTCGACCGTCGGCCCGATGCCGCCCGCGTCGTGGTGGCCGTTGGTCCCATTGCCGTTGACCGCTACGGCCTCCGGCTCGACCTCGACCAGCTTCCAGCCGTCGTCAACCAGCAGCTCCTCGGCGCTCACCTCGGCGTCCCTGGCCTGGGCGAGCACGGCCTCCACCGACTCGGCGTCGGCGTTCTCCTCGTCGCCGCTGACGACCTTGCGGGCCAGGGCCATCATCAGGTCGTCTCCGTCGTCGCCGTATGCGGCCAGCCCGTCCTCCGGCAGCTCGCCCTCGACGGCGAGGGAGCTTTGCAGCTTCTTCGCCACCAGCTTGAGGGCGTCGGCCTGTAGGGTGTTCTTGTAGGACATGAACACGACCTTCACCGGGCGGGTCTGCCCGATGCGCCAGGATCGGCGGGAAGCCTGACGCATAACGTAAACCGAATAATCGACTCGCGGCTAGGTGATGCCTCCAAGGGTAACAGCAGTCCCTTAGTTATACCAAATCACCGTGATACCGCCATATATGCGTGGCCGGGTACTGGATACCGGCTTTCGCCGGTATGACGGTGTGGGCTTGGCAATGACGAAGGGCGCTGTTCCATGACACATTCACGGCGTACTCAAAACGAATTGGTATTAGAAGGATGTTGTGCCCTCCGACCCTGCGCGTCAGATACAATTGCCGAGGGGCATACACAGGTTCATAGGCGACAAGTCATGTCTCAAAGGAAGTTCCATTTATCGTCAGAGGCCCGGCGGCGTCCATAAGCTCCGTCCCCATCTGGCTAGGCGTTGCCACAAGCTAGGCGTGGACGCGGAGATCCCACCTACATCTTCGCCGAGCCTCGCGTCGGCTAACGGCTGCTGAAAAGGGAGGGGCACTGAGAGGCGGATGGTAGGTCGGGGATGGGCCAGCGTGACGCTTCCCACATTCCTCTCGCCCCTACGTCACGATACAGGAATGGAGAGGCCTCTGTGTGTTGACAGGCTGCCGAGCCACATCTCGAAGATGGTGGTATCTACCGTACGCGTTGGTGGGCCTAAGTGGATAGTAGGAGATACCGTCTTCGAGATGTGGTTGGGGGCTCTGTGAGCCTTGCACAGCGACACTTACAAGGAGTTCGAGCCTCTCCGGGCGAGCCTGAGTGGACGGTAGGCAGTACCATCTTCGAGATGTGCCTGGGGTCTATGTGAGACTACCAGAAGGCCTCCTTCACCTTCTTCGCCATGCAGTCTCCCGTCCACATCCCAAACCAACTGGCTGGAAGCTTCAGCTTCATTATCTACCTAGAACTCTTCAGATCGACCGCCCAAGAGTAGCTCAGTTTTTTGTGTCGATTGAGAAATGGGGATGGTGTAGTGAATGGTGGCCGTGTCTGGGGCCACGGATGGGGAGCTGTGGCATGACCCGACCGACGGCTTCATTGAAGAGCAAGATGCTTTCGTATCGCTGGTTGACCTCATCGCGGAAGCAATGCAGAAGCTCTCTCATTGTAAGCTGCTCAACTCAAAGTCCACGATGCTGGGCAAGTTCACCACAAGCTGCGAGTGGTGTCGGCTCAGCCACTGCTTCGCTCGCTCCATCTCGGGACAGAGGCTTTGCACCGTGAGTCAGAATTTGGCGGAGTGGTCCGGGATAGCCAGATGCACAGCTTCGTGCGTGACGAGATAGCAGAGCACATCGTTTGGCGCTAGGACTAGGCGCCAATTGAACGACAGATTCCCACGCGAGGAGCAGTTGCCCCACTTCGTTCGCTGGTCCATCACGTAAATTCGACCGGGCTGTTGCCCTATGCGCGCCGCCAACGGTGTGAGGCACTCAGCAATAGCGTCACGAGCCTGTCGTCGAAGCCAGTTCTCCAGTCCATGGGCCGCCGACGTTCTCGTCTCTGGCCCACGCCGAATGATGATCTCCCCATCATTCCACCTGACTAGATTGCCGCGCGCCTTCGTGTTGGCGACCTCCAAGCGCACCGGGGTCGACTCGCCACGGTACAGGATTTCGCCAGGTTGACATCGCGTTGGTCGCCTCAAGGCGCGCATACTCGACACGCGTGCGAGTTGAGCAACCACCCACTTCTCGTTGCGGCGCAGGAACGCCGGTGCCGGATGGGGCCGCTAACTGCGGAGCCGTCTGCCGCCAACGGACTGTCGCTGGTAAATAGAGCGGCGGCGGCAAGAAGTAGTGCGAGAGGATCGCGCAGGTCATGAGTGGTGGCTTGATCAGTTTGGTCGGGATGCCTGTGATGTGGATGTGCATCCTGGTCGTGTTTCTCCTGTTGCTGTGGTTACGGGTAGGTAGATTGGTTACTCCTTCATGCTTGTGCTACCCACTGGCGGAGACGGCGAAGTCGAGTGAGTTGGAGAGCTTTCGGCGCAGATTGGGCCTGCGGCCCCACAGTCGTTGTGACCGGCAGGATGATTCTCACGTCGGTGCTTCCGTCCGGTTGGACGGTGGTATTCCAGCCGACGTTGCTGCCCTGGGTCTGGCGTCCGGCCTTCTTTACGTTGCCTCCCGTTGCCGTAAAGGCGCGACCCCGCAGGGTGTTGTGTTTCGGCACGACCCGAGCCCTTTCAAAGTGTTCAATTCCCTGTGCCCTAGGGACCTTCGCCTCCGCAGCCTGTCAATTAGTCGGCCCACTCCTGCATCAGCGCACGACGGTGCTCGAAGTAGTCGGTCCTCCGGTACGCGAGTTCAGCAGCGCTCCCTTCAACGTGCGCCAAGGCGAATTCGGCGATTTCCCGAGGCGCATCGGATCGTTCGGCCGCCCATGTTCGGAATGCCGATCTGACGCCATGGGGAGTCGTGGGGATGCCGTTCTCTCTTAGCAGCTTACTAAGGGTTGAATCACTCATTGGCTTGCCATGCGCCGATGGGAACACCAGCCCGCTACCATCGCGCAGGTCTCTAGCCTTATCCAGCACATCGACAACGGGAGTGGTGAGCGGTACACGATGCCCTAGGCTATTCTTCATTCTTTGCGCCGGTATGCACCAAACGAGGCCCTCGAGATCGAATTCGTCCCAAGTGGCCATTCGTGCTTCCCCTGAGCGCGTAGCCGAGAGCGCTAGCAACTCAAAGCACAGTTTGGTCCCTAGCCATGCGTCGGTTGCCCTCACTTGCTTTATGGCCTGTCCCAACTCCGAGAACGGCAGCGACTTGAAGTGTGTCACCCTCTGATTTTGTTGTGGGAGACTCTTGAGAATCGCCTTGCCAGCAGGGTTGTCTGGTCGATGCCCTCCAGCGATCGCCCACTCCAGAACGACGCTCAGGTGTTCTCGAACTTTCCTCCCCGTCTCAGGCTTGGACAGCCATATCGGGGAGAGCACGTCCCGGATGTCAGCGGTATCGACCGCCGAGACCAGTTTGTGCCCCAAGCCCGGCATGGCGTAAGTGTCTAACTTCGCCCGCCAACGTTTAGAAGTTTTTGCATGCCGCCAACCTCTGAGCGGGCAGCTATCACGGCATCGACCGCTTCGGCAAACGATGGAATCTTTCTAGCGGGAATGCGCGGGTCCACACCTTTGGCCGCGGCCTTCGCGTTCTGCAGCGCCTTCTCCCTGGCCCCAGCCAGATTCACAATAGGGTACGATCCCAAACCGACGCTGAACAGCTGGCCGTTGATTCTGAGACGTTGGGCCCACGACCTGGAGACGCGGTCGGTTGTGGTATCCTTCACCAAAAGACTGAGGCCATGACTACCACGCCCATCACCATATCTGCCCGGTGTCCTGACAGTCTTTACGAAAGCTGCCGTTAGAGTCTTCCGCCTATTCACTATACCACTCCAGTTACCACGTTTGGAATGATACTAAGTGAAACTTACTGGAGCGTCAAGGTAACATAAATCGGCAATCGCAGCTTTGAGCCATAGCTAAATTAGAAGCAGCATGATACCGTAGGGCTATCAGAGAAACTGTGAAACGGAGCCCCTCGCCGGCTCCATCACCCTGCCCTTTTTGGTGTCTTCATTTCCGGTTCCCCGTTCCGAATCGTTGAACCTTGCGACAGTTGCCGTAGCCGTGCGCCGCTTTCCGAGGAGCAAGACCTTGGCGCACTACTTGGCTTTGAGGCAGGTTCGGTATATCCTGTTCACGGCTACTTTTCTCTTGAGGCAAGGTGATACTCATTGGTGCGAACACAGGCCTCGGAAGCTGATACTACCTCTATCTCTACCTTGGATACCGCACCCTCCTCCAACGGAATAGGCGGAATAGGTGTTCATCAAGGACTGCTTACCGAGCGGCCTGCGGATCGGCCCACGGACCGGGTAGACCAGACCGAATACGCTGAGTTATACCGTCTGGTGTCCAGCGCGGGGCTGCTGGATAAGCAGCCCCTCTATTACTCCTGGAAATTCCTGTCGACCGCAGCCATGCTGGGGGCCAGCATCTGGCTGCTGATCACGGCTAGTGCGCTGTGGGTCCATCTGCTGAACGCCCTCTTCCTAGGGTTCGTATTCACACAGATCGGCTTTCTAGGCCACGATGCAGGGCACCGTCAGGTGTTCCGGTCAGGCCGCAAGAACGAAATCGTCCTCTTCTTCGTCAACCTGCTGATACTGCTTGACCGCAGTTGGTGGATCGACAAGCACAACCGCCATCATGCCCACCCCAACGACTTGGACCGGGATCGGGATGTTGACCTGCCCTTCATCGCATTCACCGAAGAGGTGGCCAAGAGCAAGCGTGGCATCTATCGGCTGGTGGTGCGCTATCAAGCCTTCTGCATGTATCCGTTGATGATGGCCGAGGCGCTGAGCCTCAGGATGGACGGCTTCCAGTACCTGATGCGCGGCAAAAACGTGAAGTACATGTTTGCTGAATCAGCCTGCGTCGTCCTGCACCTGACCATCTACCTCGGCGCGCTTTTCTATCTGCTGGAGCCTTGGCACGCCGCCCTGTTCATTCTGGTGCACCAAGCTACTACCGGGTTCTACATGGCAAACGTTTTCGCCCCCAACCACAAGGGGATGCTGATGGTGTCCAAGGACGCCAAGATGGACTTCCTGCGCCAGCAGGTGCTGACGGCCCGCAACATCAAGTCCAATCCGGTGACTGACCTCCTATACGGCGGACTGAACAACCAGATCGAGCACCACCTCTTCCCAACTATGGCACGAAACAAGCTGCGAAGATCAGGCAAGCTGATTACCGCCTTCTGCGAGGCCCGTGGCATCACTTGCCACCGGACAGGCGTTCTGGGCTCACAGAAGGAGATACTCCAGCACCTGCACCGGGTGAGTGCCCCTTTGCGCCGCAGTAGCTCCTAGGATGCAGCGAACAGGCAGCAGCGTTGAACGGTACCTTGGGGTGCGATAACATAGTTAAGTGTGGCATAGGTGGCTGAGGCTAGGTTGGCTCGAACGGTATTGGATTCTCTCTGATATCCTATCCCACAGCTCTTATGGTCTTGGGGGTCAGCCTTCGACCACCTTGGAACGCTATCGAGACTTGGGCGGCCTTGGTCACTTTGTCTTTTGGTATGGCTATCGGGGTTGCTATTTCGCTGGAGGTGATAGTTAGAGTGGTTCTGTCAATACCGGCGACAATCAGAAAAATTAAAGAGGAAGGCCGAGAGGAAGGCCGACGAGAGGTAGTGCAGGCTATCGAGAAGGAGTTGTCCGAAGGACGTGATATCCAAGAAGTCCTGCGGTCTTTGTCGAATGGGAAGCACAACAAGCCCTGAGGAGTTGTCGGCAACTCAGTGAGAAGAAGCCCTTGTCATCAAGACAAGGGCTTCTTGGTGTTCCTTCATTGCGCCTCAGTGCTCTTGGCCGCTGAGCATGTGCCTAGCAGTACATCTGTGGGGCATACTCCTTGATCGCGGGTATAACCTCTTTGGCCAGCAACTCAATGGAACGCATGCCTGCCTTTGCGGACATGGGGCCTTCGCGTGCCCACAGGATCAACGACCCCGGGTCTGCGACGTCTACCACCTTCTTCAGCTTGCGGATTACCGTTTCAGGCGAGCCTGTGATGATCTGGTTAATGGCCTCCGCCTCTTCGTATTCGATGCTGGCGAGTCGGGCCTCGGTGGCTCCGGCGGGGCTGATGGCGGCGGCTCTGGAGGTATATCCCGGAGGGCTGGTCCATTCGCGAGGGGCACGTCCGAAGGTCCGCCCCAACTGCCAGTAGAAGTTGCGACCCTCCTCGAAGGCCCGCTCGTCGCTGTCGGCGACGCAGATGCGTTGCAGGTAGCCAAAGTTGTCCTTGGTAGCGGTGTAGCCCGACTCGGCTGCCGTCTTCTCGTAGAGCGCCCAGATGTCGGGTGTCACCTCCATGGAGGTATTCTGGGCAATGTAGGGGTAGCCGTGCTGCGCGGCCCAGATGATGGTCTCGGGGCTGGTGATGCCGGGCACCCAGATGGGAGGATGCGGCTTTTGAAAGGGCAGCACCCAAGGGTTCACTACACGATACTGAAAGTGCTTACCCTCCCAGCGGAAGGGGCCGGGCGTGGTCCAAGCCTTCACGATGAGGTCGTGGGCCTCGTAGAAGCGCTCCCGGTTGTGTGTCGGATTGATGTTGACCGCCACGCTCTCAGTGCCGACGCCTCGGACGAAGCCGCACACCACCCGGCCGCCGGAGATGTTGTCCATCATGGCTACCTCTTCCGCCACCCGCAGCGGGTTCTCGTGGATGGGCAGGATGTTGCCCAGTAGCACGATGCGTCCCTTCTTGGTGTTGCGGGCTAGGATCGCCCCAATGAGGTTGATGCCCGGCATCATGTTGAGGGGGTTGTTGTGGTGCTCGTTGATCACCACGCCGTCGAACCCCTCCTCCGAGGCATACTGAAACTCGTCCAGGTACATGCCATACAGCTGCGATGCCGTGGTAGAGTCGAATTCCCGGTTGGGCAGCATCAGGCTGGTATAGCCCAACTCTCCTGCCAATTCCTGCGAGTAGGCCGAATAGGCCATCTCATTGAAGAACAGAACCTCTTTGACCATACAACTCCCCTATCTTCCCAAGGCGATTATGACCGACCAGCAGTCATCGCTCCCATAGACTCTACCCAAAGTTGGCCGAGGCGTCTACACAACGGCCTCCCCACACGCGAGAGGTCGTTGTGCGAAAGAGTCGGACATCTCCAGACGCGCGAGAATGAAAGTGGGTCACGCCATGTCGGGCCCTGATGGTCCCTTGCGAGGCCCGCGTACGCATGAAAAGGCAAATGTAGGCCTGGAGCAGCGCTTACCTTTCCGTTCATCCTGAGAGGAGCGGGCCGGAGCGTCCAGCGGAGTCGCGCGCAGTCGAAGGGCCGGACGCTGCCGGAGCAAGGCGCCTCGACGACCCGCGTCCCCCATTCTGCTGGCCATCTGGGATGAGCAGATGACATCCGGCCCTCGACCAACTCTGGGTTGCCTATGTATGATGCCTGTAGCGGTCCGGTGGACCACACAGGGGATGGAGGGTAGCAACTATGGCGTATGACGTGATCATCGTGGGGGCAGGTTCCGCTGGCAGCGTTCTTGCGGCGAGGCTTTCCGAGGACCCCAACCGGTCCGTCCTGCTGCTGGAGGCAGGACCTGACTACCCCGACTTCGAACGACTGCCCGACGACCTGAAGCTGGGTCGCAGTGCCTTGCGGTCCGCATACGGCACCCATGATTGGAGTTACGAAGCCACGGCCACCCCCGAACACGACGGCCCGATCCCCATCCCGCGCGGTCGCGTGACCGGCGGCTCCAGTGCCGTCAACGGACAGGTGGTCTTTCGGGGAGTTCCCGAGGATTACGACAATTGGGCGGAGTTGGGGAACGATGAATGGGCGTATACGAACACGCTGTCCTACTTCCGCAAAATGGAGACTGACCAAGACTTCCGTGGAGACTTCCACGGTTCCGATGGCCCGATTCCCGTCCGCCGCTACAAGCGAGAGAACATGATTCCCAGCGTCAATGCCTTCTACGACGCCTGTCTGTCCGCAGGGTACCGCGAATTCCCCGACCAGAACCACCCCGACTCCACCGGGATTGCACCGACGCCACTCAATAATCAAGGGGGCGTCCGCGTTAGCACGGCGCTGGCTTACCTAGACCAAGCTCGGCATCGGCTGAATCTCACGGTCCGGGCCAACGTGTTGGCCCACCGCATACTTTTCGACGGTAAGCGGGCTGTCGGCATCGAGGCTGAGAGCGGGGGCGAGCCCTTCAGCGTCTACGGCGATCAGATTGTCATCAGCGGGGGAGCCATCAACTCGCCACAGTTGCTCATGCTATCGGGTGTAGGCCCAGCACAGAAGCTAAGCTCTCTGGGCCTACCCTCCGTACACGACCTGCCCGGTGTCGGCCAAAACCTGCGAGACCACCCCGTGGTCTACATGGTCTTCAAGCAACTGGTGGAACGGCCCGTCGGCTTCGAGTCGGCCATCCAGACCGTGTTGCGCTGCACCGCCGAAGGCTCCGATACCCGTAACGACATACAGATATTCCCCATCCAGATGGAGCCGGAGAACTTAGCCTTCAGGTTCCCAATCGCGGCGGGGGAAAACTGCTTCTCTATTATCATCGCCTTGGAGAATGCCTCTACCGCCGGCGAGTTGACCCTGGCCTCTGCCGACCCCAGCGCACCCCCACGCCTCGACTACCGCTACCTCACCGACGCGTGGGACCGGGAGCGAATGCGAGGGGCTGTGCGTCAAGCGATGAGCATATGCCAGCAGCCAGCCATGCTGGAGATTGTGGGCGACAGGCTCATCCCAAGCGATGACGACCTCGCCTCCGATGATGCCTTGGACTCCTGGATACTGCGCACCGTCAACACCGAGCACCACTCATCGGGTACCTGCAAGATGGGCCCCGCCTCAGACCCCATGGCGGTGGTCGACCAGTATTGTCACGTACACGGCATTGAGGGACTGCGCGTGGTGGATGCGTCAGTCATGCCCAACGTCGTCCGAGTTAATACCAACGCCACCACCATCATGATAGGCGAGCGCGTCGCCGACTGGATAAAGGAGGGCAGGTAGTGTCCGACGGGGCATCGCAGCCCGTCTTGCGACGAAAAGCAGACGCCCCCGTCATCCTCGCGAAGGCGGGGACTACGGCCCGGACTATCGGACAAGTCACGACCTGCTTCCGCTGGCATGACGGGTTTAGGGCGAGGGCCAAAAATGGCGACGGAAGAAGAAAGTGGCACGCTCGGCAGGATTCGAACCCGCGACCCCCTGGTCCGAAGCCAGGTGCTCTATCCACTGAGCTACGAGCGCGAGAGCCGTTCATTCCGGCGGATGCCGGAATCTGTGGGGCCCGTCTGAATGCTTAATGTGGGGTGAGCGATGGGATTCGAACCCATGATCTCCTGAGCCACAGTCAGGCGCATTAACCCCTTTGCTACGCTCACCACGAGGGGATGCGAAAACCTAGTTTAAGGCTAGTGGCCAGTGAGGTCAACGCTGGCTCCCGCGCGGTACGGCTCGGTCTCGATTCAGATGGCACCACTTCGGATGCCATGGAATAGTAGCTGACTGGCATACCCAGCGTGCGAACCGAACTGGTCTTGTGCCCACTGCAGGCGTTCCGAGTCCGTCCCTGTTAGACCATACAATCTCACCAACGCCCTGCGCACATGTGTGTCAATTGGAAAGGCTTGCGGCTTGCCTAGAGAAAACAACAACACGCAGTCGGCGACCTTTGGGCCGATCCCTTTGCTCTGCATCAGACGCTGCTTCGCTTCCTCGTAGGTAGCCTGCGTTAGGGCTCTTAGATCCAGATCCCCGGTATAGACTTCTTGCGCGAGGGCGTGTACATAGGGGCTATGTCGCGGCATGCCCAGTTTCAACCGGCTCAATTCATGTATGCTGGGCTCAGCGAGACGAGCCGGGGTAGGAAAGGCATTGCGCCTGTCATTGCCGTCAGAGGGGATTGGATAGCCGAATTTCTCGGCCAACTGCTCTACGGCTTGTCGAATTCTCTCTACTCGATGTCTGGGGGATATTGCGTAGGTAATGAGACACTCCCATGGGTCTTGCCGCAGGATGCGCAGGCCCCCGTATAGCTGCACCAGCCGCGCCATCTCCAAGTCGCTGTCGCTCAGCTCCCCATGTGTCGGTCCGATGTCTTCATCCAACCTCAGATAGTCGTGGAGCATCGATCCCAATGAATCGTCCCCGAGGTTGGCTTGGAACTCTATTCTGTCACCGTCTTCCGTCTGTCGCAGCCTGACCAGCCTGCCCCAAACTATTCCCGAGTGCCAGCCATTGTCATCAGGTGAAGTCCAGCGCAGAGCTTGGTCGATGCCTAACATAAGGCTGAGATCAAAAGGTGGACTGACGTTTAGGTACACCCCATCAGCCCTGGATGTCGCCGTACTTGTCCAACGAGAACAGCAGCACACAGTCGGCGACCTGGGGGTTGATGCCGCCGTATTGCATCAAGCGCTCTTTGGCCTCGGCGTGGGCGATTGTGCGCAAGGCATCAAGGTTTAGGTCGCCGCTGGCGGCGTCCTCTGCCAGGCGGTGTACGTATTCAGCGCGCCGCGGCATCCGCAGTGCAACCTGACTAAGCTGCTGCACAGTCATCTGGGCTAGGCGCTCGGCCTTGGGAAAGGAGTAGCGCGTTACGCCATCGAAGGAGAGTCGCTGTCCGTGGTATTCGCACAGCCGCTCTATGTCGGACGAGAGCCTGTGCACTCGCTGTCCGGGGGTACAGACGCAGGTAATCAGGCATTCCCATGCTTCCGGGCGCAATACCCGCATGCCCTCGTATCGACCCAGCAATTCCGCCATCCTAGGGTCGCACTGTTTGACCGCCTCATGGGTGCGCGGGCCATCCCTATCAAGGCCGAGATAGCTGCTAAGCACCTTTGAGTCGGACTCTTCTGGGTCGCTGGTGCCAAACTCCACCTTATCCAGAGAGGATTGGCGCACCATTACCAGCTTGCCCTCTACCGTCCCGGAGTACCAGCCGCCGTTCTCCTTGCGCCAGCGTAGGGCTTGGCCCATGGTCAATGTACGCACAAGGTCGAAGGGTTGCCCTACGGGTAAATCTTGCTGGGGCAGGTCTCCTTGAGGCATTACTCTCCTTACGGGGGTGTCCTGTTGCCAACCGCTGCCGGGGACGGGCTACGCCTCCTCGGCCAGCGACGTGCTCAGCTCCACCAGTGTGCGGACGGGGACACCGGTGGCCCCCTTCACCATGTAGCCCTTCTCCCGGTCGGTGTAGGTGGTGCCCGCCACATCCATGTGAGCCCAAGCCACGCCCTCGGCGAACTCGGCCAGAATGCAGGCAGCCGTGATGGAGCCCGCGCCACGCCCACCTGTGTTCTTCATGTCGGCCACGTTGCTGCGAATCATGTCCTTGTAATCGTGCAGGGGTAGCTGCCAAGAGGGCTCGCCCATACGCTTGCCGGCTTGTAGCACCCGGTCGACCATGGGTTGGTCGTTGCCCATCACGCCGGTGACGCGGTTGCCCAAGGCTACTACGACGGCCCCGGTGAGGGTGGCGATGTCGACCATTCGCTTAACACCGAGATGCTTGGCGTAGCACATGACATCCGCCAGCACGAGCCTGCCCTCAGCGTCGGTGTTCAGCACCTCGATGGTCTTCCCGCCCATGGTGCGAACGATGTCGCCGGGACGTTGCGCCTCGCCTCCCGGCATGTTCTCGGTGGCCCCGATGATGCCGGTGATATTGATCTTGGGCTGGAGGCGAGACAGCATCTTCATCGCACCCATGACCGACGCTCCGCCTGCCATGTCGCGCTTCATATCCTCCATGCCTTGGGCGGTCTTCAGGGAGAGTCCGCCACTGTCGAAAGTGATGCCCTTGCCCAGCAGGCCCAGATTGTTTCCGGGGTTGTCGGGGTCGCCACGGTACTGGAGGGTAATCAGTTTGGGTGGCTCCACGCTGCCTTGGGCCACTCCCAAGAAGCTTCCCATGCCCAGCTCTTGCATGTCGTGACGCTCGAGTACAGTACATTCCAACCCCTCTACGGCGGCCATCTGCATGGCGATTTCCGCCATTCGGGTGGGGGTCATCACATTGGGGGGCGCGTTGACCATGTCCCGGGTCAGTGAGACCCCCTCCGCCATATCGGTGCCCTGTTGCGCTCCCTGCCGGAGCTCGTCCAGCTTGGAGGCGTCGTTCTCGATTATCGACAGCTCTTCCAGCTCGTTTCGGCTGTCGTCGTCCCGGCTCTTGTACTCGGTGAAGCGGTAAAGCCCGAGAGACGCTCCCTCGGCGATGGCGTGGGCCGACTCGCTCGGGCTGATGCCACCGTTGCCCGCGCCGTGGGCAATGGTGTTCGCGGAGGTTATGCCACGACGGCGCAGGAATCGACATGCCTCCGCTGTCACTTCACGGATGGTGTCCACGTTGAAGTTGACCTCTTTGCCCAAGCCAGCGACCAGCACACGAGAAGGGGCAACGCGGCCAAAGGTATGCACTAGGGTCATCTCGCCCTTCTTACCCTTGGTCTCCCCCTCAGATATAAGCTGAGAGATGGCCCCATCCAAGGGGAGGTCGATTGCGCCTGTAGCACCACCTGGATGAGTTACACCCTCAAAGAGATTGATGATGAGTGCAGGGGTCGAGGCCTGGGTTACGTCCCCGTGGGTTACGGTGATGCGCATATATCCTGTCTCCTCATCCTAAATCTATTCACTTCTGCCTTAGTGCCCCAGGGCGAACGGCATTCTTCTTGGTTGATGCCATTACTCTAGGGCCACTGCTCGGTGCGGCCATTATACGCTCAGGTAGCGAGTCCTCCTTGCGCGACTTGGCGGCTACTCCACCTCCGGATGGAACGCCACGCCCAACAGTCCTGGCCCCGTGTGGGCTCCTATGACGGGAGTCATCTGGCTGATGAAGAGATCACGGCAGTTGAACTGCGCCCCGATGGCATGTCGCAGGGCATCGGCCTCAGAGGCGGTGTCCGCTTCCATAATGTTGACACGTAAAGTGCTATTGCCGGCGATTGTCTTCATGTGGTCCACCATTTGAACTATGGCACGGGCGCGGCTACGAGGTTTGGTGAGCACTAGGGGTTCGCCTTGGCGCAACTCGAATACTGGATTGATGTGCAGGGCCGATGCTGCCGAAAATGCGAGCCGGCCTACCCGGCCGCTGGCTCGCAGATAGCTGAGATCGTTCAGAGTTGCAAGGAGGCGCAGGTTCGGGATGGTCCGCTCGGCACTTTGCACTATGGCGTCTAGCGAGAGGCCAGAGCAGGCCTGTCGAGCTGCGTCCAAGGCCAGAAGGGCGGCGGCCCCGGCAGCAGTACAGCTGTCCAGCACATGTACGCGTAGGCTGGGGATGGCCCGGCTAGCGGTCGTCCTCGCCACTAGTGCAGCGTCGTAGGCAGCGCTGAAGCGCGAGGCTACCACGATGCACAGGATATCAGGGGCAATGGAATGGGCATGGGTGAAGGCTTCGTGAAAGGCTCTGGGACTGGGGGCTGAAGTGGTGACCGCTTTCAGGCCTTGACGCTGTAGTTTGTAGAACTCGACGGGGTCGACATCGACCCCGTCCCGGAGGATGGCGTCGTCAATCATTAGCGTGTGGGGTACGACGGTGACCTTCCACTGGTCGAGCATGGCGGCCGGTAGGCAGGCGCTGCTATCGACTACGACTGCTACCTGGCGTTGGGCGACCAACTGGGCTGAGCCTCACCGCCATCAATGAAGTCTATGGCCTCGTCCTCGTTCTCCAGTTTCGAGCCCAACACCGCGGGGCTCAGCAAGAAGGCTATCGACGCTAGGATTATGAGGATAGCGGCCAGTATGCCGAAGCTCACTGGTATCGATACCACGGTGAAGGCGACCATCAAGGCCGTGGAGACCGTCAGCAGACCGATCTTCAATAATCGGTTGCCGATCATGAAGAAGGCACCCGTGGTCATGGCCAGTGCTAGGAATACCAGAGCACGGTCCCCATCGGTCTCTCGCAGGCTTGTCTTGTCTTGTCCCCACAAATTGCCTTGGGAGTTGAAGAAAAGAAGCCAGGTGGTGAGAAACGGGAAAGGTAGGGCGCAAAGGGACGCCATCAGCCAGTCCTGCCTTACCACGGGCACCACGACTCGCACCATTATCCACAGCGAGAAGGGTATGTAGGCCAATATGAGGAGATAAAGCGCAGGTGTAAGGGGTAGCCCGCCCGTGGTCACAAAGATCCACGCTCCGTAGCCCAAGGCCATGGTGGCCAGCAGCCAGGAGATGGCAGGTGCCGCCATACAGTACCCCAGCCAAGAGTAGCTCCACTTGGGCTTGTCCTTGCGCCAACACTGGATGGCCACCATAGCCACACCTAGGAACACCACCACCAGCAGGGCGTAACGGGTCCAGAGATTGAGTGCAAAGAGGGCGGCCAGCAGCAGATGGGGGACGGTGGCGAGAAGAATGTCGCGCCAACTGCCCCGGCTGTGGATGGCATATATCTTCTCCGCGATGACGCCGGGCTTGCCCATATACTGGGTGGCGCGCTCCAGCGCCTCTTTGCGGGATGCGCCCGCATCCTGAAGATCGCGGGCCTTGTCCTCCAGATGGCTCTGGAGTTCAAGCAGAATACCGCGTTGAGTTGTAGGATCCAGCCTCAGCCTTTTTGCGAGGCTGCGTAGGTAGGGGCGTATCTCTTGGTCCAACGGACGCTACCTCATCGGCTTCTCGCTACTGAGGCTGTGCAACCATTATCGCGTTGACTGCTGTGGCGAACTTTCTCCATTCCTTGGTCCGTTCCGACAGAACGCGCTCGCCCTTAGCCGTGATGTGATAGTAGCGTCGTGGCGTCCCCATGTTCGCCTCTTCCCAGCGTCCCTCCACCAAGCGGGCCTCCTCCAGCCTGTGCAACGCTGGGTAGAGAGTGCCTTCTTTGAACTGGAAGTAACCGCTGCTGCGACGCTCCATCTCCTTGACGATCTGATAGCCGTACATCGCTTCTTGGGTGAGCAGGGACAGGAGCAATGTCTCCGTATTGCCTTTTAGTAACTCTTTCTGGTTCATACCCCCGCACCTGTACCTGTATGGTGTGCCGATTGTATCGGTCGGCTCTGCGGCCCGTCAACAAGAGGGGCTGGTGGGCACTGGGGGCCAAGGATAGCCTATCCGTCCTTGTCCCGCTCCGCATCAGACGAGGGACCATTACGCCGGGCCTCCGCATCCCTCAGCCCCTCCTCATACCCTTCCTTATGCCCTTGCTCGAACCCTTCTTTCAGGGCCTCTTCGCGCGCCTTGATGACCTCTTCGCGCGCCTCTTCGCGTGCCTCTTCGCGCGCCTTGATGACCTCTTCGCGTGCCTCTTCGCGTGCCTCTTCGCGAGCTTTCTTGATTCGTCTTGCTGCCATTATCATATCGGCTGCTACCTCTATCCATAAGATGACCAATACAGCACTACCTACGGACGCACCCATGATATCAACGGCAGCCCCTGCCTTCAACGGGACAGGCCATTCACGCCATGCCCAGAAACCGAGCGACACCATCACAATTACGAAGTACGCCCGTTGAATCCAGGTAATCTACCCGCTCCTTCGCCAGTAAGAGGGTGAAGCTATCACACCCCTCCCAGCAATGTAAGAACCAGGAACAGTACCAACAGCGCGATTGTCGGCGTGAGGTCAAACATGCCCATCCGCGGCACAATCTTACGCAGGGGCTGGAGAATTGGCTCGGTCAACTGGTATATGAGGGCCACCAACGGGTTCAGAGTATTGGCCGTGGGGAACCAAGACAGTATCGTCCTAGCGAATATGGCTATGATTAGGACAATGATGAATGCCTTGACTATGGAGACCAGAATCAAGGCGTCAACTCATTCTTTCGCGCCGAGTGCGACCGACTTCCTGTAGGCCGCTATGACAGCGTTGCTCACCGTTGCACGGAAGCCTCCCTGTTCCAAGGCCAAAAGGGCCTCGGCAGTGGTGCCCCCGGGGGAAGTGACCATGTCGCGCAGTTCGGCAGTGTGTTTGCCTGTCTGCTTGGTCAACAATGCGCTGCCAATCACTGTCTGCAAGGCTAGCAACCGGGCCATTTCGCGTGGCAACCCTAGATGTACGCCAGCATCGATGAGGGCTTCAATGAAGGTGAATACGTAGGCGGGCCCGCTGGCGCTGAGGGCCGTGGCCATGTCCATATATTTCTCGTCGTCCACCTCTATGTGGGGGCCCATCGTGCTCAGCACCGCACCAGCCTGCTCCCGCATATCGCGGTCGACTTTGGGTGAGCAGGTCCACATGCTGATGCCCTCGCCGATCTGGGCAGGGGTATTGGGCATGACGCGTATCACCGAGGCATGGTCCAGCCCTTGGGTGATGGTGGACATCTTGGCTCCGGCGATAATGGAGAGGGCAGCCTGTTGTGGCCCCAAACGGCCCCTGAGTTGCCCCAGCACCTCGGGCAGGTTCTGAGGCTTTATTGCCAACACCACCAAGTCGCCCGACTGAGCAGCCTCCAGGTTGTCGGTGGTAGCAGTCACGCCGTGGGTCTGGCGTAGCACCTCGCAGCGCGGCTCAATGGCCTCGCCCACGGATATGTTGGAAGCGGGGGCGATGCCCTTGTCCAAAACTCCGCGAATTATGGCCTCGGCCATGGCACCGCCGCCGATGAATGACAGCCTCAAATCTCACCTCTTATCAGGCAAGAGTAGCTAGCCTGCAATCTTAGACAAATTATAACATTGGGGTTCATTCTCCCACCCCCCGCCTGCGGGCGAAGGTGTTGCGCCGGGGGTTCATTCGCTCAAGCCTTGCCCACGGGCGAAGGTTTGGGCCAGCTTGATGGCCTCGATCATGCTCAGGTGGTCAGCTACTCCCTGTCCCGCGATGTCGAAGGCGGTCCCATGGTCGACGGAGGTGCGTATGAAGGGCAGCCCCAAGTTGGCGGTGATGCTGCGCTCGAAGCCATGCACCTTCACCGGGATGTGGCCTTGATCGTGGAACATGGCCAGCACCACATCGTACCTGCCACTGATGGCTTGGTGAAATACGCTGTCGGCGGGCACCGGCCCTGTGGCGTTGACACCTGCGGCTTTTGCTGCCTCCACTGCGGGGCCAATTTCCTCGCCCTCCTCGGGTCCCAATAGTCCGCCGTCGCTACCGTGAGGATTCAGCGCGGCCACGCCGATGCGCGGGTTGGGCATGCCCCAACGCCCAAACGTCTCGTGGGTCAACTCCAGGAAGGAGAGGATACGGTCTTTGGTCACGTAGTCGAGCGCCCGCCTCAGCGAGCGATGGGTGGTCAGATGCACCACCCTCAGGCTGCCGGACATCAGCATGGTGGCGACAGTGGGTGAGCCCGCCATCTCTTGGAACAGCTCTGTATGGCCGATGGCGCTATAGCCCCCCAGACTGGCGGCTTCCTTGTTGACCGGAGCAGTGGCGATGGCGTCCACCTCGCCTGCCATGGCCAGTTTCCCGGCAGAGGCAACCCACTCCATAGCCGCCTTGCCACAGACGGGCGAAATCTGGCCCACGGTAACATCCTCGACGTTCAGGTTGCCTGGGTCCAGCAGTTCCACTGTGCCCGCGGCCCCGTTGGATTCGAGGGGAATGGTGGTCTGGTGCAGCTTCAGGTCGGACCCCACAAGCTCCAAGGCCCGCTCCATACACCATCCGTTACCGATAATCAGCGGGCGGCAGTTCTCGTACACGTCCGGCGACGCTAGAGCCTTGGCGATCACCTCCGGTCCAATGCCGCAGGGATCTCCCATAGTCACGGCCACCACCGGCTTCCGCTGGTCCGCCATCGATGCCTCCAAGCTGCTCGTTCGGCTGATTCGTCGGACTACTCTAACATATAGCGAGCCACAAAAAGGAGGGGCCCCCGGTGGGAGGAACCAGGGGCCCCCGAAAGGAGGGACAGGACAATTTCTAAGTTAAATGGAGGCACAGGCCTTTGCATTCAGGTCTCATGCCCTCACTGGAGATGGCTCCCTTCCAAGCTTGATTCGATGAGTGACCGCCAACACTGACGGACTAGGCCCGCGGTGTAGCAGCCAGCCTTGCATTACCAAATTTTCTCGCTTGGTCTCACGGACGATTTCACCAGAATAGGATCCGGAACTACGGAGCACACAATTTTCGAACAACTCACCGACAGGAGAGCGCATAGTGGTCGTCTCAGGCATGAGGTTTTTCATTCCGCGTGCCGCTGCCCGCCACTTGCGATACAGATGCTGTTGGCCCTTCTGGTCGGACACTTTGTCCCATTTGGCAACATGGTGGTCACCATTCAGCATCTCAACGGCGCGAATGGAGAAGGCGCGTAAAGATATCCCGTACTTCCATGCGAGGTTCACCAGAAGGTCAGGCGCCAAGCTTTTACCTTCCAAGTCGGTTGAAAGTAGTGGCTTGGGCATCAGGATGCGCGCCGCGAGGTTGTCGCAAAAGCCCTCGATGGTTTTGCGCGCAGTGTCTCCAGGGCCAGACGGGGTTGCCTGCCATACTTGCCTCTGCATCTCCTTCGTCATAAAGAGATGTGCTATTTCGTGGGCGAGGGTAAATCGCTGACGCTCCGGAGGCTCTCCTTCGTTGATTATGATGGCCCAAGTGTCGCCTATTGGCATTGACAGACCGGACAAACTCAATGGCTTCTTCACGACGCAGATTGCTCCACACGTCTCTGCAAAGCTCACCATATCTTGCCAAGTCACGAATCCATGTTGGTATGATACCGAATTACTAAAGAATCTCTGGGCTAGAGCATCAGCTTCGTCTAGCTCAGGCTTTAGGCTGAGTGTTTTTTGTTTGACTGTTGTCTTCATGCCGCAGCTATCGTGTATGGTAGCATTCGGGGCACCGGCCTTTACCTGGGTATGGAGTGTCACAATACCAGCAATCCTCCATTTCTATGCTGGAGGCTTTCTGTACTGGATTCCGTACTACGTCTAGGATGCTGGGGAAGTCACTGGGCCCAGGCACCGCACCATGTCGCTTGAGGAACGCACGAGCTAAGGCAAAAGCTTCCTCAGAGCTAAGTTCACCTTCAAAATTCATTAGGGAAGTTAACAAGCCGGGGGTTAATCCAGCCGCCTGTTCTAACCTGGCCAGTTCCTTGAGGCTAAGGTATGGTACTGTAGCCCCGGATTGCCAAAAGAGGTACAGTTCATGCACACCCGCCGCCATCGCCACTCGAGACAGCGTGCGCCCTTTTTCTCGCATATAAGCTTCCAGGAATTGCCAAACCATTATCACTGTAACCTACGACCCGCACCGGTTCCAGCCACAGCTGGAGCAGAGTAGACAGCCTTCCTGGAAGGCCAGAGGACCGTTGCAGTCGGGGCAGCGGTTCCGTTCGTTGGGAGTATTGCCGTGGGCCGACGCTCCCTGAGTCAACGCGCCGTTGCAGTTGGTGCGTGTCTCAAGCATACCAGCCCAAGCGGCGTCCACGTCACGGGAGCCTGCCAGCTTGAGTTGCACCGCCTCGCGTGGCGGGCCTTGGCTCAGGGCGTGCTCCAGAGACAGGGCTACTGCGTCCGGTGCGGAGCGTACCAACACTCCACGGTCCCAAGCGGGGCAGCAGGTAATCCCACGCAACTGCTCCATTACTGCTTCGGGGTCGATGCCCGACCGCAGCGATAGGGACACCAGCCTCGAGATGGCCTCCAACTGGGCCGAGTCGCAGCCTCCAGCCTTGCCCAACTGGCTGAAGACCTCAAAGGGCGAGCCCTCGTTATCGAAGTTGATAGTGATGTACATGTTGCCGTGGCCCGTTCGGATGCGCTCGGTGCGCCCCTCCATATCCTGAGGCCGGGGACGTGGCATCAGGGGTTGCGTTGCGGCTGGGGCTGCCTCGACGGCAGTCTGCTGGCCCTGACCGGGACTCAGCACCTGGTTGTCCTTGCTGCCGTCGCGGTAGATGGTGATGCCTTTGCACCCCTCCTTGAAGGCCAGCATATACGATTCCGAGATGTCTTCGATGCTTGCCTCGCTGGGGAAGTTGATGGTCTTGGACACAGCGTTGTCGGTATGCCTCTGGAATGCCGCCTGCATCCTCACATGCCATTCGGGCGTGACGTCGTGGGAGGTGATGAACAACTCCTTCACCCATTCCGGTATGCCTTCAATGTCGGGCAAGCTGCCCGTTTGGGCTAGTTGCTCCATGAGACCAGCCAAGTCATCCGAGTTGAGCCTTTCGTGCTTGGCCACTGCCTCGAAGAAGGGGTTGCCCTCAACCAGCCGGTCGTTGTCCATCACGTTGCGCACATAGCTGAGCGCGAACAGAGGCTCAACGCCTGAGGAGCAGCCAGCGATGATGCTGATGGTGCCCGTGGGCGCGATGGTGGTGGGGGCCGAGTTGCGCATCGGCTGCGAGTTGCCGTTGCGGTTGTAGATGCTGCCCTCCCAAGCGGGGAAGGAGCCGCGCTGGGCTGCCAGTGCTGCCGAGGCTCGATGAGTCTGTTGGTGGATGAACTCCATCACCTGCTCGGCAGTCTCTAGGGCCTCCTCCGAGGCGTAGGGTATGCCCATCTGCAGGAGCATGTCGGCGAAGCCCATCACACCGAGGCCGATGCGACGGGTGGCCTTGCTCATCTCGTCAATCTCAGGCAGCGGGTAATGGTTCATGTCGACCACGTTGTCCAGCATGTGGACCGCGGTGTCGACTGCCCGCTCCAGGCGTCCCCAATCAATGACGGCGCCCTCGGGTGTAGCCTTGAGCATCAGGGCCAGGTTGAGCGAGCCGAGGTTGCAGGACTCGAAGGGCAGCAGGGGCTGCTCGCCACAGGGGTTGGTGCTTTCAATCTCACCCAGCTGTGGGTTGGGGTTGTCGCGATTTATCCTGTCCAAGAAGATGATGCCTGGGTCGCCCGTCTTCCAAGCCATGTCCACCAGTTCGTCGAACACTTCCCTAGCGTTGAGCCGGTCGGAGACGGCACCGGTGCGCGGGTTGATGAGGTCGTACTCCTCGCCACGCTTAGCCTTCAGCATGAACTCCTCGGTGACGGCCACCGAGATGTTGAAATTTGAGAGGTTCTGCCCGTCCTCCTTGGAGTGGATGAACTTCATGATGTCGGGATGGGTGACTTTTAGGATGCCCATGTTGGCGCCACGCCGTGTGCCTCCCTGCTTCACCACATCGGTGGCAGTGTCGAAGGCGCGTATGAAACTGACCGGCCCACTGGCGATGCCACCGGTGGAGCCCACCACATCGCCTGAAGGACGCAACTGGCTGAAAGCGAACCCCGTGCCACCTCCGCTCTTATGGATAAGAGCAGTGGCCTTCACCATCTCGAAAATCGAATCGAGGGAGTCTTTAACCGGCAGGACGAAACAGGCCGAAAGCTGCTGCAACTCGCGTCCGGCGTTCATGAGCGTAGGCGAGTTGGGCAGGAACTCCATGCCCTTCATCGCCTTATAAAACTCTTCTTCAGTGGCGGAGGTCTCTACATCGCTGGCCCCGTAAAGCCGGTCTGCCTCAGCCAAGTTCCGCGCCACGCGGCGGAACATCTGGTCCACCTCTTCGATCGGCTTCCCCTCGCGGTCCTTAGCCAAGTAGCGTCGCCGCAGGACAACCTCGGCATTGGACGTCAGACGTGGCTTGGGACCGCCGGCGGGGTCCATCAGACCGTCGCCCACAAGCGCCTCCATTACCCGCTGACGGACAGTGGAAGTGTTTGTTGGTGCGAGGTCGGAGCTGGTGATGGTCATGCTGGATCCTTTTCTTCTGCGCTAATTTGCTTCAGGTGGGCAGTAGGTGGTCTCAGCAAGGATGCGCATCAGATAGTCTGCCCAAGCCAACAGTTTGAGGGCGGTGTCCGGTGAGTCGACGAAAGCGTGGGCATGTGCTCGAGGATTCCTGACCGCCTGCATGGCTCCAGCGCACATATGCATATAGCCTTCTTGTTCATTCTTGTCTGAATCGGAAATGAGTTCGTTGAGCTTAAGGACTGGCGTTTTAGTGTTGAAGACCTTAAACATCAAATCGGCCCCAGTCCTGTCTCGGATACCAGACAGTTCCTTTACGGTGTTCTCGAAACAAACGAACGCCTTTTCCACGGCAATGGCGTAATACTTGTCCGCAAACAATTGTCGGGTTGTGGTGAGTATGTGAGTATTGGTTATTTGAATATCGAATATGTACAAGGTCTGTTCAGGACCCTGTTGGGAAGCTTGTCTACTGATCCGCACTATCGCACGGGCTGGCGTGATTTCCGTTTTAGGGTCAAGCGAGCTCATGCGCACAGCTAGTGGTGCTAGGGGGAAGGAATGGGCCATTGCCTCAGCAAACTTGGCACCGAGGGTATGAGTGTGCCTTGGCGAGACCTGATTCGCTAGCGTGTTCATGGTCTTGAAATAGGGCGCATATTGCTGTGAGACCTGATTCGCTAGCGTGTTCATGGTCTTGAAATAGGGCGCATATTGCTGTGAGACCTGACTCGCTAGCGTGTTCATGGTCTTGAAATAGGGCGCATATTGCTGGGAGACCTGATTCGCTAGCGTGTTCATGGTCTTGAAATAGGGCGCATATTGCTGTGAGACCTGATTCGCTAGCGCGTTCATGGTCTTGAAATAGGGTGCATATTGCTGTGAGACCTGATTCGCTAGCGTGTTCATGGTCTTGAAATAGGGCGCATATTGCTGTGAGACCTGATTCGCTAGCGTGTTCATGGTCTTGAAATAGGGCGCATATTGCTGTGAGACCTGATTCGCTAGCGCCTGAAAGGTCACAATGCTATTTGAGAGACCGACTGACTGGGTAGGCAAACCCAAAGCTGCCGAGTGGTCTGGAGGCATTCTTGTTGGCTCTCCTTTAGTGCGTAGCCCTCTTGGGGCGCCGGACCCGCTGTGGCTTGCCGTCCGTCTTGCGGGTATTGGGCCTGACGGAAACGGTTTTCTTGCTTGGGCTGATCCTAGCCATCAATCCTCCAAGGGTTGTGCTGGTTAGGCTTCCGAGGTCCTGCCTTGAGGCTGACCGCCGGTACGCCTGCTACGACGACGCGGCTGCGTTAGGGGCGGTGTGCCCTCCATGAGCGTCAGTTGGTCGGGCTCGTCTCGCAGGTCGCGCACTGCTTCCTCGAAGCTTTCCAAGTCCTGGAAGTCGCGGTAGACGCTGGCGAATCGAATGTAGGCCACCCGGTCCAAATTGCGCAGGCGGTCCATCACCATCTCTCCGACGGCTGTGGAGCGTATTTCTGCGTTGCCCAGCTTCTGCAACTCGCCCTCGATGTCGTCTACTAGCTTTTCCATATCACGATTGGGTATGGGTCTCTTGGTACAGGCAGTGCGTACACTGTTAATCAGCTTCTCTCGGTTGTAGTCCTCGCGTCGGCCGTCCCGCTTGGCGATCAGCAGGGCAGTGGACTGGACCCTCTCATAGGTGGTGAACCTGAGCCCACAGCGTGTACACTCGCGCCTCCGACGTACGCCGTTCTCGGCGTTGCGCGAGTCCGTTACCTTCGAGTCCTCGTGACCGCAGTAAGGGCAATGCATATCGAGGTCTCATAGCCTAGGGCTTTCATATGGGATACCTTGGCCTATCTAGCCATCCTGGTCTACCACACCACAATATCTTGTGGGGCAGGGCGGGATTCTAACATGCCCATTCCTTGAGGTGTCAAGGGGTAAATGTCACTGAAAACACTAGAAGTTGTGGGGCTGTATGCATAGGATACGATATGTGGACTGGAATAGGACAGAGAGGTTGAGTGGAGGCAGGACCGAGGGCTCGGGGGCCATATAAAATCCAGGCCGCAGCTCTTAAGAGCTGCGGCCTGGCTCAGTTCCCGGCCACCGGAAGGTCGATGAGCTAGAGCGGGTCGGGCCGGTGGCCCGGAATTTTACTCATAGCCTGGAAACTAACTTATAGCTGGGGGGCCATCGTTCGGGACCCCGGTTACGCCCCGGTCTCGCCCCGGTCTCGGATGTTAGCCGGATATCCCCTTACGGCGGCGCTGGGCCTCCCGGCGCAGGAAGCTGGGCACCTGCCAATCGGTGGGGTCCTCGCTGGGAGGTACGCTCATGGCCTTGTGCAGGTCTGGGAGCGGCTCCTCATACGTCGTTGCGGGGCTTGGTCCATCGCCCTGCATGGGGAAGGCCGAGGCCACCATGGTGACCTTGATCTGGTCGGTCATCGTCGGGTCCTTGCATGTCCCGAAGATGATGTTGGCGTCGGGGTCGGCGACCTCGTGGATGACGGCAGAAGTCTCGTAGACCTCCTTCAGGGTCATGTCGGGGCCGCCGGTGACAACGAAGAGCACCCGCTTGGCTCCTTCGAGGTCAATGTCCAGCAGAGGGCTCTGGACGGCCATCTGGGCAGCGTCCCTAGCCCGATGGGCACCTTCGCCCCTGCCTATGGCCAGCCAGGCGCTGCCGCCGTTGGCCATGATGGCCTTGATGTCGGCGAAGTCCACGTTGATTTCGCCCGGCACGGTTACCACCTCAGCGATAGCCTGGATGCCCTGCAACAATACCGAATCGGCCAGATTGAGGGCCTCATCCCAAGTGAAATCGCTGGCTCCACGGTCCTCAATCTGGAGCAGACGATCATTGGGGATGATGATGAGGGTATCCACATGCTCTCGTAGACGGTCGATGCCCTCCTCGGCGTTCTTCTGGCGCACGGCGGCCTCGAACGAGAAGGGGCGGCTGACCACGCCCACGGTCAGAGCGCCGGAGTTCTTGGCTATGCGGGCTAAGACAGGGGCTGCGCCCGTGCCGGTACCGCCACCCATTCCGGCAGCAATAAACACCATGTCGGAGCCGGAGACGGCTTGGGTCAATTCTTCGATGTTCTCCTCGGCGGCCAACGCTCCCATTTGGGGAGCTCCGCCCACTCCCAAGCCGCGAGCAATGGACTCCCCGATGGCGATGCGGTTGCCGATGCGAGACCGCTCGAGGTGCTGGGCATCGGTATTGATACCGAAGTATTCCACCACCCCAAGGTTCTCCTGGCACATTCGCTCGACGGCGTTGCAGCCGCCTCCGCCTACGCCAAAGACCCTTAGAACGGGCATGCCCGCAGCGTAGGGCTTGGCCTCGGAAGCCGCGCTCGGGGCAGGGGCAAACGCTGGGATAGGCTGCGCTGTATAAGGCTGCGTGGCAACCATGCTGTGGTTGGGGCCGTTGGTGCTAATGGTCACTGTTCCCTCCTACTACCGACGGGTGACAAGGGCCATTTCCTTTTCGTGGCTCTCTCGCCTCCCCCGCCTAAATGTTAATTTCTCCAACCAGGAGGCATCGGTCCCGTTGTAAGTGCGTTTGCGTCCCTCGTGCTTGGCGCCCCAGATCAGAGTGCCCAGAGGGGCCGCAAAAGCGGGCCGCGCTAGGTGGCTGGGCAGGCCCGCCACATCCGTTGGCCAAGCAACACGGGCAGGTTTGCCTACCATCGAGTGGAGCATTTCTTCGAAGCCGGGCATCTCTGCGCATCCACCTGTGACCACCAACCCTCCCGGTGGGAGATTTCTCAGGCCGGCCTGTTGCATGCGTAGCAACACCAGCTGCAGGATTTCCTCCAGACGGTCGTGCAGCGGCTGACATATGGACCGTCGTGAGATGTTCCAATCAGGCTTGCCATCGATTCCCGGTATGGTGGCCTCTTCGTTGGGGTCCAACATTTGGGGCATGACATGGCCCCAGTCCAGCTTGACTTCCTCGGCCACATCCGGCGGCAGATCGAGGCAGGCCGCTAGGTCGTTGGTCATCTGCATCCCGCCCAAGGGGATGACGGAGCTGAACCAAGGGTTGCCATTCCGGAAAATGGTCAAGTCGGTGGTCCCGCCGCCCATGTCCAGCAGCACTGCGCCCAACTCTCTCTCGCCCTCCGTGAGCACTGCCTCGGCGGAAGCCAGAGACTGGGCCACCAGGCTGTGTGGTGGCAGCTTGCACCCGCTCATCACGCCTACGATGTCCTGCACATGTTTGGTATCGCAGACCACCACATGGGAGCTCACGCGCACCTGCTCTGCTTGCAGGCCCACCGGATTCCTCACGCCGCCCAAGCCATCGACCTCGTACTCGATGGGGATGACGTGCAGCACCGAATGCCCGTTCGAGGAATCGGGGTGGCAAGAGCCGACCAGCTTGGTCACTTCCGCGTAGCCCACTGGGCCCTTGGAACGGAGCCCGGTCATCTCTGCTTCGGAGTTGAAGCACTTGATTGCATCGCCCGATATGGTGGTGTAGACGTTTGTGCTGACCTCACGGCCAAAGTAACGGTAGGCGTCGCCTATCGCTGTTTTGAGAGCAGTCTGCAATTGATGGGGATTGTCCACTCTCCCGCGGGAGTATCCCTTGGTGGAGACGTATCCCACCCCCGTAACCTTCAGGTTGTTGCCGTCTGCGAGCCGGGCGATGATGACGCAAGTCTTGGTTGTTCCTATGTCTACTGCTGCGTAAAAGGTGTCGCTAGCCACGATCCTCCCTCACTACTTCCTCACTGGTTGGGTCACCGTTCTGTCCCGGCAGCCTCTCCGCCGCCCTCAGGCGTGCGCTGCGACTGCGGGGGTTGGCCTGCACCTCCTTCGTCGATGGGGTAATGGGTCTTCTGGTCAAGATACGAAGGGTGGCTAAGTGCCCGCAGACGCATATAGGTATCCGCGGAGGACACACGCAATCCCTCGCCTCGTGAGCAAACGCCTGCTTCACGATCCGGTCTTCCAGACTGTGGTAGCTGATGATCACCAGCCTGCCTGTGGGCTTCAGTAGCCCGATGGCCGACTGAATCCCAGCCCGCAGCCTGTCCAACTCAGCGTTCACCGCCATCCTCAGGGCTTGGAATGTACGGGTGGCAGGGTGAACTCGGCGTGGCCTGCCAGCCACACCGGCTATGACCTGTGCCAACTCCTGAGAGGAGGAGAAGGGGCGGCCCTGAACGATGGCCCGGGCAATGGCCCGGGCCCGCGGTTCTTCGCCGTAGCGGGAGATGATGCCGGTCAGGTCGTCCAGCGAATACGTGTTGACCATCTCCTGCGCCGTCAGGCCAGTGGTGGGGTCGAACCGCATGTCCAGCGGCTCGTCCCGCCGAAAACTGAACCCGCGCCCGCTGCCTTCCAGTTGCATCGACGAAAGCCCCAAGTCCAGCAAAACGCCGTCGACCTCGGCCATTCCCAGTCCTGCGGCGGCCTCGTCCATGTGCGAGTAGGAGTGCTTCATCAGGAATGCTGTGCCTTGCAATGTGGCCAGCCGTACCTTTGCCGACTCCAACGCGTCGGTATCCAAGTCCAGCCCCAAGACTCGACCATCGGTTCCGGCTTGGGCTAGGATGGCGGCCGAGTGGCCGCCCTGGCCCACGGTGCCGTCTACATACGTCTTGACCGGGGCCACTGCGAGGGCATCCAGCACCTCTTGCACCAGTACCGGCTGGTGTAGGACCACTGGGTCCATGACATCACCTCGCCGGGCTACGGGTTGCGTAGCCTTCGCAGGATGGCCAATAATTGGCGCCACGAGGGTCAATTGCCGTCTCCTACTGCCAATGGGGCGCCTAATAGGCTGCAAGTAGGCAGCCTATTAGGCTTAGCATGCGGCTAATTTAATATTTCGCCTAATCCCATAACTAATGCAGCTGGGATGGGCGGGCCGCAAATGAGTTACTGGGCCGTTGTTCGTAACAACGACGATAAAGGCTAGATGATATAGATTTCAAGCTTAAAGATAGAAACTTTTTAAGACTTTCTTAAGTCTTAGTTAGAATATGGCCATGGCAAGCTACGGCCCTGACCCTCGGAATCCTGTGCTATCATTCGTTCAGGAGGGAAGATGCGCTCCGTTGGCGTACTTACCATAAGCACCTCCGGCTTCCACGGCGCCCGTGAAGACACCAGCGGCCGCGCCATATCTGAGCTGTTGTCGGTGCCTGACTATCAGCAGGTCAGGTATGAGGTGGTACCGGATGACAGGGAGATGATTGCCGACAGGCTGGCATCTTGGAGCGACAGTGGTGAGGTGGACTTGATTGTGACGACCGGAGGAACCGGACTGAGTCCCCGGGATGTGACGCCGGAAGCGGTCGAGACCGTGATTGAGCGGCCCGTACCCGGCTTGGCCGAGGCCATGCGCGCGGGCACCCTTTCCAAGACTCCTATGGCAATGCTCAGCAGGTCCGTCGCAGGGATTCGGGGTCACACACTCATAGTCACCCTGCCGGGCAGCCCTCGTGGTGTCACCGAGTGTTTGGAAATCATCATGCCTGTCTTAGGGCACGCCTTGGACATTCTGCAAGAGCAGACCTCCGACCATCCCACAGGCCACTAGTCTCTCGCATGCAGGTGCAGGTCCTCACTCTCTTTCCCGACATGTTCCCAGGACCCCTACAGCTCAGCATCGTAGGGCGCGCCATGGCCAACGGCCTGTTGCAATTGGGCGTCACAGACATCCGCGACTACGCTCATGACAGCCATCGCTCCGTCGACGACTACCAGTTCGGGGGCGGCTCGGGCATGGTGATGAAACCGGAGCCGGTGTTCGAGGCGACGGAGGCGGCGCTGGACCGACTGGGGCAGGACGCGGCTGTAGTCTTAACATCCCCCCAAGGAAAGCGACTCGATCAGGGATTGGTGTACGAGCTGGCCCAGATGCCCGCCGTCGTAATCATCTGTGGCCACTATCAAGGAGTCGATGAGCGAGTAACAGAGCACTTGGCTACGCACGTCGTCAGTATCGGAGACTACGTGCTCAGCGGGGGCGAGCTTCCTGCCATGGTGTTGGTGGAATCAATCTGCCGGTTGCTGCCCGGCGCCGTGCGTTCCGCCGATTCGGTGGAGGGAGACTCCATTACTACGGGACTTCTGCAGCACCCCCTCTACACTCGCCCCAGCGAGTACCGTGGGTGGCCGGTGCCCGATGTGCTCCTGTCGGGCAACCACGCAGAGATCGACAAATGGAAACGCAGGCAATCGCTGCTTCGCACCCTGCGGCACCGCCCAGACTTGATCGAATTCGCCGTTGAATCGGGCCTGCTACAGCCCGACGACGTGCCCTTCCTGGAAAGCCCCGGGTAAAGCATCCGCTCCGGTACAGGGTAAGCTGGACGCTCCTTCTCCTGCCGCGCCTCCTTAGGCACAGATTCTCATCTGCCCGCCATAAGGGAGTATGCGCCTTGTTATACAGGGCGCTTGGCATTAGAATCTGTCGGTTGAGCAGCGATTTGCCCCTCAGCGAAGGGCCACAGTGATAGGCCAATGTGATTAGGAAGGTAGACCATGCAAGCCCAAGCCTTGGTCTCAGTGACACGTAACCCCAAAGTAGAAGACTTCGCCCCCGGCGACACCGTCCGCGTCAGCTTCCGCGTCCGAGAAGGGGAGCGCGAGCGTGTACAGGTGTTCCAAGGCGTGATTATCCGCAACCGTGGTGGAGGAGTCGGGGCCACGTTTACAGTGCGCCGGGTCACCTACGGCATCGGTGTGGAGCGGGTGTTCCCCCTCTACTCCCCGCGACTGGAAGGCGTACAGGTGGTTCGCCGAGGCTTGGTCCGCCGCGCCCGCCTTTATTACCTCCGAGGTCTGCGAGGGCGAGCCGCCCGCATCAAGGAGCGCAGGTGGGCTGGCCCGCGGCCACACGCGGCCGCAGTCGCAGCACCTGTCGTCGATGAAGACGCGGCCTTCGAGGAGGAATTCGCCCGGCTGGAAGCAGAGGAGTTGGCGGCTCAGGAAGCGGAGGGCTCAGCCGAGTCTCCCGAGGACTCCGAGCAGACTAGCTAGCGCGATCAGAGCGGGCGTCTCGTTCGCTCTTGGAAAGACTCGTGGATGCTGGCCTTCACCCCGAAGGAGCACGATGGTCAGCTTGCCTGTAGGACCTCAACCCCCCTTATGAGCTTGAGTGTTCGCTTGACACTCAGCGCGAGGCCCCACTAAGATAAATGTACCGGCCGAGGTAGCTCAGGTGGTAGAGCACGGCACTGAAAATGCCGGTGTCGACAGTTCGACTCTGTCCCTCGGCACCTCCCTGTAGGCCGGCCGAGCGCCCCAATAAGCGCCCTATTGAGCGGAAGTGGCTCAGCGGTAGAGCATCTCCTTGCCAAGGAGAGGGTCGTGGGTTCGAATCCCATCTTCCGCTCCAAATCTCTTCCTTCTTCTTAGCATCAGCCCCTAGTCCTCATCTTTCTCTTCCCCTTCTCCCGACCGATAGCCATCGTGTGCTGCGCTTCCATGGGCGCTTTTCCGGACTTCTGTTGAACTCCACCCGTTATAATCTCCCCAACCTGCTGATGGGGGTGAGATCTTGGTGGAGAAAATGATCGGGGCATCGATTAAGCGGAAGGAAGACCCGCGTCTTATTACCGGGCAGGGCAAGTTCACCGACGACGTGCATCCTCGTGATGCAGTGTATATGGCGGTGCTGCGCAGTCCACATGCCCACGCCCGCATCCTGTCCGTCGACACCTCGCTTGCTAAAGAGCATCCCGGCGTTGTTGCGGTGATGACAGGCGCAGAAGTGAACGCCCGCTGCCTCGCGACGTTCCGCCTGTTCGGTGTGCGCGACGGGATGAACGCCCGCTCCCGCTGGCCCATGGCAGGCGATGTCGCTCGCTACTTGGGCGAGCCGGTGGCCGCCGTGGTCGCCTCCAGCTTGGGCGACGCTTGGGACGCCACGGAGCTGATCGACGTCGCGTACGAGGCGCTCCCGGCAGCGGTCGACATGGAGCAGGCCATGGAGAGCGGGTCCCCCTTGGTGCACTCCGACTTCAACACAAATGTGGCAGTCCACGCGTCCAACGAAGCAGGCGATGTTGCCAAGGCTTTCCAAGAGGCCCACGGCGTGGTCAAGGTGCGGTTGGTCGAGCCACGGCTAGTGCCCAACTCCATGGAGGGGCGTGCCGTGGTCGCCGACTACCATGGAGGCACGGGCGACCTCGAAATCTGGGTCAGCACTCAGAGTCCCCATTTCGAACGGGACAATGTAGCCGTGATGTTGGGTATACCCCACAGCCGTGTCCGAATCTACTCCCAAGACGTGGGAGGAGGGTTCGGGGCGAAGGTCGACACCTATTCTGAAAGTATCATCGCCTCGATTCTCTCCAAGGATGTGAGACGGCCGGTGAAGTGGGTCGAACAGCGGCGGGAGCATTTCACCACCACGGTACATGGCCGAGGCGAGGTCCAGTACGTGGAGGGGGCGTACGACTCTGACGGTATGCTCACCGGGTTGAAGGTGGACTACTACACCGACATGGGCTCCTACTGCCGTGGGCCGTCCCAGTCAGTGGTGGGAGGCCTGACCCCTTTGGGCATAGCAGGGGCCTACCAAGTGCGGAACGTGGCTTGGAACAGCTATGGCATTTACACCAACAAGGTGCCTGTCGGTCCCTACCGGGGCTATGGGCAGCACGCCAGCTCCTACGTGGTCGAGCGGGTCATGGACCTCATCGCGGGAGAGCTTGGACTGGACCCCGCCGAGGTGCGCCGTCGCAATTTGGTGCCCGCCGACAGCCTTCCCTACCGCGCCCCGACCGGCTTGGTGTACGACAGCGGGGATTACCACGCCACCTTGGAGAAAGCCCTCGGTGTAGCCGACTACGCGGGCCTGCGAGAACGTCAGAGGCAGGCCCGCGAGCGAGGGGAACTGGTGGGCATCGGCCTCGCCACGACCGTGGACGCCTCCGGCTTTGGCCCGTCCGGCGGCCTGACGCCTCGCCCCTCGTATGAGAGCGCCTTCCTGAGGGTTGAGACCAGCGGCAAGATGACCGTGGCCACCGGTTCGTCGCCCCACGGGCAAGGCTTAGAGACCAGTTTCGCACAAATCGTCGCCGACGAGATGGGTGTACCTGTGAGCGATGTGGAGGTGATATACGGCGACACTCACGTCGTGCCTCCCGGCGTGGGCACCTTTGCTAGCCGCTCCTTGGTGGTGGGAGGCACCGCTCTGCTCAACGCCAGCCGCCAAGTGAAGGAGCGGGCCCTACAGATTGCCGCCGAACTTCTGCGCACCGACCCCGAGCATGTGGTCTTGGAGGGAGGCACCTTTGTCGCCGAAGACATCCCAAGCCGCGAGGTCACTTGGGCCGAAGTAGGTGCTCATGCATACGGCGTGCGCACCATGGTCAGCGACATGGAGCGTGGCTTGGAGGCTACCTGCTACTGGGAGCCGCCGGGCTACACCTTCCCATTCTGCGCCAACGTGGCTCTGGTGAGCATCGACCCTGCTACGGGACGGGTGACCTTGGAGAAGTACGTTGCCGTGGACGACTGTGGCGTGGTGGTCAATCCCATGATTGTAGAGGGGCAAGTGCATGGAGGGCTGGCGCAAGGCATCGGCCCCGCCCTGATGGAAGAGGCTCTGTGGGACGAGCAGGGGCAGATGCTGACGGGCACCTTCCTCGACTACGCCATGCCCACTGCCGAGGACCTGCCCAGCTTCATCCTCGACAGCACCGTCAGTCCCAGCCCCCATAACCCCATTGGTGCCAAGGGCATGGGCGAAAGCCCCACCATCTCCTCTGCTGCCACCATCATGAATGCCGTAGCCGACGCACTCTCCCCCTTGGGCATCACCGACATTACTATGCCTGCCAAGGAGGAGAAAGTGTGGCGGGTAATTCAGGAGAGGGGCGTGTTTTAGGGAAGGGCAGCTTGGCACATACCCACGGTAACGGTGCTGCATAAGGGTTCATCCCGGGGCTCATTTCGGGCAACGGGCTGGCACTTTCGAGGAGCGTCCCTGACTTATACTAATCCCTATGAGAGCCACCCTCATCAGAGCACTGTTGACACACTGGCGGTATGTCGGGCTGCTTGCCGGAATTGTGGTTGGTGCGCTGGTGCCGGGGTTTCTTTCGCTCCCGGAAAGGAACAGCTTGGTTGCGAAGGGGCCCATGAACACCGGTCATGAGGGGCTCAGCTGCCAAGAATGTCATGTGACTGCGGAGGGCACCGCACCGCAGCAGGTTAGCTCCAACATCTACCACTGGCTCGGGCTTCGAGAGTCTGCCATCAGCTTCGGGTCTGAGGACGTTAACAGCAAGATCTGTCTGGAGTGCCACGAGCGCCGCGATGACCGGCACCCGATTTCCCGCTTTCTTGAGCCTCGCTTTTCTGAAGCCCGACAGCACATCAAAGCCTACGAATGCATCACTTGTCATACAGAGCACCAAGGCAGGCGGGTCACGCTGCCAACGATTGGCTACTGTATGCACTGCCACCAGGACACAGCCCTTAGTGGCCATCGCTGACCACCCCGTCGCTGACCACCCCGTCGCTGACCAAATAAAAAGTCTCGGCGCGCCCCCGCTTCGAATCTTCCGTAGCAGGAACCTCTTTTCCAGGTTGTCCGAATGGAAATGGAGGCTTGCTGGCATCGTTCTACTTTGCCTTTATCTCGCGCAAGATGCGGCCGACCTCCGGTGGGAGTGGTTGTTCCAGTTGCAGACCGTCGATGTCTACAAGTATGTCACCGGCGCATCTCTGCTCGCTTATATCGGATGGCAGTGGTGCCTTTTCTTGGCGCGGCTCAAGGGATGGCATACGCTCCGCTTGATGGCATTCCATCAAAGAAGCGCAGTGTTGGTCCCGCTCCTCTTCTATGCTCACAGCGTACAGATCGGCTACGGGTACCTTGCGGTGCTGAGTTGGGTTTTCTTGGGCAATATGGTAGTTGGGGTGGCCAGTCCCGTCGGGGTCAGGATTCGCAGCAGGTCGTACATGGCATCTTGGGGGACCATCCACGTAGCGCTGGCCGTGGTGGCAGCGGCACTGGGCATCTTTCACGCCTATATCGCCCTGTATTACAAATAGATAGGGTTTTGCCGGTAGGGGCACACCTCCCCGGCGAAGGTCATCGGCCGTTGACGCACCCGATATGGCAGGCTACTATCCGGTCATATCACAAGCTCTTCATACGAAGGAGGCATCATGGACAAGTTGAGGCATGTGGCCCTCTTCACTGACGACCCTGAGGCGACGGCCAAGTTCTACCAAGAGGTTTTTGACTTGGAGGTGGCTGGCCCAGCCGGTGGGGGAGTCTACCTCACTGATGGCTATATCAACCTCGCCATCCTTCCGTCGGCTGCACGCATGGTTGGCCCCGCCGGACGTTTGGGCTTCGACCACTTTGGTTTCAAGGTGGATGACCTCGAGGGCACCGTCGAGAAGCTGCAGACGGTCGGCTCGGCAGAGCTTCCCTCCCACGCTCCCTTGGATGGCGCCGACTACTACTACGAGGTCAAGTACGCGGGGCCCAATGAGCAGACCATCGATATCACCGCCAACGGTTGGGTGGGCGCCCCGTAAGGGTCAAATAGTCTGCTCATCGTGACTTGCTAAAACAACCGTGGTCAGCTGTTCCCATGCCCCCAATGTCGTGGCGATGATACCGGACTTGCGGGGGCGCTAATGGGGTGAAATCGGATTGCTGGCATGCCGGATGTTTCGGGCCGTGCACCCCCGCCTCCGGACGCCTCTACATAACCCCTTCTCCATCGGCGCCAGCGGGAGAGGAACGCGTAGTCGTGCTAAACCTGTGGCGAAACACGCTGCAGCTAGTCGACGTCCTCCACCTCTGGCTGGGGATGGCGATGTGCTCACGGCTTATGCACTATCATCGGTCTTTCTGATCGCCGTGCGAAAGCTGCCGAACGTGCTATCCGTTACCAGTGCACTCCTCGCGCAGCACATCGCTGACACGACCAACACATCACTATCAGGTCTCTGGACACTGGGCGAGATCCCAGACCAGCAGATTATTGGAATTCCCTTCATGCTGGGCTATTTCCTGCGCGCATAGGGCCTGATCCTCGTCGGCGCCGGCTTGTATCGCACAGTGTGACATGCGGGCTGCGATTTGGAGCTGAGAAGTCCGAAACTTGCCGCATGGGCGTAGCTGCACGCGGCGCCGGCTGTAGGTGGAACGAATTTCCTTCTATCTGTAGCATGCCGCGATTGCCGCATGGTCGTACCCGGTCAGCTATGGCGGCAATGCCGCGATTCCGCCTGTTGGGTTCGTTTCGAATCATTTTCCGCTTCTCCAATAGGACCAAAAAGAAAGGGCAGGGGTGACCCTGAGGGGTCAGTCCCCTGCCGTGTATTGAGGTTAGCCGGGAGGACTCGGAGCTGTCAATTGGCTAATGTCAGGGGTCTGTTGTCAGGGGGCCTGTTGACGGGGTATCCGCATGCGTCTAACTTAGCCCGAAAGAACCGGGCTTAGCCCAAAGGAACCCGGCACACGACTCTCCCTGAAGAAAGGGGTCCCATGCCCATCATCGATTCCGACACCCATGTGGACGAGACCGACGAGACTTGGGAGCACCTAGCCGATTCCGACCAGCAGTTTCGGCCCGTCACCGTAACCCAAGACGCTCCCGGCGGATCGGACGGGACTCCTCGTGGCTACAACCGCTACTGGCTCATTGATGGCCAACTGCGCCTCCGGCGCATCCGCGACGACCAGCGCACCGGCACCATCCAGTCGCAACGCGAACTGACCGATGTCCCTGCCCGCCTGCGCCACATGGACCAGCTGGGTGTCGACGTCCAAGTGATGTACCCCACCCTCTTCCTCACCCAAGTGAGCGGCCGCCCCGAAGTGGAGCTCGCCCTCTGCAAAGCCTACAACCGCTGGATGGGCAGCAAGTGGGCCCAATCAGGCGGGCGCCTTCGTTGGGTCGCTCCCCTGCCCCTGCTCAGCATGGGGGACGCGCTCGAGGAGATGGCGTTCGTCAAGGAGCACGGCGCATGTGGCGTGCTCAAGAAGGGCCGGGAGTGTGGAGGCAGGCCAGCAGGCAACCCCTACTTCCTGCCCCTCTATCAGCAGGCTGGCAAGCTCGACATCCCCATCTGCTTTCACTTGGGCAGCGGGGACCCCGATTTGCCCGACGCCGTCCGGGGCATGGGCATCCTCGAAATGATTCTGCCCGTGGTGGATGCCTTCCACTCGCTGCTCACCTACAACATTCCCACCAACGTGCAGGACACGAGGTTCGGCTTCATCGAGACCACCGCCTCATGGGTGCCCTACATGGTGACCGAGTTGAACCGCACCCACGGGCGCATGGCTTGGATGCGCAGTTTCGACCTGCGCCAAGACATCCTCGCCGAGAACCGCCTCTACGTGAGCTGCGACAACTTCGACGACATGGGCCACATCATGGGCCTCACCGGCGACGATAACTTTGTCATCGGCTCCGACTACGGCCACGCCGACATGTCAGCCGAAATCGACGCCCTAGCCATCCTCCAGCGCAAAGGCCAAGAAGGCGAACTAAACAAGACCTCCGTAGCCAAAATCCTCGACAACAACGCCCGCGCCCTCTACGGCATGTAACAGACTCTTGGTCACCCCGGTCTTCCAATAGGAGACCCTCGTGCAGCCTGAGGGGATCGCCAGAAGGAAGCTAGACTTACACTAAGCTAGCTCCTTGAGGGGAGCGGGAAGAGCCAAGGATGCCTGGAGACGGTAGCCAGTTACCCCAGATGGGGAAATAGTCTAGGTCTAAGGGGAGTGGATTGGCGAACGAAGAAGATGTGGAGCTTTTCCTCAGAGGAGTGGACACTTGGAATGAGGGAAAGCAAGCCCTAAGGCAGGGGGCAAATGATCTCCGACCATTCGTGAGGGATCTCAGCGGAGCCCGCATCGGGTCTAGATTGGCCATGCGGCATGCTGGACGCCAGCAGGACGCGACACGCTATCAATATGCCGACATGACTCATTGTAATCTCCGGGGTGCAGACTTCAGGCCATTGAACTTTGATTTCCAACACGCGGATTTCACCAAGTCTGACATGAGAGAAGCAATACTGCCAGAAGCCAACCTCACAGGGGCCAAGTTCTGGGATACAAATCTTGAGGGGGCAGTGTTATATGCTACCAAGCTAGCGGATGCGGTCATGATTGAAACCAACCTCGTTGGGGCAAATCTGTCACTAGCATGTCCGTGGGAAGCTCATTTGTTTGGAGCCCCTAGGGTGCCCGAACTTGATGAACCTCTGGATACTACGGTCACGAGCGTGGCGCACCTGACCCAACTATGTATGCAATTGGCCCAGCCACCCAACGGGACTACCAGTACATTCCGCTTTTACTATCGTGGTGAGTCCAGAGCAAAGGGCTGGGAATTGCGCCCGTCTGTGATGCGCGAGTCGAGTTATAGGCAGAACGAGAGCCGTATGCTGCTGGACATGATGACACGCCACCCGGAGGAGTTCAGCGGCATGGATACTTCGCTGTCCCAGTGGGTACTTGTTAGAGAACACTACCTCAGCACCCGTCTGCTCGACGTGACTAGGAACCCACTAGTGGCATTGTTTTTCGCTTGCGCAGAGTGCGAGTCGGAAGAAGCCCGACTTCACCTGTTCGCTGTCCCGCATGAATTGATCAAACCGTTCAATAGCGATTCGATCAGCATTGTTGCCAATTTCGCTAAGCTATCGTGTGAAGAGCAGTCTCTACTATTGGGCAAAAGGGACGGGTTCGACCTGAACCGAGCAATTTGGTATGCGCCTGATGCTGGCCATTCCTATGTCATCGGCAAGCTTTACCATTTGATCGGCCAAGAAAAGCCTCACTTCCAGCGCCGCATCGATCCTAGAGATTTCTTTAGAGTATTCGTCGTAGAACCGCAACAATCGCTACCGCGTTTACGAGCCCAAGCAGGCGCATTCTTGATATCTGCGTTCCACGAAGTCTTTGAGAGCTCTAAGATTTTAGAATGGCATCCTTCTATTCCGACCTTTGGTCACCTGACCTTTACTATCCCGGCTGACAAAAAGCCTCGTATCCTTGAAGAGTTAAGGCTACTTAACATCACAAGCGAGACCCTGTTCCCAGGTCTGGAGCACTCGGCAAGAGCGATCATGGAGGAGCACCGAGCCTGACCGGAAGGACGCTCAATGACGGATATCATGGCCCTCACAACCAACCCCCCTTGGCGCGAAGCGGTTACCTACCGCGACACATGGCCTACGAATACGTCGTAATCCAGAAGGATTCGCAGCAGGAACTCCTAGCCGCCTTCTGCGACCGCATCCTCCGCGGGGAAGGCGTCCAATGCCACTTCTTCCACCAGACACGCACCTAACTGTTCCTAGGCGAATACAAATATTGGGTGATGGGTGAGGTGAAGGGTATCGACCCCAAGACCTACGACAGCGTCCTCAACCGAGCCCTGTTCTACCGCGACCGCCGCGACTTCGCAATCAAGCCGGGCGACACTGGCAATCCGCAGGACTATCCGGCTTCACCTCACATCACCCAGCCTAGTTAGCAGGCAGAGAAGGCACCCTTCATGGCTGACGATTCCACTCTCATGGCTTATCTCGTACCAAGGCTCACCAGCCAAGTTGAGAATGCTGCGACCGACGCACTTGCCTACATACTTAATAAGTCCAGCGGGTCGATGCAGGCGTTGAACGACCTTCTCAGAGAAGGCGGGACTGCCATTAGACCTATTGCCAAGGTGGAAACCCAAGTGACCTACGAAGATGGTTCTCGCCCGGACATGGCTGGCTATGACGCGAACAACATGGCGCGCTTGCTCGTAGAAGTAAAATTCTGGGCCGCCTTGCTGGAAGACCAAGCAAGTGCGTATGCCCAAAAATTGGACCAACCAGGTCCGGCAATGCTTCTGTTTATAGCTCCTGAAATCAGAATGCCCACCTTGTGGAATGAGATTTCGAGGCAACTCGGCAAGCACAACGAACTCGGACCCGCCCGCTCTGCTCCAGGAGTCCAAAGAGCCAAAGTGAGTGGCTTAAGACTGGAAACGAAAGGCGTGGAACTTGAGTTGGTCTTGGTCGGTTGGCTACGCTTGCTCGACCGGTTGGATGCTTCCACTGCCGACGATGGTGTCCGTTCAGATATCCGACAACTCCGAGGACTCGCCCAAGCGCAGGACTCCCAAGCGTTCTTGCCTATTCACTCGGAAGAACTGAGCCCCAACTTGGGACACCGCTTGGCTTGGTACAACCAGCTTGTCGACGCCGTGGTCGATTCCAGAGGTGTCGCCCAAAAATGGATGAATATCCAGAATCTGCGTGCAACGCCACAATGGTACGGCTACGGCCGGTATTTCCGCTTCTCAGGTCTTAAAGGCGTCTGCTGGTTTGGAGTGAACGTTCGACGATGGGCCAACGACGCAGACACGCCACTGTGGCTACACCACTACGACAACAGCCGAGCCAGAATGTGGACCCCAATCTATCCCAAGCTGGGCGCGGAATACCCCGAAGTCCTGAACGACGTGGCTTCACAGCTAAAGGCGCTAGCCGAGGCTAATCCAGGATTTCAGCCGGGCGACTCCGGCATGAGAGAGGAGTAACGGAGTATGGCAGAATCAAACGAGGGGATAGTGCAGATTGACGTCCGCAAAAAGTGGCGCCATGAGGCATACGATTTCACCCCTTGGCTGTCGGATAACTTGCACGTGTTGGGCGACGCTTTAGGCTTGAAGTTGGAACCCGTACGGCAGGAGAAGCAGGTAGGCAGCTTCTCTCTCGACATACTGGCGCGAGAAGTCAACGAAAACGTCATGGTAGCCATCGAGAACCAGTTGGAGTGGACCGACCACATTCATCTGGGCCAGTTGCTTACCTATGCAGCAGGATGCGACGCCCGCATTGCCATCTGGGTAGCCGACGAGTTCCAGCATGAGCACGCAGAGGCTCTGCACAAGCTCAACCAGTGGGCTGGGTCTACCGTCAGGTTCTATGAAGTCAAAGTGGATGTTGTTCAAAGGCCTGACAGCGACGAACTGGAGCCAAGGTTTCACCGGGTCGTCTACCCCCATGGATGGGACAAGAATCTCACTCTGCCTTGGCCGCCTCCGGTTGACACGGAAGTTGAGAGGTACAGGGCTTTCTTCAACCCGCTGATGGCCAGGTTACTTGAGCCGGAGAGGGGATTCGCCAATTCTTACCGGCAAGCTTTTTGGTACCGTGACCGCTTCTTTCCCTCCGGCTTCGACGAATACATAGGGTACAAAGCAGAGATGGGACGCTCTGCTTGGGTAGGCCTTTTCCTCAGGACGTGGTCCAGCGTAGACCTCAACAACAAGCTCTTTGACACGTTGAAAACCGAGCAAGAAGAGATTGAATCGATTATCGGCTCCTCATGCGAATGGCGCTGGAGCAAGTACGCCGGATACTCATTCTCAACCATCAACATACGAAAGGACGGTAATATAGACGACCCACCGGACAAGTTAGAGGAGACGAGGGAGTGGATGCTTGAGATGCTCCCCAAATTCAAGGAAGTCTTTGAGGAGCGGGTTGAGATCCTTCTGGCCAATTTCCGTACTCCGCACGGGAACGGCCCTGAACAGCCATGACAAAGACCACTTGCGCCCGCCACCCTCCATGCTCCATCATCAAATCGTCGCCTCCCGGCTCTCCGGCCACCGGCCAGACCCGGCAATCTATGGCGAGCAGCACCAGAACGGCAGGAGAATCATTGGAAACCCAAGCATGCAACCCCCCGACTGCAAAGAATGACAGCCCGCACTCGCCCAAAACACCCTCCCAGGGGGGTGTCACACTGTGACCCTATCTGGCCAGCTAGCACAATGTCACAAATGTCACACTTTCCAAATTTCTGTGACATCCCTCAGATACGATTTCATGTCACACTGTGCGCGTATCTGGCCAGCTAGCACAATGTCACAGATGTCACACTTTTCAGCTACAAAAACGTGTTTTTAGCTACGACCAGTGTGACATTGTGACAGGGGCTGGGTCCGCGGGGGGCGGAACAGGATTGGTAAAGGGCGGGCAGGATTGGTGCCCGTTCTGACCGGAAGGAAAAGGAGGCAACCCCATGTTTGAAGGCTTCGACCAGCATCGCATCACCACCAGCGGCGCCGAGATCAACCTCGTAGTGGGTGGCAGCGGGCCACCCCTGCTGCTCCTGCACGGCTACCCTCAGAGCCACGTCATGTGGCACAAGGTTGCCCCCCTCTTGGCCGAGGAGTTCACCGTCGTGGTCCCCGACCTCCGTGGCTACGGCGACAGCAGCAAGCCACCCGGCGACCCGGACCACGCCAATTACTCTAAGAGGGCCATGGCCCAAGACCAAGCCGAGGTGATGACCCAGTTGGGCTTCGACACCTTCCTCCTGGCAGGCCACGACCGCGGAGCTCGCGTGTCCCACCGCCTGACCAAGGACCACCAGCAGAGGGTCCTCAAGCTGGCCACCATGGACATCATCCCCACCCACCGCATGTTCCAAGTAGTCAACCAAGCCATGGCCACCGCCACCCACCACTGGTTCTTCCTGATCCAGCCCTACGACTACCCCGAGCGGATGATCGGCGCGAACTGCGACTACTTCCTCCGCCACCGCTTCGAACGCGCCCCAGACTCGTCCACGTTCCCCACCGAAGCCGTCGATGAGTACGCCCGCTGCTTCTGCGACCCAGCAGCCATCCACGCCACCTGCGAGGACTACCGGGCCGGGGCCAGCATCGACTTGGTGCACGACGAGGCCGACTTCGACAACAAAGTGACCTGTCCGATGCTGGCGTTATGGAGCGCCACGGGATACACAGGACGCTCCCAAGACATGCTACAAGTCTGGCGTGACTACGCCACCAACGTCCGTGGCCACTCGCTACCCTGCGGGCACCATCTTCCCGAAGAGATGCCCGACCAAGTCTACGCCGACCTGCGGGCGTTTCTCCTAGAGTAAAGGGCAACAGTAAGCAGTCCAGCGCAAGCCGGTTGGAAAAGGAGTAATCGCAATGAAGAAGACCATCTACAACCCCGAAACAATCGGCCCTCCCGTGGGCCACTTCGATCGCGCCGTCCGCTTCGACGACTGGCTCTTTATCTCAGGCACATCAGCCCTCACCGGACTGACAGGGCCCATGAACGATCGTCGCTTGGAGCCGGGCATCGAGAGGCAGACTCAACTCACCATCGACAACATTGAGAAGGTCATGCAAGCCGCCGAGGGCTCCCTCGCCGACATCTACGAGGTGCGCATCATCGTCAAGGAGCGGGAGCACTTCGCCGTGGTCGACCGCCACCTCAAGGAACGCATCCCCAACAAGGGCTTCATCGCCCACGGCTACAAAGGCGAACTCCTCCACTCCGAAATGGAACTGGAAATCGAAGCCTACGCCTACCTCGGCGACCTGGAGTAGGGAAGAGTCGTCAGTCAGTTAATGAGACTACAGTAGCCATATGGAATTATCACGGCGAGGAAGTCATGCGAATCTCCGAACGAGGTCACGCCTACTGACCAAGTCCTCTCATCCGAAAGACAAAACCCGGGACCGCTCTGTTAACGGCATCGGCGGTGCACGGGACAAAGTAGCTGAGGACCCACCTGACGACGAGACCCAAGCCGAAAGAATCCATAGAATCCTCGCCGAGCGGGAAGGCATGCACCCGGTGGACCGGGTCAGCGGGATACTCGACCATCTCGATTTTGACGTGGACGAGTACATCGAGGAAATCCGAGGAAGGTGACCGCAGCGGTCGACACCAATGTCCTGATTGACGCCTTCAGGTCCAATGCACCATTCCACCCCCAGTCGCAAGAATGGCTCCGAGCGGCCTACGAGGCGGGTCCCATCCTTGTTTGTGACATTGTATATGCGGAGATGGTGCCGTTTTTCAGCAATCGAGTTGACTTGGACGCGGCACTACGCCTGATTAACGCAACGCCCTCCCCGATCGACTCTTCCATCGCTTATGAGGCGGGACTCGGCTGGATGCGCTATCGCCGCGCTTGAGGCCCAAGAGAGCGGATCATGGCGGACTTTCTCATCGGAGCCCACGCACTCGCTACCGCCGACACCCTGCTGACCAGAGACCGGGGATTCTATGGTACCTACTTCTCAGAACTGTCTAGACCTGAGCAGCATCAGGCCTGAACCAGCCCGTCCCTTAGCCGAAAGCTCGCAAGAAACCCGTGATGATGCGGCAGGTCTCCTCGGGCTGCTCGAATCCGTAGAAGTGGCCGCACTTCTGGATGATTTTCATGTAGGAGTTCGGGATGGCGGCGTTGAGGCCCTCGGCCTGCCCTACGGGGGCGCGGGCATCGTCCTCTCCGACGACAATCAGTGTCGGACACTCAATCTCCCCCAGCCGGGTCGCGGTGTCGGCGCGGGTAGCCCCGATCAGCTCGGCGTAGGACTTGGGGTCATTGCGTAGCAGCGAGCGCCTCAGCTTCTCCACTGCCTCCGGGTTGTTCTGCACTGTGTAGGGGCTGTACGCTCCCAGACTGAACTCGAAAGTCGCCTCCACAATCTCCTCTATAGTGGCCCCCTCCGCGGCCATCTTCAGCCTGACGGCGAAACCGGAGCGGTCGCCCAGCGCCGAGCTCGGCAGCGGGCTCCGTGAGCCCATGAGCAGCAGTGAGCTGGCCATCTCTGGGTGTCGCAGCACGAAGTTCATCGCGATTAGTCCGCCAAGCGACCAGCCGGCTATGGCCGCTGACGGGAGTTCCAAGCGCTGCATCAGCGCTGCGAGGTCGTCGGCCCAGATGTCATCTGAAAGCGGGGCATCGCTCATGCGGACGGTCTTGCCGTGCCCCCGCATGTCGTAGATGTAGACCTTGAATTGCTGGTTCAGGATAGGCACCACATCGTCGAAGCCCCGGCAGTCACCCCCGGTGCCATGAACCAACACCAGAGGTGGCCCCTCTCCGCTGACCTCGTAGTAGAAATTGCAGTCACCGACCTCTGTGAACATCGTCATTCGCTCCAATGGGGTTGATTATGCGCCGGTCATCGCGCTCTCGTTGCGCAGCGCCCACGGCTTGAGCACCCCGTAGAGCGCGTCGTTGAGTGGTGTAGCCACACCCACTTCGCGTCCCATGCGCACGATGACGCCGGTCAAGCCTTCAAGCTCTACGGGGCGACCTTCCATGAAGTCCTTGGCCAATGAGGCGCGCCCCTGTTCGGGGAACCGGTCCAGCGACTCCATCGCCCACTCATGGGAGTCGTCCATGATGGAGTCGCCACGGGCGCGCCCAATGTCGAGCACCTCCTGGATGACTCCGCTGATAAGCGCCCTGGTTTCCGGGATGTTTCGCATCTCCCCGTACACCGAGCCCGTGGCAGCGCAAACAGCCGCAGCCCCGGCAATGTAGGAGAACTTCTTCCACAGCATGCCCAGCATGTTCTCGCGCAGCTCCACACGCCAGCCAGCATCGGTGAACGCCTCGCACAGGTCCCGGCCCCGCTGGGTGATGCCGGGGCGCACCTCGCCGAAGTCACAGGTGCCCGGCCCGCCTTGGCTCACCACGCCGGGTTCGACAACCCGCCCTTCCAAGTAGACCGAGCCAATCATCACCCGCTGCTCTCCAAAGGCCGCGGCCAACTGCTGCCAGTTGTCGATGCCGTTCTGCAGCGTCAGCACCACGGTGTTGGGGCCGACTATCGGGCGGATGCCCTCGATGGCCGGCCCGTTCTGGTACATCTTGACTGTGAACAGCACCAACTCGTGCTCGCCCAAGCCATTTGTATCTTCCACCGCCCGGCCAGGAGCGACAAACGAGCCGCTCTGGCTGCTATCCACCGCCAGTCCTCGCTGCTGGATGGCCTCCAGATGCGCGCCCCGCGCGATAAACGTTACATCATGCCCAGCCCTAGCCAGAAGCCCGCCAAAGTACCCACCGGTACCGCCGGTGCCCATAACGCCAATCTTCATACCAGCCTCACCCCCTATACGGAGCCAAACACAAGCGTCAGGGCCAATGATGCACGGGCGGGCGTGGGGTGTCAAAGCGCAACATAGCGCAATGGCAAGGTGCCGATACCTGGGGCACATGGGATAATGCGGTATGCGAAAGACGCGGGACGACATCCGGGAGGTGCAACGTGATGGCTGGACTGAAGTACGCGGTGGTTTACGGACGTACGGAAAACAACTACGGAGCTTACGCTCCGGATGTTCCTGGTTGTGTGAGTTCGGGCAAGACTTGGAAAAAGATGCAGTCAATGATTCGCGAGGCACTGACGTTTCACATTGAGGGGCTAATCGAATTCGGCGAGCCGATTCCCGAACCCAAGATGTCCATGGAAGAGGCAATGGCCCACCATGTGGCCCTGCTATCCGATATTGCGAACTCCGAGGAGTCCTTCTGGTTCGACGAATCGGGCAAGCGCTACGAGTTCGCCCCCACTTTGGAAACTACCTTCGGCATGGTGGAGGTGGAGGTCAACACGGATGGCTTGCCCGCGTCCCCTTCATCCAAATCGCCTGAACACGTCCAAGGCGCATCCTAGCTCAGCGGGCATTCTCTGCGACCTGCCTCCCGAAGAGGCCCGCCATCAGTGCGCTTGCAATCGTTACACCGAGGCACAGGTAGCCTATTCCCTCGTAGCCCGTGCTCGCCAACAGTGCGCCAGCGACCGCGGCCCCCAAAACGCCTCCGGACTGATTGCTCAGGCCCATGAGACCAACCCCCGTGGCCTTGGAGTCTCCCGAATACTCGGTGCCAGCGGCGACCAGAGCGGGGTGTGTCACGCTTAGCAGACCCGTTCCAACCGTTGCCAACGCCACTGACATCCACAGTTGGAGTTCGCCAGCGAACAACAGGAACCCGCACACCCCACCTACGACCGAAGTAGCCGCGATCAGAGCAGCCCGATGCCTTCTTCTCACCACGAATCCCGCCGAATAGCTTCCGATCATCTGTCCGATTGCAGCTATGGCCAGAGGCAGGGCTACAAACCCTACGCTCACCTCATATGTGTCTATCAAGTATGCGGCGAAAAAGCTGACCATTCCCCAGTAAGCTATCCGTTGCATCATATTGACCGCTATCGCCACTCGGAAGAACCGTAGGGACAGCAGTGCCCAATATCTGGAGAAGAACACCCAGTCGTGGACTCGCGTACGGCTGTCTCGCGGAAACCACAGCCAATTCGCGAGAAACACCAATGCCAGGAATATACCTGCGACCCTGAGGGCAAATCGCCAGCCACCCCAGTCCGCCAACAGGGCAACCATTGGGACACTGATTGCCGAGGTCAGCACACTGATGGCCAGTAGGGCTCCAATGGCCTGCGCCCGTCTGACGGGAGAAATGACATCGGACACTGACGCGACTGCGTTGGGCGGGAGCATTCCCCCCGCCAAGCCGGTCAACACCCTGAGTGCCAGCAGCGCTTCGATATTGGGCGCGAAACCCGCCGCAAGGATGGACGCGAAAAGCCCCAGCAGCCCGGCGAGAGCCACGGGGCGGCGGCCAAAGGAATCGGACAAGGGGCCCACCAAGACCACAGAAACCGCCCAAGCTGCGAAAGTTGCGGTAGCCAACTGGGCAGCAACCGCCACCGATATTTCGAAATCAGTTGCAATTTCCACCAAGAGGGGCGGAACAATCAGGACCGCGCCGTGAGCGGTACAAACGGCAAGACAAATTACGGTAAAGAACCACGCCTTGTTTACCTCTTTATCAGCTGCCTGCACCACTGACGTTCTGATGTTGTGTATTCCCCCTGAAAGATGACGGCGGACACTCACCCGCCCAACTCGTTGTGGCGCATCGGTTAATTCTCGATCACTCGTGAGGAACCTCACCCCCGCAATGGGGGCAGATCATGGGCTGCTCGCGGCTCCGGCGTAGCTCGTCGACGAAGCCCGACCCTAGGATTCCTGCGGGCAGTGCAAACAGCCCTATCCCTAACACGGCGATCAGCCCTGCCAATAAGCGTCCCGGCACGGTGACCGGAACAGCGTCGCCATAACCCACGGTGGTCAGGGTGATTACGCTCCACCACATCGCTTGCGGAATGTTGGCGAACGTGTCTGGCTGGGCTTTGTGTTCGGCGAAGAACATCAGCGAGGACGCTATCAGCAGCAGCACCGTCAACACCATGATGACCGTCAGCAGTTGGTGCCCTCTGTCGCGCATCACCCGCGCAAGGGTTCGGATGCCAGAGGAATAGCGGCTCAATCTAGCAACTTGGGCCAAGAGGCGCACCGTCCGTAGCAGGCGCAGGTCCAAAGCTGTAAACCCGCCCAAAATTGCCACGTAGAAGGGCACAATCGCCACCAAGTCGACCAGCGCCAAGGGCGAGACGGCGTACCATACCCGCCCCCACACCGGGGAGGCATACCGCTCCTCCACGGTGCAGCACCACACCCGCAGCAGGTACTCCAAGGTGAAGAAGGCTATGGACACCATCTCGAATATCCGGAACCCGAGGGGTGCCACATCGTGGATTTCCTGGACGGTGCTCAGAACCAGAGCGACTGCATTCAGGAATATCAGAACAATCAGGAAGATGTCGAAGGCCCGGCTGAGCCTCTGGTCGGGCGCCGCCGCCTGCAGGATGTCGTGGACTCTCTCCTTCATGGCACAGGTAGATTAGCACACGACTTCAAGGCTGGACCTTAAGAGGAATGGGGCAGGTTCGGGGTCTTGCATTCGGGCGGTGACACGCTACTCGGACATATCAATTCTGAACAGTGACGCTTGGTACCATCGCCGAGCTAACAGGGGTAGTATAGGAGGCAAACGCTTTCAACCTTCTGACCTAGGAGTTCCTACATGCAAACCGTCAGTTTTGAAAAGACACGCTTGTCCAATGGCTTGGATGTCATTCTGCACGAGGACCACTCGCTGCCTGTGGTCGCGGTCAATGTCTGGTACCACGTGGGTTCCAAGGATGAAGTACCGGGAAAGACGGGATATGCCCATCTCTTCGAGCACCTGATGTTCGAGGGGTCGAAGCACCACAACGAGAGCTATTTCGAGCCTCTGATGCAGGTGGGGGCCAACCTGAACGGCTCCACCAACATGGACCGTACCAACTACTGGGAGAACGTCCCGGTCGAATACATGGAGCTGGCGTTGTGGCTGGAGTCGGACAGGATGGGCTTCCTGCTGGATGCCTTGGACCAGAAGCGTTTCGACATACAGCGAGACGTGGTGAAGAACGAGCGGAGGCAGAGCTACGAGAACCGGCCCTACGGCATGGCCGGACTGCGCATCCAAGAGGCCCTGTATCCCCCGCCCCATACCTATCACTGGCCGACCATCGGCTATCACGAGGACTTGGACATCGCCACGGTCGACGATGCCCATGCCTTTTTCCGGCGCTTCTACACGCCTTCGAATGCCAGCCTCTCCATAGCAGGCGACATCGACATTGAGAAGACGCGCGAGATGGCGGAGTGGTACTTTGGTGATCTGGAGCCTGGGGAGAGCTTGGTGCGCACGAACCGCGCCGACTCGGCCCTTGGCGGCCCGGTGCACATAACGTTGCACGACAAGGTGCTGGTGCCCCGGTTGTACCTGGCTTGGCCTGCCGTCGCGCGGTTCCATGAGGACGAGGCCGCCTTGGATGTCCTCTCTGACATCCTAGGCCACGGCAAAAGCTCACGGTTGCACCGCATCCTGGTACACAATATGCAAATCGCCCAATCGGTGGGCGTCTACCACGACTCGGCCGAGGTGGCTGGCGACTTTAGCGTAGAGGTCACGGCTGCCGAGGGGCACACGACTGAGGAGTTGGAGGCGGTGGTGCGGGCCGAGCTGGGGCGGCTGATGTCCGAGCCTCCGACAGCGGAGGAGATGGCCCGGGCCAAGAACCGCATCGAGTGGTCTCATGTGCGGCAGCTTGCCACCGTCGGCGGTTTCGGGGGCAAGGCCAACCGCTTGAATTCATTTAATGTCTTTGCCGGAGACCCGGACTTGGCGAACCGTGATATGGAACGCTTCCTAGCCGTGCAGCCGGAGGACGTGACTCGCGTGGCCCGCACCTATGTCGGCGACCGTGTGGTCCGGCTGCAGGTGCTCCCTGAACCCAAGCTGAGTCACGCCGCCCCTGGCATCGACCGCACCGTGCGGCCGGCCCCCTCCCTGCCGGGGACATTCCAGCCTCCTCTACCGCAGCGCCACCGGCTCTCCAACGGCTTGCAACTGCTGGTCGTGGAGAAGCGAGAAGTGCCCATGGTGGCGTTTGGCGTCATCTTCGAGATGGGGGCTGCTGGCGATCCCGCATCCTTGGGAGGCATCAGCAGCCTGACCACAGCCATGCTACAGGAAGGGACCACGACCCGCTCCAGCACACAGATTGCAGACGAGTTCGAGTACTTCGGCAGTCAACTGCTGGCCTCCACGGGGCGGGAGTACACCCTAGTAGGGAGCGAGTCGCTGACACGCGAGTTCCCCAGAGCCTTGGAGTTGGTGGCCGACCTCTTGCAGCGGCCCACCTTCCCAGAGGAAGAGCTGGTACGCATAAGCAACGAACGACAGACCTCCATACGGCGCCAGCGGGACAACCCCACTGCGCTGGCCGATCTCGTCATGCCGTCGCTGCTCCACGGCATGGGCAGCTCCTACGGACACCCGATAGAAGGCAGCGAGGCGCTGTTCCAAGACCTGAACCGAGCCCACCTTGTGCAGCATTATCAAGGGGCCTATGGCCCTAACAATGCCACGCTCGCCGTTGTGGGTGACGTGTCGATGGAGGAGGCGGTGCGGCTGGCCGAGGAGCATTTCGCAGGTTGGCAGGACGAACGGAAGTCGTCCGATGCCGATGGGCACGGGTCCACCGAGCCGGGTCTTGCTGGCACGATATACGTGCTGGACAAGCCGGGCGCGGCGCAATCGGTCATCAGGGCGGGGTCTCTTGGGGTGGACCGCTACCACGCGGACTACTTCCCACTCACCGTGTTCAACCACCTGTTTGGGGGACAGTTTACGGCCCGGCTCAATCGCAACCTGCGACAAGACAAGGGCTACAGCTACGGCTACCGTTCCTCCTTCGAGTGGCAGCGGGTGTCATCGCGTTTCATCGCGGGCGGCAGCGTCCAGACGGAAGTCACAACGCCCGCCGTATCGGAGACCCTCAAGGAGTTCGCCGAGGTACGGGGCGACCGGCCTGTCAGCCAAGAGGAGTTCGAGACTGCCAAATCGGCCCTGCTGCGGCAGTACCCTTCCAACTTCGAGTCGGGCATGCAAGTGTTGCAGCAGTTGGCCCAAATAGTGGTGTTCGACCTGCCCTTGGACTACCACCGCAACTACGTTCCTCAGGTGGAAGCCGTGTCGCTGGATGACGTGCGCCGTGTAGTCCAAGACCATGTGGACGAGCAGCCAATGGTGCTGGTGGTCGGAGACGGCGAGACCATAGAATCATCGCTGGGCGAGTTGGGGATGCCCATACGGCATGTGGACCACCAGGGGCGGACGGTCTAATGGCGGGCGGCTAAGATTGGAGTTTGGTGGTGAGCGCGCCGTATCGTTATGATAGGCCCTAGTGGAATACGAGTGGGACGGGGCCAAGCGAAGGGCGACGCTGGACGAACCAGATGTTGACTTCGCTTGGATGCGCAACCTCGAATGGGACACGGCTGTCTTCCATAGAAGTGATCGCTATGGGGAGATCAGGCTTGTAGCCACAGGATACATCGGCTCCCACATCTATCGAGTCGTGTACGCGGAGCGAAACGAGCGACGCCGCGTCATCAGCCTGCGTAGGGCAAGTCTTAGCGAAAGGAGAGACTATGACCGACAACGAGAGCAACGACATACTTGATTTGCCGTTCTACGAATATGCAAGGCTGATAACGAAAAGACGTGCCGAGGACTCAGGCGTTGTTGGCGTAAACTGGTTGTCTTTTGATGAACTCGTTGCAAGCGAGATGACCGAGGTCGAAATTGAAACCCAGTGTGGTGAAGAAATCGCCATCAATGTAGGCATCGCTCGTGACCCGGAGGATCCCTATTGGTGGACTGATTGGAGCAAAGCGCGTCCAGCCATTGAGGGGGACCCGAAACTCGTGGAGGCGTACCGCCGCGGCGAACTGAAGGGGCCAGCGAAGGAAATCATCGAATTAGGGATCGACCACGATGTTTTGGATCACCTCCGCAAGGGAGGCGGGGACTGGAAGACGTGGCTGAACGCCACCTTGCGCAAGGCGGTTTTTGGTTAGCCTCAGTCCAACGGCCAGTCCCGGGGTGTCCTCGAGGAGGAGCGGCTACGGCTAGGGGGAGCGAGGCCGGTCGAGGAGCTCCGCCTCTAGGGCGGTCTTAACTACCTTGCCCCCACGCAATTCCACCCGATAGGCAGTGGCTCCGTGGCGTCCTGTGACCACCTTGGCTATCTCGGTGTCCACAAGGTGGATTGCCGTGTGCAGCACCGGACTAAAGAGAGGCGACAATTTGGCGGTTAGGCACGAAGACAACTTGGTTATTCAGACCGACGGACTGACCAAGCGGTTCGGCAAGAACATTGCGGTGGACGGTCTCTCCATGGAGGTGCACCAAGGCCGCGTCTATGGGCTGCTCGGGCCGAATGGATCGGGTAAGACGACGACGATGGGTATGCTGCTCGGCCTTCTGAGGCCGACGGCTGGCAGTTTCAGGTTGTTCGGCTCGACCACACGGCACGAGGAATCCCTGCGCCGCATCGGAGCTGTCATTGAGGCCCCGGCATTCTACCCCTACCTGTCGGGACGCCGGAACCTAGCCTACTTCCAGTATATTTCAGGGCGCGGTGTTCCGGGTGAGCTGGACGAATTGTTGGACCGGGTGGGCTTGGCAGGCCGAGGCGACGATCGCTTTCGCACCTACTCCCTAGGCATGAAGCAGCGGTTGGGAATAGCCTTCGCCCTTCTCGGCAACCCAGACCTGGTGTTCTTGGACGAGCCCACCAACGGCTTGGACCCTGAGGGCATGATTGAGGTAAGGGAGCTGATACGCAGCCTAGGAGAGGAGCACCGGACGGTGCTCCTCTCCAGCCACCTGCTGCACGAGGTGGAGCAGGTCTGCGACAGTGTAACCATTCTGGCCAAGGGCCGGCTAATTGCCCAAGGAGAAGTTGCCGAGTTGGTGCGCTCACGCGGGCGCGAGCAGGTGCGCCTGAAGACGACCGACGACGCCAAAGCCCGCACCATACTGGATGCGTTGGACTGGGTCGAGGACGTGGCCTCAGCGGGGGACGGCTCATTGCTTGCAGCGGCCCCGGTGGCGCGGTCGGGCGAGCTGACCGCCTCCCTGAGCCGGGCCGAGGTATATGTCACCGAGATGTCCCCCGTCCAGACGACTCTGGAAGAGTACTTCCTGGAAGTCACCGCCGGACAGGAAGGGGGCGCGGAATGATGGCCCACGTCCTGCGGCTCACGATAGGTGAATGGTACAAGCTGAGACGCCGCTGGCTGCCGTGGATACTGCTGGGGGTGGCCCTCCTGCTCTCTCAGGCCATCCTGTGGGGGTTCCACGTTGCCTACCACGTTAGCGACGACGCCTTCGGCTCTCTCACTCCCAAGTATGAGTACCGCAACGGACCTGTATCCATCGAGCTGACCTGCGCCGACTTTGTGGATGGGCGGGTCGAAGAGAAATTGGCCTCGCTCTCCAGCGAGGAACTTCAGCGCATTGGCGAGGGGGTCGCGGAGTGGAGCGGGAGCTGCGAGGACTACGTTACACCCGAAGAGAGCCGAGGCGTATTCACACTGCCGTACAGCATTGGTGCGAACCTGGCCGCCCTCTTCTCTCTATTCTTCGTTGTCATCATCATGCTCCTCGCGGCATCGGTGATGGGGGTGGAATACGGCTGGGGCACCCTGCGGACGACATTGAGCCGGGGGCCCGGACGCTGGCAATACTTAGCTGCCAAGCTCATCCTGGGTCTACTCGCGGGCATAGGCGGAGTTCTGGTCATATCGGCTGCCGTCGCAGTTGCCAGCATCATCGCGGGCGTCATACCGCCCGGCGAGGAGGGGCCGTTGATCTTCTCCGATGGCTGGCTCGATACTGCCGAAGCACTGGGCAAGACCGTGTACGCCATCGTCCCCTACGTTGCCGCGGCGACGTTCCTTACGGTGCTGACCCAGTCCACCGCCCAAGGCATCGCCTTGTCCATGGTGTACTACGTGGTGGAAGCACTGGTGCTGCCGCCTCTGCTCGGTCTCAGCGACTGGCTGGAAAATGTTTCGGAAGCCCTGCTGAGCCAGAACGTGGGCGACTGGATAAATCAGGGCGAGACGACCGCTGCTCGAGCGCTGGGCTCCGCCGAGCAGCCGGACACGGTGCAGGCGTTCTTCGTGATGCTGGCGTACATCATCGTCCTTGGTGTCGCCACGTTTTGGCTGTTCCTGCGCAGGGACGTCAGCGGGGCCAAGGGGGAGTAACCCCGCTGCGAGATTCGGGGTTAAAGCAGGCGTAGGTTAGGGGGAGCGGGGCCGGTCGAGCAGTTCCGCCTCTAGGGCGGTCTCGGCCACCTTGCCGTCGCGCAATTCCACCCTATAGGCGGTGGCTCCGTGGCGTCCGGTGACCACTTTGGCGACCTCGGTGTCCACAAAGTGGATTGCTGCGTCCTCGTCGATGGCATAGCCGCTGGGAAAGCCCTCGGATATCAGTTGGTGGTATAGGGGACGGCGCTGCTCTTCGCCGTCGTAGTGGGGGCAGTGAGACCCGGGCAGGAAACCTAGTCCGTCGTGAGTCGGCTGGAGCTCGTTGAGGTCGAAGGAGTCGGTGGTCCCACACTCAAACCAGCACAGAGAGCCAGCACTCCCGCCGCACAGCAGTATCCCAGAGTCCCAAGCTTCTCGCAGGATCTCGTCAACGCCATGCACCCGCCACACAGCCAGCATGTTCGCCGTATTGCCGCCACCCACAAGGATGATGTCTTGGTTGAGCAGGAAGGTGCGTATGTCGCGCTCGGTGCGGTCGAACAGGGCTAGGTGGGAACGGGCAGCCCATGCTCCCGGCACCCTGTTGTAGAAGGCCAGCAGCGAGGCGGGAGAGTCGCCGGTGGCCGTGGGGATCATACAGATGCGGGGACGCGGCTTCTGTGGCAGGTGAAGTATCTCCTGCGGCAGGGACAGAATGTAGTCGATGACAGGTGACATTTCGCCGGGTCGGGTGCGCAGACCGCCAAAGGCAACTATGTGCTTGTGGTCATACATGGTGGTTCAGGCTCCTGACCGTTCAGCCGCCTCGCGGGCCCGGGTGAAGGCGGGCGCCAGCAGCGAAAGCAACTCTTGGTGTCCCATCCACGAGATGGCTTCCAGCTCCAAGGGATCGAGGTACATAGTGCGGCCTGTGCGCATGTCGCGCAGCATCAGACGCGGGCCGTTGGCCGCGCCGTCCTCTTTCTGTAGCTGCACCCAAGCAAATTCGTTGGCTAGCTCAATGTCGCTCATGGTATCTCGAACCTACAATCTCGGACCTATAGTAGGAACTGGAAGCCGGGTATCTCTTCGTCGTTGTTAATCAGCATGACCTTCTTTAAGGCCATCTTCAACTCGCCGTTTTCCGGCCGCAGCCGGTACATCATCCTGCCGGTCCAAGTGTTCTGCTGCCGACGGCGTAGCTCGATGACCATGAAGTTGGTGTAGACGGTGAGTTCTCCGTTTTCTTCTTCTTCGACCTCGATGTTGGAGAGCATCCGCCTCATACGCGATGCCGGGTCTTGGGCGAAGGCTAAACCCTGCTTCAGGCGGTCCACACGGTCGCCGATACTGCGCCGGTCGTCGTAGATGAAAGAGACCTCGCGGGACGGGTCGATGTCATCCCGGTTGGCGGGCACCCAGTACAAGGCGTCATCGGTCCAGAGGTCCAACCACTCATCGCCCCGCTGCTCATCGGCCAAGCGGGCCTCGCGGTATATGAAATCCTCAACCTGGCGGCGGTCGAAAGCCAATTGTCAGTTCCCCTTGTCGGCTGAAATCCGGCTAAAACACGAAAGTTGGCTAGGGCTCAGACATCAGCTTTCGGTAGTGACGCCACATGCCACGCAGGTTGTTCTCGTCCATGCCGTGGCCGGATGTGCGGCCATCCTCGAAGACCGTCTCGCGGTGGAGGCCGCGCTTGAGCCATAGCCACTCGTCGACTTGGGCCTCCATGCCCAACTGGTTGCGCTCGCAGATTTCAAGGTCGTCGGCGGAGACGAAGCCACCGGGCCCGTAGCTTCGCTCGTGGCCCCGCAGGCGCATGGTGTTAACATCTTGGGGCACGCCCTTCAGCAGCGTCGGATAGTACCACACGTAGGTCTCGGTGGGGGTGACCGGCTGGAGCACCCGTATCTGGGACTGAATCATGATGAGGTTGGGGAAGATGAAAATGAGAGGCGCCCCGTTCTTCATCATGTAATCGGCATGCTCTGTGCCGAACTTCGACTCCAGCGCCCCGAAGTACTGGTTCCAAGCCGCCCCTTCCTTGTCCACCATGGGCATGGGCGAGACGGCTAGGTCCTCGACCATGTGGCCACCTGGGAGGTAAATGACCTTGTCGGGGCTCTCCTCGTTGTTCAGGTTGCTCGTATCGAGGCTGCCCCCTTGGCGCAGCCGGTTCAGGCTGAAGATGAACTGGTGGATGAAGTGGCCGTGGTAGTTACCCTCCAAGGAGTTCTCTGCCATCATCTTCCAGTTGCCGTGGTACCGCGCCTTCTGCACTCCTGACCGCAACTCCAACTCGCCGGCAGGGGAGAAGTCGATGAAGGCGTCCAGGTACTCGGTCACCCGTCCCAAGTGCTCCGCCAGAGTGGGTCCGGTGGGGCTCATGCTGGCGAAAATCAGGCCGCGGTAGGAGTCGACTCGTGGCACCTGGGCCAGCCGGTAGTCACTCTTATCGAAGGAGTCGCCATAGGCCCCGACGAAGGTGGCCCCCAGAAGACCGCCGCGATTGCTGTAGGTCCAACCGTGGTAGGCGCAGCGAAAGACGTGGGCGTTGCCCCTCTCGTTCTGGCAGACGATATTGCCACGGTGGGCACAGCGGTTGAGTAGCAGGTTCACCGAGCCGTTTTCGTCCCGCACCATGATGACGGGCTGGCGGCCCATCTGCTTGGTGCGGTAGTCGCCCGGTTCGGGCACCTCGCTCTCGTGGCCCACGTACATCCAGGACCGGTACCAGATCTTGATGAACTCGTCCTCGAAGATGTCGGGGTCGCGATAGAGGCGACCATGGATGCGGTCCTCGTGGATAAGCTCGCGATAGTCGATGGCGGGGCCAATAGTGGTGGCCATGGTGTCCTCCTCGTGTCGAGGTGCCGGGGTGGTTCTGGTGCTAGGCTAGCATTGTCGTCCCAATCGTTCAACCGAGACGGGGCCTTACAGAAGGGCATTTCAATTGTTGGGCGTGCGCGAGTCCCAGTGACATCCGGTACAGGGGCGGTTCGACTGACCATTCACCCCCATCCTTAACCTTCCCCCCTGAGGAGGAAGGGATTCTCGGTCCCATGGCCCCGTTGGTACCTATTTTCATGGCAATGGTGGCAAGGTTTGAGTGCTCGAACGCGCTCTGAAGTTAGACGCAGGCGTAGTAGGCGGTGGCTGCGTAGGCTTGGGCTGCCCTGTGCAACTCGTCTATGGACAAGTAGCTGATTTCGCTGGGGCCGCTGCCAGGTCCGTAGGTGATGCTGGGGATGCCAGCGCCGTTGAAGATATTGATGTCGCGCCACATGCTGGAAACGGGCGGGCTGCAGAAGGACGGCTTGCCCCCAATGACGTGTTCGTGGGCCTGCTCAAGAACCTCACGGAAGGGTCCCATCTTCTCGCCGATATGACCCCTTCGGAACATGTAGCATTCGACGGTCCCCGGAAATCCCAAGGATTCCAGAAGTCGTTCCAGTTCTCGCTGCGCTACTTCAGGGCCGTCGCCGGGCGGTATCCGCACATCGATGTAGGCGCTGCACACTCCCACAGTGCTGGCAGGCTTGAAGGGCACGCCTCCGCGGACTGCTCCGATGTTCACCTTGGGGATGATTTGACCGCCCTCGAAGGTGCGGGTATGGGACTTTTCGTACTCCAAGGCCCATTCTTCGACTGCTGAGATGAAGTGGGCCATCCGCATGATTGCGTTGGGCTGCTCTTGGGGTGAGTAGGGGCGACGGATGAAGGGGGTGTAGAGCCTGCGCCCGCCTGCTAGGGTCACCTTGTAGTAGGCCGCGCCACAGTCGGCCCATGTGACGCCGAATCCGGTGGTCTCGGCGTTGAGGCAGTAGTCGCCCCAAAGGCCGTGGTCGATCAACTGTTGTGCGCCGATGCCCTTGCCTAGATAGCGTCCGCCTTGGAACTCGTCGATGGGGGCCATGCCAATCTCGCCGATAACCATGGTCATGATGACGTCGCCCCGCAGCTTGACGCCCGCATCCCTAAGGGTGCGTGTCCCCAGCAAGAAGGCAGCCATCGGGCCCTTGTCGTTCACCACGCCCTCGCCGAATGCCTTGTCGTCCTCCACCCAGCCGTGGTTGTAGTGATATTCCTCGCGGGGCACCAGCCAGACATCCTCCTCGCCGTAGAGGATGGTGTCCATGTGGCTGTTGAATATGAGGGACTTGCCCCCGCCGGTGCCTCGCAGCCGTGCCACCACGTTGCAGCGGCCGTCGGTGACCTCGTGCCTCTCCGGCTCGAACCCCTGCTCTGCTAACCACTGGCATAGAAAATCGCCCATGGCCTGCTCGCGTCCGGTTGGGCTGGGGATGGAGCCCATGGTTGCGCCGAGTTGGGCGATCTCCATGCCGTCAATGCTCTGGAGGGCGGCTTCAAGTGCTGCGTTGTTGGCGGTCATAATCTCAAACCTCTCGGTACTTCAGCGTTACACCGGCTAACTGAGAGACTGTTGCATAGCTTATGCAATTCCGTGTAGGGATGTGTCGCCGGTTAGCTTTGGAGAAGGGCCTGTATTGCATGTATTTCACACTATTTGTATCTGCGGCAAATATTTTCGTATCTGGATGATGTGCAATTTGTGCAATTATTGGAGTTTTCGTATCTGCCGTGGGCGAGATTTATTTCACACGGTGCGCAATTTTGGTGCGGTGTGTTGGTGGTCATCGAGTCTGCGTTCCGAGTCATTTAGGTGATCCTGATGATGGATTTGCTTCATTGTACATGCAGGGTTTAGTGGGCTGGCAATGGGCAGTTGTCAGTGGGGCAGCACCTGCCCACTGGGCCCCCTCCCTCTCCGATTGAGCGGGGCGGAGGAGAGGGGACTTCTGAGACAGACTCCTGGGGGAGGGGAGACTTCCCTCGCCCAAAGCGTGGGGGCCTAGAGTCCGAGGATGTTTCCGCTGCTGTCTACGTCCAGCTTTCGCGGGTTGGACGGGAGGCCGGGCATGGTGACCATGGAGCCTGCCAGCGGATAGATGAAACCGGCTCCGACTGATGCCCGCACGTCGGAGACCTCGAAGGTGTAGCCGGATGGACGTCCCTTCAGCGATGGGTTGTGGGAGATGGACAGGTGGGTCTTGGCCATGCAGACGGGCAGCCTGCCCCAACCTAACGCCTCGTATTGCCGCAGGGTGCGCCTGGATGCAGGGGCCCACTGGGCGCCGTCGGCCCCGTAGACCACCCGAGCGAGAGCGTTCACCTTGTCTTCGATGGTGTCGCCCTCAGCGTATACATATTTGATGGACGGCGCGGGGCCCTCGGTGGCATCTATCAATGCCTGCCCAAGCTCCTCGCAGCCTTGGCCTCCCTCCGCGAAGCCACGACTTTCAGCAGACGACGCTCCCATGGCCTCGGCGCACTCCCTCACCACCGCCATCTCTTCGGCGGTGTCGGACGGGAAGCGGTTGGCGGCCACGACGACGGGCAGGCCGAAGGACTTGATCATACTGATGAGGTGCTGCAGGTTGGGCAGGCCCCGCTTCACCGCGTCGACATCCGGCGTCTCCAACTGGCGCGGGGGGACGCCGCCATGAGACTTCAACGCTCGCACGGAGGCCACCAGCACCGCTGCGCGGGGCTCCAGGTCGTTGAAGCGGGCCTTGATGTGCATGAACTTCTCGAAGCCCAAGTCGGCCCCGAAACCTGCCTCGGTCACCACGTAGTCGGCGTAGCCTAGGGCGATCCGGTCGGCCACCACTGAGTTGCAGCCATGGGCGATGTTGCCGAAGGGGCCGGCATGAACCATGACAGGCTGCCCCTCGGCGGTCTGCACTAGGTTGGGCTGGATGGCGTAGCGGAGCAGGGACATCATGGAACCGACGGCATCCATGTCTTCTGCCGTGACGGGGGTGCCCTCGTGGGTGAAGCCCACCACGATGCGGCTGAGCCGGGCCCGCAGGTCGTCCAAGTCGGCTGCTAGGGCCAGAATTGCCATGATTTCCGAGGCGGTCACGATGTCGAAACCCGTCTCGCGCAAGGGAGCGTTGCCCGACCCGCCAAAGCCGGTCACGACTTGGCGCAGGGCTCGGTCCTCGACGTCGGTCACCCGGCGCCAGGTGACGCCAGTGGGGTCCAAGCCGGGGATCTGACGACGCTGGACGGCGTTGTCGGTGAAAGCGGTCAGCAGATTGTGGGCTGTACCCACGGCGTGGGCGTCCCCCGTGAAGTGGACGTTGATTTCGTCGTCCGGCAGCACGGTGGCCTTGCCGCCGCCGGTGCCCCCACCCTTGATGCCGAAAATGGGCCCCAAGGCAGGCTCCCGCAGTGTGGCCACGACCCGCTTACCGAGCCGTCCCAAGCCTTGGGCCAGCCCCACTGTCGTAGTGGTCTTCCCTTCGCCTGCCGGGGTCGGCGTGATGCCGGTGACCACGACCAGCTTGCCTCGCGGAGCATCGGGGCGCATGGCCTCCAAGGGAATCTTGGCCTTGTAGTGTCCGTAGGGGATGATGGCTTGGGGATCCAACCCCATCGCCTCGGCTATCTCTGCTATCGGCCGCATGTTTCTTCCTTACTCTTGTGACAGTTCAAGCTATGCCTGTCTTGACGGAACATTCTAGCGGATGGGGCTCGGCGGGGTAAATCTTGCGCCGCCTTGACGGTCAGGCAACATGGTGCTATACGAGAACAAAACTGGAACCGGATAACGGAGGTTCGTATGGCCACGGACGTTCGAGGACTGGTTGACACAGATGTTGGCTTAGTAGACAAGCGGATTTTCGTAGAGCAAGAGATCTACGAGGAGGAGATGGAGAAAATTTTCGCCCGCTGCTGGCTCTTTTTGGGGCACGAGAGCCAGCTGCCCAACCCCGGCGACTTCTTTTCCACCACCATGGGAGAAGACCCCGTACTGGTTGTACGGGGGCAGGACGGCGTGGTCCGCGCCTTCCTGAATGTGTGTCGCCACCGGGGCAACCGGGTGTGTCGCGCCGATGCGGGCAACGCCTCCAGCTTCGTCTGCGCCTATCATGGTTGGACCTACAGCACCAACGGCAAATTGGTCGCCGTGCCCAGCCTCAAGGAGGCCTACTACGGCGAGTTGGACACCGACAAGTGGGGCCTTGCACCCGTGGCCCAAATCGACAGCTATAAGGGCCTGCTCTTTGCCACCTTCGATCCCAACGCGCCTCCACTTCTCGACTATCTCGGCGAGACCGCTTGGTACTTGGACGCGTTCGTCGACCGGCATGAGGGCGGCATTGAGGTGTTCCCCGGCCTTCACAAATGGATTATGCCGTGCAACTGGAAATTCGCCGCGGAGAGCTTCGCAGGCGACGGCTATCATTTCGGATGGACTCACCTCTCCGCCCTGCGCGTTGGCTTGACCGACGGTTCGGGAGTCACCAGGTCCGAGTTGAGGGGGAAGCAGGTCTCCCTGGAAAACGGGCACTGTATGCAGGTGGTCCACCCGGATGACCCCTCGGACGCGCCCATCGCCGCCATAAAAGATTATGAGGCGCGGATGCGGCCCGAAGTGGAGAGCCGGCTGGGTCCGAGGATGCAGTCCCACAAACCCATCGTCGCCAACCTGTTCCCCAACTTGGGTCTGGTACGCGCCACGACCTACACCTTCCGGCTGTGGCAGCCCCGAGGCCCGCGCAAGACCGAGGTATGGGCCGGGGTGTACGCGGACAAAGACGCTCCCGCCGAAGTGAAGGAAGCAGTTCGCTTGAGCAGTCTCCGCACTTTTGGCCCCTCGGGTAGCTTGGAGCAGGACGACATGGACAACTGGCAGGAGTGCACCTCCACTTGCCAGGGCTATGTGTCGCGAAAAGTGCCCCTGAACGTACAGATGGGTCTCGGCCACGAGGGGTTCAATGAGGAGTTGATGGCCCGGGCCAGCGACCACCGATACAGCGAGATCAACCAGCGCAACTTCTTCCGTCGCTGGTCCGAACTGATGGAAGCCTAGCGGCCACACGGGTCGCCCTGCGAAGCTATGTCGCAACGTAGAGGCGACCCGATCTCGATACGGGTGGAGCGGGTGGTCGATGGCGACTCTCTGGTGGTCCGGGAACGGGGCATGTTCACGCAGCCCATTCGTGTGCGGTTGTACGGTATTGATGCCCCGGAAGCCCGGCAGGAGTTTGGCTTGGCTTCTCATACCGCCCTCCAACATCTGCTGAATCGGCGTGGCGAACTCCTGATGGAGGTGTTCGCCTACGACCGGTATGCCCGCGCTGTCGGCCTGCTCTACTGGTCTGACAACGGCCGCAGGAATTCCATCAATCTGGCGATGGTGCGACAGGGTTTCGCCTACTAGTTGCGCCATTCGCGTGGCGAGTACGCTCTGCGCGCTCTCGGATTCCTGGCGGCGGAGCAAGATGCGCGTCGCCAGCGGCTGGGCGTCTGGTCAGAAAGCCAAGAACAGGTGCGCCCGTGGGTCTACCGCGCCCAGCAGGCGGAATCGAGAACACGGGCATACCAAGGATCGCGGATCGGGTGTCTTGCCTTGGTAGTGGGCGTGGTTCTGGTCGTCGCGCTAGTGGTCGAGGCGGTCACATAGCGAGTTTCTGAGGCAAGCTGGTGTCTGCCGGCCATCTAGTAAGTGCGGGCAGATACGGGCCCAGGCTTCATGTATACTCTTGTGAACAAACTCGGCTAGACCCCGCCACTATTCCTCCCAGGGTCCCCGGCCAAAGGTATGGGCCTTGGGAGTATGCGCAGCGCTCCTCTTAGCGCTTTTCGTCATGTTCGCGGCTGGGGTAACCGTTCCGGCCCTGTTGTCGTCGGCGTGGGCTCCTGCGCTGAGCGCCCAAGGCATGAACCGCATCCCAGAGTTTCCAGAGGGCGAGTCCGCCATTCGCGTGGTCGCCGAGGGCACGGCCGCCAACGAGAAGGTTGGCGATATGGTGGACGCCCAGGACCCCGATGGCGACCCTCTGACCTACTCCCTGTCCGGGGACGACGCAGGTCATTTCGCAATCAATGCCGCCAACGGCCAGATACTCACCAAAGGCACTCTAGAGTACGCCACCAAGGGTTCCTACCTGGTAGTTGTGGAAGTCACCGATGGCACCGACGTGTCGGGAGCTCCCGACACGTCCAACGACGACACTATTGAAGTCACCATTAGGGTTTCCGTAGCGGTCGATCTCAACGACTGGACCGCTGAAGCCTACGAGAGCAACACCCAATACTGCGCCTCGGGCGCTTGGACGGTGGACTCCGCCGGGCGGGCCAAGGAGACCGAAGGCGAGTCTCCATCCGTTCTGTATGGGGATTTCGATGCCGTCGGCAAGAGGCTGGCTGCGACTGTAAACCCGGGAAACGACGATGATTTCCTCGGATTCGTCGTCGGTTTCAATGGCGGTGACATTACCAGCGCGTCGACCGACTACCTGCTCATTGACTGGAAGAAGCAAACGCAGAGCTTCAACTTCGCGGGTGATTCAACATCATCCGGCGGTGGAGCAGCAAAGGGTCTGAGGCTCTCGCGAGTCACGGGCATCCCGGACTGCGATGAGTTCTGGCAGCACGCCAACCTCGATGGCACCGAGACCACCAGCGGAGTGGAAGAGTTGCAGGAGGCCGGCACTCTGGGTAGCACTGGTTACTCTAGGACCCAAAACTACGAGTTCGTCATCGACTTCGGGAGAGAAAGTATTGAGGTGTTTGTCGATGGACGACTGGAATTGGACTTGGATGGCGACTTCAGCGATGGCGGGTTTGGCGCCTACGCCATGCTGCATAACAGTGCGAGCTTCTGGGACTTCTCCTACACCGACGGCAGCTTTCCTTCTAGTGACGTTCCAGTAGACCAGCCTGGCGAGGTCGCGCTTTCTTCTTACATATCCGAGGTGGGCGTCGCACTAACGGCCACCCTTACTGACCCCGACGGAGGCATCACGAACGAGATGTGGCAATGGGAGCGCTCGCCTAGTCAAGGGAACAGTGTGTGGACCGATATCATTGGGGCCAGCATGAGGACCTACACACCGTTGGCTTCTGATGCGGGCAATCTGCTACGCGCCACCGTCTCTTACGACGATGCGACAGGAATGGGGAGGACGTCCTTCAGCGAATCCACATCCGCGGCGGACCGGGTCGGCGGCCTCAACTTGTCCACTGGTGCGCCGGTTGTGGGCGAGGAGATTACGGCGAAGCTCAGCGATGCCGATGGAGGCGTCACGAATGAGATCTGGGTGTGGGAGAGTTCTCCAGCCTTAGGCGCGCCAACGTGGGCATCAATCACGGGAGCGGATTCGGCGTCATACACACCAGACGTCGTGGACGCGGGCAAGCTACTACGTGTGGATGTGACGTATGACGACGCCGTGGGCACTAATCGAGTGGCGACCAGTGGTGCGACTGATCCGGTAGACCGTCGGGGTGCGGTGACGCTGTCACCCCAGACGCCGGTGGTGGGGGAGCCGGTGACGGCGACACTGACCGACGCAGATGGAGGCTTGGCGAACGAAGCGTGGCAGTGGGAAAGGTCGCCGGGTGTGGGGGAGCCTGATTGGGGAGCCATCACGGGCGCACAGTCTGCGACGTACACGCCAACGGCGGCTGCTGATGCAGGGGTGCTTCTTCGAGTGTCCGTGAGCTATGACGACGGTACGGGAACTGGCAGAAGGGCGACGAGTATGCCGACAGACCGAGTGGACCAGCGTGGCGAGGTGAAGCTGAGCTCTGGGGTACCGGATGTTGGCATCGTAGTGAAGGCGACCCTGACGGATGCCGACGGTGGCGTGAGCGGTGCAGTGTGGCAATGGCAGCGGTCGCCGGACGAACCGATGCTGGTATGGAGCGACATTTCGGCTGCGGAAGATGCGACTTACACGGCGGTAGCGGCGGATGAAGGGATGGTGCTGCGGGCCACTGTCACCTACGACGACGGCGTTGGGAGCCGGAGAAGCGGGATTAGCGGTGGCACCGGGCAGGTGGGGAAACCGGGGATTATTAGCTTGAGCTCCACATCTCCGCAGGTGGACACTCCTTTGACGGCGGCGCTCACCGACCCCGACGGCAGCGTCGCGAATGTAGTTTGGGAATGGGAAAGTTCGTCGGCCATCGGCGATCCGCTGTGGGAAGCCATCTCAGGTGCGTCGTCAGCGAGCTACACGCCTCAGGTTGCGGACGCTGGCGATCTGCTACGCGTCACGGTCACGTACGGCGACGCGACGGGTGAGGGACGCTCAGCCAGCAGTGCTACCACTGAGCGAGTAGACCAACAGGGCACGGTCACGCTGGCGCCATCACCGCCTGTGGTGGCGAAGCCTGTACGTGCGACGCTAGGAGACCCCGATGGGATGGAGACAAATCAGGTCTGGCGATGGGAGAGGTCTCCGGGCGTGGGTCAGGAGGTCTGGACGGTAATCGTTGGGGCACAGTCGCGCAACTATACACCTGTGGAAGAGCAGGATTCGGGGATGCTGCTGCGAGTGATTGTGACGTATGACGACGGTACGGGCACTGGAAGGAGCATGACCAGCGAGGCGACGGAGCGGGTGGACCGGGAGGGGATGATGACAGTAAATCCATCTCCGCCGGTGGCTGGGGAAGGGGTCACGGCGACTCTGACGGACGGGGATGGGATGGTGGTGGGCTTAGTGTGGAACTGGGAACGCTCTCCGAGAGGTGGGACGCCTGCATGGGAAACAATCATGGGGGCAGCATCATCCACCTACACGCCTACCGCTTCTGATGACGGTGGCAAGCTGCTCAGGGTGACCGCGGGGTACGACGATGCGATCGGCAGTGGAAGAATGGTAGTCAGTCCATCTACCTTGCCGGTGGACCGACTGGGGGTGGTGAGCCTGTCGACAGGCACGCCGGTAGCAGGTGAGGCGGTCATGGCAGAAGTGATGGATGACGACGGTGGCATCCTGAACGAGGTGTGGCAGTGGGAGAGTTCGCCGGATGAAGCGGTCCATAGCTGGGCCGAAATTATCGGTGCAGAGAGTAGGACTTACACCCCTTCAGCGTCTCTCGCTGGAAGTCTGCTGCGCGCCACGGTCACGTACGACGACGCGACGGGGACTGGACGGACGGCTGCCAGCCTTGGTACGGCGCCATTGGACCAACGTGGGATGTTGACGCTGAGCCCCAGTATCCCGGTTGTGGGCGAGGAGATGACGGCGACGCTCAGCGATGCGGATGGAGGGGTCACGAATGAGATGTGGGTATGGGAGAGTTCTGCCGCCCTAGGCGAGGCAGTGTGGACATCAATCACGGAAGCGGATTCGGCGACGTACACACCAGATGTAATGGACGCGGGCAAGCTGCTGCGTGCCTCTGTAACTTACGACGATGCCGTGGGCACTAATCGGACGGCGACCAGTGGTGCGACGCAGCCAGTAGACCGGCTGGGAACAGTGACCCTGTCACCCCAGACGCCGGCGGTGGGAGAGCCGGTGACGGCGACGCTGACCGACGCGGATGGAGGCTTGGCGAATGAGGCGTGGCAGTGGGAGAGGGCTCCGGGTGTGGGGGAGCCTCAGTGGAGAGCCATCATGGGGGCACAGTCTGCGACGTACACCCCAACGGTGCCTGCTGACGCAGGGGTGCTTCTCCGCGTGTCCGTGAGCTATGACGACGTGACCGGGACGGGCAGAAGTGCGACTAGCATGCCGACGGACCGGGTGGACCAGCGTGGAGAGGTGACGCTGAGCTCCGGGGTGCCGGATGTTGGCATCGTAGTGACGGCGATGCTGACAGACAAGGACGGCGGCGTGAGCGGTGCGGTGTGGCAGTGGCAGAGTTCGCCGGACGAGACGCCGCTGGTATGGGGCGACATTTCGGCTGCGGAAGATACGACGTACACCCCGATAGCGGCGGATGAGGGGATGGTGCTGCGAGCAGGTGTGAGCTACGACGACGCCGTTGGGAACGGGAGAAGCGGGACTAGTGGTGCCACCGAACAGGTGGGGAAACCGGGGAGGGTCAGCTTAGATTCGACCTCCCCGCAGGTGGGGGTTCTGATGACGGCGGCGCTCACCGATGGCGACGGCAGCGTCGGAATGGAGGCGTGGCAGTGGGAGAGTTCATCTGCGGTCGGGGATCCGCTGTGGGAAGCCATCTCAGGAGCGTCGTCAGCGAGCTACACGCCTGCGATGGGGAATGCAGGGGAGTTGCTACGCGTCGCGGTCATGTACAGCGATGCTACGGGTGAGGGACGCATGGCGAGAAGCGTCGCCACTGAACGGGTGGACCGACAGGGCACTGTGACGCTGGCGCCGTCACCGCCTGTGGTGGGGAAGCCTGTACGTGGGACGCTGGAAGACCCTGACGGGATGGAGACAAATCAAGTCTGGCGATGGGAGAGGTCTCCGGGCGTGGGTCAGGAGGTTTGGACGGTCATCGCTGGGGCAGGGTCGAGCAGCTACACACCAGTGGATGATGATTCGGGAATGTTGCTGCGAGTGATTGTGACGTATGACGACGGGACGGGGACTGGCAGGAGCGTGACCAGCGAGGCGACGGAGCGGGTGGACCGCGAGGGGACGCTGATGGTGAGTCCCTCCCCGCCGGTGGCCGGGGAAGTGGTCACGGCGACGCTGACGGACGGAGACGGGATGGTGACGGGCCTGGTATGGAAGTGGGAACGCTCTCCGAGAGGTGGGACGCCAGCGTGGGAAACGATCATCGGGGCAGCATCGTCGATTTACACGCCTACCGCTTCTGATGACGGTGGCAAGCTGCTTAGGGTGACTGCGGGGTACAACGATGCGATCGGCAGCGGAAGGGTGGCAGTCAGTCCGTCTACCTTGCCGGTGGACCGATTGGGGGTGGTGCGGCTGTCCACAGGGACGCCGGTAGCAGGCGAAGCGATCATGGCAGAACTGACGGATGACGACGGTGGCATTCTGAACGAGGTGTGGCAGTGGGAGAGTTCGCCATTTAGTCGTTTCAAGCCAATTCATTAAGTCTCAAGACGGCCCAGTGCTACTTTGAGACAAATATCATCTAAGTCTCAATTCAGTGCTTGACGTCCCGCCCGATATCACTTAGTCTCACTCCAAATAGTGATAGTGAAGTGGTAACGGTGAGCGAGTCCAAACCCCGGCCCAGCCATCTTTCGGCGGCCTTTGTTAAGACGGTCAAGACACCGGGCCGATATGGCGATGGCCGTGGGGGGCATGGCGTCTCCTTGCTTGTGAAGGTGGGCTCCGGGGGGCGCGTGGTCAAGTCTTGGAGTCAGCGTTTACGGGTTCATGGGCAGCCCGTCAATGTCGGCTTAGGGGCCTTTCCCATCGTGGGACTGGCCGAGGCGCGGGCCAAGGCATTGAGCAATCGCCTACAGTCTGCCCAAGGTGTGGACCCACGCACGTCAACCACCTCAGCGCCGACGTTCCAAGAGGCTGCCGACAAGGTGATAGCCTTTCATTCTGCCAACTGGAAGGACGGGAGTAGAACTAAGTCTGTTGCCCAATGGCGGGCCAGCCTTGACGCCTACGCCATGCCATGGCTGGGCAACAAGTCGGTCGACCGGATTACGACTGCGGACGTTATGGCCGTTCTAATGCCCATTTGGAACGACAAGCGTGAGACGGCGCGACGTGTTCGCCTGCGCCTGAGCGCGATCTTCAAGTGGTCTGTTGCACAAGGCTACCGAGACGACAATCCGGCTGGCGATGCTATCGGGGCCGCCCTTCCCAAGAACGGAGTGCACCGGGAACACCATCGGGCATTGGTCCATAGCGACGTTGCCGGGGCCCTGCGGACCATCCGCGAGACGGGCGCTTGGCCTGCTACCAAGCTGGCCCTTGAGTTTTTGGTCTTGACGGCAAGCCGGTCCGGTGAAGTGCGCGGGGCCAAGTGGTGCGAGATTGACCTTGAAGGTGCGACGTGGACGGTGCCAGCGGACCGCATGAAGGCGGGGAAAGAGCATCGGGTATCCTTATCCGATAGGGCGCTTGCGGTGCTTGTCGAGGCGCGGGAATTGAGTGACGGTAGCGGGCTAGTATTCCCGTCGCAACGAGGCAAGGTACTCACCGATGACGCAGTTTCGAGGCTGGTGCGGGAAAACGGCATCGACGCCGTTCCCCACGGTTTCCGGTCGAGCTTCCGCGACTGGTGCGGTGAGACTGGCGTTGTTCGGGAAGTGGCTGAGGCATGTCTGGCACACACCGTTCGGAATGCTGTTGAGGCAGCTTACGCCCGCTCCGACCTGCTGGAACGGCGTCGGCGAGTGATGCAGGATTGGGCCGATTACGTCGAGGTTTCTTGACGGTTTAAAAAGCGCGTGTTTTGGTCCAAGGTTGCATTCTGACACGTCCCGATATCAGGGCGTGCCAGAATGCACGGTGAGTATGAAGCCGAGTAAAAATGCCCGCCTCTCCAGTTGACACCGTGAGCGAAGCAGGTAAGGTTAGTGAGATGAAATAAAACTCTACGGGGGCTCGCTAATGGCAAAACTGCTTCGAATTGACGACGTGACGGAAAGGACAGGTATGGCCAAAGCTACTATTTATCGCATGATCAATGACGGCGCGTTTCCCGCTCCAGTGAAGCCCACGGGGAGCCGCATGTCAGCTTGGCCTGAAGAGGTTGTTGACAACTGGATTCGCGCACGACAAGGCCCGGATACTTTGTAGGTAAGGAGGGAGAGCGCGTAGGCAGGGGTGTGTTGAGGGATGCACACCACCACTCTTGCCTCGTCCAATGGTATCCCGGTCGGAGATCGCTAGGGTGAGGTTGTCCCGATAGCCATAGGCCATCCGCTCCCGCGACTTCCCATTTATAGTGGCTTTGACTCAAAACCCTACTTTTCACGCGACTTTTAAGCCAAGCAGCGTTTTTGACTCAAAAGTCTCCGGTTGCTGAAGGCTCAGAACCGTGTCAATCCCAAGTCGTAGACCGCCTGCACCACCACGGCGATATTATGGCACAGCAGCTTCAGGAGTACCTCATTCACCATGGCCGCCGGGTCCTTGGCCCGAACCGCTGGGCCGAGCTTCGCCTTGACCATGTGGAAGGTAGTCTCGACGTTAGATCGCCGATGGTAGTGCTCCAAAAAGGCAGGGCGGTTTAGGTGGAAGAAGTGATAGAGCCGTGTCCATAGCTCGCCGTTGCCGGGTTTGGAATTGCTCTTGAACGGAACATAGGCTGTCCCGCCCACCGCATCAACCGCATGTAGGTTCTTGCGGGAGAGATACGCCTTGTCGGCCGTCACGTCGCGCAGCGTGAAGTTCTTGGCCGTGGTCTAGACGAAGGGCGCCAAGTACGGGGCGTCGGCGGACTCGTTAGCCGTAACATCGACCGCCGTGATGATGTTGGTCTTGATGCCGCACATCACATGGCGCTTTACCCACTTGGCCTCGCGAATCTCCTTGCCCTCACTGCGCCCCCACTTCTTCTCCACCCACCGGACGTAGGACTTGCTGCCGAAACCGCTGGAATCGGCGGCGAAGTCCTGTTCGGCGGCCTTGAGGGGTAGGGAGCTTATCTCGATCAGGTTCTTCAACAAGGGAGCCAGTGCGGGGTCTTACATGTACCGCAGGGCGCTGCCGCGGGATGGGGCCTTGTCCATAAGCCCGGCGACCTCGGTGTTGCGCACGTCCGTCATGGACCGGCGCATGGACATGGTGCCATAGACCTTGAGCGCAAAGGCGAACACCGCATCGGACAGTGGCAGGCGAGGACGCCCCTTGGTCTGCGGGGGCTGCTCGATAAGGTCACACAATGTCCGCAGTAACCGGATAAAGTGTTCCCCCTCATGCTCCTGGGCAGCGTTGTAGTTCGACCAGTTCTGCCGGAACGTGACTGTCTCGGTGATGTCCATGGTGCAGGCGTGGGTGAAGTAGGCCAGCGCCCGGCGTCTCTCCACCCGCTCGGTGGCCACCAAGTCGATGAGCGCCTGCTCATTGGGATAGACCCGCTCCTCTGAAAGGAGCGACACCTGGACGATGATGTCGCCGCTCCTGAGGAACTCTCCCAGTAGGGCAGCACTAGGGCCTGACTAAAAGTCCAGAACGAACCGACGCGCCCTCACGGGTCACCCCGTCGGAGGGCATGGGGATGGTGGGCGTTAGGGTGGCCTCATCGCCCACCACCTCGATGCCCTCCACGAAGTTGCGAATCAGGGCCTTCCGCTCCAAGAACGTCCCTTCCTCCAGGAATGCGCGGAAGTCGGCCACATATTCTTTGATCTCCTCGGTCCCAGGCAGATCCACCCGGCGGTGCTCCAACTGGCTCTCAGCTTCGTCACGCGCTGCCGTCAACTGGTCCTGCCGGTGCCTCAGGTTGAGGATGCGGGGTGAAAGCGCCTCAAGGGTCAACTGGCTGGTCTCCAGAGCCTCATGGAGCCGCTCCAGCCTGCTCACCACGTCGGCAAGCTCCGCCTCAATGACCTCAGCCTACCAGCGAACTCCCCCGCCATGGCGTCCACTTCCTCGGCCACCAGGGTCACAAGCTCGGTGATGGTCTCATCGGTAAAGATGCGCTCCTTGATCTTCTCCACCACGAACCCCTCCACCCTGGGTGCATTGAGGTAACGGGCTTGGCCGACGCCTGCGCCCTCCCGGTGCAGGGTGCCACAGACATAGTAGGCAAACTGCCCGCTCTTGGCTCCCTGCCCGGTGTAGGGCCTGCCACAGTGGCCACAGCGCAAGAGCCCGCTCAAGAGGAACTTGCTGCCCACGCGGGCTGGCCTCTGCACCGCCGGTGCCCGCTCATGCAGGGCCTTCTGCACCGCGTCAAACAGATCTCTGGACACCAGGGCAGGCCAGGCGTTCTCCACCCGCACCGGGTCGGGGCTCTGCTCTCCCTTGGTCGGCTTGCCCCAGACTGCGGTGCCGGTGTAGACCTCGTTGGTGAGGAGGTAGTGTAGTCCTCCCTTGTGCCAGCGGTAGCCCTTGTTGGTGATGCCCCGGTCGTAGCTCCCGGCAAATCTCCTTGAGGCCGTTGCCCTTTAGTGAGCTCTCGAACGCCTCCCGCACAATGGGAGCGGCATCCAAGTCCGGGACTAGCGTGGGACGCTCCTTGCTCCCGTCGTTGACTTTGACCCGCTTGTAGCGGAAGGGGGCCTTGGAGGAGAGGAAGAAGCCACGGGAGGCAGCCTCGCGCATGGGAAGAGCACCGGCGGTTCACGGACCTGCCCGAAGGGATGATGTTCTTCCAGTACCTCAGCAAACATTCAGGAGCCGCTGCGTCTGGGGGACTTCCACAGCCTTCCCCCGGGGTCCTTGGGAACCCCTAGCCGAAGCGAGAGAGTACTCACTATGCTATCCTTCTATCAGCCACCGTGCAGTGTAAGGGAGGCGAGGGTCTATACGTCCGGTCTAGGAGTCGATATCTAGGGAGTTAAGAGATGCCCTTATGCCGTCCTTTGCCGACGGTTTTAGCCGTTGCCCTGATTCTTTCTCTTTGGCCCCTGCTGCTGGTTGCCTGTGGCTCTGGCGAGCCGGATCCCCCCTCTTCCGGCGCCGACCAGGCCACACCCCATCCTGAGGCCTCCTCCGGCACCAATGAGCCAACGCCCCGTCTGGCTGCCACTGACGAGGACTCGGGCAGCGATACTGACACGCCGGAACCTTCACCGACACCTAAAGACCGTTTGGGAGCGGCCAATGGAGATGGCACCGGGTCCGTGCCCGAACCTACGCCCCAAGTGCCTATGCCTCCAGCGCCCCCTTCGCCACCGGCGGTCTCCCCACCACCAGCGCCCCCTTCACCACCCGCGACCTCTCCAGCACCAGCACCCCCACCACCGGCGGTCTCCCCACCGCTGTCGCACACTTCAGCGGAAACGGACCGAGAAGTGCTGATTACCTTCTACAACGCCACCGATGGCTCAAACTGGGGTGACAACAAGAACTGGCTGAGTGACGAGCCAATCGACAAATGGACTGGCGTCACCACCGACGCCATTGGCCGTGTCACCGAGCTTCTACTCAGTGACGACCACAGCGGGAAGATAACGCCACAATTGAGTGGAAGGATACCGCCGGAGTTGGGCAACCTTATGGAGTTAGAACGACTAGTTCTCACACACAACTACTTGACCGGGACGATACCGCCCGAGTTAGGCAACCTCTCTAACTTGGAAGAGATGGACCTCAGCTGGAACCGCCTCAGCGGGGTTATACCGCCGGAACTGGGCAACCTCCTACGTCTGAAACAGCTGCACCTCCTTGGTAACGACTTGAGCGGGCCGATACCGCCGGAGTTGGGCAACCTTATCAGCCTGGAAGGGTTGAATCTCGGGTGGAACCACAACTTGAGCGGGCCGATACCGTCAGAGCTGGGTAACCTCGTTAACTTGGAACAGTTACGGCTCGGGACCAACGAGTTGAACGGAGAGATACCGCCAGAGCTGGGCAACCTCGTTAACCTGGAGGAGTTGGAGCTCTACTCCAACGAGTTGAGCGGGGAGATACCCCCGCAGTTGGGCAACCTCGTGCATCTAGAAGGCATGGATCTAGGGCAGAACGAGTTGAGCGGGGGGATACCCCCTCAGTTGGGCAACCTCGGGTATCTAGAAGAGATGAAACTGTCGAGCAACAACCTCAGCGGGATGATACCGGCTGAGCTGGGCAACCTCGTTAACCTGGAGGAGTTGGACCTCTACTCCAACGAGTTGAGCGGGGCGATACCTCCAGAGTTGGGCAACCTCGGGTATCTAGAAGACATAGACCTGTGGAGCAACAACCTGAGCGGGACGATACCAGAGGAGTTAGCCAACCTCCTCAGCCTAAGACAGCTGGACCTCCACGGAAACAACTTGAGCGGGCCGATACCGCCGGCGTTGGGCAACCTCGCCAACCTGGAGGAATTGGACCTAGGCTCCAACCAGTTGAGTGGGGCGATACCGCCGGCCTTGGGCAACCTCGCCAACCTGGAGGAGTTGGACTTCGCCAGCAATCGTTTGGGCAAGATACCTCCCGAATTGGATCGCCTTTTCAAGTTGGAACAACTGGACCTCGAGGGCAACCAGTTGCGTGGGTGCATATCGGACCGAATGCAGGAAGCTCTGGAGCTATATTCTCTGCCGGTATGCGGCATTGCGCACCAGGGTGATTCTGACGCTCTGGTCGCACTCTACAACTCCACTGACGGCCCAAACTGGGATGACAGCGAAAACTGGCTCAGCGACAAGCCAATCGGCGACTGGACGGGCGTTACCACGGACGTCAACGGCCGCGTCTTTGCACTAGAGCTCTACGCAAACGACTTGAGCGGGCCGATACCCCCGGAGTTGGGCAACCTCCTGCGCTTGAAAAAACTCCTGCTCCAGGCAAACGACCTGAGCGGGGTGATACCGCCCGAATTGGGAAACCTCGTTTATCTGGAAGAGGTGAACCTCAACGCAAACGACTTGATCGGGGAGATACCCTCGACATTGGGCAATCTCGTTAACTTGGAACTGTTGGTTCTCTGGGGCAACGGATTGAGTGGGGCGATACCGCCGGAGTTGGGCAACCTTCTATATCTAGAAGAGCTTCAACTCGACGATAATAACTTGAGCGGGGCGATACCGCCGGAGTTGGGCAGCCTTATCAGCCTGGGCGAGCTGCACCTTAACGATAACAACTTGACCGGGTCGATACCGCCGGAGTTGAGCAACCTCATCAGTCTGAATAAGCTGTTCCTCCACGATAACAACTTGAGTGGGCCAATACCGGCGGAGCTGACCTTGCAATTTTCCTTCCTAGAAGGCGTGGGGCTCAGCGGGAACCAGTTGGACGGCTGCATACCAGGACATATACCAACGACCTACCCCGGTCCACAGACCAGTCTAGAGACAAGGGAGACGACACTCGCCAGCAGGTTGCTTCTGCCCGTATGCGTCACCATGGACCACCAGGGCGATGCTGAAACGCTGGTAGCCTTCTACAACGCTACCGACGGACCCAACTGGGACCACAACGAGAACTGGCTAAGCGCCGAGCCTATCAACAAATGGTACGGTGTTGCCACGGATTCCGACGGGCGGGTCTTCGGACTGCTCCTTAACGACAACAACCTAGCCGGAGAGATACCTCCGGAGCTGGGTACCCTGGCCAACCTGGCAGTACTGAACCTCAGTGGCAACGACTTAACCGGGGAGTTACCGCCGGAGTTGGGTGACCTCACCAACCTGAAATGGCTGGACTTGGGCTATAACGATCTGAGTGGGACGCTGCCGGCGCAGCTGGGCAATCTTGCCAGCCTGAAATCGCTGGATATTGATGTTAACGACTTGAACGGGGAACTGCCGGCGGAATTGGGTAACCTCGCCAACCTGCTAGTGTTGAGACTCGGCTATAACGGCCTGAGTGGAGAGATACCGCCGGAGTTGGGGAATCTGGCGAAACTGCGAGTCTTGCTTCTGGGCTACAACGAACTGGGCGGGGAGATGCCTCGGGAGTTGGGCAAGCTCGTGAACCTACTAGCATTGTCCCTCACAGACACCCATTTGAGCGGGAAGATACCCCTGGAGTTGGACAACCTCGTCAACCTAGCGTGGCTGGATCTGAGTCGTACTAGGTTGAGTGGGTGTGTGCCCGCGGGTTTGCGTGACCATTTGCGTGAGTACGCACTTGGCGGGGTGACCTTCTGCGCGACGCCGTAGCCCCGTTCTTCCCGGTGGTCTCCCGATTAGGGCATCAAAGCCTTGTCTGGCCCGGCTCCGTCCTCGTCGGAGTGACGGGGTGTGCCAACCTTGCCACCGCCTTCCCCACCCCGCCGCAGAGGTCGAGGATGCGCAGCGTCTCTTCGTTGTAGTAGTGGTCACCGTGGCGCTCCCACTTAGTGCGGTGATCAGGTCCACCACCCGTTCCGGTGTGGGGTTGCGACACGACGGCACGATAGTCTGCTGCAGCGACAATTCTCATGGCCAGTCGTTCGCCAGCCTTCGTCGCCGGTGGTCGGTGTATGGGGAGCACTTTACCTCCATCGACGACGATCTCGCTGCCAACTGTGCACTGCGCAAAGATGGCACTGCATTCTGCTGGCCGCCTGAATGGAAGTCTGATTTCGAAGCGACCCCATTGGAGGGTGGGGTTGCCAGGAGTTCGTCTGCAGATGGTGATGCGCTCATACTCCGCCGTACACCACAGAGCGAGCCTCTGCAAGCCCCTTGTGGCAGACCTGCCGCCTTGCTCGGCCAGCGACATTAGGCAGTTCGTATCTCTTGATGTTCTGATTACCGTCTATCGAATTATAATGCCACGGGCCTGACACACTCGCTGTATATATATATATATATATCGTAATTTCCCAGCGAGCGAAAATGGCCTGCCGCTTCCATGGAACCAGCCCGCGACGGCACCGACCGCATGGCAAGGACGGCGCGGGCATGCCCTGCTACAACCAGATCCACTGCCTATTGGTACGTCTTATTTCGCCTCGCTCCGGGGCCTCGCGCAACCCAGGATGGGTATGTCTCCGCCGCGCCTAGGGCGAGCGTCAGGATGCCGCTTCCTCCTGAGAGACGGAAGGGTCGGGGTTGGTGTGGGAGGAGTAGCCGTTGTGGTGGAGCAACCTAGAGAGAGGAACTGAAGGGGGATGAGAAAAGCGACGTTGTCTCTTGCAAAATGGTGCCTCCTTTGCAAGCACGGTACTGGGCAATTTGCGAGGTCGCCTAGTTGCGCGGGCCACAAAGGAGGCATAGTGCCTCTCCCCTGGTGGACGAGGCCAGGAGCAGGTTCCAGAGCGGAGGGGCAGGAGCAACCTCCGCATCGACCTTTCGCCGGAGCTGCCGCTGGTCATGGCGGACGGGGGCCGCATCATCCAGGTGCCGAACAACCTCCTCACCAACGCGGCCCGGCACTCCCACGAGGCTTCGGCCATCGGGGTATCCGCCGTCCGGGAAGGATACCACGTGGCTGTCTCCGTCACGGACCAGGGCCGGGGGATAGCCGCCGAGCAGCTGCCGCACCCTGTTTCGGAAGTTCTCCCGGCTGGAAGGCGAGGAGCGAGGACGGGACATCGCGGGGTCTGGCCTGGGCCTCGCCATCTCCAAGGGGATAGTGGAGGCCCACGGGGACCGGATATGGGCCGAGAGCGACGGGCCGGGCCTAGGGGCGCGTTTCACCTTCACCATTCCGGTGGCCCAGGACGCCGCTATCGGGGCCGCCCATCTCCCGGTGTGCTCTAGGCGGTCGGAGAGGGAACGGGAACGCATCCTCGCAGTGGACGACGACCCTCAGACGCTGAGGTACGTCCGGGACGCGCTCACGAAGGCGCGCTACGCGCCGATTGTGACCGGCGACCCGCAGGAGGCAACAAGCCTCGTGCGGGCGAATAACCCCCACCTGGTGCTGCTGGACCTGATGCTGCCGGGGACCGACGGCATCGAGCTGATGGGGGACATCCTCGATATGGCGGATGTGCCGGTCATCTTCCTATCGGCCTACGGCCAGGAGGAGATCATCGCCAGGGCCTTCGAGAAGGGAGCAGACGACTACGTGGTCAAGCCCTTCTCGCCGGCTGAGCTTGTGGCGAGGATCAAGGCGGCCCTGCGCAAGCGGGAAGCGCCCGAATGGGCCGAGCCGTCAGAACCCTATGTGCTGGGGGAACTGACCATCGACTACGCCGAGCGTCGCGTGACGCTGGCCGGGGGTCCCGTGCAGCTGACCGCCATCGAGTACGGGCTGCTCTTCGAGCTTTCGGCCAACGCCGGTCGTGTGATGACCTACAACCGGCTGCTGCAACGGGTCTGGGGCCTGCGTAGCTCCGGCGACTCGCGGCGAGTGCGCACCGCCGCGAAGCAGCTCCGCCGCAAGCTGAGCGACGACGCCAACAACCCCACTGGTGATGAGCTAGTCCAAGAACTCAACTGGTTGATAGAGAACGTCGTCGCCGGCAGATTCCGGGAGAGCCATGATGGGCGGAAGGTTTGGGGAGAAGACGGCAGCAGCCGAGGCCGTGGGAAATGTAGCGACTCAGATTTGTCGGAGCATGGATCCATGCATTGGAAACCCTGGCCCAGGCATCCTGATCGATAGCATTTTGGGGCGGGTACGCATAGTTCCAGAGGTCCGGCACGCCTCGCAGAGCTCGCCTCAAGGCGCCCACTTGACGGTCTTCTTGGAACTGGAGACACAGAGGGTTTGCAGGCTCTTGTATTTTGCCTCAACAAACAGAGGTGGTGGATAACTAGGTCGAGCGCATCTGTGAGCCGATGAGCACATCGAAGGCGGCCTCTTAATCGCTCCCGGCTGATGGTCTATTCCTTCTTCCCGGAAGCTATGCGCCTAGTCCCTCCGCTTGCTGCATCGCAGCGCTCGCTGGGCTCTCGCGAGACCTAAACCAGTGGTCCCCAGCTTGGTGGTTCGTGCAAGAGGGCAAGTGGTCGTTGGGACTGACCATGGTGCCCCGAATCCCGGCTTGGGTAGGTGGCGGGACTAGGTGAGTGCGCCCGCTGCTTACCCATGCTCTGAGGTGGGGTTACAATAGGGAGGATCGCTGACCCAAGCGGTTGGGCGAGGATAGAGGTACGACGGCGGCGATGGCGTCTGACGAAGTCCCAAACAGTTCATCAAGCATCGTGGGAGTAATCTGGCTAGCCTGCTAAGCAAGATGATCACGCCGGGCATGCAACTAAGTACCTGGCTCGGCAGTTGGCAATCCCCCCGACGCCTTGCTGCAAGGGGGTACCTTTGGCTGAAGCCTACTGCTTTGGTTGTATTCTTGCTATTGGTCTGTTCCCTAGCATGTGGCAGGCCAGAGGCGACTCCCGATTCGGAATCGATAGTGGCGTCCACTGTCGCATCGGCCCTGGCCACACCTATGGCTGCGTCCCCTACCAGCGCGGCACTTACCCCTACTGCTACGCCCACGCCGACACTAGCCCCTACGCAGGATGTGGGAGCTTTTGTAGCGGCGACTATAGCCGAAGCGCTGTCCACACCTGTATCTACGCCGACACCTCGCTCAACACCAACACCGACACCCGCTCCGTCCCCTACACCAACGCCTAACATGGAGGCCTTGGTAGCGGCGGCGGCCGAGGCTGTAGCGGTAGCCGTAGGTTTCAGTCATGCTTGTTCCCTCTCGTCCGGTGGAGAGGTTGACTGTTGGGGCTACTTGTTTGAGCGTGAAGCGCCTGCGTTGCCGAGGGGTTTCGTGTCAATCAGCGCGGGTGTTAACCATTACTGCGGCATTTTGGCCGACGGCAACGTGAAATGCTGGGGATTGGACGTGCAAGAAACGGGGGTCATCGAGGCGCCTGTTGGTGCGTTCACGGCGGTCAGCGCCGGTGGGCAGCATACCTGCGGCTTGCGGTCAAATGAAAGTGTAGAGTGCTGGGGTTCGGACGAATACGGCCAGGCATCACCCCCGGGGGGCGCTTTCACTCTGGTGGGCGCTGGCGGCGAACACAGTTGTGGGTTGCGTCCCTCCAGGTCCGTGGAGTGCTGGGGCTCTAACGAGCTGAATCAGGCCTCACCTCCCTCCGGCGAATTCTCTTCCATCAGCGTAGGCTTGATCCACAATTGCGGCTTGCGCCCGGACGGCTCCGTCATGTGTTGGGGCGGGCAGGATTGGGACGCGTCCCAATTTCCGCCAGATCGATTCATCTCAATAGACGCCGGCGGCCTCCTGAGCTTCCACACCTGTGGCATAACGGCGGAAGCGCGTTTGGTGTGCTGGGATCCTGATGGAACCTATCGCCCTTCAGGGGAGATCGGGGCTGTAAGCATAGGGTTTCCGCAGGTCTGCGCCGTGGACCTTGACGATCGCATCCAATGCTGGGTGGGGCAGGGTCCCGACGAATCTACGGTGCCCTTTGGTCAGATATTGCCTCCCGATACGGAGTTCACCGCCATTACTCTGGGCGAAGATCACGCCTGCGGGTTACTGCCGGACGGTGCAGCCGAGTGCTGGAGCGTCAGCTACGTTTGGGGTCAGCCCAGGACGCCAAGAGGAGCCTTCGCCGCGATCGATGCGGGGCGGGATTTCACCTGCGGTCTTCGGCCCAGCGGGCAGATCGAGTGCTGGGGCGGTCCCAACTCCGGCAACATCGTTCCGCCGTCCGGACAGTTCCGGTGGATCAGCGTGGGGCGAGGGTTAGGTTGTGCCGTGCGCGCAGACGGCGGCGTGGAATGCTGGGGCGGTTCCAACGCCGGCAACATCGTCCCGCCGTCCGGCGGCTTCCGACAGGTGAGCGTCTCGTCTGCCAACTACGCGTGCGGTGTACGGACCGACGAGACCCTGGCCTGTTGGGGCACCTATCAAGAAGACCAACCGGCCCCACCAACCGGGTCATTCGTGACAGTCAGAGTCGGAGGAGGTTATGCGTGTGGGCTCAAAGCCGGAGGGAGTATCGAGTGCTGGGGCGCCAACCGTTGGGGGGTGTCATCAACATCGCCGACGGGCAATTTCTCTGCTATAAGCGCTGGGCGTTCCCACGCTTGTGGCATAACCTCGAACGGCGAAGCCGTCTGTTGGGGCAGTGACCAGTACGGAGAGTCCTCTCCGCCGGGTGGAATATTCACCACCGTGAGCGCCGGAGCGGACAATACCTGTGCGGTGCGCCCTGACGGGACGCTCTCCTGCTGGGGACTGGGCCACGCTAGAGTACAAACCGTGGAACCTCCCGCCGGGTCGGAAATGCCGGTCCCGGTGCTCTTTACCTCGGTGAGCTCGGGAGCGGACCATAACTGTGGCATCAGGACCGGCGGGACGCTTGCCTGCTGGGGAATGAACAACGACGGCGAAGCATCGCCTCCGGAAGGGACCTTCGTCTCGGTCAGCGCCGGCGTCAACTACACTTGCGGCGTCCGTTCGGGTGCCCAAGCGGTCTGCTGGGGTGTGGACAACGTAGTCGGCACTGACTACGGACATACCGACCCGCCAGAACGGCGCTTCCAGTCCATCAGCGCGGGATTCTCACACACCTGCGGCGTGGCGGAGGATCTATCCATCCTATGTTGGGGCAGCGACCACTACGGAGAAACGTCCCCACCCGAGGGTTCCTTCACGGCGGTCAGCGTGGGCTGGAACCATACGTGCGGGCTACGCATCGACGGGCGCGTGCTATGTTGGGGCAGCGATGAGCACGGACAGGCGACCCCTCCCGAGGGGTTGTTCACTTCGGTGTCGGCCGGCGGCGGCCATACCTGCGGGTTGCGGGTGGACGACCGCATCGTCTGCTGGGGTTCGAACGAGCTCCGATTCATCGCTCATTACGCCGGCGAGGCTGGTCCGCCCAACGGCGCGTTCCGGTCGGTGGCTTCCGGAGACACCCACGCGTGCGGGGTGCGCACCGACGGGCGCGCCGTCTGTTGGGGGTACGACTATTGGGGCGAGGCCTCGCCCCCCGGGGGGTTGTTCGTCTCCGTAAGCGTGGGCAATGACCATTCCTGCGGAATGCGGCCCGATGCTGCGGTTGAGTGCTGGGGAAGCGATTTTTGGGATGTAGCCACGTCCCCTAGCAACCCGAAATACACCGTAACCATGCCCGAGCCAGACCCCGGCAATCCTTTCGTCGGGATCAGTTCGGGGGACCGGTTTACTTGTGGAGTGCACCGGGACGGCCGGTTGGAGTGTTGGGGAGTTGACGATTACGGAACCACCGCTGCGCCCGAGGGATCTTACCGGGCGGTGAGCGCGGGCTGGCACCACTCCTGCGCCCTCTCTGCTGACGACCAGGTGGTGTGCTGGGGCAGGGACTTCAATGGAGAAGCCACCCCACCGGGTGGGTCCTTCCGGTCGGTGTCGGCCGGACATCGCCACACCTGCGGGATTGCACCCGATGGTACGGTAACCTGCTGGGGACGCCACTTTGCGCCGCGGCACCTGCCCCCCCAATGTCGTGGGGGGTTGCCACAGAATGTTACCGAGGAACAACTCGAGAAACTTGCCAATGAATGCGACGCGGTCGAGGCCGTGCGGCCCCTATACGAGCCGCCCAGGGGCCGGTTCGCCACGATAAGCGCCGGTCGTGGTTTCACCTGCGGAGTGCGCGAAGATGGAAGCAACGCCTGTTGGGGCAATGGCCTGCGCATCGTGGGGTCGGAACCGGCGGGAGCATTCCGGGACGTCTCCGCTGGGGCACACCACGCTTGCGCTCTGCGGAATGAAGGCGGCGTGGTCTGTTGGGGCAGCGATACCAGCCTGAATTTGGAGGTTCCGGTAGGAGACTTTCAATCAGTCAGCGCCGGCAACAGCCACACGTGCGGCGCGCGCCCCGACGGTGCGGTGGAGTGCTGGGGACAGTACAAAGCCGGGCGCTACAGCCCACCTGATGGGACGTTCCGTGCGGTGAGCTCGGGGCGGCAGAGCGGGCACACCTGCGGATTGAGGGATGATGGAACGGTGGAATGCTGGGGTGACGTTCCATAGATTGGACCCCACCGTGGCTATTGGACAGGCGATCCGGGGGGTTGGATGTTCCGGTTGGGGCTTGTGTAGTGGCCGATGAGGTCGTTGTGGTGCGACCTACGCGGTCCGGGTAGAGATTACCGGGATGGCAACGGCACCCGCAGGCTCATGCAGCACAGGGAGCAGTGGCCAGGGCAGCCGACCGGGCCAACGTTTCGTCCATCTCGATCAGTCGTGCCCCGACCATCCGCTTGACGTTACACGCCAGGGCCTTGAGGTAGACGGCGAGCCGGACCCTCTCACCTCCACGTACCCGTAGGCGGCCAAGACCATGGCGCCGTTTCAACTCCGAGTTCGTACCCTCTATACCCGCACGCAACCCGTACCGTTTACGCCATTGTCCGTCTGACTCTGCCGCACGCCTCCGTCCGATGTTCACCCTGGCGAGGTCCGCACTCAGCAGGCAGGCTCCACTCGGTGACCACTCTCCCCCGAGCTCAGGGCGACGACGCCACCTCACAGGACACCGGGAACGCAGCGAGCAGGGCTCACACACCTCCCGGGCGAAGTGCATCTCCACTCGCTCGGGAGCCTCTTCATCCTCGTACTCGGACATGGCCTCATGTCCCGCAGGACACACCGCAGCCCTCCTTGCCCTAACGTCGATGTCAAAGTCAGCAGCCGTCAGCCTGACCAGCCCATCACCCCTGTCGGCCTCCGCTGGCGCCCGGCCCCCGACAGGGCTCACCAGCTCCGTTCCCCTGCGCTCTGCCTCCCATCCGTTGTGTCCGGACCCATACGACGTGTCGCACCACAGCTCCGAAGGACCGATCCCACGTTCCATCAACGTGTCTATCACCCCCACCGTCACACCGGCGTCGCTGCCACTCGATGGCGTCACCTCCACGTGGGTGATCATCTGCACGACGTTCCCCTCTTCGCACGTCTCCGACACCTGCACCTCGTACCCCTTCCCCTTGTGTCCGCTGTAGGTCACCTCCGGGTCGTGCGGCGTCTGCATCGAGCTTGACCGCACCTCCTTCGCCTCCTTCAGCGCCACCGGCACCTTCCCCTCTTTCGCATCGTCGTCATCGGCCCTGGGACCACCGTCCCTGTGCCGTCCCACATGGCACTGCTCCCCCAAAAGCCTCTCCAACAGTCCGTACTCCTCCATCTTTGCCACCGCCGTCCCACGGAACCTATGCACCAGCCGGTACACGTCGCGCGCACACACCGACAGCCGGCGACGCCCCTCACCTGAACGTGCGTCCTCGTACCTCGATGCTTCACCGGTCTCCTTGAGGTACCGCTGGGCCAGTCCATCTCCAATCCCTTCACTCAGACCAGGGTGCTCACGGCTCACCGCTAACAGGAACACCCGGACCGTCTCGCAGAACAGTCCCAACCGCGTCAGCACCGCGATATTGCTCATGACATGCGTCGAGTCCAGGCGCTGCTTGCCTGTTCGCAGTCCCAGGGCCTCTATCATCCGGTCCGTCGTCTCACAGAAGGCCAATCGCCCGCCGTCGTGCTCCATCAACCGCACACGGAAGTTATGCAGCGTCTTCTGGGCAAGGTGCGCTTCCTCCATCTCCAGTCGCAGCGCGTGGTGCCACAGCAGGTTGAACTCCAACTCTTCCAACGCCTCCATGTCCGTCAGATCGAACATCTCCTTGAGCACCAGCACTCCCAGCACCGTCTGCACGGCACGGTTCGGCCTGCCCATGTCCGGGCTGTACATCTCGGCGAACCGCTCCTCCTCTATGAGCGCCAGAGCCTCGTTCCGAAACACCTCCGCCCAGCTCCGCCGCATCAGCCTCGCCTTCCTCGGTGTGATCAGAAACTCCGACTGCCACAGGCTTTCCTGCGGTTCCCGTGCTTGAAACATCGACTACCTGCTCCTCTCCGTTCTCTCCTCCACCCCCTATTATCTCTCGCTTTCAATGTCCTCCAACAGGACTTTTTACGAGGGAATCAAGTATTGTCGTCCCTGTGGCACTGCTGGGAGACTCCGATGGAGGACTGCTGCGGGAAGGTCTACGCCAATTCCTTCACGGGACCATCACTCCACTGAGCGACATAGTGGGCGGGCAGATTGCTGAAGTGTGGGAAGGTGGCGCACCGACGTTCAACTTCGACAGGCTGTTTGCCTCCGACATATCGGGGAGGGCAAGGGCATTCGGAACGATGGTCACTGCGGGCATGGACATAGCCAAGGCTGCTGCCCTAAGCGGACTGATAACCGATGACAACTAGGCGTAGGCAAGCGCCCCTGCTCGACTTGATAATCTCCCGGACTGACACCACGGGGGGGCTGGTGACGCCGTGACGCTGCGGTACGACACTCGTGTAAGCTCCGCTGCGGAGGTGGTGGCGGGGAGTTACTACCTTGCCACCAACGAGCTCCGCATCGCGCATCTTGACGCCGATGGAGTGACCGCAGCTGAGCCGCCCGTTGGCACTGAGATTGTCTTGGAATACCGGAATCCCTTCAACAGCCCTTCCGACAAAACCATCACCGTGGTCACGGTCACCACTGAGGCCGACGGCATTGATATCACGTTCTCGCTGGTGGGCAGCCCAGCCAGCGCCCGATACCACTATGGATGATCTGGCCGTGACCTACAGCGTGACCACGCCTGAAAGCAGCGTGACCACCATGTATTGGGCCCCTCGCTACGACTTCAGCGCAAGGGATTTTGTCCATCGGGCAACGCTGGACTGGTGACCATCAACGATTCCCGGTACGTCGTTAGGCGCAATCCGGTGTGGGTAGAAGGCGTCGGGTTAGACGATGAAGCGGGCAACCACGGGACGATGCAAGGCGTCTCCGAGTACGCGGGAAGGGCTGACTACCTGCAGTTGTTGGCCCGACGTGTCGGCGGCTAGCTACCCTTGCCATGTCTGCGTTTTAGCACAGAACTCGCAGACCTTGCGAGTGACGCCGCCCTTGCGGACCACTATGCGCCAGCGACGATCATCGTCTTCCATCCTCCACTGGCAATCCCGCAGTCTGCCGGTTTCGCCTACTGTCCGGCCGACGTGAACGATGCTATCCAGCTGCTGCACATCCAGCAAGTAGCCTGATTCGCTTTGCTTCCCACATATCCCCATGCCCCCCGTGTTGCGCGTCAGGTGCCAGAGTGCCTCCACGCTATTCGCCATAACTGTCCTTTCACTCAAATCACCAGTAACATCAGAAGTGATATATGGGGGGCGGAGACGCTGTTTTTCCTAGCTAAATAGAGGGGATGATGGCTCCCCGACGCGTCCAGCCTTGGGTACCTACGTCTGGGCGTGGTTTGAGTTGCCTGCACCAGTACCGCGACGCTCCCAACTCGAATCGATCAAGCAGCGCCGCCGGAATCCGACCGCGTTGGCGCGAGGCTGGCAGCGCCGCCTGGATACTGGCGAAGTTGCCTCCAGGGCTGAGCTGGCCCGTGAGCTAGGCGTCACGAGGGCACATGTGACTCAAGTACTAGGCCTTCTGCGCCTCGCCCCGGAAGCCCAAGACATGGCGCTTGCCTTCGGAGACCTCCCCAACGGAAAACAGCTTGGCATTCACGCGCTACGGTCTCTGGCAAACCTACCGGTGGAGCAACAGGGAATTAAGATCGAAGAATACCACAATGGAACCGACTGATTGCGTGGTTCGAATCTTCTTGAGTGGGCCTGTTTTGACCGTAGGCAGAACCGTCTTCGAGATATGGCTGGGCGGGCTGTGAGCCTACCGAGGCTCACCCCTCAGAATTATGAAGGAGGGGCATGGGCGGAAGCAACACCCATACCCCTTGCGCCGCACGAGCCTCCACATGCTGAACTCGGGACGAGTTCTCTGTCTTCCAATCAACACAAAGACATCCGGTTCTCATGGGCAGTTAATTTGGATACAACTGAGGCTGCATGGGTGGCAGCAGCCTGTAGGTAGAGGGTACGGACTTTCCGACTGCCCTACTGGTTCAAATCCTCTCAGGTGGGAGAGGGCGGTCACGTATCGTGGGCGTACCTGCGGGGAGTGGACCTTGTGAGAGTGCCCTGAGACCCAAGGAAGCGCTACCTGAGCCGCCTCTTGCCAAAGTCGTCGCCGAACAGAGGCTTGAAGGGTGAGCCATGTGCCAATTAGTCCGCTTCGGCTTGGAGCTTGGCTTCAAGGCTGCGCACTAGAAGCTTAGCCCATTCATGGGCGTTCAACAAGTCCAACGTTGGCCCAAAACTATCCCGGGTGCGCCAGTATTTGGCTGTGCTACCATCTACTGACGCCGCAGTTTCAGAGATAAGCCTATCCCGTGGTGCCTCGTCAAGCCGAAGAAGAGCAGAGAGAACAAGTCCCAGGCGACGGTCCTTAGGCCGTAACTCATAGTCTTCATTGGTGAATGGTTCAAGAGCAATTCCACGAACAACGTGAAAGGGCCATGATGTCAAACCTTGGGTTAATTTTTCGAGGAACGCGGTCGCCGACCTAGCCCCGCCGTCTCCAGCCTGAAGTAGGTTTCGGCCGAGGTTCACCTGTTGGTCTTCGGTTAGTCCAGCCGCTTGGTCAGGGCCGTTCGATACAACGAGGTCGATGGCTGGATTTTGTGTGTACCAGTCGTGGGACTTCATTGCTTCAATCAGCTTCTGGAAGCAGGTCTTTGTGCCTAATTCAGATGCTCGCATTTCAGTTATTCCAAGCCCAGAAACACATTCCGTGAATCGGTCTTGTTGACGTTCCGATAACACGTTCTGATTACTGAGCCGTTCGAGATGGGTGAGAACGCTAGCACGTGTTTCGGACTCTTCTAGAGCCGAGCCGACTACTGTGTTCTGTGCGAGTTCACCTATACGTTCAAATAGCTCAGCGGTGGTGAGTACCCTCGTAAGTATCCTGGGAAACATTCTGACTCGGTGATGCCACTCCTCTTCAGATAATATTTCTGAACCTAACTGCGCGATCACTGTGTGAACGAACCAAATCCCGCGCCGGAAGAAAGTGGCCATTGTAGGGTCGCCCGAAAGCTCTTCAAGCTTTTCCCAATACCGGTCGAGCAGCCAAACGTGAACGGTTTCATCAAGACTAGGAAGAATTCTCTTTGCAAAATCTGCGACGGCCGCTTCCTGGTCATCCAGAAAACTCCTTTCCTCCAGCAGGCTCCTGATCAGTTGGTTGCCAAAGCCATGTCGCAGCTTAACCGGCTTAGACAACACATTCTCAATCACGGTAGCCGCGGCATCCTTCACCGCTTCAACAGATGGCCCTTTTTCATAGGGATGACGGTAGATGCAGCGCATCTCGTAGATAGGGAACAGAGACTGATAGCCGGAGTCCGACACGAAGCCATAGTCTTTGGCCTTGTCTAGCAACACTTTGTCCACCGCCTTATGTTGCTTCTCTAGCACCACTATTTGACCAGCTATCTTGGCAGCAGCATTATCGCGAGTACTCGCGACATTAAACCGGCGTTTCAAGGATTCCGCACAAGCCAGCCATATCATTACGTAGGCGGCTCTGAGGGCGCCAGTCTTGGCTGCACTTACAGCTTCGTCGAAAATAGGATGATCCTCAATTGCCAAGATTCGACACGCATATTCACTAAGATCAACAACCTCAAACCCGTGTTGATTGGATGTGTTCATCTAGCACTTCCTGCTCTTTCGGTAGAGCCGTATTTGGACAGACCATTGCCGATTAGTCCTGACCTTAATGGACGCCAGCGACACTTTGATGCTCTGAGCGCTCCTAGTTTTGAGCCCTCAGCCACACCATTTGTCCTCTTCCTGATAGCTGGGCGGTGGTACTTCATCTGCCGTGGCACCTCTTGAATGTCCTTCCGCTGCCGCAGGGACAACTCTCGTTCTTGTTCGGTCGTCTCCCGTCGGGGCGCACCGGAATTCCTGGGCCGAGTCCCTTTGCAACCCACCGATCCATGCCAGAATCTTGCTGCCATAGATCTTTTATATACCCGAAGATATCGAACCGAACGGGGCTGCCTGCGAACGATGCGAGTATCATCCACTCGTCTGCTTGGCTCCCATACTTGTGGGCTAAGCTGATTGCTTCGAGCTTGCGTTGAAGTATCTGTAGCTTGGTCACGTGTGTTGGTGTAGGGAAGCTGACAAAGGTAACTCCCCTCTTATATCGGGGCAATGGCACTCTGACGCTATGTTCTTGGCCATCAAGAAGTGTTCGCCTCTTTAGCTCTTCCACAGATCTGATAAGGTCGTCTGCTCCTTTGCCAGCTAGGTCATACATGAAAAACAACAGGTTTTCTGCCGATATTTCGGTTGGCCCTTCACTGGCCGCCAGTTTGATGTCCTCCACGAGTCCATCGAATGCTTCATTTTGCCACGTGTGGAATAGCCTCTCGGAAGCTTTGGCCTTGGGCCAATTCCCTCTAGAAGCCAAGAAGTTGGCGTCAACCAGTTGACCGTATCCAGGGTCTACCCCGGTCATGTGGTAGCTCTCATCCGGGAATAGTTTGTGTCTGAGGTGGAAGCCCAGCAACGAAATCTCTGAGTCAGCCATGAAATGAGTCGCATGAGTGGAGCGTTGTCGTAGGTAGTAGAGAAACTCATGCCGGTTTTTGAGGTAAAAGCTGACGAGGTCTAAGTCTAAGATGCTCAAGAGTATTGGGTGAGGGTCTTTGTCCTGTCTTCTAAGGTAGATTCGTGCTTGGGTGATCACCGCCGGATAGTGATCACCTGTGACGCAGAGGATGTAAACCTCGTCGACCTTGCTCGGAAATGTTATGGCGGCACCGTCTGCGTCGCTCAGCTTGTGGCCTCCGTCGATCAGGGCTCTTCTGGCCGTGATAGCTTGGTCGTAGGCATCCTGCACGGCTCTTGTGAAGTCATTCCTAAGTGCCTTCCCGTCGCCACGTCTTGCATCTATCGTGAGCTTTTTTGATTTGCACTGCGCAATGACAGCTTTATTACCGCTGACTACCAAGACGTCGATGTCTGTGATGTCGGTCCTTCCTTTTCTTACCTTGACTCCTTTGAAAACCCTACGGCGTCCGAAGATGGGGACCAGCAGGTCGTGGGCGACAGATTCTGTGGCTTCGCCGCAATTCGACAGTGCGGTGTCTCTATATTGATCGTCTTCAACCATCCAGTAGTATGGGTTTTCGTAAATCGCCTTTGACAGGTTCGGGAAGATCGGTATGCAGTACTGACCGTGCCCGAGGGCCATTACGGGACGAGAGTGGACCGTGTTGTAGTCCGCTATCGTATTGAACTCTTGGTTGATGTCTCTGGGCTCGAAAGAGAATGCCGTGAGGAAGTATTCCAAGGACTGCCGGCTTGTCGTTGGCAAGTCTTCTAGGCCGAACGTCATAGCTCAAAAGACGGCCTTGCACTCTTCGTCGAGTGCGATACCGTGTCCGATGTTTCGTAAGCGTTCGAGAGTGAGTTGTTCGAGGTCCTTCGCTACTTCGACGAATGCTCCTATGCTGGCCCCCTTGTTCTCTTGTATCCATTGTTCGTCGGCTGCGTACTTCTTGGATGCCATTTCGAGAAATTGGAAATCGTAGGCACCTTCCCCCCGTAGAAGATCGGTTCCACCATTCCTTCACCGCTGTTCATCCAGTCTTCGTATTTCTGCAGGGGGTCAGTCAGCTTGTCTTGAGCGTCGGCACCCCAGCTGTTGCTAGGTAGTATGGGTGAGGACAGGAACAGGTGCAATTCCTTTAGGAGTTCGGTGGCTCGTTGTGCTTGTTCAAGGATTTCTTCTTGGGATGGAATTTCATCCAGTCTGATGCGGTTCTTGACTAGGAGTCCGAATAACAATGAAAGTTCCTCTTGGTTCGGGCGCTCCGCCCAGTTGATGTCGGCGACCTCATCCGTGGACATCCACAGGCAACGCCCCACCATCAGAGAGAATGAGTAGATGAAGCCGGGTTCTTGAGAGAGTTGTTCTAGGTCGGCAAGTATGTCGATGTCCTCGTGGTCAGGTTGACGCTCTTTTTCTGCCATGGGAAGGGTTTTCTCCATGCTTATTTGCTATATCGTCCTGTCAACAGACGTACAGAAGATTTCCGTCTGCGGGATATACACGCTTGGCCTTGCGCTCCCTGGCCTCACGCGTCGCCCGTCGTTTGCGTACCTCCCGCCGTAGCAGGCTGCTGAAGAATAGTTTTGCCGGCTAGGCGTACTGGTTTGAGCGGGCGGCGAGCGTCTTTAGCTGGAGAGTGTGGCGTTCCGGCCCACGGGCCCAATAGGTGATCAGAAGGGGCTAGGGGATCCCGTCAGACCCTTTCGGGCGCACTGCCCCCAAGGCGGATCACACTGCCTGAGCAGCCCGAGCCCTATCATACGCCACCAGGTTCGCCATCCGCACACATCCCCCGTCGTCAAGCGCATCTTCGACCTGGCGGAGGCCGGAAAGGGGATGCTGAACACCACCCGCACCCTGAACGACGAGGGCATCGCCAGCCCTGCGGGAAAGCTCTGGTCCAAGAACGGAGTCCACTACATCCTCAAGAACGAGGTCTACACGGGGGCCATGGTGTGGGGCAATACGGCCAAGGACAAGGCAGAGCCGGTGCGGGTGGAGAAGGCGTTCCCCGCCATCGTCTCCAAGGCCCAGTTCCGCCGCGTAGCCAAGCTGATGCGCTCCCGCGCTCCCAAGGTCGCCAACCCCCGGAGGGTCAGCAGCTCCTACCTGCTAAGCGGGCTGGTCAAGTCCCACAGGTGCAACCGGGCGCTCAGCGGCCAGAACGCCAAGAGCGGCCAATTCGCCTACTACGTGTGCCAGTCCCTCATCAAGCGGGGCAGCGGGGCCTGCGACTCTCCCAGGCTCAACGCCAGACGCTTCGAGGAACCGGTCGTCGGCAAGATTCGCTCTAACATCCTCACCGAGGGGAGCATCACCGACCTGGTGAAGGCCGTGGACGAGGAGATGGACGGCGTGGCCCGTGAGCAGCGCAAGAGGCTGGAGACCATCGACTCGGAGCTTGCCGACGTGAGGCGCAGGCTGGACCGGCTCTACAACCTCGTGGAGACCACCGACATGGACATCGACGACTTTAGGCCCCGCATCAGGGACCACAGGGAGCGGCAGGAGCGCCTTGAGGACTCGGCGGCGGAGGCCAGAGCCATCCTCGCCGAGCGCAGGTCCGTCCTGGACGACGTGAACACCATCGCGGGCCTACGCCCAGGAGATGAGGGGACTTCCTGGTCGAGAGCGAGCTGACCGAGCGCCGGGCCTTCATCGAGTCCTTCGTCAAGGAGATCGTCGTCACGTCCGACGACGCCCTGATGCGCTACACCGTGCCCATGCCCGACGATAGTCTCATACCGGGACGGGCCACCGAAAAGGTGGCTCTGAACGGTGCGGTTCTGCCTTCGGTCAAAAGTGGTGGTCCTGAGCATACTGCGGCCTACGCTGTACTCGGTCAGAATACAGATAGCGCTACTACCCGATCCTAAACATCGGCGCCGTCAACGCACAGAGGCCTTGGTGACAATCACCAACCGTACGCCCAGAAGGGAAACCAGGATTCACTCCACTATCTTGGCCGCTAGGTGCTGCGCTGTCACTCCAGGCAAGGCTTCCAGGCATTGATCTCTAGAGGTCAAACGTCAGCGGGCGCAAGTGCAAACCGAGCATTTCCTCAAGCTTGTAGGTGGTGAGCGCCCCAGCTACATCCAGTCTGCGGGCAGGACCATCGAGGCCCGCACCCTCGACAACTTCGTCGATAGTAACCTGTACAGTGTAGGCGCCTCTGGCACGAGCATCCGCTGCAAGACGGGACATGTAGTCGTAGACTTTTCTAGCATCTCCTTTGGCCATATTGCTCCCCTTCTAGCACGGCAATCCGCCGATTCACGATACATTGTTTTTCCGGGGGCGTCCTCCGCGCCCCTTAACGGGCTCTTCCCAGAAGTAGATTTCCATCCCGACACGTTTTATCTGCATGCTTTTCCCTGTGGTCTTTATCGCGGCTCCGAGACGACGACGTACGGTAGCCATCGTTTCCCCAGGATACAGTGTGACCCGGCCAGCTTCATCCCGGCCAAGGTTCTCTACGTACTGGATGTATTGTCCTAAGACTTGAGCCCGTTTCCCGGTGTTGGACCTCCGCAATGCCTCTTCGCGAGAGACAATCTCGAACTCCGGCATACCTATGTCCCCTTCATAAGACTGGATGTATTATACTATCGCTTCTAATCCGAGAGCTCTGCCGCGTCAGTCCGTGCGACCGCATCGACATGCCAAGTCCAGCACTGGGGTCAGAATGAAGCCGAGTGCGATAGGTTCTCTCTTCAAGCGTAAACTAACGTGGGTGGCGTTTCTTCTTGCCATACCCCTTGTACTGGTGGCATTGGTAGTAGTTGGAGTTGGGGATGACCCACTTCCTCGGCCTCAGACTTCGCCAACTCCAGCCCTTGCCACACCTCCTCCTGAGATGACACAGCAGGAACTGGACGTCCTAGAAGGACGTGCAATAGTCATAACACCGAGGCCTCTCGTGGTGGCGGGAAGGCATATCGATTTGCCCAGCGATGCCCTAGTCGATGGACTTGCCCGGCAGGGCCAACGTAATCAAATGGTTCATGATGAACTCGCGCGCATCACCCGTGAGCGAGGGATCGCCGGCACCGCCCTGGCTGAGCGTTACGAGATCAAGCAGTTTCCATACACATACGCGGTCGTTCGTCATGGTGAAGTGGCGATGGTCTGCGCAGACACCGGAGAGTTTCAAATCGGGGAAGGGCACCAAGACACATTCCAGTTCCTGATTGACCAACTGGGCCAGGATAATATGCGTCTGGTTTATGAAGAGGTCTATGAGTGGCGCTGGAGCCCCTTTCGGGACGACTATGAAACGGGAGGGGAATAGTGATGGGATGCCTGAGGGCACTCTTGCGCGAGTGCGCCCGTGGCCTTTCCTGAGGGTAGTTGAGGGCCTGAACGTCCCGGCGTCATGACAGTTTGACGGCGAGCATGGGGATGCGACCAGCGAAGGCCGTGAGATGAAGAGACGGTACGGGGCTGACTTGACGGTAGGCAGTACCATGGTTGAGTGGCTGATTTCGCTGTAGCAACTCCGCGGGTAGGTATGGCGCCAGGTTTGTGTCTATGATGGCCTCGATACTGAGCGACCTAGCCTGTCAGTTGCCGGGAAGTCGGCGCCTTTGCAGGAACACGGCACCCGTCTGGCAGCGGACGGTTAGGACATGTCGGCCATCCACACCCACATGAGAGAGCTTCCTAGCAGAGAGGAGGCATGATGTTTCACAGGAGACTGCTCGGGGCCGCGGCTCCGGCAGCATACGGTGTGTTTATTGGACACCGAGAGGAAACGGGGACCCCACTGACCGAAGAGTGGGCATACCTGAAGGCCTTGTCCCACGCTGTCGATAGTGGGCTTCAGAGGAGACCGACGGGCTACTACATCAAGCGGGGCACCCACAGAGAGTATGCTGAGGCTCTAGGGCAGCCTCTGCAGGATGGGTGGGAATTTGTAGAAGTGTGGATAGTTGCCTTCAGTGGGGAGTTCGTCGGGGAGTTCGTCCATCTCCGGGGCGACACGTATGTCTACATGGCGATGGCACTGACTCTATCTGGGGAGCCTGTGGCCCACGGGCTCTACAAAGAAGGTACGCAAGTGCCGTTCCGGGTCAAGACGATGAAACCGAGCTTCATTGACAGGATCAATCGCCGGAGGGTGCAAGAATCCCTTACGGACGATGCTCCACGCCGACGTCCCCGCAGGAGGGTCATGGCGCCCACAAGCCGGCAGTTGTCGGACGCCCGCGACCATTGGATAAGGGGCATCCACGAACTCGCCCCCTTCGTGCAGGACTACACCGACCAGGAGATGAGTACCCTTCGGGAGTTGCTGGCTGAGCTGCAGACCGTCACCACGTCGGAGGAGCTTGCAGCTCGCCACAACACCTGGGAATTGGTACCCCGGGCGGAGCTGGCAGCCTACGGCTTCCGGGACATTGAGCTAAAGGACCAGGAGCCTACGGACCTGACGTACTACGACCCAGCATACTGGAGACTGCAGTGGGAGAAGTCTGGAGAGCGCGAAGGCGAGGACAAGCAGGTTGCGGATGATGCGAGCGACCCGCCTTAGTGGAAGGAAGGGGAGCCCGCATACTTCGTGTACGTCAACTATCCTCGCCAGAGGGCAAGGATGCACCCGGCAGAATGTACATACTGTCATTGGGTGATGGGGATACATCGAAGAACTGGCAGCAAGAGCCTCAACGATGAATGGCTAGGGCCGTTCCCCTATGCAACAGCTGAGACGGTCCTTCAGCAACAACGCGGTTGGGACAAGAGTGTCTGCTCGTACTGTGTTCCTGGCTTGGTGGGCACGGCCTAATCATAGAGGGATGAGGGTATTCCGATTGTCCGCTCATAGCAGACTCTTAGCACTCCGAGGCGAGGCAATTTGAGCGGAAGGTGAAGTGGGTTCATCCTGAGTTGGTTGCCACGCTCAAGTGGGATGATGCAACGTAAGGGGGTCGTTCACGTATTGTTCCAGCCAGCCGCCGATTGGAGAAGTTCTCGCAATCGTTGTTCGATGCCTAAAAGACATTGCTCATCCCAATGTTGCCGAAGAATCTTTACCGTGACCATTCACTGCCACCACCCCATAGCTTGCTCGTTGGGCCGTTCGCCCTGCCACTCCGGTCGGCTCCCTGCCTTGGTTCTCGTAATGGTGTTTATCACCGCGTTCGCAGCCTGTAGTCGGGGCGCATCCGACCCGAACGCAGCTACTGGCACTCCTCAGGCTACGGAAGAGTTCAGGACACTTGCGACGTCTCAACCAGCCCCAACAACCGCTCTGGCCGACACGGCACAGTCAACCAAGACAGGGACACTGGTCGGCGCCGCCGACCTTATCGCCGATGACGAGGCTCCATTGCCGTTCCCCACACCCGGCGCTGAGTTGCTCTACGAGGACCCGGGCTGGGACCTAGTCCAGTACGCCGGGCTGCTCTGCCTTGCCGAGAGATTAGCCCTGCCGGGCGAGGGTGAAGCTATTGCCCGCACCATCGACCTCTTGGAAGATTTGGGCGGCGGCGAACCGCCCGATAACCTTCAAGGTTTCCACGATGGGCTGCTGGCTGAGTTGAGGGGTCTCGCTCCTTTAGCGTCGGCAACTGCACAGCGCATGGCAGAGGAAGCCTTTGCCCAAGCGGAAGAGCACCCGTTGCTCGCCGAAGTAATGAGCTTCCCATGTGAGCTGCACTACGAGACCATCGGGCAGGCCATGCGGGAGGCCAGTGACATGATGGAATACGGTATGCCCTTGTGCTTCACGTTGGAGGCCCGCCTGTGGAATGAGGAAGATGCCCTTGAGAGCACCGTCGGGGTGTTGGAAAGGGAACACTGGCCAGAGAACCTGCAGGGGTTGCGAGATGAGCTGGTGACAGCTCTGGAGGCTCTGCCAGAGGATGCATCCCGGGAGATGGTGGAGGCCGTCTTTGAGCCGGTGAAAGCGTACCCGGCGCTCATGTATGCGATGCCCTGCATACACAGTGCCGGGGCAGGCGGAATCGAGTTCGAGCTTGGAGAGGCAAGGGAGGAAGCGCTGCTCGACTATGGGGTCAACGTGTGTGGGGCTTGGGACGTAGCCTTGGAGGGCGGGTCTGACGCCAAATACGGTGCCATTGCGATCTTGGAAGCCGCCAGCCCGCTGCACGGTCTACGGGAGTTTCACGCGAAGCTGATAGCCTACCTGGAATTGCTGCCCGATGCCTTCACAGAGAATCATGCGGTTGAAGTTTTCGAGACCGTTGGCGTCTACCCTCTGCTGAAGGACGCGCTGCATTGCGAGCTCGGCGACGACGTGCTGATTCTCCCGCAATGAAGGGCCTGAGAACCCGACCGCCTATCCCGGAACTGGGGAAAGAACGGAGTGGGTGGTGATGCCGACAGCCCCAATGGTGGCCGAGATGTTGCAGTTTTTGGGTCTTTGAGCGCCCCCTCCAAGATGGATCAAGAAGGGGTTATCGGGACTTCAGTCTGTGTTTGATCAGATTGCAGGCGGCCAGTACGACGAGAGCCAATGCCAATGGTCCATGAAACTTGTCCGATGCGACCAGAAAGGGTGGGGAAAAGGACAATCCGCAGTAGACCACGGCCAAGCCTAGGCCCAACAAGCCATGTCGCCCACCCCGTCGGTCGCTCCATATCAGGACACCGCTCCCGGCTATCCCCGCCATGCCAATCGACGCCAGAACGACACCCCAGCGGAAGCCAGAGCCCGTAGCAATCAGGAACATAACACTAACAGCCACAATGAGGCCAGCCACAAGCATCGTCACCACGGACAAGAGACCCATGGCTGGCCTCAAGGAATCGTCACCATGGAGTACTCCTACTCCCCCATCCGCAAGGAGGCGATTGTCATTATCTCTGGGACCACAGCACCATAACGAACGAAAGCCCCACGTCATCCGAGAGTCCCGCAAGGTGTCAGTGAGCCCCGTAGCTGGGACCAATGGGGCGGAAGGGTGTCGGCTGGGCCCCCAACCGCAACCACTGTACCCGTGTGCTTGTCGATGACAAGCCGCGCAGCCAACGGTTCTTTCAATCGGCACACAATGGCGTCTTGGCACTCCAAGTGAGAACCGCCGAGGATATATCGGATGCTAACCTTGACATGTACTTCGTCTTCAGTTTCGCGCAGCAAGTCTACCTGCGGTTGCTGATGGCACGACGAAACCACGAAATCAATCACATCTGAGGACCAGAGGAACGCGTCGTTTATCTCGATGCCCGTCCGCCAAAGAGGTCGAGCGGTGGTCGTCAGCCACGAGGCGACTCCGAACGCAAGCACGACCAGCAGAACCGCCGCAGGTACCATCACCTTGGGTTTCAACAATCTACTCACGCCGCGCACAGAGTGAAGGCCTAATGACCTCAGGGCTAGTCGAGGGTCAGTCTCCAGGTCACACCTATCACCACATCCACGGTGATCCCTGTATCGTCGCCCATGGTGTCGTAGACCAGCTGCTGCGCCTGATTCTCAAGCTCGTCTGCTCTGGACTCAGGAACCTCAGGCTCAAGCTCAATCACCATCTTGACTCGATCCCAGTCTGAATGCCCAGATCCCCCCGACACGTCCTCGGAGCCCATCAGGAAGTAGTAGACAAGGGGAACAGCCTCCTCCATGTCCCGCCTGCGGAATCCCAGATTAGTGCTCACCTCTATCTCCAGCTCATTGGCCTCGCTGTAGTCATCCAATATGGCCTGGATACCTTCATCAATGTCACCGTAGAATCCAATTCGGGCGGATCGTTTGTTACCATCCGCAGTGCCATATGCATGCTGAACGTAGGTTCCGGGAGACTCCCTGTCGATGCGTCCCACCACTTCTCTGGAGAAACCATCATGCCATCCGGATCGCCAGAGCACCTCCTCGTAAGAAAAACCTTTCTGACGAGCGTAGGCCCTCAGGTCAGCCTCCCCTAACATCTTCCCCATTTTCTTCTTCCAGCAGACCACATGAGGAGAACGACGAATTGAAACTGAAAACTGCCAATGACCAGAAACGCACGGAACCGAAGCCCCCGCTTCCACTGCCTCTCTGCTTCATGCTCTCCCACCTGGAGGAGGACGGGCCGGTGCGGCTGGACGGGGTGAAGCTGGGGGTGTGCGAGGTGATGGGCTTGGAGCTGGACGAGCCTAAGCTGGATGCCTTCGCTGGCGCACTGAACGCCATGGACTTCCCGGTGCAACTGCTGGTGCGCCAGCACCCGCCCGGCCTGCACCGCTTGCGCAGCGACCTTGAGCAGGCCCAACCGGAAGAGCTGCCGCCACAGACACGACAGGCGGCCGAGTCATTGAGAGGCCTGTTGTCCTCCCTGGAGTCGCGTGACGGCATCCTGGACCGGCGCTTCTACGCCGTCTGCCAAGCGGAGCACGCCGACGAGCTTCGTGGCCTGCTGGCACGGGCGGGCCTTGCGGTGCATCCCCTTACGGGACGCCAGCTACGCATGCTGCTCCTAGCCTCGGCCTTGGGAGGCTCCCCCACGGAAATGGAGGAAGACGTATCCGCCGAGATCGAGGTCAACCGGCGGGACGTGAAGGTGGGCGACCACCTCACCCGCTCCCTGCATCTGGGACGCTGGCCCCGCTCCCTAGCACCCGGCTTCCTCCAGGGCCTGATGGCAGCGGGGGCTCCCATGGACCTATCAATACATTTGGGACCAATACCGTCGGAGCAGGCGGCCCGCACCCTGGAGTGGCAGAAGGTGCGGTTCGAGTCGGCCCAGTCCCTCTCCATGCACCGGGGTCGCACAATGTCTCCCGAAGCGGAGATCGCCTTGGAGGACGTCACGCGGCTCAGGGACGAGGTGCAGCGGGGTAGGGAACGCCTCTTTCATTCCTCATTGGCAATCACGCTTCACGCCAACGACCAGAAGTCCCTGGACGAGATGACGCAGCGGGCCAAGGCCCACTTCGCCGCCACCCTGGGCAAGCTGGACGCCCTGGCCTTCCGCCAGCGGGAGGGATTCCTGTCCACCCTGCCCCTAAACCTCAACGCGGTGGCGGAGTGGCGCACTCTGGATACCTCTAGCCTGGCCCGACTCTTCCCCTTCTCCCCACCGGACCTGGACACCCGTAGCGGCACCCTGTACGGCATCGACCTGCGTGCCTGCTCCCCCGTGGTGTACGACCCCTTCGACGGCACCCACCTCAACGCCAACACCGCCGTCCTGGCAAGGTCAGGCTCGGGCAAGTCCTTCGCCACCAAGCTGGGGGTGCTCCGTGGGCTGTGCCGTGGAGTCACCGCCTATGTGATAGACCCCGAGGGGGAGTATGCCGACATGGCCCGGGCTGCCGGTGGGCGGGTGCTCTCGCCCGGCGTCCCCGGCCAGGGCATGAACCCCTTCGTCATGGACACGGGTGACGACGAGGAGCTTCTGCTGAGAATCGGCAGCCTGAGACGCCTCATCGAGGTGATGGTGGGAGAGAGGCTGAGCGCCGAGAGGCGGGCATCCCTGGACCACTGGCTGGCCGCCTACTACTCCGAGCCGAGGGAGCGCACCAGCTTCCGCGATTTCTACTCCTACATGGAGGCCGGGGGCGCCGACGACCTCTACCCCCTGCTGAGGCCCTTCGCCACAGGCAGCCTGAGGCATCTCCTGTCCGACGAGGGAGACGACCTCTTGCACCACGAGGCCCTGGTCACCGTCTTCGACCTGCGCCTCTTGGAGCCGGAGCTCCGGCCAGCGGCCGCCATGGTCTGCACCGAGACGGTGTGGGCCGTTGCTGCCCGTGACCCCCTTCCCAGGCTCTTGGTGGTGGACGAGGTATGGAGCATCATGCAGCACCCCGAAGGGGCTGACTTCATGGTGAGCATGGCCAAGCGGGCCAGGAAGCACCGGCTGGGGCTCCAATTCATCACCCAAGACGTGCAGGACCTGCTTTCCGAGGACTCCTCCCGCACCATCACCGGCCACTCCGGCAGGGCGCTACTCCAGAACGCCGCCTTCAAGCTGCTGCTGCAGCAGGACGCGGCCGCCATCAGCACCGTGGGCGACGCCTTCGACCTGCCCCCGGAACTTCAGCGCTGGCTCCTCTCCTGCCCCCGTGGCGACGGCCTCTTGCTGGCGAGGGGGAATAGATTCCCAATCCGCATCGAGGCCACCCCTGAGGAGCAGGCCCTCATCGAGTGGAGCCCGGGCAGGCACGACTGACTGGCAGCAATACCCACGCCAGGCGTCATGAACGGAACCGGCGCACACCCATCGAGCGATTCAAACAAGTGAGGACCAACCGATGAACCAACGTAAAGGACGCCGACCAAGGGACACTTACCGCCGGGAATACAGACCCGGAGCAACCGCAGGGAGAGGAAGACCCATCTCCATGAAAATGAACCCGATGCACATCCTCTTTGGAGACCGGGACAAGAAACCTCCCGTGCTGCTGGCCGTGACGCCCCCCAGAACGGGAGAGCGCACCCTGCTGGGGGTGGAGAACCTGCTCCAGTCCATCGCCGTCCCCGAACCCTTCTCCTTGGAGCTGGCGGGCAGCGTCGACGGGGTCACCCTACTGGCCCGCTGTCACCAGAAGGAGGCGGTGCAGGGGCAGATCGCCTTCCACTACCCCCAGGCCCGTATTACCGAGGTCCCGCCCGATGACGACCCCCTGAGACTCAGGGAGGGCGAGCAGGCTTGGGGCATGTCCCTCACGGCCAGCGGCCCGGAGTTCGTCCCACTGCGCACCTTCCGCGACGACGACCTGCTGGACCCAGGCTCAGACCCCCTCATAGCCCTGCTGGGAGTCTTGGAGAACGGTGTGTACACACCCAGGGGGAAGGCCGAACCCGAACTATCCCTATCTGAGGTGGCCGGGATGGCCCATCAGGTCGGCGGAAGGCTCCCTGAAATGGAGTATGGCCTGGACGAAAGCTCATTCTACTATCCCCCAGGGCTTACCCATAGCTCCGGCACCTACGTGGTAGTAGTGGAGGTAGACTCCGAGACGGGAGACGTAGAGCTGAATAAGTTTTTCTGCGTGGACGATCAGGGAGTAGTAGTTAATCCCACAATAGTAGATGGTCAGGTCCATGGGGGCGCCGCCCAAGGGATTGGCCAAGCGCTGTGTGAGGAAATTATCTACGACGGCGGAGGGGCCCAAATGCTGAACGGGTCTCTAATGGACTATGGCTTGCCTACTGCTGAGATGGTTCCCCCATTCGTCACCTCCCGGCTGGAGACCCCTTCTCCAATGAACCCACTGGGTGTAAAAGGGATGGGAGAAGGCCCCACCGTAGGGAAGCCTCCGGCCATCGTAAACGCAGTAATCGACGCTCTGGAGCCCTTTGGCGTGTGTCACATTGAGATGCCTCTAACGCCAGAGCGAGTCCTGCGGGCGATCAATGAGGGGCGGGCCGTTCAGAGTGCCGGATAGGGCACCACTGCAACCCACTCATATCCCTTGGCACGACAAAAAGTCTGAATAAGGGGCAGGAGTGGGTTGCCCTTCCTCATTACCTTGTTACTTTCGGTGCCGCACATACTCCCAATTGCTGAGCCAGTCCAGGTAGCTTCCCAAAGGCGTCCATGTATCGATGTTGGGCCCTACCGGCCAGACAATGTCCTCTGCGATCACGGGGATAGCCATCGCCTCATCAAACATCCATTTGTTCATCTCCGCCATCTTGGCCCACCGTGCCTCTGGATCTATCAGGCTCGCTGCCTCGGTAGCTAAGGCTTGGAAAAACGGATGCTCCCAGCCAAAGTTGAAGGAGCCCAATGAAGAGTAGTAGAGGCCGGTCTGTAACAGGGGCTCTGGCGCAGGAGTTGGGCCGGTGAACCCAGCTACTCCTTTGGCCGTCCGATTCACCAGGGTCGGCCTGTGAGAGAAGTAGGGTATTATACCTGTATCGCATCGAATATCCACATCCAGCCACATTGTGCATATTGTCTGCGACAACTCGCTAGCTCCCGCCGGGAAGCCCGGATATATAATCATGTCAACTTCGAACCCGTCAGGATGACCTGCTTCCGCAAGCAGTTGTCGGGCCCGTGCAGGTTCGAAGTCATATTTTAGCTCGTCCAGGCCAAACTGCGCGGCCCTGGCATCATAGCCACCCCAGTTTAACAGGTAGTCCGGGCGGCCGCTGCCGTAAGCCAGATTGTTCACTATCGACTGGCGGTCGATACTCAAATTCATGGCTAGTCGAACATTACGGGCCTTTGCCCAATCTGCGGAGTTGGTATTCCGATCGCACGATACCCAGGGCAAAGAGCAGTCGTAAGCATTATCCCCCAGAGGGACCCTCGCTGGGTCGCCGCTGGCAGAAGGCTGGTGGGCAGGATCATCGGTGTTGTACTGTCCTCCGTACAAGTTTACCCACTTCGCAATTCTGCCTGGAAAGGTCATGAACTTGATGTCCGGGTCATTCACACTTTTGATTTCCTGTATGGACGTCAGGGTGAACTGCCCGGTGTCGATGAGTCCCGTGAGGAAGTTGGCCACTCGGGTCGACTCCTCGGATACGTCCCACCACATAAGCTCGTCGAACTCCGGGGTCTTTCGCCAATGGTCTGTAACGGCTTTGTGTCTCCTGAATTGGCCCGATTTCAGCTCAACCAACTCCCATGGACCGGTTCCCACAGACTCATGTAACGCCTGTTCCTCACCTACTGCATCGAAATGCTTCTTGCTGTGGAAGGCCAGCCCATTGGGAGCATTTCCCAGATAAGTGACCTCTGCACTGGGAGAGGGACGATTTAGTCGTACCGTGAGATTGTCAACCTTGGTAAGATTGCATCCGTCACAGCTAAAAAGTCGTCTGACTGTGCCTGCCCATCCGTGGCTGGAACCCGGAGCGCCGGCGCTCTCGATGGAGAAGATGAAATCGTCTGCGTCAAACATCCCCCAGTTGCCGTTTCCCTGTTGCCACCTGGCGCCGTCTTGGAGGTTGAAAGTGTACTCAAGGCCGGAACTGTCTATACCCCAGGTTTCAACTAGAAGCGGTAGGATCTCGCCCTCGAGATTTATGGCGAACATAGGCTCGTGAGTCAGCATCGAGTCTAGCTTTCCTTGTAAGTAGCTCTGTAATTTCAGTACAAAGCCCGACGGTATCGAGCCAGCTATGCCTACGCTGAGCCTGCCTTGGGGCTCCACCATGGAAGTCGGCGGAGATGTGGAGGTCGGGATAGCTGCCGGTGTAGCGGCTGCGGCTCTAGCCGCAGCTATAGCAGCTTGCACGTCTGCTGCGCTGAGTCCAGGTTCAGGTGCCGGGGTGGCGGCAGCCGCCAGGGCGGCCTGTAATGCGGATTGTACGTCTTGCGCAGTGAGACCCGGTTCTGCCGCAGCTGTCGGCGAGGGGCTGGCATCGTCTCCGCAGCCCAGAATTGCAGCCAGCGATATCAGGGCGATCCCGATAATCAGCCATCTAAAAACCCTTAACAAATCGTTCCTCCTGTTCCGCATTCTTAAACAGCCGTTGAATTCCTGTGCTCGCCTTAGCTTGTACCGGGACCTCGTAGAGCCTCCCTCCAGTCCCGTAAAGGCAGATTTTCCCTATCATAGGTCCACTTCTTGAGAGGTCTGCCTTCGGCGAGAGCCTGAAGTTCCCGCTCCCAGAGCTTCCGAACCAGAATAACTCCCACATCTGTCTGGCCCAACAGCTCGTTCTCGCAGTCAGGGATGACACCCTGGCCCACTTGCGCAAGGTCATCTTGGAGGTTGACTAGATCAACTAGGGACAGGTCGAAGTCCTCGGCCTTGGCCTCACCCCTTAGAATCGCCTGACTCAGCTCCGATCCATAGGTATCCTGCTTGGTGGGGCTATCTGAATTATTTCCGTTCTTGTCTGCCAACATATACAGCCCATCCAGCCGAAACTGAAGGTGCCTTTCATCGTCGATAGGCACCTTTATTACCAGTAATTCGTTATAGTCGGCGATGTCCCTCTCGGTGGAGGCTGTCAGGGTATGGAGGATGCTAGGCATCCCCCACTGCGAGATGTCCTGCTTGCCGTTCCGCCAGGTAAGGACCATGGTGATGCCCCACTGGCTTTCCTCAGCGTTGATCAACGGATTTTCTATAAGTCCGTCCAATCCGTGGGTATACTGATGAACAAAACCAACGTGGCAGTAGTCCAGGCTGTTTTCCAGATTGTTCCAAATATTGCACTCTCGAGTTATGAGATTCCACTTGAGAATCCCTTTGAAATCCTCAAACTCTGGATATCGGGGGAGGGACGGTGGATCACCCTCCCCAAAGAATACAAAGATAAATCCCAGGTATTCCCTTGTTGGGTAGCTAGCTATCTTGACTTTCTCAGCCCACGAGTTGGGCTCGGCGGGTTGGTCTACGCACTGACCTGACCCATCGTACTTCCAGCCATGGTATATGCAGCGGATGCAGTCTTCCTCTACCCAGCCCACTGAAAGTTGTGTCCGTCGATGAGCGCAGCGAAATGCCACTACGTGAGGGGTGCCACCTTCACCCCGGTAGAGGGTGAACTCCTCGCTCATGATCCGAATGGGCTTTGCGGTGCCAGGCAGGAGGTCTTCTGAAAGGTACACTGGCAGCCAGAACATCCTCATGAAGCGGCCTGCCAGGGTGCCGGGTCCAGTGTGGAAGCGATCTGTGTAGGTGTAAACCGGTTCGGAGGAAATCTGGCTACTTCTTCCACTGGCTGAGAACATGGCTTCCTTGAAACCCACTACTGCAGCCTCCAATCGCGTAGGGGTAGTAGTTCTGGGTCGTAGCTCCACTGCTTTAACGGCTGCCCCTCGGCCAGCGCCTGAAGCTCTCGGTGCCATAACCTCCTAACCAAGATAACGCCTGCGTCGGTCTGCCCCAGCAGTTCATCCTGGTCCGGGATCACACCCTGGCCAACCTGAGCGAGGTCGTCGTCGAGGTTGATCCTGTCCATAATGGACAAGTCGAAGTCATCCGCTTGGGCTTTGCCACCGCGGACCGCGGCTCCTAGGTCAGGTCCATAAACATGACGCTTGGCAGGTTGTTCCTGGAACTGTCGAGGCGCGCCTGGTGCGATGTGCAGCCCGATCACCAGGAACTGAATATGGCTTTCGTCGTCAATTGGCACCTTCAAAATGACTAGGTCATTATAGCTAACGATGTGAGGCTCACTGGGAGCGGCGATAACCCGCAGGATATTGGGCATTCCCCATTGCGTAATGTCCTGCTTGCCGCTGGGCCAAGTCGCAGTGTTTGTGATGCCCCACTGGCTCTCTTCAACTGTGAGGACCGGATTATCTATTACCCCATTCCAAGAACCCTGTGCCTCCCGGTGCACAAACCCAATGTGGGTGTGATCCAGGGAGTTTTCCAGGTTGTTCCATAGATTACACTCTCGTATGAGGTAGCTCCACTTGAAGATTCCTTCGAAGTTATCGAACTCTGGGTAGCGGGGGAATGGAGGCGGCTCACCTTCACCAAAGTAGACGAAGATGATCCCCAGGTAGTCCTGAGTTGGGTAGCTAGCTATCTTCACTTTATCGGCCCAAGAGTTGGGCTCAGCGGGCTGGTCTACGCACTGGCCTGAGCCGTCGTACTTCCAGCCATGGTAAATGCAGCGGATGCAGTCTTCCTCTACCCCGCCCACCGATAGCTGGGTCCGGCGGTGGGCGCAGCGAAACGCCACCACGTGCGGTGTACCACTTCCACCTCGGTAGAGAGTGAAGTCCTCGCTCATGATGCGGATAGGTCTGGCCTTCCCTGGTGGGAGGTCCTCTGAGACGCAGACGGGCTGCCAGAACATCCGCATGAAACGGCCTGCCAGGGTGCCGGGCCCGGTGTGGAAGCGATCTGTGTGCGTGTATTCAGAGTCGGTGGCTGGCTCGCTACTTATTCTACTGGCCGAGGCCAATATCTCCTCCTTTTCACCTTTCCCTGGTAGTTGGAAGACTGGGGCCTGGCTACGGAGTAACCCTCCAGTCCTGTACTGGTAATAGCTCGTGATTGTAGGACCACTCTTTAAGCGGTTCGCCCTCGGCGATTGCTTGCATCTCCCGCTGCCAGAGCCTCCGCACCAGAATGACGCCTTCGTCCGACTGGCCCATCAGCTCCTCATCGTCATAATTCGGGATCACACCCTGTCCCACCTGGGCAAGGTCATCTTGAAGGTTGAGCTTATCGATTACCGACAAGTCGAAGTCCTCAATTTCCGCCTTGCCCCGTCGAATCGCATCGCCCAGCTCCGGCCCGTAGGCATCACGATAGGCAGGGCGATCCGGTAGTCTAAGAGGTTTGCCGGGCGAGATGGGCAGACCGATCACTGCAAACTGAAGGTGCCTTTCATCGTCAACCGGTACCTTCATAATGAGCAATTCATTATATTTAACGACGTCTGGGTCGGTGGAAGCTGCTATGACATGGAGGATGTTGGGCATCCCCCATTGGGTAATGTCTTGATTTCCGTCTGACCAGTTCACCGTTGTGGTGATGCCCCACTGGCTCTCTATAGAGCTAATAGCCGGGCTCTCAGCTACGCCATTCCAGGCCCCCTCGATGCCGCGGTGCACAAACCCGATGTGAGTATGGTCCAGCGAATTCTCCAGATTGTTCCATAGATTACACTCCCGAGTGATAAAGCTCCACTTGAAGATCCCTTCGAAGTTATCGAACTCTGGGTAGCGGGGGAATGGAGGCGGCTCACCTTCGCCAAAATAGACGAAGATGACTCCCAAGTAGTCCCTGGCTGGGTAGCTAGCTATCTTGACTTTCTCAGCCCACGAGTTGGGCTCGGCGGGTTGGTCTACGCACTGACCTGACCCATCGTACTTCCAGCCATGGTATATGCAGCGGATGCAGTCTTCCTCTACCCAGCCCACTGAAAGTTGTGTCCGTCGATGAGCGCAGCGAAATGCCACTACGTGAGGGGTGCCACCTTCACCCCGGTAAAGGGTGAATTCCTCGCTCATGATACGGATTGGTCTGGCCTGCCCTGCGGGGAGGTCTTCTGAGATGTACACGGGGTGCCAGAACCTCCGCAAAAACCGACCCGCCAGAGTGCCGGGGCCAGTATGGAAGCGATCTGTATGCGTGTAGTCGGCTTTGGTGGAAATTTGGCCGCTTGTTCCACTGGTCGAAACCATAGACTCCTCCATTGCCCTAGAAGAATATGCCATAGAATCCCATGGACTATGGAACTTTGTCAACAAAATCCACTTATGGGGCATCCTATAAGGGCTCGTTTAGAAATCCAATACCCGATTAACAATGCCAAATAACACGATAGTGTCCTGAATTCGTGATCTTTCCGAGTGTCTATTCTGGAGAATGAGGACCTGGTTTTTGTGCCGATAAGAGGAGGCATACTAACGGGGATTTTGTCATACCCCCATTAGTGGCTTACATTGGTCGAGAGGCAAGCACCTCAGCTGGGGTGATTGGCGTCAACTATTATTGCCGGTGGGCGTCGATTAGTTTTGCCGGTTCAGCTCCTCCTGTTGACTGCGTTGTTGGGCCACGCCGGTGCGGTAGCTGGGCACATCTAATTCCAGGATGACCGAGTGGTGGACGACCCGGTCGATGGCCGCGGCGGTGGCCATGGGATTGGCGAAGATGCGCTCCCACTCTGAGAAGACTGGCTCTCATGAGCGTTTCTATGTCCGCCCTGAGAATCAGGTCACGCTGCCCTACCTTCCTCTCCACTCGCCAGACGACCCTTTCCCACCTCTTGTTTGCCCTCCATAATAAGTAGGCAGCAACCGCCACTATGCCGACGATGCCCGCAGCGATGAATGGCATCTAAAGCTTCCCGTCCAACGCCGACATGATCGACTGATGCAAGGTGACCTGCTTCCGCATGGGCACATCCACTGATGGACCAGAATCATCCCCAATCCTATCAGCCTCGACCTCGCAGATGGTCACACGACCACCCGAACGAGTCATGATCATCTGGTATGGTGGTCGCAGGTTGCTTTCCACCCAAAACCCTAGGCGAGGCTCTGAGAATCCCTCACCTGCTCGAATATGACACCTGCCCGACAGGATAGACCACTCCCCTACCTCAGCAAGGCTCACCTGCCTCACCCTGGCCGTGCGGAATTCCCCGCCGGATAAAAGTGCCTCCACTACCGCTGCGTACTCCATACCCACCCCTCCCTTGACATATTACATATATGATGCGGATCGACCTGTTGCGAGGACAGAAGCCTCCCAGTTAACCGACCTCCTTGGGGTGATGAGTGTGCCACCACCTATTGGCTGCAGTCTTAGTTATTGCCTTGGCCCTGCTGTGCTTCCTTGCCCTGTATTTGGTGAGTTTGGTCGTGCTGGGCAATGAAAGAAGACGACTCCTATTGAAATGAGCGAGGGGTTGGTGACTGCCATAGGATATATGCCGAGGTAAGAAATAGGGTGTGGTCGTGTGAATATCTAGATAGGCCGACCCGTCCCTAATGACTTGTTGGGAACATAGATGTAGTTTAGCACGGCCTTATATTTGCCCATAGCACGGAGGTTTTAGACACTGTGGGTATCCGCGCAGGAGCCACCTGTGGTACGGCAAGGAAGACCTAGATGGTCACCGGCCTGAAATTCGATGTATTGAAAGTCCCGTTCCTGCCATCTGTCTTGTCTGTGTCAGGATCCGCTCCCCAGGACCTAGCATCGACACGATATTGGACAAACTGACCGGCAGAGTTATCGATAGGGCAGGGCCCAGAGACGAGGGTGGCATCAACGCGGCCCAGGCTCCCGGCCTGACCCTCGCGGTTGGGACGTGCGTTTACCCGTCGGCGGTTGAACCAGTGTCTTGATGTCCTGCCGGCGTTCTTCCATGTCGCTCCCCCGGATTTAGAAGTGGTGCTGGTTCGATTGTCTCCTGAAGGCGATGTAGGATAACCCTCTCTCGTCTGCCCATGTGGACAGGTACACCGTGTACGAGAACAGGGTCAGTAAGTACGTCAGGGTGCGCAAATCACCCTGCGGACGTGTGAAGAAGTACGGTGGCGGGAGCATCGTCACCCCACTCACAGGCCGTTACTACGAGGGATTTGACACCCAGTGCCTCCGATGTCATGCGGGTAGCCATCATGGTTTCGCGACCTGACACCACTTGGCATCTAGTCAGCCAGCATCTGTCAGGCAGGGCAGTCAATTGCCGAAATCCAGACTATGGAATCAGCGAAGGACTCGCGGTCATGGTAATTGCTACCCAATGATGGCCCCTATATCTCCTGCACCCTTCCGAGAAACAGGATCGCGTCCGTTCCTCGGTCCCGGATCAGGAATATGAAAGGCATGTCGACGGTTACCACGATGGGCTCGGGCTTAGAGGAGGTTTGCTGCACTGCAATCCCCGTCGCCGCAGCTGCCTCGGTTCCCTCCTCGTCCACGGACACAAAGGCTTTGTGAACGATGTCTCTTATGAACAGACAAAGCCCCGGACACGACCTGCCGTCCATGCCGGAAAACTCTGCGGTGGCCGGGTCGAAGGGGTTGACCATCCCCATTTTCTTGAAGGTTTCGGACAGCCGGAACTGGGACTCGAACTCGAACCTTGGCATCTTCAGGTCAACTTGGTGTTCCTTGATCCCCTCAATGATGCGCCTCACGAGGGCAGCATCCAACCGCTCTTCAAACTCACTGAAACGTCCCTTGTCAGGCAGCATCAGGGTCATCGACAGCTCACGTCCTAGGTAGGGCAGGTCCACGACCTGATACCCCTCATCCTTGGCATAGCCAAACTCGTCCGTCGTGTTCATCATCGGGACGTCGATGCTGCTGCCGTCCAACAGATGGAAGGCCTCCGGCCTCGTCCGGCGATCCTCAAAGACGTGTTGCCACCGGGCATTGAAATAGATGGCATTGGTGAGGACCATGCGAGTCAGTTCGTTGATAATCTCTGGTGGGAACAGGTCTGTGATCCTGTCCTCAGTACTTTCCGCAACCCAGTCATTGATGGTGACTCGGGACTCTTCCGGACTCCCTCGAAAATCCACTGGCCTCACTCCGGTCCCATAGCTCTCTGAGAGGACGTTGAGGAACTCTTCCAAAAATCCGTGGTCTTCCTGGCCCCAGACCGCATTTGCAATATTCAACCTGAACGCTTCCCCCCCTTCTAGTCTTGGGCTCTTGCCACGGGAGGCGATCTCAATGTCCAGGGCGTTGAAGGCGGAATGAAGCGTATCTTGTGGAAGGAGGATGCGAAGGGTATCTGCCATCTGGCGTTCCGTCTCCCCCCTAGCGCCGGCGTATGTCATGGCGATGGCCAGGGAGATACTGTAGGGCGAATAGAACAGGTTCCCGTCTTTTGCAGCTAGGGTTCTGTAGAGATCGAATGCGAAGGCGCTGTTGCCACTGACCAGGTCGGCCAGCTCCGTCTCGGTGGCTGCCGCTGAGGCTCTCTCCTTGACCGGGCGCAGGTTATCCCACTCTGTCGGGGTTATCAGCCTGGCCTCCTCCGTGGAGGTGGATGCGGGCGTCGGTGTGTGCGTAACCGTCGTACCCAGGTCCTCTGGGGATGCTGAAGTAGATGCAGGTTGTCTTTCGCTGTTGCATGCCGACAGCATGGGACTCACAGTCAAGCAAAGAGCCAGGATGAGAACAGGCCACATCGACCTTATGGAGCCAATGGGGCCTAAGGCTCGGCCGTACATCTCTCACCTCCATCGGGGCTAGGTCTGCGTACAGCGCACGGGATCGTTTCCCACCCCGGTAAGACGGCTCGGCCGAGTGAAATGTTCCATCATGCTAGGTCGACGCGCAACGGCTGGAACCGTCCCATAAGACGGCGTTCAAGTGCTAGGGGTGGGATGGGGAATGCTACGTCAAGACTGCATCATGTCCTTACCTCCACTTCTGAGCCCTCTCGGGAATGCCATGGGGCAGCCAGGTTTCCTCCGTTCTGATGATGGAGCAGTCCTCGCCAATCCGAGCTATAACCCTGCTGGTGGAGCGTGGGAAGCTGTATCCCGTGCCACCCTCGGTTCCCAGGGCCTCAACGAGAATGTCTTCTACTGAAACCCCGTGCGTGACCCCGACGGAGTCAACTATCTTCCGCTCCTGCTCGACGAGAGGAAGAGGCGCTTCACCCACCTGTGCCTGTGCCTCTGCAGGAGCAGAGTGGCGGCCAACACCCCCGCGTTGACGAGGAGCCGTTCAAACCAGGGGTGGTGCCGGTCCGACATGGCCAGAACCCCAGTTCATCAGACCCAACACCGCCAGGGCCGCAATTGCCCACTGAGACGGACGCCCGTGACCGATGGCATCGCTGCCACGAATCAGGTGTCCAGCCAAGGCTGAAGGAATGTGGGGGAGGGACCAGCCCACATCGTCCCGAGCTCCCATCACCATGCGACATAGGATATGGACCGCGGTCCGGGCCGGACTGACGCCTTGCTCCCGGTCCTGCGCCATCTGGTCGTGCAGGTCCGAACGGACCTCCCAACGGCGGGCGGTGCGCACCTGTTCCGGCAGGGCCGCCGTATACAGCCATGTCCAAGCGAAAACCAGGGAGGTGGCCGCAGGCAACGCCCACCCATGTCGCAACGTCTCCCGACGCGTTGCTGTCACGACGTGGTCCCCCATGATAGTTGCGACGACCGCTGGGCAGGAACGAGCGACTCCTCCGGCGCAGGTGCCGGTACTCCGGTCAGCACATATAGCTTCCGTCTTGGACGGTTCTGCTCGGCTGCAATCATGGGGTCCTCCCATGTACTGCGCAGGAACCCCTGTTGTTCGAGTCGTCCCAAGGCTCGGTACAACGTCCCGTGGGCGGTGAGCAGGCGAGCGCCCTGCTGATCCTTGATTTCCTTGGCAAGCCGAAAGCCGTGGAACTCCTCCACGCCCTGGCTGCGGAGGCGCACAGCAGCGGCAAGGATCGACCGCTCGATGGGGATGAGTTGGCCTGCCTTGCGTCGCATGCTACAATAATGCGCATATATATGCTCTTACGTCAATCCTCAGTTGCTGAGAGAACGCCATGACTGTGCCAGCATTTCCCAATCCCGAGGACCCCCGTTTGGCGGTCATGTCGCCCCTGTGGGGTCAGAACAGGCCCGTTTACCCAGAAGGAGACGCGTTAACTGGCTCCCGCTGTACCCCGCCCACAGGCGGTGCGGCCTCGACGGCGCTGCCGGTGTCCATGCCTCCGCCAGAGCCTTGACCGTGAAAGGGTGTCTCATTCCTGCTCATGAACACGGACCTCTGGTGACCCTGCACTCTGTCGAGTGCTTGGGGGCAGAACTGGGGCTCCTTGTAGGGGTGACCCCGGACGAGGCGCAAGCGCTCGCCGATGCCGCATGTGAGTTGGCGGACGTTCCATCCGTGGCGGTGGAATTTGTCTGGGCTCCGAATAGAAAGTCTGGGGATGCCCGAGGCTGGCACTGTGGCGACGCCCATTTCCCGTTGTTCCGATACTCAGCGCGGATAGTCCTCAACCGGGCCAACGGAGGGGATAACCTGAGAACGTTGGCCCATGAGTTGGCCCACCATGTTGTGCGAGTGCGCCAAATCCGAGAGTGCACTGCACGCCCCGTCCGCCGTTATGGCCCCCACGGCCACCCGTTCCCCAAGACCTACCGCGAGATGGTGGGCCATGTCCGCACCCAGCTGGCGGATCGACGTAAGCTCCTTGCTGACCTACCTACGGGGCCCGGCTGACTCGGTGGCTGGGGTCCGTGAGACGCCCATTATGGAGGGCGGACCGGTGAAGGCAAACCCAACGTGCAAAGTCCTCGGAGCACTGTCGATGGCGACCATCATGGGTATGGCAGTACTGGGCATTGTAATGGTCGTTCCATCGCTCCTCGCCGACCTGCCTGTAATTGCCCTTAATGCGGCTGTCATTCCGATCAGCGCCATCCCGGCCGTGGGATTCCTCTTATGGTTGGGAAGAGAACGCCCAAGTCCATTGGTCAGGGCGCAAAACATAGTGGCCGGAATCTGGGTCGTGTCTTTTTCAACGGCAGTAGCTCACATAGTTGGCCTCATCCCCGGGGAGCACCCGGACTGCATTCGTTTCGACCACAGGGGTCGAGGCCGTACTGTGGCTCGTCTTGTATCACACCGCCAGGAGTCTCTACCTAAACTTAAACGACCCAGCGCCCGGGGCTGCTGTTGGTCTGCCCGTCCCTCCCGCGGTTGAAGCGTGCGCCGATCCTGGCTCTCGCCGGGCCCTACGCCTGTTCGAGGGAGCGGGTCCCACGTGAGCGGGATGCTTGGGTTCGTCTTGTCATTTGGCTTTCGCCCTTTCGATCGCCGCCATGATCTCCTGTGCCAGTCCAGACGGGCTCTGGTGAGTCTGGACGATCGACGAGAAAGCCTTACTTTCCAACTCTATTGACGGGCACTATTGACAAGCTGGCACAGATGGTTGGGAACTTGCTTGCATGTAGGGTTCCAGTGCCGCCTCATTTACAGCAGGCTTGACTCCTGCGGGCAAGTAGATGGCTGACTAGGGCGACTAGGTAGTCCAGGCGGTGCAGGTCCGGCAAATGTCTGTCTTGGGCCACCAGCGATATATGACACTTAGTCTCATATACAGTCTCCGACATACTGAAGGCGACGAGGGGCAGGTCGTTCTTCCCGTTGAACGCGCCCACCAGTTGGCCGAGGATATTGACTGGCAGGACATAGGTGCAGTCGTCGGACGCCAGTTGCACGACCAGCTCGCAGAAGGGTTGCCCGCGCCCGGGGCGGACTTCCATGCGGTCGATGCCGTCGCCCGGCTGGTGAGTGTGACACATGACGGCCCACTTTTATGAGTCTGGAAATTGGGGGATATACACATAAAGAGTACACCACGCGTGCGGCATTATAATTCGATAGACGGTTTTCAGAACATAATTAGATACGAAATGTTCTGATTAGATTTCTTCAGATGGTGGCGTCGTTCCACTCCCAGGTGGCGCGCGCGCCAACTCGGTTCTTGCGCATCACAGTGCCGACGGTGTAGATGTTAAGTATGGTTACGCAACAAGACGCCCTTGTTGGAGACCGTGTTAGCGCAGTGTCGGCGCAAAGCGCCCGTAGTGGCGGTGTTGGGATGAGGGTTGCCAGGATTGACTGCAACCCTGGCCCCGATGCCCATGAGCGGCTGCGTAGTGTTTTCTCGATGCTGATCCAGCCCACAGCCACCGAGTCTTCACATGTGCTTGACGCCATTTATGACAACACGGCCTAGGAGTTTGTTGACGGCGGCCTTTTTTCACAGCATGCAACGATAACCGACGACGGAGAGGCGGTATTTATTCAGAATCGCGGCACATTGGCCTCGGCAATAGGGATGTTACAGCGAGCTGCATCTGGGGCGCTCCCACGTGGGCAGGTGTTTTACGCAGGGATGTGGGCAAGCGACTCGGATGATGCGGGCCTAGGAGCCGAGTTTGATCCCGATGGCTTGCAAGACGCGCTGGCGTACTTGGGTTGTTACTAGAGCGTGGACTGAGGGGCGAATTTTGAGTCACCCCCCCGCCGCCGCTTTTTGGGGCCAAACGCCCATTTTGAGTGAAAGCCGAGGGTTCCGCGTGAAACTGTTATGCGACTGTATGGCGATCCTAGCGTCGATATTCTTGGGCATCGCCATCATAGAGACGTTTGGGAAGCTGCTCTTTGACTTCCCCCAAGTCCCGTATTTGACCGCGAACATTGCAGGCCCCTTTGACTATGCGTGGGCCTATGCAATCGCTTTGTATGGAGTGAGATGGGGGCTCCAGAAGATGGTCGGCATCGAGGACGATGAGCAAACAGAACCAGTCGGCGGTATTGTGGAAGTGGAAGCGGCGCCCCCGGCCTGGACGTGGGCTTGCCAATGCGGGCGCACCAATCCAGCGGATAACTTCAACTGTGCGGCTTGCTCGGCCGAGCAGCCCCCCTTGTCGTCCTCTCGTTGGACTTGATGGAGGATGGGGGCAGAGGGCAGAGGGACGGACTTTTAAGCCAAGCCCCATCTTTACCAGAAGACGTGGCGTACATGCACCCCCGCGACGTGATGGGAGAGGAGTCATGAAGATTAAGGGTCCTGGGTGCCGAAGGCGAAGTTGGGGTCGATCTCCTCTATCCATCTGGCCAAGCGGACATAACGCGTACGGGAAGGTAGCGGGACCTCCTTGGCGATTAAGAGTAGGTCGATCAGCAGCTTGGTGTCGCCGAACCAGCTCTCAAGGTCAACCCGATATTCGACCGGGAACTGGTAGGAGGCCTGCACATTGTCCAAGGCGGCATCGTCGTCCGTCGCCGCGACGCCGGGTCCGTACTCGAGGCTTCGCACGAGCACAGCCGTGTCGGGTTAGCCCGTCTTCGACATCGGCTCAGGTTCGTCGGGCAGGTCGAACTCCGCTCTGGCGTCCGTGTATGGGGCTAGGTACGCACCCGCGTCTACACGACCAATCCGTGAAGGACCGTAATCTCGTGGGCCGGGACAGTCCCATTCGCCCCGGCGGTAAGGTAGCGGTGCAGGTGCCTCGTGGCCTCTAGGCCTCCTTCCTTGACGGAGAGTTTTGCGAGACACGATACGAGCCATTTGAGATCTGAGCTATGCTGCCTGTTGAGGATAATAAGTCGGACAACTTCGTTACTGCCCGAGACTTTCAGCCCGGCTTCATGAGGGGATGTTCCCGCAAGATGGTCATCGCTTCGGCGGGATCCGCTTCGATCCACAGATGCGACTCCTTGAACTGCGTCGAGGCTGTCGGATCGTGTTTCGCTCGTGCCGCAAGGTCTCGGTATCCACGATGGAGGGTTGGCCAATACTCGTCGATCCGACCCGATCTGGGTAGGTCAGATGGAAGCGGGGAGTAAGACGGTACTGCCTCCAAGGCCACATGTTCCAAGGCAACGGCCAAGCGCTCGACACACTGCTTCGTTGAAGTCTGGATATGTCACCGATGCCCTCCCGGGATTGCGCAGTCCCTGTCGCTACTCATCCAGCAGTCCGTTCCGCACCGCCCAGACCACCATCTCCTGTTTCGAGCCGAGGGACAGCTTGCCCTGAATGGCATAGACGGCGTTCCGGATGGTCACCGGCTTGACCCCCCTGGCCTCCGCTATTGCGCGGTATGGCATGCCCCGGCAGAACGACGCGAGTATCTCAACGTCCCTCTGAGTCAGGTCGCTAGGGCCCTTCTCTCCCTCCCTCTCTGTTTCGGCGCGAATCCGGGCGAAGACCCTCGTCACCACGTCGGCAGGCACACGCAACTCACCCGCGGCCACATCCCGCACCGTGGTCAGCAGGCGCTCCATGCCCGACACCTTCTGGATGTAGCCCGTCGCACCGGCGGCCACCGCCTCTATCACCGCCTCCTCCTCCGTGGCAGCAGTCAGCATCACCACCCGGATATCGGGCGTGGACCCCATGATCTCCCGGCAGGCCTCCACCCCGTCCTTGTTTGGCATCATGACGTCCATCACCACCACATCGGGCGACAGCTGGGAGGCGGACTTCACCGCCTCCTCACCGTCCCTGGCCTCCCCCACCACCTCGAACTCCCCGGACCCCTCCAGCATCAACCGCAGGCCGTCCCTCATGACCGAGTGGTCGTCGGCCAGCAGCACCCTTATCCGATGAGGCTCTGACGCCATCCCATGCCTCCTCTCTAACTGCGGGCCCACGGCATCTGGCAGGTCACCCTCGCTCCGCCGTCCGGCCCGCTCGGCTCCACTACCAGATGCCCACCCAGCGATTCGGCGTCCGCCCGCATGTTGGCGAACCCGTGGCCCCGTTCGGCGTAGTTCTCGGGAAGACCGATGCCGTCGTCCGACACCGACAAGCTGAGACCGTCCTCCCCGAAGTCGAGTTCCACCTGCACCCGGGTCGCCTCGGCGTGGCGAAATGCGTTGGTGAGGGCGTTGTGGGCCATGGAGAACAGCAGGCTCTTTACCTTCAACGGAATGGGCGGCTCCGCCCCGTTCTGCACTAGGTCCGCCTGCACCGAGGTCACCTGCGTGAACGTGGACACGTGGGATTCCAGGGTCCTGCCCAGCCCCTTGCCGTCCCAGATGATTCCCATATCTATGGGGTGTCTCAGCTGCCAGATGGCGGTCTTTGACAGCTTGGAGGTCGCCTCCAGCCTGGCTCTGACCTCTTCGTTCGAGTCTCCGACAAGCTGTTTCACCGCGTCGATCCCCAAGCCGATCATGTACGCCGACTGCGCCGTCGTATCGTGGATGGCTTGGGAGAGTTCCGTCCGCTCCCTCTGGAGCTCTCTCTCCCTCTCCACCGCCTCCATCCTCCTGATACGCTCCACTCTGGAGATCAGGTTCACCACAACCACCACCAAGTACATCCCGGCAACCCGTATGAGCAGAATCTCCTCATCATTCGCTGAGAAGTCCAACCTGGGCTCGACGGCGAGGCAGAGGGCCGTGTAGACGGCCGCCGTCATCGTGACCCAGACGAGGGTGAGCCCGACTGACCCGAAGGCCACCGCAAACATGGCTAGGGATGGGTAGTAGCCCACGAAGAAGGGGGACTCGAACCCGCGGTGGGCCGCAACGCCGCCGCTGAGCATCGCCAGGTCCAGGGCGCTCAGCGCCAGCATCCACCGCCAGGACACGCCCCTTTTCGTGGCGAGCCGGTAGTGCAGGTATGCGTTGGTGGCGAACAGCAGCATTGCGAGGGCTGCGTTCGGCCCATACACCACCTCGTCGACGTTGAGCGGATACAGCCAGGCGAACGTGGCAAGAGACCAGACGAACCAGCGTCCCCAGACATAGACCCTGGCCACGCGACGCAGCTCGCCCGGCTCCGGCAGGTCGAAGTTGCGCAGGAAAGCGGGAAGCGGGCTGGCCGCTTTGCTCACCGGATGCAGGGCTCGCCTCCGTCGGATTGGATTCCGGCAGGTTGCGGCTGGAACGAGATACGTCCCTCTATCCGTAGCAGTGGGCTCCGTCTCGGATGGACAACAGTCGCCGCCATCCCAAGGCCATGTTGAGGCCGATGGACGCGACGAATGAGCCAGTACACTCGGGCCGAGAAAGTGCCGACAAACGGCAGCCCGTCACTGTCGGGCCGGCTGGGGGTGTCGCTGCTCATCCTGAGGGCCCCCCGGCCGTCCCAGTTAGCTGTGACCCCCGGTCCCGGTGGATCAACACAAACATCTGCTCTCTCAAGGGCATATATGAGACTGTGAGGCGTCAGAGTAGGTGATGAGGCTCGCTTTGCAGCGCATCTCAGCACCAATCTATCTTCGTTCGGCTCGGGTCCGCAAGGTCACAGAGTACACCTTCCGAGTAGCAAAAGTACCTCTCCAAAACAGCTTGTTTGGTCGGCGAACATTGCCGATTGCTCCCCGATTGTTCTCGGCCCTTCCTGCATAGTCATGGCCAATGCCGGCCAGCACCTTAGTTCATCCGAATAGGGGTCTAAATGTCGCCGTTCCAGGTTCATTTGCTCGCATTTTTCGCGGGTACTGATGCCCCATGGGAATAGAGCATTTAAGCCTTACATCCGGCGTGAATTCCCGATACGATTCCTCGGGGCGAGGCTTGCCTTACGGGCGTCGTCATGCGCCCTCGCCCGTGGAACGGAACAGGCGGCGTCCCGTATCCCCACACCAGCGGCAGGAGGAACCATGTTGACTCGCACCGATAGAAGACGATTCCCCGTCCTGATTGCCGCCATAGCCGTGCTGGCCCTGGTGGGGGCCGCGCTCGGCCTGCTCTTCTCCACGGTCCAGGCGCAGGAGGCCGGGACGCTCCTGAGCAACACCGGTCAGACGGCGGATGAACACACAAATACTGATATTTTTTATCCGGCCCAGGGGTTCATCACCGGCTCGAAGGCCGGCGGTTACGTCCTGACGAGCATCGAACTCGACGTTGCCACAGCTCCCGGGACACCGTCTGGGGCCACCGTCGAGCTGTGGTCCTCGATGACAATGACCGATATCGATGGGAACAACCTAAAGGATCCAGAGCCCGACGCCAGGCTCGCGACGCTGATCCATTCCACCGGGACGTGGACCACCTGCCTCAACACCTTCAACGCTTCGACGGATACGCAGTTGCTCCCCAAAACGACCTACTTCGTGTACGTGTCCTACGCCGCCCCAGATCCCTCTCTGGAACTAACCAACACAGAGTCGTCATCCGCCGACCCCGGGGGCGCGTCGGGATGGCAACTCCCCGATGGGGGTCGATTCTACTTGAAGACGGCAACTGGCTAGACGGGCCAACAACTTACCTGAAATTCAAAGTCAACGGCTATGAGCTGCGCAACCGGCCCAGCGAGATCAGGGCCTACTGGCGCGATGATCCCGACAACCCTAACGGCAGCAACGAACAGGTCGGTTGCGCTGGCACCGAGCGTTTCCGCGCCTACTGGAATCCGCCGAAAAGCAACGGCAGCTTCAAGAGAGCCGACGAGTGGGAGGCCCAGATTACGCCCAAGTACGGCGCCGGCAACGTGAGCTTCACCATACAGGACACCGGCGGGAACCCTAGGGAGCCCGAGCTGACCGGGACAGTCCGCATCCGGGACGGCGAATTCGGTTCGTTGAGCATCCGGGTTCGCGGGCGCTTCGGCAATGCATGGGGTGCCTGGTCGCCGGTTACAAGTCTGTTGTGCCTACCCCCGCCGCCACCGCCGCCGACCTGCCCTGAGGACGCAGGCGACGTGTGGTGCGGCGTAATCACGGTGGGGGAGAGTATGGACTCTTATGGGTTTAACACGTTCTTCGACTCGGGGGAGTTGTCCGACGACGATTTCGACGTCGGGACGAGCTCGTACACGATCAACAGTCTCGGTGTCCAGGGAGACACAGAGGCGGAGGACTACGGGGCTCTCACCTTCGACTTGGCCGAGTTCCCCAACGCCGAGGAGCAGGCGGCGCTGGATGAGCTGACCCTGTACCTCGACGACGACGCATTCATGCTCAGCGAAGCGCGCGACGGCCCGCCGGGGTTCTACTACTGGGAGGCCGACCTGAACTGGTCGAGGGAGGACTACATCGTCGCGCGGCTGCGGGGGATCGGGGGCCTCTGATTTGCCCAGGGATTGCCTGATGAAACGACGACTCGGCACATGATGAAGGAGGAGGCATGAAGACTGGCACGGATAGACGGCGATTCCCCGTCCTGTTCGCCTCCATAAGGGCTCTGGCCTTGGCTGGCGCCGCGATGGCCCTGCTCTTCTCTCCGGTGCAGGCGCAGGAGGACACCAGCGCCCCCGCAATATCGTCGCTTGAGATCACGTCCGATCCCGGAGACGACGGCGTATACGGCGTTGAGGACCACATAAGGGTCACTGTGACGTTCAGCGAGGATGTCGTTGTAGTGGGATTCCCTGGCCTCACGGTGGTAATTGGTGATAGAGAGGCCAAAGCCCGCTACGAAAGCGCATCGGGCGCAGAGGCTGTGTTTGCGGCTTGGGTCAGCAACAGTGACCTGGATACCGATGGCGTATCCGTGAAGGCAAACTCCCTTCAGATGTTTGGCGGTAGTTCCATTGAGGACGCTGACGGCAACGATGCAAATCTGGAGCACGACGGCCTTGACGATGACATCGAGCACAGGGTTGGCGTGACGCCGGTCATAACGGGCATCGAGATTACCTCCGACCCCGGAGACGACGATACCTATCAGAGAACGGACACCATTGAATTCAAGGTGTCTTTCAATATCGACGTTGGGGCAAGGGGTGGCAGACCCCAGCTCAACTTCGTGATTGGAGATGGGGACAGAGCAGCCATCTCCAATGGTAGCTCCGAAAACGCCTACCACTTTCTGTACTACGTGAGATGGAACGACCAGGACGCCGACGGCATCTCGTTCAAGGCTGACGCGCTCAACCCCAATGGCGCCCGCCTCCAAAGCGCCGCCGGACTGGACTTGGTCCTCTCAAGCGACGCTGTCCAGGACGATGCCGGGCACAGGGTCGACGGCTCTCCCACCCTGGAACTGCACGGCGATCAGTCCCCAGTGGTATCCGAGAACCACCGTCGAGCGATAGGAAGATACGTCCAGACAACCGGTTTCTACGGACAGGAGGACCCGACGTTCGGGTTGACGGGCGACGACAGCGGCGACTTCGAGATCACCAGTGACGGGACCCTCTCATTCAAGAATCCGCCTAATTTCGAGGACCCTGCCGATTCGGACGGCGACAACGTGTACGAAATCACGGTGACGGCGTCTGTACCGGGGATGAAGGACGGCTCGCTGGACGTCACGGTGACTGTCACCGACGTGGTGGAGAGAACCGACCCGGCCGGGGCTCCCACCATAACTGGTGTCGCGATCACGTCGGATCCCGGGAGTGACGATACCTACGAGCTCGGAGACTCCATAACCGTTTCGGTGACGTTCAGCGAATTTGTCGGGGTAAGAGGCACGCCGCAGATCGAATTGGACGTCGGCGGCGAAGCCAGGGCCGCCGACGTGCATCCTCCCGCCGGCGCGACGCTGACCTTCATCTACGTGGTCGCCGGCGGCGACATGGACAGCGACGGCATAGCCATAGGCGCGAACAAAATCACCCTGAACGACGGTTTCATCAGCAACTCGGTTGGAAATCCAGCGGTCCTGACTCACGACGCCGTCGCAGCCGACCCGGAGCACAAGGTGAGCGCTCCCGGAGGACTTTAGACCTCTACGCAGCGCCCATAGAGCCGCGCTCGATACATGATGAAGGAAGTGGACAACTAACATGAACATTGCCAAGGCCCCATTGCCGTTGGCGGCGCTGGCCATGCTGGCCGTCCTCCTCCTCGCTGCCTGCGGAGATGGAGACGCGGGGCTGTCCCGCGCCGAGGTTGAGGAGATAGTGCAGGCGGAGTTGGCCGAGGCGCCCGCGCCGGAGGCCGGAATCACCTCCGCCGAGGCCGAGAGTATCGCCCGCAGCGTCGTCGCCTCCATACCGGCCAAGTCCTCCCCCGCCGAGTACACCAGGTTCTTCGTCGACAACGCCATCAGCAGGTATGAGACCCAGGGCCTCGACGCCACCCTCGCCTACTACAACCGACCGGAGAGCATCGACGGCCAGTGGTACGTCTTCATCGCCGACGAGAACCGGACCATCGTGGCTCACGCCGCGGTCCCGGACCTCGTGGGTAAGCACGCTTCGGAGGCGCTCGGTCCCAACTCCTACCCCGCGGGGTCTGCGTTAGCCGCATCCGCCACGGAGAGCGGCGCCTGGTTCGACTACACCTATGCCAATCCCGCCTCCGGCACCGTGGAGACCAAGCACTCCTGGGTGATCATCCACGACGGGTTGATCTTCGGGTCGGGCTGGTACGAGCCCGGCCCCAGCAAGTCTGACGCCCCCTCCTACACCAAGGCGTTCGTGCAGCAGGCGACGAACCTTTACGACGCCGTGGGCCTGGAGGAGACCCTCGCCTACCACAACCGCCCGGAGAGCATTGACGGCCAGTGGTACGTGTTCGTCATCGACGAGGACGACCTGGTAGTCGGTCATCCCGACCCTAAACGTCTGGGACTGGACCTGAAGGGCTGGGTGGGGACCGACGCCAACGGCTACAACTTCGGGCCGGACATGCTGTCGGCCACCGGGAACGGCAAGTGGGTGTCCTACGTGTACCGGAACCCGGAGAGCGGCGGTCTTGGCATCGATTTCGACCACCTGGAGCTCAAGAACGTCTGGGTCGTGCGGCACGACGGGCTGCTGTTCGCATCCGGCTGGTACATCGACGCCGACGAGTTCACCAAGTCCCTGGTGGCCACAGCCGCCCGCGTGTTTCGTGAACGGGGGCTGGAGGGGACCATCGCCTACTTCGCCAGCCCCGAGATCGCTTTTGGGGGACTGGCCGCGGTCATCGCCTACTACAACAGCGCCGAGAACGTTGAAGGGAACTGGTTCGCGTTCATAACCGACGAAAGCAGCACCATCATCGACCACTACGACAAAGCGATGGTCGGGCGTGCACTGAGCGATATCCTCGGCACGGACGCGTTCGAGGCCACCGCAGAGGGCAACTGGGTGACCACGGAGTCCCTGCGGGTCTGGGTGGTCGGCCAGGACGGGATGACGTTCGGCTCCGGCTGGCACAGCGGTCACGACGAATCCAACTGACGCCGCGCCCATTTTTGCAGGAGATGTTCACTTGGGATTCGACGAGCTCGTAGATGCAGTGGAGACAGCGGTCGCAGCGGCCCGTGTTGCCGTGAGGCCCGCGGCCCGGTCCGCTCTCCCTCGCGGACTAGCACAGCCGTTCACCCCCCGATTTTCCCTCCGCTCTAGCGCACGAGCCACATCCGGCTCATACCGGCAGGCCCGACCCTCTCCCATCGCCGCTCTCTCTGAGCGCGCGCCCGAACCAACCGGAGTCCTCGAAAGACGCCTCCCCGCGGGCTTCGCACGGCCCGCGCTCACCCGAAACAGCCTTCAACCATTCAACGCCCTACGCCGGTGCCCGCCGCTCGTCCATCGGCTGGCGCCTGCGGACCGGGCGGGCTGCGTCCCCCCGCACCAGCACAAGGAGGGACGATGATGACTGGCGCCGATAGACGACGATTCCCCGTCCTGCTGGCCGTTATCGCGGCTCTTCTTGTGTTCATTGCCGTGGACGCCGCATCCAGTCCCGTGCAGGCCCAGGCCCCGTCCGCAGATGCGTCGCTGAGTTCGCTCAGCCTCAGCGACAGCCTCGGCGACGACATCGAGCTGAGCGCCACATTCTCCACCGAGACCACCTCCTATACCGCAAGCGTGGAAAGCACCGTTGCTTCCACCACGGTGACGGCGGAAACGACGAATGAGGACGCGACCGTGGTGATAAAGGTCAACTACGTGGAAGATGCGGACGGGGCGGTGGACCTGGTCGCGGGCTACAACGTCATCGCCGTGGAGGTCACTGCGCAGGACGGAACGACGAAGCGGACCTATACCGTCACCGTTCTTCGGGCACAGCCCGATGACACCTCCACGTCCACGGACGACACCATAACCTCCCTGCTGTCCCGGCTGGACATCGAGGCTGTCGACGGCGTCTCGAATCAGATTGCGGGGTATAACGCGTCCCTTTCACAAGGAAGCCTGAGTCCCGCGGGATTCAACTACCCGGCCGGGTTCGGCCGCTGGTACACGGTTGAGGCGCTTGCGGTCGAACAGGGTCAATCCGCGAACAGCACTCCGACTTCGGTTGCCATATCGGTGCGCGGTACCGTGACTTCCGTTGAGAGTTCAGGCAATGATCGGGCGCACGTTCTGCCAGAGGGTGCCGACATCGATCTCCGTCTCGATACAGATGAATTCGCTAGGACCTATTCCCTGAAGTCGGCTACGAGAACAGTTGCCAAATGTTTCGACGTAGACGAAGAGGGAACTGAAACTCCGAGGGATTGCAGGGTGGGTGAGACTGCCACCGAGACTTACAAGTGGACAACTACCCCGCCGCGGCTTGCCGACGGCGATTCTGTGTTGGTGCGCCTGAGGTACTCGGCGCCGCGGCCAGGCATGCCCGGGAGGCCGTTGGTGACGGCGCCGGAGGGCAAGTCCGGGGCGCTGGTGGTGAGATGGACCGCGCCTGCGAACGACGATCCGAAGGTGCGCGGCTACGAGGTGCACGTGTCTCCTGCCCGGGGCACCTCGGGCGGCGTGACCAAGGCCACGGGCGGCTCGACCCTGCGCCTGCCGGTGCTGCTGCTTGAGCCGGACACCGCCTACGACGTGAGAGTGCGGGCGCGCACATACTTTGCCTCGGGCCCCTGGTCGGAAACGGTGCGTGCCAAGACCCGTCCGCTGCAGGGAGCGAACAGCGTATCAGTTGCGCTGGACCTCGACGGCGTCACGAAAGTCAAGGTGGGAGACAAGCTGTACAAGCGGCTCAAGGTGACGGGGATGAACAACCTGCACGCCGGCGCGTTCTCTTCTGATCGCCACCATGACGTGGAGTTCCGGGTGCTGGGCGGCATCCATGACTCGTACGTGTACGAGGACCTCACGCGCGGCTATGGAGACGGCGCCTTCTACTCCGGCGCCCTGACCATCGGCGAGGACGGGGAGGTGTACCACAACTTCGGGTACGAGGTGATTGCCACGGGTCCGATCAATGAAGATGGAGTGCCGCAATACGGGCCGTTGTACCTCTGGCTGGAGAGGACGACGGGCGATGTCCAGATCGGCAGCACAGCCAATTCGCGCGCAACGGCGCTGTGCGTGGAGATCGCCGACGACTCGAACAGTATCCCGACCGGCCGTACCTGCTCCACGGACGGGTCGGCGGGTCACGCGGTGCAGCGGATCACGGCCCGCTTCAATGACGTCCCCCAGTCCCACGATGGCGAGAGCGAGTTCAATTTCCGGCTGGCCTTCGTCAAGGACGTGGGCATCAGCCCCACCTCGCTGCGTGAGGACGCGCTCGCGGCGACCGGGGGCGCGGTCACCCGGGTGCAGCGGGTGGACGACCGCAGCGACCTGTTCGAGATCACGGTGGAGCCCGGCTCGGACGAGGACGTGACCGTCATGCTGGCGTCGAGTGGAGACTGCGGCGAGGCCGGGTCAATCTGCACCCAGGAGGAGGACCCCAGGAAGCTTTACAACAGCCCGACGGCGACGGTGTCCGGTCCCATCCTGACGGCGAGCTTCCTGGGCCTGCCGTCGCAGCACGACGGGGCGACGGCGTTCAGCTTCAGGATTGCGTTCAGCGATGAGATAGCTACTGATGAGGAGGATTTCCGGGACCACAGCGTGGAGGTGTGGGGAGGCGGGGTGACGCGGGCAGCGCCCGTGGGCCAGCGGCTCGACCTCTGGGAAGTCGAGGTCGAACCGGCCTCGGACGACTCGGTGATGGTCTCGCTCAAGCCGGCGTGGTCCTGCGCTGCCACGGGCGCGGTGTGCACGGCGGGCGGGCGGCTCCTGTCGGTGGTTCCCGCAACGATGGTGCCCGGCCCGGCGACGTGGCCGGTGCAGGTCACCGGCGAAGCGCAGGTGGGGAAAACCCTGACCGCGGACTCGTCGAACCTCTCCGAGCGGTACGGCGTGCAGGTCACCTCCATGACCTACCGGTGGCTGGCCGATGGCGCCCGCGTACCGGGGGCCATCGCCCGAACCTACAGGCCGGGCGACGGCAAACAGGGCAAGAAAATCAGCGTGATGGCGACCTACACCGACGACCGGGGCAACGAGGACACTGTGACCAGCGGGCCCACGGACCCGCTGGCGGCTAGGGACCGCATCAGGCGGGCCACGGGCCTGCCGCTGATCAGCGGCAGGGCGCTGGTGGGGCATACCCTGACGGCGGACAAGTCGCTCATCATCGACGCCAACGGCCTGGAGAATGCCGTCTTCCACTACTTCTGGGAAGCGGGCGACGACAGTGTCCCGGATGCGACCGACCCTACTTACACGCCGGTGGAAGCCGACGCGGGCAAGGTGATCACCGCCATAGTGGCTTACGTCGACGACGCGGGCCACGGACAGCACATGACCAGCCCGGCCACGTTGCCGGTGATGACGGAGGAAGCGGCGGCAGCGGCGGCGTTCGCCGTCAGCCTCCGGTATGTGGCCGATGCCGACGGGTCGGTTACCCTGCACTGGAACGCGCCCAGCGACGAGGTGACCGGCTACCGGATATTGCGCAGCCGCCATACGCTGGGCGAGCGCGAGATGCTGGTGTACCTGGCGGACACGGGCAGCACGGCGACCACCTACACCGACACCGGTGTGATTGCAGGCGTGCCGCACAGCTACCGGGTGCAGGCGATCAGGAACGGGGCGCTGGGCGAGCGGACCAACCAGATCAAAATCTTTCCGGTGCAGAAGGCAACCAACAGCCCGGCCACCGGCGCGCCCGCCATCAGCGGAACGGCGCAGGTGGGGGAGACGCTGACGGCGGACATCGCCGGCATCGCCGACGAGGATGGCCTGGAGAACGTTACCAAGAACTACCTGTGGGCGGTAATCGGCAGCAGCGGCAAAATCGGCGCCAAGTACGCCTACCAGTGGCTGGCCGACGATGCGGAGAGCGGTTCGGGCCAACACCATGCAGGCTATAACAATACGACCTATAGCCTGGCGGAAGACGACGTGGGTAAGGCCATGAGCGTGCGGGTGACTTTCGTTGATGACGGGGGCTACCAGGAGACGCTCACCAGCGCGGCGACGGACCCGGTGGCGGCAGCGCCCCAGCCCAACAGTCCGGCCAGGGGCGCGCCGACCATCGGCGGGGCCTCCCAGGTGGGGGAGACGCTGACCGTGGACACGTCGGGCATCACCGACGAGGATGGGCTGGACGATTCCACCTTCACCCACCAGTGGGTAAGGGAGGATTCAGTCATGGTCGCCAGCGCTGCCAGGTCCTACACCCCGAGCGATGGCGACCGGGGCAAGTTCGTCAAGGTCCGGGTGAGCTTCACCGACGACGCGGGCAACCCGGAGACCCGCACCAGCACACAGACGGCGACGGTGGAGGCTCGGGCCAATTCCCCTGCCACCGGGTTGCCAACCATCAACGGCACGGCCGTGGTTGGCGAGACGCTGACGGCGGACACGTCGAGCATCGCCGACGCCGACGGCATGGAAAATGATCAGGTTTCTTTCCAATGGTCCGCTTACGACTACGCGACCGGCCTGTACCTTCTGCGGAGTATTGACCGGGAAGGCACTTACACAATCGAACCCCGCGATGTTGGCATGGCCATTAGCGTGATTGCGATTTTCACGGATGACCGGGGCAATACCGAGTCCCTGGAAAGCGCGCCAACAGAGCCGGTTGCGGCGGCGGCGAATACCCCGGCAACGGGCGCCCCGGCCTTCATCGGCACCGCCCGGGTGGGTGAGACGCTGATGGCGGACATCACCGGCATTGCCGACGCCGACGGCTTGACAGGCGTGGCATTCACCTACCAGTGGCTGGCCGACGACGGTGAAATCGCCGGTGCCACGGGGTTGACCTACGCCCTGGCCGATGACGACGCGGGCAAGGCCATCAGGGTGCGTGTGAGCTTCACCGACGACGCGGGCAACGCAGAAACGCTGACCAGCACGGCCACCGTTGCAGTGGCCCTGGTGGCATGGTCCGCCGCGTTGACCGTAGGCACGGACACATCCTACATACCCTTGGCGTCGGGCTACTCAGCCTGGGGAATGGACGGGACGCTCTCAGCCGACACCTTCACCTTGGACGGGACGACGTACCGCGTCCTGGTGCTCGCACACCAATCCGACGGTCTGGTCCTTGGCATTGACCCGGAACTGCAAGGGGACTTCACGCTAGGCATCGGCGATGTTCAATATGAAAGGCGGGAGAGCTCGCGCCCGACCACCAGGTACCGAGACGCATATTGGTGGGAGGCCCGGGACTGGAACTGGTCTGCGGGGGACACGCTGGAAGTGAGCCTGACCCTGACGTCGGCAGCAGACGCTCCGGTGCCGCAATTGCCGCTGGCCCCGCCGGCGGCGTGGTTCAGACTGGCGCCGGAGAACCACAACGGGGTCGATGGGTTCACCTTCCGGCTCCACTTCAGCCAGGACATTGCAACCGGCCGCGAGACTCTCCGGGACCATTCCCTGGAGGTGACCGGAGGTTCGGTTACCGGTGTTGAAAGGGTGAACGGGTCCCACCGGATATGGGAAATCACCGTGGCCCCAGCCTCGAGCGGCGATGTGACCATCGCGTTGCCAGCCGACCGGACGTGCGAGGCGCCGGGGGCTATCTGCACCGCCGACGGCAGGAAACTTCACAACCGGCCCGAATTCACCGTCCCAGGCCCGGATTCGGGCAACGACGAGTCGCTTACCGGCGGGGACGTTCCCGTCTGGTCGGCCACGATGACGGTGGAATGGGTGCACTGGGGCTACGGGTACTACTCCACCGACGCCCGGGAGGCCGGGGCCCTCTCCCCGGCGTCCTTCGAGGTGGACGGCACGACCTACACCGTGACCATGATCGAGACGAGCGGCTGGATGTACATCGGCTTGGACCGGGAGCTTCCCTTCGGCTTCGTGCTGGAGCTGGACGGGGAGCAGTTCGCCTCCGACGATGCGTCCTTCCAGTCCTACAGCTACGGCAACCTCTACCAGTGGAGAGGAACGGACCTGAGCTGGAACGACGGAGATACCGTGGAGGTCCGGCTGCTTCCGACGGCCCCCGACGGTCGCGCCACGGGAGCGCCCACCATCAGCGGCACCGCCATGGTGGGAGAGACGCTCACCGCCAATGCGTCGGGCATCGCCGACCCGGACGGACTCGCCGGCGCCAGCTTCGCCTACCAGTGGATGGCCCGAGGGAGGGACATCGACGGAGCCGACGGCCCCAGCCTCACCCTCACACGCAACGAGGTCGGGCGGACCATCCGGGTGCGGGTGTCCTTCACCGACGACGCGGGGAACGTGGAGTCGCTGACCAGCGAGCCTACGGCCGCGGTTGCCGCCCGGCCCAACAATCGTGCCACGGGAGCGCCCTCGATCAGCGGCACCGCCATGGTGGGAGAGACGCTCACCGCCAATGCGTCGGGCATCGCCGACCCGGACGGACTCGCCGGCGCCAGCTTCGCCTACCAGTGGATGGTCCTAGGGAGGGACATCGATGGAGCCGACGGCCCCAGCCTCACCCTCACACGCAACGAGGTCGGGCGGACCATCCGGGTGCGGGTGTCCTTCACCGACGACGCGGGGAACGTGGAGTCGCTGACCAGCGAGCCTACGGCCGCGGTTGCCGCCCGGCCCAACAATCGTGCCACGGGAGCGCCCACGATCAGCGGGATGGCCCAGGTGAACCGGGTGCTGCGGGCGCATACATCGGGCATCGCCGATCCAGACGGGATGGCCGACGCCAGCTTCGCCTACCAGTGGACGGCCGGGGGCAGCGACATCGACGGCGCTGCCGGCGCCAGCCTCACCTTGACGCCGGAGATGGCCGGCCGGGCCGTCGGGGTGCGGGTGAGCTTCACCGACGACGCCGCGTACCGGGAGACTCGGGCGAGCCTGTCGACTATGCCGGTGCAGCCGGCGAGCGAGTGTCCGGGAGCGGGTTCGGCCCCCACGCCGAGGTCGATTGCGGTCGGGGCAATTCCGATCGTCGTCGAGTCCACGGTTGAGAAGTACTACGTGCTCTATGTGCTGCACCAGTTAAACGGCGAGACCGCGGTGGAGATCCCGGTGTCGGTGACGCTGGGACAGGACGGCACGACGACGCTGAGCGAGCAGCTTTCGCCGCTGCCTCCGGAGCGCTACCGGGTGGACGAGTTCCTCATCGCCGAGCCGGGCGACCTCGACGGGGACTGCATCGACGACATCACCGAGCTCGGTGATCCGGCGGGGATGAACCCGCGGAACCCCGCGCCGGCTGTCAAGTTCGTTGACGGCTCGGTGGCGATTCCCGACCGTGAGACCTTCGAGGCGCTTTCCTACCAGGGCAGGCGTGTCGTGATTGATACACATCTCAGAGGACTGGAGTTCGTCAAGTTCTACCTGTTCGTCATGGATACCGACCGCCCGGTTGTCTATTTCATGAACACCGAGACACACCGGGCACACTCCTGGTTTGGCAATGTCATCGGTCTTTGGCACAACCCACTTTGGTTGCAGGGTGCGATGAAGGGCGAGATCGTATACCACCCCAATGTGGTTGCCCCTGACGGTTCCCTGGGCGTTTACCGCTTCGAGTTCGAGCCTCAGGATGCCTATTCGTTCGAGGCTGTAGCCTATGGGTACGAGGTGCTGGCAGCCAGCATGCCGCTGCTCGACGACAACTTCGCGTACTACCCGATGCCGGCGCGAGCTCTGCCGCTGTATCACGAGGAACGGGCGCTCTTCGACGATTCCCGGGTCAATGTGCTGTTGGAGGAGGATATCTTCCCCGATGTGGACTTCATCTCCCTGAACAAAGCGGAGGGGTACGGTTTCCTCCGGGTCATGGCGCTGGAGGAACGCCCCAACCCACGCGACGTCGTCATCTATGAGACCCTGCCCAATGAGCTCTCCCGTGTCGCCGGCATCATCACCACCGTGCCCCAGACGCCGCTGTCGCACGTCAACCTGCGCGCGGTGCAGGATGGCGTCCCCAACGCCTTCATCCGCGATGCCCTCGACGACGACGACATCGATGATCTCATCGACAGCTACGTTCACTACACGGTGGCCGGGTACGGATGGACCCTTCGTGCCGCTACGCCTGCGGAGGTCGATGCCCACTATGCCGCGTCGCGCCCCTCGCAGAACCAGACTCCTCAGCGGGACCTTACGGTCACTCAGATCACTGCGCTCAGCGACATTGGATTCGGCGACTGGACGGCGTTCGGCGTCAAGGCGGCGAACGTGGCGGTGCTGGGAACGTTGGGCTTCGGGGACGGCACCGTGCCGGAGGGGTTCGCGGTGCCGTTCTACTTCTACGACGAGTTCATGAAGCACAACGAATTCTACGACGGCATTGAGGAGATGCTGGCCGACCCGGATTTCCAATCGGACTTCGACACCCAGGAGTCCGAGCTCAAGAAGCTGCGCAAAAAGATCAAGAAGGGCGAGACGCCCCAGTGGATCATGGAAGCGCTGGAGGACATGCACGCCACCTACCCTGAAGGGCAGTCGCTGCGCTACCGGTCGAGCACCAACAACGAGGACCTGCCGGGGTTCAGCGGCGCAGGGTTGTACGACTCCAAGACCCAGGACCCCGACGAGACCGCAGAGGATGGCATCGACAAGTCCATCAAGGGTGTGTGGGCGAGCATGTGGAACTTCCGGGCCTTCACTGAGCGCGAGTTCCACCGCATCGACCACCTGGCGGCGGCGATGGGGGTGCTCGTGCATCCCAACTACTCGGACGAGTTGGCCAACGGCGTCGCCGTCAGCTTCGACCCCTTCGGCCGCAGGGACGGGAGCTACTACGTCAACACGCAGCTGGGAGAGGACCTGATCACCAATCCGGAGGCGCACTCGGTGCCCGAGGAAATGCTGCTGCACCCGGACGGCACCTACACCGTTACCGCGCGCTCCAATCGGGTTCCCGCGGGACAACTCCTCATGAGCGACGCCCAATTGGATCAGCTGCGCCGTCATCTCGAAGCGATCCATGACGAGTTCGAGGAACTGTACGGCATCGGGTCCGGCCAAGAGTTCGCCATGGAGATTGAGTTCAAGATCACCAGCGAAAATATCCTGTCGATCAAGCAGGCCCGGCCCTGGGTCTTCAGCTCCGGCCAGGTAGCGAGCGGCGCAGACGGGGCGACACGCGAACACTCTAATCGCCTTGCCACCGGCGCCCCCGCCATCAATGGATCTGCCCAGGTCGGTGAGACGTTAACCGTGGACATTGCCAGCATTGCCGACCCGGACGGGCTGGAAAACGTCGCCTTCGCCTACCAGTGGCAGGCCGACGACGCAGACATCAACGGAGCCACCGGCGCGACCTACAACCTTACCGATAGCGAAGAGGGCAAGGCCGTTAAGATTGAGGTCAGCTTCACCGACGACGCGGGCAATCACGAGTCGCTGACCAGCGTGGCGACAGACGCGGTTGCGGCAGCGCCCAATCCCAACAGACCGGCCACCGGCGTTCCCACCATCACAGGGACGGCGCAGGTGGGGGAGACGTTGACGGCGGACACCTCGGGCATCGCCGACGCCGACGGGCTTGGCAGCGTCTTGTACGAGTACCAGTGGCTGGCCGACGACTCCGACATATCAGGAGCTACCAACGGCACCTACACCCTGGCGGCTGCCGACGAGGGCAAGGCTATCAGGGTGCAGGCGAGCTTCACCGACGACGCCGGCAATGACGAGTCATTGACCAGCGCGGCAACGGCTGCGGTGGCGGTAGCGCCTACGCCCAACATTCCGGCCACTGGAGCGCCAACCATTACCGGCACGGTCCAGGTGGGCGAGACGCTGACCTCGAACACGTCGGGCATCGCCGACGCCGACGGGCTCAGCAGCGTACAGTACGAGTACCAGTGGCTGGCCGACGACGCCGAAATCGCAGGCGCCACCGGCTCGACCTACACGCTGACCGATAGCGAAGAAAGCAAGACAGTCAAGGTGCAAGTGAGCTTCACCGACGACCCCGATAACGAGGAGACGCTGACCAGCGCGGGCACGGACGCGGTGGCGGCGGCGCCCCCGACCAATTCTCCCGCCACCGGCGCGCCCGCCATCAGCGGGACCGCCCAGGTGGGCGAGACGCTGACGGCTAAAACGTCGGGCATCGCCGACTCCGACGGGCTTAGCAGCGTCCAGTACGAGTACCAGTGGCTAGCCGCCGACGCCGAAATCGCAGGCGCCACCGGCTCGACCTACACCCTGACCGATAGCGAAGAAAGCAAGGCCATCAAGGTGCAGGTCAGCTTCACCGACGACGAAGACAATGATGAGACGCTGACCAGCGCGGCCACGGCTGCTGTGGCCGGTGTGCAACCCACGGAGCCGCCGGCCAAGCCCAAGGGCCTCGAAGGCACGGCGTCGCACGACTCGGTGACCCTCACGTGGGACGACCCCCAGAACGACTCCATCACCGGCTACGTGATCCTGCGGCGCGTTCCTGGGGTCGACCCGGAGGGCCACTTCGATGTGCTGGTGGCGGATACGGGCACGGCCGCCACCACCTACACCGACAACGAGGTGGCGGCTGAGACTCGCTATACCTACCGGATCAAGGCGATCAATGGGGCCGGAACGAGTGAGCGCTCACGCTGGTCCCACATCGACACTCCGGCAGCTCCCGTACCCGACAAGCCCACGGGCCTCGAAGCCACGGAGTCGCACGGCCAGGTGGTCCTCATCTGGGACGACCCCCAGGACGACTCCATCACCGGCTACGTGATCCTGAGGCGCGTCCGCGAGAACGATACCGGGGGCGACTTCAGTGTATTGATCGCGGACACGGGCACGGCCGCCACCACCTACACCGACAACACGGTGGCGGCCAGCACCACGTACACCTACCGCATCAAGGCCATCAACGAGCACGGAACAAGCGAGCGATCCCGCTGGTTCCACATCGACATCCCCGAGGCCCCGTAGCGGGTAGCGAGGGCTAGGGAGCCATCTGCACAGAGACGGCAGGAAGCTGTCCAACAAGTTGGTGCGGACCAACAGCGGTCCGGGTCGGTAGTGGCCCGCGGCGAAGACCTCGCGCTGCACGATGTCTTCGCCCTCTCGAATACGAAGCACCTTGGTTTTTGGGAAAGGCGTTCTGACTGCCAGAATCGCGGTGGCTGAAGCGCGTGGCGCCCAGTGGGCGATGGAATACGGCGAGGATGCCGACATTGCCAACCGCCGCCTGCGTCTGGCCAAGCATGCGGTCGTCATGGCCGAAGAGATGGCTGCACGGGCCAAGATCATGGCCGAAGCGAAGGTACCGGACGTGGGATGATGGAAGCACCATCTGACTACAGGAAGGGCTACGACAAGGCCCGCTTGGTTGACAAAGATGCCGCGGACAACCACATCGCCCACACCCTTCTAGTGGACCCTGTGATGGACGCGGTGGTGGAACTAGCCTCGATTCCTCGGAGTCAGTTCCACCAGTTCCTTCGCACACCCATATTGTGCCCTGCAACGCTGCGCCAGCAATGTCGGAAACTGAGAGCGATGGTGAAAAAGCCTGAGAGCACGCTGGGGTGACTCGATGAAAGAGGTCATGCCGTATGTCCTGTTGCCTTTCTTCCTGCTGATGACGGGCCTCACATGGGGCTTGTACTGGCTGGTCTTGCGGCCCATCTTCACCGCACGGGCAAGGAAATCCAATGGACGCCAGTAGGCAGCTGACGGCCCATCTACGGAGTCGTGGCGCGGTCCTGCTGTTCAAAGAGTCAATGAATGATTTGACGCAATCTCAAAGAACTATTGTGGCGCCTACGCCGGGCGACCTTAGCCACCCCCGCCGAGCCGCATGGAAACCGGCTCGCTCCTCCGGGAAACTCACGGTCTCCATCGCGCAGGGGGCTAGAAAGGCAAGCCACCATGCCTAGCAAAGGTCGCGGGACTGACTTGACGGATCGTGCCGGCGAACACTACGTCGCCGCCGAACTCAACCGGCGCGGAGTTTATGCGGTTACTTTTGCCGAAGATATGCCAAGCATCGATATTATAGCCACCAACCATGAGAGGACCCGGACAGTCTACCTCCAGGTGAAGACCAAACGCAGCAGCAGTTGGTCAGTCTCAATTCTGGAAGGTTGGGCGACCTTCATCCCCTCGGCTGAAGTGCCCTCGGACCGTCCCATCCTCATAGATGAACGCCCCTCCATAGCCGATCACTACTGGGTCTTTGTGTCCCTGCCCGAGAACACACCACCGGAATTTTGGATTGTGCCAGACGGCGATGTCCGTTCAGGCATTCGAGACGTCCACAGGGCCTACTTGCTGAGACACGGAGGCAAGAGGCCCGGCAATCCCAACTCCATCCGTCACACCATAAGCGAGACGCGTCTCGCGGTTTGGAAGAATGCCTGGCGGGAACTCGACCTCGGCATATCCTGAGAACAGTGTGCCTCTGACGACACGGCGCGGCTGTCCGTTACAGGACGATTTGGAACGATGACCCGCACCGGTAGACGGGGAATCCCAATGCTCGATGGAGCAGAGACGGCGGTCGCGGCGGCCCGTATTGCCGTTACCTCCGTGACCCGGTCCTCGTCCCATTCGATGAAAGGTCAGGCAATGAGGAGCTGGCAAGATGCCGCTTAGAGAAGTTAAGGACGTGAAAGCTATGTCGAAGTCAATCATTGGTCTGGTGCTGAGCATCGCAGTGCTCGCCATCCTGCTAACCGGGTGTTCCGATGAGCCAGAGCCCATTCCTTCGAACGAGATCGATTTCAGCGCCACCTCATCGGAGCAGGGGGTCAATCCGGAACCAACACGTGTTGCCACATCGGCTCTGACAAACACCGCGGCACCGGAAGCGGCAACGCCCACAGACGCGCCGACTGCCGCCGCACCGGGGAACGGCTCCGCCGGGGAGTTCTCCTCGGTCAGCGCCGGTGGGACCCACAGCTGCGGGGTGAGGCGCGACGGCTCCGTCGAGTGCTGGGGCTCCAACGAGGATGGGTACGGCAATTTTGTTGGCCAGGCCACGCCGCCATCCCGGGAGTTCTCCTCGGTCAGCGCCGGTGGGGGCCACAGCTGCGGGGTGGAGCGCGACGGCTCCGTCGCATGCTGGGGCTCCAACAAGGATCCGATTAGCCGTGGTGATGGTGGCCAGGCCTCCCCGTTTGGTGGCGAGTTCTCCTCGGTCAGCGCCGGGTGGGCCCACAGCTGCGGGGTGAGGCGCGACGGCTCCGTCGAGTGCTGGGGCTGGGATGTTGGTGGCCAGGCCACGCCGCCAGCCGGGGAGTTCTCCTCGGTCAGCGCCGGGTTCGGCCACAGCTGCGGTTTGAGGCGCGACGGCTCCGTCGAGTGCTGGGGCTCCAACGAGGATGGGACCAATTTTGTTGGCCAGGCCACGCCGCCAGCCGGGGAGTTCTCCTCGGTCAGCGCCGGGTTCGGCCACAGCTGCGGTTTGAGGCGTGACGGTTCCCTCGAATGCTGGGGCTTCAACGAGGATGAGGACGGCAATTTTGTTGGCCAGGCCACGCCGCCGTCCGGGGAGTTCTCCTCGGTCAGCGCCGGGTGGCTCCACAGCTGCGGGGTGAGGCGCGACGGCTCCGTCGAGTGCTGGGGACTTGACGATGATGGGGACGGCAATTTTGTTGGCCAGGCCACGCCGCCAGCCGGGGAGTTCTCCTCGGTCAGCGCCGGTGGGACCCACAGCTGCGGGGTGAGGCGCGACGGCTCCGTCGAGTGCTGGGGCAACAATGATTTTGGCCAAGCTGACCCACCTAATCCAAAGGTCGAGGGATGAGGAGCCAACAAGGTTCCACTTAGCCTAGGGAAGCTGAGGACGTGAAAGCAGTGTCAAAGCCAATCAATAGACTGCTGATAGGCATCGCAGTGCTCGCCATCCTGCTAACCGGGTGTTCCGATGAGCCGTCCCCTTCGCCAGCGGCCAGAGTTCTTCTTCCCACACCCACTCCGACCGCGACGGCAACTCCCACACCCGTTCCTACTGCAATCGCCACTCCGACTCCTACCGCCACACGCACTCAGACTGCGACAGCTTCACCCACGCCCACTCATACCACGACACCGGCGCCTGACCCTGTACAACTATGCCGGGCCATATCCCGGGGTCGCGTTGGTGAGGTCGAGCGACTCATCGCTGCCAACGCGGATGTTGGCGCAAGACTCTGCTCAGGCAATCCGCTTCTCTACACGGCGGTCAGAGTGCGCGAACCTGGGATTGTGCGGATTCTGGTGGACGCAGGCGCAGACGTGAACGCAAGAGACAAAGACGACGATCCGCTTCTCTACACGGCGGTCCGAGAGGACGAACCTGAGATTGTGCAGATTCTCTTGGACGCGGGCGCGGACGTGAACGCAAGAAACAGCTCTGACGATCCGCTTCTCTACACGGCGGTCTATTGGGGCTATTCTGAGATTGTGCGGATTCTTGTGGACGCAGGCGCGGACGTGAACGCAAGAAACAGCTCTGACGATCCGCTTCTCTACACGGCGGTCTATTGGGGCTATTCTGAGATTGTGCGGATTCTTGTGGACGCAGGCGCGGACGTGAACGCAAGAAACAACTCTGGTGATCCGCTTCTCTACACGGCGGTCAGAGAGGACGAACCTGAGATTGTGCGGATTCTTGTGGACGCAGGCGCGGACGTGAACGCAAGAAACAACTCTGGTGATCCGCTTCTCTACACGGCGGTCAGAGAGGACGAACCTGAGATTGTGCGGATTCTTGTGGACGCAGGCGCGGACGTGAACGCAAGAAACAACTCTGGTGATCCGCTCCTCTACACGGCGGTCAGAGAGGACGAACCTGAGATTGTACGGATTCTCGTGGACGCGGGCGCGCAGGTGAACGTAAGAGACAGGTGGGGCACTTCACTCGTTAAGTTGGCGTTCGAAGAGGACGAATCTGAGATTGTACGAATTCTCGTGGACGCGGGAGCGGAGGTAGACTTCCCTCCTGGGGATCCGAGTATCAAAGTCATTGACAGGTCCGATGGTAGTCTCACGGTCTGGGTCACTGGAGGCGGTGGTGTAGAGACACATTATGCGGTGCGACGCCGGAATGCTGCCGAATCTGGAAAGTGGGTGGATATGGAGGTGCGTTACACGGACGGCCGTTTTGAAGACCAGGGGCTGAATGGGGACTCTACCTACTGTTACGCATTACAAACCTGCAATGCAGTCGGCTGTTCCGAATTGTCCTCAGAAACTGGTGGGGTAACTGAGTCTACAGCGCACGTTGAAGCGCCTGTCGCTCCTTCCCTTGATGGGAAAAGGGTGAGGGACCGTACAATTGCTTCGCTAAGTTGGAACCGAACTACCGGCGCAACGTACTACGAGGTTTACCAAGACGACGAGATTGATGCCAAGGTAAGCGCTCCCCAAACCGCCGTCTACGACTTTGCACCGAACTCGAGCTACTATGGGCCATTCCATGGCTGGACTTTTAATAAGACCACCTACCGTGTCAAGGCATGCAACAAGGCCGGGTGTTCGCTATTCTCGAACAGCGTTACGTTGCCCTGACGCAGTCCGTTGTGACCTCAGTCTCAACCCATGCCACTCTCCGACCGACAGCTGCTGGACTCCCTCAGCCGGACGCCGTTCGTCGACTCGGCAGAGCTGGCACGCATCCTCGGAGAGGCCCACGCTACGGTCCACCGCACCCTTACCGACCTGCTGGCCGAAGGCATCGTGGGGAGGGTGAGCCACGGCACCGCCCATCTGCCGTCGAGCCAGCGATACTACCTAACGGCCAACGGCATCAGAGAGGTTGCCGGGTTCCTCGGCTTCGAGACCCCCTCAGACTTCGTGCGAGCCTACCCGGTGTCCAGGGAGTGGCTGACGTTGCTAATCCGCCGGATGGACGCGTTGGCCAGCGTCTACCGTCTTCCAGCCTCACTCTCCCCCGGCATCGACGGGTTCAGGTCCCACGTGGAGTTCCACCGCAGGGGGCGCTTCGACGCCACCATCACCCTCCACGACGGCCGTAGCTTCGGCGTGGTGCGCCAGGGCCTGGCCCTGCGGCGCCGGTCTCTCTACGACAGGCTGAGGGCCATAGCCGAATACGACTACAGCCGACGTCCCGGAACCATTCTGATCATGGTGCCCAGCGTATGGGAGGAGAGGCTGACGACGAAGTTCTGCGAGGACCGGAACGTCCGTGACTGCTACGTTGCCGTGGAGTCCAGGGACGCGCTGGCAAGACGGGACCTTCGCCGCTGGCACAAATACTCGTGGGTCGGCAGCACGTACCGCACGCAGGAGGACGTGAGCTCGCACGGCAGCCCCGGCGTAAGGCGTTCCACCGCATCACCGGAGCGGAAGCGGGCATCGTTGCCACGTCCCGAGCGGATGGTGCAGGCTGCGCCGGCCTTCGGCGTCAACCCCTCGGAGAAGCGGACGCTCGACCTCATCACCGACCACCCGATGATCCCCCGTGAGCACCTTGCCCGCTGGCTCGGCGTCTCCGAGGGTCGAGTCAGCCAGATACTGTACAGCCTCGTGAATGCCTGGGGGCCTCGTCGAGCGCCGGGGCAAACGCGGAGACACGCGCTACACCCTGTCCGCCGAGGGCATACGCTACGTCACCCACAGGGACCGCGCCCAGCTTCCCACGACGCAGGGCATCTGGAGCACCGCCCTCACCACCGGCCGCCAGGGCCGGAGGCGGCACGAGGGACACCGCATCGAGACGTGGGCTCGCCAGACGAAGCACGCCGACGGCATCACCTGGTTCCTGTCGAAGCTGGAGGCGGAGGCCAGGGCAGACCCCGACAGCGACCTGGTGTGGTCCGTCCCCACAGCCAGGAGGGCCATATGCCCTCTGCATGTAGGTTCAATTGCCCACACGACCCTAAAACGGATGCTCTATGCGATTAGGGTGTTCAAGCCTTACATCTCGCTTGGAAAGATCATTACAGTGGGCCCGGATGCAGCGGCAGGCAATGGGAGAACCACCTGTTGCCACTGCCCTAACCATCACCAACCGTTCTATAACAATAGAATAGAATCAGGAGGAACAAGATGCAACTTCGAGTTGCAGGTTCGGCAATTGGAGCCCTCGGCGCTGTCCTGCTGGTGATTGGCGCGCTTCTCCCCTGGATAACGGTGCTTGACCAGTCACCCAATGGGCTTGATCTGGAGGACGGCTGGCTCACCGTGGGGCTAGGGGTAGCGGCTTTGGTCATCCTGTTGTTGATCACCATCTTCGGGCGGACCGGGAGATGGATGGCCCGCATCGGTGGCTTTCTGGTCTTGGCAATGAGTGTTCTCAACACATTCGCAGCAGTGATAGATATGGATCTCGGCGCCGCTGACCTGCTCCTAGGCGCCTCCGTTGCTTATGGGCTGTATGTTGTCCTTATCGGGGGCATCCTTATGGGGCTCGGGGGCTTGGTCCTTCTTGTCCTGGGAGCCAAGGGTAGTCGAGGCCGGACAGCTTCCTCCTCCTGGCCTTGGTGGAAGGCATGACAAGGCCGTTCCAGCCCAACTCCTCCTTCCGGGAGGCCCCAGTTCGGAAACTCTCTAGGTTCACCGGCCATCTGGAGCGGGCCGTCGCCTTCAAGTCCCCGCTCAGGGCGGAACGGCGTCAGAGTCGTCTCCATCACCGGGCATGCCGACGACACCCGACAGGCAAACTCATGGAGGCCATCGTAACGAGCGTAGACGGGTTCTCAAAAGCGAAAATCTCACGCGGAGGTCAGACTGGCACCGTAATCCGACGCCGACCTTGCCCCATGCGACCCGCCAAGAACCGCGGGGCCGGCCGACAGGTAAACGGAGCGAGCAGCGGCTAGGCCCCTGCCATAGCAGCGGGGGCCGTTGGCTTGTTTCAGACCGACGCTCACGGCACCCACGGTCCCTCTTTGCGTCTCATCGCCAAAGTCTCGTTGAGCGTCCAAGTGGCTTCCTGACCACGTTGGGTTAACAAATGCATGCTCATGATAGGGGCATATGCCCTCTATTCATACGTTGATTTGCCCGCAGGAATATGTGAACAAACGCTTATTCGAAGAGGTCGCTTAAGCCTTACTTCCGACTCGGAGGCTCAATAGAATCCATGTTGGCCAAGGCAACCCTAGGGGGTTTACGCCCCTGCTATGGACGATAACAGCGTAGGCAATCCGCTACATGAACAGACATCGACAAGTCCTGCGAAGAAGATATGACGGGATTGTTGAGCCAATCGATCACTGCTCAGAGACCCTATCTTCTTTCCATCGGGGAGGCGACGGCCAATGGCCCTGTCACAAACGGGACACCAGCCTGAAGAGCGTGTCGCCGCGATGCTCCGGTATAGGCTGCTCGCTCTGCTGGCCTTTTTCTTCCTCTTGGCCGCCTGCGAAGGCGGTGACTCCCCCGGAGCCATCGCTCAACCCACTGTCCAACCGCTGAGCAACCGGGAAGGCCCAAGCCCAACGCCAAGACTCGGCCGCGGTGCCTCGGTTAGCGCGGGGGAAAGACACACTTGCGGCGTGAGGGGCGATGGCTCCGTTGAATGCTGGGGCTGGAATGTATTTGGCCAATCCACGCCGCCGTCCGGGGAGTTCGCCTCGGTCACCACCGGGGAGGGCCACACCTGTGGGGTGAGAGGCGACAACTCCGTCGAGTGCTGGGGCTTGAATTTCTATGGTCAAGCCACGCCGGCGTCCGGGGAGTTCGCCTCCGTCAGCGCCGGATGGAACCACACCTGCGGGGTGATGCGGGATGGCTCCGTCGAGTGTTGGGGCTTGAATTTCTATGGTCAAGCTACGCCACCGCCCGGGGAATTCGCCTCGGTGAGCGCCGGGGCATTCCACACCTGCGGAGTTAAGCTCGATAGCTCCGTTACCTGCTGGGGGTTCAATGAAGGCGACTTTGGAGCGGAGCTTGGGCAGGCCACGCCGCCGTCCGGGGAGTTTACCTCTGTCAGTGCCGGAGGATTCCACACCTGCGGGATAAGGACCGACGGCTTCGTCGAGTGTTGGGGAGACAACGCTGATGGCCGGACCACACCGCCGTCCGGGAAATTCGCCTTGATCAATGCTGGGGGATTCCACACCTGTGGGGTGAGCACTGTGGGCTCCGTCGAATGCTGGGGTCATGATGGCTATGGCCGGGCCACGCCGCCGTCCGGGGAGTTCGCCTCGGTCAGTGCCGGGGGGTTCCACACCTGCGGTGTGAGACCCGACGGCTCCTTCGAATGCTGGGGTCATGATGGCTATGGCCACGCCACGACGGCGTCCGGGGAGTTCACCTCGGTCAGCGTCGGCGATGGACACACCTGCGGGGTGAGGGCCGACGGCACCGTTGAGTGCTGGGGTGCTTCTGACAGTCGTCGTGGCAAAGCCAGGCCGCCGTCCGGGGAGTTCGCCTCGGTCAGCGTCGGCGATGAACACACCTGCGGGGTGAGGGCCGACGGCACTGTTGAGTGCTGGGGTTCTAACAGTCATGGCAAAGCCAGGCCGCCGTCCGGGGAGTTTACCTCGGTCAGCGCCGGTTGGTTCCACAGCTGCGGGGTGAGGCGCGACGGCTCCGTCGAGTGCTGGGGCTGGGATGATCGTGGCCAGGCCACGCCGCCGTCCGGGGAGTTTACCTCTGTCAGCGCCGGGGCAGGCCACACCTGCGGGGTGAGGGCCGACGGCTCCGTCGAATGCTGGGGTGATGATGAACATGGCCAAGCCACGCCGCCGTCCGGGGAGTTTACCTCTGTCAGTGCCGGGGCAGGCCACACCTGCGGGGTGAGATCCGACGGCTCCGTCGCGTGCTGGGGTTCTGACAATCGTGGCAAAGCCACGCCGCCGTCCGGGGAGTTTACCTCTGTCAGTGCTGGGGTCCGGCACACCTGCGGGGTGAGGACCGACGGCTCAGTCGAATGCTGGGGCTCTAACGAAAATTCCGATGGGCACGAGGTTGGCCAAGCCACGCCGCCGTCTGGGGAGTTCGCCGCCGTCAGCGCTGGCAAAGAACACACCTGCGGGGTGAGACGGGACGGCTCCGTCGCGTGTTGGGGTGAACAGGTCCGCGGGCTGACGGCTCAGCAAGGGGCCGAAGCTCATACCACGGCCGAAGTTCAGCCGACCGCCGAACCGGAGGGACCCGCCATCCCGACGGCTACGCCCCCAGACGCGGCGACTGCCGCCGCGCCAAAGACCAGGTCTGCCAATGAGTTCGCCTCCGTCAGTTCCGGTAGGTACCACACCTGTGGAGTGACGGCCGACGGCCAGGTTGAATGCTGGGGCCATGATCAATCTGGCCAAGCAACGCCGCCCTCCGGGGAGTTCGCCTCGGTCAGCGCGGGGTTCCTCCACACCTGCGGAGTGAGGCGCGACCGCTCCGTCGAATGCTGGGGTTCCAACAAGGATATCCATGGAAGGGAGGTTGGCCAGGCTAGGCCGGCGGCCGGTGAGTTCGCCTCCGTCAGCGCTGGGTGGAACCACACCTGCGGGCTGACGACCGACGGCGCGGTCGAGTGCTGGGGCTGGGATTGGTCTGGCCAAGCCACGCCGCCGTCCGGGGAGTTCACCTCGGTCAGCGCCGGGTGGACCCACACCTGCGGAATGAGGCGCGACGGCTTGGTCGAATGCTGGGGCGATGGAGATTATGGCCTGGCCACGCCGCCGTCGGGGGAGTTCGCCTCGGTCAGCGCCGGAGCGTTCCACACCTGCGGAGTGAGGACCGACGGCGCCGTCGAATGCTGGGGGTCCAACGAAGACATCGATGGAAACGAGATTGGCCAGGCAACGCCGCCAGCGGGGGAGTTCGATTCCGTCAGCGCGGGGGACTACCACACCTGCGGGTTGAGGCGCGACGGCTCCATGGAATGCTGGGGATCCAACGAAGACTTCGATGGAAACGAGATTGGCCAGGCAACGCCGCCAGCCGGGGAGTTTAATTCCGTCAGCGCCGGGGCAAGCCACACCTGCGGGGTGAGGTCCGACGCCTCCGTCGGATGCTGGGGCAATGATGATATCGGCCAAGCCACGCCGCCGTCGGGGGAGTTCTCCTCGGTCAGCGCGGGGAGCTTCCACACCTGTGGGGTTAGGCGCGAAGGCTCCGTCGAATGCTGGGGCGATGATGAATCTGACCAGGCAACGCCGCCGTCCGGGGAGTTCGCCTCGATCAGCGCGGGAGGCTTCCACACCTGTGGGGTTAGGCGCGACGGCTCCATCGAATGCTGGGGCGATGATGAATCTGACCAGGCAACGCCGCCGCGGGGTGAGTTTGCCTCTGTAAGCACCGGGGGCTTCCACACCTGTGGGGTGAGGACCGACGGCCCCGTCAAATGCTGGGGCCATGATGTACAGGGCCAAGCCACGCCACCGTCCGGGGAGTTTTCCTCCGTCAGCCCCGGTGGGTTCTACACCTGTGGGGTTCGGCACGACGGCTCCGTCGAATGCTGGGGCGATGACGACTATGGCCAGGCCACGCCACCCGGAGGTGCCTTCGCCTCGCTCAGCGCCGGCAGGTACCACGCCTGTGGCGTGAGGACCGATGGCTCCGTCGAATGCTGGGGCAGTGACGACTATGGCCAGGCCGTGCCATCCGGAGGTGCCTTCGCCTCCATCAGCGCCGGGAGGTATCACGCCTGCGGCGTGAGGACCGACGGCTCCGTCGAATGCTGGGGCGATGATGGCTTTGGCGAGGCCAAGCCTCCGTCCGGGGAGTTCGCCTCCATCAGCGCCGGGAGTAGATACACCTGCGGGGTGAGGCGCGAAGGCTCCGTTGCCTGCTGGGGTGCACAAGCCCGCGGGCTTACTGCACTGCCGGGCGGCTGACAGAGATGGGCCAAGCGATGGATCTGTCGTTTGCTCCCTTATGGAAGGCCGCGTAATGAGAGCCTTGGAGTTTTTCCACCTGAGTGCAAAGCTCCCGTCGGCGCCCAGATGGGTTCATACAAGGAGATGTTGACGTGACTCTCTTGGGGTTTGCAGGCTTGAGGAGTGCAGCCAACCGAGCATGACTCTAAAGAACGCGCGTAACTCACTGGTAAGGCATATCCGCCTGTCCCTGATGGGTGGGTTGCTGCTTCTTGTCCCGGTGGCCATTACATATGTGATCATCCGCTTCCTGTTCGACCTCGTGGACGGGGTTCTGGGGCCCTGGATTGAGTGGCTTCTCGGACAGTTCGGCATCGCATGGACGCTGCCCGGGCCCGGAGTTGTTGCCGCAGTCATCATAGTCTACATGCTTGGAGCCTTTGCTACGTTCGGACTAGGTAGAATGGCCGTCGACCGGGCCCGGACAGCGTTATTGCGGATACCTCTCATCGGGGCGATCTATTCTGCCAACCGGCAGCTGATCGAGTCCTTTTCCGGCACCAGCGTCACCGGTTTCAAGCGAGTAGTGCTTGTCCAATTTCCCAGGGTCAATGCCTGGAGCTTGGGCTTTCTGACTGGGATAACGGACGCTGATGGTGTCGACAAGCTGATAATGACCTATGTCCCCACCGCGCCGCTCCCTAACTCAGGGTTCGTCGTGCTCATGCCACCAGAAGACGTTAGAGACACAGACCTTTCGGTCCCTGAAGCAATGCAGCTCATATTCTCCGGAGGCATCGTTTCCCCTAGGACGATAGAGACCAGGAATATAGACATTGGGGAAGTTGAGAGGCAGATATATGGTGAGCCCGGTTAGTTGGACAGAATTTAGGGTGAATCCAGGTGAGGGTCATGATCACTAGAAGTTCAGTACGTCTGGCTGTATGTATGCTGATCTTGCCAATGACAATAGCCTGCGGCATATTCGGGGGAGACCCAAGTCCGACTCCGGCACCCGATCTGGTCTCCACTAACATAATCATTGAACCGACGTACACGCCTCAGAGCACATACACACCCGAGCCGACACCTACGCCTGAGCTGACCGCCACACCCGAGCCGACGCCTACGCCTGAGCTGACTGCCACACCCGAGCCGACACCTACGCCTGAGCCGACACCTACGCCTGAGCTGACTGCCACACCCGTGTCTACAACCACACATGAATCAACCGCTACCCCAGAACCAACAGCCACACCCTCCTCCAATAATGATAGGGAAGCCCTGATAGCATTCTACAATGCGACTGAAGGACAAAACTGGAAACAGAGCGACAACTGGCTTACCCAGACTCCGGTAGGCAGTTGGTACGGCGTGACCACAAATTCCCGTGGCCGTGTTACTGGGCTAGACCTCTGTGATAACCGACTGAGCGGAGAGATAGCCCGGGAACTTGCCAAGCTAACCGAACTGAGGGACCTCCTCCTTGGATGTAGTACTCCTCCTTCAATCTTCGGAAGATTGCTGCCAAGAGACGACAGTGACCGGAATCGACTTACGGGGAGGATACCGCCGGACCTCGCCAAACTAACCAACCTGACAACGCTCGCGCTAGCCCGCAACGATTTGAGCGGGAAGATTCCAACTGAACTCGGAAACCTCTCCTATCTGATCGATTTGGAACTCAACGAAAACCAACTCAGTGGAGAGATACCATCGTCCCTAAGCAGGCTCTCTTATGTGAAGAGACTGCTTCTTGGGGAGAACAAGCTCGCTGGGCACATTCCGCCGGAAATAATCAACCTCGATAACTTACAAGTACTGTCTCTTGCTGGCAACCGGCTGACAGGCGAGATACCAGAGTATCTGGTTCAGTTATACGAGCTTGAAGAGTTGTACCTCGCGGACAACAGGTTTACGGGGTGTGCGCCTGACGAACTCCAGGAGGTGCGGCACAATGACATTGATGAGCTTGGATTGAAGTTCTGCGGCGACATAGCCGCTGCCGACGCAGACAGGGACGCTCTGGTTGCCCTGTACAAGACGACTGGCGGACCAAGGTGGAAGGAGAACCGAAACTGGCTGACTGATGCCCCAATCAGCAGATGGTACGGCGTCGAGGTAGACAGGGACGGTCGAGTTACCTCTCTGGTACTGAGTCAGAATCAGTTGAGTGGCCAGATACCTCTGGAGCTAGGCAGTCTCTCGAGTCTGTTTCGCCTTAACCTATCCAATAACCAGTTGACCGGCCAGATTCCCCCAGCATTTGGCGACACTAGGTTGACTAGGCTGGAGCTGTCCAACAATCTATTGAGCGGGCAGATACCGCATGAACTGGGAAGACTCCAATCGAAATTGTGGTATCTGCTCGTCTCCAACAATCAACTAACAGGAGAGATACCGGCTGAACTGGGTGACCTTGCCAATCTGAAGACTCTGAACCTCTCCAACAATCAGCTGAGCGGTCAGATACCTGTGGAGTTGGGGAAGCTTGCCGAGTTGGAGGACTTGGACCTGTCTGAGAATCAATTAAGCGGTCAGATACCTGTGGAGTTGGGGAAACTTGCCGAGTTGGAGGACTTGGACCTGTCTGAGAATCAATTAAGCGGTCAGATACCGGCTGAACTTGGCAATCACAGCCGGCGAGGGTTAGAGAACGTTGACCTCCGCAACAACCAGCTTAGCGGGCCGATTCCCGGCGGACTGGGACAAAACCAGTACATGGATAGCCTATACCTAGGCAGCAACCGGTTCAGCGGATGTATACCTCGTCAGCTAGCGGCTATCTCCTATCGGGAGACCGACCTAGCCGGCCTGGAGCTGCCATTCTGCGAAACCCCTCGCGGGCGAAGAGACAAGCAAGCCCTTGTTGCGCTCTACCGCTCCACCGACGGAGAAAACTGGGAGTACAAACGAAACTGGTTAAGCGAGCTCCCGCTCAGCCTGTGGCATGGAGTCACCGTTGACTCTGAAGGTCGGGTGACGGAACTGGTCCTCAGCAATAACAGTTTGAGTGGTCATATTCCTATTGAGCTCGGTGGACTGTCCAGCCTAAGAGTGCTAGACCTCTCAAATAGTGATTCGTCCCACGATCGCAACGAGTTGTCCGGAACGATACCATCGGAGTTGGGCAACCTCGAAAACCTGAACAAGTTGGACTTGGCACGCAATAAGCTAAGTGGACCGATACCTCGGGCCCTCGGCAGCCTATTAGAGTTAGAACACCTGTTCCTATATGATAACCAGTTAAGTGGGCTGATACCGAGGGAGCTGGGCAGCCTCTCCAACCTTGAAGGTCTATTCCTGTTTGAAAACCAGTTAAGCGGGCCAATTCCCTCTGAACTGGGGAATCTCGCAAACCTGAGCCGTTTGTCAGTGCAGAACAATCAGCTCAGCGGCCCGATACCGCCGGAGTTTGGTGGCCTATCCAGCTTGACGTGGCTATACCTGTCGGAAAATCAGCTAAGTGGGCTGATACCTGGGGAGCTGGGCAGCCTCTCCAACCTTGAAGGTCTGTTCCTGTATGACAACCAGTTAAACGGGCCAATACCCCCTGAACTGGGGAATCTCGCAAACCTGAGCCGTTTGTCGGTGGAGAACAATCAGCTTAGCGGCCCAATACCTGGGGAGCTGGGTAACCTTTCTAAACTGGAACTGCTGCACTTCCATGAAAACCAGTTGAGCGGATCGATACCGCCCCAACTGGGTACCCTATCCAAGCTGAGATGGCTCAACCTGTCCGATAATCAAGTGAGTGGGCATTTGCCGCCCGAAATAAGCAACCTCCCTAGGCTGAAAGAGCTACTGCTACACAGCAACCGGTTGAGTGGGAACATACCAACTGAGCTCGGCAGGCTCTCTGAAATGGAACGGATGTTTCTCTACGGCAACCAGTTGAGTGGAGAGATACCGTCGGAGCTCGGCAGCCTCTCCAAACTGGAAGAGTTGGAGCTACAGAGCAACCAGTTGAGCGGGGAAATACCTCCGGACCTCGGCAATCTCTCCAATCTGAAAGTTCTAGCCCTTCATGGCAATCGCTTGAACGGGAGCATCCCGGCCTCACTGGGTGCACTCAACAGCTTGTCAGTCCTATTCCTCCATGAAAACCAATTGAGCGGAGAGATACCGGAGGAACTTGGCCGTCTCTCCAAACTGCGAATCCTCGCCTTACACAATAACCAGTTAAGTGGAGGACTTCCAGCGGCATTAGGCGACTTAGTCAAACTGATCGGGATAACCGTGTGTGAAGGCAATTCCAACCTTGTCTGCGACGTTTCCGGTCTAATCTCCACGTCGGTTGCCGAGGGGGTAGAAGCTGTATTCGGAACTGCCGGGCTGATCGGCAGTGCGTTTGGCGATGTAGGCAGTGCGTTGGGGGGCATAGGTGGCGCGCTAGGAGGCATAGTAGGTGGTGCGTTAGGAGGCATAGGCGGCGCATTTGGTTTCTGATGGCATCCGCCCAAAGACGCGCCGACTGCCGCCGCACCGGGGAACGGGTCCGCTGGGGAGTTCGCCTCCGTCATCGCCGGTGGGGTCCACAGCTGCGGGGTGAGGCGCGACGGCTCCGTCGAATGTTTGATTCCCTCGTAACAAGGGGTTTTCGGATTGGTAGTGCGGAGTAAAGGCGGTTGGGTGTGCGGGGGTTGGATATTCCAGTTGGGGCTTTTGTAGTGGCCGATGAGGTAGTTGTGGTGCGACCTACGCCGCGGGTAGGGATTACCGGGTTGGCAACGGCACCCGCAGGCTCATGCAGCGCAGGGAGCAGTGGCCAGGGCAGCCGGCCGGGCCAACGTCTCGTCCATCTCGATCAGTCGTGCCCCGACCATCCGTTTGACGTTGCACGCCAGGGCCTTGAGATAGACGGCGAGCCGAACCCTCTCGCCGCCACGTACCCGTAAGCGGCCGAGGCCATGGCGCCGTTTCATCTCCGAGTTCGTCCCCTCTATCCCCGCACGCAGCCCGTACCGTTTGCGCCACTGTCCGTCTGACTCTGCCACACGCCTCCGTGCGATGCTCACCCTCACCAGGTCCGCACTCAGCACGTACGCTCCACCCCGTGACCACGCTCCCCCAAGCTCAGGGCGACTGCGCCACCTCACAGGACACCGGGCACGCAGCGCGCAGGGCTCACACACCGCCCGGGCGAAGTGTATCTCCACCCGCTCAGGCGCATCCTCATCCTCGTACTCTGCCACCGCCCCATGTCCCGCGGGACACACCGCGCTCCTCGTCGCCATAACGTCGATGTAGAAGTCGGATGCCGTCAGCCTCACCGGCTCATCACCACCTCCGTCGGGTTCCTTCTGCGACCGACCCCCAACAGGGCTCACCAGCTCCGTACCCCTACGCTCCGCCTCCCATCCGTTCCGGCCAGAACCATACGACGTGTCCGCCCACAGCTCCGAAGGACCTATTCCCCGCTCACTCAACTCGTCGATCACCCGCCTCGTCACCACAGAGTCGCTGCCGCTCGATGGCGTGACCTCCACGTGCGTGATCATCTGAACGGCGTTGTCGCTTTCACACGTCTCGGCCACCTGCACCTCGTATCCCTTCCCCTTGTGTCCGCTGTAGGTCACCGCCGGGTCGTGCGGTGTCTGCAGCGAGTCCGACCGCACCTCCCTCGGCTCCCTCAGCACTATCGTCGCCTTCCCCTCACCCGCATCGTCGTCATCCGCTCCGGGACGACCGTCCCCGTGACGACCCACGTCGCACTGCTCGCGCAACAGCCGCTCCAACAGCCCGTACTCCTCCATCTGAGCTACCGCCGTCCCGCGGAACCGATGGACCAGCCGGTACACGTCTCGCGCGCACACCGACAGCCGGCGACGCCCCTCTCCCGAACGCGCGTCATCGTATCGGGATGCTTCGCCGGTCTCCTTGAGGTACCGCTGGGCCAGTCCATCCCCAATCCCTTGTCCCAAGCCAGGGTGCTCACGGCTCACCGCCAGCAGAAACACCCGAATCGTCTCGCAGAACAGCCCCAACCGCGTCAACACCGCGATGTTGCTCATGATGTGCGTAGAGTCAACGCGCTGCTTGCCTGTACGAAGACCCAGAGCCCCGATCATCCGGTCCGTCGTCTCGCAGAACGCCAACCGCCCCACGTCGTGCTCCATCAACCGCACGCGGAAGTTGTGCAGCGTCTTTTGCGCAAGGTGTGCCTCCTCCATCTCCAACCCCAGCGCGTGATGCCATAGCAGGTTGAACCCCAACTCCTCCAGGGCCTCGATGTCCGTCAGATCGAACATCTCCTTGAGCACCAGCACCCCGAGCACCGTCTGCACCGCGCGGTTGGGCCTGCCCATGTCCGCGCTGTACATCTCGGCGAACCGCTCCTCGTCTATCAGCGGCACAGCCTCGTTCCGAAATACCTGCGCCCAGCTCCTACGCATCAGCCTGGCCTTCCTGGGCGCGATCAGAAACTCCGACTGCCATAGGCTCTCTTGAGGCTCTTTCGTTCGAAACATCGACTACCTACTCCTGAACGTCCTCTCCTTCACCATCTCCAGATCTTATTATCCTCAATGCCACCCTCAACCACGACTTTTTAGGAGAGAATCAATGTTGGGGCAATGATGAGCATGGCTAGGCCACGCCCACCGTCCAGGGAGTTCTCCTCGGTCCTCGCCGGGTTCGGCCACAGCTGCGCTGACGTGATGGATTCGCCTTGTGTCCCCGTCCAATCCTTCGGACACGCAGGTTCACAGCAATATCATCGCGAGACATCAGCTTCCCGCCTCCCTCCATCTGGCATCCGGTAGCTGACGAGATGCGTGGTGAAGATAAAGTTGGACCGTGGGGCTGTTACCGATGTCCGTGTAGACACCCCTCCCCAATAGCCCGACCTGGAGAAGGAGTTGGCTGATTGCCCAGACCGCTGTTCATTCCCGGCGGAAGAGGAGTGGTCTCACCGAAGAGCCAGGAATCGAGAAGGTCGTCCAGTTCCCTGCCCGCAATCTCCTCAGCCACGACCACAAAGTCTTCGGTGGTCACGTTACCCCCGGCATGGCGGGACACATACTCACGCAGAGTCTTGAAAAACGCCTCGTCGCCGATTTCGCCACGCAGTGCGTGAAGGGCCATTGCGCCTCTTGCATACACGCTGCCGCTGAAAAGAGAGTCGGGGTCGGGATTCGCTGGCGGCCCATAGACAGGTCGCCAGACCATCTCCCAGAACTCCTCGAAACAGCCATCGCCGGACTTGTGGTCCAACCACAGCCACTCAGCGTAGGTGGCGAACCCCTCGCTCAGCCACAAGTCCTGCCATGACGCGGGAGTAAGCAGGTTCCCAAACCACTGGTGCGCCAACTCATGGGCTATCAACCTGTCGCCGAAATCCTCCAGGGCCCCTATCCCGTAGACGGGCCGGGGTTGGGTTTCCAGCGGCGGAATCGCCTCGTCAATGACGACGGAGCCGGTGGACTCGAATGGATACGGCCCGAACAATTCACTGAAGAAATCGACTATCAAAGGGACGCTATCCAGACTACCCCTTGCTGATTCGTCTATCGACGCTTCAACCGAGTCAACGACGGTAATCCCCCCAGGACTTTCACTGGCGACGTCGTCAAACTGTGCAACCGCCAGGAACGCCAGATAGCTGGCCATCTCATGGACGCTCACCCATACGTACGTCACAGTCTCCCCGTGGTCGGTCGTGCTGGTCAATTCACCGTTTGAGGCCGCTTCATAGGGCTCGGGCACCGTGATGATGAAGGTGTACAAGGCTTTATCGGATGGATGCTCATTGACCGGGAACCAGTGCGACGCCCCCCAGGGTTCGCCGTACGCGAGTATCCCGGTCTCGTAGTCTATCCAGCCGGTTAGCAGGCTCGTCCCAGGCACTGGGCTGGTCGAAGGCCGACCCTCGTAAGAGACCACGGCATTGAAGGTGGTTCCTATGGGGACCGGCGCTCCAGGTTTGATTGTCAACTCGTACCCGGCGCGAGAGTGGTCGGCTGGGCGGCCATCCACGGCAACCTGCGTAACCGTTAAGCCTCGAAAGTCCAGATTGAACGAGGAGAGGTCCTGTGTAGCGTCGGCTTCTATTTGAGCCCGGCCCGAGATCTCGTTGGCTTCCACGTCAATGTTGAGGGTCACCGTGTAGCGGGAAACGTCATAACCGCCGTTGCCCAGCCCGGGAAATAGAGGGTCGTCCAGCCCTGCCGCGCCGGGACGGGTGGTCTGAATCGGCGTGGGCGTCGGTTCCCGCGTCGTGGTGGCTGTTGGCTCCTGAGTCGGAGCAGGCATATCTCCTTTGTCACATGCCGTAATCACGGCGACGGCCATCAAACCCGACAGCGCAATCCGCGCGGTCGGGTGAAGGGTTTTGAGCAGTCTGTCTCGCAAGCCGAAAGCGAAAGCCAATTGGCGGCCCTTTCGTGGATATAGCTTGAGCATATTGCTCAAAGGGGGCGACCCATCCGGCTCCGGGCCGTGAATTGCCCCCTTGTACGTGAGTCCGCTCGATCCCGGCAAGCGTCATAAGAACCGCATATTTGGAAGCGGCAGGCCTGGGTACCGATTCGGACCTTTCCAGGTAGGTCGACGTGGATGACAGGTAGAAGGGTTTCGGGATGTGGCTGGGCAGCCCGTGAAACTGCCGAGCCCCTCGGCTTCGGCATTGACAGGGTCCTAAAGGATGTCTGAATGTGTGATGCGGCTCCTGACCTCATAAGGGACGATGGCGGGACGCGAGTGAGGTTGAGGGTGACCTCGCGAGACCTTGGGACGGCTGTGGGGGAAAGTGGGCCGGTGGCTATTGTCGGAACTGATGCTTGACTCCGGGGATCGTGCCCACGGTGACATCCATTCCGATGGGCGCTAGGCAGTCTCAGCCGGTTCCTGACCTTCGTATCATTCCGCCTTTTCCCGCTCTCGGGGTTCGATGTCGGCACGGATTCCCTCACTGATGCGGTCTGTCTCATCCTGGAGGTCCTCAATGCGCAGGAGCGCGTCCGCCTTCGGCAGCTCCAGCACCCCCTCCAGCCCCTCGCAGAGCGTGTCGAACCGAGGCCACTCCGCCGCCTCGAAACCCTCCGGAGCAAGATCTCCACGCGACATGACCCACGAGCACATGACGAAGACGCCTCTCTCCGCATCAAGCGCCTCTTCGCAGCTGTCCTCCTCGACGCACTCTTTCAGGTCGCCCAGCCGCGCGTCGAAGCGTCGTGCGAGCGTCTCCGAGTCGGCAATCCAGTCCTCGACGTCAGGAAACAGACGCTCGCACCCGGTCAGGACCAGTGCGGCGAGAGCCACGACCCCAATCAGCTGGACGGTCCGAATCAACCCGGCACCCGCTGGATCGTCGCGCCGGCATCGCCCATCATCACGATCGCGTCCGTGTCATCGTATTCCATCATCATGTGGGTCCCGCTACCGTAAATGTCGCTGCATTCTAGAAGGCAACGTGATAAGCCTCAACCTATATGAGGAGCACGAATCAGCTAGTTTCCACAACAGTACGCGGAAATCCGGCCACATCCTAGAGTCCAGGGCATAGACACATGCCTATAAGCGGTGTGGTTCATACGCCCTTGATGCCTTCCAGCATATGGGACTAAATTATAGGATATGAATGAGTGCTGGACGGGTATTCCCACCTGGTCGGTTTGCCCACTTAGACCCTCCCCTGTCGAGGCTGGACCGACCGCTCCGGGTGGAGGGGCGGAGCTTCGAGCTGCGCCGCGTGGCCAGGGTCTATGTCTGGGGACGCTGGTTCGTCCTGTCTATTGCCACGTTCGCATGGCTGTACCCGCTCAACGTCGACGAGGTGGTGTACGCGCCGAACGTCGCCCTTGCAATCCTTCTGTTCGCCACCAACGGATATCTGCACTACCGGCTCGCCACGGAGAGGAGCGTGTCCTGGCGGTGGATGCTCGCGCTGAGCGCCCTGGACCTGGCGATGCTCAGCGCCGGGGTTGCGGCCCACCGGGGGTACGAGTCCCCCTTCTTCGTGGGGTACTACCCGTCCCCGGCCCTGTTCGCGGTGGTATTCGGGTCGGTCGGGCTCACCCTCGTCTGGGTCACGATGGCGGCGGCCGTCTACGCGGCCCTCTGCCTCACCGTCGAGTCGGGTCTGGACTTCTCTGCCTTGCTGGCGATGTGTCTGCCATAACCGGGGCCTTCACGGGCAACGAACGAACTGGCGAGGTCACGAGGTTCGAGGGGTTCAAGGTGGACCACCTCACCAAGGAGTATGGGCCGGTAGAGGGTACCATCACCGACTCCGGCACTGGGATCCCCGGTGAACATGAGGCGTTTGGCCTACACAGCTGCGATGTGATTGTGGAGGCCGCATTCACCAATCCACTGGCTGTCGACTGGTTGTATGGGTTCATCATCCGCAGCCCAAGGGCCAACTGGCTCGACATGGTTGTGTTCACGGACGACTCAAGGTGGATGCACTACACCAGGAAGCCGAATGACGCCGACTATACGCTCCGGTCAAACGGTGCTCTTCCTGATGAATCCGTGATGTGGCCCGACCATGTTAACGAGCTGTCGCTGATCGCGATTCAAGATGAGGGCTGGCTTCTCCTCAATGACAAGTTGATATCCAGGTTGGACTTGAGCAGCAATCAGTCTACTGGGGCCGTTTCTGGGATTGCGGGTTTCTTTAGCGACCATGCAGGGCCAGTGGTGAGCTACGAAGACTTTATCGTATGGGTACCAGGAGGGAGATGAGGCTATGTTGGCGAGTGTTGAGTATCGGAGTGCCGGCAGGCGACCGCGAATGCCAGCCAGGTTGAAGGCTATGAAGGACGTGAAAGGCGTCCTGGTGGGCGAAGTGCGCGAGTGGTCCCGAAACGGGGAAGTCTTGCACTCCGTCGACAACTGTCCTGCGATCGAGACGCTGGACGGGACCCGGGCGTGGTTCCGGAAAGGCCTGCTTCACCGTGAAGGGGGACCTGCCTACGAGGACGGCGAAGGCAGGAAGTCGTGGTGGCGCCATGGCGAGTTGTGCCAAGAAGAGGGGCCGGTTGACTTGAAAGATGGCATTTGTGCTTGGTACTACGGCGGTAAGCTGCACCGTGATGACGGGCCCGCTGTTGAAGCACGAGATGGTAGAAAGGAGTGGTGGAACAACGGCCAACTCTGTCGCACCGAGGACGCGACCAAGACCGTCTGGTATCGGGGCGGCAAGACGCACAGGGACGATGGTCCGGCAGTTGTGTGGCGCGACGGATGGACTGCTTGGCATCGGTATGGAGATGTCCATCGTGATGGAGCACCAGCGGTGGAACATCCTAACGGCACTTGCAAGTGGTACCGAGTGGGGGTTCTGCATCGTGACGACGGACCGGCGATTGAAGGGCCCGAAGGGCGCTTCTGGTATCGTAACGGGAAGCCGCACCGTGAAGGTGGGTCTGCTGTAGAGATGACCAGTGGTGCGTTGGAATGGTGGAGCGATGGCGTCCTTGTGGCGGAGGGCGAGGTTGTGAGCGGGACCGATGGTGGGCGCAGGTGGTACCGTGAGGGGCAGTTGCACCGCGAGGACGGCCCGGCCATCGAAGAGAAGGGAAGGCACGAGTGGTACAGCTATGGCAGGCTGCATCGTGAGTATGGCCCCGCCATCCAGAACGCCTACGGGAGAAGCTGGTTCCGCCATGGCAAGAAGCACCGTGACGATGGGCCAGCCGTTGAGGCGGCGGATGGCCGGCTGGAGTGGTGGACCGATGGGCGCTTGGACACATGGGCTTCGCTATGGAGCCAAGCGGTGATGATGGCGTCCTACAAGGTGGACAGGGACCCTGATTCCGATGCGGCTGCGCTACGCCGGATAGCGGTCACGCTCTACGAGGAGCTGCGCAGTCCGCCGAGCCCGCCTAAGTGGTTCCTGCCTGAGTGAGCCAGAACTTTGTCACTCGGAACCCATCGTCCCCTCCGGTGCAATCTGACCGAGGAAATCTCTTGGCTGGAGAAAGGCGAAGGGGTTGTGATGACCTTCAGTTTTGATGGACGCGTGCTTACCATCAATTCTGGAGGCCACACGCACGAGGTCCTGGCAACAGGGAATCCTTGGCCAACCTCATATCGAACTGTTGTAACCCCTGACTCGAAACTTCCTCCCCGTTTCGAGCGCGAATGGATTGAAGTGTGCGCCTTCGAAGGCCATTTGTGTTGGAACGGACTCCCCTTCGGGACAGTGATGACGGAACAAATGCCGATAGCTAAAGAAGAATACATACCGGAAGAACCGACGTAACCGCTCTCTGACCCGGAGCTATACATCGAGTACGATCCCGCAACCGACATGCTATATCTAGCTATATCTATCGGGTACTGGCCCGGTCACGGGAAGCTTCGGTGATACTGTTGCCGAGAACCTTGTTGTATTCACTAATGAAGCTGGGACGGTTTCGTGGTGTTGGCGAAGGCTACGTTGGTAGCGCGACGACCAGCAATTAGGCATTTCAGTTTGACATCAGCCAGGCTTTTAAGCTAGTCTGATACCTAGTCATCAAGTCTTTGAGGTACACGATGAGCAAGAGTTGGCCGGTTCAAGATGCCAAGTCGAGGTTCAGCGAGCTTCTCGACACCGCCATCGCCGAAGGGCCGCAGATAGTGACCAAGCGCGGGGTGGAAACCGCGGTACTCCTTCCCATCGAGCAGTGGCGGAGGTTGGAGCGGATGACCAGGCCGGACCTTAAGGAGTTGCTCCTCGCCTCTGAGGCACGAACTGAGGAGCTCGCGCCACACCGCCGACAGCATCGCCGCCGTGCCCCCTTGGCTGTGGAGTAAGCCAATGTACCTCCTCGATACCAACGTGGTTTCGGAGCTGCGCCGTCCCCGTCCGCATGGTGCCGTCTTGAATTGGATTGCCGATGTGCCGGCGGAGCAACTCTTCATTTCTGCCGTCACGGTTGGAGAAATACAGGCGGGGGTCGAGACCACCCGCGAACAGGACGCGGCCAAGGCGGAGGAGTTGGAAGCGTGGCTGGACAAGGTTCTCGCTTCCTATGGCGTACTCCCGATGGACGCCTCCGCATTCCGAGAATGGGCACGCCTCATGCACGGGAGATCGAACACGATGACCGAAGACGCCATGATCGCGGCGACGGCTATCGTGCATCGCCTGACGGTGGTCACACGGAATGTGAATGACTTTGCCCAACTTGGGGTGGAGATGGAGAATCCATTCGAGGGGGAGGCACGATGACTACGTCTCTGAAGAGTGAGCCTCAACGAAAGCTTACCAATATCCATCGAACAAGGGGCACTGACATTTATGCCGGTTGACGAGCGTACCTTTGCCGCGGAAGTGGCAGGCTGGGTTACTGAGCTACTCAATAGTAGGCCGGACTTGCCTTTCAGCCACGCACGCGTCGAAGACCACGTGGGCGGGACTGCGCGACGGCATGATTTCCGACTGTACAGGCGTTACACGGGCCAACCCGTCCTGACCGGCGAGATTAAGATGCCGGACTCGGCTCAGGGCACCCACCCTCTGAACGCTGATCTGGTCGAAGATACCCTAGACAAGGCCTTTAGGGCTACAGGACAAAGACCACGACCGCTGGGGGGCGGACCAGAGTCCACAATGGCAGGCGGAGCGAACCGCGCCCCCCACGAAGCTTGGCACTCGCATTCCTGCTTCTCTTCCTCATCTCGCAACAGTTGCCAAGAGAGAACAGGTGCTCCCCTTTGGGCTACCGATAGGGGCAGTCGAGTTCGGGACAGAGCCTACGGGCTTCTGCGATAGCAACGCCGCAGGTACAGTTGGCCGGGCCGCGATCCTGATCACGAGGCCCGGCTTCCCGCACTTCTAGACCGAGACGCTGACGCACGTAGGCAGAGAACGACATGCCAGCCGTTTCTGCGGCGGACCTCATCGCTTGGTGCTCGCGCTGGGTCATCCGAAAGTAGCCAGTCTTGTCCAAGGCAGGTTCACTACGTCGATAGGCGCGTGCCATCAATGCACCTCCTCACTCAAAATTGTATAGCGCTGTGAGATTCTTGACTGGGCTCGGAATGTACTGTTTCAGAGTTGATGATGGATGCCTTGCGGAGCGGTACGGACGCTGTAGCGCCCATTAACCCTCCGCCAGAGAGCGGGGATGGCTAGCCTCACACCTCCCGTCACGCCTCGGTATTCCCCTCGTGCTTTTAGTACCAGCCCCAAGGCGCCACCCCCAAAGATGGCTCGACGGCCCGAGTAGTTACGGCACCATCTCTCTAAGAGCTATAGCAGGGCCACATTCTCGGTCCTCCTTCCCCCGAGTAGTCCCGGAAGCGGGTCCACGCGTGCTCCGCCGGCATCCAAGCCGCGGGTCACGATAACGTCGAGAGGCACCGCGACAACGAGTCATGCGGGCAACTCGGCTGGTCCAGCCATGGGTTCCCTCTTCGAACTCTCCGGGACGTGATGGAGAGCCGCCGGTTGCGAAGCTCAACCAACGAATGCCGGAGCAGAAATCGCGACGAAGGGCATAGCCCCTCCAGAACCATAGGGGGAGATCTGCATCTCAAATGTAGGTTCCACTCCTATAAGACGTCCCGTACCCCTGGCTATCGAGTGATGTGCATCGGATGGTAGGATCAGCGGAGGAGGTCCCATCCGGCCGCCACGTGGGCGTAGACATATCCCACCATCTCGTAGTAGGTCTCAGGGAACGGACGACCGTGAGACCGATAACGGCGGGCAGGAAGCGTGCTGCTCTCACGGATTCGCCGCACTCCCACAACGTGGTGGGCCAACTCATGGGCCAGAGTCCTCAGGTTGTCTCCACCGTTGGCCCGGTTGAGGACTATCCGCGCCGAGTATTCGAACAGCGGGAACGGGATGTCGCCACAGTGCCAACCACGATGCCTCCTGGATTTTCCCCTCCCAGCCCAAGCAAATTCGACCGGCACTGAGGGAACGTCCGCCAACTCCCATGCAGCAAGGGCAAGCCCCTCCGCCTCTTCCGGGGTCACCGGTGCAAGGAGTCCCAATTCCGCCCCATGGCACTCGACAGGGTGCAACGTGACCAAAGGGCTGTGCTGATGAGCCTCGATGAGACTCTTCTTCAGAGTCCCTGCCCTCGTCGGCAATAGTGGCACCGGAAGAGCCGCCGATGGCGCATCGCCTGTCACCGGGCTACGGTGAGGATCAGTCGACCCGTCTCCTGAGGGGTTGTCGAAGGCATTATGTTCCCACGGGGATGATCGGACGCCCAAAGCTCCTTCCTCCATGAACCCTTCCCTATCGGCTCCCACCAGATATTCCTCACCGGTCAGACTCTGGACTCTGCACTTCACCGGTGTTGTGCAGGTCTGACGCAATCACGGCGCTCTCCTCACAACCGAGGTTTGACATATACGCATATATCTGCATATTATCATAGCATGAGGCGCAAGAAGGGACAACTCATCCCCATCGAACGGTCAATCCTTACAGCTGCCGTACAACTCTGTAGCCAGGGTGTGGAGGAGGTCCACGGCTTCCGGCTTGCCAAGGAAATCAAGGATCAGGAGGGCGCTCGCCTCCTGACCGCTCACGGCACGCTGTACCGGGCACTGGGACGACTTGAACAACAGGGGTTCCTGCAAAGCACGTGGGAGGACCCCATGGTTGCAGCCGAGGAGAATCGTCCACGACGGAAGCTGTACAGGCTGACCGGAGTCCCGGCACCTGCGCCGGGGGAGTCGTCCGTTCCTAAGCAGAGGTCATCGCAACTTTCATGGGGGACCACGCCGTGACAGCAACTCGTCGGGAGATGTCGTGCCATCGATGGGCCTTGCCCGCAGCCGGGTCGCTGGTCTTCGCTTGGACTTGGCTGTACACGGCGGCACTGACGGAACAGGTGCGCACCGCCCGCCGGGAGGAGATCCGCTCGGACCTGCACGACCAGATGGCACAGGACCGGGAGGAAGGGGTCAGTCCGGCCCGGACCGCCATCCATATCTTCCGTCGCATGGTGGCGGGAGTTTGGGATGACATGGGCTGGTCCCTGCCCCACATTCCTTCAGCCTTGGCTGGACACCTGATGCGCGGCAGCGATGCTATCGGCCACGTGCCGCCGTCTCCGTGGGCAATTTCGTCCCTGGCGGTGTTGGGCCTGATGAACTGGCTCCTGGCCATGTCGGACATCCACCACCCCTGGTTTGAATGGCTCGTCGTCAACGCAGTGGTATTGGCGATCACCCTGCTCCTGCACAGGGAGCGACACTCTTGGGTGAGGCGTCTCTTCCTGTTATGGGGCGCCTCCACCGCTGTTCTGGCCGTCGGTATGGCCGTTCTGACAGCTCGGGACTCTCGACTGCTTCAATTGCCCGTCGACTACGGCCTGCTGTTTGAAGCCGCACTCCTGGTACCGCTGATGGTCCTCGGATTGCTGGTGGCTGTCAGGATGTGCAGGGCCCATGTCTTCGAGGGCAACTGGTGGTGGCCGGTATTGCTGTGTTTGCCGATCATCGGCTTCGCCCTCTGGGGTTCCGGTATCGCTGTGGATGGAAACCCCGAGAATTTTCTCGAGGTCTCCGTAGCCACTGGGGTGCTGTCCGTTGGATGGGCAGCCTTGGCTGCGACCTCCGCCTTTAGTGCGAAGCTCGTTTGCCACGTCGGTTTGAGGGGTGCCTCTGGATGCATGCGCTTGTTGGCTACTGGTATCGGTCACATGGGGCAGAGTTTCCACTGGCCGGAAGACTGAAGACAAACATATGGTCGATGAGGTGAGGTGAGAATGGAGAAGGTTGGGCCTATATGTTTGGCTGCCATAGCTGCGCTAATATTCCTGGTCTTGTTGGCCGATAGTGGAGCGTTGCCCTGGACCATTCTAGGTGGGCTTCTGTCGGGTGGATGTACCTTTCTGCTTCTACGGGATTGGCAAGCGTCCGCAAGTGCAGGCGCGGCCATCGCGCTGGTGGTATCTGTGATTGGCATCGGGCGGATGTTCGCCTAGATGGCTGCAAACTCTGCACTGGGGCGTGCTGCTTTGACGACCGGGGAGCGCCAACTGGAACGGTTGGAGCATCTGGAGTGAGAGGAACGGCATTGCTCCGGGGAGAGCAAGCCACACTGAGGGTCCGTTATTGGGGGCTTGCAATCGATTAGTGAAACCTCTGCCTTATGTGCTCCTGCATCTGGCTCAGGCTTAACTCCGTGGTAGACGTCAGGAGGAGGGCCTCAAGCAGGGCAAAGCACAGGGCTGCGTGGCGAAGGCTCCCCGGAGTGAGGACGTGACCAAACACCCGACGGCCCCGAGACGCCCGCTTCGAACCGCAAAGACCACGTCAGTTGCTGATTTGGGCCTATAGCTCAGCGGTTAGAGCACCAGTCTTATAAACTGGCGGTCTCAGGTTCGATTCCTGATAGGCCCACCAACGATTTACTGAGATTCGGGTCACCACAAACCTAATCGGCCTTGGCGCTCCGATGAACTTCACCAAGGGGGGCCTCGTGAAACAGCTGTGTGACTTGATGGCGGTCCTAGCGTCTATATTCTTGGGCATCGCCATCATCGAAACGGTTGGGAAGCTGTTCTTGGGGGGATTCCCACAGGTTCCTTACCTGACTGCAAACATTGCAAGCTCCATTGACTATGCGTGGGCCTACGCAGTCGTGTTGTATGGAGTACGGTGGGGGCTACAGAAGATGGCTGGCATCGAGGACGATGAGCAGAACCCGAGGCGGTATTGTGGAAGTGGAAGTGGAAGCGGCACCCCCGCCCTCGACGTGGGCTTGCCAATGAGGGCGCACCAATCCAGCGGATAACTTCAACTGTGCGGCTTGCTCGGCCGAGCAACCCCCCTTGTCGTCCTCTCGCTGGAAGACTTGATGCCAGCGAAGCTATTCCAGCGTCCTTAGCCTGCACGGAGGGTTCCTCTATGAAACTCGTGTTTGACCAGATGGCATTCTGTCGGGTCTGTTGTGGGTATTCCTGCTCATCGCCTTGGGGTTGACTGCCTGTGAGCCAGGACCAGCTACTGAGGCCGACATATAACGGATGAAGGACGACGTTGCCTCCGAGGTCGGTGACGTAGCTTCGTTCAAATCTGAGTGGCGCCAAACTGCCCGCAGTCAAGGGCAGAGTTGGGACACAATCGAAGCTGTAGCAGAAGCTATAGATTTCGAGGCGTACACAGTATGCTTAACGGCACTAGTCAACACTGCCATAGACGATGTCGTCGAAACAAATCCGGGGGCCAACATCAGAACCTACGAGAGGGCTTCTCTAGGGGTATTTGAATCCTTTGAGTATCAAGCCAAGCTAGCGGACTGCGTGGAGGCATCCCTTGACTAGCTCAAGTCCCTCGCGGCCTTTGGCGGGGCGGGCCTCCTCTTACAGAACCCGAGGCGGAATAGGATCGACAAAGCGCGGTTTCTGCCCACCACCGACCATCGGGAGATAGTGGCGGACGGCACGGTTATCACAACGAGGTTCAGCACCAAACCTGATGCAGAACGGATGGCGGAGGAGCTACGTCGACAGCAGGCGGAAGAGGATAAGCCCCGATGAGCCGGGTTCAGGAGTTACCTTGCCAGTAAAGGGAGCCGCGTGGCGGGCAGGAGACAAGCTAAGGCCCCCAAGCAACCGGGTATAGATGAGGGCACGCCTCACGCCATTACCCTTTCCACTCATAGTTGGACATATGGCCCATGGAAGTAATTAGATTTGGTGACGCCTATTCCCATTTTGGAGGCTCCTATGCAGGAGATTTACATGGTGAGCGTCTGCTACCACGACTATTGCACCCCCGAAGTTGAGGCGGCTTTCAGCACCCGTGAGCAGGCTGAAGCCCTAGCCGAGGCTCTGCGCGCCCAAGACTACCATCCCGATCGGGTGGATATCCACGTAAGCGTTGAGGAGTGCTTTCTTGATCCTGATTGGGTCAAGGGCTTCTATGTAATCGTGAAGATGGATAGGACGGGGGCCTTGGTCAAAGAACCCGAACGCTATATAACCTTGGAAGGACTTCCCTTCCGGGGGACAGTGAGGTTCGGTGAAACCCCGGGTGGGTTGTTGCACCTGTCCCATTTCGCCGCGACCGGAGACGTTGACGTGGCTGTGAAACAGACGAATGACATCCGGGAAAAGGCCATCAACTTGGGGTATTGGCCGGATGAATCCCTACCATCGCACGATTTTGAGAGCCTGTTGGATGTTGGCCAGCGTCTCCGAACCCATTTGGCTGTCAAATCTACGGAGCTATTTTCCTGACCGAGGGCAGGACTCCCACTATCGGCAGCGTGATCATTTGACCACTCGGTGCACCTCACAAGGTGCTGAAGCATGTAGACCACCTTGCTGTTGCGCTTCGCTCAGCTCGTGCGGTGAACTTTGGCCTCTTGGGCTTTTTCCCAAGTTTCCTCGTCGGCACACACCGGCATATATGACAACTGGAATGTCGACGTGGATGACGCAGACGACGACCTCGACCCCACAGCTGGGCCCGACACGCCACCGAACCGTCTTCGCCGCAACCTCGGGTGTAGCCATTGCCGCTGCTGATGGCCGCGAAGGTCTCACCCTCTGGCGGGCTTGACTGACGGTGTGTGTTCTGCTATTCGCACACCACGCCGTCCCCGTCCGTGTCGCGCATGTACTCATAAGCGGGGTGGCCACGTCGGACCGGCGCAATCCCGTGCGCACGGGCCTCCGCGCAGGTGATGCGGCCGTTCCCGTTATCGTCCCACAGGGTTAGGGCGTCCACATCAGTGGTGGTCGTGGGTGTTGTTTGAGCGGTTGGAGTTGTCTGGGCAGTAGGGGTTGAGGCTCCGGGCGTGATCACGACCATGTCAGTTGACTCACACCCTGCCAGAACCCTGTCTATCGCGTCCGCCTCGGCGCGGTCAATAGTGAGACCGTATTCGAGCCGGACCTGGATGGTGCGGTCCACGTACCAGCACTCGTTCAGGTCGGGAAGCCACTCAGCCGCGTCGTTGTCGCTCTTCTGGTGCCGGTTGACGCTTGGAGACGCCAGCGTGAGGTTCAGGAGGTCGGATGCGAATTCTGACCTGGTTTCGGGGCTAGCCGCGCACAGGCCGCTGTCATGCGCCTCAGACCGGGCGACAATGTGTTCGATGTCCGTCTCCATGATGCTCTCGAACCAGGTCCCTGTGTAGGGGCCGTAGATGCCGCCCTGGGCATCGACGATTTTGGCTTCGACTGACGGCGAGTATGGGTAATCGTCCGGGTCGTAGGGCGCGCACCGGTACTCGGGGGCGACGGTGAGACCGCCCAACGTGGACGCGGGTTGCGTTGGCGTCAGCGTTGAACCCACCGTGGCGTACGGCGTAGGCACCGCAGGGGGAACTGCGGTTGCCGCTGGCGGAAGCGTTACTCTCGGCTCTTGGGTCGATGCGGGTACTTGGGTGGCGGTCCTAGCCGTCGTGGGTGTCTCGGTTGCCGCTGGCTCCGGTGCCAATGTCAGGCGAAGCGCCGTGATCGTGGTAGGTTCCGGTGCCACTGTAGGAATCACCGTTGGTTCCAGGGGCGCCACTTCTGTTGCTTCAGTGGCCGTTTCGTCGAACTGCGTCGCCTCTGGCTGTGGTGCGGGCACCGTCGTCACATCTGCCGTCGTGGCCTGGTCTGAGCAGGCAGTCAGAGTCATTAGGACGAATAGAATCGCTGCTAGCAGGAGTTTCGCCATGCCAGGGTTTCTCCATCCGTATTGGTGCCCTGGCTGACATTCTACTGCAAGGGTCGCTTTGGGGCCCTCGGGCCTGTCGGCTTACCCTCCGTCTCGCGTCTTGGTCTCTGCACACTCTCCGGTGAAACTGTGCATCCGGTCTATTTTCTAGCGGTTGCGTTGACGGTCCATCCCAGCCCACGCGGGGGAACCTGGCCGACATTTTGGTGTCGGCGAGACTGAGGCAAAACCAGAGGCTAGAGCGCATGACCGAACGGTCGATCGTCGGGAGTCCCATCAGCCTGATGCTGATTGGGTCGGGTTCCTCCTATACAGGGGGGTCCCGCTTCGGGTACAAGGCACGTATTGAAGTGGATCAGGGGTCGGTCGGATATCGTAGCCACCGCAGTGTTCACCCCAGCTAATGTGTGTGAAGGCGAGGAGGAGACAAGCCGGTTAGCAGGAATGAAGCATGGTTGGAACAGCGACGGCAGAAGTGGGGTGTCTGCCGGAGAGATGATGCGGACGAGAACGAGAGGACTGGCTCGACGGAACCGTGTGGCAGAGGCAGCGGCATTAGACGCCCCCCCGGCCTTCGCTTTCAGGGTGACTGGTATAATCCGGTGACACGCCACCCCGAAGGAATGCTGAAATGCCAGAGTTTGAGGTCGTAGCTCTCCACGAGGCGAAAATGTCGTCAACCGCCACCGGGAAGAGTTCCCAAATAACGCAGGAATATGCCAGCTATATCGCACACCTGCGCCCCGATGAGGCCGGCAGACTCACACCCTCAGCTGGAGAAACCGTCGCCACCGTGCGTCGTCGCCTGGGTTCGGCCGTCAAGGCGTCGGGAAGAAGCATACAGATAAAGCGCGTCGGTACCGAAATATACTTTTGGGATGACCCTCCCAAGAGGCGTGGCGGGAGGCCACGCAAGAATCCGCTGGCCTGACCCAGTCGCCCCTGCCTGCAGAGGTTGGGAGGGCGGTCCCTGTGCTCGGAGGCCCGAGGAACACCTTCGAGCCACGGCTTGGATACTGATGTCACTGAACTTACTTACTTGGAATGTGCAGTGGGCCACGCCCAACTCGTGGCGGAGCAGTGAAACCCTCAGCCGCATTGACCGGCACATCCCTGAGGTTGTCTGTCTCCCCGAGACCCATGAGGGGCTGCTGTGTCAACATGGGCACACGATCTCCTCGCAGCCCGACTATGGGTATAGCGTCACGCAGCGTCGGCGGAAGGTCATCCTCTGTTCGGGGGACCCCCTTCGGCGTTGTCGCCGAATTGTCTTACCAGAACTTCCAGTAGCGGTGTAGCTCTGATCGTGCAGGATGGACCACAGAGGACATGGAGTAGGATTCTCGCAGGACCAGAGGAAGACGAATTGGCCGTAACAGTGGTGAGTTGGAACATCGCCAGGAGACACGAGCCGTGGCGCCAACTGATGCAGATGGACGCCGACGTTGCCCTCCTTTAGGAGGCCTCACCGCCACCGGACGACGTAGTGCAGTTGCGGGACGCGACCCTTCCACCTGCAGAGGGAGCGAGCTTCCTGGACATCGGTCCGCGAGAAGCGTGGGACTCCCATTCGTGGAACTCCGATTGGTGGCACGGGCGGGGGAACGCACTGTTCGATCGCTGGCCGATGGTGGTGCGCCTCTCGGACCGGGTCGACGTCGAGTGGTTCAAGCAGGTAGGCCCGATAGGGTGGCCGGAGCAGGACGAGATCGCTGTCAGTGGCATCGGGACCATAACGGCGGCCTGCATTGCACCACGTGACGGTTCGACAGACCCCTTCATCGCCATCTCCATGTATGGCCGATGGATAGGATCGCATCCGAGCGTCAAGACCTCCTGGAACTTTGGCTATGCCGACGCCTCCGTCCACCGCATCATCTCGGACCTCTCTACGTTCATCGGCCACGAGAACTCACAGACGCACCTCATCCTAGCCGTCGGCGATCTCAACATCCTGCATGGCTACGGAGATGGCGGCAGACCTCCCTACTGGGATGCACGCTACCGGTCCGTATTCGAGAGGATGGCGGCCATTGGCATGGAGTTCGTGGGGCCACAGGCACCGGACGGACGACAGGCGGAGACGCTGGCGACACACGAACCTGAGGACTCCCGAAACGTGGTGACGTTCTACCTCCCCGGCAAGAACCCAGCGACCGCAAGCAACAATCAGTTGGACTACGTCTTCGCCTCGCGCGGCTTTCACGAGAGCGTGAATGTGCGGGCCATGAACGGCGTCGAGGAGTGGGGGCGCGAGCGACCACTGCCGCCTGCTCATCGAGGTCTGAGCGCAGGTTAAAACCCCGCCATGCCCGCGTCGAGCATGGGACAACGGCGTGTGGTTCACGTAAGATTTATTGTATGAACCGAAAGGGGAGCCCACCGAAGGGGTAGCTTAAGGGCAGAAATTGCGGAACTGGTCAAACACTTGGTCCTCCGTATCCCACACTGCCTGCTCCTGCTCCAGCGCTTCGGCGACCTCCGATGGGGACTCATTGACCACGGCCTGCTCGAAGGCGTCAACAGCCACTCTGAGCTGGTCAGCGAATTGCACGAAGACGTCCTGAATATGCTGCATTGATGGGGGTGGCTCGATACCTGCAACCACGTCTATGTTCTGTCGATATGACAGGACCTCCGACTCAACGCGATACGTTGAAAAATCCCACTCTAGGACCAGCGACCTCTCAGCGCGACCCCTGACATGTCCGGCCGCTGCACGGAGAGGGTTCATGTGTGAGGTTACAATCACGATGTACTGCGACTCCAAGTCGTTGAGGCATGGTTCCGTCCGCTCGACGTCGTCGGGGCAGAAATTGCGAATAAGGTCTTGAACTCGGACAACCCCCATGGACAACACTGCCTGCTCCTGCTCCAGCGCTTCGGTGATCTCCGATGGGGACTCATTGGCCACGGCCTGCTCGAAGGCGTCAATAGGCGCTCTGAGCTGGTCAGCGAATTGCTCCATCGCAACCTGAATGTGTTGCGCTGATGGGGGTGCTTCCGTATCTGGAATCACGTCTAGGTACTGTCCATATGTGCGGACATCCAAACCGATCTGATACGTGGAAAAATCCCACTGGTCGACTTCTTCCAGCTTCGCAGTGCGGTTCTTAAGAACCCGGCTCGCTGAAGCGAGCCCGTTAATGTATGAATTCACCCTCTCGATGTAATCCCACTCCTGGGGGGTGGGGCATGGTTCCGTCCTCTTGACGGTGGTTGGCTCGACGGAGGCGGGTGGAACCGGAGGGTTGGAAGGCGGTGCAGTTGCAGCAAGGGGAACGGCAGTAGCCGGAACGGGCGTGGCGGTCGGGACCGCAGTGGCTACAGGTGTCGGGGTCGAGACCGCAGTGGCCACAGGCGTCGGGGTCGAGACTGGAGTGGCGACGGGCGTGGCGGTCGGGACTTGGGTGGCCTCGGCACAGGCCACAACCACGAGGAACGCCACTAGGAGCAGCAGGAGGCTGGCTTTGCGGGGAAAGGCGCGGTTCATAACGTCCTCCGGTAAGCGGTGACTAGCGGACGGATTCTAACGTGGGTGACGGGTAAAAATCGCGATTTAGGCTCCCCGATCGCCTCTTCTTCAACAATGCCTATGACACGCTCTACTTTATCCTCAACGCCGACATATTGAGTGTTCGGGACCCGGGTGGCCTGTCCCATCGCCGGACGAGCCGGTGGTATGACTAGACGAGACATAAGGTTTTTAACGCGTACCTCATCATTGACACCCATAGCAACTCCGCTATATTACCTCCACGAATCTGTGGATAGATGGCGCCGGTCAAGACCAGGAGGGAAGGGGAAATGACCCGTACACGGACGCCAAAATATGTGACCCTGTTGAGCGTTGTCCTTACGCTGGCCCTTACGGCGGCGCTCGCGGCCTGCGGCTCTGATGAGCCGTCCGGCGTGACAGGCCCCGACCGGACCGCGTCCCCCCCAACGGAGACGCCGGCCTCCGGCTCCGCCGAAACGGACAGGGAAGCCCTGGTTGCCCTCTACAACGCTACGGACGGAGAGAACTGGAACAGAAGCGACAACTGGCTGAGTGACGCTCCCCTCGGCGAATGGGATGGCGTCAGAACCAAAGACGGTCGCGTTACAGAGCTGTTCCTCAACTCCAACGAGTTGAGCGGGGAGATACCGGCGGAGCTGGGTAGCCTCTCCAACCTGGAAGAGCTGTTCCTCACCTCCAACGAGTTGAGCGGGGAGATACCGGCGGAGCTGGGCAGCCTCTCCAACCTGATATGGCTGAGCCTCGACCGAAACGAGTTGAGCGGGGAGATACCGGCGGAGCTGGGCAGCCTCTCCAACCTATTAGTGCTGTACCTCAACTACAACGAGTTGAGCGGGGGGATACCGGCGGAGCTGGGCAGCCTCTCCAACTTGGGAGGGCTGGCCCTCAGCTACAACGAGTTGAGCGGAGAGATACCGGCGGAGCTGGGCAGCCTCTCCAACCTGGAATGGCTGGTCCTCAACTCCAACGAGTTGAGCGGGGAGATACCAGCGGAGCTGGGCAGCCTCTCCAACCTAGTAGATCTGCTCCTCAACGGCAACCAGCTGAAGGGGTGCGTACCAAATGCTTTGCAAGACGCCTATTCCGGCGGCCTGTCCTTCTGCTGAAGCCACGCTCCCTCAGCCGAGGACGGACGGCATATCGTCTTGGAGGCGCTCCCAGCGCGTGTTGGCTAATGGCGCATGTTTGACAGAATAACTATTGTGCGCCCCCGTTGTCGTCGGGGGGTTGTATGATGATCTGCACGGCGCTGCAAGAGGTCCCTCAACCGAGGCGGTGCGAGGCACCTAGGCCACAATTGCGAGGGGGCACCAACCTGCCAGCAGTAGGCAATCCGGTTCACTGCACTCGTTTCGGGCAGTTGCAGCCGATGGTGGGGAGGACATGCGCATTCTGCCAGAGGCGACGAGGACACTGTATTCTGCTACCATAAATCCATAATTCCATTTGTTACAGAGGGCTCTGACACGATGAAGATAATCAGCGTGGCCGTCGATGATGAAACCCACCGCCTGGCCAGGATCAAGGCCGCCCAGAGGGGCACATCCATGTCCGCCCTGCTGAGGGAATACCTTCTGCAGGTACTCAGGGAGGACGGCGACCGTCCTCCTGCGGAGACCGAGCCGCAGCGCAGGGCGAGAAACTTGGACGAGGTCATGGCAAGGTTTGAGGCGGAGGGCGTGGGTTTAAATGCCAGTGAAAGGCTGAGCAGGGAGGAACTGTACGACAGGCATGCGTCTCGCTGACACCAACATCCTGATCTATGCGGCCGACACCTCTCCAGAAGAAAGACAGAAAAGAGCAAGGGCCGCCGAAGTCCTCAAAACGGAGGATCTGTGCCTGTCCGTACAGGTCCTCCAGGAGTTCTACCACCAGGCCACCCGACCGACGGGCAGACTTGGTATGTCCCACGAGCAAGCCCTGGCTTTCCTGGACCCCTTCATGGACCTGACCATCCAGCCGGTAACCCAGGAAGTGTTCAGAGAGGCTGCAGAGATTGCAAACAGGCACAATATCTCCTACTGGGACGCCGCCATAATGGCGGCGGCACGAATTCTGGGATGCGACGCGGTCTATTCGGAAGACCTCAACCAAGGCCAGTCATACGACGGCGTCGTGGTGATAAACCCCTTTCCCTGATCGCGATGGGGATGACTTGCTATCCTGTGGCCCGAATGTCCGTGCCGTGAGAGCGGCCAGAAGTAGGTGAAGTGAGGCTACGTTGACCGTGGCCTGTCCCAGGGAGAAGCTTCTCGAAACGATGTGCTTATTCTCGAGACGAGACATGCAACAGACCGTTAGTTGGGTTGCAGCAGACAATTGAGAGACACACTTTGAATGGGAGGACGGCGCGTCAAGCAACAGCGACGCCGGGAACGAGGGCGAGCAGCGCGGCCAGGAGTCAAGCGCTTTCGGTCTGGACGTAGGGCATATACCGGGCGAGAGAGGTGGACGGCAACGACTTTGAGGGCCCCTGGTCCGAGAATGTGCTGCCGGTGGTTCAAGAGGAACAATTGGGAGACCGTCCCGGCAGGACCCAGTACGGCGCGACGATAACTCCGTCGCTATGGCGAGCCAGTGGTCTGGTGGAAAGAACTGGCCAAGGTGGTGGTCGGCGTCGTGGCTACCCGACCGAGGTCTGGGGCGACCGCTGGCAAGAGCCGATTGTTCGGCGCTGTATGGGCAGTTTCGAGGGAGGTACGGAAGAAGTGGAGATGCGAAAGCGAGTTTCAAGGGCCGATTTCGAGCGCTCCGCCAAGGAACGCCAGCACCAGTTTCGAGATACGTCGCCCACCATCAGCGATCGGGGACGATCGCCAACGGACGGCATGGGGTTACGCCACCCGCACCTCTTGGCCCGTGGCTGCGAGATCGAAAACCTGTTCCCCGGTATACGGGGTGAAGGAGGCGCCATCGACTTCTTCAGCCAGCGGAAGATCCAGTGGTGGAAGAATTCGAGAGGTGTCGATGACGGGAGCGTGGACATACCCACACGAAACATGGCCAGTTCCCAGGTGGCGTGCGTGAACTTCCTGCTGCCACTGGCAAGTATCCCCGGGGCCTTGGCGTCGGCATTGTACGCCATTGATGATGACATCCTGCATGTCCTGGACATATCGCACGAGGGGAATACGTCCTCCGTGGAGTTCGAGTGGATCGGACTGGGACACTCATTGGAGGGCGGCAGGATCAGAGGGGCTCAGAACACCAGTATCGACGCCTTTCTCATCGCTGAGACGAGGGCAGGGAGAAGGCGTGCCTACCTGCTGGAGTGGAAGTACGTCGAGCGGTACCTGAGCGGTCGACCGGAGTTCAAGGGAGCGGGAAGCGAAGGAGACAGGCGCCGGCTGCGATACGCCGAGCGCTACAGGTCTCCCTTCTCCTCATTCAACCAGGACATGGCCCCGGACATGGATGATTTCCTCTATGAACCCTTCTATCAGATCATGCGCCAGAGACTCCTGGGGGACCGTATGGTCCAGGAAGGCGAGTTCGGAGTCGACGAAGCCAAGGTCGTGGTCGTCGTCCCGGATGAGAACTGGGCTTATCGGACCGTGTCGGACGGCAGGACTAGGACCTCACCGCCACTGGCAAGACGGTTTCCCCAGATGGGGACTGTGGAAGAGGTGATGCGGGCCTCCCTCAAGAATCCCCGCGCTCAATTCGACATGGTGGCCCCGTCCTTCTTGCTCAATGCCTTGTCTGAGTCCCTCCCCAATGAAACTGCGGAATGGGCCAGTTACTGGCAGGACCGTTACGGTGTGTAAGAGGCAGGTCGCTCCGGCAGGCGATTATCTGGACATTGAGGAGCATTTGCACAGCCCCCATCACCGTGGGATTCTCTGCTTGAAGCCTCCCTTACGGGAAGGATGGGGGTTGCAGGCTGCGTTGGAATGCGCATCCATGGGCAAGTCCCATACAATCCGAAGATACTCCCCTGATTGAATTGGTAGAGCCTTTCCCCACGAACCGCTCTGAGGGAAAGGGCTGGGACTGGAACTCGGTGGGAAGGGTAGCCACATAAAGATCCAGAACCTGACAGGTTGAGGGCTCTGAAGCAGTCCGGGCCTGGGGCACTGTGGTACGGGTCAACCCTAGAGGGGTGCCACCGCCCATCGACATGCGATTGCTATCACTACCTATAGGACCGTCGCGACCTCCACAAACCGATTGTATCTCTCCGCTAGGAAATCAACGGAGGGCTTTTCGATGTCCCGTCTCGGAAGTGTAATGGGCTTGTTGTGCAACCCTTGGATTGCGTGCTGAAGTGTGGGTCCATCGGACTCTTCTAGGAGGTCAGCTTGGACTTCAATGATATAGTCGGGACGTACCCCTATGAAGAATCTGTCGAAGGCTGCGTGGCTATACAACTATACTCCCTCAATGAGCCTCCGAAGTCCCTCGGCTACGTGCCTCTGTCACAGGACACTGCAGCTACGTTCTTAGAGTGGTGGGGTGAGGATGCAGATATTCTTCACCCAATGCATTTTGAACGGCAGAGTGGAGACGGCGAGGGAGTAAACTTCCGCTTGAGTACACCCAAAGCGAAGACAACTGATGAGGACGGGGACACAAGCTGAGGCGTGGCAAGGCGAAGGCAAGGCAGGGTTCGGTCAGGCGTACAACATTAGCAATGAATCAAGTTAAACCTCTGCCTTTAGCGTAGAGTGCAGACCATTTTGTCGAGGTCGCACCATGTGTAACGAGTTCAACGTAGAGCGGACTTCGTTTGATCTTGATACGTTTCAGCAGATCCTAGAAGCCATGGACGGTTACCATGTATTGCCAAGAGAACGTCTAACAGGAAATTCGCGATTCGAGGTCGAACCTTGGGAACTGCCCAATATGCCTAACGTCAGTGCGGACATCTGGAAATACCATGTCGGCTTTGCAGTTGATAGAGGTTTCGTAGCCTGCTGGACCCCGGAACAAACTGCTCACCACGTTGACATGGTTGGGAACGTGTCGGAAACCATCACACTCTATGAGCAAGACCCCAATGTTTCGTCTGTACTCCGTCCGGCCAGGCTTACATATGCGGGAAAAGAGTTTATCGACAACCTGAAGAACCCGTCTGTCAAGGATCGAGCTTTAGATGCTTTGAGAACCTGGGGTCTACCGGTCGCGATGCGCGTCGTCACCGAAGCGGCCAAAAACGGGTTACTCGGCCGATAGCCCCTTCCAAATCAGCTATGGACTCCCAGGCGACACAGCCCGGGTGCCATCCTTCATCTGCAACGCGTATAGGCCCTTGCAGGCAGCACTGTTGTGGGTGCGCAGAGTCAGCAGTCGCTCGTGGATGAAGTTGGCTTGGGCCATCAGGACCGGTTCGGCATCCCCCTCGGACAGTGGTGAGTTGGAATATCGCCAGGAGACACGAGCCGTGGCGCCAACTGCTACAGATGGACGCCGACGTGACCCTCTTGCAGGAGGCCTCGCCGCCACCGGACGACGTGGTGCAGTTGCGGGATGCGACGCTCCCGCCCGCGGAGGGAGCCAGCCCCCTGGACATCGGTCCGCGAGAAGCGTGGGACTCGCATTCGTGGAACTCCGATTGGTGGCACGGGCGAGGGAACGCACTGTTCGATCGCTGGCCCATGGTGGTGCGCCTCTCGGACCGGGTCGACGTCGAGTGGTTCAAGCAGGTAGGTCCAAGCAGGTAGGTCCAATAGGGTGGCCGGAGCAGGACGAGATCGCCGTCAGTGGCATCGGGACCATAACGGCGGCCCGCGTCACGCCACGCGACGGCTCGACCGAACCCTTCATCGCCATCTCCATGTATGGTCGGTGGATAGGGTCGCATCCGAGCGTCGGGACCTCCTGGAACTTCGGCTACGCCGACGCCTCCGTCCACCGCATCATCTCGGACCTCTGCACGTTCATCGGCCACGAGAACTCACAGACGCATCGCATCCGAGCGGCCGGCGACCTCAACATCCTGCAGGGCTACGGCGATGGAGGCAGCCCTCCGTACTGGGAGGCACGCTACCGGTCCGTGTTCGAGAGTATGGCGGCCATTGGCATGGAGTTTGTCGGGCCCCAGGTGTCCGACGGACGGCAGGCGGAGACACGGGCGACCCACGAACCCCGCACTCCCACAACGTGGTCACGTTATACCTCCCCGGCAAGAACCCAGCGACGTCAAGCAACAACCAACTGGACTACGTCTTCGCCTCGCGCGGCTTCCACGAGAGCATCACGGTGAGGGCCATGAATGGCGTCGAGGAGTGGGGCGCGAGCGACCACTGCCGCCTGCTCATCGTGATCTGAGCGCAGGCTAATACGGCCATGCGCGCGACTCCGGCGAGCATGGGACAGGGTCTAACCGACAGCACAACCTTCGGCTCTGGCAACCGATACTCCCGTCGTCTTAGATCCACCTGACCGGGACCAGCTCAAAACCTTCACTATCAGGTTCCCACTCTGGCGATTTAGAAAGCCTGACGAGAGGTCTCATAGGACAGCACTTCAGATAAGTCGGGACGCGACTGCCTATCCATCACTGCTGTCGTCATAGCCCAGTTGCCTAGCCCGGCGGTAGTCTTGCTCAGCAGCTTCAACATCTCTTGCCAGTTCGTGGGCTAAGCCCCGACAGTAATACGCGCGAGCACTGTTGGGATTGCGCTTCAACGCAGCATTCAAGTCGGAGATGGCCAGGTCGAGTTCGCCGTTGAAGAGGTACGCGTTGCCCCTGCCAAAATACGCGATATCATCATCGGGATTGAACTCCAATGCAACGCTGAAATCCGAGACCGCGCTCCCGTAGTCCCCCTTGGCAATGTAGGCATCTCCCCTGAACCTGTATGCAAATGGGTCGTTGGCGTTGAGCCTCACCGCGGAGTCATAATCCGCAATCGCCCGGTCGGGTTCCCTCTTCATCCGATAGGCCGCACCACGGCCACGATGGGATAGGGCGTTCTCTGGGTCGACCTGCAGCGCCAGGTCGTAGTCGGCAATCGCAGTGTCGTATTCTTTCCTGTAGCGATGGTAATCAGCCCGCGCTCGGTAAACATCCGCATTGTCCAAGTCCAAGCGTATGGCTTCGTCCAAGTCCGCGATAGCCGAGTCTAGGTCATCCTGATCCCCATAGGCCATACCTCGATAGTAGTGGGCCAGAGCATTGTCCGGGTCAAGACGGATGACTTGCGTCATATCAGAGATCACCTCGTCATACTGATGCATGTAGCCGTGGATTATCCCCCTCAGAAGGTAGGCAGGAACGTTGTCTGCTTCGAGTCTCAGCACTGAATCCACGGCCGCAATTGCCTCAACATCCTGGCCCTTCACAAAGTGCTCCCGTGCCCGGTGAAGGTACATGTTCACTATGTCAACGCCGGAATGGATAGAAGGTTTGGACGCGGACACCTCCCGGTCGTGCTGGGCCCCCCAAGTCGTTTCCGCTCTCATCGTCTCTATCAGTTGAAAGCTTCTGGTCAACTCCTCCGACGCCCCCAAGTGGCGGGCAATCTTGGCATAGCGGTTGGATTTCGCCCTGTTACCGGCGAATAGTGCCCCCTCGGCAGCTGCCGTCGCTACGTTCGGGTCGTCAGGGTCCAACTCCAAGGATGACTCGAAGGCCCTCAGTGATTCGGCGAACTGTCCCATTTCCCTCAGTGCTGCCGCTAGGGCGGTGTAGTAGCGGGAGTCCAGAGGTCGACACTCCGGTCTGATGTTTCTCAAGTGGTCAACTGCCTCCTGCGGCCTCCCGGACTGCAGAAGTATCCACCCGATTTCAGCCCACGGAAGGACCCAGCTGTGGTCGAGGGCCACTGCCATCCAGCACGCCTGGATACCCTCGTTGACCAGTGCCTCATCGCCCTTCCTGACACCTATGCCCCCCTTCACTGAGCCCAACGTGAAGTGGTTCGCGGGGTCCAACGGATCCAGTTCGACCGCCTTGGCCACCTCCGATATGGCCTCGTGGAGTTTCCCCTGTACCTGCAACTCCATGGAACGCTGGTAGTGAGCGTAGGCTTTGGGGTTGCCGACGTCCCAGTTTTGGAGGATTTGGCCCTCCGTCTCTTGAATAAGGGCATCCTCTTCGACTCTGTGAACCCGGAGGTTGACCGTTAGCACCCTGCGGGTCCAGTCTGACGCAGCGCCCAAAATGTCTTCCCGCCACTCGCTGTCCTCCTCGTAGCTCGCCAGAGTGGTGAGCAGCTGTTCCGACGCAGGGGCGTGTGCGCCAAAGGTCACGATCTCGGAGAGGACATCGGAAGACTCGTCTCCCGCGCCTCCGCTTTCCATGACCCCGTGCAGCAGGGAAACGTACCGGCGCAGATGTTCCGTGAGGTCATTCACGGCCGCAGGACCGATGACACCGTCCAGGACTACCGCCACATCGCTGGTCCAATAGAGCACGGTTAACTCGCGGGCTATCCGGTCGGCCTGGGAGGGCTCATCTGCTGGGGCTAGCGCTATTGCTATCTTCGCCAAATTCTTGTCGGATGGTCGGGCCCCTTGGTACATCCATGCTTCCACCGTGTTCTCATGCACCCCTACGGCCTCAGCCAAGGCATTTAGGGACACTCCCACCTGGCTGCGCACGTTGTTCAGATAGGCCCCTCGGCGGTCGACGCTGATCCAGTCGAGAAAATCCAATACGGCCAGCGGCCCTCCCGTAAGGTGTAACTGGGCCGCCACCCTCAAGGCTAGGTCAATGGCGGCAAGTTTGGTGTAGGTTTGCCAGACCTTGTCGAGATGACTTGGGAAAACCCGCATCATCCTGGGTTGGAGGAAGGCCCTCATACGGTCCCAACTGACCACGTGCCACTGGAGTATGGTGGCTACGGCGGCGGAGACCGATGAGCCCTCATGCCCTGTTTGAGTACCGATGACCAACCCGAGGCCAGCCAATGCCTCAGCAATCGCTTCAATGATCTCCGTTTGGCTGGAGTCCTTGACACGGTTGTCCAAGCGGCCGGAGAAGTACCGCGAGGCTGTCTTGGCTCGCAGTCTCGGATCACTGATGCCCAGGCTCTTGACCAAGGCCCCCAGCACTTGGCCGCTGGTGGGCAACCGCGGAGAAACTTCCGTTTCCAACCGTTTGCCTCCAGTCTCGTTGCTGCTTCCCAAGGGGTCGTCGCTGGCGGTGCTGATTTTACCAGTCATACAGGCCTCCCCTGGACAGGAACTTCTCGGGATCGATGGAAACCTCCTCCATCGCCGCATCCACCCCCACCTCGAGGATGGGGCGACTGTAGGTATGGGCGCCGGCGCCGTTGTCAAAGAACCTCCCGGCAGGGTCCACCATCACGTAGCTCTCGGTCATCAGGTCATTGCACTCAGGCACCACCTCGATCCCATACACTTCCACGTGCCGGTTCCGCTGAACGTAGCTGCCGAACTCATCGTCTGAAACCATGGTTTCGGCCACCTTGTCATCGTTCTGGCCCTCCACAGGGAGGACCTGGAGCAGCTTCCATCGCTCGGGATGTGCTTCAATGATGAACTGCGTCAGGTCTTCCGACAGATTGTGTCGGCTGACGACCGTGTTGATCTTTGTTCTTATTTCATGCTGCTTGAGAATATCCACTGCACGCAGGTAGTCCTGATCACTCATGGGGCCCAACGGGGTCGACCGGCCGATCCTCAGCAGGGTATCGGGTTCCACCGAGTCTACGCTCAGCGCGGCCCAGTCAAGAATTCCTCTGACACCCTCCACCCATTCATCTGTGATGCGACTCCCGTTGGTCACAACGGAGGTGGTGACCCTCAACTCGCTGGCTCGCCGAATCAGGTCCGGTAACCAGGGACACAGGGTCGGTTCACCGCCGGCGAAGTTGATCTTTCGGAACCCTGCTTGGGCGAGGGTCTCCACCACTGACATGCTGCCATCGCGCCCAAGATGGCCTTTGGGCAGCATCTGGGACGGGATGTCCTGGAAGGTCGCGAAACAGAAGCTGCAGTTCATGTTACAGGGTTTCCACAGATGGTAGTTCACGGACGGTACCTGGCTGGTGATGTTCATGTCGCTCCTCCAACGTTTGGTGTCAATGCTCACCTTCCGATGGTACGGAGCCTATTCCCATGGCTGGAACCCCAGTTGGTCGGACAATTTCAGGATTGAAGGCTGAATTCAGACGAACTGGCGATTAGGGCCACGGGGAAGTCCTGTTCCTCCCTGCCTTTTCCAAGCCACGGCCCCCCCTGGTGACGCGGTTCGCGCTGTGGAGAGTGCCCTCGAAAAGGACCGTCCCTTGACAACTCTGGGAGAGCGTGCCTACCTTGCTCTGCTTCCTACAAGTCCGGGGCCCCACGCGTGTTCCAAATGCAGCGCCCCTCGGTGACACTCTCGATTCCTTCCAGTCCAACAGAGTTTTCTACGTTGCTCTCTGTGGGTTGCCATCGCAGGGTACGTAATCCCGGACTAAAGCCCTTCAAGCTGCGACGCGTCGCCGTGCGTTGTAAGATAGACCAAAGGTCAACCTAGCGTAGCAGGAATGTTTCATGTCTCAACGGAGAATAGCAGCCGGCGTCTTGGTCAAGCACCAGACTTACGGAGTGGGACTTGTTTACACGCGGGATGAGTCCGGCTTAGTCGAAGTGGACTTTGGCGGGGCTGAGCCTCACCGCATGGCCGCCAGCGTCGCCGCAAACCTGAAAGTTCTATCGGAAGATGGTCTCGAATCTCGTCTTTGGCACAACGCAGCGGTCACCGAAGCGTGGGCCAAAGAGGCCCCACTAAAATTGCTTGCCGCAGCACTAGTGGACATTGGGGAGTCAGCCACTACGCCTCGGCTTAGGGAAAGGCTCGAAGACCTGGTTCTCGCGAACGTTGGCAAGCGATGGAATAGTTGGTGGGAGCCAGTGAAATCCAACTTCGGCGACTCCAAGCATTTCACCGTCAAGAAGAACAAGAAAGGCTCATTCGAAGCGGTCAGCCTGGCCAACGGCGTCAACGTCGACGATGTGCCTGCAGGGCCCCTGAAGGCGAAGCCAAAACCTGCCAAAGCACCCGTAAAGAAGTCTGCGACGACTAAGGACTGGGAGCAGTGGCTAGCCGGTAAGACCAATGGCGCCGCACCGGGCAACCGGCCCAACAAGTCTGTGTTCAAACTCCTCTCCAAGTGGAAGGACGAGGTGACCGCAAGCACTTCGTTGTCTCGTGTGCTGGAGGGTGCATCGGAGTGGATGGCCTCGGGCAGTAGTTCTGCACAGGTCGCAACAAGCTGGCTAGAAGCAGTGGCAAGAGCGTCGATACGCCTGCGGGAGTTCTCTGAAAGTCAGGCCAATACCGCGGTAGCAGTAGAGACCGGTGCAACGTTAGTGAAACTGGTCCGGATAACTGGGCATGACAGAGGTTCGCTCGAATGGCTGACCCGGGCCTGCGAACTAGACAGAAGACCTGATGAATGGCGCATGGCGACCCTCGCTGGTATATGGGCGACCATCCGTGAGTCTGCAGAGGCAGGCATTGCGCTACTACGAGTGATGTCGGGCCCTTGGGGACGGCAAGGGCAATCAACGCTTGTACTGGACATCGTTATGGTTGCCTTGAAGACCGACCGTTCACCGCAGCGCAACGTCTATATTGATAACCTGCTCCACAACATCCCTGAGCCTGAGCGAGTTCACGCCCTTCATAGTCTTATTATCAGATCGTCAACTGGGGAGGCGCCTAAGGACGAGACTTCTGATTATGTTGCCAACAGCCGCCACGTTTCCAGTGCTCCAGATGCTGAGGATCAGCTTGGACTATGGATCATGGCGTCCATGCTGCTCTCCGATGGCCGAGGACAAGTCGTGGAGCAGGCATCGGAAGGGATGGCAAGAGCGATAACTTTGACAGGGGCTGGCCATACGGGATTCTGGGGCCTTCTGCGTGGCCTGAGGTACCGGGACAAAGAACTGGCTGCAAATCATGCCCGGGAGATAGACGGCCAACGCCAGGACTACGAGGCCAAGCTGAGAGAATCGCAGCGCGAGCAGGAGCGGCTTACTGACTTGGTCAAGAGCTACGCAGCCCGCGCTGCTTCAACGAGGGAAGAATCCAAGCTCGACGTGCGCTCCGGTATTCTTACCGCCATAGGTGAAATATTGGAGATTGGGTACCGCCCAGGGAGAGTTGCTGAGGACAAGCTGAGCGATGTCCTGCAGACTCTTGTGCTAGCCCTGAGGGCAGGCGAGGCGGAACCGTTAGGTGAAGTGGGCGATATCGTGTCGTATGACCCTGATATCCATCAGGCCAAGACACCCATTTCGGTCGGCGCGTCCGCGTGTTTATTGTCGCCGGGTGTGATTGTGCGTAGTGAAGTGATAGGCGACCGGCTTCTTGTGAAAGCCATAGTGGAACAACGGTCAGAGGTGGATGCGTGAAAGTAGTGGGCTTGGATTTCGGCACTACAAACGTGCGAGTTTCATTCTGGGATTCGGAGAGGGATGCATGGGGCCAGGATGAGGATGGAGCAGGGCCTCAGCCTCAGATGATCGGGGAGGGCGGCACGGCCACCATGCCAGCTGTGGTCGCCTTGCAGAGACTACCCGGTGGTGAGGTCACAGTCCTCGTGGGTGAGGAAGCCGATCAAGCTGAGGGAAACGCACAGACCTTGGTCATCCGCAATATCAAGAGACACGCCCTGTCCAGTGACCCCTACGTCAATTGGCACTTGGAAGGCAAGGCCGCCCAAGGTGAATCCTCATCCTGGCCTCCGGCTTGGTGGGACCCCAACAAGCTGTGTGTGCGAGCTTGGGACCTGGAGTTCCCGGTCTGGGACCTAATCGAGAACATCTTGGACGAGGCTCTAGGGCGCGCTGGCATGGAGGGGGATTTCGAATGGCGGGCAGGCTGTCCCGTCCATTCAGGGTACCACTATCGCTCGGGGTTAACGCGCGCCTTGCGGGAATTGACTGGAAAGGGTCAGGTCAACTGGGTCGTTGAAGAGCCGGTTCTTTTCTTGACCCTCGCTCACCGGCAAGGAGTGGTGGGCGAATCGGGTCTCCGCGGCTCTCACATGGTGTACGACCTTGGCGGAGGCTCTTTCGACTGCGCTATTGTGCAGGCGATGGAAGATGGCCAGCAGATGGTTGTGTACGGGGCCGATGGGCACCCCCTCTTGGGCGGGGCCGACATTGACGAGATGATCGCAGACAAGTTGGAGCTGGATGCGGGAAGGTCCTTGATCCGGTTAGCCAAGGAAACCCTTAGCTCCACCGTACACTCCCAACCGCTAGGCGAAGGGAAGGAACTCACTAACGATGTCCTAGAGGCAACTCTTGGAGAGTTGCGGTTCATCAACAAGTCCCTCACAACGATGCATGATGCATACATAGCGGCGAAGGTGCTATGGAAGCGTGGAACGGGTGACGACGACCCTCCCATCGGTGAAGTAATAAATGCGGACGCGCGGACCGGGGCTGCTAGGCACGTCTGGCAGTTGACTTGGAAGGAAATGTCTAACGACCTTGACAGCGTCATCCTGTTCGGAGGCCCAACTAGATCGGAGTTCTTCAGTCGACAATTGTCGCGTTGGTTCGGCTCAGAGAAGGTTATGAGCACATCGGAGGCCCTACCCGAGCTGTCACAATCAATCCAAGATCTTGAGTTGGTCGGTGTTAGCATGGGGGCGTGCTATGCCTATGAAGATGCGTTTTCTCCTCTATACTTGAATCGGCTACCAGCGCAGGTCACCTTGGAGGATATGGAAACTGGTGGCAAGGTAGAGTATGAGCCGTTCCAGACCTTCACCCCGCGCTTCCACCCATTTGGGCCGTTCCGGTCTGATCCATTGACAAGACCTCAGCCGGTAGTTGGGTCTCCCGAATATCCGAGAACCTACCAACTGACCGTCAACAACGGAGACGGTCTCGTGTTCAAGCAGGAATTCGTAGATGAGTACATAAATCCAAGGCTCATGAATCAGGAACTACGCCTGATCATCGACCGATACGGTCGCATCGGTGTGGAGCAGCGATCTCAAATGGCTTCTCCTAGACGTTATCTGATATTCGACGATACCCCTTGGCAAACCGAAATGCAGCGAGGAGCTTTGCAGCAATTGCTGGAACAGGACCGGAGATGCCGGGAACGCGACAATGCGCGGGGCAGAGGTATGTTCGGAGGGTTCCCATGGGAATACCCGACGCCTTGAACGAGTGCCAACAGGACAACCGACACCCGTACAAGCCTGCTCCTTAGAGCGTCTGCGTTAAGGATGGCAAAGACCGACGGAAGCCAACAAGGGTATCGGCTCTTTTCTCAAGATGAAGAGACACTCGGAAATCTGGCCGAAAAGTGGCATTAGCCGGGCCAGCGGCTATACTTGGGGTCGACGAGTATAGCGAGGGCTAAGAATGCTGGGAGAGCGATCGGACCAGAGAGGCCTTTGGGAAGTTGACCGGCTGTACGAGCGCGATGCAGCGAGTCATCCAGCGGATCCTAGATTGCGTGCGCCTGGAGACCAGACGAACAGTTAAGACCTGCTGGGTCGCGGAGGTAAAGCGCGAGATGGGTCTCACGACGCGGCCTTCGCCACCCGTCGTCAAAGAAGCCGGACGCCCAGATCCAGCGAAGGTGGGCAAGGTGGGTCTCGACCGCTTTATCCAACCTCGCCGTGTTCATTCATCCGACCAAGGGTTGATCACGTCTATCCCGCTTCTTTCGAAGTCGTCGATGTCCCTTGTCGCCACTGACGCGCCTCGGCTGCTGGCTATCGCCGCTATCTGGCAGTCGGCATTGGTTGATGGGACGACCGGCAGCGCGGTGAGCGGCGGCTATCGTGGCGTAGGCTTGGGCTGCGGCACTATCGAAGGGAAGGACACGGCCAGCAAAGTCCTCCCTGAGCATCCCTTCCACCTCGTCAAGTAGTCTGTCTCGGCGTGCTCCTGACGGCAGTATCTCGACGCCGAATCGCAGCTCGGCTTCGCTGACAGTGGAAAGGTACAGGGTTCGGTCGTCCGCAGTTAGCAATAGGCGGCCCCCCAGTGCGTGGCAACGATGGTCCGCTCGCCGTCGACTGGGACCTCCGCAACTCCTTGAACAAGCACTTCCCGAGGCCACAGCCCGACATCCTCGGGAAAGTCCAAGAGGCCCTGCCCTTGAGCATTGCGACTTCCCAGAACGTCATGGCGGAGACAGCGACGTGAAGGGCGTCATCGAGGGTCCGCCTTGCGCCCGCTCCCAGGCGGGCTTCCCCGGCCCCGCAACTAAAGCAGCGTATGGGTGTCCGCAAGGATCATGGATTCAGCACTCTGTCAGGATTGGTCTCCGCTTCCCATTCGACATCGATGAGGCTGATGATGTCGCCGACGATCTTCATCCTGCCACGGTCCACGCCGAAAAGAGACTTGGGACGTTCCCAGTCGGGCACCAAGCGGGAGACCGGCTTCCCGTTCTTGGTGATGACGATCTCGTTACCGCTGTCGGCCACCTCGTCCATGAGTTGAAGGCATTTGGCTTTGAACTCCGACGCCTTCATGGTCCTCATGTCGCCTGGTGTGTCGTTCCTTGTACCCATTGCGCCACTCCTCCAGACCTGAACTGGTCGAATCATACCGTAGTCACGACCACGGTCGTATTCGGTCTCTCCCAGCGGACATGCCCCATATCCGCCAGGAACTCTAGGCAAAGGCCATAGTCCGTCTATGTCGAAGACTATCCAGGTGACGTTCAGATGGCGGTGAAGTTCAAGAATTGTGTACCCCCTTCCATAGCATTAGCTCATGATCCTTCTCGACGCTAAAGCAGTCTTCACCGACTCGCAATAATCGTCGCCGTGGGATGCCAAAGCTCCCATCGTTTCCGGTTGAAGGAATCCAGGCGATGCTTCAGGACGAAGAGGCCCGAAGTCGTTGTAGCTAGAGACAACCCGTGACCCGTGGTGCCACCGACAAGGTTGAGCTTCATACCCAATAAGCTCTGTATTGCGTGTCGTTCCACATAGTGACGATGCGGATTCCGCTCGGTTAGAATCGATAACAATCGCCAGGGCTTCACTCCGCGCCCGACATTGCCACTGAACGGAACGACCGCGAGTTGACCCCCTCACACACTGAGCTCCTGTCCCGCGGTCTTTCGCTCGACTTGGAAGTCGGCAAAGAGGACAAACTTCTGCGGGCCTTGGCCGGGGTCCGCAGTGACACAGGCCAGTCGACCAGCATCCAAGTCAAGGGTGCTAGGTTGACCCAAGCATTGACCAATCTGGACAACCTCGGCGAAGGCGCCGAATTCATGTTGGGCCACAACCTCATCGGTTTCGACCTGCCCATCCTGCAGGCCCTGAACCCCAGCCTACGTCTGTTGCAACTGCCAGCCGTGGACACACTCAGACTCAATCCCCTAGCCTTCCCACGCAACCCATATCACCACCTGGTCAAACACTACCAAGACGGAGCGCTGAGGCGCGGCCGTATCAACGACCCTGAACTGGACGCAAGGCTTGCCCTCGACCTGTTCAAGGACCAACTCACCGCGCTGAGGGATGCTCCCTCCGACCTGTTGACGGCTTGGCATTGGCTCACTACCACAGACGGGGCCAGAGGGTTCGATCTGGTCTTCTCAAGCCTGCGGCAATCAGGGAGACCGTCGGACGACCAGGCTCACGACGCCCTCGCGGCACGCCTGGAGGGCAACGCATGCGGGACATATGCGTCGAAGGTCATTGAGGACGCCGCGCAATACGGATGGGAGCTGTCCTACTCGATGGCTTGGCTATCCGTTGCAGGCGGCAATTCGGTCATACCTCCTTGGGTGCGGCACCAGTTCCCGAATGTTGGGCGGCTGGTTCACAGGCTGCGGGATACCGCCTGTACCGAAGCCGAATGCGGGTGGTGCCGGGAGCGGCACGATTCCCGCAAGGAGCTGGCCCGCTGGTTCAGGTTTTCCGATTTCCGCCAAGAGCCCAAGGACGAAGGTGGACTGCCGATGCAGCAATCGGTCGTCGAAGCTGCCATGGCAGGACAGCACGCGTTGGCAATCCTGCCCACAGGCAGCGGCAAGTCCGTCTGTTATCAGATCCCGGCTTTGTCCCGATACGACAAAACGGGTGCCCTGACGGTGGTCATATCGCCTCTCGTCGCCTTGATGGCCGACCAGGTTGCTGGCTTGGAGAAACGGGGGATCGGTTGCTGCGTGACCGTCAACGGGCTTCTGTCCATGCCCGAGCGCAAGGATGCCTTGGACCGCGTGCGTTTGGGGGACGCCGGTATCCTGCTCGTGTCACCAGAGCAGCTTCGCAACCCTGCCCTGAGGCGTGCGTTGGGGCAACGACAGATCGGCTCTTGGGTATTGGACGAGGCCCACTGCCTCTCCCGATGGGGCCACGATTTCCGGCCCGACTACCTCTATGTGGGGAGGTTCATAAGCGAGAAAGCCGGAGAGAGTGAAGCACCGCCCGTGCTGTGCCTCACCGCCACCGCGAAGCCTGAGGTGGTGTCAGAAATCGTGGACTATTTCCACAAGGAGTTGGGCGTCGATCTCAAGGTCTTCGATGGTGGGACCCAACGCACAAACCTCGACTTCGTGGTGGTAAGGACCAGCGACGCTGAGAAGTTCTCCGATGTCCACCAGGTCCTTGTTGCCGACCTGCCTGAACACCAAACCGGCGGAGCGATCATCTACTGCGCGACACGGCGTCAGACCCAGGACCTGACGGAGTTCCTCCAGGCTAAGGGAGTGCCGGCGGAATACTTCCATGCCGGACTCCCGCCGGAGACCAAGAAGAACGTCCAGGAGAGCTTCATCAATGGAGACCTGCGGGCAATAGTCGCCACCAACGCCTTCGGCATGGGCATAGACAAGCCGGACGTGCGGCTTGTCGTCCACGCCGACATCCCAGGCTCGCTGGAGAACTACCTCCAGGAGGCAGGGCGCGCCGGCCGGGACCAGCAGGCCGCCCGCTGCGTTCTCCTCTACACCCTGGAAGACGTGGAGCGCCAGTTCGGGATGTCGGCACGGTCCCGGCTCACGCGACAGGAGATTCAGGGGGTCCTGAAGGCCCTGCGAAACCTGGACCGCAGGAAGCGCCTCGACGGCGAGGTCGTTGCCACACCGGGGGAGATACTGGGTGAAGACGACGAGCGCGAGTTCGAGCGTGACTCCACCACCGACGACACGCGGGTGCGTAGCGCGGTTGCATGGCTGGAGGATGCTGTACTGCTGACCCGGGAGGAAAACCGGGTGCAGGTGTTCCCGTCCTCGCTGCGCGTGGCCTCGCTGGAGGAAGCTCAAGCCAAGCTTCAGAGAACCACCATGTCCGACGCCTACCGTCGCCAGCTGTTGACCATATGCGACACGTTGATGGAAGCGGACCCGGATGAGGGTATCAGCACAGATGAGTTGATGGCGGCCTCCGGGCTGAATTCCGAGGATGTCAGGGGCGCATTACATGCCCTGGAGAGGTTGGGCGTAGCCAGCAACGATACCGCGCTGACCGCGTTCGTCCACTCGGGTGTGGAACGAAGCTCACTGAGGCGTTTTGAAGAAGCCACAGCGCTGGAGATGGCACTAATCGACCTCCTGGGTGAGTTGGCCCCGGATATGGAGAAGGGCGACACGTCCACACTGCACCTTCGCGTCGCCACTCAGAGGCTGAAGGATGGGGGCCACGGCTACGCCTTGCCGGAACGGTTGAGGCAGATTGTCCGAAGCATCGCCGCCGACGGACGGGGAGAGGGCGGCGGTGGAGGAAGCCTGTCCGTACGAGGCCGGGACTCTGAGACCCTACAGGTGACCCTGCGAAGAGAGTGGGGCGCGCTGGTACGGACAGCCGAGCTACGGCGTTCTGGCGCCAAGCGTTTGTTGGGCCACCTGCTCCGCAGCCTGCCACCACGCAGCCGTGGGACGGACCTCCTGGTTGAGACGACCATGGGCAAGCTGCTGGCTGAACTCCAATCAGACCTCACCCTTAGAAGCGAGGTCAGGAGTCCCGACAAGCTGATGGACCGAGCCCTCCTGTGGCTACACGAGCAGGAGATCATCCGGTTGAACAAAGGCTTGGCGGTCTTCCGGCCTGCCATGACCATACGCCTGAAGCCGGAACGGCGCGGATTCATCGAGGCCGATTTCAGGCCCCTCAGGATGCACTACGACGAGCAGACGCTGCAGATCCACGTTATGGCGGAATATGCTCAGCAAGGCTTGGGGTCCATGACTGACGCTGTACGCCTGGCCATGGACTACTTCAACCTCCCTGAGAGGGACTTTCTGGGTCGCTGGCTGCCGAACCGGGCTCGCGAAGTCTCACGGCAGACCACGCCCGAGTCCTGGCGGACCATCGTCGAAGACCTGAGGAACCCGTCCCAACGCCGAATAGTGGCGGAGGACGCGGAACAGCCGAATGTGCTGGTGCTGGCAGGTCCGGGCTCCGGCAAAACCCGGGTGCTTGTTCATCGCATCGCCTATCTGATACGGGTCAGGCGGGAAAACCCCCGGTCGATCCTGGCACTGGCCTACAACCGGCACGCCGCGGCGGAGATACGTCGCCGTCTGGAAGCACTCATCGGAGACGACGCTCGCGGGGTGATCGTCCTCACTTGTCACGCACTGGCCATGCGCCTGGTTGGGGCCAGCTTCTCAGGACGTGCAGACCGTTTCGACGACGGTCAATTCCAGGAGGTGCTACGGCAGGCGACTTCGCTGCTGCGCGGTGAAGGGCTGCCTACCGACGAAGCAGATGAGTTCCGGTCAAGGCTGTTGTCGGGCTTCCGTTGGATTCTGGTGGACGAGTATCAGGACATTGGACCGGACCAGTACGCACTGATTTCAGCCCTGGCGGGCAGAACCCTCGCAGATGAGGACGAGAAGCTCAGTCTCTTCGCCGTCGGCGACGATGACCAGAACGTCTACGCCTTCAACGGGTCCTCGGTGGAGTTCATACGCCGTTTCGAGGCCGACTACGGGGCGAGACCTGCTTTCCTCATCGACAACTACAGGTCCACCCGTCACATCATCGAGGCCTCCAATGTCGCAATAGCGTCCTCTCAAGACCGGATGAAGACGGAACATCCCATCCAGATAAATGGCGCTCGCGCAAAGGACCCACCAGGCGGGGAGTGGTCCCTGCGTGATCCGGTTGCTCACGGCAGGGTGCAGATAATGGATGTGGGCGAGACGCCGATCTTTCAGGCTCAGGCGGTGATCGCCGAACTGAAGCGCTTGTCCTCTCTGGACCCCAACTGGAACTGGGCTTCCTGCTCGGTGATAGCCCGCGAGTGGAACTATCTCGACCCGGTGCGCAGCCTCTGTGAACTTGAGGACATCCCCGTGCAGATGGCCAACGAAGAGTTTTCGGGTGTCTGGCACCTACGGGAGACCATGTGCCTCCGTAACTGGGTGCGCGGGCGGGAGTCCAAACTGGTAAAGACCGAAGACGTGGCCGGCTGGCTCACCACACAACCCCAAGGGCCTTGGTGGGACCTGTTGGGGGAATCGGTTTCTGAGTATGAGCTGGAGACCGGTGGGGCTGAGACGCCGGTGGACCATTTCATCGAATGGTTGGCTGAGTGGGCGCAGGAGTCCCGGCGTAGACAGCGCGGGCTGATGCTGCTGACGGCCCATCGCGCCAAGGGCTTGGAGTTTGACCATGTGGTCGTGCTGGACGGGGGCTGGAATCGGGCTGGCCGTGGCGAGGACACCGACTCGCCACGTCGCCTTTATTACGTCGCCATGACCCGGGCCCGGCAGACGCTCACACTGGCGCGTTTCCCTAGCCCCCTTCCCTTGCTGGATGTCCTGGTGGACGAACCCTCAGTGTTGCTGCGCAATGGACCTGTCCGGCCCTCGACAACGCCACCGGAACTGTCCCGCCGTTACAGGAGGCTGGGCCTGCGTGATGTTTTCCTGAGCTACGCGGGCTATCGGGGAACCAATGATCCCGTGCATCGCGCGATAGCAAGACTGTCCGCAGGAGATATCCTCCAGGTCAGGGCGGAGACGAATCGGTGGGAACTAGTGGACCGGCAAGGGACGATGGTAGGACAGCTTGCCGGTGATTTCGAGGGACCCGCGGGCATGCGCTGCGCCTTTGCACTGGTCTCGGCCATTGTCGGATGGGACCGTCAATACTCGGACCCGCAATACCAACAGCGCCTTAGCTGCGACTCGTGGGAGGTGGTGGTGCCCGAATTAGTGTTCGAGCCGGAATCGTAGCCAGCGGACGACGTTGTGCCTAGGGAGCTTCACCCAGGGTCTCACGCGATCCACCCAGCACACCAAAGATCGCTCACGGCGACGTCAACCTGCTATATTGTTGGAGAGGTAGGTAAGGATTGAGCCCACGTCAATCGCGTGCCGGAAGCACAGCACCATCAAGATAGGTCGGTCGGAAGCTCTTGATGCTGGCCACCGCCTCTATCAGCGTCCCGTCCACGCTGAAGTGCTCGTCCGACAGCAGTCCACGACGGTCCGCTTCCCATACCACCTCGTCGAACAGGGCCTGTCCTGTCCTGTGTTCCAGCAGTCGTTTCCTGTTCTTGGTGAACACCGTTGGGTCGAAGCTGCGTTCCATCAGGTTCATGTCCAAGAACCAGCGGAACAACAGATTGTATTCCGGCTCCTCGCAGAAGCAGTCGCTCCGGTGGCACCGATGCCCGGCCCACCTTGGAGTACATCCGGTCGAACTCGGGTGAGAGGCGTTTCAGTGCCTCGTCGGCCACCGCCTTGATGGTGCGTAGTGGATGGTCCTTGGGTACCCGCTCCTCCAAATTCACCACTGCCAGCATCACCTCTTGCGGGTCGCCACTGCCTCGCATGGAACCACCACCCCCTCTACCGGTGTCGTCCTGTCATATCCTATTTGATAAACCTATTTTTCAGCAGCCTGTTAGGGTGCAGGTCCCTTAGGCAGTCAGATGTCCTCGCCCACGTATGAGCTGTCCCAAGTCAGCTATCGGGATTCCGATATGTAACCGGTACCACTATAATGCCACGGACAAGCTTGCTGGGCATCCCTATGCACCACCGGCCAGTTGGGTACGCAACGAAGCTGCCGAAGTTACCAGGGAGTGCTACTGATTCCGCTGGTTCCATACGAACTTTTGGGTGGTGCCAGCCTAAAGTGAACGACAGTTGCGGGTGAAACAGTGATAGACCTCAAAGCCTCGATAACTAACGACCACCCACTTCCCATTCCAGGGCAAATGGCCCTCGTTCGCCAGCGGCGGTACCTAGTTGAGACCGTTATACAGCCCTCTGGCGAATCCGAGGCGACCCTGGTTAGCCTCTCATGTGTTGACGATGATGCCCAAGGAGAGGCTCTTTCAGTTCTATGGGAGCACGAGTTGGATGCCCAAGTCTTGGAGGATGCTGGTTGGTCTGGCGTTGCCGAAAAGTCTCTCGATGATCCGGAGCTTTTTGCAGCCTATCTGCGCACGCTCTCATGGAACTGTGTCACGGTGACCGACCCTGAACTTTTTCAGGCTCCTTTCCGTGCCGGGATACGAACGGACGCCTATCAACTAGAACCTCTGTACAAGGCCTTACGCCTACCAAGGGTCAATTTATTTATTGCCGATGACGTCGGGCTGGGAAAGACTATTGAGGCGGGTCTGATAGCCAGGGAGCTGCTTCTGCGACGACGAATAGACCGTATAGTGGTGGCATGTCCTCCCTCCATGCTGGAACAGTGGCGCGATGAGATGGAGTCGCGCTTTGGCTTGGCTTTCGTCATATTGGACAGAGACTATTTGACTCGTATGCGCCGCGAGCGAGGATTTTCCGTTAATCCATGGGCTACACACTCTCGCTTCCTGGTCTCTCAACGTTTGCTTATTGATGAAAACTATGCCTCGGGACTGCGGGATTGGATGGGGCAGTTCTGCCCACGTTCGCTACTCATTCTGGATGAGGCACATAATGTAGCTCCGTCGAGCGGTTCCCGATATGCCATCGATTCCCACACTACCAGGGCGATTCGCGACTTGGCCCCCCGCTTCGAGCATCGGCTGTTCCTATCGGCGACACCGCATAATGGGCACTCCAACAGCTTTTCCGCGTTACTCGAAATCCTGGATCCACAACGGTTCTGCCGGGGCGTGCGAGTCCTCAAAGACCAGTTGGATGACATCATGGTTCGTCGCCTGAAGTCGGACATTAGGGAGCTCGAGGGAGGGTTCCCGAAGCGAAAAGTAGTGCAGATCGATATTGACGGACTCGACCCGGATGCTCCTGAGCTAGTCCTTGCTTCCAAGCTTGATTCATACCGGCGCCAGCGTGACGCACGTCTTTCGCAGGAAAGCCGGCTCCGACAGATCGCAGCGGGGCTGGTCATTGGATGTCTCCAGAAGAGACTCCTGTCATCGATCGATGCCTTCGCCAAGACGCTTGCCGTACACCGTAGGGCTGTCATGCGCGCCCTGCAAGAATCATCCACCAGCCACCTAGGGTCTTCAACGATAGCAGACCTGGAGATGCTGACACAAGACATAGATCCCGACTTGACTGCCTCGGGCGACCCGGAGATTGATGATGCCCTCTCCTTAGACGATGAAAAAGCTCAAGAACTGAGCTTAGGTGCCTCCGCTGAGGCCGAATTGGACTCACTTCTCGACTTAGCTACAGTAGCGTCCGCAGATGCGAGCGATGTGGGCAAACGGGACGCTTTGGAACGAGAATTGGCCCTCGTTGATGAGATGGCAGAAATCGCGGAAACTGCCCGTTACAACCACGATCCTCGCGTGCGAAAGCTCCTTGAGTGGATCGATGAGAGCATGTGCCAGGGTGTTCGACGCGAAAGAAGCGGCAGGCCTGTCTGGAATGATCGGAAGGTGATCATATTCACCGAGTATGAAGATACCCGACGATATCTGGAGCGATGCCTTGCCGAAGCTATCGCAGATACGGACCGGGCCTCGGAACGGATTGCCACGTTCGCGGGCAGCACGTCTCGTCAGAAAAGGGAAGAAATCAAGGAAGCCTTCAACAAAGAGCCAGGGGATCATCCGCTGAGAATCCTGATCGCTACCGACGCTGCCAGGGAAGGTCTTAACTTGCAACGCCATTGTCACGACCTATTCCATTTCGACCTACCTTGGAACCCGGGGCGGCTGGACCAACGCAATGGACGAATCGACCGTAAACTGCAGCCTGCCGATGAGGTATTCTGCCACTACTTTGTGTTTACCCAGCGGCCAGAAGACAGAGTCCTCGAGGTGTTGGTCAAGAAGGCAGAAACTATTCGAGAGGAGCTAGGTAGTGCGGCTAAGGTCTTGGAGGGACGCATAGCTGACCGCATTGGTAGGGAGGGGCTGCGTCGGGACCAGATTGAGGAACTAGCGGCGTCTATCCTCAGCGAAGACCCCGGGGAAAGGCAGACGGTCATTGAGGAAGAACTGGAGGACGCCCGCTCCCGCCAACAGAAGCTAATCAGGGATGTAGACCAACTCAGAACCAGGCTCGAAAGGTCTCGGAGGCACATCGGGATAACCCCTGCTCAGTTTCGACAGACTCTTTCTATGAGCCTAAGGCTTGCCAGAGCTCCCGGTCTAACTGAGATAAACCCCAGCGAAACACCCGCACCCGGCGTTCCACCCACGTATCGCTTCCCGGCAGACTCCCAAGCCTTGGTCCAGGACTCTGGCTGGACAGGTGCCCTCGACACCCTGCGCCCCCGGAAGGGGCGGGGAGAGACGCTCGGGGAATGGAGGCGCCGCTCTCCCGCGCGTCCCGTGGTCTTTCAGGATGCTGGGCGACTAGGCGATAACGCGGTTCACCTTCATTTGGAGCACCGAGTCGCGCAGCGCCTTCTCAGCCGGTTTACTGCCCAAGGACTAATCCATCATGACTTGTCCAAGGCTTGCTTAACTGCGTCTCCAGACTCGATTCCGAGAGTTGTACTCCTCGGTCGACTTTCAGTCTACGGTCCGCGAGCCGCAAGGTTGCATGAAGAAATCGTGCCGGTTACGGCGCGTTGGACCGACCCCAGCCAGCGGACAAGCCCTTTAACTCCTTATGGCAGAACTGCGGAACAGGAAACCTTGGGGTCACTCCAAGTAGCTTTGGATGAGGCAGGCCAGTATCCGATTTCCAATCAGGTCGAGGCACGTGTGGCGGCGTCAGCGCAACAGGACATAGCCGACCTGCTACCCCATCTCGAGACCCGCGCAGCGGACCTCTTGAAACGCTCCGCATCCCTCTTGTCCCAACGCGGGGAGTCGGAGAGTACGGGGATGCGGGAACTCCTCGAAGGCCAGAAAGAAAGAATCGAGGAAGCACTGGGAACCGAGGGGCGGCAACTGGCGCTGGGCTTCAACGAAGACGAAATACGGCAGTATCAAGCAGACCGCAGGGCATGGCAGCGGCGGCTTGAGGAAATCGAAAGAGAACTCCTCGGGGAACCGCAGCGCATCATCGAATCTTACACGGTGCAAGCCCATCGCATGGATCCCATCGGTGTCGTTTATCTTTGGCCAAAGACAGGTTGAGCCATGACTGACCTACTTAAGCAAAACCTGATAGCTGGTCACCACGAATGGTTGGGCTTCGTCCAGCCAGTGGGCCTAGTGGTAGCCCCCACGGTGATGGTGGACGCTCAGGTTTTCCCTGACCGAAATGTTGTTGGGCGCCAGCGGGAATTTCGGCAACTGCTTGAAGAATCCGGGAGGGGCGCAACAACGCGATGGAGGATTCCCGACATCCGCCAGCTGTTCCTTGAGTGGTTAGACTGGAACGAGGACGATCTGGTAGATGCGGAGACGGCAAGGGATGCACTGGAAATACCCCTACCAGAGCTGCGGGTGGTCCTTTCCGCGACCTGGGCAATACCATCTCCCGGCCAAGGGGACCGTCCATGGATGATGCTGATCCGTACGGAGCCCCCCGGCGCAGATTTGGACACCGCGCCGGGGGACGAAGACAGCTGGAACGCAACTAGGCAGGCCCGGTTCGAACGATTGCTGCGGGAAACGCGAATTCCCATTGGCCTTCTCTGCAACGATGAACTCATCAGGCTGACTTACGCTCCGCAGGGTGAGACATCGGGGCACATCACCTTCAATTTCTCTGAAATGGCCCAGACGGCAGGAAGGCCAATCCTTGCCGCCTTCGAGATGCTTCTCTCGGCAGATACCCTCTTCGGAGGTAGACGAGAATCCTCGCTGGCGTCCCTACTGGCGAAAAGCAGGGAGGCGCAAGCCGAGGTCTCAACCAGGCTGTCGAGGCAGGTTCTCGGAGCTCTCTACGAACTTCTGCGAGGCTTCATCGCAGCAGATGCCCGCTTGGGCAAAGGAGACTTGGCGGGACTTGCAGAACGGGACCCAGACCATCTCTATGGTGGACTCATAACCGCGCTGATGCGTTTAGTGTTCGTCCTTTACGCCGAAGACCGGGGCCTGATGTCGGATCATCCTGTGTATCAACAACACTATTCGTTAAGCGGGTTGTTCTCCCGACTCAGGGCCGATGCCGCCGCATGGCCCGACACCATGGACCAACGGTTTGGGGCGTGGGCCCAATTGCTGGCCCTGTTTCGCTTGGTGCATGGCGGCGGGCGGCACGACGACCTCACATTCGTTGCCCGGCAGGGCAGCCTGTTCGATCCTGCCCGATTTCCGTTCCTGGAAGGGAGAGTGCCTGACGGTGGGGGTGATATCCCCATGGTGCCCGACGCCACAGTGTGGAAGGTTCTCCAGAACTTGATGATGCTGGACGGAGAGCGGTTGTCTTACCGGACCCTGGACGTGGAGCAGATCGGCTCAGTGTACGAAGCAATCATGGGGTTCAGGATTGAGGTAACTTCGGGCCGATCCATCGCTATGCGGTCACAGAAGCGAACCGGGGCTGCGGTCGTCGTGGATCTGGACGAACTTCTCAGTACGGGCGCTACGCAGAGGGTGACCGCTCTGCAAAACGCTGCGGGCCGAAACATTCCGGATGGCGAGGCGCGGGCCCTTAGGGAAACCAAGAGCCCTGAAGAGATAGTGGCTGCCCTTGACCGCAGGATTGACCGGGACGCCACCCCTGACATTCTGCCTCCCGGCGTCCCGGTATTGCAGCCGACCGACGAACGACGGCGGTCTGGAAGCCATTACACCCCCCGTTCACTGACCGAGCCGATCGTATCGGAGGCCTTGAGGCCGGTACTCGAACGACTTGGCCCCTTTCCGAGACCCGAAGAGATTCTGGAATTGAAAGTCCTGGACCCGGCCATAGGGTCGGGGGCCTTCCTGGTGGAGGCGTGCCGGCAACTTTCCGCCAAGCTGGTGGAGGCTTGGAACATCCACGGTAGGCCGAAGGCCTTGCCGGAGGATGAGGATGAGTTGATCCACGCGCGACGCCTGGTAGCACAACGGTGCCTATATGGCGTGGACAGGAACCCCATGGCCGTCGACCTGGCGAGGCTCTCTCTCTGGTTGGCAACCCTGGCAAAAGACCAGGAATTCACCTTCGTTGACCATGCCCTTTGGCATGGCGACTCTCTGGTAGGCCTCACCCGACAACAGATTGAAGGGTTTCATTGGAAAAGGGACACTTCGCCCCTACAGCTGGGGGCAGAAACGATACCGGTGAGAAGACATGTGGAACGAGTTTCCCAAACTCGCCAGGTGATCCGCGAAATAGGAGTCGAAGCTACGGAACAGGAGCTCCTTGATCTCTTGGCGGAAACAGAGGAGGAACTTCAAAGCGTCCGCCAGTTCGGTGGGTTGGTCATTGACGCGTTCTTTCGAGAAGAGAAGCATAAGCAGCGTGAGGATAGACGCAAGAAATACGCTGACCAAATACTCCAACACCTCGGTGATGGGTCGGCTTCTGGTTTGACTGAAAGGAGCGTAGGCGTTGAACCGTTTCACTGGGAGATCGAGTTCCCCGAAGTTTTCGACAGGGCCAATCCTGGCTTCGATGTCATCGTAGGAAATCCACCGTTCGCAGGAAAAAACACCATCGCTAACTCTAACCCCGAAAGTTACCTGGACTGGCTGAAAGAAATTCATGTCGGAAGCCATGGGAACGCTGACCTGGTCGCCCACTTCTACCGGCGGGCCTTCGATTTGCTCCGGCAAGGGGGAACCTTTGGGCTAATAGCTACCAACACCATTGGTCAGGGTGATACGCGGTCAACCGGTCTTCGCTGGATTTGTAAGAATGGAGGAGAGATTTACAGGGTAGAACGACGAATACAGTGGCCCGGCGAAGCGGCGGTCGTTGTAAGCGTAGTTCATGTCGCTAAAGGTTCTGCCAACAATCGCAAAACAATTGACAGCAAAGAAGTCAACATAATTTCCGCGTTCCTGTTCCACGATGAGAATCATGAGGACCCAGCCACACTGGTTGCCAACTCGGGAAAGAGTTTTCAAGGAAGCATCATTCTTGGGATGGGCTTTACTTTCGACGACTCCGACAAAAAAGGAATTGCAAACCCTATCTCAGAAATGCACGATTTCATTGGAAGGGACCGTCGCAACCAGGAAGTTATATTCCCATATATTGGGGGCGAAGAAGTTAACACGAAACCAGATCACACATATCATAGGTACGTAGTCGATTTCGGCTCACATGATGAGCAATTGTGTCGATACCATTGGCCAGATCTGATGAAGCTGGTAGAACAAAAAGTGAAACCCGAGCGCATGAGCCAAAATGATGTTGGAGCCAAAACTAAATGGTGGCAGTTCATTCGTCCCAGACCGGAATTGCAAACGGCCATTGCTGGGCTTGATCGTGTGATCGTCATTAACTGTGGTGCCACGTCGCACCTCGCCTTCACGTTCCTCCCTTCAAGTATGGTCTTCGCCAATACGCTTGCCGTTTTCCCGTTCGAATCATATGCAGCCTTCGCAGCCCTCCAATCCCGCTCCCACGAGGTCTGGGCTAGGTTCTTCGGCTCTTCGTTAGAAGATAGGTTGCGATACACTCCTTCCGATTGTTTTGAGACCTTCCCGTTGCCTGAGGGATGGGACAAACACCCACTGCTGGAGGAGTCGGGCAAGGAATACTACGAGTTTCGAGCCAAGCTCATGCTAGAGAACAATGAGGGCCTCACCAAGACATACAACCGGTTCCATGACCCCGAAGAACGAAGCGCCAAGGTGGCCGAACTCCGAAAACTTCACGAGGCTATGGATCGGGCTATGCTCAACGCCTACAGTTGGAATGATATCTCTACAGATTGTGAGTTCTTGCTAGACTACCAGATCGATGAAGAGGAATGGGGCCGGAGGAAAAAGCCGTGGCGCTATCGCTGGCCCGACGAGGTACGTGACGATGTGCTTGCCCGGCTCATGGCTCTCAACGCTCAACGTGCTGAAGCGGAGCGCCTTGCAGGCCTCAAGTCCTAGCTAGAGAAGGTGGGCAAATGACCCAAACTCCCAGCGCTACCATCACGCACAGCGCGGATGCGCGCCAGTACCTGATTGACGCCCTGAGGGTCGACCTGATCGGGCCCCGTCCCGAGGACGCACATCTCCAGGAAGAGCGACTGCCCCAAGCTCCATCCCGGTGGTATCTCACCGGATTCCTGGTGTCCACTGGTGCTCCATCCGAGCAGCGGGCTCAGGATGCTGAAGAGGAAATGGACGCACCGGAGGAAGACACTTCGGGTAGCGACGACTCTTCGGCCCCGGACCGAGGGAGCGGGAAGCGCAACTTCCTGCCGTCCTCTATTGGCCTGAGCATCCTTGTAGATGACGAAACCCGAGTATTGGACGTTTCCGTACAATGGGGTGATTACAGGCCCCAGTCGGATGGTCCCGAAAATACCCCCTCTCAACCGGGAGAAGACTCATCCGCTCAAGAAGCCGACGGAACGGAGAAGCGACAGTTAACCTGGATACGGCGTCCGCGCAAGGACAACCTGCCGATAGATCTTGCTACTGTACAGGCAGGGACCCCCACATCGTTCCCACTTCCCGATAATGATGGCCTCGAACTGACTTGCTTGATCCGTCCAACCACCATACGGGACTTTGATGGAGAACAAACCGTACGAGCAGTGTCTATATTCGTCGTTAACCGCCGAAAGCCGATTGAAGATCGAGACCTTCAGGATGCGGCATCCGCCTTCCAGGTAGAGATGAGCGTGACGGCCGACCGGCCCTTAGTTTCCCGGCCTAATCCCCACGGATTGGACAGCGAAGACTGGGACGAGCGCCTTGCTGACCTGCATTACAGGGATGTTGCCGAATACGCAACAGGACACAACGTCTCCTCCAGCGCCGAAGCGTCGGACGGTAAGTGCAGCCACGTCAGGACTGAGTGGATGCCACAGGCCACAGTAGAGCGGACCGAGCCGGAAGCAATCCAGGGTGTCGAGTTCGGCATGGAGGCACTCGGTTCCGTGGGAGACGCCAACACAGCCAAGGGCTTGCTGAGTCCTTTGGTTTCCCAGTACCGCGACTGGATTGAGACTCAGAAGAGCGAGGCCCAACAGTTCACAGGCCGCCGGCGCGAAGTAGCCGATGAACTTGTATCCCGGGCCAGTCAGGCGGCTACACGTATAGAAGCCGGCATCGACATGCTGGCTGAACCCGATGTGCTCGAGGCCTTTCGCATAGCCAATCGGGCGATGGCTGCCTCCGGTCGTCGTCGGCGCGCCCTCGAGCAAGGCATCACGCCTGCCCAAGTTCCCGCTCCGGCATGGCGACCATTCCAGTTGGCGTATCTGTTAATGAATTTACGCGGAATTGCGAACCCCACACACGTCGAACGAGAATTTGTCGACCTTCTCTTCTTCCCGACAGGGGGAGGCAAGACGGAGGCCTACCTGGGGTTGGCTGCCTTTACCATCGTCCTGAGGCGGTTGCAGAACCCTGGTCCGGCGTATCGGGGCCTGTCGGTATTGATGCGTTACACTCTTCGACTACTGACCCTGGATCAACTCGGCCGTGCAGCGGCCCTCATCTGCGCCCTAGAGCTCGAACGAGAGAAGGCGGTAGACAAGTTAGGTGACTGGCCGTTCGAGATCGCTCTCTGGGTAGGAAGAGCAGCAACACCGAACTATATGGGTCGAAAAGGAGACCCCAGCGGGAACTCCGCCCGAGTCAAGACCCTACGATTCATGCGGGACAGTTCGCTGGACCCACCGGTCCCATTGGAACAATGCCCCTGGTGCGGCAGTCGGTTCGGCAGGAATTCGTTCCACCTATATCCAAATAGCGATGCACCCAAGAATTTGCAGATAAATTGTAGTCAAAGGAAGTGCGAGTTTAACGGCAGTGAACGTTACCTCCCAATCGTTTCGGTTGACGAACCCATTTATGATCGGCTGCCGTGTTTCATGATCGCTACGGCCGATAAGTTCGCAGCGCTACCCTGGACCGGCGAAACGGCCGGCTTCTTCCGCGGTGGCGATCCCGAGAACCCTCTTCCGCCTGACTTGATAATTCAGGATGAACTGCACCTCATTTCAGGACCCCTTGGCACAATGGCGGGCCTGTATGAGACCGCGATTGACCATCTGTGCACGCGCCAGGTCGGAGGCAAGGCGGTCAGACCGAAAATTATCGCTTCGACTGCGACGGCGCGGCTCGCAAGGAAACAAATACAAGCACTCTTCGACCGCAGGACGACCGAAGTATTTCCTGCTCCTGGAATCGACCGACGTAACTCCTTCTTCGCGAAACAAGTACCGGTCACAGAAGCCAATGGTCGGCTCTACCTAGGTGTAGCAGCATTGGGAAGGGGACCAAGAGTTGTGTTCTTACGTAGCACAACCACGCTCATGGCGGCTGCAAGCGCAGCTCGGGCTCTGTCGGACCCGACATCCCAACCCAACCCGGCTGATCCCTACTTGACAACTATCGCCTATTTCAACGCCCTACGGGAATTGGGCAGTGCCAGAAGGATCGTGGAAGACGAGATCAGCTCGAGATTGCTGACCTATTCCCAACGCAAGCGTCTCAACGAACCCCATGGAATGTTTAGTGACAGGCAGATATCGGTCGAACCTGTGGAACTTACTTCCCGGGTCGGTACAGCTCGGGTAGCGGAAGCAAAGCGGAGGCTTGATCTGGGTGCAGAGAACAGAGAGTCAGTGGATGTGGCTTTAGCTACCAACATGATTTCTGTCGGCCTGGACATTACCAGATTGGGCCTTATGGTTGTCGCGGGGCAGCCCAAGACCACCTCGGAGTACATACAGGCTACTAGCCGAGTCGGTCGGGATGCATCTAGGCCAGGGCTAGTAGTTACCCTGTTGAACATTCACAAGCCTAGGGACCGGTCGCACTATGAGCGCTTCTCCAACTACCATGAGTCCTTCTACCGCAACGTGGAAGCAACCAGCGTCACCCCATTCTCCCCGCGGGCCATGGACCGGGCTCTACCCGCCGTCTCCGTCGCACTGTCTCGCCTTGGCATACGAGCACTGACACCGGGCATCGCTGCTGCACAGGTCGAGTCTCACGATCAGGAAACGACTGAAATTGCTAGGGCTGTTGGTGAACGCGCACAAAGACACACCGACGGCTTGCCCCCAGATTTCGGCACTCATGTAACGAGCCGAATCCAGAGTCTAGTGGACGAGTGGGCAAGCTTGGCCCGAGACGCAGGTGTTGGTGGTGTCACCTTCGGCTACAATCGCCGCGAGCAAGGCGTTTCCACCCCTTTACTTCGAGAAATGATTGATCCGGATCGAAACACGTTGAATGAAACCCAGCTTCGCTTTCGGGCTCCTCGCTCACTCCGTGACGTTGAGCCTGGCGTCCTGCTTGCAGTGAAGACGCCTGAGGGCAACGACATGGCTTAGGAGATTCAATGGCGAACGACTTTATAAGACAAAGTCAATTGGTCACAACCTATGGGCCGGGTTCGATGATTGACCTGCCTGACTACTCCGTCATGGTCTCTGGATTGGACGAATGGGCTTATCAAAGGCGTGAGAGGATAGACGAACCCCGTTTAGTCGCGAAACTGCGACGGTTACTGAACGTGCCTGCATTGGACCTCTATACACCCCCCAGGCATGAAGACAACGCAGACAGCCCGGCACCAGTCGGCGCTCGTATATTCCCAACTTGGTTCATTGTCAGAAGGTCCTATCCGTCACCTCGCAATCCCCAGTGGAGGCGCCGGCGTCTTGTGCAGTGGTCCAATCTGAGCAACCGCCGCTTCGTCGACGAGGATGGTAGCCGCAATGCAGTCGTCTCAGTCCGCTTCGTCTGTGGATGTAAGCGCGGGCACATCAACGACTTGAACTGGCGCGGCTTTATTCACAGTAACAGCAACAATTGTCAGCGTCCTCTTTGGCTAGAGGAACGGGGCACCAGCGGCGATATCACGGACACCCTTGGCGTGTGCGACTGCGGGGAGGAACGTCCTCTGTATGAGGCGTTGGGCGTGGAGACCAGTGCCCTTGGTCGGTGCCATGGGAGACGTCCATGGATAGGGCAGTATGCGACGGAGGAGTGCACCGAGAACTATCGGCTTCTGGTTCGAACAGCAAGTAACGCTTACTTCCCTCAACTTCTGAACGTGATTTCGCTACCGGAATTCGACGCGGTGCTAGCTGCCAAAGTAGCAAATCACTTGGTCACCTTAAGGGCCCTAAGTTCCGTAGGAATGTTGGCCAGATTCAGAAGCTCGCCAGAGCTGGGCGCAGTTTTCGAAGGCGTTGGTGATGATGCTGTCGTTGCCGAGTTTGAGAGACAGGAAGGAGACAGCGAAGTTGCGGACATGCCTGTTAAGACTGCGGAGTTTGCTATTCTCAACAAAGGTGACGCCGTAATCGGCGAGGACGACGCGCGGTCGAAATTCCACGCAGAGACTATTTCAGACTGGGGGTCAGACCCGGTCGGCGATCAATTGTGCCAGGGCTTGGACAAAGTGGTTTTGGTGCATCGATTGCGTGAGGTGGTTTCATTACTGGGCTTTACGCGATTCGAGTCCAGCAACCCCGACAGTGAAGGAGAGCTTGACCTCGAGGTAATCAGGGCGTCGCTCGCCGATTCCATCACTTGGTTACCCGCTGTAGAAAATCGCGGGGAAGGTCTGTTCCTTTCGTTTAAGCCAGAGAGCATCGAGGCTTGGTTGGCCCAGCCAGGTGTGAAGAACCGGGGATGGACATTGAGAACAGGATGGCAAACTTATGCCAGCGAACGGGGCCTGGATGGTGGGAGGTGGTTCCCGGGATTGCCTTATATAATGCTCCACTCTCTTTCCCACATGTTCATGACGGCTATAGCTCTTGATTGTGGCTATCCCGCCAGCTCTCTGCGGGAACGCGTGTACGCAGGTAACCAGGGATACGGCATCCTGATCTATACTGGGTCTTCGGATTCAGAAGGAACCTTGGGTGGATTGGTGCAAGCTGGTCGCCGATTACTTCATTATCTGCTAACTGCCTACAGGGACAACTTGCTCTGCTCGAACGATCCGATATGTGCTGAACACGATCCCAGTTCTCTTCTAGAACAGCGCCCCCTGCAGGGAGCGGCGTGTCATGGGTGTCTTCTAACGTCGGAAACCAGTTGTGAACAGCGCAATGATTTCCTGGACCGTGCCCTAGTAGTTCCTACGGTAGGCACTCTCGACTCTGCCTTCTTCAGGTTGCCTAAGCTAGTTTTATGACACTACCTCATGCGCTTAGGGGCTTAGACGAACCAGAATTGGCGAAGGTCGCCGATTTGCTGGAATCTGGACTCCTCAACTCTCCATTTACGGAACTGGGGTTGAGCAATCACATCGGGACGCCTAATGCGAAACTCTTATGCCCATATCTCTCCGACCTTGATGCCCAGGCCCTGAGCCCCTCGCAAATGGCCGTGGTGCTCAGGGCCCATCTGGAGGGACGAACGATAGTAGGCGAGGATTCACGGCAAATCGATGTCGTCATTACCGGACCCGACGCCATGACTATGTTCCGGGATACCGGAGTGGTCGTCCGCCAGATGTTCGCCAGAGCAGATCGCAGTGTTCTCGCCGTTGGGTTTGCGATCCATCAAGGGCGCTCAATTTTCCAAGCCTTAGCCTCTCGATTAGATGAAATGGAAGATCTGGAAGTCGTCTTGTGCGTTGATATCCGAAGAGAAATTGGCAACACCACTCGCACATCCCAAATACTGAGGGCATACGCCGCTAGATTTGTTGAAGCAGAATGGCCTGGTACAAGGTTGCCGCGCATCTATTATGACCCCAGATCGTTATCGCCAGATAGAGGCGCCCGGAGTGCCCTACACGCTAAGTGCGTGGCTGTAGATTCTACGGAAGCTCTAGTTACTTCGGCAAACTTCACCGAGGCCGCTCAACTCAGGAATATTGAGCTCGGACTTCATGTCAGGGTCCCTCCAATAGTGCGTCAGATTGAGGACCACTTTTTCTCGCTGATGAGGAATGGTCACCTGGAAAGGCTACCTCTTCCTTGACGGACAGAGCAGTTAGGGTTGGTCGAGTCAGCAAAAGCGAAGCGCAAAGGGCAGAGTCTTTAGTGTTCAGGGCAGAGAATACGGACACGCATCGACAATGGAGAACTGGCATAGCTCGGTCGGTCGCCGGTGGTCACAAAGTGATGGAACCTGATCGCGCGTCCGCAGCCGTGTAAACTTTTGCTACACCAGGACCCTTATCTTATGGATTGCGTGCAGGGATGTACCTTGCACTGTCCGACCTTCGTTGTTGGAAACTACAGGGTCTCAAGGGGCCGGGTTCGACGATGAGGAGCACGAATTATGGCGATTTCCTACCACTCCGTTTGGACTGCAAAACGTGGTCTTCCGCGAAGTTGGCATTCAGGAAGAACCCAAATCGAAGGGGCCATTAGGCATGATATACCGAGAGAGACACGGCTTTCTTCAACGTATGAGGAGGCTGTTTTTAGGCGATAGTGAGGAAGACCCCGCCTCTACTGCTTCTGCCCGTGAAATGTAGGAACTCTAATAGTAGAATGCAATTCCTGCGCAGGCAAGCCTCATTCTTCACCAATCTGGCTTTAGGCCGGCCCAGAGTTAGCCTCTCTAGGGGTGCATGTGGTTATAGCTCCACGGCTGTGGTCCGTGATGCGCACCGGGTGTCACCGTTCCGGACCGTGGCCCCGTTCGACCGCAGGCACTCGCGAGCGGCGATGTCAGTGAGGACTTTCGCTCGCGACCTTTTGGATTCGATCTCGAGAGACCCTCTCGCAAACATCCGCAAGAGGAGGATCCTCTCTCGTTGGGCTCGACCTCTTATGAGGCACTCTGTAAATGAGGCATGGACGTAGTGTCAACATCAACCCTAGGCTGGTTGGATAGCAGCGAGCACGAACGCCGGGCTGTGCTCGAACTGGTATCAGCACTGAACGACCCGGGAACCCTTGATGAGCTGGGGATTGGCAGTGTCCGCGACGCGATGGCTGACACACTGTTCCCCGGGACCAGCACCATCCAGACGAGGGCTCGCTATTTCCTGTTCATACCCTGGATTCTCCAAATGGTCGAAGCTGGCACGCCTCGCCGTGCCGAAGATACAGCCCGAAGGTTGCAACTGCAGCACCTCAACGCCTTGAACAATGCCCACGGACCGAACGAAGGTGTCATTGGACGTCAGGCGGGCGGGAACCTCCAGAGATGGCCTTTGTCAATCTACTGGTTAGGTCTCTCTAGGTGGGGGATCAATCGGTATCGAGGGTCAATTCAGTCCTACTTCTCGAACCTCGAACGCCCGTCTCGCTGGTACTTGGCCTCTCGGGCTCTGAATGAGCCGGTTGAGGGTCGCCGCGACGAGGCCTCTGATGATGTTCGAGGGAACTGGGTCTCAGTCCCGGCCCCTCCGGCACAATTTCCAACGGAAACATCTTTCGCTCTTCGGCCCGAGGACGGGTGGTTCCTCCGTGAACGCATTGTCTTCACGCACCCTGGAAGCTATCTCGCGCACATCCTCCAGACCAGTACTTGCGACGAAATGGGGGGAGCAGATTACCCTTGGGATCACCCAGCGGCTCACACGGCACCGGTATCCGTTCGGGAGTGGCTGCACGACATTCGTCTATTCAGCCTTGTACACCAAGGAGCACTACTCCTATATGACCTAATGTTGGCCGAGTGTTTGGATGATGATGAGGGCGTCGCCAGATACTCCACTGGATTGGACCAGTGGTCCCAATATCTGTCCGCCTTGGGTTCCGATCTCGAACAATGGGACCGTCGTTCAATGTGGATGAGGCTCCTAAGCGTAAACCCTAGACTGCGCACCAGCACGCGAGAGTTCGCCGATCACTGGTATCAACTCGTTATCGGCCCAAGGGCCCGATCCATCGCCGGACAAGTCGATGCCCGGTTACTCATTCGTGTGCGAGAGCACGCCCTAAAAGGGGGTCGCGCGCGCCTGACATATGCCGAGTCCCGTGATCGACGACAGGGCTACCCAACGTCAGCGCGCCTGGAGTTCCGCTGGACCCAGGTGCAACGTATTGCTTCCGACATATTGACGGGCTTGGAACGAGGCTAGTGTTCGAAGCGAGTCAACGTCGGCTGTTCATGGATACTCTTCGTCCTCCAGAAGGTTACATCTTGGACCGCGCGATCGGCACCACGTTCACTTTAGACTTAATGACCCTCCTGGCGGTGCCACTCGCATTTACCTTTCGGGACGCCCAGGATCAGGACGGACAACTGGCTACCGACCCTCTGTCATTGCTCGAGAGTGCTCGCAGGTATGCAGATAAGATCGTCGTTTTCTGCCACGGAGGTCGAACGGGGGTGCCTCGTGCTGGCCAACCGGCACTGGCCTTTATCGAGGACTCGGTTGTTGCGGCCTTCCCACCTCCTCGTCGGCATCAGTTGGGAGGTGTATTCCATCCCAAGGTGTGGGTTCTCCGCTACTTGGGGAGGCAAGGATCAGGGAATGATGCGGTCAGATACCGTTTAGTCTGTCAATCCCGCAACTTGACTTTCGATACTTCGTGGGACGCATCTCTCGTGCTAGATGGTGAACTCGTTGCAGGCAGGGTCCGGGGGTACTCGCTCAATGACCCACTCTCGAATTTCGTCCGCACTCTGCCCTCACTGGCGTCACAACCCCTCTCAAGTACGCAAGAGGAAAGTCTCGAAGTCCTATCTGATGAGCTGAGGCGGGTTCGTTTCGAAGAGCCAGAAGGGCTTAAGCTGAACCGCTTCCTGTCATTCGGTGTCAACCGTACCAATCCTCCCTATCCCGACTTGGAACACCGTCCTCTGCTGTTAATCTCCCCGTTTCTGGACGCGGAGTTCCTGCGGTCGATCCAGCACCATCGGGAGCGTTCTGTCCTTATCAGCCGACGGGAATCGCTACTCACTGCGCCAACCGACGTGGTCGGCATGTTCGATGAGGTCTACGCCTTCCGCTCTGGATTAGAGCCAGAGCCAGAAGATTCTGAAGATTCACTTCCCAGACTGGCAGGTCTTCACGCGAAGATTTTCGTGGTCGACGATGGATGGGATGCCCGCGTATGTATAGGGTCAGCAAATGCCACGAAAGCGGCGTTAGGTAACCCTCCTCGGAACGTCGAATTCATGGTTGAGTTTGCCGGCAGAAAGAGTCGCTTCGGCATTGATGCGTTGCTAAAGCCTCCCAGCCAGGGAGAAGCTGGAACGTTTCGCAGCCTAATTGCTCCATTCGACCCAAGCGAGGCGGGAACCGTATTAGAGGATGAGAACGGAATCCATCTTGAGAGGTTGCTAGATGGTGCAGCCGAGGCCATAGCAAAAGTCCACCTAACGGCAAAGGTGGAGGCATCTAGCTCTGGCCGGTACAACCTGCAACTGAAAATAGGTGACCTGCGCGACCTGCCGGGGGAGGTACGAAGAGTTAGCTGCTGGCCAGCGACCCTTTCACCCATTCATCAGCGACCTTTAGAGAGTGGCATGCAATTCTTGGATCTATCGCTGGTGGAACTCTCAAAATTTCTCGGGATAGAAATACAGGCCACAGTTGGCGGCATGTCCGGCCAAAGGCGTTTCGCTCGGACCATAGAGATGACAGGCCTGCCCGAGGACCGTCTACCACGACTACTTGCTACCATGCTGCGAGATCGTGAACGTTTCATGCAGTTGCTTTGGCTACTGCTATCTCCAGACCAGGAGGTGTCGTTTGGTGACCTCAGCGATTTGGTATCGGACAAGAGCATGGCCCTCGGTTGGGGCAGTGGGCCTCAGGGCCTCCTTGAACGGATGGTAGAGACGTTGGCTGGCGACCCCAGCCGGCTTAACGATGTGGCCTCTCTCATAGAAGACCTCCGGAGGACAGAGTCGGGTACCGAGTTAATCGGAGCCGAGTTCGACGCCATTTGGGAAGCCATCTGGATGGCACGAGGTGTACGAGAGTGACCAGCACGAAAGGACCAGGCTATGCGGAAGCAATCGTAGGGGAACTGAAGGGCTTCCAACGACGGACTGCAGAGTATGCCTTCGAGAGGCTGTACAAAGCGGACGACAGCACCCGGCGGTTCCTCGTAGCGGACGAGGTCGGGCTGGGGAAGACCCTTGTGGCCGCCGGTGTCATAGCCCTGGCTATAGATCACCTAACGACCCGGAACACTCGGCGCATCGACGTGATCTACATCTGCTCAAACCAGGCGATCGCACGCCAGAATATCGACCGAATCAGACACCGTCTCTCGATCGATACCAAGCCACTGGCGGAGCGGATTACGTTGCTGCCACGCCGCTTGGACACGTTAAATAAGCCGGTGAATCTGATCGCCCTCACCCCTGGTACCTCTTTTAACTCGGCCAGCGCTGAAGGGGTGGTCGAGGAAAGGGTCATTCTATTCTGGATGCTCGAGCAGGCGTGGGGAGACCTGGGTTACGACGCCAGAAAGGTCTTCCTAGGCGGTCTGAAGAGCGTATCACGCTTTAGGGAGTACGAATCTCACTATCACGTCTCCGAGATCGACGCTGGGATAGTCGAGAAGTTCCAATCGGCTGTCGGTGGTCCAGGGTCTGAGATCCATCAAGAGTTCATGCGTGTACGTGACCAGTTGACCGAAGGTCTAAATCCTGAGTCCGTAAGACAGAGACAAACCCATATCTCAAAGCTCCGGCGTATTCTCGCCCATGCCTGTCTCGATGCGCTGGAGCCCGACCTAATCGTCCTCGACGAGTTTCAACGGTTTCGTGATCTGCTGAGTCCAGAGACTGAGAGCGGAGAGCTGGCGAACCGTCTTTTTGAGTACGAGGATGGCCATACTAGTGTACGTACGCTGCTCCTATCTGCCACCCCATACAAGATGTATACACTCAGCCATGAGACCGATGAAGACCATTACCGCGACTTCCTCCAGACGGTCGCTTTCTTGGAGGGTGCCGAGGGCTCTGTTGAAGCTCTGCAGAAGTCGTTGCGACTGTTTCGGGCGGCACTTCCGCAAGTCACGGCTGGAGGCGACGCAGACTTTGAGGCACTGTGCAATTTATCGCAGAGCCGCGATCAGATCCAGAGTGCGCTATCGCGCGTGATGTCGCGAACGGAACGACGAGGGAGGCTGTCCGGGGGAGACCCCATGCTGGAACCTCGGGTTATGAAGGTTGACCTTCAGGTTGAGGACGTCCAGACATATCTGGCCGCCCGCGAGGTTGCGATGACTGTAGATGCTCCTGGGGTAATGGAGTATTGGGAATCGGCTCCCTACCTCCTTTCGTTCATGGATCGATACAAACTCTCAGATAGAGTCAAGGCCGCTGTTGAAGCGGACCTGAACGGCACCGTGGCACAACTTGTCCGTACAAGCCCAACCCTGCGTCTGCCTAAGCAGAAACTGGAACAGCGCCTTGGGATTGACGGCGCCAACGGTCGTATGCGGGCGCTCTTGGATGATCTTGATGAAAGCCAGCTGACCAAGCTTCTCTGGTTGCCACCTTCGCTCCCAGAACACTCCCTTGGACGCGACTTTGAGCGAGCAAGGACAACCACTAAACGCTTGGTGTTCTCCTCATGGGCTATGGTACCAAGGGCCATAGCGGTCATGGCGAGCTATGACGCGGAGCGTCGTTATATTCCCGACAGCGCTAGAAGATACGAGGCGCAACTTCTGGGAGTGACCGGCACATCCTATTCCCTGTTCTCGATCTTGACTCCCTCCGCGGCGCTCGCAGATGCAGGGGATGCTCTTCAATATCCCAAAGGGGATGCCAACGAGCTCTTCAATGCGATACAGGAACGGCTGCGCCCAGAAGTAGACCGAATCACCTATGGCGCATCAACCGACGGACCACCGCAAGAGATTTGGTACGCCGTAGCCCCTCTCCTCCTTGATCGACAATCAAACCGGACCATGGGGTGGCTCCAAAGTCCGCCTGCGATCCGGACGAAGAATATTGAGCAAGATGCGGGAGAGTCGACGGCATGGCAATATCTAGTGGGCCGTGTCGCACGAGGGCTGGCCGATCCCGCCTCACTCGGTCGCCCTCCTAGAGACCTCTTGGAGGTCATGGCTTCTCTTGCGTTAGGGTCCCCTGCAAATGCAACCCTCAGAGCACTATCGCGAGTCACATCCACGCCTCTCACCGACGATGGGCTCAAAATGCAAGCGATGAACGCAGCTCATGCCTTCCGATCGCTTTTTCGAACTCCTGCGTCTGAGGGTCTTCTTCGCAACATGTACAGACCCGCTTTACCGGGAGGCGGGGGGGAGTACTGGCGACGCATACTCGCTTATGGGTTTGAAGGAGGACTCACGGCGGTACTCCACGAGTTCTTTCAAGTCATCCTGGAGTCCGACGGCGCTGCGACAGGGCCCCCGGCTTTGGTGGAAACGCTCTGCCAAATCCTTCGATTGGGGGCCGGCACACTTGATGTCCCGGAATGGGATGACGACAGGGCCACTACGAGAAAGACCTTCACCATGCGTCAGCACCTCGCCCGGCGATACGGAAATGGAAGTCTCAGTGGAGCCGATCTGCAGACAAGCGAGCACCTAGACGCGGTGCGGCGCGCATTCAACTCACCCTTCTGGCCGTTCGTCCTCGTCACAACCTCCGTTGGGCAGGAGGGCCTCGACTTTCATTGGTATTGCCATGCTGTGGTTCACTGGAATCTCCCTCCAAATCCCGTCGACCTTGAACAACGTGAAGGTCGTATCCATCGCTATCACGGCCACGCTATCCGGAAGAATATCGCGCAAGCAGTGGGGACGAGGGTGATCAGTGACGCCCGATCCTCGGTTATGCGGGCTGAACAGGTCAACCTGTGGGATCTGGTCTATCGGCTTGCCGATGAGGAGTTCTTGGACGACGATGGGCTCGTGCCTCATTGGGTGTTCACTGGGGGTGACGCTCGCATCCAGCGCTATTCACCTACCCTGCCACTTTCACGGGACGCGGACCGGCTGAATGCTCTCCGTCGCTCACTTGCGGTGTACCGAATGGTCTTTGGACAACCCCGGCAGGAGGACCTCTTGGAATTCCTACTTCGAGAGGTACCCGATGATAGCAGGGACGTCCTCTGGGAGGCGCTAACCGTCAACCTGAGGCCACCTTTGTGAGCCGTCTCAAGACAGCATTATCCACATCGCATATCGAAGCCTCACCGAGGGGCGGCCTATATTCTGTGCTGGGTACACTCCTCAACCAAATTCTCATTGTAGTCATGCAACCGTTTAATAGACGGTCAATCTTCCGCCATCAGCCCCGCGCCATATAGCATCCTGTCGACAGCGGACTCCCCAAACCGATTCTGCCGCAGCCTGCTAAAGGACTCGAACCCTCACGACGGTCGAGTCCCTGTAGGTCCACCGTCCAAGAGTAGCGGAAATGTTTGTGGCTATTGGGTAACCGGGATGAGCTTCCCAGTTTCTCAATTGCCTCTAACTCTTGCGTAGGAATAGATAGGGTGCTACCTACTCTATCGTCGCCGTCGATGGTCACGTGGTCGAGCACAAAGAGTAGAAATTCTCGGCCGTTCCTCCGGGCTGATTACGTCTAGACCTGCCCGGGCCAGCAGGTCAGCCATGGACAGGCGGGTTCCCCCGCGTGGGCGGGGATAGACCGCAGGTACCGGAGGTCGCGGGAGAGTGCCTTCATGCATTGCCCCGAAAGGGAACTGCATGGAAGTCTCCCCCAAGCCTCTTCATCCGGTCCGCTGCATAGGAGGACCCACGAGGGCAGAGCGACTTGAAATCCGGCAATGACGAGAAGAATCGCATGGCACAGATGGAAGACGGCCGTCAACTAGGACAAGGCAGTGGTCGGGCAGCAGGTCGGCGAGCGCACAATTGAGGAATTGAGCCCCGAGGTTGGGCAAATAAAGCCCCCGGCGTTCCGACGGTCGAGCGGTCCCCGTGGACGGCGTGCGGGATTTGGATCACCAAGACTGGCAAGCGGGCGGCTCGCGACGCCGCACGGTAGTCATCCATAGAGAGTTCTATCGAACCTCTACCCTAGCCCTAGACACACTTTTTGTATAGGAGCAAGAGCGCCAAAATACCCAAACCCAACAACATGCGCCAGTTCAAATGTCACCGCCTCACAAATAATGATCGGGTTAGGGGAGGCAGAAAACCATCGCGCTAGGGTGAGGCATGACTGTGATAGCGAAAGTGGTAACGAGATGGTGCGAACACCAATTATAGCTACGAAAATTGTGCTTTGGGGCAGTGGGAGAGTTCGCCCGATGATGTGCCGCGGGTCTGGGAGGATATCCCCGGCGCGGAGAAGGCGTCCTACCCTCCCTCGGCGTCGCTAGCGGGCAGGCTTCTAGGCGCCACGGTCAAGTACGATGACGCAACTGGGAGGGGGAGGACGGCTGCCAGCGAAAGTACGGCGCCACTGGACCAACGTGGGATGGTGACGCTGAGCCTCACGGTCCCGGTTGTGGGCGAGGAGATCACGGCGACGCTCAGCGATGCCGATGGGGGCGTCACGAATGAGATGTGGGTGTGGGAGAGTTCTGCTGCCCTAGGCGAGGCAGCGTGGACGTCTATCACGGGAGCGGATTCGACGACGTACTCACCAGACGTAGTGGACGCGGCCAAGCTGCTTCGTGTCCGAGTGACTTACGACGATACCGTGGGCATCGGTCGGGCGGCGGTCAGCGAGCCGACTGATCCGGTAGACCGTAGGGGTGCGGTGACGCTGTCATCGCAGACGCCGGTGGTAGGGGAGCCGGTGACGGCGACACTGACCGATGCAGATGGAGGCTTGGGGAACGAGGCGTGGCAGTGGGAGAGGTCACCGGGGGTGGGGGAGCCTGAGTGGAGAGCCATCACGGGGGCGGAGTCTGCGAGGTACACGCCAATGGCGCCTGCTGATGGAGGGGTTCTACTTCGGGTGTCGGTAAGCTACGACGACGGTACGGGAACGGGCAGAAGCGCGACTAGCGTGCCGACGGACCGGGTGGACCAGCGTGGCGAGGTGACGCTAAGCTCCGAGGTGCCGGATGTGGGCTTCGCAGTGACGGCGATGCTGACAGATGCCGACGGCGGCTTGAGCGGTGTGGTGTGGCAATGGCAGCGGTCGCTGGACGAGCCGACGCTGGTATGGAGCGACATCTCGGACACGAATGACCCGACTTACACGCCGGTAGCGGCGGATGAGGGGATGGTGCTGCGAGCAGGGGCGAACTATGACGACGGCGTTGGGAGCGGGAGAAGCGAAATTAGTAGTGCTACTGAGCAGGTGGGGAAACCCGGGTCTCTCACCTTGGATTCGACCGCTCCGCAGGTGGGTGCTTTGATGACGGCCACGCTCGCTGATGCCGATGGCAACGTTGGAATGGAGGCTTGGCAGTGGGAGAGTTCGTCTGCCATCGACGATCCGCTCTGGGAAGCCATCTCGGCGGCGGCGTCAGCGAGCTACACACCAGTGGTGGGTGATGCAGGGGAGATGTTGAGAGTGGTCGTCGTGTACAGCGACGCGACGGGTGAGGGACGCATGGCGAGAAGCGTCGCCACTGAGCGGGTGGACCAGCAGGGCACGGTCATGCTTGCACCGTCACCTCCGGTGGTGGGAAAGCCTGTACGTGGGACGCTGGAAGACCCTGACGGGATGGAGACAAATCAGGTCTGGCGATGGGAGAAGTCTCCGGGTGTTGGTCCTGAGGTCTGGACGGTCATCGCTGGGGGAGGGTCGAGCAGCTACACACCGGTGGATGATGATTCGGGAGTGCTGCTGCGAGTGATTGTGACGTATGACGACGGTACGGGGACTGGCAGGAGTGTGATCAGCGAGGCGACGGAGCGGGTGGACCGAGAGGGAATGCTGATGGTGAGTCCCTCGCCGCCGGTGGCTGGGGAAGTGGTGACGGCAACGCTGACGGACGAGGACGGGATGGTGACGGGCTTGGTGTGGAAGTGGGAACGCTCTCCGAGAGATGGGACACCTGTGTGGGAGACGATCGCGGGGGCAGCATCGTCCGCCTACACGGCTACCACTTCTGATGACGGCGGCAAGCTGCTTAGGGTAACAGCGGAGTACGACGATGCGATAGGTGGTGGAAGGGTAGTAGTCAGTCCGGCAACCTTACCGGTGGACCGGCCGGGGGTAGTGAGCCTGTCCACAGGCACGCCGGTAGCAGGGGAAGCGATCATGGCAGAACTGACGGATGACGACGGTGGCATTCGGAACCGGATGTGGCAGTGGGAGAGCTCGCCGGATGAAGACCCTCAGGCATGGACGGTCGTTTCAGGAGCCAGCACGAACGGTTACGTTCCAGAAGCGGGTGATGCTGGTCGTCTGCTACGTGTAGCGGTGGCCTACGACGATGCGACAGGGACTGGACGCACGGCTACTAGTGACGCTACTGCGCAGGTGGACCAGCTAGGAGTGGTGACGCTGAGTTCAACTGTTCCCGATGTAGGCATAAGGCTGATGGCGACCCTCGACGACCCTGACGGCATGGTAACTGGTGTTGCTTGGCAGTGGCGAAGCTCGCCGGACCAAGCGCAGCCGTCTTGGAGTAATGTTGCCGGGGCGGTGGCAGCTACGTATACGCCTGTCGCGGCCGATGAAGGAATGCTACTGCTGGCTATGGTCACATATGACGATACGACCGGTAGTGGGAGAACGGTGGCCAGCCCTGCCACCTCCCGGGTGGGTAAACCGGGCACAGTCACATTGTCTGGCGACGGGCCAGAAGTCGGGATTGCGGTAACGGCGACGCTCACCGACCCCGATGGCAGTGTTGCCGATAAGGAATGGCAGTGGCAGAGCTCTCCAGGAACCGGGGCGCCTGATTGGGTGGATATTTCTGGTGCGCAGTCGGAGACGTACACGCCGGTGGCGGGCGATGCCGGGAAGCTGTTGAGGGCAGTGGTCAATTACGGCGATGCGAGTGGTGCCGGAAGGACGGCAACAAGCTTGGCCACTGGACGAGTCGACCAGAAAGGCAGTGTGGGCCTGACTTCATACCTGCCGGTTGTTGGCGTCGAGTTGACCGCAACGCTGGTGGACCCTGATATCACCGACACCACGCCAGCTTGGCGGTGGGAAAGCTCGCCGGGTGTGGGGAAAGAGTCTTGGGGCGTCATTCCGGGTGCCGAGGCGGCCACCTATACGCCAGTTATTGGGGACTCTGGGAGACTTCTGAGAGCCACGGCGACCTACGACGACGGCACCGGCACTGACAGAACCGCAACGAGTAGGGCGACTGGCAGGGTGGACCAACCTGGGACGGTGACGGTGATGCCAGAAGTGCCGGAAGTGGGTCAAGAGGTCACAGCGACGCTGGCAGACCCAGACGGCATGATGGCCAATCAGGTATGGAGGTGGGAACGCTCGCCGTTGGCAGGAGAGCCTGCATGGACATCCATTCCTGGCGCACATTCGGCCGGTTACACGGTAATAGAGGCGGACTCAGGCAAGAAGTTGCGGGCGGCAGTCACCTACGACGATGCCATAGGTAGCGGTTGGAGAGCTTTCAGCCCTGCGACTGGCCGAGTTGGCCGACCCGGTGTGGTCAGCCTTGGGACAGAGACCCCCGTGGTGGCCGAACCTCTGACGGCGATGCTGACGGATCCCGACCCAGGAGTAGTCAATCCGGTTTGGCAATGGGAGATGTCGCCCCACCAGACTGAACCCGATTGGACTCCGATTGGGGGTGCAACGTCCAATGTCTATACGCCAGAGTCCACGGATGCCGGCAAGCTTCTACGTGCGATCGTGGTCTACACGGATGTTACGGCCAGTGGGCGGATGGCCAGCAGCCCCGCCAGCTTGCGGGTAGACCAGCGGGGAACGGTCAGCGTGAAGTCCAGGAACACGACGGTACACATGCCGGAAGTGGGCGTGTGGCAGGACGCGGAGCTCGTGGACCCGGACGCGGTGGTGGTGGATAGCCCCTCTTGGCAGTGGGAGATATCGCCGCACGGCACCGAGTCGGAGCGTATGTGGACTTCTATACAGGGGGCGCAGTCGGACAAATACAAGCCCGTGGAGGAGGATGCGGGCAAGCTGCTGCGGGCCGTGGTCGCATACGACGATGGGACGGGCACTGGCAAGGAGGCAATCAGTCCTGCGACTGCACGAGTGGACCAGCCGGGGACTCTCGAGCTATCTAACTACACCGAGTTAGCCGTGGGTGAAGAGGTCATGGCGACCCTCATCGACCCTGATCTTGGCGTCGCCAACGAGATGTGGCATTGGCACAACTCTCCCAGACAGGAAGTACCCGTCTGGTCTGCCATCGATGGCGCTGTGCTCGAAAGTTACACGCTGACTGATGCCGACGGAGGCAAGATTCTGCGGGCAACGGTGGGCTACGACGATGGGACTGGAGTTGGGCGGAATGCCGTGAGCTCATCGACTGGCGTGGTGGACCGGCCGGGCGTTGTCACGTTGTCCGCCGAAGCGCCGGAAGCTGGGGATGCGATTACAGCCTCCCTCACGGATGATGATGAGGGTGTGACGAACATCGGATGGCAGTGGCAGAGCTCGCCTCCTAACGAGCCTCCTAACTGGGGCGATATTGATGGGGCTTCGATGCATACCTATTCGCCCTCTTTGTCCCTATGGGGCAAGCTTCTGCGGGCTACGGTGGCTTATGACGACACCGCGGTAAGCCGGCATGCAGCTAGCGAACCGACCCAGCCTCTAGGCCGTCCCGGCGTGGTTACGCTGGACTCCACCGTGCCGGTTGCCGGTGCGGAGTTAAGTGCCAACCTCGAAGACCTCGACGGGGGCATCACCGGCGAAACGTGGACATGGGAAAGCTCGCCCGCCCAGCCGGTGCGGTCTTGGAGTCCCATCATGGGGGCCGATTCAAAGAGCTACACGCCATCCTCGGATGTCGCCGGGATGATATTGAGAGCCTCTGTGGGGTACACCGACGCAATTGCTAGCGGCAGGATGGCGCGGAGCGAGGCGACAGCTGCTGTGGGACAGCCGGGTATGGTCGACTTGTCCACGCAGGATCCGGAGGTTGGTCAAGCAGTCAGGGCGACGCTTACGGACCCAGACGACCAGGTGACCGGGGAACGGTGGCAATGGGAGAGTTCGGACGCCAACGGTGTCGATGTGTGGGCCCAGGTTGGTGGCGCAACCACGTCCAGTTATATCCCAGTGGCGGAAGATGTAGGGAAACGCCTGAAGGCCATGGTGGCCTACAACGACGGTACAGGCATCGGTCGCACTGCCACCAGTGCCTCCACTGCTCCGGTGTATCAGCCTGGGACCGTAGTCCTGTCCCCGACGACGCCCACGGTCGGTGAGCCCGTGGTGGCGAGATTCTCTCATCCTGACGGCAGTCCGCAAGACCAAGCGTGGAAATGGGAGAGTTCGCCGGGGATGGGGGAACGGACATGGGATGTCGTTGCGGGTGCAGTCACGAACTCCTACTCGCCAGTCGAGAGCGATGCTGGCAAGGTGCTACGAGCTAGCATGACCTATGAGGATGAGGGGGAAGGTGGGCAGAGCACGAGCAGGAGCGCTGTCAGTGCCCCAAGCGCCCGCGTGGACCGGCGTGGCTCTGTGACGCTGCTGCCCCGTACGCCGATTGTGGGGGAGTTGATCACGGCGACGCTCACTGACCGGGATGCCCCTATCACCCCGCGAGCGTGGCTATGGGAGAGATCAGCCGGAGATGGGCCAATAATATGGGCTCCCATCATCGGCGCGGGCTCAGATACCTATACGCCTGTAGTCCCGGATGATGCCGGCAAAGTAATCCGCGTCACGGTCACATACGACGACGGCGTCGGTATGGGCAGGGCAGCCGTCAGCACACCCACCGAACGTGTGGACCAGCGCGGCGAGGTCGTACTGAGCTCGGCAGCTCCAGACGTGGGAGTGCCATTGGTGGCAGTGGTAACGGACCCTGATGGCGATGTTGTCATTCAGACGTGGCGATGGCAACACTCCCGAAGCGACGGTGTGCTGTCTTGGGGGGATATTCCTGCTGCTGAGGGGGACACCTATACGCCCATTGGCACTGATGTGGGGATGATGTTGCGTGTGATAGCCACCTACGATGATGTCGTGGGCGGTGGCAAAAGCTTGGTCAGTTCCGGGACCGGTCAGGTGGGCTTGCCGGGCACGGTCACCCTAAGTCCTGCCGTGCCGCAGGTTGGCGTTATGCTCACGGCCACACTCGCCGACTCCGACAGCGGTATCGCCAATCCGGTGTGGCAGTGGGAGGCCGCCGCTGACGAGGGGGCATTGTTGTGGCACACCATTCTTGGGGTGGAGTCCGCTAACTACACGCCTCAGCCGACTGATGCGGGCAAGTCGCTGCGTGCGTCAGTAGTATACACCGACGCTACAGGCGATGGACGGAAGGCGAGCAGCATGCCTACTTCTTCCGTGGACCAACAGGGGACGGTCGGCCTGTCATCATACTTACCCGTTGTGGGGATATTGCTTTCGGCGACGCTGAGAGACCCCGATGGCACCACCACCAGCGAGTCTTGGCAGTGGGAAAGTTCCGTGCCGGGAGGCACTTTGTCGTGGGAGACCATTCCAGGGGCGGAGTCCGCTAGCTACACGCCTCAGCTGACTGATGCGGGCAAGCTGCTACGTGTGTCAGTGGTATACACCGACGCTACAGGCGACGGACGGAAGGCGAGTAGCACGCCTACTCCTCCCGTGGACCAACAGGGGACGGTCGGCCTGTCATCATACTTACCCGTTGTGGGGATATTGCTTTCGGCGACGCTGAGAGACCCCGATGGCACCACCAACAGCGAGTCTTGGCAGTGGGAAAGTTCCGTAACCGGAGGCACTTTGTCGTGGGAGATCATTCCAGGGGCGGAGTCCGCTGGCTACACGCCTCAGCCGACCGATGCGGGCAAGCTGCTACGTGTGTCAGTGGTATACACCGACGCTACAGGGGACGGACGGGAGGCAAGTAGCACGCCGACTCCTCCGGTGGACCAACAAGGAACGGTAACTTTGTCATCAGTCTCACCTGTGGTGGGAGTGTTCGTGTCCGCGATGTTGGGAGATCCCGATGGCGGCATCACTGATGAGGCTTGGCAGTGGGACAGGTCGCCACGCCAGATGGAACCGGTTTGGTCTCCGATAGCCGGCGCTCAGTCCGCCAGTTACGTTCCTGAAGCGGGCGATGCTGGAATGGTGTTGAGGGCGACGGTGACCTACCGTGACGGGCGCGATGGGATGGGCAGCCTGAAGTCCGCGAGTAGTGTCGCCACTGGCCCAGTGGACCAATTGGGTACCGTCGACCTCTCAACGTACAGCCCCGAAGTGGGTGGGGAGGTGGTGGCCAGCTTGACCGACCCTGATGGGAACATCACTGATGAGGCTTGGCAGTGGGAGAGTTCCGCGGCCGGTGTGTCGTTGAATTGGACTCCTATCGTCGGGGCTGTGTTAGCTAGCTATACGCCGACGCTGGATGAAGTCGGTGAGTTGCTGCGGGTGACGGTAGTGTACGACGATGAAATCGGTACCGATAAGAGGGCGGAGAGCGCCTCCACAAGTCCGGTACGACTCGTAGTTGTGGTAGCCCCTGCTACATCGGGGATCTTCGATCCGCCTACCACTGCGCGGTTGCGTTTTCCTCCGACCTTCAAAGAGGGGGAACAGGCGATGCGGGAGATAAAGATTGGCAGACCGGGAGCGGTAGCAGGCGACCCGGTAGAGGCGACCGACTTCATCGGCGATGGCTTGGTCTATCTATTGACGGGAGAGGACTCTGCGTTCTTCGAAGTTGACCCGGCGACGGGACAGGTGCGTATCGCGAGGAGCCTGACTTACCTAGGGCCGGGTGTGTACCGCGTGACAGTGCACGCTACCAGCCTGGAGGGAGGTCTGGACAGCATCGAGCTCACCATCACAGTGTTGCAGTTCTCGATCCCCGTTTTTGGCGAGGGCGCGATGGCGATGCGCTATGTGCCCGAAAATGCGCCAGTGGGCAGTGCTGTCGGGAGTCCGGTCAAAGCCAAGGACCGCGACGAGGATAAGCTGAGCTACGCTCTGAGTGGGGTGGATGAGATGATCTTCGGGGTAGATGCTGGCACGGGGCAAATCAGGACGAAAGCGGTGCTGGACCGAGAGGGCCGTTCTTCCTACGGAGTCCGGCTAGGCGTGGAGGACGGGAGAGGAGGGCAAGACTTCATCGAAGTGGGCATCAGCGTGTCTGACGTGAACGAGCCCCCCATATTCGTCCCCCTCGGCACCATTGAGCTGAGCGTGGAAGAAAACGTACCCGAAGGAACGAAAGTAGGCGAGCTGTTCATGGCGAACGACCCGGAGCGAGACCGCTTGGTCTATTCTCTGTCAGGAGAGGATGCTGGAGCCTTCCGCATTGAGGCCGCCACCGGCCAGATGATGACCGTGGAGGTCTTGGACTACGAGGCGGACCCTGCTTACGGTCTGAAAGTCGGTGTCGGCGATGGCAGGGGTGGAAGAGACGAGATCGAGATACGCATTGCTGTGACGGATGTGGACGAGCCTCCAGCGTTCAATCACGAGACAGTTTTCACATTCGTCCTCCCTGAGAACTCTCCCTTGGGGGTTGGCATCGGAGAGCCGGTCCTCGCCGACGACCCGGAGGCCGACAAGCTGGTCTACTTCCTGTCGGGAGACGGCGCGGCGGCCTTCAACATAAACCCCGAGACCGGACAGGTGGTGACCAGCAAATCTCTTGACTTCGAGAGCCGCTCCTCTTACCTCCTGAAGGTCAGTGTGGGAGATGCCAATGGGCGCGCCGACAGCATTTACATGACCGTCAATGTCTCCGACGTGGAAGAGGAGTCCCCGGAATCCGATGAGTCGACCGCCTTTGATCCCGGCGAAACCGCTGTCTCCGTGTCGGGATCCCATTCGGAGACTGTCCCTGACTCTATCCCATCCGTTGATGCGGCTCCCAGCGATGAGACGGTGGTTCCCTCAGCCGGCGGTGATTCCCAGACCGGCAACTTGCCGGACTCAGGGACAGTCAGCGCCGGGACTGGGTTAGCCTCTACAGAACCAGCAACGACTAGGGCGCATGCGCCTCAAGCCAATGGCGGGGATCGGGACGAGTTAGAGACCGTCGGAGAAGAGTTCGATGGAGGCATAGAGGTTGTCGAAGGCTTGGAAGTCGCTCCGACCGTTGCTTTGGTTCAGGCGGACACGCCGCGAGACTCCGTGTCGAGACCTCGAACCGCGGCGGGCTCCGGTGTGGTGGCGACGAGCAGCCCCGGCTCAACCTCAGAGCAGTTTCCCCTATGGATGGCGTTGGTGATAATAGCCCTCACTTACATCGATGGAATCGTCTTAGTGGCCATATCCTATCGAGCTTGGGGAAGGCCTCGATAGTCGCGGGCTCACTGGCCAACCCACCGCCACGGACACCCCACCTTTGTGCTCTGGGGCGGACATGGCATTCCGGCCTATAATGGGCGATAGGCAATGAAAAATGGTGGGCTGGAACGGCTCCGCTGTCGGGTTCGAGGGAGCTCTGATGCCACGTAGGCACATATTGATGGCCATCGTGTACGACTTCGATGGGACTCTGGCCCCTGGTAATGTTCAGGAGCGCCAGTTCATTCCCGACGTCGGCATGACTCCTGATGACTTCTGGGCAGGGGTCGACCGGCTCTCGGAGAGCCATCAAGCTGACGGGACACTGATGTATATGTACGAGATGCTGAAGAAGGCGAGTGAGGCTGGGGTCCCCGTCAGGCGGGAGGACTTCAGATCGGGGAGCCACGACATCGAGCTATTCGAAGGCGTCCGGGAATGGTTCGACCGGGTAAACAGGTATGGCCGTGACCAAGGCATTCGGGTCGAGCATTACATCGTATCGTCGGGCAATGCCGAGATCATTGAGGGAACGCCCATCGCCCACGAGTTCACCAAGATATATGCTTCAAGGTTCCTGTTCGACCAGAACGGCGTAGCGGTCTGGCCCGCCTTGGCCATCAACTATACGACCAAGACCCAATACCTGTTTCGCATCAACAAGGGGGCCCACGACCTTAGCGACAACAACGCCATCAACCGCTATGTGGAAAAGAAAGACCGGCCCGTTCCCTTCGAGAACATGGTGTACATCGGCGACGGGGTAACAGATGTCCCCTGTTTTCGGTTGGTGAAAGACCAGGGAGGGTTATCCGTCGCCGTGTACAGACCCCATACAAGGAATGCGCGCCACAAAGCTGAGACTTTCGTGCGAGATGGCCGGGTGCAAAGGGCTGTGCCTGCGAACTACACGGAAGGCAGTGACTTGGACCAACTGGTCCACGACTACATCAGACTCGTGGCTGCCCGCGAAGCGTTGGCATAAAAAGGCCGTCCGCCGGAGCTGGGTTGGGGCGATCAGCGAAACGCCACACACGCCTCGCTGGTGACCTGTATCGTAGCTTCTTGGCCGAAACGGCTGTTGTATTCGTCCGATATCTCGGTGATAAGGCTCATCTGCTCTTCGCCTTGTGGAGCAAGAATTACCAACACCTTGGACCGCTCCCGACGAATCGGTCCCTCCGGGGTGCGCCACTGACCGTAGGCATCGAGGACCGTGAGGCCAGCGGGGAACCGTGGGGTTGCCGTATCCGCTAGGAAGGCTCTCCATGCCGCGTCATCCACAACCTCCCCATCGGCGCCGCCACGCCCCATGAAGAGCTCATATTTCGCCCACTGGTCGGTCCCTTCGGGGCAGAGCGGTGGGGTGGAGCTTGAGCATGCCAAGACTGACATTATGCCGAGGAGGCACCACATACCCGCGGCCGTCGGGAGACCCCGACATGCCGCCCGGCATTCGGGCAGTCTCCCCGCTGTGGATTGTCGGCTAGGGTGGCCGTCAGTTAGGCGCCGGATTGGATACCCTCGCGCAAGAGACGACAACCAGTGACCCCGAAGGTTAGGGGCACTGCTATGTCGACGATATTCCAGAGGTTCCAAGCGGGAAAGTTGCCGTAGAGGTAGTTGTTGCCGTGAGAGAGTAGCGAGAACCAGTTGTAGAGGAACATGATGGAGAGCCCAGCGGTGATGTAGAAGAGCACGTTAGCTTCGAGGTATTGGCGCGTGATGTTACTGCCTGTCTCTTTGTCGGCGTTGTCGCGCTTGTGAAAGTAGTTGACGCCCAAGGCTACACCGAAGCCGAGGAACATCAGCACGTCCAGCGCATGCCAGACGATCATCACGTCAAAGGACTCGGAGAAGAATGGTGTGAGTATGAAGTAGAGGGCCACCAGCCCGGCCACCGCTATGAGGTAGATGCCAGCCGGCTTTTTTACTCCCGTCAGCTTCTCTTGGTCGATATTCAGCGTGACCATACCACCTCCGTTGGCATTTCTTCTTCCGCCCGGACTTCGGATGCGAACACGCCGAGGTCCGGTCCGCGGGGTGATTTCGGCACTTGCACCGGAGCCGCGCAGAGTATAGCACGGCTGGTAGCCACGTCACGCTATCCGGGTTGTGCTCAGGCTCTGTGTACAGCGTCCGCACTATTTTCGTGGGCTACAAGAGGGAATGCACTAGTCGGACTACACAACACGTAAGACTGTATGCTAAGCTGAATACAAGCTGCAGACCGGTTCGGACTGCCAAGAGCAACTTCCCCCAGTTGGCATCGAGCTTACGGCCGCATTGGATAAGCCGAACGCACGGTGGGCCTGATCGAACTCTAAGGATAGTGACGCCGAATGCTCCTACGATGCCCACATAAAGAGCTGACGCTCTCGAACCCGCCCGCTAGGTCGTGTCTGCTTTGTCAGCAATAGGCCGAGCAATAATCAGTTGGTATGTGGTTTTCTTCGTAATGGCCAGCCTCGGCGTAGCTGTGGGCTTGGTGGTATTCGTGTTCGCCTTCCCTGGGAAACCCAAAATTGGAGTAATCCACGTACCCTTCACCGTCATCGAAGAGCAGTCGGCCTATGTGATTGGAGAGTACCTAAGCTATGCGCGCCAAGATGATTCCATCAAGGCGGTGGTGGTCAAGCTGACCAGCCCCGGAGGGGGGGCCGCAGCCAGCGAGCGCCTGTATAACGATACCCGCAGCTTGCGCGACGAGAAGCCGGTGGTGATGGCGATGGATGACCTTGTCGCCAGCGGTGGGTACATGATGGCCATGGGTGCAAACCATTCGTACACCACGTCCTCCTCCATTGTGGGGAACGTAGGGGTGGTGTCGATGGTGGGTCCGCTTATCCCGCCCGTGCCCGAAGAAAGTTTGGTGTATAGCGGTCCCTACAAGTTAAGCGGTCTTTCAAGAAGGGACTGGATAGGCATGATCAACCAGTTGAAACAGTCCTTCGCGGAGATGGTCGTCGCGGAGCGTAGGGGAAAGCTGCGCATCTCGGCAGAGGAACTGGCGGAGGCCCGCATCTACTCCGGCGTAGATGCCGTACGGTTGGGCTTGGTGGATGAAATTGGCGCAACGACCGATGCCTTAGAGAAGGCGGCGGAGCTCGCCGGAATCACCAACTACACCTTGGTTGATGTGAACGTAGAGGTACAGAGGCGGTTTGCGCAGGACCTGGCCCGAATTCTGGAGCCATTGACCAGCGAAGGAGACTCTACCCTCTCACAGATTCTCACAGCGCCACGGGAAAGCCGGGATTTTGAAGACCCCCTGCTCCAGAGCTACAAAGGCCAGACTTCCAACGGGGTTGCAAGGCTGGAGACGTTGCGAGAGTTGGCACTGTCGGGAATTCTGAGCGTGGGTCAGGAGGACCCGTTGCCTCAGTTGCCCCTAGAGATGAATCACCCAAACTTCTACTACCTGTATTTGGGACATGCTCCGTAGACTGGCGTTACTGTTACTGTTGCCTGTGGTAGCGGGGCTCGTCGCTTTCTGGGCCGCGTACTTTTTCTTCTACCGTGGGAATTATGAGCCTCCGCCGGGCGTGACTGTCCCAGTCCAGGGCCTGACGTCGTCCGGTCTATCCCCGGTGGAGTCCCTTGACGTGGCCACGCCCAGGGTGCAGGGGGGTCTATTACTGGTGGATGCCCTCCACAACAACGCGTTCGGAGTGGATGAACTCCTAGCGCTTCAGGCGCGGGTGGCGGACCGAGGGTTTGACATGGATTTTCTAGGCGGGTCCGCGCCCACCGAGGACGCTACCCGATTGCAGCTCCTAGAAGCGGGGCTGCGTGGTGCTGACAGCTTCATGGTAATTCTGCCTCAAGACCCTTACACGCCCCGAGAGACGGCCTTGGTGGAGCGGTTCGTGGAGAAAGGCGGGAAACTGCTACTGGTCTCCGACCCAGGGCGCCCCCACCAGACAAACAGCCTAGCCGAGACATTTGGTCTGAAATTCCAGCCTGACTACCTGTACAACCAAGTGGAGCACGACTTGAATTTCCGCAACATATTCGTTAGAGATTTCCAGCCCGGCGAACTCACTGCTGGACTGGACTCTATTGTCCTGTACGGTGCAGGGCCCATCCAGTCATCGGGTACGGCCTTGGCTTTTACCGATCTGAACACGGTATCTTCCCTAGTGCAGTCTGCTGACAGGCACTCCCCTATCGCTTGGGGTGACAGGCGCAACGTCTTGGCAATCGGCGACTTCACCTTCATGGTGCCGCCGCAAGATACTTTGGTGGACAATGGAATACTGCTGTCCAACATCGCCGACTATCTGACAACCAGCGAACGCAGTTATGAGCTTACCGACTTCCCCCATTTCTACGAAGACGGTCTGGATATCCTGTTGGCCCAGCCTTCCCTGATCGGCATCGGGCTGGAGGTAAAGAACGGTCTTTCGGCCTATGGGTTGTCTGCGCAAATCAGTGGTGTAGAAGACTTAAGTCGGGACACCGTGTTCCTGGGACTGTATGAGGACGTTTCTCAGGTAAGTCAATACCTGCAGGCGGCGGGAGTGCGCGTCGACGATACGTTGGGCACACCCTTCGCCCCCGAGCTGGGGCTGGAGGGGACGGCAGTCACCGTGCTCGAACAGAATCAGGACAGGCAAGTGCTGCTGGTGTTGGCCGATACGGCCGAAACGCTGACTGAGGCTGCCTCGCGCTTGCTCACCGGAGAATTCAGAAACGATCTGGTGAGTGATTCAGTGGGGGTAAGGGGATAGGTAGGCAGTTTATGAAAGCACGGTTGGTCCCATGTCTGTTGTTGCTCCTAGCGGTGCTGCTGCTCACCTCCATGGTGGCCTGCGATGACACCGATGACTACCCAAGCCCAGCAGTAATAGGCCCTGAGATTAGCTATGCCGTTCCCCCCACTCCCTTGCCCGCGAGCGCCCGCATGGCGACGGAGGAGTTCCTGCAGCAGAAAGAGAACCTTGATGAGGAGTGGGACCGCATCCACCAAGAGTTCGACCAATGGCGGACTGGGCTGACCGCCTGCGACGGAAGCGCGGTCTACGAGGCCGTGCACGATTTCGCCGTCGAATTCAATGGAGTCACCGAGAGGGCTAGAGGTCTTCCCAGAAGCGAACACACCAAGGAGTTGGCGGATACCCTGATCGGGGCTGCTGAGGAAGAAGAGGCTGCCTACCGGATGTTGCGGGACCGCTGGCAACCCAACAACCTCTCTTTCTTCGAGCTGGTGGAGGGAAAGAGAGTGCAGACCGCCAGTATGCAGAGGCAAGTGGAAGACAAGGTCGACGAGCTCACGGAAGAGTTCGAAGATGCCCCCACAGAGGAAGAGGTGGCCGAGTTCTCCGAGGCGTTTGCCCCACTGAAGGACGAGTGGGATGGGCTACATGACGACTATGCCAGAGTGATGAAACAAGCTGGGCAACTGGAGTCGGGCCAGCTAGAGGAACTGCTTACGGAGATCGCCGATGGGCTACAGGAGATTGGCGACGACGTCGAGGACCTGCCACCGTTGGATGCTATCGATGATGAAATAGATGCCTTGAGCAGGGCGGCTACAGCGGAAGTCGAAGCACTGAGAAGTCTGATCGCTGCCTCGGCCGCTATGGAGCCTGCTTCCCCGGAAAAGCTGGAAGCCGACATGGAGAAGAGCGAGGCGTTGCTCAAGCAGGTCAGGGACGCTGTCAAAGAGCTCGGGGACGATGACCCTTCAGAGAACTTGGCGAAACTCCTAGACTTCGAACGTGGGTACAACGTCCTGGTTGGAAAGTGGAGTGATTTCCACGGTGGGTACAATGATTGGCGGGGTACCGAAGGTGGATGCAGCCGCACCCAAGTGCTGAGAGCGCTGGACCAGTTCAGCCTCGATTTCGCCGAGCTTGCCCTCGGGGTGAGAGACCTGCCACAGGCCAGCCACCTGCTTTCTGCATACACTCTGCTGATGGACGCTGTGGGAAGGGAAGAGGGTGCCATCCGATCGCTTCGGAATTCCTGGCGCCCATTCAACGTAGACGTGTTCAAAGCCGTAGACCAAGAGCGGGTCAATGCCGAAAACCTGCGACGCGATGTTGGCATCGCTCTGCAAGGGCTGAGCGAGCGGACCTAAGGGATCGACTGGCGTCGATCTCGACAGCTTGAGGGCCCAGCGCCCAGCGGGTAAGCTATCTGGCGAGGCCGTAACGCTAGTCTTGATGCACCGCGATTGCTCGGCCTCCGGCCCGCCTGATAAGTGGATATGTCCGACGCACGTGCAGGTCCGATAGGACCGCGCGTCGCCCTTCGATCGAACCTGAGGATTTGAGGCTGCCCGATTTGAGCCTGCCTTAATGAGCCTTTCGACTGCACCTGCACCCAACGGAAATAGTACTCGGCCCACCGGTGCAATGCGCGTGGTACACCTGACCCAACGCATTGTCTGGTCCAACTGGTTCGAGTACTTCATCATCGCCGTGATTCTGGCCAACGCCGTACTGCTGGGCTTGGGCACCTCCCCAAGAGTGGAGCGGGAATACGGGGATTGGCTGCATCTGGGCAATCAGGTGGCGCTGGGCATCTTCATCGCCGAGGCGCTGCTGAAGATGCTGGCGTTGGCTCCCCGTCCCCACCTCTACTTCCGCGAGGGATGGAACATCTTCGACTTCATGGTCATCGTTCTCGCGCTGGTGCCTGCCACCGGTGACTTTGCGATGATCGCCCGGTTGGCCCGCCTGCTGCGAGTCGTGCGACTCATCACCACCATCCGCGACCTGCGTCTAATCGTGGCGGCGCTGGTGCGCTCCATACCCAGCGTGGGCCATGTGATGATGTTGATGGGCATCGTGGTCTACATCTACGCCATCATGGGGTATCACCTGTTCCACGCGCACGACCCTGACAACTGGCGCAGTCTTGGCATATCGGTGCTGACGCTATTCAACATCATCACCTTGGAGGGTTGGACGGAGGTCATGGAGACCGCCATGGCGGTGTACCCGTGGGCTTGGGTCTACTTCGTCAGCTTTGTGGTGGTGGGCACGTTCGTCGTAATCAACATGTTCATTGCCATCATCATCAACAACCTGGACGAAGCCAAGGCTGAGCGTTTAAGGGAACTGGAGACCCCTGTATCCAGGAACGACCTGTTGCGTGAGTTACGCGCTACCCAAGCGGCCCTCGAACGACTGGAGAGGCGGTTGGACGACGACCGACAGAGTTAGCACGACTTCCAGCAGCGGTCTCGCCTGTGGTCGGCATCCCACAGTCCTTCCGCGCTTCAGATACCCCTGCGCATAGAAGTCAGAAGGTTTCTGCCTCGGACCCGAACCATTCCTCGATGAGGTCGTTCAAGGAATCGTCTTCTTTCATGGCGTCGATGGCGGCGTCGAGGCTGGCCTTCAAGTCACGCTCGTTCTCGCGGATGCCGATACCGATACCGGTGTCGATGCTCACTTCGGGACCAACGATAGACAGCTTGCCTTCGCTACGCTGAATGCTGTCCAGAGCAAAGCCCAAGTCCACCAGCGCAACATCTGCCTCGCCACTCAGGACAGAGAGAACCATGTCCTCTGCCAACTCGTACTCCACGGGCATTACCCCAGTGTCCTGCAGGTAGTCGAGATGGATGGTGGCGGTTTGAACGGCGACCTTGCCGCCTAAGGCTTCTTCACTGGCTCCGGCTAGTGCGAGATAGACGGACGGGCTGGGTGGAATATAGGGCTGAGTGAAATCGATCATCTCGTCTCGTTCATCCGTGATGCTCATACCGGCCATGATGGTGTCGTAGTTGTCCGCTAGCAGGCTGTGGATGATGGTGTCCCACTCGTTCTGCACCCAAGTGCACTCCAAGTCCGCCCGCCGGCATAGTTCGTTCCCCAACGATATCTCGAACCCTACCAACTCACCAGAGTCATTGGTGTAGTTGTACGGGGGATAGGCACCCTCCGTCCCCATCCGGACCTCCTGAGGCCCTCCCCCGCAAGCGAGGGAGACACTGAGAAGCAGAGCAACGGCTAGTGCGAGTCTGACCATGCGGGTGCGCCCCTCCAATCATTTTTCCGTAGCGGTTATTCTTCGGCAGCTTGCCCTAGGAAGACACGTGTCAGGATATCGGAATCCCGGACGGAGTCAGGGGTGCCGTAGTGGACGACACGGCCGTTGGCGAGTACGTAGGCTTGGTCGACTATGGCGAGGACGCCCTTAATGTTGTGCTCCACTACGAAAATGGTCGTATCCAGTCGGTCGCTGATTTCTGCGACTTTCTCGAAGACCTCTTTCACGATTATTGGGGCTAAGCCCAGCGTGGGTTCGTCCAACAGCAGCAGGTCCGGCGACGCCATGAGGCCACGTCCCAAGGCCAACATCTGTTGCTGTCCGCCCGACATCTGGCTGGCTAGGTCACGGCGTTTCTCGTATAGGACGGGGAAGAGTTCCATCACCGAGTCCAGCCTCCTCTGCTTCTCGATGCGGTCCTGCAGGTGCAGGCAGCCCATCTCCAAGTTCTCGGCGATGCTGAGGTGGGTGAATACTCGTCTGCCCTGAGGCACGAAGGAGATGCCTTGTTTGACTATCTCATGGGTCGCAGCTTCGAGGGGCTTGTCGCGCCAATAGACTGTACCGCCCACCACCGGGGCCAGCCCCATGATCGCCTTGAGCACCGTGGACTTACCTGCGCCATTGGGCCCCATGATGGCCACCATCTCACCCTTGCGTATCCCCACTGACACGCGGTCCAAGGCCACCACGACTCCATAGTGTACGGAGACATCTACAGTCTCGAGTATCTTCTTGTCGCCGTTTGGCCCTTGTGCGGTATGCATCCCGCTCATCTCCATTGCATTTCGGAAAGAAGGCGCGACTCTACAGCCCCAGATAGGCTTCGATTACCTCTTGGCGGGCCAACACCTCGTCCACCTCTCCCTCTCCCAACAGAGCACCGCTTTCGAGCACAATCAGATGCTCCGGCAATTCCCGTACGATATCCATATTGTGGGAAATGAAGATGATGGTGCGCCCCTGCGCCTGTAGGTCTCTCACGATTGCCTTTACCGTCTCTATCATCTGTGGAAACAGGCCAGCGAAGGGCTCGTCGAACAGGTAAGTATCGGCGTCCATGGCGATAGCTCGCCCGATTTCCAAAAGCTTGCGCTGACCGTAGGAGAGGTCCATGGCCAGCGAGTTTCGCTTCTCCCACATCCCCACGCTCTCCAGCACCCTCTGGACCGTGGCCCTGTGGGCGGCATTCGCCCGTTGCAACAGCGCGGGCAACAGCCCACGTTTGGTGAGCACCACCATGATGTTGTCCCAGACACTGATCTGGTCGAAGAGCCGCACCTCTTGGAAGGTGCGGGTAATGCCGTGGTCAGGCGTGTCGTAGGCCTTGACTACCCTGAGGCCGACACCGTCGATGATTACCACGCCTCCGTCCAGCGCCAGAGTCCCGCTCAGCAGGTTCACTAGTGTCGACTTTCCGGACCCGTTGGGCCCGACTATGCTAGTCATGATTCCCCGAGGGATGGAGATGCTGAGGTCGTCAACAGCCCTCACGGCACCGAAATGCTTGGAAATCTTGTCAGTCTCCAAGGCTACCTCTTGAGAACGGTCCACACCGGAAGCGCTCACAGCCGGTACCTCCCAACGAGACCTTGAGGCCTGAATAGCATCAGAAGCACGAGAAGAATGCCGAGCACCACCTGTCGCGCCTGTCCCGTGTATTCCAAAGGCACGAAAGGCAGGAAACGCATCCCCTCTTCCAGCAGCACGAAGGCCATGGCGCCCAGCAGGGAGCCCCATATGGTGGCCAGACCGCCAAGAATGACGATTGCCACCAGAAGGACCGATTCCAGCAGAATGAAGGAGTTGGGGTCGATGAAACTCGCCCAACTGCTGAACAGTCCTCCTGCCAACCCCGCCAGCATGGCCGAGATGACCCAGATCGCCAGCTTGTAGTGGGTGGCGCGGTACCCGAAGACCTCTATGGCCTGCTCGTCCTCCCGGATGGCCGTGAGCACCCGCCCAAAAGACGAACTGACTATGAGCCAAGTCACCAGCATTACAAGGGCTAGGAATACCAGACACAGCAGCAGGAACTCCACCTCGCCGTCGAAGACCCAACTCCCTATTTGTGGCCTGGCGATCTCGTGAATCCCGAATGCTCCTCTGGTCACACTGCGCAGGTTCAGGAAGACGTTGAAGGAAATGATGGCGAACCCGAATGACACCAGCACGTAGATGTCGTCTCTGAATCGATTGAAGACCACGCCTACCACGATGGCGACCAACCCTGCCGCCAGCATGCTGATGGGCAGGGCAGCAAAGAAGGGCCAGCCGAATGTGGGGATAGACTCAGTACGCAACTGCTCGTAGGCGGGGTCTGAGGTGAGAATGGCCACGGCGTAGGCCCCTATGCCGAAAAAGCCCACATGCCCTACCGAAAGAAGGCCTGTGAAGCCTATAACAAGGTTGAGGCTGACGGCTAGGATAGCCCAGATGGCGAATACGGTGGCAATGATCACGGCAAAGCCGGTGCCCTGCCACAGCATGAAGGCCACCGCCCAAGTGATAATCAAGAGGTTGGCCCACAGCTCGATGTTGCCCTTGGGCAGGCCGACAAGGCCCTGAGCGCTGGGGGGCAACTTCATCTGTACTCGTTGCAGCATTCGGCTACTTCCTCGGTAGCATACCCTTGGGCCAGAAGGACAGGAACAGAATCAGCAGTATGAACGATATGGCGTCCTTCCATTCGCCGGCTAGGTCCCAGATTCCAAACTGCTCTACCAGCCCTAGGGCGAACCCGCCTACGATGGCACCATAAATGTTGCCCATTCCCCCCACTACCGACGCAATCCAACCTTTCAACAACAGCAGCAGCCCCATCTTAGGTTGGATGGCGGTGTCGTGCCCACTGAGGAGGCCTGCCAAGGCGGCGAAGACTGCGCCGATGAAGAACACCGAGGCGATAATTACGGTGGTGTTGATTCCCACCACCTTGGAGACCTCTTCATCGTCTCCGATGGCCCGTACCGCCTTGCCGAAAGCCGTCTTCTTTAGAAGAACGAGCAGCGCTAGGAAGCCCACGATAGCCACGCCGATAGCGAAGACGTTGAACCCCTTGATGGTTGCCCCTGCCAGTGACCACGATTCGCTGCCAAACGCGTCCGGAAGAGGACGGCCTGTGGACTGGAAGAGGATGGTGAGCAAAGCGACGATGGCCAGCAGAACGCCCAAGGTAGCCACGAGCATGATCAAGGGCGATCTGGCCCTCTGACGGATACGCACGTAGAGTCCGCGATAGAGGGCGAGGCTGACAGACCCTGCGAGCAGGCAGGAGACGCCCCAGCTGAGGTACAGACTTGAGCCAGGCGCACCGGAAACCAATAACCCACAGTAGGCCCCTAGCACTGCAGCCAGAATGGCCAAACCCGCAAAGGGCACGATGCTGGCCTCGGGCAATACCTGGCGGTAGAGGCGATGCAGCACCCAGCCCGCCACCAAAGCGGTGAGGACCCCAACTACGGGGCTGAGCATGATGTTGAGTTCGGTTGGATAGGCGAGGACAAGACCTACATAGACGCCGCCACCGGCTGCTACTAAACCCTCAAGGACCCTGACGCCTATCGGTCCGACCCGGCCCAGCAGTCGCCAGTAGAATGCCTCGTGGACGGCCCAAGCCAAGACCCCCGCAACCACCGCCGCAAGGATGATGTTGACGTAGAGGTTTTCGGCGTTGTAAGAAGCGTATCCCTCTGACCGGGAATTCAGGTAGATAACGCCATAAGCACCCATGGCTGCTGCAGCGCCATAGTACAGGTCGAAGAACCAGACGGTGCTGTAGACGAGGGTGAAACCCATTGCCAGTAGGGCGTACACCGCTCCCACCGAGAGGCCGTTGAAAGTGAACTGCAGGGCCTGCTCGCCCGACTGGCTTACCTTCCAGCCCAAATAACCCGCCGCTAGTACGATCAGCAATACGGCGAGAAGCACCGACAGATGAGGAAGGGAAAGCCAGCCTTCACTTGCGCGGTTGTTGAGCAATGGGAGTCCTCGCAGGGGAGTACCTCGATGCCAAAGGGGCCTACCTCAATGGTCCGACCCCTTTGGCATCGTGATCGTTCGACTATCCTACAGGATAGGCAGCGTCAGGATAGGCGCAACTTGGCCTACTCTGTGGGAGCAGGGCCCAATACCTTGTAGCCAAAATTTGCATCCGTCCTCTCGGCCACGGGCAGCACCTCCACCACCACATTGGAAAGACCCGTAACCTCGCCCTGCTCGTCGAAGCTGTAGTCCGTACCGATGGTGCCGCTCCAGGTGATGTCGTACATGCAGTCGCGGAAACCGGCAGAGTCCTGGTCGTCACCGGTCTGCTTGAGGCACTCGGCAGCGATGTACACGTCGTCGTAGGCCGATCCCAAGTACCAAGGCAGCGTAACGTAGTCGTAGCGCTCTCTGAAGTTGCTGATAACCTCTTGGGCCTTGGCATTGCCGGGATCAAGGTCGGCGATTATGGCCTTCACACCAGTGGCGGCATCTCCAGCCAATTCTTGTGCCGTGGTTCCAGCCACCACAATGTCGCCATATATTGGGCCGTCCCAGCCCAGTTCCCTAGCCTGTTTGACGATGGTCCCACCACTGGCCTCGGCTTGGGCTGCCACGTGGAGGGCATCGGGGTTTGTGCCAATCAACTTGGTCAACTGGCTGCGAAAGTCGATGATTTCCGAGGCGTAGGCCTCGCGGGCGACCACCTCGCCCCCACGCTTTTCGAACTGATCGACCGAGGTGCGCCGCACGCCTTCAGCATAGTCGGTGGACTCGGTAATGGTAGCCAGCGTGCGGATTCCATCGGCCCACATCACGTTTCCGGTATCTCCGCCCACCTGCAGGTCGTTCATGGAGGTACGGAAGATGTAGTCGCCAGCATTGGCGATGTCAGGGTTGGTGGCCAAGCCCGAGAAGAGGATTACCCCCTCCTCTTCAGCTCTCGGTGCAGCACCTAGCATGGCTCCGCTGCAGGATGTCCCCAAGATGATCTTCACGCCGTCGACATCGGTGAGCTTGTTATATGCCGTGATGGCGTCGGCGGAGCTGCACTTGGAGTCTTCCACGATCAACTCAATCATGCGGCCCTCAATGCCTCCGGCCGCGTTGATCTCGTCAACTGCCATCTCCTTGGCCTGCACGGCGACGTTGCCGTAGGTCTCTCCAGGACCGGTCACTGACTCCATTACGCCAATCTTGAATGCTTCATCGTCGCCACCGCCACATGCGCCCAGAATAAGCACAAGAATCCCCAATAGTGCGATGACTGGCAGGAAATTCCGGGTTAGCTTTTGCATCACACTTCCCTCCTTGCAGCTGTGGCGTCCCAGTTGTTATGGCTGGGCACTGCATGTGAATGACGCTTATTGTACACCCACTTGCATAGCTACGCGAGGCTATGGAGCAGAAACTTGACTGCCTTTGATCCTTCTGCCAACGATCGCACAAAATGTTCTATATTCGTTCAAAGGTGCTGAGACCCTGACAACATGCATTCTGCCTCTGCGGGGCCTTGACTATCCGATGCAAAAGTGCGGAAAATTGCACCAAATCTCGCGATTTCGGAGGGGTGTAGATGGACAACTACAAGGCGGAATACATCTGGATAGACGGCGGCGAGCCCACTTCCAAGCTGCGCTCCAAGTGCAGAATAGTAGAGAAGGACGAAGAACTTCCCCTCTGGGGCTTCGACGGCTCCAGCACCAACCAGGCCACCGGCGAGAACTCCGACTGCGTCTTGAGGCCCGTCTTCTCTTGCGCAGACCCCATCCGCGGGGGCGACAACAAGCTGGTGATGTGCGAAGTGCTGTTGCCCGACATGACGCCTCATCCCTCCAACACTAGGGCTGCCTGTGCTGCCGCTGCTGAGAAGTACGCCGAATTCGACACTTGGTTTGGCATCGAGCAGGAATACACTTTCTTCGACGGCATCAAGCCCTTGGGCTGGCCCGAGAACGGCTTCCCCGCTCCCCAAGGTGGCTACTACTGCGGCGTGGGAGCTGACGAGGTGTTCGGCCGGCCCGTTGTCGAGGCCCACATGGATGCCTGCCTTGCGGCTGGGCTGGCCTTCTCCGGTATCAACGGCGAGGTGATGCCCGCGCAGTGGGAATTTCAAATTGGACCAATACAGGCCCCGGCAGTATGCGATCACCTCTGGGTGGCTCGCTGGCTGCTGTATCGCGTGGGTGAGGACATCCACATCTCGGACTTCGAGAATCGTGGTGTCAGCGCCCGCCTCGACCCCAAGCCCGTACAGGGCGACTGGAACGGCGCAGGGGCCCATTGCAACTTCTCGACGAAATATATGCGCGAAAGCTACGACGCCTGTGTGGCCGCTGCCGAAGCCTTAAAGTCCAACCACGAAGAGCACATCGCCAACTACGGCCACCGTATCGAGGAGCGCCTGACGGGCCGCCACGAGACCTGCTCCTACCGCGAGTTCCGCTACGGCGTCGCCGACCGGGGTGCTTCGGTTCGTATTCCCTGGCAGGTGCACCGCGAGCAGAAGGGCTACATCGAGGACCGGCGCCCCAACGCCAACTGCGACCCCTACAAGGTGGCCGGCCTGATCCTGAACACCGTGTGCGGGGCTGCCTCCGGGGCCTAGTAACCGCGCCGCCCAGCAGACCAACACGATCGACTGGCTGTCGAGTACCTCGGCAGCCAGTCGTGCATAGGGTGCTACGACTAGGACAAGGGCACGGGTAGCCGCGGCAGTCAGCATACGCGAGGACTACTCTGGCAATGCTATAGCCTTCACCATGGTCACCAATACCGGTAATAGCGTGCGTGAGCGGGTCGGCGAGATAGTTCGCGAAGGGATAGAGGCTATCGGACTCGATGTGGACTATCAAACTATCGACTTTGGGGACTTGGTTGCTCAGCTAACCAGTACCTACGACTGGGAGGCCATGATTATCAGATTCACCGGCGGTTCTGACCCCTACAGCGGTATCAGCTTCTGGCACAGCGCGGAAAATTTGCACCTCTGGTACCCGAACCAGCCACTCCCGGCCACCAAGTGGGAAGCCCACATCGACGAGCTGTACATCATGGCCAGCCAGGAGTTGGACCACCAGAAGCGGGTGGAGCTCTACCATCAGGCGCAGGAAATCGCCGCAGAGAACGTGCCGGTCATCTACATGACTTTGTCGGAGAGGCTGAGCGCCATGCGCAATGTCTTCGGCAACACCACGCCGACGCTATACGGCCTGTGGGACAGCCGATACCTGTACCGGACGATCCAATAGAAGGTGGTTCGAGCTTCCTGCGTGAGGATGCAACCCTCGCTGTATCGGCTAACACTCTATAATCGATGTCGAGATGGCGGCTCGGATTCTCGTCGTTGATGACGACCAAGAGATAACTGGGACCCTTCAGGCCTACTTGGAGCAGGCTGGGTACACGGTTTCAATGGTGCACGATGGCAAGGCTGCCTTGGCGTCGTTCGGTCAGGACTCGCCAGACTTGGTGGTGTTGGACCTAGGCTTGCCGGAAGTGGACGGCTTGGACGTAGCTCGCACTATCCGGCGGGACTCGGACACTCCCATCATCATGCTGACGGCTCGGGTGGATGAAGCGGACCGGCTTGTGGGGCTGGAGTTGGGGGCTGACGACTATGTGGCGAAGCCTTTCAGTCCTCGAGAGTTGGTGGCCCGGGTCAAGGCTGTGCTACGGCGTGCCTCCGGGCAGCGGCCACCGTCCGAGATTGTCCGTGCTGGCCCCATCGTGCTGAATAGGGCGGCCCATACGGCCGCCTTGGGCAGTGAGCCCTTGGAATTGACACGGACGGAGTTCGCTCTGCTGGATGTACTGATGCAGAATGCGGGACGAACGCTAAATCGTTTGCAACTGATCGAGCAGGCCTTGGGATACTCTTATGATGGGTACGACCGCACCATCGACGCCCACATTAGGAACCTGCGCCACAAGCTGGAGCCGGACCCTCGTAGCCCACGATATGTGGTCACAGTGTACGGCGTAGGATACAAGTTCGCAGGGACTACTGATGAGGACTAGCCTGTTCGTCAAGCTGCTCGTTTCCTTTGCGGTGGTGGTGCTGGTAGGGACGGGCTTGATGACCTTTCTGGCCAACCGGGCGGCTTCAGGAGGCCTCACCCTTTTCGTAGACCAGAGCGCACAGCGTCGAGCCCAACTGGTTGCACCCCTGTTAGCTTGGTACCACGGGGTCACTGGCTCTTGGGTGGGAATCGACGAGTTTCTCCAACAGCCTGCTCCGGTCCCGCCGAACGTCCGGAGAAGGGCGGGCTTGGGTCCTACCGAGCCGGTGCGCTGGGCGGGCTCCTGGATCCTGAACGAGCGATTCCTGCTGATAGGTCAAGACGGGTACGTAGTCTTCGACTCACAGATGGACACCGAAGGCGAACCTGCCAGTGAGGAACTTCTCGCCTCGGCAATGCCCATAGGCGTCGGGGAGCAGCGCATGGGCTGGCTGCTATTCGCGCAGCCAGTAGGGAATACGCTGGAGAGCAGCTTCTTCGACAGTGTAAACAGATGGCTGCTCTGGTCCGGGCTGGGCACCGGGGCATTGGCCCTGCTATTGGCCTTGTTCTTGGCGAGGCAGATTACTGCTCCGGTGCGCCGCCTCACCCGAGCCGCCATGGAGATGTCGGTGGGAGACCTCAAGCAGAGAGTGGAAGTCTCCAATCGGGATGAAGTGGGCGACTTGGGTCGGGCCTTCAATCTCATGGCCGCTAGGCTGGAATTCACGGAGTTGCAACGGCGTACGATGGTGGCGGACATCGCCCACGAACTGCGCAATCCCCTTACCGTCATGCAGGGCAAGCTTGAAGGCATGATGGACGGAGTTCTGCCGTTGGACCAGCACCAAGTGGGCACGGTGTACGACCACACCCTGCTGCTATCGAGACTGGTCGATGAACTGCGCCTTCTTTCGTTGGCCCAAGCTGGTCAGTTGCCTCTGGAGAGGTCTGATGTGGACATGGGGGCGCTGGTCAGTGGGGTGGTCGAAGACTTCAGGCCGTTGGCCCAAGACGAGGGCGTTTCCGTGGATACTCAGCTGAATGCCGAACAGTTGGAAGCGAGTGTTGACCCACACCGGATGAGCCAAGTGCTGTCCAACCTGCTCAGTAACGCAGTGCGGCATGCGGGTCAGGGCAGCGTGGTTACCATCGGAGTGGGTCGCTATGGCACCGCGGTGGAGGTCTCTGTGTCCGACACGGGGCCTGGCATCGACCCTCAAGACCTGCCCCACGTTTTCGAGCGCTTCTATCGTGTGGACCGCTCCCGCAGTCGTGCGGAAGGAGGCTCCGGCTTGGGGCTGGCCATCGCCAAAGAGGTCGTCGAAGCCCACGGTGGCCGTATCTGGGCTGAAAGCAATCGAGGAGAGAGGGGAGAGACAAGAGAGGGAGCAGTCTTCACCTTCCGAGTACCCCTACGGCCGGATGGCAGCGAGCCGCTTGGACCTGACACGCCATCACTGGATAAAGCAACGAGACGTACGCTCGCAATCTGACCGGTTGCAGAAGCTGCCACAGGGAGCGTTGCTACAAGGGAGCTTGGATGTCCACAGGCTTGTCGTAGCCGGAGACCGTGGCGGTCACCCGCGTGAGGGTGGACGTGTCGCCTGATCCCGTGGGGAGAATAGAGACTTTGCGGATGCGGAAGTCGCCCACCCCAATCCAGAACCCGACGTTGGCCATTTCGCCCTCTGCGACCGGACTGTCCAGCAGGCCGGCGAGGGTTTCGCCTGCCACAGTTCCTCTCACATAGAAGGTGCGCTCGCCACCAATCGGCTCCTCGCCCACCAGGGTGAACCCAGCGAGGACTTCCGGGTTAAAGTCGGTGGTGAAGGCGCCAAAGGAGAGCATGTTGCTGAAGGCATCAAGTGGGAGGGCACCGCTAAATAGCGATTGGTTGGCATCCTCCCACGCACGAGTGAGCGGGTTCCTGATGTAGACGTTGTCACCAATGAGAATCATCTCCAAGGTGATGTTGATGCCTCCGGAGGCAACTTGCGTTGTAACGTGGCTCCGGTCGGGGGCTTGAAAGTCCCCCTTTACGTGCAAGACTAACTCCAAGGGCGTCTCCCCACCTGTTTTCGTTACTAGCTCCATATCTACATAGCCCGACTGGACGGTCTGCATTGCGTCTGTAGCTGCATTCAACAGCTCCGCAGCCGAGGGCGGTGGCGGCTGAGGGGCCGGCGCTGGCTCGGGCGTGGGTTCAGGCGTCGGGTCCGGAGTCGTTTGAGGCGTGGCCTCCGGAGCCGGGGCCGGTGTTGGCTCGGCGATCGGTTCGGGTGTGGGCGCTGGCGTCTCCGTGGCAGCGGGGGATGGAGCTACAGTGGGAGCGGGCGTAGGTTCTGGCGTGTCAGTGGGTCCGGGCATAGGTGGGTCGGTTGTGTCGGGCGTTGCTTCCGGCGTGGGAGTGGGTTTGGAGGACGGCGCGGGCGTCGCCGGGGGCGTGGGTGACGGCCCATCGGTGGGCACAGGGGAAGTCCCTGGTTCGGGAATAGGCGATGGGTCAGGTTCAGGTGTGGCCGTCACATCAGGGAGAGGCGTCGTTTCTTCTGAGGCGGGAATTGCCTCTTCCGTTGCGGTCTCCACAGGGGACGGGGCGGCGGTGGATTGTTCCGGCTCATCGCAGCCGGCCAGCACCACAGCCAACAACAGAGAGAGCAGGACAAGGGAGGCTGTGGTCTTAGAGGTACATATCAAGCCCATATCGATAATCATGGCCTCCGATTACTGTGGGGTCAACTTACTGTGATCTCAACTTCACTGAGACGTCAAAGCGCTCACGCGCATGCCCTATCCAGCCAGAGTGTGAGGACATTGCGCAACCACACCAAGAGGTTGGACTGGGCGCCCAGACTATCGGAGTCCTCAGGGGTAGCCCATTCTAAGATGAATGAGACCCAAGCACAGAGAGGGCTCTTGGGAGCCTCTTCCACATCAGACAAGGTCACTGCCACGTCGAGCTGAGATGATGCTGCCGGTGTGCCGTCGTCGGTGGCGATAACCGCGACTTTGTAGATGCTGGAGAGTTGTGCACTGCTTTTCACTTCAAAGTCCAACTCTTTGAGCAGCGAAAGGTTGCCATCTTGGTCGATCTCGAAGAACGAAGAGTCCGGACCTGCCACAGACCATTGGACTGTATTGCGCTCTGGGTCTTCTGCCGTGTATTGAGCGATTTGCCCAGAAGAGTTTTCCTCGACGGCGAGGTCGGTCTGACCCACCACCGGACCCACCTCGTTGACGTTGGTGACGGTCACCCGGACGCGATGGATGTCGTCGTCTGGAGGCGAACCGTCGTCGGTGGCCCGGAGGGTGACCTCGTAGGTGTTGTCAAAGCGCGAGTCGACAGGCTTCTCGTAGTCTGGCGGTTCCTTGAAACTCAGGACCCCACCTTGGGAAATCTCCATATGCCGGCTGTCACGGCCATCCAGCGACCACGAAATATCGTCATCATCGGGGTCTTCGACAGTGTAGGTGACCACTGGCCCTGTACCGTTCTCGGCATAAGTGGGCCGGGCATCACCTCCGATTTGTGGTGGGCGATTGGCTGGCCTGCCGCCACCACCTCCACCGCCTCCGCCACCACCCCCGGTGATAGTGGTGACAGCCTGTTCTGCCGTCGCCGTTACATCGTCGGACCAAGCATCGGCCGCGCCATCCTCGTTAATGGCGCGAATGCGGTAGACGTAGGTCGTTCCGGTAGTCACGTTCTCGTCGCGATAGTTCAGTACGGCTGCGTCCGGAGCTGGGGATACTCCAGCGTAAACCCCATTCTCTTCCTTGCGTTCCAACTCGTATCCCGTGATCGGGCTGCCGTTGTCCGCAGGCCTGGTCCACGAGAGTTCAATGAAATCATCGCCTCTGCTGGGAGATGAGAGGGTCGTGATTTTCTCAGGCGGTGCATTGAGCTCGACGAGCACCGTGAAATCATCGTTGCTAGGGTCCTGGTCCAATTGGTTGCTGGCAACTGAGAAGATGATGGTGAAGTCCATTGAAGCCGTCGAGGTCGCCTGCACAATGAGCTCACCGTGTTCAGCCGAGTTCGCATCCAATGTGCCCAAGGGACAAGTGACTACCCCACCGGATGAACCCCCAGAATGGACGCATTGGTCCGGCGGAGTGGCCGAAACGAAACTGACGCCCGGGTCCAGTGTAGCGGTCAGAACGGTGTTCGTGGATGAGTCTGGACCATTGTTCCGCACGGTGTAAGAATAGGGAATACTGGACCCTCGAGGCACTCTAGAGTGGATTGAGGAGGCGCTAGTGTCCAAGTCAACCGGCGACGACAGATCGTCGGTGATGGTGGCTGTCGCCCTTACGGGACCTCCCTGCAGGTGGGGCTGCCTGGGGCCGGAATAGGCTGCCGTGACGGTGAAGGTCTCGTTGGGTTCCACCGTTCCGTCGTAGGCGACGACCAAGGTGACCGTTTTTTCTGCGCGGTACCGGTTCTTACCGTTCACCGTACTCGAAAAGAAGTTAGCACGTTCGAAAGTCAGCGTCTCCGAAAGCTGCTCATAGTCGTTCGGTTGGTGAGCGCTAACATTGGCGGTATTCACGGTGATGTCAAAGGTGAAACCGCTCTCGGGCCTCTTGTCCTTGGTTGTAGTGACGAAGACCGTCAGCGTTCCTTCGGTAGTGTCGCCACTGCTGAGAGGCTCTCCGATTGTGATCTCATCCGGATCCCAGCTGAGAGTGACAGGCACATGGTCGTTATCGGTGATGGAGATGGTCGCTGCGTCTCCGGTTCCTGTGAGGTGGGGCGGAAGCGGGCTAGCAGAGTAAGCAAGGTTGGCGGTGAAGCTCTCCTCCTCCTCTTCATCGGTTGTGTCCTCCGAGATGGTGATGGTGAATTCCTTCGAGGCGCGATACCCCATCCGGCCGCCCACATTCTCACGGGTAAAGTCCGCTTGCCGGAAGGTCGCCGTGGTGGATAGACGTTGGTAATCGGTGTTCTGCACCGCGGTGCCGTCTGAGGTGGTTACGGTCACGCCGAAGGAAAAGCCGCTCTCGGGGGCCTTGTCCTTGATGGTGGTGGTCAAGGCTTTCAGGGTCACCGTCCCCGCACCCTCGTCCGTTTGCAGAGTGGATTGTTCCCACTGGATGGTCACTGGCACATGGTCGTTGTCCGTTATGGTCACGTCGACCTTGGCAGGCCCGCCCTGTAGATGTGGTGCACTGGGCCCTGAGTATGCCAAAGTCACCCGGAAGTCCTCATCGAGTTCGTCCTCTGCGTCGTCCATGGTGTCGTCGACTATGCTCACAAAGACCTGTTTGATTGCGCGATAGCGCCTCTGGCCGTTGATCGTGGCCCGTCTGAAGTCGCTCTGCTGGAAGACGACAGTTTCCGACAAGGTCGTGTAGTCCTCGGTCTGAATGGCAGTGCCATTGGATGTGTAAATGGATGCCTCGAAGGAGAAGCCAGCCTCCGGCCTCTTGTCCTCGGTGGTTACAGACATGGCCCGAAGGCTAGCGGTGCCCGAACCCTCGTTCACCGTAACCGCAATCTGCTCCCAAGCCAGTGTCACTGGCACGTGTTCGTTGTCGTGGACGGTAGTATGGGCAGAGGCTGGGGAGCCGAGCCGGTAGGTGGCACCCGCCACAATCTGCACGGTGACAACGCTATCTGTTTCGTCATCGGGGTCATCCACTAGGCCGATTTGCAGGGTTGCGGTGTTCGAAGTGGAGTTGAAAGTGGCATGCGTGGGCTGGGAAGTGGCAAGCATGTCGCCGGTCTCCGTGATCTGCACGTCAACGGTCAATGGTATGTCCGCGACCCTATCACGCTGTAGAGTGAAGGTGATGGATGAGTCCCCCTCGTCTGCTGTTGCTGCATCCGCAACGACCGTAACGGGTGGGTCGTCGTTGTCAAAGATATAGACAGTTGCGGTCGAGTTTCCTCCCTGTAGGTAGGGCTGGGAGGGGTCCGAGTACGACACGGTCACAGTGAAGCTCTCCTCGGGTTCATCAACCTGGTCTTCCCGGATGGAGATGGTGAACTCCTTTGTTGCGCCATACCTCCCTTGGCCGTTTAGGGTCTCACGGCTGAAGTCGGCTTGGCGGAAGGTCGCCGAGGTGGAAAGACGTCGGTAATCGGCGGGTTGCTCTGCGCTGCCGTCTGCGGTGGTTACGCTCACGCCGAAGGAGAACCCGCTCTCGGGAGCTTTGTCTTTGGTGGTAACGACTGCGGCTTCGAGAGTTACAATGCCCGCGTCCTCATTTACCGTTGCGGTCGTGTCCTTCCACACGATGGTGACGGGTACGTGGTCGTTGTCGCCGATGGTCACCGTCGCGGTGGCCGGCCCCCCCTGTAGGTGGACCAAGGTCGGGTTGGAGTAGGCAAGCGTGACGGTGAAGTCCTTGTCTGGTTCGTCTTCAATATCGTCCAAGATACTTATCACGACCTGCTTTTCGGAGTGATACCGCCGCTGACCGTCGACGGTGGCCCGGCGGAAGTCGGTGTGGCTGAACGTCACGGTTTCGAACAGCCTCGTGTAATCATCGGCCTCGGATGCGGTGCCGTCGGAGGTGGAAACCGTTGTCTGGAAGGAGAAGTCGCTCTCGGGTGCCTTGTCCTCAGTGGTGGTTGACATGGCGCGCAGCATAACCGTCCCTGCGCCTTCATCCACCGATACGACCGTCTGCTGCCAACTGAGGGTCACGGGTACTTCGTCGTTATCGGTGATCCCGATGGACGCAGTCGAATTCCCGCCTTGGAGGTGGGGGAGGGGGGAATTGACGTAGTCCAGAGTCACACTGAAGCGCTCGTTCGATTCGTCGATGGTATCCTCGACGATAGCTATGGTGAATTCCTTGATAGCACGGTAGCGCTGCTGGCCGTTGACCTCTTGTCGAGTGAAGTCGCCTGCGTTGAACGTCACTGTATCGCGCAACTCTGCGTAGTCGGCAGGCTGTGTCGCGTTACCGTCAGAAGTCGCCACGGTAGCATCGAAGGAAAAATCGGAGGCTGGAACTTGGTCTATTGTTGTAGTGGCGATAGCGTGCAGGGTGAGTGTTCCTGCCCCTTCATCTGCTGTAAAACTCGCCTGGTCCCACAGCAACGTCACCTGCACATCCCCCAGCCTCGGCGTACCTGTCCGCGTGTCGGACCAGAGCCCGTCGCCTACGGAGTTGGCGGCGCGCACCTGCACGTCGTACTCCGTGCCGTTGGTCAGACTGGAGACGGTGTATCGCAGGGCGCCCGATGTCCAGGCGCTGTCCCGGACCGTCCACTTATCGTCGGCCTTGTCGGAGGCACCAGTTTCGATGTAACGCAGGTCGTATGAGGTAGGGTCGTCGCCCCCGGTATCGGTGGGGACCGTCCATGCTACTGCCAGAGCAGCCGCGCCTGGAGTAATGGAGGCAATGGCTGGGGCAAATGGGCCGATCACTGGCAGGGTGGCACTTACGGTGTCAGACCAGGGTCCGAAGCCCCTGCTATTCCCCGCTCGTATTTGAATATCGTACTGTACGCCCCCTACGAGACCCGTAATAGTGTGGCTCAGGGTGCCACCGGGAGTGCCCACGTCCTCTTCAACCGTCCAGTGGTCATCCGCCCTGTCACTCGCATCGCTGCGGATATAGCGCAGATCATAGGAGATGACAGCTGATACGCCACTGTCGAGGGGCTCTTTCCAATCTACGGTGAAAGCGCGTTGGTTGGGAGTAATTTGGTCGACATCGGCTACACTTGGTAGGTACCCGTGTCCATAGGCGGTGAGTTCCCACGATTTCAGGGTGCCTTGGTCCCCGAGAACATGGTCAGCGACCCGGAGTGTCCAGGTCCCAGCTGAGTCGTCGCCGAGGTGCTTGGCCGAGCCGAAACGAAACTGTGCCGTCAATGGGGCGTTGATGTAGTTGGCAAAGTCGCTCGGAGGGACCAGCTTGGAAACGACTCCCGAAGGCGATACAAGCTCCACATCCAAGTCCCGGAACGATGGGTGGTCGAAATGCGCCTTGATCTCGATGAACTCAATGAACTCTACATAGGGTGGCAACTTGAGGCTGCTGGTCACCGTGGGCCCTGGCGGAGTGGCAGCAACGTCTGGAATGGTGAGATTTATCTCGCCGGACGATTTGGTTGTCTTCCGAAATGCAGGGGCGTTGGTCCACGTCCTCGCCAGGTCCACCGCGGCTTTGGCGTCCACTACCCCGAAGCCGTATTCGTGATTGAATTCGTAGCGTTCCGTGGTGGAGCCGTACTTGAGAGCTCCGGTTTCCCACCCGGAATTTGTTGGATCGTTCTTGCGTGCGGAAGATGCCAGAATAAGTTTCACGTCCCGCCAGGTCAGGCTGTCCTTGGCACTGCGCACCAGCGCCGCTACGCCTGAGACGATAGGTGTAGCGGCGCTGGTGCCGCCAAAATCATTCCGGTAACGATTGCCATTGTCTGTAGTGGCAATGCCTGGCATGCTGGGTACTATTGATTCGTTGGAGGGTGCGCATACCCACAAGTTCGAACCTGGCTCGGAAAAGCTGCTTCTCACATCGGTGTGATTGACCGCGCAGGCGGCGGTTACTCCGTAGTAATTGGCGTATTCGTCTAGGTTGGAGTAGTCGTCCCAACGGCCCCCGTTACCCGCAGCCCAAGCGTAGAAAGTGCCCTTCCCGTCGAAACCATCGCTAATGCCTTTTTCGATGCCTTCAATCCAGAAGGAGTTCGTGAATTCGGGGTATCCGAAGTCCGCGGGGCCCCAGCTGTTGTTGGAGATGGCCGTGTCCTCGGCGTTGCGGGACATGGCGTCGCCTTCGTTTTGGTCGGTGCTGTCGACGAAGAGGTTATAACCATAGATAGTCGCTTCTGGCGCTACTCCCCTCATTCCGATGCTGTTGTTTTTGGCTGCGATGATGCCGGCTACTGCGGTCCCGTGGCTGTCGCGTGGGTTGTATATCTCGTTCTCGCCTAGATAGTCGTAGTTCATGGATTCTTCGACATTGTCGGTCAGGTCTTCATGGGCGTAGTGCATCCCGTCATCTACCACGGCCACCGTGATGCCGGTTCCGAGGGTGTTGGCAGACCAGACCTCTTCCACTCGGATGTCCTGTCTCGCGCCTCCGCGGAACTGCCCGGTGTTGTTCAGGTGCCACTGGCATCCATACAGGGAATCGTTGATGCCAGTGCTGCTGCTGTTGGAGCATCGCTCTTGCAGTCTGGCGTACTCGACCTCTTCTATCGCCATGATGGTGTAGCGCCCGCCTAAAATGCCGTCGCCGGTGACCTTAATATAGTAGGTCCCCGCATCGAGGCGGTCCCGAAAGGTGAAGGAACCAAAACCGGCTTGAGCTATATCCGGCTGGACTTTCATGGCGTTGCTGTCCAACAGCAAACCAGCGGGGTCAAGGTACTCACTCAAGATGCGTACCATCACAAAAGTCGACTCGGAAATGGTGATGCTGAAGTAGTCCTCATCATCCGTCGGGTCTATGTTTCCTCCAGCCGCCTCGCCCAAAGTCAGGGGCTCCGCAGCTGTCGTGGAGCTGCCTGGCTCCTTCACGGCTGTCGCGAATACCCGGTAGGGGCCGACTTCTTCGCTAAAGATACTGTTGAAGCCTCTGACTTTAAGGTAGTAGGTGCCCTTCTGTAGGCTCTCATGGATAAGGAACTGATAACGATCATAGGGCAGATCCCCATCGTCGTTGGCCGACACAAAGCCTCCAGAGCTGTTCTGCAGCTCACCCACCAAATCCGGAAAGCCGCTGCTCCGAAGGATGACTTCCGTATCCTCCGACAAATCCAGTCTGAAGTAGTCCTCTTCGCCGTCGGGGTCCAGCAGGCCTGCCGCGGAGCCGCCTAACACCAGCTCGGCAGCGTTGCTCCGGGAGGAGGTGTCGCCGAAAGTTCGTATGCTGAACACGTAGGTGCCTTGGGCCGCTTGGTAACCGCTCACCTTGACGTAATAGGTGCCAGCCTCGAGGGTACGCCAGATGAGGAAATCCAGCGGGTTTGGGGCGACATGTCCATCGTCAACGCTGTCGATGGGCAGACCGTCGCTGCCGAGCAGGTCTCCCACTGTGTCGATGTCGCTGCTGGTGTATATCCACACCCCAACTCCGTTGGATACCTGTTGCCGTGTCAGCTCGAACTTGAAGTATTCATCCTCACCTCCAGCCTCCAGTACACCCCAAAAGCGGTTGTGTCCAAGCGGCGCTATCCGGCCCGATGACGTGGTATCCAAGACCAGCGTTGTGGCAGAGTCCAAGGCATCCCCGTAGTCTGAAGGCGTCGTGCTGAAAGTGGGCGACCATGCGCCAGCCATATCATCGGAGTCGATGGCCTGCACCTGCACGTCGTACATGACCCCGTTTTCCTGCCCGATAATGGCGTACTCCAAGTCTCCCGAATCGCTGGTCCAAACGTCGTCCACCAGAGTCCAGTTAGCATCAACCTTGCTGGAGGCGTCGTTGCGTATGTGGCGCACGTCGTACGCTTTAACGGTCAGAGTGGTGCTGGTGGGAGCGGACCATGACACGACGATGGCGCTGTCGTCGCGACGCAAAGCGCTGATGCTGGGGACCGTGGACGCAGCAGTTCCAGGTGTTCCGGTCGCAGTATCTGACCAGTCTCCATCCACCCCGCCTACAACGGCTCGTACTTGGAGATCGTAGCCTGTGCCATCGGTGAGGCCACTGATGGTGCGCTCCAAGGCGCCTGAACCGGTTGTCCAAGCATTATCCACCACGGTCCAGTTGGCATCCGCCTTATCGGTGGCGCTGGTCTCGATGTGGCGCACATCGTACGCCGTGATGCCGGACGTGTCATCAGGGGCGTCCCATGCGATGGTGAGGGAGCTGCTGCCGGGGCTTACAGAGGTGAGGGTTGGGGATGACAAGGCTTCTCCGTGCCCGTAAATTGTGAGGCTCCAAGAATTCAGGACACCCTGAGTGCCCGTCACAGTGTCCGTGATGCGGAGAGTCCAGTTGCCTTCGGCGTCCTCGGCCAAGTGGCGCGCAGAGCCCAAGCGGTAGCTGGAAGTCAACGGGTATTTCTCGTCGGATTCGTAGGGCACACTCAACACGGACACCCTGTTGGAGGGGGAGACGAGATCCACCTCCAAGTCCCGGAAAGACAGGTGATCGAAGACCACGTTCACCTCGACGAATTCGACGAAGCTGACGCTTGAGCCAACCGTAACGGTATCGCTGACTCGGGAGTTGCTGTCGGGGATGCTCAGGTCGAGGTCATGGGCGCTAGCAGCAGTGTCTTTCTGCATGGGAGGTAATGGAGTCCAGCCATCGACTAGGTCCACGGCTGCCTTGGCGTCTACTACACCAAAGCCATATTGGTGGTTGAAGGAATAGCTCTCGGTAGTGGAGCCGTATTTGGGGGCGCCTGTTTCCCAGCCAGAGTCGGTGGAGTCGTTCTTGCGTGCCGAACCTGCCAGAATCAGCTTCACATCACGCCAGGTGAGGGCGGGATTGGCGTTGCGCACCAAGGCGGCAACGCCGGATACCATGGCCACCGCCGAAGAAGCCCCACCAGTGCCCGCATCGTAGCGGTTGAAGTTCTGAGTGGTGGTGATCGACTGCCGGCTTAGCTTTGAGTCGCTGGATGGAGCGCAGAGCCACAGATTGGGGCCTAGCTCGGAATAATCTGGCCTTTGCCCCAGATCATTAGTGGCGCAGACCGCAGTCACGGCGTAGTAGTTGTTGATTTCGCTGAGGTTCGAGTAGTCTCCTACGTCACTACGCCCTCCGTTGCCGCCGGAGAAAGAGTAGAAGATCCCTTTGCCGCCGAAACCCGTCGAGACTCCGGCATCCATCGCCAACTCCCAAATCCTAGGGGCCAGCTTTGGTGCGGGCGTGTTCACCTGGGCCCAGCTATTGTTAGACACCCAGGTATCGGCCAAGTCGCGAGTCATCGCATCGGCGAGGTTGGCAAGGGTCGGGTAGCGAATGGCATTGTACACGTACATCGTGGCACGAGGCGCAACGCCACGCACGCCGAGGTCATTGTCCCGTGAGCCAATGATGCCCGCCATCCTGGTTCCATGGGTGAAGTAGCGCCCGAATACGTCACCCCCTCCCGTGTAGTCGTGATTGCGCGAGCGGTCCACGTTGTCAGTCAGGTCCTCATGGGCGTAGTGCAGACCGTTGTCCACTAGAGCAATGTTGACGCCGGAGCCTAGGTTTCCATCGTCCCACACCTCCTCGACGTTTATGTCTTCACCTACCGTACCGGCGGCAGACCCGGTGTTTTGCCCGGTATTGTTCAAGTGCCATTGGCAACCATACAGCGGGTCGTTGTAGTTGGTGGACAAGGCCGAGCAGTGGTCCCAGAGTTGCGTGTAGGTAGTGTCTTCAGACGCTACTATGGCATAGGGCCCATATTCCGAAGAGTCGCCGGCGGTTACCTTAACATAACTGGTGCCAGCATCCAGGCTGCCGTAAAGAATGAAGCCAAGAGCGCCCGGGATGATGTCCAGATCGGACTGAAGGGTCCCAACCGACCTCCGGCTGGTGTCGAGCAGCTCACCGTCAGTCTCCAAAGTCGCACTGACGACTTGCACCTTCACATGAGTTGGTCCACTTACCGTTATCTTGAAGTAGTCTGCATCACCGGTCCCGTCAATTCTTCCTCCCGCTACGGCGTTCTCGCCTAAGGTCAGGAGGCTCGCCGAGCCTGTGGAACTACCCGGAGCCGTCACCCCCTCGGCGTGTACTATGTACGGCCCTGCTTCAGTGCTGGGCTCCTTATCTATTTTGTCAGCGCAGAAAGTCCCGACGCCCCGATAGGACTCACAGATCTCGTATGTTCCGCCGGGAGAGCTCCTGACCCTCAGGTAATACACCCCGGCGTCCAGCTGCTCCCGGATGAGAAAATGCCTCCTCAGATCGCCCTCGAGGAAGGTGTCGTCATGGACGGCGATTTCCTTGCCGTCGCTATCGAGCAGCGTCCCCTCAGTGTCGACGCGGCTGTGGGCTCGGGACACGCGTATCATCATGTCCGCCGCTTGGGACAGCTCAATCTTGAAATAGTCCTCGTCGTTGGAGGCCGGGTCCAGTATCCCGCTGGCAAAGCCGTTCACCGCTAGACCCGTGGAGTCGGTCGTAGCGGTGGTCTCCTTGATTGTCTGCGTGTGCAGCGTATAGAACCCCGTCTCAGAGGCGCTGACCTTGACGTAGTAGGTTCCTGCCTCGAGGTCGTCCCATAGGAAGAGTTGCTGACCGTGCTGCCTGAACTGGGTGTCACCGTCATCCGACGTGACGACGACCCCGCTGCTGTTCTGCAACTCCCCCGTGGTCGGTAGAAAACCAGTGATGTAGCTGGTGGTGTACACGAAGATGCCCGATGCTTCAGATAGGACGATCTGGAAATAGTCTTCATCGTTGGACGAGTCTATGGACCCAATCATTGAGGCATTGAGCCCCAAGTCCGTAGCGCTCGCGCGATTGTCGCCGTGGTCCATGGGTATGCCGGTGGAGGTAGTCGACCACTCCCCGTCACCGCTGGAGTTCACCCCACGGACCTGCACGTCATAGCTCACGCTGTTACCGAGCTCGAAGATGGTGTGCTCCAGGCCCCCAGCTCCCGATGTCCAAACATCCTCTACCAACGTCCAGTTGGCCTCCACCGTTTCGTCGGCGCTGGTCTCGATGTGGCGCAGGTCGTAGGCGCTTATTCCTGATGCATTGGAGGGAGCAGTCCAAGCAGCGGTGAGCAACCCATCTCCCGCGGTGACCGAATCGATGGTTGGTGCCGCTGGCAAGTTGCTTTGCCCCCAAGCCTCCCCTGTCGCGAGCAAGAGGAGGAGCAGGGCGCATGCCGTGCCCGCGGAAAGCAGCTTTCGCGGTAGACGGAATATCTGGGTCATGAGGTCAGGCGTTCACATAGGCTCTGGCTTTGTCAGAGTCAGATGGAGCTCGCTGGCAGGTCACCGGGTGTAGGCCTCGGTCAACCAGTTGGGGCTGGACACCTCAACGCCGTCTAAAGCTGCCAACTCATTAGCCAGACCGAGCGACGGGAACCCGGGGTCAGTCTCCACAAAGAAGCCGTTGGTGACGTAGTCAAGCTCCGACACGCGGTCCAGCTTGATACTGTTGGTGGCGAAGAAGGCGTTGGTCTGCGCTTCGGTCCATTCAGGGTCCAGTATCAGCAGAACGCCACCTGGCAGGGTCATCAGCGACCCTGACGGGGAGCGGAATACAGGTAGGTCGTCGTCACTGCTAGATTGACCTTCTCCCTTAGTTACGATGCCCGCGCCACTGGCCTGAGCTCTCGCTACAGCTCCCGAAGAGCCACCGGCTTCCTGCTTCACGACCAAGTCATCCTGCAGATGCGCGGTCAAAGTTCTATCGCCGTCCTTCCATGTGTAGGACTCACCCTCGACGCTATCGCCAGCGTTAGGGACGACTTTCGGCTCTGAATCTCTCCCAGCTCCACCTCGATATGGAACGTCATCTTCTAGCGAGAAACCTGGGGCGAGGACGACTTGGGCAGCCGGGGCCTTGGTCCCATCGGGCCGGTTGTCGGTCTCAAGCTCAGCGGCTGCCTCAGACGGACTGCTGGCCTCTTCTGGGCTGGCCGCGACGAGAATATCTTGTGCTGGGCCGGGGTCGTTTGGTGCATTGGATGACGCGTCCTTGGGCGTAACCGGCGTTTCTGCGACGGCATCGACGGAAGGCGAGGAAGTCTTGACCACAGGAGCAGTTTCCAAGGGTTCGCTGACCACGACTGGGTTGGAGACCTGATCGATGGAGGCTGGCGCTTGGGAAGCTCCGTTAAGGTCGGTGGACGGCGTGGGGGTGGCGTCCATGTCCGTGATGGTATCCGCGTCCTCTGAGCCCCCGCCGCAGCCTGCAGATACTATTGCTAAGGCCAACAGCAGGGCGACCACGGCGGTGGCTCCCAAACGGGCTATAGGCGCTGGCGCTCTCATGTCGCTACCTCTTCATGTCCTTTGAGACAGGTGGAATCCGACTACGGATTCAGGTTCCATCAATCCCACACAATCTTATCATCTAGGCAGCGTTTACCGGCCATAAGATTGGTGACCAGCTTTGACGACAGGTCTCTGGGGGCGTTGACTACTCCCTGAAGTGGACGTGTCAACCCGCATTTGACAATGCTAAGCTATACACCTAGTATCGTGGCCACATCCTAATTTAGTTAGGCTAGACTAAACAGTATCGCGACGTGGCACTAGTTCTATAGATGGCATAGAGAACACTGGGAGAAAAGCGTATGTTGAAGAGAATACCGGGTCTACTAGTAGTATCAGTGCTTATTGCGACTCTGGCCTTCGCGGCCTGTGGGGGCGATGGCGGTGGCGCCAGTGACGACCTGAAGGCATCGGTCGTGGATAACTATGCAGAAGGGGCCCACGCCTCCTACGTACGAAGTCTCAATTCTGCTATAGCGTTGGACGCCGCCATCGACAGCTTCGTCGCTGCCCCGTCGCAGGTGCGGCTCGACGCCGTCAAGCGGGCATGGCTCTACGCTCGGGACGACTACGGAGTCACCGAAATATACCGTTTCTACAACGGCCCCATCGACAACGAGGAAGACGGCCCTGAAGGTCTCATCAATGCGTGGCCTTTGGACGAGTCCTACATCGACTATGTGGACGGCGACCTTAACGCGGGCATCATCAACAACCCGGAGCAGTTCCCAACCATCGACGCTGACCTCTTGGTCTCGATCAATGAGGAGGGCGGCGAAGAGAATGTCTCCACGGGATGGCACGCCATTGAGTTTCTTCTCTGGGGGCAGGACCTCAATCCCGATGGCCCAGGCTATCGACCTGTGGAGGACTACACCGACAACCCCAACGCCGACCGTCGCGCGGCCTACCTTGGAGTGGCTTCGGACGTTCTAATCGGCCATCTGACCGACATGGTCAACGCATGGGCGCCGGGGCAGAGCAACTACCGCGCCCAATTCGTCGCCAAAGACGCCGATGCTGCCATCACTGACATAATCACCGGTATAGGTGAGATGAGCCGGGGCGAACTGGCCGGTGAGCGCATGGCCGTCGCCTACGAGGAGCGGTCGCAGGAGGACGAGCACTCCTGCTTCTCCGACAATACCAATGCCGACATCATCGCCAATGCAACAGGAGTGCAGCGGGTGTATTCGGGGGACTACGGCGATGTCTCCGGTCCCGGCATCAGGGACCTCATCGCTGCGGAGGACTCGGAACTCGCGGCTTCCCTGGAGGCTGAGATCGGCCGTTCAGTCGCACTGGCCAGGTCCATCCCCAATCCCTTTGATGACCTGCTGACTCAAGGGCGGCCCGATGCCGACCCAGGACGACGCGCTGTCCTCGACACAATCGTCGCTTTGGAGAATCAGACCGATACAATCGTGAGCGCTGCTGAGAAGGTAGGCATTACAATAAACGTCAGCTAAGTCACATGGGTCCATTCAACTCAACCGTCAGGCCTTGGGCACGATCGCTGGTGGTGCCACTGCTGCCAGCGATCGTGCTGTTGGCTATTGTGGCCTGCGGGGGTGGGAGTGACATAGACCTGAGCTCGGTCTACGACGTGCGGTTGGGCGGGGAGACCACGGCTTTTTCCGCTGGTGGCAACGCCTTCGAGCTTTCGGCCCGCAATCTGGACAACGAGCTACGGCGCACTTTCGAGATCGGAGATAGCTTCTTCACCCAGAATTGGGTGTCAGCGCCCGCGAGTACCGAGGCTAGGGACGGCTTGGGTCCCACTCACAACGCCGTGTCCTGCTCCTCATGCCATAGCCACGACGGCAGGGCCAAGCCCCCAGAGCACACGGACGACCCAGAGCGGGGCCTGCTCCTGCGCCTCAGCATCCCTAGCCCCGATGGCCCCGTCGACGAGCCCACCTACGGTGGCCAATTGCAGGACCGCTCGATTCTGGGTGTGCCCGCGGAGGGACGCATCGTCATCAGCTACGATGAAGCACCGGGCCAGTACCCCGACGGTACCGGATACAGCTTGCGCAAGCCCACCTACAGCATGGCCGATCTGGCCTTCGGTCCGATGCACTGGAAAGTGCAGGTCTCGCCACGCATCGCTCCTGCCATCATCGGCATGGGGTTACTGGAGGCCATTTCCGAAACCGACATCCTAGCCCTTGCGGACCCCGACGATGCCAACGGCGATGGTATCTCCGGCCGCCCCAACTACGTTTGGGATGTCCGGCGGGGCGAGATGGCTCTAGGCCGCTTCGGCTGGAAGGCAAACCAACCCACCGTGGAACAGCAGTCTGCGGGTGCGTTTTTGGGCGACATCGGCATCACCTCCAGTCTCTTTCTCGGCGCGAATTGCCCGGCGGGCCAAGCGGCCTGCCTGCAGGCGCCAAATGGCGGAACTCCGGAAATCCCCGACAGTCGGCTAGAGAAGGTGGCCATCTACGTTCAGACGCTGGCAGTGCCCGCTATGCGGGACCCCGAGGACAAGACCGTCCAGCAGGGGGCGCGTCTCTTTGTGCAGTCCCAGTGTTCCCTCTGCCATACTTCACGTCATGAGACTGGCGATACCCACCCCTTGCCACCGCTGAGGAACCAGGTGGTCTTCCCCTACACCGACCTGCTGCTGCACGATATGGGCCCCGGCTTGGCAGACCATCGCCCGGACGGGCAGGCATCGGGCAACGAGTGGCGCACTCCGCCATTGTGGGGCATCGGTCTTGTGGAGACGGTGAGCGGCCACACGATGTTCCTCCACGACGGCCGCGCACGAAGCTTGGAGGAGGCGATTCTCTGGCATGGCGGCGAGGCCGAAGAATCGCGCCAACACTTTATGGGCCTGACTTCGGATGAGCGCGAGGACCTCTTGAGATTTCTGGAGTCACTGTAACGTGAGGCGTGCATTCGCACCCTTAGTGGTTGCCATGCTGGTCGTCCTGACATTGTCGTCAGCGTCGTGCGGGCCGAGTGGCCCTTCGGACACAGATGTGCTGACCAGCCTCGCCGATGAGGTTGCTGTTCCCGCCTTCCAATCCGTCGCAGAAGACATGGCCCGGCTGGAGGAGGCGTCTCAGGCCTTATGCAGAACGCCCGACGACGCATCGCTTGAGGCCGCCCAGCAGACGTGGCGCGATGCGAGGGCCTCATGGATGAGGTCGGAAGCGGTGTGGTTCGGGCCAGTGATGGACCGCCGTTCCCGAAGCCTCCTCGATTGGTCACCCACAGACGTCGATGGTATCGAGGAATTACTGGTTCAAGGCTCGTCGCTCTCGGCTAACGATGTCGGCCAATCGCTGGCGTCAAACCAGCGGGGATTCGGGGCCATCGAGTACATCGTGTTCGATAGTAACGCGGTCTCCACCCTCGCGGACTCTCCCCGGCGCTGCTCCTACCTCACCGCCCTGACCGAAGTCGCCCGCGGTGAGAGCGACGCTATTCTGGCGGCTTGGGTGGACGGCGTGGACGGCTCACCACCCTATGGGGACTACCTGACGGGACGGTCTGGCGTTGCGCTGCTCGGCAGCGCAGCTGTGGCCGAGGTGGTGCGCACTCAAGTCTTCCTCATCCGCGACATCGTCGACATGCGCTTGGCATCAGCATTGGGGCTGCGGGCTAGCGTAGAGGGTCAACCCGACCTGTCGGCCATCCCCGGCACGGCTGCCGACAACGGCCTACAGGACCTGCGCCACGAACTCGAAGGCATGCGGGCAGTCTACGAAGGAAGTAGCGAGGGTACCAGTACGGACGCACTGGGCATCTCGGACTTGGTGCGCCCCTTATCAGACGAGACAAACCAGCGTTTGCGAGAGCGATTCGCCGCCGCCATCCTCTCCATCGACTCGATTGAGGGACCGCTCAGGGTTGCCTTGTTCGAAAGACGTGACCAGGTGCAGGCCGCCTACGAGCGGCTGGCAGACCTTCAACTGACGATGTCCACCGAGCTGGTCAGCCTGCTTGGGGTGTCAGTCGGGTTTACCGACACCGACGGCGATACCCTGCGTTAGCGGCGCCGATGCCTTCAGTCCCCTCCTCTGCCTCCGTCAAACCGTCCGCATCTTCGCGACTAGCGGGCGTGAAAAGTTCCAGCCTCGTGGAACGCCTCATCCGGGCTGGATGTCGTCCGGTTTCTCCTGCATCGCTGGCAGCATTCCGTATCGCATTCGGCCTCATTGGCCTCATCGCAGTGGTTCGGTTCGTGGCCAACGGTTGGGTGGACGATGTATACATCCAACCCGCGTATCACTTCACCTACGCCGGATTCGGGTGGGTGCAGCCATGGCCTGCCTGGGGGATGTACCTGCACTTTGCCCTCTTGGGTCTGGCCAGCCTTTGCGTAATGCTGGGCTACCGCTACCGGCTATCCATCATTGCCTTCCTCCTGCTGTTCACTTACGTGGAGCTCATCGACCAGACGACCTACCTCAACCACTACTACTTGGTCAGCCTGCTCAGCCTCATAATGGTCTTCCTGCCGATGGCAAGCGTGGCCTCCTTGGACTCGGTCGTCCGCAGGAATGGCGGGGGCCACGATGGTGGCAACTCCCTCTCGGGTCGTGTTGTGGACACAACCGTACCCGCTGCCGCCGTGTGGGCACTGCGCGTTCAGCTTGCCTTAGTGTACGTGTTCGCTGGCGTCGCCAAGCTAAACCCGGACTGGCTGCTTCACGCGCAGCCGCTCACCATCTGGCTCTACAACAGCGCTGATACACCCTTCATCGGAGCGTTTGTGCGGGAGCAGTGGCTTGCATATGCCATGAGTTGGGCCGGAGCGCTCTTCGACCTGACCATCGTGGGCTGGCTGATATGGCGCAGGACTCGCCCTTATGCGTATGCCGCGCTGGTGGTGTTCCACGCTGCCACGGCGGTGTTGTTTCCCGCCATCGGCATGTTCCCTTGGATCATGATCGGAGCTACCCTCGTGTTCTTCAACCCCGACTGGCCGGTAGCCTTGATGAGACGCCTGCGCGGAGCGTCTGCTCCCACGGCTACGACCTCTTCTTCACATACGAACATGTCCGACGCTATGTCTCCATCGTGGCCGGTGAGAGCGGCATTCCTGCTGGCAGTTGTATTTCTCGCGGTGCAGGTCCTTCTGCCGCTGAGACACCTAGCCTACCTAGGCGACGTGCGATGGACGGACGAAGGTTATCGCTTTTCATGGAGGGTGCTGGTCACCGAGAAGACCGGCTTGGTACGCTTCCGTGTGACAAGCTCCGACACAGGTGGGGAGCTGCTGGTGTACCCGGAAGACTACCTGACTCCCACACAGGTAGAGCGGATTGCATACCAGCCGGGCTTGGTGCTGGCTACGGCCCACATCATCCGAGACGACTTCGCCCAACGAGGCCATCATGGTACTGAGGTGCGTGCCGATGCTCACGTCTCCTACAACGGCAGGCCGGCAGCACGCCTCATAGACCCAAGCATCGACCTCGCATCCGCCAATGGTGACATCGGCCCGAAACATTGGGTCCTCCCACCCCCTACATGACATAACAGTGTGGTGCTTCAAGCCTGTCCGTCGACAGGGGCTGCGTACACAGCAGGCCAAGCCCACCGGCACCGGTGTGATACACTGCCGACGCGAAGCTGCTGGCGGCTTCGCTATGTAGATGGCCCAAATTGAGTTAATTGACAACGGTCCGCGCCTAGCGGAGGTGGCTGCCGGACTCTCGGCGTTGCCACGAGTGGCCGTAGACATCGAGTCCAATGGCTTCTTCCGGTACCGCGAGCGTGTCTGCCTAGTGCAGTTGGCCTCGCGTGACGCTGCCTTCGTAGTCGACCCGCTCGCAATAGATGACCTCCTTCCCCTTGGTGAGCTTCTTGCCGACCGCTCCGTCGAAAAACTCTTCCACGCCGCTGGCAACGATGTTCGCAGCCTCCACCGCGACTGGGGATACCAAGTCGGCAATCTCTTCGATACCAGCATCGCAGCTTCTTTCGTCGGCTCCACCCAGTTGGGTATGCAGGCTGTACTGAAGGAGCACGCCGGATTGGACTTGACCAAGCCTAGGAATCTGCAACGCTCCGACTGGACACTTCGTCCCCTAAGCGAGGACGCGTTGACCTACGCAGCCGATGACGTGCTGCATCTTGACGTTGTTCGCGAGGCACTGGTCGAGCAGTTGATGAAGCTGTCCCGGCTCGAATGGGTGCTGGAGGAAAGCAGGCGCTTGGAGGACGTGCGGTACGCCCCTGCCGAGCAGGATCTGGCCTTCCTTGGCGTGAAGGGTAGTCGACACCTCGATGGGAGCGGGCTATCCATCCTTCGTAGCCTCTACGAGTTCCGCGACCGCGAAGCTCTACTGGCGGACCGCCCCTTCTTCAAGGTCATTCCTGATGCAGCACTGGTGCAGTTGGCATCGGAGCCTGCGTCCGACCTCGCCGCGGTAAAGGGCTTGGGACGGTTCGCCCGTCCTCCGGGCAACAGGGCACTGAAAGAGGCGATCAACAGAGGGCTGGAGTCGGAGCCATTCCGAAGGCCCGATCGAGTCCAAGTCGGGGAACCACTGACTGCTGAGGAGCGCAAAGAGGCAGACGTCCGCCTGAGCAGGCTGAAAACGTGGCGCAGCCAGTTGGGCGAGGAACTCGGACTCAATCCGGGCCTGCTGTGGCCAGCCGCCAGCTTGGAACGCCTCGCCAAGCACCCGGAAACTCTTGAGGCGGAGTCAGGCAGTGCAGAAGTGCGCCGGTGGCAGCAACTCGAGTTCGGCGCATCGCTGGGGCGCGTCCTCTCAACGCTCGACTAAGCCCTCCCGGCGCTCCTGGAATGCTCTCTCGCCGGCACAATGAACGTCGGGCCAGCCCGACTACGTCCAGGCACTATCGCAATGGAGGCGCGTATATCTGCCCACCCTTAGGATAGTCGATGCATGGGGCATCCGCCCAGAGCGCGTTCCTGCTATCCTCTCTACGAAGACCTATCCCGCCCGACCCAACATTGCGGTCTAGATCTCTCCGTAGTTTCCCAAGGAACCAACGACAGTCTGGGCCACTGTCTGGTCCAGTCCCAATTCGTCTTGCCCCCACGCCCCCTCCACCCCTAGCAGGCGCTTTACTTTCACATTCTCGCTCAGAGTCATCGCTTCGACATTGGTCGAATTCATCCCGTATGCCTCGGCGTATATCAGGATGCTCATTGTGGCCTTTACGATGTCGAACCACTGGCTGTCGCCGTGGGGCACGAGGGGAGTGAGCGGCTCCTCCGATATCACGTCCGGGAGAATCACGTGTTCTTAGTATAGCCGGTGCCTATGGACAGCACTCGGACCCGTTCCACTGGCTTCTTGAACGCAGACAGCGCTTCCGTCAAGGCTATGATGGAAGGGTTGTCGGCCCACAGACCTCCATCGGCTAGGAGATAGGGACCGATGCTCTTGGGGTCGAAGTACATCGGAGCGGCGCATGATGCTAGAACAGCATCCCTGAGTAGGACTTCTCCGTTTCGCTCGTAAGGCTCGCCCAGTTCCCGCAAGTACGCGGATTTGAAGACGTGTACTTCGCAGGTAGATATGTCAGAGCTCGTTATCATCAACGGGGTAGTGACTTCCCCAAGAGTGAGCTGCGGTACGTAACGTCCCAGCATCTCCTCAAGGGGTGCCCTCGAATGCTTGCTGCGGAACCGCATCGAGAGGTGGGTAACGAAACCCTTGCTCCTGAAAATGCGGGCCGACTCATCCTCAAACAGTCCCACGATTTTGGCCATCGGGATCGCGACGACCGCTCCCACGATGATGGAGCCGATATTGGTCCGAACGATGAGATCGAAACAGTCTTTGATCGGCTTTTTGAGGTCAGATTCGACTCTGGCCAGAATCTGGCCGATATAGATTCCTCGTGTGCCGCCAACGCAAGAATACCGAAGCTCTTGCCAGAGCTCGTCGGATGATTCATGCAGAATGCTTAGTGTCGATGCGTAACTTCTGAAGCTTGGCTGACGCTGCTGAGTGCCTCCTAGCCGGAGGCCTCTCCGCGCTATCGATACCCGTGTAAGGCGTTCTCAGTCTACGATACGAACAAACAATCAAACAATGGGAGCAAGTGGACCCTTTCTCCCCAAGCGTTAAGCCTCGCAATCAGGGACCATCCCGGAGTTCAACGGGTGTTGGGGCTTCGAGGCCGAAGTTCGTGGTGTTGGACCCCGAGATGCCGGAACTTTGTACTTAATGACTAGCGTCTCCAACATAAGTGAGGCCGCCGTGGTGACCGGGGCACATATGCCCTCCAGTTGTCCGCGAGGAGTGCTGACGAGTTCGAACCGTGGTGAAACTCTTGTTTGGGTTCCTAGTTCGACGGTATTGGAGTAGGCCTTTGCGCGGCCCTGCGTTCCAGTCTGGCCTTACCACCCTCAGCAGGGTACAATAAAAGTGTCCCCTCGAGCTCGGTGTTCCCAACTACCCCTCCTCTCCACCAGAGCGCTCGAATAACTTATTGGGCGGTGTTCCTATGAAAATGCTCACGATCCTCCTAGCGCTTGTCCTAGTCGTCGCCCTGGGTTGTTCCAGCGGCCTCACTGAAGATGATGTCAGGCAGATGATTGAGGAATCCGCGCTCAGCGGACCCCTAGGCGAACCTGGGCCCGTTGGTTCCCAAGGGATCAAGGGAGATCAGGGTGACACCGGGGTCGCAGGTGGCCAAGGCCCCAAGGGCGACCCCGGGGACCCCGGCGACTTGGGAGAGCAAGGCGAGCCTGGAGAGCCGGGACCCGCAGGCCCACAAGGCCCAAGCGGAGAAGCCGGTGAGCGCGGACAGCAGGGTTCCCGCGGTGATACGGGTGCAGAGGGTTCCGAAGGCCCAGCAGGATCGTCCGGTGCGCCGGGCGCCTCGGGCGAGGGCCAGAGGGCAGTACAGGTTCTGCGAATCCAATACTGGCAGGCCCCGACACTGCCCGGTCCCTACCTTTCGGCGGGAATCAAGGAGAGGGATGCAGGGGCCATAACCCTCGAACCCTTGGCCAAGTACGACCCCTTGGGCAACCTCATCCCCGCCTTGGCTAGGGAAATACCGACGGTGCAGAACGGCGGTGTTGCCGACGACTTCACATCCATCACATGGACTTTGAGAGATGGCATCAAGTGGTCTGACGGTAGCCTGATGACCGCCGCAGACGTGGTTTTCACTTGGCGCTACTGCGCCCACGAGGCGACGGGTTGCACGGTAGCCAGCGCGTTTGCCGGCATATCCGACGTACGCGCCTTGGATCACCGCACCGTACGAGTCACCTTCGACGGACCAAAACCATACCCCTACACCGCCTTCGTCAGCACGGGCACGCCAGTCATCAGCAAAGCGCAATTTGAGGATTGCATCGGTGAGGCCGCTGCCACCTGCCACGCACAAAACGCCGCACCTTTGGGCACCGGTCCGTACCGGATTACCGCGTTCCAAGCTAACGCGTACGCCACCTACGAGCGCAACCCCTTCTATCATGGCGCGCCAGCCTACTTCGACCGGGTGATCCTCGCCAGTGCACCCAATGCCGCGTCGGCGGCCCGTGCAGCCCTAGTGTCAGGCGAGGCCGACTATGCTTGGAACCTGCAGGTGGATCCCGCTGTGCTGACCGATCTAGAAGCGGACGGGCAAGGGATCGTGGTCACCGGCTTCTCCAGCTTGGTCGAGCGCATCGTCATCAATCAGACCAACCCAGACCCCGACTTGTACGACGACCGGTCCGAGTATCTGAGAGGAACCAACGCCCACCCGTTCCTGAGCTTCTTACCCATCCGGCAGGCTCTGTCCATGGCTATCGACCGTCGGGCCGTGTCGGAGCAGCTCTACGGCTTTGCTGGAGAGCCCACCTGCAATCTCATTACCGGTCCGGTCCAGTACTTGTCCGCGGCAAACGACGGCTGCCTGAGACAGGATATCGAGGGGGCCAACCAGCTGCTCGACGAAAATGGGGTGCTGGACCACAACGGTGACGGTATTCGCGAATACCAAGGCCTGCCCCTGCACATCACATTCCAGACTACCGCCAACTCCGTCCGCGAGGCCACGCAAGTACTGGTGCAGGGCTGGTGGAGTGAAATAGGCATTGAAACCGAGCTGGTTCAGCACGACGGCAGCATCTTCTTCGGTGGCGACCCTGTCGAGAATGCCGACGCGTCCTACCGGCGCTTCTTCGCGGATGTGCAAATGTATGCCAGCGGCCCCGACATCGACCCCGAGTCCTACCTGTCCGACTCCCTATGCTCCGAAGTGCCGACGCGTAGCAACAACTGGTCCGGAGGGAACATCGCCCGCGCCTGCAACGAAGAGTACGACCAGGTGTTTGCTCAACTGGCCCAGACCCAGGTCGCGTCTGAGCGTGCATCCCTGGTAAAGCAGTTGAACGATATACTGGTGCAGAACTACTACGAGATTCCGCTGGTGAACAGGGCCGCGGTCTCCGCACATCGCGACAACCTGGATGGCGTCTACATCAACGGCTGGGATAGCGAGTTGTGGAACATCGCGAAGTGGCGCCGCCATTAGCGGCAGGGTCGTTGCCACTGGACGGGCAGCCAACAATGCGCGGCGGGCAATTGGTAGCTGCGCCCTGCAATTGGTAGCTAAAAGTAGCTAGAGAGGGGTGCTGGCCCACCGGGCCAGCACCCTGTCGGGCGCTCTGATCTCCTCCAATGAGGTGTAGTAGTAGTCCTGCCAGCTTTCCTGTGGGAGACCTGTGAATACCATCAGATTCAGAGGATATTCGTTGCTGTCGGAAAGGCGGCGAAAGTCGTCCCGGAACAAAAAAGTAGGCTTACCCAGAGCGATGGCCATGCCCAGCTCCACCATCACACCCTCATCCGGTGGCACGCCGTTGACGATGGCAAAGATGGCGTCAGAGTTTCGTACGTCCGCGAAGTCCTTCTGCCCGATCTCGTAGGCCCAACCCGCTTGCGTGAAGTCCACCTGGTTATTGCGGGCGAAAGGCTCCCACACCTCCAGCCCCAACTCCTCCAAGGCCGCCACCACCAGAGGCAGCAGCATCGTCTTCTGCTGAGTCGAGAACCCATATGGGTTGGCGAGATAAACCGTGTTTGCCATGGCAGCGCATCCTGTTCGTCATGATTTATGGGTCGTCCTGTACGCCCATCAGGCAACAGAGAGTATCATGTTGCCACACAGACCCCACGGTGTCAGGAAGTACATTCATCCCGGCATAAATCTCTCACAAGCTGGCAATGTTGACACCCTCAATCCCCTTGGCTACCCTGAGCCAACCGATGGGGCCTCTCGCCCCATCCCCCCCGTTCTGCCAATACGCCCGAAAAGGAGTGAGGCATGAAGCTTTTGCAATTTGACGAGCTCACTTACCCCTACGTTCCCGAAATCGGTTGGGAGACAAGGTTCAGCAACCGCTTCTGTGATCCCAAGCTGGTGCACCAGACCTACATGGAGCATATGGAACAGTGGGCCTGTAGCGAGGACCAAGGCTTCGATGGCATCATGACCAACGAGCACCACTTCACCGCCTTCAATATCCAGCCCGCCTGCAACATCACCACCACTGCCATCACCATGCTGACCAAAGAGATCAAGGTGGGTGTGATTGGCAACGTGATACCCCTGCGCCACCCCATACGTACTGCCGAAGAGTTCGCCATGATCGACTGCCTCTCCGGAGGGCGCTTCATCGGTGGCATAGTGCGGGGGATACCGGCGGAGTACGTCTCCTACAACGTCGACCCCTTCAGCAGCCGCGAAAAGCTGAAGGAGTGTTTCGACATCATATTCAAGTGCCTCACCGAGGAGGAGTTTGACTATGATGGTAAGTTCTACCAGCTGACCAAGGTCTCCGTTTGGCCCCGTCCCATCCAGAATCCGATTCCCTTCTGGATGCCGACAGGATCGTTGGAAAGCATCGAATTCTCCGCAGAGCGCAGGATCGTCGGCTGCCAAGTCTGGTTCCCCACCGAGATGTTCCGCGACTGCTTCGACACTTATCGGAAAGTAGCGAACGAGAAGTTCGGCTGGAACCCAGCCTTCAGCACCTTCACCGGTTCCCGGTTCATCCACGTCGCTGAGACCAATGAGCAGGCCATCGAGGAGGCCCAACCGGCGTTGGACTATATGTTCGGGCCGCAAGGCTTCTCCCGCCCGCTGAACGCGCCAGCTGCCCTGCCCGGACATCAGACCGACAGGTCCTTCTCCCATCGCACCCTCACCCGCGACGCCGGGGTCGACGCCCTCTCCAACGACATTCCCTTCGAGGAGCGCCGCAGGAAGGGCGTCATGGTATGCGGCGACCCCGACTACGTGACGGAATGGCTGAAGAAAGACGCCGAAGTGGCGGGCTACGGCAACCTGCTGTGCATGTTCCGCTGTGGCAACATGTCCCACGAGAAGGTGATGAAGTCCAAAGACATGTTCGCCAAATACTGCCTGCCCGAACTGAAGAAACTCAATATCGACCAACCCGGCACCGAGGCCCCCATCACGAGGTTGCCCTCGCCAACCCCGGTGGCCGCATGAGGCCTAGTGCCTGCTTAAGGCCCAGTGCCGCTTAAGGCAAGTGCCAGCTTAAGGAGATTCACGGTGACTCTGCCCCTATTCGACAATTCTAACTACAAGCTGACCAGCGACTCCGAGGAGGTGGTTGGCCGTACAGTGCAACGGGGAAATGGCCAGGTCGCCGCCACATGGCACATGCGTGTGCCTCAAGCAGGGCCTGACGGCATCCCTTTCAAGGTGATTTTCGCCGGGCCCAACTTCGAGCAGCGCGGCAGCGCCTTCCGCCTGCATCTGGCTACCAGTGATAATACGCCTATCGCAGGCGACGTTGACGTAATGGTCGAGACAGGCTTGGCGTCGGGCGAGGACCGGAAGGTGTTGTTCGAGGGCAAGTACGAGCAGTTCACCGGCATCCCCGACCAGAACGCCTTCGACGCTGCCGTCGCCCTCCAGCAGCGTGCCGAGGTTGGAAAGGATCACGCCATACGGCTCCGGGTCTCCGTGCCGGAAGGAACGCCGGAGCCGGACCTGTCCGCCGAGGCTACGTACTTCGAGGTCGAAGTGTACAAGATTTGGATGAACATATCCGCCTGATGTCGGGTACGTCTAAGGGCGTGCCAAGACAGGGCTTCGAGGTCATTCATGGTGACAAGTGGTTATGCCGGGTTCGGGTCCCAGTTCAGCAGAGAAAGCGCCAGTGTAGGAGACATCACCCTCTTCTACCTCAAGGGAGTGCGAGGTGAGCCCCTGCTCTACCTCCACGGCCTTGGCGGCTGGGGCGCGTGGGAGCGCCATATTTTCAGTCTCGCCATCAACTACTGTCCCTACGTGCCCCAGCTACCCGGCTGGCGCGACGGGCGGGTCCCCGATCGCATCAAGTCGGTGAAGGACTACGCGGATCTGATGGCCGAGTTCCTCGATTCTCTCTCGATACCCCCTTGTGTTGTGGTAGGCCACTCTATTGGTGGCTGGATTGCCCAGTACTTGGCGGTCGACCACCCCGAGCGTGTGTCGAGGCTGGTGCTGGTGGATTCCATGGGAGTAAATGTGCCCGACCGCCCGGCTGCCGATCTTGTCAACATCGACAGGGAAACTTTCTATGGGGCGGCCTTCACCAAGATGGAGACCATCCGCGTGGCAGGCGACTTCGGAGATACGCCGGAGAGCATGCAGAACAACGAGGAGTTCGAGAGCCAGTGGAAGGGCCGTGAAGTGCTGACCTCGTTGGCTGGGGCCGACCCCAGCGATGCTGAGCTTACCAAGAGGTTGGGCGATATCAAGGCACCCACCCTGATCATGTGGGGGCGCGACGATGAGTTGGTGCCCCTTCGCCATGGCGAGGTGCTGGCCGACGCCATACCCAACTCCAGCTTCGCCGTCGTCGAAAGTGATGAGCGACAGACCGCGGGACACTCCCCCATGCGCTACCGTGTGGAGACCTTCAACCTAGTGGTGCGCAACTTCCTCATCGGTAACCAGGAAGCCCCGCCCCAAGGCATGGTCACGATGGTGAAGGAATAGGATAAGTCTAAGCTCCGCTGGCGCTCATCTCGGGCATAAGGTTGTCCACCACTTCTTTGAATCGGGAAGCCTGCGAAGACTGTAGATTGAAGTCCAGAGGGGTGATGGAGACTCGGTTATTGCGCAGCGCCCACACGTCGGTATCCTCGCCCTCGTCGCGGTGCATGGGTTTGTTGCGGCTGATCCAGTAGTACTTCCGCCGCCCGTCATCGCCCTCACGCACGTTCTCGCTATAGCTCTTGCCCGCAAGCCGGCATAGCTGGATGTCCTTGATGTTCTCCATGGGGTCATTGGGCACGTTCACGTTGAGAAGGAAAGGCCCCGCAACTTCACGTTCCTTCAATCGTCCCACCAACACGCCGAGAATCGTGGCCGCCACGTCGAACCGGGTGTTCTTCACCGCTGCCACCGACACCGCGATCGAGGCGAATCCACGCATGTAGCCGTGCAGGGCGGCCCCCACCGTACCGGAAACAAAGATATCGCTGGCTAAATTGGACCCCATATTGATGCCTGACACCACCAAGTCCACCGGGCCTGCCAGCTTCTCCAGCGCCAGCACAGAGCAATCGCCGGGTGTGCCTTCTACGGCGAAAGCCCGCACACTGTTGGCTCCGCCTGGTGATCTGGCGGATGGACTGGCTTCTACCTGTGGGTCAACCTCGGTGGCGCGAATCGGGACATGCAAGGTGAGCGAGGGACCAACACCGCTTTGCTCCCGGTCTGGGGCTGCCACGAATATCTCACCGTAGGGGCGTACCGCCTCCACCGCGGCCCACAGGCCGGGGGAGTTGATGCCATCGTCGTTGGTCACCAGTATTTTCAAGTAGTAGCCCTTCTCTCATATGCCCCAAGAGGGACGGTATTCCCCGAACACCTGCCGGAAAACACCCATCACCTCTCCGAGGGTGGCGTACTCTCGTACCGCGTCCAAGATGGGGGGCATGAGGTTCTGTTGGCGTCGCGCCGCGGCTTCCAAGTCCGCTAGCCGCTGCTTGACGGCGTGGTTGTCTCGGGTACGGCGAACCTCGTTGAGGCGACGCACCTGGTGGGCCTCGCCCTCGCGGTCCATCTCCAGTATGGGGATTTCGAGGGTGTCGCCAGCCGTGTAGTCGTTCACGCCGACCACGATGCGACGGTTCCGGTCCAACTCCTGCTGGTACTGGTAGGCCGCCAACGCGATCTCCCGCTGCAGGAAACCCGATTCCAGCGCCTTCACCGTGCCACCCACATCCTCCACTCGACGGAAGTAGTCATAGGCTCCGTCTGCAAGTTGCTGTGTCAGGCTCTCCACGAAGTAGCTCCCTCCGAGAGGGTCGACGGTGTCGGTGACGCCTGTCTCGTGGGCGATAATCTGCTGGGTGCGCAGGGCGGTGAGGGCTGCTTTCTCTGAGGGCAGGGCCCATGCCTCGTCGGCGGAGTTGGTGTGCAGCGACTGGGTCCCGCCCAGCACTGCAGCCAAGGCCTGCAGGCCCACTCGCACCGTATTATTCTCCGGCTGTTGGGCGGTGAGGGCAGCCCCTGAAGTCTGGGCATGAGTTCGCAGCCACCACGAACGAGGGTCTTGCGCCCCGAAGGTCTCCCGCATCTCCGTGGCCCACACCTTGCGGGCGGCCCGGAACTTGGCTATCTCTTCGAAGAAGTCGTTGCACACATTGAAGAAGAAGCTGAGACGAGGGGCAAAGTCGTCCACCTTCAGCCCACGCTCAACGCACCAGCGCACGTATTCGAAGCCGTCGCCCAAGGTGAAAGCCAGCTCCTGCACGGCAGTGGAGCCCGCCTCGCGTATATGGTAGCCACTTATGCTGATGGGGTTCCACCGGGGCAGATGGGCCGTGGCGTACTCCACGGTATCCACCACCAGACGCATGGAGGGCTCTGGCGGGAAGATGTATTCGTTCTGGGCGATGTACTCCTTCAGGATGTCGTTCTGGAGGGTGCCTCCCAGCTTCTCTTGGGCCACTCCCTGCTTCTCAGCGGCTGCAATGTACATCCCCCAGATGATGGCCGCCGGAGCGTTGATGGTCATGGATGTGGTGACTTGGTCCAGAGGAATGCGGTCGAACAGGATCTCCATGTCGGCCAGCGACGAGACGGCCACACCACACTTGCCGAACTCCCCTTCCGCTTCAGCGTCATCGGTGTCGTAGCCGTAGAGAGTGGCCATGTCGAAGGCCACGCTCAGACCAGTCTGACCGTTCTCCAAGAGGTACTTGAAGCGGCGGTTGGTCTCCTCGGCAGTGCCGTACCCTGCGAACATGCGCATGGTCCACAGCCGCCCTCGGTAACCCGTTGCGTGGACCCCTCGCACATAGGGAAACTCGCCTGGCAGTCCCACGTCTTCAAGGTAATCGGCGTCCTGCCGGTGGCTCGGTGTGTACAAGGGCTCCACCGGTATATTCGAGGGGGTGCTGAACAGGCCATCGCGCACTGGCTGCGACGCGGTGCGCTCCCGCCACTCCGACTCCGCGTCGCGTATGCGCTCTGTTTCGTCAGGAGAAGACACCGGCAACACCTCCTTCAGCTTGGACGGTCCGGACTCGGGGGAATCCTATTTTCATAGTAAGACTGATTGCAGGGAGTCTAACAACCCCCCCTGAGGGCGTCAATTTGGGGGTACGTACAAACCCCACTGACATCTCCTCCTTGCCCGTCTCCCGCCCCCCTGCTAGTCTGGAATGAACCCAGTTTGCACAACGGAGACACATGACAGTTCGCACCGAAAACGCCATTCGAGACCGGCCCCGCAAGCCTGACCCCCCCGCAGGCCCGACTCAGGCATCGCACAGTCTCAGGCATCGCACAGTGTGCCAGCTACGACTCAGCTACGGCCATGTCACAAATGTGACACTATTCAGCTACAAAAACTTCGCCGCAGCTACGAGCAGTGTGCCATCCCGGCTACGAAGGGGCCACACCTGTGCCTGCACGCCAGCTATGGGCCCGCACCCACCGCCGTTCCCGAATCCTGATCGGGGCTGCCTGACCCGCAGTTGGCGCCACACTGTCATGTCTTTAATATTCCGAGTATCGACTAGGGAGGCAACCGATGGCTCATGAACAAATCCGAGTGGGACTCATAGGCGCGGGCGGGAACGTACGGGAGCGTCATATTCCGGCGTTTCAGGAGGCAGACGATTGTGAGATTGTGGCAGTAGCCAACCGCACAATCGAATCAGGTAGGGTCATCGCCGATCAATTCAACATTGCAACCGTTTACGGCAACTGGCAGGAATTGTTGGATGACGACAGCATCAACGCTGTATGCATCGGCACCTGGCCCTATATGCACCGCACTTTGACCCTAGCCGCCTTGGACGCTGGCAAGCACGTCCTCACCGAGGCTCGAATGGCCTCCGACGCGGCCGAAGCCCACGACATGCTCAACGCTTCAAAGGCTCATCCGCACCTGGTTTGCCAGCTGACCCCAACTTCCACCAGCTACTCCATTGATAACGTGCTGATCCGCCTGATCAACGAGGGACATCTCGGTGAGCTGTTGTCGGTGGACTTTACGTCCCTCCAGAACAACTTCGCCAATTTTGAGAGGCCCCTACACTGGCGGCAGGACCGGTCGATCAGCGGTTACAACATCTTGAACATCGGCGCAGCCTACGAGTCTATGATGCGCTGGTTGGGCCAAGGCAATCGAGTCATGGCGATGTCCAAATTGCATGTGCCCTTCCGGGCGGACGAGACTGGGCATCTTACCGCAGCAACCATTCCAGACCACGTCGATATCCTGTATGAGCTGGCCAACGGGGCTCAAGTCCATATGAAGATGAGTGCCACATCAGGACTGAATGGAGGCAGTCATATCTGGATGTTCGGGACTGAGGGCACCATCCATGTCGATTCACAGCGGAAGGTCTGGGCCGGAAAGCGCGGCGACCGCGAATTGACCGAAATTCCCAACCCTCCCGAAACCCAAGCCAAATACCGGGTCGAGGAACAGTTTACCAACGCCATACGAGGCAAGGAAAAAGTCGACATGGTGCCGTTCCAGACCGGGGTCCACTACATGGAGTGGACTGAAGCCGTGTATCGAAGCACGATGACGGGGCAAGCGGTTTACCTGCCCCTCTAGGGCATCAAGGCATGTGACCAAGTTGAGGGCGAAGGCTGGGCAACTACCTTAGCTGGGATTTACATGGAACACGAACAACAGATTATGACCGCGGACGACATGCGCCGCTCCCTCAACCGCATCGCTCTAGAGGTGCTGGAACGCAATCGTGGTCTATCCGACCTTGCTGTGGTCGGTATTCAGAGACGCGGCGTTCCCTTGGCCGGCCGGTTGGCATTGGAGCTTGCTCAACTGGAAGATGTGACTGTTCCGGTGGCGTCTCTGGACATAAACCTCTACCGCGACGACCTGCAGGAGCGGGCGCAGCCGCTGGTACGCCCCACCCAGATGCCCTTCCCGGTTGATGGCAAAAAGATCGTCTTGGTGGACGATGTGCTCTTCACCGGTCGCACGATCCGCGCTGCTCTGGATGCATTGATGGACTTCGGGCGCCCCGGACGGGTACAGCTGGTGATACTGGTCGACAGGGGACATCAGGAGCTGCCCATCAGGGCCGACTACGTGGGGCGCACAGTCTCCACGGAATGGGACGATGTGGTAAAGGTGCGGCTGATGGAGATAGACAACATCGACGAGGTGGTTGTGAGCAAGAGGGTTCTAGGTCTTCCGATTTTCACTGAAGACGACAACAGCGAGGCGGGCAATGGCCACAACTGCTAGAACCATCGAAACCAATACGCCGCCCTAAGCCCCGGCACCCCGACCGACATCACACTCATCGACCCGCAGCAAGAGTGGTGGTGGACACCTCCGACTTCGCCTCCAAGGGCAAGAACACCCCCTTCCAAGGCGCCACCTTTAGGGGTAAGGTAGTAGCAACGATAGTTGGTGGCGAAGTCCGCTACCGTGAAGTAGGGTGCAAGGCCAGTGTCAACGGAGGAAATCAAACTCTGGGCGGTGGATAACTCCGGCGGCGCTGTGCCGGTGCAACCAGCCAGCGCGATGGTGTCAGAGTCGTTGCTGGAAACAACGCTGGTCGCCCATCCCAAGCTGCTCGAGCGAGGCTTGGAGCTCGTGGGCCGTCAAACCGCCACGGAAGGCGGGCCGCTGGACCTCCTTGGCGACGACGACGACGGCAAGCTAGTCGTGTTCGAGGTGAAGCGAGGCACCCTGTCACGCGATGGATCATCGACTACGCGCCTCTTATCTCGACTCCATGAACGACGATGCCCTGAGCGAGCACATCAGCCGTTACGCTGGCCGCCATGGCACCGAAGAAATCGCCACCTTCAGGGACTGGTACAGCGAGAACGTGGGAGAGGATAGCCTCGAGTCCCTACGGCCGGTACGCATGGTTCTAGTTGGTCTGGGCGTTGACGACAGGACCGAGCGGATGGTGAAGTTTCTCGCCGAGAACAGCGGTCTTAACATCTCACTGCTGACCTTCTACTGCTTCATCCATGAGGGTAAGACGCTCTTGGCCCGGCAGGTGCTCGTAGAGGGAAACGAGTCTCCACCAAGCCGGGGAAAACCACGATTCAGCCGGGAAGAACGATGGAATGCCGTGGTCGACCGGGCAACGGGCTTCGGGGTAGGCGAATTGCTTTCCGAAATTACGCAGTTATTCGAGGAGAGATGGCATGGCCCTCCGCTAAATATCGGACGGACGCGCATCGGGTTCCGTCTTCGTGGGCTGATGAGGTCCGGAAGGCGGGGAACGCGCTCATATGCCCGCGTTGACCCCGAAGAAAGTTGGATGAGAGTAGTATTCTATGGAAGCGCTGTCGAGCTGTGCCCGGACCATTTCCGGGAGGCTATCAAAGATATGCCGTTCGATACATATCCTAGAGGCCGAGAAAACAACCCTTCGAGCCCGGGACTGAGATCCAATTTAGATTGACCGCCGCAACTTGGGATACTGACAGGAACGCTATGAACGCGCTCACGCTAGCCGTGCACGAGGCCCTGCAACGGCGAGATCAGGACGGGTCGCTGCTCGATGCGGATATTCTTGAGACTGAATATAGCGAGCAGGTCGGGGCAGAACCCACCTCATGACTACGACCTTCCATCTCGTTCTCCAAGACGGCTCCGTCTTCGCCGGCCAGTCCTTTGGCGCGGCGGGCGAGGCCTTTGGCGAGGTGGTTTTCAGCACCAGCATGACTGGCTACCAAGAGATGCTGACCGACCCATCGTTCGCTGGGCAAATCGTAGTCCTCACGTATCCGCTGGCGGGCAACTACGGCATCAACGCGCAGGACGTGGAGTCGGCACGCATACAAGTGTCGGGCTTGGTGGTACGGGAGCACTGCCCCACTCCCAGCCACGGCTCCAGCACCATGACCTTGCATGAGTACCTAGCATCCCAAAACATCCCCGGTATCTGGGACGTGGACACTCGCGCCATCACCCGTCGTCTGCGAACACAGGGCGTGATGATGGGCAGCCTAGGCTCCACCGAGCCCGAGGAGGCACTCTCCAAGGTGCAGGAGGCCCCCCTCTACGGCGACACCGATTTCGTGGCAGGAATCACCACGCGCGAGTCTTACCATTGGGGCGACTCCGACTTGCTCCCCTCAGGCCCGCGCATCGTCGTCACCGACTGCGGCCTGAAGTACAACATCCTGCGCAACCTCCAGCGTCGTGGGTGTCAAGTCACCGCGGTGCCCGCTGCCACCAGCGCCGACGACATCCTAGGTCTCAAACCTGATGGAGTGGTCGTCTCTCCGGGCCCTGGAGACCCTGCCCTCCTGGACTACGCCGTGGACGAGTGCCGCAAGCTGGTGGGACGAGTGCCGGTGATGGGCATCTGCTTGGGACACCAACTCTTGGCCCGTGCCTTGGGAGCCACCACCTTCAAGCTGAAGTTCGGCCACCGAGGGGCCAATCACCCAGTACAGGACTTGGCCACTGGCAGGGTCTACATCACTGCCCAGAACCATGGCTACGCGGTCGACGCCGAGTCAGTGAAGGACGGCCTGCACGTGACTCAGCTGAACATAAACGACAGCACGGTGGAGGGCCTCAGCCACCGCGACTACCCTCTGCTCACCATCCAGTACCACTCCGAGGCATCCCCCGGCCCGCTGGACAACGAGCACATGTTCGACCGTTTCTTGGAAATGGTCCACAGTGCCTGATACACCCTCTCCCAACACACCCTCGAAGGTCCTCGTCATCGGCTCCGGCCCCATAGTCATCGGGCAGGCAGCTGAGTTCGACTATGCCGGTACCCAAGCTTGTAAGGCCCTTCGCGAGGAGGGCGTGACCACGGTGCTGATCAACTCCAATCCTGCCACCATCATGACCGACCCCGGCATCGCCGACATCGTATACATCGAGCCTCTGACCGTTGAGGTGATCGAACGGGTAATTGCGCAAGAGAAGCCCGAAGGGCTGCTCCCAACATTGGGCGGGCAGACCGGTCTGAACCTCGCGGTGGACTTGGCCCAAGCAGGCGTCCTGGAGCACCACAAAGTGCGGCTGCTGGGAACCCCTCTTCGGGCGATCGAAGATGCAGAGGACCGGGACCGCTTTCGCCGGTTGCTGGCCGACATGGGCGAGCCGGTGCTGCCCAGCGATTGCGTCTCTACCATGGAGGAGGCCCATCGCACCTTGGACGAATTGGGCCTTCCTTTGGTAGTGCGGCCCGCCTATACACTGGGAGGCACCGGTGGCGGTGTGGTCCACACCCTCGAGGAGTTCGAGACCATCACACGCCGCGGCTTGGAGGCCAGCCCTGTCAGCCAAGTGCTCCTGGAACGCTCCCTTGTCGGTTGGAAGGAAATCGAGTACGAGGTGATGCGCGACGGGGCCGACAACTGCATCACTGTCTGCAACATGGAAAACTTGGATCCTCTTGGAGTCCATACCGGCGACAGCATCGTGGTGGCCCCCAGCCAGACCCTTACCGACAAAGAGTACCAGATGCTCCGCTCCGCCAGCCTGCGCATCATTCGCGCCCTCGGTGTGGAGGGCGGCTGCAATGTCCAGTTCGCCCTTGCTCCCCATCCCATCGTGCGCGACTCCCTGCCCAAATTGGACGAGGAACTGGCCCCCTACTACGTCATAGAGGTGAACCCCCGCGTCAGCCGGAGCTCGGCCTTGGCCAGCAAGGCCACAGGCTATCCCATCGCCCGCGTGGCGGCCAAGATCGCCGTGGGCCGCACCCTCGACCAGATTACCAACGCCGTCACCCAGCAGACTAAGGCGGCCTTCGAGCCCGCCCTCGACTACTGCGTGGTCAAGATACCCCGATGGCCCTTCGATAAGTTCCCAACGGGCGACCGCACCGTGACCACCCAGATGAAGGCCACAGGCGAGGTGATGGCCATCGACCGCTCCTTCGAGGCCGCCCTACAGAAGGCAGTGCGGTCGCTGGAAATCGGCGGACGTTCTCTCCTTTGGGAGGAGCCGGAGGACTCCCAGAGTCCCAACGGCAAGCATGGCCTAGCCCCCACGGACCAACGGCTGTGGGGCCTGATGACGGCGCTACGCCGTGGCGAAGACGTGGTTTCCATCGCCCAGAATACGGGCATCGACCCGTGGTTCCTCCACTCGCTGTCTCGCATCGAGGGCATGGAGCGGAGGCTGCTGAGTCGCCGCCTCACGCCTGAACTGATGCGCGAGGCCAAGCGCCTCGGCTTTTCCGACAGGCAGATCGGCGCTCTATCCGACATCGAGCCAGAACGGGTGCGCACCCTGCGCCGCAATTGGAACGTGCGTCCCGTCTACAAAATGGTCGATACCTGCGCTGCCGAGTTCGAGGCGGCCACGCCCTACTACTACAGCACCTACGATGAGGAAAACGAGGCCCTGCCCCTGGAAGGCGCGAGGGCCTTGGTGCTGGGCAGCGGTCCCATACGTATCGGCCAAGGGATTGAGTTCGACTACTGTAGCGTACACGCTGCTTGGGCCCTACAGGAGCAGGGCGTGAAGAGCATCCTGGTCAACTCCAACCCCGAGACGGTATCCACTGATTTCGACACCAGCGACCGCCTTTACTTTGAGCCGCTGGACGAGGAGGCGGTGCGGGACCTGCTGGATAACGAGGGTGTGGGCGGCGATGCTCCTCCGTCCATCGTCCAGTTCGGAGGTCAGACTGCAATTGACCTGTCGCAGGGACTCTCCAAAGCTCGTCTTCCCGTCCTTGGCTCCAGTGCCGAGGCCATAGACCGTGCCTCCGACCGCAACAAGTTCGAGGCTTTCCTCTCTCGCGTGGGCCTGCCACGTCCGCCCGGTACTGCGGTCAACTCAGTGGAAGATGCCCTGCGAGTGGCCCAGGAAGTGGGATACCCCGTGGTGGTGCGCCCCAGTTACGTGCTGGGAGGCCGGGGCATGGAGGTGGTGGAGAGCGCCTCCGAGCTGATCCGCTACCTCACTATGGCCACTGAGGTTGGCCAAGGCAGGCCGGTGCTGGTCGACCGCTATCTGGAAGGCAAAGAGTGTGAGGTCGACGCCATCTGCGACGGCGAACAAGTGCTGGTCCCCGGAATCATGGAGCACATCGAGCGGGCTGGCGTCCACTCCGGCGACTCCATGGCCATCTACCCCGGCCTGAACCTGACCGAGGACGAGGTCGATACCATAGTCGACTACACCACCCGCGTCGGGCTGGGCTTGGGAGTGCGTGGCCTCTTCAATGTGCAGGTCGTGATTCTGGGCGGGGACTCCTACCGCAGCCCGCGCACAGCTACGGCCAACGGCCCTGCAACCAACGGCCCTGCAATCAACGGCGCAGCAGGCGGCAAGGCAACTGATGTGGCGGGCGACTCTCAGGTGTACATCCTCGAAGTGAATCCTAGGGCCAGCCGCACTATTCCCTTCATCTCCAAGGTTACCGGCCTGCCCGTGGCATCCATTGGCACCAAGGTGATGCTGGGCCGGACACTGGCCGAGCTCGGCTACGACGGGGGCCTGTGGAAGCGACAGAGAGTGGTCGGCATCAAGGCCCCGGTGTTCTCCATGTCCAAACTGACCGGGGTGGACTGGTTCCTCGGCCCAGAGATGAAGTCCACCGGCGAAGTCATGGGCATCGACCACACCTTTGGCGCTGCCTTGAGCAAGGCGCTGACGGCCGCCAACCTCTCCCTCAAGCCTGGTGAGCCTGTGCTTCTCTCCATCGCCGACAGGGATAAGGCGGAAGCCGTGCCGCTGGTACGGGGGCTGGCTGAAGCGGGAACTCCTATCTATGCCACCACGGGAACCGCGGCTATGGTGAGAGCGTTGGGCTGTGAGGTCGCCCGTGTGATGCTGAAGCTGGGAGAGAAGGACTCGGACGTGCTGGATGTGATTGAGCGGGGCGAGGTGCAGGCTGTCATCAACACCATTTCCCACCACGCGTCGGTGTTGCGGGACGGGTTCGAGATACGACGGGCCGCAGCCGAGAGGCGGGTGCCCTGCTTCACCTCGCTGGACACTGCGCGGGCCGCCGTGGAGAGCCTGACCATGGGCAATCCCTACTACAGCGTCAAGCCGGTGACAGCGTACCTCAACGGGCCGTAGCCGGCTTCCACGACACCATGTGGGGCACCAGTTCCGGCGCGCCCTTGATGCGATAGTCGCCGTCTACCAGCACTAGCATCTCCTCCAAGGCCAACTCCACATCGCGCATCTTGGGGTTACCTGGCTGAACGTAGAGCCTGCGGGCCACCTGCTCCAGAGCCTGTTCAGGTGTCGAGTAGTTGCGGGGAGGATTCGCTCCCAAGGCCTCCAGCTCGAAGGGGATGTTCAACTCTTCCAGCACTTCCAGCATTTGCGTGAGGCCGGGCAGGCTGAGGCGCTTCTCTCCGTGTACCCGCTCCCATATCTCGAAATTCTCCGATTGGGGCGAGAAGGGGTACAACACGATCTTCACCATCTTGCGGGCATGGGCGTCCATCTTCCGTATGAACCCCGAGATGTCCCGCACCACGTAGGCCACATGGGTGCTGATAGCCACATCAGCAGGTTCAACTTCAGCATCCTCCCAAGTGGACTGCACGATGGTGACATTCTTGATGCCATGGGCCGAGGTCAATTGCAAGAGCACAGCGCACATGCTGGGCGAGGGTTCCACCGCGACTACGTGCTGGCACCGCAGGGCTAGTGGCAACGCATGACGCCCACCCCCAGCGCCGACATCCATCAGCGTGTCGGTCTGCTCCAAGCCGCGGCCCAACGGCGCCAGCAACCGGTCGTCGGAACGGTGAGGGTCAGCCGCGAACTGGGCGGCGAAAGGTGCCCAATGGTCGGAAGGCGCAGGCTCGGCTCCCCGTTGCGCGTCCGACTGGGCGTGCTCTTCCTCCACCATTTTGCGCCACAATTCGCTCGCCAGCATTTCCGCCATCCTTTCCCGAATCACATATCGAAACTAGCCGCACCCGTCATTCCTGTGAAAAAGCTGTCCAAGTCTCAGCAAGCAGCCGTCCCCGTCATCCTCGCGAAGGCGGGGACCCACGGTCCGGATTGTTGAGCAAGTCACCATCTGGTAGACCGGTCACGCTTCAAACCACCGATATGGCATCATCTCCCTCTCGCTACACTGCTCTTACCATCGTCATCCTGTCTCCCAACCACATTATCCTAAGGAACAACGAATTGTGGGACAGGCACCGAGGGAGGAAGGTTGGGATGGGGGTGGGAGGGCTGCATTACAAGCTTTCGATCGTGGGGTGGTCACCTTGGACACCCCTCTCTCCAGTATGACGCCGGTTGTGCAAAGGTCTCCCTCAGCCGGAATTCCCAATGGCCCTCACTAGAGCCACGGACGAGTATTAAACGGGCGTCCCCTCTCCGCCGTGGAATATTCCCTGTGACGATCTAAATATCGACTTCCAGCCCGATGCCACGCTTGGTGGCCTCGTCGTAGGCCAGCTTGGCGGCGACAATGTCGACCACGCCGATTCCGAAGTGCTTTACATAGATGTTCTCAGTAGGGCTGGTGCGGCCTTGGCTCATACCAGCGACTACATGGGGCAGGGTAAGCACCTGCTCCCATGTGATGTCCCCGTCGTTTACCGCCGCTACCAGTTCGCCCGCCTCGTACGGGGCCTGCTCAATTGAATCGACTATGATGCAGGCCGCTCGCATCACGGAAGTGCGGTCCACCTCTTGGGCGTCCACCGTCACAGGCCCAGCGCTCACCAACAAGGCCCCCTCTTCCAGCCACGCTCCGTCCAGCACCGGGTCCTTGGTGACAGTGAGGCACACCACCACATCGCTGCCAGCTACGGCCTCTTGGCTGCTTTCCACAGCCCGCACCGGCTGCCCCAAGGCTTGGGTCATCTCTTCAGCGAAGGCATTGCGCGGGTCGGGGCGGCGACTGAACACCTTGATCTCCTCGAAGCTCCGCCCCCTAGTTGCCGCGAGCACTTGCGTATGGGCTTGGTACCCAGTGCCAATCATGCCCAGCACCTTGGCGTCCGAGTTGGCCAGCAGTCGCACTGCCACGCCGGTGGTCGCCCCGGTCCGCAGCGCCCCAAGCCAGTTGGCATGGATGAACGCCACCAAGCGGCCTGTGGAAGCATCGTACAGGGTGACGTGGTACTGCTGCCGGCCCCGTACTGTGGTGTAGGTCTTGGCCCCGTAGAGACCGAGATATGTCAGGCCCCCGCCCATCAGGGCCAACTGGCTCTCGCCGATGATAACGTTGCGACGCTCGGCCAAAATGGCCTCACCCATGGCGTAATGGCGATGCATCTCCTCCACGGCGTCCATCATGGCATCCATAGTCACGGCTTCTCGCACTTGGGCATCAGTCAGCAGCAGCGCCATTGCTCACCTCGTTTGGCTATCTCCCGGCTAGGCCGTTCCGTTGCCTCTCTCAAAAGGGGGTCAGGACTTTCTTTGGGGCCACTAGGCAGGCTCCTCCGGGGCGGTCTTGGTTTGAAAGGCATCGACCGCGCAGGCCAATGCCGTCAACATTATCAAGGGGTTCATGATATCCCATATGACCCGCACATCGAATAGCAACCCGTTTATCCGAATGCCATAGCCGATGACGACCACCACGATGGCCAGCAGGTAAGCCCGTCGACGCAACAGGACAACGGCCGCTAAGTTGGTGAAGCCGATGAACAGGGAGTTCGCAGTATGCCATACGGTGCCTGAGTAGATGCCAAACAACTCGTAGTTGTACGAGTTGATGAATACTACGACCGTGAAGACGCACAGCCCCAAGCCACGCACCCAAGGGCAGCTTTTGGTCATTAACCATGCCGCCGACACGCCAATGATGGCGATTATCAACGTGCCTATGTGCCACAATCGCCAGAGCCACCCACCATCGACCACCCCGCCGATTGCTGTGTCCTGGTAGGCCCAAGCGAAAACGGCCACGAACACGAACGCGTAAACTGCGAGGGCTGCGGCCGGTGTCAGGTCTATTGGAAATCTACTCATATTCATATGTAGCCAGTGATGCCACTCTCGACTGAGTAGTTTGATGTTCATCGTGCGCTCCTCTTCGCCGGCAATGCGTCTAGTACAGCATCACGACCCGTGGCGCATATGTCCCGCAGGCAGCAGGACTGGCACGTCGGTAGCGTCTTGCGACAGGCTTCCTTGGCATGCCGGTCCAGCAATGCATGGTACTCGTTGTAGAGCGGCGCCTCAGCTTGGAGCCCCTCGTGGAACAGTTGCTGATAACCCGCGTAGGTGGTAGCCGCTGGGGAAATTCCCATGCGGTCCAGTATCCGCCGCGTGTATGTGTCGATGACGAAGAAAGGGTGTTCGCCCGCGTAGAGCAGGATGTCGTCGGCAGTCTCGTCGCCGATGCCGTAAATGGAGAGTAGTTCCCCGCGTAGCTCTGTGCCCTCTTGGGAGAGCATCGCCTGCAAATCGCCGTCGTGATGCTCCCAAAGGTGAGAGATGAAGGCCTTGATCTTGCGTGCCTTGGCGTTGAAGTAGCCCGATGACCGGACCAACTCCGCCAAACGCTCTCCCGACACATCCCGCAGGGCCTCCACCGACCAGCAGTCCGCATCCTTCAGGCAGCCCAGCGCCTTCTCCACATTGCCCCACGCTGCCGACTGCGTGAGAATCGCCCCCAGCACCACCTCCAACTGGCCGTTGGCTGGCCACCAGTATTGCGGCCCGTAAGCTTCGTAAAGCCTGTGGAAGACCTGCATCAGGTCGACATCCCGTTCATCCCCCGATGCCGACCCCATGGCTACAGCCTCACCTCGACCGGGTCGGCCAACCGCACCTCTTCCAACGAGACGGTGCATGTGTAGGCGTAGGCTTCAACCCCTGCATCCACGGCCTGTCGCAGGGCCTGTCCGAATTCTGGGTCGGCCACATCGTGGGGTCGGAAGGAGCGTGCGTCGTCACGCTGAATCACGAAGATCACCGCAGCGCGATATCCCTCGGCAACAGCATGCATCAGGCTGAAGACGTGCTTGCGACCGCGGGTCGTTGGTGCGTCAGGGAAAAGCGCCGCCCCGTCCTCTATCAGTGTCACCGACTTGGTCTCCACGAAGCAGGCGCCAGCCACACCGCTCAGCGCGAGATCCAAGCGGCTTTCGCCGTAAGTAACCTCGGAATGGCACTCGTAGTAGTCGGCGAATTGGGGCAACCGTCCCTCGCGAAAGGCGCGGTGTACGAGATGATTGGGCAAGCGTGCATCGGCGGATACCAGAGTGTGACCGATGTCCACCAAGGCAAGGTCGTAGGCCGTCTTGCGGTGCTCCCCGTGGGCCGCGCGCAACCAGCACAGGTTGCCGACGACGAGCAGCTCGCGCATGCGCCCTGAATTGGCCACATGCACCATGGTCTCTTGGCCGCCCAAATCCACTAGCGCGGCAAATCGGTTGAGCCGCGTCAGAAAGTGCGCCCTCACCAACTCTGGCGTGGGGCGAGCATCGGAAGCGGGACCCGGCGGAGTTGGATCGGAGGCCGCCAGCATGTGAGGTTGTCGGACGGCCTAAGATCCCGTGGCTGTGGGCGCGGGACGGCGCGGCCCCCGGTCACCACGGCCTCCTTGGGTGCGCTTCCGGTGTACCTTGCGCATCTCATCTTCCAGCAGTTGGAAGTCTTTCTTGGGTAGCAGGTGCAGATTGCCTTGGAAGGCTAGGTACCACTCTTCGGGTATCCACTTCTTCGTGTAGTCCAACCGCGGGGCGATGTAGTGGGCTACCATGTAGTCGTCGACAGCCAGTACGCAATCGGGCTGGATATCGAACTTGTAGGCCCACTCCACGTTCCCTTCTTTTTCCCAAGGCAGGTCGCGGGCCTCGACGCATTGGGAGGTGACGGAGGCAGTAGCGGCGAAGCAACGCTGCTGCGACACATAGAAGAGCACCCGGTCTCCGGGCCCTACTCTCTGCACCTTGCGCCCTTGCTGCCCCTTCAGCCCTTGGAAGGAGAAATTGTTCTGTCGGGTGATGGCGAAGTTCTCCGGAGAGAGCACCACCATCCAGTAGTTTCTGGCCATGAGGTCGCCTCTCGATGATTATCTCGCTAGGATTCTAGCATGTGGCGGCGATTGTCACACGTAGTCTGAGGTTGAACACTTTGCCAATACGGTCTAAAATATCCCGTTACGATATCCGCCAAGTAGGAGCGTTTTTTGCTAACTACCGTAATCGGAAACCATCCAAAGCTACCGCCCACTTCCGATGGGCCTAACCTCCGCCGCACCATCTCCCAGATGGATACCGGCGCTGCCACACAGGAGCAGTTGGAGCAGGTTGTCCGCGATGTCACCTCCGGCGTAATCCAAGAGCAGATAGACGCGGGCATCGACCTCCTGACCGACGGCCAGATTGCTTGGGAGGACGGTCAGACCCCCTTCGCCCGTGGCCTCAAGGGCTTCGAAATCAACGGGCTGACCCGCTACTTCGACACCAACACTTACTACCGCCAGCCCATTGCCCGGGAGAAGGTGGAATGGACTGGGCCCATCTCGGTGCACTGGTACAAGTTCGCCAGTGAGCAGAGCTCCCGCCCCGTCAAGGCAGTGATCACCGGGCCCTACAGCCTCGCGTCCCTATCCCAGTTGGGTTGCTACGAAGACTTGGGCTCTCTGGTGATGGACTTGGCCCATGCGCTGAACCAGGAAGCCTTGGCCCTGCAGGAAGCAGGCGCCCCCTTCATCCAGTTCAACGAGCCGTGCATCCTAGCTGCCAAACAGGACATTGAGCTCTTGGAGCGGGCGTCGCAGGTGCTCACCAACGCTCTGACGACCAAGACAGGCATCTGCACCTTCTTCAAGGATATCACGGGCATCGAGCGGCAATTCTGCGGCCTGCCCTTCCAAGTCTTTGGCTTGGACTTTGTGATGGGCAGCAAGAATTACGATGTGCTGCAGCACATCCCCGACGGGCGTGAACTGGCGGCTGGCATCATGGATGCTCGCAACACGAAGATGGAAACCGTCGATCAACTCGTGGACGATGTTCGCCGCATCTCCCAACACGTATCCCTCGATAGACTGTACATCAGTCCCAGCGCGGGAATGGAGTTCCTGCCCCGCGTCACGGCAAAAGAAAAGCTGGTCCGTTTGGTGGAAGGTGCCAAGCAGGCCCAGGAGGTGTTGTCATGACCCAAGGACTTATCACCACCGCCGTTGGCAGCTACCCCAAGCCGGACTACATCCTTCGCGCCCGGAACCAAGTGGCTCAAGGCCGAATGGACACCGCCGAGCTTCACAAGCTTGAGGAGCAGGCTACAGAGCACTGGATCCGTGTCCAAGAAGAGTTGGATATCGACGTCCTAGTGGATGGCGAGATGTACCGCGGCGACATGGTGACCTATTTCTCCGAGCACATGGAAGGGTTCCGCATCAGTGGCTTGGTGCGCTCCTACGGCAATCGCTACTATCGCAAACCCATCGCCATCGGCCCCGTAGGACGGAAGGCACCCATATCGCTGGACTGGTGGAACTACTCCCAAGGCCTTACCGAGAGGCCGGTCAAGGCCATGCTCACCGGCCCCTACACCATGGCTGACTGGTCCTTCAACGAGTACTACCCGACCTTCGCCGACTTGGTCATGGAGATGGCCCGAGTGGTGCACGAGGAAGCCATCGACCTTCAGCGCGCCGGAGCCAAGTACATCCAGGTCGACGAGCCTGCGGTCTCCACCCGGCCAGAAGAAATGGAACTGGCCTCCAGGGCGTTGGGCGTCGTTACCGAGGGACTCGACGCCTTCACCATCACCCATGTCTGCTACGGCGACTTCTCGGCTGTCTACGACGAACTGGTCAACATGCCGGTAGACATGTTCGACTTGGAGACGGCCAACCGCAACTACGACCTGCTGGACGTATTCCGCAGCCATCCTCTGCCCGAGTCCAAGTACCTCTCCATGGGAGTCAGCGACTCCCATACCCACATGGTTGAGCCGGTGGAAGACATCAAGGCTGGCATCCGCCGTGCATTGGAACTCCTGCCTCCCCATAGGCTCTACATCGGCCCCGACTGCGGCCTCAAGACCCGCAAGGAAGACGAAGCCATCGGCAAGCTGCGTAACCAGCAGCAGGCAGTGAGCGAGCTCAAAGCCGAGTTGGGCATCGACTAAGATTTCGTCCTCTCCCTGGCCGTGGGCCTCTCCCACTAGCTCATGCAGAGGGCTGGTGAGGAGAGGTCTGTGTGTTGCAACGTGTCTTGGCACGGCAGATGGCTACCTCTGCTATTATTAGGCCGTGAGCTTAATGCTGAGTGAGGCGCCGCCGGAATTAGTTTCCCGATGGGGGAAGCCATGACAATGCCGAGCATCGAACAAATACCAGCTTTGGAAATCCAGTACTTTCCCGATACGGACACCTTGGTATTCAGGGCCTCAGGGATGCCCAGTGGCCCAAATGGGGAAACTGTTGCGCGGAATCTGTACGCTTTTACGGACAACGATGGTTACGTGAACGGTGTGACACTGGAACATGCGTCTGAGGTTCTCCCGTCTTACTGCCTGGATCTACTACAGAGTCAGCCTAAGGAAAGCATGGAGCCAACGGCCAGCTAGGTAATTGGGCTCACTGCACTTCATACGTAGGAGCAAACACATGACCACCACCCAACCAACCCGCTACCACACCGGCAACCACTGGGGCATATTCGATGCCGAGGTGGTCGATGGCAAGGTGGTGGGGGCACGGCCCTTCGAGCGCGACCCTCATCCCAGCCCCCTGATTGATTCCGTTCCCAGCGCCGTCCACTCCAAGGTGCGCATCGCGCATCCCATGGTGCGTCAAGGCTGGCTGGAGCACGGCCATCGCAGCGACACCTCCAAGAGGGGCGTCGATCCCATGGTGCAGGTGTCTTGGGACCAGGCGTTGGACCTCCTTGCCGGCGAGCTTCAGCGAATCAAGGACACCTATGGCAACGAAGCTTTCTACGCTCCCTCCGGTTGGGGCAGCGCCGGGGCCTTCCACAGCGCCGAGGGGCAACTCACCCGCTTCTTCAACTGCTTTGGCGGCCGTGTCGGTGGCGTCACCAACTACAGCTTCGGCGCCGCCAGTGTCATCCTGCCCCGGGTGATCGGCACCTTGGAGCCCGTCACCGGCCCTGGCACCTCATGGCCCGTCATCGCCGAGAACACCAAGATGATGGTCGTCTTCGGCGGACTGTCGCCCAAGAACTCCCAAGTCACCAAGGACGGCTTGGGAAGTCACAACCAAGCTGACTGGCAGATGTTGGCCCAAGAGAAGGGCATGAAGTTCGTCTGCGTCAGCCCCATACGCGACGACATGGCGAAGAACATCAACGCCGAATGGATTCCCCTGCGCCCCAATACCGATGTGGCCTTCATGCTGGCCATGATGTACACCCTCATCGACGAGAACCTGCACGACGAAGCTTTCTTGAGCGAGTACTGCGTTGGCTTCGACCGTATCCGCGCCTACGTCATGGGTGAGACCGATGGCGTGCCCAAGACCCCAGAGTGGGCCAGCGGAATCACCGAGGTGGACGCTGCCACCATCCGTGGGTTGGCCCGCCGGATGGCATCGGTGCGCAGCTTGATGAACGTTTCATGGTCGGTGCAACGCGCCGACCATGGCGAGCAGCCCTTCTGGTCAGCCGTGGCCCTGTCCTCCATGCTCGGACAGGTGGGCCTGCCGGGAGGTGGGTTCGGCTTCGGCTACGGTTCCAGCGGAGGGTTCGGCAACCCCAGCCCTCGAGTGGCTCCTCCCGCTCTGCCCAAGGGGGCCAGCGATGTGGAAGCTTTCATCCCCGTGTCGCGGGTCAGCGAGATGCTGCTGAACCCCGGCCAGCCCTACGACTTCAACGGCAACCGCATGGAATACCCCGACATTCACCTCCTCTACTGGTCTGGAGGCAACCCCTTCCACAAGCAGCAGGACATCAACATGCTGCTGCGTGCTTGGCAGAAGCCCGATACCGTGGTCGTGAACGAACCGTGGTGGACGGCGGCAGCCCGTCGCGCCGATATTGTTCTGCCCTGCACCACCACCATGGAGCGCAACGACATCGGGGCTTCCAGTTACGATCGCTTCTGGTTTGCCATGCAACAGGCCATCGAGCCCATTGGCGAGGCCCGCTCCGAATACCACATCTACGCCGACCTCGCCGAGAGACTCGGCTTCAGGGACGAGTACACCGAGGGACGCGACGAGATGGAGTGGCTCCGCCACCTCTACTCTCAATCAGCCCAAAAGGCGGGCGAACAGGGTATGGAGGTCCCAGACTTCGACCGCTTCTGGGAGATCGGACATGTCGAGTTCCCCGCCCCTGAGACGCCTCAAATTTTCCTGAAGGCCTTCCGCGACGATCCCGGGGCCCATCCCCTGAGGACGCCCTCAGGCAAGATTGAGCTCTTCTCCGAGACCATCGACAGCTTCGGCTACGACGACTGCCCCGGCCACCCCACTTGGTTGGAGCCCATCGAGTGGCTCGGCTCCGACAAGACCGCCCGCCACCCCCTCCACATGATTTCCAACCAGCCCCGCTACCGCCTCCACAGCCAACTGGACAACGGCGACCTTAGCCAAGGACGCAAGGTAGCCGACCGCGAGCCCGTTTGGATTAACCCCCAAGACGCCGCCGCCCGTAACATCGCCCACGGCGACCTAGTCCGCCTGTTCAACGATCGGGGCGCCTGCCTAGCCGGTGCCTACGTCACCGACGAGGTCCGCCCCGGCGTGGTGCAGCTCTCCACCGGCGCTTGGTACGACCCCCAAGACGCCTCCGAACCCAACACCCTCGATAAACACGGCAACCCCAACATCCTCACCCTCGACAAAGGCACCAGCAGACTAGCCCAATCCCCCTCCGCCCAGACCACCCTAATCCAAATCGAGCGCTACACCCAGGAAGCCCCCCCAATCACAGCCTTCGACCCGCCCGCGTAGGGGGGCATATCCCCTCTCCCCCGGCGGGAGAGGGGGAGAATCTAATCGCAATCACACCGAACGTCGCACGGGAACAACTGATGTCAATAATCCGCCAATCGGCCCTACCCAGAACCCTCTCCGAGTAGAAAGTCACCAGCCCTGAGAAGTCGGCCGCCCCCGTCATTCCCGCGCAGGCGGGAACCCACGCCCCGAACTCGCTGGCAAGTCACCGTCCGGTAGGATACTCCCCTGGTCATCCGCATACGTGGCCCAAAGGCCATGGCAATTGCTATGTCAATCACCGTGCCACCGAGCGCTCTCCCGTTCGTGCTGAGCGTAGACGTGTCCCGCTCCCTAGCGGGGCACATCGCAGTCGAAGTACAGGCCACACGAAAGCGAGACGTCTTACCCAAGGGGACCAAACGTCCGTCGCCGCCTTCGACCGCTGGTGTAGAGGCAGAAAGTAACCGTTCAGCATCGTGGGGGTCAGTCCGCCGCGTACCGCCATTGCCACAAAAATAGCCCCCAGCCCTGAGAAGTCGACCGCCCCCCCGTCATTCCCGCGCGCGGGAATCCACGGCCTGGACTCCGTGGCAAGTACCGTCTGGCAGGATCGCCCGTACCGACCTCCGGGAGGGAGGAGTGTCTAGGCTCATGTTGTCTACTCGGCGTCTATAGATATGCCTGCCACTTCACAGATAAACGCAATAGCATCCTCAACGCGAGTCTTGATCATATGCAATTGCCCTAGCGAGAAATTACCTGCCGGTCCGTGGGTTCCAGAGTTCAATTCCCTAAAAAGCGCTGATAAATTCTCGATATTGCTATCGATGAACGTCTCGAGGAAATCATCCTGGAGACCGTTCACCGCGAGACAATAGTGGACCTTCGCACCACGAGTGGGCGTGCCGTTTGGTGTGCGCCCGCAATTCGGAAAAGAGGTGAGAACCTCCGAGTCCGGAGCTTGGATATCTAAGATGGAAGCGATGATCTCCCTACTGCTGGTACAAAAGTGCCGTGCGGCATCTGGGTTGACCGGATTGAGTGCAAATACCGCGCCGCCCCATCGATTGCTCAACTCAGGTGTGATGGTAGCCAACGCTGCCGTGATCCTCGTGCTAGCCAAATCGCTTTGATCGACTTCAGCGCTTCCGTCATCTTCGACCAGTGTGCTTAGGGTGGCGACACTATTTGCGGTGTCCCGTTCGGCAAGGTCAGCGAGGAAGGGATCAGCATGGCTACTGTCTAACCGTGTATAGGCATCCCTTAGGTCGAGGGTCGATTGATGAAGTAGCCCATAGCGGGCGATCGCAGTCTGTCCAGATAAGCGTCGCATGTAAGACTCAAGGCGTGCTCGATTAGCTCGGACTCGGGCGTTGTAGTTGCGCGCCCCTCGGTTATAAGAGTCCACGGCCTGTTTAACCTTCGCATTGTGCTGCAGCGCCTTGTTATTGTAGTTACGGATAACGCTATTGATTTTCTGCGTGCGCTGACGTTGTGCTTGTTGTAGCCGGGATCTAATCTGCGACGAAGTCAGACGACGAGCCAAAGTAGCTCCTTTCCGGGTCACTTGAGCCGAAGTAGCATCATCAGGGGTGAGAGGAATCTGGTACTAACGTTCCCGCGTTCCGAACATCGTGTCAAGGAACGAAGCACGCAATTCGTGACGCGATTACCTGTCTGAGCCTCAACCCAGCAACCCACCCATGACAAACACCCCTTGCCCCAGTACCTTGGCCCCCGTGTATCATGTTCTTGTGGGCCATCAGTCCAAGGTTCGCCTCCGACGCAACTATTGGCCCGACGCAAAAAAATGCCGCACATCGGTCAGATACAAATCAAAGCTGGAGATGCGGCCAATGCGGCACAATTCAGATACGAAAAAGTTTTTCGCAGATACGAACGTGGCCGCATCCAGCTACGAGCGTGCAACTCCGTGCCGCATCCATCAGCTACGAACATGACCTGGAACGCGGCACTGATGCGGCGACCCCGGCCTTACCCCCGCAGCGCAGCTTGCGCCGCCGCCAACCGTGCCGTCGGTACCCGGAAAGGGGAGCAACTTACATAGTTCAGGCCTACTTCGTGGCAGAAGGTGACGCTACGAGGGTCGCCCCCGTGCTCGCCACAGATTCCCATCTCCAAATCGGGACGCACCCCGCGGGCCTTCTCCAGAGCGATGCGCACCAGCTCGCCCACTCCTTCGGGGTCGATGCTGATGAACGGATCGCTGGGCAGCACATCGTTGTCCACGTAGTAGCGCAGGAACTTGCCCTCGGCGTCGTCGCGACTGAACCCGTAGGTCATCTGGGTCAGGTCGTTGGTGCCGAAGCTGAAGAAGTCCGACTCCCGGGCCATCTGGTCGGCGGTTATGGCCGCCCTCGGCGTCTCAATCATCATGCCGAAGGGACAGTCGACCTCCACGCTGGCCTCCCGCTGCACCCGCTCCATCACGGCCAGCAGCCGGCTACGCAGCCAAGTCATCTCGTTGATGTGGGAGGTCAGTGGCACCATGATTTCCGGCCTAGGGTGCAGACCCTCCTTCTGTAACTGGGCGCTGGCCGTCATGATGGCGTCCACCTGCATGTCGTACATCATCGGGAAGGTAATGCCCACGCGACAACCCCTATGGCCCAGCATGGGGTTGGCCTCGATGACCGACTCCGCTAGCTTGAGGAGCTGTATCTCGCGCTCCACCTCGGCATCAGCGATCTCGCGGGACGTCAATGCTTCCAGCTCGCGGGCCAAGTCGGCATGGTCCGGCATGAACTCATGGAAGGGGGCGTCCAGCAGACGGATGATTACGGGCAGCCCGTCCATCGCCCGCAGGATGCCGACGAAATCGTCGGTCTGCAGGCGGTGCAACTGGGAGAGGGCATCGCGGTACTGCCGCACATCGATGGGCTCCTCCCCGCCCTCGTCGTGGGTCTGCTGTAGCCAGCGCTCCGCCTCGGCGGCATGGAGCATGGCTTGGCGCACCAGAGGCACGCGATCGCCGAGGAACATGTGCTCGGTGCGACAGAGGCCGATGCCACGGGCACCCATGGCGCGCGCCCGAACGGCATCGTCGGGAGTGTCGGCGTTGGCCAGTACGCCCAAACGGCTGGACTCGTCGGCCCACCCCAGCACCACTTGGGCATCCTGCTGGTTCTCAAGGTCAGGCTGGAAGGTGGGGATGAGGCCAGCGAACACCTCGCCGGTAGCCCCGTCCATGCTGATCTGGTCGCCCTCGCGGACGGTGTGGCCGTTAGCAACGAACTCGCGCGCCTGCAGGTCGACGCGCATCTCCTCGCAGCCCACCACGCACGCCTTGCCCAAGCCGCGTGTGACCACGGCGGCGTGGCTGGTGACGCCTCCACGGCTGGTGAGCACACCCACTGAGGCAAGAATGCCCCCGATGTCTTCAGGGTTGGTTTCAGGACGTACCAGCACGGTAGATATGCCGTCTTGCGATGCCTCGATGGCACTGGCGCTGTCGAAATAAACATGTCCGGCGCAGGCCCCCGGAGATGCCCCGGTCCCCCGCGCCAATGGGATAGCCTGCTCCCGCGCCGACACTTGAAATTGCGGAACGAACAGCGACGCCAAGTCCTCAGGATCGATGCGGGTTAAGGCCTCCTCGCGGGTGATGGCCCCCTCGTTGACCATATCCACTGCGGCGGCCACCGCAGCCTGGGGCGCACGGGTGGCGTTGCGGGTCTGCAGCACGTAGAGGCGCCCAGCCTCCACGGTAAACTCGATATCCTGCACATCGCGGTAGTGGACCTCCAAGCCGCCAGCGATGCCCTCCAGTTGGTCGTAGACCGCAGGCAGGGAGCGGGAGAGACTGGAGATGTCCTCGGGTGTGCGGGTCCCTGCCACCACGTCCTCGCCTTGAGCGTTGATCAGATATTCCCCGAAGAGGGCTTTATGCCCAGTGGACGGGTTACGCGTGAATAGGACGCCGGTACCGGAGTCATCCCCAAGGTTGCCGAAGACCATGGCCATCACGTTGACCGCAGTCCCCATGTCGTGCGAGATGCCACGGGCGTTGCGGTAGGTGATAGCCCGGGCCCCGTTCCAACTGCCGAACACAGCATCAATGGCCCCCTCCAACTGCTGCCATGGGTCTTGGGGCACCTCCGTGCTGACCTCGCGTTTCACCGCTTCCTGGAAGTCGACCACGATGCTACGCAACTGGTCGGCGCTCAACTCCTGGTCTTGGGTGACACCCGCGGTTGCCTTGTGATTGTCCAGTATCTCGTTGAAAACCTCGCCGTCGATGCCAAGGACGATGCGCCCGTACATGTCGACGAATCGCCGGTAGGCATCGACGGCCACCCGCTGGTTGTTCATCAGCCGGGCCAAGCCGTCCACAGTCTGATCGTTGATTCCTAGGTTCAGAATGGTGTCCATCATCCCCGGCATGGAGATAGGCGCGCCAGAGCGCACCGACACCAGCAACGGGGCCTCGCTGGAGCCGAAGCCACGGCCAGCGGAGGTTTCTACATGGGTCATATAGGACTTGACGTCGTCCCAGAGGCCATCGGGGAAGCGGCCTCCTGCGTCGTAGTAGGCGCGGCAAGTCTCGGTTGTGATGACAAAACCGGGAGGCACGGGCAGACCCAATCCGGCCATCTCACAGAGGTTGGCACCCTTACCGCCCAGTAACTCGCGCATACGGGCGTCGCCCTCGTCGAATCGGTAAACCATTTTGCGGGTCTGCGCCATGCTCGTCCGCCTTTCTTGTCCTGTTTTTCGTGTCGGGCTTGTTTGATGTGTCGGACTTATCTAATGTGTCAGGCTTATCCGAGCAGGCAAAGCTACGCTCGTGACCAGCCCATGATTGTCATAACCGCCGAAAGCTTGTGATAACCATTAGCGGAGTATAGGCCAAATCGAGGGAAGGATGGCGAGGAGGAGGCCATCGCGTTGCGGGGAAAACGCGCCTAGACGCGCGCAATAGGAAAGACGCATAGAACAAATAGGCGAGGCGCTCAGCACTCCTCCTCATTCGGCCGGTACTCTTCAGGACAGAAGAGTTCTTCCCAAAGCTCTTGGAGACGCTCCTGCTCTTCTGGGTAAATCTCGGCGGTTTCAGGAGCCATTGAGTACTCGGCCAAGTCCTCCAGGTTGGTGATGTTGGGCAGAACCGACACGATGGTCGGCTGGGTCAGGCAGAATTTCAGGGCGCTCTGCGCCACGGTTCTACCGGTGTCCTCGGCTAGAAACCGAAGTTCTTGCGCGTGCTTCAGGGCGAGGGCCATCTGGCGTTCGCGCGGAGAGAAGCCGGACCCCTCTGCGGCAGGCACGGCGCCCACAGGCAGCTTTCCGGTAAGGGCCTGATGAGCGTGGGGTTCGCGGGCTAGAATGCCTACCTCACGCTCGGCGGCAATGGGAAGAATCTGTATCGCAGGCTGCTGCTCCAGTATGCTATACGGTATCTCCAGCGACCCCGTCTGCCTTTCACAGATGGCAGTGTGGGCCTCGTCAAACCCCCAAGTGTCCGGCCCTAGAGACACGCCGTAGTAGCGGATTTTGCCCTCCTTGACCAACTCTTCGAGGGTCCCAAACAGCTCTTCGTCCTCCAGAGCCCACATGTCGGCGTAATGGAGTTGGTAGAGGTCGATGTAGTCCGTCCTCAAGCGACGGAGACTCTGTTCGCAGGCATAGCGTATGAAGTCGGGCTGGAACTTCTGGCGTGGCCACGGGCCCGGCAGAGGATCCAGCTTGTCGTAAAAATCGTAGCCGCCCTTGGTAGCGATGATGATGTCGTGCCTCTCGGGACCCAATGCCGCCGACAATACCGCTTCACCGTAGCCTTCGCCATACAGGTCTGCTGTATTGAAAAACGTAATCCCCAACTCGAAGGCGGTGCGCAACAGCTGATGCTGGTCTTCCACATGCGCCGTACCCCAGGCGGGAGTCGATACGGTCCACACGCCAAAGCCCACCTCTGAGAGGCTTAGTTCTGTTCTAGGTAGAGTTCGATACTTCATGTCTTTACTGAGCGTCCTGCAACAGTATAAACAGCAGGCTTTGGGCATGCTAGATAGCCTTGCTAACCGCTTAATGTTAGCATGCTGTGGCCCTGCACACTCGGCCCACTAAACGACTTCCCGCTAAGGTGACGAACTATGCCGAACCGGTTGATCAACGAGACCAGCCCCTACCTTCTCCAGCACGCTCATAATCCCGTGGACTGGTACCCTTGGGGCGAGGAAGCCTTGGGTCGTGCGCAAGAGGAAGACAAGCCGATTCTCCTCAGTATCGGCTACTCCGCCTGCCACTGGTGCCACGTCATGGAGCGGGAGTCCTTCGAGAATGAAGAGATTGCGGGCTTGATGAACGAGAACTTCATCAACATCAAAGTGGACCGCGAGGAGCGCCCCGATCTGGACACAGTGTACATGGAGGCGGTGCACACCCTCACAGGCAGCGGCGGTTGGCCGATGACAGTCTTCCTGCTGCCCGACGGCCGTCCCTTCTACGGAGGCACCTACTTCCCGCCTGAGGACCGTGGCAACATGCCCGGCTTTCCGCGGCTGGTGACCGGAATCGCCGATGCCTACCGCACCCGCCGTGGCGAGGTATTGCAGTCCATCAATCAGCTCATGGGCCACTTGGGGCAATCGGCCCGCCTGCCCCGGTCCTTGGACCCGCTGACCAACGAGACTATGCATCGGGCGTTCCAAGCACTGGCCCCAGCTTTCGACCACGAATTGGGGGGATTCGGCAACGCGCCCAAATTCCCTCAGCCAATGATTTACGAGTTTGTGTTGCGCTACTTCCGCATGTCCAACAACCCCCGCGCCTTGGAGATGGCGGAGGCCACGCTTCAAGCTATGGCGCGGGGAGGCATGTACGACCAAGTAGGAGGCGGGTTCCACCGCTACTCCACTGACCGCAGTTGGCTGGTCCCCCACTTCGAGAAGATGCTGTACGACAACGCCCTGCTGGTCCGCCTCTACCTCCACGCCTTCCAAGCCACCGGCGACACGCAGTACCGGCGCATCGCGACCGACATCCTCGACTACGTGGTGCGGGAGATGACGGATCCTGCTGGTGGCTTCTACTCCAGCCAGGATGCCGACAGCGAGGGGGAGGAAGGTAAATTCTTCGTCTGGACCCCTGGAGAGTTGGCGGAGGTGTTGGGAGCCGAAGAGGGAGAGCTTGTGGGGGCCTACTTTGGGGCCAGCCAACTTGGGAATTTCGAAGGCAGCAACATCCTCTATCTACCCCACGATGCAGATGAGTTCGCCTCTGCCGTCGGTATCTCTGAGAGTCAACTGGATGAAGTATTGGAGCGGGCTAGAGTCAAGCTGCTGGAGGCTAGGGAGGAGCGGGTGCACCCCGCGCGAGATGACAAGATCCTGACCGGCTGGAACGGCTTGATGCTCCAGGCCTTTGCCGAGGCGGCCGCGGTGCTGGACCATGAAGACTACCGTCGCATCGCCATCGACAACGCCACCTTCCTGCTGGGTAAGATGCGCCCCGAAGGACGGCTACTCCGCAGCTATAAGGACGGCGAAGCCCGGGTGCTAGGCTACCTAGAGGACTACGCCTTTGTCGCTGATGGCCTCCTGTACGTGTATGAACTCACCTTTGACCAGCATTGGATGGACGAGGCCCGCGTCCTCGCGGATCAGATGATCGAGCTGTTCTGGGATGAGGACTTGGGATTCTTCTACGAGACGGGCGAAGATGCCGAACAACTGGTGGTGCGCCCGCGGGAGTTATTCGACAATGCCATTCCATGTGGCGGTTCGATGGCGGCCCATCTGCTGCAACGCCTCTCGATATTCACTGGCGAGTCGAGCTACGGACAGAAGGCGGCTACCACGTTGCGCGGCATTCAGAACATTGTCGCCGAACACCCCATGGGCATGGGCAACTGGCTCTCAGCGTTGGACTTCTACGTGAGCCCGGTGAAGGAAGTAGTGGTGATCGGCCCTCAAGCGGACCCCGCAACACGGCTGTTGATCGAGACCGTGCACGGGGACTATCGCCCCAACAAGGTCCTTGCCGGGAGTGAAGGCCCAGCCACAGGCCCCGACATCCCCCTATTGGAGGGCCGGGGCCTCATCGATGCCCGTCCTACGGCTTATGTGTGCCAGAACTACGCGTGCCAGTTGCCTGTCACTGCTCCGGCAGACCTCCTGGAGCAGCTCAATCAGTAGGGACGGAGGGGGGCTGACCTTATAGCAAGCCCTCTACAGCTTGGATGACGGCGTCGTAGTCAGGGTGGTCCACTACTTCACGAACGTACTGGACGTATTGGACGACCCCTTGGCCATCGACCACGAAAACCGCACGCGACAGCAGGCGGACATCCTTCATCAGCACCCCGTAGGCTTCACCGAAAGTTGCGGTGCGATGGTCCGACAGAGTCTTGGCGTTCTCGATGTCGTTGGTGCCGCAAAAGCGCCCCAAGGCAAAGGGCAGGTCCATGCTGATGGTCAGGACTTCCAGACCCTCGGAATGCTCCGATGCCAGTTGGTTCAGGCGCCTCGTCTCGTCGGCGCAAACAGGCGTGTCAAGTGACGGGGCCGACGCGATGACACGCACCTTTCCGTCGGAATCACCCAAGCTGACTGGACTCAGGTCCTTTCCCAAAACGCTGAAGCTTGGGGCTTGGTCTCCCTCCTTGATTTCCGGCCCCAGCAGGATCAGCGGGATTCCTCGCATCGTCGCAACTCCGGTCCTCTCCTCCGGCACGTTTCCCTCCTCGTATACATCGCCGGACACCCAAAATGCGGGCGCCTCCAGCGCTTGATGTCAGAGGCCATGCTATGCGTTGCCGGTTGGCACTGTCAAACGAGAGACGCGAAGCCCGTCCTTCGTGCCCGCCTTTCTGGCGGCCCTATACCAGCGTTCTGCGCGCAGTTATAATTGCCCACGAGAATCACGCCGTCCGTAAAGCGATTGGCTGCGGGGCGGGAGCAAACGTGCTGGAAAGGAGCTTACCCTTGGTACAAGCCCAAGATATCAATGCCGCCAAAGAGCATTTCGGCGTCGTGCTGGAGCAACAGCTGGCCCGTGTCGAGGCCCTGAAGCGGGAAGGCCCTTGGACTGACTATTCCACTATATCGCCCATCATCATCGGCAACCTAGGCGGCGACGGTATCGGCCCCTACATTGCCGCCGATGCCCAGCGTGTGCTGGAGCAGTTGCTCGCCGACGAGGTACGCTCGGGCAAGGTGCAATTCCGCACCATCGAAGGCCTCACTATAGAGAACCGAGCGGCCCAGCTGCAGTCCATTCCCGAGGATGTGCTGGAGGAGATCAGGGCATGCCACGTCACCATGAAGGGCCCCACCCACACGCCGGAACAGGGCGATGGCTGGCCCAACATCGAGAGTGCTAACGTCAGTATGCGGAAGCATCTGGACCTGTTCGCCAACGTGCGCCCAGTGCGCGTGCCCGCCCAAGGGATTGATTGGACCTTCTTCCGGGAGAACACCGAGGACCTGTACGCCGTAGGCAGTCAGGGACTCAACGTGACCGACGACTTGGCCATCGACTTCCGTGTCATTACCAGCCAAGGGTCGCGTCGGATCATAGATGCCGCTTTCGCCCATGCCCAGCGCACCGGCAAGGACCATGTGACCATTGTTACCAAGGCCAACGTGGTGAAAACTACCGACGGCAAGTTCCTCGACATCGCCCGCGAGGTGTCTGAGAAGTATCCCGGCATCACTTGGGAGGGCTGGTATATCGACCTGATGACGGCCGCCCTGATAAATCCGGCGCGTCAGAAGGACTTCCAAGTACTGGCGCTACCCAACCTCTACGGCGATATACTCACCGACGAGGCCGCCCAGATTCAGGGTGGCGTAGGCACCGCTGGCAGCGCCAACGTGGGCAAACAGTACTCCATGTTCGAGGCCATCCACGGCAGCGCTCCCCGCATGGTGCGCGAGAACCGTGCCCAGTATGCCGACCCCAGCTCTATGATGCGGGCTGGTGCCATGATGCTGGACCACTTGGGCTACAACGAGCTGGGTGGCAAGCTGAACCGCGCTCTCGATGTCTGCGCTCAGTACGAGCGCAATGTCGTCATGACCGGCCGGTCCACCGGGGCCACTGGCCAGGAGTTCGGTGATTACGTGGTGGGCACCGTCAACGACTCCACTCTGGACTCCCGCTGGGAAGCATACGTAAACGCCTAAGCTTCCACCTCTCATCCGGCCCCTCTCCCCTTAGGGGGAAGGGGCTAGGACTGGATCCCCGCTGCATTTCGCATGGGAGTCCAGTCCTAGGTAATTGCTCCTAAGAGAAGGGCATTTGTGCCCATCAGGAGGAACGGAGAAACATGCGCAGCAAGGTGTCAATAATTGGCGCGGGCAACGTGGGAGCGACCACGGCCCAGCGCGTATACGAGTTGGGATACGCCGACGTGGTGTTGGTGGACGTGGTCGAGGACCTGCCCCAAGGCAAGTCGCTCGACATGCTGGAGTCAGGACCTGTCTTGGGCATTGATTCCAGCATCACCGGCAGCAATGGCTACGAGGCGACGGCTCACTCCGACCTAGTGATCATCACCGCCGGAATCGCCCGAAGGCCGGGTATGAGCCGCGACGATCTGCTGTTGACTAACATGAAGATTACCAGCGACGTTACCCGCCAAGTCGTGGAGCAGTCGCCCGACTGCATCATCATGGCGGTGACCAACCCCTTGGATGCCATGTGCCAGAACATCTACGAGGTCAGTGGCTTCCCCCGCAACAGGGTCTTCGGCATGGCGGGGGTTCTGGACACATCCCGCTTCCGCACCTTCATAGCCCAAGAGTTGGATGTATCGGTGGAGGATGTGCAGGCTTATGTGCTCGGCGGCCATGGCGACGACATGGTGCCCTTGGTGCGCTACACCACAGTGGCTGGCATACCCATCAGCGACCTGTTGTCCCAAGAAGATATCGACCGCTTGGTGATTCGAACCCGCCAAGGCGGAGGCGAAATCGTCGCACTGCTCAAGGCTGGTAGCGCTTTCTACGCGCCCGCTGCCTCGGTCACCCAGATGGTCGAGTCGGTGCTCATGGACAAGAAGCGCATCCTCCCCTGCTGTGTCTACCTAGAGGGCGAGTACGGTATTGAGGGACTGTGTGTGGGTGTGCCCGTGAAGCTGGGGGCCAACGGCGTGGAAGACATAATCGAAATTAAATTGACAGAATACGAACGTGCTGCGCTAGGCAAGTCGGCCAGCGCCGTGCAAGAATTGATGGACGTCATGCGAGGCTCCGGGGGTTAGCTAAATCTACTGATAAGGAAAGGTCGCTCGATGGCAAACCGTTCCACACGAGAAATGGAGCTACTGGAAAAGGCCCGGCGCTACCTGCCGGGTGGGAACAACGGGAACCTGCAACATGAGCCTGAGCGACAGTTCCTACTGCAACGGGGCCAAGGCTCCCATGTGTGGGACGTCAGCGGTCGCGAGTTCATCGACTACCTTCTGGGTTCCGGCCCCATGGTTTTGGGCCACTCCCACCCGGCAGTGACCGAGGCCGTAGTAGATGCAGTGCGAGAGGGCAGCACCTTCTTCGCCACCAACGACCGCGCTGTGGTGCTGGCCGAGGAGATAGTGGAGGCCGTCCCCTGCGCCGAGAAGGTCCGCTTCACCACGTCGGGTACGGATGCCACCTTCCAAGCCATGCGTGTCGCCCGCGCCTATCGGAAGCGCGACAAGATCCTCAAGTTCGAGGGCGGCTTCCACGGCAGCAACGACTATGCCCTGATGAGCGTTACCCCCGGCGAGCGTGGCGGCAACTTCCCTCATCCCGTCCCCAACAGCGCTGGCATTCCCAAAGCCATTGAAGACTTGGTGCTAATCGCTCCCTTCAACGACGCAGAGACCACGGCTCAGATTATCGAGGAGCACCACGACGAGCTGGCGTGCGTCATCATGGAGCCGATGCAGCGCGTCCTGGCGCCTAAGCCCGGCTTCCTACAGGCCGTGCGCGACATAACCGCCCACTACCAGATACCCTTAATATTCGACGAGGTGGTCACCGGCTTCCGGCTGGCCTACGGCGGTGCCCAAGAGTTCTATGGGGTGATCCCCGACATGGCCACGGTCGGCAAAATCGTGGGTGGCGGCTTCCCGCTCGCCGCCGTATGTGGGCGCGACGAAATCATGGCAGTCTACGATGCCACCCGCGCCGAGGCCGAGGACTTCGTGAGCCAAGTCGGGACTCTGAACGGCAACCACGTCGCCTGCGCCGCCGGTCTGGCGACGCTGGCCGAACTGCGTAAGCCCGGCTCCTATGAGAGGCTCCGGCACACTGGGCGCAGGTTGAGAGAAGCCTTGGAGACCCTCTGCCGCGAGGCGGAGATTCCAGCCCTTACCACTGGCGAGGATCCCACCTTCGACATCTACTTCATGGACCAGCCGGTCTCCGACTACCGCTCTACCTTGGGCAACGACCGCGACATCACCCAGCAGTTCAACGTCGGCCTGTTGGAGCGAGGCGTCCTCAAGGGCTGGCCCAGCAAGTTCTATGTGTCCCTAGCCCACACCGACGAGGACATCGACCGCACCCTCGAGGCCTTCGCTCAGTCCATCGGGGAGATTCGGCGGTAACCCGAGTCGTGACCCAAGTCAAACCGCATCTATCGCCGCTGGTACATGTCGTCGACCTTGGGGGCCGTCGCCTCAAGGACACACTAACCGCTGAAGACCTGTTCGACTTGCCCAGCGAGCATACTGATGACGGGTGCTACGAGTTGGTGGAGGGAAAGCTATACAAGATGCCGCCACCCGGACCACGACATGGGAAGGTTACCTCGAACATTGATTTCATTCTACAGATCTACGTCCGGCAGAATAGGCTAGGGCGAGTGATGGCGGGGGATACTGGCTTCATCTTGGCCCGCGACCCGGATACGGTGCGAGGACCGGATGTTGCCTACATGTCGTATGCACGATTTCCCGAAGACCAAGAATTGCCGGTCGGCTATGGTGATTTCGTCCCTGACTTGGCGGTTGAGGTAGTATCGCCGTCAAACACTCGTAGTTACTTGCTGGGAAAGATAGAGAATTGGTTGGCAGCTGGCGTTGACACTGTTTGGATTGTCGACCCGCACACTAATCAGGTGGCCGTCCATCGCGCCGACCAAGACACTCTAGTCTTGCGCTCCGACGACACGCTGGACGGCTCGCCTGCTCTACCCGGCTTCACCTGCCAAGTAGCCGACTTCTTCGAGTAGGGCTCCGTCTCTCCTCAGACCAAGGGGGCAGACTAGGGCCAGTGCCAGTCGAAGGGCGCGTAGTGGCCGTTTCGGTTCGTGTTGTCCCAGTGCATGCCGTGGTCGTCGTACGTGCTGGCCGTGCCCTTGGCGAGGTATAGGTCGGTGTTGACGGGGTGGCCCGTGCTCTTCAGCAACATGGCGTCGTCTTGGTTCCTTTTGGTGATTCCCTCGATATTGAAGGAGATGATGTTGGGGATGGTGACGCTGCGGGTCTTGCCGTCCATCTTGAACTCGATGGGCACATAGCTCACTCCCTTGAAGTCGGTGGTCATGGCCAGCCAACGCTCTGCTGGGCTGCCCATGCGCCCTGAGAGAATCTGCTCCATGGCCTCGCGCTGCTGAGCGTTGGCCCGCTCGTCGATGTAGAAGGCGGAGGTCCAGTTGCCAGCCTCCATGGGGCCGGGGGTAAGGCATGCCGCGACGAAATTCAGGCCGCCGAGCGCCACGCCGTTGAACTCGCCATCGTTGACGTGGAAGGCGAAGGCCACGTCGCAGTGACCATCCGTGGGGTCGATGCCGGTTCCCTGCACGATGCAGGGGCAGAGCACCTCACAGTTGCAGTTCTCGAAGTACTCTCCCTTCAGAGTCCACCTGTTATTCGTAGTCATCGCTTCCTCCTGTCAGGCTGAGTTGCGCGGGTCGGGCTGAGTCACATGTGTCACGCCAAGTTGTGCCAGCGTGCCATGTGCTGGCGGTGGGTGTCTAGGTAAGCGCCTTCTTTGTAATGAGCGTCGTAGAACTCCAAGTCGATGTGCTGCGCCTGTACGTAGATTCCCATCAGCATCGTTGGTGCCGTTCCGGGGAACTTACCATATGTATCATATATGTACTGGGCGATCTCTCCAAGGCATTCGACAAACTCATCGGAGTAAGGGGCGACGCTGCCTTTCACCAGTCGGTTATCCACGAATGGGCCGTCAGTCTGGGGATCGTAGGTACCGCCTTCGCCGAACTTCCGGCGCGCAATCTCTCTTGCAGCCGCCCGCATATCGGGATAGTACGGCGGACATATGCCTTCATAGTGGCCATCCAGCCCCACCGGGTTGGGGGCGTTCCAGCGTTCGTCGCGATGGTACCGGAATCCCAAGCTGCCAAACTCAGGTGCGTCGAAGGCCCCCATGGCAGAATGGGCGGCTATGCCCGTGAACATCCACCCACCCAGTCCGATGGCCTGCATCGCCAGCATCATGTTGTGGGCCATTGGCGTAATGGCGCCGATTCCCGTGACGAAGAGGTTCTGCTCTATCAGCGACAGGGCCGCGGGTTTGTCCTTGGAGAGGATGCCTGAGCGGACGTAGGGCTCGAGGTTGCCTGCGGGCCTCTTTGCCATGTCGTCGTAGACGTAGTACCCACTTATCAGGCGCATGGTTAGAGACGAGAAAAGGTGCTCCGACAGGTCTGTAACCGGCATGAACAGTGTCGTGCCGGGGAAGTTGCCGTTCCACAGGTTGTGCTCGCTGATGTGAGGTGCTTGGCGGGGCAACTGCAGACGTCGGTCCGATAGCCTGACAGTCGCTTCCTCGACTTGGCGCATCATCGCTCTGAGTTCGTCGACACCCTCGGCGGGCTGGTCGATCACCGGAGCCAAGTCGCGCGTCTTGACTAGGTAGATGCCGTCATCGTCGGTGTAAAACAGCTCTGGAGTGCCCACACCCGCCCCCGTCGGCAGGGCGCGTCCACCGAGGCGCAGCGCATAGCTGGCATGGGAGTCGGGAGTGCCCGTCGTGTATGGGACGCCGAAACTCCAACCCGTGACGCCACTGGCAGCACAAATGAGGAGGGACTGCTCCGCCTTGGACAAGGGAAACGGGGCGTGACGAGACTTGAAGGCCATCGGCCCGCCCGGCATCTCCATCCCCACCCCAAAACGCCGCGACCGGCGCCCCGCAATGGCTCTACCCAAGGGGTAGTCCCATACATCCGCCAACAGGTCCTGTGGATACTGCGCGTCTTCAGCCATCAAGCCTTACGTGCCCTGTAGGGGGCGGTGTTTCGACGATGGGCATTCACTACTGGGTACTTAAAGAGCGCCTGAGTGTCTGCATCAAACTCGGTATAGCAATGTTGCCCCAACACGCCTGAGATAGCAACGAGCCCTGAGGCGGGAAAGTGGCATGAATGACTTTGATGCCCCTTGTTCCGAGAAACTCTACTACGGGGACGAAGTCGCGATCCGAGGACACCAGGACTGCGACATCGTAGGTGTCAACCCAAGCCAGCTTAATCATGTCGGTGGCGATGCGTGTATCGACACCCTTTTCCTCCGTCCCGCGCATATCCGCGCTGCACGTCGGACATACGGACATCTCCTCGTGGCAAGATGGGCAGATTGGCCCTCGAAGCTTGCGCTGTCTTTCAATCATCGTCACCCGCACCCCGGGAAACCTGCCAAGCGTGTGTGTGGCCCATCGGAACAAGTCTTTATCTTTTTCGTTATATGGATCGTAGGATCCGTATACGTTAATGCCTTCGTAGGAGGTTTGGGCGTCTGGATCAACAATACCCATGGAAGCTTGCGCCAATACGAGCCCTAGACGACGCCAGTCAATCGGGAATCTCGGATTGCGGGTGTTCACAGATATTTGAAAGTTCCAGAAATCAACGAACACCATGACGCGAGCATTGTTTCGCACCGCAGAGTCAGTTGACATACCGATAGTACGCCTCGCCAAAAAAATACAGGGACGCTCAAGGCGTCCCTGGGGTAATAATAATCGGGTCCCCGTTTCTCCGCATAACCGGCGGCTTCCCGATGGGTTTTAATAATTCAATTCTAGAGATCAATCAGAGTGGCGTCAACAGGTCTGTGGAGAGAAAGATAAGGAACACTGCTCCTGAAGACGTTTCGTGGGGTGGGCTTCTGTGAAGTTCAAGCCACCCGCACCTTCACCCCACTTCCAAACCCAGCTTTCCCAGCATCGTAACCGGCGACACTATGTGGCGCTTCAGGCCCAGATCGTCGGGGTCCATCCCCATGGCCAAGCCGATGGCTTGGGGCAGGTGGAGTATGGGCATGTTGATGTTGCGCTGGACCTGTGCCTGCGCCTTGGGTTGGAAGCCGTCCAGATTGAGGTGGCACAGCGGGCAGGGAGTGACCATGGCATCGGCCCCAAGGTCTGCCACTTGGGAGGTGTGTTTCGCCACCATGGCCACCGAGTTCTTCTCGTTGATGGTCAGGATGGGGAAGCCGCAGCAACGAGACTTGCCCTCGAAGTCGACCAAGTCCGCGCCCAAGGCTTCGATGATGGTTTCCAACGAGGTCTGCCGTTCGGGGTGGTTCTCGAAGTCCAAGGCGTCGCTGGGGCGCATGATGTAACAGCCGTAGAAGGGTGCCAATCTGACCTCATTGAGCGGCATCACGAGATGTTCTTTAAGGGCCTCAATGCCCACGTCCTCCAGCAGTACCCAGAGGAGGTGCTTGGGGTCGGCGGTCCCCTTGTACTCCAAGCCCTCTTCAGACAGGTACTCGTTGACTTTGGTCAGCAGGTCAGGGTCGTCCTTCAGGCGCTTGTTGGCTTGGCTCATCACGCCTTGGCATGTGCTGCAGATGGTCATGATCGGCAGCCCCATGCGCTCTGCCATGGCGAAGGTGCGAGCATTCAGGGTGTCACCCAACACTTGGTTCTTCTCTTGGAGTACGCCCGCGCCAGTGCAAGATGCGCCAGTCATTTCCTCCAGCTCTATGCCCAGCCTTTCGCAGACTTGCATCGCAGCGGGGTAGAGCTCGGGGCAGCCGCCGCGGGAAACGCAACCGGGGTAGAAGGCATATTTCAACTGGGGACCTCCTGATATGTCTGAGGGCCATATGTCTAAGGACAATATGTCTAAGGCTGATGCATCCGGCGTTAGGAACGCTTGGCCTTCTCTTCGTCCTTGGCCCGTTGGAAGATGCGACGCACATGGCGGGCATTGTCGCCGGGCAGCTTCTTGTGGAACAGAGGAGGCATCTTGCCTTTGAGGGCGGCCCGCAGCGCAACCGGGGCATATCCCAGCAGCACCGGCAGGTTCATGATGCCCGCAGTCTTGATGGGCAGCCGGAGCTCGTCCAAGGACCCCGAATGCCCCACCGAGTCAGCGAATGCCTCAGCATGTCGTGCTCCGGGGTTGTTGTCGTAGCCCGCTTCGATGGCCCGATCTCGCAGGGCCATGATGCGGTCCATTGGCGCCACTCCCTTGGGACAGGCTTCCACACATTCGAAGCAGCGGGTGCAGTCCCATATGCCGGAGTACTTGCCGAGTTCCTTCAAACGGTGGTCGTCGGCCGAATCCCGGGGGTCGGCCACAAAGCGGTAAGCCTTCGCCAAGGCCGCCGGACCGAGAAAGTTGGAGTCCACCTCCAACACCGTGCAATCGGAGACGCAGGCCCCGCACAGTATGCAGTCCATCACTCCGGCTAGGTGTAGCATCGCCTCGTTGGGGGCGATGTACTCGCCCTCAGGCTCCGGACCGGCAGGCTGCATCCAAGGCTCAACTGCCATCACCTTGTCCCAGAAGGGTGTCAGGTCGGCCACCAAGTCCTTCACCACGGGCATGTTGCCCATAGGCTCGACGGTAATGGATTCGCCATTGCCCACTGCGTCGCTGACCTTGGTCTTGCAGGCCAAACCGGCGTGGCCGTTGACACGCATGGCGCAGGAGCCGCAGATCGCACTGCGACAGGAACAGCGAAGACCGAGAGTGCCGTCCTGCTGCTCTCGAATCTCCATGAGGGTATCCAGCACAGTGGAGAACTGGTTCACCTCCACTTGGTATTCCTGCCACCAAGATCGGGAGGCCTCGTCGGACCCCTCAGGGTTGTATCGCTTTACTTTGATGGTAACCGGCATCAGTAGCTCCTCACTTGAGGCTGCCATTGGGTGATGACTACGGGCAGATGGGAGACGACTGGGCCATCCTCCGGCGGGTCACGAGTATGTGTTTCAGCCAGTTCTCGTCGTCGCGGTCCGTATAGTCGCTGCGGTACTGGGCCCCCCGGCTTTCCTTGCGCTCAATCGCCCCGTTCACGATCGTCTCGGCGCAGTCCAGCATGTACCCCAACTCCAAGGCAAAGACCAAGTCGGTGTTGAAGGTGCGTCCTTTGTCTTCCACCGGCACCGTTTCGTACCGTTGCTTGAGCTGGAGCACCTTCTCCAACCCTTCCTTCATACCGTCCTCGTCCCGCACCACGCCTATGTGTTGGTTCATGGCTGTGCCTAGGTCAAAACGTATGGAGGCGACGCGATCGCCGGTGGATTCGCGTGCCAGCAGCGCCCTGAGGCGCTCCTCCTCACGCTCTACCCAGCCTTCTATGTTGAAGCTCTTGAACTCGACACCCCGGGTTGCCTCAGCAGCATGCTCCCCGGAGCGACGACCGAAGACGATGGTGTCCAATAGGGAGTTGGCCCCCAGCCTGTTGCTGCCGTGGACGCTGACGTTGGCCGCCTCGCCAGCGGCGTAGACGCCAGGGAGAGGTGTGCGCCCGTCGACATCTGTCTTGATGCCGCCCATCTGGTAATGCATGCCGGGGCAGATGGGTATCGGATCATGGACGATGTCGATGCCCACCAGGTCCTTGCCCAACTCCCTGATTTGCGAGAGGCGCTCGTTGATGAATTGCTCGCCCAAGTGACGGCAGTCTAGGAACACGCAGCCGTCGGAATCACGCCCCTCCTCTATTTCGCGGGTCTCCGCGCGAGAGACAACATCGCGGGAGGCCAGCTCCATCATGTTGGGAGCATAGTTGGTCATAAACCGGTCGCCATCTTTGTTGATGAGATATGCCCCATCACCTCGGGCCCCCTCGGTGATCAGCACCCCACTGCCCTTGAGCGTGGTAGGGTGGAACTGCACCATCTCCATGTCCATCAGGGGGGCCCCAGCACGGTAGGCTAAGGCCATGCCGTCGCCGGTCACAGTGATGGCGTTAGTGCTGGGCTCGTACAGGCGACCCAGACCGCCGGTGCAAAGTATGACCGCCTTGGCTCGAATGGCGAACACGCTGCCGGTGCGTATCTCCATGGCAGTGACGCCACAGCACTCGCCGTCCTCCATGATGAGGGAGGTGACGAACCACTCGTTGTAGGCCCGCACGCCCGACTTCATCAGTTGCTCGAACATCACATGCAGCATGGCCTGCCCTGTGAAGTCGGCTACGAAGAAGGTTCGCGCCCTCTGCTGCCCGCCGAAACGGCGGGTGCCCAAGCGCCCTTCCTCATCGCGGTTGAAGGCCACGCCCATGTGCTCCATGGCGATGACCTCGCCACCAGCCATGCGACACATCACCTCAATGGCATCCTGGTCTCCCAAGTAGTCGCTGCCCTTCACCGTCTCGTAGGCGTGCTCCTCCCAGTCGTCGCCGCGGTCTACAAGGGCGGCGTTGATGCCCCCCTGGGCAGCGCAGGAGTGGCTGCGGACGGGATAGAGCTTGCTGATAAGGGCGGTATTGGCCCCATTGGCATGGGCCGCGAGTGCAGCCCGCATGCCAGCGAGTCCGCCGCCCACCACTAAGACATCATGCTCAAGCAACTTGGCCTCCCCAAGTCAACAAACAATATGCCCATTCCCAGCTTGGCCACTGGGAAAAATCCAGCGCCAAGTATATCACGGTTGGCGCGCAAGCTTAAATTGACTCGCAACCCCGAGGAGCAGGCTTCAAAGAATCAGCGAACGGTCTGGAGACTCCACTGGATGCCACGCGGAAGACGCTGAAACTAGCCGCCTCGCAGCGCTTCCAACACCATCAGCAGCGTGGTGATAGTCTTCGCATCTCGCACTTGACCACTTTGCAGCAGGGCGGGTATCTCGGCGATTGGTACCCGTACGACCTGTATGTCCTCGTCGAAGTCGGGGTCTAGGACGGCGGGTCGGAGGTCAGTGGCCAAGAACGCATGCATCTCTTCGGTGCAGTACCCCGGCGACATGTAGAAGCTCTGCAGGTGCTTGAGAGTGTCTGCCGTGTGGCCTGTCTCCTCCTGCAGCTCACGGAGCACGGCATCTTCCGGCGACTCCCCCGGCTCCATGCCTCCCGCCGGGACCTCCAACAGTGCTGCCTCGACGGCCTTACGGTACTGCCGCACCAGCAGTACATCGTCACCGTCGATCGGCGCCATGCAGACGCACGGGGAATGCTCCACGATTTCGCGAGTAGACGTACGGCCTCCGGGCAGCGATACGGTGTCGACCCGCACGTTCAGTAGGCGGCCTTCAAATGCCTGTTGGCTGGATAGCGTAGGCTCGCTCTGTGGTTCCGACATAGAATCACGGCTCCAGTGAAGTTGACCCCTCATCGGGACTGAGGGCAGGCTTGGGCACAGCGCCCCCGAAGTCCAAGCGCCGCGTCAGCGTGTGGAAGAACCGGTTAGAGGGATGTGTGCGGAGAAAGCGGGCCTTGTAAGGGCTGGCCTGCACCTGAATGCGGTCCTCACGCCTCAGTGGGACGTTGAGGTACCCGTCCACGCTGATGAGCGCCTCCACGTCCGACTCCAAGGTGAACTGCAAGACCGATGTCCCCGGCACCACCAGTCCTGTGGCCAATCCCAAGTGGGGGGCTACTGGCACGATGACCATCACCTCGGCTTGGGGGTAAACGATGGGCCCACCCACCGACAGGTTGTAGCCGGTGGAGCCTGTCGCCGTAGACACGATTACTGCATCGGCGCGGTAGGTGGTCAGTTGGGCCCCATCGATGCTGGTCGTCACGGTTATAACTCGCGAGATGATCCCGCGCCCAATGACGGCGTCATTGAGGGCGTGTTGCGCCGGTATGTCCGGCCTTGGCTTGCCCTCCTCGTCGAGGACCTGTACTTGCAGCATGGCCCGCTCTTCTACCCACGGGGTCCCGTCCAGGTAGTCGTGCAGGCGCTCCATGGCATCGTGACCTTCTAGTTCGGTCATGAAGCCGAGACGGCCCATGTTGATACCCAGAATGGGGATGTCGTAGGTGCTGGCCAGCTTTGCTGCCCGCAGTATTGTGCCGTCGCCACCAACGGTGATCAGCAGTTTGGTGTCAGCGGCGCGGGGGCCCATGGCGTCCAAATCCTCGGCAGGTCCAATCCACTCGGACGACTCATCAAGCTTCAGATGTTCTGCCACTCGGATGGCCATGGCGGAGGCGGCAGACGATAGATTGTTGTAGATGATGCCGACGGGTCGAAATCGAGTCATGACGTTACGGCGAACAGGGGCCTTGCCCCATCATTACCCAGACGGGGAAACCCTCTCCCGACTTTCCCCGGTCTTATTAGAACTTGTCGGCGCACTCCTCAATCCATTCCTCAACCTCAGGGGTCAGACCCTCGGTGGCATGTTTTTCTGCGAAACGGTCGTATTCCTCTTCCGAACACGTATCCCCATCCCCGCACGACAGGCTTAGGAGAAGGGGTAAGACCAGCAGCAGCACTAACCCCCGCATGTGCACCTCACTTGGCCTTCCCCGCCCTCTCTCGTCTCGGCACTGCCAAAAGGTGTACGACCAGCGTGCACCTTACTAAATGAGGATACGCGGCAGTATACCATGAGGGCTAGTTCGCCCCGATGGCGCTGGCCGCCACCTGTACCAGTGGGGCCACTGCTTCTTCAGCTACCTGTAGCAGGGGTGCGGGGTAGATGCCCAGCGCCAGTACCGCCAAGGCCGTCACGGCAAGGGCAATGCGAAAGGCGTGAGACGACGGCACCTTCTCTTCTGATGGTGGCGGAGTGACGTACATGGTGCGGACCACTCGCAGGTAGTAGTAGGCCGACACCACACTGTTGATCACACCCACTATGGCCAGCCAAGCGAGGTCGCTGTGGACAGCGGCGCTGAAGATGTAGAGCTTGGCGATGAAGATGCCCGTCGGGGGTATGCCGATGAGTGCGGCCATGGCGAATGCCAAGGCTGCTGCTAGGTATGGGGCACGGCGTCCCATCCCTGCGAAGTCGTCGATCATGTCGCTTTCGGTCTTGTTGGAGATGGCGATGATGGCGAAGAAAGCCGCCAGATTGGCCACCGCGTACGCAGCCAAGTAAAAGAGGAGGCTGCTCGGTCCGAAGGCGTCTTGCGAGCCGACCGATGCACCAATCTGGGTGACGGCAGCCAATCCTACGAGCAGGTAGCCAGCGTGGGCGATGGTGCTGTAAGCCAGCAACCTTTTGATGTTGCGCTGCCCGATAGCCACTATGTTGCCTACAGTCATGGAAGCAGCCGCTATGCCAGCGAACACCAAGCTCCATTCGAGGCTGCTTTCGGGAAAGGCCACATAGAAGACTCGCAGCACGATGGCGAAGGCGGCCGCTTTGCTGGCCACCGAAAGGAAGGCGGCCACAGGCGTGGGCGAACCCTCGTACACATCGGGCACCCACATCTGGAAGGGCACAGCCGATAACTTGAAGCCGAATCCGGCCACCATCAGCACTACTCCGAGCAGCACGGCGTAGGAGCCAAAGGCCACCTCTGCGTCGCCTCCGCTCGACAATACCGACGCAATCTGTTCTAGCTGGGTCGTGCCGGTGAAGCCGAACACCAAGGCTATGCCGTACAGGAGCACCGCCGAGCTGACCGCGCTCATCAAAAAGAATTTAAGCCCCGCCTCACCAGAGCGCGAATGGCCCAGAAAGGCTGCCAATGCCACCAGAGGCAGTGTCGCCAACTCCAAGGCAATGTAGATAGACAGCAACTCAGTGGTGGCCGCCAGTAGCATCATTCCGCTGCCCGCGAACATCAGCAGGGCATAGTACTCACCTTGGAACCTATCCAGATTCCGGTTGTAGTCTGTGGAGGCGAGTACCACCAGCTCCAAGGCGATAAGCACGAGCACCTTGAAGAACAGTGCGTACTTGTCCACCAGCAGTGTACCGAACAGACCGCTGGGGTCGGCGGTAACGTGTCCACTTGGATCGGCCCACAACATGATGGTGAGCCCTATGGGCACCAGCAGGCCGACTGCCGACAGAAGGGTCAGCCAGCCCTTGTGCCGCACCACCAAGTCCAGCACTACGACCAAGCCTGCCAGCCCGATCAGTGCCAGTTCAGGGAGCAACAGGTAGATGTCGTGAGTCTGCATCGCCTACGCCTGCTGGGCCACCAAGGTGATGATTGGTTGGACTCCCGACTCGAAGATGTCGGTCAGCAGCTTGGGATAGATGCCGATGACCACGATGCTGGCCACCAGCAGGGCGATGGGCACAGCTTCCACCCAGTCGGCGTCCTTCACTTCGGCGAGGTACTCCTTGGGTCTGCCAAAAAAGACCCGCTCCAGCATCCACAGAATGTACCCTGCCGCCAGCAGGATGCCGAGGACCGCCAAGGCCGTCGGCCAAGCGAAGACCTTGAACCCGCCAAGGAATATCAGCAACTCCGATACGAAGCCGCTTAGCCCCGGCAGACCCAACGAGGCCAGCCCTGCCAGCAGAAAGGCCCCCGCCAGCAGGGGCATACGCCCGGCCAGTCCGCCCAAATCCGGTATGTAGCGGGTGTGGGTCTTCTCGTAGATCAGCCCCACCAAGAGGAACAGCAGCCCTGTGATGGTGCCGTGAGTGAACATCTGCAGGGATGCGCCGGTCAGCCCGACGCTACTTAGAGCGCCGTCGCTCATTACGTGCACCGAGGCGACGCCTAGCAGCACCAGACCCATATGGCTGACACTGCTATAGGCGATGAGCCGCTTCAGGTCAGTCTGCCGTAGGGTGACCACAGCCCCATAGAGAATACTCATCACTGCCAAGGCCACCAGCACCGGCGCATAGTAGTTGGCCTGCTCCGGGAAGAGCCCCACGCAGACGCGTATGAATCCGTAGCCACCCATCTTCAGCAGGACTCCCGCCAGCACCATGCTCACTGCCGTCGGAGCATCGGTATGGGCGTCGGGAAGCCATGTGTGAACAGGCCAGATGGGCAATTTGATGGCAAAGGCTACCAGGAAGAACCAGAAGGCCATCGCCGTGGGAATGGCTAGGTCCAGATGCCCCACGCCGGCCTCGGCCAGCTCGACGATGTTGAAGGTGCCGCCAGGAGCCACGAATATGGCGACGATGCTGACTAGCATGAACGCGCTGCCCAAGATGGTGAAAACGAGGAACTTCATTGCCGAGTATTCTTTGCGCCCAGTGCCCCATATGGAGATGAGCAGGTACATCGGCAACAACTCCAACTCCCAGAAGAGGAAGAAGAGTAGGAAGTCCAGCGATGTGAACACCCCCATCACGGCCGTCTGTAGCACCAGCAGCCAGACGAAGTACTCCCGCATCCGGTGTTCGACCCGCCACGAGGCAAGGACGGCGCAAAGTCCGATCAGGGCCGTCAGCAGCACCAGCGGTGCGCTCAGCCCGTCCACTCCTAGGTGGTAGCTGGCATTCAGAGTATCGCCGGGTATCCAGTCCAGGATGTCGACAAGTTGGTACCCGCCCTTGGCGATGTCGTAACGGGCCATGACGTAGATGGCTAGTACGAGGTCGACCAGAACTACCAGCAGTGCAGCGCCACGGATGTGGTCGCGATGCCGTAGCAGGAGGGCGATGACCAGTGCTGCCGCTGCCGGGAGGAACACGGTAGCCGTCAACACGCCGCCAAAGGAGGAGATAACTGGTTCTGCCATGGAGACATCAAACATGCTGGGAGTGCCTCATCCCCATACCAGGTATCCCACCAGTATGGCGAGAATCCCTACGGTGATCGCTACGCCGTAGGCCTGAACCTGTCCTGTCTGCAACAGGCCGACGGCCCTCCCGATGTTGCGGGAGAAGAGGCCGACACCCTCGGCGGCTCCGTCCACCACTGAGCGGTCGAACCAGTGGGCCATGGCCGCGATGCATCCGTAGAAGATGCGGCGCACGGCAAGCCCCTCATACAGGTCGTCCATGTAATACTTGCGGACCAGCAGAGCCCTCCCGGCCTCCCACGACCTCGACAGGACAGAGGGAAGCAGAACTCCACGCCACCTCTGTAGAAGCAGGGCCAAGGCCATGCCAACAACGGCGATTCCCATCACCACGACCGCCAGAGCGACGTCCACGCCGCCCGCCGCCTCACCGTGCGCCCCCGGTGGCATGAGGAAACCGACAAACCAGTGAGCGTCGATCCCCAGAAACGCCTTTTCCGGGTTGGCCAAGTAGCCCGATACCACAGCCCCCACTGCCAGCAGTGCCATCGGCCCCACCATCACCAACGGCGACTCTGCCAGATGCACGCCGTGAGATTCGGCTGGAACTGCCTCGCCCGCGTCGGCATGTTCTCGCTCGACGCCTCCCTTGAAGCTGCCATGGAAGGTCATCCATATCATGCGAGTGGTGTACACCGCCGTGAGAAACACGGCGACAGCCAGCATGTAAAAGGCAATGGAGTCCACGGCCCCCGCCCCGCTCCAAGCGTGGCGAAGCACCTCGTCCTTGCTCCAGAACCCCGCCAAGGGGAATATGCCGATGAGACTCAGGGCACCCAGCAGCGTGGCGATGTAGGTGATGGGCATCACTTGCCTGAGACCGCCCATGTACCGCATGTCGAAGGTGCCCGTGGCATGATTCACGCTGCCTGCGCCAAGGAAGAGCAGAGCCTTGAAGAAAGCGTGATTGAACAGGTGGAACAGAGCGATGCCGTACGCCCCCAACCCCAGCGCAGCCACCATATAGCCCAACTGGCTGATGGTGGAGTAGGCCAGCACTCTTTTGATGTCGTTGGTGGCTAGGGCCATTGTGGCCGCTAGCAGGGCGGTGAAAGCCCCAATCATGGCAACAGTGGTCAAGGCATCCGTCGACGCCTCGAACACCGGGAAGAAACGGGCGATCAGGAACACGCCAGCGGCAACCATCGTGGCCGCGTGAATCAGCGCGCTGACCGGCGTCGGGCCCTCCATAGCATCGGGTAACCACACATGCAACGGGAACTGCGCCGACTTCCCCACGGCTCCGCAGAAGATGCCGATGGCTAGACCAGTGGCAGACAGTCCTCCAAGGACGCCCAAGGCTGCGCCCTTCTGTATGTCTCCGATCTCGAGGAAGTTCAGGCCAAGGGCGGAGTAGTTCTCGCTGTTGAAGAACAGGAACAGTATGGCTATGAGGAACCCGAGGTCCCCCAATCGGGTGACGATGAAGGCCTTCTTGGCGGCCGCAGCGGCTGCGGGCCGGTGATGCCAGAAACCAATCAGCAGGTAGGAAGAGAGGCCCACAAGCTCCCAGAAGACATAAAGCTGGATGATGTTGCTCGCCAACACCAACCCGATCATGGAGGCGGTGAACAGCGACATGAAGGCGTAGTAGCGGGCGTAGCCCGGGTCTTCCCGCATGTATCCGTGGGAGTAGACCTGCACCATCAGGCTCACCAGCACCACCACGATCAGCATGATGGCCGTCAGTTGGTCTACCATCAGCCCCATGCTGATGTCGATTCCGCCCACTGATAACCACAGGTGTGGCGCGAACCCCAGTTCGCCCCCCAAGGCTCCAGCGTTGTCTATCACCGAACGCAGGGTCCAGATCGACAGGATCAGGCAGGCCACCAAGCCCGATATCAGGACGACGCTGCTCAGGTAGCGATAACGATTGAAGAAAGGACGGATGATGAATCCAATGACCACAAAGGAGCACAGGGGAATGAAGAAGATGGCCCAGACAGCTGCTTCCGGTATCATCCTATAGCTTCCTCATTATCTCCTCGGCCACATGCTCCCGTCCGCGCGGCACCAGCACACGGAAGGGGACCCGCTCCCCCCAGTCCAATATGTCGCCCTCCGGCAGGATGTGTGTCGGCAGGCCCTCTCCTTCCAGTGCCTCCTTCCACATCTCGGCCACCATCAGGTTGGGGACCTTCATGAACTCTACCCACATGCTCGACCTCTCAAGCTCCGGTCAACCTCTCCTCAACTTCTTGTCCGGCTCCCATGATGCGGCCCTGTGCTCGCCTACCGCCGCATCAGGTTCGCTTCGCTCACATCCACCGTGGTGCGGCTACGGTAGAAGGCGATGACGATGCCCAAGCCCAACGCCACCTCAGCCGCCGCCACGGCGACGATGAACAGCGCGAACACCTGTCCGGTGAGCAATGCCCCCAAGTGTTCCTCAAAGGTGAAGGGCAGGGTGTACTTGGCGAATGCCACCAGGGCTATGTTGACCGCGTTGAACATCAACTCAATGCTCATCAGCAGGGTGATGACGTTGCGTCGCGCCAAGGCTCCGTAGAGGCCGATGCAGAAGATGGCGGCCGATACCAGCAGGAACCCTTCCAAGCTCATCCGGACTGCTCCCGGGTCAGTGCCAGCGCCCCAATAACCGCCGCCAAGAGGAGCACCGACGCTACCTCGAAAGGCAGCACGAAATCGTTGATTAGCAGGTCCCCCAGCCCGGAGCGAGCGGCCGCCTCCGGCGAGGCAAGCTGCTGCGCATCTTCCTCGCTGACGCCGCCAATGGTGTCGCCCTGCACCAACTCTGCCTTTTGCATAGCCGCCGGGTCATCGGAAATCAGGTTCCAGTCAGTGTTGAATGCGACGAAGGCCAAGGCCGCCAACAGCAGAGCAGGGAGCAGTACCGCGGGAATCTGGAGCCGGTTGGGCAGGTTCCCCTGCACCACGTCTTGAGTCATCAAAATGGCAAATACAATGAGGATGGAGATCGCGCCAACATAGATGATCAACTGCACCACGCCGAGGAATTCGGCGTTCATCATCACAAAGAACCCCGCCACCGCAAGGAATACCACCACCAGCAGCAGTGCCGCCCGGAAGACATTGCGCAGCAGGACGACGCCCAAGGCCGAGGCGACGGCGACTACTGCCAGCACCCAGAAGAGGACGTCGGCAAAAGCCAACTAGCCCTCCCCGCCTTTGTCTGCCTTGCCGAAAAGGCGTTGCCCTGCGGAAGCCTCACCCTGCCAGTCCCAACTCTCGCGTCCGGCATCTACCCATGGCAGAGGTGTGCCCTTGTGGGGGTTGTAGCCAGCCGCTTCCAGTTGGGGTCGGAACCAAGTGCTGGGCCGCTTCTCGGCTTGACGGAGCATGTCGACATTCAGGACCAGATTCTGGCGTTGGTAGGTCCCTCGCTCGAACCCGCTACCCAAAAAGAGGGCGTCATAGGGGCAGGCCTCGACGCACAGGCCACAGAACATGCAGCGTCCGATGTCGATGTCGAACGTCTTGACCTCATACTTGTCGCCGTCTTGGGGCGCAGTGCCACTCGGGCCGGTCACAATCTTAATGATGCCCAGCGGGCAGTACTTGGCGCATGATGCGCAGCCGGTACACCGCTCCTCATACCAAGCAAACTCCTCACCTCGGAAACGTGGGTGCTGAGTCACTCGTTCCTCGGGGTACTGCACGGTGAAGGGGCGGCGCAGCGCGTTGCGCAGCGTCACCAAGAGACCCTTCCCCAACCCCAGTCCGTACATACGCTCTACCTCATCCGGCGGTCGATACTACTAGTCGTTCATTCTAGGCGGAACTCAGGACGGTGCGGTCACTGACCGTTTCCCTCGGGCGCACCCGGTTCCTGAACAGCCGCCCATAGGCGGCCACCGCAATCACGGTCAACCCAAGGTTGATGCCCGTCATGACACCGAGGTCGGCTTGGGTTAGCCCAGCTTCGGCATCCCCCAAGAAGTATACTTCAAGGGCCACGGCAAATAGGTTTACTATGCTCAGTGGGAAGAGGAACTTCCAAGCAAAGGACATTATCTGGTCCACACGCAACCGGGGGAACGTCGCCCTCGCCCAGATGAAGAGCAGGGCGAAGAACGCCACCTTCAACAGGAACCATACCGGACCCAGTATCCCCGACATAAAGGGCCCCACCCAGCCTGCTAGGAAAAAGGTAGCCAGCAGGGCCGATGCTGCCAGCACAGCCCCATACTCCGCCGCTTGTATGATGGCGAACTTAGCCCCGCTGTACTCAATGTGGTAGCCAGCAATCAGCTCCGATTCCGCCTCCAAGACGTCAAATGGAGTACGATTCAACTCTGCCGACACCCCCACAATGAAGATGAAGGCGGCCAAGGGCTGCACTACTAGGAAGGGTATGGTCTGCGCCTCGACCACATCGATCATGCGCATGGATCCGGTCGCAAGCACGATGCCCACCAAGGCCAGCACCACAGGCACCTCGTAGCTGATTAGTATCGCGACGCCACGCATTGCCCCGAACAGGGCGTAGCGGTTGCCCGATGCCCAGCCTGCCATGAAGATCCCCAGCCCGCTGATGGAAGTTATGGCCACCACGAAAAGCACGCCCACGTTGATGTTGGCCAACACCGTATTTTGGGCAAAGGGCACCACGGCCAGCATCAGTATCACTGGTGCCAGCATCACGATGGGCACCAGTGTGAAGGCGATGCGGTCGGCACTGCGGGGCACCATGTCTTCCTTGGTGAGGAGTTTCAGCACGTCGGCGATGGGGGTAAACAGGCCGAATGGACCCCAGCGATTGGGTCCAACCCGGTTCTGCATCCGGGCTATTAACCGCCGCTCACTCCAGAGGAACAAGGCCGTTCCCAGCAGCACGGCGTTGGTCAGAATCAACATGATGGTAAGGCCAGCCACCACGAAACCGAGCCAGCACAGCCATTCAGGCAGGACTTGGCCCAACCCGTTGTAGACGCCACGAAAGAGGACGTTGTCATTGAGCAGGCTGCCCTCGGCCAACTGGCAGCGGAACATCATCAGCGGTCGACCTCGCCCATGTTGATGTCGATGCTGCCCAGAGTGACCACCATGTCCGCCAGCTTCCAGCCCACCACCATGTCCGACAAAGCGGTGAGGTTGATGAGGGACGGCGACCGTACCTTGCAGCGATAGGGCGATATCCCCCCGTCACTGACCATGTAGAAGGCCAGTTCGCCCTTGGGAGACTCAACCCGCGCGTAAGCCTCGGCCCCCTTGGGTGGTCGCAGCAACAGCGGGAGGTCTAGCCTCACAGGCCCAGGTTCGATGCGCTGCAGGCACTGCTCGACCAACCGGATGCTCTGGCGCATCTCCTGCATCCGTACGACAAACCGGTCTAGGTTGTCACCCGTAGTCCCGATGGGCACTTCGAAGTCCAGCTCGCCATACGCGTCGTAAGGGTCCGCCTTGCGCCAGTCCCAAGCCAAGCCACTGCCCCTCAGCGTGGGTCCGCTGATTGAGCAGTCGATCGCTGTCTGCAATGGGAGCAGGCTGACTCCGCGGGTTCGCACCAAGACGATTTCATTCTCCATCAGGAGTTGTTCCAGTTCGTCCAAATAGCCGGGTATTTCATCTAGAAACCGACGCAGGGCGGGCCAGAAGTCCTCCGGTGCGTCGGCGTAGACCCCGCCGGGTCGCATGTAGCTCACGGTGATGCGGGCCCCGCAGAGCATCTCGAACAGGTCGAGAATCCGCTCGCGCTCGCGAAAGCAGTACATTAGAGGTGTCCCCAGCGCCCCCAAGTCCTGTAGGAAGAAACCTATGGCGATGAGGTGGCTGGCGATGCGTTGGAGCTCCGCCGTCATCACTCTCAGATACTTGGCCCGCGGGGGAGGCTCCACTCCCAACAGCTTCTCCACCGTCAGGCAGTAGGCTTGGTTGTTGGTCATGGAGGCCACGTAGTCCATGCGGTCGGTCAGAGTGACGATCTGGACGTAGTTGCGCTCTTCAGCCAGTTTCTCGGTGCCTCGGTGCAGGTAGCCGAACACAGGCTCAATCTCCAGTATGACCTCGCCGTCGAAGGTCACCCGCAGCCGGAACACCCCGTGGGTACTGGGGTGCTGTGGGCCGATGTTGATGGTCATGTGCTCGGAGTGCAGGGTCACACGGGCCGCTCCCGGATGAAGTCCTTGCGAAGCGGGTGACCGGGGAATCCTTCCCACGTGAGCAAGCGCTTGAGGTTGGGGTGTCCCACGAAGGACACACCCATCAGGTCCCAGATCTCCCGCTCCTGCAAATCGGCCCCCCGCCATACGGGGACTACCGAAGGCAAAACAGGTCCCTCGCGTCCCATAGCCTTCACCTTGAGGACTGCCGAGTGATTGTGCTTCAGAGAGGTGAGGTGATACACCACCTCGAAGTGGTCGATGTAGTCCACTGCTGTGACCGCGTTGAGAAAGTCGAATTGGGTCTGCGCGTCATCCCGCAGGTATTCGCATACATCGACGATTCTGGAGGCCTCCACCCACACCGCGGTCTGGTCCCATGTCTCCACAGCACCTGGAAAAGTGGCATCCAACCGCTGCCCCAAGTCTTCTCCGCTGACGGCCCGGGTCATAGTCGGCGGGGCCAGCCCGCGGTGCCGACTCGTGCGCTGGCTCGCTTGGGGTCTGGCGCGTGAATCGCCACTATGACCCCGCCGCCCGGCCCTTGAGGCGGTACTTCTTGATTTTCTCGTGCAACTGCATGACGCCATATAGCAGGGCATCAGGGCGTGGGGGACATCCCGGTACGTATACGTCCACGGGCACGATGTGGTTCACTCCGGGTACCACACTGTAACTGTCGTAGTAGGGCCCGCCACTGGTGGCGCACACCCCCATGGAAATCACCCACTTCGGTTCGCCCATCTGGTCGTAGATGCGCCGGATGGCAGGAGCCATCTTCCAAGTGACCGTGCCGGCCACAATCATCAGGTCAGCCTGACGGGGGGAAGCGCGGAAGGCCTCCATACCGAAGCGTGAGATATCGAAGCGCCCCATGGCCGTAGCCATCATCTCGAATGCGCAGCAGGCCAAGCCAAAGGTCACAGGCCATAGAGCCGACTTGCGACTCCAGTTCAACATGGCATCCACCGTTGTGAGAGCCACGTTTCGCTGTAGGTCGTCCGGCACCTCCAGCAGGGGTTCGGACAGCGGTTCGGTATGCGTCGTCCGCATGTCCTCCACCACTTGGCCTTCGTCCACGTCAAGGCCCCAAGTGGAGATGTGGAGGACATGCCCCTCGTTGCCCCCGAAGTCAGCGGAATTCCCGGAAGTCCCTGAAGTCCCCGAAGTCATAGTTACGTCCACTCCAGATGTTGCTTGCGCCAAGCATAAGCCCAGCCCACCATCAGGATGCCGATGAACACCGCCATCTCCAGTAGCGCGAACAGGGGGAGCTGATTGAACCGGGCGGCCCAAGGGTAGAGGAATATCACCTCAACATCGAAAACCACGAAAAGCAGAGCGAAGGGATAGTATCGGAAGTTGAACCTGTTCCAGCGACCGCCGATGGTCTGCATTCCGCACTCGTAAGTATCGGACTTTACCAAGTCGGCAGGAGGAGCGGGCCGAATACGCACCCGCGAGGCGAGCCATGACACAGCGAGCATGCTAACGGGCACAATAATTGCGACGATAGCGAAGATGGCAATGAGGCCATAGTGCCGGAAGTAGTCGTCGAACATGCCCTCTAGGTCCCCATGCGAGGACTGGTGCGCCAATATAGCATGGGGGCCGTGCCCCCGCAAGGCGAATGGTCCGTTCCCGCACTCCATCTGGTAGATGCGATCATGGCATCCCCAACATCTCGACGGCCCGCTCTATCCGTGTCAGACACCGCTCCTGCCCCAAGACCTCCATGGTCTCGAATAGAGGCGGGGCTGCGGTGCGACCTGTGGTGGCCACCCGGAGGGCTCCGAAAAGCTGGCGCCCGGAAACTCCCAACTCCGCCGTCAGTCCTCGCAACGCCTGTTCGATGGCCGCGACGCTGAAGTCGGGAACGTCGCAGAGGGTTGCATGGGCTCGGCGGAGGGCATCGCGGGCGGCGTCGTGCTCCATTCCCTTGGGCACCAGTTGGGAGGCATCATACGTCAGTTCGTCCGCGAAGAAGTAGGACGCCATCTCCGGCGTCTCCTTCAACGTCTTCAGACGCTCCTGCAACAACGGCATGATGCGGGCCAGTTCCTCGGCCCCAAGGTCAGATCCAACCTCGGCTAGCTCGGGCTCCACGAAAGAATAGGCCCGACGGGCTAGTTCCCCAGGCTCCAACCCTCGAATGTACACCCCGTTCATCCACAGAAGCCGCTCTTGGTCGAAGATCGCCCCCGACTTACCCACCTGCTCCAGAGAGAAGACTTGGGTGAGCTCCTCGCGGGATATAACGTCCGTCTTGTCGTCCAAGGACCAGCCCAGAAGCGCCATGAAGTTGACCATCGCCTCTGATAAATAGCCCGCGTCGCGGTACTCCAGCAAAGCCGTAGCCCCGTGGCGCTTGGAGAGCTTGGACCGGTCCGGCCCTAGGATCATAGGCAGATGTCCGAACAGGGGTGGCTCGTAGCCAAGGGCCTCATAAAGCCTCAGATGTCGCGGTGTGCTGGAAAGCCACTCCTCAGCCCGCAGCACATGGCTGATGTCCATCAGGTGGTCGTCCAGCACATTGGCCAAGTGGTAAGTCGGAAACCCGTCGGACTTCAGGATGACGAAATCGTCCAACAGCAAGTTGTCCCAACTTACGTCGCCACGTATCAGGTCGACGAGTGACGTCTCGCCCTCATCAGGCATGATGAACCGTACCGTGTGCGGGGTACCCTGCGCCTCGAAGTCTCGTCGATCCACGTCCGCCAGCCCACGACAGTGGCCGTCGTATCCGGCGTTCGGCCTATTGCCGTCGCGGCCTATCCTGCGCAACTCCTCCAAGCGTTCCCGTGTGCAATAGCAACGGTACGCGTTGCCCTGAGCGATCAGCCGTTCGGCCGCCTCGCGGTAAATGCCGAGCCGCTGAGACTGAACATAGGGCCCGTAGGGTCCGTCAGCATCAGGGCCCTCATCCCAGTCCAGCTCCAGCCAGCGCAGGCTCTCCAAAATCGCATCCACCACGCCATCCACCGCCCGCTCTTGGTCAGTGTCCTCAATGCGCACCACGAACTTACCACCATATCGGCGCGCGAAAAGCCAGTTGAAGAGGGCCGTGCGCACATTGCCCAGATGCGGTTGGCCTGTTGGGCTGGGCGCATATCGTACTCGAACGTTGTCCAAGTGGCCTCTGCCTCCAGCCGATATTGTACCATTGCTTTATACCGTCAATCCTGACCGTCGACGCGGGAATTCTGCCTCGATTCCCTTTGAAAACTGCGCCGCTCTTATGCTAGCATGCATACACCTTGGAGGCAGAGAGACATTCCCGGACAGGGCTGTCCTCCGGTGTCCGATTTGAATACAAGCTGAAAGTAGAAGACCCGCAGTCCGGTGAGCCGGACAAATGCGGGTCTGTCTTATTTTGGGTGCCATTCATGTTGTCTGTACCTGTCATGTTGTTGGTAGAGGTGTGATTGTTGAGAAGGGGGCCTCTTTTCGGCAGGCTCGCGGAGGAACGGACATAAGAAGATGGATAACAGCGACATAGTACGTCTGGCTTTGCTGGGAGCGGCATTCCTGTTTTCCGCCTTCTTCTCCGGTTCCGAGGCTGCTTTCCTCTCCATCCAACGCGGGCGCATCGCCTCCATGGTGCGCTCCAAGATAAAGGGGGCCGACCGCGTCGAGCGCATCGCCGGACGACCCGAAAAGCTGCTCCCGACGGTGCTTACTGGCAACAACCTCGTAAACGTGATGGCCGCCTCCTTGGCCACCTCGATTGCAGCTTCCTATCTGAGCCAAGGGATGGCTGTAATCGTGGCCACAGCAGGCGTAACCTTCTTTCTGTTGGTCTTTGCCGAGATGCTGCCCAAGACCATCGCATCCCGCCGCGCCGAGAAGACAGCGATTCTTATTGTGCGCCCGTTGGAGTTCGCACAGTTGCTCTTCTACCCATTGGTATGGGTGCTGGAGAGACTTAGTGCCAGCGTGGCCCGATTGGTGGGCTCAGGAGAGCCGAGGGTAACGGAGGAGGAGATACGCTCTCTCATCGATGTAGCGGAGACCGAAGGGGCCATGGAGTCCGCAGAAGCCCAGATGCTCGAGCGAGTGTTCCACTTCGGCGACGGCCAAGTACAGGAAGTCATGACCCCCCGCACCGAGATCGCTTGGGTCACGAAGGGAGCCACGCTGGAAGAGGTGCTCGCCATCTACGCCAACAACACCCACACAAGGTTCCCTGTATTCGAGAACAATCAGGAGAACATCGTGGGCGTCCTCTCTATCAAGGACTTGTTGGAAGAGATCGCCCAAAGCAGATTGACGTCTGCCGACTGTGCCACCGAGGTGTTGCGCCCTCACTACTTCGTACCCGAAACCAAGCTGGTAGGCCCTCTATTCAACGAGATGCGCGATAGTGGGCGGCAGATGGCCATCTGCGTGGATCAGCACGGGGGTGTAGCCGGACTTGTGACCCTGAAGAGACTACTCGAGGTCATAGTCGGCCCTGTGGGTGAGGAGGGCGAGCCCGCAGGCAAGGAGTTCGCCCCCATCGGCCCCGGCTGGTTCCATCTCAGCGGTGGCATGTCGGTGCAGGAAGCCAACCAAAATCTGGACCTAGACCTGCCCTACGGCGATTATCAGACAGTAGCCGGGTTCGTCCTGAAGCAGTTGGGGCGCATCCCCTCAGAGGGAGAGATGCTCCAATACAACGGCTTGCGCCTAGAGGTCAAGGAGATGCGCCGCTTCAAAATCGAGCGCATCGAGGTCAGCTGGGACGAGGCGCAAGTCGCAGACCCTGCCGTTTCTCGCGACTGATTCCTGGGACTGATACTTTCTGGTTTACGCGTCGTCGTAGCTACGGCGACGCATGATGATGCACCATCAGCCACCCATCGCCCGACTTGGCGAAGATGTTGGTGGAGCGAGCGGCAAAGCTGGTCGCCCGGCCATCTACCAGCGAGGTCACGTTCTCGACGCAGTCTACCCACCCGATGTCACCCTGGATCACAGGCTGTGCCTCAGTGATGATGAAGTGCATCATCGTGGTGTTGTTGAAGATGTTGTCCCAGCTCTGGCGCACCTGTGCCCACCCCGTTATCAGAGGCCATCCGGGGTGCATGCAGCGCGTTCGCTCCGACGGCTCCCATAGACCATCCATGCCCTCAATATCCAATGTGGAGAAGGCCTCGTAAAACTTTAGGTTGGCCTCCAACAGAGAGGCCACTTCAGGGTCATTCTGCTCCACGCCTCTCCCTTACCGGCGATGATACGAAAATCCGGAGACCGTGCGACTCATGGGCGTCCTTAATCGTCTCCACTGGCGCCAACTCGTGTTTACTGTTGTGAGCCATCTCCAGCCTCGATGCGGCTCTTTGACTTGGCCTCCACCAGCGGTGCCCACGCGGGCGACGAATAACCATTACGCCGCGGCAGTCTGGCCGGGTCGCGCGACTTGGCGGCCTTGGAACCATTGTAAACACTACAGTCGAGGCATCCTACATACTGCTTGGGTGTCCCCGACTCGCGGAATAGTCCTCGCGCAGTGCGGTACAGGTCGTTGTTCCAGATCTCCTTGATGGAGTGGGTGCGCACATCGCCGAAATCGTCCACAGCGTCGGTCAGGTAGCAGCAGGGCGCGTACCCTCCATCCCAGTTGACCACGGCGCTGCGCCACAGCCTCCAGCAGCGCGAGCCGTCCTCGGCGTAGGGCTTGCGGAACGGGTTGGCTAGCCGTGCATCAAGCTCCGCCTGTGGCAGCCACTGTCGGGCCAGTTCGATATCCTTTTCGCCGTGAGGGAAGTCCACAGGCTTGAAGGTGATGGTGTCCACACCCATCTCCTCGGCCATGCGCCGGGCATCCTCCATCTGATGCTCGTTCTGGCGCATCACGATGTACTGCCACTCAAGGAAGGGAGTCCTCGAGCCGAGACGCTTGCGGGTCTCCACTATCAGGCGTAGGTTGTTCAGGACCCGGTCAAGATGTCCGGTCACCCGGTACGTCTCATACACGTCTTGAGTGGTGCCATCCAACGAGACTATAAGCACATCGAGGCCCGACTGTATCAGCCTCTCTGCCATTTCTGGAGTGAGGGGCTTGTTGAGGTTGCTGCTGACTATGGTGGCGATGCTTTTCTCATGCGCGTAGGCGATGAACCGGTCGATGTCCCGGTTCAGGAAGGGCTCGCCCCAGCTGTAGAGACTGAGCCAGATACAGTAGTTTTTCATTTGGTCGACGGTTGAGGTGAAGGTTTCGAAGTGCATGGTTCCCTTTTCGCGGTGTACCGTCCCGAGACCGGTATGACACAGGGGGCATTTCAGTTGGCAGATGTTGGTGGTGTCGACCTCCCACTCGAAGGGGTAGCCCCACACGCGAGTGCGCCCTATCCATAGCTGGAACTCCACCAATATCAGGTTGAACAGCTTTCTCCAGCCCCAGTAGCGCACCGCAAGCGACAACCTCTGACGTGCCCGAATCCCCGCAAGAGAGTCCAGCAGGCCGTGGTTGGTGCGGCTGGCTGCCCCCAAGGCCCCAATCAGCTTCTCCAACACCACTCGCAACAGTCCCACCCCTGAGTCTCCGAAGCATCTTCCGACTACACACCCACTTCAGCACATCAGCTTCGCGGGAGTGTACCTGCGCCGTACAGCTACAGTCAACGCGACCGCATAGCCTCCCACCCTTCACCAAACCCCCCAACCCATCAGTCCCTTTCTTTCGCTTTGGCGACCTCTCGGTCCAACGAGGCTCTCGAGCGGGCATGATATCAGGCGTCTCTGGAATGGCCATGGGGTCTGCCGTCTGCTCGGCACAATCCCCACCTAACGCAAGTAGGCCCCCCAGCGGGTAGTATCAGTTTGAACGTAGTTTAGTATTCAAGCCAAGCATCCACTTGGCGTCGTACTGACGGTCTGCGAGGCCCGCTGCCATAGCCGGGGTTTGTCCTGCGAGTGATTTGTGGGGCCTGCACCAGTTGTACGAGACAAAGTAGATTGCCAGCATGTGCACGTGGTTCTCCATCTTCTTCGAGAAGCCGTTAGTCAGCCGGGTAAAGCGCCTCATACTCATCCGTATTGTGAGGTTATGGCGCTCGACATGGGAAGTGCTGATGTCCTCCCGCCGCGGATTCCCAGTCACCACCCGAGCAACGCCCGTCACACGCGCCGTAGACCGAATGGAGGAACCCTCAAGGAGCATCTGAAGAATCTGTGCGCGGGTCTTTATCGGTGATACAGTTGTCAAGCAAAATGCGACAAATAAAAAGCCTCGGCCCTACAGCCGAGGCTTTACAGGCGCTCTCAGTTACGCCCTACAGCGGTCGCCCGCGAATGAGTTTTGGTACAAGCGCACTGTTCATCGGGTCCACCATCAACCCAAACGCTTCAAGTGTTGTCGCCCCTAGCAGCGCCTCTTGCTCCGGACCTGCTAGGACGTTACAGATAAGCACTTTATCGCCAATCTCGAATCGTGCTTGGCCCATATCCCAAGTATCCTCTATGCCATTGGCGAAGGTAACCGCACATTGATAGGGTGTTTGGACGCCTAGTGTATTCAAGAGGCTACGAGGCAGTACCGTATGCAAGGAGCCGGTGTCAACAATGGCCTCCACATCGTGTAACTCACCGCCGGCCATATTGCCGACAAGAACAGCCGCCGTAAAAATGCCCATAGCGCCGTCAGTCTCCTCTCCGGTAGCAATCTTCCCGATCTGAACGGCGCGGGCTATTGGGTTCCCGGACCTTCGTTCTCCGTTAGGTCCCGTTGGCATGACGGGCCTCCTATGAGGTCTCTATATGCATACTTCAACGCTACCGACTATGGGGTAGGCTGTCAAGAGCTTCCTGCTATATTGCGCTTGCTCCTGGCACGAGCGCGTCGCCCCATGCCCAGCAGACCATTAGCGAGATGGGGCGTCTCACGCCCCCTTGCGGTCTGCTGTGGGACGGCTGATTCGTGCCAGGAGCAGCCCGATCATCTCTCCAGCAAGGGGGGGCTCCTTTTGTCCAACGTCGTTGGGTTCCCTCTAGTTCTCGCCCTGCTGTGCGCGGTATCTATCGCGCTAGCAAGTTGCTCAAGTTGGGAAGACGACCCCACCTATGCCAAGCACACTTGGGTAGCTGGGCAACCGTGTGAGACAGTACACATTCAGTATGACCGCAATGGGAGATTGGTCGTCGCTAACACATCAGCACAACCTGATCACATTTGTGAGGTCCCGCGTGACGACCCAATATGGGGGCACAGCATCCAGTCCAGCTTTGTCTACAACCCTAACCTAGGTAAGATCGTACTTAGCTACATAACATGGGGCAGCAACTATCACGAAACCAATCTTGCCGCGTCAGCTACTGCGCTCCGCTACCTAGAAACATGGCCGGAGATAGCGGACCTCAATGATCAAGGATACTTGACTGAAACCGACCCCGGAGGTGATATGCTGCCCTGCCTACGCTTCGGTAGCCCATGCTGACGGGCCCCCAGTTTCAAACTGATACACTACCCCCCTGGCAGCACTATCACCGCTCCTTACGCTGGAAGCCATTCAAGTCCACACCCGCCTTTTCCCACCCGCTAGTCCGCCGATTCTAGCGAGACCTGTGGTCACGGGGCAGACGGCCACATCCCACGGCATCCAACGCCCCCATACGTGGTGTGGCCCCCATACGTGGAATGGGATCAATAGCAGCAGGACTCATGTGCGCAGCGTCACAGTGGGCCTGTGGCTCAGGAAAGCGAGCATCAGAGCGTCCGCTTTATCGGGGGAGGGCAGGCCCCGGGCACGGGTTTCCTCTTTGGATTCTATCAACAACTGGCCCCGGCTGTTGTACCGGTGGCGCACCGTTGCTAGCTGCCCCGCCAGTTCGGGGTCGTCCGGGATGGCCATGGCGTCCTGGTTGAACAGTTCGTAGAGGCCCCAGTACCCTTCGGCCCTCAGGTTGGCGAACATCCGCCGTTGGCGGGCAGGCCGCCCTACGTTGATCCCAGCCACCGGCAGGCCCAACTCCTTCAGCCGGTCCACCACCCCTGCCCCGATACCGATTTCGTCGACCACAATCCGCTCCGGGCCCCAGCGACGGTGCGCGTCCACGATGCGTCCTGCCAGTTCCATCGTGTCCAAGCCCTGGTGAGCCTTCATCTCCAAAACCCTGTTGGAGTTGGCCAGGAGTAACACGCTCTGGTCGGGGCCGAAGCGGGCTACGTCTACCGCCAGCACAGTCGGTGCCTCAGCCTCCTCCTCTTCCCCTTCCTCCGCCAGCGGGTTCCCATAGCGGGCTATGGCCGCTTCGATTTTGCTCAGTGCAATCAGCCTGTCTTGGGGGTGGTCGCAGAAGCGACCCAGCACCCGGGCTTGGTACATCGGGCTCTCTTCCCCCCACATGGCCCTGCGCTCCGACACCCATTCCTCGGTCGTCAGTCCAGGGATCACCACCCCCTGTTGCCCCACGTTGGGGGACTCCAAGACGGATATGGTAATGTTGTGGAATATGCGCCGGTCTTCGTGGAAGGCCCGGCGGAATGCCCCCGAGTCGCTGGTCGGGTTGCCGATCAGCAGCAGCTTGCTGTTGCTCGCCGTCATCACCGCGTCAATGGCCTCGTAGATCGGTTCCGTCACGCCCTCCGCCTCGTCCACCACGATCAGCATGTTCGGCGAGTGGAACCCCTGAAACTGGTCCGCCTCGTCGGTGGAGAGGCCCAGCGCAAACCGGTCATGGCCAACCTCGAAACGCGTGTTGAACATCCTCCCGCCCAGGCCAAGTGCTGAGTTCTCATGAAGGCCCCGGATCTCGCGCCACAGAACGTGCCGCACTTGCCGCCCAGTGGGCGCCGTCGTCAGCACTATCGCCGGGTTGTGGCTGCAGATGAACCACAGCACCGCCACAGCCGCCGTGAACCCCTTCCCCACTCCGTTCCCCGCCTTCACCGCAACCCGCCGGTAGTCCCGGATGGCGTTCAGCGTCTCTTCCTGCTTGCTCCACAGCCGCACCCCCAGGTACTCACGCGCAAAGCCCACTGGCGAGCTCCTGAAAACCTCCGCCAAGTCCTTCGGGACCTCGTAGCCGGGCAGGTCATCGCGGTGGTCGTCGAAGAACACATCCCCATTGACCCCCTCTCCAAGAAACTGCCAAGCGGCCCCTGCCCCTTCCTCTATTTCCATTCCCGCACCTTGTCCACCAGTTCCACTAAGTCCACAGCATTGCCCCCTCTGGACTTGGGCTGCTGTTGGCTCTTCTTCCCCTGCTGTTGGCGCGGGTTGTACGCCACCGGGTTGTACGTCACCGGCTTGTACGACCTCAGAAGGAACATCAGCAGGCGGTCATTCCCCTTGAAAGCCCGCTTGTAAGCCTCCATTTCCAAGTCTTCTACCAGCCCCTCCCGCGCCTCCCTCCATGCCTTGGCAAACTCCGGGTCCTTGTCCCGCCACCGGTAGATGGTCCGACGCTCAACTCCCGCCACCCGCGCCGCATTCACCACCGACATGCCCAGCTTGTGCGCCGCCAAAAACCGCTCCTTCGCTACCGTCGTGCCAAGCCACTCCTCCCTGTAACCCCTCTTTCCGCAGCCCCTCTCTTCCTTGCCCTCGGGTGTCGCCTCGCTAACCCCTTCCTCGCCGCCACCATAGTCGCTTCCTCTTGGCACCTGTTGCTCATCCTCCATGGGTCTCCTTCCTCTCGATAAGGTTTGGAGGCCCAAGCCCTTGTCCGTAAAAACAAAAAAGCCGGGGCCGACCTCTTGGGGTCAGTCCCCAGCGCGCTCAACAAAACTATCATAGAACATATGTACGGAATCTGTCAAGGGCTTATTGACATGCAACGTACATCAGTTCTATAATCAACTCTGATCACCCCGACTATCCGCTCTCAGCCCAACTCAGGAGGGTGTCCTGCATGTCACACTGTGACCCTAGCTGGCCAGCTAGCACAATGTCACAAATGTCACAAATGTCACATTTCTGTGACACCCCCTCAGATACGAATCCATGTCACACCGTGCGCCTATCTGGCCAGCTAGCACAATGTCACAGATGTCACACTTTTCAGCTACAAAAACCCTTTTTTAGATACAACCGCCTGTGACATTGTGACACCCCCCGACGCCGACCCCGACCTCGCCGCCTTGCCTTGCTCCCCTCCCTCCCTTACAGTGAACCCGACACAACCCAATACCCCGGACCCGGTCCGGCCCCCAAATCCTGAAGCAACCCCCAAATCCTGAAGCAACCCCCAAATCCTGAAGCAACCCCCAAATCCTGAAGCAACCCCCAAATCCTGAAGCAAGAAGAGGAGCCATCACTGTGGAAGCACGCAATGCTATCGCCGACATCCTGAAGCAAGAGGGAGTGGAATACCTCTTCTGCTTCCCCAACAGCCCCATCATCGATGCCGCCGCCGCTGCCGAGATACGCCCCATAGTCGCCCGCATGGAGCGCTGCGCCGTCAACATGGCCGACGGCTACACCCGCACCCTCAACGGTCGCCGCACCGGCGTGCTGACCGTACAGGCTGGGCCGGGTATCGAGAACGCCTTCGGAGGCATCGCCCAAGCCTATGCCGACTCCACTCCCATCCTTGTGCTGCCGGGGCAGGCTGGCACGGACAAGCTGGGCACGCCCTCCAACTTCTCCGGCATGGAGAATTACCGCGGCATCACCAAGTGGGCCGAGCTCATCAATTCGCCCGCCCGTGTGCCGGAGATGATGCGTCGCGCGTTCACCTACCTCCGTTCCGGCAGACCCTCTCCCGTGTTGCTCGAGGTCCCTGGCGATGTGGCTATGGCCCCCGTCGCAGACGAGGTCCAATACAGCCCGGTGCGTCCCATCCGCAGCGCAGGCGACCCCCGCGACGTCGCTGACGTAGCCCGCGCCCTTCTGGGAGCCAAGCTGCCGCTGGTCTACGCCGGTCAGGGCTGCCTCTACGCCGAGGCGACCGACGAGTTGGTCGAGCTTGCCGAGCTACTCCAAGCCCCGGTGATGACCACCACCCTTGGCAAGAGCTCCTTCCCCGAAAACCACGCCCTCGCCTTGGGTGCTGGCGGCAACACCCGCACCCGCATGGTGGGTCACTTCCTAGACAAGTGCGACCTTGTCTTCGGCATCGGCACCAGTTTCCAGAAAACGCTGGTGTCGACTACCGTCCCCAAGGGCAAAGTCATGGTCCAGTCCACTAACGACGCCAAGGACATCAACGGCGAGTACCCCATCGACATAGCGATTATCGGCGATGCCAAGCTGGTGTTGCGCCAAGTGATTGACGAGGTGAAGGCCCAAGCCGGAGCTAATGGTCCGTCGAATGCCAACGGGACAGCAGCAGAGATAAAGTCGGTCAAGGAAGACTGGCTCAAGCAGTGGGGCGAGCGTCTCACCTCTGACCAAGTGCCCCTCAACCCCTACCGGGTGATCTGGGACCTGCTCCACACCGTCGACGTAGGCAACACAATCGCCACCCACGATTCAGGCAACCCCCGCGACCAGATGGTCCCCTTCTGGCAGACGACCAACCCTCGCACCTACATCGGCTGGGGCAACTCCACCCAGTTGGGCACCGGACTTGGCCTCGCTCTGGGAGCGCAACTCGCGGCCCCAGGTAAGCAGGCCATCAACGTCATGGGCGACACCGCCGTGGGCATGGCGGGCATCGACTTTGAGACGGCAGTCCGCGAGCGAATCCCTCTCATGACCGTGATCCTCAACAACTCAGCCATGGGCGGCTACGAGAAGAACATCCCTGTGGCGGCCGAGCGCTACCGCACCAAGTACCTCACCGGCGACTACATGAGCATGACCCAGTCCCTCGGCTCCTTCAGCCAGCGCGTCGAACGCCCCGGCGAAATCGTCCCCGCAATCCGCCGTGCCCTAGAGTCCACCGCCGCCGGCCACCCCGCCGTCCTCGAATTCATCACCCGTGAGGACCCCGTGTTCTCAAGCTAGGGCCGTGCCCCTATTGTGGATCAACCGAAAAATCGACGAGCAACAAAAGGGGTTCCTATGGGAGTTTTTGCCATGCCCATAGAAGTCAGCAACCTGGAAGGCCAAAACTGGGTGACACTCGAGGCGCTAGTGGACACCGGGGCGTCCATCTGTTGCCTGCCTACACCCATTCTGCATCAGCTCAACGTGCTACCAACAACCAAGTATCAATTCGAGTTCGGACAGAGGCAAGTGCGGGAGATGGACATAGGCCAGATGTGGCTGAGGTCCACAAAGGTTTGCACCACTGACAGCATCGATTCTCAGATACGCCGACTCTGCTTTAGTATTCAATAACGGCCTGGTGTTCACACCTTCGAGTTTCAGCGGTCCGACCCGCGGGCAAGGGGGCACCATTGTCGACAGCGGAGTTTGAACCGCCAGACACCTGCGACGGCATAGATGATATCCGTTTGGGCCGCGGCGCTCGTAAGCGAGAAAAACAGGTTCTTTCCGCTCTCGAATAGAATGAGCGCTATGATTCCACCAAACGCGGCATCGCTCCATTCCACCCGGACATGGGGCAGTCGACGGTACAGTATGGTGGACATTGTCGGTCACGCCTGCTGGCAGGGTCGCTGAAAAGGTACCCAAAAGCAACAAGAGCCGAAAGTCACTCCTCCCAAGGCTGACTGGACAATCTCCTCGCCAAAGCCGATGCAACCTGGCAGAACGCGGCCACCGCTATGGACGAAAAGGCCAACATCCCCAGGATTGCCATAACTAGAGGCTCGGCGACACTTTACCTAATTGTGGTCTTTCGATGCTCTATGCCGAAGACTCGGTCTACAGCCCTGCGGACGGCCATAGGCAGGCCATTTGCCGCGATCGAGACACCTGCTAAGGCAATCGACCGATGGCGGAGAAGTGGCGGGACAAGCCTTCAAGGGCGTGCTGGGACAGGTCGGTAGAGGCGGGAAAGTAGTAGGCCAGCATACCCATAAGGGTTCCGCGGATCGTCCCAGCTCCGATAAAGGAAGCTAACACGACAAACACCAGTGCCATAGGGAAAAACCGGACACGGCTGTGAAGTACGCCAGATAAGCCGCCATGTCGACAGGGCCCGCGTACAGAAGAAAGCCTACTGCGCGTTACGTCGCTGCCCCACGCCTAGCCGCTCATCCCTTGAAAGCTCGCTGGAGAGCCGTTCTGCCACCGCGGAGATTTGCCATTGCAAATTCGGAGCAACGCACAATCTGGGTTGGGAGACCGTCCCCGCGACCTCTTCCCTCACAATGTCACCGTGGCCCTGGCCCACGTCATAAGAGGCCTTACGGCCTCGTTGGCGACAGCGGCAACGACCACTCCGACTCTGATTGGCTATATGGGATTCCCTAGCCGCCACAGCGAGATGCATCTAGCGCAGTCAATGGCGCGCCTCAACGTAATCCCGGCGTCTTTACGGAACTGCTTACCGGATCGTCCTTAAAGTTCGAGGCGCTTGGTTGGGCGGAGTCGATGAGACTTTAGATGAGAGAACAGGGACTAGCAAATCTGCGCGACCTCTCGTCAATCGGCCTTCTCGACCAGTCCTGGTCCCCGGGCCGTACAGTTGAAACCGGACACACCCAGACCCGAATCGTAACACTCTTCGAGAAGTATCCGAAATTGAATTGAATGGCTACCTACAACCGAGGGAGACGCAGTCATGGCAAATGGCCTCCCATCTATCGACAAAGATGGGCTGTGTTATCCTGCCTCTGAGGACGGAGGTATTCCGTCGCACCTTCCGCGCCGTCCCGATTTCTTCAGGAGTAGTTTCCGGCATGCGTTTCGTAGTCGACAGATGGCGACGTATAGGAGCACGACTCTATCTTGCATTGTTCTTCGCAGTGGCCCTGACCCTGATTTCCGGCGCCGTGGGCGTCTACTACTTCGAGCAAAGCGGTGACCTCAACTATCAGGTACAGTCAGAGTCAGTCCCAGCCTTGGAGGCGTCGTGGACCGCTGCTCGTGAGACGGAGCGTCTGAGGAATCTGGGACTGAGTGTGGTGGCCGAAGACGAGTCCGGTTTCCAGAACTTGGACACCAAGTCCGTCGACCAATCTCTGGCGACGCTCAAGACTGCCTTGAGCGAGGTCAAGGGTGTGCCGACCCTAGCCGCCGATGCTGAAATAGTAAACTTGGCAGCCCAGGACCTAGCGGACGTAATCGATGGCCTTGCCTTTGACCGAGGCCAGCTATTAAGTGCTAGCGAGGAAGCCGCCGACTATCGTTCACGCTTGTCGATGGCATCCTCCGACTTCGAAGAGTCGGAGGCCGTCTCCTCAGTCTTGCGTCAGATGCTGCAACCGAACGATAAGGCTTCTCTACTCGAACTTTGGGGGGAGTTCTCGGACTCATACACCTCTGGCAGCGACCAATCTGAAGCAACCTTGCAACAGGCCGAGGGCGTCTTCAACGTCCGCATCACACAGTTGGACTTGGAGTCTAGGATCAGAGACTCGGCCGTATCTTTCGAAGCGGCGAGCGCCACTTTGGAGACCACGGTCTCAAATCTGCTGGTGGCTGCCCGTGCTCATTCATCGGAAACCATCGGTCTGGCAGTAAGCAGCTTCGATGAAGGCCGGACGCTCCTGACCGGTATCAGCGTCATCGTCGCCACCTTGGCGGCTAGGCTATGGGTGGGCAACGGCATGGTGCGACGACTGTCCCGCATGTCCGAGCGAATGCGCAATATGGCCGACGGAGACTTGGAGACCCCCGTCCCGGAAGTCGGGCGCGATGAAATCGGGGAGTTGGCCAATGCCTTGGAAGTCTTCCGACAGCAGGCCTTGGAGGTCCAACGTCTGAATTTGGTGGAACAGCTATACGAGGAGTTGCGTCACGCCAATGCCGAACTTCAGCGAGTGCAAGCCCGGCTCGTTGCGCAGGAGAAATGAGCGGCCTTGGGCGAGCTGGTGTCGGGCGTGGCCCACGAGATCAGCAATCCATTGAACTTCGTCAACAACTTCTCAGAGGGCTCGCTGGAGCTGTACGGTGAGCTTACTGAGATGCTGAACACCTATCGGGACAGGATGTCAGCAGACGACACGGCCTTGCTGGATGACATAAGTCAGGAATTGGCCAATAGCCTGAGTCGCGTCCTTTCCAACGGCGGGCGGGCCTTGGCCATCGTCGAGCGCATGCGTGGGTTGGGCGTTGTGGGCGGAGACCCTGTGGAGGTCGGGTTGAATGATGCGGTTCGCAACGCCGTGCAGGCGGGTTGCAAGACTTTCAGCGACGAGTGGGATGGCTTCTCGGTACAGCCCACTTTTGATTTTGACCAATCACTCGGCGAAGTGATGCTGGTTGAGCATGACTTCGGTGAGGTGATGCTGAACTTGGTATCAAATGCCTGCTACGCTATGAGGCAACGAGCACAAGCAGGGGAAGACGGCTACGAGCCTGCGTTGTCGGCTTCCACTCGGGTGGTTGACGCCATGGTGGAGATAAGAGTTCGGGACAACGGCACCGGAATTGCGGACGACGTGATCGGACACATATTCAACCCCTTCTTCTCGACTCGCGATGGCGCGATGGGGGCGGGGCCGGGGTTGTCTTTCGCAGCCGATGTTGCCAGGCGTTTGGGCGGAGACCTCTCGGTGGCCTCCGTGCACGGGGAGTACGCAGAGTTCATCCTGACTCTGCCTGTTGCCATCAGCGAAGAAGTTGACGCCGAGCCTGAGGCTGTCGGCTAAAGCGCCGTACTAAATCCCCCGGCCGCTATTCCTCTGTGGTCCCGCTACCATCGTCCCTCCGGTCTCTCCGGAATATCAAGTGTCCGAAGACGCCAAAGGTAAAGAAGATTGTCATGCCTTGAATCGCGATAAGCGTAGTGCGCCGCCGCGGAGTGGATGCGATTCCGCCCAATGTGTTGCGGATTATGGAGGCAGAGGGTGTCTCCAAATCAGCTTGACCGAGTTTGGCGATGGGCTGAACGGTAGGCACGGACATGGCTCTTTGGCCCGGAGGCGCGGCACTGGGCCCTGCTGCGGGGGGAGCAGCTATAGTAGGGCTGGGTGTCACTGTAGTGGTCGGCGTGGGCGTCGGCATTGGCTTCTGTGATGTCGACGTGGGCGTTGGGGGTAGAAGTAGGCGGCGGCCGGAGCGTCGGAGTCGGTGTAAGTGTCGGAGTTTGAGTCGGAGTAAATATAGGTGTAGCGGTGGGGCTTGGAGTGGGAGTACGTGTTGGAGTGGGCGTTGGTGTGGGAGTGGAAATCGGCCTCGGAGTACGTACGGGTGTAGCTTTCGGAGTTGGCCTCGGAGTGCGTACGGGTGTGCTCCTGGTCGTATCCGTCGGAATCGGCGTTGCCATTGGAGTTACCGTCGCCGTTGGCGTTGGGCGTAGGGCGCGGCGTTACCGTGGGGGTGGGCGTGGGTTTCCGCGTCGGCCTCGGAGTGCGCACCGGTGTAACCCTCGGCGTCGGCGTAGCCGTGGGATTAGCCGTAGCCGTAGCCGTGGGATTAGCCGTAGCCGTAGCCGTGGGATTAGCCGTAGCCGTGGGAGTAGGCGCGGGCGTCGGCGCAGGCGGTGGAACGGGGGTGGGCGCACCGCCGCCACCGCCGCCACCGCCGGGCGTTGGTGAGGCGGCAGGGGTCGGACGCGGCGTAGCGTCGGTAGGCGGCCAACGTTTCGGACAAAACGGGTCTTCATCAGCGGATAAGGTCTCTGCTGGCTCGCCGACGCCGCTGTCTGTTGCCCGTACCGTTTCCTCTGAAGGGTTTCCGGCTCGGTACGGGTTTGGTTCCCGGTCAAAAAGTGGGTTGACTAGAGCACGGATTTCCCAGTCGGCCGTGGTGAAGCCATCGTCGCAGACTTTGAAACTGACGGTTCTCTCTTTTGGCCTCCCCGAAACGTAAAGGCTATCAATTCGGTCGCTTGGGGCGCGTCGGAGGGATCAAATACGATGATGCCTCCGTCGAGTTTCAGCTCGCCGACGGCGAGCGGTTCGTCAATGCTCACTGTGGCTGTCAGCCAGTCCCCTTCCTTCACAGGAGAGGACACGATGCTGACCAGGGTTACGACAGGGCAGTCCTGGCAGCCAGCGTCCTGTCCAATCGCCTCGCGGTGTGGCTGTATGACAGGAACGGCAAAGGCCATGCCAAAGGCTAGGATGATTCGCCAATTTAAGGCCTTGCAGGTATTTAACAATGCTAGTGTTGGCCTCTGCATCTCTACTGAAGCCCAGGGAGGTGGCTGTGGAAGAGCTAAGGGGATGGTGGCCTGGGTAGCCCTTAGCTGTCAGGAGCCGGTGAGCTGCCTCGTAACGTTTCTGACGCCGGGATTATATTCTTTCAGGCAATACCCCGCTAGCGAAGGGAGTCGTACAATCCTTCGGATCGTGCGTATGTGTGGAAATGAAAAAGGATACTAGTTCCATCCTGCAGTTGGCCGGGAGCGGAGGGCGCTGTAATATACCCTATAGCGACTACAGCCGGTTCTGGCTAATGGTCTCAAGGAGGTAGAAATGGCTACATATTTGGGGGTCGATCACGTCGCCTTGGAAACTGACGACATGGAGGCCACGGTCCACTTCTACAATGACGTGCTGGGGATGAAGCTGGTGCGCACCCTGCGGACGGGCGGCGACAACGACCGGCGTCACTACTTCTTCGACGCTGGGCACGGCAACTATTTCGCCTTTTTCGATGGCGCGACGCTGCCTGCTTCCTCCCCGCAACTGCTCAATCACCTGTCGGTCAACGTGGACACCGCCGAGGAGTTCGACGAGGCCTACCGCAAGATTCGAGGGAACGGCGGGGACTGCACCGACATCATCGAGCGGTCCTACGGCAAGACCTTCTACTTCAAGGACCCCAACGGCATCCGCCTGCAACTGGAGCTACAGAGTCGCGAGGAAGAGTGGACGCTGGAAGGCGACCCAGACCCTGTGCCCTCGGTAAGCCGAATCAGGGCTGGCGGATAGCCGGGGCTCGGCCCATCGGCCAAAGCCCCCTCTCCTCATGTGAGCGGGCTAAGGCGAGCGAGACGATGCGAAATCGTAGAGCCTGATGTTGAATGACAACTCAGGTTGATGAACGCATCGCCCTAGCCTCAACCCTCTCCCATGAAGGGCATGAAGGGAGAGTGAGGACGGTCGTCTCAGAGTGACATCACAACCTTGACGACCTCGTCCTGCTGCTGCTCGTACATGTCATAGGCCCGTTGCACATCACCGAAGCCGATACGGTGGGTAACCATGCGGCCGGGGTCGATTAGGCCGCGGGACTTAAGTTCGACCATGCGCTCAATGTAAGCCGTTACGTTGGGAGTCCGGGCCCCCACAGTAGGCACTATGGTGGGCTGCTTGGCCATCATCAAGTCGTGTTCCAAGGTTATGGTGTCCGACGGCTGAATGCCGAACAGGACTACGGTGCCCAGTTGGCGCACCAACCGGAAGCAGAGGTTGAACGCGTCTGGGAACCCAGCGGCCTCCACCACTACGTCGGCCCCCTCACCTTCGACGATGTCCTGAATGGCCTGCACTACCTCTTCCCGTCCGGGGTTGATGGTGTGGGTCGCTCCAAAGCTCTTGGCCCATTCCAGTCTGTAGTCCAGCAGGTCAATGCCGATGACGCGCCGTGCCCCCATCATGGCTGCCAACATGGTAAATGAGAGGCCTATGCCTCCCTGGCCCACGATGGCAACGTTTTGGCCCAACACGTTCCCCATGCGCTGGCAGGAGTAGAGCACTGTTCCCGAAGGCTGGCACATGACCCAATCGCTCAGGTCGCCCCCATCGGGCAACGCAATCATGCGGCTGGGTCGAGAGGCGATGTATTCGACGAGGCCGTGGCTGGTGTCGGCTCCGGGAATCACGATCACCCGCTGCCCCTCGTGGAACTCGTCGCAGCGGCTCTCCACCACCACCCCGGCGCACTCGTGGCATGGGGCGCCCAGTCTTGCTGGGTAGTGCTCCTCAGGGAAGAGGCGGCCGTATTCGGTGCGGATGTCGCTGCCACACACCGAAACATGCTCCAGCTTGATCAGACACTGGCCGTCTCCGGCTGTGGGTGCCTCGGTCTCAAACAGCTCGAACTGTTTTGGTCCCGTCAGTCTGGCTGCCTTCATCGCAATGCCCTCCATAGCCTTGAGGCGACATCCTTTGGGTTGCCGGGTCTTGGGTTGTCTTTCCCGATCGCTAGTTCTTGATTGCTGTACTTGATCGCTAGTAGGGTTGCGCGTTCCATATGGGCGTGAGGAGCCAGGCAGGCCTGTAAGCCGGGTTCTGTTCCCCTCGTGCGAGCCAGTTTACATCTCAGGGACTTCCTCCTGGACGCTCGAAGGTGGTGACCATCTATCTAGGTCTGCCGGACCATATGGTGGTGGCCGGCGTCCCTGTGGGACAGCGTTACCGCTAGACTCCAGCAGCCAACCCGGGGACGGGCCGGGCGCCCATAGTCCCTCTATTCGGCCTTGCTCCAGGTGGGGTTTGCCTGCCATCCCCATCACTGAGGACGCGGTGAGCTCTTACCTCACCCTTTCAACCTTACCTGACCCCAAGGGGGCCGTAGGCGGTATGTTTCTGTGGCACTATCCGTCTCCCGCCTTCGATTGCTCGAAGAATGGGAGCCTGGGCGTTACCCAGCACCCTGCCCGGTGGAGCCCGGACTTTCCTCCCCCCTCGCTGACGAGGGCGGCGGCCACCCAGCCTGGCCGGCTCCTACAGGCCGAATCTAGCATGCGCCTCCGAAGGGGGTCAAGGCGATTCCGGCGCAGGGGTCGGCCTGTGCCAGCTCTCTAGAGGTCGGGGGCCGGCCCCAACACCCTGTATTTTCTGTCTGCGGTGCGCTCGGCTGCTGGCAACACCTCGACGACCACACGGGAGAGACCGACGACCTCCCCGTTGGCGTCGAAACTGTAGCCGTCACCTATAGCGCCACTCCAGGTGATGGCGTACAGATAGTCGCGGAAACCCTCCGCGTCCTGGTCGTCGTTGGTCTGTCTGAGGCACTCGGCAGTGATGTAGACGTTGTCGTAGGCTGATCCCAGATGCCAAGGGAGCGTGATGCCATCCACCTCGGTCAGCTTCTCGTAGGCGGCAATTGCGTCCATGCCGCTGCACTTGGAATCTTCCACGACGAGTTCCAACCTGCGCCCGTTGATGCCGCCCGCCGCGTTAATTTCGTCCGCCGCCATCTGCTTTGCCCGATTGGCCACCGAACCATAGGTCTCGCCCAAGCCCGTAAGGGACTCCATCACCCCTACGCGAAAGGGGGTCGCGTCACGGCCCTCATCGTTGTCGCCACAAGCCAGCGCGATCAAGACTACGGTAGATGCCAGCTCGAAATGGAGAAGGAGGTCTTTGATCACAATTTGTTGGCACCTTGCTGGCGAAAGGTCTGTCAAACGGAGGTGGCGAAAAGACGTGCATCGGAATGGGTTATCTAATCTGGGCTGTGAGCGGGCACGACTACGCTTCGGCGACGCAAACATAAGAGGGTTGGGACAGTGGCTAGCTTACGAACAGAAGTCGACCGCAGCTGTTGCAGGCAATGGGTTCGCGGGCCATGCGGGCTTTTTGCATCTGGTGAGTGGGCAGCGTCATCAGGCAACCCCGGCATAGGCCGCGCTCGACGCGGGCCACTGCCAAGCCGCCCTTGGAGGTGCGTAGGGACTCGTACAGACGAAGTTCGTTGGGGGGCAGTGCGCCGGCAGTCTCATTGCGCTTCTTCTGAAGCTCTTCCAAGCCCCCGCCCAACTGCTCCCACTGGCTGGTGAGTTCTGCTTGCTCCTCGTGCCATCGGGATGCCTCGGTGGTGTTGCGCTGTTCTGCCTCGGCCAGGACTGAGTTGCTCTCCTCCAGTTCCTCCATCATCAGCAGCAGGATTTCTTCCCGCTTCTGGAGGTCCGCACCCAAGCTGGTCGTCTCTTTCTCCAAGCCCTCCAGTTCCCGTATGTTGGTGACGGTTCCGCCGTACAGCTTCTCACGTTCCGATTCCAGCTTGGTGCGAACGGAGCCTGCCTCCATTTCGCCGTTGGCGTGGTCCGTCTGCAACTGGTGTTGCCGGACTTGGGCTGTCTGAAGGGCAACCTCGCATTCGGCCAGCAGCCTGCGGTCTCCGATGCGGCCTTCCAAGGAAGAGACTTCGCTGCCCATTCGGGCAATCTCCAAGTCTAGCTCCTGTAGGTGAAATAGCTGTCGCACCGTGGACATGCGCCGGGCCTCCGCGGGAATGCGTTTGCCTGAATAATATGATCGGGTGGGCACGATTGTAGGAAGCGCTCAGCGCATTGTCAACGTGACATATCTTTCAGTGAAAGGCTTGTCGGTACAGTCCAAACTCGGAAAGTGTGGTAGAATTCCGGTCGATGATGGTGGGCGGGCTGGTGTGGAAACCGCCTCCAGGGGGTGATGGTGCTTAGCTTACACAACACTATGACGCGTCGGGCGGAGGAGGTGCAGACTCTAGAGCCCGGTGTCGCCAAAATGTACACCTGCGGTCCTACTGTCTACCGTTACGCCCATATAGGCAACCTCCGAAGTTATCTGATGGCCGACTGGATACGTCGCGCTCTCATGCATCGAGGCTATGAGGTTACTCACGTCAAGAACATAACCGACGTGGGCCACATGCGCCAAGAGATGCTGGAAGAGGGTGGCGACCGCGTTATCCTGGCGGCCTTGGAAGAAGGTAAGTCTCCTCAGGAGATTGCCCAGTTCTACGCCCAAGCTTTCTACGACGACGAAGCCAGGCTCAACATTCTTCCGGCTCACATCTATCCTTGGGCCACTGAGCATGTGGCTGAGATGGTGGCCTTGGTCGAACAGTTGATGGCCAAAGGCTATGCGTACTTGGTGGGTGGCAACATCTACTTTGATGTCGCCAAATTCGAAGCCTACGGGGCCCTTTCGGGCAATCAGCAGGCAGGGTTGATGGAGGGTGTTCGCAGTGAGGCCGACCCGCTGAAGCGCGACCCGCGTGATTTCACGCTCTGGAAGCTGGCGGAGCCCGGACGTGAGATGAAGTGGGACAGCCCTTGGGGAGAAGGTTTCCCTGGCTGGCACATCGAATGCTCGGCCATGTCTACCAAGTACATGGGGCAGCAGCTCGATATCCATACCGGCGGCGTGGACAACATCTTCCCTCATCACGAGGACGAGATAGCCCAGAGCGAGGCTGCTTTTGGGGTCCCCTACGTGCGCTACTGGGTCCACGGCCAGCATCTGCTCGCGGACGGCGTCAAGATGGCCAAGTCCTCGGGCAACGTGTTCATTCTCGATGATCTGGTGGCGCGGGACTTCGACCCATTGTCCTTCCGCTACCTCTGCCTCACGGTGCGCTACCGCAATCGGATGAACTTCACCTTCTCCACGCTGAGGGCTGCTCAGCGGGCCTTGACCGGTCTTCAAGCTCGCATGGCTGTCTGGCGCCAAGCCTCTGACCTTGCCGAGATGCCAACCGAGGCCGAGGAGTGGCGGACGAAATTCTGGGAGAAGGTGGAGAACGACCTCGACCTTCCCAGTGCCTTGGCGAGCGTGTGGAACATGTCCCAGTCCCCGCTGCCCGACGCGGCCAAGGCTGCGCTGCTGCGGGAGTTCGATGAGCTTCTGGGGCTGGGCTTGGACCAGGCCGCCGCCACTCACGAGGTCCCTTCTCAGGTGGGCGCACATGTAGAACGGCGGAGCAGCTTCCGCAGCAGCCATTCCTATGACGAGGCGGATGCCCTGCGCGAGCACATCTCATCCCACGGCTACGTGGTCCAAGACCAAGCCGACGGCGCATCAGTGCGCCCCAAGACCCCGCTGGAGCGGATGCAGGGACAGTTCGCCACGATTTCCTCGCCCAAGGAGGTGCTCTCCTACTTGGGCGAGCCTCCGACGCTGGACTTTTCCATGGTCTCGGTGGTGTCTGACTATAAGGACGATGTGCAGCGGGTCACCCGCAGCGCCCTGAAGTGGGCTGAGGGCCACAACGCCGAGCTTGTCGTGGTCGACAACGGCTCCACTGACGGTACCTCGGAATGGCTGGAAGAACTCCGGGCCAGCGATTCACGGGTCAACGTAGTCCACGCCGACCATGTGCTGGGTGAGGGCGCAGCCAAGAACATTGGCCTGATGCAGTGTCGTGGGCGCACCGTACTGTTCCTGGATCCCTCAGTCGAGGTAGTCGGCGACATCCTGACGCCCGTCGACCGCTGGTTGGATGATGAGCGAATCTCGATGGTCGGGCCGTGGGGTGTATGCACCGACGACATACATCACTTCCACGACGAGGTCACATCGGGCGAGTCCGACGCCATGCAGGCCTATTGCCAAGGCTTCCGGCGTTCCCTTGTCAATGAGGTGGGCCTGATGCGCGAGTGCTTCCGCTTCTATCGCAACCTCGACCTCGATTTCAGTTTCCAGATGAAGAACTTGGGACACCGCATCTTTGCTGCGGACGACCTGCCCATAGTGCGACATGAGCACCGGGTGTGGGCTGCCTTGGACGAGGCCCAACGGAACGAGCTTAGCTTCAAGAACTTCAAACGCTTCTTTAAGCGCTGGGGTGACCGGGGCGACCTGCTGGTAGCCAGCTCGCAACGTCAAGAACCTTCCTAGCGAGCAAGAACCTTCCTGGAGAGGTAGTATGGCCCAGGCGGAAAAGGCCCACGGCAACGAAGGCCTCCACGGCTCTCATGTCCTTAGCGACCCCAAGGCGTTGCAGGTCTACTCGCAGATGGTACTGGTACGTACATTCGACGAGCGTATCTGGGCGTTGAATCGGCAGGGCAAGGTGCCCATCGCTGCTTCATGCCAAGGCCACGAGGCGGCCCAACTGGGTAGTCTTCTCGCTGCTCAGGACGACGGCGATTTCTTCCTCTTCCCCTACTACCGCGACTTGGCCATCAAGCTGACTGCAGGAATATCCGTCGACGAGGCCATGCTCTCCTTCATGGGGAAAGCAGGAGACCCCTATAGTGGCGGACGCCAGTTTCCCCTACAGGGAGCCTCGCCCCATAACCGTGTGATTCAGACCTCCAACGTGGTGGCAGCTAACCTTACCCAAGCGGTCGGCTATGCGCTGGGGTGCAGGGCTTTGGGTGAGGACACTGTTGTGCTGGCCTACTTGGGCGATGGAGGCTCCAGCCAAGGCGAGTGCCATGAGGCCATGAATTTCGCCGCAGTGCACCGCCTGCCCGTGATATTCATCTGCGAAAACAATCGGTACGCCATATCGGTCCCCCTCAGGTTACAGATGTCTGTTCCTGGGGTGACACAGAGGGCGCAGAGCTATGGCTTCCCCGGCCATGAGGTGGATGGCCTTGACTTGTTCGAGTGCTATCGGGCGACCTGCGATGCTATAGCCTATGCCCGGAGCGAGGGGCCCGTCCTGTTGGAGATGCAGGTTGAGCGCCTCATGCCGCATACAACCGATGACGATGACCGGCGCTACCGCTCTACGGAAGAACTGGAGGCCGCCCGCACCCGCGACCCCATCGACGCACTCCGCAACTACCTGCTGGAGACCGGCCATCTGACGGAGTCGGATGACGAAATGATGCGCTCTGAGGCCCGAGTCCAAGTGGACCGGGCTACTGCCTTGGCCGAGGACGCTCCCCTCCCCGATCCCTCAACCTTCTACCACCACCTGTACGCAGGCTGAGATATATCATGGCTGTGAAGAGCGTTATCGAGGCGGTACGGGAGGCGATGCACGAAGAGCTCGTGCGCGACTCGAAGGTGCTGATCATGGGAGAGGACATCGGGCAGCGTGGCGGTGTGTTCCTAGCTACGCAGGGTTTTCTCGACGAGTTCGGCCCCGGTCGGGTCATCGACACACCCTTGGCTGAAGCCTCCATAGTGGGTATCGCCCTAGGCGCCTCTTTCCGTGGGCTGCGCCCCATCGCCGAAGTGGAATTCGCCGACTTCATCTGGCCCACTGCCAACCAGCTAATAGGCGAGGCTTCCCGTGCCTGCTACGGCACCAATGGTGCCATCTCGGCCCCGATGGTGGTGCGTGTGCCCTATGGCGGAGGCATACGCGGAGGTCTGTACCACTCTCAGAATGTGGAGTCCTACTTCTTTCATACGCCCGGTCTGAAGGTCGTTGCCCCGGCTACTCCTTTCGATGCCAAGGGTCTGCTCAAGTCGGCCATCCGCGACGACAACCCGGTAGTTTTCTTGGAGCACAAGAAGACCTACCGTCTGGTCCGCGGCGAGGTACCCGACGGGGAGTACTGCCTACCCATAGGCGTCGCCGACGTCAAACATGCCGGAGGCGACATAACCGTTATCTCCTATGGGCTGGTGCTTCATTACTGCCTTGAGGCAGCGGAGTTCCTCGCAGCAGAGGGCATAAGCGTGGAAGTTGTGGACCTGCGCACCCTCAGCCCCTTGGACCGCGACACGATATTGGACTCGGTGAAAAAGACGGGCAAGGCCCTCATCGTGCATGAGGACAACGTGACGGGTGGGGTCGGTGCGGAAGTGGCTGCCCTCATAGCGGATCAAGCCTTCGAGCACTTGGATGGCCCAGTGACCCGCCTCTGCGGCCCCGACGTGCCTGCCATGCCCTTTGCCTCCTCCTTGGAAGAGGTCTATATGCCTAGCACCGACAAAGTTGCCCAAGCTCTGCGTCGGCTGGCTGCTTACTGAGCGAGGAGAGAGGGGCGGTACCATGGCTGTAGTGATCGAACTGCCCCATGTTGGCGAGTCGGTCGTTGAAGGTGTTATCGGCAAGTGGCTGGCCCAACCGGGCGACAAACTGAGGCGTTTCGACCCCTTGGTGGAAGTGGTCACCGACAAGGTAACCATGGAAGTACCCTCCCCTTATGATGGCGTCCTTACTTCTCTGTTGGCCCAAGAGGGCGACACCGTTCCCATGGGCGCCCCCATCGCTGAGATGGAAACAGCGGATACGAACGGCTCAGTAGTCCAATCCTCTCACGCGGCCACTCCGCCGGTGCAAGCTTCCGCCCCGACGCCCCCCAGCACCATCGGTTACCTGTCGAAAGACCTCCGGCCCGTGGGTCCCACTGGTGGAATCATGGCTGGGCCGGAGACTGCTCTTCCCGACGCTGCACCACAACCCGATACCGAGCGGGACGAACCAGCCTCGCGCCGGCGATATTCCCCTGCGGTGCGTCGGTTGGCGCGAGAGCAGAACATCGACCCAGACACGCTAAGTGGCAGCGGTATGGGCGGGAGGGTGACTCGCGAAGACGTAATGAAAGCTGTACAAACCCGTGGCGCGGCCGTGGCCACGGCCTCTGCACCTCCGATTTCAGCCCCTGCTGCCCCAGCGTCACCGGCCCCCACACCCATACCCATGACTGCGGGGGCTGATGAGGAGGCCGTGCCCCTCACCGCAGTGCGACGCATCATCGCGGAACACATGTCACGCAGCGCCTCGGAGATACCCCATGCTTGGAGCATGATTGAGGTCGACCTAACTTTCTTGGCATCCTACCGCGACCGTATCAAAGATGACTTCCGACAACGAGAAGGCGTGGCCCTCACCTACCTCCCCTTTGCCATCAAAGCCTTGGTAGAGGCGCTCAAAGAGAACCCCCTCCTCAACTCGTCTTGGGGTGGCGACAAGATTATCCTAAAGAAGCGCACCAACATCGGCATCGCTGTGGCTGCCCCGGGAGGGCTCGTGGTGCCGGTCATCCACAACGCCGACGGGCACAGCATTGCCGGCCTAGCCCGAGCGGCTCATGAGCTTACGGAGCGGGCCCGCCAAGGCAGGCTGTCCTTGGAAGACGTTCAGGGTGGTACCTTCACCCTGAACAACACCGGCGCATTGGGTTCCGTCGTTTCCCAGCCCATCATCAACCACCCCCAAGCGGGCATTCTAACCATTGAGGCTGTGCAGAAACGGCCCGTCGTGATGAACGACGCTATTGCGATTCGCTCCATGATGAACGTGTGCCTCTCTTTCGACCACCGCGTTGCCGACGGCTCCGAGTCCAGCGCCTTCCTACAGGCGGTCAAGCAGCGTCTCGAGGCCATGGGGCCCGACACGCCGATCTACTGAACCGGCCGTGTGATCGACCATTGGCCCAGCCAACCTGCCACGTCATCTCATTTGGCATCGTCGAATACTCCGATGCTTGGGACATTCAACTTGAACTGGTGGAAGCCATCAAAGCAGGCCAATCCTCCAATACACTGCTCCTGCTGCAACATCCCCACGTCTACACCCTGGGTCGCCGTGGCGACCGTGATCACGTCCTGCTGGATGACTCGCAACTGGAAGCACGGGGCATCGCCCTTCACGAGGCCGATCGTGGTGGACAAGTGACCTATCATGGGCCTGGGCAACTGGTGGCCTATCCCGTGGTCAACCTGCGCTCATGGGGTGGGCCGCTGCGTTACGTTAGAGCTCTGGAAAGAGCGATGCTGGCCACGCTTGGCCAGTTCGATATCCAAGGGGGACTGGTAGACGGACGGACTGGCGTGTGGGTGGAGAACGAGAAAATCGGGGCCATCGGAGTGAAAATTACCAATGGCGTCGCCTATCATGGCCTCGCCCTTAATGTCACCCCTGACCTCTCTTACTTCCAGCACATCATCCCCTGTGGGGTCACCGACGCTGGCGTTACTTCCATGGAGCGAGTTCTGGGCCGCCCAGTGGACATTGCTACCGTCGCCTATGGTCTCACCTACCACTTGGGGCGCGAACTCGATCTTCACATGATCGAAGGGCATCCGGAGTCCCTTTACGATAAGACTCTTAACACAACTACAGGAGGCGCCATTGCCACCCGATGACATGCTGACCATCCTCCACCCTGCCGCCGAGGGCGCAATACCCGAAGAACGACCACACCCGCGCTTGGCCCAACTGCAAGGGGCCACCGTGGGACTGATTGATAACTCGCGACACAACTCGGACCGTTTCATGGACAACCTGAAGGTGCTGCTGGGTGAGGAGGGTGTCGACACCGTCATCGTGCGCAAGGCCAACCCCAGCATCCCCATGGACCCGTCCAAGATGGACGACCTGCTGGCCCAGTGTGACGCTGTGGTGCACGGGGTCGCCGATTGAGGGTCCTGTACAGCGTGGGGTCTCCACGACGCGGTAGAAGTAGAGAAGCGGGGCAGGCCCGCCGTCACCCTAGTCACCACAGCCTTTGAGCGGGCGGCCAAGCTGCGCACACAAGCCAAGGCAATGCCCCAGCACCGTCTGATATTGGTGCAACATCCCATGGCCAGCAAGTCGGCAGTCCAGCTACAAGAAGCGGCCGAATCCGCCCTGCCGGAGATACTGGCTGGCCTGTCACGAGGTGCAGCATGACCAGCGAGTCTAGCGTGAGGGCCACCCGCTTACAGGTCGCCCCCGCTTTCGACGAAGTGAACCGCCTGTTCCTGGAGCGGGGATGGAGCGATGGACTCCCCATTGTGCCGCCCACAGAAGAGCGGGTGGCAGCAATGGTGGATGCCGTGGGTCTGCCAGCCGAAGAGGTTCTGGGCGTGATGCCTCCGGGCGATGGCATTGTCACCGTCGAGAAAGTGGCCGCTAATGCGGTCATGGCCGGCGCCATGCCTCAACACATGCCAGCGGTGCTGGCTGCTGTTCGCGCCGCCTTGACCGCCGACTACAACGTCGGTGGTGTGGCAGCCACCACTGCCGGGGCAGCGCCCCTGATCATCGTCAACGGGCCAGTGGCCGGCCGCATTGGGTTCAATGGCGACACAGCCTGCTTCGGCTCCGGCTATCAGGCCAACGCCGTCCTTGGGCGCTCGCTGGCCCTTGTGGTGCGCAACCTCGGTGGGGCCCACCCCGGCGAGATGGAGAAGTCTACCCAAGCCCAGCCCGCCAAGTACACGTTCTGCACCGCCGAAAACGAGTCCCAGAGTCCTTGGCAACCCTTCCACATGGACCGCGGCTACGCCTCCGACGACAGCACGGTGACTCTGGCAGCAGTCCGCGCCTTCCACCAGATAACCGAGACGACAGTGGAGACGGGTGAAGAGGCGCTGCAGACGGTTGCCGACAGCATGAGAGTGCTGGGTGTGGTGAGCTACTATATCCAAGGGCGCGATTGTCAGGTACTTCTGGTGCTGTGCCCCGAGCATGCCCAGGAAATCGCCGCTTCCGGCTACTCGAAGCAGGACATCAAAGAGTACCTGTTCCAGAACTGTCGTATTCCGAAAAGACACCTAGTGGGACGCTCTCACTACGGTGAGCGCACTTGGCCTGAGTGGATTGAAGACGCCGCCGACGACTACTTGGTGCCAATGGTTGCCCGTCCCGACGACATCCTGATTGTTGTGGCTGGCGGCGCAGGGCGCCACTCCTCGTGGATGCCCCTCTGGTCGGCGACTCGCGCCGTAACCGAGCGAGTGCAGTAGTCAGCAGACGCTAGGAGAGCCGAACATGCGCATCGACATCCACAACCATTTCGCTCCAGTCGAATACTTGGAGGTGCTGTCAGGACGCCAGGGCTACCCCAATACTGTGCCCAACGACCAAGGGTGGGTACTCAATGTCGACCCCATCCAGTCGTACCAGCTACAACCAGGGATGCACTTGATGGAGCGGCGCATCCAGGACATGGATGCGGCGGGCATTGATACCCATGTGGTGAGCATCATCTGTCCGGCGGGCGAGACGGGGAAGGACACGGGGCTGAACGTCTCCTTGGCCCAAGCGGCCAACGAAGGGTTGGCCCGGGTGGTCCGGGAGAACCCTGAGCGGTTCATCGGGATGGGTAGCCTGCCCCTCCTGGATCCGCAGCAGGCCGTGACAGAGGCTAGCCGGGCGGTAAACGACTTGGGCATGCGCGCCTTCATGGTCACCTCCAACGTGGCGGGCAAGATGCTGGACGACGACGATCTGATGCCCGTTTACGAGCGCATTCAGCAGTTGGATGTGCCCATCATGATTCACCCCAGTTGGCCCATCATGGCGTCGGTGGAGCCCCTGCGAGACTGGCGCATGGTGCAGGTGCTTGGCTTCCTCTACGACACCACCCTGGCCATGATGCGCCTGATTCTCAGTGGCACCATGGAGCGATTCCCGGACCTGAAAATCATCCTGTGCCACTGTGGTAGCACCATTCCCTACCTGATGGGGCGTATCAATCGAGGCGCTGGAATCAGCGGTCGCGATTGGGCTGGCAGGGCCAGCGGGTTGCCCGCCGACTACTTCCAGAGGGTGTACATGGACACGGTCTGCTATCACCCTCCAGCCATCATGCTCGCCCACGGCATGTCCGGCCCCGACAAACTCCTATTCGGCAGCGACTACCCCTACGGCCCGATGGAACCCACCGTCGCCGACGTCGAGGGCCTCCCCATCCCAGAGGAGGAGCGCACCGCGATCCTCTCAGAGAACGCGAAAGCGCTGCTGAAGCTGTAACATCCTCATCGAGTACTGGAAGTTGCCACGAAGCAGTACATCAAGCAAAACAGGCAGGGTGTGGTGCGCCAGAGGTGATGGCCCACTGCCAGCTGGGCCCTATGCCAATATATATCAAGAAACGTCTTGATGGCCCGAGCCGCGCACCCTAAACTAAGACTACAAGACCCCAAGTATGGAGAGTTGTCATGACGACTACGCGAAAGAAGTTTTCCAGCCAAGCACCCCCTGACGTATTGATGGGGATGCACGAACTCGCCAGGAAGCAGGGACGCCAGTTCCAGGCAGTGCTGGAAGACGCCATGCGCAGCTACTTGGAGAATCAAGCGCAACAGCAGGTCCGCCCGGAGGTGATGGCCCACTTTCGCGCGAGCGTTGAGAGGAACCGTCTTCTGTATGAGTTGTTGGCCCAGTGACCCACGAGTTCCCCACACTCTTGGAAGTGGTTACCATGCACGACGAACTGCTCTCCCATTTCGGAGGTGCTTTGGGGCTTCGCGACGTGGGTGCGCTAGAGTCGGCTATCATGCGCCCACAACTCGGCTACTACGAGGGACTCGTTGATGAAGCGGCCGCTCTGTTGGAGAGTTTGGCCATGAACCACCCCTTCGTCGATGGCAACAAGCGGACAGCCTTGGGTGCTACCGACGCCTTCCTGCGCCTCAATGGAAGCTATATCGACTGCGACAGCCGCGCGGCATACGATTTCTTCATGCGCCTATTCGAGACCAACTCGTTCCGTTTTCACCAGTTGCGCGAGTGGCTTGAGGAGCACGTCAAACCCTTTTAGTGGGCTGGCGCAACTCCTTCACTCCAACTCGCGAAACAGCGCCGCCAACTCCCGCACTCGCCCCAAATCCACAGGGTTCCCCACCTGTCCGTCGACCTTGAGGCTGGTGCCGACTATTGCTCCGTCGGCGGCTTGCAGGAATTGGAAGGCGTTGGCGACAGTGACTCCGCTGCCGACTAGGACCGGGGTATCGGGCACAACTTCCTTGACTCTTCTGACCTCGTCTACGTCGGCAGCCAGTCCGGTAAGAGGGCCGCTGACGATGACGGCATCGGCCAAGCCTCGGTTTACAGTGTCTTCCGACACCAAGGCGATATCTTGGTCGCCCAACGGTGTGGCGTGCTTCACCAGCACGTCGGCCAGAATCTTCACGTCGGGGCAGTGATGGCGACGGTAGCGTGTGGTCTCGTAGGCCTCGCCCTCAATGATGCCCTCGTCGGACACCATGACGCCATAGTGGGTGTTGGCTCGCACGAAACTCGCCCCGGTGACCATGGCCATCGCCAAGGCGCTCTTGATGTCGTTTCGTAGCACGTTGATGCCCACCGGGACGTCGACGGTGTCGATTACGCCTGCGATGGCCAGCGTCATGGATGCGATGGTGTGGGGTTCCACCCGACCCTTCGCGTAGGGTGCGTCATTAAAGTTCTCTACGATGATCCCGTCGACCCCGCCCTCCGCGAGTGTGTGGGCTTCCTGCCGGGCGCGGGTGACCAAGGCGTCGAAATCGCCCTGCCAGCGAGGCGAGCCAGGCAGCGGCAGCAGGTGCACTACCCCAATGAACAGCTTGCGACGCTCACTGAACAGTTCCTGCATCATTGCTCCGGTCCTTCGCTCGTATCGTTGGGCTGAGTTTGGGGCGAGGGTTGTGCTGGGCGAACGGCATACACGAGTAGCCCTCCCAACAGGAATGCGATCCCGCAGACGAGGAGCATACCCTCGTATCCCAGGTCGCTGGCCCCGGTGTTCAGGGCGTCTACACCAAACCCAAGCAGTCTCGCCGCGGCCGCGCCGCCAGCGGTGGCTACGCTGGTTAGGCCCATATGCTGCGCAGCTCGCCCTGGGGCTACTAAGTCGATGGCCAGTGCCCAGTCGGCGCTGAAGAAGGCACCAGCCCCCAAACCGATTATCATGCCACCTGCTATGACCGCCACTAGGCTGTTGGCGGTCAACAGAACACCTACGCCAGTGGCCCCCAATAGTCCAGAGATGGCCACCAGAGGACGATAACCGATGCGATCGCTGGTGCGTGCTGCGAAAACCGCACCCAGTAGCGCCGCCATCCCGAAGATGATAATGAGATATCCGGCGGCCTCGGCGGGACTTTCCACGTCGACCACGTCCCGTAGATAGAACAGTCCAAAGGTCTCTATGACGCCAGTGGCAGCGAGAAACAGGAAGCGGGATATGAGGTACCAGCCGAATCCAGGGGGGAGAAATCGGTCGCGAGGATCGCGGGCGTGCGATTGTGTTCCGGCAGGTTCAGCCGGAGCAGTTGCGGGCAGAGGCATTGCCTGTGCCTTTGGCTCCACCACGGTCATCATGGTGATGACCAATGACACGAGATACAGGAAGACCAACAGCCCGACCGATGCCCAAATCCAGTGAAAGGTGCCTGAGAAGTCCGAGTTGTACCGTCCAGCTACATATCCTACAGAGCCAGCTACAATGGCGATCCCCAGTATCTCCATCAGGGTCTTGGCAGCCGATGCCACCCCGCGCCTAGCCGCTGGCACACGATCGGGGATAAAGGCTTGGTAGGGGCCTTGGGCGATGCTCACGCCTAGAGTGACAGCCACCAATATCAAAACGAACACGATATAGTGGTCGGTGATCACTATGGCTGGCATCAGGACGCAGGCCACGATGGTGCCCAATATGATGTATGGCATTCGCCTCCCGAATGGGAGGCGAATACGGTCACTGAGCGCCCCCATGGCAGGTATGGCTACCACGGAGAACATGAGGGCTGAGAAGGTGGCGAGTCCTAGGTAGGTATTCTTGCGGTCGCCGGGGACTAGGTCCAAGACCAGTACCGGAACTATGATGGCCGACAGGGCGAAGGTAAATCCGCGTAAACCGAAGCTGTAGAGACTGATGTCGAGGTAGTCCCTCAGGTGCGGCCTCCCGCCTCGTTCCGTGAGGCGGCGCGCTGGGTTCCCAGCGTCCCGGTTGTCACCCACCAAAAACACTCCGTGCACCGAGTACCGGACACCCCGCCGACATCATGCTCCCGCGACGATCTTGCGCAGCGATCGCTTCTGTTCGGTCAACCTCCGGGGATTGTCGGTCACCACCGCGTCCAGTCCGGTCTGCCCCAATGCCTCTAGATCGGTCCCAGCATCCACATCCCACGCCATGACTAACTTCCCCTGCTCGTGAAAGTGCGAGAGCACCCGTTGGTTGTAGGTGTCTTCGGCGGGTGCGTTCCAAAGAGCGTTGGCCACGGGGCTCAGCCACCGTTTCCGAAGCGGATAGGGATGCTTCTGTGCCCATATGAACCCGACAGTCGCGTCTGGAGAGGCGTGGCGCATATAGTAGAGGGAGACAGGGTTGAAGCTGTGCACAAGGGTCGCGCCCCAGCGCCGGTGTCTTCCGATGACCTCGGCCACTCGCTGGGGCAGTTCTTTCATGCCCGCGATTCTTGCCTTGAGTTCGACACATATTAAGTAGTCGGGGGCCAAGCTGTCGAATACCTCGTCCAAGGTGGGTATGCGGTGGGACGAGTCCTCGTCGAAGTGGAGAGCTCGTAGCTGCTGCAACGTATGGCGCCCAATCCAGCCCTGCCCGTTGGTCGCACGCTCCAGCCTGCGGTCGTGGAACACCACCACCTCGCGGTCGCTGGAAAGATGGACGTCCAGCTCCACGGCGTCAGCCCCCATCGCCACTGCTCGAAGGAATGCAGGTATCGTGTTCTCCGGTGCATCGTCGTGGGCTCCCCGGTGGGCGATGATGAGTGGGTGTTTCAATGACCCTGGCTGGAGCCGCCAAGTGGTTAGTGCCGACACGCAGCATGCCCCTATTCTAGCTTGTGCAAGTGTAGCCAAATGCGGGGCAAGTAAACCCCACGCTATTTGTAGTGTCAAGGAGATGTGCCGTCGTGCGAAGTCAATGCAAGGGCTTGGCGAAGCTGAGTTCGTGACCGTCAGGGTCGGTCAGGTGGAAGTATCGCTCGCCCCAAGGGGCCTCTTGCGGCGATGTGTCAGGCGTGAGCCCGGCGGACACCACATGCCCGTGGGCGGCGTCCACATCCGAGACGTAGAAGATGGCTCGGCCCCACCAGTGCCCCTCATAAGCCTCTCGCAGGGTCAGGTTGAGGTAGCCCTGCCCTGCCTGAAAGCTGGAGAAGTCCCGGTCCGGGCCGCCGTAGAGCAGCTGGAAACCGGCGGCGCGGTAGAACTCCACCGAGCTGGCCATGTCGCTCACGGCTAGGGTGACGGCGCTGATTCTCTGCAACTGCATCGACGGAGGCCTCCCTCAGCCGCGGGCCAGCGGTTTGGCCGTTACGGCGAGGTAGTATACTAGCGCATCCCAACCCTCGCCGGAAGGAAGCCATGGCCGCCCTTGAAGAGTTGAACAGCGATATCGTTGCCTGCACCAAGTGCTCCCGTTTGGCCGAGTACATAAGGGATGTTGGGCAGAAGAAGCGGCGCATGTATCTCGACTGGGACTACTGGGCACGTCCCATACCCAGCTTCGGGTCTGCTGATGCCCGCGTGCTGCTCCTCGGCTTGGCCCCAGCGGCCCATGGAGGAAATCGTACAGGGAGGGCCTTCACAGGCGATCGCAGTGGCGATTGGGTCTATGGCACGCTGCATAAGTTCGGTTTTGCCAACCAGCCTACCTCAATGCACCGCGGCGACGGTTTGCAGGTGCAGGATGTGTTGGTCAGCGCCGCCGCCCGTTGCGCCCCTCCGGCCAACAAACCGCTGCCAACAGAGTTGGAAACATGCCGCCCCTATCTGGTGCGTGAGTTGCAACTGCTGAGCGAGTTGCGAGTGGTGGTTGCCTTGGGCAAGATTGCCTTCGATGCGTTCCTAGTGGCGGCCCGGGACGCTGACGTCGAAATCCCCAAGCCCCGACCCAAGTTTGGCCACGGCTCGTTACACCGTCTGTCCAATGGCCTGGTGCTGCTGGGCTCCTACCACCCCAGCCAGCAGAACACGCAGACCGGACGCCTCACCCACCCCATGTTCGAGAGCATTTTCGCCAAGGTCAGAGAAATACTGGACGAGGTCTAGCATCGCTCTATCCAGCCAAGCTCCAAGAGAGGTGAGATACATGACACCCAACATGACTCGCGAGCGGATCCACGCTTGTCAACCAGACACAACCTCCAAGGTCTCCCTGGACGGCCTGAAGGGCGAAGCGACCATTTACCGCGATCAACAGGGAATCCCCCACGGGCGTGCAGGTTCGACTTGGGACGCTTTCTTCATCCAAGGTTTCTACACTGCCCAAGACCGGCTGTTCCAGATGGACTACGACCGGCGCCGTGCATACGGCCGTTGGGCCGAACTCGCTGGGCCGGATGCGCTGGCACAGGACAAGCTGATGCGCAGCTTCAGGCTGCAGGCCAGTGCCAAAGCAGACCTGGAGGTGATAAGCGAGGAAGCCCGCGAGATGCTGGAAGCCTACGCCGCAGGGATCAACGCCTTCATCGAATCGACTGCTACTCTTCCTGTGGAGTATGAAATCCTAGGCTCGTCCCCCGAACCGTGGAGACCCCATGATTCGCTCGGCGTGTTCAAGGTCCGCCACATCCTAATGGGCGTATTCGAGCAGAAGCTGTGGCGGGACAAGCTGCTGAGGCAGGTCGGCCCTGAAATGCTGGCGACTCTCTGCCCTGGCTACCAGCAGGGGCAGTTCGTTATCGTGCCGCCCGGCGCAGAGTATGAGGGAGTTGTCGACGGCGTCGCGGAGCTCTTGCGAGAGGCCGAGTCTTGGATGCAGTCCATGGAGGCCATCGAGGTGGGCAGCAACAATTGGGTGCTTGCGGGTGCGCGGACCGCATCAGGCGCTCCCCTATTGGCGGGAGACCCCCACCGCGGCTTGGACACCCCCAACGTCTACTATCAGAACCACGTTGCCTGCCCCGAATTCGATGTCATCGGCCTCTCCTTTCCGGGCGTTCCCGGATTTCCCCATTTCGGACATAACGACAAAGTGGCATGGTGCGTCACCCACACGGGGGCCGACTACCAAGACCTGTACCTAGAACATCTAAGGCCGGATGGCTCTCCGGCATACGAGTTCCAAGGCGACTGGCTGCCACTGGAGGTGCACCACGAGACCATCGAGGTACGGGGCCAGTCTCCGGTGGCCTTGGACGTGCCCGTCACCCACCACGGTCCGGTCATCGGAGGTAGTCTGGAGGACGGTGTGGGACTCGCCTTCCGATATAGCGCCTCCTGCGAGGCCCAACCTTGGGCCGACGCCCTGCTGGATATGCTCAAAGTTAAATCAGCGGATGAGATGGATGAGGCGATGCGGTGCTGGGTCGACCCGGTCAACAACTTCCTTTACGCCGACGTTGCAGGAAACATCGCTTATCTCACCCGGGGACGCATCCCGGTGCGCCACGAGGCCAATCGCTGGATACCGGTCCCGGGCTGGGACGGCGAGCATGAGTGGCAGGGTGATGTGCCCTTCGAGGAGTTGCCCCGCTCGACCAACCCCGACTGCAACTACATCGTCACCGCGAACAACAGGGTGGCAGGTGAGGACTACCCCCACTACATCGCCCTCGATTTCGCCCCCGGATTCCGTGCGGACCGCCTGACTCACCGCCTACTGAAGTTGGAAGCTGCCACCGTAGACGACATGGCGGCTATGCACTCAGAGAAGACATCGATACCTGCTGCCCTCTACGGCCCAAAACTTGCCTCGTTGGAGGTCGACCATCCCTTGGCTGGGGCTGCGCGCAAAGCACTGGCTCAGTGGGATGGCGAGATGTCTCCCGGTGCCGTAGCGCCTACCATCTATAGCGCGACAAGGGACCGCTTGGTACGCAAGGTGTTGGAGCCCATCTTGGGGGCCTTGGCGGCCGAGGCCTTCAGCCCCGCAGGTCGTGGCGGTCCCGGCCATGTTGCCCGCTTGCGCTCCAACTTCCCTGGCATGATTCAAACTGGCGACTCCGCACTCCTCCCGCCGCCGGCCGACTGGGAGTCGTTGCTGTCGGATTCCTTCGTCGAGGCCTTGGATGAGTTGAGCCAGCGCTTGGGCTCAGATACTGCGGCTTGGCGTTGGGGCACGGTGCACCATACCCGGCCGCGCCATCCTCTCAGCGCTCCGCTGCCAGAGTTGTCAGACCTTCTGGATCCGCCCTCGATGCCGATGGGTGGCGACGGCGACACCCCACAAGCGGGCTCCTACTCGCCGGGAGACCAGTTCGTCATGACCAGCATGTCCGTGGCCCGCTATACCTTCGACCTAGCCGATTGGGAAGGCTCTAGATGGGTCGTTCCCCTAGGGTCGTCAGGGCATCCGGGCAGCCCCCACTACGCCGACCAAGCTCCGGTCTGGCAGCAGGTGAGCATGCTGCCGATGACCTACAATTGGGAGAAGCTGGAGGCTCAGGCCGAATCACATCAGTCGGCCCTTCCCCGCTAGCCTTGGGTGTTCCGTGTGGGAACCCGCGTGCTTAAGGAGGTGGCCGTCCTGCGACGGGCCACTTGCGCCAAGCCATCACCTGACAGGACCATTAACACCACCAGCATGGGCGGCAGGAATATGCCGGCATGCATCAGGAAGGCGAAGGGTACGGCATCGACCCTCGCTATGTCGAAGAACCCAAGGGTGTATACGATGGCGAACTCGAAGGTGCCAGCCGCTCCCGGAGCCGACGGGACAGAGTTGACGAACAGCGCGGCTGCGGCAAACATCACCGTCAGCGCAAGGATATTCACATCCAAACCGAGACCCAGGGCGATGAACCAGCCACTCAGCCCCAAGCATACCCAGTGCACTACCGTTGATAGGAAGCAGGCGGTCAGGCGGGCCCGTTCCTGTCGTAGTGTGGCCATAGCCTGAGTCCAACGCTCAAAGGCCGGTATCTTGCCTACTATCGGCAGGGATGGGACGCCCCGGACGATGAAGTAAAGGGCCCCCAAGCTCACGACACCTAGGATGAGGGCGCCGCTCAGTTGGATGCTAAGCCCCCGCAGTTGGGGCAACAGGGCAACTCCCGTGCCCATCAGCACTGCCGTGGCTACGATGTCCAGCATGTGCTCCGTGGCCAGCGTCGCCAAGGCGGTGGGCGCAGACACCTTGTAGCGGCCAGTGAGCATGGCCATCTGCACCGGCTCGCTCAGCACACGCACCGGCAGCATGTTGTTGACGCCGGTGCCAACGTTCTGGGTGATGGCCAGTTGCAGTAGAGAGACCTTCTCTCTCACGAACAACACACGCCATCGCAGAGCGCGGAAGAAGAGGCTCGTCAGGTACGTTCCCAGCCCCAGCAGGGCGTAACTAATGGACAGGTCGGCGAACGCGCGATGTACTTGTCCCCAGTCTAACTCCCGCAAGGCCAAGTAGCCTAATGCGAGACTGAAGCATAGGCCGACGACGAACCGCAGCCACCAAGGCGTGCGCTTTACCAGAAACACCGCGGCCTGCGTGAGGCTGGGTGCGAGGCTGGTCAGTCCTGTCACGGGGCCCACCCGCCTCTAAAAGCTGCTGGTGATTTCCTGGTGGCCGCCGTTCTCGCTGTAGGCCTCCTCCATGTAGAGGCCGCTGGACTGCATTATCGGCGTGTCTTGGATGGAAAACAGGATGGCGGGCTCGTCCCCCTCGCTGGCGTGCTCGTGCCATCGCCATGACGGCACGACAAAGAAGTCGCCCTGTTTCCAGTCGAACCGCTGACCGTCGATCACTGAGTAGCCCTGACCCTCGTGCACATGATACACGGCGCTGTTGGTCTGCCGGTGGGCCTCGGTATGCACACCGGGGCGTATCATCTGCACCAAACAGGCCATCGTGGGAAGCACCGGGCCACCAGTCGCGGGGTTGGTGAACTCCATGGCCACGTCGTCGAAGGGGCTGGCGCCCACTTGGGCCAAGTCGATCAGAGCCTGACGGGTGTCGGCCCAGCGGAAGTGGTACAGAGGTGACCAACTCTCATCGTGGGTCTCCCATGCTGGCTTGAGTCCGCCCGCAGCGTAGCGGTGGCGGGTATTGCCTACTCCTACTACGGGGTGGCGGTCTTCTGGGTAGTCCTCGTAGAAGATGGCATCAAGAGAGCGGACTACCGGCCAGTCGAGGCCGTCCATCCAGATCATGGGCTCGGCTCCCTCGTGGCCATGGTCATGCCAAGTCCAAGCGGGGGTGAGAATAAGGTCGCCCCGCTCCATGTAGCACTGGTCGCCGTTCACCGCGGTGTAGGCCCCCTCGCCCTTTATTATCCATCGGATGGCAGTGGGGCTATGTCGGTGGGCAGGGGCCACCTCGCCGGGGAGGATGAGCTGCACAGCAGCAGACATGGTGGGGGTGGTGCCCATCTTGCCCTGCAGGCCCGGATTGGCTAGGCGCAGCACCCGGCGCTCAACCTCGCGGCTATGAGTTACTAACTCGCCAGCCCTCATCGCCAGTGGCTCCAAGTCCACCCAACGCCAGAGGTAAGGCTGTGGTTTCCACTCCACGGACATGCTCCGACGCCAACCCGGAATCAGGTTGGTCTGGTCCACTACTTCGTAGAACTTCTCCATCTCTTCAGGTGAGTGAGTGGTCATCTCTCCTCCTGTCCGGTTTTGTACGTCAAGTCTCAGTCGACTGGGAGTGTAGCATAGCGAGGCTTTACCCTAGAAGTTATGCGGTGTCCAAGGCTGGTGATGGACTGCGAAGATGCGGTCAGCCCGAAGCAATGAGCCTGTTGTGTGCTCATCCACCACACCCGCAGCAGATAGCGTGGTGAAGGTCACGCCCCCTAGATACGCTGAGGCCAGAGCCGCGACCGTCAGCGTCAGATCCGCAGGCGACTCAGTGGGGCGGCATTCTGCGCTTTCGGTGGATGTCTCCAACTCGAACCGTTGCTGGTTCCAAGGGCACACATCGTCCCGCACCTCGAAGACGAGGCGTCCCGGTTCCATGTAAGTCCGCTGTTCGAGGGCGACCCTCACGTCAATCAATCGCAGCCACAGCCCGTCGCGAGTTGACCGTTGCAGGCGCCGGGGGTCTGCCAGCATCCAAGGCAGGGGGTCATCCACGGGACGCTTGATGGCTTCGGTGGTGCGGATGAGGTCTGTGTCGAAGCAGAACCGCCACAATGCGGCGTTGGCCTCCCGGGTAGTGGTCATCAGTTCGTTGATCGTCAGGGTGCCGCTGGACGTGCGGTAGTTCACGTACCCGGTCATCTTGCCGTCTTCTAGATAGGCAGCGTAGAAAAGTCCTCCGGGCCCGCCTTCACGGTGCTCCCGTGCTTGCGAGTCCCGCTCCCATCGGTATGGCGACTTTTGGAACACTCCCGGTCGGCCCTCGGTGCCCCTGCGAGATATGTCCGGCAGCTCTTTCCCGATGTCGGCCGGGTCTACGAAGACGATGCGCCCCGAGGTCTCGTAGGGACGAGCGTAGGCATTGTGTTGTCGTTCGAGGCTCCAGGTTTCGTGAAGCGTGGCGATGCCATATCCGTACCTGCCATAAATGACGCTCTCGGAGCAGAAAAGGCCGGCGAAGGCCTCACCTCTCTGGTGGATGTCATTGAGCTGGTGCAGCATCATTTGAGTCATAATCCCACGGCGACGGTGGGTGGGCTGCACGGCCACGTTTGCCACCCCCCCAAGAATCGCAGTGCCGCCCGGAATGGACATCTCCAGCCGGTGGGAGTGCGCACCTCCGACTATATCGCCGTCTTCGAAGACGGCGATGGAACGATCCAAGTCAAAATTGGTCCGCAGTACCTCTGGATCGACAGCCAGCCGGTTACTATAAGCACGGGCCTCGACCCGTACCCACTGTTCGAACTCGTCAGGGGCTACCCGCCTCAATTCCAACATCGAGTCCTACTCCCCCAAGTTCCATTGATCGGTCCCCAAGAGCACATGAATTATAGGGCATAGCGATGCCTCCAGACTCTCCCATCACCCCACGACAAGTGAACAAGGCAGAAATGGCCTGCCCGGAGAGTGCGAGCCGGTCGCACGGAGAATGCCTTGCCTGTAAGAGGCCGTCTCAGAAGATCCCCTCTCCCCCGGCGGGAGAGGGTTAGGGTGAGGGGGATTCAGATTCCCACCCGTTTGGAACTCCTGGATTCCGCGGCAACGGGCATTTCGTGTTTCATCCCCAGCTTTGTTTGGTAGCTAAGAGAGCGGTACCAGGTGGTGGGGGACGGTTGGTCACGCATCCGCGTAGCTGCCGATGGGCATTTTCGGGGCGTTTTGTATCTGGGATGCTAGATGGGTCGACTGTTTCGAGGCACTTCATATCAGGAGCGTGGGACATGTGTGGCATCCTCAGCTTTGTTTCGTAGCTGGCGCAATGTGGCATTTTGGGTGAAACCTGTCGTTCTCACTGATTTTGGCTTGGGATGCGGTTTGCTCGGGGCAAACGGATGGGTAGGTCCGGCTTGGGGGTCGCCTGTATTGAGGCTATAGGGAGGGTGGTGGGGTGTCAACGGGCGGATGTCATGGAGCTAAACTAATCTCCCAAGGTCGGGGAGAGGGGATTTCTGAGACAGGCTCTTAAGGGGGATGGTTAGAATGGAGGTGGGTAGACAATCGACTTCCATCCTGACAAATCGCCCTCACGGGGCCACGGGGGAATTGCCATGGAAATAGAACCACTTGGTGAAGGGCCGACGCGTTCAACGGAGGAATCCTCGATGGGGCGTCCATCTTGGGATACCCCTAATCTCGGGCGCGGGTCCCGTCCCGGCGGTGGCGCTTTCGGTCTAGCGCCGAAAGTTCCATCTTGCGAAGGCGTAAGCTCTGGGGAGTGATCTCAACCAGCTCGTCGTCGGAGATGAACGCCAGCGCGTCCTCCAGGCTCAACCTCACCGTGGCGTTCAGCCGTTTGGCGATGTCTGCCGTCGAAGAGCGCATATTGGTGAGCTTCTTCTCCTTGCAGACGTTGATTTCTATGTCCCCTTCGCGGGGTTGGGAGCCGATGATCATGCCTTCGTAGACTATGGTGCCTGGGTCGATAAATGTGTTGCCCCTGCCCTGAGCGTTCAGCAGCCCATAGGTAACTGATACACCGCCCTCCGAAGCCACTAGGACGCCACTTCGCTCCGCCTTTATTCCCCTCCCCATTGGCTCGTAGGAGGTGAAGGCACTGGTTTTGACCCCATCGCCCCTGGTGGTGCGAAGAAAGAAGGCGTTGAATCCGATCAGCCCACGGGTGGGTATCTTGTATTCCATGTGAACGTAGCCGTTCTCGTCGTACCGCATATCCCGGAGTCGGGCCATGTGAGCCGACAGGTACTCGGTGAGTACGCCAACATATTCCTCATGGGTGGTCACATTCAGAATCTCGTAGGGCTCGCACAACTGGCCGTCGATCATCTTGTTGACGGGCGCGGGGCGGGACACCTGAAATTCGAACTGTTCGCGACGCATGGTCTCCACCAAGATGGAAAGGTGCAGCTCTCCCCGGCCGGCAACCACGAACACATCGGCGCTGGCGGTGGGCTCCACTCTCAGGCTGACGTTGGTCCGCAACTCTCTCGTCAGCCGTTCGTGCAGAGTCCGCGAGGTGCAGTGGACGCCCTCCCGGCCCATCAAAGGCGAAGTGTTGACACCGAAGGTCATGCGTACCGTCGGCTCGTTGATATCGATAGAAGGCAGAGCCTCCGGGTGTTCAAGAGAGGCGATGGTGTCGCCTATGGACACCCCCTCAGGACCGGTCACGGCCACAATATCGCCGGCATAGGCTTCGGAAACCTCCACCCGCTCCATACCACGGAAAACGAAAACGTGCTCCAGCTTGTGAGCAGTCGGCTCGGAGTCTGGGTGCAGTAGCATCACATCATCACGTTGCCTGAGCGTCCCATTGGTGATCCTGCCCACGGCCACCTGCCCCAGGTAGTTATCGTAGTCCAAGGCAGCAACCAGCATCTGCAGCGGGGCGGAGGGGTCCCCCGCGGGGGGCGGCACAGAATCCAGGATCGCTTGGAAGAGAGGTTGCATATCCGACCAAGGCGTGTCCAGGCTGGTAGTAGCGTAACCCTGTCGTGCCGAGGCATACAGCACCGGAAAATCCAGCTGCTTCGCATCCGTAGCCAATTCCAGGAAAAGGTCTTGCACCAGATCGACCACCTCTTCCACACGGGCCTCGGGGCGGTCGATCTTGTTGATGACTACCATGGGCGTCACATTCTGTTGCAGTGCTTGGCGCAGCACATAGGTGGTTTGGGGCATGGGCCCATCCACGGCATCCACCAAAAGTAGACAGCCATCGGCCATGTTCATGACGCGTTCCACCTCGCCGCTGAAGTCGGCGTGGCCCGGCGTGTCGATGATGTTGATCCTGACTCCCCCGTAGGAGACCGAGGCGTTCTTGGCCAGAATCGTGATGCCACGCTCTCGCTCCAGAGGATTGGTGTCCATGATCAACGCCCCCACCTGTTGGTGGGCTCGGAAGACTTGACCTTGCATCAGTAGCGCGTCGACCAGAGTGGTCTTGCCATGGTCGACATGGGCTATGATGGCCAGATTACGTATCGCCTTGTTCTGGTAGTCGCTCAAATCCATTCACTCCATGGGCCATTTCAGGTCAGAGACACGACGACGCCACTTAGCACAAAATGCTAGCGCGTTACACGGCGAGAGACAGTTGCTACGTAGCGCTAGCCTGATGTTGTCTCACTTTGCGGGCAGCATTCCACGGCTTGCGAGTCAACAGGCCGCCCATGCCCCGATTAATCTCACGCCACTTCGGCTCTTCATCCGGCGTGATGAACGTCACGGCCTCACCCGAGCGCCCCATGCGGCCTGTCCGTCCGACCCTGTGGGTGAAAAGTAGCTCAGAGTCCGGCAAGTCATAATTGATGACTTGGCCAATACCATCAATATCCAACCCGCGGGCGGCTACGTTGGTCGCCACTAGGATAGGCGCGGTGCCGGAGCGAAAGTCCACCATCACGCGCTCTCGTGCGTTTTGACTGAGATTGCCCTGTAGCGCCCCTGCAGGATATCCCATCTCTGCCAGCTGTGCTGCCAGCTTTTTCACCCCGCGCTTGGTTTTGCCGAAGACGATAACCGCATCGCCGTCCCGCTGGTCCAACAGGGTTCGGAGGGCCCCTATCTTGTCTTCCTTCAGGATGGTATAGACCAGATGCTTCACCGTGGGCAGCGCCTGCAGGTCTGCGTCCACCTCCACCGTTACTGGGTTGCGCAGGTGCTTTGAAGCTGTCGTCGCCACCCAGTCGGGCATTGTCGCGGACAGCAGTACCGTCTGCCGGCTCGAAGGGATTCGACTGAGGATAGCCTCTACGTCGTGGGCAAACCCCCTGTCCAGCATTTCGTCTGCCTCGTCCAACACCAAGAACCTTACTGATTGCAGGTCCAGAGTGCCCTGCCGAAGATGGTCCAGCGTACGGCCAGGGGTGCCGATGATGATTTGAGCGCCAGTCTTCAATGCGGTGTATTCCGGCTGCAATGATCGTCCACCGTAAAGCAAAGTGCAGCGTAGCCGCTGCGGTGATGCCATGGCCTCCATCACCCCGGCCACCTGTATGGCTAGCTCGCGAGTGGGTACTAGCACCAATGCCTGCACCCGCCGCACCGATGGGTCGCACCGTTCTGCCAAGGGAACGGCGAATGCCAAGGTCTTCCCGGATCCCGTACGTGCCTGTCCTATCAGGTCCTGGCCCGCTAGGAGAAGAGGGATGGACTTTTCTTGGATAGGCGTGGGCTCTGATATATCCATACGGGAGAGCGCTGCCCTACTGGTGGCCTTCAAAGCCATTTTCGCAAACGCTGGAACAGCAGTGGAAGCGCCATCGCTGCCCTCGGAGCCCTCAGAAGAAGATCGACTCGTGGTGATTGACTCCCTAGCGGGTACGCTTGTTGCGGAGGACAAGCCGTTGCGTCGCACTTTGAAGCACGGCGAGCAGTACGTCGGGCGGTCTTGGCTTGGCCTGAAGGGCACTGTTGTAGGAGTGCCGCAATTGGCGCAGATGACTTGGTGTCGGCGCGCGAGGCCGGGCGAACGTGGGCGTGTTGACACTGATTCTAAAGTCATTGGGAAACGAACTCCTTATCCCGACGGGATCGTACGTGATTTAACGCAGGGCACGAAGACGAATGACGGGACAGATGATAGTCCGTTGCCGTGTGTGAAGCCTTGGTGCGGTATTCAAGCGTGTTCTTGGATTATACCAGAAAATCATAACAAAGACTCCCACCCGGGAAATCGGGGTCTCCCGATGGTGGAGGAGTTAGGGTTGCTCTGTCGAGGCCAGTTCCCCGTCGGCAAGCTCTATCACGCGGCTGCTGATTTGGGCTATGTGGAGGTCGTGGGACGCGGCGATGACGGTGACGCCCCGTTGGGACGTGATTTCGCGCAGTATCTCAGAGATGGCGGAACCTGTGTTGCTATCCAGCTCGCCTGTGGGCTCGTCAGCGAAAACTACTTGCGGGTTCGACACCAGCGCTCGTGCGATTGCCACACGCTGCTGCTCGCCGCCGGATAGCTCGTAGGGACGATGTCTGCTGCGGGGCTCCAGCCCCACCAATTCCAAAGCCTCCAGCGCACGACGCCTGCGCTCTCGCCAGGAAACGCCACCGATGTGGAGAGGCAGTTCCACGTTCTCGAAGGCTGATAGCAGGGGCATGAGGCCGAAGGACTGGAATACGAAGCCGATCTTGTGGCGGCGCAGCTCCACCAAGTCGTTCTCGGAGATGGCCGACAGGTCTTGTCCGTCAAACAGGACCTGTCCCGCGGTGGGTTGGTCCAACCCGGCCAGCAGATTCAACAGCGTGGTCTTGCCCGAACCGGAGCGGCCGGTTACGGCGAGGAACTCCCCAGTGAAGATGTCGAGGCTTACCTCCTGCAGGGCCACCACCCTCTGGTCGCCGGAGCCAAAAGCCCTTGTAACGCCTTGAGCCGCGATGAGAGGAGGCCCGGTGCCTCCAATCTGGGAGATCACTCATCCTCCGTCGCAGAAGGCTGTTCCGTCTCGCCAGCGGCCCCAGCTGCTGTGGAGGGTGGCTCCAGTGTGACGGTGCGTTCTTCGATTTCCGCCTTGGCCAAGCCGCGCAGTTGCAGTTGGGTCATGTAGTCTTGAGGGAGTTGCAGGCGACCCGCGTCGTCCACCACCAGATACTCCCGCAGTACGTTCTCTCCGTCCTTCTGGAATGTCGGCTCGAGGAAGCTCTCGGAGCTTATGCGGCCGTCCCTGATGTGGATGACCCTGTCGACGTGCTCAGCTACTCCAGGGTAGTGGGTTACCATAACGACAGTGGTGCCAAATAGCTGGTTGATGCGTCGCATCAAATCGAATATGCGGTTGGCGTTGTCGGTGTCCAGTTCACCCGTGGGCTCGTCGGCCAGCAGCAGGGGTGGGGAGTTGGCTAGCCCAACACCGATGGCCACCCTCTGCTGCTCGCCACCGGATAGCTGCTGCGGATATCTGTCTCCCTTATCGGTCATATCCAAAGCGGCCAGCAGTTCCAGGCTGCGGCGGTGTCGCGCCCCGATGTCGGCACCCGATAACGCCATAGGCAACTCGATGTTGTCTTGCGCCGTAAGGTAGGGCACTAGGTTGCGGGCCGTCGCCTGCCATACGAAACCGACCTCCAAGCGCCGATAACGTACCAAATCGCTGTCTGGTATGTTCAGCAGGTCACGGTCGCCTACCATCACTTGGCCTGCTGAGGGCCGGTCTAACCCGGACAACACGTTGAGGAGCGTGCTTTTGCCGCTGCCGCTCGCACCGACGATGGCCGCTACCTCGCCGGTGCGCACCGTGAGGTCGACGCCCCGCAAGGCTACTACCTCCAGTTCAGCCCGCTTGTATATCTTGAAGAGGTCGCGGCAGCGTATGTAGGGCTTCCGGGCCTCTGCATCGCTGCCCATGTTCGTCGCCGGCCCTGTTGTCAAGAAGCTCCCTTCATGGAATGGTACATGAAAATCATGCCTCACCCATGCGCAGTACCCGCTGTACGTCGAGACGTGAAGTAAGCCAGGACAGCCACAGGAAGCTCGCCAAGGCCGCTCCCACCAGCATGGCATAGGATAACATCAGGGTGGTCCAGTCGGTCTGCAATACCATGGGTGGGGTCACTCGGGCACCCTCTTCCGCCACCTCTAGTAAGGGGAGGATGCTGTTGCCAATCTGCTGGCCAACCCAAGTGCCCAGCCCCATACCGAAGACTACCACAACCAATAACGAGAACCACACGGCAATGTTCAGCTGCGCTTTGGAGAAGCCCAGCGTACGGAGCACAGCCAACTCTGTGCGGCGCTCCTGCGTGTCTATGTAGCAGAATAGGACGACCCCGGAGACTCCGGCCACCACCAGCGCGAGAAACATCAGCACGATCAGCCCGCGCCATCCAGCGCTGATCAGGGGCGTGTCGACTCGCTCGCTGATCCTTTCCGAGGCCAGCAGGGTACTCCGGGCCAAGAGGCCTTTCTCCTGTAGCGTCGCGTCGACAAAGTCAACTTCTCCGTCTTCATTGGCGAGTTGCACCCACAATTCGTTGGAACCCCCGATGGGACGAGGAGAATGGGCATTGGAGTATTGGACGAAGGCCTGCCGGTCAACTACGGCAAAGGGCTGTCGCCGTGGGTCTTCCAAGGTGGGGAAGAAATCGGCCACTGCCACGGCCTCCAATTCGATGGAGAACTGGGACAAGCCGACCTTGAAGACCTCTCCTTGGTTCCCGCCTACTTCCTTCAGAAATGAGGGACTCACCAGCGCTCGTAGCGGTCGTTCTGGCGGCCCCGCACGGATGCCTTTGAGCCCTGCGCCGCCCGCTGACCAACTGAAAACTGCCGAACCTCCATCGCCCTGCTGCGAAACCGAATCGATGAAGTCCAACTGGTACAGCCCTGGTCGAGCATGGTCTTCCAAGGTCTGCCAAGACGCGAGAGTCCGACCGTCGGCCACCATCGTAGCCCCTCTCGGGCCATCAGCCTCAATCCGGTCTATAAAGATCAGACCCGGCTCGCCGAACCCTCGTATCGACGATATGTGTACCGCTAGCAGAGTGAAGGGCGGGTAGACTGGAGGGGGGGTGTAAACGGCGCGGCGGAATCGTCGCGTCGGTGGGATGGGCGTCATCTCTCCGTCCAGCCGCTGCCATCCGGTGCGGTTGAGAGCGCCCAACTCCATGTCGAAGTGGTACCCCCGAGAGTCCTTGAGCCTAGCCCGCAATGAGCCGAACGAGATTCTTCTGTCGGTGCGCACCCACACCGCCAGCCCGTTCATGTCGGCAGGCAGGAGCAGACCGGCCCTCTCTGAACCTGCAAGGCTATCGGAGTGAATGCCTCCCAGTATGAGATCCAGAGGCTCGCCGCTGGCGAAGTCGGGGCGGTACCAAGCGGTGTCGCTGAAATCCGGTGCATCCACCGCCAGCACGGAGAGACGGGTGGAGTTCAGCCCTTGAGACAATAGATGGCCTGCAGCGCGATGCACATCGGCCCCGCCCACTACCGCACCTTCAGGCATCGCCACCGACAGATGGTGCTCCTCCAGGGGAACGCTGTCGCCGGAATGTCGTACCCGCACATCGGCTCCCACCTCGTACAGAGCTCGCTCCACTTGACTGCGTTCCAGCGTGGAACTGAAGGAACTGCCGATGACCCCCAGTGCTGTGGCCAAGGCCACCAACACCACCAGAGCACCAGGCACTACGGGGTCGCGCGATACGCGTCTCAGCCCTTGGGTCAGCCAAGGAGGAGAGACAGGAGCGGTTGCGGCTGCTAGAGCGCGCATCACCAAGGGAAACAGGCGCATTACCAACAGGCCCAAAGCCACAAGCCCCAGGATGGGGCCCAGCAACAGGCTGTAATCCAGTTCCAAGCCACCGCCTACGGGTCGTATCAGAAACGCTCCCCGAGCCTGAATCTGCCACCACAGCAGCCCAATAATCGCCAGCAACGCTACGTCCAGGTAGTAGCGTTGCAGGAAGGGCGTCGTGGGGGGGCGTGCGCCTGTCTGATGGTAATCCACGATGCTCTGGCGCGAACCCAGCAGGGTGGCCACGGTAAGCACCGACACTGCTATCAGGCCTCCGATGGCGCCCGCCAAGAAAGAGAAGCCAGAGGGAAAGAGTGGTATCAGGTCGTTCACTGGGCCAAAGTCGAAGAACAGTGCCCCCAGAAGGCGGGCCAGGAGCAGCGCCAGAAACGGGCCGACAACCATGGCTGGCACTGCCAGTAGCAACCCCTCGAAAGCCGCCAGCAGCCCAAGCTGCGGCGTCGTTGAGCCACGACTCTTCAGCATCGAGATTTCGCCCGCCCGCGTCTTCAGCAGAAGCCCAGAAGCTAGTGCGAGGTAGTACATGAGTATGCCATTGACCAGGAAGACCATCAGGAAGAGGGGCACGCGCGCCAGCAGCAGTTGCTCGTCGTAGTCCTCGATTACTGTCTCTAAGCGCGTCGTTGCAGAACCGTTGGAAAGGCCGGAACGCATGCCGTGCTCCGCCCCTCGAATGGCGCGTTCAATGTCGTCGAGGTCCCCGGTCCGCACCCCGTGGCGGTCCAAATAGAAGAACCAGGTTATCTGGCTGTACAGGTCCGGATATTCCCGGCCCAGAACCGTGGTCAGGGCCTCTTCGGTGGTGAACATGGGAGTGGTCTTCCACTCGCCGTTGTGGAAACTGAATGCCCTCTCCGCCCCATACCAAAACTCATCGGTGGGGTCGATGCGCCGGAATACTCCAACGATGCGCACCTGCACCGTATCCAAATGGTCCACGCCGGTTGCGGGGAAGATGTCCATCGTTTGCCCCACACCCAACTGCAAGAATTCCAAGCCCTGCACATCGACTGCCACTTCGAGTTCACGAAGGTCCAAGTTGGGGGATGCTCCCACCACCTCCTCGTCGTAGGGCCAGCGGCCCTCCACAATCTCCACCTTGTCCGGCAGCATCCCGGTCATGTGCTGCACCTTGCCCCTAGGACGTTCCGGGCTGTCGAATCCTAGGTGCGCGTGCCCTGAAAAGTAGAAGGTGGAGCTCTGGAGCAACCTTGCTTCGTCGGCTAGGTACGGCAGAAAGCGGTACGCCACCTCGGTCTGCATGACATACAGGGCTGTGGTGTAGTCGTTCTCTATCTGAGGATCGCCCGTGGGGTCGTCCAGCCCGTAAAAGGTACGGGCGGAGATATTCGTGTCCTCGTAAGGAGCCTCATCCAAGGCGTTACGTAGCGCAGCCTCCGCTAGGAGGTTGGAAAAAGCCAAGCTGCTCGACACCAGCGATATGGCCAGCAGTATGCCCAGGAACAGGGCCAGCTCAAGTCCCCAACTCGCTCGGGCCCGCCGTGCGGCCACGTTCCATCCTAGGTTCAGGAAAGAGGTGAAACTGGAACCGCGAAAGGGCATCTTATGAAGTCCTCAGCACATCGGCAGCCTTGAGGCGTCCCGCAGATATGACCGCGATGGCTACTGCCACTGCGAGAGCAAAAGCCAGTTCGGCGAAGGTGAGGCCGATGAGCCAGGCTTGGGCTGTGACCTCCATGGGCGGCAACAGGTCCCGCCCCGTGGGGGTGATGTCTAGGTAGCCCAGCACCCAAGGGCCAAGAGCCAAGCCCAAGGCGACACCTGAGCCGATGCCCAGTACGGCTACGAGAGCCCGCTCCAGCACTAGGCCCAGCATCACCTGACGTTTCGAGATACCGAGAGCTCCCACAACCGTGAGGTCCACAGCGCCACGGTATACGGAGATAGCTGCATGGGCCCCCAGCACAAGGATGGCAGCCACAGCCAAGGCGCTCACACTAAGGATGGTCAGACCCGCCCATCCACCACCAGCCAACGGGTCGCGTTGGGCACGATCGACTGCCGCCTCCCGGTCCCGTATCAGCGCCGAGGGCGGTAGCTCTTGACGCAGTGTGCGGATGGCCTCCGCTCGGTCTTGGTCTTCGTGCAAGGCCAGCCAGAACACGTGGGCCCTCTTGGGGTTGCCTCCAGGTATGCGGTCCAAGTACGACAGGTAGGCATTCAAAGGAATGATCACAAAGGGGCGGAAACCGGGCGTGAGAGTGGGGAAGAATTCAGTGGTGTCCTGCACCACGATGGGAACTCGGCGTTCGTCGACCTCCATCACGGTCTCGGTACCCCGCTTCATCATGGGGCCACCGATGACCGGTATTGGCCAAGGGCCGGGTGGTATGACCACGCCTCTCACCGCAGAGGTCAGAGGCTCCTGCCACGACAGGGTCAGCATGCTGCGTTCGCCCTCTTCCTCAGGCAACACCAGTTCCACCCTGTCGCCCTCCGGCCCGCCTTGGTTCATGGCCCCCCACAAGCCCGGCTCATCGAAGCCCTCGATCACCAGTCCTCGCGAGGGCAACCCCGCTCCCTTGACCGTGATTTCGTCTAAACTCAGGCTCCCCGGCGGGGTCTGCGTGAAAGCAGTCCGGCTCATGAAGACGGCGATGATTCGATACGGGGGGTTGAACGAACGTGATGGCGCGGGCAGCGCAGTCTCCAGATAGGTCCAGCCGCCAAGCCCCTCGCCTTCCTCCAATTCCTCTGTACGTCTCAGGTTACCCCAGCGCACGTCGCGACGAAAGCCTGCCGAGTCAACCAACCTAGCCCATACTCGGACGTCCCTGCCGGTGGGGTCTATGCCCAAGTTCTCCCCCCTAGCCCAAAGGCCCAACCTTTGCGCTTCAGCGGGTATCAGGATTCCCTGCCGCGGGTCCTTGTCTGCCCCCAGAAATCGGAAGTCCGGCGGGTGGAGCGGGATCAGCAACTCATCCAACTCCTTGCCAGCGAAGCTTTTGCGGAACCAAGCCGTCTCAGCCAGCGTAGTCGAGTCGACCACCAACGCCGCAGCAGGTGAGATGGCAAAGCCATCGTACAGGAGAAGTGCCTCGCGCATCATTGGGCTCACGACACGCGGCACCTCCGATTCGTTAAGCGCCAATTCCGCCCCAACATTGAGAGGATTGGCGTCGACCACCACATCTCCTCCGATGGCGTACTGCCGCTGTTCCCGCTGGCTCTGCGACAAGCTCGATTGGAACACTGCCCCAAATACCCCCAACGTCGAGGCCATCATCAGGATGATTACCAAGGAACCATAGGGCAGCGGGTCGCGGGCCACCCTCGACAGGGCAAGCCCCAGCCAAGCAGGGCCCGCGCGGACCGCGGACCACGCCAGAAACCGCACTACAAGGGGCATCACCCGTAACATCAGCAGTGCTGCCGTGAGCACAACCAAGGCTGGGCCGAAGAGCAGGGTTGGGTCCACGTCCAATGCGCGTCCCAAGAGGTCCCGGTCCAGAAAGCCGCCCCGTCCTTGTATCTGCCACCACAGCAGTCCCAGCGCTCCCACTGCTAGGAAGTCGATGTAATAGCGCTGCAAAAAGGGCACACTGGGAGGCCGGGCACGCTCGCGCAGGTAGTCCACCACGCCGAGGCGCATCAGCCGGATCTCCGAGAACAGGAGCACCAGCAGGCTGAGGACGCCTCCCACTGCTGAAAGTATGAACGCTTCCGCCGACAGACCGATGACCAACGGGTCCTGACCCACCTGCAACGGGTTGATTGTTCGGACCAATATCCCCCGCACCACCAGCAGGGCTAGAAACGGGCCGATGGCAATTGCGACGAGGGCAATCACGCCCTCTGCTGCCATGAGCAGCCCCCCAATCTGTGACGCGCTGGCACCGCGGCTGCGCAACAGACTGGCCTCTTCACGGCGTCGCGCCGACAGGAAGCCCGTTGCCACAGCTAGGAAGTACAGGGTGACCAACGCGACCAGTGAGATGAACAGGAACAGGGGCACCCGGGCTAGGGTCAGCTTACGCTCGTAGTGTTGGAACCTGTTTTCAAGCCCGCTGGTAATGATGGACCGCGGGTATATCCGGTTGATATCCAACTCCAACCCATGTAGAGCGTTCCGGGTGCGCTCTATGTCGGCCGTCGTCAGGCTGCCGACGTTAAGGTACAAGTACCAACCAAAATTGCCGATCAGTGTCGGATAGCGCTGCCCGAGTCCGCCAAAGAAGTCCTGCTCACGTACAAAGAAGGGGACCTCGATGGGCTCCACGCCGCTGAGCTCGAAGTGCGAGGTGTAGCCCAGCCAGTACTCGTCGCGCCGGTTGATGGGCTCCGCTATACCGACAACATGCAGAGTCACACGCTCTGTGGGGCTCGAGGGAAAGGGGAGGAGGTTGACTTCGGAGCCTACGCCCAAGGCCAGCCCGCCCGCCGCGCCGCTCCCCATCACCGTCTCCATGACTACACCCTTGTCGTGGAGGACCGGCTCTGCCTCAGGCCACCTGCCCGCGACCAACCGTGAATGCTCCTCGAACCCCGTCAGGAAGAACATTTTGCCGAGAGGGTCTTCTGGCTCCGGTTCGCGCACCTGTGGACCGACGAGCATGGGCATGTGGGCCGGCGTGTTGCCCAAGCGCTCCATGCTCTCCGTCAGGTAGCCCAAGCGTGAGTCGGCAATGCTTTCCACTGTGTTGCGTAGCTTGGGATAGTCGCCGGGGGCTAAGGGTCGGTCTTGCGCCAACACCTGCGCGTTCAACACCCATTGCACAGAGGAGGCTAGGGTGTGGCGCAGTCCCCCTTCGGAAAGGGCTTGAGAATAAACCGCCCCCACTGATAGCACAGTGGCAGCAGCCAAAATCCCGAAAGCACTGACGGTCAGAAGTTGCCAAGAGGACTTCAGCCGCCTAGGCAGTAGCCACCGTAACAGCCGCAGCGAGTTCACGGTTCAGTCGCTGGTCTGCACGCCAAATCGGTCAGGTCAGAGTGGCTGCCCAAGGTGGGCCGTCGCCTAGGAGGCGTGCCAGCGCAAGTTGGGACGCCTCGATGCCGTGGCCTCGTCCAAACGGGAAACAGGCGTGTTGTGAGGGGCCGTCTTCACCAGTGATGGGTCGTCCTCCACCTCGCCGGCGATTGCCTTCATGGCATCGATGAAGGCATCGAGGGTCTCCTTGCTCTCTGTCTCGGTAGGCTCGATCATCAGCGCTTCGTGCACGATCAGAGGGAAATACATTGTGGGCGCATGGAACCCGTAGTCCAGCAGACGCTTTGCGATGTCCAAGCCCTTCACTCCGGTGTGGGCCTGGCTACTTGCGGAGAATATGACCTCGTGCATGCAGGTGCGGTCGTAGGCTAGGTCAAAGGTGTCACGCAGCGAGCTGAGCAGGTAGTTGGCGTGAAGCACTGCATCGCCCGACACCTGCTTCAGGCCAGTGTTGCCGAGGGTCCGCATGTATGAGTAGGCCCGTACCAGCACACCAAAGTTCCCGTGATGCCCGCTCAGCTTGCCGATAGTCCTTTCCGGACGTCTTAGGTGATAGCCCTCGGAGTCCTGTTGCACCACCGGCGCAGGCAGGTAAGGGAGCAGAGTCTCTCCGACGCACACGGGTCCAGCGCCAGGTCCGCCGCCCCCGTGAGGCGTGCTGAAAGTCTTGTGCAGGTTAAGGTGCACTACGTCGAAGCCGAGGTGAGCAGGCTTGGCGCGGCCCAGCATCGCGTTCATGTTGGCCCCGTCGCCATATACCAGTCCACCCGCATTGTGCACCGTCTGGCACAACTCGAGGATGTTGGTGTCGAACAGCCCCAGAGTGTTGGGCAGCGTGAGCATGACTGCTGCCAACCTGTCGTCGGCCACATCCTCCAACGCGCGGACATCCATATTGCCGTCGCTGTCCGAGGCTACCGACACCACGTCGAACCCAGCCATGGCTGCCGAGGCAGGATTGGTGCCGTGGGCACTGTCCGGAATGGCGACGATGTTGCGCTGGCCCTCCCCCCGGTCCCGCAGGCAGGCCCGCACCATCAACATCCCCGCCAGCTCGCCGTGGGCGCCCGCCAGCGGGGCTAGACTGGTGCCGTTCATGCCGGTGATTTCCGCCAAGTACGCCTGAAGCTGGTGCATCAGGGCCAGGGCTCCCTGCACCGTGTCGTCAGTCTGAGACGGGTGGATTCTGGCCATGCCGGGGAGGAATGCCATCTCGTCGTTGACCTTGGGGTTGTACTTCATGCTGCAACTGCCCAGCGGGTAGAAGTGGGTGTCGATGCCGAAATTCCGCTGGCTCAGCAGCGTGAAGTAGCGCACCACTTGCGGTTCGGTCACTTCGGGCAGTTGCAGGTCGTCCCGAAGCAACGAAGCATCAGGGAGTTCATGGGCTGGCACGTCCAGAGGAGGCAGAATCGCTCCAGCCCTGCCGGGGACGCTCTGTTCCATAAGTAGGGGCAGGTTGTCCGCGTTCAATGGTGCGCTCATGGCTTGAACTCCACCAAGGCATCCACCAAGGCATCGATTTCTTCCTTGGTATTCACCTCGGTCACGCAGAGCAGTATCCCGTTGGGGAAGCGGTCTCCTATATCGAGACCCCCGATGATCCCGTGCTCCAGTAAGTGGGTGTTGATGTCACGTGGAAGGGCCGGGCAGGTGATGGGGAATTCGAAAGCGAAAGTTCCCTGCAGGGGCAGCGAGTAGCCGGGCAAAGAGGCTATGCGGTCCGCGGCGTAGTGGGCCTTATGGTAGGCCTGCTCCGCAACCTGTCGCAGCCCGCGCTTCCCTAATGCCGCGGTGTAGACAGTAGCCGCCAACGCCATAAGAGCTTGGTTTGTGCATATGTTGCTCGTGGCTCGCTCCCGTCGGATGTGCTGCTCGCGAGTGCTGAGGGTCAGCACAAAACCCGGGCGTCCATCGCGGTCCGTGGTGCGCCCCGCGAGACGGCCCGGCATCTGTCGCAGCAGTGCTTGGCGAGTGGAAAAGAGGCCGACGTAAGGCCCTCCAAAGCTCGGAGGCAGACCGAGGGCTTGGCCCTCGCCCGTCACGATGTCCGCTCCGAATGCCCCAGGAGGTTTGAGCATGGCCATTGCCACAGGGTCGGCAGACACCAGCATCAGCGCTGCTACGGCGTCGGACATGCGACGGTAGCGGGCCAAGTCTTCCAGTTGGCCAAAGAAGTTGGGGTACTGCGATACCAAGCAGGCCGTGTGTGTGTTCAACTCCGTAGCTTCGGGGTCTACCGTGCTGATTTCCAAGCCTTGAGGCACGCAGTAGGTCTCCAGCACCTCGCGATAGGCAGGTGAGAGGGTATTGCAGGCCCCTATCAGAGTGCGGCCGGTGACACGACATGCCATCAGAGCAGCCTCGGCCAAGGCGCTGGCCCCATCGTAGAGCCCAGCGTTGGCGACCTCCATGTCATAGATGCTGCATATCATCGACTGGAACTCATACGTGACCTGCAGCGTCCCTTGGCTGATTTCAGGCTGGTAGGGAGTGTATGAGGTGAGAAACTCGCCCCGGCTGATGATGGCTCGCACAACGCTGGGCGCGAAATGGTTATAGGCCCCCGCTCCCAGGAAACAGGCGTATTCACCAGCATGCCGGTTACGGGAGGCATACGCCTCCATCTCACGACGTAACTCCAGTTCCGATAGAGGTCCGGGCAGGTCTAGTGTGGGGTTCCGGTAGTCGGCTGGAATGTCAGCGAAAAGGTCATCGAGGTCGGCGGCGCCTATGGCCTGCAACATTGCAGCCCGGTCGTCCTCCGTCGTGGGTAGATAGTGGAACCGCGGGGCACTGTCTATACCAAGGTCTACCATAGTTGTCTTCCGCCTACGTCCATCAGGACGGTCGCTTCCTTGAGTAAAAGGGCAAGGAGGTTACCTCCACCTGCACCGGCTCGCCCCGAATCTCCACGTCCAGCAGTTGCCCTGCCTCCGACAGTTCCGGGGGCACGTAGCCCATGGCGATACTGGCGCTGAGAGTAGGAGAGAAGGTGCCGCTCGTGACCACTCCCACCGCTTCGCCTTGGTGCAGCAGTCGGAAACCATGACGGGCCACGGAGCGGCCTCGCAAGCTTAGGCCCACCAACTGTCGTGTCAGACCTCTTTCCTGTTGTTCCTGCAAGGCGTCGCAACCGATGAAGTCGCCGTCCATATGCACATAGCGTTTCAGGCCAGCTTCCAAGGGTGTGACGGCCGCGTCCATATCGCTCCCGTGCAGTCGGAGACCCGCTTCCAAACGCAGCACGTCACGTGCGCCCAAGCCACAGGGCACTGCCCCAAGCTCCATCAGTTGGGCCCATACCCGCGGCCCTTGGTCGGCCCCGACCACCAGTTCCACGCCGTCCTCTCCCGTGTAGCCGGTACGACTTATCAGGGCGTCACTATCGTTGATGGTCGCTTCCACAATACCGAAAGGCCGGGTTACCGCGCCCTCCAAAGCATCCTGACCCAGGAGAGATAGCAGGATGCCCTCGGCAAACGGTCCTTGCAGCGCGATCAGAGCAGTTGCCGTGGTGCGGTCGTCCAAGAGGACGTCCGACAGGCCATCCCTCATTAGTGCCTGAGTCCACTGCACCACCGTCTCCCTGTTGGAGGCGTTGCACACCAACAGAAAGCGCTCCTCTGCAAGGCGGGCAATCACCACGTCATCGATAATGCCGCCCGCTTCGTTGCATATCATGCAGTAGCGGCAGCGCCCTTGCGCCAAGCCGGGCACATTGGCGGTGAGTATCCGGCCGAGAAGGGCTTCGGATTGGCTGCCTGAGATGAACAGCCGGCCCATGTGTGAGACGTCAAAAATGCCCGCTCCGACGCGCACAGCCCTCGCCTCGGCGAGGATGCCTTTGTACTGCAAAGGCATCTCCCACCCGGCAAAAGGCACCATTTTCGCCCCTATATCGACATGACCTTGGAACAGGCCCGTGCGATTAAGGGGAGAAGCCGTAGTCATGGACCTCTGCCGGCCTATCTTGCCGGCAGGTTGGCGAAGTCGGCGAAATTGGGGGGCTCGGGAGCCGGCCAGCTGCCCGTAAGGTAGTTGTACAGATTGGCGACGTTCATGCGCATCACCACGGGGGCCATGCCGTCCTGTCCCACGTCCATGGGGTAGCGATTGGTCAGGTCGGTCAGGTTGGCCACTGCCTCGTCCTTGGTCATGCCTCGCTCGATGCCGCCCTTCACGTACTCCTTCCACTCCTGCACCAAGGCGGACTGCTCGTTCAGGTAGCCCTTGTCGCAAAGCTCGCCGTGCCCCGGAACAAAGATGTCCTCATCCAGCTTGCGCAGCGACTCAAGCGCGGTGAGCCACAGGTCAGGGTTGCCCTCGTGTATCCAAGTCTGCACACTGCGGAAGATGTTGTCGCTGGTCCACACCACGCCCTCTTCCTTGATGCAGACCGCAGCCTGATAGAGGGTATGTCCCGGCATATGAATCATTTCGATGGTATGGTTGCCCACATGCAGGGTCATGCCGTTCTTGAAGGTGATCAGGGGTGCGTTGGCCTCGTAGTCCTCCAGCAGGGCCGGCTCATCGGGTCCGAAAAGCCCAACACGGCGCACATGCTCCGTCATGTCGGTATTCTGTATGCGCGTCAGCACTCCCTCTTGCGCAATGACGGGAGCGTCGAAAAAGCCGTTCCCCGACCAGTGGTCGGCGTGGGGCTCGGTATTGATGATATAGCGGAGGGGCCCCTTGGACTCCATCTCGGCCTTCAGCCGCAGGGCGTCGCTGGGCTTGTGCGGGCTGTCGAACATAACCAGCCCATCAGAGGTAACCAAGTAGCCGAAGTTGCAACCACGACACTCGGTCTCGGCAAAAACATTGCTCGTGACTTGCTGCATGCTACACCTCCCGGTGCTTCTATCGTGGTGCGAGTGTAGCCGCCCCCCTTGGGGGGCGTCAATCCGAAGTGGCAGTGCGAGGTGACGCGACGAGGCCCGGGGTGAGGATCAGGGTGCGGGCTGCCTGGTAAAGCCTACCTAGTAGTGCACAGGTAGGGGACGTGTTCTATGGCGAATGCCGTCGATGGAGACGATTGCGCCCTGCAACAGTGCGTCTTCCGCATCAGGCAGCGTCGACACCAACGCCCGATTAATGTCTTCGACAGGCGAGCGGTCCATCCGTATGAGGACCAGGGACGGTTCCCTCCTGCCGGACTTGACGACGATCTCCGAGATGCCTACGTCCATTGTCAAAACTGTACGACGTTGCTCGATAGCCCTTGCGACTATGTCGGTGTCTGGCGAGGTTGGATGCATAAGAGCCTCGGCTGATATGGCATCATGTCCTGTATTGTTGAGCATGGCCAGCGTGCGCGGGGATATATTCAGGTCTACTATGAACCTCATTCAGTAGGTGATGTCCATAGTCTGATAGCTGGTCTCCCAAGCGCCCCACCTAGCGCATTGACGTATGTCAGCGTCTTCCAGACCAGGGTACTCTTTCAGGATGTCCGCCACTTCGTACCCGCTGGCAATGAGGCCGAGGATTAACGCCACGGTGTAACGGGTGCCCTTCACACGGATTCTCCCTCCGCAGTAAGCCGGGTCGGAGTTCAGACGGTCCCACAAGTCGGCAGCATCGTGCTTGGCGGGTCCGGTCTGTGTCATTGCTCTCCTCTCTGTGGGCGGTGCCTCAGTCGCAGTCTGGTCGGAAGGTGGTGTTGAACGTCAAAGAGCCAGGTCCGGGTGCTCGATGAGCCACACGGCGTACCGAGCGCAACGCCGTACATGCACATCTTCCAACTCGGGGTGCATGCGGGTTATGTCGGGCGTGTCGTAGCCGTCCGCGATCAGGTTGAGGATGGACTCCACGGTGATTTCAGTACCCTGGAGCCGAGGCTTTCCCTCACATATCTTGGGGTCTACCTCGATCCCCTCCAGCATTCTGGCCATAGTCTTGAAAGGGGCTGTGTCATACAGCATGGCGCTTCTTTCTTGCATCGATGTTATAGAGCGATGAGTCAATTATCGCCACCAGGTTCCAGGGTGTAAACGGGCAGGGTGCCCCCATCCGTTTACTTGACACCTCCCCACCGCTGTACATAGCATCCTCTCGCATCCACCCTAGAAGCTGGTATAGGAGGCGAGCTATGCAGGCGTTGTTGGGCGCGACCCTTATCGACGGCACCGGACAGCCGCCCGTGGACGACATGGCCGTGGTATTGAACGATGCCGGACGTATCGAGGAGGTCGGGCCCCGCGCCGCTGTCACGATTCCTCCCGGCGCGACCACCTACGACCTGACGGGTCTCACCCTCATGCCTGGACTCATCGACTGCCACGACCACCTATCCTCCCATGGCACCAGCCTCGCTGAGCGGTTCGCCTTGGCCGAGCCTATCAGCACTGCGCATGTGCGCACCGCCACGGTGTTGGAGCAGGTGCTGCGGACTGGCTATACCACCGTCCGCGATGGAGGGTGGCTGGACGTAGGCTTCAAGCAGGCCATCGAGCAGAAGCTGATTTCTGGACCGCGCTTGGTGCTGGCCACCAGCCCCATCTCACCCATCGGCGGTCTCGCCGACCGGGTGTCGCCTTCAGGCCACTCATGCATGCAGCCCCACGGCTATATCGACCCCAACCTGCCCGATGGCGTGGCCACCGGGGTGGACGACGTGCGGCGTAAGGTGAGGGAGATGGTTCGTGCCGGGGCCGATGTGGTCAAGTTTGCCACCACCGGCGGCGCATCCAGCCGCGTAGGGCACGGTCCCAAAGAGGTTGAGTTCGACCGCGATGAGATCGACATGCTGGTGCGTGAAGCCAACGCCTTGGGGCGGCGCGCCATGTGCCACGCCCTCGGCGGGCCTGGGCTACGCATGGCCATTGAGGCTGGCGTTCACTCCATCGAGCACGGCACGTATCTAGATGAAGACCCCGACCTGCTTCCGATGATGGCGGATAAGGGCATCTTCTTCGTCCCCACCTTCACCGTCTACGTCTACCACGGTACCCAAGGAACGCCCCACGGCCGGGTGCGCGCCCAAGCGCTGAAGGAGCACCATGCCAAAAGCCTGCGCCGCGCCGTCTCCCTAGGCGTGAAGGTTGTCGCCGGCACCGACGCCGGCGCTTGGGATCACCCCCACAACGCCCGGGAGATCGAGTGCTTGGTGGACGCAGGCATGACACCGATGCAAGCCATTCAGGCGGCCACCGGAGTGGCCGCCGAGTGCCTGGATATGCAAGCCGACATCGGCACCGTGCAACAGGGCAAGCTGGCCGACCTCATCGCCATCGACGGCGACCCCCTGCAGGATGTGCGCCTGTTACAGGACACCGGCAAGCTGCGCCTCGTGATGAAGGGCGGCGTGCCAGTAGTCAACCAGCTATCCGCCGCCCTCGCCCCAGTTCCAGCAGGCTAGAACCAGCAGACTAGTCCCAACAGACTAACCTAGACGACTAACTAAGAGCGCTGACGCCAGGCACCCTCAACTGGATGGCGCATATCACTGGCCTAGCCGTGATGTACAGCGTCATCATGTCGATGTTGCCGAAGGCAAGGTTCGTCGGCTGGTGGGGTACAGGTATGGTGCCAAGGTGGTTGCCCTGGGCGTCGATGACCCAGATGCCACCGCCCCCGGTACAGTAGATGTTGCCGTCAACGTCCACTTTCATGCCGTCGGGGCTGCCCGTTGCCTCCACGTTCATGTCGATGAAAACCCGGTCGTTGCTCACCGAGCCATCACCGTTCACATCGCTTACCCTGATGTTGCGGTTGACAGTGTCGTTGACATAAAGCAGCGACTCGTCGGGAGACAGGGCGACGCCGTTGGGGCGGCCGAAGTCGTCGAACAGGCGGTGTACGGAGCCGTCAGGGTCGGCGCGATAGACTCCGTTGCAGCCCTGCTCGCCTGGGTCGGGGTCGATGCCGTAAGGCGGGTCGGTGAAGTAGATGCGGCCACTTGAGTGGCACACTATGTCGTTGGGGCTGTTCAGCTTCTTGCCGTCATAGCTGTCGGCCACGTTGTTCATCTGCCCGTCGGCCCCCATGCGGGAGACACGGCGCCCGCCGTGCTCGCAGGCCAGCAGGTTGCCCTGCTTGTCGAAGGTGAGGCCGTTGGCATTGCCGCTCGGCTTGAGGTACGCCAGCACCTGCCCGCCCGGCTCCCATCTGTAGATGGTGTTGGCCGGGATGTCGGTGAAGAGCAGGAACCCGTTGGGGTGCCACAGCGGTCCCTCCGTAAACTTGAACCCGTGACCTATAGTGCGTGGCTCGGACTCGAATACTAGGTCAGACAGTTGGGCGCACATACTACCTCCCTATAATTGTTGTTCCTTTAGATAGGCAATCGCGAATAGAAAACCGCGAAGCTTCTTGCATCGGCTTCAGTAGAAGTCCGTTAGTTCAGTCCTCCGGCGTATGTCCAGCCAGCCAGTCCTATCAGCACCAGTCCAGCGCCCCAGCCGACCCATTGCCCTTTGGGCGCCAGCTTCTCGAGCAGCACAAAACCGGCGATGACGGCAACCCACAGCAGGTTCATCACGCCGGTGACGAACAGCAGGGCCATCAGCACCCAGCAGCAGGCCACGCAGAACACGCCGTGCTTGAGGCCCATGGCCAACGCTCCGCTGTACCCGTCGCGCCAGTCGTTCATCAGGAACCCCAGCGGCGAGCGACATTGCTTGAGGCAGGTGTACTTCAGGGGTGTCCACTGGAATATGCCAGCGGCCAGCAGTATCGAGCCTCCCAGTATTGCACTGGTGCTGGATCCCATCATCGAGGAGAGCAGTGCTGCTTGGTGCAGCCCCCACTGCGCAGAGGCTGCCGCCGCCGAAAAGGACGCCCACAGTATCAGGTAGCCCAGCAGGAACACGAAGGTGGGGACGTAGGGGTCCGCGTTCTCCCGTCTCCTGCGATTGACCGTGGCGAATACCATGATCATGGGGGCCGCCGAGGGAATCATCATGGCGAACATCATCACGGACCACATGACGAACTGTGCCCAGAAATCGGTGGCAGTCCACGCCGTGGTGTTGGCCGTGCCCATAGACATCGCCATGCTGCCGTCGTTGCCCATGCTGCTGGCTAGGTTTACGGTGTAGGCCCAAGCCAAGCCGGCGATGCCCAGCAGGCAGATCGCGATCACCAGCCGATCGCGCTTGACGATGGCTTCCAGTGCGCCTGTCTTCTGCATTGTCTGGGGCTGTGCCATCTTCGTCTTTCCGTGTTGGTTTTGGTATCAGCAGGACTCGCCTAGCTCGGCGGGTGCCTAGCCCGTGCACATAGCTGGCGTATCTAGCTCCCGCATCTAGGTCAGATGAGGTCGCAGGGCCTCCACCAGAGGTTCAAGCACTTCCTGCCAGTCCCCTATGATGGTGTAGTCGGCACTATTCAGTATGGGAACGCGGCGGGCATTGTTGTTGTTATTGATGGCTATGATGGTGCCTGCCTTCTGCACACCCACCATGTGGTTGAAGTCGCCCCGTATGCCAACAGCAATGTACAGCTCTGGGGCTATGGCCTTGCCCGTGAGGCCTACCTGGGTCTGGCGAGGCATCCACCCCACATCGGCTACGTCGCGGGTGCACACAACCGATGCGCCGATGGACTCTGCCAGCTTGGTAATGGCTGGTACATTCTCCGGGCCACCAACGCCTTTGCCCACGCCTATGACTATGCGGGCGCTTTCCAATTCGACGCCTTGGACGTCCTCGTTGATATGGCGTTCCACCAGTTCTACATCCGGGGTCGGCCCCCTAGCCGCAGTCATATGCTCAATGAATGCTTCCTTCGACCAGTCGGGCTCTATGGGCGTGAGTAGGCCCGGACGCAGTGTGCTGAGGTAGGGCTTGGTCTTGGAGTAGATGGGGGCGACGACGTTCCCCCCCAACGCGGGCTTCATCTGTACCAGCTCCATCTGGTCGTTGATTTCAAGGTCGACGCAGTCGCCCGTGAGACCCAAGCCTAGACGGGCCGCCACGCGGGACGCGATGTCTCGCCCATTGGCATCGGCCTGTAGCAGCATGGCGTAGGGTTGCCGGTCCAGCACCAAGCCCGACAGGGAGTCGGCGTAGCTGTTGCTGGTGGGATGGCCCACCTCCGAGTCGTCCAATGCAATGATTCGGTCCGCCCCATGGGCGGCCAGCGCCCGGAACGTCTCGTCGTCCCCAAATCCGATAACTATCGCCGCGACCTCGCTGGAGGTGTATTGGGATAGCTGGCAGGCCTTGCCCAAAAGCTGGTAGGTGGAAGTGCGCAAGCCCGCAGGTGGAGTCTCCACCACCACCCATATCGCCTCAGCCTGTCGTCCGGGATAGCGCGGAAGTCCGGTCAACGCAGGCGTCGCCTCCGGCGGTTCCCGTTCGGCGAAAGCATCGGCTACCCGGCGCACGGCGGCGTCCCGGTCTTCCTCTTCCACCACCTCGGCTAGGCGGGAGGACTGGAGAATCTGTATATCGGCCACCCAAGTGGGCGAGCCCGCGGACCCGAATAGCGATGGCTCAGGCGACAAGGCGTCCGCCCCCACCTCCACGATGGGCTTCTGCCGTCCTGCCTCCATGTCATCCCGGTTGGGGAATCTTTCGGGCATGATGCCCTCGCTGACGCATATGACTGCTGGCAGCGGGCAGCGCACGACCTCGTGACCGTCGTCCGTCTCCCGCTCGGCCAATACCGTGTTGGATCCCGCCTCCCAGTCCAGCTTGTACACATTGCTCACATGGGGAAGACCCATCAACTCGGCCAGCTCCGGCCCGACCTGTCCCGTCTCCGCATCGGTGGAGTGGCGACCACAGAAAATCAGGTCGCAGGCCTCCTGCTCCAGTGCCATCGCCAAAGTGCGCGCCGTGGCCAGAGTGTCCGACCCCGCCATGATCCGGTCGGTAAGCAGGATGCCCCTGTCAGCCCCCATGGCGAGGCATTGCACCAAGGCATCCCTGGCTTGAGGAGGCCCCATGGTGATGGCCAGCACCTCTGTGTTCGTCTGCTCCTTTAGCTTGGCTGCCCGGTCTACGGCCAGCATGTCATAGGAGTTGACCTCTAGGGGCACGCCTTCCCGCACGATGGTCTTGGTCTCGTAGTCGAACGTGACCCTCGATAGCACAGGGACCTGCTTGATGCACACTGCTACTTTCATGTTTGTCCTTCATGCGCCAAAGCCCCAACCTTGGTGCGCAACTCCTGTTCAGTCGTCTGCCTCAGTCGTTCCAGTGCCGGGCTGAGGCGCACCGGATAAACTCCCGGGTGCTGTATGGTCTTGCAGGCGTCGTCTAGCGCACCCAGATCGTTCTGCAAACGCTTCTGCATTTCCTGGAGGCTGGGCTGGGCATCGACCCTGCGGCCTCCCTCCATCACCTTCTCCAATAGCGGTTCGCCCGTCATGCCCACAGCATCCCGCTCCGCGATGACATCTTCCAACAGGCGGCCAGAGCCATCCCTAATACGGAAGACCTGCTTTTCCGCAGGCAGCGATACCTTCCCCTCGCTGAGTTTCATCACTGGATTGCCGTGGTACGACACCATCTTATAAGCCATGTCCGATGCCGGCGCGTCGGCGGAAACACCCATGCGGGTGCCAACTCCGAAGATGTCGATCGGGGCGTCCGCGCCGGTGAGCCGGGCGATGTCGTGCTCGTCCAACCCGCCGCTCGCCACGATCTTCACATAGTCAAGACCGGCCTCGTCCAGTATGGCCCTCACCGCACGGCTCAGGCGATCGAACTCTCCACTATCAAGACGCACCCCGAAAAGGCGGTCCCCTCGCTCTTCCATCTCCTTGGCTGCGGTCACTGCCTGATAGGCCCCTGCGATGGTGTCGTACGTATCTATAAGGAAGATGGAGCGGTTGGGAAAACTGCGGCCGTAGGCGCGAAATGCCTCGATTTCACTGGGGAAGCTCGTGACAAACGAGTGGGCCATGGTGCCACTGGGCGGTATCCCATATACCTTCCCAGCGAGTACGTTACTGGTGGAGAGGGCCCCGCCGATGTAGCTGCTCCGGGCTACCTTCATCCCGGCATCCACCCCGTGGGTGCGCCGCAGAGAAAAGTCGCTGATCACCCTCCCTCGGGCCGCCCATACGCAACGCGCCGCCTTGGTGGCGATGAGCGACTGCAGGTGCACCTGGTTCACGATGAAAGTCTCCACCGCCTGCGCTTCCATCACCGGGCCGGTCACCTCTAGGATTGGCTCCTCAGGGAAGAAGACCCGGCCTTCCGGCATGGCCCACACATCGCCGGTAAATCGAAGTTGTGGCAGGAAGTCCAGAAAATCCTGCTGGAAGATGCCCGATGCCGCTAGATGGTCGATATCGCTGTCGGAGAAGCGCCACGCCTCCAAATATCGCAGCACCTCCTCCAGACCGGCGCACACCATGTATCCCCGGTCGGGAGGTGCGGTGCGCACATGCAGGCTGAAGGTAGCCTGACCCGACATGCCGTTCTGGAAGTAGCATTGGGCCATGGTCAGCTCATATAGGTCCGTGAGCAGAGCCAGCTCTGCGCCATTCAACACCATGTCAGCCCGCCGCTACCGTGATATCACCCCTTGCTCCGTGTCTCGGAGGTACGAGGCTGGACGTGAGACCCCTCTGGGGAGCTTGAACGAGCTCAGCTGCCTGACCCCGAATGCCTTGTGGTCTAATACGGCCCCATTATGGGTCGTAGCCAAAAAGAGTGTCAACGTACCTGTTCCCACCGCCACGCTCGAGACCTGAAAGCTGGCCCCAGAGGCCTCAACACAATCGCCACAAAACCAGCCGCCAAAGAAGCCGGTCGCCCCGAGAATCCCTTCTCACTCAGCCGGAAGGTTAGCCCCCGCGAATCCCGTCCCCCTCAAGGGGAAGGTTAGGATGGGGGTGAGCAGACAACCGCCCCAACCCTCAACAATCAGCCGCCCCCGTCATTGCTATGAAAAAGCTATCCAAGCCTCAGCAAGCACCCGCCCCGTCATCCTCGCGAAGGGAGACCTTTGATTAACCGGTGAGTTTCTCACGAGACGGTGGCATAGGAGCCGCTGAGGCTCTTCCTAATGGGCGTTGCTCCGTGAAAGGGCACAGGCTACAGCCCCCAAAGCCCTGTCTTCGGGAGCACTCCCTTCCGTCTCTCGTCCCCTAGGCACACTGCCCCCTAGGCCGAACCGTGGCGAATCCGGTCAGCCCTCCTCAGGTTGTAGGCCATCAGCTTGAACCACATCTCCAAGGCGTTGCGCTTAGTCCCACGGTATCGCACACGTTGGTAGCCATAGCTGCGCTTCAGCGTCCCGAACACCTTCTCCACCTTCGACTGTATCGGCGATATCAATTCATTGCGACGCTGCTGCCAGTGAGGCAGCACTGGCTGGTGCTTGTTGGCCCGATTCATAGTACGGTCCTTGATCCCTTGGGACTTCAGCCAATCGCGTCTACGTTTCGACTGGTAGGCCCTGTCCCCGTAGACCGCCATCTCGTCTCCACTGACCAGTTCCTCCGCCACCTCGCTCTCATACGTCTTGGCCGGAGTGAACACTGCCGTACGCACGATGCCTGACCCCTCATCCACCCCAATATGCACCTTGTAGCCGAAGTGGGACCGACTGCCACGCTGGAACCCGGTCCAGTCTGCATCGGGGTCGGTAGGACTCTTGGCCCCGCGTCCCTTGTCCAGAGGCGGGCGTCGCACTTGGGCCTGTACCAGTGTGGCGTCCATCAGAGTCCCACGCTTCAGCACCATCCCCTGCTCCTCAAGCTGCCTCTCCAATTCCGCGAATAGCTGGGCACTCAGCTCCTCTCCCAATGCGGTGCGGAACCGGCTGATGGTGGAGTAGTCTGGCGCGTCCTTTTGGAATCCCAATCCCACGAATCGACGGAAGGCCATCCGGTCCCCCGATCGCGGTCGGGGGCAGGCGTTCAAGGCCTCTTCCATCTGAGGGTCGGAGAGGTTGTACCACTGCTCCAGCAGCAACACCCTTGACCATCATCGGGGACCATCATCAGGGGCGGATAGCTGGGCCTGCCTTCCTTGGCCGAGTAGACCTCTTCTACCAGCTTGTCCAGCCTGTCCCACGCCACAGCCCGGTCGATTCGCTCCAACCTCTGGTTTTGCCCCAGCTTCGCCGACACCAACGTCTCCGCCAATGATCCCTGGCTCATCTCCGTATGCATGCTCCCTCCCCCCTACCTCACTGCCTCGATTGTCGGAGCAAATCAGGAGTTATGCAAAGGTCTCCGAAGGCGGGAACCCACGGCCTGGACCGTTGGGCAGGTCGCGCCCCAGCAGATCAACGTCCCCCGCCCCCGTCATCCTCGCGCCCCCTATCGTGAAAGCGGGGACCCACGGCCCGGACTGTTGGGCAGGTCCACATCCCCCCAAGGCGTCAGCCATCTCCATTCACACACGTGACCGTCACAGGGCCATGAGGAATTACTTGAAACTGATCGCAGCCGAACTTCGGTCCGAGAATGGAGGTGGCTCATAAACTCGCCCAGAGACTCAGTCTCCCCAGTCCATCACTCTTGCGACCCTATACACTCCTGACAGCGGCCGTAAATCTCCAGCCAATGCCCATTGAGCTGGAAGTTGTGAGCAGCAGCCGCCTCCTTGAGCATCCCCTCCACATCGCATCCCACCAAGTCTTGCGAGGCACCGCACTCCACGCACAGCAGGTGATGGTGGTGACCGCGGTGGCTCAACTGGTAATGGAGATTTCCGTCCTCCAGCAGCACACGGCACACGGCCCCTGCTTCCACCAGAATCTTGAGCGATCGATAGATTGTGGCCCGGCCCAAGTGTGGCAGGTCATTCCGCAAGTCTTCGGCGGCGAAATGGCGCTCCTTGCTCGCAATGACCGTTACCAGTGCCCGACGTGGCGCAGTGTCGCGGTAGCCGCGCTCCTGTAAGCTCTGCATCAGTTGTTGCGCCAAGGGATATGCGGTAGCTCGCACCATCGCGGCACCTTATCGTCTTTCCCTTCAGTATACAGCGAGACCCAAGCCGGCCAGCCTGGTTCCGGCTCTGCTGAAGACCGTCTAAGCTCCGCTGAAAGCCGATTAAGAGGTCGAAGCCTGGCTGCGGTACCAGTCTATGATTTCGCTGCCGGTGGCGCACCAGACGCCTTGGCGCGCTGTCATGTAGCCCAGCGCCTCGTCGAGGTGCTTGATGCGGAAGGGCTGGCCGATGAGCCAAGGATGCAGGTTCAGGGTCATCACCCGGCCAGTCTCTGCCCCGTCCTGATACAGCCGGTCGAAGCTCTCCTTGAGCATTTCGCCGTAGTGGGTCACGGGTATCAGGCGTTGGCTGAGGCAATATTGGTCGTCCAAGTCCATCATCATCGGCAGCGCGTGGAGACTCCCTTGGGGCGCTTTCATCGGGTACGGCTGTTCGTCGTTGGTCCAGTCACAGAGATATTGAATACCAGCGGCCGCCAGCAATTGAGGCGTCCGGGGCGACTCGCCGTATTCCGGCCCCAGCCATCCGGCAGGCGCGCTGCCGGTGACCCGCTGCAGACCCGACACCGCGGCTAGGATGTACTCCCGCTCTTCCTCTTCCGACATGCGGCTGGTGATCATGCGGGTGATCGCCACGCCGTGCCCGATGATCTCGCAGCCCCGCTCTTGGCAATGACGCACCAAGTACGGGTAGTTCTCCGCCGTCATCTGGTCCATGGCGATCGTAGCCTTGATGCCGTACTTCTCTAGGGTATCCAGCACCCTGAAGATGCCCACGCGATGCCCATAATCGCGATGCCCATAAGTGTCGAAACGGGGGAAGGGCCGCGGGCCAATGCCGCCCGGCAGGTTGGGTAGCGCAAAGCTCCCCTCCGGTGCCTGCCAGTCAAAATGGTCCAAATTCACGATGGCGCATACTGCGACGCGGGCGTTATCCGGCCAGCGCAGGGGCGGGCGATTGATGATCGGCGACCAGTCGTAGTGCTCGTGGTCCATCCCAAATCGTCGTTGGGCTACCATGTCATCACCTCCGCGCCCTTGGCTTCCATTTACAATTCCATCTCTACCGTGAGATCAGACCGTGCCTCAGCACTAGCCCGTCCCCGTCACTCCCGCATCCCACCCGTCATTGATATGAAAATAGCGGTTGCACTCAGCAACAAAGCGCTCACTTGCTCCGTTCGTCCCACGCAGTCGAAGGGCGGGCCGCTGGGGACCGGGACGTCCAGCTCAGGACGAATGAGAAAAATTTCCATCTTCATACGTGGCCCCCGCCCCCCCTCGTCATTCCCGCGGAGGCGGGAACCCACGGCCCAGACTCTTGGGCAAGTCGCCTCCGTAGATCAACGTACCCCATCCTCATACATGGACCCCCATCGGGCCATCTCCAATTCCTATGAAAACACGCGCTAACGCAGCCAATCGGACCCCAAAAATCCCTTCCCCCTCAGGGGGAAGGTTAGAGCCTGCCCCGGACCTGATCCGGGGATGGGGGTGAACAGTCACTCCAGCCGCCCCCATTACTGGCTGGTCCGCTTCCCATCGGCCACAGCCGCGTCATAATAGTTGGCGATATAGTACTCAGCGATCTCGTCCGCAGTCGTCTGCCACACGCCGTCATGCCCCATGATGTAGGCCAGTATCTCCTCCAAGTACTTGATCCGGTGCGGCTGCCCGATCAGGAATGGATGCAGCGCAATGCACATCACCCGCCCGCTCTCAGCCCCCTCTTGGTAGAGGCGGTCGAACTGGTCTTTGCATATCTGGGCGAAATACTCGGCCTCGTTGGGGGTGCGAGTGAACATGCCCGAATCGTTCAACTCCACCGAGTAGGGCACCGAAATCAGCTTGCCCGCGTTCACCCTGATCGGCACCGGCTGGTCATCGTGGTTCCAGTCAGTGTGATAAATCAGCCCAGCCTCGGCCATCAGGTCAGGCGTGCGGTCGCTATTGGATAGGGCTGGCCCCAGCATACCCTTGAGGTCCTTGCCCGTCTCCCGCTTCAGGGTGGCGATGCAGTCCCGGTAGAACTCCCGCTCCTCCTCTGCCGAGAGGGTGTTGAGATAGCGGGTGTTGTAGATGCCATGGCTCATGAAGTCCCAGTCCCGCTCCACCATGGCATCCTTGATTTCGGGGTAATGCTCCAGCACCGCCAGATTCAGCGACACGCAGCACTTGATGCCATACTTGTCCAACGGCTCCAGCATCCGCCAGAAACCCACCCGGTTCCCATAGTCCCGGAACGCATACTGCTGCACATCGGGATACGGCACCCGCGGCCAAGGGTCCCGCAGGCCATCGAACTCCGGCAGATACTCATAATGCTCCACATTGGGCGCAATCCAGAAGGCCACCCTAGCCCCATTGGGCCATTTGATGGCCGGCCGGTCAATAATCGGGCTATAGTCATAACGGTCAGGTGCCAGTGCCATCGCTCCCCCTCATATCAGAAGAGTACAGGACCCACGCGGGACAGCCCCGCGCACTCAAGGATGTGCCCCGATTCTAAAGCCAACCCGCCATGTGTCAACAGTCGGGTCCTGATGGTAGTTGAGGAGCCCAGGCCGATTCCGGTCGAAGCAAGATGAGGCTGGCCCGTCTAGCGAAAGCCCTGTCTAGAAGGCAACAGGACGATTGGTTGGATCGCGGGGTTGCGGTACACTGGCCTCATCCTGAGGAGCAAAGGTATGCTTACTGAAGCGGAGGCCCAGGAGCTGATTGCAGAGTCCAAGGAGGTTCGGGTCAACTTGTCTTGGAGAATCGATGGTGATAGCTTTCGTTTGGAAGCCAAAGTTTTGTGTCTGGAGTCTGACGCAATTCTTAGTCTTCGGGGCACTGCCGGCAAGAAGAACCGAAGTTTCGTGCTGTTGTATCAGAATACACCCATCCGAAAATACACCGTGCACGCATTTCATAGAGACCCGGTGACTCGACAACGGGTAACTCAACCACACAAACATCTGTGGGATGATGAGTGGGAGGATAAGCGCGTCTATATCCCTGACGATATCCGAATCGGTAACATCAACGAGGAGTTTGTAGACTTTCTGAGAGAATGTAATATCCAGTTGCGAGGGCAATACGCTCAACTCTTGTCTGGCTAGCAAACGAGGAGAGCTAAGTGATGACATTAAAGTGCGAATCGATCGTCCCTGCTTATTTGGCGGCGTTGGAAAGCGGTTTCGAGTGTGCTTCCTCTGATGACGGCTGGTTTCTTGCCACCCCTTTTGTGAGACCCGATGGCGAGGGTATTGAAATTGAACTCCGAATTATGCCGAACGGGAGCATCAGCGTAACTGACATGGGTGATACGCTAGGGTACTTATACGTCAATGGCTTGACGCTCAGCAAGGCCTTAGTCACTAGCGCTCGACAAATAGCAAAGACCTATGGAATATCCCTCCAACGGAATCAACTCGGCGTGCAAGTCGAGCCAGATAGTATTGGCCTCGCGGTCAATGACATGATCCAAGCGACCCTATCCGTAAGTGACTTAATCCAAAAGCGGAGACCTACTTCTAACGTGAGATTCGACGACGAAGTCGAATCTTTGATTCTTCATAGCGGCGTTACTTATGACGTTGGGTTTGTAGTAACAGGTAATAGGGAACAGCACACTATCAAGTTTCATGTGAATTCTGGCCGGAACCTCTTGATCCAACCGCTGTCTGCCCCTAACGAGGCAATCGCGAGGGGGCAGGCCGAACGATGGGCGTATCGGTTTTCCGACTTATTAGGCCGGGACTCCGATTGGCATCCTGTAGTAGTGTTGGACGATAGGAGTAGCCGTTCAGGGGCATGGAGCGGTCCTGCTCTTACTCCGGTTCGAGAATACACGATAGCATGGTCTAATAGGGAGGAGTTAGAGTCTTGGCTGTCGTAAAGTTGTAGAAGTGCTCGAAGGTCTATCCCGACTGACGTACTAACCCCGATGCTGATTGTAGGGACCCTATCTAGATCGCGGGATGGTTGAGGCGAAGCCCTCTTCTGCTATACGTTGAGAGCCCCACCCCTCTCAGCCACGACCCGCACCATCGCGCAACTCACCACCCCACCACCATCCCCCCATTGACAAACCCGCACATTCGTTCTATCATCAATCCAGAGCGCGCAGGGGACTGACCCCTAGGGTCACCCCTGCGCATATTTTTCGCCCGAAATCTCTAGGGAGTCACCATCCATGCAGACCCACCCCAACCAGCACAGCGCACCCGCCGTCTCGACGGCGCAGCAACCCACCGTCCTCCCTCGCCCCAAAACACCCCATTCAGGGGAGCCACGAAAAATGTCACACCGTGACATCCCTCCAGCTACGAAAATGTCACAAATGTCACACTTTTGTGACATCGGCCATTTTTCAGATACGAAAAACGTGTCACACTGTGCGCCTAGCTGGCCAGCTAGCACAATGTCACAGATGTCACACTTCCCAGCTACAAAAACACGAGTTTAGCTACGATCGGTGTGACATTGTGACATCCCCACTCCCGGCCCCGCCCTACGATTCCTCCAGCCATTACCCGCAGCTTGAGGCCCCCGCCCATGGGTGGTAACCTACCCCTACGCTCAAAGCCTGCCCCTGACTCCGCTCGGGGGCACACCCCATTCCTACCCTCCGGGGGTTAACCATGCCAGCACGTACAGGCGCCCAATACATCCAAGGCCTCAGGGACCGGCCCCGCGATGTCTGGATTCAGGGCGAGCAGGTCAAGGACGTCACCTCGCACCCTGCCTTCTCCAACAACGTCCTCACCCTCGGCGGCCTCTACGACATGCAGCACGACCCCGCGATTCGCGACGAGATGACCTACGTCTCCCCCTCCACCGGCGACCCTGTCGGCCTCTCCTTCGTCGTGCCCCGCACCATGGGCGACCTCGAGGCCCGCGGTCGCATGCTCTACAAGTGGGCCCGCGCTGGCTGCGGCATGCTCGGTCGCGCCCCCGACTTCCTCAACTGCAACATCGCTGGTTGGGCTGGCGCCGCCGACTACTTCGCCCAAGGACGCCCTGAGTTCAAGGACAATGTCCTCAAGTACTACGAGTACGTGCGCGAGAATGACCTCGTCCTCACCCACACCCTCATCAACCTCCAGCGGTCCCGCAAGAGCCCCATCATGGAGAACCCGGAAGACGAGGTGGCCCTGACCGTCCAAAAGGAGACTGACGCCGGTATCGTGGTGAGTGGCGCCCGGGTCCTTGCTACCTTGGGGGCCACAGCCGACGAGATCGCCGTCTACCCCGCCCGCATCCGCCACCAAGCCCAGCACGCAGAGCGGTTCGCCTTCGCCTTCGCCATCCCCTGTGACACCCCTGGCCTGCGGTTTGTCTGTCGCGAGAGCTACGACATGGGGCGCTCCCACTTCGATCATCCCCTAGGCTCTCGCTTCGAGGAAATCGACGCCGTGGTCTTCTTCGATGATGTGCTGGTGCCCTGGGAGCGGGTGTTCATGCTGGGCGACGTCGAACTATGCAACGGCTCTTCGATGAAGACAGGCACTTTCGCCCACACCGGTCACCAAGTAGTCACCCGCGAGGCCACCAAGTCGGAGTTCGTCCTCGGGCTGACGTCGATGATGGTCGACACCTTGGGGTCAGGCGAACAACCCCACGTTCAGGAGCGCCTCGGTGAAGTCATCATGTACACCGAGGTCATGAAGGCCATGCTGCGCACCGGCGTAGCCGACGCCTCCCTAGACGAGTTCGGGGTGATGCGTCCCTCGATCATGCCCTTGATCGTGGCCCGCAACGTCTTTTCCCGCTTCATCTACCCCCGCATGTCCGAGATCATCCAGCTACTGGGCTCCAGCAGCCTCATGGCCGCCCCTGCCGAGGCCGATTTCCTCACCGAGCTTGGCCCCGAGCTGGAGCTCTACCTAGCCACCGACACCACCTCCGCCAAAGACCGTGCCCAACTGTTCCACCTAGCCTGGGACACTGCCCTCAGCGCCTTTGGAGCCCGCCAACTCCTGTACGAACGCTTCTTCGGCGGTGACCCCACGGCCAACGCCCTCATGCTCAACAGCATCTACGACAAAGAACCCATGATGGAGCAGGTACGCCAGTTCCTCGCCCGCGACGACGAAGAGTTCTAAGAACGCCTGAAAACACCCCGTCACTATCAATGAAAATCAATATCCTTCGTATGCGGAATACAGCTAACCCGTCATCGCCAATGCGAATAACATCTTTCGTATGTGGGATACCGCCCGATCCGTTCGCCCTGAGCGAAGTGTTGTGGTCAACCCAGTCTCCAAGCGGTCGAGCGCGGAGTCTGGCTTGACCGCACCACGAAGTCGAAGGGCAGGGCGCACAAAAGCATGAACCACAGGAGGACCCATGAAGCTGGGCTACTTCACCCTCACCGATAACCCGCCGGGCTACGGCGACGAACGCCAGGACCCCAACACCCTAATCCTCGATACCCTGGAGCAGTGCATCTACGCCGAGGAGTTGGGGTTCAACTCCGTATGGGTGCCGGAGCACCACTTCAGTATGTTCGGCGTGCTGCCCTCGCCCGCCGCCTTCCTGTGCCACGTGGCCGCCCGCACCGAGCGGGTCAAGCTGGGCCCAGGCACCGTGGTGCTGCCCCTGAACCACCCGGTGCGAGTTGCCGAGGAGTTCGCCCTGCTGGACCTACTCAGCGATGGGCGGGCGGTGCTTTCCGCCGGACGTGGATACGACGACCGCGAGTACCAAGCCTTCGGGGCGGACTTCAGCTCCAGCCAAGAGCTGTTCTTCGAAGGAATGGACATCATCAAGAAGGCGTGGACCCAAGAGACTTTCTCTCACGAGGGTAAGCACTACCAAGTGCCGGAAATATCAATCACACCTAGGCCCGTCCAGCACCCCTTCCCGCCCACCTACGTGGCCTGCTTCAGCCAGCCCACCCTCATGTACGCCGCCCGAAACGGCTTCAACTGCATCTTCGCCCCCTTCGCCGCCGCCATGATGTACGGCAGCGTCCAGCAGGCAGTGGCCGAGTTCAAGAAGGAGGCGGCTGCCTGTGGCTATCCCGATAGCCAAGCCATGTGCTCCTACTTCTGCAACGTCACCTACGACGAGGTGGAGACGCTGCGCACCAAGGAGCGGTTGCTGAAGTACTTCCATGGCATCATGCCCGCCCTGCCCCAAGACCGCGAGAAGGCACCCGCCAACATCCAGTACTTCATCGACATAACGCAAAGGCTCAAGGCCATGAGCCCCAGCGACCTAGGGGAGCGCAGCGTCATCACAGGCGACCCCGAAAACTGCCTGCGCGTTCTCAAAGACCTCGAGGATGCAGGCATCGAAGAGGTCATCCTCTACTTCAACTTCGGAGGCCTACCCCACGGTGAAACCACCCAAGCCATGGACCGCGCCGCCCGAGAACTCCTCCCCCACTTCCCTTCAACCAACCAAAGCGACCCAGTTGTGGGCAAGCAGCCGCCCCCATCAGTGCTCTGAAATTAGGACGACACACCCTCGGTAATCGGCTCCCTCGTCATTCCCGCGGAGGCGGGAACCCACGGCCCGGACTGCAGGACAAGTTCGAGTCCCCCAGGGGGTGACCTATTTCGCCTGACCCATTTTGAGAGTTGCACGTGGCCAAACGAGCCATGGGGAATTGCTTCGAAAATAGACGCCAACGGAGCTAATCGGACCCGAGGATCCATTCCCCCTCAGGGCGAAGGTTAGAGCCTGCCCCGGACCCCGATCCGGGGATTGGGGTGAATGGTCAGTCGAACCTGCCCTGTACCGGCCAGCGTACCCCCAATGTCGCACTCATCCATGGCCTGGACTGGAAGACAAGTCCGTGCCCCGCAAGGCGTGACCCATTTTGCCTGACCCAATCTGACCTGACCCAATCTGATAGGTGCACGTGGCCAAGCGACCCATGGCGAATTGCTGCGAAAATGGGCACGAATCCTTGACGGTCCGCGTAAACCCCGCCCCACATCCGTTCGTCCTGAGCGGAGTACGAGGATGTGCGGGTAGCGTCCTCGTACGCAGTCGAAGAGCCGGACGCTGGTGATCCAGTTATCCTCGGAGACGGGGCCGACCCAACGACCTAAGCGACCGCCACCTTCTCACCTGCCCCGCTGGTGAAAGCCCGGAAGCCAGGGTAGAGGATCTGAATGCGATGCCCGTCGGGATCGTCGAAGTACAGACAGGTTGGGTCCCCGTCGCGTGCCTCCACTGTTGTCCCGGCTTGCTCCAGTGTCTCCTTGATGGACTCGCGAGTCCCCTCGTCCACCACAAGCGCTAAGTGGTTCAAGTCGTGGCCCGGCAGGAACTCAGAGTCCTGCACCTCAAACAGGGCCACACCTTGGCTGCCACAGTGCATGAACGTCTGCCACGAGTTCTCCCGCTCAATGGTCATGCCAAGCACGTCGACGTAGAACTTTCTGGCTCGAGCCATATCACGAACGTGCAACACTAGGTGGTCCAACCCTGATACCTTCATGGGATACCCCCTTGCCCGGATGCCGCGATTATCCTCTCCCCCGACCCAATGCACAACGGCCGGAGTCCTCGGAAGGTGTCGTAGGTGTCGTGCTATACTCGCCGTCGTTTCACCCCTAGATTTCACCCTTGCTAGCCCCCAATTAGGAGGAACACATGTCCACTTTGGAAGAGCGCTTTGAGGCTGGCCACCGTGTGCGCGGCCGGTTGGGTCGGGTTGGGCCCGACGGCAAGTCCCTCCCCTTACAGCCCCATCATCAGATTGCCCCGGACTTGGAGCGTATCATCGGCGAGGCAGCCTTCGGTCTCGTGTGGGACCGCGACCTGCTTTCCATGGAACACCGTTGCTTTGCCACCATCGCCGCCCTCACCGCCTTGGACCGGGAGCCGCAGTTGAAGGCCTACATCGAAGGCGCCCTCAACGTAGGCATACCGCCGGAGCAGGTGGTGGAAGCCCTGATGCACCTCTTCTTCTACGTCGGTGCGCCCTTGGTGAACAGTGCCATGCGGGTTGCCAGCACAGTGTTCCAAGAGAAGGGCCTCTCCGTGCAGGCAGAGCGCATTTATGACCCGACAGAGGACGTCGAGCAACTGTTCCAGCGTGGTGTCGCCAAGAGGCGAGAGATACTGGACGACCCGGACACCGATACGTCTGGACCCCTGGCCGAGGTGGACCAAGCCCGCGAGCGCTATTCCCGGGAATACCTGTGGGGTGCCATATGGTCACGGCCCGGCCTCGACATGCAGTCCCGCGTCATCTGCACCCTCTCCGGCCTCACGGTACTGGGACGGGAGCGGATGATACGCACCTACGTGGAGGCAGCTCTGCGGGTAGGCCTGACCAAGCCGCAGGTGATGGAGCTCTTCATGCACCTCTCCATTTACACCGGTTTCCCCGCAGCCTGGAGCGCCATTGCCGTGGCCAAGGAGGTCCTGCGTACCAAATAGCCCGCGCGGTGCGCTCCCAATCTGCGGAGCGCCGCAAGCTTCAGGTAGTAGTGGCCACAGTGCTGGGTTACAATACCGCCAAATAACGTTCCGGCCTCCCCGTCTTCAAGCAGGCTTCGAGGGAGCCAAGGAACGGCGCCTTGAGAGGAGGCACATCATGCGTACCGTTGACGCAGTCGCTGAGATTCTGAAGCGGGAAGGGGTGGAATACCTGCCCTGCTTCCCCACCACACCGGTAATCGAAGCCTGCGCAGCCGCGGGCATTCGGCCCATCGTCTGTCGCCAAGAGCGCGTGGGAGTCGGCATAGCCGACGGGTACAGCCGCATCACCAACGGTGCCAAGCCCGGAGTCTTCGCCTGCCAGTACGGCCCAGGCGCGGAGAACGCTTACTCAGGAGTCGCCACGGCCTTCTGCGATTCGGTGCCGATGCTGCTGCTACCCATGGGCAACGCCCTGAGCCTAGCCGGAGTGGAGCCACACTTCAATTCCCGCGAGAGCTACGCCTCGGTCACCAAGCGAGTGGAAGAGGTGAACACCTCCGACCGTGTGTCTGAGGTGATGCGACGTGCCTTCTCCTCGGTGAGGATGGGGCGTCCCGGCCCGGTTATGGTGGAGATTCCCGCTGACGTGGGTCTGGAAGAGGTCGACGAGTCGGCCCTAGGCTACCGTCCGGTGAAGACCGCCCGTTCCTCCGCCGACCCGCGAGACATCGACCAAGTGGCGCGGGTGCTGATGGAAGCCCGTGCCCCCATCGTCCACGCTGGCCAAGGCGTGATGTATGCCGAGGCCTGTGAAGAGCTTCTGGAGTTGGCCGAGCTACTACAGATACCAGTGATGACCACCTTGGCAGGAAAGAGCGCCTTCCCCGAGAGGCACCCCTTGGCTCTGGGCGCAGGCAGCGGTGTCATGCCGGCCCCGGTGTACCAGTTCTTGAGGGATGCCGACGTGGTGTTCGGCATTGGCACCAGCTTCACCAAGCACGGCATGGTTACCAACATCCCGCTGGGTAAGGTGATGATCCAAGCCACCAACGACGAGACGGACATCAACAAGAGCTACGACATCGATTACCCCGTGGTGGGCGATGCCAAGCTGGTGCTACACCAGCTGATAGATGCCGTGCGCGACCGGCTGCACGGCCAGAGCAGCGCTGGGAACGGCGTAACGGGCGAAATAGCCAAGTGCAAAGAAACGTGGCTCGCGGAGTGGATGCCCAAACTCACCTCCAACGACGCACCCATAAACCCCTACCGCGTGCTCTGGGAGTTCATGCACACCATCGACCCCAACGAAGCCATCGTAACCCATGACTCTGGCGGGCCCCGTAACCAGATCGTGCCCTTCTACGAAGCCGGTGGCCCCCGTAGCTACATCGGCTGGGGCAAGTCCCACGGGTTGGGCACTGGCTTGGGCCTGAACATCGGCGCCAAGCTGGCGGCCCCGGAGAAGATGTGCGTTAACTTCATGGGCGACGCTGCCTTTGGCATGACAGGGCTGGACTTCGAGACAGCAGTGCGCTGCCGGATTCCAATAGTCTGCGTAGTGCTGAACAACTCCACAATGGCCGTCGAAACAGGCGCCATGCGCACCTCTCACGAGCTGTACAACACCCGCAGCCTTGGCGGCGACTACGCCGACTTGGGCAGGGCCATGGGAGGCTACGCCGAGCGCATCGTCGACCCCGCGGAAATCGGACCCGCCTTCCAGCGGGCCCGCCGCGTGACCGAGCAGGAAGGCCAAGCGGTCCTACTGGAGTTCATCACCACCGACGAGCACTCCTACTCCCTGAGCCGAGCCCTCTAGGAGAGTCGAGTACGGCGTGAGTCCCAGGATGAGCCCGTCCTAAGAATCCCCTCTCCCCTAGCGGGAGAGGGTGAGGGGGACGCACGATCGTAAGGCTGTGATTCCGGGGCCGATAGTCCTACCAGTACTTAGGCGTCCAGGGCTTTCGGCTCCAGCATTTCAAGTCCGGTCTCGGCGGCCCATGCCTGTAGGCCACGTCTCAGTGCCAGCATGCCCATAGGCAGGACCACGCACTCTAAGGCTTCTAGCACCTCTTGGGGGCTGGCTCCGTGCTCTATGGCCAAACGTATGTGCTCGCGTATCTGGTCCACATCCGCCTTTAAGGCGGTCTCCACTGCCGTCTGGATGAGTTCCTTGGTCTTGCGGTCCAGAATTCGCTGACCGGTGTAGGAGTAAACAGTGAAGGGCGTCAGTGCCTTCAGCCATTCGAAATCGGCGCTGGCCATGATCTTGTGCATGTCAAACACATAGCCACGCTCTTTCAGAATCGAGTCGAGGTAGGCCTGTCTCTCTGGAGTGGTCAAGGAGTCTCCTTTCGAGTAGGGTCGGATGATACGATGCCTTGCTGTTGCGCCGATGTCGCAAATTTCAGTGGTTAGGAATCGAATATATCGCGGACCAGGCGCCTGCATCCGGGCAGCACGTCCCCGCCATCTAAGAAGTCACTGTCAGTTATGGTGGTCTTGTCATCGCCTTCAACGTAGACGTCCACGGCGCGAGTGTCGGGCTGGACCACCCAGACGAGCCGGACCCCGAATCCCAACCACATGGAGGCCTTCTCCGACACCTCACGTTGCGTGTCGTTCGGCGAGACAATTTCGACTACCAGATCGGGGAGGTCCTCGGAATAGCCTGTGACCCGTACTCTTGGCTGGGACTTTGCCGCCGAGAAGTAGGCGATGTCCGGTTCGCGCACGGTATCGGGATTGCGCTCTAGCCAGACGCCTGAGTCTGAGGTGGTTAGCGCTCCCAATTTCCTGGGCCATACCGAGCTGCCCAAAAGAAACGACAGTTTGGCAGCGATGGTGCCATGTTCTCGTCCTGATGGCATCGTTTCGTAAAATACCCCTCGAACCAGCTCTCCACGGATGCCCTGAATGTGAAGGCGCAGCAAGTCGTCGGCGGTGAGCAGCTTGGGCTGTGTGGTCATGGCCAGTTTCCTCTTTTCGCCCGCGTGGCTAATATGTTACTACAGCCCTCACACTGGAAACATCACCCGCCACAGCGTTCCTGGGTAGTACCACCCAGACGGCGGCTATCGCGGTGATGGAAGGAGCGCCCAATGGCCAAGAAAGCGGCCTTCGTCTACGACGACGCTCTCGCGAGTCACGTCTTACGGGACGACCATCCTCTGAAGGCCACCCGCCTGCGCTATACCTACGAGCTGCTGGACGCCTATGGTGCATTCGCCTACGAGGGCTCGGCTCTCGTCACGCCAAGGCCGGCCACCGACGCTGAGATTCTCACAGTGCACGCCTCCGAGTATCTTGAGGCGGTGAAGAGCTTCAGCAACGGTCTGGGTATGCACAACCAGGCGCTCTTCAACTTTGGATCGGGAGGCGACAACCCTACCTATCCAGGAATGTACGAGGCCGCCTGCCTCAGCACCGGGGCTTCCTTGGTGGCCGCTCATCTTGTTGCCGATGGCGAGGTGGACGTTGGCTTCAATGTGTCGGGAGGGCTACACCATGCGGCGGCTGGCCACGCGTCGGGCTTCTGCGTATTCAACGACCCAGCCGTGGCGATCCAGTACCTGCTGTCCCATGGTATGAGGGTACTCTACGTAGACATCGACGCGCACCATGGAGATGGTGTTCAGAACGTCTTCTATGACTCGGACCAAGTGCTGACTATATCTATCCACGAATCCGGGCGGTTCCTGTTCCCTGGAACGGGCCATGTAGAGGAGGCAGGCATAGGCGACGGCCGGGGATATTCGGTCAATGTACCGCTCTTCCCCTATACCGGCGACGAGATATACATGTGGGCATTCCGCAAAGTGGTGCCGCCACTGGTGGATGCCTTCAAGCCCGACGTACTTGTTGGGCAACTGGGCATCGACAGTTACCAGACCGATCCCTTGACCCACCTGATGCTGACGTCTCAAGGCTATACGCAAGCCGTTAACGAGCTAGCCAATCTGGGGCTACCGTGGGTTGCGATGGGTGGTGGTGGTTATGATCAGGGAGCGGTGGCCCGCTGTTGGTCACTGGCCTATGGCATCATGCTGGGGGCCGAGTGGCCGGACCGGATACCCCAAGGCTTCACCGAGCGCTACGGGTTGGAGGCCCTCCGCGATACCACGACACCGGAGGTTGATGAACCGCTACGGGCCCAGATGTGGAAGTTCGCTGAAGAGACAGTCCAAGCCGTGGAGCAGACCATCTTCCCAGTGCATCGGCTGATTTGAGTCTCCCCCGGGTCGCCCCGCTCCACTCCAAGTTGCCGAAATAGTGGGCACGGAAGCACTGCACAAGAAGAGGAACTAGGGGATTACATGGTGTACGGATTCCCGGACTAACGGGTGGCTACCCCCGGTAGTCAAGGACATGCGTACTGGCTAGTCGACGGAAGGTGCCTGGCCCTACTCGTCTGCCCCTTGCCGTAGCAGCGCTTTGGCACTTTCGCCTACACCCTCGTCGACACAGTCGAGATAGGCGGCGTAGACAGCGCGGTTGATTGCGTTCACCATCCAAGCATCCTTGCCCGGATCGTCTTCATAGCTTCGTCGCACGGCCATCACCCGCTCCAGCAGGCCCAGACCATACATTTGCAGTGGGTTGAGCTCTTCCTCTGCAACCTGGGCGCTTTGCGCGACTCCTCTGCCGATTGTTATGCCTTCTTCTGATCCTTGGACTGTCTCCGCCATGTTGCTCTCACCTCGGCTGCCTTTGACCTAGATTATTATACTCCCAAACCGGCTGGAATCCGCCCCATTTTGGGGGTGGACTCTAGATTTCGCGATATTCGCCTTCGACTGTCCCGCTGGGCTGGTCACCTTCGTCCGGGCCAACACCCCCGTCAGGCCCTGTGGGAGCGCTTGTCTGGCTGTAAACGGCTTGGCCCAGACGCTGCACGCTGGCGTTCAGGTCATCGACGCCCGATTGCATGGCTGCCACATCGTTGTTCTGGATGGCCGTCTTGAGGGTGGCCACCTTGCCTTCAACTTCTTGCTTGAGGTCTTCAGGCACCTTGTCGGCGTTGTCAGCCAGCATCTTTTCGGTGTTGTAGACCAGACTCTCGGCCTGATTGCGTATTTCGGCCTCGCTGCGCTTGCGTTGGTCATCGGCGGCGAACTGCTGTGCCTCATTGACCATTCGCTCGATGTCGTTCTTGGCCAATCCGGAATCGGGTTGGATCACGATCTTCTGCTCACGCCCGGTGCCCTTATCCTTGGCAGCTACGCTCAGGATGCCGTTGGCGTCGATGTCGAAGGTCACCTCGATCTGGGGGATGCCACGTGCGGCGGGCAGAAGCCTATCGAGGATGAAGCGACCGATAGACTTGTTGTCCGTTGACATGGGGCGCTCGCCCTGCAGCACATGAATCTCAACGCTGGTTTGTCCATCGGCGGCTGTGGTGAAGGTCTCAGTCTTGGCGGTGGGTATTGTGGTGTTGCGAGCTATCAATGCCGTGGAGACTCCGCCCAAAGTCTCCAGACCCAGCGTCAGGGGCGTCACGTCCAACAGCAGTATGTCCCGCACATCGCCGGTCAGGACGCCACCCTGAACGGCAGCCCCAAGGGCCACAGCCTCGTCGGGGTTGACGTTGCGGTGGGGCTCCTTGGAGAACATCTGTCCCACCTTCTGTTGCACCGAGGGCATGCGTGTCATGCCCCCCACCAAGATGACCTCTCCCACGTCGGAAGCAGACCAGCCAGCGTCATGCAGGGCCTGCTGACACGGCTGCTGCACCCGGTCCAGTAGGGTCGAGACCATCTGCTCCAGACGCGAGCGGCTGAGGGTGAGCACCAAGTGCTTGGGGCCGCTGGCATCGGCGGTGATGAAAGGCAGGTTGATTTCCGTCTCCAGCACCGTGGAGAGCTCGACCTTCCCTTTCTCGGCGGCGTCTCGTAAACGCTGCACCGCCATGCGGTCTGTGGTCAGATCGATCCCGGTTTCTTGGCGGAACTCGCGAATCAGCCAGTTCATGATTTCCTGATCGAAGTCGTCTCCGCCGAGGTATGTGTCACCGTTGGTGGACTTGACTTCGAGAACGCCCTCGCCCATCTCCAGCAGGGTGATGTCGAAGGTGCCTCCACCCAAATCAAAGACGGCGATTTTGCTGTTTGAGCCCTGCTTGTCCATACCGTAGACCAGAGACGCCGCGGTCGGCTCGTTGATGATGCGCAGCACCTCCAAGCCAGCGATCTGGCCAGCGTCCATTGTGGCTTGCCTCTGAGCATCGTTGAAGTAGGCAGGCACGGTGATGACTGCTTGCCCAATCTTCTCGCCCAGCTTGGCCTCGGAGTCCTGCTTGATCTTCTGCAGCACCATAGCAGCGATTTGGGGCGGAGCGTATGTCTTGTCGCCCATCTGAACATGGGCATCGCCATTGGGCGCCCGTGTGATCTTGTAGGGCAGCATGGTGGCAGCTCGTTGGACGTCGGCGTCGTCAAATTTTCGCCCCATGAGCCGCTTAACGGAGAAGATAGTGTTCTCCGGGTTAGTAACTGCTTGCCTCTTGGCCATCTGGCCAACGTACATCTCTGACGAGCGGGGGTTCACTGCCACCACCGAAGGGGTGATGCGTCCACCCTCGGCATTCTCCACGACGGTTGCCTCGCTGGCCTCGATAACGCTGGCCACCGAGTTGGTAGTGCCTAGGTCAATTCCCAGGACTTTAGGCATCTCCTGACCTCCTTATTGTTTGCGACCTGTTCTTCGAAACGCGGGACCTTGTCCCACGGTCACTCCGTGGGCGAGAGGCATATTCATTCAACTTTTATCGGGACAACTCCGGGTTTCGGGCCAATATCACCTGTGCCGGACGCAATACGCGACCGTTCAGAGTGTAGCCTTGTCTCACCACCGACACTACCTGTCCTTCTTGGTAGGTGGCAGTCTCTTGGAACCCCAGAGCCTCGTGCTGGGACGGGTTGAACTCACTGCCCTCGGCCTCGATGGCTGACGCACCCTCCGACTCGAGGATAGTGTGGATCTTGCGGTTGATCAGCCCCACACCTTCCGCCCAAGCCCTTCCTTCGGGGACTTCGGGAATATGGTCCAACGCCATTCCCAAATCATCTAATACCGGCAGCAGTTTGGTGATCAGCCCCGCGTTGAGGTGTCGCACCATATCCTCGCGCTCTTGGTCGGACCGTCGCTTGTAGTTGACGAAGTCGGCTTGTACCCGTTGCAGGGCCATGCGCATCTCGTCCAGTTGCGAACTCAGAGTCGACACCTGATCTTCCGTAGGCCACGGTTCTTGGACTTCAGCAACATCTGATGGGATGGCTTGCTCCCCTCCCGACGATCGGGTTCCATCAGGCACAAAACTCTCACTCATTGGGTCGTCCCTCATCTGTCTGGCCCCGATCAGCGGGTGTGTCGTTAAGTGGCAGGTTCATAGCGGAGAAGAGACGCTGCATCTCCTGCTGGAGGACACGATTCAAGAGCTCTGCCTCGGCCAGTTGGCTCAGTCTGCGGTGCATCCCCAAGAGTTGGCTCACCAAAGTGAGAGCCCACTCTACGCCAGCAAGATTGAGGCCAAGCGTCTCTTCCATATGGCGTATCAGACGCAGCTGGTAGAGGTCCTCCTCGGAGTACAGGCGCAGCATGCCGATGGTCCGCGCTGGCTGCACCAAGCCTAAGCGCTCGTACTTGCGCAGGGTCTGAGGGTGCATTTCCAGCAGGCGGGCCGCCACGCTGATGACGTATACCCCATCGGTGCCGCGCGGATTGGCCTCGTTATTCTGAGAGGGCGGCTTGGTGGGTTCGGGGGCTGAATTGCCCTGATTGCGTTTGGCTAAGGAGGTATGGTCAGGCCTGATGCGTATGCGCGGAGGAGAGGCCTGGTAGGCCTCGGTACGCCGTTGAGTTCGTCGCTTTTGATCCAATTACTTGCCTCGAATGTCATCCTAATACTTGACACACATCGTGTCAAGTACCATAATACCTTTTGGATAAAACTTACGGAGTTGGATGCTGTGAACCTAAGTTTAGAAAAGCCAGCCCTCTTCCTGAAAGGGTGCCCTAGGTGTGGCGGAGACCTCTCGCTGACCCGGGACATCCACGGTCGTTACATCAGCTGCCTACAGTGCGGGTTGCTGAAGGACATCGAGGATAGGGTAGCGCCGGCGCGGCCAGTGCTCCCCGTCGTCAAGCGAGAGGTGCCCATGCAGCCTGCCCGCCGTTTGGCGGCCTAACCTGTGAGCTCGGGCCAGAAGCGCTCCTGCTTCCAGGGGTCGCCATCGTTGTGGTAGCCGCGCTCTTCCCAGAACCCTGGCCGGTCCTCGGCCATCAGTTCCAGAGCGCTTAGCCACTTGGCGCTCTTCCAGCCGTACCGCATCGGCACCAGTAGCCTTACAGGCCAACCGTGGTCTAGGGACAACTCCTCGCCGTTGTGCTTGTGCGCGAGCATGCACCCTGGGTGCATGAGTAGGTCCAGAGGCACGTTGGTGGTGTATCCGCCCGAACAGTGTGCCATCACATGTTTGGCGCTCGGCTTCAAGGCGACGAGTTTGGCGATCTCAGCGAAGGCTACTCCCTCCCAAGTGTTGTCCAGAGCGCTCCACTGTGTCACGCAGTGGAAGTCACCGTCGATCTTGCTCCAAGGCAGTTGCAAGAAAGCCGGCCAATCCAGCACTGCTTCCTGCTCCACCTCCCCGAACAAACGCAGTTGCCAACTGGCTATATCGACCTTTGGTGTCGGCCCGTAAGTCAACACAGGGAACTTCTCGGTTACGAATTGGCCTGGGGGCACCCTGGTCGTGTCGCTAGCTGGTGCCTGCTTGACATTGTCAGGACTCTTTCGAAGCACTCTTCCTCCCCAACCTCAACATATGGGCCTTGACGGCTAAAGCCCTGGAGACGCAAGCGCCATCCTATGCCTCCTACGGGAAAGGTGTCAAATACGAATGTAAGAGCAGATGCCGGGAGACGCAGCTAAGGCTAGCAGTCCCTCCCTGTGCCGGTGGCTACGGGTAAGCTTGCGAAATCTTTCACAACTTCATTATCATCGCTGTCGGCGTTAGTATGCTGTCCGCGATGGGGTTAGCCGACACGAAGTTCCCACAAAAATTGTCCGACCCACGGCCAGTCACAGGTACGGCGAGCGGTGAGCCGTCTGCACTACATGTGCAGGGGTTGCGCAAGGGTTACGGCCGTGCGCCAGTCTTGTGGGACCTCAACCTCACCGTGGGCTGGGGAGAATGCGTCGCCCTGTTTGGAGCCAACGGCGCTGGCAAGACGACCCTGCTGAAAGTCGTATCCACGCAGGCCCGCGCTGACGCTGGGACGGTAAGGGTGGCGCAGCACGATATCCGATCTCATACAACCGCGGCCGCCCGGCACATCGGTCTGGTGTCCCACAACCATATGCTCTACGAAGACATGACGGGTATCGAGAACCTTCGCTTCTACGGCAGGATGTTCGGCTTGCGCGACCTGTCGCAACATATTGATGAGGCGCTGCGGGCCGTGGGTATGGAACAGATGGCCCAACATCGGGTGCGTAGCCTCTCGAATGGCCAACAGAAGCGACTGGCCATCGCCCGGGCCATACTACATCGCCCCAGCCTGCTCTTGTTGGACGAACCTGAAGCAGGCCTCGATGCCGAGGGAGTCGAACTGCTGGGCGGGTTGGTGAGGCGGTGGGCTACCAACGGGGGCAACGGGGGCAATGTAGGCAGTGTGCTGATGGCCACGCACAGTTTGGAACGGGGCCTGGAATGGGCCGACAGGGTGGTGGTGCTATCGCGCGGAGCCCTCGTCTTCGATAGACCGAAAGACCAACTGGACCCCGTTGACTTTCTCCACGGGTACCGTCACGCATTGGGAGTGGCGTCGTGACCTCGACGTTGAAGCCGGTGCTCACGCTGGCGGCTAAGGACATCCTGCTGGAAACCCGCACCAAAGATGTCGTCCTTTCGGTGGTGGTGTTCGGAGTGGTCGTCCTAGTGGTGTTCAACTTCGCTCTCGATATCACGCCCACCTTGGCCCCGGGCGTTCTCTGGGTGGCTTTCGCCTTCGCCGGTGTGCTGGCCATGAATCGCGCTTTCTCTGCTGAGAAAGAGCGCGGCAGCCTAGAAGGGCTGTTGCTGTGCCCCGTGAGTGGCGACGTACTCTTCTTCGGCAAGATGCTGGGCATCTTGGTGTTTATGCTGGCTGTGCAAGCGGTGCTGCTTCCCATCTATGGCATCATGTTCAACTTTGCCGGCTTTACCCCGGCATTGGCCTTGAGCCTCGTACTGGTCACGATCGGGTTCGCCGCTGTGGGTACTCTGTTCGCCGCCATAGCCGTTCAGACTAGGTCGCGAGAAATCCTGCTCCCCACGCTCTTCTTCCCCATAGTAGCCCCGGCGCTTATCGCGGCCGTGGAGACCACTACCATGGCTATAAACGGCGAGGGGATTCTGTCATCCGGTGGCTGGTACCCTCTGCTGGGCATATTTGACGCCGTATTTATCGTAGTATGTCCGTGGATGTTCCGCGCAGTGTTGGAGGAGTAGGTGCCAGTTAGCGCAGGTCGTAGAGGAGTTGGACTGGATGATTTGTCGATTGGACGCTAGGAGGAACGGGTGACGAGTAGAGGCGCAGCAACGAATTCAAAGGCAGGCCGGGGCTTGATGTCCGGTATGAAGCCAAAGATCGGGTTGCTGTTGCTGGGCGCAGCGTTGATGATGGCCGACCTCTATCTCATCTTCCTATGGGTCCCTGCCGACAGGATTCAGGGCGACGTCTACCGCATCATTTATTTCCATGTGCCCCTGGCTTGGGTTGCCTTTCTGGCATTCTTCGTAGTCCTGGTGGGCAGCGTGGGCTATCTGTGGAAACGTAGTCCCCGCTGGGACGCCTTGGCCCACGCATCGGCTGAGATTGGCGTGGTCTTGGCCACCATCGTGCTGATCACGGGAATCATCTGGGCCAAACCTGTTTGGGGCGTATGGTGGGCTTGGGAACCCAAGCTCACCACCACCCTGGTACTCTGGCTGATATACGTGGGATATCTGGTGCTGCGCAACTACGCTCCCAGCCCGGCGCAAGGTGCCCGTTATGCTGCCGTGGTGGGGATCATTGGCTTCGCTGACGTGCCCATCATCTACTTTGCCACTGAATGGTGGCGTGGCCAGCACCCTGAATTAGTCGTGGGGCCTGCTGCCGAATCCGGCAGCATCGGCTCAGACATCTACTCAGTGTTGATGTTCTCGGTGTTGACCTTCACCATTCTGTTCGCCCTGCTCCTCTGGCAGAGGTTCTCCTTGCGCGTGGTGGAGGATGAGGCTAGGGAGTTGACCTACATCGCCCAAAGACAGGGACTCTTGGAAGGCTAGGGGCCACTTCATGTCCGACAATCTCGTCTACCTGTTCGCCGCCTTCGCTATCACTTGGATAGTGCTCTTCCTATACACCTTCTTCCTCGCCCGCAGACAACGGGAGGTGGAACAAGAGATCCACACCCTCCGAGAGCGCCTGGAGGAAGGCAGCGACGTAGGAGGACGGGGGACCAGCTAAACCGCGTATCACGAACACAGATCTGCGATGTCGGTCCATTCAAGCAGGTCACCCTCTTGTCCTGTTGGTGATTCCTAAGATGCTCGCGGCGCCTCCTAGTGCCCGTGGTGTACTCGAAAACCCGAGGTCGCCCTACCCGCCAGCCTCCACCATCAGCGCCTCATACACATGCAACATTGCCTCGGTGTCCCGCTCGCAGTAGGCGAGCAGCGATTCCCTGATGCTAGCACGTTCCGAGGGTGGGGTGCGTGCGGCGATGGAGCGGGCGTATGCAGCGGCCGCGGCTCGACCTTCAACGATTTCCAGGCCTTCGTAGGACAGGTCGGGAGCTATAGCAGGGAGGACGGACTTGATGGAGAAGCTGCCGTGAAAGGCGGGGTGGTAGTAGTGGCCCCTGATGAGACGGTATAGGTCGGTGATTCGGTCGCAGAGGGCAAGCAGAGAGCTCTCGTACTGCGGGAATGTTTGAGCGAGTCCCCTCAACACGGACCGCTCGTAGTTGGAGTATGTGACTATGCTGCCGGTGGATGGAATGTCGGCCAGCAGGCGAATTACAAGCGCCTCCCTTGGGTCCTGGGAGCCTTCGGCAAGGAACGCTTTATGCTGCAACCTGCCGTCCGCCTCTCGCACATGGAGAGACCACTGAAAGGGGATCGCTTGAAACGGTCGCGTGCCGACGTACATCGGAACCGCCGAGCTCAGGGCCTCAAAGTCCAGGAAGCTGGCTGGGAAGGAAATGTCGGCCAATCGTGCCGCTAAGTCCGCGCCGACGAATGCCTCGCCTGATATCGCACTGTCACGGGCGCGACGTTGTAACGCGGAGAGGCCGGGGAAGTCGGAGGGGATGCTGTCAACGTTGCTGATGCCCGCAGCCTTCAGCCGTTCGTAAGTCCTCAATGTCAAGCTCGGCAACAGCCTGATTGGGTGGTCGGGCTCACCGCGGTGGCAATGCCCGAAAAAGGGGCAGGTGTACGGCCGTATGCAATGTCGCCCCGTCTCGATATCCAGCGTCTCGGTCTGCTCCAACGATTCCCACATCTGGGACAATTCGTCCAGCATCTCCTCTTCTGCATAGCCCCTGACTTCATCAGTCACGTCCCTCAGCGAGAACAATTGGCCTAGGTCATGGTCACCTCCCGGATAGACGTAGGTCGTGTTGATGTGCATGAGGTACGCACGTCGGATGGGGATTCCGCACCCTTCCACCACATGCATCTGCACAGCCACGTCAGGGATGTGCTCGTCCTTGGCGCTGGCAGTAGACTTGACCTCGATGAGGTCGAATGTGCGCCCGCGATTTCTGCAAAGCACGTCGACCCTTGTCCTGATGCCTTCGAAGGAAAAAGCAGGCTCATAGAGGGCCGGAATAGATGGGTCGCGCAGGAGAGCTTGAGTGGTATTCACGGCTTGGAAATGCTCGAAGTACGGCTCCGCCACCAGTACACCGCCGGGGAAACGGCGCCTAGCCAATTCACCCACAGCGTGTCCGGTGTCGAAAACAGCCTGTTGGCTCGCGCCCACCGGGTCGGCAAGCTCGCGGTGGTGACATTCGAGATAAAGTCGCTTCAGGCACTGAAGTCCAGCTAGGAACCGGGACTTGGATAGCTGAGGGGATCTGTAGTGAGCTATCAAGGCTGACCCCCGCATTTTTCAAGTCGATTGCCGCCGGTCGGTTGCGCGTCTTCTGGAAGAAGCTGTATTCTAAGGGTAACTCATGTCTGAACTGGACACAGGGCAGCAGGCCCCCCGGCAGGGCAACAGCCTCATCAACAACAAGACCCGACTGGTCTTGCTGCTTGCGGTGATGGGGTTGAGCCTCGGATACCTCGTATACACTGCCTTCGGGGACAACGGGCGCTACTACCTCACCGTCTCTGAGTTCTTCGAGGATGACTCCAACATGGCGGGCCGCCCGGTCCGAGTGGTGGGCACCCTAGCCCCCGAGTCCCACGTCCTGCCCCAAGGTACATTGGACCACAGTTTTGCCCTGATGGAAGGGCAGAGCCGTCTGGGAGCTTTCTACAGTGGGGTGGTGCCCGACTTGTTCGACAACGAGCACTCGGAGATCGTGCTTGAAGGGAGTTACCAAGGCGGTACTTTCCACGCAGAGTCGGTCATCGTGAAGTGCCCGTCCAAGTACGAGGCAGAGAACCGCGGGGAACCTGTATAGCGCGATCCGTCGCCTACTAGGTCGCGTTGAGCCGGGGTTAACAGTCCTTGATACTGCCGCCTTTTTTGGTGAACTGGAACATCGCCTGCTGGATATCGGCGAGCAGCCACTTTCCGTCGGCTCCTCTGGGGATGTTCGGATACTCGTAACTAGGTGCAGGTGGAGGTATCTTTAGCCCGGCTATCGTGTCTTGGAGCCCTCTGCAGAGCCTGAGCAACCCTGCGTACCTCTTGCCCCCAGACTGTGGTATGTGTTTAGCTTCATAGTATGGCTTGAGACCCTCTCGCATATGTTGATTGTCCTGAGCCACAAAGTTGTCTGGATCCATGAACATCAGCGCCTTGCTCGCGTATACCTCATCAAAGCCGTCAATAACTGACATGGCCTTTAACGCGTTCGCCGGCTGTGCCCTCAAATCATAATCCAGTTTGGTTATCAGTCTCACATCACAGCGTGAGTTGCTCGCGGTGACGTTTCCTACGGCGTTGCGTCCATTGTTGTTGCTGCCCCAAGTGGCGATGTCCACCAAGTCACTAAAATCCAAGTAACCTCGTAGCATTACTTTCTTGGGTAGCCGGTTTAGGAGACAGCAGTACCCTGGGTAATAACCAGCGCGTTTATGGGCACTGGTGTCAGTCCTGTATTGGCTGAACCAATAAGAGACACACTGAGCGAACTGAGCCACGCAGATGGCTTTTCCGCCGTGTGCCATGGGAAGCTCTCTACAGGTCGTAAGCGCCAAGTAGCTGGTCTGGCGTCCTGTGGGTGGCTTTGCCGTGGATATCCTGCATACGCTGGTTCAGTGTGGGGCGAACCTCGCGGAAGATTACGCCGAGGGGCACGCCGGGGCTCCGTATGACCTTGTACGCTGATTCCTTGTCGCCGGAATCGTGGCTTTCGGGCAGCGCGTACGCTAGGGGCTCGATACCCTTCTTGACGTTGCCCTTCAACTGTTCATAGGTGTCGTTGTAGGTGGTGCAGGGAGACTGCACATGCACTATGGAGAACCCAGGGTGGTCCATGGCTTGTCCGATGAGCTTTGACAACTCACGCACTTGGCTGGACATGCTGGAAGCGATGAAAGAGACGCCCACGGCCATATACAACTCGAAGGGATCCAACGAGTCCTCGGGCTTACCGAAGGGTGTGGAACTGGTGATTTCCCCGATCTCAGTGGTCGGCGAGCTCTGGCCCTTGGTGAGACCGTACACGCCATTGTCCATTATCACGGCGCAGCAATTGAGATTGCGGGCTGCCTGTGGAGCGATGTGCTCCGCCCCGATGCTCAGGAAGTCGCCGTCGCCTGCCACGACTATCACGTTGAGCTCAGGGCGGGCCATCTTCACCCCCATGGACAAGGGTAGAGACCGGCCATGGATACCGTGGAACCCGTAAGGCTGCGACCCCTCCAGCAGGTGCACCAAGTTGCCTGAGCAGCCGATGCCCGCTACTACGACATTGCTCTCCATGGAGAGGTCGAGACGCTTGTTGCGCTCAAGGGTGGCGAACTCCAAAGCGCGCCGGACGCCGAAGTCCCCGCAGCCGGGGCACCACTTGAAGTCGTATTCCGCGTTCTTGTTGGTCATCTCTTCACCGCCCGTTGCCGTTAGAGTTGGCTCGCCCGTTGGACTTGGCTCGCTCAGAGAACTTCTGCACCAGGTCCCGCGCCTTGAAGGGCAGCCCGGTGTATTGGGTGATGGCTTCGGCTTTCACTCCCCAAGACCGCAAGATGGATGCGAATTGCCCTTGGTAATTCAACTCGGGCACTAGCACCAGATCCTTCTGCTTCAGCTCCTCCAGAAGCTCGGCCGGCAGAGGGTGGAGGTACATAGTGTAGTACCAAGCAAGCTCGACGCCCTCCTCCGTGAGCTCATCGTAGGCGTCGCGCGCCGGCCCCTTGGAGCCGCCCCAAGGCATGACCGCTATGGGACAGTGATTGTTCTCGCTCTCGTAGGTGCCGTCCTCCAGCAGCTTCAGCTTGCTGAAACGGCGTTCCGTCATGTGGACATGGTGCTGGGGCAGGTGAGTCGTGTCGCCGTAGCTGTCGTGCTCGCTGCCGTTGGCAACGTAGGCACCGGGCCTCCCCGGAATAGGGAAGGGGGACAGCTCCGGGTTTTCGTAGCGCTTGTAAGCGCCGTTCTCGTCGCCATCCCCCAGAAACACGACCCTGTCCTCGGTGACCACCTTGGAGAGGTCGGGCTTGGGTATGTTCTGCGATCTCTCTGCTAGGGAGTGCTCGCTGAGCACTACAACCGGGCCTTGGTACCGCTCCGCCCAGTTGAGGGCGCTGATGGCGGCGTAGAAGCACTCCTCCACCGTTCCCGGCGCAATCACTGGCAGGCAAACATCGCCATGGGCTGGGTACAGTGCGCACATCAGGTCGGCCTGCTCCGTCTTGGTGGGAAGGCCCGTAGCCGGTCCGCCACGCTGCACGTTGACCACCACGCAGGGTATCTCTGCCATCCACGCTAGGCCCAAGCCCTCTGTCATTAGAGAGAAACCTGGCCCGGCGGTAGCGGTCATCGACTTCTTGCCTGCGAAGCCTGCCCCTAGGATAGAGGTGATGGACTCGATTTCTGAGCTTACTTGGTAAGCGACCTGTCCCTCACCCACCAAATTCCGCTCCATATATAGCAGGACAGGTGTGGCGGGAGAGATGGGGTAGCCAGCATAGAAGTCGAGGCCAGCGGTCACGGCCCCGAGAGAGAGGGCGTCGTTGCCCTTGATGAGCACTTGGTTGTAGGAGGGTTTCTTAGGGGGCTCCAAGTCAACTAGGTGCATTTCGGTGTTGGCTACATGGTTCATGCCCAGCTTCAGGGCCTTGAGGTTGGCCTCGATGATGCGGTCCCGGCCCTTGAAGCGCTCGGTGACGAAGTTCTCGAAATACTCTTGAGGCATGTTGACCAAGTGGGCCAAGGCCCCCATGAGCACCATATTAGCCGATCGGGCCTCGCCTGCTTCCTTGGCCAACTCGTCGAGAGGTATGCCCAAGGCCCGCTGCTCTTCGGGCAGTTCAAACTTGGAATCATAGATGACCACTCCGCCGTCCCGCACCTCTCCGGCGTGGGTGGCGTAGGCTTCGAGGTTGAGCGCCACTAGGATGTCGAGGTCGTCGCCCACACTCTTGATTTCGTTGGGAGAGATGCGGGTCTGGGTCCAAGTGGGGCCTCCCAGAATCTGGGAAGGAAAGGTGGCGAAGGTGAGAACGTGGTAGCCCACGGTGGCAGCAGCCCTCGCCAGCATATCCGAGGCGGTGACAACGCCCTGTCCCCCGTCTCCCGCGAACCTGACCACGAAGTCTCGGTTGTTCAACTCCGCTACCTCCACCTGAGGAATAGGGCACCTGAGGAGTGGTGCCCTGACCTGTGGGGCACCGGCGACAGCCGCCCCGATGTGTTATAGACAGGCAATAACGCCCCGGAATTGGGCGCAATTGGCTGTGGGCTAGCGTACATCGGGAGGCCCGCAATGTCAACGGAAATCGTCGCTGCTCTGGCCTCCCTGGAAGGCCGAGGCCAGTCTACGTATTGCTGTAATTCCGGCCTTAAAGCGGAACCCAGAAGGCCCAGTGGCGATTGTCCTAGCGGCGGGGGATGAGTGCGGAATTGCACAACGTTCGGGGAGGCCATCAAGGAACTCCCGGTCGTTCAGCACCGGGCCGTCCCACACCGTGGGGTGAGTGAGCCGGCAGCGTCGCCTGATGGGACAACCAAGCACAGGTTCTGACGGCACCGATCGGGGAGTAGGAAGCTCTTCCTACTCCCCGATCGTGCATTTCTACACCGGAGGCCTGCGCAGGTGCCACTCGGTGGCCTTCTCGTAGGCGTTCGCAGCGCGGAATAGCATCGCCTCGCCGAGCCATGGGCCCACGAGGTGCAGTCCTGCGGGCAATCCCTCGCCGGTGAAGCCACAGGGCACTGTGATGGCGGGCTGGCCACTGACGTCGAAGGGCCGGGTGTAGAGGGTCATCATGCCCTGCCCCTCGAAGGGTCGGCCTGCTGGCACCGTGGGGTCCTCATTGATGCCGTGGGCGGGTATGGGGCATGTGGGCGTGGCCAGAACGTCCACCTCCTCCAGCACCTTTCCGAATTCCTGTTGCACCAGTGTCTTCACGCGCTGCGCCTTGATGTAGTCGACAGCGGTCACGGCGGCGCCCATCTGCAGGCGGCCCCTCACGTTGTCGCCGTAGTCGGCGCCGTGCTGCACCAGCCACTCCTCGTGGATGGAGGTAGACTCGGCGCGGCTGATGAGATTGGCAGCGTAGGAGCTGGCTTCGGCGAGGGGCAATGACAGTTCCCGCACCTCGGCTCCCAACTCTTCCAGAACTCCCACGGCCCGGCGCACCAAGCCCGCTATCTCCGAGTCGAACTCCATGTCCCATATCTCACGGGGTAGCCCGACCTTGAGGCCGCGCACGCCACCTTCGATGTCCTGCGAGTAGTCGGGCACCGGCACCCTCAACGACGACGCGTCATTGCGGTCATACCCTGCTAGGGCTTGCAGCATGATTGCGTTGTCCTCAACGGTGCGGGTCATGGGCCCAGCATGGTCTAGGGACCAAGAGAGAGGCACAACACCGTAACGGCTGACTCGACCATAGGTTGCTTTCATGCCCACAAGGCTGCACATGCACGACGGGATGCGTATCGACCCAGCGGTGTCGGTACCCATCGTCCCCATGGTCATGGATGCGGCGACCGCCGCCCCCGATCCTCCGCTGGAGCCGCCGGGAATCCGTCCGTGCAGCCACGGGTTTTGGCACGGCCCGAAGTGGGCGTTGTTATTGGTTGAGCCGGGGGCAAACTCGTGCAGGTTGTTCTTGCCTACGATGATCGCTCCGGCCCGCTTCAGCTTGGCCGTTGTGGTGGCGTCGTAGTCGGGGATGAAGTCGGCCAACACCTTGGAACCGGCCGTGGTTCGCACGCCTTTGGTGTAGTAGAGGTCCTTTAGCGACAGTGGTATCCCATGCAGCGGGCCACGGCGACGCCCGCGGGCCAACTCCGAGGTGAGCCGCTGGGCGTCGCGGCGCGCTTGGTCGCGCATCACGGTGATGAAGGCGTTCAGCTGAGGCTCCAGCCGGTCGATGCGCTCTAGGGTGGCTTCGACCAAGTCCACTGGGGAGGCTTGGCCCTTTTCTACCAGCTCGGTAGCTTCGGTGATCGTGAGTTGGGCCAGCTCTTCGCTCATGACTGCCTCCTCTGTGCACTGTTTGCAGTGGGGAACCGTATGGGCCCGATGAAGGCAGGCTCCACCTCAAAGAGGGCCCCCTTGGTGACCTCGGCCAGTTTGCGAACGCTCACGTCCAAGTCCTTAGCCACTGTCTCCAATCGTTGCGGGTCCACCTCAATGCCACGGATCGCCGCCATTCGACGGACCATCTCGGGCGTAATCTCCTGCTCTTCGGCCATAACATTACCTCCTTCTAGATCCTGGCTTGATATGAGCTTCATCCGGCTCGATACAGGCTATACAGCCCGGCCATTATACCCGGCCATCAGGCCTGTCCAGAGGCGCTCCGGGAATGGGTCAGGTCTGAAAGACTGTGGGCTGGGAGCCACGAGGGTTGGAGACGTCCGGGATGCCACCATTCCTAGTCTCCCCTACAGACGCACACAACCATCGTAGAGGCAACCCTTGTGGTTGCCCAACACACATCCACAAACTACCCGCGGGTTGTGGTGGACCAGGGTCTCTTCGTTCTGCCGCGAAAGAGCGCTGGGGCGAGGGGCATCCCACGCCCTCACCACCGTCTGCCGCCTTAGGCCCTGAGCCGGGAACGCCGGCGAATGACATTTCGTTGACACCCAACGGCATGCAACATAGACTCGTAGCTCGAACAGACTCCATCGTTCGCCAGAAAAATGGAGTCTAAGGGGGTGGCGCAATCCCCCTCCCCGCAGGGGTCTTGTCCTTCCACCCCTGCCAAAACTTTCCCCTACTGAGGGCAGGGGTTCCCGAAGAGGTTTCTAGGAGAGGATCAATGAAGCTGGTCTTTTACGATACCCCCGGAGCCGCCGAGCGCAGCCATATACCCGGTGTACTCAGGGACGACGGCGTCGTCAACATCGAGTCTGCTGTGGCCCATCTGCCCAATTGGACGCCCCAAGTCCTCATGTCGGGCATCATCAGCGACTTCGACTCGCTGCGCCCTGCGCTTGAGCGCCTCGCGGCCAGCGGGCAGGTGCTACCCTTGAGCAGCGTGCAGTTGCGACCGCCCCTGCCACGGCCCAGCAAGATACTGGCCTGCATCGGCAACTATTGGGAGCATGACCAGCGTGAAGCGCGGCCCTTGAACATGTTCCTCAAGTCACCCGACGCCGTCATCGGCCCCGACGACACGGTGATGCTCCCGAACTTCACGGAGGCTTGGGTGTTCCACCATGAAGCTGAACTCGGCGTCGTGATCAAGGGCCCTGCCAAGGACATCACCGCCGAAAACTTCCGCGATGCCATCTTTGGCTATACCTGTGTCATCGACGTCTCAGCCCGCTACGAGGGGCGCCGCACTTGGCGCAACGGCAGTTGGATGGGCAAGTCATTCGATACCTTCGCTCCTATCGGCCCCTGTATCGTCACCGCTGACGAGATCCCCGACCCCAACGACGTCGTGATCAGCTTCTGGAACAACGGCGAGTTGTACCACCGCTACAACACTGACGACATGGAGCACTGGGTGCCCGAACTGATTGCCTTCGCCACCAACATCATGACAATGAATAGCGGCGACGTGCTGATGTGTGGCACCAACCACGAGGGACTTGGTCCGTTGCAGGAGGGCGACCACGTCGAGATCGAGGTCGCAGGCGTCGGCAAGATGGAAGTGCATGTGCAGGACCCTCTGCACCGCAGTTGGGAGCGCGGAGTCTACATGGGAGAAGGCTCCACCAACCCAGCGGCCCGCGCGTCAGGCGGCAGTTAGTCTGTAAACCATGCCCTTGTAGGTGGCCTAGCGCAGGCAAAGTTGTCATAACCAACTTGGCATAGGTAGTTAATGTACTAGCGTCCAAACGAGAGGAGACCACCAATGCCCAAAGCCAATGACATGATCGTCCAAGTGTTGGAAGAGGCCGGCATCGAGTACCTCTTTGGCATACCCGGAGGCGGGACCGGTCAGATATACGACAGCCTCTTCGGCCACGACGACAAGGTGCGCACCATCCTGGCGCGGCATGAGCAGTCGGCCGCCATCATGGCCGATGCCTATGGGCGCGCCACCGGCAAGACAGCGGCCATCATGGGCCAAGGTCTCTTCATGGGCTCAAACGCCGGCTTTGGCATCATGGAGGCCTTCCTCAGCAGTACCCCCATGCTGGTGCTCACCGATACCTCCGACGGCGGATCGGCGCAGCACCCCGCCAACCAGTCGGGCGCGGGCGAGTACGGCAGCGTCGACCTGCATAGCATCTTTCGCTCCATGACGAAGTACACCACGCTGGCCACCTCTGCCAAGGAGGCGGTGCTGGGCACTCAGCTTGCCATCAAGCACGCCACCAGCGGTCGCCAGGGTCCCGCATGTGTGCTGATGCGTAGCGCCTCCATTGTGGGCGAGGTCGACTTGGAGTCGCCCCCCTTCATCCACCACACTGGAGGCTATCTCAACACGCGCCCGCCTCAAGCCGCGCCGCAAGACATCGAGGAGGTGGTGAAGCTGCTGGCGGAGGCCCGCAAGCCAGCCATGGTCGTCGGCAACGGCGTACACATGGCCCAAGCCCATGACTTGGTGCAGCAGTTGGCCGAGCTTTGGGGGATGTCCGTGGCCACCAGCTACAAGGGCAAGAGTGCCATCGCCGAGACCCACCCCTTGGCCGTGGGCATGGTGGGCATCTACGGGCAGAGGGCTGCGGCGACTGCTGTCGGAGAGGCCGACGTGGTATTAGTGGTCGGGGCCAAACTCAGTCCTCAGGACACCGTGCGCGAGCGTCCCAACGTGTTCGACCCCCGGCGTCAGCACATCGTGCAAATCGACATCGACCCCCGCAACACGGGTTGGACCTTCCCGGTGGAGATCGGACTTGTGGGCGATGCCAAGGCGGTGTTGGGCCAGTTGGTCGAAGCGTCCCAGCCTGTAGCCAACGCGGACGTATCCCAGCAGCGCGCCACAGCCCTCCAGCAGCAGAAGGCCGCCCTGAATTACTTTGAGGACCCTGAACTGCTGCGAGACAGCTCGCCCGTACTGCCTCAACGCTTGGTGCGTATCATGCAGGAGACCCTAGGCCCCTCAACCCTGTTCGCCTTGGACGCAGGCAACAACCGCACTTGGATGGCCCACTTCTACAAGTCACAACAGCCGGGCACCTTCTTCTGCCCTGGAGGCACTGCTGGTATGGGCTGGGCCTTGCCGGCGGCCGTGGCCCTCAAGCTGGCCCGTCCCGACCGTCTCGTGGTGGGAGTGACCGGCGACGGTGGCTTCATGATGTCGGTGAACGCCATCTCCACGGCGGTGCAATACGACCTGCCTGTGATCTGGGTGGTGCTGAACGACTCCTCCTTGGGTATGGTGCGTCACCACCAAGTGGGCCGCGAGATATCCTCGAGCTTCGTCGAGACCGATCACGGCGCAGTAGCCCGTGGTATGGGCGCGTGGGGTGTGCAGGTCAACGACTCCCGAGGCTTGGCCCAAGCCCTTCGAGACGCCGCAGCCTCGGGCCAACCGGCAGTCGTCGACGTAGTCATCGACCGCGGCCCTAGCCCCGACGACTGGCGCCTGGACGCCCGCGGCGCAACCGAGACCTAGTGGAGCGACTCTGGAGCCTGAGTTGACCGACATCGATGATCCTCTCCACGCGGAACAGAAGGTCGCTGAACTCCGCCGGGCGAATTTAGTCGCCTTGGAGCGCCTCAAGTACCTAGTTGCTTTGGGAGAAGACTGGAACAGCGAGAGAGGCAACCCGAGAACTGAGGAGACCGTCGTGGCCGCTGTCGGGGTTCTGGGAAGTGTGACATGGTCGTAGCTGGGCAGATAGGGGTCACACTGTGACATGCTGCGTTCCATCAGCGGCACGGGGGCGCGTGGTGGTTTCAGTTCGTAGCTAGATGCGGCCACGATCGTAGCGAAAAACAAATTCTTTGTATCTGAGACATGCCGCATTGGCCGCGCCGTTGTATCTGAGTTAGCTTGCCGCGTCTGGCCGCATTTTCTCCTCATCGCTGCCTCCCAAAAGTCAGGGCCAAAACGAAACGCAGGGGGACCCTGAGAGGTCAGTCGCCTGCGCTTGATCTGATTGTAGAACGCATGTGCGTAAGTTGTCAAGAGAGAGTTGGCGGGTGCGAAGGCGTCATGTGGTCGAGACGAGCCCCTGACGTCCACGCAAAGTTCCGGCTACGCCTCAAGCGCCCTATCATCGGCCCTCGGCGCCGTCAGCCGCCGCTCTGGGCATCCACATTTTTCCGCAGCAGGTTAGAGGGCCATCGGCAACAAGGACCGCCGCCGACACCGTATGCCTTTCCCCAATCACTCATTGTGCTGCCTTTTCCCATAGGGTCCCGATAGCTGTTGAGTGATACCATAGGGTTACCACTAGGACCAGAAATCAAGGCGCGGGACGGGAGGTGCTAAGCCCAGCTGCTTCCCCTCACTCCACCCGCACCATAACCGCACGACTGGTTGACCAGGTGGGGATCCAAGCCGAGTGGCGGCCGTCGCCTCCCGCTACTACGAGGTAGATGTTATCGGTGGTGGTGACTGGGGGGACGAGGAAGTCGTCGTCGGTCTCGTCGATCCAGTCGGGCCAAGTGCGGCCCGACCAGTAGGCGCGGCCGCGCAGGGTGCCCACGGGTACACGAGCCTGCTTGAAGATTTCCTGTTTCACATCGGCCTTGCTGAGCCCCTCGGCAGCGATCTCTTGGGCGTGCTCCGGCCCTATCACCATCAGCAGGGGGGTGTTGCGCCCGATGACGTAGTGGCTGAAGGACCCTCCGTGGTACAGCGAGGCGCACAGGGTGCTCAAAATTTCCGTGCCCGACGTCACCGACATCTCGCTGATTTGATGCAACGCAGTGGTGGCGAACAGGGTGACAGTGCTGTCTTGCTGGCCGTAGCCGTGCTCCAGATGCAGTGGCTCCCAAGGGCTGCGGTCCTCGTTCTCAGCGATGCAGAAGGTGTACTTGGCTGGATGTGCCAGAGTCGACTTGTCCGTCTGGCCCGGAATCGCCCCGCCGACGTTCCGCATCACCAGCCTCAGCGCCCGTCCGATTGTGGCGTTGGCACGGTATCCGCTGCCGAACACCCCAGCGTCGGAGTTCACGTTCAACTGCTTTGCGACGGGTCCGTTGACCACGATGAGAGGCGCGGCGCCTCCCGTGGTCGACTGGATACCGCCGAGGTTGTACTCGGCGCGACATACCGCTTTGACGGCTGCCAACACCACCGGAAAGTGCTCCGACCGGCAGCCAGCCATGACAGCGTTGATGGCCACCTTCTCCGCCGTCGCGCTACCGTTGATCGGAGGCATTCGGCCCAGCACCTCCGCGGGCCGATCTGTAGCCCCTGCCAGCATGGCGCGAACACGCTCCTCAGTGGGGGGAATGATGGGCAGGCCGTCGGTCCAGCCACGTTCGTGGAAGAGGTCGTTGATGTCGTCCAGCGAGTCCGGTGCTTCGATTCGTCGCGAGTTGATGTTGGTTGCCATGACGGTTAGCCGCCGCTAACCGTCAGTGCGTCGGCCACCTCACTCAGTGCACTGCTGGCCAGCCCTGCTACTTGGTCCGGTTTCATGCTGGCGATGGGGTGGGTCACAATCACAGTCGGGTGACCCGGCATCCCCAAATGGTTGCGCCGCATGTTGGCCAGCCGGGTGAAGGCCGAGGTTATTACGGTCACCGAGGGCTTGCCCCGCTTCTCTGTCTCAATCCCGTCGTGGAGACCCCACGCTGTGCAGGACCCTCAATCGGCTACGGCGTGCACCACCACATCGGCAGAGGTGACGTCATCCAGCAGGTCGGCGGGGGCAGGGCTGTTGGCGTTAGCCTTCTGACGATGCACTACCTTGGCAACCCCGTACTGCTGCACCAAGCCTTCAGCGATGCCAGCCAAGAACCGGTCAGAGTTGTGCTTGGTGTTATCCAACAGGGCCACAGTTGTCCCGGAGAGGGAGCCAATCCGTGGAGCTATGGGATGCTCTTCGGGGACATCCTCCGCCGTGGGGTCGAGGAGCGTCACCATTGGGTCGTCAGCCATGCTATCGTCTCCTTCTACACAACCGGCCATGCCATAACCGGATGACATAACCATGAGATGGTCTCAATTGGGGCGATTATACTGCGGGCCAGTTCCCCGACGCCAACCAAGGCGTTCGTTGTTATACTGAAACGCCAGCAGCGGAATGCGGGCAGCGGTCCCATCCCCGGGTCTAGGAGTGAAAGGGTGCGCAGATGCAGGTAGCAGCGAACAATAGGTCTGAAACAGCGAGCGCATTGCCGCCCGATATCACCGGCCAGTTGCCTGACGTGGAGCGCGAGGCGGTCGCCATGGCCCGCGAGGCGGGGCGCATGGTCAGCAGCCTGTTCGGACAGTCGGTGCAGGTCGACTACAAGGACGACAAGCAGACCGACCCTGTGACCGCGGCCGACCTCCAGAGCCAGTCCTACTTGGTGCAGGCCATCACCCAGCGCTTCCCTGACCACGGCATTCTGGGGGAAGAGAAGAGCGACGACGAGGAGCAGGAAGCCCGCCCTCCTGACTGGCTATGGGTGCTTGACCCTTTGGACGGCACCACCAACTTCCTTAACGGGCTGCCGGTATGGGGCGTCTCCATCGGTGTGATGTACCGAGGCTTGCCCGTGGCGGCCTCCCTCTACCTGCCATGGCCGCAGGCCGAAGGTGGGTTCGTGTTGCATGCCCGCAAGGGCGGTGGCGCATTCCAGGATGATCAGAATTTGGAGCTCCCCGACCCGGAGGAGATTATCGCCAACCGCCTGTCCGGCATCCCAGGCTCTTTCGGAGGGCAGTACCGTGTCGGCAAGGCTCTACGGAGCAAGGCGGGCGAAATGCGCGTGACGGGGAGCATTGCCTATGAACTGGCGATGGTGGCCCGCGGGGTGATGCAATACTGCGTCATCGGTGGCCCTCGTCTGTGGGACATGGCTGCTGGTGTGCTGCTCGTGGCCGAAGCGGGCGGGTCTGTGATGCTTCGACGCCGGAAGGGCTGGGAGCCTATGGTCGCCATCATACCCACCTGGGACACCAAGACTCCCAACATGAAAGAGCTGCGTGGTTGGGTGCAGCCTCTCGTCGCAGGCAAGGCCCGCATCGCGCCGATGGTCGCATCCAACCTGAAGTCGCGGCGGCCGTCTGCTTTGCGTCGGGTGAGGCAATTCTTGCGTCGCATGAAGGCCCGACAGGCTAAAAGCCGCCGGTCCTCCAACGCATCGTCTGCAAAAGCTCCGTCCACTCAGGGCCACTAAAGCCCACTAAAGCGTAAATGTATAGAAAGGGGTAAACCCTTGCCCGACTCAAAAGGGCCTATTTCAAAAGGGCCTCTCGTGGGTCTAAAGGTCCTCGACCTGTCGGTCATCGTCGCTGGTGGCACGGCCAGCAGCCTGATGGCAGATTTCGGCGCTGAAGTGGTTAAGGTCGAGCAGCCTGGGAATGGGGACCCGCTGCGCAACTGGGGGCCGTTCGCCAATGGGGTCTCCCTCTGGTGGAAGGTGCACTCCCGCAACAAGAAGTCCATTACCCTCAACCTAGGGGCCCCGGAAGGCCAAGGTGTACTGAAGAGGCTGGCTGAACAGGCCGACGTCCTGATTGAGGGCTTCCGGCCAGGGGTGATGGAGCGTTGGGACTTGGGTCCGGAAGCGCTGCACGAGGTGAACCCCCGCTTGGTGATGCTGCGGTATTCCGGCTTCGGCCAGACCGGCCCCTATCGGGAGCGCCCCGGTTTCGGCACCATCGCCGAGTGCATGAGCGGATTCGTCGGTATGACTGGGTTCCAAGACACCCCGCCGGTGCTTCCCCCTGTGCCGTTGGCCGACGAAGTGGCTGGAGTATTCGGCGCCATGGCAGGGATGATGGCCCTGTATCACCGCGACTCCGGCGGCTCGGGCAAGGGGCAGGTTGTCGACCTCAGCTTGTTCGAGCCCCTGTTCCGCTTGTGCATCCCCCATGTCACGATGTTCGACCTCTTGGGTATCAACCGGGAGCGCGTGGGCAACGACTTCCCCGACGCTGCTCCCCGCAGCCTGTACCGCACAGGCGACGAACGGTGGTTGGGCCTCTCAGCCACCTCCCAACGGACCTTCGAGAATCTGGCTAGGGCCATGGGCATGCCGGAATTGATCGAGCGTCCCGCCTTCAAGGATAACGCGGCCCGCTTGGAAAACAGCGAAGAACTGAACCAAGAGCTGAACGCATGGCTAGGCCAGAGGTCGTTGCAGCAGATCATGGACCAACTGGTGCCAGCGGGAGGCGTAGTCGGCCCGGTATACGACGCAGCCCAGATCGTGGAAGACCCCCACTACCAAGCGCGCGAGGACATCATCGAGATAGACGACCCTGAACTGGGCCATACCCGGATGCTGGGGGTCGTTCCCAAGTTCAGCGACACCCCAGGGGCCGTGGAACATGCTGGCCCGACGGTGGGGGAGCACAACGCAGTGATTTACGGCAGTTGGCTCGGCCTGAGCGAGAAAGACTTGGAAGCGATGGGCGAGCGGGGAACTGTGTGAGTATTTTCGTCTGGAGGAGACATGGCGTCTGACAGCAGGCCACTGGTTAAAGTCATCGGCACGGGCGGGAGCATCTCCTACATTGGAGACTCGCGCCTCGACTACGTCGACTACAGCTATGCCAACAAGCATTTCACCGTGGACGAGCTACTGGCCCGTGTGCCCGAGGTAAATGAGATTGCCCGCATCGAGTCGGAGCAGTTCGCCAACGTTGGCAGTACCGACTTGGGGCCGAACCACTGGCTGCCATTGGGGCGGCGCATCAACCAGATATTCCGCGAAGAGCCTGAAGTTGCAGGCATCGCCATCACTCATGGCACCGCCACCCTCGAGGAGACCGCCTACTACCTCAACCTAGTCGTGAAGAGCGACAAGCCGGTGGTGGTCACGGGTGCAATGCGCCCGCCCACAGCCATGTCCACCGACACCGACATCAACATTCTGAACTGCGTACAGGTAGCCGCCTCGCCCGAAGCCCGGAACAAGGGCGTGCTCACCGTCCTGAACAACGAGATTCAAGCCGCCCGCGAGGTCAACAAGACCAGCACCTACCGGCTGGAGACCTTCAACGCCCACGACCTAGGCTGCTTGGGCTATGCCGACTCCAATCATCAGGTCGTCTTCTACCGTGCTCCTGTGCGCAAGCACACCCACCAAGCCGAGTTCGACGTGGACGGTCTGGATGCGCTGCCGCGAGTAGACATCATCTACTCCTACGCTGGGGCCGACGACCTCCTGGTGAACGCAGCAGCCTCCTCCGACGCCCGGGGCATGGTGGTGGCCGGTCTCGGATCGGGAGGCTCGCCCTCGGACTTCACCCGCGGAATGTTGCGAGCACGAGACCAAGGCAAAATCGTGATGATTGCCTCCCAAGCCGCCACCGGCAGGGTCATCGCCAACCGCCGCTTCCGCGAGCAGGGATTCGTCGCCTCCGACAACCTCTCCCCCCGCAAGGCCCGCATCCTCGTGATGCTCGCCCTCACAGCGACCGACGACCCGCAGCGCATCCAGCAGATGGCTTATGAGTATTAGGGCATCCTCTTTTGAGAAGACGGCGTAACAAGGCCTCTCTCACTATTGCCAAGTAAGAGAGGCCAAGTCTCTTGTCCCGTGGTGAAGGTCAGGATGGTTGTGAAGGGCTGGATGCCCCCGCTTGTCGCCTAGGTAATAACCTTCCCGTCGCGTAGCTCCCCCACCTGCTCATCGCTGAGGTTTAGCAGGCTGGTGAGAATGTCGTCGGTGTGCTCCCCGACTGTCGGCGTGGTGCCTACCACTGCGGGCGTCCGGCTGAAGTGCCAGAAGTCGCCCGACACCACCACCTTGCCTGCGATGGGGTCTTCCACCTCTACCAAGGCGCGGCGCTCCCAAGGGTGGGGGTCCTCGGCGGCTTGGGCGATGGTGTTGACGGGGGCAATCACCACGTCGTGGTTGGTGAAGTGTTCCAGCGCTTCTTTCTGGCTCATGTCGGCCAGCAGGGTCTTGACTGCCTCGTGTACCTCGGCACGGTTCTTGGCCCGCTCATTGCGCTCGGTAAAGCGGGGATCGTTGGCCCACTCCGGCTTGTCGAGGGCGGCGCAGACGCGGTGCCAGTGGTGGTCGTCACCCGCAGCGATGAGCACCCAGCCGTCCTTGCAGGGGTACTCGCCACCCGGCACGCCTCCGGAGGACCCACGAGTGGGCTGCACACCGCTGCCCACGTAGGCCGTGACCGGTATCTCGGTGTAGCTGTAGCCCGTATCGGCAAGACACACATCGATGGACTGACCCTCGCCCGAAGCTTCGCGCTCGTGCAGGGCGGCCAGCGTGCCGATGGCGGCGTGTAGGGCAGTGGTGCGGTCGATGATGGGAACGCCCGCCTTGATGGGAGGCATCCCGTCGTCCCCGGTCACCATCATGATGCCCGACATGGCCTGCCCGATGGGGTCGTAGCCGATCTTGTCGCGGTATGGGCCGAACTGTCCGTAAGCCGATACGTTCACCATGACGATTTTGGGGTTTAGCTCTTTGAGCGTGTCATAGCCGAAGCCCATCTTCTCGATGGTGCCGGGCCGAAAATTCTGCACCAGCACGTCGGACACCTTGACCAGCTCGCGCAGTATCTCCTTGGCCTCGTCGCGGCGCAGGTCGATGGCCAGACTCTTCTTTCCGCTGTTGTACTGCACCCAGTAGGCGCTCTGACCGTTGGAGTAGGGGCCATGGTAGCGGGTCTCCTCACCCTCAAGGCGCTCTACCTTGATAACCTCGGCCCCCAAGCGGGCCAACACTTGGGCGCACCGGGGTCCCGCCTGATGGCGTCCCAAGTCCAGAACTCGAATGCCCTCCAGTGGAGCCTTGACTGCCGCCATCGTGGTCCCCTCCTAGCGTCAATCTAAATATTGTCGGCAATTGTACGACCGCCGCCAAGCCATGGCAACTGACCAGCCCACCCCCGTCTTCGTAGCGGCAGCCCTCGTGGCTGCCCTTGCCGCACGTTACCGTCCGTGGTGGGGCGACCACCAGGGACGTCCCTATGGGTTGCGTAAGGGTTACGGTGGCACCGGCTGGATGTGATAAATCCACCCCTCCAGCCGGTAGATGTCCCCATCCGGCGGTGTGCTCACCGCCTCTGGGCAGGTCATGTACACCGCCGAGTTCAAGGCTGCCACCACGGCGTCCATGGCGTCGTGGACGGCTAGGCACTGCTCGCCCACCTCCTCAGCGTTGGCCAGTGGCACCGGCGCAGCGGAAGCGAGGCCGTCGAGGATGCGACGCCGTAACTCATCCCGCCTGCGTCCGTTCTTGTAGGCCTTGTAGGGCAGGCGTAGTCCTTTTAGCGTGGCGCCGGGCATGCACTCCAGCACCGTGAGCCGGGCAGGCCCAGGCCGGTCTTGGCAGAGGATCCGTATGTCGGGCCCCTGCAGGCGGTGCAGTAACTGCATCCCGCGAAGTGTCATGGGGAGCATGTTGGGGTTGGCTTTGTGCAGCACCGAAAATGCCTCGCCATGGCTGAGGTCGCAATCGCGCCTGAGCTCCCCATGCTCCACAACAAAGTCGTCCCGTAGGGCGATGAACTCCTCCATCGACGTTTCGGCCACAGACGCCCAGACGTCAGCCATGTGGCGGGGCGCGCCTGCCAGCACCTCGGCGAAAGGGCGTGGCACAGAGAAGGGGAAGTCCATGGAGGCCACCGCGCCCTCCGGGGCATCCCGTAGCAGCTTCAGCAACTCTGCCCGGGGCACCGACCTGACGTCGTTCACCCGCAGGCCGTCGGGACGCAGCACACCACTGGCCATCCAAGTGCTGGTGTCCTGCTTGGCCCCACTGAAATCAATACCTATGACGGGATCCGTGCTCATGCGTTCACCTATAGTGCCGCGCCATCTCGTTGGCGTATTGCTTCCCCAATGTGGACGCATTCTCGTCCAGCCAATCTGATAAGTGGATGCGGCCCGGTGGCGTTTCGCCGGAGTTGGATACTAGCAGGTCCGCCGAGAGGCCCTCTATCTCGTCGCGGCTGAGCACTATGTCGCGGACCAACAGGCCCAACATCCTGCCAGCCAGCATGACCAGGGATGGGTGAACGTGCAATAAACGGGTAGATGTGCCTGTCTGCCGTGCTATCAGCCTCAACATCTCGTCGTAGGTGAAAACTTCGGGGCCGACGGCGTCCAGTTCCACATTGTCGTGCCTGTCGCTCATCTCCACGGCCAAGCGTGCTAGGTCCTCCACGCAGACGGGTTGCACGTGGTACTTGCCCGAGCCGGGAACGAGGAACATGGGGAATTTCCGCAGCATCCAAGCGATGTTGTTGAGCAGGATGTCTTCCGTGCCGAAAACCAGGGTGGGCCGGAGTATTGCGTGGGACAGCCCCGACGCACGGAGGGCGTCCTCCAACTCGCCTTTACAACGGAAGTACGACAGTGGGGAGTCTGCGTCGGCGTTGGTGATGCTGATGTGCACCACGCGTCGCACTCCGGCAGCCTCGGCGGCGCGGAACAGCGTGCGCAGGTTGGAGGCGGCGCGGTCGTGCGTCAGGCCTCGATGGGCGACTCGCACCCAGTAGGTGTTGAAAAGCGTGTCCGTCCCTTCAAGGCTTCGCGTCAGTGCGTCGGGGTCGTCGAAGTTGTAGGGCAGGGTCACGACGGCGTCGCCGAAGGGGTTCGGGCGGTCTGGGTGGCCCGTCAGCGAGCGCACATGATCGCCCCGCTCCAGCAGCATGTGCGTGATATAGCGACCAGTGTAGCCTGTGGCCCCGGTTACGATGTGGGTCGCGGGACGAGTTGAGGGCAAGGTTCCTGGGAGACGACGGACACTTGCCACAACCGCGAAAGTGAAGGTGGAATCCAGACTAGACCCAGAGCCCGTATGACCCTCAAGTCTCAAACCTGTCTCTTGCGTAAGTTTATTCTTGGTTGTCAAAACCTGGCCGACATCGAGGCCGGCGTTGCTGCCACCTAGCTGCAAGGCACCGACCACTTCTCCCACTCGGACCGTCAAAACTGTTTGGCCCGCTTCCTGTGCTTCCTGCGTCAGTTGGCGCATGTGAGAGTAGATTCTGGCCGCGTCCCCTTCGGGCATCACTCCTCCTCGTGCCTTCCGAGAAGTTCAAGCCGGACAAGGCTTACTCCGATTGTATTCCCCGATATTGGAAGATGACAAAGCCCATAGCTGGGCCGCAACGAAATCACTTCCCCCTCGAGAAGAGGAGGAAAGGTGGAGAAGGTTAGGACGGGGATGACAAAGAAATCTCACACCACCCAAGCAAAGGAGGGGCTTGTTGCGCATTTCCAGGTTGTCGCCGTGTTGGCCTGCCGGGTACAATGCGCTGCTAGTGGGCTTGCCACTGCCATCAGTAGCCATTACCAAGCTAGATCGTGGGCTGTCGAACGGGAGGACGTATGGAGTTCGAGCCACAGTATACGAAAGAGCAGGAGAGCTTTCGGGTCGAGTTTGCCCAATGGCTCGACGAGAACATGCCACCGGGCATGGAAGAGCCTGCTGAGCCTGCGGACCTCACCTTGGAGCAGTACCAGAAGCAGCGGGAGCTTGGCCGCAGGCTGGGCGAGCGTGGATGGCTCTGGCCCACCGCCCCGGAGGCATACGGCGGTGGTGGCCTGGACGTAGACAACGCCATCATCATAGAAGAGGAAATGGATACCCGCGGCCTGTACCTGCCGCCCTACTACGACTCAGGAGGGCGTCTGGGAGGCAACACCGTGCTGGTCTGGGGCAGCGAAGAGCAGAAACTGCGCCTGCTGCCACCTATCTTCCGGGGCGAGGTGCGCACTTGGCAGCTTCTCTCCGAGCCTGAAGCTGGCTCCGACTTGGCTGGTGTGCGTACCAGTGCTATGAGGGACGGCGATGACTACGTCATCAACGGCCAGAAGATATACATCGGCAGCCATCATGGTGCCGAGCAGTTGTGGACCATCGTCTGTAGCGACCCCAATGGCGACAGACACCAAAACCTCAGCTGGTTCATGATTCCTTCGGACCTCCCAGGCATCTCTTGGTCGCCCATGGAGCTTCTCAGCTCCGGCGGCGAGGGCGGGGCAAGTTCCGGCGTCAAGAACACCGTCTACTTCGAGGACGTAAGGGTGCCAGCCGAGAACCTTATCGGTGGCGAGAACGAAGGGTGGAAGGTGGCCAGCACCCATCTTGAATTGGAGCATGGCACAGGCGGCCGTATTACCCGCAATCGGCTGGTGGACCGCCTTATCACCCACTGCAAGGAGACCTACCGCGACGGTGCACCCTTGACTGACGACCCCGATGTGCGGGAGCGACTCATTGACGTCTACATCGACGCTGAGATCGGGCGACTGTTCGGCCTGCGCAACTACTGGCTGAGGCACAGCAAGCACCCCGTCTCTTACGAGGGGCCACAGCTTTCCTACCAGCGCAAGATGTCGGGCCTGCGCATGGGCAAGTGGATCAACGATATCCTGGGTCCCTATGCCCTGACTAACGACGCCACTTGGGGCCCTTCCGAGGGGCACATCGAGTCCCATCAGAGGGGCAGCATCGTGGCTGTCCATCCCGGAGCAACCGCCGACATCCAGAAGGTCATCATGTCGCGACGCATCGGCATCGGCAGGCCCGAACGGGAGAGGGCTGGCGCCTTGGCGTGATCCGCTCCTGCCCCTCTGTTCCTGCCCAATCGTTTCTCGTTTTCCAAAGCTAGGAGTCCTTGATGGACCTATCGCTCAACCAAGCCCAGGAGATGCTCAAGTCAACGGCCCAGGACTTCATCCAGCGGGAGTATCCCAAGGAGAAGCTGCTGGAGCTGGAGAACACCGACACCGGCTGCAGCCCTGAATTGTGGGAGCGGGCCGCCGGGTTGGGCTGGCTGGGTATGCCCATACCCACAGAATACGGCGGCGAGGGCCTGTCCCTCACCGACACCGCAGTCCTGTTCCAAGAATTGGGTCGCGGGCCGGTGCCGGGCCCCTACTTCTCCTCGGGGGTGCTGGGCTCCCTCATCGTGCTGGAAGGCGGCAGCGACGCCCAGAAGCAGCAGTGGCTACCCCAAGTCTGCCGGGGCGCGATGGTGCTGGCTGCGGCCATCGGCGAGCCCGACCGTAGTTGGGGCCCTGGAGCGGTGCAGATGACACCCGGCCAACGCAACGGCGACTACGTTCTCAATGGCACCAAGCTGTTTGTGCAGGACGCCGCCATGGCCACCCACCTAGTCTGCGGGATACGCACAGGACAAGGCGACGACGGCGTGGGGCTGCTGTTGGTGGATGCGAACCTGCCCGGCGTTGCGGTGCGTAACCTGCCCGGCTTTCTCGCCCAGACCGCCGAGGTCACCTTCGACAACGTTTCGGTGCCCCGCTTTGACCTGCTGGGGCAGGCCACTGAAGGCGGTTGGCAGACTCTAGAGGCAGCGCTACAGAAGGCGCTGCCGGTGCTGTGCGCCTACCAAGTGGGCGGATGCGAGGCCGTGTTCGACATGTCGGTCGCCTACAGTCGCACCCGCGTCCAATTCGGCACTCCCGTAGGCCGCTTCCAGAGGGTGCAGGACCACATCATCAACTTGGTCAATCACTTGGACGCTGCCCGCTGGACCACCTACGAGGCCCTGTGGAAGCTGGACACTGACCGACCGGCCCGGGACGCCGTCCACCTAGCCAAGGCGATGTCGGCAGAGGGCTATTACCAAGCCTGCAACTACGCCCACGAGGTTCACGCCGGTGTGGGCAGCATGCTGGAATACGGCCTCGCCATGCACACCAAAATGTCCCGCACTCTCTACTCCTACTTGGGAGACCCGCGATATCATCGTCGCCAACTGGCCGACGCTATCGGCCTGTAGCTGACCATGACATCTGCGCGTTGACAAACATTTCCCCTCCTCTCTAACCTGAGCACAGGCAGGGGACCGACCGCCCAGGGTGGCCCCTGCTTCAGTTTTCGGCCCCTTGAATAACCAAACCCTTCAACGACTAAAGAGGAAGATCGGCGGAAATGAACGGAAATGACAGGAAAAGTCAAAAATTTCCCGCCGTAGCGTCCTGCGTTGCCGCCATCCCCCAACTCACTCACCGCCTTTCCTGTCCCGCCGTCATCACGACGAGAGGCCTGCCCCGGACCCCGATCCCAGGCGGGGATTCCCTAGTCCTGACTGCGGAGCAAGCGGTGTCACACAGGTCAATTCACCCCCGTCCATCCGCAAACGCGGCCCCAATGCCCCACATGCAATTGGAACACTTTTTCAGCTACGATTCAGATACAACAATCGGAACAATCGGAACAAACTCAGCTACAAAAAACCTCTTTTTAGCTACGGACGTGTTCCGACTCTCAGCTACGATTTCAACCACGACGGTGAAACCAGAAATCCTCCGCACCGACCAAGAGAATCAAAGCCAGATACAAATCGCCCCCTTCTCCCGTCCCACGGCGTGCCCCCAATCGGAACACCGACGCAAGCTGGCTCAAAGCTGCGGTCGAAACAAAATCAGCCGCAAAAAATCCGCCGGTGCTGCCAAGACGCCGACGCCAGATACAAATCACCTGCTTCTCTCGCCCCTTTTTCGACCCCAGTCGGAACACTGCCCCAAGCTGGCCCAAAGCTACAGTCGGAACAATCGCAACACCATGAGGGCTGAGCTATGATGAAACACACAGCCGACGTTGTTGTTGTCGGTGGCGGCGTCATGGGTTGTAGCATCCTCTACAACCTAGCGGCCCGAGGCGTGACCAATACGCTGCTGCTGGAGCGCCACGTGCTTGGCTCCGGCTCCACCGGACGCTCCCAAGCAATCTGCCGTACCCACTACTCCAACCCATTCACCGCGAAAATGGCTTGGGAGAGCCTGCAGATTTACCGTGACTTTCCCCAAAGGCTGGGCGGACCGTCGGGCTTCGTGGAGACTGGCTACTTCGTTATGGTGGGAGAAGAGGACCGCCAAGCCATGGAGTCCAACGTTGCTCTGAACCGCACCGTGGGTATCGACACTTACCTCGTCAGCTTGGAAGAGGCCGCTACTATCGGGCCGATGCTCGACGTGAATGGCGTGGTCGCGGTGGCCTATGAGCCCAGATCCGGCTATGCTGATCCCTACGCAGTCACCACGACCTACGCCCGCGCGGCTAGGGAGTTGGGAGCCACGGTGCAGATGCAGGTAGAGGCTGTATCGCTTCAGATGGCGAACGGCAAGGTGACAGGCGTGGTCACCGATCAGGGCATCGTGGAGACCGACACAGTGGTGGTAGCCGCTGGGCCATGGGCACCCAAGCTGCTGGGCCCGATTGGATTCGACATTCCCTTGGAGCCGGTGCGTCATCAGGTCGTGCAGATACAGAGGCCGTGGGACATCCTGCCACACCATCCCGCTGTGGCTGACATTGCTACCAAGGTGTCCTTCAGGCCCGATGGCGGCCAGTTCACCCTCATTGGCGTGGGCGAGGACGAAATCGTGGATGCCGACAGCTTCAACCCCGCCGTCGACCCGCAGCCAGCCGCGGATGCTTTCGACCGGGCCGCGCGACGCATGCCCGCCTTGGGGCAGGGCTACTTCCGTGGTGGATGGGCTGGTCTCTTCACCGTCACACCCGACTGGCACCCAGTGCTGGACCGGGTGGAAGGGGCTGAGGGCGTCTTCTGCGCAGTGGGCTTCAGCGGCCACGGCTTCAAGCTAGCCCCCATGATCGGCGTAGTCATGTCTGAACTGGTGACCCAAGGGGAGGCGACGACGGTCGACATAACGCCCCTGCGGGCCTCCCGCTTCGCTGAGGGCGACCTAGTCCGCTCCAGCTACCGCTACTCAGTGCTGGCGTAGGCCGTACTTAGTGTATCCCCCAGCGGTTCGGGGCACTTCGCGACACCCAGTCGTCATCCTGTGCGAATGCCGGAATCCTGAGTCGCCTTCAAGAGGCTCGGTAGCTCGTGTACCAAGCTACCCAGCCCCATGCCAACCCCTTTTATCAAGAGGACAAGAATTCGGGAACGATGGGCGGCTTTATGCCTTGGTGCTGAGACCTAAGGCCTCAATGCCTGCCCGGGCGCAGTCCTCGTCCTCTTGGGACGTGCCACCGCTGCCGCCTAGGGCCCCCACCAGTTCGCCGTTGCGGTAGGCAGGCAGGGCACCCTGACCCGGGATCATGTGTCCGCCCTCCATGGCCATGAAGCCACGGAAGATGGCCCGTTGCGAGTTGTCTTCCAGCTCGCCGCTGGCCCGGCCGAACGAGGCGGCCGCGACGGCCTTGCCCCGCGATACTGCGGGCGTCCGCCACGCCCCACCGTCGAGGCGCACCATGCACAGGAGGTCGCCTCGGGGGTCGACCACTGATATCGAGCCTTTGAAGCCTATGGACAGCGCATGGGCCTTCGCAGCTGCCAATGCCCGTTCCGCTTCTTCCAATTTCAACCATGCCATATGCGTCCCTCCAATGTGTATTTGCGTCTGGCATTATAGGACAGAAACGAGGGGACTGCGCAACGGTCAGACCACGCCTCACAGCGCAGAGGCAATGCTTTTAGGTGCCGTCGGGGTAGTTGCCTTGGGTCATGTCCCAACGACTGACACCCCATGGTGTGCGCACCAATGGGGCTTGTGCTAATATGGCCCCACTGACACGTCCGAGCATTTGGGCCCGGACAACCGCCCGAGAACCGCCCCAGAACCGAAGGGAGGTATGTAGGAAGTGGACAAAGCTCTTGAGGGTATTAAAGTAATCGATTTGACCCAGTTCGAGGCTGGCACCTCCTGCACGGAGACCCTAGCCTGGATGGGTGCAGACGTCATCAAGATAGAGGAGCCGAACTACGGCGACCCCGGGCGTCGCAGCCGCACCGACCAAGAGGGCGTCGACAGCTACTACTTCATCCTGCTGAACATGAACAAGCGCAGCGTCACCCTCAACCTCCGTACCGAGACGGGCAAGACCATGTTCCTCGACATGGTGCGCCAAGGCGACATCGTGGCCGAGAATATGGCCCCCGGCGCCATGGAGCGTCTGGGGTTGGGCTACGATGTGCTGAAAGAGGTCAACCCAGGCATCATCATGGCCCGCATCAAGGGCTTCGGCACCTACGGTCCCTATAGCGACTACAAGTCCTTCGATATGATTGCACAAGCGACCGGCGGAGCGATGACCCTTACCGGTTTCCCCGGCAGCCCTCCACTGAAGCCAGGCCCTACTATCGGCGACACTGGCACCGGCCTCCACGCAGCCATCGGTATCCTTTCCGCCCTCTGGCAGCGCGAGCGCACCGGACAAGGCCAGGTGGTTGAGGTCTCGATGCAGGACGCGGTTATGAACTTCTGCCGTGTACGCCTGCGGGACTACTACCAGACCGGCGAGTCGCCGGAACGCCCCAGCAATACCATCCCTGGATCGGCCCCCGGAGATATCTACCGTTGCAAGCCCGGCGGGGAGGACGACTACTGCTTCATCTACTGCCAGCCGGTTCGCCCCCATATGTGGGACACATTGCTGCAGGTTATCGGGCGTGCAGACCTGATCGGTCACCCCGACTACTCCGAGTCCAAGTGGCGCATCGAACACGCGGATGAGGTCAACCAGATCATCGAGAATTGGACGATGCAGCACACCAAGCACGAGGTGATGCAACTCCTTGGCGAGGCAGGCGTCCCTGCCGGAGCCACGATGAACGCCGTCGACCTGCACGAAGACCCGCATCTCATCGAGCGTGGAATGATCGCTGAAATCGATCACCAGATACGTGGCGAACTCAAGCTGCCCGGCTGCCCCATCAAGCTGAGCGAGTCGCCGGTGGAAATCTCCACTTCACCCCTGCTGGGTGAGCACAACGCCGAGGTATACGGCGAAGTGTTTGGCTACAACGAAGAGGACCTGGCCAAGCTGAAGGAAGAGAAGGTCATCTAGTCCCTTCCGGGGCCGCTGGATGAGTAGCCCCGGTTGAGCGTGTAGGCATACGGTGCGTCTGCTTGCTACGCTCGTCCTTCTCGTACCTATGCTGGGTGCCTTGACACTGGGGCTGCTGCTTGCCGCTGGGTGCACGGAACGGCCAAAAGTACTGGCCGTCCCGTCAGAGACGGCGGTGCCCAGCCCAGTGACACCCATCCCCAGCCCTACGATACCCGTCCCAACGCCGACCCCCAACCCAAGCACCGCCACACCTGTGGCTGAGGGCTTCGAGTTGGAGTTGGTGATTGACCCCCTTGGATCTGGGTTCGTTGCTGCCCTCCCGCCCTTCGGCCCCTACGCCCCGGGTACCACCGTCACATTGGGCGTCATACGCCCCAGAATCCCGCCATACGTATTCAGCCACTGGGCTGGCGACGCCGAAGGCAGCGAGCGGGCGGTCCATGTAGTCATGGACGGTCCGAAGCGAGTGGTGGCCCGCTTCATAAACCCCTACATCACTCCAACGCCATCTGCCGAGGAATGAGGCGCCGCGAATGCGAAACTTCCTGCAGACCAAGGTCAAGTTTGGAGCCCTCTTCGCAGCACTGGTTGCCAGCCTAGCAGTCTGTCTGACAGGCTGCTCCTCTGCTGAAGAGAGCGCAGCCCCCGATTATCTGGTGGCTGCGGCTTCCCAAGACCTTAGCATTGGTCCGCAACGCTTTACGTTCTACGTCTTAGACCCCGATCGAAAGCAGATAAAAGTCCCCGAGGCCGAAGTCACCACCTACTACTTGGGGATTGACCGAGAGTCCGCGGGTGAAAGACGGGAAACGGTTACGGCGGCATTCCGGTCTTGGCCCGTGGGCGATACCGGGTTGTACAGCACCCGCATGAACTTTGCTGACGCAGGGATTTGGCGAGCCGAGGTGGCGATCACACCCCCCGGCGAGTCCCTTCGCACGGTCGCGGGTTTCTTCTCCGTAAGCGCCAACAGCTTCACCCCAGCCATCGGCTCGGACGCACCCCCCAGTGACACCAAGACCGTCGGCGACGTAGCGTCCCTAGAGGAAATCACCTCTTCTCCCGCATCCGACCCGGCCCTGTACCAGGTATCCGTTGCCCAAGCCGTCGCATCAGGCAAGCCTACCCTGATTGCCTTCTCCACCCCCGCCTTTTGCACCTCGGCCACATGCGGCCCCCAACTGGAGGTAGTGCGCAAACTACAGGCCGACTACGGCGAACAAGCCAACTTCATCCACGTCGAAATCTACGACAACCCCCACGAAATCCAAGGAGACCTGCGCAACGCTAAACACGCACCCGCCGTAGCCGAATGGGGCCTCCCCAGCGAGCCTTGGACCTTCGTTGTCGACCGCAACGGCAAAGTAGCCGACAAGTTCGAAGCCTACACCACCCGCGATGAGTTGGAACCGTCGCTCTTGGCGGTGTTGGAGTGAGCCTTGACGCGCTGCTTACAATTAGGCAACCCCGCCTACAATTGAGGAAGCCTTATGCTAGATGATCTGGTTGCAGTGATAGAGACCCTGAAGGGTCGCATCGAACAACATCGGACGACCCTGCAGTCCAACGAGACTCGGACGCGCATGGCCTTGATCGATCCGTTGCTAACGGTACTGGGGTGGGATGTTGCTGATCCTGCCCGGGTTACACCAGAGTACGACGTTAGTGGTAAGCGGGCCGATTACGCATTGCTTGATGGTACGAAACCACCTCCAGCTATGCGGTTCCCCAACGGAGAGGTGCGAGAGGTCACGAAATGGAAAAGTATTTTAGTAGAGACGGCTGAATGGCTAATAAGAGGCGGCCACCTCACTGCAAGCGAATGTCCAATCAAGATGGGAACCACGCGCTACTTGGTACACACTAATGCCATTCACTCTGATGGGAAGCAATTCAGGGCGGGAGTGTCTCTGCCTGGTGGTCTCTTCGTCGAGACAAGCCTCAATGCCCCGGCCATCGTCCACTACTCGCGCTTTCTTGTACAACATCTTGGCCAAGGGTCGGCCCACATTCACTTCCAAACTGGCTGACCAACTTGCGAGTCACCCACCCACTAGTCAGTGACCCGCACCGCCGACAATCCCGCTGGCGTCTCCCGGTAGTAGACCGACACCTTCTCGAAGCGGGTTTTGTGTTGGAGAAGGTGGGAGGTGTTGAAGGTGACCGTGGGTTCTATGGAGAACTCCCATGTGCGGCCGTTCTTGTCGCGGACTTTCAAGTATTCGGGTAGGCCGAAGGGAGGGCCGAGAGCTTCTTCGACCTGCCCGTCCACTCGCTTCAGGTTGTCGGAAGAGTTGCACGTTGCTGCGAAGAGGGTGAGGAGGGTTAGTAGGAAGACCAAGGACACCACTGCGACTCGCCTCATTGGCGTGATTCTAGCTGTCGGGGCGCGGGATTGGAAAGGCTGGTCACGGCGGGGTTTCGGTTGACACTCATAGTGGCCGGATTTACCATGACTTCCAAAGCTACCAGCTACGAAACTCGTAGCACTGGTTCGAGACTTCAGGCCGTCCATTCTTGGCCGCCCTTGCCAATTGTAGCTTGACCCATATGAAGTTGAGGAGATGATGTCGATGGCGGATGAGATCGGGTTGTTTGAAGCCATGTACAGCCAACGGGCTCTACGTTACATAAAGCCCGACCCCATACCCGACGATTTGGTGCGCAAGGTTATCGACGCAGGCATTCACGCACCCAACGGTGGCAACCAGCAGCGGTGGGGCTTCGTGGTCATCAAGGACCCCGAGGTTAAGCGAAATATCGCCGAGCGGTACAAGGACACTGACCGTCCAGCCCATACCCGTCCTCCAGACCCATCATCTGCCCGCAACGATCGCTCTGCGAACTATCTGGCTGAGCACTTGGCCGAGGTGCCGGTGCTGGTGTTGTGTTGCGTCCGACGCCCCGGAGGCGAGACCACGACTAGCGACATCGGCCACGGCGCTTCGATTTACCCCGCAGTGCAGAACATGCTCTTGGCGGCAAGGGGCTTGGGGCTGGCCAGTGTGTTGACTACACGCCCGCGACGGGGCTTCGAGAAAGAGATGAAGGAGTGGGTGGGCGTACCCGACGAGTTTGACACAGCCGCCCTGCTCCCCTTGGGATACCCTGTTGATGGCTATAACTACGGCCCCACCACGCGACGCCCCATGGAAGAAGTGACCTACGCCGACAGGTGGGGCCACAATTGGCCGTCGCAGGCGTAAGGGTCTTTTGCTAGCCGGCGGCGCTTGCGCCGCGTGGGATATAAGCACCATGAGAGAGGAGCTTGAACGATGCCGAGGATGACTGGTAAACAGGCGTTGGCCGAGATGCTGTTGGCCGAGGGAGTGGAGTACATCTTCGGCAATCCGGGCACCAGCGAGACCCCCTTGATGGATGCCCTGCAGGACTACCCGCAGCTTCAATACGTGACCTCCCTTCAGGAAGCGTCTGCTGTGGGTATGGCAGACGGGTACGCTAGGGCTACGGGAAAGCCATCCTTTGCTAACGTGCATATCGCTGCTGGACTTGCCAACGCCGTCAGCATGCTTTACGACGCATATCGCGGCGGCACGCCACTGATTCTCACTGCCGGGAACTCGGATACGCGGGCACTGCTGACGGACCCTACCCTGACAGGCAATCTCGTTGAGATGACCCGCCAATACACCAAGTGGAGCGCCCAGATCACACATCCCTCGGAGATTCCCATGGTGGTGCGGCGCGCCTTCCGCGAGGCCATCACACCCCCGACGGGCCCCGTCTTCCTCGCCTTCCCTTGGAATACTCTGGATGACGAGGCGGACGTTGACATAACGCCCTCCTCCGAAGGCTATTTCCGCCTTCGGCCCGACCCTGAGGCTGTCGCTGAGGCAGCGCAGCTCCTAGCTCGTGCGGAGCGCCCAGTGATGGTGGTGGGAGACCGCGTGGCCCAATCGGGCGCTCTGCCCGAGGTGGTCCGGGCTGCCGAATTGGTGGGTGCCAGGGTGCATGCAGCGTCCGTAGCCGAGGTCAACTTCCCCACCAGCCATCCCCAGTTTCTAGGCGGCCTCAATCTGAATCGAGGCTCCACCAAGGACCTCTTTGCTGATGCTGACGTTGTGTTGGCCGTTGGCGCCAACGTCTTCCAATCGTTCCTCTATGTCGCGGATCCCTTCTTGGGACCAAATAGCGCCTTGATACATTTGGATAGCGCCACCCAGGAAATCGAGAAGGTCTACCCCACCCGCGTGGGCATGACCGCCGACCCCAAGGCTGGGCTCGCCGACCTGTGCGACGCCTTGGAGACCCAGATGTCGGGCAGCCAGAAGGAAGCCGCCAAGACCCGTGCCGCCACCATCGGTGATGAGAAGCAGAAGGGCCGAGAGTCGCTGCGCCGTCGGGCTGAAGCCAGTTGGGACAAGGACCCCATGTCGGTGGACCGCATGATGGCGGAGATGGCCAAGGCCCTGCCCGCCGATACCGTGATTGCCGACGAGTCCGTTACGTCTCGCGGGGCCATGCTGGGAGCCATGGACTTCGATGAACCCGGCTGCATGCATGCCATACAGGGCGGTGGTCTGGGATGGGCAATGGGTGGGGCCCTTGGCATCAAGCTGGCCCACCCCGACCGTCCAGTTGTTGCCGTGGTGGGCGATGGGGCCTCCCTCTACACCATCCAAGCCCTGTGGACAGCGGCGCGGTACAACATCCCGGTGACCTACGTCATCTGCAACAATCGCACCTACAGAATCCTCAAGCAGAACATGGACATCTATCTGCGGGACATGCTGGAAGACAAAGACCGCGTCAGCGACTACGTAGGGATGGACTTCCCGCTTCCGTTGGACGTGGCTGGCATCGCTCGTGGGTTCGGCGTCAACGGTGTGCAGGTGACCAAGCCCGAGGATGTCGGTCCTGCGATGGAGAAGGCCTTGGCATCGGGAACACCGCAGGTGGTGGACGTAGTCATCGACAGCGCTCCTTACCCGTGGCCAGCTCCCGCGCGCTAGTCCGTACCCATCAGGGTTGACTGCGTCGTCAGGCTGGGTATCGGCGCCTACTGTTTGAGGTCGACTGTCGCCGCCACAGACAGATGGTCTGATCCGGTGCTGTCCCCAATGGATGGCCCGCTCAGCTCGAGGTCAGACGAAGCCAGAACGTAGTCGATGCGCTCCATCGGCTCGTACGAGGGGAACGTGGCCCTCGATTCGACCCCTTCCAAGGCGTCGGCGAAGCTGGCCCGCTTGAACGCGACTATCTCCAGCGAGTCAGGTTCAGCATTCAGGTCCCCCAGCACGACGGTCTGCGGGTGGGCATCCCAGAAGGACAGCACTGCTTCAGCTTGGAGCAACCGCTGTTCTCCTCCGCTCTCGGGGTGATGGAAGTGAGTGGCAATCACCCGCAACTCGTGACCCGCACCCAAGTCAAAGTCGGCCCAAGTGAACTGCCGCAACAGAGGCAGGTCGCGAGGTGGCAGGTCCACCTCACCCCATTCCGCTATGGGTAAGCGCGACAGTACGGCGTTGCCCCATAAGGACCCCATAGACGGACCGTATATGTAGGGCATGTCCAGCCTTCGCGATAGCCATAAGAGCATGTCGGTTGAGCCATTGATGACCCATCCTCGAGACACCTCCTGTAGGGCTACAATGTCGGCCTCTTCGTCTTCGATAGCCCCGGCCAGTTCCTCCAAGTCCAGTCTGCCGTCTGTATTGAAACCGTTGTGCAGGTTGTAGGTCATTACGCGGACGGGATATCCATCGCCGGTCGCATGCTGAGGAGTTTGCCACGTCAACAGCATGATCACCGGCGCGATGGCGAACATGGCGGCGAAGGCTGCTGGCCGCCAAGCTGCGGGATAGGGCATGCTGTTGGGCCTGCCAGCGACTGAAGCGCGCAACGCCGCCAAACTGACTATCACCCCGGCCGCGGGCAACAGCACCTCCCGAGAGAAAGGCATCTCGAGTTCCAGACTGGCGTAGTAGCCAAAGAGCAACACCATGAGCAGGATCATGCCGATGCCATGAAAAGCGCTGTTGAAAGGGGATGTACCTTGTCTGTCCGGCTTCTCCTGAAGAATTTGCCCTTCCGTAGGCCCCTTGGACTCGAAAGCAGAGAAAACGACGATCAGCAAACCCGACAAACAGACCTGGCCCACGACTAGGACAGCGGCAGCCGTGATGGCTTTGGAGCCGTCTATGGCTAGGCAGACCGACAGGAGCAATCCCAATAGAAGCGTCGGTCCCCAAGAGCCACATGACGGTCTGCTCGTCACCAATGCAGCGATTAAGAGGCCCGCGACGTTGCTGATCACTATGATGAGGAAAGCTTGCGGAAGCGTCCATCCCGTGACCGCCGCGAATGCAGCCAAATTCTGGAATACCTGAAGCTGCAAGAAGATGATGGGTCCCATGGCAAGCCATGGTAGCGCGCTAGTTATTCCCGTCCGCCCGTCTTCGACCCTTGATCCGGCCACACGACCCGGTTCAGATGACCTTCCGACTAATGACAGGTAGATGAGGCAGGTAATCTGGGCCATGAACATGAAGCTGGCCGTCCATGTGGGACCGACGCCCGTTCGCCAGAAGGGCCCCCATGTCTCAAAGGCCCCCATGATGAAGGTGTCTAGGGAAATCCCAAGGAGGACCGCCAGCCCACATCCAGGCGTTCCAGGGCCGTCGCTGCCGCGGGCGCGCTCCACCATCGCGAATAAAAACAGGATGAAAAAGAAGGTGCCAGCGACGGTCAGACATAAGTCCACTAAAGGGGCGCCGGGCCACATCTGGGCTATGAGCCTCGTTAGTCCCACGCCTGCAGCGGCAACCACCAAGGCTGTCAGAGTTCCCAGCCGTCGTGTTAGGGGGCCTGTTTGGAAGCCGGAGCTGAATATGACCAAGGCTAGGACGCCGACTTGGACCGCATCCCATCCGTACCCCTCCCGCAGAACGTAGACCAGAAGGGATAACATGGCCCGGAGCGTCTCGAACCCCAAGGCCACAGTGATGACGACGAGACCCAAAAAGGGCCACGTCCTAGGCACGGGCGCGACCCCTAAAGCCGTCCCTACCGCCATCGTCGTCGTGTTACCAGTGGTCGATCATGGCTGCATGGGGGCATTAGACGGCTGCGTGCACCTCGTCGAAGGCGGGGATGACGTATTTGCCGAACAGCTCGATGGACTTCATCACCTGTTCGTGGGGAACGGTCTCAGTGGCCATGAGGAACTGTACCTCATCGACCCCAGCCGCTTCGTGCAGCTTCAGCGCCCTGATGCATGAATCAGGGTCTCCGGCAACCATGACGCCCCTCTCGCACAGAGTATCAGCGTCCAATTCGGCCCATGCCTTCTGCGCCAAGGCTGCCCCACCTGACAGGTCCAGCTCTTCCTGTAGTTGACTGTTTCCGTTCTCGGCCCCTGCGTCGTCCTTGACGTACCGAGAGAAATTCTGCTTCAAATGGTCGGGAACTCCGCCCCAAGCTGCTACCAGGGTTTCGTAGACGTTGACCTGGTCCTGCAGGTAGGGCCGGTCCGGGCCAAAGAAGGTCTTGAGGGACTTTTCACACAGCAGGCGGGCCGAGCGGTCATCTTCTCCGCAGAAACCCACTGCACCGCTAAGCCAGCGGTCATTGATAAAGCCCCCCACAGGGTCGGCTTCCTTGACCTTCTGCTTGTACTCCTTGATGTGAGGCTCCAGTACCGAGGGAGCGCTGACGCCCAAGGCCATCACGCCGATGCCCTTCTGCGCCGCTAACGCATAGGTGGCAGGCTGCAACGCTGCGACCCACATTGGCGGATGGGGCTTCTGGTAGGGCTTGGGCAACACCTTGCGTGGCGGTACATTCCAGAAGCGGCCTTCCCATTCGAACGTCTCCGATTCCCATATCTTGGGAATCATGGTGAGAGACTCATCCCACATGTCCCGGGTATTTCTGGGGTCAATACCCAAGCCGGTCTGTTCATAAGGGGCCGACCGGCCTGTGCCGAACTCAACCCGCCCCTTGGAAAGCAGGTCGACCATGGCAATGCGTTCTGCCACTCGCACCGGGTGATGGTAAGGCAGTATCACCACACCGAAGCCCAGCCGGATGCGCTTGGTGAGACGGCTCAACGCCCCCAGCATCACCTCGGGACAGGGCGAGCATGAGAAGCCAGTGAGGAAGTGGTGCTCCACGAACCAGACCGTGGAGAAGCCCGCTTCATCGGCTGCGATGCACTGGTCTATTGTTTCGTCTACCACTTTCTGGTCGTCCAAGCTGGGACGCTGCATCTCATATGCCAGAGATATCTTCATTGCAAATGCTCCTTTTGGAGTCGAGGGCGGTCGGCTGAGTGATGGCGTACGCCCAATGTAAAACGCTTTTGCAAGATGCTATCGCGCCTGCTGGGCAGATACAAGGGGAACATAGCAAGGCTGTGCGAGAGGGGAGGCTATGTCACATAGCCTCGTGGTGGGACCGCCTCGTGGTAGGACTGTTCAGTGGAGGGGGCAGGCGAACAGCAGCCCGCCTGATAGCCATCCACGGTCCTCAGTCGCGGCCGAAGGATCTAGTGGCGAAGGCGCCCCGGCCAAGGCGCCTTGCCCAGCCCTGCTGCTGACAATTCCGTCGTACTGGCCCTCTATATCTGCGGATACGGCCCATGCGCCAAAGAAAATGCTCAAGGCTATTGCGATGACCAGCACCACCACGAAAGTCCAAGGTACCTGTCGTGTAGCCATAACGTCACCCCGCAGCAGCGAAGCTGGGTCTCAGTTCACCCTGTACCGACTCAGGCAAGCCCCGCATGTAAATTTGCCTGAGAGGCGGAATTAGCAGGCTTATAAGCACTATGACTAGGAAGATGAGGCCAGTGGCGGCCAAAATGCGCGGTGCGTCGATCCACGACAAATCTGCAAGGGCCGGATTCACCAAGTTGAATGCCGCCATCATGCCCATGGTGTGCCACATGTTGACACTGGAGATGCGGCCCCGCAGGCCGTCGGGGATGATCTGCTGGATCGTGCTGTGGGTCATGGTCATGAACCCAGCAGTGGCCCCACCTACCGCCGCCGCCGCCAATACGGCGAGCAAGAGGCTGTCGGAGAAGGCCAGTGCTAGGGGCGATAGACCGCTGAGGATTCCCAACCAGAATATCAGGCCTCCCCGCTTTCGCTGGTCCCGCACCCGCGCCAGCACCACAGTGTTTACGAATACAGCCCCTATCCCCACGCCTATCATCATGTACATTGGCCCACTGTATAGCGCTCGATCCTCGCTCATTCCCAACTGCTCCCTAGCAAACAGAGGGAAGAGGGCCTCGAAGGCCATGGTCAGGGCGCAATGGGCCACCGCCAGCATGATCACCGACAGCACTATGGGATGGGTGTAGGAGTAGTGGATGCCAGCCACCAAATTGTAGAAAACGCCTCGGCCCGCCACCTTCTCCCCAGTGGAGCGGGTCTTTATGGATGCCAACTGGATACCGCCCAAGAAGTACAGGGCTACGGGGATAAAGAATATCCATTCCGTGTCGACGGTTGCCACCAAGGGCACCATGGCCAAGGCACCGGCCGCCCTCGACCCCTGCTGCACTGCTTGGTTCAAGGCGATGCCGTTGAGCAGGCCCTCTCTGGGAATCAGGTTTGGCAGAAGGGACTGGGACGCAGGCATCTGTACGGACCTAGCGCAACCGTTGATCACCGAAAGTCCCAAAAGCCACCAGATGCCCCCAGGCCCGTGAATCACTCCCATCACAACTGCCACGGCCAGTGCCAGCGCTGTCACCAGATTGGTAGCACAGCAGGCCATGAGGAGGTGTCGCCTGTCCATGCGGTCAGCCAGATACCCTCCGATGGGGTTGAAAGCCAAGGAGGGGATCAGGGCAGCGAATGTGATGAGACCTATCCAAGTAGCGGAGTCCGTGACCTGGTAAGCGAGGGGCCCGCGAGCAACGATCAGTGCCCAGCCTGCGGATTGGGTGAATCCGGTCGCGGTCCATAGGCGGCGGTAGTCAGGGTACGCGAGAGAGGCGAAGAAGCCGGGGCTTGTGGATGGCTTGTTTTCGGTCGGGGCTGATATTGCCAAGTGCTTACTCCAAGGCGGCCCGTAGGCTAGCTGTCGCTCGCCGAGGCCGCCTGCGTACACGTACAAGTGCAGATCGCCACTATGGTTAACATGAGCCGCATTTTACTCCCTTTTTTCGGGCATTGCACCCCCAAAGTCCAGTCGACGTAAGGCGGGCTGCACCTCTTCTTTGACACAGGTTATCCATCGGACTATCATCCATTAGGATCTTCCCCATAGGTAATGGGGCGTTACCCAGCCCTCCGGCAGCCCACCTCCCTACCATCTCCAAAACGGCGGCTGCGCCCACTGTAGCCACGCTTGGCAGGCAAGGTAGGTAGCCAACCCTCGCTGTTCATCTATAAGCCCGTCCCCGTCCTCCTCTTGCTTGCGCTAATCGCCTCCTCCCTATTAGCAGGCGCTTCTTTCCCGCAGTCGGCCCTGCCGGATCTGACGCCTCACGTTTCAGCACCCTCGTCTGCGCAGGCTGGTGAGGCTATAGCGAGGCAGGTCACCGTCGAAGTCGAAAATCGTGGAGACCAGACCGCTCCTGGCACAATAGACGGCAATGGGAGAGTAAATGGGGACGGCTACTTGGTCGAGATCATCCTGTCCTCCGACCGGGAGGTGCCAGTCCGTATATCGCGCTTCTCTGAGGGCTTTATCGAGGACATGCGGCTGAAGGGTGGCAAAGTTTCCCGAACTGATGACTTAGCGTCCGGTGACACGTTCAGGGCGTGGGACGCTACCACCGCTTCTCAGGGCGACCTCCAGATACCTAGCGACACACCCTCCGGAGATTACTTCGTGTGCGCTGTCGTTGACCCGGGGAGGACGGTCGATGAAGAAGACGAGAGCAACAACGTGGGTTGCTTCGAGTTGGCCGTGGAGGGCGTGGAACCCAGTCCGACTCCCGCACCCGGCCCTGTCTCGTCACCAGAGCCGACGGGTGAACCCACACCTGTGCCTGTGTCATCGCCGGAACCGACGGGTGAACCCACGCCTGCGCCTGTCGCATCGCCGGGACCGACGGGTGAACCCACACCTGCGCCTGTGTCATCGCCGGAACCGACGGGTGAACCCACGCCTGCGCCTGTCGCATCGCCGGGACCGACGGTCGAACCTACACCTGTGCCTGTGACATCGCCGGAACCGACGGTCGAACCCACGCCTCCGCCTGTGCCACCGCCGGAACCGACGGTCGAACCCACACCGGAGCCCACTGCGTCTCCCTCACCCGTCAAAGCGCCAGCGGAGATATCGCGAGATGCCGTCACCAGAGTGAATGTCCAGGAAGACGCGCCTGACCGCAGAGTTGACTTGTCTGACGTCGTGGCAGGTTCGGGTAGAAGTATCCTTGGGGTGAAGGTGCAGCGCAACGACAACCCCAATCTGGTTACGGTTGGGTTGTCGCGAGGGCTGGTCAACCTGCGATTTACCGAGGACCGCCATGGGTCGGCTCAGATCGTGGTCGACGGTGTCGACGAGGACGGCTTCCTCTTGACAGTGGCCCTGTTCGTCTACGTCGCTCCGACTAACGACCCTCCTGAGGTGGCCGTGCCTATGGGCGAGACGCGCGTGATAGCCGACAGCGGAGACATCGCGTTGGACATGCTGGACGTGTTCTCCGACGTCGACCTCCAGTCCAACCACGACCGCCTGTCTTTCAGGGCCACCAACAATAACACGTCACTGATGTCGTTCTCCCTGCAGGACTCGGAACTGCTGTTGTACCTGCAACCGGGGAAGCACGGCGAGGCCAACATAACCGTGACGGCCACCGACCAGTCGGGCGTCTCGGCGACTGATATGCTGCGATTGGTAGTGGAACCCCTCGTTTCGGTTCCGCTGACGGAAGCATCGCCGTCAGATTCCAAGGAATCGGAGCGGGAACCCCAGTTGCCGGAGCAGGGCGAGGCTTCGGCAGCCGAGGAAGAGGCTGAGGAAGGAATTGAGGATGGAGCGTCTGCTACACCCATCCCGACACCCGCCGCTGTCGTGGAGACGGGCGTAGCCTCACCCAGAAACGATGCTCTGAGCCCGGGCCTTACGGCAAATGTCGACCCTACGGTTAATGTCGATGGTACAGCGCAATCGCCTCTCGACGGGAACGATTTGGAGGACGACACCGCGGCGGCCCGAGCCTCTCCAAGTGCGGTCACTCCGACAACTAATGTCGTCTCCCTTCCCGTGGCTCCTAGTCCTGTGGTCTCTGCCCTCGAGGTCTCTAATCGCGGGGACGCCGAACGCGGAATAGTGGCCGCGACTCCATTGGCGGCGCTGCCTCCAGCCCCGGCATCAGCGGCGCCACTGACCGCTCCGGAGGTCGCGCCTCGGAATAACGCCACCGCTCCACGGGACAGTCAGCCTACGACCGTTCAGCCAGCCCTGCCAGATTCCGTCATGATGCCGGGTAAGCATGGGACTCCCAACGACGCAGGACCAGCGCCTTCCCCAGCAATAGTCAGGCTCACGCCCTCCGGTGCCGATGGTCAGGTGTCTCTGCGCGTGCTGTTGGTGGTGGTCTTCCTTCTGGGAGTGGCGGCCGTAGGCGCGGCCGGTCTGCTGGTGCAGATTAGCCGCCGGAGGGAGGCGTAAGGTGCCCATCACGGGCGCGTTGTCGTATCGGGCAACTCAAGTTAGAATGGGCTGGAGTCAAGATTGCCGATGAATTGACCCGACGATTGCGTCCGATTGCATGGTAGAGAGGCAGCTTAAGGAGGCAGCATATGGACGTCTCTGGCCTGATTGTCGATGACAAGGAACGAGGCATATTCCGTTATCATCGTTCCGCAATGACCTCCCAAGAAATACTGGAGCTGGAGCGGGAGCGCATCTTCAACAAGAGTTGGCTCTACCTGTGCCACGATACAGAGCTGGAGAATAACGGCGACTACCTGCGGCGCACCGTCAACGGGCGCCCCCTGTTCGCTGTGCGAGGCAATGACGGGCAGGTGCGGGTGTTCCTCAACAGCTGCCTGCACCGTGGTGCCCTCATCTGTCGCCAAGACCACGGGTCAGCAGAGGTGTTCCAGTGCTTCTATCACGCTTGGACCTACAACAACAGGGGTGAGCTCATCGGCACCCCCGACGAGGCGGGCTATCCCGACTCCTTCGACAAGGGGGAGATGAGCCTGAAGCAACCTCCGAGGGTGGAGTCCTACCGTGGGTTGGTCTTCGTCAACTATGACACGAATGCCATGAGCCTGTACAACTTCTTGGGCAACGCCCGGGAATACATTGATGCCATGATGGACCAAGCGGAATTGGGCATGCGCGTCATCCCCGGCTCTAACAAGTACGACATCGGGGCCAACTGGAAGCTGCTCATCGAGAACAGCGTCGACGGCTATCATGGCCTGCCCACCCACCAGACCTTCTTCGACTACGTACGCGCCCTCTGGCCAGAAGCTCCCAAGGGTTCCGTGGGCTACGGCAGGGCGTTGGGCAACGGCCACACTGTGACCGAATACCAAGCGGCTGCGGGCAAGCCCATCGCGGTGTGGACACCGCAGTTCCCCATTGAGGCAAGGCCGGAAGTCGAGAAGGTCCATGCTCGCTTGGTCGAGCGGTTCGGCGATGAGTACGCCGCCCGCATGGCCTACTGCCAGCGCAACCTGTTCATCTACCCGAACCTGATACTCAACGACGTAGCCGCCCCCACAGTCCGCTACTGGGAGCCCATAGCCCCAGATTGCATGCGCGTCTCGGCTTGGGGCCTTGCTCCTAAAGAGGAGAGCGAGATTCTCTTGAAGACCCGTCTCAGCAGTTTCCTCGGCTTCCTTGGCCCCGGCGGATTGGCTACCCCCGACGATTCCGAGGCTCTGGAGTCGTGCCAAGCAGGGTTTAAGGTGAAAGAAGTGGAGTGGTCCGACATCTCCCGTGGCATGCACCGCAACCCCAAGTCCATCGACGAGATACAGATGAGGGGCTTCTGGCGCCAGTGGCATGCCCATCTAATGGGCCAGACCGAGTGCGACGTATCCGACGGCACCGAACACGAACCGTACAAACCGTGGCTGGACGAGAGCTTACGCCCGACCACCAGCGTAGCACGGTAACGCTTGCTGGACCTGCTGATCAGTGGTGGCTTGGTGGTGGACGGCTCCGGTAGTCCGGGGTTCTTCGCTGCCATAGGCGTGGAAGGGGACAGGCTCAACGTCATCCGGGGAGACGTATCCACGGTTGAGGCGGCCCGTACCATTGACGCCTCTGGACAGGTGGTTTGCCCCGGTTTTATCGATTTCCACGCCCATTCAGGGCTGGTAATTCTCGCCGAGCCACGCCACGAGCCCAAGGTGCGTCAGGGCATCACCACTGAGGTCATTGGCGTCGACGGCAACTCCTATGCGCCCTTCCGCAACGAGCGTGACCTGCGCATGTTCATCGAGCTGAATTCCGGACTTGATGGTGCTCCTCCTCTGCCGGGTCTGTGGTCCAGTGTTCCTGAATACCTAGCCATGTTTGACAACAAGGTGGCGGTGAACATCGCCTACCTCATTGGCAATGCTCCGCTGCGCATCAATGCTATGGGTTGGGACAATCGCCCTGCCAGCGCTGACGACTTGGCCAACATGAAGGCAATATTGCGGGAGTCGATGGAGGACGGGGCCTTTGGAATGTCCACGGGCCTCGATTACCCGCCTGGCTCCTATGCCGACACCGCCGAGCTTTCCGAGCTTGGGGGCGAGGCGGCGCGACTGGGCGGCTTCTATCACACCCATGTCCGCTATAGTCTGGGCGACCGCTTCCTCGATCCCTTCCGCGAGGCTGTTGAGATCGGCCGCCGTGGTCAGGTGCCGGTGCACCTGACCCATCTATTCCACAGGCTGCCGCACCGCGGGTCGGGCCGGCACATGCTGGAGCTTGTCGATAACGCCCGAAACGAGGGCTTGGACCTGACCTTCGATTGCTTCCCCTACCCCTACGCAGGTACTCGCCTGTTGATCGTCATTCCCCAGTGGGCCCAAGATGGCGGTCCGGAAAAACTCAAGGAAGTCCTACGCTCCGAGGAGGGTCGCGAGCGGCTCCGGCAGGAAGTCTTCCCCCGCGGCCCCAGCTGGGACGGCATGTGGCTCACCTACTTCGACAAACCCCACAACCAGCAGTACGACGGCAAGTCCATCGCCGAAATCGCCGACATGCGGAATGCACACCCTGTCGATGCCGTGTGCGACCTGCTGCTTGAGGAAGACTTGCGTATCTCCTACACCGGTGCAGTGGTGAACGCGGCCACCCTGCCGTCGTTCATCGACCACCCGTTATACATGGTGGGCAGCGACGCCCTTTTGCTGGGCGACCATCCAAGCCCCATGGCCTACGGCACCTTCCCCTACATCCTAGCCGACTATGTGCGCGAAGAGCGACGCTTCAGCTTGGAAGAAGGCATACGCAAGATGACCAGCTTCCCAGCACATCGCCTCGGTATCAGCGACCGCGGAATGTTGCGGGACGGGATGAAGGCCGACATCGCGGTGTTCGACGCCGCGACAGTGTCCGCCCCCACCACCATGGAGAATCCAAAGCAGTTTCCCCAAGGCATTGGTCACGTCATAGTCAACGGCCAGTCGGTCATTGAAGATGGTGCCCACACAGGGGCCACCCCCGGCCGCTCCCTCCGTCGCCGCTAGGGGCAAGAATCCCGCGGTGCCTCCCACCAACGCCTTTTCGAGCCTCCCTTAGGTGCAATCTGAATACATCCACCCTATTATTGCGGGCAAAAGGCGGCATGGAGGTCCCCATGAAGGCGATGGTCATCCACGAGTTCGGCGGGCCGGAAGTCATGCAGTGGGAGGACGTGCCTACGCCCATCCCAGGCGCGGGTCAGGTGCTGGTGCAGGTACGGGCCGTGTCGGTCAACCGCGTCCTCGACATGGACGTGCGCCAGCACGGGGGCAACTACGGCGTCGCTCTCCCATTGGTGCTGGGCAACGACCCTTGTGGTGTGGTCGCCGAGGTGGGGCCCCGCGTGGAGAGCCTGAAGCCGGGTGACCCCGTCACTGTTTTCCGCTCCATCCGATGTCTCGACTGTCCGACCTGTCTTTCGGGGGACGCTGAGCGATGCCCCAACTCCAAGATGCTTGGAGTACAGACTTGGGGCGGCTACGCCGAGTACCTGTGTGTCCCCGCCGCCAACTGCGTGCCCGTCCCCGAAGGCCTGCCCTTCCCCCAAGTCTCCGTCATCACCCGCCACTTTCCTTTGGCCTTCGCCGAAGCCTCCATCGGCCGTTTGGAGAAGGACAACTGGACCCTGGTCCTAGGGGCAGCAGGGGGCCTCGGCAGTTGCCTTGTACAGGTCGCCGACTCCATCGGGGCCTACATCATCGCCGGGGCTGGAGCCGATGAGCGGGTGCAAGCTGGGCTGGACCTGGGCGCACACCACGGCGTCAATTACCGTCGCGACGACCTAGAGGCCGAGGTGATGCGGATCACCGACGGCTACGGAGTCGATGTGGTGTTCGACAACATCGGCGACCCAGACATCTTCCCCAAGGCAATCAGCAGCATGGCCAAGGGTGGCCGCCTCATAACAGTCGGCGCTCACGGCGGCGGCTTGGTCACCCTTGACGTTCGCACCCTCTACCAGAACCGCCTACAAGTCCTCAGTGGCCTTGGCGCCGAACAGGTGGGCGACTTGGTCACCGCCCTGCACCTGGCCGCCGAAGGCAAGATACAGGTGCTGATCGACCAAGTGATGCCCCTGAGAGACGCCGCCGCCGCCCACGATCTGGTAGCACGGAACGACAGCGTGGGTAAGGTGGTGTTGGATCCGACGTTGTAGATCTGGTGGGGCCGCTATCCGGCCTCGATCTTCTCCAAGCTCGATGGGACTGCAGGTCTAGTTGCTGCCCCGCAGCACCCCAACAAACAGGTTTCCGCCATAGCCGCCTTCGCAAGCTGGCATGTCGACGAATTCCACGTCGAAGCCTGTTTCCCGTATCAGCCTCACCCAAGTGTCGCGTGGGAAGAGGCCCGTGGTGTGCGGGTCGTGCTCGACGGTGACCCGATCGCCCTCGCGCAGCGTGTAGACGAAGGTCGAGTTGACGACGGTGTCGTTGGGGGCGATGCCGGGGAGGTGTTCGGCCACATCTAGTGTGATGTCCCCGTGGTCTTGATGCCACGTCATGGTGTGCTTGCCGGGGTAGGTCTCACGGAACCAGTCGGGGGCGGCCAGCAGGATGCCTCCAGGGTCGAGATGGGCGCAGGCTGTAGCCAGCGCGGCCGCCACGTCAGCCTCGGTGAGCATGTAGTCGATCGCATCGTGAATCAGTACGGCGGCAAAACGGGCGTTCAGGCGGAAAGAGCGCATGTCACCGACATGGTACTCAACTGTGGGGTTGAGACGGCGGGATAGAGACAGCATATCCTCGGAGATGTCGACTGCTACAGCGTCGTATTCGCCGGTAAGGTGCGACAACAGATGTCCGCCTCCCACGCCCAGCTCCAAGATGCTATGGCGCCCCTGCCACAACTTGGAGCGCAGCACCTGGAGGTACACCTCAGCCTCGTCGGCATACTCATCAGGTGGGCTGAAGAGGGGCCACAGGTAGGAGAGGTCGTGGTACAGCCGGTGCTGATTCACGGCATCGCTCTAGAGACCGGCCTGCCAATAGCGCCGTCCTTCAACCCGTACTATCCGCCCGAACCCAGGCGCTGGGAAGTGGCAACTGATCACCGGTGTGCCGTCCGCCTCCAGCTCATCCAGCAGCTTGCCGCGGGTCACGGTGGCTAGGGCGGGATCGCCGTCGAACAGGGGCGTCCAGTGCTCTTCGGTCACCTGCGCTGGGTGGATGAGTACGTCCCCTTGGATGTAGGCCCGCTCCTCTTGGGAGGCGACCATCACGCTCATGTGCCCCGGAGTGTGGCCGGGCGTATGCACCGCTCTCACCTCGTCGGTGAGGTCGTGGTCGCCAGCTATCGGGTCGATTACGTCTGCGGTGGCCAGCACCTCGATGCAGCGGTCCATGTAGGGGTAGCGGGCGCGGGCAATGACATCGGGCTGACGAAAGTGGTCCAAGTCGGCTTGGTGCATCACGTACCGGGCGTTGGGGAAGGTCGGGACGAGCTTGCCGTCCTGCTCCAGCGCGTTCCAGCCGACGTGGTCTAGGTGGAGGTGCGACAGGAACACGATGTCCACCTCGCTGGGATGGATCATCTTGGACGTCAAGTCGGCCATGAGGAGACCCTGCAGGCCTCCGAGGTATTCGATGGGTCCTGGCCCGTAGCCGGTGTCGATGAGTATGTTCTTGCCTTGGGAGCACACGAGGTAGCAGCCAATCTCGATATTCATGTGGGTGCCTTGTCCGCCATCGGAGAAGGTGTCGGCATAGCGGCCGCGAAATGCGTCCCAAGCCTCGTAAGGCACGCTGGGCCACAGGTCGGCCAAGGGCGTGGGGTAAACGCAATTCATGTCGGACAGGGCAACGATATCGACGTTGCCGACCTTCATCTGGAAGTCACCCATAGTTTGGCCCTCCTTTGCGACTTCTATGCATTCCTCTCGTTTCCAGCACAACCCGGCATCTAGTGGGACGTCATTGTATTGTGCCGGATGGCGACTGACACACTGTGAGGGCATATTCTGCAGCGATTTGCCGGAAGAGTTCATCTGGCGAGTAGTCCCAGTTGTTTCGTTGATAGAGCGAGGATAAAGCGTCCGGTATGCAGCGGGGAGTCGTCGACTCCTGTGGCTCTGGCGCCAGCGGGTAGCACACGTTGGATACGTGGTCCACTAAACGACGCACAATGACGTCCCAGACTCCGGCGTCGTTTTCTCCAACGCGGAACTCACTGCGTTCATGACGGACGGCTAGGTTGTACATCGTATCCACCAAGCAGTCGCCGTACGCCGTACGGGACCTGGGCCGAGGCGTAGGGGTGGTAGCCGCAAGAGTAGGGGCCGGCGTGGGTGTAGACTACGGCAACGGCCCAGCCGCTAGTTGCTCAGGGGGTATGGTGTTCTCGTGTATCGAATCAGACTGAGGTATGCCAGTGGGGCTAGGTGTTTCTGCCGCTAGTGTCGGTGTCGCTGTTGGCACGGGCGGAACGCTGTCGCCAATGAGGCTACCTACAGCAAGACCTATGCCGAAAATGCCGACGCCGCCGACCACTATCAGGGCCAGCACTAATGCCCTAGGTATGGCGATATCACCTCCCACTACGTCCCCCTCGCAATTCTAATGAGTCTTTGTCCGATCGAACCTCGTGCTGACGAAGTTACTAACCACCCCGTCTCTGACCCTCGCGAATCAGGTCGCGGATGTAGTTGGGGCTCAATGGCATATCTCGTACTTGGACACCCAAGGACGACAGGGCGTTCGAGACTGCGTTGGCTAGTACTGCGCCGGTGGCCACGATGCCGCTTTCGCCTACGCCTTTCACTCCCAAGGGGTTGAGGGGTGAGGGAGCCAGGTCGAGTTCGATGACCTCTAGGTCGGGCACATCAGTGCAGATGGGTGTGAGGAAGTCCATGTAGCTGGTGCAGAGGGGTTGGCCGTTTTCGCTGTAGGCCAGTTCCTCAAGGATGGTGGCACCGATGCCTTGGGCGGCTGCCCCTACCAGTTGGCCGCGGGCTAGGATGGGGTTGATGATGTGGCCTACGTCGTCGGCCATCACATAGTGCAGGATGTCGATCTTGCCCGTCTCTGGGTCGACAGCCACATGGGCCACGTGGCTGCCGTAGGAGTGGGGCAGCATGCTGGAATGGAAATAGTGGGTGGACTCGAGGCCGACCTCGCCTTGGTTGTACTGGCTGGCGGGGGAGGCCAACTCCACCACACGGCCTAGGTCCATGAGGGCGCCTTCCACCCGAGAAGCCTTACGGTAGACTTGCCCCATCTCCAGTTCTAACTCTTCGGGGTCGACGTCTAGGTAGCCGGCTGCGATGCGGAGAATCTTTTGCTGCAGCTCTTGGGCGGCGAGAAAGACGGCGCTGCCACCCATTACCGCTTGGCGGCTGGCGTTGGTGCCACCGCCGTGGGGCATGAGGTCGGTGTTTCCGCCGTGGAGGCTGACGTAGTCGAAGGGCACGCCTAGGCCTTGGGCGCAGACTTGGGCCATGGTGGTCTCGTGGCCCTGACCCAAGGTGGAGATGCCCATGTACACCACCACTTGATCGGCACTGGCGACGACGACCTTTGCGGCCTCGTAGGGGGCTCCGCCTGCGGTGAACTCAACGAAGGAGCCGATGCCGATGCCGTGGTACTTGCCATCAATCAACTTGCCCTGCTGTTCCTTCAGGTTGTCATAGTCGAGGGCGTCCAAGGCGACCTGAAGGGCTTGGGGGAAATCGCCACTGTCGAAGATGGTTGGAGGGTTTTCCGGGGGCCTGATGATTCCGGTGTCATAGGGCATTTCTGAGGGGAGGACCAGATTTTTCATGCGAATTTCGACTGGGTCGAGGCCGAGGTCCTCCGCCATCATGTCAATGAGACGCTCCCGGGAGAAGGCGGCTTCGTACATTCCAGGGCCGCGCAGGGTGCCGACGCCGGTCTTGTTGGTGACCACGCACAAGATGCGTCCCTCAAAGTTGGGCACCCGGTAGGGGCCGGGTAGAAGAGCGACGGTCAGCAAGGGCACCACGCCTCCGTGGGTGCGGACGTAGCCACCGTTGTCTCCGTAGACTTCGGCCTTCATGCCGGTGATGGTGCCGTCGCGCTTCGCAGCTATCTCTAGGCGGCAGACCTGGTCGCGTGAATGGTTGCAGGAGACTAGGTGCTCGCGCCGGTCCTCTATCCACTTGACTGGCCGGGCCAGCATCTTGGATGCGAAGGGGATGATGAAGTCTTCAGGGTAGAACTCGCCCCGAGCGCCGAAGCCTCCTCCCACGTCTGGCTCGAAAAAGTGGATGGCGTGCTGGGGCATGTCCAGCATGGAGGAGAGGACTCCCCGGTTGAAGTAGGGCACCTTGGTCTCGCCCCAACAGGTCATTTCCTGCCTGCCTGGATCGTAAGAGGCTACCAATCCGCGGGTCTCCATGGGATTGGCTGTATAGCGGGGGATATGGAACTCCTCTTGACGGGTGTACTCGGCGTTGCGGAAGGCTTCTTCGACATCGCCCACCGTCACCAACTGGTCGGCGGCCACATTGGTGCCGTTCTCCTCGTGGAGCAGGACATTCCCCTCATATGAGTCGATGACATCGGTGACCACTGGGAGAGGCTCGTACTCAACGTGGAGCACATCGATGGCGTCCTCGGCAAGGTGGCGGCTGTCAGCCACCACTACGGCCACGGGATCGCCTACATAACGCACCTTGTCTATGGCCAATGGGTATTGGAGGAAGCGGTCCAAGCCTTCCAAGGCCGATGTGCGCAGGGGGATGCGCTTCGGCTCGAGAGTGGCCTCGACGTCGGCGGCGCTGAAGACGGCCACCACGCCGGGTATCTTCAGGGCCTCGGAGGCGTCGATGGACTTGATGAGGGCGTGGGCGTGGGGGCTGCGGACGATGGCGGCGTGGAGCATGTGGGGCAGCCTGACGTCGTCGGTGAAGCGGGCCTTACCGGTGAGGAAGCGCCGGTCTTCCTTGCGGAGAATGGGAGCACCGATATAGCTCTGAACCATTGCGTCCTCCTGCTAATGAGTGTGCTGGCTAACGAGTGGGGACACTATACCCGCCCTTGGGGCACCGCGGGATGTGACGCCCACCGATGGCTTCATTTACAGAGGTGGCCAGGCCAAGCTGGCGGACGAGGAATGGCACACTTGTCTGCCAGCGATATAGGGTTTCGTAGCTGAGAGCTGGCAAGAGGTATCACCCCTCCGTAGGTGGGATGGCACACTGTGCCATCGGCGTAGCCGGGATGCGGCAGAAGTTGTAGTCAGGATAAAAGTTATTGTATCTGCGGTGCGCCGCGTTTGCCGCATGGTTATATCTGAGTCGGATTGGTCTCTGTGCCGCATCTCAGTCGAAATGGGTCCCCTTCTTAAAATGAAAGGCTGGGGTGACCTTGAAGGGGTCAGTCCCCAGCCCAAATTGAGTGTAAGGCGAAGGGTGATGTGGGTCAATGGGGGTTGTCAGTGCGGACGGGATGGGGTCGTGACTGTGGAGTTGTGGGCGTAAGAGCCGCCCGCAAAGGGATCGGAGAACCCTGAGAACTTTGAGTTTCAAGAGGGTGGTGTGTAAGGGACTGGTTGAACGGCACTCGAGAGTGGAGTGGATGTGGTGAAGACTGCACCCAGAGAGCCGACGTGAGGGGTCATGCTATCATCACATAGTCACACTGGTATTGGCGCCCAGACGGTGGTCCGCACGGGTGCTGGCTAGCCACCAAAGGTTTGGGCAGGCTTGAGGCGGCTTAAGCGGGCTTGGGCACGGGGCGCAAGCCGAATGCCATAAGCGGGATATCCAGCACATGCAATCTCTAGGAGAACCACCATAGACATCCTGCTGTCGAGTGCCGCAGTGGAATTGTCCGAAGGCAGTGCCACGCTGCTGAAGGACTTCACCATTGCCATGGTGATTTTGGCCGCCGGACTGGGACTGGCCCGACTCACGCGGCAACCCCCTGTGCTGGGATACCTGTTGGCGGGAGTGGTGACCGGGCCGTTCACGCTACCCACGCCACTCATCACTGACTTGGATACCATCGGGCTTTTAGCTGAGCTCGGACTTATTCTTCTCCTCTTCGGCATTGGCTTGGAGTTGGGCTGGAGGCAGGTCCGAAGCATCGGACTGCAAGTCCTAGTGATTGGCGTTGTAGAAATCACTGTTCTGACGCTCTTCGGCGTCTGGCTCGCCAGTATTCTGCCCGGCATTGACCCCGGTCATGGTCTTTACCTAGGAGGCGCACTGGCAATCAGTAGCTCTGCGATTTTGTTGAAGGGATTGCGCGACAGTGGAAACCTGTATACGCGTTGGGGCCAAACGATAGTCGGCATCCTACTAGTGGAGGATTTCGCCGCCGTCATATTGTTAACGGTATTGAGTGGCTTGGCCACGACAGGCACAACGAGCTTGGTCGATGCGGGCCTGCTGACTGGCAAGTTGGCAGTGTTCTCCGTCGTCATCCTAGTGGTGGGCACAATGGCAGGTGGCCGACTAATGAATCGGTTGTCCAGATTCCAAACAGATGAAACCGTTCTCTTGATCGGTCTTGGCGCATGCTTCCTCTTTGCGTTATTCGCCACCTTCCTCGGACTGTCCCCGGCCGCTGGAGCCTTTTTGATCGGTGTAGTGATTGGCGATACAGAAGCATCGGGGCGTATCAACGGTATCGTCATTCCGGTACGTGATATGTTCGGGGCCCTGTTCTTCCTGTCGATTGGGATGCTGATTGACTACCGCACGCTAGACGACTACATCGTGCCGACACTTGTGGTGTTGGTGGTGTTCATGGTCGGGAAAATGGCAGCCAACACTGTTGGTTCCATAATGGCCGGGCTCAGACCGGGGGATGCGCTGCAAGTGGGGATGACAACTCCACAGATGGGTGAATTCTCTCTAGCGATAGGACGTCTCAGTCCCGCGGGCGCCATGGGTGGGTCCGCCTTGGGGCCGATTTTGTCGGTCTGCACGGCGGTGACCTCGATATTGGCACCACTAACAAGCCGGGCTGCGGTGCCTTTGAGTGGGTGGGCGAGCCAGCATGCACCTGCTCTTCTGCGCCAGAGCATGCTATCGATGAGGCTTGGTGTGGACACATTCTGGTCTGCGTTCTCGCTAACCGGAGAGACCGGGACACGGTTTCGCAGTGTCGGGCGAGGAATCTTAATCAATGTGTGCATCATCGGTGTTTTGTGTGCGGCTGGGACAGCTGTGCTGCATTTTGTTCCTGAAGCACTAGGCACCCTGTTGCCATTCCCGGCGAGAGTGGCGGGCCTCGCAGTAGTAGGAGTCGTGGCGGGTTTGAGCATCCCGTCGGCAATTGGGATCTGGCGTTCCTTGGCCACCTTGGCCCGACTTGCCAGCAATTCGTCCAAAGCCGTCGGTGACCAACCGGACAGCGACGAACGTCGGAACACGCTGCGAACCATGGTTGAGTATGGGCTCGCCATGGTGCTAATAGTCTTTTTGTTGCTGTTACTCCTCCCATTGATCAGCGAGTTGTTCACACTGGGCGGCTTGACCGTCCCGGTGTCGCTGCTGTTGTTGCTTTTGCCGGGGCTAGCAGTGGGAGTGTTCAGTTTCCGGATCCACCGAGTGTTGGAGAGGGCAATCAGCGATACGTTCACTTCTGGGGATGACGGGCCGGAAAGGGCCCATTGGGGGGACGTTGAGCCAGTTTCGACGGGCAGTGAACCACAACCGAGCGAAGACCCCCTGCTGCCTGAGGATAATCCGCTGTCCCTGACACTGGAGCGCATGCCTGAGCGGGATGAGTTGGCGTCGTTGCTGATGAGGGAGGCCCGACCACATGACCATGCGGACGATGAGCCACCAAACATGGAAGACCGCGGAGACTCGAGGGACATTCGGTAGCTTGGGTGGTCCGGAAGGTGGGAAATGCATGGTTCTTCGTATCGTATGGTCCAAGACCGGCCCATAGGACAACAGTGCAAACCTGATTGCTCACTATTGCTGCGACGTTCACCGCAATGACAAAGTGGGTAGCCCGGAGCAAAATTGACGGGGAAAAGCGGGGGTGCTACCGTCGCCATCACCGCAACCTGTCAGGGAGCAACGCCAATGAAGAACGGTAGACATTCCAACGGCCACCATCCTGAGGACCACCATCCGGTAGATGGGGTGCAGGATGTTCGGATGAACCTGCCTGACCGGACTGAGGAGACGATGTATGGGGTCTCCCAGATCGGGATTCATGACTTGGTGCCTCAGTTGGGTTATCGAGAGTACTGGTACCCTGCCATCGAGGTGCGCAAGATTGGGCGCAAGCCGAAGCGAGTGAAGATGCTGGGAGACGACATCGTGGTGTTCCGTGGCAAGGATGGCAAGGTGGGCGCACTGAAAGACCGCTGCCCCCACCGTGGGGCCTTCCTCTCCTATGGCAGGTGCGAATTCCAAGGCACCATCTCATGCCCCTACCATGGTTACACGTTCGATGAGACCGGCAAGTGCGTAGCCGCCATCACCGAGGGGCCGGACTCTCCCATGGTGGGTAAGCTCAAGGCGCGGGCCTATCCCACTGCCGTGTTGCGTGGGATTGCCTATGTGTGGATGGGTCAGACCGACCCGGTTCCCCTGGAGGAGGACCTGCCGTCGGAGTTCTTCGACTCCAAGTATGCCGTCCATGTGTACAGCAAGGTCTGGCCCATGAACTGGGCCGTCTCCATTGAGCAGAACGAGGATGCCCACTTTTCTTGGATCCACCGCTTCCGCATGCGACGCCTGTTCACCATGGAGGCCTTCCGACAGATACCGGCCTACTGGAGTGGTATGAGCGTGGTGGGGGAGACGGATAGCACCATGGGCATCAAGCCCGCGGTCAAAGCGCCACAGCAGGCCTACTACCCAGGGTTGGGCAAGAAGTGGCCCCAGCATGTTTGGTGGCGCTTCCTCAAGTTCCCGGTCCCCGGCATCAACGTCAAAAGTTTCACCGGCAAGCCCTATCGCAGCGAACACTACCTGCCGAGCATCACCCGTGTCGACCTGCAGAACCGCATGCTCAATCGTTGGGCGGTGCCGATGGACGAGAACCACACCATGATGTTCACCTACGGGATCATGCGCGGCGGCAGCCTCTGGAACCGGGTCTTCGCCAAGCTCTATTGGCACACCATGTGGCGCTACTGGCAGATAAAGGGCGTCAATGAACTGGAAGACCTGCCTGTGCAGCTCTACACTCGCATGGACCCCAAGGAGCCCCAGAAGCTGGGTCTGAACGACCGCGCCATCATCTACTGGCGTCGCAAGATGCCCTTGAAGTCGCGGGATGCGCGGCTGGTGTGGGGGCATTCGGAGCGGGCGCTGGTTGAGGCGGATGCAGTGCGAGAGACGCGGGAGGAGGAGCAGGTGGGTGTGGGGGATGATGATTAGATCGTTAAGGTATCAGTCGAAACGTCCTCCCGTTTCTGTAGGTGGGAAAACTTAAAGTAATCATGTGACCCCATTCGGTCTAGGTGGTTTGCGCCCTGACTGCAGGATCTCGCTTACGATTTCGTGAAGATCTTGGAAATTAGTGAAGTACTGAGGCGTCCCATTTTGCATGACGTGGTTTGCAAATTCGGCCTTGCGGCTGTTGTCAAAACCGCGAGCCAATAGGGTGCCGTCATTGCGGGTGGTTTGCGTCGAGTACGGCTTGAGAATGTGCTCGTCGTAATTGTTCTCGATGCCCTTCGGGGCGATCGTATTGTCTTCTCGGCACGGGAACGCATATGGCGTGATGCTGGAGTTGCCGAGTACTTCGTTACGCAATGTGTTAGCTTTTCCGGCGGCGTCGCAGTCCCACACAACTACGAAGCGAGTGTTCGTATTCACCTTCGCGAGCAGTCTGCCGTACGTAAGCAGGTTGTCATCATTGCTGTGTTGCTCAAGCCCCTCGAAAACATGGACGCCCTCGGGGAAATTCAGCTCTACCCATTTCTTGAGGTGTTTGACGTTGTTCCCTTCGCTAAGGATCGTCACCTTCGCCTCGTCGTAGGCCGCGATCCTGAGGCCCACGTCTACCGTGGCAAGGCCTTCAGACAACTCGTTGATAGCCTCCGACTTTGTGGTGCGAGAGACACTGACGTGACCCTCTGTCCTGACGACGCGGAAGATATCGGCTTCGTCCAAGGCTGCCATGGTCATGGGCGAGTGGGAAGTCATCACGACCTTCGTTCCCTCTGGCACAAACAGCGTCTTCAACGTCCTAATCAATGCCTCCACCATGGAGGGATGGAGCACGGCATCGAGTTCGTCGAGGAGAAGGAGCTTGGGGGATCGCCGACCGAGATACTGGTTGAAGGACGCGAGGCAAAGTGCCATGAGAACACTTTCACCGGATGACAACGAATCGAGTTCATATTGGGCGCCAGTGGTTCGGTTCGTCATCTCGGCTTTGAAGGAGAAACGTTCGTAATTGCCCATATTGAGTTCGTAATTGTCGGGATCGGAGAAGTCGAAGTTGAAGAGCCCGTCGTCTCCGGTTGTGTCCCGCATCGCGGACAATATTTCACGTAGAGTCTTCCACGGTGGCGGGTATTTGATTCGGTACTCGGTGATGAGAGCAGCGAAGTCGACCTGCTCTGTTTCGATCCGCTTGTGCGCCCAGATGTACTCATCGACCCTATAGGCCGCGAAAACCGCACTGAGGGAGTTCGAGAGGGTATTGCCCTCGTAATGCGAGGCGCGCATGATGTCGTCGTGGGTCAACTCGTGGGGAAGCTTGTGGGTTAGCTTCATAGCCGCGGTGAGTAGGCATGCCGGGTTGTTGTTGAAACTGTTGGCTTGGGTTGATGACCGATTACCCTGACGTCCGGTTGTCTCTGGGATGAGGGGCCTCAAAACCTGCTCATAGAGCGTCTCCTTGTAGGGAGACCCGCGCGCTCCTGCCGCGAACACAGCAAAATCCGGGACTTGCCGGATGTCATCTCTCAGGCTGCTCTCAAAGTCGCCGCTTGCCTGGATACCAGAGTCGCGTTCGATGTTGCCGGCGAACTCGTCGAAAATTGCTGCTGCAGTCTCAATATATGGCCGGGCACCCGGCTGAGGGAACAGATAGGTATCAGCCGTGACTCGAGCGAAGTGATTGGCTTGGCGATTGGCCGCGCCCGCGTTCGGCGGACGAAAGGAAACCATGTTGTATAGTTCGATTTCATCCACGCCTATGCCGGGGACCTGCGCTGTCCCTTGCTTAAGGGCGTCGAGGATTTGCGTCTTACCCGCGCCGTTGCGGCCGATCAGGACAGCAAAGTCGGGGAGGTCCTCGGTTGTGAGGGCTGCTATGGATTTGTGCGGGGCCGTGAGTTCGATCCGCATAGGGTTGGCTCCGAAGCTGATGCAGTAGTGCTAGTGGACAACACCCTCACGGTTCTGCCGAGGGGCGCGATGGTGTCCTTGTCTATCCGTATTGTATCAGCCGGCAGCGTAAGGGGGGCCTGACAAGCGGGGAAGTTCAAGCGGAGCGCAGTCCCGCTGTAACCTATGTCGGCTTGTGTCAGCTTGACTTCTTCCACTCCATTCGGATCGCCCGAACCCTTGAAACGCGAATACTGCCGGCACGCCAACAGTAGCAGCCAGGTAGCCACCTTAGAGGCTGTCAGTCCCTCTGGCGTAAGGGCCTCTCCTAACACTCGTTGAACAACTTGACACTTGACTATAAATAGGCGTATATGAACCGAGAGTCCGGGGGACCACAAGTCCTTGAGGAGGAAGAATGGCGACTATTAAAGAGAGACCCATGGTTGAACAGGCTGAGCCGGATTCCTTGAATGGCTCACAGCCGGATGCACCAGAGCAGGAGTGGAAGCCAAGTCCCGATGCGCCCTATCTGGGTCGCAGTGTTGAGATGGTGGGGGACTGGAATCCCATCAAGGCCTCTGAGAACCCCCATGAGAAGAACAAGCGGGGTGAACTAGGCAAGCCTCTCTTCAACTGGTACTTCAACCGCACCTCCAAGGACCCTCTGGGCAGGATCTCCTTCATCCAGTCGGCCGCCGACAAGAAGAACGTAGCCTTCTTTGCCGTGGGGCAGGCCCCCAAGGGCAAGGTCAACGAGGACAAGGTCAAGGAGACCAACCCCAAGGCGCTGACCAAGCACCTAAAGCGGGTGGCCCACTACATGGGGGCCGACATAGTTGGCATCGCTCCCACCCACCCCTCCTTACTCTATAGCGACGGCGCTGAAGTGGATAACCTCGGGTCGGTGCCCGGTCTGCAACAAAAGAACGAAGTTGAGGCGGGTGCCTCCATCCCGCAGAGGTATCCGTACGCAATAGTCATCACGGTGGCTTGGGACTACGACAAGATTCAGGCGCACCGGCATCACATCGGCGACCATGCCTATCATTTCAGCCAAGCCAAGCTGGGAGCGATCTACGAGAACTTGGTGCGATACATCAAGGAGATGGGCTACTCGGCGGTGCGTAACCTTGCGCAGCCCATGCCCACTGCCCTATCAGCCGGACTAGGCGAGATGGGCCGCAATGGCATACTGATTACCGAGAAGTATGGGGCTCGCATACATCTCTCCAGCCCCATCCTCACCGACATGCCTCTACTCGCCGACAAGCCGATCGACATCGGTGTGAGCGATTTCTGCCAGCGATGCCGCAAGTGCGCCACCACATGTCCGACCAACAGCATCACCATGGAAGACAAGGTGGTGCACAACGGAATTAAGAAGTACAAGCTGAACTGGGAGACCTGCTACCGGCTCAGGGCATACGTGATGGACTTCTGGGAAGTGTGCATGTCCTGCGTGACCATCTGCCCTTACACGAAGCCGAGGCGGTGGTGGCATAACCTCGCCATCCAAAGCCTGAAGCGGACGCCCGTGCCTCTGCGGGCCGGTATAGTGTGGCCTCTCAAGTGGATCGACGACAAGTTCTGGGGCACGGTGCCAAAGAAGCGCGTGAAGTGGCTGGACTATGATACGGCCGTCTACCATGGTAAGAATGGTAAGGGGCCCAGCGGGAACGATGCCCACGAGACACCGGACCCGAAGTCCAAGGTTGGCTACTACCACCCCTTGAAGGAGAACACCAGGCGGTTCGAGCTGCTCAAGGAGCGGGAAGAGAAGGCCGCCGGCAAGGCCAAGTAGTCCATGGCCCCCATGGAGTCCAAAGGCATCTTGGGGTGGATCTTTGGCCGTCGGGACAAAGACCCACTCTGGGATGGGTTTATCAACCGCCCGCTGGCAGATGGCAATAATGACTTGCCCGCCGCCATACGTTCCGCACCTGAAGGCGCTGTCTATCCCTTGAAGACTGAGGTGCCCGACCCCGCTGGCATGTCGGCCAACATGAAAGACTTGGGATGTTGGCTCGGCGTCGACATCGTGGGCATCACCCGTCTGCAACCCTCTCAAGTGCGCCCGGAAGAGCTGCGGGATGGGCAGGGAGTCAGGTCGGCCGAGCAGATCGTCGCCGACTATCCCATCGCCATCATCTGCGGGGTGCAGACTGAGCACGACCCCAGCAGTACCGAGGGCATGGCCGGTCGGGTGGCCACCCTCGACGGTAACTTGGTATGCTTCAACTTGGCAGCTTTCATCCGGGAGTTGGGCTACCGGGCCAGTTTTGGCGGCGCTGACCCGGTCAAGGTGGCCGAGGCTGCAGGACTGGGTCGGGCCACGGCCGATGGACATTTCACCGCTCCTGGCCGCAAAGGCTGGATATACCTCAGCGACCCCATTCTCACCGAGTTGCCCATTGAAGCCGACCCTCTTGTTAGGTAAAGGGGCAGTTAAAAGGGTGGGTAGAGGGTCAGGTAGAGGAAAGCTATGACCTCCCAGTTCTCCGCATATGTCATCTCCGAGCCCTGTGTTGGTGTGAAGGATGCCACCTGCCTTGAGGTATGCCCCGTAGACTGCATCCACAGTACCGATGACGACGCCCAGTACTTCATAGACCCTGAAATCTGTATTGCCTGTGAGCAGTGCGCCTTGGTGTGCCCTGTTGAAGCCATTTTCCTGGACATCGACGTTCCCGAGAAGTGGCGCGACTACATCGACAAGAACGCGAATTTCTTCCGCCGTACAAAGGGGGTTCCCATGCCTGTGCCCATCGACCGGGCCATCACGATGATACAAGCAGGACACGCCAAGGCCCGCGAGTTGGACATCGCGGTGAGCGTCGCCGTCGTCGACGAGGGCGGCCGTCTCATCGCCTTCGGACGCATGGACCAAGCCCGGCCTATGAGCGTCGACATCGCTGTGAACAAGTCCTACACCGCCGCCACCTTCCAGGTGCCCACGGCCCAACTGACCGCCACAGCCAACCAGAGCTGGTTCCAGAGCATGATCGTCTCGTCCCAAGGGAAGATCATCGCCGTGGCCGGAGGCTTGCCCGTGCTCGACACGCCCAACATAGTGGGTGCCGTGGGAGTAAGCGGCGGGACCGATGACCAGGATGTGGAGTGCTGCCGAGCGGCGGTGGCGGCTTACTAGACGCTACCTTTCGGACGATACAACAATCCTATAGTTCTTCCCTATAGTTCCTCCTGTCCTGAAGAACCCAAGGGCTTGGAGTGAACGACGCGGCCTGTAAAAGAAAAGGCCCTTGGCGATACGCCAAGGGCCTTTCGTTGTCTTGGGCAGTTTTCCTGCCTAGAGGGCGTACAACGCCACGGGGTTGTGGTGCAGGATCCGCTCCTTGGCCTCGGTGCTGATGTCATCCATTGCTTGGAAGGCCAAGATGGCGTTGGTGTCGCTGGATGGGTCGAGGTGGCCGTAGTCTGTGCCAATCACCAAGCTGTTGTCTCCTGCGTATTTCAGGACCCAAGGGAGGTCGTCGTGGGTCTCACAGGTGACGTAGACCTTCTTGGAGCCGAAGAGGTCATCGGGGAAGTCGCGGCCTGAGGTGTTGTAGCGGTTCTCGACCTCCTTGTAAATCCAGGGCACCCACTGGGAGGAGGCTTCGATGAAGGCCCAGCGAAGGTTGGGGAACAGTTTCGACATGTTGCTCATCAGCAGCACCCAACTGAGCACCACCGTGGGACCACGGAATACGGAGAAGCCGCTGTTGGACTGGCCCTCGCCCGCTGCCGGGGTGCTGGTCCACAGGCGGACGTTGCGCCGGTTACCGTTGGCGATGTGGATGGCGATGGCCATGTCGAGGCGCTCGGCCTCGGCGAATATAGGATGGAAGTAGGGGTCGGTGAGGAGGCGGTCGCCCTCCAAGGGCTTCATGCAGACAGCGACGGCCCCGTTCTCTTTGGCGAAGCGAATCTGGTTGATGGCCTCGTCGACCATGAGGTCGGGTACGACGCAGGACCAGCGGAGGCGTCCCTTGCCCTGCTTCCAGATGTCGGCGAGCCACTTATTCCAAGAGCGACACAGGGCAGCTTGGGTCTCGGGCCAAGTGGTGACTGTCTCCAGCCAGATGGTGTTGTGGAGCACCTGTACGTCGACGCCAAGCTCGTCCATATGGTCGAGGCGCATTTGTATGTCGTTCATCTCGCGGGCCTCTTTGGGCGTGCCCATGGCCCGGCCAGCGTTCTTGGAAACCTGCTCGATCTTTTGCTCGCTTAGGGGAGGAAAATACGGTCGTCCGAGTTCGCCATTAATGAGCCAGTAGTCACTGACGCTCTTGTCGGGTGAGGTATAGAGCAACGGGCGGAGCTTCTGTTCTGAAGGCTCTAGATAGTCCCATGTGCGCTCCGTTTCCACCACATGGGCATCGGAGTCGATGACCTGCAGTTTCACCTGTGTGGTCATATAGTGCCTCCTTGCTGTAATTGCTGTGGGCCGTGTCGGAGAACGTCCGAGTTTTTGGTGAGGCGAGGATACTGGGAATCGCCCGTGCTTTCAAGGGCGGCGTGCCGGTGCAGAACTGAGGCTATGTTGACCGGAAGGGAGGCTGGCGTTAGCAGCGTGTTAGAAGAGCCGACCAGGTCAGTTAGGCACCTGACCTCCGATTAGATGAGTGCAAAAAACACGAGGCCCCTGAGTTCGGGGGCCTCGTGTTTTTTTCCGGGTGTGCCGTTGCCTAGAGCGCGTAGAGGGTCTTGGGGTTCTCGTAGAGGATGCGCTGCTTGTCCTCGGTGCTGATCTCGTCCATCTGCTGGAAGGCGAGAATGGCATTGGTGTCGCTGGAGGGGTCGAGGTGGCCGTAGTCGGTGCCGATGACCAAGCTGTTCGGGCCGGCGTATTTGAGGACCCAAGGCAGGTCGTCGTGGGTCTCGCAGGTGACGTAGACCTTCTTGGAGCCGAAGAGGTCATCGGGGAAGTCGCGGCCTGAGGTGTTGTAGCGGTTCTCGACCTCCTTGTAAATCCAGGGCACCCACTGGGAGGAGGCCTCTATGAAGGCCCATCGGAGGTTGGGGAACAGCTGGGACATGTTGCTCATCAGCAGCACCCAACTGAGAACCACGGTGGGTCCGCGGAACACTGAGAAGCCACTGTTGGACTGGCCCTCGCCCACCGCCGGGGTGCTGGTCCACAGGCGTACGTTGCGGCGGTTGCCGTTGGCGATATGGATGGCGACAGCCATGTCGAGACGCTGCGCCTCCTCGAAAATCGGGTGGAAGTAGGGGTCGGTGACGAGGCGGTCACCTTCCAAGGGCTTCATGCACACGGCCACGGCGCCGTTCTCCTTGGCGAACCGCATTTGCACGATGGCCTCGTCGACCATCAGGTCGGGCACGACGCAGGACCAGCGCAGGCGACCCTGCCCCTGCTTCCAGATGTTGGCCAGCCACTTGTTCCAAGAACGGCACAGGGCCGCTTGGGTATCGGGCCAAGTGGTCACGGTCTCCAGCCAGATGGTGTTGTGGAGGACCTGGACGTCGACTCCAAGCTGGTCCATGTGGTCGAGGCGCAATTGGACATCGTCCAACTCGCGGGACTCTTTGGGCGTTACCATGTTACGTCCTGCGTTTTGGGAGAGCTGCTCGATTTTCTGCTCGCTCAGAGAGGGGAAGCGGGTGCCTCCGATTTCGCCGTCAATCACCCAGTATTCGCTGACGTCATTGTGGGGCGAGGTGTAGAGCATGGGGCGATACTTCTGCTCAGATGGCTCCAGATAGTCCCAAGTGCGCTCCGTCTCCACCACATGGGCGTCGGAGTCAATGACTTTCAGCTTCACCTCTGTTGCCATACCGTGCCTCCTTCTCGCTCGCGTACCCGTCTCGCTTGTGCGTCCGTTGGAGCTTGCCTGTCGGAATCTTCGTATGGCGAGCATACCGTCAATGCTGCCCCCTTTCAAGACTGGGTGCCGTGAGCCGTCACGGACAGGCCCGTGTTGACCACAAGGGCGGCCATCGGTAAACTCGGACATACTGGCCGCTGGGCACTGGCCGCTAGGTACGGCGTAGGTACACCCAAGAACTCTAGAAAGAAGCGGGAGGCAAGCATGACCACGACCCAGGACCGTCTGTCGATGCCACTGGGGGAGGCGATTTTCAGCCAACGCGCCATTCGGAGGGTGCGCCCCGACCCTATACCTGAAGAGGACTTGCAGCACATCCTGGAGGCCGCCATCCATGCCCCTAACGGTGGCAACCAGCAGCCGTGGCGCTTCATCGTTCTGCGGGACCCAGAGGTCAAGGCCAAGTTCGCCACCCTGTATGAGGAAGCTTGGTGGGCCAAACGCAAGGATGAGGGCATCAACGGCCCGCAAGACATAGCGCCGGGCAAGGGGTCACAACAGTCAGCCATGCGCCTCTCCAAGGAGATTGGGCAGGCTCCGGTGATCGTCCTTCTCTGCGCCACCCGATTGGGCGCGGGGGCTGCCGCCTCCATAGTCCCCGCCTCTCAGAACCTTTTGTTGGCCGCCCGCGCCTTGGGCATTGGGGGCACCATCACCACCCTTCACGCCGTTGTAGACCAGCGGGCCCGGGAGCTGTTCGGCCTGCCCGAGAACGGGCAGATCGTCTATGCCCTGCCACTGGGTTATCCCAAGGGCAGCTTCGGGACTACCAGTCGCAAGCCATTGGACGAGGTGGTTTCCTACGATCGCTGGTAGCCGTTCCGAATCACCTAAGTAGTCTGAACCTCCTAAGTACGCCGAGAGGGCCGGAATGACCTCGATTCAGAAGGGGGCTTAATGGGCAGGCTGGACGACCAAGTAATCATAGTGACAGGTGGCGCCCAAGGGATCGGCAAGGCCTACTGCCAAGGGTTGGCCGGGGAGGGCGCCAAGATAGTTGTGGCCGACCTGAACGCCGAGGCCGCTGAGGCCTTTGTCCGCGAGTTGGGTGAGGACGGGAAGGACGCTATGGCCGTCACCATCGACGTCTCCAACCCGGACGACGCAGCGCGCATGGCCTCCGAGACTCTAGCCCGCTTCGGCCGGATAGATGGGCTGGTGAACAACGCAGCCATCTATCAACGCCCCGGCCTTTTCCACGGACCCTTCGATCAGATTCCTGTTGACGAATGGGACCGGGTGATGGCGGTGAACATGCGGGGTATTTTCCTCTGCTGCCGTGCGGTGATTTCCCACATGAAGGAGCAGGGCAGTGGCAAGATCATTAACATAAGCTCGGGAACGGTGGCTCAAGGCACTCCCAATTTCGCTCACTACGTGACCTCCAAGGCCGGTGTCATCGGCTTCACCCGCTCCGTAGCCCGCGAGATGGGCGAGTACGGGATAAATGTCAATGCTATCGCGCCCGGCTACACCCTGAGCATGGACGACGAGGATGTAGATGACAGGGTCCGTGCGACGGACCAGCGTAGCGTCAGCAACCGCGCGCTCACCCGCTCCGAGAAGCCGGAAGACCTTGTGGGCACGGTGATTTTCCTGTGCTCCTCCGATAGCGACTTCATCACCGGTCAGACCTTGGCGGTCGACGGCGGCAATACGATGCGTTAGGGATGTAGTGTCTCACCCCAGCTTCCGTAACAACATTGCTTGAGGGAGTTTTGACTCAGAAAGGCGCTTAATGAGTAGGCTAGACGACCAAGTAATCATAGTGACAGGTGGCGCCCAAGGTATCGGCAAGGCCTACTGCCAAGCGTTGGCCGGAGAGGGTGCCAAGATAGTTGTGGCCGACCTCAATGCGGAGGCCGCTGAAGCCTTTGTCCGCGAGTTGGGTGAGGACGGCAAGGATGCCATGTCTGTTACCGTCGACGTCTCCAATCCTGACGATGCCGAGCGGATGGTCTCCGAGACTCTGGCCCGCTTCGGCCGGGTCGATGGGCTTGTGAACAACGCGGCCATCTACCAGCGCCCCGGTCTATTCCGCGGGCCTTTCGACCAGATTCCTGTGGACGATTGGGACCGGGTGATGGCTGTTAATCTCAGAGGCATCTTCCTCTGCTGCCGTGCGGTCATATCTCACATGAAAGAGCGAGGCAGCGGGAAAATCATCAACATAAGTTCGAGTACCGTGGCGCAGGGCACTCCCAACTTCGCGCACTACGTCACCTCCAAGGCTGGCGTCATCGGGTTCACCCGCTCAGTGGCTCGCGAGATGGGCGAGTACGGCATCAACGTCAACGCCATCGCACCGGGCTACACCCTGAGCATGGACGATGAGGATGTGGACGACACTGTCAGGGCAACGGACCAGCGCAGCATCAACAACCGCGCACTAAGCCGGTCCGAGAAGCCGGAAGACCTTGTGGGCACGGTGGTTTTCCTGTGCTCCTCTGACAGCGACTTCATCACCGGTCAGACCTTGGCGGTCGACGGTGGCAACACGATGAGCTAGTCTGTCCCGAGGTGCTGATACCGAGCTAGGCCGTGACGCAGGAGGCCTTCTATGCCAGCCCTTACGGGCGCGCAATACATCGAGCGGCTCAGGGAACACCCCCCCAATGTGTGGATAGATGGGGAACGGGTGAAGGATGTTGTTTCACACCCATCCTTTCGCAACAACATCCGCACTATGGCCAGCCTCTACGACATGCAGTATGACCCTGCGCTGCATGATGAGATGACCTACTGCTCGCCTACGTCGGGCGAACTTGTGGGCCTCTCCTTCATCAACCCGGCGAACATGGAGGAGCTGGAGGCCCGCGGGCGGATGATGTTCCACTGGGCACGGGCCACCGCGGGCATGATGGGACGCAGCCCGGACTTCATGAACGTTACGGTGGCTGCCTTTGGGGCAGCCAATGACTATTTTGGTCAGCGGGAGCCGCAATACGGCAAGAACATACGCGACTACTGTGACTACATCCGCGAGAACGACGTCGTTCTCAGCCACGCGCTTCTGAACCCGTTGCGCCGGCGTGACACGCTGCGCGGCACCCAAGCAGTCAGTTCAGACGATGTGGGGTTGCACACAGTGCGGGAAACCGACGCAGGCGTAATCGTGCATGGCTGCCGCATGCTGGCCACCTTGCCCATCGCCCACGAGATAGCCATATACCCCATACGACCGGAATCGAGTGAGAAGCACGCTCTTTCCTTCGCCTTACCCTGTGACACACCCGGCATGAAGTTCCTCTGTCGCGAGAGCTTCGACTACGGCCGTTCTCGATTCGACCACCCGCTGGGGTCGCGCTTCGAAGAGTTGGACGCAGTGGTCATTTTCGAGGACGTTTTGGTGCCTTGGGAGCGCGTGTTCATCTTGGGCGACGTGGAGATCGCCAACGGTATCACGGCTCACACCAACTTCCTGAAGCACAGTGGGCAGCAGATATGCCAGCGCCGTATCGCCAAGTCGGAGTTCCTACTCGGTTTGGCCGCCATGATGGTGGAGACTCTTGGCCGCGGGAACGAGCCCCATGTCCAAGAGATGCTGGGCGAGTTGGCCATGTACGTGGAGATCATGAAGGCGACGTTACGGGCGGGTATCTCGCAGGCCGCGCCTGACCAGTATGGAGTGTTCACTCCACTCCATGCGCCCTTGACGGCAGGACGCGATCTCTACGCGCGCCAGTTCTACCCCCGCATGGCTGAGATAATTCATTTACTGGGTTCCAGCAGCCTGATGGCCCTGCCGGTGGCCGCCGACTTCGACTCGGAGTTGGAACCCAGCTTGGAGCGCTACATGTCCACCGACACGATGTCGGCAGTGGACCGGGCCAAGGTGTTCCACCTGGCGTGGGACCTGACCTGCAGCGCCTTCGGCTCCAGACAGACCCATTACGAACGTTTCTTTGCCGGGGATCCGGTCTATAATGCTATAGTAGGCTCGCGTAACGCTGACTTGGAACCTGCCAAGGAAATGGTGCGCGAATTCCTGGCTAGATAGCCAAGAGGCCAGATAGCTAAGAGGAGAGACAGCCAGCAAGTCTGAAATAAACTCAAACCTAGAGCAAGGCCCAGACCAGAACAAAGGCTAGGAGGCGGTCATGGCAAGCAACGGAAACGGGGCGACAACTGTAATCCGAAACGGCACCCTTATCGACGCTACTGGCGCTGAGGCGACCTACAATGAAGCCGTCGTAATCGAGGGGAACCGCATCCGTAGCGTGGGAGGACTGCCTCCCGACGTGAACCTGGAAGACCGAGACAACGTCCGAACTATCGACGCCTCCGGGCAGTGGATTATGCCCGGCCTCATCGATGGCCATTGCCACCTGTCCTTCGGCTTCCCAGTGATGAATGGTGTGCCGTCTGCCAAGGGCACCAACAGCGCTGAGTTCAGCTCCCTCCGCGCTGCCCGCAACTTGGGCAAGATATTGCGGTCCGGGGTCACCAGCGTGGCTGCCCCCGGCGGCACTTGGTTTATTGACGTGGCCCTGCGCGATGCGGTGCAGTCGGGGCTCATCGAAGGGCCGCGCATCAACTGCGCTGGCCGGTTCATAGTCACCTACGGCAGCATCGCTGACGATGAGCCCTCTTGGGTGGGGAGCCCCGAGCACAAGCTGGGCAAGCTGTGCAACACACGCGATGAGATGATCACCGAGGTGCGCCGCCAGCACAAGCACGGCGTCAACTTCATCAAGATTGCCGACAGCACCTACGGCCAGACCCAGACCTTCTCCCGGGAGGAGATGGCCGCAGTGGTGGATGAGGCCCATCGCCGGAACTGCCCCGTCACCATCCACTCCCGTGGGGCTGGCTCCACGCGGGACGCGGCATTGGCTGGCATGGACTGGATTCTGCACGCCGACTTGGCGGAAGAGGCTGACTTGGACGCCGTAGCCGAGGCTGGCAGCCGCCTGATGCCCACCGCCACTTTCCTGTGGCGGGCAGTGGAAAAGGGCGAGGAGTTCGGGCGACCTCAGAACGAGATCGACAACATCCGCCGGCACGCCGAGGGGACGGCGCGGGTTATCCAGCGCTCCCGTGAGCTGGGCATCAAGATTCTCTGTGGCACCGACAGTGGCAACAGCACCCCCATGCCTTACGGCGAACTTCATGCCAACGAGGCCGAGATACTGGTGAAGTATGGTGGCTACACCCCCATGGAGGCTATCCAAGCCATCACCAAGGAGAACGCCTACGTGATAGGGTTGGAGGGTGAGTTGGGCACTCTCGAGGAGGGGAAGCTGGCGGACATCATCATGCTGGACGCCGATCCTCTCGCTGACATTACAGTGCTGCAGGGCGGACGCCATCTTACCAGCGTCATGAAGGACGGCAAGATGGTCAACCTGGGTTCGTCCGACGATAGCTTCCTGCCCTTCCAGCAGGTGGGTTTCTAGTCCCGGCTTAACCTCCCCGTAACCTATTTGCAAAGGGCTGACAAGAGGCCGCGAAGGCCTCTCGTTGGCCCTTTGCTTTTTGTTGTGGAAGTCCGTCCCTGCGGGACATCCGTGAAATGGCGCGAAGGAAAGGAGTCATGATGGCCTACAAAACTACCCCGAAAGATAAGGCTTCCCCAATCGACATAGAGATCACGCTCCGGCACCTGAACGGCGACGAAGAGGCCGTGAAACAGTATGTGCGGAACAAGCTGAACGGCGTGGTCCGCACCCTGCCCGCGGTGAAGCGGGTCTCCGTCGAAGTCACGTTTGAGGCGAGCCGTCCCCGTCAGCAGCAGTTCGTAGTGCAAGCCACGGTGGCGGCTGGGTCTGCTTTGCTCCGCGCTGAGGAAACGGGCCCCGACCCGCGCTCTACCATTGACGGTGTGCGGGATGTGCTGGAGCGCAGGATTCGTGACTGGAAGGGCCGAGTCTATTTCCAGAGGCGCCGGGAAACGGCAGCCCTGAAGGAAGCGAGTTTCGCCAATGTCGCCCGTCTTGAAGACGATCTTACCATTGGTGAGATAGTTCGCAGCAAGAGCCACGAGAGCAAACCGATGTTTCCCGAAGACGCCGCCGAGCAGATGGAGTTATTGGGCCACGACTTCTTCCTCTTCCTGAACGGGGAAAGCGGGCAGCACAACGTGGTCTACCGCAGGAAAGCTGGAGGCTACGGGGTGATCGAGCCTGGCATAGCAGTAGGCTCTACCGATGGAGCACTTCAGTGAGTTGGTGGTCCGGCTTTGCGGAAGGGTAGGAAGGGTCGCCTCCCGAGTCGTCGCGGAAAGGGTATGATTCTTCCGCGACGACCATCAACTCCATAGACGACTTTCTTCGGGCACTGGACGCCAATCCTTCATGGCGGGAAGCCGTTCGCGCCCGGATACTGGGCGACGAGCTGCTTCAGATGCCTGTGAGGTTCGAAGCGTTCGCCCAGGAACAGAAGGCCTTCAATGAGGAGCAAGAGGGCCTTCAATGAGGAACAGAAGGCCGTTAACCAACAGCAAAGAGCTTGGAACACGAATGCTGAAGCTTGGTTCAACCGCTTGGAAGGCGACATGGGCGCGCGCTCAAGGGAGAATATGCCAGGACTCGCACCATCCAGGATGCTCTCGGAATCGCTTCTGACATAGGGTTGGAGTACGTCCGCACCCTCTCCAGAGAGGACTTGAGCCGGATGGCGGGGAGCGACCTGGATAGAGATACGCTCCGGAGCTTCCGAAACGCGGACTTGGTGATTGAGGCCATGGACGGGACGGACACCAAGTACGTCGCGCTGGAGATTTCCTTTACCGCAGACCGGCGGGAGTTGGATAGGGCCATCCGAAACGCGGAGCTCATCACACGGTTCACCGGGAAGATGGCGCAGGCGGCAGTGGCCAGCGTGAGGAACGACCGTGAGGCGGGAGAGGTATTGGAATGCGGGATTGTGTACTGGCACCCGCTTGAGGATCGAACACCAAGGCCAGAGTGCGACGAGTCTCGTTGAGGCTGGCCCGAGTCTTCAAGAGACCCAAGACTTAGTTGTCGCTTCAACGAGCCGACCCCTCTCTGTGTATCTGAGAGGCCAATCTTGACCACCTCATAGCTTTATGGTGTACTGGTGCGGTTCCGTGAGGAGGCAGTGAGTGCTGAAGAAGAACACCCTATTTTGGGGGAAGACATATGGCGGCGAGCGTAGATGTGCTGCTGAACGGCCTGAATTTTCGTTCCGACCAAGGCACCTTCGGCTTCTGTAGCATCACCCTGATCACTGCGGGTGACAAGCGCATCCTGGTGGACCCAGGCCATGTTGGACGGCGGGTGCACCTGCTGGAGGCCTTGCAGAAACGTGGGCTAACTCCTCAGGACATTGACGTGACCGTCATGACCCATGCCCACTGGGACCACAACCAGAACTTTGACCTCTTCTACCATGCCCCCGTGCTAGTGCATCGCTTGGAGATGAAGTACGCCCATCATCCCCACCACAATGATTGGGCTACTCCCCAGTGGACCGGGGCCATGATCGACCACATCCCCAACATTGTAGAGGTGGACGAGGGCTACCAGATTGATCCGGGTATCGGCATCATACACGCCCCTGGTCACTCGCCGGGCAGCATGGGTGTAACTGTGGAGACTGACCAAGGCTTGGTCGTCGTGGCGGGAGACATCATTCACTTCGGCGGAGTGGCCTTGTCCAAAGTAAGTCCCATCATCTTCTGGAGCGAAGATCAAGCTCGGAAGAGCATTGAACGGGTCACCGAACTGGCAGAGATCATCTACCCCGGACATGACCGACCCTTCCGTCTGGCAGGCGGCGGTGTGGAGTACATGACACGGCAGGACATCATCCTGTCTGGCCTCACTCCCGATATGGAAGGCGTTGTCTTCGACAACCCTCCGCGCCCCCAGTACGTGATGCCTGGCATCGAAGAACAGACACTGGCATCGTTGGAAGGGTAGCAGCTAAAGATCCTGCGACATTCTGGAGGTACTATCAATTGGCCCAAGAAGCAACGGCAACTATACTTCTGTACACCCATCCCGACTGCAACTACTCGGACGCCCAGAGGGCGGACTTCGTCAAGGACGGCGTCCAATTCACTGAAATTGACATCAGTGTCTACACGGACCGTATCGAAGAACTGGTGAAGCTTACCGGTGGCGAGCGCATAACACCCGTCATGGTGGAGGGCGACAAGGTCTCGGTCGGTTACTACGGCGTCGGTTGAGCATTCTAGCGGGGGCAGTTGGTCCCCAAAGGCACTTAGCACGGCTTACCGCCACTCATTGCCAATAGTTGAGGGGGGCGCAACACGAGCTACCTCAGACCTTGATTGAGTCCTCGCATCACCGCTGAGGGCAAACTAGCACTGAATAGGAACCTCTCACCATGGATATTCTGGTTTCCGGCTCGCTGGCCTACGACCGCATCATGGACTTCCCCGGTCGCTTCTCCGACCACATCATGCCCGACAAGCTCCACATGATTAACGTCAGCTTCACCGTGAACAGCTTGAGTGAGAATTACGGAGGCACCGCGGGCAACATTGCGTACTCGTTGTCGTTGCTGGGCGAGAAGCCGCGCATTCTCGCCGCGATCGGCCACGACTACCACCGCTACTTCGAGTGGCTGGAGCGCTGCGGTCTGTCCGCCGAGGATATCCGCGTGGTATCCGGGGAGGCGACTTCGTCCGCCTTCATCACCACCGACTTGGCCGACAACCAGATCACGGGATTTAATCCGGGCGCGATGAAACACCCGTCCCTGTTCGATCTTGCCAAGGTTGACCCGTCTGAAAGCATCGCCGTCGTCGCACCGGGCAATCTCCAGGACATGGCTGATTACACTGCAGGATGTCGCGAGCGGGGCGTCTTCTGCATTTTCGACCCAGGCCAGTCGTTGCCAGCATGGCAGGGAGATGCCTTAGCCGATACGCTTCTGAAGGCCAATATACTGGTATCCAACGACTATGAGTTGGAACTAATCAAGGACAAGACAGGGCTGAGCGTGGAAGCCATACTGAAGCAGATCGAGACAATCATCACCACGAAAGGCGAGGAGGGCTGCGACGTAGTCACCAAGGACGGCACCACCCGAGTCCCCGCCATCGCAACGGAGAATGTGGTAGACCCTACAGGCGCGGGCGACGCATTTCGCGGCGGGTTAGTCAAGGGGCTGGTGCAAGGCCAATCCGTGGAGCGGGCCTGCATGATGGGTACGGTATGCAGCCACTACGTCATCCGGAAGTACGGCACCCAAGAGTACAACTTCAGCCCTGAAGAGTACGCTCGCACACTGGAGTCCCACTTCGGGCGCTAGTCGGGCGAACAGTTCCGGCTAACGGTTAGGAGCTAACGGCGGCGGCCTGTTGCTCATCGGCGTGGTACGAGCTTCGCACCAGCGGACCCGAAGCGACATGCTTGAACCCCATCGCCCGGCCGATCTCGCCCAGTTCGTCGAACTCCTGAGGCGTGTAGAAGCGGGACACCGGTACGTGCTTCTGTGACGGGCGCAGGTACTGGCCGATGGTGAGCAGTTCGCACTGGGCCCGACGCAAATCCTGCATCGTCTCCACCACCTCGTCCCATTCTTCGCCCATTCCCACGATGATGCCTGACTTGGTGGCCATGCCGCGATCCATGTCTTTCACCCGCGACAAACAGTCCAAGGACAGGTCGTAATCGCCACGAGGCCGCACACTGTGGAACACGCGCCGGCAGGTCTCGATGTTGTGATTGAACACCTCAGGCCGTGCCGACACTACTTTCTCCAAGGCGGGCTGCGAGCCAGCGAAGTCGGGTGTCAGAACTTCCACCTTGCAGCCGGGGACCTGTCGGTGTATCTCATTGATGCACTGGGCAAAGATAAAAGCCCCGCCATCCGCTAGGTCATCGCGGTTCACTGATGTGATGACGCAGTAGCTCAAGCCAAGGCGGGACACCGTCTGGGCCAACCTCTGCGGCTCCATGAGGTCCAAGCCCACCGGACGCCCTGTGGTGACAGCGCAGTAGTGGCAGCGCCGGGTGCAGATGTCACCCAGAATCATGAAGGTGGCGCTACGTCGCTCCCAACACTCGCCGATGTTTGGGCAGCGAGCCTCCTCGCAGACAGTATGAAGGTTGCCGTCGCGGAGAAGGTCGCGTATCTCCAGATAGTTGGCCCCACCCGGCATCCTCACCTTCAGCCAAGGAGGAAGACGGCGTCGGGGTGCTTCCTGTTCCGAGTTTACCAAGGCTCTCCTTCGGGTTGATTGTTGGCCCATCATATCACGATGGTGTGACCGCCATTGCCAGCCTAATGAGATTCGGATGACCCAACTGCGAGTATGGCACATACAGCTATGAGGCGAGAGCACCGCCCGGCGAGTTCATTCGATGGCAGATGCAGACAAGGCATACGAAACTCCGAAGGAGGCGTTCGACGTGCTGTGTGGCCGCGAATCTCTGGGGATTGCCCCGAATCCCTTCGTTGGTCTTGCAGTTTCTGTTTGGACCGGGTCTACAGCCCGCTGTCCTTGAACCACCCCGCGCGCTTCGCAAGCTCCTCACAGGTATGGCGCATCAAGGAAAGCTGCTTCTCCGATACCTGCCGCTTCACTTGGGCAGGGGCGCCCACGACGAATGAGTTGGCCGGAAACCGCGCCCCATCCAGCACGACGGAGTTGGCTGCAATGAGGCAATTCTCCCCCAATATCGCCCTGTTCAGTACGGTGCAGTTGTTGCCCAGCAGGGATCCGCGACCCACCTGGTTGCAATGCACCACCACGCTGTGGCCTACCGAAACGCGGTCCTCCAACGTCAGGCCGTTGCCATGAATCACCGACCCTTCCTGGATGCTGACATAATCGCCAATTACTATGGCGTCGTCGCCGTCACCACGGACTGTCACGCCGGGCCAGATACTGGCGTATTCGCCAATCTCGACGTTTCCGACCACGTAGGCAAACTCGCTCACCCAGGCGGACTCTGCAACCTTGGGCGCAACGCCGTTAAGAGTGCGGATCAAGTTGACCCTCCTTGAAAGAATTGGAATAGGTAATGGGATGGAAAGGTCTAAACATGCTAGCACGTCCGCATCCTTTAATCAGGGCGGATTGCTATTCAGGGCGGACTGCTGCGGTGATGTCCCTATGTACTAGGTTAGAGCGCCGATCATGGCCGTGGCCAAGCCTAGGAAGATAGCGAAGCCTGCCAAGTCGGTGAAGGTGGTGACGATGACCGCGGATGCTACTGCTGGGTCCAGGCGCAAGCGTCGCAACAGCAGGGGTACGCCCGCGCCTGCCAGTCCTGCCACCAGCATGTTGACCAGCATGGCCAGCCCCAGCACCAGACCGAGAATCGGGTTGCCCTTCCATAGGCCCGCTACCAATGCCACCGCTAGTCCCAAGAGGATGCCGTGTACGAGTCCCAAGGCCACTTCGCGGGTAAGCAGGCGCACTCCCCGTCTACCTGATAGCTCACCCAAGGCCATGCTGCGCACTACCAGAGTCAGCGTTTGGGTGCCGCCAATACCGCCTTGGCTGGCAACTACCGGCAGGAACACCGCAAGGGCCACTACTCGGGCGATGGTGGACTCGAAGATGCTGATCACCAAGGCGGCTAGAAAGGCAGTGCCCAAGTTGATGTACAGCCAAGGCAGACGGTGCAGGACGGACGAGCCAAGTGGCCCCAGCACACGCTCTCCGGGTATGCCCGCCATCTTGTACATGTCTTCCGTGGCCTCTTCTTCGACTACATCCACTAGGTCTTCGCCTAAGATGACGCCTACAAGTCGGCCTTCTGGCTCGGCCACCGGGACATAGGGCAGGCTGTACCGCTCCATCAGGCGCGCACATTCCTCTTGGTCAGTGAGAGGCGTAACCGACAGCACTTGTGCATCGCCGATCTGGCTTACGATCGTGTCCGGCCGGGCTAGGGCAAGGCGGACGATGCTGACGGAACCATGCAGGCGATGATGAGCGTCCACCAGCAGAATCGCGCCTACACGCTCGGCAGCGTCGCCCCGCAAACGCACAATGTCCAGCGCACTGGCAGCCGAGGCGTTCATGTTGACCGCGGGGCATTCAGTAGTCATCAGGCTGCCTGCGGACCTAGCTGGGTATTGAAGCAGAGGGCGTACCGGCTCGATGCGGGACATCGCGGCCTGTACTTGCTCTGACTGCTGTCGGGGGAGATTGCGAATAACATCGGCGGCGACGTCTGGACTTGAGGCGTCCAAAATGGCGGACACGGTCTCGGTGTCTATGCCGTCGGCCAGTTGGGCCGCCTCCAGTGGAGAGAGGTGCTCTAGGATGTGGGCTGTGTGTTGCGGAGGAAGCAACTGCACTACTTCGTTCCGCTGGGCGCGGCTCAGTTCCGTTAGAGACAGCCCTTGGTCCGCTGTGTACATCTGGAGCAGGGCGTCCACGGCCAACTGGAATTCGTCTTGGTCAATCAGCGAGCGAAAACGATCGGAGGGATCCTGCCCTTCACCATTGGTTTGCGGCCGGTTCGGTCCTACGACCGTATCCGGGGAGTTGTCGGACGGGTCCATGCCCCCACTCTAGCGGCCACAATGCCAGCTATACAATTGCGCACAGACCGCATGCCCGCGAGAAAACCGATATCGGGGGGGCGGCAGCTAGGGCCCGACTATCTTGATAGTCGAATGGCAGCGGTAGATGCGGTTGATATTGACCAGCAGGGCAGTCAACTGCTCGACATAGCGAGCGTACTCTAACGTTCCTCCATCTACGGCTCGCAGGTTAGGTATCCGCTGCACCATGACCATAACCTGCTCCTTGGCCTCGCGGTGGTCCGAGCAGATGACTACGTCGCTCTCCATTGTCAACTCGGGCTGCATCAGGTCTTCCGCGCTCAGGTTCTGCAGAGCCGCCACCACCTGCGACTCGGGCAATATCTTCTGGCTCTCCTCGGCGGCGGATCCGTCCTCCACTTGGATGGCCCTTGCCCGGCCTCGGTTGAAGACCATGGGGGCCACTACATTGACAACCACTTTGCCTGCCAGCGCCGGGGCCACCTGCTGTAGGAGGGGCGATTGGCCTTCGTAGGGCACTGTAAGGAAGATTGTGTCGCCCTGCTGGGCCGCCACGTCGTTCACATCGCCGCTCACCTTCAGGTTGGGGGCAAGCTCCTTGAGAGCTTCGGCAGCACCGCTGGCGCGCGTGGCATCGCGCGAGCCGATCACGACTTCCTCGCCAGCCATCGCCAGCCGCAGAGCTAGTCCCTTTCCCTCAGGTCCGGTGCCTCCCAAGATAGCCAGCATAATGCCCCCCGACACAAATTGGCCCTACTATAGGGCCTTGTGTCTTATCTGCAAAGGGCACGAGGTGTATGAGAAGGGCCTGTAAGGGGCTGCAAGACCAAAGCTGTCTAAGGGGCCTGTCTTGCCGCCTTTGTCGCTGCTAGAATAGCGGGCGGCGGACAGCCGACTAAGGCCGCTCATACAACCACTACTACGAGAGGGAGTGCGCTAATTGTCCTCAGCGCCTGATGATATGCTGCTTGCGCCCTACCGGGTCTTGGACCTGTCGGACGAATGCGGCCTGCTGTGTGGCCGGATACTGGCTGACTTGGGCGCTGATGTCCTGCAAATCGAGCCTCCCCAAGGCAGCAACGCCCGGAGCATCGGTCCCTTCTACCAAGACGTGCCCGACCGGGAACGCGGCATGTTCTGGTGGGCGTACGCTGCCAACAAGCGCAGCATCACCCTCGACCCAGCCACGAGCGATGGACGGGTAATGCTGCTACGGCTCTTAGAGACGGCCGATTTTCTGGTGGAGTCGTTCCCGGTGGGCTACACGCAGAGCTTGGGTCTGGACTATGAGTCGCTGCGGGCCGTGAATCCCCGGCTGGTGATGGTGTCGATCACCCCATTTGGACAGGACGGGCCGTACTCTCAGTATCTGGCTTCCGACCTGACCGGTGTGGCTTTGGGCGGTCTGCTGTACATAACAGGCGACCATGACCGCCCGCCGATACGCATTGGGTATCCCCAGTTCTATCTGCTGGGTGCAGCCGGCGCCGCGACTGGTGCGATGCTGGCCCACAACCACCGCGCCCTGACCGGCGAGGGGCAGCATGTGGATGTGTCCTGTCAGCAGGCGGTGGCCAAGGCCTTGAGTCAGGCCCCCCAGAGCTGGGACATGGAGGGGGTGCTGGTCAAGCGCATGGGGGCCTACCGGATGCATACCGGAGGAATGCTGCGACGGGTGAACTGGACATGCGCGGACGGCTACGTCAACTACCAGTTGAGCACCGGGCCGGGCGGTGGCCGCAGCATGAGGGCCCTGCTGGAATGGATGGACGAAAAGGGCATGGCTGATGAGGAGTTGAACCAGATTGATTGGGAGGGGCTGGAGTACGGTGGCGGCTCGCCAGAGCTTCTGCAGAAGGTGGAGCCTCCAGTGGCCCGCTTTTTTGGCGCGCTTTCCAAGGAAGAGTTGTCCCAAGGCAGTCTGGAGCGGCGCATCCTGCTTTTCCCGGTGAACACCCCCGCCGACATCTTCGCTGACCCGAACATGGAGGCCCGCTCCCAGGTCACCCTGTTCGATCACCCTGACATTGATATGCCCGTCACCTACCTCGGCCCTTTCATCCAAGACCAACATGGCTCACGGGTAAGCATGAGACGTCCCGCGCCAAGGGTCGGCGAGCACAACCGCGAGGTGTACGTCGACGAGTTGGGCATGTCACCCCAAGAATTGGTGGCCCTGCGCGGGGCTGGAGTGGTGTGATGGCCTCCCAAGCACTAGAAGGCCTCAAGGCACTAGATTTCTGCTGGGTAGTTGCTGGCCCCATGACCACCAAGTACCTAGCGGAGCACGGCGCGACCGTAGTGCGGGTAGAGTCGAGCAACCGGCCCGAGGTGCTGCGCAACGGGGGCCCCTTCAAGGACGGCCAAGCAGGCGTGAACCGCAGCGGCTACTTCGCCAACCAGAACGCCAATAAGTACGGCATCACCATTGACCTGCGTCATGAGAAGGCAGGAGACCTCCTGCTGCGCCTCGTGCGATGGGCCGATTTGGTTACGGAGAATTTCACCCCCGGCACCATGGAGAGGCTGGGCTTGGGCTACGACGATCTGATCAAGGTGAACCCCGAGGTCATCATGTTCAGTACCTCCATGCTCGGACGTGGCGGGCCCTTCGCCTCTCAGCCAGGGTTCGGCGCGGTGATGGCCTCTCTGTCGGGCCTGACGTACATCACAGGATGGCCCGACAGATCGCCGGTCAACCCCTACGGTGCATACACGGACTTCGTGGCACCAAGGTTCGGAGTAGCAGCCATCTTGGCGGCCATCGACTACCGGCGTCGCACGGGCAGGGGCATCCACCTAGACCTAGCCCAGTTGGAGACCTCCCTGCAACTCTCCGCCCCGCTACTCGTGGACTGGAAGATGAACGGGCGCGAGCCCCAGCGTACGGGCAACCGGAATCCCTCTGCTTCGCCCCACGGCGTGTTCCCCTGCGCAGGTGAGGATCGGTGGATAGCCATCGCCTGCCTTACCGATGACCACTGGGAGCGCCTGCAGCAGGCCATGGGCAGCCCGGATTGGGCGTCCGCCGAGGTGTTGACCACCTTGGGTGGGCGCAAGGCCCAGGAAGACGACCTAGAAGCCAACATCGCGCGGTGGACCACCCCTTGGGACGCCCGTGAACTGATGTCCCACCTGCAAGCCACCGGAGTGCCTGCTGGCGCGGTGCTAGACTGCTCCGACCTTTACCAAGACCCACAGCTATCCCATCGCGCACATTATAGCTACCTGCAGCACGAAGACATGGGAGTCTACGCCACCGACCGCAGCGAGTTCGTCCTTTCCCTCACGCCCGGCCACCTCCACTCTCCCTCGCCCCTCATAGGGCGCCACACCGAGCAGGTTCTCAAAGAGATGATCGGCCTGTCGGCGGACGAGTACCGGGAACTTTCGGACGAAGGCGTTTTGCGTTAGAGGGGTGCGGGTTAGCTACTCCTAGGGGATACCCCTCTATGGGACTGCTCCTCCCATGGGTCTTTGTCGGCCTTTGCATGATCATGAAGCTCGGCCTCTGGCACCGAAATTCTGAGATGGGTTGTTGCCGACTGGACTCGGACCCAAGAAGCCTACAGAAAGTGAGTTGATGTGATTCTAAACAGGATGCTGGGTGCCGCCCTTTTGAGAGTCGACACCTATGAAGAAGTGGAGCACGACCGTAGTGCCACGATACAAGCGCTGTTTGTGGTGGTGGTCGTTGCCATCGCCGCCGGTGTAGGTGGTGTGTTGAACGGTGATGTCGACTGGGTAAACGGAGTGATATTCGGCGCAGTCAGGGGATTGATCGGTTGGGCAGTGTGGGCACTGGTGACCTGGCTGGTCGGGGCGACGATACTGAAGACTCCGAACACCGAAGCAGAGTGGGGGCAGCTAGCCCGAGGCACGGGGTTTGCGCAGACCCCGGGGATTCTGACCGTTTTCATATTCATACCAGTAGTCGGATTGATGATTGCAGCGATGGCGTTCTTCTGGCAATTCGCGGCCATGGTGATCGCCGTGAGGCAATGCCTAGACTTCACGTCGACCCTGCGGGCTTTCTTCGTGATCCTAATCTCTTTCATTGTGGTATTGGCCGTTTTGATTCCCCTGACAATCCTATTGGAGATGACCTAAAGTAGGTTGTGACGCAGGTCAGCCTACAGGGGCTCCTCCCGCAAGGATTTGTCCTCAACACGCAATGATCGCAGCGGGCATGAGGAGTGCCCCGCTGCGATCGTTGCAGTTCCGTCAAGCTAATCAGGCGGCCACTTCAGCGCCTTTTCCAGGTTGGAGAGATACTCTGCAAAGGCCCTGCGCCCCTCCGGGCTCGCCTCCACCCATGTGCGCGGCTTGGAGTCTAGGAATTCCTTGGTCATTGCCAGATAGTCGACTTCTTCCAGCTTCCGCAGGTGGCTGGTCAGGTTGCCACCAGTCAGGCCAATGGTCTTCTGGATGAACCCGTAGGCGAGCCTCCCACCCTCCGGTTGGGATACCAGCATGGTCATCATCCGTAGTCGTGTGGGCTGGTGAATAGTCTCGTCGAGGACGATGCCCTCGTCTGTCACGCTACGCCGCTCTTGCGTACCCACGCCGCGCCCAGCAGGGAGACCAGGATCATGGCGCCACCCGAGACCGCCATCGAGGCATCGCCCGCTAGGTAGCTGGGGAGGTAGAACGACGCCGCGATGCCCGCGCCTACCGCCACGATGGCCGGGCGGTGCATTATGCCGAACAGTACGACTCCCAAGGACACAATGCACACCGTGACCCGTGGTATGTTGTCTGCGGTCTCACCGGCCGTCCACAATCCTGCTGCTCCTGGGATCAGGAAGGCCGCTGCCATCACTGCGAGCCAGAAAAGGAATACACGGATGCCGGCGCTGCGGGCGGCATCACCTACCATGTTTCGCTTGCCCGCGCGGTGTCCGATGATCGCGCTGCCCACCATTCCCGCCGTGGCGAGCCCGCCCCACAGCGGCCCCGGAAACCAAGGGCTAGTCTCCGCGAAGTCAGCAGCAACCGTGGCGATGGCGAACTGCGAGAGGTTCCCCAAGGAGGCTATGATCGCCCCGAGGATCAAGATGCTAGCCGTTCCGGCCACATACATGGAGCTATGCACCCGGTCTACGGTCTCATGGATGGTCCGCCAACTCTGTTCCGGCGTGAGTTCGGCACGCCCGCCGTCCGCTTCTTGCATCCTCTCCTCCTAGCTTCGGTGTCTCTATTGTAAATCCAAACTAGTTTCTAATACAAACTACATAACGAGACATTGAACCACTCAGTTGCTTTCATGGCACTAGGTCCTGCCTCTCCCCGTCCACCTCAATAGCAGAGGGGCGTCGCGAACTTCCGGGCGCGGCGGTAGCCAAAGATTTCACTCTCACCCCCTGCGATTGAGGGAGAGGGGATATCCGAGACAGCCTTCCGTTGTGCCAAGCGGCTGTGGAGTGTGATAGGCTTCACAAAGGTTCGTTGACAGCTTTAGTCCCCGATGCTATATTCGAAATAGTTATTAGCAGTCGTCAAAAGCGTCTGCTTAGCGGTGACCATAGGAGGTCAAAGGTGCCCCTTTACGATTACCAGTGTGACAGCTGCGGGCATATCTTCGAGTTGAGGCAGAGCTTCAGCGCAGCTACCGAAGGCCCCTGCCCTCGCTGCGAAGGCAACTCCCGGCGCAGGTTCCACGCCGTTCCCATCATCTACAAAGGTTCTGGTTTCTACACCACCGACTACAAGAAGACCGGCTACAGTCCTCCCGGTAAGACGGAAGAGAGCGACCACGGCCACAGTCATAGTCACGGCGATAGCAATGACTCCGGCTCCAAGGAGGGGGTTGCCAGCAGTCCTTCCTCCGATTCCACCGACTAGGCTCCGCGGCCACCTCCCACTCGCGTCGTGAGGGCCCTCGTACAGCGGGTGTCCCATGCGTCTGTTACAGTAAGTGGCCAAGAAGTCGGCTCAGCTGGCAGTGGCCTCCTTATTCTCCTGGGGGTTTCGTCGGAAGATAATGACGACGACTGCGCCTACCTCACCGACCGTATCCTTGGCCTTCGCATATTTCCCGACGAAAACGGCCGCTTCGATCGCTCTTCTTTGGATGTTGGTGCCGAACTACTTGTCATCAGCCAGTTCACCCTGTATGCGGACACTCGCCGTGGACGTCGCCCTGATTTCCAGCAAGCGGCCCCTCCCGCGGAGGCGGAGCGTCTCTACGAGATGATGCTGGAAGAATTGCGTCGCTCTGGTCTGAAAGTAGCCAGCGGCCGGTTCAGAGAGTATATGCGAGTGGAACTGTGCAATGAGGGACCGGTGACCATCATGCTTGATACCGCTGACCGCCAACGACCACGTCGTGGCTAACGGTGCCAGCCTATGCCCTTCTGATAGCCCCGTATGTACGCAATCTGCCCTCCGTGAGCCACGTTGTCCCATGTCATTTGGGCAATTGCTGAGGCTATAGTACGAGGCTCGGGTGAGGGCGGGAACACTATCTCCCGTGACGCGTCCTCTTCCGACACGTTCCCCAGGTACTCCAGCGTAGCGGACTTGATGGCCTCGTAGTAACCCAATTGCACCTCGCAGGAGGAGGATCCCAAGCGGCGACCTGCTCTCCGGTCCAGCCCACCCCGCGGTCAGCCGGGTCGTCCGCCATACCGAACTTGGCAGCCCACCCGTCGTTGGTCCACAGCTGGGGCAGGTCGCGGAATCGCTGGTGCACGAAAGTGTCCAACACGCGGTTCATATGCCACAGCGTCCACGCCGATGAGTTGCTGTCCGCATTGGGTTGGCGGGCCAACTCGGCCTCGTCCATCCCCGATATGGCGGTGTCCACCATGCCCCAGTTATGGGTCAGCGTGCTCATGGTCGGCTCGAAGAGGTGCATGGCGACTCCTTGGCGTGCGGGATTGTGTAACGCGATTCAGGCCGGATGGCTGGTTCAGGGTACGACTAGGGAAACTCCAAGTCCATTCCGATGTCCAGCGCCCGCACTGAGTGGGTCAGGCTGCCCACGGAGATCAGGTCGACGCCGGTGGCGGCCACCTCTTTGACACTCTCTAGGTTGATGCCCCCCGAAGCCTCTACCACGGCCCGCCCAGCGATGGTCCGCACCGCCTCGCGCATCTGCTCGATGCTCATATTGTCCAACATGATGACATGAACGCCGGACTCAGCGGCTAGGCGGGCCTCCTCTATGTCGGTGACCTCCACCTCGACCTTTACCATGTGGGATGCTTGGGACAGGGCCAATTCGATAGCCTGCTTCAGGCCCAGCCCGTGGCGGGCTAAGGCCGCCAAGTGATTGTCCTTAATCAGAATGCCGTCGGCTAGGTTCAAACGGTGGTTGTAGCCCCCGCCCATTCGCACCGCATACTTGTCTAGGTAGCGAAGGCCGGGAGGCGTCTTGCGCGTGTCGATGATGCGCACGTCGAAGTCCCTCACGGCTTGCACATAGGTCTGGGTGGCGGTCGCGATGCCGCTGGAGCGCTGCAGGAAGTTGAGGGCGGTGCGTTCAGCCTGCAGGATGCTGGCGGCGCAGCCTTCCACATGCGCGATGGATACACTTGGCTCCAAAGAGTCTCCATCGGACAACAGCGCTTCTGTGCGCAACGTCGGGTCCACACGCTGGAACACACCCAAGGCGACGTCTACACCAGCCAACACCCCTGGGGCTTTGGAGCGGACCACTCCCAAGCCGGTGATGGAGGTGTCGATGACGCCTCCCGTAGTTGGGTCACTGAAGGCTAGATCTTCTGCCAACGCACGGTCGATGAGGGCTTGGACTTCGGGGTTGTGGCGCTGCGTCATGGCCTATTGCCCTCCCCTGAGGACCCTAACTCAGGCTGACGGAGCCTACCTTGCAGGGACCAGGGGCTGGTCTTGGTGACCTCGACATTCACCAACTGGCCTGTCCAATCGTTATCGTCGTCGAAGAACACCAGCTTGTCGCCGCGGGTGCGCCCCTGCCAACGTCCTTTCTGCCGCTCCTCCACCAGTACCTCTACCTCTCGTCCTTGGAACGAAGCGTTCCTCTGGGTCAGCAGCTCTTCCTGAAGACTGTCGAGCTCCTTGACCCTACGAGTCTTCTCCTCTTGAGGCACATCGTCGGGCTGCTGGCGGTGGGCGATGGTGCCAGACCGCTCCGAGTACATTGCGGAGTGCACCTTGTCGAAGCCGACTTCCCGCACCAAGTCCAAGGTGCGCTGGAATTGTTGCACGGTCTCGCCGGGAAACCCAACGATGATGTCGGTGCTCAGGGCAACACCGGGTACCTTGGCCCGGATGCCGTCGACCAGACGCCGGTACTCATCGCGAGTGTAACGCCGACGCATACGGGCCAACACCTCGTCGTCCCCTGCCTGCACCGGCAGGTTGATGTGCTCGCAAACCTTCTCGAGCCCAGCGACCGCCTCGATGATGGGCTTGGACAGGAAGATGGGGTGGGAGGTGAGAAAGCGGATTCGGTCCAACTCGTCGATGTCATTCAGCCGTTGCAGCAGGTCGGCCAAGTCAGGCCGGTTTGCTAGGTCGTGGCCGTAGGCGTCGACTGTTTGTCCTAGGAGCGTCACCTCTTTGACGCCCCGGCCCACCAGCATCTCGACGTCGGTGACGACCTCCTGCATCGGCCGGCTCACCTGCCGACCACGACGGTAGGGGATGATGCAGAAGGTGCACATCAGATCGCAGCCCTTGATGATGGGGACGTAGCAACTAACGGTCGGGGCGGCGGGCAGGATGGGGCCGAGGTAGTCGTGCCACTCTAGTCCAAGGCCGTCGCCAATCATGTCCAATAGCGGGTCGAATTGCTGCGGCGGTAGGAAGAAGTCGACATAAGGGTAGCGGGCCTTGAGTTGGTCCTGCTTGGGTCCCACCATGCAGCCCATGAGGGCCAGCACCTTGTTGGGGTTCTGCATCTTCAGCGGCTTGAGGCTGGTCAGCGAACCTACCACCCGGTCTTCGGCCCCCTGACGCACCACACAAGAGTTGAGGACAATGACATCCGCTTGTTCGGGCCGAGAGACGGACCGCAGGCCCATCTGTTCAAGCGCACCAGCCAGCCGGTCCGAGTCGGCCCGGTTCATCTGGCAGCCAATGGTCCAGAGATAATAGCTATCCATGGGCTTTCAACATATGAAGTGAATGGCGGAGGGAATGGGATTCGAACCCATGGGAGCAATTTCTCGCCCCAAGCGCTTAGCAGGCGCCCGCACTAGACCACTATGCGATCCCTCCCTAGAGGCAATATACCAAAGCGAAACTAGCACGGCAAGCGAGTTCATCACAACGCTATCGGCTTTTGTTTTGGCAGAACTTGACAGGTTTCCTACGCGATACTATGATGCCCGCGAAAGGAGTCGTGACGACTGCCGTGGAGATGAATGAATTAGATAAGAGGATTATCAGCCTGCTGCAGGTTGATGGTCGGGCTTCCAACGCCAAAATCGCACGCGAGGTGGGAGTCAGCGAAGGTACCGTGCGCCGCCGGTTGCGACGGTTGATCAAAGACAATGTCATTCATGTCATCGCTGTGCCCAACCTAGAGCAGATGGGGTATGCCACAGCAGCCTTGGTGGGTGTTCAGGTGGAACCGGGTGAAGTCTCGAACGTAGCTGACGAAGTGGCAAAATTGGACGAGGCCCACTATGTGGCCATCACTCTTGGCGCTTTCGACGTTTTTGCTTGGGTAGGGCTGGAGTCTCCTGAACAGTTGGGTAGCTTCCTGCGTCAGAAGGTGCATCCCATCCCCGGGGTGCGTCGTACTGAGACTTTCGTAAACGACACCATCAAGAAGCGTACCTACGGCTTGGTCCTTTAACCCCCTCCTCACTGTTCCCATGGTAGCTGCCCTGACGTGTCCCGGGCTTGGGCCGCACTGCTTTGTGAGCTGGCGGTCTAGCCCTTGAGCCAGCGGTTGAAGCGGCTCCAGAGGCCGTCCGGCTCCTCTTCTACCAAGCGTCCTCGCCACCGCTTTTGCATCTTCGGTCCACTGGGTCGTGCGAAGAACATGAGGTAGGCCAGCAGTAGCAGGCCTACAACGAACCCCACGAAGAGTGCCTTCGCGCCAAAGGCTGCCCCCACTACAAGGGCGAGGAGTAGGATGGCCATGGCTGCCATTATGGCCTTGCTCACCGGTATCAGTGGGAAGCCACGGGTAGGACCCAGTCTTGGCGGACGCAACACATAACGCCCGCTCGCACGGGGAGGTGGCGGCCCAGTTTCCCCGTCGTCGTTAGGGGGCGCCACCTCGGCTTCCCTCAGTATTTCTTCGATCTCCTGTAGGTACTTCTCAGACATGCTGGCCTCCGGGACTGCATCGGGGGGTTGCTTTCGGCCTGTGAAGTGTTTTCAGTGCAAGCCCAGCAGCTTTTCTCTTTTCTCATTGGCGGACTTGCTACAGGGGTCGCTTATATGCTGATTTTAGCATAGGGGTTGCGTATAGCAAGAGCATTTCCTCGCCATATCCCCGCTCTAGCACGTGTGCGGTTGCGTCCAGACCTGTCTCGCGTATAGCATTGGCGCTGGAACGATTGCTTGTCCACTGGGAGGTGGCCATGGTCCAACAGACCGTCCATAGCATCAAGGTCAGGTCTTACAGCAGCGGTACACAGGGAAGAGCTATCTGCCAAGCCCGCAACCATCACTGGATTGCCGACGATGCTGACTACAACGGCGGCCCAGGAGAGGAACTGGGCGCAGGCGAACTCTTCTTCTCCGGCCTCACTGCCTGCGCAGTCAATATGGTGGAACGGGTGGCCCGTCAGGAAGAGATACCCCTAGTGCGAACGGATGTCACCGTAGAGGGCATCCGCGATACGAGCGTATCCACAGGAGGACCAGCAGTCTACCAAGAAGTGCGCCTTACCTTCGAGCTCGCCGGCCCTAGCCAAGCCCAAGGTGAAGAGCTGGTCGACTACTACAAGGGGCATTGACCCCTCTACGGATCGGTCGCCGTGGCGACCGCAAACACCAGCATAGACTTCTCGGTGGTCGCAGAGTAAGTGGTTCTCTTCTAATCCAACCTTTCCCCTTGAACAGGGGCTTCTCATAGCCCTCTACCCCCGAAGGGGGAAGGTTGGATTAGGGTCGGGCGGGAAAGGCTAGCCGGTCCGCACCCCAGGAGTCTTCACGCGCAGGGTGTAGACCGACGTTCGTGCCGTAAGGAACGCGGTGCGACAGTCCGACCCACCGAAGGCCAGATTCGCTGGCACTTCGGGCGTGACAATCACCCCCAACTTGTTGCCGGACGAGTCGAAGACCCAAGTGCCTCCAGGCCCTGTGCAGAACACATTGCCCGCCGTGTCCACCTTCATGCCGTCTGGCACTTCTTCCTCGGGTGCCGTCATGTCGGCGAACACCCGACTGTTGCTCAGGGACCCATCGGCCGCTACATCGAAGGCTCGGATGTACTTGTTGGGACGCGAGTTGGCGACGTAAAGCACGCTCTCGTCCGGCGAGAACGCGAGCCCGTTGGGGTACTCGCAGTCTGCGGTGGCCAACTGTACCGAGCCGTCGGCAGCCACGCGCATCACTCCTGATACATCAATCTCTCTCTCGCCTTCAGGCACCCTCATCCCCGGATCGGTGAAGTAGATGCTTCCGTCGGAGCGGCCGACCGCATCGTTGGGCCGATTCAAGCGCTTGCCATCCCAGCGGTCGGCTACCACAGTCTCGTTGAACTCGGAGTCCAAGCGCACCACGCGACGCTGCTCACCTTGACACATGACTACGCGGCCTTCGGAGTCGAACGTCAAGCCGTTGCCGCCTCCGGTGCCTTCCCGCACCACGAAGGGACGCTGGCCTGGGTACCAGCGGTATAAATGGCTCTCCCTCACATCGACGAACAGCAGATAGCCATCGTGGTGCCACAACGGGCCTTCGGTAAAGGTATAGCCGGTGCCCAGTCGCTCGGCCTCGCCGGATACGATGGCGGAAAGATCGTCGGCCATGTGTCTCCTCCTATGTGTCGAGTGGGGTATGGGCCGATGAACCGGCCCAGTTGGCTTTGGGTATTGTACAACTTGGATAGCTAATTCCACAGCAGCTTGGATGGCACGCCCATTCGTAGTTCCGGCAAAGGTGAGCGGCGTGACATTTGGCGATATGGCTGTAGCTGGGCAGCCTTGGGAGGGCGCGATTTTATCGAGCCGGGGAACGCTGCCTGCCGCGAGTTGTAGCTAGGGCTCAAGGAGATGTGCCGCTCCGGCGTAGCTGTATGCGGCACGGCGCCTATCGGGAACACATTTTTTCCTATCTGAAACATGCCGCTTTGCCGCATGGTCCCAATGGAGCCAGCTGGCCGCAATGTGCCGCATATCCAGAGGGCTGCGGATCGCAGGGAAAAGGCCCGGAAAACATAGGCAGGAAGAGCTTTGGGGAAGAGGTCACGGCGCATGCGATAGGAATAGAACATCTGTGCGGTACTGTCAAGGACGATGGGGAGGACTCATGCCTCCTGTCGAGGGAAAGGTGGTCTGATATAATCACGGTATCTCATTCCCGTAACCGGAAGTGCAGTGTGGCCAAGCAAGGGCTGAAGGTGTTGGATAGCGACCTGCACCTAATGGAACCTCCCGACATGTATATTCGCCACCTGGCAGGCGATTACCAAGACCGCGCACCATTGGCCCACCGCCAACTGCCGGGGCATTTTGCTTGGTGGGAGGTCGAGGGGCGCCGCATCCCGCCGTGGACGGAGAACGACGCTGTGCTGGAGGCGAACCAGCCGTTGGACGCCCGTTCTAGGGATGTGATGAAGGACGGCTGGGACCACGGTTTCGATGCCGCTTCCCACGTCCGGGCCATGAACCACGAGGGCATCGATGTAGCAGTGCTCTTCCGCACCGTCGCCAGTATGTTGGTCTCACTAGACGAGATGGCGCCGGATTACTCGCTGTCCTTGTGCCGCGCCTTCAACGATTGGGTCGCGGGGTATTGCCAAGAGAACCCTGCCCGTTTGAAGGCGACTGCTATCGTGCCACAGCAGGACCCCGCTTTGGCCGCCGATGAGGCACGCCGGGCGGTGCAGGATTTGGGAGTGGTCGGCATCGTGCTGCTGCCCATGCCCATTGCTGGTCGCCACCTGAGCGACCCCTCTTTCGACGTGCTTTGGCGAGAAGTCGAGCAATTGAGAGTGCCCATCTGCTTCCACGGCACCTCAGGGGCAGCAGGACGTGATTATCTCGGCGCACGGTTGGCAGGGCAACCCGGCTACCGCGCACTCTCCCACGCCGCCACTTTCTCCATCGAACTGATGCTCTCCATGGGCAGCATGATCATGGGTGGTGTGTTGGAGAGGTTTCCTACACTGAAAGTCGCGTTTCTGGAGGGCAATTGCAGTTGGCTGCCTTGGTGGCTTTATAGATTGGACGACCAGTGGGAGAAATTCGGCAGCGGTAGCGAAGGCCTGAGCCTAGCCCCGTCGGACTACTTCCGCAGGCAATGTTACCTTTCCGTTGACCCCGATGAGTACCTTGTGGCCGACGTCGTGCAGCGCATGGGAGATGACAACCTCGTGTTCTCAACCGACTACCCCCACCCTGACTCAGCCTACCCCCATGCCGTTGATGAGATGCTGGCCTTGGAAGGCCTGAGTATGGAGAGCAAGCGCAAGATACTGTGGGACAACTGCGCTCGCCTCTATGGGATCGACTGAACGCGATGCTGACAGGAATGGAATGGCCACGCACGGCAGAGATGTAATCATAATCGGAGGTGGCGTAGCAGGCTGCTCCACTGCCTTCTTCCTTGCCCAAGAGGGGGTCAAGGTCACCATCTTGGAGCAGGAGTCAGTGGGCAGCCATGCATCTGGGTTCGCCTTTGGCGGCCTGAATCCCCTCGACGGCACCGGAACCCCCTACCCCCTGCTGGATTTCAGTTTGCATTGCTTCCGGGCGCACAAGAAGCTGGGGCCTGAGCTTCTGGAGTTGTCGGGTGTGGACAACCAGTTTTTCCAACGTGACCGTCTGTCGCTGGCCTTCGACGATGCCGATGTGGCCCGGATCACCGAGCATTTGGAAATCCAGAAGCAGGTTCCCGACTTCACGGTGAAGTGGATCGAAGCCGACGAGGTCTTTCGGGTGGAGCCGGACATCAGTCCAGACTGCGTGGGTGCCGTGCTGACGCAGGGCAGCGGGGCAGTGGAAGGATATAGACAAACTCTCGCGATGGCCCAAGCAGCGGAGAAACTGGGGACCGAGATAGTGCATGGCAGGGTGACAGGAGTCACACGGGCGGGGGATGGGGTAGCCGTGTCCATGGCAAACAGCACGCTGAAGGCCGATGTGGCCGTGCTGGCTTTGGGTCCTTGGTGCCAAGACGCCGAGGCTTGGACGGGTACAGTCATTCCGGTGGCGCCCTTCAAGGGGCAGATACTGCGTCTTCAACTGGAAAACAAACAGTTACAGACCACTTTGGGCTGGGGCAAGAGCTATGCAGCGTCCAAGCCTGATGGCTTGATATGGGCGGGCACCACGGAGGAGCACGCTGGGTTTGATGACCAACCAACACCCGAAGGGCGGGACGCGGTGATGGGCGATCTGTTGCGGATGGCCGCCTTCCTCTCCGAGGCCCAACTCGTGCAGCATACCGCCTGCCTGAGGCCCCTCACCCCTGACGGCCTGCCCATCGTGGGCCGCGTATCGGGCTGGGACAACCTCTATTTGTGCACCGGAGCAGGTCGCAAGGGCATCCTGTGGAGCACTGGCATGGCCCGGGCTACAGCGGACCTGATCCTGCGGGGGCACTCGGATGTTCCGGGTCTGGAGCACCTACAGCCGGAGCGGTTTTCTACCGCCTGATACTTGTCACGAGGAGAGTGCGATGTCGGCGCGATTTCAAGTTGGAGACACGGTGCAGGTGAAAGTGCGCGGGCCCGAGGGCTACAACCGCACTCCCATCTACCTGAGGGGCAAGAAAGGTGTAGTGCACAGCATCCATGGGGAGTTCGTGAATGCTCGTGGTCGCGGGTACGGTAAGGCTGAGGAACACCAGACGCTGTATGCCGTATCCTTCAATTTGGCCTACGTCCGCGGACGTGACCCCGAAAGCTCACGCGACACCCTCATTGTGGATGTGTTCGAGGAGTGGCTGGAGACTCCCGGCGAGACCCCGGTGAGGCGCCACATAGAGAAAGACGTACACCAGATGGACTACTACGAGCACCGCGCCGCGGCCCTCTCGTCGCTGCTGGTTCAGAAGGGCATCCTCGCTCTCGACGAGGTGCGCCGACATGTGCAGGATGCCGATTACCCCAAGTTCGAGGCCGCCAGCGCACTGCTCTACTCCCCGTCTATCCAACAGGGCCAAGAGGGCCAAGAGACCCAAGAGCCGGAGGAGGACTCCCCGGCTCTTAGGTCAGCACCTGCTGGGCTACTTCTTGATCTCGATGAGCACGTTCATGTAGCGTTTGGTGTCGATGTTGGTCACCCGGTGGGCTGGCTCGGCTGGGCGGAAGTGGGTCTCGCCAACTGGGTAGCTCAGGTCCTCGGGCTCGTGGCCGTCGGCTTCGCGTCTTAGCTGGGCTGGGTCGATGACGATGGTCACATAGTCCAGGTCGTGTACATGCCAGTCGCTGGCCTCACCCGGAGCGAGGTCTAGGTTCCATACTCGCACACGGTCATTCTCGAACAGGAACTTGTTGGCCACATCTCCTAGGGGCTCGTCGCCTCGTGGCATTGTGCGCCTCCTCAGTTAAACTGATTGCTGGGTTATTCGACTCTCTCTTGCCCACACCATAGACCCCTTCCCCCTTTGCGTGGTAGGGGGAAGGTTGGGATGGGAGGTGTAGAAGGCAGCCGTTACGGCCGTTGCAAGCGCACGTCAAGGACTGCGGCTTGCCCAGCGTCCACTCGCTCCAGCGCCCGGCGCAGTGCGGCTGGGACATCGGCCGGGTCCTCCACCTTCTCGCCGTAGGCCCGGCACGACTCGGCGAGCATCGCGTACTCGGGCGAGGGGAACAGCTCCATACCCACGAAGTTGTCCGTTTCCTGCGACACCGAGTTGGGGTAGGCACCCAGCATGGCGCGCTTGGTGGCGAAGTGGGTCTGGTTGTTGAATATCACCGTGAAGAACGGGATGTTGTGTTTGTCGGCAGCCCACAATGCGGAGGTGGGGCAGCCGTAGACGAATGCGCCATCGCCGACCAAGGCCACGGAGCGGTGACTGGGGGCGGCCAGCTTGGCGCCCAAGGCCGCGCCCAAGGCCCAGCCTAGAGACGACCCGCCACTGGCGAACATGGTGTTGGGGTTGCTCCGCTGTATGTAGGCGCTGACGTAGTCGGCATTGGTCACTGTCTCGTCCAGCACCATGTCGTCGGCGCTCAGCGCCTCGCCGATGCAGTGGGCCAACCACTGGGGCAGTATGGGCGTCGTGGACGATGCCGCTTGAGCATCGTTGGTCAGTTGCTGTCGCCTGTGGCGTGCCGTTTCTTCCAGCGCGCCACGCCTCTCGCTGGCCGCTGCCGTCTCCGTCGCGCCCATCTTCTTGCGCACCTCGAAGGAGAGGGCGGGCACGGCTTCCGCGCTGCTGGCCTGTATCAGCAGGTCCGAGGGGAACAGGTGCATGGGCATGTTGGCCTTCAGGGGGTCTTGGTCTATGGAGATGATGCGGGCATCGGCCCGTGGCTTGGCTAGTGCGGGTATCCAAGGCACGTCGCAGTCCACCAGTAGTAGGGCGTCGGCTTCACGGATTTGCTGATGTCCCGACCGGCCAACGTACAGCGGGTGAGAGGTGGGGAAGCCCAAGGAAACGCGGTCAGCGATGACCGATGCCCCTATGAGCTCGGCCAGCTCTACCATGTGGCCTAGGGTCTCCGGGTTTCGCCCTGCCTGAGATGTCACGATGAGGGGCTTCTGGGCACGAGCCAATATCTCGGCCGCTTGATCCAACGCTTCAGGACTGGGATAGCCGGGAGACACCCCTGCGAAGCGACTGGCCGCAGGTATACGGGCTGTCTCCACGGGGGCCATCAGCACCTCACGGGGCAGGCTGACATAAACCGGGCCTGCTGGCTCCGAGCGTGCCAACTGGAAGGCCCGTTGCATCACCTGCTGGATGGTCTCCGGGCGACGTATCTCGTAGTCCCATTTAGTGAAGGGACGCACACCAGCGCCTTGGTCGATTTGCTCTTGGAGCCAGTGGATGTTCATGCTCTTGCCGCCGGGCAACTCGCCTTCGAAGGTGTAGGGGGCGCGCCCGGCGCAGAAGACCATGCCAGCTCGCCCGCGCTGGGCGTTGTGGATGGCCCCTCCCACCTGCATCGTGCCAGCATCCACATGCACCAGCAGCACCTGTGGCTTGCCCGACACCATGTAGTAGCCATGGGCCGCTGACATAGCCACCTCTTCATCCAAGCAGAGGATGACCTCCGGGACACGCCTTCCTTGGCTCTGGTACTTGGCGATGCTCTCCTGGATGGGGAAAGTATCGGTGCCGGAGTTGATAAACACGTAGTTCACTCCATTGGCATTCAGCGACTCCAGATAAACGTCGGACCCTTGGCCTACGTCCACCATCTGTTCTTGCTCTACGTCCGGTTGCTGCGTCATTCGTTCCTCCTGATTCGTCTTGGCGCGACCTCGACATTAACATACCAGATTGTACTTCTCTATCAGTTCTTCGTCAGTGACCACTGCGCCTGTCAGACCCTTGGCGTCTTGACCTGCTAGGAAGAGAGTGGCCTGCACCATGGTCTCGGTACCGACCCAGCGGGACCAGTCGGCGTTGGGACGCTGGAGCTTGAAGCCCTCGGTGAGCACCGGCTTGGCTGGCTTGAGGGCATTGACCGCGATGTTGTGCTCCTCCATCTCCCCTGCGAGGCCGCGGCTGAGGCGTTCCACCGCCGCTTTCGACGCGCCATAGGGCTGGCCGATGAAGCGGGCGTCTTCCGTCTCGCCGTGGCCTCCGGTGCGGACAAAATCGGCGGCCAGCGACGATATATTGATGACGCTGCCTTGGGAGCGTTCGATCATTGAGGGGAGGACGGCTTGGCAGCAGAGGAAGGTGCCCCGGATGTTCACTGCCAGCACTCGCTCCCATGCATCAAGGGAGGTCTCGAGGAAGGGGGCGTAGGAGCCTATGCCTGCGTTGTTGACCAGCACGTCGATGCGGCCGAACTTGTCGAGGGACGATTGGGCCATGGCGCGTACGCTTTCTTCGTCCCGTACGTCGCAGCCAACGGGGAGGGCCGCTTGCCCCAAGGCCTCGACCTCTTCCGCCGTGGTGTAGACCGTACCAGGAAGCTGGCGTCGCGGCGTTTCGGTGCGACCGGTGACCACGATGCTGCACCCAGCCCCGGCCAGTCCCAAGGCGATGGCTCGCCCAATGCCACGAGTGGCACCCGTGACGATGGCAACTTTGCCCGAAAGCTCCAACCGATAGCCCTCCCAGAGCGATAGGTTCTGTAGGTTGTGGGACTCACGATGTGTCGACAAGCTGTCGACCTGCCCATGATACAACCGCTGCGTATCTGATGCCAGAAAGGGCGCGTTGACAGCCGCCGATGGCCCTGTCTATAGTGCCGCCATTCCTGAATCAGCCCGAATACCCATACAACCTCGCCTTTAGAACCTGAAAGGAGGCCGGTCATGCAGCTAAGAGAGACGAACGCCTACCGTCAAGAGATCATAACCGCCATTCAGACATTGCTGTCCCGAGGAGTCATGCAAGTAACCCATCACGGGAACATGAGCTTGCGACTACCCGGCACCGACAAGTTCCTGCTCACGTCCGTGGGCGGCCTGGACGACCTGAAGCCGGAGACGATTTGCCTGATGGACATGCAGGGCAATCTTCTTGAAGGCAGCATCAGTCCCGTGGCAAGGGAGATCGTGGGCATGCATACTGTGGTCTACCAACACCGCGAGGAGGTGGGCAGTGTCCTGCACACACACTCGCCAGCCGCCACTGCCTTTGCTCTCGCCAACAAGGAGATACCTGTCGCCTACGAGGCGCAGGTCCGCTTCCTCGGAACCATTCCGGTGCCTGTAGCTGGTTACGGTCCCCGCGGATCAGGTGAGTCGGTGGAGAACATTGCCGCCATCCTGCGAGAGAACCGGGCCAACGGGGCGCTTCTCCTGGCCAACCACGGCACCCTCACTTGGGGCGACAACCCGGCGGCCGCGGTGCAGGGCAGCGTGGTACTGGAGGAGTCGGCCATAGTGACTATGGCCGCCCAATCCTTGGGAGGGGCCAAGGAAATACCGCCCCACATGCTGGACGCGACGCACAACCGGGTGGCGGAGTTTGAGGCGCGGGGGTCTGAGAAGGCGTAAGGGCCGGGGGATTGATGTCAGAGAGGTGTGGGTTGTCAAGGAAGGGGCGGCTTGGGGGCTTGCCGGGGATGTCACAATGTCACACTGTTTATAGCTAAAAACGCGTTTTTGTAGCTGAAAAGTGTGACATCTGTGACATTGTGCTAGCTGGCCAGATACGCGCACAGTGTGACATGGATTCGTAGCTAAAGTGATGTCACAGAAATTTGAAAAGTGTGACATTTGTGACATTGTGCTAGCTGGCCAGATAGGGTCACAGTGTGACATGGGGAGGAGGCTCTCTGGAGGGGGGTTTTCCAAGGGAATCCGGGTCCCCGGAGCGGAGTCCGGGGCGGGCATGGGTTGCCACTGCACCGGGGTGCGGGGCAGACTCTGGGCGGGACTGAGTTTGGCCCATGTTGAGGGGATGAACCTTGGCAGTGGCAGACTCTTCGTAACTGACAAAAGCTTTTTGGATCTGAAAGTTTTGAAAGTTCTGCCAGTGCCATAGCTGAGATAGTTACGGCTGGAATACTGCCACAGGCTGTTTGGCCTCCCGGTCTTATGAGTGGACCTGGGGGCTTTTTCAACTTCGACATTTCGACATTTTCCGTAGCTGGGAGAAGCGTTTTGTATCTGAGAAGTGTCGAATTTGCCGAGTGGCTGTAGCTGGGCCGTAGCTAACACATGTGTCGAAAGATTGCGGACGGCGGCGAGGAAACGGGCGAGGAAGGAGCGCAGGGCTTGGGCCGGGCAGGCGTGAATTTCCATGGCCGTCCTTTCGAGAGATGGGGCAGTTCCCGCCGTGTTCTATTAGTTGTTCTAATGGTAGTGGAGAGGGGGAGGGGGTGTCAATGGGTGGGTGTCATGGGGGGCGGGGTTAGAGGAGGCTCTTGAGATCGGAGAGGGCTGCGTCTATCTCGCGGCCCTTTTCTTCTATGATGGCGATTAACTCCTCGGGGGTGCGGGTGTCGATTTGGGCTGTGCGGTTGGGGTTGACGGCTTTGAGGTCGTAGTTTCGGGCCTCGAGTTCACTGCGAGGCACGGTCCAACTGTGGTCGCTGTCGCCATGGTTGGGGAGCAGTTGGAAGAACTCATCGAAGTGGGCTAAGGTCAGGGGCTTCCGCTTGGTGACCTTCACGCCGGACAGGTCGTAGTACCAAGTCTCCTTGGTTGGCTTGCCCTTGTTGAAGAAGAGCAGGTTGGTCTTGACCCCCGCCCCAGCTTGGTTGAACACTCCGCCGGGCAGGCTGATGATGCACCAGAGGTCGCATTCGTCCAGTAGCTTCCTTTTCGTCTGGACGAATGCGTTCTCGTTGGTGCGGAACAGCAGTCCCTCGTCCACCACGATGCCCGCCCTGCCGCTGGGCTTAAGGCTGTCGATGACCTCCTGCAGGAACAGCACTTGGGTGGAGTTGGTCTTGTAGGGATAACGGGTCTGGGCATCGTTACCCTCGCGGCCGCCGAAGGGCGGATTCATGAGGACCACGTCGAACTGGTCGGGTGCACTCTGAAACAGGCCTCCGTAGGACTCGGTGCGGGTGAGGGTGTTGCCGTGCCAGATGTTGGGCTGGTCGATGCCGTGAAGGACGAGATTGGCCAAGGTGATGGGGTAAATGAGGTTTTCCTTCTCGCGTCCGTAGAAGGTGGCGGTGCGAAGCTGCTCCAATTGGCTGGCGGTGGCGGACTGGCCCAGTTGGTCTTTCATGTACTCATAGGCTTGGGCTAGGAAGCCGCCGGTGCCGCAGCCTGGGTCGTAGATGGTTTCGCCGAACTGGGGTGCAACGGTCCTGACCATGGCGCGGATGACCTCGCGGGGGGTGAAGAACTGTCCACCATCGTTGTTCTTCTCGCCCATGCGCAGGAGCAGGCCCTCGTAGGCTTGGGAAAGCAGGAAGACGTGGGTGGGGTCGGTGGTCTCGCTGCTGATGCCGTGGATGGCATCGAGGACATCGAGGAAATTCTTCTCGGTGTCGATGCGGACGGACTCCACGGACTCCATAATCTGGGCGATAACCCGTTGGCGGGGAGTGGCTTGGCTGTGCTCCGTGAGATTACGCAGGGTTGGGAAAAGGTCGTCGTTGACGAAGCTGAAGGTGTCCCCAAGAGTTCCGTCCTGTAGCTCCTTGCGTTTAGGGCCGGTGGGGGAGGCCCAGTCCTGCCAGCGATAGGGGGAGTCCATTGAGGGGCGGAAGGGCTGGCCGACGGCTGCGTTTTCTTCTGCCTCGATGCCTTCCCGTTCATCGACAAGCCTGAGGAACAGGAGCCATGTGAGCTCGGGGATGTATTGCAAGGCGGAAGCGCAGTTGGAGCGACGCATGATGTCGCAGACTGCGTAGACTTTGGAGTCGACTGATGATTGGGTGAGGGTAGCCATTAGATCTCTCCGGAGAATGCAGAACGAAGCAATTGCATTGGTAGAAGTTCAATATGGGATATTGCCTCGCTTGTACTCATTCCTAGCTCTCTGACAAGGCGTTGCTGATTTTGCAATTGCTGGACCAGACGATGTTGCACCTCAATTGGGGGCACCCTTTGGTGCCAGCGCATGAGCTGTTCTCTATTGAGTTTGGGCATCCTGCTTCGCTTTGATTCGTCATTAGCATAACGAGTGAATTCCTTACTCAACAACACAAAGCAGAGAAATTCTGGTGTGATACGTGTGGGCATTGGCGTCAGTGGGTACATGTCGGCACTGCATAGCCCAGCGAAATCTACGAATGCTGCTTTCCTGAGGTACGGTCTCAGTTTTGAGTAAAGGACATCCCCATTCTTGAAGATGTACTTTCCGCTGCGCATCCCCAGTTCCTCGGACGACTTAAGGTATAGGATCCGCGCCGTTCCAGACTCTATGTTCTCTCCATTAACGTGGGGCATATGTTTGTATTTTGTCGACGTTGGGTCCACCTGCTTCGCGCTGATAGCACATAGGTCTCTCATGGGGACTTCCGGCCAAGTCTCTGCGTCGGGTGATTCGAATAGAGCACTAAAGAATGCCTCGCGCAATGCGCGGGCTGCGTCAAGACGCTCCTCGGCGGCCTTCTTGGCGCGGTCGATGGTGGCCAGTTGCTCGCTGAGGATGGTTACGATGCGTTTTTGTTCGGGGAGGGGCGGGAGGGGGATTGTCAGTTCAAGCAACTTCTGGCGATCGACCGCAGCCTGTCCTACCCAACGGTTACAAATGCTTGCGAATAGCCCCTGCTGCCAGCTGAGGACGAGCCATTTCGCCAAGAAATCAGCCTCTAGTGCCCCTGGGTCTGTGCGTAGGCGACTAAAGTGGTTGCTGAAGACTATCGGCTCAGTAAAGCCAGAGAATATAGTTGATTTCCCAACAAGCTCGACGCTATTGGTATTGTTGAACAAAACATCGCCGGGTTCCACCCAGTACTTGGACATGTCGGTGTAACTGGACGGAACTCGTATCAATTCGCCCCAGTTGAAGGAGCCGTCTGTCGATACGTTGTGCATCCTGACCTGTACGACGCCTGTGGTGTCCCTCTCGCCACAAGCGAACCCTGGTTGAAGGTCCGAGATCGCATCGCGCAGCTTGGTCCACTTCCAGCCCGTGGGAAGGTCACTCCTGGGGATCAGGGGAGGAGCGGTCACGCCGCGAACATCCGGCGCTTGGTTTCAGCGACGGTGAAGGCGGGCTCGCCGTAGGCCCGTAGGGCTTCGAGGCCTCCAGCGGAGGTGACTTCGGGGGTGGTGAATATCTGGGGGTTCTCGAGGTTTTCGGTGCCGCCCTTGGCGAACTGGGAGGCGATGGCTTGGACGGTGAGGGCGGTGGGGGTGGGCATGGTTGAGAGCCAGGCTTGGTGCTTGTAGGTGAAGGCGGCGGCGCGTGCCTCGCGGGTATTGGGGGCTTGGCCGTAGCCGATGTCGGCCAGCACATCGTACAGGTCGTAGTCCGCCATGTGGGAGAGCTCGCGAACGATCAGAGGGGCGCGACCACCGTCGGGCAGCCGGCCCATCATGAGCTGGCGCTGCTCCGGTTCGATCCAGGTAAACCGGAAGTCGTCCAAGGCGGGGATGTCTTCCACCAGCTTGGCGGCTAAGCGCTGCTTGTACTCCTCTAAGGTCAGTGTCAGGGTTTGCCCGTCGTCACCGGTGGTCAAGATGTAGGTGCCAGCATCGGTGATTCGCACGTCCATGCCGTGGACCACTATGGTGCCGGGGCGCGTCTCCTTGCCGTTGTCGTCCTGTAAGTCGCCATTCCCATCATCACCTTCGGCCGCAGGCTGGGTTGGCGAGAAGGCCGTCTTGAAGTCTTCTGCAAAGAGGCGGGTGGCGTCGGTATAGTCGTGGACGCGGAACATGAGCTTGTCGGTCTCGGGATGCAGGCGTGTGCCCCGGCCCACCATCTGGTAGAAGGAGATGGGAGAGGTGACGTAGCGGAAGAAGACGATGTTGTTGATGCAGGGAACGTCGACACCAGTGGTGAGCAGGTCGACGGTGGTGGCGATGAAGTGGTGGGCGCTGCTGCCCCTGAAATCGGGCAGTTGGTCGTTGCCACTGCTGACAGCGGTGCACTTGAAGGCATAGGGCTGTGCGAGGCTACGCCCCTCGCTGGCGCACCACTGGGCATAGAGGTTGTTCATTCCGATGGCGATGTTGTCGGCATGGTGGTCGCTGGTGCAGAAGATGATGGTCTTTTGTTCGGGAACGCCTGTGTTGAGCATCTGCAGGAATAGGCTTAGGCACATTTGATGGTCTCGTTCAGGAATCGACAAAGCGCGTTCGAAGGACCTAGCCTCATATCTGCCCCGCGTTTCAGCGATGCTCACCGCCCTGCCGGTCCCAGCTTCCTCCAAGGGCTTGTCTTCCAAGTCTTCCCGACGCACCCCTGTAACATCTTCGGATTCGGAGTATTCGTTCAGTAGGATATCGCTCTTAAGTATCTCCATGGGGGCTAGGTAGCCGTCCTCAATGCCCTGTCCGATGGAATACTCGTAGACCGGGTCGCCGAAGTACTCCAGGTTGTTGGCAGTAATCTCTTGGTCTTTCACCCCTTCCGGCAAGTCGTCGGGGTATTGCAACTCGCGTGGTGTGGCGGTGAGACCGATCTGGATGGCATCGGCGTTCCTGGTCAGCACCTCGGACCACTTGCCCCAAGCAGAGCGGTGGGCTTCATCGATGATGATGTGGCTAAAGTAATTCTCCGGGTAATTGGTGGTAAGGAACGATGCGTTGTCGTCGTCGGTGTCGACCCCCAAGGTCTGGTAAGTAGCTACTACGATGCGGGCGTTCAACTGGGGGTTTGAAGTGCTCGCTTCAGCTGCGTTGTTGCCAAAAACAATATGCAGCGCCCCGCTGGCCTGTCGCCTCAGCTCATCGCGGTCGCAAACGAACAGGGCACGGCGCAGTTGGCTAGCATCGGCGATTTTCTTGAGGAGGTGCACTGCAACGCGGGTCTTGCCGCTGCCGGTGGCCATGCTCAGAAGGACCCGGTTATGGCCAGCGGCAATCTTCTCCAAGGCTGCTCGGATCGCTGCATCTTGGTAGTAACGTCGCTGGCTCGCGCCTCCGGCATAGGGGTAAACCAGAGGCTTCGCAGCTTCCGAGTCTAAGCTGAAGCCTTTGGACTGCTCGTACCGCTGCCGCAACTCGGCAGGTGAGGGAAAGGCCGATATCGGTTTGGGGCTGCTGGTCAATCCGGTAATTGAGTCGAACTCCACGAACTGGTGCCCGTTGGAGGAGTAGACGAAGGGCACGTTCAGACGCCTGCTGGAGGCGTAGAGTTTGGCCTGTTCCAGCCCGTGGGTGGGCGGGTGCTGCTCCGCCTTGGCTTCTATCAGGGCTACAGCCACGGACTGCACCCCCGGCTGAACAGCCAAGCGCAAAGTGTAATCCACCCTGCCCTTGGCCTGTCGCCTCGGTTTCCCGGCAACGATATACACCGTTCCGTCGGACTCCTCGCGGCGAATGAGGTCTTCGGTCCACCCACGCTCGTGGAGGGCCGGGTCGATCAGCTTGGCCCTAGTGTCCGATTCGCTGAGAGGCATACCGGATTATACAGCGAAAGGGGCAGCCCACAGAGGCTGCCCCTTTGTTTGCGTGTTGGGTTGCGGGAGGGCTACGCGCCGAAGTGTTTTACCACCATTGCTTCGGCCCTCGCTGGGTCGACGTTGTTGACCAGCATGCAGGGGGCCATATCTTCCAGAACTTTAGACGGGTCTTTCCATAGCTTCCACTGCTTGAACTGGTCGGGGTATTCGATGCCCAAGCCGCGGGCGAACACTGTCAGGTAGTGCTCGATGGGGATGGGGCGCTCCTCTTCCTTGGGGCAGATGAGGCGCTGGCAGCCGTGGTACAGCGTGGCGAAGGTCGTCGCACCCTGCTCCACTGCTGCGTCCAACTGCGACTCGATGATGCGGTCCCATCCTCCGGGGCCTAGGTTGGCCTGCACCTCAGGGGTGCAGTGCCGGCTCAGGCCTTCGTCGGAACCGATGTCGATGTACTCACAGCCCGGTAGTGCCTCGAATAGCTGACGCGCTGCCTCGGCTTCGTTGCGGCGTGTCTGGTTGGAGTTGTGGTAGTGCATCGCAACTTTGAGCGGCACTTCCTGAACGAAATTCAGCTTTTCCAGCTTCTCCACCAAGAACTGGGTCACATGCTGCTTGAGGTAGGGCTGCTCCGTGTCCATCACCTCGTCGTAGGTATGGATGCACGATGGGCACCACATCACCACCCGCTCCGGCTGGAACTTCATGAAGGAATCGACGGTGTGCTGATTGGCGTCCTTGGCCAGCTCGTGATCGCCCTCACGTGTGTAGGGACTGCCACAGCAGAAGGAGCCTCCACCCACGGCGACGAAGTCCACGTCCAGCAGCTTGAAGATGTCGTAGACGGTGCGAATCATGTGGGAGGTGCGCAGCACGTTGCACCCTAAGTACAGCACCACCTCGTGGGGCGTGGCCGCCTTGGGGTTGGTCAGAATCCAGTCCTGCTCCTCCTTGGGGACGCTCAGGTTGTGGATCATCTTGATTTCGCGGTAGAACTCGCCGTAGTTGAAGTCGCTATTCTTACCCTTGGACAAAGTGACCTCCTGACCCCCATCCCAGCCTTCCCCCGCCTTCCCTCTCTGAGGGGGAAGTGCCTTGGCGAATCTACTATTCTGCCTGCAAGGGGAGGGGTCTGAATGATGCCCCACCGTAGCACCGCCTCTAATGCAGTGTCAATCAATGGGGTGTCAATCGCCGTTGACCTCTCCAAGCAGGCCGCCTAACATAAAACCTGTCCAGTTGCATACCAGTCATACACACTCAGGAGATTCCCACCATGCGTATTGTCCTTATTGGCCAGGCAGCCTTTGGCGAGTCGGTGTTGAAACGCTTGCTGGAGGCAGGCAAAGAGGTGGTGGGCGTCTCCACGCCGCCTGACCGGGGCAATCGTGTCGATCCTCTGAAAGCTCTGGCTGAGGCTTCCGGCATACCTTGGCTGCCTACCCGTGAGCTGCGCAACGAAGACACATATGCGCAATTTGCTGGCTGGGCGCCCGACTTGGGAGTGATGGCTTTCGTCACCGACATACTGCCGGAAAAGGTGCTGGAGGAACCCAAGCTGGGCACCATCCAGTACCACCCGTCTCTTCTGCCGCGTCACCGGGGGGCCAGCGCCATCAACTGGGCCGTGGTCATGGGCGACGCGACCACCGGGTTGACCATCTTCTGGCCCGACAAGGGCATCGATACGGGCCCAGTGCTGTTGCAGAAGGAAGCCGCCATCGACCCCGACGACACGGTGGGCACCCTCTATTTCGACAAGCTCTTTCCCCTAGGCGTGGATGCCATGGTGGAGTCGGTGGAACTGGTCGAGCAGGGCACAGCTCGCCGCATAGTGCAGGATGAGTCACAAGCCACCTACGAGGCCATCTTCAAGGGCGAGCACGCGGCCATCGACTGGTCCAAGCCGGGGCGTCAGGTCTATGACTTGATACGTGGGTGCACACCCCAACCGGGCGCGGCCACGACCATCAAGGGCCAACAGGTGGAGTTCTTCGAGAGCCGGTTCAATGAGGGAGCATCGTCAGGCGAACCGGGACAGTTGATGGCGGTCTCCGATGAGGGGTTGGAGGTGGCCGTTGTCGGCGGGACTCTGCTGGTGCAGCGGGCGCGGGTGGCAGGTGGGCCGAAGGTGGCAGGCGCACAACTGGCGACGGACTTGGGGTTGGCGGTGGGGGAGCGATTTGGAGAGTAGACGGGCGGTTTTAGAACCTGGAGCGCTTGGGCACTAATCTTTCTGCCGAGGGGTCAACCCCAAGCTGAAGTATTTGGAGAGTGACGGCGCCTAGGAGAGGCTCGGCGTTGTCTTCGCCGAAAATCACTGGGGTCACTCCCGATATCCCGTCTATTGTGGTCCGTGCTTCGCCCACGTCCCATTCCACAGGCCGGTCGTCGGCCAAGTAGAAGATGCCTTTGCGGGTTGGAGCGATTCCCAAGTCTCGCAAGAGTCGGGCGGGCACAATACTGAAGCTAGTGCCGGTGTCCACCACTGCTTCCATGTCGTGTGCGTTCTCCCCGTTGAGGCTGGCGATGCGCATTGGCCAAGTGAATACTCCCATGATGGACCCTCTTTGTTCGCCTTCATGTCACATTCTACACCAGATCGCATCTCCCAAACTGATGGCTTCAGCGAGGGTGTGTTAGATATCACCTCCCTGAGAATACGTTGGATTGCATCCGCTAGAGGCCGGACTGACTATCTTCTCGCATCGCCTGGCGGTAGGCCCGCTCGTCGACTACGACCGTTTTCATGACCTTGTCGTGCAAGGCTTGGCGGTCCTTGTCCGAGAAGGCCAATAGGAGGTTGACGATCCAGATTATCGTGCCAAGTCCGAATACGGCGTTGCCTAACGCGCCAATAACGACACCCTTCACGCCGAACTCACGGAGGAACGTCCATCCCCAACCGGAGGGGCTTCCATCGGCGCGGACAACGCGGATGCCCATCAACTGCTTTCCGGGTGTCTGTCCATGCCTGAGGGCAATCAACCACCAGACGATATAACCAAGTCAGAGCAACAATGTTGCGAGGACCAAAGCCTGTAACGCCGTCGGGTTTCCCAATCCGCCAAAAACCGATGCCAAGAGGAATATCACTAGACTGACGATGACGGTTCCGGGGACGGGTGCATCCAACATGAAGGCCGCCGCACGACGCCCAAGGTCGGTGACGTGGACTCCTGGAGGCGCCGTCAGAAACTGGCTGCACCCGATGCAGAATAGCCCGTTGCCCACGTCCGCTTGCCCACAGCCGGGGCAACTGTCTGTCCGGGTTCCTCCTCACTCCTTGTTAGTCGGGAGGCTCCGCAGTTGGGGCAGAAGCTGACGCCTTCCGCAAGCTGGTGTCCCCAGTTATGGCAGAAATTCGGTGACAATTCCGCAAGGTGTAACGAGGCGTTGGGCTGGGCTAGATGCTGGGCTGTGCCCCTTCTGGCATCGCTTGGCGATAGGCCCGATCGTCGACTACAACCGTTTTCATGATCTTGTCGTGCAAGGCTTGGCGGTCCTTGTCCCAGAAGGCCCAGAGGGAATCGATGATCCCAGCGAAGGGCACAACCCAACCTATGACGCCAGCAAGGAAGAACTTTACTCCGAACTCGCGCAGGAACGTCCATCCCCAGTCGGAGGGGCTTCCATCGACGCGGACAACGCGGAGGCCCAGCAACTGCTTTCCGGGCGTCTGACCACGTCCCAGTACAATCAACCACCAAATCAGGTAGCCTATCACTAGCGTGAGGAAAAAGAGGACAATATCCAATAGCCAAGCGCCCACTCGGCGGCCGAGACCGGCGGCGTAAACACCCGGCGGCGCCACTAGGAATTGCCGGCATCCGGTGCAGAACCGACCGTCGCCTGGGTCAGCCCGCCCGCAGCTGGGGCAATTACTGACGTTGGTCACTGCACCCATTGGAGGGCCTTGGGCGGCGCCGCAGTTGGCGCAGAAGCTGGCCCCTGTTGGTAGCGCGTTGCCACAGCGTTGACAATAATGCGGTGTCACCACATCACTCGTCCAGTTGCTGCAGGGCTTGCCACACCTTTTCGGTGGTGATGGGTGTGTCGATGTGGCGGACACCCGCGCGTGATAGGGCATCTACGATGGCTCCTGCGATGGCTGGCGGCGCGCCCACGGTGGCCACCTCGCCGATGCCCTTCACGCCCAAGGGGTTTGCGGGCGAGGGCGTTTGCTGGAAGCCTTGGTCTAAGGGTGGCATGTCCTCGGCCGTGGGCATGGCGTAGTCGAGGAACGTGCCGTTCAGGGGTTGGCCGTCGGCGGAGTAGGCGTGCTCCTCCATGAGGGCCTGTCCCAAGCCTTGGGCAATCGATCCCTCCACTTGGGCTTCCACCAGCATGGGGTTGAGCTGTGTGCCACAGTCCTGCACCGTTGCGTACTTCAGGAATCGGATTTCGCCGGTGTCGCGGTCCAACTCCACGGCCACGATGTGGGCGCCGAAAGAGAAGGGGTTGAGGGGCAGGCTGTATATGGCCTCGAAATTCGTGCCGGGGTCTAGGTTGGAAGCGACCTGCTCGAAGGTGACGCTCTGGTCAGGGTTATTCTGGTTGTAGGCACGGCCCTCAGAGAATTGCACTGCGTCGGCTGGGCACTCCAGCAGGTCGGAAGCGATCTGGTCTAGATGGGCACGGGCTTTCTGGGATGCCTCGTAGATGGCCGATCCTCCGGCGGGAGTGCCACGGCTGGCTATCGAACCCCAGCCGAAGGGGGCCGTATCGGTATCGCCGTGGTGCACCTTGATCTGTGCGGGCGTTATCCCTAGAACGTCGGCTGTTACTTGGGCGAAGGATGTCTCCTGGCCTTGGCCGTGGGGCGACACCTCGGTGTAGACACGGACCGCGCCATCAGGGTCGACCTCCACGCGGGAGTTACCATCGCGCATGGGGCCCAAGCCGCCTGTGGCCTTCATGAAGGTGGATATGCCCACACCCATCAGCGGTCCGTTGGGGTCGCGGTTACGCTGCTGCTCGCGCAGTCCGTCGTAGTCGGCCAAATCCAAGGCCTGCTGCAATGCGGGGGGGAAGTTGCCGGAGTCGTAGGTGTACCCCGTGGGCGTGGTGTAGGGGAAGGCGTCGGGCGCCAACATGTTGATGCGCCTTATCTCCGCCGGGTCCATGTCAAGCTCTTTCGCGAGGAGATCCATGGTGCGCTCCATGGCGAAGGCACCCTCAGGTCCGCCTGCTCCACGGTAGGGGGAGGTCGTGGGCTTATTGGTGGTGACGGCCATCACCTCCATCTGAACTACAGGGGCCCTGTAGGGGCCGATGGTACGGTGGAGGCTGTTGTAGGGAGGCACCACCGTGGTGCCGATGAAGAAGGCACCGACGTCGGCTATGGCCTTCACATGCAGACCGAGCAGGTGTCCCTCGGCGTCTGCGGCCGCCTCGGCCAAGGTGTGGTAGCCACGGGCTTGGGAGGCCGCCATGTTCTCAGAACGGGTCTCCACCCATTTGATGGGCTTGCCGAGAGTGATAGCCATGTGCGCCATGGCAATTTCTTCGGGGAAGGGATCGCCTTTCTGTCCGAAGCCTCCACCCACATCGGGAGCGATCACGCGGATAGACGCCTTGTCACGTTCCAAGCAGCGGCCGAGTTCCTCCTGTACGATGTGGGGGACTTGGGTGGAGGTGTAGAAGGTGAGGTGGTCACGCTCCTGGTCGTATATTGCCAGCACGGCCCGCCCCTCCATGGGGGCGGCGGTGATGCGCTGTATGTGGTAGTTCTGGCTCACAACCACGTGGGCTTGGGCCTTGACGGCCTCCATTTCTTCGGCGGTGCTGCCGAGGGGCACCTGCATGGGGGCATTGGTGCCGATGTGCTCGTGCACCAAGGTAGCGCCCTCTTCGACGGCGGCCACAGGGTCCGTGATCACGGGCAGGGGCTCGTAGTCGATCTTGATTCGCTCGGCGGCATCGCGGGCTAGGTACCGGTCGTTCGCTGCCACCAAGGCGATGGTCTGACCTACATAGCAGACCCTGCCATCGGCTAGGATGGGGTGAAGGGGCAGGTTCATGTCGTGGCCTTCGATGCTGAAGGACTGCAACCTCTTGAGGGACGCGACGTCGTCGGCCGTGAACACCGCCTCCACGCCCTCCATGGCCAATGCCTCCGAGGTGTCGATGGAGCGTATGCGGGCGTGGGCTATCGGGCTGCGCAGGAAGTAGCAATGCAGCATGTCCGGCAGCTTTTTGTCGTCCACATAGGAGCCCTGTCCCTGTAGCAGGGGCGGGTCCTCGAAGCGCTTGAGTCTTTGCCCGATGTAACTCGTGGTCATGGTTCTCTTCCTGCCCTCATCTCACCCTGCTTGGCTGTCTAGGCTTTTTCTGTTTGGGCCTTCTGCTACCTGACCCTGGAGTACTTCTGGAAGCAGCGGAGCTCCTGCGGGGGGTCCATGTGGCGTCCGCGGATGGTAAAGGAGACCTCGCCCACGTACAGATCGCCGCGGGAGTCGGTGGCGGCAGCATGGGGCGCGATAAACTGGCCGGGACCCTCACCCTCTTCCGGGTCGCCGAACAGTCCGGTACGCTCGCCTTGGAGGTTGTAAATCGTCACTCTGTGGCCCATGTTCGGGGCGTCGTCCACGCCTCCCATGCCGTTGAGCTCTCCGACGAAGAAGTTGTTCTCGTTGTCGAGGCATATGCCGTCGGGGCGGTGGATGTTGTTCCACATGGTGATGTACTTGCCGTTGGCGTCGAACACCTGCACCCGGTGCGCCTCGCGGTCAGCGATGTAGATGTTGTCGTCGGCGTCGATGACCACGTTGTGAGGCCGGACGAATTGCCCCGGATCGATGCCGGGTTCGCCCCACGAGAGGAGGTGTCGTCCGTCGGGGTCGAATTTGTGCACCCGGGCATTGCCGTAGCCGTCAGACACGTAGATGTTGCCCGTCTTGCCGGACACCGCGCAGTGGGTCGGGCGGTTGAAGGGCTCGCCTCCCCACTTGGTGGCTGGCTTGTTGTCGGTGCCTAGGGTCATAAGCAGCTTGCCATCCACGTCGTATTTCCGCACGACGTGGAATCCGTCGTCGATGCAGAACACCGAGTCGTCGGGTGCTATGTGCAGGCCGTGAGGCCGGGCGCTGAAGGTGCCCTCGCCCCATGTGCGGAGCAGGTTGCCCTGCTGGTCCAGCACGATTACGGGGTGCTCTCCCCGGTTGAACAGGTAGACGTTGTCCTTGGAGTCGACGCCCACACCGGCGACGTCCATCAGTGACCAGTCGTCCGGAATCTTGGCCCAATTAGCCACGTACTTAAATGTCAGGGCGCCGGTACCTACAGTGGTTGCCATGCTGCGCCTCCTCTTATAAGTCCCCGGTGCCACCGAGCTGATGCCACCAAGCTAGAGATGGGACCGGGACATTGCGCGTAAGAGTATATCAGACGGCGGCAGTGTCGTCGGCCCTTGAGCTACGCTCCTGACCGGCACGACGTTGACCGGCACGATGCTGCGCGACGGCACACCCCGACGGCATAGCCAGACGGCACAGGAGGTGTCTGGGAGTCGAGGGGAGCGAAGGAGCGATGCATGGGAACGGCCAATATGTTACAGTGCAGCCACCGCAGCTTGGAGAGATAGCTATGGATTTCGGCATGTTCACCATGTACATGGTGCGGGAGGGCGCCCCGCAGATTGAAGCCTTTCGTGAGTGGATGAAGCTCATCGAATTGGCCGAAGAGGTTGGGTTGGACTCCGTCTGGCTGGGTGAGACTCACTTCCGCCCACAGCGGGCCGTCCTCGCCTCGCCATTGGTGGTAGCCGGTGCGGTGGCTGCACGCACCAGCAATATCAACGTAGGCATCGCCGTGCAAGTGCTGCCCTTGGCCAACCCCGTCCGTGTCGCCGAAGAGGCGGCCATGATCGACCACATGAGCGAGGGGCGCCTCGTGTTCGGTGTGGGACGCAGCTCCTTCCTAGAGTCGTACCAAGGCTACAATATTGACTACGGCGAGAGTCGCAGCCGCTACTTCGAATCGCTGGAGATCATCCTGCGGGCGTGGGGCGAGGAGCCCTTCTCCTTTGAGGGTGAGTTCTACAACTTCCAGAACGTCAACGTGGTGCCCAAGCCTTTCCAGAAGCCGCACCCACCCATTCGGGTCGCCGTGGAGAGCAGGGACACCTTTCGCATGATTGGCAGCAGTGGTTACCCCATCTTCATACGACACCAGATGAGTATCGCCGAGTTGCAGAACCTGCTGTCCGAGTACCAAGGGACGAGGCACGCGGCGGGGTTCGACGGCCCCAACGACGTCATAGTGCAGATACCAGCCTATGTGGCAGAGACGGCCGAGCGGGCTTTTGAGGACCCCCGAGCCAGCACCATGCGTGGCCGCCGGTTGGTGCTGGAGGCCATTAACGAGACCGCCGACGAAGAGGCTTACGAGCGGCTGAAGGCGTTGTCAGAGGTCCCGTACGACCAGGTGGTGGACCGCACAGCCTACGGCACCCCGGAGGCCGTGGTCGACCGGCTACAGATGTACATAGACGAGTTGGGCGCCACGGGTTTCTCCCTCGACTTCAACCCTGGGGGCCAGATACCTCACGAGCTCATTGTCAACTCCATGAGGCTGTTCGGCGAGAAAGTAGTCCCGAATTTCAGGTAGAAGCCCTCAACTCGGTAGCCAATTCAATCATCCCAAGCGAGGTGGGACCCTTGAAGCTGTATTGGATGGAGCGCAAAGCTGGACAGAAGCTGGTGCTCGAAGACGACGAGGGCGAAGGCCACGAGATGGGCGCCGTCCGCGAGACCAAGCGTGGTTTCGACGCTTTCGCCACCACCAACACCTACGACCCAGGCCGCGCTGAGCGGGGCATCGCTTCCATGGAGGAAGCCAAGGTGTTCGTGGAATCGCACCGCCCTTGGGAGCTCTTCATAGGCTCCATGCCGATGGAAGTGGAATCCGAGGTGCGTCCCGCGTCTGCGGAGTAGTAGCGCATCGCCGTTGTCATCACCTCCTATTCACCTTCGGTGGGATGCGCTCCCTGGCGAAATTCGTAAGTTGGGCTGCTTGGCGAAGGATGGCGCACCACGGGGTTGGCACTCTCAACGGTCGAATCTAGCCTAGCGGAGGCTGCCCCATGCCCCCCTTTGGGCGAACGTGGTATGATATCGTAACTTTGGACCTACAAATACAGACGGCTACTCAGCCGCCACAGCCAACTCACCGCCGCACATACGCGCCTCGTCTGGCAACCGATACGGAGAGGGCCGGGCGCAATCAGGAACGAGGCTCGTACAACAGGTGACACAGACCGCATTTCGACCCGCCACGGGCAAACCGTCGATCCTGTCCATCTTCAGAAGGTACCCCAGCTTCAGGCGCTACTACATCGGACTGATCACGTCCGTCTTCGGCTACCGGATGATAGTCGACTTCAGCTTGGGCGTACTGATTTACGACATCACCGGAGACGAGCGCTATCTGGGCTATATGGCATTGGCCCTAGCTGTACCCACCGTTGGCCTGAACCTTCTCGGTGGGGTCTTTGCCGACAAGTTTGATCCCCGACGATTGATGGGGGTCGTCGAGGGGCTGACGGCGGTGATGGTGGCGGGACTCGGCATCCTGACTTTCACCGAAACGGCGGAGGCGTGGCACGTCATTGTCGCCGGAGGCCTCTTCGGAACAGGTCAGGCTTTTGGCGAGGCGGCCCGCGCTTCGTTGTACGCCCGCCTAATCGAACGGCGCGACATGGCCATAGTGGTACCCATCAACTCTATAGTCTGGCCCACCACTCGCGCCATTGCACCCTTCGCTGCCGGGTACATAGCGGCCAAGGCCGACGTCGGCACCGCTGGGGTGGCCCCAGTGGTCTTCATGGCCGCAGCAGGCTTCATGCTCATGGCCATAATGTGCCAGACCCTCACCGTGTCGCCCTCGGAGCGAGCAAAGCGCAGTGTGCTTCAGGAAATGATCACAGGCCTGCAGTTCATCCGTGACCACTCTGTGTTCCTCTACCTCGTCTCCTTCAGCATCTTCACCGCCATATTCGGCATGTCCTACCTGATGTTCATGCCCGCCTTTGCCAAGGTGGAGTTCGATGGTGGTCAGGAGGTCGTGGGCACCCTGTTGATGTTCGCGGGACTCGGTTCTATCCTCGGCCTCGTCGTGTCCATGGTGCTCGCCCGGGCGGACCGCAGGGGCCTGATAATCATCGGCGGAGCCATGGGATTCGGCGCCTTCATCATTCTTTTCGCAATAGCCCCTTGGTACCCACTGTCCCTAGCCATGGTGCTCATGGCTGGGGTGTGCAACTCCATCTACCTGACCGGCGTCATGACCACGCTGCAGATGCAGGTCCCCGACGGGCTGCGTGGCCGGGTCATGGGCATATACACTATCTGCTACGGGGCCATCCCTCTGGGCACCATACCCCTCTCACAGGTGAGCTATATCACCGATCCACGCTTCGCCGTGGCCATGGGCGGGGCCATGGTAGTTGGATTCGCTCTCTGTATGGCGCTGCTCACTCGCCAAGTGCGCACCATCAGGGCCAGCCAGCAGGCTGTGGCGAGTTGAACGCTCGCCTGTAGGTACGGATAGGTCGCTTCTCGTCAGACACCCTCGCTTCTCGCCTGCGGAGACACTTGCGTAACCTCCGTCATGCGAGCGAGGGCCGGTATTCAGAGACCCTGCGCACAACGACGGAGACGGCGTATGACAGCTCGTCATCCTTCTTGGTCCTCGTGTGTCGCACCCCGACGGCAGTTGCAGGGGTATAATCGCTGCAACCATCATCCGGCCCGACTCGGCCCGACTTGTACTGACAGGGGAGCAACATGACTACTTATGCTGGCGCCAGCATGCGACGATTCGAAGACCCACGCTTGGTACAGGGCAAGGGGTCTTACGTGGACGACATGCTGCCCACTGGCGTGCTTTTCGCATCGTTCCTGCGGAGCCCGCATGCCCACGCACGGATACTCTCCATCGACACCCAGCCTGCGCGAGACCTGCCTAGGGTCGTCGCCACCCTCACTGCTTCTGACATCGACGGTCTCATCGGCGACATCCCTGCCAACCAAGTCGACACTGAGCAGGTACAGTCTGCCCCGGAGCACCCCATCCTGGCTAGGGACAAGGTTGCCTATGTGGGCCAGCCTGTGGCTGTGGTGGTGGCTGAGACACGCGAGGTAGCCCGTGATGCGCTTGAGGCCATCCGCGTCGAGTACGAGGTGCTGCCAGCCATCGTGGACCCGCTTCACGCCTTGGACCCATCAAGCCAACCGATACATGCCGAGACGGGCACAAACCTCGCCGTTCGACACATTATGCAGCGGGGCGACGCCGATGCTGCCATCGCCAACGCTCCCCATGTGGTCAAGGGCACCTACTACGTGCCGAGGCTGGCACCTGCTCCCATGGAAGGACGTGGTCTGGTGGTGGACTACGACCCCGGTGAGAACAGCCTCACCATGTGGACATCCACCCAAGTGCCCCACAAGGTCAGGACCTTCCTAGCTGGGCTGCTGGGCAGGCCCGAACTGTCCATTCGCGTCATCGCTCCCGATGTTGGAGGCGGTTTCGGCCAGAAGGTGGAGACTTGGCCGGAAGAGGTGGCACTGTGCCACATGGCCATTGAGTTGGGGCGCCCCATCAAGTGGGTCGAGGAGCGCTGGGAGAATACGCTGGCTTACCAAGCGCGGGGCTACCACGGCGAAATCGAGGCCGCTGTTGATGCCAACGGCACCATCCTAGCTATGCGCATGCGGATGATTGGCGACCTTGGGGGTTACTTCCTGACCTCCACCTCCCGCGTGGCCCGGACCACAGGACAAAGGGTGGCTGGCCCCTATTCCATCCATGACATGACCGTAGAAGTGCTGGGAGTGGTGACCAACAAACCCCCCACGGGACCATACCGCGGGGCTGGCGGGCCGGAGAGCGCCTTCATGATGGAACGCACCATCGACATGATTGCCAAGGAATTGGGCATGGACCCCAGTGAGGTGCGCCGCCGCAACTTCGTCTCACCCTCCGAGTTCCCTTACACCACGGCTACGGGCCTCACCTACGATTCCGGCGACTTTCATCCTGCCTTCCAAAAGGCGTTGGAGCTAGGCGAGTACGACCGCTATCGACGGCAACAGAGAAATCGCCGTCCTGGCGACCCCTTCATTGGCGTGGGCTTGGCCACTGTGGTGAAAGCGGCCGGTGGCGTGGGAGAGATGCGCGACAGCAGCGCCATCATCACCGTCGAGCCCACAGGTCAGATCACTATCCACACCGAGGTGTCTCCCCACGGTCAAGGCACCGAGACGGTGTTCGCCCAGATTGTCGCGGATCAGTTGGGCATCACGCCGCAGCAGGTGAAGGTGCTCCACGGCGACAGCCGGATGTTCCCCACCGGACAGGGCACCTTCGCCAGCCGTGGCCTGACCATCGGAGGCTCCGCTGTCTATTTGGGAGTGGAGCAGGCGCGGGACAAGCTGGCCTCCATCGCCGCCCAACTGCTGGAGTGCGAGGCGGGCGACGTTGCCTTCGCCGAGGGCAAGGCCTCCAACGCCAAAAACCTGCAGCAGGCCGTGGCCTTCGAGGAGCTGTGCCGGGCAGCCTATGATACCGAGGAAGACCCTGATCTCACCTTCAACTCGTCCTTCACCCTGCCAGGCAACGCCTTCGGGTTCGGGGCGCATGTCGTCGTGGTGCAAGTGGACTCGGATACGGGCGAAATCAGCTTCCTGAAGTACGCGGCCGTCCACGATTGCGGGCGCATCATCAACCCCAAGCTGTTGGAAGGACAGATACACGGGGCCTTGGCCCAAGGCTTGGGGCAGGGGCTGATGGAGGCCATCCAGTACGACGAAAACGGGCAGCCCCTGAACAGCACTTTCGCCGACTACTCCATGCCCACGGCGTCGGACATGCCCACGCTTACGGCGCACACCATGGAAACGCCGTCGCCCATCAATCCCTTGGGCGTGAAAGGCGGGGGCGAACTGCCTACGGTCGCCTCTCCGGTGGCCGTAGCTAACGCGCTAGTCGACGCCCTCGCCAGCGCGGGAGTGGAACACCTCGATGCGCCATTGACGCCGGAGAGGGTGTGGCAGGCACTACAGGAGAGCTGCCGCTAGTCGGTCGGGGGCGTGGCTCGCCATCCGCCCAGCAGCACTACCGTCCGTGTAAGTGATCGCCGCCCTTAGAAGGCTGGCTATTCACAAACTCGTCGGTGTCTCCCTGTTTTACGCCCACACCCGCAGGTAGTGGGCGCAGTACCCCCCGCCACCGGCCGTATTCGCTGGCGATTCTTTCCACATCTTGCGGTGTCAGGGTCATGCCGGCCCCATAGGTCATTCTCCGGCAGACCTTGGTAACGTCCAAGGCTCGCAACAGGATGAAGCGGGCCGACCAGGGGCCGATCCCCCGTATTCCGCGCAGCCACTCTTCCAGCACGGCGTCGGGCGCGGACCAGAAAAAGTCCGGCGTTACTGACGCAAATGCCTTGGCCGCGCTGAGGATGTATTCGCCCCGACGATGGCTATCCAGGGCGGTCGGCAAGTGGGCCTCCCTCAATGGGGCAACTTCCGCCGGGTCAGGGAAGGCCCAATAGTCGTACCCTTTCAGACGAATGCGGTACGATGCGTTGTGGGCAACTGCCTACCACTCTTCAATCCTCAGCGCGCCGAGTTCAATGCCCACTACTACAACCGTTCCGACGTGGAGACCACGTTCCACATGGTCAAGACGAAGTTTGGAGCATAGGTCCGCTCCAAGAGTCCGGCGGCGCAGGTGACACAAGTGCCACTGAAGCTGCCGTGTCATAATATCTGCGTCCTCATCCAGGTCGCCTACGACCTAGGAGTGGAAGCGATGTCGCGCCTGAGGCCGCCTGACACCTTTAAGCCGCAACGAGCTGGCTCAAAAATGGCTTGGGCGTAGGCCTTTCAGTCAAAGCCAACCTTCCCCTCGAAGGGGGAAGGGACATGGCTATTACTCGATTTCGAGGATCATCTCGATTTCGATGCACTGCTGATTGGGCAACCCGCCCATGCCGACTGCGGAACGGGCATGGGCGCCACGCTCCCCGTAAAGTTGGCCCAGCAGGTCGGTGGCTCCATTGGCGACGAGGGGCTGTTGACCGAAGTCCGGGGCTGAGTTCACCATGCACAGCAGCTTGGCTACGCGCTTGACCCGGTCAAGATCGCCGATGGCGACCTTCACGTCGGCCAAGCAGTTGAGGCAGGCCTGACGCGCCGCCTCATAGCCCTGCTCCACCGTTACCTGCTGTCCCAGCTTGCCGTTGTGCAAGTTCCCAGGAGTATGCCCGCCCACGAACAGGATGTTGCCGATCTGCACGGCTCCAGCCCGTCCGGCAGCGGGAGCGTTGGGCGTGGGCAATTCCAGTCCTAATTCAGCCAGCTTATCCTCTACTTGAGACACAGTTCACCGCCTTCTTACATTTGTTAGTAGGTTGGATTCATTGCCTCAAAGACTTATCCCAAGACACGTATCAAGACCGCGGTCAATCCCACGGCGGCAGCGAGACCACCGATTACGGTGGCCACTGTCCACCGCATCAGCCGTATCTCCATCTCTTTGAGGTCGGCTTTGGTAACATAATGCTCGTGCAAGTCGTCTTTTGTGGCGAAGTGTTCCCGAAAGTAGTCCCGGAAGCGATACATCTCTTCCGCAAATTCCGCTCTTGTGATCGTGTGGTCCGATGTTGTCACACTGACCCCCTAAAGTCCCGGTGCCAATTCTTGCGCGATGCTACCAAAGCCAATTGCCTTGAACAACGGGCGCATGTCATGGCCTAGGCAGTCGCCAGCGCCTCGTAGCTTGGCTCAGGCATGCCTCCGACCCATGTGGGGTCGCGTAGCTCCAGCCTGTTGCCGCTGGGGTCTAGGAAGTACATCTCACGGCCGCAGAACACGCCTCGGGCTCGATATGTGAGGCCGACGACGGGAACATTCTCATCCTTGAACACCTTGCAGGCTTGCTCGAACGTCTCCGGGCTCACCGTGAACGAGTGGTGTACCCGCACATCCGCGCCCGGCGACACCTCCATCGGCTCCTCCACCTCACACAGGAGTATGTTGTGGTCGCCGACGTTGAAGCAGGTCATAATCGAGTTGCCCAAGCGTCCCAGCAGGTCCAAGCCCAGAAGCTCACCGTAGAACTTCTCCGACTCCTCTAGGTTGTTTACCGGGATCGACCAGTGGGTAACCCCCTCGATCTTCAGCACACCCATGCTATACCCCCTGTATTCAGGTGACCGTAGCATACCACAATCCAGGCCCACCACTGTGCCTTGGGCACTCCCACCAGCGCAACGTGTACAATGGGCTCGAACGTCCGCATCCGCCCCACGCAGGAGACCAACATGCAGCAGTTGCCCTTGACCGTCGCCTTTGGGTCAAACGAGCACTTGGAGCCCCTGCGGGACGGGGCCGTACGTCCCCAAGGCATCGACATGAACTACCAGACAGTGGACCCCGTGACGACCCTCGTGGACAGGATGGTCAAGGGGCAGGAATTCCATGCATCCGAGATGTTCCTCGCCCTGTATTTCACGGCTAGGGCGCAGGGCCAATTTCCCTACGTCGCCGTACCCATCTTCCCATCTCGTGTCTTCCGCCACAGCTTCATATTCATCAACACCAACTCCGGTATACGGGGGCCAAGCGACCTGCGGGGCAAGCGCATCGGCCTGCCGGAGTACCGCCAGACAGCCTCGGTGTGGATCAAGGGCATCCTGCAACATGAGTATGGCGTCGACCTCAGCACCATCAGTTGGTTCGAGGGCGGATACAACGAGCCGCGCCCGCGGGACATGATGGATATCGCCCCTGCTGGCCCCATCTCGCTGGATTTCATCTCCGAGACCGATACCCTGAACGCCATGCTGGAGCGCGGTGATCTCGACGCACTGCTAGGCGCTGGTCGGCCAGCCTCCTTTGGTGTCGCCCCTCACGTACAACGGCTCTTCCCTGATTACGTCGACGTGGAGCGCGACTACTTCCTGCGCACTGGCCTCTATCCCATCATGCACACCATGGTGCTCCGGGAAGACCTGTATCAGGAGCAGCCATGGGTCGCTCAGAGCATGTACGAGGCCGCATTCACCGCCAAAGAGCAGACTTGGAGCAGGCTGCGTTCCGCTGGCACACCCGGCGTCATGGCTCCGTGGGGTCTCTCCGACCTTCAGGCCGTGGACAACGTGTTCGGAGCAGACCCATGGCCCAACGGCTTGGAGGCCAACCGCGCCAACCTTGAGACGCTGATGGGCTACCTCGTGGAACAGGGCCTCCTACCAGCGCCCGCGCCCATCAACGAGATGTTCGTGAGCGTGGAGCAGCCGGCCGCGTGAGTCTGGTTCTCCCCAGTGTCGCTCCATTTTTCAGATGTGGAGATTGAGGAAGCAGTGGTAGGTGCGGAATAGGTCGGGGCTTCAAATTTGAGGGCTCGAGTTAAAGTATCTAGCTCCCAAGTAGTCCAGGTAATCGGTCTCAGCTTGGCCGGAGGCTGTAAGCCGTGCGTAAACCTCTTGGTACGTCAAGGCCTTGAACCGTATTTCTTCCCCCACACGCTCGGCAAATCTCCGGATCTCAGTCTTATGCGTCTCCGACTCATCCCCCGCACAGTCGTAGTACAAGTAGTAAAGGCTGAATTCGTTGCCTAGGGCTTTTGCCAAGCCAAGGGCGTGTTTGAGGAGCTGCCAAGGGTCCAGAAACTCGAACCGGTGCTTGTGGGCACTTAATTCCTCTGCGAATACCTGACACATCAGCATCCCCCTAGCTGCCGATAGTCCGTCGGATTCAGGGAAATACGCAGGCGCAAACTGGGACTTGCCAATAGTTGAACGCGACAAGTGCTCGGTAAACTTGCTTTCTACACCAATGACGCCACCTGAACTGAAATTTATGGCGACATCAAGGTGCGGAGGAGTGCCCATCAGGCCGGTAGGGAACCGCGCTTCGAAGTCCAATGACGCGGCTTCGTTGGCATCTACTCCGAGAGCTGATAACAGAGGCGCCGTATCCCTCTCCGTCCAATAGTCGAAGAAGTTTGCCACCAGCGCAGAAGACGCGTGCAACGCCTTCATGTGTCCCGTTAACTCCGAACCTGCTCCTCTCTCAAAGCCTTCCCTAGCGTGAGCCGATAAGGGCTCCCGCAAGTTGGACTCTAAAACATGCACGTAGCCCCTAGAATCGACCGGTATGTCATTCGAATTTGCCCAAGCTATCTGTGCGGTCTTAATTTCTTGGTCAGAGCGCCGCATCAAGTCGTATCCACCTCTCTCACTCGCAAGTAGTCGGCTCCCTACGCAATCACAACCCCGCCGTCGAGGTACACCGTCGTGCCGGTCATGTAGTTGGAGGCGTCGGAGGCCATATAGAGGGCCAGCAGGCCTACCTCGCGCAGTTCGCCCGCCCGGCCCATGGGCACCATGGCTGCGGACCGCTCTTGGGAACGTTGCAGGTCTTCCGCCGATAGGTTGTCCGGATCGGGGAATTGGCCCGGAGCGAGGGAGTTGACCGTGACTCCATAGGGAGCCCACTCCAAGGCCAGTGCCTTGGTCATCTGGCCCAACCCTGCCTTGCCCGCTGCATATCCTGTGGCGTTGGGCATAGCCTTGCCCTCGGCAAATGAGGAGATGTTGATCACCTTGCCCTTGCGACGCTCCAGCATGTGCGGGCCCACGGCACGGCAGCCTAGGAATGCTTGAGTCAGGTTCACATCCACTACAAAGCGCCATTCGTCGTCGGAGACGGGCGTGGCGCCCTCGGCGCCGGGCAGGGGCACCATGGGTTTGCTGATAGCATCGCCCACAGTGTTGATGAACACATCGATGTGCCCCCACAGTTGCAGCGCGTGCTGCACCGTACCGTCCATATCTTCCGATTTGGTAGCGTCGGCCAGAAGAATCTCGATGGGGTGGCCTGCCTCCTGCATCTCCTGTCGCAGTGGCTCCAGATAGCGGTCCGTCAGCGATGTGGCTAGGATCTTCGCACCGCTCTCCGCCAACACTCTCACGATGCCTTTTCCGATTCCGCGGGCGGCCCCGGTGACCACCACTGTCTTGCCTTCTACATCTAGCTCCTTGGGTATCACCTCTGCTCCTTTCGATAAAACACAATTATGGGAATACGATACTTGGTGCTACAGGCGTCGCGTACATAGAGGGTCCGCTACGGGCCGGATACAGCCAGCATCTCTTCCGGTATGACTTGGCCACTGGACATAACGATGCCGTCTTCGCAGCGGGCCTCCACCAGACCGCTGTCGAACTGCTCGGCGTACAGTTGGGCGTAGAGCCCACCGCCCAGCAGCAGTTCGCGATGGGTCCCGTGTTCGAGGATCCGCCCGTGGTCCACGGCATAGATGACGTCGGCGGCCATGATGGTGGAGAGGCGGTGTGCAATGACCAGCGTGGTCCGCTCCCGCATCAATGGTTGCAGCGCCGCCTGCACGTAACGCTCGCTGGTGGTGTCCAACGCGGAGGTGGCCTCGTCCAGGATGAGGATGCGCGGCTGGTGCAGGATGACGCGAGCAATGGCGAGCCGCTGCCTCTCACCGCCGGAGAGATGCGTGCCCCTCTCGCCCGCGATGGTGTCGTAGCCGTCAGGCAACTCCATGATGCGGTCATGGATGTAGGCGGCCTTGGCTGCCTCTTCCATCTCTTCTTGGGTGGCATCCGGTTTGCCGTACAACAGATTGTCCCGCAGGCTGGCATGGAACAGATAGCTCTCTTGGGTAACAAACCCAATGAGCCGGGAAATTGATTCCAGCCGGATGGTTCGGACGTCTACACCATCAATCAGTACGCGCCCCTCGCTGACGTCATATAGCCGCGGAATCAGGGACGCGATGGTCGACTTGCCAGCTCCGCTGGGGCCGACCACGGCAGCCAACTGGCCGGAAAGCACCTCGAAGCTTACTCCATCCAGCACCCAGCGCCTGTCTCCGTCATTCTCTGCCTCCATCCGCTTCGCATCGGGGCGCTTGCCTGCCAGTCTCTCCTCGGCAGTCAAGCCGTAGTCGACCCGCACTGAGTCGAAGGTAATCACCCCTGAAGCCGTCTGCGGGTCAACGTCGATGGCGTCGGGCGCGTCGACGATCTCCTGCCTCATGTCGAGGTAGCCGAAGATGCGCTCGAACAGGGCCATGGACGACTGCAGTTCGACCGAGACCTCCAACAGCCTGCTGATGGGAAAGTAGAGGCGGGTCTGTAGCGTGGTGAAGGCAATAATCACGCCGGGAGTGATGCCTCCGGGGCCTGTGCCCAACAGCAGGTAGCCCGACAGCAGGTAGATCAAAGCTGGTGCGATGGTGAAGAAGGTCATAACCACGGCAAAGAAGGAGTAGCCGACCATCTGCTGACGGACCGCGAGGTCGGCCAACTGCTGGTTGTAGCCGTGGAAGTGGGCCACCTCTTGGCCCTGTCTGCCAAACAGCTTCGAGAGCATGATCCCCGACACCGATAGCGTCTCCTGGGTGATGGCCGTCATTTCCGCCGTGGCCTCTTGCGCCTTGGTGGTGATGGCGCGTCGCCTTGCTCCCACGAACCGGGTGAGGACGAAGAACACCGGCACTGTGGCCACGGCGACCAGAGTCAGTTGCCACGACAGCACCAGCATGGCGATCAGAGTGCTCAGAAGGATGACGGAGTTGGAGATGGTATCTGAAATCGTCGACGTGACCACTGTCTGCACACCGGCCACATCGTTGGAGACTCGCGACTGAACTACGCCGGTGCGTGTGCTGCTGAAGAAGCGCAGCGACATCCCTTGCAGATGCCGGTAAAGGGTGTCCCGCAGGTCCCGCATCACATGTTGGCCGACCCTGTGGGTCATGTAGGTCTGGGCGACGCCAAATACTCCGTTGGCCACTGCCACGGCACACATCACCCCCGCCACTATCCACAAGAGCTCCAGATTGGGGGCGCCACCCTCTGGGGGAAAGAGGGCGGAATCGAATACCACTTTGATGAGCAGGGGGTTGATCACGCCGATGCTGGCAGTGACCAACAGCAGCACGCCCACTATCGCCACCGACCGCCAGTAGGGTCGAAAGAGGCCTACGACTCGCCATCCGATGGGGCCTTGAGGATTGTTGGGGGCGTCGTTGGACATGGGTCTCCGATGTCGGGGACGCACCGGCGGAAGGACTCTTTTCAGAGACATGCGTGAACTTCGTCTAAAATGTGGGGCCGGCGCAGCATGATCTGACTCTGCTCCAATGGGTTGCACAAAGGGTTGCGTTCGCTGGGAGTAACCAGCCCAAGGTTACGCCAGATACTATGGTGAAGACCTTCAAAAGCGCAAGCGCAAGACAGCATCAGGTGAGCGGGTTCCATTTCAACAGTCCTGCGGCCCACTCTCCGCCCAACGCCAGAACGTAGTAGCGTGGCACTCGCCCCACGAAGACTGCTGTCACATAGCGCGCGACAGGATACTCGGCCAATGGGGCGGCGATACGGACTGGGTAGAACGGCAGGGGGCTGGCCGCGAATACAACGACCGTCCACCAAGGCTGACAGTTGAACGCACGTTGGGCGAACCTGGATATCCGGCTTTCCTTGGCTCGGGCAAGGGGCCCGATCTGAAACACCCGGCTGAACAGATGATAGTCAATTATCGAGGCTGGTATCGTTGCCACTCCGCCCACTATCGCCACCAAAAAGGGACTGTATTGCGTCCCGGCGTATATTACGGCGGGCTCATGAGGCAAGAGAAGGAAGCTGTTTCCGGGGATGGAATACCAGAAATACACACACAGTTCCCACCATCCATCCAGCAGAAGCCAGACCAGCAGGGTGCAGGAGCAGGCGGGTAGCAGCCAAAACGCCGCGTACCAAGCGGCTTGGCGACGGGTTACTTGCGATTGGGGGAGTGCGCAGGCCACAGGAGGCTCCGTCCGAAGTGCGGTCGGGTGGGGGTGAGGTCCAGCCCCTCGGCTACGGTCGGAAACAGGTCGGCAGTACGCATGCCTCCGTCGGCTACCAACGGGCGATTGCTGAGGATGGGGACGGCCATATGCTCCTTGCACAGTCCACCGTGGGAGGAGTGATGCTCTGGGAACTCCCGCCAGCCGCGCAAGTCGTATCCGGGCTTGGCGGTGACTACGATATCCCCGGTGCGGTGGCTCTTGAACAGGTGCCAGATTTGCTCCAGCGAGTCTGGGAAGTCTGTCTCGATCGTGCTTGCCAAGGCCTCCGACCGGGCCAAGCGTCCCGACTGGGGCCACAGGCGTAGGGGATCCACCCCCTCAAAGGCATAGGTATAGTGTTCGCCGTCAAGTCCCATGACGGCCTCCCCGCTCTTGGAGACTATCTTGATGCCACCATCACAATGCCTGTAGGCGCACCACTCCACCTCTTCACGCTGGCTTAGGGCCTGCAGGGCTATGCCGTGTTGCTCCTCTATCTCCGCAGAGTCCAACGGCGCCTCCCACGTGCCATAGGAGGGAAAGTAGAGATTGGCGAAGGAATTGCCCGATATCATCACAGAGGCGTCTGCCTTGCGGCGATAGATGAAGGGATGCTCGAACACACAGTATCCCAGCTCTGAAAGCAGCGCGGATAGATCTAGGTGTTGGCTGGTCTGGGTATGACCGTGGTCGCTGGTGACCATGAAGTGGGTGCGGTTCCACAGGCCGTTGGCGCGGAGCCAGTCTAGCATCCTGCCTATTTGGGCATCCAGTCGCCGGTACGCGTTGATGGTACGCGGGTGCTCCGGGCCGGAACGGTGTGAGAGCTTGTCGACATCCACCAGCGGCAGGAAGATGAACCTCTTCTGGCCTCTGTCCGTTCGAGCTAGCCACTTGATTGCTTGGGTCATAACGATCTGGTCGACGAAGTCTCCCCTACCGAGGTAGTGAGCGAAGAACATGAAAGGCATCGAGACGAAGTGGGAAAAGCGGTCATTTCCAGCTCGCAACCCTCTTTGCACATCGCAGCGCACAGCTAACGAATTGGGGTTGAGCTCGAAGATGGTTTCCAGGTCGGGGGAAAGGTCCTCATTGAGCTTTACGTGCTCGGGGCCAACGTAGGAACGGTGACCCTGAAGCAGGAACCTGCCCGAAGTGAACTTCGACTTGTCCAGCCAACGCAGCCCGGGCACATTGGCGGTACCAGGATATTGCCCGGTGAGCATGGGAATGTAGGCTACGTTCGATACACTCGGCAACACGGTCACCCCCGTGTATTGGAACCCCTCCGCAAGGAGGCCCTGCGCCATGTGAGGAAGCTCACCAGAAGCGGCCAGTGCCCTGAGAACGTCAGGTCTGGTGCCGTCCGCTAGGATGATAATGCTTAGTTCTATATCGCTATTCGATCCCAAGCTTCTCCTCGACAGCGTTGGGGTTCGAAAGGCCGGGGCGACGTCCGCAGGTCGGACCAACCGGCCTCATGACAATCCATGCGGTCAACACAGACGCGCAGCAAAACGGGAGTGAGTTGTGAATAAGAAGATTTGTGACCCATCCTATTCCAGTAACCCACCTCATTCCGAACTAGGCTAAGAATCAAAACTGTCTCGAAGAACCACGGAGCCGTTCCTAGCCTATCGCCCCTCTCGCCGCAGCCTCCAGCTTGGTGGCGAACTCCCGCGACATCTCAGAAGCCTTGCGCTTGATCATCATGGAGCCAAGCGATCCGAGCTTGCCGGTCAGGGTGAAGTCTATATCGAATGAGAGCTTCGTGCGCTCATCACCGAGGGATTCCAGCTCCAGCACCGCCGAGGGTACACGCAACATGCTGCCCGACGAATCGGTGCCCTGCCCGGATGCCACCAGCCTCCGTGGCGGTTCCACCTCGTCGAGGGTCATGCGCACTTGGAACTGAACACGGAAGGGCCCAACCCGCTGCACTACCAACGTATCGAAGGTAGTCTCATCCACCGCCTCCCACGACTGCACCCCAGGCATGGCCGACAGGAAGAAGCGAGGTTGCTGCAAAAGGTCCCATACCTGCTGTATGGGATAGTCGACTTCCAAGCTGTCTGCTACCTTCACGCGCTCCTCCTAATCCTTGTGCATGCCGTGGGTCCAATTGGCTGAGGCCCATTGCCTGGGGCTGGCTTAAGCTGCCTTAGGCGATTGACCACAGTGAGTCTACTGACCATCCGAGGGCGCGTCGTCTGGCGTGACTCCGGCATCCCGCAACGCCCGCCAGACCCGCTCCGGTGTCAGGGGCAGGTCTTTGATGCGCACCCCTGTGGCCTCGTAGAGGGCATTGGCGATGGAGGGTGCTGCTGAGACGATTCCACCCTCACCCAACCCTTTGGCCCCGTAGGGACCGGGGCCGTCGTGGTTCTCGATCAGGACAGTGTCGAGCTGTTCGGGGATATCCTCGAAGCCCGGCACCCGGTAATCGATCATGTTTGGGTTTAGCAGTTGGCCGTCCTCGTACACCATCTCCTCGAACAGTGTGTGGCCCAAGCCCTGCATTGACGCGCCCTCATCTTGGCCTTCGCACTGCTGCGGGTTGATGGCAACACCCACGTCGGCCACGGAAACATAGTGCGGTATGCGTATCTGTCCCGTTTCGGTGTCGACCTCTATCCGGGCCGCAGCGATGCCCACCTCCCAGAAGGCGGGAGGAGTGGCGAGACGACCACCGTCCCTCCGTGGCGTCACATAGCCCCGGCCGATAAGCTCACCGGCAGGCGCCCCGAACTCCTCTTGGATTAGGACAGAGTAGGTCGCGCCCTCGCCGCCACGCCACACCTGCCCGTCGCTGACGGTCAACTCCGACTTGGGGCAGTCGAAGTGCAGCAGGGCCAAGTCCAGCAGTTGGTCTCTCACCTCCTGCGCCGCTCCCTGCACCGCCAGCCCCATCAGCGTGGTGGAGCGGCTCGAGCCAGTCGAACGGTCGTAGGGCACGATGCCGGTATCGGAGGAAATCAGCGCGATGCGCTCCACCGGCACCTGTAATTCTTGGGACACAATTTGAGCGAACACACCACGGGAGCCTTGCCCGATTTCAGTGGTGCCTGCGAATACGGTCACGCTGCCGTCTACATGCAATCGCGCAATGGCCGTCGATGTAGGCGACGCTCCCACACCCGAGAGGTTGCAGCCAACGCCGCGGCCCACCTTGATGGTGCCCCGTCCGCCCATGGGCTCGGGCGGGCTGTCCAGCGGTATCCCCACAGCTTGGGCCGCCATCCGCAGTCCATGCTGCGGGTCGCCGTCCAAGGGCCTCTCTCCGGGACGGATTTCGTCACCACGCTCCAGCATGTTCATCAGCCGCAACTCCAGCGGGTCCATGCCCAAGGAGTGGGCGATGATATCCACCTGCGACTCCCCAGCCCAAGCTGCTTGGGGGCCACCGATGGAGCGGAAGGAGCCAGCAGGGCCGGTGTTGGTGTAGACGGCGTGGGCGGTGACTTTGGCGTTAGGCCAGCGGTAGGCCCCCATGATGCGTTGGGCTGCCTTGTCCGCCACCATGGGGCCGTTGTCGGCGTACGCCCCGGTATCCAGATAAATCATGCATTCGCGGGCCACAAACTGCCCATTGCCCATCACGCCTGTCTTCACGATGCATCGAGCAGCATGCCGGCGGATGGTCTTGAATGCATCCTCCACCGACAGGGCCACTCGCACGGGCGCCCCTGCCACCTTGCTCAGGGCAACAGTGAGCGGTTCCAGCTTGGAGTAGGACTTGCTGCCGAACCCCCCGCCAAGGTAGGGAACAACAATGCGCACTTGGTGCAGGGGAAAACCGAACATGCGGGAGAGGTCTTCCCGCACAAGGAAGGGGTGTTGGGCCGTCGACCACACCGTGATGCCGTTGTGGGCCGAGTAGTCGGCGACGACGGTATGGGGTTCGAGGGCATAGTGGTACACCATGGGGAAGGTGAACGTGTCCTCGAAGATGTGATCAGCCCGTGAGAAGGCCTCGTCCGAGTCGCCCCACACAGCATCCTCGCGGTGACACAGGTTCGAATCGTGCACGAAGTCGGACGTGGCTGCCAGCGCATCCACCACGTTGTCGACAACAGGCAGCGCACGGTACTCCACGCGGATCAACTCAAGCGCCTGCTCAGCGGTAAGCGCGTCCGATGCCGCCACCGCTGCTATCGGCTCTCCTTCGTAGCGCACCTTCTCGGTGGCTACCAGAGGACGGTCGCGCACCATGGCCCCAAAGTAGGGGTCCATGTCCCTGATGTCGTCACGCGTCAGCACCGCCTTGACACCTGGCAGCTTCAGTGCCTCGCTGACATCGATGCTTTCAATCACCGCATGGGGGAGCGGGCTGCGGAGTATCTTGCCGTGGAGCATGCCTGCCACTTCCAAGTCGCCCACGTATGTGGCGTGGCCTGTGACCTTGTCCATGCCGTCGATTCTGGGTACCGAGACGCCGATGCTTTCCATGGTTCCCTCTATTCCTGGCCATTGGGGGCCAGTATCTCCTGGCCACTGGCGGCCAGTATCGCCTCGACTATCTTCTTGTAGCCGGTGCAACGGCAGATGTTGCCGTTCATGTAAGCCTTGACCTGCTCCTCAGTTGGGCGGCTGTTCTCATCCAGCAGCGACTTGGCTGCCATGATCATTCCCGGTGTGCAGAAGCCACACTGGAAGGCTGCATTGTCGATGAACGCCTGCTGTAGAGGGTGCAGCTTGTTGCCATCGGCCAACCCCTCAATGGTCAGTACATCGGCGTTGCGGGCCTCGTATGCCAGCATGGTGCATGAACTCACGGCCCGTCCATCAAGCAGCACCGTACACGCCCCACATACCTGGAGGTCGCATGATCGCTTGGCCCCCTTCAGGGTCAGACGGTCGCGCAGCAGGTCCAGCAGCGTCAGGTGAGGCTCGACCTCCATTGAGACGGAGCGGCCGTTGACCGTCATCGTGACGGGTATGGCAGGCACTGCCTGGGTTCGCGAAGAAACTTCCAAGACGCCTTCTCCTATTCAGCCTTACAGCAGTCTTACGGCATAGGGCCTTAAGCTACGCCGATGGCTGTCCTCACAGCCCGGCCCAGCAGCACGCCAATCAGATGCTCCTTGTACTCCCCCGAGCCGTGAAAATCGTCGTCGGGCTGGGCTTCCTGCGCGGATGCCCGCGCCGCAGCGGCCAGCACCGGCCCTGAGATCAACTCTGCCACGGTCTTACCCGTCAGCAACTCCTCAGCCCGGGCCACACGCACAGGACGTGGCCCAGCGGAACCAACCGACACTCGTGCCTCGGTCACCATGCCACGACCATCGGTGGCAGCGGGGTCATCCACTCGCAGGGCAACGCCCATGCCGACGGTGGGCCGTGCATGATAGCCGAATTTCAGGTAGGACCCCGTCATGCCTGCGGGGAAGCGTGGGACGGCTATCTCCGTCATCACCTCACCCTCTTGCAGGGAGGTCTCGAACGGTCCCACGGCGAACTCCGCCAAGGGAAATGTCCGCGTGCCCGACGCGCCTTGGGCTGTGACCGTGGCGTCGTACAGGAGCAAGAGTGCGCCTGGGTCGGAGTGGGGCTCACCGAAACACAGGTTGCCCCCTATGGTACCCACGTTGCGCACCCGCACGTTGGCCACGGTGCCCTCGGTCTGCCCAATCAGCGGGAAGTCGGCAGCGACGATGGCCGAACGCTCCAGCGTTCGGTGGGTGACTCCCGAGCCGATGCGCAACACTCCGGCGCCCTCGTCGTAGCGCAACTCGCCCAACCCGGCGATGGTCTTCAGATTGAGCAGGTGCCCGTATCGAAGCAACCCTTCCTTCATGGCCAGAAGCAACTCGGTGCCTCCAGCGTAGAGGCTGGCCTCTTCGCCGTACTGGCTCAAGAGACCGACGGCGTCGGCGACGGTCTCGGGCTCGTGCAATCTAAAGGGACGTAACAACGCTCCCCCTCTCCGTTCCATCGACAGGCTTGAATAGTGAATCAAGGCACATGATAGCTTAGTACTCCACTAGTGCCAACGGCTCGCGTTTCCGTGTCGCACGGGCCAGCTTGTCTCGGGGATGACCTACCGCGCGTATTTGGAATCAAGTTTCTGGTAGCCAAATGGTCCGATACTTGTGGCATAGTCCTAGCCGGCCAGCTAGTGGCACACTGTGACATGGGGCCGATTGAGTGCCGCGGGTCGTAGCTGGGCGCGGCCACTATCGTAGCTGAAATATATTTCTCCGTATCTGAAACGTGCCGCACTTGCCGCAGCGCCGTATCTGAGCTAGCTTGCCGCTGCTGGCCGCACATTCGCATCATCGCGTCCTCCCAAAGACTGGGGCGAAAAAGAAAGGCTGGGGAGCCCCAGAGGGGTCAGTCCCCAGCCTGTATCAAGATTAGGCGGAAAGGGTGACGAGTGTCAACGGGCGAATGTGATGGCGATCGTGAAGGTCGCCCCTGTGGGAGTCGACGCTGAGATTCATGTTTGTGTCTGCTCATGAGCAGACCTAGCTGCCCAGCCTCGCCCCAACCTCACGGGGTTGCGCAAGCAGACGCCCGTAGCCCGTGACCGGCTCCTCGTAGCCAGCGAGAGACATTGCCCGCCAGAGAGTTGCTGAGTGGGAGGTCACCACGGGCTTGCCGATCGCTTCTTCCAAGGCCTCGATTGCGGGCATGGCGTCCAGGTTCATGCAGCTTACGAACAGGCCGTCGGCCTCGTCACTGTAGGGCTGCCAAGCCTCTAGGGAGAAGTCGTACACCTCTTCGGGGGTGACCGCGCCGTATGATTGGCCGCCGTGCAGGCCCATGCCCTTCATCACCAGCGGGTGTATGCCCGACGCCTCCAGATAGGCCTCTTCCGCCACATGATGGCTATCGGGGTAGGGCGAGGTGACGACGACATTCTTCATCCCCATGTGCTTCAGGGCCTCGGTGCAGGCCAGCATGGTGGAGGTGGTGCTGACGCCCCATTGGTGCTCCATCTCGCGGCAGAACTCAGCGTCCTTCTCAGGGCCGCGCAGGGCCCCGCTGACAGTACAGCAGTAGGCAATGGAGTCGACATGGGCACTGGCCAACTCCTCTACGGCGTGACCAGCGCCAACCTCCATCTCCACCAAAGCCTCAATGTCACCACCCGGTCGGAGGAGCATTCTGCTGGTGAAAAACCCGACATCGGGTGGCGCGACCCGAGGGTAGCGCGTCTCCGCCACAGTGGAACTGCTGACCACGACCAGCCCGATTTTGGCTTTCCATTGGAGCTTGTCCATGGGCTCTACGCCTGTCATGTTCGCCTCCGTTTGCTCTTGTGTATGGTCAATAGTCAGGTCCCGCAGCGACCGCACCCCGTGATGTCTCGCCGTCCGGTCTTCTCTGCCGCGGCTTGGGCTGCCCCCTTATCGCCGAATGGCCCAATCCACTGGTCATCTTTTCGGTTGGCATCCCCTAGTCCATGCATTCCTTGGCCGTGATTGCACGAGAAGCAGTCGCCCTCATGGACTTTGGCATAGTTCACAATCCGATCTTCATAAACCCAGTACTCCAAGACTACACCTCCGCTAGCGCTTGTGCGCGCCACCATTCCGCATGTTAAGCCGATATAAGTCGGGCTAGTCTCTTTCGCTCTGGAGGAACCACTCCGTGGGTATCTCGCGTCCCAAGCCTTTGGCCCGGGCCTCCTCGTACACCCTTCCGGCTACTGAGTGAAATTGTGCGCCCTGCAGGTTGCCCCTGTCGGAGAAGGTGATTTGCTCCGGCGAGGTGCGTCCTTCTTTCAGGCCCGCCAGCAGCTCCTCCATGTAGATTGTCTTTTCGGCGTTGGGGTAGGTGTTGCCCTGCTTCACGCTGTAGTTGGCCGACTTCTGATGGTACTGGTGGTCCTTGAATTTGGGTGTGTCGGTAGGGACAGACCAAGCGAACAGGGTGTCGTGCACCTTGAGTTCGGGATAGCCTTGGGGGGCGGGCGCAGTGCCCAACACCAAGGCGACGTCGATCTTCTGGGTGGTGTCATCATCCAGCCGTCCCCATATGCTGGTGACATGGGTGCCCGGCTCGAGATAGCGCCCCAAGTGAGCGCTCTTGTACGGCCCGGGGTTCTCTTGGAAACCGCCATCGGTGCAGGCGGCCAGTATGTCCGCCCCCCGGTACACATCGGCAGGGTTATCGCAGACTACTGTCTCGATTTCGAACTCTTGGGCCACCTCACGTGCAAACTCCTCGCGATGGGCTGGGGTGGGGCTGTAGACCTGCATGCGCCGCACCGGTCGCACCTCGCAGAAGGCCCGTATGTGGGACCGCGCCATACCGCCGGAGCCAAGGATGCCGACGACCTGCGCGTCTTCTCGCGCCATGAGTTCCGCGCCGATGGCCGTGTCGGCCCCGACTCTCATGCGCTGCAGGTAGCCGTCATTGATGAGGGCCAAGGGCTCGGCGTTGTTGGTGTCGATGAGCATCACCATGCCCATGACCATGCCGGGGCGCACGGCCACCATCTCGTGGGTCTCCACTCCCTGATACTCGGATTGATGCATCACATTCGAGTGGAACCTGATGGCGAAGTAGCCGGTGTCGGCCGACCCGCCCTCCATGCTGGCCCAGCGGTACACCTTATTCGGGTCCTTCGTCGGCATCCGCACATCCATCCGAGGACGGCATATCCCCACGCCGTCCACAATTTCCTGGTAGGCCTGCCGGATAGCCCCCACGGCCATCTCCATGGTCAGCACCGACCGGACGTCGTCGTTGTTCAAGAACAGCATGTTGATACCGCCTACTTCTGGTTACGACCCATTGGTCCTGTTGATGCTCGGCATTATCTCCTTGGAAGGAGCCGCTTGTAAAATTCGTTACGTCCCTGATGTCCTGCTTGACCGTCCCAGTGTGGCAAGCGACTACATGGCTCGACGGATGCTATCATCCAACGGAGACTTGGAGGGTAGGGAGATGAGCGACCGTTACACTTACCGGGTGCTTTGGTCGCAAGAGGACCAGATGTACGTCGGTCTGTGCGCCGAATTCTCACTCTTGAGCGCCCTCGGTCAGACTTTGGAGGAGGCCTTCTCGGGGATACGGCAGGTGGTGTCGGAAGCGGTAGCAATCCTGCAAGAAGAGGGAGACCCCATACCGGCCCCATCCACCCGAGAGCAAGGAAACCCTTGAAGACGATGACCGTGGATGATGCGCTGTACCTAGCCCTCGAAGAGGCAGCCCGTCGTAACGACAGGTCAGTCGGAGAATTGATTAACGAGGCTATAACGTCGTGGCTAGCGGAGGCGGAAATGGACGATGCCGAGCACGATGCTATCGAAGAGGCCCGCGCTGAAGCAACGGAACAGGGCGGGGTTGAGTTTGAAGTATTCTTTGCCGACCTTCCTGGGGGCCAGTGTTGATTGCAGGCGTCTTATCGGATTGAGTTGTCTCCGGCTGCTCAACGTCAGGCCCGTCACCTGACACCTGAGGATGCGCAGTTGGTTCGACAGGCACTTCGTGACTTGTCGAACAATCCTCGTCCGCAGGCAGCATCAAACTGGCTGGCTTCACGGGGGTCTGGCGCACCCGGGTCCTTCGCTTCCGAATCATCTACGAGGTTTCTGACGAGGAGCGCCGACTGATGGTGTTGCGCATAGCTAGTCGGGACGAGCGCACCTATCGGCGACTATGAGTCCGCCGGGCTAAGAGAGGCATGGCCCCCATTAGGACCGCGGAAGCGATTGATATGTCTTCGGGCTTGGGTTTGGCGATTCCCACACAGTAGTTATGATCACGTACCCCGCTCCGCCAGCACCTTCGGATCATTGATGTACTCCGACGCCACCTTGCGGCCGACCTCCATCTGGAGGAGTTTGTCCTCTTCTGGGATGGGGGCTGGTGGGACGCCCCGCACTATTGTGTCGTTGCCGTAGGTGGGGATGGGCGGCGTGATGTCGCGCCCTTCCCGCCCTTCCCGGAATATGCCCTTAGGATCGCGGCCCTCGCGCACGGCCTCGATGCCATCCCGGACAATGCGACGCGTCATGATGACGCCTCGGTCAGTGGTGGCTAGGTGCTCCAAGGCGTGGACGGCGATGGGGCGCTGGCCCACTTGCGCGTCAAAGTCGCCGGGTACCCTCTGCCGCTCCTCGTAGGGGCGGTCGTCGTCTTGGCCGAACTCCATAACCTGCTCGGCGTCGACCTCCACGGGCCAATCGTCTTTCACATGACGGACGCGGAAATTCATGGTATGGGTGTCGTCCACCGGCACCGACCACTGGGTCATCCAAGGTCGCGACACCGGCCTGCGCCTTTCCACGTCGTCGCCCGTGGGAGACCACTGGTGGATGTTGGGCGCGATGAAGTCTGTCATACGCACCCAGACCGCGTCGCCCGTCCGTCTGGATGCCACGAATACCATGCCCACCGGTGTCTCCATGTACTCCCAGTCAGCCCGGTTGCGGAGGTCCTTGGTGAAGCCTTGGCTGCCGTCGATGGTGTGCAGGAAGTCAAGGTGCGCAGGGTCCATGCAATTCTCTTTGATTTGGAGCCAGTTGGCTGGCACCTCATGCCGCACACCGACCCGAGCCCTGTAACCCGGCATCACGTAGGTGTCGAACACAGGGAAGGGAGGCTTCTTCTCCGGGGGCCCCATGTAGACGAATACGATGCCGTGGTACACCTCGGTGGGGTAGGCCCCTTGGTAAAGCCGGTCTTTCAGGGTGCTGTGCGCTGGCTCGCCCGGCGTCTCCAGCACCCTTCCGTCTACGTCGAAGAGCCAACCGTGATAACAGCACCGTAAGCCCCGCTCTGACACCAGCCCGAACTCCAGCGATGTGCCCCGGTGGCAGCAGTGGAGTTGCAGGGCGCCCACCTGACCTCGACGGTCCTTGAATACCACCAAGTCCTCACCCATGATCCGCACCCGCACCGGCAGGTCCTCAAGCTCGTCCAAGAAGATCACTGGGTTCCAGAAGCGACGCATGTACTCCCCGCAGGGCGTCCCCGGCCCCACATGGGTCAGTACGTCGTCCTCGTGGGGCACATCGCGGTGGTAGTACCCGCCGTAATTGGTGTTCAGGAATGGCGCCCTAGTCGTCATGGGTTGTCCCCTCTATTGGTCTGGTCGACATTCAGAGTCCAGTTAGGGTGCTGTCGACCAACTAGCTGGACTCTGGCACCACAAAAGGAAGGTCCGCTTCCTTCCAGCCGGAGAATCCGGGTGCCATGTAGGACACGTTGGTGTAGCCCATAGCCTTCATTGTCTGCCCTGCCAGGGCAGCCCGCGCTGTGCCCCCTCAATGTATGACGACACTCTGGTCCCGGTCGGGTATCGATTCCTCGATACGGCCCTCGATGCGTCCCCGCGACAGCAGCATTGCGCCCTCGATGTGCCCTTGCGCCCACTCGTCGGGCTCGCGCACATCCAGCACGACCATCGACTCTCCCGCATTGCGCCTAGCGTGCACATCCTGCGCCGTGACCGAGGCCACCGTGGCCTGCGCGATCTCCGTCATCCTGCGTCCTACATTTTCCATACATGCCTCCACCCAGTCTTGACCGCTTATCGAGTAGTGTCCCGTGCCGCATTATAGCAGCAGCCTGCTTCCACCAAGTCTTCCCGCAGGTCATCCGCCCGTACGTGATACATCGAAACGCTACTGGCTGTGCTACCATTGGGCGCAAAGCCAAGATGATGCATCAGGGAGGCGCCCGTTGACCTACTTTGGCCGCTCGCTGAAACGTTTCGAGGATCCCCGCCTACTCAAGGGCCAAGGGGCCTTTGTAGACGACATAACGCTGCCCAACCAGCTCTATGCCCATGTGCTGCGCAGCCCCCATGCCCATGCTGCCATCAGGAGCGTCGACCCATCGAATGCGTTGGCACAATCCGATGTCGTCGCCGTATTCAGTGGGGCAGATGTGGCCGATACCTTGGGCAACATCCCTACCCGCGCCATGACGGCCGGTTGGGCAGTGGACGAAATCCGACCGCCGGAGCATCCTGTGCTGGCCTCGGAGCGGGCCTTCTACGTGGGACAACCTGTAGCCGTGGTGGTAGCACGCAGCGCATACGCCGCCCGCGACGCCGCCGACTTGGTGAACATCGACTACGAGCCTCTCCAGCCTGTGGTTGACCCCTATGACTCTGCCTCCGACTCCCATGTGCTGCATCCCAACGTAGGCACAAATGTGGCCATGCGGGTGCACCAAGAGGGAGGCGAGGTCGACCAAGCCTTCGCCAGCGCCCATCTCGTGGTCTCCCAGCGCTATCAGGTACAGAGGCTGGCCCCAGCCCCCATGGAGGCTCGCGGGATTGTGGCCACCTATGATGCAGGCGACGATATGCTGACGGCTTGGAACTCTACCCAAGTTCCTCACCGTGTGCGCGACGGCATGGCGCGGGTGCTCGGACGCTCGCGGGATTCCACCCGTGTCATCGCCCCCGACGTTGGAGGTGGGTTCGGCGAGAAAGACACCGTTTTCCCCGAGGACATCCTCATCCCCTACCTAGCGATGACCCTAGGGCAGCCAATCAAGTGGGTGGAAGGCCGGCAGGAGAACATGGTGGCCCTCCATGCTAGGGGTCACTCCGTGGACGTCGATGCCGCTGTGTCCGAGGACGGCATGCTGTTGGCCATGAAAGTGTCCATCATCGCCGACCTAGGGGCCTTCTTCCTAGTGACCACCCCCTCGGTGCCTTTCTTGGCTGCCCACCGCATGGCCGGGCCCTACAAGACACCGTCGCTGCGGGTGGATGTACTGGGAGTCATCTCCAACAAGCCTCCCACAGGCCCCTACCGTGGAGCGGGCGGGCCGGAGGCTGCCTTCTGCATGGAGCGCACCATGGACCTGATAGCTCAGGAACTGGACCTCAACCCCGCCCAAGTGCGCCGTATCAACCTGATTCAGCCGGAAGCCCTGCCCTACACCACTCCCACCGGCGTCACCTACGACTCCGGCAACTACGAGGTGGGGTTGGACCGTGTGCTGGAGCTTTCGGAGTACGAGCAGTGGCGGTCGCGGGCCAGCGAGCCACGGAAGCCGGGCGAGCCCCTGCTAGGCGTTGGCTTGGCTACGGTGCTCAAGGCCTCGGGGGCCTACGGTGAGGTGCGGGAAGACAGCGCCCGCGTCATCATTGAAGCCTCTGGCCAGGTGACCATCCACATTGGGGCATCACCCCACGGGCAGGGCACCGAGACCACTTTCTCCCAGATGGCAGCCGACGAGTTGGGTCTAACGCCTGAGGACCTCACCATTCTGCACAGCGACACCGCGGTCATCGCGCGGGGCGGTGGAACGTCGGCCAGCCGTGGCACGGTGGTATCCGGTTCGGCCATGGTGCTGGCGCTGCGTCAAGCGCGTGAGAAGATGGAACGCATCGCCGCCCAACTCCTCGACTGCCCTACGGATGACCTAGAGTTCCAAGACGGACGCGTCTCCCGCCAGTCCGACCCGTCGCGAGCCACAACGTTCGCCGATGTGGCTTCGGCGGCCTACGAGGAGGAGCGCCTCCCACAGGGCGAGGATATCGGGTTGGACTTCAGCTTGGACTACACCCTGCCCAACAACCCCTACGCCTTCGGGGCCCATGTCGCCGTGGTGGAAGTCGAGCCCGACACAGGCGATGTCCGAATCATCAAGTACTTTGCGGTGCACGACTGCGGGCGCATCATCAACCCCGTGATTGTGGAGGCCCAGATGCACGGAGGCATCGTGCAGGGGCTGGGGCAGGCCATGGTCGAGGGCATCGAATACGATTCGAGCGGCCAACTCGTCACCGGCAGCCTGCTGGACTACTCTCTGCCTGTGGCGGCTGATATGCCGGACTTTCAGATGGACACCATGGAGACGCCTTCGCCTCTGACGCCTCACGGGGCAAAGGGCATCGGCGAACTGCCAACGGTGGCTGCGCCGGTAGTGCTGGCCAACGCGGTGATGAACGCCCTAGCCTCGGCAGGGGTGCGGAACGTCGACACACCTCTCACACCCAGCAGGGTCATGGAAGCACTGATGCAGGCGGACTAACGTCCGTGGCCCCGGTCCGCCCTTAGTTCCGCCCTCAATACGGAGCGGGCGGCGTTGTATCCGCACATGCCGTGGACGCCCCCGCCGGGCGGTGTAGATGAGGAACAGATGTACACGCCCTTCATGGGGGTGGTGTAGGGGTCCCAGCGGTAGCTGGGCCTGACGAACATCTGGCCCAAGTCCTGCACCCCGCCGTTGATGTCCCCTCCCACATAGTTGGGGTTGTATTCCTCCAACCGCGCAGGCGACATAACGCTGCGCCCAAGCACCAAGTCCTGGAAGCCGGGTGCGAAACGCTCGATCTGGGCTTCAATGCGGTGGGTCATGTCGACCGTTGAACCGTGGGGCACATGGCAGTAGGCCCAAGCGGTCTGTTTGCCTTGGGGCGCGCGGGTTGGGTCGAAGAGGGTATGCTGGGCCAGCAGCACGAAGGGACGTTCCGGGTGCCCGCCCCGCCACACGGTCTCCTCGGCCTCTGCGATTTCGGCAAAACTCCCGCCCACATGCACCGTGGCCGACTCAGCGCACTCTTGCGCCCGCCACGGTATCGGGCCGTTCAGTGCCCAGTCCACCTTGAAGGCACCCATGCCATAGCGGTACCGCTCCATACGCCTGCGGTAGCTGCTAGGCATGCCTTCCCCGGCAACCGTCAATACTTGCTTGGGGGTCAGGTCCAGCAGCGTAGCCCGGGTCTGTGGCAGCTCTTGCAGCGACTGTACCGGTGCGTGGGTGATCACATCGCCCCCTAGGGAGCGAAAGTAGGAAGCCAAGGCATCTGAAATGCGTTGTGCTCCGCCTTGAGGGAAGGGCCAGCCTGCAAGATGGCCGAAGATTGCCAACACGAGACCGAAAGCTGCGGAGGGACGCTTGTTTAGAGGCAGCAATGAATGGGCGGCCAAGCCAGCGAAGAGGGCGCGGGCACGCTCGCCTCGGAATGTGCTGTAGCCTAGGGATTTCGCCGAGCGCAGACCGTGCCTGCCGAACTTGGCCATGGACAGTGGATGTCGAGGCCAGCGCATCGGGCCAAGCAGGTCGCTTTGCAGGGACCCCCAACCGTTAACCAGAGGACGCATCAGCTTCTGGTAGGCGTCAGCATCGCCACCCCAACCCCCAGCGCCAACGGACTCGCCCGTGGCCTCGATGGAGGGATGCAGGGCCACTGCCGAGCCGTCGTCCAATGGGTGGGCTACACACACAGGTGGGTTGACCCACTCCAACCCGTGAGCTTCCAAGGACAAACCTTGGAAGAAAGGAGAAACAGCGGTCGTCGCGTGTATGGCCGAGCATACGTCGTGTACGTATCCCGGCAGCGTTAACTCCGCAGAGCGCGCGCCCCCGCCGATGGTCTCCTTGGCTTCCAGAACGGCGACACGCCAGCCTTGACGCGCTAGGGTGATGGCGGCCGCCAAGCCGTTGGGGCCAGAGCCCACCACCACCCCATCCCAGTCGTCCCTTTGCTGGGCGGCGTCGAAAGTCACGCCAACTTCGAGGCTATGGGGGACTGCTTCATCCGCCCTTCTTGGATATCAAGTCGATCTCGATCAGAGGGCCGGGGAACATGATGCCGGAGCTACCGTCGGCCTGTTGCGAGGGTATGAGGCTCATGGCCGGCCAGCGTCCTATGGGGTTGAAGATCCGATGCCATGCGCGGCTGAAGCCGCGGAAGTCGTGGGGCGCGTTCACCAGATAGATGCGGGCGTCCACCACATCGGCCAAGGAGAAGCCATTGCCGTCCAATTGCTCCTTCAAGAGCTCCATGGTGAACTCGGTCTGGACTTCGATGTCCGAGAAGTGGTGGGGCAGTCCGGGAGGCGTGCGACGTATCGCCGCCCGCGCCACTGGTGGGACCTCGCCGTTGGGCAGCGGGGGCGCGTAGTGTATGTCCGTCCTTGCGAAGTCGGCAATGGGCACCTGTCCCGCCGTGAAGAGCCAGTCCTGCACCATGATGCCCGGCGTGAAGTTCACCCGGCGTACGTCCACTGGATGCCAGCGGATGCCCGCCCTAGTCTCGTGCTTCTGGTTCTGCTCGTCCGGGGCAAGGAACATGAAGTTGGCGAGGAAGACCGTCCCAGGCACAAGCAGCCCTCGCATACCCATGGAGGAACGGTTGGGCGGCGGCTGCATGTACTCGCCCCATACGGCATCAATTTGGTGGAAGTTGAGCAAGTCCGGCTCATACAGTTGGGACTTGATTCCTTGGTCCAAGCCGCTCCCTGCCGCCTTCAGCGTCTTACCCATGTTTTCGAAGGCGTAGCGGGCCTGCATTTCCGGGTCCGACCCATAGATGGGAAAGCCGGGCTGCTTGGTAACGGCCAATCCAGTGGCGTAGTCGGTGGCGGTAACACCGGAAAGGAATACGAAGGGTCCGCCCTTGACGGCCTGTGGCGAGTGTTCTGCGGCCATGGGGTCTGGGGCGTCGGCAGCACGCACGGTCTGCGGACTGTGTGGGGAATCGCCCGCCAAGGCCACGGCCTGCAGGTTCAGGCGAGCGCCCCGCACAATATGCTGGTCGTGGCCCACCGCTGTCGTGGTGCGGGCTGGCGGATTGGTGGGGAAATACTCCCGCCACACCATCTTGAACTCATAGAAGTCCTCCGCCTCGATGAGGTAGACCTCGGCCTTGACCAGCCGGTCCAACGTGGTGCCGGCCTCGGCTAGGACCGCCCGCAGTCTTTCGAGGCAGGCGCGGGTCTGGGCCCCGATGACGCTCTCGCCGACGTAGGGGGAGACTGATTGGGGCTGCACCACGTTCCCATCCTGGTCTAGCGGGAAAATCGAGGAAACGAATATGTAGTCCCCTGCTCTGTGAGAGTTGGGCGCAGGAAGCACTCCCTGCCATGGACTATTCCCTGACTGCGATGTCACCATTTAGGTGTTCTCCTTCCAATTTGGGCCATTTGGGCCATTTGGGCCAATGCTTCTCATCTGAGCACCTTACCAGTGCCTTTCATCGACCCCTTGGGGTGGTCTCCGCGTTGAGCAATTATCATGCCACATCAGCGGCATGCCAAGTCTTGCCCAACACCAAGCATACATAGCCGTTGTCTAGCATCGTAGCGTCGACTATACTAGCCCATCTGCCGTGCATGAAGGCCTATTTTGAAGTAACGGTGGAGAGAAAACGCAATAGGAGGCGTGGTCATGGGTTCTTTGGGTAGACGCAAGTCCTTCCTCATCGGGGCGTTCATAGCAATTCTTGCCCTGATAATCGCTTGTGGTGAGGAGGCTACTCCCACGGCGGCGCCTAGTGTGAGCGCTGAAGACATCCAGAGCATCGTAAGTGAGGCCGTGGGCAGCATGGCCACTCCCGCTCCGGGCGGTCCAAGTGCCGCAGAAATCACAACCATGGTGACACAGGCTGTGCAAGGGGCCTCTACCGAAGGTCTTTCCCCCGATCAGATACAGTCCATGATCGAATCCGCCTTGGCATCCATCGAGCCGGGCATCAGTGCCGAAGAGGTGGCCGCCGTCGTGGACAACGCGGTGATGAGTGCCGTAGCAGCTGCTACTCCAGCGGCCATGCCCGCGGAGACTCCCGGACCCGGCATGGGCATGATGTCCTCCGGCACGCTCGACTTCGGCGTGGGTGATATTGGCGCCGAGGTATACGTGATTGCGAACGAGGCATATCAGGCCACCGTCTACAACGGACGGGTTACCCACGAGCACATGTTCGGTAGCGACTTAGATGGCAACGTCACCCCGCGCTTGGTTGCCAGCTTCGAGGACACCGACAACCCCGACGGCACTTGGTCTCGCGTATTCAACCTCCAGCGCGGGGCCCAGTGGCACGACCGCTATGGCGATTGGGGCGAGTTCAACGCCGACGACTTCATGTTCACCATGGAGAATGTGGCAACCGAGGGTTCGGTGCATACCAACTCCGGGCGTATCCGCGGGCTCTTCGCATGCGACGGCTGCTCCGTGGAAAAGATCGACGAGTACACGGTCAAGCTGAATCGTCCTATCCCCACTTTCCAGATCGAGTGGTGGAACACCATGCCCGTTGGCAACACCACCCTGCGCAGCAAGCGCCATTACGACGCCGTAGGCGTGGAAATGGCCAGCCAACAGTCCGTTGGCACTGGCTCCTTCCAATTGATGGAGTCCTTGGCCGACGACTTCAAGCGCGCTGAGGCCGTGCAGGACCATTGGCGCAAGACCCCTGAGTTCGCCGAGTTCGTATGGCACCAGTTGGCGGAAGAGTCCACCCGTCTAGCTAACTACCTTACCGGCCAGATCGATACCGGCCAGTTCTCCACTGATTCGATCGAGGCCATAAAGGGCGAAGCTAGGGACGAGGACGACTACCTGGTTTTCCCTGGCGCTCGCCTACGGTACATCCATGTCCACTCCCAGAATTACTACCCCGACCACCCATCCCACGAGTCGGAGTTCCCCCTGGGTGATGGCGCAGTCTACACCGAGACCTGCAAGGTCCAGGCTTGGGTATCATGCGACCGCGACACCAGCAGCGACGACTGGGCCCGCGCTCTGAAAGTGCGCCAAGTGCTTGCTAGGTCAATCGACCGACAGAAAATGATTAACTCGCTGGCTTTTGGCGAGGGCGAACCCGCCTACACCTTTGGCTTCATGGGACATAGTGCTAGGGCCAGGCAGTTTGGGTTGGACCAGCTGACTTGGGACTACATGGAAGAGGCCGAGGCTAGGCAAGCGTTGACCGATGCCGGATACCCTGATGGCTTCGAGATAGAAATGCACCTCACCAACACCGGTGGAGCTGGAGTCGACACCAGCGGTGAAGTCATCAGCGGAATGTGGCGCGCCGTGGGCATCGACGCCAAACACACCGTGCAACCATACTCGTCGTTCCGCCCAACCATCTTGGCCCGCACTGCCAAGGGGGTGCGGCCCGACGAGCAGGGCGTGGCCAACGAGCCTCTGCGCTACTACTCCACCTTCTACGTTGCCGACAACGTATTCAACTTCGGCATCGAACACCCAGAGCTCCAAGGCTTGATCGACGAAGCCAACATCACCTACGACGTCGAGGAGCGCTGGGCGAAGACGGCGGAAATCGGTAAATGGCTACATAACAACATCGTGACCATACCCCTTTACGAAGAGTCCGCCAGTTGGCCACTGGGCCCCGAGATTGGCGAGTGGGGCGTAAGCCCGCTGCACATCGAGTGGCTCAACAACTGGGAGTACGTCCCGCACCGCTAGACTAGACCCAACTCCCGCGCAACTCGTAGGAGCCAAGGCCGGTGCCTCCGGCCTTGGCTCCTCTCTTTTTCGAGCACGTCCACCCAGTGTGTCGCCACCATCAGAAGAGACGCTAACTCGCTGGACAACGTACGTCGGTTGGGCATAGCACGATTTTGTAGTAACCTGTTCAAGGTTATCGGCCACACAAAAACAGCATGATGCATACCCTGAATGAAGGTAGTCCGATAAGGAAGCCGTAGGAGGATTTGTGGAGCCTCAAATAAGCCTGGAAGAAGCCAAGACGATGATAAGTCGCGCCGTGGAAAAGGGCGCAGAGGTGGGTTGGATCTCGGCCTATTGTGTCGTCGACGAGGGCGGCAACGTGATCGCGATGGGGCGGGGTGACGGCGCCCCCGGCACCGCCATGACCCTAGCCAAGGGCAAAGCAGTCGCAGCGGCGCGTACCAAGGCCCCGACCAAGACTTTCGCCGAGCGTATGGGAAGGCAAGCCGCCATGTGGCAGTCCTACAACACCCTCTTCGTTGGCACTATGTTTCCCGGTTTTGGCGGTATGCCCGTGGTAAAGGATGGGAAGGTCGTCGGCGGGTTTGCCTGTGGTGGGCCGGGGCCAACTCCCGAGCTTGCCGGAAGCGACCCAGGCCACGACTTCTGGAAGGAAATCGATGGCGAATTGACGAACATTGAGGATGCCGCCATCTGCTACGGGTTGGAAATCCCTTACGCGCCCCAACACGCCGCGCCTCAACGCAACCCCCAATAACGCAAACACGTTATCCCTTGGAAAGGCGATACAAATGCCACTCACACTTGCCGATGCTGAACGCTACATGTCCGGGGCAATGGCCAAGGCCAAACAACTGGGAGTCCGCGTATCCTGCGCCGTAGTGGACGAGTTTGGGGAATTGGTACAGGTCGACCGTATGGACGGCGCCTCGCCCATGACGGTCGACGTTGCCGAGGCCAAAGCGAGAACAGCCCTCAACTTCCGGCGTCCTACCAGCGGCCTAGCATCCATGGACCCCAACGTGTTGGACAGCATCAAAGAGGTGGTCAAGTTCACGATGCTTCCCATCCCCGGAGGCGTGCCCATCATGGTGGACGGCGTGGCAATGGCAGGCGTGGGCGTCAGCGGGGCCACTGGAGAGCAGGACGAAGAGATAGCCAGCGCAGGCGCCTCCGGCTGACACTAGCAAGGGCTATGGTCGTACATATGGGGCGGTCCACCCCCATTGCCGACAGGCAGACCGGACCGCTTTGAGTGTGGCCGGTGGGAATTGCTGCTCTTCCACTCCCAACGTTAGGTGTTGGCGCACCAGCCCTCTTGACGTGCTAATATCCTAGGACAAGGGGATGGAACCCCGCGCCTAAGGAGGGGGACATGGCTACTCGTACACGACTGCAGACCATCGACTCCGACGCCCATGTGGTGGAGAGCGAACGTACTTGGGACTACCTAGAAGCCTCGGAGCAGAAGTATCGCCCGCGCATGTTCTCCACCCCCGACGATGACACCAAGCGATATTGGGTCATTGAGGACAAGATAGCCGGTCTACGTCTGCCCAACCTCAGTGACTATCAGTTGCAGCAGTTCTCCGAACTGGCGGGCCGGAACGTGGTGACGCCACAAGCAGCCCGCGAGATGGACGATGTGGACCTGCGCCTGAAGCATCTGGACGAGTTGGGCATCGACATACAGGTGCTGCACAATACCCTGTGGATTGAGCAAGTCACGACCAATCCCGCCGCCGATGTTGCCCTGTGCGGCAGCTGGAACCGCTGGCTGGCCCACATCTGGAAGCAGGGACAGGGGCGCCTCCGATGGTCCTGTCTGGTCCCCACTTCTTCCATTCCCGACGCCGCGGACCAGATGCGGTTCGCCAAAGAGAACGGGGCCGTGGCCGTGTGCATGCGCCCCATTGAGGGCAACCGCTCCCTCACCGACCCATACTTCTACCCCATTTATGAAGAGGCAGCGCGGCTCGATATGGCTGTTGCTATCCACATCGCCAACGGCAACCCGGCGAACTGCGAGTTGCACCGATCCTTCCCGGAAGGCCTGACCGCCCGCTCATTTGCCATGTTTCGAGGCCCCACGGTGGTCGCCTGCCATACTCTTTTGCTCAGCCGGATGCACGAGGACTTTCCGAGCCTGCGCTGGGGCTTTATCGAAGCATCGTGCGAGTGGATACCGTGGATATACCGCGAGGCCTCTCGCCGGTTCGTCGGCGAAGGGCGCGAGTTCCCCGTGGACGCCTTCCGCGAGTATGGCATATACGTCACCTGTCAGACCGACGAGGACCTGCCGTGGGTGCTGCGGTATGCTGGCGAGCACAGTCTGGTCATCGGCACCGACTATGGGCACTTCGACCCGTCCAGCGAGGTGGACGCCATCACAATCTTCCGTCAGAACCAGGACATCTCCGAGGAGTCCAAGGACCGGATCCTGCACCACAACCCAAAGGCGCTCTACAACCTGTAGCCGATCGACCGCAGCTGACTTGCCGTAACCGACTAGCCTCGGGCCCCGGCCAGCGAGCGCGGTCACAAGGGAGGTCTCATGGCCCAGGATTTCCATCTATTGGAAGCGAGCATAGCCGATATCCATGCGGCTTTCGCTGCCGGGAGCATCACCGCCCGTCAACTGACCCAGTTGTACCTAGACCGTATCGAGGCCTATGACCGCAACGGCCCACAACTCAATTCAATCATCACAGTGAACCCAAACGCGCTGGAAGAAGCTGCTCAGGCCGACGCGGCCTTCGCCAGTGGAGGCATCACCGGCCCCATGCACGGAATTCCCGTAGTCCTGAAAGACCAGATGGACGCCAAGGGCATGCCCACAACCCTCGGGTCGCTGGTGCTACAGGACTACCACCCCGATAGGGATTCCTTTGTTACCGAGCAGTTGCGCAAGGCAGGGGCGGTGATTGTCGGCAAGTCCACCTTGGGTGAGATGGGGCGTGGCGACACCCACGGCTCGCTCTTCGGCTCTACCCGCAACCCCTACGACCCCACTCGCACCGTTGGAGGTTCTTCCGGTGGTTCGGGCGCCAGCATTTCGGCGAATTTCGGGACGGTGGCCATCGGACAAGAGGGTTTCGCGTCCATCCGGCGCCCCGCCGCTTGGAACGGCATTACGGGAATGCGTCCTACTGCCGGGTTGGTGAGCCGTGGTGGCGTCTGGGGTGGCTGGCCGCAGCTCAACGGCTCCCTAGGGCCGCTTGCGCGCTCCGTGGAGGACCTAGCGACAGTTCTGGACATTATCGTCGGATATGACCCAGAGGACCCCATCACGGCCCTCGGAGTGGGGCATATCCCGGAAAGCTTCACCCAATCCCTAGACCCCGCAGGTCTCCGTGGAGTGCGTATCGGCGTCATGACCCAGTCCATGGGCTTTCAAGCCGAGCCCGATACGGCTGACTTCCGGCTTGTTTCCGAGGTCTACAGCCGCGCCATCGTCGACCTTCAGGAGGCCGGGGCCGACGTGGTGGAGTTGCCCGAACTGCCCCGCCTCAAAGAGCTCCTAGCCCAACGGACGACTGATGGCTTGGCATCGGAGAGCTTCGACCTCTACTTCGGTCGTAGTGCCAGCCAGCCCTACGAGTCGATGGAAGCCATGATGCGCGCCCCCGACTACGCCAAGGTACACCCCCAAGGGCAAACGGGGATGCGCCCCCACTCCGAAGCTGCATACCTCGAACACATGCTCGCCCGCGACGAGTTGATGGTGAGCGTGATGAAGCTGATGGCGGACGCTGGGGTGGACGCCATCGTCCACAAGACGGTGGAGCACCAGCCGACGCTCATAAGCGAGGGGCTGGGCCCGCCCTACTACGACATGCGTGGCACCACCCACCTCAACACCTTCCTAGTGTATGTCCCATCGATATCCGTCCCCGCTGGCTTCACCTCTGAGGGCCTGCCTGTGGGCATCACCTTCTTGGGCCGTCCCTATACGGACGCCACCATGGTCAAGCTGGCATACGCCTACGAGCGGGCCACCGGCCATCGACGCCCACCGAGCCTGATGCCGGCCCTTCCTGGGGAGCCGTAGTCGACGGCGAGGAGACCCAATTCCCTTGGCCGTTGACTCCATGGAGCCGCGAGCGGAGAGGGGTATTACGGTCTCTATGACTGACGATGGCCTCTGAGCAAGACCACTACGCGGTGCTGCAAGTGCACCCGGACGCGGAACCCGAGGTGATCGCGGCCGCCTATCGCAGCTTGGCACAGCTATATCACCCCGACAGAAACCCCTCGCCGGAAGCGACCCGACGCATGGTGCAGATTAACGTCGCCTACGAGGTGCTCAGCGACCCAACTCGTCGCGCTGCCTACGACCAAAGCCGTCGTGCCAGCAGGCCCCAACAGCCTCTACGGACGGAACGGCGTCCCGGATACCGACGCAGTCCCGACTCTGAGGCATACGATGACGAGAACGACTGGGGTAGCATCCCAGGCACCACGGTAGTAACGGTGAATAGCAGAGGGAGCGGTTGGAGCACCTGCTGCGGTTGTATAGTTCTCATCGCCATAATAGTGATAGCTGTAAGTATGTGTGGGGCTGCGGTAGGATTGATGTAAGACGACAAGAGGAGAAGCGACCCATGGCTGAGACGGACAAGAAGACTTACAACCCACTGACAGCGGAAGAGCGATACGTCATTGAGCGCAAGGGCACCGAGCGGCCGTTCACAGGCGAGTACGACGACTTCTACGAAGCAGGCACCTACATCTGCCGCCGTTGCAATGCTGAGCTATACCGCTCCGACGACAAGTTCGACGCCCGTTGTGGTTGGCCCGCTTTCGACAACGAGGTGCCCGGAGCCGTCAACCGCCTGTCCGACCCCGATGGTATGCGCATCGAAATCGAGTGTGCCAACTGCGGAGGTCACTTGGGGCACGTGTTCGTCGGCGAGCGTCTCACTGCCACCAACACCCGCCACTGCGTGAACTCGCTCTCGATGAGGTTCGTGGCCGCGAGTTAGGCTGGCTGGTGAACCCTCAGTCCGACCTTACCAAGGTGCTTAAGACACGGATGCCATCGATGCAATCACACTGATCCAGTGCTCTCCCGAAACCCGCGAGGGAGCACGTAGAAGGTTGCTGGTACGGCGCATCTATCATGCTACTATTGAGTAGACTTTAGATGGGCCTAGCACGAGGCCTCTTGTGAATCAGTTGCCCACCCTCGGGGTCTACCATGAGGCAGAAGGTCTCTAGTGTGGTGGCACCGAGGAGGTATTGCCCATCAGGCCCGAATATGACGGGGCAGGGCCAGCTTACGTCACCGATGAAGATGTTTACCAAGCCGACCGGGTACTCAACTTGGCTCCCATCCGCAAGCTCCCAAATCACGTTACGAATTGGTGTGATGTCGATGCCACGCAGCACCGACTCCGGGAACATTGAATGCAAGGAGCCTGTATCCACCAAGGTGCTTTCGATGGGAACAGACCCATTATTCCCCATCTTCGAGGGGTGTTCCAGCCGAACATCTTCGACGTAAACGTGACCCATTTTAGACTCCAAGAAGTAAGATGCCTTCAAGCGATTCAGCAGAGCTAGGGCCTCTCGAAAACATTAGGCTAGTCAGGGCACACTCTATTTTACAATCGTTCCAACTACGTCCCAATCCTTGGCCCGGTCCCGCAGGCTTGTCGCAACAGTTCGATGGCGGAGAGGATGGCGAGGTAGCTGGTGCGTGGGTTGTCGGGATGGGGGCGGTTCTCGAAAGTGAAGCGCATCAGCCCGAAGTCGCCCTTGGCCTCAATCTGGTGTACGTTGCCCGGGGCGTCGGGGTCGGCCACCACCTTGATCTTGGTCTTCTGCGGCCCCAATCCAGCCAAGCTCAGGGTGGCGGCAACGTTGACGTTGGCTGGGAACAGCTTGACGCCCTCGGCTGCTGGCCCCTCGAAAATCACCTGCGGGTCGGTGATTTCCCGGTCTTCCCAATCGCGGAATCCCGGCGAGCCTCGCAGGCCCTCAGGGCGCTTGGTCGTGGTCAGGGTCACCTCATCCAGCCCGTCCTCGGCAGCGCGAATGGCGTCGATACCCCCGATAGCCCCCGAAGGCGCCATCAGTCGGCAGCCGTGCTCCTGAGCGGTCTCGGTAAGCTCGGATAGCAGTTCTGCATCTACCAACGCCCCGGTGCTCATCACCACCAGGTCTTTCTTGGCCAGCAGGGCATCCTTGGCGTGGGCTCGCACTGCCACTGGCGAGGCGCACTCCACGACGACTGCCAACCCGTCGGTGGCTAGGAATCTGTGAATATCGGTAGAGAAGGGCACATCGCCGGTGAGAGTGTCCACCAAGGCTTGCCCTTGGCCCTCGTCCACATCGAACAGGGCAACCACAGTAGCGTTTGGCACGCTCCCACCTTGTATAGCCTTGGCTATGTCCCGCCCAATGGCTCCGCACCCAATCAGTCCAACACCCACATTCGACCCTTTAGCCACTGCCATCCTCCTGTGTCGTTGCTCTTGCTCCGACTTACGCTATTGGCCCGATTGTAGCATACGCACTCGCGGACGTACCCCGAGTCCGAATCTGGTTACTCGCACGGCTGTACCAAGCGTCGCCTACCCATTAGGATAGCGTCACAGTCGCGGTTTCAAGCATGCCTGACCCAAGGCCACGGCTATCCGGCACGACCATAACTAGTCCACAAGACCATAACCCACAGGACCACAACTAGGAGGTGAGCCTTTGGTTACACCCGTCGACAACAATCAAGTCCTTCTCACCGGCGAAAACTCCTTCCTGCGCCTCGTGCCGAACGAGGGTGGAGAGTACAGCAGCCGTGCCAGCTTCTGGAGGGTCTCAGTGTCTCCGGCAGGCCCCGGACACGCCCTCTTTCTCGAAAGTGAGCTTACCGGCGGGCAGCCGCGGGTCTACGCCGACAACCTAGCCTTGGCCCGCTGGCTGCAGCGGGAAATCGAGACCGTCATTCACGCGCCAAACAGCGACCTGTCACTTCCCGTCGTGGAGGCCAGCTTCGGTCGCATCGGTGATGCCTCCACATTCTGGACAGAGAACATCCTGACCGCCTCGGGTGATGTGAGCCTGACATGGTTCGACTTCATGGAGCCGTTCATCATCCGACCTACTGGCGACAACGAAAGCGGCAGCCTCTCCGTCTACAGCCTCTTTATCCCCGCACAGCAGGCTCGCCTCACAGTCAACGGTCAACAGGCCAGCGGCCGCCCAACACCCGAAGACGTCGCCGGCCAACCCAGCAGTTCATCCTGCCTCGCGCTTTCTGAGTCGTGGCTGCGAGTGCGGTGAGCGGGAAACGTAGCTCTGGTATGATGAGCCCATGCTGGCTACAGTCTCACTGACCGATGCCACTGGAGCCAATTACAGACATACACGCTGGAAGTAGAAATCCGACCAACGTGGCACAGAGCTTGCTCTCTCAGGAGTCATTTACGTGAAGACATACATATTCCAAGCGGAACTGGAACAGGACGATGAGGATGGACGCTGGAGCGCCAGGGTTAAATCCCTCCCCGGGTGTGGCGTCTGGGGCTATACCAGGGACGAGGCCCTGTATGCCCTACAGGATGCCGCCAAGATGTTCATCGAGGTGATGCTGGAGGCTGGAGACGAGTTGCCGAGCGAGGGCGTGTCGGTGTTTGAGGCACCGGTTGTGACAGTCAGCCTGTGACACTCCCTCCTGATCTCAGGAGGCGGCTTCGCAACGTGTCGGCTGGCGAATTGGTCCGCGCCCTTCAGAGAGATGGATTTCGCATGATTCGTTCAAATGGGTCGTCTCGGGTTTATCGGACGGTCGACGGCTGTCAAGCTATAGTGCATTTCCATCGGTCGAGTGATACGTTCCCCATAGGCACTCTATATGACATCCTCGACGGCACAAAGTAGACACAGGAAGATATCGAACGCTTGGGCTTGATTTAGCAACAACTGCTTTCAACCCGGAGACGACGCCAAGCAGGAGGACCCAATGACTACTCCCTTCCAACTTGAAGAAGCCACCATCGACCAGCTTCACGCTGCCATCAAGGCAGGCGACATAACCTGCGTGCAGGTGGTGCAGCGGTATATCGACCGGGCACGAGCTTATAACGGCGTGGCCAGCATGCTGGTGACCGCAGATGGTGGGCCGATCGCGGAATCGCGGGGGACTGTCCGCGCACAGGAGGCGCTGCGGTTCCCCACACAGACGGTGGCTGCTTCTGAGTTGTTGCCTGATATAGACAAGTACCAAGGGCCGCCGCTGGAGTTCGGGCGCATGGACACCACCGCGTCTGACCCCGAGGTCGAGCAGCAGTTCGGCATGATTGTCGGCGTGCCCAACGCTGGGCAGTTGAATGCCTTGGGCACACTCAACATCCGAGGTGAGCGTTCCGTCACCTGTCGTGGCGAGTTCGACAGGCACCCGTCGCAGGGGCCGCTGCCTTCGGGTGCGCCTCCGGTCTGCGACGAGTTCCGCCACATGCCCGACGCACTGGAGCGGGCCGCCGAGTTGGATGCTGAATACGGGCGTAACCCCGACTTGGAAGCCATGCCCATGTACGGCGTGGTGTTTTCCTTCAAGGACCCCTTCGACACCAAGGACATGCGCTCTACTGGGGGCGGCGATGCCAACTACGACATCGACTTTCCCGCTCGCGATCATCTGCTGGTGGAGCAGTTGCGCAATAAGGGCGCAATCATATTCGCCAAGGCCCTCAACAACGAATACAACGGGCGGGCTGGCGATCCCGGCGGACGCCATACGCCCGATCAGGTACTCCCTTCCACCCTCGGCTACCAGCGCAGCACTTGGGCGGGCAACCCGTCCAACCCCTACGACACCACCCGCTCCGCCTCTCTCGGCTCCAGCTCAGGGTCGGGCGTGTCCGTCAGCGCCAATCTGGTGATGGCCAGCCTTGGCGAGGAGACCCGCGCCTCATGTCGTGGTCCTTCAAATCACAACTCGGTGGCCCTGATCCTGCCCCATAAGTCGCTCATCGGTTTCGACGGAGGGGCCATCGGTGCCGACATCTACTGCGACCGCACCGGCATCCTGTGTCGCACGCTCAACGACTGCGCCCAGGTTCTGGACGCTCTAGCTGACCCAGAAGAAGGCTACTACGACCCTCGCGACCCCTTCACCACCGTCCCACGGGCGTCTCGCCTCGACACTCCCTACGCATCGCATACCGCGCGACCGGGGAGCGCCGGAGCACTGCAAGGCATGCGGCTCGGCGTGATACGCGAGTCCATGGTCTACCCCCCGGGCTCCATGGCTGAGGTGCCCATCGTCAACGCCGCTGCCGTGGAAATAAAATCAGTTCTCGGCGGGACCTTGGGGGCCACTCTGGTAGAGTCGGTGGACCCCCTGTGGGTACGCGACCCCGACATAGAGATGATGAAGACCGACTTCCGCATGGCCTTGGCCCGCCTAGTCCCCGTTTTCATGCCCGACTTGCTCTTCCGGCTAAGGGCCGACGGACAGCCTGTGTTCCCCGACTTCTCCGCGGCCATCGTGCCCACTGAGTTCGCTCCGGGCAAGGTGTTTGGCAGCGGCGATATGCAACCCATCGACTACATGGTGGAGATGGCTGAGGAGCGCATCGCGCCGCCCTCCAATTTCGACCTCGCCACCATTCAGCAACAGGAACTGGCCATGGCCTTCCGCTTCCACATTCACCAATACCTCACCCGCCGTGCTGCCGACTGGCGCGCGCGTGGCTACACCGAAAGCGTAGTCGGATTCCCCGCTATCAACGCCCGCTCCAAGTTCTGGGGCGACGACCAGCGAGCTGCCTTCAAGAACTGGGAAGAGGTGTCCGATCCACGCAATACCTTGGGTGGTCGCCAAGGGGTCGACGAGCGCATCATGCTGCGGGAGCTTCTGCGACGTGTGGACATGATGGTGATACTGGAGAACCATCTCGACGCTTTGGTGCGCCTTCACACCCCGTGGCCGCCAGGCAAAATCGGCTGGCCACACCAGCACGGCATCCAATCCAACCTGCGCCCCGAGTCCTTCAACGGTCCCAACGCAGGACTAACCGAGGTTCTCGTGCCTGCAGGCTACGTCACCACAGCCTACGACCCCGTGTTCAGCCTCAGCTCCGACGGTCGTCGGTACGTCTCCACCCAAACCACCGAACCCACCCACCTGCCAGAACCCGGCCTCCCCTTCTCCCTAGTATTCCGCGCCGAGCCGGGCAAGGAGGACACGCTCCTCCGCATCGCGTCCACCTACGAGGCAGCGTCGAGGCGTCGCATCCCCCCACCCGACTTCGGGCCGCTGGGGTAGTGGCGAAGGCTGATAGGCATTACGTGGCATCCAACGTATGGTCAGCGGTCAGAACTAGGCGATCCAGCCTGCGGTTCACTGCGCTGTAGAGGACGGACCACTGGTGGATCACATTCCGCCCGAGCAGGGACGGCAGAATTTGGTTGCCTTGGCTGGGCTCAGCAATCCGCAGATCCACGTCGTACACTTGAATTCGAGAGCCATCTTCAAACACGAGCAGTGCCGGCTCGATAAAATAGGGTGCGAGCCCTCCCACCCCTCTTGAACTTGTCCGGGCACCCAACTGGTCGAAGAAGACTCCCAGCGACTGTGAATCATGGGGGTGTAAGGACGTAACTTCGGCTCCAGTGTCGAAGAGGAATGCCACGGTCCCACTCAGCCGGAGACGAGGGATATACACACGGCACTGAACGAATGGCCGATTAGATTCGTCGAACCAGCCTGTGATCACAAAAGCGTGACTGGTGGGTCTGGCTCCAAATACGAGACCACGAATTCGGAGGTATCGAGGCCCCTACTTCCTATAACCGAAAGCACCTCATCCAGAGTAGTCCCTACAGATAGTAGGCCGGCTTCTCCCATAACGACCCAATTGCCGGCATATTGCTCCAACAAAGCCGTGTGCTCCCTATCCATGCGTTCGGAGATTTCTTGGTGTCTATGGAGACCGCTTATGAGGGCCACCACTCCCCCGTCCTCTTCAACAAGCTGCTTTACTAGCGCCAAGTCCATAGGAGCTCTCTTTAAATCACTCTTCTGCAACGGGTAACTCCGAATGGCGTCGAGGACATACTAAGCAGTAGCGCATATTGCCAAGCCGCCACCTTCATTCGTGAGGATGCCCGTGCTCTCCGTGGTAATGGTCGCCGTGCCCGTGCTCGCCGTCCTCATGCTCGTGGTCTTCCCGCTGACCACTCGCGAACTCCTCAGTCCGCCGCTCCAGCTCTTCCGACGTAACTAGACCCTGCTGTAGCAAAAGGCCTTCCATGGCCCGTAGCCACTGGTCGTAGTAGTGGGCCTCTGTGCCGGCCTTCTCGTCAGAGGATATTTGGCCCACCAGGTGTTCGCGGAAATCACGCCACTGGTACACCCGCCGGTTGTTGAGGGCTACGGCGATGCCGAAAGCCCTGCCTTCCCACGGCTCCTCAAAGACCAGTTCGCCGTTGAGTCGCGGCAGGGCCTCGGCCCCATCCATGGAGCTGATTTCGGGGTCGGGTTGGGTGCTCATGTCAGTCCGCCACTGCGGTAGCAAGGGGAGCAGCGACATGGGCCACGCCCACCATGGAGTCGCGGGTCACAAGGTCGGCCAGCTCATCCTCGCTCATGCCCTCGGTGCCAGCAGGACGCTGTGGAAGCACCATGTAGCGCACCTCGGCCGTGCTGTCCCACACTCGTATCTCCACCGAGTCGTCAATCTCCAAGCCGAAGTCCTTCAGCACCGATCGGGGTTCGGACACAGCACGAGAGCGGTAGGCGAAGGACTTGTACCAAGCGGGAGGCAAACCCAGCACCGGCCACGGATAGCAGGAGCAGAGGGTGCAGACCACCATATGCTGGATGGTGTCCGTATTCTCCAGGACGATGATTTGCGCTCCCTCAGTGCCTATGAAACCCATCTCCGAGATGGTTTCGGTGCCGTTTTCCAGAAGTCGCTTTCTGTATTCCGGGTCGGACCAAGCGCGGGCGACCACCTTGGCCCCGTTCATCGGCCCGATGTCCTGCTCATAGGTCTCCACAATGGCATCAATGGCGTCGGAGGCGATCAACCCCTTCTCCACCAGCAACGACTCAATGGCCTTGGTGCGCGCCGATGCGTATGACTCTACGCCGTTGTGATGTCCGTCACTCATTCTCGAACCTCCTGTGTGCTGGTCTCTTCAATTTCAGCTCGTCAAGCGACTAGATATGTTCCAGATAGCTGTCCCAGAGGTCGAGGTACACGCTGCCGCTGCCCTCGGCCGAGTCTCCCCACAGCTCAGCTGCGTCGAACTTCACGCTATACAGAGCTTCGGGATTGTGGTCACCATCGGCTAGGTCATCCGCCAAGTCGTGGTAGCCATACCAGTCTGAGATGACTCCATTACGCCCCCGCGCATACCGGGGCAGCCGGTGGTGCCCCTTGGGGTGCTCGTTCTTCGTGTGTATGGCATCGCCGACCTTGAACCTTGCAGGCTTCCCAGTCTCGCTGGGAGAGGGCGTCCGGTTGCGGACCCGCTGGATTACCTGCTCTACGTTGCCAGGGTCTTCACGCCGGGGCACCTCGGCGTCGGGGTTCTCTTGATAGTAGCGGATGCGGTCGTCCAGCTCCTCTTGGGTCAGGATGCCCAGTTCCACCAGACGTCGCTGGGTGCGCAGCAGCCACCGCTCGTAGTAGGGGGTGCTGACGTACTCAGCGGGAGAAAACTTCTCCAAGCCATGACGCCCCCCGTCGGTGCTGGGATACAGACGCACCATCCCCGACACCTGCATGGCGAAGAGCCTCCCCTCCCACGGCTCGTGGAAGACCGGCTCATTCTCCTCCAGCTGCACCGGCCCAAACCCGTGCATACCACCCATATCATGAATGTTGTTCATACTAGGCCACTCCTTTGCGGTTTGGAACCAGCGTCCAATGTATGGTTAAGGGAAAGAGGCGTCAAGCGAAGGGGCCGCACCGTTGGCACCCTTAAGGCCTGAGGTTCAAGACCCGAAAACGGCCCGGCGAAGCTTGTCGTTGAGACGTGTCTGCCAGTCAGGCCCACTCGACAGGAAGTGCAGCACGAGGTCCCCATCCAATCGAACGAGGACGCTCTGCTGGGTTGACACCTTCTCTTCAATCTTCTTGCGGATCGAATGCTCCACGAGAGCAGGCATGACCTCAATAGCTGGACGGGCTTGGGCGAAGTCTTCTGCGGTCCACTCCTCAGCGTCCGGGTCACGGGCGATTCCGGCTTCGATGGCTACTTCTTCACCCCAGTTTGCCGCGATTTCAACAAATGTCATGTCGCTAGCCACAATCCTGTCCCACTCCGCCTGTGTCACTTCAGGGGGTTTGTCCATACTCCCTCCTGTCCTGTCGGCTGGCTGTGTGCAGGCTTATGATGCGGGTTCGAGGGCCACGCAGTGTGAAGACGACCTTATATAATCGGAACCCGATGTATCCGACAGCGACCCATCTGGCTTCCCCGTAACGAGCGCTGGGATTGATATTGGCTGTGCTCCAGTCAAAGTCCTCGACCGACGCGAAATCAACCCCATGCCTTGCCAGGTTCTCGTTCCGCTTGACTTCATCCCATTCATAGTCCATGCACTACCGCAAGACACCCCGGGGGCATCCACTTCTCCATGGTGCGCCCAACTGTAAGGTTGGACGTCGGAGGCGTCAAGCGCGGCGGGTCGGACCTATCACTGCGCACTACTCATCAGCTTGCGCCCCAATCGCCAACCACCTATGATGCGCCCAACAGACCCAGATACCCCGGAGGGCAATGCGGTTCGGACACTTCTTCCTACCAGTCAGCCTCGACCCCGCCGATGACTTCCGTCTCATCGACGACTGCCTATATGAGGCCGAAATGGTCGAAGAGCTGGGTTGGGACGCTATCTGGCTGTCGGAACACCACTTTGGCGGAGAGACAGCGTATGCCGACCCTCTCGTGTTCGGTGGTGCGGTGGCCGCCAAAACCAAGCGAGTCCAGTTGGGGTTCAGCGTCGTAGAGCTTGAGTTACATAACCCCGTGCGCCTCGCCATCCAGACCGCCCTCGTGGACAACATCAGCCGTGGTCGGTTGGTGGTTGGCTTGGGCCGGGGCTCCCGCTATAACGTCTTCGAGTACAAGGGCTTCGGCACTACCATGGAGGCGGGCAGAGACCATCTGGAAGAGGCCGAAGACCTGCTTATCAAGGCTTGGACCACTGACTCATTGGACTACGCCGGGAAGTACTGGCAGGTCTCCTTCCCTTTTATCAGGCCCCGCCCCTACCAGCAGCCCCATCCACCCTTGGCCCGCGCCTGCGCTACCGACCAGTCTGTAGTGGAGATGGCCCGTATCGCTAGGCCCATCCTCCTCTACTGCCCAACCATCCATGGGGTGAAGCACTCTCTGGATATCTATCGCGACGCCATGTTCTCGGCAGGATTTGACGAGCCGACCGTGGAGGAGGCCCTGAGCCGGTCATGGGTCTGGCGGGATACCTACGTCGCGGAGACCGACGATCGAGCCATGGACGAATACCTGCCAGCCTTCGACCGGGCTGTTGCCCGTATGAACGACCTTCGGGAGCAATGGAACCCGAAGGATATGGATATACCCAAGCGTCCCGCTCCCTTACCCAGGTCCAATTATGAGTGGAGCCCGCTTCCGAATACCGACGAGCTGATGGTCGGATCTCCGAGGCGGGTGGCCGAGCACGTTGCACTGCTGCGGGATGCTGGCGCTAGGAACCTGATCATGACTCACCGCAACCTCCTGCCAAGAGAGGAATCCACCAATCACATTCGGCTCTTCAGTGATAAAATTATGCCGCTATTCCGAGATCGTTGATCCTACAGAGCTGGCCAAGCCCAGCAATCTGATTCACGGAGGAGTGACCATGGCGACTAGAGCACCTTTTCTCAGCGAACGGTATGGCGCTTATTTCCACCGGGATGTCCCTGGCCCCGACGAGGAACTCACCAGAGTGGGACCGGGCACGCCCTGCGGAGAATACCTGAGACGCTTCTGGCACCCAATCATTGAGTCCGACGCGTTGACTAACCTGCCCAAGCGGGTCAAGGTGCTCGACGAGGAGCTTGTCGTCTTTCGAAATGGTAGCGGGGACGTGGGGGTGCTGGAACTCCACTGCTCTCACCGGGGCACGTCTCTGGAATATGGCCAGATCGAAAGTAGCGGAATACGCTGCTGCTATCACGGCTGGCTATTCGGCGTCGATGGCGCGGTGCTCGACACCCCCGGCGAGCCTCCTGACAGCACCTTTAAAGAAAGACTGTGCCATGGAGCCTACCCTGTTATCGAATACAAAGGCTTGGTCTTCACCTACATGGGCCCGCCGGAGTTGCGCCCCCCTTTCCCCATGTACGACATCTTCAGGGATGCGCTCGGCCATTGCCTCGGCAAGCCGGGAAGGGAGTATTGGCCCTGCAACTGGCTTCAAGTGAAGGACAACTGCATGGACCCAGCCCATACTGCTTTCCTCCATACCATTGAGTTCGGCCACGGCTTCACTGAGGCTTTCAAGGAGTTCGGCCAGCTGGACTTCATGGAGACTCCCATCGGCATGATCTATATGCACAGTAGAAGAATCGGCGAGAATGTATGGGTGCGCATCACCGACTACATAGCGCCCACGCTGCATCAGATTGGCATCAATACCGAAGACGCCACTGCAGAACACCCGCCGGGTCTCCCTTGGGTCATATTCTGGCTGGTCCCCGCAGATGACACCGAGTCCTTTGCGTTCACACTTCGCTTTCACCCAGGCGACGAGCCTCGTCCGGCACGCGTAGGCTTTGCCATGGACAACAGCCGCCCTTACCAAGAGAGGCAGCGTGTGCCAGGCGACTACGAGGCCCAGACCAGCCAGCGCCCCATTGCAATTCATGGATTGGAGCATCTCGGCGACACCGACCGTGGCATAATCGCGCTGAGACGCCTGCTACGGCGCAACATACGTGCGGTGGCGAATGGCGAAGCACCCGTCACTCCGCCTGTGCAGGGCGACGAGTTCGTCCCCACCTACGCCAGCAACACGGTGGTGCGAGTGGCCCCCGGAGATACTCCCGAAGCCGACAAGCGCATCCTGAAAGAGACAGGTAGAAAAGTAGCCCAAGCGATGCTGGATGGTGTCCTACCCCGCGGCACTTCCCTTGGCTAGCCCAGCCACAAGCAGGCTAGGTGTCCACTGGATAGAATAGTGGCGCCTAGCCTCGTCCCACATCAGCAGCCACAAGGCACCGTGACCCATCACGCTAAGACTCATCACGCTAAGACCCACCAAGCTAGGATAGGAGGCCCATACCTTTGAGGAACTTCAGCGTCATAGGAATACTCACACTCGTGATTGCCATCATCATCGCCTGTGGAGGGGGCGACACACCGGAGCCTACTGCTCAGTCCACTCCAGCGGCCACAACAGCAGCCCCCGCCCCAGCGGCCACTACGGCGCCGGCAGCTACCTCGATGCCAGCGGCCACTACGGCGCCAGCCGCTACGGCGACGCCAGCACCGCCAGCGGCGACACCGACTGCAACTCCCGCGCCAGCTATGGACACCCCAGCGCCAGTGCAGCCAGGGCCCACGGGCACCCTGGATGTGAGTGTGGGCACACTGGGGGCCCCTATCTTCGTCTTGAGGAACCAGTTCTTCACCGCATCCAGAGTCGATGGGCTAACGACCCACGAGTCGCCCTTCGCTCGGGACCCCGACGGCAATGTGGTGCCACTGCTGGTCAAAAGCTGGGACGTTGACCCCCAAGGTCTTGTTTATACCTTCACGCTCCAAGAGAACGTACCTTGGCACACCAACCATGGCGACTGGGGAGAGGTCGACGCGGATGACTTCTTGTTCACCTTGGAGAACACCGTCGCCGAGGGGTCTATACACACCAACGCGCGCGACATAGGGCGCACCTTCTACTGCAATGGCTGCGAGGTGGCGAAGACAGGGGACATGACCGTCCAATTGACGCGGCCATCCCCCACGCCACGCATCACCTGGGACCTCACCGCCCCCTCAGGTTCCACCACCATCCACAGCAAAAAGCACTTCGACGCCGTAGGAGAGGAAGAAGCCAACTTCCAGTCCGTAGGCACAGGTCCTTGGGAGTTGGTGGAGGCCACGAGCGATGTGTCGCGAATAGTCAGAGCGGTACCTGATCACTGGCGCAAGACCCCTGAGTGGGAACAGATGGTGTGGCACGATATCGCCGAAGAGTCCACCAGGCTCGCCAACTTTGTTGCTGGACGCCTCGACGCAGCCCTTTACAACCCGGAATCTATCCAAGCGATAAAGGATGTAAACCTGGACGGAGTCGAGTTCCTGACCTTCCCAGGCGAGAACAGCTTCTACCTAAACCTCTTCGGCCAGCAATACAACACAGACCACCCTGCCCACCAGCCTGGGGAGGACGGCGCGGCCCCCCGGGTCCCTCTGGCAGAAAATGCCTATGACTGCACCATCCCATGGGTGTCATGTGATCGCGACGTCAACTCTGCGGAATGGGCCAACGCCCGGAAGGTGCGCGAGGCCATGACCATCGCCATAGACCGACAGAAGCTGGTGAACGCCTTGGCTCTTGGTGAAGGCGCCCCAATCTACCTGAACCATTGGATCGGGCATGAAGCCCGGATGGCCCAGCACGGCCTCGACCAGCTAACCTGGGACTTCGACCAAGCTAGGGCTAAGACTCTTCTCACCGAGGCAGGGTTCCCCGACGGCTTCGACATAGACATGGTCCTGCCTGGGATACCCTGGGCCCCGGGAGCCGATGAGGCAGGTCAGGCTGTAGCCCCCATGTGGGAGAGTGTGGGCATCAGCGTCACACAACAGATCACCCCCTACTCGGCGTTCAGGCCGGGTTGGCTTGTGGCCCGTGAGAACGCTGGCGTGAGCACTCACGGTAACTCCGTTCCCATTGAGCCAATCTCCTCGGACTCGCTGTTCTATAGCTCCACCTCCGTCATCAACTTCGGCATAGAGCATCCCGACCTCCAAGCACTCCTGGAGGACGCGTTGACCACGGTCAGCGAAGAGGAGAGGTGGCCGAAGGAGGCCGCGGTCACCAAATGGGCCTTCGACAACATTGCCTACTTCACTTTGTACCAGTCAAACCTCGTTTGGCCCATCGGCCCTGAGCTGGGTACCTGGGTGCCGCAAGGCCTCCAGCGAAGCTGGCTCAGCAACTGGGAGTACGCCCCACACAAGTAGCGGCGTTATAAGCTTCAACCCACAAACGCCTTGCAGCTGTTTCAGACGCAAGGCGTTTGTAATTGGTCCCGGGGCGCGCTGAGCTTGCTGGGTGAGCTTGCTTAGGTCAGGCCTCCGGGAAACGAGGGAAAATGGCGCGCCGCAGCGTGTCATTGAGGCGCGTCTGCCAACCCGGTCCGCTGGAGCGGAAATGCTCCGTGATATCGGAGTCCAACCGGATAGACACCCGCTCTTTCGTTGGGGTCTCCTGCTTACCTCGCGTCCGGCGCCAGCGCTCCACCCACTCCGGCTCGACCTCTATGGCGGGACGGGCGTTGGCGAAGTCTTCCTCCGTCCACTCCGGATTATCCGGGTCCCGTGCGATGCCCGCATAGATTGCGACTTCGTGCCCGTAGTCGACTGCAATTTCCTTGAAAGGGAGGTCGCGAGCGAGGATATCGTCCCACTGCGCCTCCGTTATCTCATTCGCTATCTCCGCTGGCCTGCTCATACTCTTCTCTTTCACGGCGACTCGCTGGTCGCAGGCTGATGATGCGTTTCCGATTCTCACGCATGGTGTAAATTGTAGAGTGAAGGGTATCTACAATGTATGCTAGAGCGCGATGTCGAGACTCCTCGCCACGGTCGCTCCTCAGTGTGACGGCGTGGTCCCAATCGAAGTCCTGTATGCAGGCAAAGTCAATGCCGTGCTTCTCGGCATTGTCACGACTCTTGTTCTCGTCCCACTCATATTCCAATTTTATTGTATAGACAAATTATTCGGATGTCGTGCCTGAGGAACCGAACACCGCGCGACGCAGCGTATCGTTTAGCTGAGTCTCCCAGCCGGGACCGCTCGAGAGGAAGTGCAACACGAGGTCGCCATCCAGGCGCACCAGGACGCTCTCCTGGGTTGAGGTTTTCGCTTTCATGCTTTTTCGGATGGAATGCTCGACTAGATCTGGGAAAACCTCTATGGCTGGACGGGCCCGCTTGAACCATTCGTCGTCCAACTCAGCAGCGTCGGGGTCACGGGCGATTCCAGCGTAAATGGCGACCTCCTCACCGTATATGGCTTCAATCTCGATGAACGGTAGGTCGCGAGCTAGGATGTCTTCCCACTGGACTTCAGAAATATCAGCGGCTATTGGGTCGGGCCTCGGCATATTCTTTCCTGCCTCGGAGATCGGCAACGTTTCTCGGTAGCTCTCGCCAGTGAGGGCGGGGCTCCAGTCGAAGTCTTCGATGGTGGAGAAGTCGATACCGTGCCGGGCCAAGTTCTCCTGGCGTTTTTCCGCATTCCATTCGTACATGCTTTGTGCCTTCAGTCTGACTTAACTCACCAGAGTGTTCTTTAGGCTGGTGCTGATCCCCAAATTACACTAGATGCCCTACGCTGCTACCCACAACCTCCCGAGCATACCGATTGGCTGGCACCGCCAGCCCCAAATTACCCCGAAGCGTGGTCGCCTCGTATCCCGTGCGGAAGAGGCCCCGCTCCTTCAGGATCGGGAGGACATGATCAATGAAGTCGTCGAAGGCCTGAGGTAGCACAGCACCGTTTAGCATGAACCCATCGGCGGCCCCCGACTCGAACCATTCCTGCATGATGTCGGCGACCCGTTCCGGCGTCCCCATGAATGGGCTCTTGGGATTGGTGGCCCGGTTGGCCATCTGGCGCAGCGTAAGCTGCTCGTCTCGCGCCATCTGCTTCAACCGGTCGGTGGAGCTCTCCCAGCCATTTCGGGCGAAGTCCCCCAACTCGGGGAACTGTTCATCCAGCTCGAATTGGGTGAAGTCGATGTCGTTGAAGTAACGCCCCAAGTAGTTCAAAGCATCCTCGATGCTGACAAGGTCGCAGATCTCCTGGTACTTTGCCTCCGCCTCAGTGTCAGTGCGTCCCACGACAGGGGCGCATCCAGGCAGGATGTGAATCTCATCAGGACGTCGCCCGTAACCCGACGCTCTGTCCTTCACGTTCTCGTAGAAGCTCACGGCACCATCCAATGTCCCGCTGGTGGTGAAAATCAGCTCTGCGTGGCGGGCGGCGAACTCCCTCCCCGCCTCCGAAGCCCCAGCCTGGATCAGCACTGGCTGCCCTTGGGGCGACCGCGATATATTCAGTGGGCCCTGCACTGAGTAGAACTCACCTTGGTGGTCCAAGCGGTGCATCTTGGCGGGATCCAAGAAGACACCACGCTCCTTGTCCCGCACAAAGGCACCGTCTTCCCACGAGTCCCAGAGCCCCTTGGTGATTTCCACATACTCATCAGCCATCCGGTAGCGCAGGTCGTGCTGCGGGTGTTCTGGCTTGTTGTAGTTGAGGGCCGAACCCTCCAGCGGCGAGGTGACAATGTTCCAAGCAGCCCTACCCCCACTGATGTGGTCGATGGAAGCAAACTGCCTCGCCACGGTATAGGGGTCGCTGTAGGTGGTGGAGAGGGTGGCTGCCAAGCCAATGTGCGTGGTGTCCATGGCTAGGGCCGCCAGCAGCGTCAGCGGCTCGAACCGGTTCAGGAAGTTGGGATGCGACTTCTCGCTGATGTACAGACCGTCGCCAAAGAAGACAAAGTCCAGCTTGGCGGCCTCGGCCTTGCGGGTCAGTCTGCGGTAATACTCCAAGTTGATTGCGCCGTCGGCTACAGCCTTGGGATGGCGCCACGAGGCCATGTTGCCTCCGGTGCCAGAGAGAAACGCCCCGATGCGCATCGTCCGCCCGTCATTCATTGCTCACCCCTATCCCGACCTTCCCCATCCCTCATCGAGAGGGATGGGGTCTCGACAACCTGCTAGCCCTAGAAAACCCTCGTAACTCGCATTCATGGGCAATCCTACTAAGTTCCGTTGGCAGAGAAGGCATGCCCCAGCAGCTCATAAGAGCGCAGCCTCTTGCCGAACTCCTGGATAGCCGTCACTGCGATGATTTCATCCGCTCGGTGCTGCTTCTGCAGTGCGATGAGCTTCTCCCGCGCAAGAGTGGGCGAGCCATGGACGACGCTGGCATCCTTCACCATGATTTCGTACTTCTCGCCCGACTGCCTGCCGAACTCCTCCCCACCCTCCACGGACCCCACCGTGAGCGTTCGCCCGCTCTCCAGCCGGATGCGCACCACCTTCACCTCGCTAGCGAGTGCCTGCGCCTCTTCGTCCGTATCAGCAACGATGACCGGCAGGGCCAGCATTGCCTCTGGCTCCGCGCCGAGACTGTGGTCGAACTCGGCGTGGTACGCCTCCATGGCCCGCGCCATCATCTCGTCGTCACTATTGAGGAACAGGGCGAACACATAGGGCAACGCCATGCTGGCCGCCATATGAGCACTGGAATCCGTCGTGCCCAGCAGGTAGACGTCCGCAGGCTGCGGAGGCGTGGGACTGGGACGCAGCCCATACAGTGGGTGGTCTTCCTCCAAGGAGTTGTGCAGAAAACGCTGCAACTCCGTCAACTTTTCTCCCAAGGGAGTTGGGTCGGCAACCCGGTCCTGCTGCAGCGCCTTGGTAGACATGGGATGCCCACCCGGCCCGCGCCCGATGCCAAGGTCGACACGCCCCGGGGCCAAAGACGCCAGCACGTTGAAGTTCTCCGCCACTTTGAATGGGCTGTAGTGCTGGAGCATCACTCCACCAGACCCCACTCGTATACGCGAGGTCTTCGCCAGCAGGTGGGACACCAGCACTTCAGGAGACGAACCCATCACCCTGCCGGACGCATGGTGTTCCGCCACCCAAAAACGGTGATACCCCCACTCCTCGGTCTTCTGTGCCAGCTCGATGGTGTGCAACAGTGCCTCGCTGGCGGTCTCGTCCTCCGCCATCGGACTCTGGTCCAACACACCCAGCCTAAGCTCGCGGTGCTTCGCCATTGTCTCCGTCCACTATTCTTGGGCCACTATCCCTGTCAAGCGCCTGTGGAAACGGTGCTCTGCCCTAGCAGGAATCTGAGGAACAGTCCCACATCGCCCTCTTCGGCTCAGAAGGCGCATACGCATGATAGCAGATTCAAAGCGGGATACTTACGGATGCGGCTGAGACGGATCACCACCCACCCCGTTCTAGGATGCTACTATATGCGCATGCACTACCGGGCTTCGGCCTGAGGTTGTCCAATGGGGGTAGCGATGGTTTCTGATGTTGGTGTTCCCGTGACACTGGAAGGCTGCAGGCCTGCCATTATTGTGGTGGATATGCAGAGCGCCTTCTTGGACGACCATGGCTCAGTGGCTACCATGGGACTGGACATAACCTATCTCAAGGAGACCGTCGGTCCGGTCATGCGGCTGGTCGAAACATGCCACGATGTTGGCGTCCCCATCATCTTCACCCGCTACGTGCTGCGTGCCGACTACACCGACGCCGGACTGCGCAGCGAGAGGCGCCCCGGCGCCTGTGAGGCCGCGTCTCTGGTCGCAGGCACATGGGACGCCGAGTTGGACCCTCGGATGGACGCCCGGGCATCAGACTACATCCTGGACAAGACGCGCTATAGCTCCTTCTACAACACCAACCTTGAGGTCATCCTGCGAGGCCTGCAGGTCGACACGCTGATAGTCTGTGGCGTCACCACCGAGATATGCGTGGAGTCGACCATCCGCGACGCCTACTTCCGCGATTTCAGGATTCTGGTGCCCCACGATGCCGTGGCCGCCACGGACGTGGACCGCCATCTTGGCACTTTACGCACCATTGAATACGGGTTCGGCAAAGTGACCAACACCAGCGCGCTGATCGATGCCATCCGGGCTACGCCGAGTCGTTCGGTACGAGGGGTGCAGACCAAGTGACCGAACACACCGGAACTTCGTCTATGGCGCTCGTCAGTAGGCCCAAACTGAACGGCCTCTTTCCAGGAGTAGCCCCCTGGCCCTAGCAGTAGTCCTGACCTTCGTCGCCGCCATGGGCTTTGGCCTGGGTACCATCTTCATACGAGTGGCCACCCAGAGAATACCTGCGCCCACCGCTACGCTGTTCGCCGTGATCAGCAGCGTGCCCATCGCCATTATTCCGGCCTTGGCGCTGCACTCCTCGGAGATATTCGAGCAGTCTTGGGAAGCCTATGCCTGGTTCGCCCTCATGGGGGCCATGGGCTACCCCATCGCCTTCGTATTCCTCAATGTCGCCATCAAAATGGTGGGGGCAGCCAGGACCGCGCCATTCAGCTCCGTTCAGCCCATCTTCGCCTTCACCCTAGGCACTATTTTCCTAGGAGAGCGGCCTGGGCTTCTGGTGGCCATGGGGACGCCGATCATCGTCGCCGGGCTGGTCTTGGTGCTTACATCCCGCGTTTCCGGCGACGGGCCTGAACGCTTCTCACGCGCCGGCCTCCTCGGTTACCTGCTGGCCACCATCTCGTCTGCCACATTTGCCAGCCGGGACGTCATAATCCGGCATGTGGTATCGGGCGTGGCGTCCTCGTTAATTACCTCGGCCTACGCCCTGACCATGGGCAGCGTTATGCTGCTGACCCTGACACTGCCCAGCGCCATACGCAGTTTCCGTGGCGTACCGCCGCGCTACATTGTGATGTGCGTCCTCACCGGAGTGTGCCAAGGCGTGGCCGTCGTCTCCCTGTTCCAAGCCCTGAGCCGTGCGCCCGTCACTGTGATCAGCCCTATATTGGCCACCAGCTCTCTGTTCGTACTAGTGCTGGCCCACTTCACGCTAAGCCGGATGGAGTCCGTCACCATTCCGCTGGCGATCGGCACCATACTCACCGTTGCGGGTGTCGCCTTGGTGGTCCTCGGCGCCGCCGAATAGCAGGAGCGGACCACTGGCGCTGGCAATACTCCTGACCTTCGTAGCAGCCATCGGCTTTGCTACTAGTGCCGTCTTCGTACGCGTCGCCACCCAGAGAATCCCCGCGCCCACCGCTACCCTCTTCACAGTCCTCACCAGCATCCCAATAGCTGCAGCTCCCGCCATCGCCCTCCACCACTCCGAAATGCTGGCCCAACCCCTGAAAGCCTACGGCTGGTTCGCCATCATGGCCCTGCTCGCCTACCCCCTAGCCACCGTGTTCTTCAACGTCTCCATCAAGCTGGTCGGCGCATCCCGGGCCGCCCCCTTCCAATCAGCCCAACCCATCTTCGCCTTCACCCTAGGCACCCTCTTCCTCAGTGAAGAACCGGGTCTGCTCGTCGCCTTGGGCACCCCAGTCATCGTGGCCGGTCTGGCCTTGGTCCTCACTTCCCGCGCATCCCGCGACCCCTCCCAAGGCTTCACTCGCACCCAACTCCTCGGCTACCTCGTGGCCCTCGGCTCGGCCGCCTCCTTCTCCACCCGCGACGTCGCAAGCCGCCATGTGGTGTCCGGCATTGCCCCCCCGCTCGTGACCTCCGTCTACACCATCGCCATCGGCAGCGTCATGCTCCTAGCTCTCACCCTCCCCAGCGCCATACGCAGCTTCCGAGGCGTCCCCTTCCGCTACACCTCCAAGTGCATCCTCGCCGGTGTCTTCCAAGGCATCGCCAACATCTCCCTCTTTCAAGCCCTCAGCCTCGCCCCCGTCACCGTGGTCAGCCCCACCTTGGCCACCCAGTCCCTCTTCGTCCTCGTCATAGCCCACTTCACCCTCAGCCGCCTCGAATCAGTCACCACCCCCCTAGCAATAGGCACAACCCTGACCGTCGTAGGTGTCGCCTTGGTGGTACTGGGAGCAGCGGACTAGGGGACGGTAGCTCAGCGTACTCCCTTGCTCCTATGGCAATGACCAATATGGTCACCACCCGGCACTACGCGCGCTAGCTCTTGTATGATATGTTTGAGTGCGGTGAGGGGATTCCTTGAGGGACGATGGTTTCGGCTCAATGCAATGGTGGCCCCTTTCGGGGTGCTGGCATCGACTGCATTGTTGGTTTACCTAACGGAGCCGGAGGCTGATGGTTTTCGGGAGTTCGTCCGAGTCGGACGGGAGTTGGTGGACCTTGGGGTTGTAGTCGACGCTGCCGCCGCCGTCTCGGTAGAAAGAGGCGTAGCCGTGATTTTCTGGGCGCTGGAGCAAAGGAAGAAGTACATCGCAGAGCGTATCGCCCACAACGAGCGGGTGACCGCTCTGTGGCGGGAAGAGGGGCGCGAAAAGGGGTGCACAGAGGGTCGGGCCGAAGGTCGGGCCGAAGCCTTCGCCGAGATCCGCGCCGAGATCCAAGCCAAGGCGAACCCCGATTTAGAGGCCATCATCGACCAAGTGATGAAGGAAAACGGTATCGACCCAACCCCTCCCCAGAATGGCGCCTCAGCCTAGCGCGCCTGCTCCCGGTACACCCCCACCTTCTCCATTAGCGGCCGGTCAGTGCATGAGAAGATGATGGCCCGCTCCTTGTTGGAGGAGTTGCGGTGGCGGTGCCAAGACCAGTTGGGCACCACGAAGAAGTCGCCTTCCTCCCAGACCATCTCCTCACCCTCAACCTCCGTCATCCCCGACCCCTCGAATGCGTAGCACACATGATTGGCCGTATGCCGATGGGCAGCCGTCTCCTCGCCGGGCTCCAGCATCTGAATCCAGCAGGAGAAAGTTGGGAAGGTCGACCCGCCAGTTGAGGGGTCGCGGTACTCCAAGCAACGCGCATCGAAGGGACTCTTGTGCTCTGGCAGCATGTCCAGCAACGCAGGCAGCGTCTCGCTCCACTTGTAGGACAGCTTCTGTGGCTGCTGGCCTGGAGGGGACAACGCGCCCGGCGTGCGTATGGCGCTATCCGTCTGGGAGTGCTGCATCTGGAACTTCTCCTCCGAGTGGGCCTCGAAGAACTCCGTCCGCAGCATGGACATCAGTCCCGTGTCCAAGCAGTCGATCCACATCGCATGTTCCGGCGAATCATTGATGTGGTTGTGCCATCCCCAGTTGCGCTGCACCAGCAGGTCGCCCCGCTCCATGCTGCACTTCTCGCCATCGGTGATGGTGCACACATCCGGGCTGCCCTGAATCACAAACCGCATCGCTGCCAGCGTATGGCGATGGGCGAACACCGACTCCCCTGCCTTTACCAACTGCACCGCCATCGCCAGCGTGTTGGTTGCCCCGCCACTCAGGCTCGGGTGCGACAGATGAATGGCCCGCCGCGTGTCCTTGAAATCGGTAGGCACCAACTCAGTCGCAGCCTCCAGCCCAGCCCGCAGAGTATCCCACTTCCACAACCGCGCTGGCCCAAACGGGTCCGGCTCCCGGTACAGCGCAGCCTTCCCCTGCCACAGCCCCCGCAGTTCATTCTCACCCAGCCAGTCATTCAACGATTCAATATTCTCCATGGGCGCCTTCGTCAGCACGTTAAGCCTCCTATCCACCGAATGTCGGTGTTGCGGTGGAGGCATTATAGCGCAACGCGGTGAGGCCGCGGAGTATAGGAGCACATGCAGCAGAGGACGCTTACAGCTTGACACACACTTCGTGTGAACCTAGTGTGAGGCTGGTGGTATGGCATCTTTAGATCGAGTGAACGAGGTTTTCGCCGACGCTAGGGCATTGCACGAAGCTTCGTTGGAACGGCTGGCGGCAGGGGATGTCCGAGATGCAGCGGAAAAGGCGTGGGGCGCTACCAAGCGGGCCACAGACGCCTTGATTCTCGCTCGTTTCGGGATTGAGACTGAACCAACGCCGGAGACGTCGAGCGAATTGAACCGTCTAGCAAGGCTCGACCCAAGGGCGCAGAGTCTGGTGGCTAGGTATTACACTAGGATGAACTGGCTCCATGGCAAGTGCTTCTATCTTGGGTCGTGTGAGCCGATGTTCGACACAGAAAGACGTATCCAGGAAACCGACCAATATATCGCGGACGCGGAGGCCTTGAGCGGTGCCTCAGGATAAGGGCTTTCGGCCTCAACCGCGCGGGCGACGCATCGAAATGAGGAGGAGTGCATGGTAGCTACGGACCGTGTCCACGAGATTTTCGCCGATGCACGACACCTACACGATGCTTCCCTAGAAAGCCTGGCAGGCGGGGATGTCCGTGATGCAGCCGGGAAGGCTTGGGAGGCCACCAAACGGGCTACTGATGCCCTGATTCTAGCCCGCCTCAACATCGAGCCACAGAAAACAGTGGAGACGACCACAGAGCTACACCGGCTCACTCTTTCTGAGGAGCGAGCCGAAGACCTGATCGGTCGCTACCACATCAACTTAGGTTACCTTCACCAAGAGTGTTTTCGCCTCGGTCTGTGTGATCCAGTAGAGGCCGCCGAGGACTATATCCGAGGGACTGCCGACTATATCCGTGATGCGGAAGAGCTGGCCTCCACAGAAGAGCAGAGATGAGACCATCGCCCCCCTCTCGTTTGACATCCCCCATCCCCCTTGCTAGATTCCCCCCATACTCCCCACGCCCTCTGAACGCCCTTTGACAGGAGGCCCCCATGCCCACCCAACACTTCGCCCCCATGACCAAGGACTTCCCCACCTTCGACTGCGACGCTCATGTCGTCGAACCCACCCTCCTTTGGGAGATGGCTGCTGACAGCCTGTCTAAGGACGAACTCGAGGCCCTCAAGACCACCATGTGGTACGACGCCTCTACCAACCAGATGATCGTCAATGGCAAGACAGACGTCAGCAACTTCTACCCCATCCCCGATGTGGGCCCAGGCAAGGTCGACATCGTCCGCCTCGCTGGCCCCGGCATGAAGCACAACATCCAGCGCGCCCTGAACGTCCGAAACGTCAACCCCGATACTGCCATCACAGAGGAGCAGTCCCGCTACCTAGCCCACGCCGGTGCCGGGGAGCCCGGCCCTCGCCTTCGCGACATGGATGTGCAGGGCATCGACCAAGTAATGATCATCCCCTCCGACATCGACACCTATCCTTGGCTACAGGACGCTGTGGGCGCAAAGGCCATGTGCAAGGCCTACAACAACTGGGCCTACGAGTACACCCTAGAGGACCCCGACCGGCTGTTCTTCGCCGCCCTGCTGCCAATGCAGAGCCCCAAGTACGCCGTGGAAGAGCTTTACCGGGTGGCCGAGATGGGCTGCCGCGTCGCCCTGATCCGCCCCATGGACGCCCAAGGCAACTACCCTGTCCAACCCAAGTACGAGCCCCTGTGGAACGCCATGGAGGACACCGGCGTGGTCTACGGGATGCACCCCTTCCCCGCCTTCGGCAACGCCAAGCCCCCAGGTTATACGGAGCAGTACTCCGGGGCCGAACTCATCCGTCGCACCATGACCACCGCCGGCCTGCCCCATCGATTCCTAGCCAACGTGCAGAACTTCCAAGCCGAGGCCGCCCTCTGGGTGACCCTCGTACTGATGTCCGGCTTCTTCGAGCGACATCCCAAGATCAACGCCGCTGTGTTCGAGGCTTCGTCCACTTGGCTGAGCTTCCTACTCGACGAGTGCGACAAGACCTACACCCTCTACCGCAATGAGCGACGCCTCCCCGCCCTGAAGCGCCTCCCCAGCGAGACCTTCTTCCAGCACTGCGTCACAGGTTTCGAAGGCGACGAAGCCCCGCCATCCCGTCTGCCGGAGTTCTACAAAGACATCCTCGCCTGGTCCTCCGACGTCTATCACCACGATGGCGACGACGCTTGGGCTGCGATCGAGATGATGGAAGAATGCGAGCTTCCCATCGACTACCAAGCCCGCTTCCTCGGTGGCAACGCCCGTCGCCTCTACAGCATCGACCCGCCCAAGAGCATCATCCGCCACCGTGTCACCGAAATCGAACGCCCCGACTGGTGGCCCACCGAAGAAGAAATCACCGCCTCCCTCCACCCCGAAGCCAGCGTCCCCCGCCGCAAATAACTTGGCTGGCCCCTACTGACATGGCTCCGTTTGCTATGGACCGTCTTGAGTCGTGCATTCCTTGGTGGACTGGTCATCCACAAGTAAGGGGCTATGAAATGGAGGATACTGTCGGAGACCAATTGCGGGTGGCCGCCTACTGTGCCCCCATGTTGTTCGGACTGATGGCTGTAGTGTCCTTTGTCCTAGGGGACCGGAAGGTCGCCATCCGGCTGGGGAGGCTGTTCGTGGTCGCACTCTTTCCCTTGGTGGCAATCGAATGCGTCCCCCACTGGGTTTAGATACAAGGCCCTCCATCTAGCGAGACGCCATCCAGCCGTTCCTCTGATTGAGCTGCCGCAACCCCATTCCGGCGCAGCCGGGACCCAGAAACCTCCACACCCAACAACAACCCCTGGTAACACATCACCACCCCGGTCATCTCGGCGAAGGCCGGTATCCAGAAACCCACCCCAGAGTCCCGTTCCCCCTCCCTTGTTCATCCCAATCCAAATTACCGCATCAACCCAACCCCACCAATCCCCTCTCCCCCGTTCGTCCCGAGCGAAGTGGCGGGTCAACACAGCCTCCAAGCGACCAAGCGCGAAGGCTGGTTGACCCGCCACGAAGTCGAAGGACCGCGCATCACCATAACGCCCAAACCCCACCCCGTCATTCCCGCGCAGCTGGGAATCCACGGCCCTCACCTGCTGAGCAAGTCACACCCCCGAATACACCTGCCCCTCATCACACAGCCGGCGCACCCTAACCGCTAGCTCGCCCACACGCTCCAACACCTCATCCAAAGAGCCCTCCAAATCCAGAGCCGCCACCTCCAGTCGCTTCCCAGAGTGGCGTACATGGTACGTGGCAGCGTCCCGTTCACCCTTGGCATAAATCAACAGTCCACCAAGCAAGTCGGCGGCAGTGGCATACGCCAGCAACTGGTATAGACCAGCGTTCGGCACACGCTCATCAACAATCCTCTTGTACTTCGCATCACCCACGAACATACACGTCCGCCCACGAGTCCAAACCAGGTCAGGCCGGAGCTTTATGGACCCAGCTGTATCAAGGGAATGGATCGTCCGCTCACCGAATGTGCTCTCAGAGAGCCCAAGCTTTTCCCTCAACGCCACCGTCACGAACTCCTGAAACACCTTGTCCATATCCATCAAGAACCCCTGCGCCCTCACCTCCCCACGACTCGACTGAAACGCCCCATGTCGCAACACTAGCCGCGAAAGCGCCACCACACCCCGATAATGCTCATTCAACCTGTCAAACGGGACCTCCGGCACCTCGTCCGCCGGAAACTCCACAACTGACACGTTGTCCAGCATCGCCGCCACCCATCCCAACCCCACTCGAGCATCCCGCCACCGTAACGGCATCCTGCCCAAGCGCACCACAGCCGCTTTCACTAACTGGTTCGCAACAATATCCTCGGTGAACTCGTCATATCTCACCTCTACCGGCACCGCCATTCCGAACCGTCGCCTCAACTGGTCCTCAAACCTGATTCGCCCCCGCACCCCATACAGCGCCTCTTCCTCAGTGCGATACCCGTGGGAGCAGTCCGGCAGCGAACGCCCTGCGAGCCTGAGCGTGCAAAGCTAGAGCTAGGACGTCGGGCAGGGCCGTATCCTCGGGGTAGTCAAAGTCCTCAGTCTGGAACTTGATTTGACCGACGGCATAGCAGGCCAGCGACAGCAGCTGCGGGATGCCAATCTTCGGATGGATGACCACCGACATGTCGCCAACCTCCACTGCGCCGACAGTGGAGCCGGGCCTTAGATAGTACAAATCATCAGTGTCGTGAATGTGGTTAATGTCAAGCTCAGTGGGCTTGAAGACACCGCGCAGTGCCTCTCGCTCCGAGCGAGTGAGCCACACGTCCGCACTCTGCTGGTGTTCAGTCAGGTCAATCCGTCGCACTGGCATCCCAATCCATCACTGCTCGAACCCTAGCCACACGCCCCCAACCCGTCATTCCCGTATCCCCAATACCGTCACTCCCGCGCCCCCAATCCGTCATTCCCGCATCCCCAATACCGTCATTCCCGCACCCCCAACCCGTCATTCCTGCGCAGGCGGGAATCCACGGCCCGGACTCCCTTGCCAAGTCGCGCCCACGGAAACCACACAACCTTGCACCCTCCTATACCCCCTCAATCTCATCGCCCTCTTCGGTGCCACGCAACCTTTCCAAATCAAACTCGCCCAACCGCTCCCGCTGCCCATGCAACCGCTCAGCAATATACGGCTTCACATTGTGCTCCCACACCAGCCGTGCCATCCCCTCATCCAGCCCCGGCTTCATGAAATAACTCGGCCCAATCGCCGCATCCTCGTCCCCAAGCCGCTCATTGGCCCTGTCCACCACATCCGCAACCCATCCCATTCCCGGCGCGTTGGCTGCAAGCCACTTCCTCAGCACATCCTTAACGGGCGACTCATCCGCACGAAACTCCATGAAATGGAACCGCCTACGCAACGCCAAGTCCACCAACGCAATGGACCGGTCAGCCGTGTTCATCGTACCGATAATGTACAGGTTCCTCGGCATTTCAAACGGCTCATCAGAATACTGAAGCCTCATCGCACGACCCCGATACTCCAACAGGAAATAGAGTTCGCCAAACACCTTGGCCAAGTTGCCCCGGTTGATTTCGTCAATGATCAGGTAGTAGTTATTATTGGGATCGTCTTCCGCATCCATGGCAATGCGCAGCAACGGCCCATCCCGCAACTCAAACCCTGCCTGCCCACCCGATAATCTAGGCCGAAACCCCTGAATGAAGTCCTCATACGCATACGACGGATGAAACTGCACCAGCCTCACCCGCTCCATGTCCCCACCCGCCAAGTGCTCCGCCAGCCGCTGCGCCACCCAAGTCTTCCCCGTCCCAGGAGGCCCCTGAAAAACGACCTGCCTCTTGTCGTCCAACAGCTTCACAACCTCTTGCAGGAAACCAACAGGCAGGAAGCACTCCTCCGCTACCTGCTCTAACGTCTCAGTAACAGTTGTTTGGTCACTTTCTTGCTCTGTATCACCCTCATCCTCGCCACGGCTTTCCAGCACACCCCACATTACCGACTGAGCATCAAGCCGGTGGCGAAGTTCCACCCCGCGTTCCGAGGCCTCCTCTATGAATCTATCCAAGAAACCAAGAGCGTGCTCGTACAGCGAGGCCGCATCGGCCTCCCGCTCCAGCTTGGCATAATCGGTGCGCTCGTACCCATCATTGAAAAGGCTGGTCATGAAGGGCGGGTAATGTTCCAAGTCGATTGCCATCAGAAAGGCGGCCCCGTTGCGCGCCCGGACTCCCCCACCTCTCGCAAATTTCGGGTGCGGCAAACGCTCTGTGAAACCCCGAATACGTTGACCAATGGAGACGTCGTCCTTCGTCCAAATGGCCTGTAGGGCCGAAAGACCGTCGTCGGGCGATTCTTCGAACCACTGCTCAAAACTCTGCAAAGCTCTCCAGTTCATGAGATTGCCCCTACCGTGTTGACCGCTCCTGTTGCGCAGAGCGTCCACGACCTCACTTGCCCACCCATCAGCCCCCAGAAGCACCGATTCTCGAGCATCTGCCAGCTTTTCAGCGATTTCCAGCTTGTAGTTGATTTCATCCTCTTCCAACCGCCCAGTGTCGGCGTAGGCCTTGGCGCGGTTCACGAACTCGTCCCAAGGATCGGTGCGTGAGCCGCCTTCAAAGGTTGTTAGAAAGTATTCCTCGGCTTCTGGGGCCAATCGAAAGATAGTTTTTCGGTACTGCATGCGTTTCCAAATTTCCATGGGAAAGGCTGCCTTTGCAATCCTTTGCTGACTCCATCTCACGGAGCGTGTATGAGCCCCTTTACGTGGTTCGGGGTCATCGACGACGAGGTCAGACAAGTATTCGTAGCCACCTGTCACTTGGCCGGCAGTTACTTCGGTTACGACGCCGCGCCTTTTTCGAGGTATGATCACCATGTCGCCTAGTTGGACTGACTCTTTGAATGTCCATAGCTGATCGCCATGCGCCCTTATCTGGGCGGCTGTCATGCCGGGATAGCTCTTCCGGAAAATATCTCGTATCACTTCTTTATCGTGTACTCCATCCAAGCCGGGCACTTGCCAAGTGACGATCGCCCTACCCGCTTCCAACGCTTGCTCTTCCTGTTCACCATTGCCTCCGTGGCGTATCACCCACACTGTCATGTCTATTTCCTTCGTTGGTGACTATCAACGGATAATTATAGCTGTCACAGTCATATATGCTCGCCTGCGAGTCCTTGCGCCAACACCCCCCATGACACCAACCCCTTGCCAAAACACCCGAACTAATGTACCATACTCCCATGATGAACGCGCCGCACACACCCCCGATCAACGACGCCATCCCGCCCCGCACCACGGTGCGGGAGCAGCCCACGCCTGCCCCGACCCCGCTCCGGGGACCCGCATCCCCTCGCCAAAATCCCCTCCAGAGACCCTTATCCCCATGTCACACTGTGCGCGTATCTGGCCAGCTAGCACAATGTCACAAATGTCACACTTTCCAAATTTCTGTGACATCACTTTAGCTACGAATCCATGTCACACTGTGCGCGTATCTGGCCAGCTAGCACAATGTCACAGATGTCACACTTTTCAGCTACAAAAACGCGTTTTTAGCTACAATCGATGTGACATTGTGACATCCCACCACCCCAACCTCGTCATAACGGAGCTTCAATGACCGCCTCAAAGTCCTTCCCCGTTTTCGACGCCGACTCCCACGTCGTGGAACCCCCCGACCTCTGGGACCGCTACGTCGACCGCGACTATCGCGCCCTAGCCAAGCAGGCCCTGTGGCGCGAGGAAGGCGAGACAGGCTCCTACCTGAAGGTCAACGGCAGGGTGTTCCGCGACGCTGGAAGTCCCAACATACCCCGGCACGCCATCTGGCAGCCCGGCATGACTTGGCAGTCCGTCGGCGACCTCGACCCCGATGTCCGGCACCCCCTCACACCGGGCGCATCCGGTCCGGAGGCACGCCTGCTGCACATGGACCTCATGGGCGTCGACCAAGCCTTCCTGTACCCCACATGGTTCGCCGAGGGCTTCCCCCTGATCGAAGACCCCGACACCGCCCATGTCCTAGCCCGTGCTTACAACGACTGGATGGTCGACTTCTGTTCCGTCGCTCCGCAACGCCTTTTCGCCGCAGCCATGTTGCCACTACAGAACATGGACTTCACCCTACAGGAGTTGCGCCGCGTGGCAGCCAAGCCCTGCTTCCGTGGCGCTTTCATCCGCCCCGCCTTCGCCCCCACCTTCTCCGATGAACAACGCTACTTCACCCACCCCTACTACGACCCCCTATGGGCTGCACTGGAGGAGTTGGGCATAGCCGCCGCCGTGCATCCCACGCCGGGTCTGTGGAACCCCGAGTGGACCTCCCACGGCCCCTTCATCGAGAAGATGAGCGGCCGCTCCCAGAAGCCTGCGCTGCTGGGTGGCGCTGGAGGCGGCCCATCTGCCGGTGGCGGCAGCAGCGAGAGGTCGGTGTCCTTCTCATCGGGGACAGCCGGGGCATCCCTCGGACACCCCGTGGCTTCCATCCTTTCCTACTGGCTGGACAACCACATGTTCGTGGCATCTACCCTCATCGGCTACACAGTGATGCAACGCTACCCGCGACTGAAGGTGGTCGTCTCCCATGGCAAGGCCTCCTGGATGGAGGAAGTCCTGGAGAAGATGGAGGCCTCCACCAAGACGGTGCCTCTCACGAACTACTACCCCGTGCGCACCGACCCCGAAGCAATGTGGGACGAGGGACATGTGATGCTGGGCTTCGACGCCGAGGAAAGGCTGGTGCGCGAGCTACCCCATGCCTATGAGCGCAAGGTGGTCTGGGGATCACGATACCCTCACCACGACACCACCTCCGCATGGGACGCCATCGCCAGCCTCAGCAACGCGGGAGTTGAGCCTTCTATGATCGCCCGCATGATGGGCGCCAACGTCGCCGAACTGTTCGGAATTGCGCTAGCATAGAAGCATCTGCCCCTGAAGCATCTGCCCGTTTGACGCCTCGGAGACCGGTGACACATCCCCGCCGACGGAGACCTTCCCACTATCCTCCTCCTTTGAGCGGAGTCGATGCCCCCGAAAACCGATATTCTCACGAGGAGAAGGGGAAAGGAGAAGCACATGCTAACTGCGAGGGCACAGAGAATCAGATCTAGGCTGTTGAGCTCCCTGGCACTGGCCATCCTGCCCGCCATCCTTGTCGCCTTTGCGGCTTGTGGTGGTGGCGAGACAAGCTCCTACTGGAGCGGCCCCACCGTCTGGGAACCTGAAGACGTATCAAGCTTGGTCAGCGTCACCCAGGAACTGGTGCCTCCTCCGGCGATGCCCCGCCACACTCAGACCTACCAAGGCCTGCCGAGGGTCGTGAAGGTACGCATGGAAGTGGAAGAAAAGGAAATCGAAGTTGCCCCCGGCGTGTTCATGTGGGCTTTCACCTTCGACGGCTCGGTCCCTGGGCCCATGATAGTAGTGCACGAGGGCGATTACGTGGAACTCACCTTGGTGAACCCTTCCACCAACGCTCTGGTCCACAACATAGATTTCCACGCCTCCATCGGCGCTTTGGGCGGTGGCTCCCTCACGATGGTGGCCCCTGGGCAAGAAACGGTATTGCGCTTCCGGGCAATCAAGCCCGGTGTGTTCATCTACCACTGCGCCCCCGGCGGGACGATGGTGCCCTGGCACGTTGTACACGGTATGAACGGCGCGATAATGGTGCTGCCTCGCGACGGGCTGAAGGACCCTGCTGGCAACCCCGTCACCTATGACCGCGCCTATTACATCGGGGAGCAGGACTACTACATCCCCCGTGATGAGAACGGTGAATTCAAGCGCTACGACGACCCGTCAGCCTCACTGGGCGACGACCTAGAGGTCATGAAGACCCTTACTCCAACCCACATTGTGTTCAATGGGGTAACCGGAGCATTGCAGGGAGATGGGAAGCTCACGGCTAACGTGGGCGAGAACGTCCTCATTGTTCACTCCCAAGCCAACCGCGACTCTTACCCCCATCTGATCGGAGGCCATGGCGATTACGTGTGGGAGAGAGGTTCCTTCAACAACCCGCCGGATCTCGACCTGGAGACTTGGGCCATTGCGGCAGGCTCGGCAGCCGCATCAGTACACACCATCCGGCAGCCAGGCACCTACGTTTACCTCTCGCACAACCTGATCGAGGCCTTTGCATTCGACGCCAAGGCCATCCTCGAGGCTGAGGGGGAGTGGAGCGACGAGCTGATGGAGCAGGTGAGACCACCCGCCCCGGTCCGGTAGTAGCGGCCGGTCTATACAGTCCGGTCTGTACAGACCGGGCTGCGCAGTGGGACAGGCCCAATCCTGAAGTTACATAAAGAGGCCGGGATGGAACTCTCCATCCCGGCCTCTTCGCGGTTTGGGTTAAGGATCGCCTCGGTTACACCGGGTCCATTGTCTTCACATCCAAGCGGGCTAGGTGGCTGCGGGTGTGGTCCATCACTGCCTGCCATTCGGGGGAGGCGTAGAAGGCAGCTTCCTTCTTCTGCACATCGTCGGCATCGGCGAAGCTGCGGATCCAGATGAACTGGTCCTTATCCTCGTTCACCCACATGCCGTCGATCTTGATGCCTAGTTTCTCCTGCATGGGCACCAAATTCTCGGTGAAATGCTTTACCCAAGCATCCATCATGCCACGGTTCACGGTGTACTGGCGCAACTGAGATATCATCGTTCGAGACCTCCTGATTAACTTGAGCCGGGGCCTTGGCCAGGAATCTTCCCTCTATCGGGTAGGAGCCGGCCTCGGCACTCGGCTGACAGCACCAAATTATATCCGGTTTGCCCGACAGGCGGAACGGGACCCTGCGCGGCTTGTCACTTGCCCTTCACTCATATGGGGACTTCTCTCAGCTCCCCCGGCTTCACCTCTGTGAGGGCTATGAGAATCTCTTCCACTTTCAGCTGTATGTCCGGCCATGTGGTAGAGAGCAGAACTATTAGGGCCAACCGTCTTCCGGCTAGGTTCTGCTGGTAGCGGATGTTCTGGTCCGTAGTAATCAGCACTTGGTAGTCTTCGTGCTCGGCCCTTTCAATCAGGTGTCCGTTGCCCAAGTCGGACCATCCCTTTTCGGACGCCGTATCTACGGAGTGGCCATGAAGATGCCTTCGCAGGGGCCGAGGCGTACCTTGATCAAATAGGATCTTCAACGGATGACTGAGGTTCTAAGGGCCTCTGCTTCGTGTCGGAGAACGGACTTGACCTTCCATTCATCGACTCCAGGGAACCAGTCCAAAAATTCTTCTATCGTCGCGCCAGCCGCTAGGTTCTCATAGAGGGCCATAAGAGGGACCCGAGTACCGGCAAATACCCACGCTCCGCTCAGCTTGTCTGGCCGGCTCTCCACCGCCGGGCACGTTTTCCAGTCAGTCATAGTCGTCTCCCTCAGGCTATGCTCATGGTTTACGCATCATACGGAATTTGAGCGCTACCCTCAAATTGGCCGTCCTCGTTCCACGTCGGGACGCTTCCCCACCACTAGCGGCCACCCCCTCCTCGGTGTACATTGCAACCAACTACTGTGCCCAACCATTCCATGGAGGAGATCCGACGTGACCACAGACTTTGTCAGCAACGAAGAGATAGTGCAGCGGGCCCGAAAGAACCTGGTTCAGGGGGCGTGGGACTACCTCGTGGGAGGCTCCGAGTCCGAGACCACCATGAGGCGCAACCGGCTGGCCTTTGACCGTGTGGCTTTCCGCCCGAGAGTGCTCGTGGACGTATCTGAGATCGACCCCTCCACCACCTTCCTAGGCCACAACCTGCGCATCCCGGTCATGCTGGCCCCCATCGGCTCGCTTCAGGTCTTCACCCCAGGAGGGGCGGTCGACGCCTCCAAGGCCGCTGCTGAGTTCGGCACAATGCACGTGGTCAGCTCCGTCACCGAGCCAGCCTTGGAAGAGACGGCTGCTGCCGCGCCCAACCCCAAGGTGTTCCAGCTATATGTCCACGGCGACTGGGAGTGGATTGAGGACATCGTGGCCCGGGTGAAGGAGGCGCAGTACGATGCCTTCTGCGTTACCGTCGACGTAGCTCACTACAGCCGTCGGGAGCGCCCCATGATAAGCCGCTGGGTCACCCCCACCCGCCGCCGTCAGACCAACCCATACTTCCGCGCCGCCTTGGACTGGGAGACCGTCGACCGCATCCGCAAGCTGGCGGACATGCCCTTCATGATCAAGGGTATCGCCGCCTCCGAGGACGCCGAAATAGCAGTGCAGCAGGGAGTAGACGTCATCTGGGTCTCGAACCACGGCGGGAGGCAGCTTGATGGCGAGCTTGGCACCATGGACCTGCTGCCGGAAATAGTTGAGACCGTGAACGGCAGAGCGAAGATCATCCTCGATGGCGGAGTGCAGCGTGGCGGCGACGTGCTGAAGGCACTGGCCATGGGCGTGGATGCCGTAGCAGTAGGCAAGCTCCAAGGCTGGGGACTAGCCGCCGGCGGCCAAGACGGCTTGGTACGCGTGCTGGAGATACTGGAGGATGAACTCGTCTCAGCGATGGGCCTGCTGGGGATAACATCCCTCGACCAGCTAACCTCGAACTACGTCCGCCGCGCCGAACCCGTCATCCTCCCCCACGAGATGAGCGCCTGGACCAACATGCCCGGCGGCCGGGTACTTTAGTAGTCGCAAAGCGTCGGACGTGATAACATATCTATCGGAACTATGCTTCGCGTTTGAGTAGGAGAGCGTATGGCTGACAATCACGACATATCTCTGATGGCCCACCTGATGCGTCGGGCCGGTTTCGGGGAGCAGCACACACAGTTGGAAGAGCGCGCCGCCAAGGGCTACGAGGCCACGGTGGATGCGCTTCTGAACCCACAGGACGATGACAACGGCTTGGAGATAGACCTAGCTGAGCGGTACTTCATCGAGTGGAACCACTTCACACGGGGCATACCCGAATACCACATGTTCCGTATGATCAACACCCGTAGCCCCTTGGAAGAGAAGATGATTCTCTTCTGGCACGGTATCCTCTGCACCGCCGATAGCAAGCTGCAGAGCCAGCCGGCGTCTCATGCTGAACTGGAGATGTTTCGCACCTACGGCATGGGCAGCTTCAAGGACCTGTTGCTCGAGGTATCACGCGACCCGGCGATGGTCTACTTCTTGGACAACTGCCTCAGCCACAACGGCGCCATTAACGAGAACTATGGGCGTGAGCTTTTGGAGCTCTTCTCCATGGGTGTGGGCATGAACGGCGAGTTCAACTATAGCGAGGACGACGTCAAGGAGTGCTCCCGCGCCTTCACCGGCTGGACTATCGCCAACTCCATTCCCGGTCAGCCCTATGGCCGGTACCATCCCCAGTTCTTCTATAACCCCGCCGACCACGACGACGGCGTCAAGACCTTCCTCGGAGAGACGGGCAACTTCAACGGCGAGGACATCGTCGGAATCATCGCCAAGCAGCCTGCTACGGCCCGGTTCCTCTCCCGCCATCTGTACAACTACTTCGTAGCCGACGACGTAGGCGTCCCCTCTTGGATGGACACTCCCCCTGAAGACCCCGACACCATCAAGATGCTGGAAGACGAGTACTTCCGTTCGGGCTACGACATCCGCTCCATGTTGCGGGTGCTGTTCAACTCCGACGCTTTCAAGAACGCCCGCCTCCGGCACATCAAGAGCCCCGCCGAGACGGTCATCGGCATGATGCGTCTTATCGGTGATTGGACCACCCCCCGCCCCGGCTTCGACTCCCTGTTCAATGAGATGAAGTACATGGGGCAGGAGTTCCTCAACCCGCCATCTGTCGAAGGATGGCATACCGGCAGGGAGTGGATTGACGGCGGGACATTGGTGGAACGCATCAACTTCTCCGCCGACTTGGTGGGCGACATCAGCTACCCCGGCATCCAGGAGATTATTCAAGCCGTAGCGTCGAACGGCCCAGTCGTCTCCCCAGAGGCACTGGTGGACGGCTGCCTGCGCATGATGGGGTACTACGAGTTGGCCCCAGACACTCGGGAGATGCTGGTGAGCCGCGCCCAAGCCCGTGGCGAAATCCGTAGCGACAACCCAGAATTCACGGAGCAGGTCACCCAAACCCTCCAGATGATCGTAGCCACAAGGGAGTACCTGTACGCCTAGCAGGTGGAACTCAACAGGGACAGAATACGGAGGAGACTCGAACTGGAAGGTTGGTTCTTGGTCCGCAACGCTGGAAGGCATGACATTTACAAGCATCCAACAATTCGGGAAGTGATCCCGCTCCCCCGGCACCGGGGGGACCTTCCCAAAGGAACAGCCGCCTCGATACATAACAAAGCAGGATGGCCAAAGTAGCCATGATGGTCACATACCCAGCACTGGTAGAGTGGGACGGCAATGCTGACGCTTATGGCGTGGTTTTCCCCGACCTCGACATCGGTGCAGTGGGAGTAACGCTGGACGAGGCTCTGGTGAACGCCGAAAGCATGTTGTCTGACTATATCATCGAGATGGAGAAGGAAGGCTGGCCATTCGCATGCCCCAGTTCTTTGGAATCGGTGGAGGTCCCGATGGGTAATACTCTTGTATCGGTCCCTCTGGTCCGACCAACCCCCTCCAACCCATCTCAGCAGGTCGCAAATGCAGACTGATCGTATCTAGGTCAAGAGCAGTTGGAGTTCAAATAATCACCTTTGCGACGCAAGCAGAACTATCGACTGTCCCACCGGTAAAGCCCCACCGGTAAAGCCGGTAAGCCTCACCGGTAAAGAAGGAGGAAAAGTGGCAGCTAACAAGAAGGACCCGGTCCTGGTGGTGCTCCAGATGTCGGGCGCCTACGACGCCCTCAACACCTTTATCCCATACAGCGACCCGCTGTATGTCGACAACCGTCCAGTATTGAGGGTAGATCCCGACCAGGTGCTGGCCGTCGATGACAAGGTCGGGTTCAATCCTGCGATGGCTCCCATGAAAGAGCTATACGACCAAGGTAAGGTCGCTGTGCTCCAAGGCATCGGCTATCCCAAGCCGATACGCTCCCACTTCCGCTCCATGGACATCTGGCATACCGCCGAGCCGGAGCGCATGGCCACTGATGGCTGGCTGGGGCGCACGATACGTGAGCTCGACCCCGATAAGGAGAACGTCCTGACCGGCGTCAACTTCGGTCGTGGGCTGCCGCGGGCGATGGCCGCTCCCGGAGTCTCCGTCGCCTCCGTGGGCAACCTCGAGACCTATGGAGTTCTCACTGGCATACAGGGCGACGACCAACGGGTCGAGGCCCTCGACATCTTCGCTCGCATGTACTCGCCAATGATCGGCACAGGCGCTGTGAGCGAGTACCTGTCCCAGACCGGTCTGGACGCCCTCAAGGGCGCAGACATCCTGAGCACCGCCCCGGTGAACTACACCTCCAGCGTCGAGTATGGCGGCTCACCCTTTGCCCAATGGCTCAAGAACGTTGCCCAAGTGCACCTAGCTGGCTTTGGCACCCGTGTCCTCTACACTGGCCTCAATCCCGGCGCATTCGACACCCACGCCAACCAGAACACTGCCATGCCCAACCTGTGGAGGGACGTGTCCAACGCCATTAGCGACTTCTACCACGACCTAGCCGAACACGATGCCAGCGAAGAGGTCGTGACCCTCGTATTCACCGAGTTCGGGCGGCGTGTCAAAGAGAACGGCTCCGGCACCGACCACGGTGCGGGCGGAGTGGCCTTCGTCATCGGCGACGCGGTAAGGGGAGGCCTCTACGGCGAGTACCCCTCCTTGGAGCCGGGCGAACTAGATGAGGGCGACCTGCAGTGGAACAACGACTTCCGTGGCACCTACGCCACCCTGCTGGAGAAGTGGATGGGCGTAGATTCCCACGACATCCTCGGTGGCTCCTTCGAGCAACTGGACTTCATCCGCTAAACCAACTGGTCCCGGTACCGGCGTTACCCTAGCGGTGTCACCCTTATGAAGCCCTAAATTCTGAGAACCATCAGAGGCCAGAGAACTGAAGAGGCCCTAGAAGTGAAGAGGCCCCAGAAGTGAAGAGGACCTAGAAGTGAAGAGGTAGATATGGTAACTGAAGTTGCACCTATAACCTTCCAATACAGTCACACCATTGGTCGCCAAGAGTTGCGCGGAGGCAATGGCTTCTTCAACCCTGTGGCAATCACCCGCGGCCACGACGGCCGCCTCTACGTGGTGAACCGGGGCACAGATTCGGCTGCCTTGACCCCCTGTCGGCGCGTCACCGTCTTCACCGTGGACGAGGAGTACGTAGGCCAGTTCGGGCGCAAGACAGGGCCCGACGAGTCCTATGACGATGCTCCCGATGGAACCTTCGTCTGGCCCACAGGCGTGGCCATCGACTCCCAAGGGAACGCCTACGTTGCCGACGAGTGGTCCAATCGCATCTCCATCTTCGACGGCAACGGCGAGTGGGTTGGTAAGTGGGGCACCCTTGGAGACGCCCCGGGCCAGATCAACAAGCCTTCGGGATTGGCCTTCGACCAAGACGACAACCTCTATCTCGTCGACAGTGCCAACCACCGAGTGCAGCACTTCACCAAAGACGGTAAATTCCTATCGACATGGGGTTCCCTCGGCGGCGGCGACGGCCAGTTCAACCTGCCTTGGGGCATAGAAGTGGACGCAACGGGCGACGTGTACGTGGCCGACTGGCGCAACGACCGCATCCAGAAGTTCTCCCCCGACGGGCGGCCTCTCATGAAGTTCGGTTCGTCAGGGACAAGTGATGGCGAGTTCAACCGGCCGACTTCGGTAGCAGTGGACAAGGGCGGCACGATCTACGTGACCGACTTCCGCAACGACCGCCTACAGGTGTTCGCTCCCGACGGTACCTTCGTTACCAAGCTGCTGGGTGAGGCGACCCTCTCCCAGTGGGGCCGAGAGCGTGTGCAGATCGACCCCTCCATGGTCATGGGCAGGCAATTGGCCCAAAGCCTAGCAGAACGGGAGAAGCCATTCCAGGGACCCGTAGCCGTGGAAGTCGACGACGAAGGACGCGTCTACGTGCTGGAGGTGGCCCGCCACCGGGTACAGGTCTTCCACAAGCAATCCAACATGTTCCTCGGCGGCCCGCTGTAATAGCGGCCAGTCCTTAGAAAATGTGAGAGGCCCCCTCACGAAGCGAGGGGGCCTTTTCATGCTCTCCGTCACACTAACGGGGGCAGAATACGTCTAGCGCCGTGTCCGCTCCGGGAACTTGCCTCTCAGCTTGGCCAGCTTGGGGTCTATGACGTACTGGCAGTACATCCCCGTAGAGTTGCGGGCGTAAAACTGCTGGTGGTACTTCTCGGCTTCGTAGAAAATGTCCAGAGGCTCGACGGTGGTGACAATGCCAACGCCCTCGGCGCCTGACTGGTTCAGTTCGGCGATCATCGCCTCTGCCATGCTCTTCTGCTCATCATTGGCGTACAACACCGTGGAGCGGTATTGAGTTCCAACGTCGGCCCCTTGGCGATTGAGGGTCGTAGGGTCATGGGTGGCAAAGAACACCGCTAGCAGTTGCTCGAAGGCCACCTGGCCTGGGTCGAACTTGATCTCCACCACCTCGGCATGGCCCGATCTCCCGCTGCATACCTGCTCGTAAGTGGGGTCCGGGATATTCCCTCCTGCATATCCAGGAAGTACCGACGTCACCCCCTTTAGGTCGAGAAACACCGCTTCGGTGCACCAGAAGCACCCACCGCCGAATACAGCCGTCTCCCCTGCCTGCATCGCGCTCTCCCCCTGATTCCTTACTCGTAGTCTTGTTACCGCGCATTCTACCAGAAGCCGCCCGCTGTTGACCCGTCATGACCTTGGTGCTAGCTTGGGGCCAATAGCTCCGATTCTCGGCCCTCGAAAGGAGATAGCAATGGCTGACAGCTTGCAGGACAGGATAGCCTTGGTGACTGGTGCGGGGTCCGGCATCGGAAGGGCCACATCATTGGCCTTCGCGCGGGAAGGGGCCAAGGTCGCCGTGGTCGACATAACCGATGGCGGTGAAGAGACGGTCCGCATGATTCAGGACACGGGAGGCGAGGCCATCTTCATCCGGGCCGACATGTCTCAGCGGGAGCAGGTCGAGGCCATGGTGCAGAGGGTCGTCGACACCTACGGCCGCATCGACTGCGCTCACAACAATGCTGGCATCGCTGGCGACGACCGCTCGCTGACCCACGAGTACGCCGAGGATGAATGGGACAAGCTGATGAACCTCAACCTCAAGGGCGTCTGGCTCTGCATGAAGAACGAGATACCCCACATGCTGCGTCAAGGCAAAGGCGCCATCGTCAACACTGCATCCGTTGCCGGACTGGTGGGCATGCGCATCAACGCCGCCTACATCGCCAGCAAACACGGGGTAAACGGACTGACCAAGATCTCAGCGTTGGAATACGCCGACAAGGGCATCCGCATCAACTCGGTTTGCCCCGGTTACATTCAGACCCCAGCCATAGAGCGCACCATGTCCCGTTTCGCAGAATTCGAGGACAAGGCCATTGCCAGCGAACCCATTGGTCGCATGGGGCGTCCCTCCGAGATCGGCGAGGCAGTCGTCTGGCTCTGCTCCGACGCCGCTTCTTTCGTTACCGGCAACAACATGGTCGTCGACGGTGGCTTTACCGCCCAGTAGCCGGACCCCAGCATCAACTCGTCATACCGGCGGAAGCCGATAACCAGAGGACAGATTCACCATCTGATCTGGGAGGGCTGTAATGCCCCCTTCCCCCTCGAGGGGGAAGGTTGGGATGGGGGTGAAAACCCCTGATCTCACACTGCCGTAGCTGTGCTAGTCACCCTCCATCAACTGCGCCCAGTGGCTGTAGAATCCCCGCTGATTGACCTCGTTGTAGCGGTCATGGCTGGCCCAAGCGCCAGCGTCGGGGTCAAAGCCCTCGTGGCCCAACCCCATCTTGTAGTTCACTGGAAGGCGCCGGCTCATCGTCCCGTAGGCAGTGCGCGTGCATTCCTGCCAGTTGTCCATGTCGTCCTGCTCGAACGTTCCAGAGGGGCCAAAGCCGCGAGCCCCGTACTTCCGGAGTATCTCCTTCACCTCTGGCGGGGCCGCCTTGTCGGCGAAGCACCACGCCCAGACTTCGATCTTGTCCGGACCACGCGGGTGCCACACACGCAGTGTGCGCGATACTGCCCGCAGCAGGGAGAAGTTGGGGAACACGGTGCCGACTGTGGGAATCATCTTCTGCATCCGAGGACCCAGCCGCTCCTGTATCTCGGGGAGAATAGACTCCTCGTAGGCCAGTATTTCCGGGATGGGTGGGTCGGCAGAATCCTTGGGGTCGATGACCAGGATGCTGTGCCCGTTGCCCGGTGAGACCTGCTTGCCTCCGGGGTTCCGGTCGGTCGTGCCTGCGCCGGTGCTGAAGCCGGTCCTGATGGCCGCGAGGTGGGTCCAAGGCACATGGTAAGAGTCGCCGGCGAAGTTCTCCGCAGGCATCTTCCAGTTGCAGGGAATAACCCACTTTTGCATGCCGGGGAACACCTCAATGCCACCCTCACGCCGGTCGAAGAAGGCATCCAAATACCATTTCATTCCGCCGAGATAATCGTTCAGTGGGGGCGCGTCGGGGGCAAACGTGGCAAATACCAGCCCCTTGTAAGTGTCCAACTGCGCAACTGGCATTAGGCCCCACTTTGACGTGTCCAGTTCGTCGTAATAGGCCTCCTTCAGGCTGGGCACGGCGATGAGCTTGCCATCGGTGCCATAGGTCCAGCCATGGTAGGCGCACACGAAAGCGGAAGCGTTGCCGGCATCGGCTCGACACACCCGGTTGCCACGGTGTCGGCACACGTTGAGGAAGGCATGGATGACCCGGTCCTGACCGCGGGTCACTAGGACTGGGTCTTCTCCCATATAGGTAGAGAAGAAGTCGCCGGGGTCCGGTATCTGTGTCTCATGGCACAGGAAGAGCCAGCAGCGGGCGAAGATTCGCTCCAGCTCCTGCTGGTAAATCTCATCCTCAATGAAGATGCGCCTGCTGACGAGGCCCTGCTTCGCGTCCACCAACCCCTTTACGTCAGTCGCCATGACAGCGCCTCCTCTCGGAACAGCTAATTAGTATGGATACGCTTCAACCACTTAATCGCCACTGAAACCATCGAAAAAGGCCGTGCTCTTGTCAGCCGCTTATAGCATACCCACCGCAACGGGTCAATCGACTGCTTCTACCGCCCCGCCACCGTTGACTCACCGCGCCCCCGATGCTACCTTGCCTCGACCCCGTTCCTCGCCACAAAACCTTGGAGGGACACCCCATGGATCTGCCACCCGTTGCTACCACTACTGTTGGAAGCTTCCCGCGCCCCTCGTGGCTGGCCCGTTCTGAACTTACCAGTGTCTCCTTCGTGCTCACCGGGGAGGCGTTGCAGCAGGCGCAGGACGATGCCACTTTCTTGGTGATTCGGCAGCAGGAGCAGGTCGGCCTGGACCTCATCACTGATGGGGAGCAGCGGCGCGTCCAGTTCATCAATCACCTACTGGCGGCTTGGGACGGCATCGACTTGGAGGAACTGCGCCCCAAGAGCATACGAAGACGCATCGGCATCGACAGGCCCGTGCCCCGCGTCGTGGGAGAGATTCGTCGGCGCCACGCGGCTACCCTTGACGACCTCAAGTTTGCCAAGACTTACAGCGGCCAGCCGGTGAAGATGGCCGTGCCGGGCCCCATGACAGTCGTGGACAGCACCTATGACGAGGCCTACGGCAATGAGGAAGCATTGGCCATGGATGTCGCAGCCGCGCTTAACTCCGAACTGCTGGAGCTACAGGCCGCTGGGTGCGATATCGTGCAGATCGACGAGCCGGCCATGACTCGTTACCACGAGAAGGTCGCCGACTACGGACAGAGGGCCTTGGAACGCTGCTTGGAGGGCCTGCACATCCCCTCCATCGTCCATCTCTGCTACGGCTATCCCGGCACTGGGCCCAAGCAGCACGAGCACCGGTATGATGGCCTGCTGCCTCTCCTTATGGAGACGTCCATTGGTGGCTTCTCTGTGGAGTTCGCCCGCAGCGGCTACAACACAGCCGTCCTAGGCCAATGCCGGGACAGGCTCGTAGTTTTCGGCTGCGTCGATCCAGGAGACGACGCCCCAATGGAGTCGGTTGAAGCTGTAACCGGCCGCGTGCGTCAGGCTCTGCGCCACATACCTCCGCAGAATTTGCTGATTGCTCCAGACTGCGGGCTAATGACCACCAGCAGGGAGTTCGCGCGGGCCAAGTGCGAGCTGTTGGTGGAGGTAGCCCGTCAGGTGCGCGACGACCTGTAGTCCAGGCGTCTCCTCTTGCGGTAGCTGCTACCCCACCGGAACCTAGACCGCTGTCTCTCCTAATCTAGGGGAATCGTTACAGTGAGGCGGGGGCCGTCACCGACGACGCGCGTGGTGTGCCCACGACCCGTCAGGTCCTCCACCAGATTCACATGCCCAGGCCCGAAACGGTGCACCGAGCCGTCCCACAAGCCGATTTCCGCCTCGCCCGTAAGGGTGATGACGTACTGACGGCGCGGACCAACATGCCAGTCGCTGAACCGCCCCGCAGGCCACTCGCGGAAGACGACGCCCGTCGCTTGGTGCAGAGTAGTCAGCTCAGGATGTGACGCCAGATCCAACTCTTCAATGTGAGACTCGCCATCATCCCCCGTGTATATCCGGCTAAAGCTCATGGCGCGACCTCCAAGTGACTAGTGGCTAGAGAATGACTAATGGCCAGACGTTAATTGGCCCGTTTATTGCCCTGTGCATGGTCTAACCGTGTATCGCCTGTGTGTGTACGGTCTGCTATTACCCACTTGACTGTATCCATTCTCTAGCACGGCCATCGTACCATAGCTAGGCAGGTCTTTAGGCAGGTCTTAAGGAGAGGCGCGGTCGTACGCGGGGTGTCATCGGGGATTGGGAGCAGCATTGACAAGTCAGAAAGGGCAATGCTACCTTACTGCGAATCTGGCGGACTGTGCGCGATGCAAGAAGACGTGCCAGTGCTCGGATGGGAATCTAACTTTCTTGAGAGGGTGGGCAATGCAAGCTATAACCCGTTTCAGATTCCTTACTGTAGGCCTTCTGGTAGTTCTATTAGCGATAATCATCGCCTGCGGTGAGGAGGCAACCATCGCCCCTGCTCCCGATGTCTCAACGGGTGACATTCAGGACGCCGTAGCGGCAGCCATGGCCGCCATGCCCACCCCCGATCCCAGCGCCGGAGTCAGCGCCCAAGAGATATCTGATTTGGTAACTCAGAGCGTTGAGGCCATGGCGCCAGAGGGTACTTCTCCCGAGGAGATACAGGCCATGGTGACGGCAGCGGTGCAAGCCGCCGGCCGCGAGGGCATGACCGCAGATGACCTGCAGTCCGCCGTCAGTCAGGCGGTAGAGTCCGCAGTTGTGGCTGCCATGCCCGTGGCAACCCCCACCCCGGCCATGGCCCCGACCATGATGGAACCCCAAGGCACACTTAACGTGGCCATGCCTGAGGTCGGCCCGGCTGTCTTCAACAACAGGGACGCCACCTACGCCACTCTACGCTTCCTGATGACTACTGTGGGCGAGTCCATGTTCCACAACGACCCCAACAGCCAGACCACTGGTCGTTTGGTAAAGGACTGGACTTTGGACGAAACGGCCAACGGCGTCGTTTACACTTTCCACCTACAGCCGGGTGTGAAGTGGCACGACAACCTTGGCGACTGGGGTGAGTTCAACGCCGACGACTTTCTGTTCAACATAGACTTGGTGACGGACGATGGGTCTGTCCATGCCGTCAAAGCTGGCACCCTCAGAGCGTACCTGTGCGATGAGTGCGCCCTAACCAAGATCGATGACCTCACCGTTCAGTTGCAACGCCCTACTGAAAGCTTCGAGGTCTTCTGGTACACCAAGCAGCCCGCAGGGTCGATCCTCAGCTTCCAGAGCAGCCGTCACATCCTGGAAAGGGGTGACGAAGCTTCTACCCTGGAGCCCGTTTATTCCGGATCATGGGAGATTGTTGATTTCCGAACAGGTGAGTTCTACAGAATGCGCGGTGTTCAGGACCACTGGCGGAGGGCCCCTGATTGGCAGTTCCTTAATTGGCAAGGTATCTCCGAGGAATCAACCCGGATAGCCAACTTCCTTACTGAGAACATCGACACAGGGAAGTTCGGTCTGGAAGGCATTCAGGAGCTCAAGGATTCCAATAACCCTGACCACAAGTTCATCGCCTTCCCCGATGCCATCACCAATCGTGTTCAAATTTTCGGCATGATGCACACCGGCCCCGATGATCTTGATGGCGGGCAGCCGGGCGAACCGGCTTCGACCCACGTCCCCGACGCCGAGGGCAATGTTAGGGCCAAGCTGGCCGAGGGCTATTTCGATTGCTCGCACGCATTCATACCCTGTGATCGCGACACCTCGTCCGAAGAGTGGCAGACGGCCCTCAAGGTCCGCTTGGCCCTCAACTATGCCTTCGATCGACAAAAGTTGGTAAACAACCTCACTTTTGGAGATGGAGAGGCTGCTTATATCAGCAACTGGGGCGGCCACAGAGGGCGTTTCAACCAGCAGAACCTAGACCAGCTAGCCTACCCCTACGATGAAACCAAAGCCAAGGAGCTGATGGTAGAGGCGGGCTACCCCGACGGCTTCAAGGTCGACATGGTTCACCCCGACCTCTTCCCACAGGGAAAGGTAGGCGCCACCGCAGTTTGCATCAGGTGGTTGGAAGTCCTCAATGTCCAGTGCAACGAGCGCAACGAACCCTACTCCGCCTTCCGCCCCACGCTGGTGGTGCGCAACTACCAAGGCTTCTACAGCCATGGGTTGGGTCAGCAGATCGAGCCTCTCTGGCTCATGCAGTTGTTCTATGACGTTTCAGGTGGGTTCAACTACGGCTTCGAGCATCCCGACTTCCAGGACATGATCGACGATGCCACCAGCATCAACGACGACGATGCACGCTTTAAGGCGACGGCTGACATGTCTCGCTGGCTGTTTGACAATGCCATGCTGGTCAACATGTACTCCGAGCCGCAAATCCTGCCAATCGGCCCACGCATCGACACATGGGAGCTGCTGCCCGGGCCCATCGTTGACTTCAACAGCTACGAGAACGTGCCCCACCGGCAGTAACGCCTGCAGTTAGTTAACGGCCACACATGGAGGCCCGGAGCGTTCGCTTCGGGCCTCTTCTTTCCCCTTATACCCTACCCTGACAGACGCCCGTTGACACACCCGGCGCGTCTCGTCTAGCCTCAATACAGGCTGGGGACTGACCCTGGAGATTGCTCCAGCCTTTCGTTTTCACACCTGCTCTGGACCACAACCCCTGCAATCCTCCCAGCCATACCAATCAATGAAACGCATGCCGTCGCAAATGGAAATGAGCGGAGGATCACCGGAATGGTTGGGCACACACCGTCGTCCCGGCCGAGTGTATAATCTAAACTCAGGTAAAGGCCCCTGTAAGACTGGTCTGAACAAAGGCAGGTTGTAATGGCAACTGAGGCTATGTCTCTGGTCGACGCCCAATCCGGCTTGGTCGACCGGAGTATTTTCATCGACCCCGAAATCTACCAGCAGGAACAGGAGCAGATCTTCGCCCGCTGCTGGCTCTTCCTCTGCCACGAGTCCCAGATACCAAACTCAGGCGACTTCTTCTCCACCTACATGGGCGAAGACCCAGTGCTCGTTACTCGCCAAGCCGACGGCAAGATCGGCGCCTTCCTCAACGTATGCCGTCACCGCGGCAACCGCGTGTGCCGCGCCGATGCAGGCAACGCTTCAGCTTTTGTCTGTGCCTATCACGGCTGGACCTACGGCACCGACGGAAAGCTCATAGCCGTGGCCAGCCTCAAGGAGGCCTACTACAACGAGTTGGATACCTCCAAGTGGGGCTTGATGCCGGTGGCCCAAGTAGAAAGCTACAAAGGGCTGGTCTTCGGCACCTTCGACCCATCGGCCCCGTCGCTACGGGACTACCTAGGCGAGATGGCATGGTACTTGGACGCCTTTTTCGATCGTCGCGAGGGCGGCACCGAGGCCATGGTAGGCATGCACAAATGGGTCGTCCCATGCAACTGGAAGCTGGCCGCCGACAACTTCTGTGGCGACGGCTATCATGTGGCTTGGACTCACCTTGGTGCCATCCAGGTGGGCTTGAGCCAGACCACCAACGCCGGGAGAGCCAATACCGGCGGGAAAGTGGTAATTCCCGGTAGGGGCCACGTCATCAGTTGCCTCGGCCCCACCGACCCCACCGACCCGCCCATGCCGGAGCTGCTGGGTTACGATGAGCGACATCGTGAGGAAGTGCGACAGAGACTCGGCCCGCGCATCGACTTGGTGACCCCCATCGTGGGCACAGTGTTCCCGAACTTCTCTTTGCTGCGCAGCACGTCCCAGAGCTTCCGCGTCTGGCATCCCCGCGGTCCCGACAAGATTGAGGTCTGGTCTTGGGGGTATGTCGACAAGGCAGCCAGTCCCGAGGAGAAGGCCGCCCACCGCCGTGCCGTAGCCCGTGGCTTCAGCCCTTCAGGAACCTTTGAGCAGGATGACATGGACAACTGGCAGGAGTGCACCAACAGCGCCCGCGGCGTAGTCTCGAAAAAACTCCCGCTCAACATTCAGATGGGCGTAGGCCACGAGGACTTCGACGAGGAGTTCATGGCCCGGGTCAGTGACTACCGGTACAGCGAAATGGGCCACCGCAGCTACTACGGACGCTGGGCCCAGATGATGTCCACTGAGAGCTGGACGGACCTGTAGGCTCTCGTTCGCCGAGTTCGATGGCAGTTTAACCCTCACCCTGAACCCCTCCAACGAAGGTGAAGAGCAACCCCTTCCCCCTAGAGGGGGGAGGTTGGGATGGGGTTAAAGGAGCTATGCCTCTCTGCGCAAGAACCTCGGGTTCCGGGTTTCGTGGAGTGAGGGCTGATTCAAGACTTCTTCCAAGCGGCTGGTCGCAGCACACTACGCCAGTGCCCGCATCTTCTCCGCCAAGTCCACGAAATCCGTGGCCACCACGTTGAACGACGGATCGGGTGTCGGGTCGGGAGTGCGCCCAGGGCCACGCTCCATGGGCCGAGGTATGAAGGCAGAGCGCAGTCCCGCTTTCTGCGCCGACAGCAAGTCGCCTTGGTGTGCCGCCGTCATTACTACCTCTTCCGGTTGCATGCCCAATAGCTGGATTGCCGTCAGATAGCTTTCAGGGTCCGGCTTGTAGTGGCGGGCCAATTCAGCCCCTAGGATGCAGTCCCAAGGGAGGCCCGCGAACTTGGCCATGTTTGTCATCATGGCGACGTTGCCGTTGGACATGGGCGCGATGATGAACTGGGCCTTCAGCCGATACAGGCCGGGCACCGAGTCAGGCCAAGGGTGCAGCCGGTGCCAGAAGCCGGTCACCTCCGCCTTCTCATCCTCGCTGAGCCCGCCGATCTCAAACTCCGTCAGAGTATCCTCCAGCATCATTCGATGGAGGCCGTCCAGATTGGTCCAAGGCAACTCGCCGACACGCACCTTGTTCATGTAGGGCTGGTACCGGCCCCGCCATGCATCGGCGAAGGCATCCCAGTCGGCGGAGATGGCCTTGCGAGCCCCGAATTGCTGGCACTGCCCGATGATGCTGCTGCGCCAGTCCACCACTGTGCCAAAAACGTCGAAAATCAGGGCCTTGGCCGGTGTCGCACTCATCCTGTCCCACCCCTCAGCGTCGAACTTTGCCCTATTCTAGGGCCTGCCGCGGCCTTTGCATAACACCTTCCCCAACCGTTCAAAGTTGATGGTCGTGTCACACCAGCCTCCGTGCCACGAAAATAGACCACGCACCCTCAGTAATCGACCACCCCCGTCATTGCTATGAAGGAGCTGTCCAAGCACTAGCAAGCAGCCGCCCCCGTCATCCTCGCGAAGGCGGGGACCCACGGCCCGGACTCTTGGGCAAGTCGCGTCCAATATATCAACGTACCCCCATTCTCATCCTCATACGTGGCCCCCAGCGGGCCATGCGCAATTGCTTGGAAAATGGCCTCCGTCGGAGCCAATCAGACCGAGAGTCCCTTCCCCCTCAGGGGGAAGGTTAGGATGGGGGTGAGTGGCCAGTCGGACCAACCGCCCGGAGGAGGGACGCACCCCCATTTTCATCCTCATACGTGGCCCCAGCGGGCTATCCGAGCCCGCAGCGAGGTGCCGCTCACCGCATGGTCGGTCCGGTACCCACCCTCGTCACCATGATGACGGCGGTATTGTGCTATATTTGCTTCGTCAGTCACGAACAATACCGGGAAGAAACCGCAACAAATGACCGCCCCCTCAGACATCGACTCCGGCCTGCTGAGCCGCCACATCTTCTCTGACTCAACCGTCTATCAGCAGGAGTTGGAGCGTATCTTCGCCCGCTGCTGGCTCTTCCTATGCCAAGAGAGCCAAATACCCAAGTCCGGCGACTTCTTCTCCACCTACATGGGCGAGGACCCCGTGCTGGTGACCCGCAGCCGCGACGGCAAGATTCGCGCCTTCCTCAATGTGTGTCGGCATCGGGGAAACCACGTATGCCGCGCTGATTCAGGCAACGCCTCAGCCTTCGTCTGCGCCTACCACGGCTGGACCTACGGCAGCGATGGCAAGCTCATCGCCGTCCCCAGCCTCAAAGAGGCCTACTACGACGAACTGGATACTTCCAGATGGGGTCTCGTTCCCGTAGCCCAGTTGGACACCTACAAGGGCTTGGTATTTGCTACCTTCGATGCAGGTGCTCCCCCGCTACGGGACTACTTGGGAGAGATGGCTTGGTATCTCGACACCTTCTTCGACCGGCGCGAGGGCGGAGCCGAGGCCCTTCCTGGGGTCTACAAATGGACCATACCCTGCAACTGGAAACTGGCCGCGGAGAACTTCTGTGGCGATGGTCACCATGTCGGGTGGACCCACCTTTCGGCCATACAGATGGGGTTCAGCCAAGCCCAGTCGGGCAAGGCCGCTGGCGTGGGAAGGCAGGTAGCGATGCCCAACGGCCACGGAATGCTGGGGTTCGGCCCCGACGAAGCCATCGACCCTGCGGTGCCGGAGATTCTGGCCTACGAGGACTCCATTCGCGCCGAGGTGCGCGAACGGCTCGGGCCACGTCTGGACATCGTGGAGCCGGTTGTAGCTACTGTCTTCCCCTCATTCTCAATGCTCCGGGTCACCTCCCGCACCATGCGGGTGTGGCACCCGCGCGGGCCGAACCAGACCGAGGTATGGGCTTGGACCTACGTCGACAAGGCAGCCCCTGCCAGCGTCAAGAACGCCTTCCGACTGGCGGGCACACGCGGTTTCGGGCCATCGGGCACCTTCGAGCAGGACGATATGGACAACTGGCAGGAATGCACCCGCACCGCAGCAGGCTCCGTCGCCTGTCGCTACCCCCTGAACACCACCATGGGCCTAGGCCACGAACACCCCAGCGACGAGCTGGGCGGCATGACCAGCGACTACCGCTTCAGCGAGATGACCCAGCGCAACTTCTACAGGCGGTGGGCCGAGCTGATGCACGGCAGCGCCCCCTAATCCAACCCCACTCTTGATCCCCACATCCTTTCGAAGGAGACGAGACCATGGATTCTGAACAAGTTCAAGCTGGCAATGTGCGCCTGCAATACTACTGCCACGGCAACGGGCCGGAGACCGTGCTGCTGGTACATGGCTACACCATGTCGGCGCGCCTCTGGCAACTTACGATGGAGAAGATGGCCCCAACAGCCTACCGGGTGCTGGCGTTGAACAACCGCGGCGCTGGCGACTCCGCCCGTACCCCGTCGGAAGACGACTACAGTGTGGAAAACTTTGCCAGCGACCTAGCCAACGCAGTCGAATCATTGGGGTTGAATGGCTTCACCTTGGTGGGTCACTCCATGGGTGGAGCCACTGTGGCCCAGTATGCCCTGAACGATCAGTCGCGCCTCAAGAAGTTGGTGCTGCTCAATCCCGCGCCTCTCAACGGCCGCTCCCTCTCCCCCGACTGGGAGGAGACGATCCGGGCCCAGTTCGCTGACGGCTCCTTCACTCGCGGCGACACATCGGTAAGCGGGCCCCATGTTCCCACGGCCTTTGCCGACGCAGTAATGGGCGACGTAGCTCGCAATCCAGTGGAACGGGCCGTCGGAGGACGCCGCTCCATGTCGCAACTGAAGCTTCGCGACCGGCTCAACGAAATTCGCGTACCGTGCATGGTGGTGGGCGGCGACTTGGACACCACGGTCGGCGTGGACCAGATTCTGGCAGAGTACCTAGCCCTGCCCGAAGATTCCCGCTCCCTCCACATGTTCCACGGCATCGGCCACTCGCCCAACGTCGCCGTTCCGGGAGAGCTGGCGTCGGTGCTGGACCAGTTTATTCGAGCACAATAGGCGTCCGCCACTAGCGTTCGGTCGGATCAGGCCACCGTGTGGCTAAGTTGCCGGGACCTCCAAGCCCTCGGAGATGGCGGCTTGTACCGCCCTGATGCGACAGGGACAGGTTCGGAACCGCCTGATGAGGCGTGGATCGACTCAAGGACTCGTGAAATGGCGGCGCTCTTCAGATGGCTGCGCTGTTAGGAGAGAGTTGCCTCTCTTAGTACATGATCAGATGAGTGGGGACCAGTCGCTGTTCGACGGGGTCCACCGCCAAGGCTAAGCCCTCCAGCGTATAGGCGCCGAGCAGAGATGGGTCGTCGTCTTTTCCAAAGACCACTATGGTTACCACGCTCTCGTCGTCTACCGTAGCCCATGCCTGCCCGTAGTCCATCTCGGTCCGACTCCCGTCGGCCAGCAGGAATCTGCGCTTGCCCGTTGGCACAACCCCCAACTCGCGCAGCAAGCGAGAGGGGACTGTGGTATAGGCCGCGGCGGTATCCACCGCTGCTTCTGTATCCCTGGCCTGTTGGCCATCCATGCTGGAAATCCTCAGAGGCCAGTTAAAAGTCCCCACGATATAAGACTTTCCTTCGGGCTCGTACGTATACTTACCGGAATAGCCAGCAGTCTGGGTAGCCCTTCATCTGTCTTTTGTCTTTTCTGACGCCGTAGTGATCCACTATCGCTCAGGGGCGTTAGCTGAAGTGGGGCGCCACCTCTTTGGCGAATAGCTCGATAGACTTCTCCACTAATGTGCCCGCCATGGGGCCGAAGTGGAAGTTGCCACAAAAGGTGTCATAACCCAGCCGCTTCTGCGAGTCATCCAGTTGGCGCGCCACGGTGTCCGGGCTGCCCACAAAGGCCAGCCCGTTGTCCATCCAGAAGTCGTAGGACTTGCTCATCCCCTCGAACACCCGGTCAAGCTCGCTGGCGCGTCCGTAGCCATCCCGCCGGCCAAAACCGATGCGAGAGTCTCGTATCTTCTCCGAGCCCGCGTTGAGGCTTACCAGCAGGCCCGGCTCGGCCTGCTCCCTAGCCTTGGCGTCGGTCTCGGCGACATGGACAGCCCGCGTGAGGAATGCGCGAGGCATGGGACCGGAGTGGGCCTGCTTCTGCCACGCACCCCGCCAATACTCGAAGTTCTCCGCGATCACCGGGTCGACATCAATGTTCTGCGCCACATGGAAGTTGTGCTTGGCCGCGTAGTCGAAGGAGGGCGCAGTGTGTGCTCCCACCCAGACCGGCGGATGAGGTTGCTGGTAGGGCCGGGGTTGGGGCAGGGCCTCATCGAACTCCCAATACTTGCCCGAGTGGGTCACGGTCTCCTCGGTCCACGCCTTGAGGATGACCTCCATCGCCTCCTCGGAGCGCTCCCTGCGCTCGGAGTACTGCATGGCCCAGCGCGTGAACTCGTGGGGCGAGGTGCCCAAGCCCATGCCAAAGTCCACTCGGCCACGGGACAGGTGGTCCAGCATGGCAACATCCTGGGCAAGCCGGATGGGGTGGTAGAAGGGCAGTGGGAATATCATCGGGCCAAAGCGGATGCTGCTGGTGTGCTGGGCAACCGCCGTCAGGTAAACCGTGGGGGCCGTCATGTGGCTGACACTGGCCGTCTGGTGCTCGATGATGAAGTAGTATTTGTAGCCCAACTGCTCCGCCTGCTGCACATGGCGGATGTGCTCGTCGTATACCTCCGCCGCATTGGTGGAGGAGAACTCATGCCCATGCAGGGGGTCGAACAGCCCGAACTCCAGCTTAGCCATCTATCATGCCTCCATTTGGCCCTACAAATGACCGGTGTTTATCGCCCATTAGCGGTCGCCCCGATCTGCCAGCCTAGTTGTCTGCGGCCACGGGCACTGCCTCAGGAGCAGGGACGTATCGCTCGACGAACAACGCGATGAAGTCGGCGATGGGCTCGCTGAATCGAGGGTCAGTGTCGAAGATGTGGTCCTGACCCGCAAACAGGTGCAGGTCCACCTGTACACCCGCATTGTCCAAGGCGTCGTACATACGTGTGGTCATGGAGTGATGCACCCTCGTGTCGGCGGTGCCGTGCACCATCATCGTCGGCGGATAGCCGGGCTGGGCGTAGGATAGAGGCGTCGCCTCGCGTATCAGGGCCTCGCTGGGGTTGGCCCCGAACATCGGCGCACGCTCCGGCCTGTGGGCAAGCTCTGATACGTCCGTGACGGGATAGATGGTGACCACGGCGGCAACCTCACTGCTGACGCCGGGGTTCCCACCCTCACCCTCCAAGCCAGTAGTCTCTCCGCCCGCGATGAGGGCCAGATGTCCTCCGGCAGAGCTGCCACAGACGACGATCCTGTTCGGGTCGACGCCAAGGTCGTTGGCGTTTGCCCGGACCCAGCGCAGGGCGGTCTTCACATCGTGAATCTGAGCAGGCCAAGGGTCTTGGTCCATCACACGGTACTCAGCCACCACAGTCACCAGCCCCCTTTGGGCCAGCTTGTAGCCGTACCGGTCCACTTGGCCCGCGCGCACGCAGGTCTGCCAGCCTCCACCGGGCAGGAGCACCACGGCTGCTGTGGGTCCGTCCTGTCCTTCGGGCTGGAAGACATCAGCCTTCAACTCATACTGGCCACCCTGGCCCACTACCACGTTTTCTTGCACTCGCACATCCGTCATGTCATTCCATCCTGTGTGAAAGTTACGGCACCGCCGGAATCTGCCTGCCCCGGAAACTCCTGCCCCCCCGGAAACTCCTGCCCCAAAAACTTTTGTTAGTATACAACGCTGGGGCGCATCAGGCTGCGCCTCGTTAAACTCTCCGCAGAATCGACTGGTGCTTTAGGCGATGCTGGCTATACCCAAACGACCGTTTCGACACAAATGGTAGCAACCAGAAAGATAGGCTTCTGGAGTTCCCTCGAGAACCGGAACTTCCGCTGGCTCTGGGTGAACACCACATTCCAATCCATGGGCATGGGGATGCAGTTCTTCCTCTTGGGTTGGCTGGTGCTGGAGCTCACTGATTCGTCGTCCAAGTTGGGCCTCGTCATTTCGCTCTATGGCATACCCAACCTAGCCTTTGTGTTATTCGGCGGCTTGGTGAGTGACCGGTTCGACCGCCGGTGGCTTGTGTTCGGCTGCCAGTTGGCGGTCGCTGCTTGCGTCTTCGCTCTGGCCGTGCTGGTAGTGACCGACAGAGTTGCCCTTTGGCATGTCTACACCGCGTCCTTTGCCCTAGGCACGATTCAAGCGTTGAACCTTCCGGCCCGAATGGCCTTCGTCGCTGACATTGTGCCCCGAGCCCTCATCATGAACGCCGTGGCCCTCAACTCTGCCGTGTTGAACAGCGGGCGCATCATAGGTCCCGCCTTGGGTGGCGGAGTGGTGGAGGTAACTGGCATCAGCGTGGCCTTGTTCCTGAATGCTTCTTTGTACGGGTTCAGCGCCCTGTGCCTGCTGCCCATCCGCTCCCAACCCCCCTCCAGGATGCGGGAGGGCGCCAGTCTGCTGGCAGAACTGCAATCAGGTATACGTTACGCATTGACCACCCCGGTGACGCTCACGGTCATCGGCATCGGCTTTGCCATCGGGTTCTTCGCCTTCCCCCACATTCAGGTGCTCCCCGCCTTCGCCAAGGACGTTCTGGACGCTGGGGCAGGTGAGGCTGGCCTGCTCCTCACCGCCGCCGGAATCGGCTCACTGATGGGCAGCATAGCCCTCGCTGCCATGAGCGGCGTTGGCTACAAAAACCGGCTGCTCATGGCCACCAGTGTGGGCTTCGGCATCACCCTGTTCGCCTTTGCGTGGTCGCCTTGGTACTGGGCCTCATGGGTATTGCTGCTCTTCGTGGGGCTGGTCAGCATGGGCTACGTGACGCTGGGCACAACCGTCCTCCAGATGACCACGCCAAGGGAGGTGCAGGGCCGTGTGATGAGCCTGTGGACGGCATCGGCAGCCCTGATGTTCGTGGGCTCCCTGCCCATGGGCGTCATGTCCGACGTCCTGAGCTGGCCCATCGCCATGGGCGGTGGTGCAGCCATATCTATGGTCTTCGCCATATGGCTGGGCGTAATCAGGCCAACCTTCCGCCAGTTACGCATATAACGGTCGACATTGCCCGTAGCAACCAGACGCTCTCCACGCATGAGGAGACCTTTGCACAACCCTCTAGGAAAACCCCGGCAACTCCCTTCCCCCTGAAGGGGGAAGGTTAGGATGGGGGTGAAGGGCCTGCTCGAAGCTACGGTTCATTGAATCGCGAGACCTCTCGATATCAGTGTTCATGGACATGGCTAGAGTTATGCAAAGGTCTCCATGAGCGGCATCTCGCGCGACCGCGATTATGCGTGGCTATTCGACACAAGGCCATTCCAGCCGGTTGCAGATATGACCGTCAACGCGTTACCGTAGGCGACACACAAGCACACTGACATAACGGGGAGGGCCATGGACGACCTGAACAGCCAGCTACGCGACTTGGTAGCCGCCAACAGGATACTGGCCCGCGAAGAGGTGGTGGACGCCTACGGCCACGTCAGCATACGCCACCCCCAACACCCCGACCGTTACCTGCTGTCCTGCTCCCGCAGCCCTGAGATCGTGACCCTCGACGACATCGTTGAGCACACGTTGATCGGGGACTCAGTGGCCCAAGAGAGCCGCACCCTGTACGCCGAGAGGCACATCCACGGCGCGATTTTCGAGCAGCGCCCAGACGTTCAGGCGGTGATACACAACCACGCGCTGGCCGTACTCCCCTTCACGGTCACCAACGTCCCGCTCCGCCCCATGTTCCACACGGCAGCCCTGATGGGTAATGATGTGCCCGTGTGGGACATACGTGACAATTTTGGAGTGACCGGGATGCTGGTGGTCAACATGGACCAAGGCCGTGACCTAGCCCTCTCCTTGGGAGCCAACCGCGCCGCCCTGATGCGGGGCCACGGCTGCGTGGTAGCAGCAGCGTCGCTGAAAGAAGCGGTGATGTGTGCCATCTACTTGCAGGTCAACGCCAAGCTTCTGCTCGATTCCCTTCCCTTGGGGGAGGTCAACTACCTCCTACCGGGCGAGGTTGAGGAATTGCGCGACAACCTGCTACGCCCCGTGTCCATTGATCGCGCATGGCAATACTGGAAGATGCGGGCCGGATGCGAGGACTAGTAGTCGCCGCATCACCATGAAAACAGACCACTCACCCTCAGTATTCACCCATACTGTCATTCCCGCGGAGGGAGACCTTTACATAACCGTTGGGCAGGGCGTGCAAGAGTCCCTTCCCCCTCAGGGGGAAGGTTAGGATGGGGGTGAAAGGGCTGCATTACAAAGCTACGCCTCACGACCCGTCGCCCAGACCCAACCGGTAGCCAGACCAACCCTAGCCATACCAATAGGAGGCCACAAATGAGAATGACCGTTTATCCTTGGCAGGGCCGTGAGTTCGTCGCTCTCTCGGGCGAGGGCACCCAAGGAGACACTGCCACAGACCAGACCACGGAACTTCTGGGCCGTTTCGACACCGCGCTACGGCAAGTGGGCCTCTCACTCGATAACACGGTGCGTACACGTCTCTGGGGTGTCGACCGCGACAGCCGCGACCAAGGCGGCACTGAGCGGGTCAGAGTGCTTTCGGGAAGGGCGCGTTCGTCTAGCTCCAGCTACATCGCACCCCAGCATTTCGACTCTCAAGGCAAGGTGTCCATCGACCTCTTGGCCATGCGCCCTCAGTCGTTGTCCGCTGAGAAGTTCCTCAAAGAGTACGACCCGCCCCTCATCCCGCTGCGCTACCTGACCTACGACTCCATGGCCGTACTCTCTGGCGTAACAGCGGTGCTCCCCACCCTCGCAGACCAACTGGACAACATACTGCCACGCGTCGAGGGCTCGCTGGCCGACGCAGGATGCTCGTGGGACGACGTGGTGCACGTCGCCTTCTTCCTCCACCGCAGCCAGAAGTTGGAAGATCTGCGCAATCTCTTCAGCGCCAGAGTATCAGCGCAAATCCCGGAAATGGAGTACTCCTTCGTCGACGGCTACTCCACTCCCGGCAAGTCCATCGAGGTCGAAACGACGGCCAAGCTCCCCGCAGCCTAAATCATATCGTAGCGGCAACCATTACATCACATCGTAGGGGCAACCCTTGTGGTTGCCCTCCCCAGTTGGCCAATTAAACACTACAGGCCGACCACAAGGGTCGGCCCTACGACCATCACGTATACACCGTAAGGGTACCTCTTGTGGGTACCCAGCCGCCCAAGCAAAAACGAAAGGGCGACCACAAGGATCGCCCCTACGCTTAGCGCGTATCCACGGTAGGGGCATCCCTTGTGGGTGCCCTGGTTGTGCTCGCCCCCGCGTGACTAGATATGCGTCACCAGCAGCGAATTTACCGGCGGAATGTCGTCCAACACCTCGCGGAAGGAATCGCCGCCATTCTCCGTCATCCACATGCTGCCCTTGGGGAAGGTGCCGATGAAGAAGGTGTCACGGTCGCCGGGGTCTCCGGCCACCGCACGGGGCGCAGGCACCATGACCTCCGGTAGGCCGCCCACCAGTCTCTGCCAGCTCTCGCCTTGGTTGTCGCTGCGGTACACCGCACTGTTGGCCCCCTCGGGACGCTTGAACCAGAAGGGCGGGGGCACTTCGGCTGCTGCGGTGAACAGCACCTGCGGCCGGTCAGGGTGCACGATGATCTGCGACATGTAGCGGTGGTCCAAGCCGTCCATGGCGTCGACAAAGGACTCGCCACCATTGACGCTCTTGAAGATGCCCTCTCCCGCGGTATGAATCACAACATCGGGGTTGTCCGGCATGGTGTTGACATAATGCGCGTCGAAGTGGGTCCCAGTCTTGATGTCCTGCCAAGTCTCGCCGTTGTCCAAGCTGCGGACGATCCAGCCCTCTTCCACTGCGCCCAGAATGCGGTCGCCATAGGCGTCCAGACCCTTCATGTGGGCCACATGGGGCGGGTTGGGGAAGGTCCAGTCAATGGTCTCCGGCAGGTTGCGCATCGTCTCGCAGTCGGTCCAGGTGTCGCCACCGTCGTCGCTCTTGAAGACGGATGCGGGCCCCGTGCCACCGTAGAGGGTGCCGGTCAGCGGGTTCTGGGCCAGCGACCAAGCCTCCCGATAGAGGATGCCTTGGTTGATTTCCTTCCAAGTCTCTCCGCCATCATCGCTCCGCCAGAAACCATTCTTCATGGTGGTGGCGTACACCCTGCGGGGCACTCTGGCATCAGCCAGAAGGTACCGGACGATTCCCATGCCCTGCAGGCCTGCGGGCCTCGCTTGATACTGCCCGCCATTACCTTGCGCAACGAACACCCCGTCCGAGGTACCAATAAACACAACACGATCTGAACTAGTAGCCACGTCGTCACCTCCTGATCATCTGGGCCTAACAGCTTGCGTCATTATAGCCTACTCCGGCAGGACATGGGCTGAGCTCAACTACAGGCGTAGGCATCCCAGCTACGCGGTCGCAAATTCGAAGACATCCTTGTATTTCCGATAGCAGTCAAGGCATAGAGGTTTCAGTAGGGTTGAGGCGAACTCGCCCCCACCAATGTGGCAGTACTTTTCCTTGTAGCTCTTGTTCTCGAAACGTTTCCAACTCGTATAGCAGCGCCTGCAATACGGTTGCGATGGGTTGGCGGGGATATCCGTCTTGCATCGAATGCAAAAACCGTTCGTCGGCACATCAAAGGATACGGTAGGCCTCACACGCGTCGGTTGGGGGGTTCCGTTTGCTTGTAGGGTCTGGGCAGAATCCGCGACCTAATCCCGAACAGTGCGAAAAGTGGGCAGCTGCGTTGGCACGCTGTCGGGAGATATGTCTGGGGCGTCAGTAGTGCTTTGCAGATAGGCGGCCAAGGCTTCCGCGTCAGTGGTAGCTTCGGTGAGAGAAGTGTAGGTGAAATTTTCAATAGCTACCGAATTTTCACCATCCAATAGAATCAGCCTAAGTTCCCACTTTTCACGTGGGCCGCCCTTATTCCCGATAGGTCGGATAATGAAATCCATCGCCGTGTAGGTTGATACACAGACGGATTGGCGACTAGTCAGTACGAGCGTTATTCCGTCCCCCAAGGTGTACGCAGTTACTTCCCACTTCACCTTAGAAACCTCCTTCAATAGGTCATTGTCACCTTCTTGCCCTGTCACGTCGGCCACTGGGCCACCGCGGCACCTTGTCCTTGCGAGGCTGGCTTCGCACTGTCCCCTTGGCCTTGGCTACGGGAGATTGAGGTCGTCGCGGCTCGTCACTCTGAGACTTGAATTCAGGTCGGAGAACTTCACTCTCACGGTGATGTCGCTCAAGTCACCGACCTTGAAATCCAAGGGCTTTTTGCGCTCGGAGGGACTTTCGAAGGCCAAGCGATATTCGCGTTCATAGCTGTGTCTAAGTTGCTTTCGGAAGGCCGGTTCTACCCCATAAAAGTGACCGCTATATGCATCGGGGTCGTAGTACTGCACTAGGTCCCTGTAGAGCTTAAATCCGGCCGGTAATGCAGTTTTGACCCTAGCAATGAATTCGGAGGCGTTAGTCACCAGGACTGCATCCTCACCGAAGGAAGCGCAGGCCTCCGGCACCAGCAACTCTCGCCGAATGTCTTCGGCAGTTAGCCCTGCGGGGCTTGGTACATCCAGTGCCTCGCTGTGCCCGGCATGCATGGAAAAGACGTTTAGGTAGTTTGCCCAATTGGTTCTTATTTCAACCGGACCAGCTAAGTCGTCAGCGGTGATGACGGCTCCCCCAATTTCCATGATAGTTCCCTCCGGCTGGAGCCATGCCATTATGCCCTCGTAACGGTCCGCTCTGTCTGAGGGATTGCTGCATTCGAGTTCTTGGAAGAACTTGAGTGTGTTCGCGTATATCCTTCCTTGGACGAAATCTACAGCGTACTCAGGTTTCTCAAAGAACTTGGCCAGAAAGAAGATATTAGGCATCCGTCTCTCCCATCTCTCTTCAGGCGCAGGAATACTGCATAGCGTACCACAATTTCTTGCGTGTCCGCGTAGTGGATCAGACTGCGGCACCACCCCGTGTCCTCGATCCCTATTGCGACCAGATGCTGGCATAGGTCAGACCCTATAAGCAAACGGAACCGGTTGGGAGCCTTTAGGCTCTCCGACATCTTCTGAATCAGCGACCTTCGCGACCGTCACGCGAATCTCTTCGCTTTTTCTGATGATCCGCTTGGACTCCTCGGAAATTTCGTTGTAGAGATACGGGTCTTCCTCACGGGACACGAGCAGGCCCATCTCATCGTTGTTGACCTGAGAGAACTCATATAGATTCATTGATGTAGTCAGAGCCTCGCGTTCGCTCAAGTAGCATTTGGCATGTAGGCTCTCGCAATAGCTGGTCCTTATGGAGGTCATCGATTCGAGCCAATCGTTTTCTCCTGGACGTAACTCTCTACTCCGATATACGAGGCGAATGTCAAGCTTCATACGGTCTTGATCTTCTAGGAGATCTTTGATGCGCGTGTTTATCTTGAGATACGGGCTAATGAGCACGAGCCGGCTCGTTCGCGCTCTTGATGATTTCCTCGAGTTGGTGGGAAACGCCTGTCGTTGTGAGGAATTGGACCATCTCATCCCCTTAAGTTGTGAAACTTTGTCCAAGGCTGGCGTCCGATTTTAGGACAGCTTGACCACGACCACTATTGTGGCACCTTCATCCAAGGGTGAAACCCTACCCCGAGCGCACCTCCGACGACGCGGTGGACTGCGCACCGCCCTCGGCCCCAGCCTCCGGAGCGGAGTCCTGAGGCCCCTGCGCATCGAGAGAGCGCAAATCGCGCTTGAGGGCGGCGGAGACCACGGTGTACACCACCACCGCGGCCCCGCCGATAGCTAGGGCGAGGGGCGCGCCCACTGCCCCAATGCTTGCAAGGGCGCTGGCCTGCACTCCGCCCAACGGGCGTATGTTGTACGTCATGCCGTAGAACCCCATCACCCGCCCACGGAACTCGTCGGGCACCATCATCTGCAGGGAGCTCTGTGTGCAGGTGTTAAATGCCGTCGTGAACATACCCAGGATGACCATCAACCCCATGGCTAGGGCGAAGGACCCCACGTACTCCGAGGTAAGCGCAAAGGCGGCTACGCTGATCCCGCTCATCACGCAGCTGATGAGGATGATCCAGGCTCGGGGGGCGTCGTTGCTGCGCGAGGCCAGCCACAGCGCAGTGACCAGTGAACCGACGGCCCCTACGCCCAACAACAAGCCCTGGCCGTCAGCCCCAATCTTCAGGATATCCACCGCAAAGATGGGCATCAGCATGATGTAGCTGGTGCCAAACAAACTGTTGAAGAAGGTCAGTCCCATGACGAATGAGAATGAGGAGTTCCTCCTTATAAAGCCCAAGCCTTCCTTCATGTCGCTGGCAGCGCCTCCGCCGGAGGAGCGTCTGATGTGAGGGAGCCTCAACCCGTAGGTGACTACCGCCATGACCAGAAAGCCCGCAGCCGCCACATAGAAGCACGCCGCTGTCCCAGCACCGGCGATGATGAAGCCAGCCACGGCGGGAGCAGCGATACGAGTGCCGGGCCAGATGGACGAGTTCATGGCGACGGCGCTCATCATGTCCTTGCGCTCCACCAAGTGGGGGAAGAGAGCGCGCCGCGCCGGTTGATCAAATGCTTCCACAGACCCCGCCAGAAAGGCGATGACCAGCAGATGCCACACCTCCACCCAATCGAGCAGGGTGATGGTGGCCAGCAGGAATGTCAGAGCAGCCGTAATCAGCTGAGTGGCGACGATGAGGCGCCGCTGGTCCACCTTGTCGGCGGCAACGCCTCCCGCCAGATTCAGGAATATCGCGGGCAGCCCGTTGGCCAGCCCGATATAGCCCAACGACAGGTACGCCCCGGTGATTTCGTAGATGATCCAGAACTGGCCGAAACGTAGTATCTGGAAGCCACTGATCGAAGCCACGCTACCCAACCAGAAGGTCCGGTAAGACGGGTAGCGCATGGCGGCAGGCAGGTTCAGCGGAAACGGCTCCTCTAGGTCAACATGTGGTTAGGTCAGCATATTGCTAGGTCAGCATCCAGCACCGCTGAGAGGCCAACCCTCTGTTCGCGGTAGTCTACAAACCGGCCAACAGGCCGTCAAACGTAGGCGCACGCCGCCTGATGCCGCCTGATGCCGCCTGATGCCGATTGGCGTCTATTGCCCGCCCCCTTTCACCCTGCTGGTATAATGACCCAAGTCCTGAGCCCATCCCCTCGACGGGGAAGGGGCCGAAGATGCCACAGGGTGGGGCTTCCCGCAACAAGGTTGCTAGCCCATCTAGATCGGAGACCCATCGCAGGGGCAACCCTTGTGGCTGCCCGCGCATCTAGGATCCAGACCATCGTAGGGGCAACCCTCGTGGTTGCCCGCCCGCCCATGGAACCAAGCCCATGGAACCAAGCCCATTGAGTCCGAGTAGGAGGAAGCAGCATGGACTTCGGAGTATTCCTCGACTTCATTCGCCGCCGTGGGTATTCCCAAGAAGAGACCTTCCGCGAGTCCTTCGATTTGGTGGACTTGGGCGAAGAGCTGGGCCTCGACTCCGTCTGGCTCGGAGAGATGCACTTCAACCCCAACCGCTCCGTCCTCTCGGCCCCCATCGTGGTCGCCAGCGCCATCGCCGCGCGCACCAAGAAGCTGCGCATCGGCATGGCTGTGCAGGTGCTGCCCCTGATAAGCCCCCTGCGCATAGCCGAAGAGGCCGCCACCGTCGACCAGATTAGCGAGGGACGCTTTGAGTTCGGCGTGGGGCGCAGCGGTAACGCCCGCGCCTACGACATAATGGGCGTCCCTTATTCAGAGAGCAGGGAGCGGTTCCAAGAGGCCTTGGAGATCATCCTGGAAGCATGGAAGGGCGAGCCCTTCAGCTACCACGGCACGTTCAACAACATCGACGACGCCACCGTCGCACCTGCCCCCTACCAGAAACCCCACCCTCCCATACGCCTCGCGTCCACCACCGACGACAGCTTTGCCCGCGTGGGGCGCCTCGGCTACCCCATATTCCTGTCGATGCGCGGCATGGATATCGACGACTTGGAGCGCAACCTAGTCGACTACCGCAAGGCATGGAAAGAGGCAGGGCACCCTGGAGAGGCGGGCGATGTCTCGGTGCGCTTCCCGGTGTACGTCGCCGGCAGCGAGCGCGAGGCCATGGAGGAACCCAAGGAGAGCATCGAAGCTTACTTCTCCCGGATGCGCGAGGTATTCGAGGAAGGGTTGGGCCGCTCCGGCTCGGAGCCAACCCACGCACGCCAGGACAGGGTGCGTCGCCTCGAGAAGCTCAGTTACGGGGAGATACTGGAGACCAAGGTGATTTTCGGCACCCCGGACCGCGTCGCCGACCGGCTGATCCAGTTCAAGGAGACCCTAGGCCTGACAGGCTTCACCGCCGAACTCAACCCCGGCGGCCTGCTACCAAAGGAAGCCGTACAACGCAGCATGCGACTCCTCACCCAAGAAGTAATGCCCGCCTTCAAGTAGCGGCCTACTAGCCCCCTCTCCCCAAGGAGGCCGCCTCAGAATATCCCCTCTCCCCAAGGAGGCTATCTCAGAATATCCCCTCTCCCCCGGCGGGAGAGGGTTAGAGCCTGCCCCGGACCTGATCCGGGGGTGAAGGGGATAAAGCGGAATCGCAGCTCTCTATGATTTCGACCACGCTACCCGTAAAGCCTCCATAAGACCCTAACCCTCAACCCTCTCCCACTAAGAGAAGAGAGGGGACCGAACGCACACACGGAGGTCTCTCGTGAAGCACAGCACCGAGCGCATCCTCACCACCCACACCGGCAGCCTTCCCAGACCAATCGAACTTGCCCGTATGCTCGAGGCCAAGGACGCTGGCGAGGACGTAGACGATGCCTCACTAGCCCAACAGGCACGAGATGCAGTCGCAGAAGTAGTGCGCAAGCAGGTGGAGGTAGGCATCGACGTCGTAAGCGACGGCGAGCAGGGGAAGGTCGGTTACTCCACCTACCCGCGCCATCGCTTGACCGGCTTTGGTGGCATTAGCTCCGCCCCAGCCAGGGCCGATTGGGCCGACTTCCCGGAAGCCTCGAAGCGGTACGGCCAGTCCTCCACCGTGAACCGGCCTGCCTGCAACGCCCCCCTTGAGTGGGCCGACCGCGAGGCGTACCAGACCGACATCTCCAATTTCCGAGATGCGGTAGAGGGCGCCAGTCCCACAGAGGCCTTCATGACCGCAGCATCCCCAGGCGTCATTGCCCTGTTTCTAGGCAACGAGCACTACCCCAGCCACGAGGCATACGTAGGCAGGCTGTCCGAACTGATGAAGGAAGAATACGAGGCCATCGTGGCAGCGGGGTTCCTGCTGCAAGTGGACTGTCCCGACCTCGCCATGGGTCGCCATATGAAGTTCGCCAACGCTAGTGACCAAGAGTTCTTTCGAGCCTCCGACGCCAGCTTGGAGGCCTTGAACCACGCCACCCGCGACATCCCGCCGGACCGGATGCGCCTTCATCTATGCTGGGGGAACTACGAAGGGCCCCACCACAAGGACATCCCCCTGAGCAGTGCGCTCTCCGTGGCCCTCCGGGCGAGGCCACAAGCCATCTCCTTCGAGGGGGCCAACCCTCGCCACGAGCACGAGTGGGCGCTTTTCCAAGAAATGAAACTGCCGGAAGACAAGGTCATCATCCCCGGCGTGGTCGACTCCACCACCAACTTTATCGAGCACCCGCAGTTGGTGGCCCAGCGCATAGCACGCTATGCACGCGTAGTAGGCCGCGATAGGGTCATCGCCGGCTCCGATTGCGGCTTCGGCACCTTCGCCCGCACCATCGCAACCGTCGAGCCGGAGATCGTGTGGGCCAAGCTGGCCTCCCTAGCGGAGGGCGCCCGCCTTGCCTCCGACGAGCTCTGGTGACTTGGGAGGCGCTGCCTCCAAATCCATATCCTCCGTCGCCACCGCGCGACCGATAGCCAGCAGGGCGATTTCGACTTGCCGGATGCGCGTGCGATAGCGCAAGTCAAACAGCTTTCGCGCCGCATCTTCGCTCAACTGCAAGCGGGCGGCGAGGTCTGAACTGGAGATGCCCTGCTCCCGCATGCCGATGTACAGGGACAGTTTGGCTGCGGCAAGGGGTGGCATAGGGATCATCACCTGACCGTCGGCAACGGGGCTGGGTGTGGGAATGTCTTTGCCCTCATCGACATAAAAGCTGATTGCAACTTCTAGCGCGTCGATCGCCATCTCCACCGCTTCCCTCCATGACCATCCACCCGTATTGCACCCATACACATCGGGAAAGCTCACAGTGTACGCTTCTCTTCCGGTTAACCGCTTCTCTTCCTCGTCGCGGACGATGGTACATGGGTAAACATAACGCATCTAGAACTCCCTTCTGTCAATACGCAAGTCCCTCAGCATGTTGTGGAAGGTGCCGGGTTGAATCTCGCCGTGCTGGACGACTGTATGAAACTCGCCCACATAGACTTCACCATGGCTGCCCTTGCCGCGAACGGGGTCAAAAGCGAACTCCAAACCATGTCTCCGAGCGTACCGCTGCGCCCGTCGAACAAACTGCCGACCATTCACAGCCTCATCATAGCATGGCCCAAATGGGCCGCCCCTCAAGAGTCACCCTCAAGAGTCAGAAGCATGCGTGCAGCGGCTCTCCGACATCATTGCAGCCCAACGTGGCAAAGGGTAGAATCGCGCCCGATACGACCTGAATACGAGACAACGAGCGAGAGGTAGCTGATGGCAGATATAGCAGGGTACAGCATCGTAGCCAAGTCCCTGAAAAGGCTGGGGGTCACCCATGTGTGCAGCGTGCCTGGAGGCCCGGTGCTGGAGACCATAGCAGCCTGTGGCGAGGAGGGCATCCGCCCCATCGGGATGCGCAACGAGCAGTCGGCTGTCATGATGGCCGCCGCTCAAAATTACTGCGCGGGCAAGCTGGTATGCGTGCCCATACTGGCGTCGGGTCCCGGTGTCAGCAACGCCGCCACCGGCATGCTGGTCGCCAAGGACAACTGCTGGCCCCTTCTCGTGCTTGGAGGGCGTAGCGCCCTTGGCACGCGTGACCTCGGCTCCTTCCAAGAACTGGATGGTGTGCCTATCTTCCGCCCATTGACCAAGTGGTCCGAGGCTGTGGACCGGGCTACCCGAATCCCCGACTTCCTAGCCCGCGCTGTACGCACCGCCACATCGGGCCGCCCTGGCCCGGTCTTCCTCGACCTCCCGCAAGATGTGCTGCTCTCGCAGACCGATGAAGAGAAGATATCCCTGCCTCACCCCTATGAGGGCCCCGCTCGCCCCGGAGGCGACCCCGAACTGGTGAAGGAAGCCGCAGAGCTTCTGCTGGGAGCCGAGTCCCCTCTGATGATCGTGGGCAAGGGCGTACGCTGGTCTGAGCCCTTTGCCGAATTGAAGGAGTTGGCAGAGAGCTTGGGAATGCCCTTCCTCACGTCCCCAATGGGGCGAGGGTACATACCCGACGATCATCCCCTCTGCTTCGGCGCCGCCCGGTCTATGGCTCAGCGTGGCGCCGACGTCGTGCTGCTGGTGGGTACGCGCCTCAACTGGACCTTCCGCTTGGGCACGGAACTGGGACCGGACACCAAGATTATCCAGATTGACATCGACCCCACAGAGATCGGCCTCAACCGGCAGCCCACCGTGGGCCTCGTCGGCGACGTGAGATCGGTTCTGAGACAGCTGTTGGGCGAGATGGAAGGTCGCACTGGCGGCGTGGCAGAGCGGGCCGCCGAGTCCCCTTGGGTCACTGGCCTACAGGAGAAGCGGTCGGAGAACGAGTCCGGCCTGGAGAATTTCTACGTGGAAGCCGACCAGATTCCCATGACACCGCACCGCATGCTCAAGGAAATCAAAGACTTCATCCCACGCGACACCACCGTGGTCGTGGACGGCAACATCATCCTAGGCGCAGGACGCCAAGTAATACCCTCCTACGAGCCTGCCACCCGCCTCAACTCCGGCTCCAACGGCTGCATGGGCGTGGGCGTACCCTTCGCCCTAGGCGCAAAGCTGGCACGGCCCGACAAGCCCGTCGTCGGCATAATCGGGGACTGCGCCTTCGGCTTCAGCGCCATGGAGATGGAAACGGCCCTGCGACATAACATCCCTGTGGTGTATCTCATCGCCAACAACGACGGCATATCCGGCGCAACGATTCAGGATGCCAACATGCCAGACCACCCCGAGCGGGTCATGATGTACCTTGAGGATATCCACTACGAGCGCGTAATCACCGCCTTCGGTGGTCACGCCGAGTACGTTGAGCGCCCCGAAGACATCCAACCAGCGATGCAACGGGCCTTCGATTCCGGTAAAGCCGCCTGCATCAACGTCAAGCTGGACCCCCGCGCACCCTTCCCCGGCCCCGGCGGAAAAATGCGCCCCCACCGCGCCACCCTCTCCTACTAGGCTGGGAAGATCAGAGCCCCAGAAGGACAAGAAGGACCGCCTTTCGTCTTCTTAGAGAAGACTCCTTTTGAAGGAAGGCCCATGCCCGACCCCTTCCCCCTCAGGGGGAGGGTTGGGATGGGGGTGGAAAAGCCAGTAAAGGGAGCCGCCACCCTGAACACCACTCCCGGATCCCTTCTTAGATCCCCCTCGACAGGAAGCCCTTGCTCGACCCCTTCCCCCTCAGGGGGAAGGTTGGGATGGGGGTGGAAAGCCAGTAAAGGGAGCCGCCCCCCTGAGTACCACTCCCGGATTCCTTCTTAGAGAAGACCCCCCTCGACGGGTGGGCCCTTGCCCGACCCCTTCCCCCTCAGGGGGAAGGTTGGGATGGGGGTGGAAAAGCCAGCAAAGGGAGCCGCCACCCTGAACACAACTCCCGGATTCCTGCCTTCGCCGCAACCAGCGCGGCCATGGCTTCCCTAGCTAAGGCGGCGGTCGGACCAGTGAGAAACCCTCACCCCTCCTCGGGCACCCACACATCCGTCTCAGGTCGCCAGTCCTTCCAAGCGAACCAGAAGGAGTAGTGCGTCTGCATCCGCCTTCCCCCTCGGGGGAAGGTTGGGATGGGGGTGAAAAAGCCAGCAAAGGGAGCCGCCACCCTGAACACAACTCCCGGATTCCTGCCTTCGCCGCAACCAGCGCGGCCATGGCTTCCCTAGCTAAGGCGGCGGTCGGACCAGTGAGAAACCCTCACCCCTCCTCGGGCACCCACACATCCGTCTCAGGTCGCCAGTCCTTCCAAGCGAACCAGAAGGAGTAGTGCGTCTGCATCCGCCTTCCCCCTCGGGGGAAGGTTGGGATGGGGGTGAAAAAGCCAGCAAAGGGAGCCGCCACCCTGAGCACCACTCCCGGATTCCTTCGTAGAGAAGACCCCCCTTCGAAGGAAGGCCCTTGCCCGACGCCTTCCCCCTCAGGGGGAAGGTTGGGATGGGGGTGAAAAAGCCAGTTAAAGGGAGCCGCCCCCCTGAGCACCACTCCCGGATTCCTTCTTAGAGAAGACCCCTTACCCCAGGGGGAAGGTTGAACATGGGTCCAAAAGGTCGGGTTGTTCCAAAGTCGTTAGTGTTGCTCCGAAAGGGTGCAACACCGGCTTGCTGGTATCCGGTGAAAATGGCATCACCAGTGGTGCGCCCGGTGCACCGTCGTTGGGTGGGGGTGAGAGGACCCTGTAGCGTGGTTAAGAAACCGTAAGGCCATTGCCCGGTGGTCGCGGGCGCTGAGGCTAAGAGGGATACAATTGCGACCAGGCTGCACGGGGCCGAGTAGCACAACACTGGTCTGGTGGCAGCCCCGCTAGCTTATACTTCAGCGCGGCATCGATTTGGGAGAATGACATGAAGAATTGGATCGTCGGAGCCGTTCTGGTCGGAGTCGGCATCTTGGTGGGCGTAGGGCTCATGGAGCGTGTTCAGGGCAATCTAAGCGACGAGACGATTGAGCATCTCGTTGACCGCATGATGGAGCGACAAGCCGGGACGCCTACGGAGTTGCGTGACTCTACCGTCGCCAAGATGGTAGATGCGATGTTGGCCCACCCGGCCTACCAAGCGTACCTTGACGACGATGCTTGGGTTGAGGATTTCACTAGTGCGATGTTGGTGCACCCTTCAATGCAGACGACGCCCGATGAGGACTGCGCGACCATCATTCTCATGGCAGCTGTGATGACGGGTGACTACAGCCTCCCGCCCAAAGCGGAGGCCGATAGTCTCTGCGCGTGGTATTCCACTCAGGCAAGCTAAGCCGGGGCCGACATGCCTCCGTCCCGGTTGCAGGGCGAGCGCCAGGCGAAACGCGAGCCGCTGTCCCTAACCCATCTGTTCCAGAAGTCCTTATCCTGTCCCAAAACTCGCCCTTGCCCGCCCCTTCCCCCTCAGGGGGAAGGTTGGGATGGGGGTGGAAAGCCCAGTAAAGGGAGCCGCCACTCTGATCACCACTCCCGCTCTTGCCTTCGCCGCAACCACCGTAGCCATGGCCTTCCCTAGCTAAGGTGGAACCCAGACCAGCGAGAAACCCTCACCCCTCGGGCACCCACACATCCGTCTCAGGGCGCCAGTCCTTCCAAGCGAACCAGAAGGAGTAGTGCGTCTGCATCCGCCTGAGTTGCTCCCCGGCCCGAGGCCCCTCTAGAGCCATCCCGCTCAAGCCGTGCCACGTAGTACCCTCTTGGTCCACAACCAGCGGAGCATCCGCCCATTCCACCGGTAGCCCGGTAAACTCCAGCAGCATTCCATCCACTTCCCGTTCGAAGATGGCGCTGGTGGCAGATCCGGCATGATGGACCACCAACAGGGGCACGTCAGCCAGAGTATCATTCACCACCGTATATTCTCGCAGGTCTCCCACTGAGTAAGCCCGGTGTTGGTCGCCTATGGAGACAGCAGCTACCAGCGTCTTCGGGGCGACGCGGTCATCCTTGCGCGTCTCGCTTATGATCCCAGTCTGTTCACTATCATAGTAGGAGGCGTAACCGTCTCTGCTGCCGTATCCGAACTTGTCCAAGGCCACCGTATCGGGATGCAGCGCCAGCCATTGCCCCCACGTCGTATGCAAAGCTGACAGAATCTGTAGCTTCTCCCCTTTCAGGGGACCCTTTACGGCATCGCCGGTGAAGTGGCTCCACAGGGTATCCGTCTGGTGGTCGTACATCACCAGCGCGTTCATTATCAGCTTGCCCGAAACACCAAACGTGAGGTGCTGCTCCTGGTTTTCAGCGGCATACACGATGCCGGAATAACACAGCGGTCACCAGGTTACGGCGACAGGCTCGCCTCCAACAACATCATTCACGATCTCGTGCTGGCTCAGGTAGGGGATGGGATAGGCGCGATGGTCGCCATTTATGGACAACCCCAGCACCTGCTCATGCTCGTTATAGGCCTCGATAGCCTCGCCCGCACCAAGAAACTCCGGGTCCAGAATCGCCGGAATCCTGTCCCGCGCAATAATGGTATGGATTTCGTACTCGCTCTCCTCTTCTTCTATAACTCGATCATCAGTCGTTGACGCCGCGGTATCAGGCTGTGCGGTTGAAGGAGTGCTGGCGGAGTTGGTAGCCTCCGCCGTGGTCGACGCAGGTGCCCTTGTCCGTTCCCCGGAGGTCGCCGCCGATGCAGCAGGGGAGCCCGTCGACGCAGCGTCACTCTCCGCCGCGCCACCAGTCTGCGCAGGCAAGGAGCTCTCGTCGGCCACGCTAGTTCCTCCGCACCCTCCAAGCACCACCGCCACGAGGCAGAGCCCCGCCATTATCGCCGCCGCGCCGTACCTCATACATCAATCATACTACAGCGAAAGAACCCCAGTACGCCCCCCTTCCCCGCGCAGAGCCTGCCCCTTCCGTCGTTCCCGCGAAGGCGGGAACCCACGCAACCCGGACCCTCACCCCAAGTTACTAGCTTCTAACAACGTACCCTCACCACCGACCCGTCGTTCCCGCGCAGAGCCTGCCCCCTTTCGTCATTCCCGCCTACGGAGACCTTTGCATAACTTCTGATTTGCTCCGACAATCGAGGGAGTGAAGTAAGGGAGAGGGAGCATGCATAGGGAGATGGGCCAGGGATCATTGGCGGAGACTTTGGTGTCAGCGAAGCTGGGGCAAAACCAGAGATTGGAGCGAATCGACCGGGCGGTGGAGTGGGACAGGCTGGAGGAGCTGGTAGAAGGGGTCTACTCGGCCAAGGAAGGCAGACCCAGCTATCCACCCCTGATGATGGTCCCCGATGATGGTCAAGGGTGTTGTTGCTGGAGCAGTGGTACAACCTCTCCGACCCTCAGATGGAAGAGGCATTGAACGACCGGATGGCCTTTCGTCGCTTCGTGGGATTGGGATTCCAAAAGGACGCGCCAGACTACTCCACCATCAGCCGGTTCCGCACCGCATTGGGAGAGGAGCTGAGTGGCCAGCTATTCGCGGAATTGGAGAGGCAGCTTGAGGAGCAGGGGATGGTGTTGAAGCGTGGGACACTGATGGACGCCACACTGGTACAGGCCCAAGTACGACGCCCGCCTCTGGACAAGGGACGCGGGGCCAAGAGTCCTAACGACCCCGATCGGGCCAACAAGCACCAGCCAGTGCTGTCTCACTGGCAGCAGCGTCGCAATGAGTTGATATCGCCGATACGGTCGAAGGTGGAGAAGGTGTTCGGGACGCTGAAGCGCAGCTATGGCTACCAACGGGTGCGATACCGTGGGACTAAGCGCAACGCCTAGGAGATGTGGTTCAAGCTGATGGCCTACAACCTGAGGAGAGCTGCCCGGATTCGGCATGGTTCGGCCTAGGGGCAGTGTGCATAGGGGACGAGAGACGGGAGGCAGTATTCTCCCGAAGACAGGGTTTTGGGGCTGTAGCCTGTGCCCTTTCACGGGGCAACGCCCATTGGGAAGAGCCTCAGCGGCCCCTATACCACCGTCTCGTGAGAAACTCACCGGTTAATCAAAGGTCTCCTTCAGGCGGGTAGCGGAGTTATCGTGGGGCCATTGACTCGGCACTATCCCTTCCGCCCTCCTCCCACTGGATAGGTTCTCCTTGACCCGTCCGATGTAGTGTGCCAGACACCTTTATTACCGCATCCGTCTGCCGCTGTCTGCTAAGCGCCGCAGCAAGGGAAATGAACTGGGCGGAATGGAAACTAAACTGAGACCTCACTGGGAGGAACAGGCACCATGATCCGAAGAGCTACTAGAGCTGTCCAACTTCATGCAGCGGTACGGCTGCTCGGCCTCTTTTTCGCCCTCCTAGCAATCTCTGTTTTCGTTGCCTGTTCCGATGCGACATCCACGGCAGCGCCGACAACGGAAGCCGTCACACCGGCGGCCACAGTTGTTGCCTCTCCCTCAACTCCAGAGCCACCGGCCCAAACGACTCCGCCCACGGCAACCTTGGCTCCGACAGCTACGCTGGCTCCGGCGGCTATACCTACGCCAACTCCAGCGGCTACAGCCACACCGCAGACTCCCGAAGCAACGACTGCTGTTCAGAGCGAAGTTTCGGAAGCTTCGGAGCGAGTGTTCGGCTTGGTGGAGGAACTGGTGAATCAGTTGGGCCACAGGGAAGCAGGTACCGTCGAGGAACTCCGGGCTGCCGACCACCTGAAAGAACGTCTGGATGCGATGGGCTACTCGGCGGAAATTCAGTCTTTCACGCTTGAGCTTTTTGATCTCGCCTATTTTGCCCAGAGCATCCAGACCGGCGGAGGAAACACGCAGGTTGTTATCGAGTCGCCCATGCAAGCGCAAGTGCCCGGCCTGATTCTGACCACAACGCCTGCTGGAGGAAGCAAGTCCGGCCCCCTCGTTGCGGTGGGACCGGGAGACAGTGAGGACCTGCCTCCAGAGGGACTGTCCGGCAAGATCGCCTTGATACAGCCGGGGGGGTCTGGATGCATACCGCCCGCTATTCCTAGTGGAGTCCGCGATTCAGGCGCTAATCCTTGTTCAAGCGGAGATTGGTGAACAGCTCAGCGCTATGTCGCAACAGGGTGAAGTAACCCTGTCAGTAAGGATAGACACCGAGGAATTGGAGTCTCGCAATGTGGTCGCCGAGTTGGCGGGCAGCGGAGATGCCCTTGTTGTTGTGGGGGGCCACTACGACGTTGTTCCGCAGACGGAGGCTGGGGCCAACGACAACACATCGGGCACTGCCTTAGTGCTAGCTCTGGCGGAATCCCTCGCCGGGCAGTCACTGCCCTTCTCTGTATAGTTCATTTTCTTCGGAGCTGAAGAGCTAGGGTTGTACGGCAGCAACTACCACGTCTCGTCATTGAGCGAAGCCGACCTGGGTCACATAAAGGCGATGCTGAACTTTGACGTACTGGCGTCCGGCCCGTGGCTGGTAGTGACAGGGGAAGCAGAACTCGCTGATCTCGCCCTGAAGATAGCCGCAGACTTGGAAGTGGAGGCACAACCCCAGCCATTGCCGCCGGGTGCTTCCAGCGACCACCAGCCGTTCGAGAGCGTCGGCGTGCCGGTGCTATTGATGTACGGCCCCGATGTCAGCCGAATTCACACGCCGAACGACCGGTTGGAGTTCGTGCAGCCCGAACTCTTGGGCAAGGCGTTCCTTGTAGCGAAGGCACTGTTGGGGTCGCCTGAGTTCGCGGAGTAGGCATCGTCAACTTGCCGTTTCCATCGATAGGCTGCGGGACCAGCGGTTAGGCCACGGTCATCCTTGTAGCGGGGTGCGGGAAGGGGCGGTTTCGATTGACCGTTCACCCCCATCCTAACCTTCCCCCTGAGGGGGAAGGGATTCTCGGTCCTAACCTGCCCTCCCAAGGGAGAGGGATTCTCGTTTCGGCGGGCTCCTTGGTCCCATTTCAATAGCAATTCGCCATGTGGCCCCATGAGAACCACTTATGAGAATGAGCATGGGTCACGCCCTGTGGGACGCGGATTTGTCTTGTAGTCCGGGCCGTCATTCCCGCCTCCCCGGGAATTGCTCATGGCCTTGGTGGGGGCCCACGTAAGAGTTGGAAATTTCTCCACGTTCGTCCTGAGCGAAGTCGAAGGATGGGCAGCCGCCTGAGCTGGACGTCTTGCTTGCCAGCGTCCCGCCCTTCGACTGCGTGGGACGACGCGCTACCCGCGCGCCATCCCACTTCAGGGCGAACGGATGAAGTGAGTGCCTTGTGGGTGTGTGCAACCGCTATTTTCATAGCAATGACGGGAGCGACTGATCGCTCAGGCTCGCGAGGCTGGTTTCATGGCAATGATGGAGAGGCCGTTTACGCGGTAGGCCGCCGGCTGCCAATCATGTAGTGTGCAGAGCATGCCCTTACACCGGCCACGCCTCCATGTGGTAGGCCATGCTCCAGAACATCCACTCGTAGCGGCTGCTTGTGATGAAGGCTCGACGCATGGAGTCGCGTTCGCGGGGGCCTGCTTGGGCGGCTTCGGTGTCGACGTAGGAGCGCCAGGCTGCGACGCTGTTCTCCAGCCCGCCTTCAGTGTAGAAGGAGGTCCACAGGCTGTAGACCGGGTGCGCTGGGGTGTTCAGGCGTTCTCCCAGCAGATGGTACGTCCAAGGACAGGGCAGCAGGGCGGCGGCGGTGGCTCCAAGCCCCTCTTCGGAGGCGGTGCGTACCATGTGGTTGATGTAGGCTAGGTTGGTGGGGGACGGACTCGCGGCCAGCAGCTCTTCCAAACTGAGCCCGGCGGCGTCCATCAGTCGGTGGTGCAGGGTACGTTCAACAGGCGTGAGAACCCGGTGGGCGAGGGATTCCAGGCTGGCGGAGTCAGGGGCTTTGGCAAGAGCCAAGGCTACGGAGCGGGCGAACCCTTCTAGATACAGGTAGTCTTGAGTGAGGTAGTAGCGGAACTTCTCCAAGGGCAAGGCCGCGTCGTTTATCTCACGCAGGAAGGGGTTGCGGAAAATCTCCTCCCATATGGGTCCGGCCTCTTGGCGTAGCTGCTCGGAGAACGATTCCGTCACGGTCTACTCCTTGACCCGTCATTCCGCAGGTTTGTTCAGATTCTCGCCTTGATACGCTCCTTGGTAGCCCTCAGTCACCGGGCGATTGAGTGGCAGGAATACGAGCTGGACGATGCGCGCCCCCAGTTCCAACCGGAACCCCTGGGGGTTATACACAGCCAGCATGGCTTCAGAGCGACCACTGTACCCAGCGTCCCATACCGCGGTATGCACCGCGACGCCAGACCGTAGCAGGGTCGAGCGGGGCAGCCCCAATGCCATGATGTGGTTGGGCAGGTTTACCACCTCGTTGAACGTGACCAGATACGGACCGGGCACAAGGTGGAGTATCCCATCTTCGTCTCCACTCATTTCCTTAAGGCTGGAGACCACCCGCTGGTGCTGCAAACGTCCAAGGTAACCGGGCGTGGAGTAGATGGATACCGTCTTCAACGTGAGGTCAAAGCCGTGGGGTTGGAGTTGCTGCGACAAGCGCGAGTAGCCTTCCACCAGTGGAGGCGAACCTCTCAGCAACTCGGAAATGCTGTCGCGGTCCAGCACGCCAGGCAGCATGTCCCCCTCCTGCATTGTTGTTGAGGCGGCCTAGTGACCGTTGGTGACGTCGTTGAGATGGGGCATGACGTGCTTGGAGAAAAGTTCCATGGAGGAGAGAACCTGCTCTTGGGACAGGCTGCCCACCCAGAAGCTACAGTTGAAGTGCTCCACGCCAGCGATGTCGCGGTACTCTCTTAGCTTACGCAGGCATGTCTCGGGGGAGCCGAAGATGACTCCGGTGTCCAGTATCTCCTGCTCGCTGGGTTCTCCCGCGAGGGGCTCGGCGATGGCCCGGCCCTGCTCCACGCGACCTGTGCCCGCGCGCAGGTGGCGGGCCACTCTGGTATGCCAAAGACTCTGGCGCGCTTCTTTCGAAGCCTCTTCGTCGGTCTCGGTGACGTAGACCTGACGCTGCACGCCGAAGATCGGCGGGTGAGACATCTCGTATTTCTGCACGGCTTGGTCGAAATGGGCGCGGAACTCGGCGACCATCGCTGCCGATGTGCCTGAGCCTCCGGTAATTACGTTGAAGCCACGACGCACTGAGTCCTCCACGCTGGAGAGCTGCTGGCTGGCCACCCAGAAGGGAGGGCGTGGCTGCTGCAGCGGTATGGGGAAGATGGTGGTCTCGGGGAAGTTGTAGAACTGGCCCTCGTAGGTGAAGGACTCGCCGCGCAGGGCTTTCTCGATGACATCAACGGACTCGTCGTACATGCCGGTGTTGTTGGAGATGTCCAAGCCTACCCGCTCGAATTCGTAGGGCTGGTAGCCGCGCCCGATGCCAATGTCCATGCGCCCGTCGGTGAGCACGTCGGCCATGGCGATCTCTTCCGCAAGTTGCAGTGGGTGGTGCAGGGGCAGCACAACGACGGCGGTGCCGATGCGAACGCGCTGGGTGCGCTCGCCGATTTTCACTGCCAGCAGCAGGGGGAAGGGGCAGTAGCCATAGGAGGAGAAGTGGTGCTCGGCCAGCCATACGGATTCGAAGCCCAAGTCTTCCGCCGCCTCGGCCTGCTCCACCGCCCGGGCGTACACCTCCTTGGACGTTAGCATCTCCGGGGATTGCAGCAGCAGAAAGGTCCCGAACTTCAAGAGCGCCCCCTGACTATGGTGAGGTTGTTTGTATCTAGACCTGAACAGTTTAGCGGGCGCGTTGCCGCTGGGCAACCTTGCCCCGGATAGACCGTCTGCATAGAATGGGCGGGAATGGCCCGATTGAATTGTCCCCGTGTGAATTGGCCCAGGTGTGGCGCCGTGGCGTCCACCTAGTCGTCAGGAGGAGATAGTGGCCTCTCAAGATGGACTTACCCGCAGCTTGGCCCGCTTCTATTCGGAGCTGGACTACGAACAGCTTTCGCCGGAGGTGGTGGACCTAGCCAAGTACTTCTGCCTCGACTACCTAGCCGTGGCGATTAGAGGTTCGATCACGCCCTCGGCCACCACGATGGTGCAGGCGCTGGGGCGCTTGGGGAGCGCATCTGTATCCCCCGTCGCGGGCACAACGCAGCGCCTATCGCCGGAGTATGCCGCCTTGGCCAACGGCACCGCGGCCCACAGCTTGGAGATGGACGACGTGAATAATGAAGCGTCGATACACCCCGGCGTGCCGACCTTTCCCGCAGCATTCGCCTGTGCCCACATGACTCCTGTTAGCGGCCGGTCCTTCTTGGCGGCCATGGTTGCAGGCTACGACTTCACAATACGGCTGGGATATGCCCTCGACCCGCAGTCTCACTATGCACGTGGATTCCATCCCACTGGCACCTGTGGCACTTTTGGCGCCGCTCTAGTGGCCTCCCGCCTGTTGGGCCTCGATGCTGCCGACACTGCGTCCGCCATCGGCATTGCCGGCAGCCAAGCCGCGGGGTCGCTGGAGTTCCTAGCAGGCGGCGCTTGGACCAAGCGGATGCACCCCGGTTGGGCGGCCCACAGTGGCATCATTGCGGCCATGCTGGCGCAGCAGGGGTTCATGGGCCCTGACACGATCCTCGAAGGTAAGCACGGCACCCTTTCGGGCTACTCTGACAACGCCGAGCCGTCGCGCTTGACTGAATCCCTAGGCGAGAGGTTCTACATCACCCGGGTGGCCATCAAGCCCCATGCCTGCTGTCGCTACAATCAAGGACCCATCGACTGCATGCTAGCAATTCGCAGGGAACATAACGTGCTGCCGGAGGAGATCGAAGGAGTGAGAGTGGGGATGCTTTCGGCGGGCTTTCCCATAGTCTCAGAGCCGGATGAATACAAACGCAATGCCCGTAGCATAGTGGACGCGCAGTTCAGCGTGCCCTTTGCCATAGCAGTGGCGGCCGTCTGTGGTCGGGCTTCGTTGGAGGAGTACACCGACGATGTGATTGCCCGCGACGATGTGCGCGGGGTGATGGCGCGTGTCGAATCGGTGCGCGACGCTGCCTTGGACGCCGTCTATCCCCGGCAGTGGCCTGCTTGGGTGGAGGTGGATACGACAGACGGGCGCAGCATGCGCTCCGAGGTACAGTATCCCTTGGGCGAGCCGGAGAACCCCCTCTCATGGGAGCAGTTGGAGGACAAGTTCCGCTCGATTACGAGCCCTGTGATTTCGTCCTCTCGGCAAGACGAAATCATCGCCGCCGTCCACGCGCTGGAGACTATGGACGACGTACGAGACTTGGCTTGGCTGACGGGCGGCTGATGGATGGCCTACCGTCGCCGCCGCTACCTCCTTTGGCCCCTTTGGCGGGCATACGGGTCCTCGACCTAACACAGGCCCTCTCCGGGCCGATGGGCACGAGGCTGCTGGCCGACCTTGGGGCCGAGGTCATCAAGATAGAGATCCCCGGAATAGGCGATGCAGCCCGTCGCATGGGCACCAACCACCCGGCGGGCGAAAGCCTCTACTTCATGACCTTCAACCGCAACAAGAAGAGCATGACCCTAGACCTGCGCAACCCCCAAGGACGCGAACTCTTCTATCAGCTTGCGGCGGTGTCTGATGTGGTGATGGACAACTTTCGTCCTGGCGTGACCAAACGACTCGGTGTCGACCATGAGACCCTGCTGCAAATCAACCCGTCAATCATCTGCGGCTCCATATCCGGCTACGGGCAGGATGGCCCGTATCACCAGCGACCAGCTTTCGATTCGGTGGCGCAAGCTCTGAGCGGTGGCATGAGCGTGACCGGCGAACCCGACCGTCCTCCTTCGGTGATGGGTTTCGCCGTGGTGGATATCGGAGGGGGTTATGGGGCCGCCGTAGGGCTGCTCTCGGCCCTTTGGGCGCGGGAACGCACTGGGCGGGGTTTGTATCTGGACCTGAGCCTGCTGGATGTGAATGTCAGCTTCCAAGGGCATCTCTCGGAGGTGTACTTGGGCGCAGGGAACATCCCTCAGCGCGGCGGATCGACTCAATCAGCCAACCTGCCGAACGGAGCGTTTCTGAGCAAGGACGGACGCTACCTGCAGGTGCATTGCGCCACTCAGAAATTCTATGAGGTGTTGGCGGAGAGTCTGGCCGCCAACGTGCCCGGTCTGCAAGGGCTACCGCAGGACGAGCGATTTATCACCATGGATGCCCGGCGCCGACATTGGCCCGAGTTGCGGGAGGTGCTTCAGCAAGGGTTCTCCACCAAGACCGCCGACGAGTGGATGGAGCTGATGGGTGAAATACTGCCTATCGCGCCCATCAACGACGTTGGGCAAGCCTTGCGCGACCCGCAGGTGCTGCATCGCAACATGGTGGTGGAAGCAGAGCACCCCAAGGCAGGGCATCACAGGATGCCGGGGAATCCGATAAAGCTGGGACAAGAGGAGACGTTCGAGCCAGCTCCGACCTTGGGGCAGCACACTCACCGGGTATTATCGGAACTGCTGGGGTGCTCCGACGCGGAAATCTCGTCCTTGGAGCGGGACGGGATTATCTGAAGGGAGACCTAAAATCAGTCCAATGTCTTTCAATCCCGTAAACGTCTTTGCTCCCGACCACATGCATTGTCCATAAATGCGTGAGGCGGCCGAGATCGACAATTGGACGACTTCTGGGGAGCTAACTTGGTCGATAGTCCGGACCGTGGATTCCCGCCTGCGCGGGAATGACGGGGTCGTGAGGCCTAGGCACGGCTCTCCCAGCACTCGCGGCAGGTGCAGAGTTCTCGTAGAAGCTCGAAGGTGTAGATGCCCGTGTAGTGGGCGTCGGTGAAGAGAAACTGGAGGGCGTAGCTGCCCACAGGCATGTAATCGTCGGCCCGCACCTCTTCCGACACCGTGGCCGGATCCAGTCGTGCCTCGCGAGTCATCTCGTCGAGGCAACTGGCGCAGGGGCAGGCTAGGCGGAGAAACCGGTGGGGATAAACGCTCTGGTGACCGTCGTCCCACTCGATGCGGACTGATTTCTCCGCCAACTCGACATTTATGGGTGCTACGGAATCGGGCAACTGGCCCTCCCTATGGCAGCCTGCTTGGGGAGCAGGCTACTTGTCGTCGGAATACTCGACTTCGAAGTGGCGAATCCAGTACTCGCCAGCGTAGAGGTGCTCAGCGGAGCGGGAGATTTCTTGGCGCTTCTCGCTGTGCTCGTAGGCCTGCATGTCGGCCTCGGTGTTCCAGAACGTGACGGAAATGCCCTCGTCGGGGTCATCGACGCTGCGGGAGAGGCGGCGGCCCCGCAAGCCGGGGGCATTCTCGGTGGCGGGGATCACGTTGTCCATGTACCACTGCTTGTACTCGTCCCAGCGACCTCGGCGAATCTTTCCCCATACAACTCTCAGGTGCATAACGGCCTCCTAGCATGAAGCTCCCCGGCGACCGGGGGGGTTAGGGCGGGGGGCTACAGGGACGGCCCAGCTACGACCACCAGGCGGGAAGTTGCGCTTACCTTTGAAGCTCTTGGCGGGACTTTGCGGATGCTTCCCCGTAGCTTGCCGTAATTCGATTCTAAGCTGCGGGCCTTTGGGCGTCAACCGAGGGGGGTGCGAGAACGGCTTTTGGCACTGGCCTAGGGACATGCGCGCAGCCTCTCTGCAATGTCGGCGAAGGAGAAGCCCTCCTGTTGCTCTTTCCCAGAGTGGGGACGCTGGTTGAAGGTCGCGGGCTTGTAGGACTTGAGGAGGAACATGAGAAGGGTGCGGTCACCGTGCATGGCTTGTTGAAAGGCCTGCATTTCGAGGTCTTCGAGGAGGGAGTCGCGGGACTCGCGCCAGGCTTGGGCGAATTCGGGGTCGTGGTCGCGCCAGAAGTAAGGGGTAGTGCGGTGGATGCCAGCGATGCCGGCGGCGTCGGTGATGGAGGCGCCCATGCGCTGGGCTGCGAGAAACTTGTCCTTACGGTTTACTCTACACCGGGCGTAGCTGGAATCAGCGTTTTCGTAGCTGGGAGGTGTAGAGTTTGTAGAGTAGACGGGCTCGTCCAGCTTTGAGTCCGTATCTACGGAGGGCACTCTACAGTGTAGAGTGGAAAGGGCATTCCGGGTGGCATCGGGGGCTTGGGACTGGTCGAGCTGGGTCTCCACGGTGTTGCCTCCTGAATGATGTTGGCCAAAAAAATAGGCGCAGGGGTACCCCTATAGGGGTCGGTCCCCTGCGCGCTCTGTTCTTATGGTAGAACGGGTGTGCGTGGGTTGTCAAGGGGGGATTTCACCCCTACTCAAACCTTCCCCGGATTTGTTGCGTAGCCGCCTCCTGTTCGTGCTGCGCCAAGCCTACCCCCATCGCCCTCCCATCTCTACAAGACAGACGCTTTTCGTCACCTTGCTAGATGCGGTGCCCATCGGTGCGCAGAGTATTCCACTTGCCCTTCGGTACAGCCGCTTTGTCTTGCCAGTCGACCGATGGGATGGTACAAATACGAGTATCCTTCACGCAAGCCCTTAAAGACTGGCCACATAGAGAGGACTGTTTAATGATTGACTCCATATCATTGGAGCGTGCAAGAGACGTGTTGCAAGCATTTCGGCTAGGTAGTCAGCGTAAACCGCTCTTTGTAGAGTTCTCCGGTACACCCAAAAGCGGTAAAAGCAACTGCATCGACATTGTCACCCACTTCTTCAGGCGAGCTGGTTTCAGAATACATGCTCCTTCAGAAGGAGCGTCGAAGCGAACACCATATTACCTGAAGCGAGATTGGGTAGCGTTCAACACATGGTCCGCGTCATATGCACTGCAGCACGTTTTGCAGGGCTTGCACAGCCCTGACAACTACGACCTCGCTATTCTTGACAGAGGATTGTTTGACGCACTTGCTTGGTTTGAACTATTGCAACTCAAAGGTGATATAACTGTAAAGGAACGTGACCAGGTGCAAGCTTTTCTCTGCATAGATGACTGGCGCAATCTAATCGATTTGGTACTACTCATTACAACAGACCCTGAAACCTCTTTGAAACGCGAAAATCAGGATACGCTAACCTCAGAAGAAGGAAGGGCTATGAACCCGGAAACCCTTCAACAACTGAATACGGCCTATGACAGCGTCAAGAAAAAGTACTCCACCGAATTCTCGGAATTCCGGCCCATAGACACCAGCGCAGCGGCAGGGACGACACCCAGATCAACAGCGTCTGAAGCTGCTGCGCTAATTCTGGGCCTGCTTGAATCCAAAACTCGCTGAGTCTCTACGATGAGCACTCATAGGCAATCAGTCCTCTGTTTCCCTCGGTCGTATATTGCAAATTGCAAACGGTTTACTCGATGGGGAATCGTACAGAAAATACTTCACGCAGCAGAGAAACATATGATATGGCTTCCACGAGTCGAGGCCGAAGCTTCCAATGTTCTAGTACAGCCAATTCCCTGTGCACTGGTCGTGAACGAATCTCGTCTTTATCATGCCTTTCGTCGAATCAATGAAGGTAGAACAGACTTGCGTAGGCGAATAAGCCTCGTTATAGGAGGGCACATAGATCAAGACATTGGAAGGGGTGACTTTTCTTCATTGGCCACAGCTACTCTAGTAAGAGAACTCAATGAGGAGTTGAGTATCGTACACCTCTCCCCTCATGCCAAGCCTATCGGACTAGTTATTGACCATTCTTCGGTAGAGTCCTCTCGCCACGTAGCACTGGTCTATGAAGTAGCTGTCGCGGGCAGAATCAAGGCGAGGGCCGCAGAGGAATTCTCGATGCGTTCCAAGTACGATGGAAGACCTTGCTCCGCAGATGAACTGGTCGGTATGCGCAAAGAGTTTGACCCTTGGTCACTGATTGTTTTTGGAGACTATATCAACCCGTCCTATTCTCAAGAAGTCGGCATACAACTCGGTCTGTCACACTAGCAGGCTGCTGAAGAAAGGGGTGGCAGAGAGGCGGGGCCCCTTTGTCGGTAGTCTGAGGGTGTCCCCTCAGATATAATCTTCCCTCTTTCCTCGTACCAGAAAAGAGCTTGAAGAAGGTCAGGAACAGTTTTTCCGCAGCCTGCTAGGGAGTCCGCAGCCGCCAGTAGACGGTCCTTCGACGAGCTTAAGAAGACGTACCGGAATGAGGTCGTCGAGCACAAGTAGACGAAAGAAGTGGTCATCGCAGTCCGAGTGACCGCCGTCGTGCTGTTGGTCGAGCCTTCCTCCTCGTGTGCTGGTTTGTGCCGAGCTAGGGAGACTCATGGCCACCAGTCGAAATGGATTAGGCTCCGACGTCTGTGCTTGAGAGCGTCGTCCAACGTCTTGGCGATCATTCCATGCAGCCTTTAGCTCAACTACCGTTTTACTCTTGACAACCTAGCCGATGTTGACTAAATTGGTCTGACCAACAGGCCATTGGGCCTGTTGTGGAAGCGAGGGAGCGGTGCTGGAAGAGCAGCTGAAGGTTATCAAGAGGCGACGGCTCCATGAGGATATCGTGGAGCAGATACGCGACCTCGTGCGTGATGGGAGCCTGAAGCATGGCGACCGACTGCCTCCTGAGCGGGAGATGGCGGAGCGGTTGCAGGTCAGTCGCAGCTCACTGCGCGAGGCCATGCGGGCTTTGGAACTTCAGGGGATGGTGGCCAGCCGCCCCGGTGCGGGCACATTCATAAACACTGGACAATTCGACGCCATGGCGGCGGTCATCGCGGCCTGCCTGTCGGACTCCCAGCATACGGTGCAGGACGTGTTCGAGATGCGCCGTATCCTCGAACCCGGCATAGCTGCGCTCGCTGCTGAGCGCGCCAACGAAGCTGACATCTGCCACATGGAGGCGGCGCTGGACGAGCAGCGGGAACAGATTGAGCGCGGGGAGAGTGGCGTCGCTGGCGACACTGCATTTCACTTCGCACTGGCCAAGGCTACTTACAACGCAGCCCTCATCAAGGTGGTGATGGCCGTGGCGGACACGCTGCACCAATCTAGGGACCGATCGTTGCAGACTGCAGACCGGGCGCAACGCTCCTTGGCATCGCACGAGGAGATGCTGGAGTTGGTGCGCAGCCATGATTGCGAGGGAGCGCGCCAAGCAATGGAGCACCACATATCCGTCATCGAAACCAGTCATACGGAGGTCGAGAGCGCCGCATGAGCACACCGAGGGAGCATAACTTGTACACAGGAGGGAAGGTATGACCAGAGTTGCCGTAGAAGTGGTATACCGGGGGATATTCCAGAAGACCCTGGCGTCACGCATCACCCGAGCCATCGTGTTCGCCGCCAACAAAGAAGGCAAGGTGGGCACCGCTTTCGGGCGCTATGGAGATTCCCCTGAGCGTAACGGCATCCCCGCCAAGCAGTTCGCCGTAGTCGCCGACACTGAGTTGGAGCTCGAGGAGCATCTGGCCCAGTACGAACCCAAGGATGTAGACGTAACTATCGCCGTGGACGACACACTGTGCAAGGGTGTGGAGTCTTGGGCTTGGTACGGACTGCAACCCATCAACCGTCCCACCAAGGCCGGAGGTACCGTACTGGTCACCTCTAAGCAGGGGCGTGGCGACCTGATCCAGGACATCCACACCCGCGCCGAGCCCTACAGTCTTGGCGTGGTGCGGGGCAGCGTAAGTTTCTCCGGTCTGTGGGTATACAAAGAGGACCATACCGATGTGCGCGTATTGGGCGCGCTGGCCAAAGTATGCCCCGAGCTGGTGAGCCTCGAGTCCATGGAGGCCGCTATACGCGACCAGTGGAATGACGAGCTCAAGGTCGCCTCGGCCCGCAAGACCTACGAGCGCACCGAGACCCGTGTGGTCGAACCTGGCCAGGGCAATCCTGAAACCCCCTACAGCTTCACGCTGCCGGGCTGGACCCAGATGGAAGAGGCGTTGGTGGTGCAGGGCCACGGCCAAGGCACCGGATTCCGTGGGGCCGAGGCAGTGGGTGAATTCGACCCCCATCACAACACACTGGGTGGGGCTGGCTACGAGCCCGACCGGAACCAACTATTCAAGAAGTTCAGCACCCGTTCGATGCGGCCGGTGGTCAACTTCGACACCTGCATCAAGTGCACCCTCTGTTGGCTGCACTGCCCCGACACCTGCTTCGACGTGACGCCCGACGGCCTGTACGACGCCAACATGGAAGCGTGCTGCGGTTGTGGTGTGTGCGACGACGTTTGCCCTGTCCCCGATTGTGTGACCATGGTCAACGAGTCCGAGTTCAACGACAACGGTGGCCAATGGGAACACTGGACCCGGGACAAAGAGGGCTACCGCGAGTGGATGACCGCCTTGGTGGACAAGGCCAAGGTCGACAAGAGGTCCCATGGTTTCCACCACCCAAGCCAGTATGCCGAAGACATTGCAGAGATGGAGGAGGTGGCAAGTGACGACTAGCCCCGCCATCCAACAGCAAGAACGTGAGGAGCTGATAAGCGGCAGCGAGGCCATCGCCATCGCCTGTTCCATGGCCGACGTGGACACCATCACCGCTTATCCCATCCGCCCATACGACACGGTGATGCAGTACGTGTCGCGCCTGATTGCCAACGGCGACTTCGACTGCGAGTTCATCGTCGCCGAGAGCGAACATTCCCAGTTTGAGATCGTGAAGCACGCCAGCTCCGTAGGCGCTCGCACGTTTGTGGGCTCCAGTGGCGTGGGCTGGTTCTACGCCTTCGAGGCCATCACTGTGACCGCAGGCCTGCGCCTGCCGGTGGTAGCCATGGTGGGCAACCGCGCCCTTGACGATCCAGGCGCTTTCGGTACCGAACATAACGACGCGCTGGCCGTACGTGACTTGGGCTGGCTGATGAACTGGGTGGCCACTCCTCAGGAGGCCTACGACACCTGCCTCATGGCATGGCGAATTGCGGAGGACGCCAGGGTCTTCCTGCCATGCGCCATCAGCTGCGACGGCGCATTCCTGACCCACTCCCAGTCGCTGGTAAAAGTTCCCCCGCAGGGCATGGTCGACGAGTTTCTGCCCCAGTACAACCGGGGCAACCTTGTGTTGCACCCCGACAACCCCATCACCATTGCCCCCCAGGTAAATGAAGACTGGCTCATGGAGATGCGGAAACAGACCGACGAGGCCATGAAGCGGGCCAAGGGCGTCATACAGGAGACTCACGAGGAGTTCAAGCGCATCTTCGGCCGGGGCACCGAGACCCCGTGGTTCGAGGAGTACATGACCGAGGACGCCGATTTCTGCTTCATCGGTCTGGGCACGATGTCCCTGCCGTTGCGAGTGGCCGTGAGGCGCGCCCGCGACAGGGGTATCAAAATGGGGTTCATCAGGCTAAAATGGTTCCGGCCCTTCGCAACAGAGGAGATAAGGGAAGCCCTGTCCCGCTTCAAGGCAGTAGCCGTCATCGACAGGGACTACTCCTACGGCTCCCCCGGCAATGGGGGAGTGGTGTTCAACGAGGTGAGGTCTACGCTTTACCCTCTGGAGAATAGACCAATGCTCTTCCCCTTCATCTGCGGACTGGGTGGGCGGGAAATCCACCAAGGTGATGTCGTTGAGATGATTGACATGGTGCAGCAGGGCTTGGCCAGCGGGAAGATGGACCAGCAGACCGAGTGGATAGGCGTAAGGAGGTAAGTGATGACGACGCTAGTTGATCTCCCCCAAGTAAAAGGGGTGAAGAATATCCCCATCTCAGAGCTGTTCACCTCTGGTCACCGCACCTGTCAGGGGTGTGAGTCGGCCTTGGTGATGCGGCTCATGATCAAGGCAGCCGGTCCTCGGACCATCGTAGTCGGCAGCACCGGCTGCATGTACGTGGCCAACACCACCTACTACAGCACCCCTTGGGTCGTGCCATGGATGCACACGCAGTTGGGCTCCTCTGGCTCGGCGGCCACCGGCACCGCTGCCGGCCTGAAGGCTCTCATGCGCAAGGGCAAGATCAAGGATGAGCCTATCAACGTCATCGCCTTCTGTGGCGACGGTGGCGGGGCAGACATGGGCCTGTCAGCCATATCGGCTGCCCTGACGCTCACCGAGTACAACATGCTCATCCTCCTGTACGACAACGAGTCCTACGCCAACACCGACATCCAGGTGTCGGGCAGTTCGCCTTGGGGCGCCAACTCCACCTTCAGCCCGCCGGGCACGGCGAAGCACATCATGAACCGGCGCTGGAAGAAGAATACCGCCCCCATGCTGGCCGCTGGCCATCCTGAGTGCCGCTACGTAGCGACCGCCTGTGGTTCCTACGGCTTGGACATGACCAACAAGATGAGGCGAGCCCTCACCATCGGCGGGCCCACCTTCATCCACAGCATCGACCCCTGCCCGAAGGGCTGGGACTACGACCCCAAGTACTCCCACGAGTTGGGCATGCTCGCCATCGAGACGGGCCTCTGGGTGCTCTATGAGATCATCGATGGCGAACTGATCCTGAACGGGCCTTCCCGTGCCATCGCCAAGGGCATGAAGAGGCGCAAGCCTGTGCGTGAGTATCTGGAGCGCCAAGGCCGGTTCGCCCACTTCACTGACGAAGACCACAAGTACTTCCAGAGTAAAGTGGACCAGAGCTGGGAGGAGTGGTACCTGCCGGGTGTGATGCCGGTACATCCCAGGCTCGACGACTAGCCTACGCGCCGACCCACCAAGCTTTCGGTACAATAGCGGGGTCCCTGATGCGTTCAGGGGCCCCGTTGCTATTTCTGAGTTTGTGCGGTATGTCCAAGCGAGCGCACAACATCGAGGTTCGTGCACATGCCCAGACGGACAACGTCGCGCACACCCCCATCCTAGCCTTCCCTCTGAGGGGGAAGGGATAGACTCCCAAACAAGGAGCATACATAAGATGGCAGAGATTCCTCCCGCACCCGCCTTCAAGGACATCCTGGCAGCCCGCCGGCGCATCGCGCCTTATGTGCCCCGGACTCCGCTGCACCACTACGCAGCCCTGAGTAAGCTGCTGGGATGCGAGGTGCGCCTGAAGCACGAGAACCATCATGCGTTAGGGGCCTTCAAGGTGCGGGGAGGGATCAACCTGCTGTCGCAGCTCAGCGACGTGGAGAAGAGCCGGGGGCTGGTCACCGCCTCCAGTGGAAACCATGGACAATCCATCGCCTACGCCTGCTTTGTGTTCGGGGTGCGCGCGGTGATCTGCCTGCCGGAAGGCGCCAACCCCCTTAAGGTCGAGTCCATGCGCAATTTGGGTGCCGAAGTTGTTTTCCACGGCAGCGAATTCGACGAGGCCCGTGCCCATTCGGAACGTCTCTCCCAAGAAGAGGGCTACTTGTACGTCCACCCCGCTAACGAGCCAAGGCTTGTAGAGGGTGTCGGCACCGCCAGCCTGGAAATCATGGAGGACTGGCCCGACGTGGACGTGATACTAGTGCCGCTGGGCGGAGGCAGTGGGGCGTCGGGGGCCTGCATCGTGACCAAGGCGATAGCTCCTAATGTCAGGGTCATAGCAGTCCAATCGGCACAAGCCCCCGCGGGCTACCTGTCGTGGAAGGAGCGTCGCATCATCGACTCTCCCATGAAGACGCGAGCTGAGGGTCTGGCCACTGCCACGGCGTATGAGATGACCCAATCCATACTGTGGGAACTGCTGGACGACTTCATACTCGTCAGCGACGACGAGATCGACAACGCCATACGGGTGCTTCTGGAGAAGGCCCACACCTTGGCTGAGGGTGCCGGCGCAGCGGCCACGGCGGGGGCCATCAAGCTGGCCGACCAACTGCAAGGGAAGCGAGTTGCCGTCATCGTCTCCGGGGGCAACATAACGCCCGATCAGGTGCGTGGAGTGCTGGGGGGATGATGGTCCGCTGGTTACACCTCGGGGGCACGTGGTATACGGTGGTGAGTGCGTGAACAGCGGACTACAGCCTGTGGCACTGTCATTTCGTCCCTATACTCGTCTTCCTCCATCGAGGGGGAAGTGGGGTTGCAAAGGTCTTCTATTCACGGTACTCAGGCTCCGCATCCGCGCGTTTATGATGATGTTGCCAAATAGGAGAGACACCCCGGCCTACAGCGGTCTACATAACGTACGGGCAAGACTACTGGGTGGTGCGAGCCAGCGAAACTGTCGCTGGTGCCGTCCTTCTGGCAACCCCTCCTGGCTAAGGAAAACCTAACGTAGATACAGGTTGGCGATGGCATGGTTTGTCTACGCCGTCTGTGTCCTAGCATAGCCAAGTCGACTGACCCTCACTGATGCCTCCCCCTCTCTCATTTCGTACGCTCCAAGGATTCTTCGATTCACTCCGCTCTCATTTAGCCTGCAGGCTCGGTATCCCGCATTGGACTGATGTTGCAAAAATAAGAGAGACACCCCCTCCGAAACCCGGTCTACATAATGTACGGGACAATTTGCCGGCCCGCTGACCCAGAGAAAGTTTTTGCGGGCGATGCGCGCGGGGAGGATGGTGGTGAAGGATGGCTCAGGATTGGCGTGTCTTCGCTTGAATGCATAGCTCTCAACCCCAATAGACGACCAGGCTGGGGCTCAGGCGCACAACAGGATCAAGGGCCACCTCCCTAGTCCTGCGTCGACACTTGCTCGATAAACCTCGCTAGCTCGTCGCGGCTGAAGACCGGCAGGTCCTCGGGGTCGTGGCTGGCTCCGATCATCTTCACACCTTCCTCCGCCTCGGTTACATGGCCGATCTCGTAAGCATCGATGCCCTCGGATTCCAGCGCGGATAGCACTGCAGGTACGTCCTCAGGCGGAAGGGTAGCGACCAGGCAGCCGGAGGCCAGAAGGCCTAGGGGGTCAATCCCGATGGCTTGGCAAATGTTGGCGCACTGAGGTAACACGGGTACCGATCCTTCCTCGATTACGATACCAACTCCTGCCGCTTGAGCGATCTCGTGAAGTGCAGTAGCAAGGCCGCCCTCAGTGACGTCATGCATGCAATGCACTCGCGCTGCACCGGCGAGTACCGCGCAATCAAGTACTACACTGATTCCGGGCAGGGTCAGTAAGCGGCTTGCATGAGCGAGGGTAACAGGGGTAATGCCAGCGGTAACGAGTTGGTCGGGGAAGTCCCCGGCCAACAGAGTTGTGCCCTCGATAGCGATGCCTTTGGTCACTAGTACACTATCTCCCGGCCGTGCTCCACTCGTTGTTACCAAACTATCTCTGTCCACTGTGCCGAGCATGCAGCCTGCTATGATGGGGCGATAAATACCTTGGGTGACTTCCGTATGGCCACCGACCAAAGCTACGTGCAGCTCTTCACATGCATGCAATACCTGATTGAAGAGCTCAGTCGCAGTTTCGGGAAGTGTACCAGCGGGTAGCAGGATAGTGGACATGAACCAGAGGGGTGTGGCGCCCATGGCCGCTACATCGTTGGCATTCACCTGTACCGCGTACCAGCCAGACAGGTCATGTGAAAATGTAATGGGGTCGCTAGATGCCACCAATAGCTGTCCGCCGAGGTCGAGTACTGCCGCGTCGACGCCAACCTGGGGCCCTACCAGTACACTCGGAGCGGGGGTGCCAATGGTGCCGAGGAGCTCGCTCAACAGGCGTTGTGGTACTTTGCCTAGCTGCATGTGGACCCTACCAAGTAACGACTCCTGTGCTATGGAAGCAGCGGGGTAGAAGTCTACCACGAAGCTGGAGGGGAGATACCGAATAGGGCACAGCAGGGGCGGTAGCCTGCCGTGAAAGAGGGGCCAATATGGTGTAGTCTCCGATGTGGACTCCCACCGAGGCTCCCTTGGCATGCACTATATATGGACTACCTGATCACCTTCCTGGTAAGTATGACTCCCATAGGCGAGCTACGGGCGAGCGTACCCTTGGGCATCGAGACCTACGGACTGGACTGGTACCGGGTGTTGCCCATTGCGGTGGCTGGCAACCTGGTCCCTGCCCTCTTCTGGCTGGTGGCGTTGCCTCGCATTGGCGGTTACCTGAGATCCTTCCCCAACCCTGTCGGCCGACTGCTCACATGGCGAAGCGAGAGGCTGCGTCGCATGAAGGGCGAGAGCTTCCGCAGGCATCGCAACTTGGCCCTGATTCTGTTGGTGGCAGTGCCGTTACCCTTCACGGGTGTCTGGTCCGGCTCACTGGCGGCTTGGGTCTTCGAGATACCTTTTCGTCCTGCTTTTCTATGTATCGCCCTCGGCGCCGTAATCGCTGGTGGTGTAGTCACCGCCCTAACCGAGCTAGGGCTACACCTACTCGGATAACGCGCAAACTGCTCTCACAGGTCAATAGACACCGGTATCGTTCCCGTTCTACACTATGTAAGCACGCTCTACAAAACGTGTTCGTTACCTGAAATATATAATCTTAGTATATTCATAAAGTTAGGAATAATACTGACCGATGTTCCAAAAAGATTTCAAAATCGACACAGAACTCATTGACACCCTTTAGAACAACCTGATAGTGTAAGTACGAGCACGAGAGGAGGTACAAAAAGTGGCGCGAAAAACGAGACTGATGCGAGAGGTAGAAGAGAAGTATCAGAGGCCCCTCGAGAACCTTGTTCCCGAGAAAGTCAACGACCTGGGTCTGTCGGCGACCGCAACGGAATTGGGAGTGAGCAAGGCGACACTGGGGTACTGGATCCTCAAGCTCGGTATCAATGTCCGCCGTGTAGCCCTCGCTCCCGGCGAAACCCTCGAGGTCAAGCGGGCCAGCTAATGCACCGCGTGTAGTCGATACCCGCTACCGGAGCCCTTTCCCTCCGGGCTCTGGTAGTGGGTGTTTGTGGACGCTCTCCTTTGGGCTTATAGTAAGTGTAACGCTTACGGCCCTGAGGAGAGTTTTTTTGTTTAAGGTGGTAATCCTAGCCTCAGCCCTTCTAACCCTCGCCGTTATGAGCCTTGCCTCCTGCGGCGGGTCCTCTGCCCCCTCTGATGCGACTTCCGCCCCAGATCCAGCGGCGGCTCAGGCTGTAGCTTCAAGCGAGGAACTTCTCTTGGATGTCTCTGTCCAAGGCGAGGACTTGAAGTACGACAAAGAGGCGATGTCAGCCCCAGCAGGCCAGGAAGTCACCGTTCAGTTCCGCAACATCTCCGAGGCTCAGCAACATAACTGGGTCTTGGTAGAGAATGGGACCAAGGATGACGTAACTGCCGATGGCGTTGAGTCTGGCGAGGACAACGATTGGGTAGCACCGGGCGATGAACGTGTCATTATTCAGACCGGACTGCTGGAACCGAAGACCACCAAGAAGGTGACGTTCACCGTGCCTCCGGCGGGGACTTACCAGTTCGTATGCACCTTCCCCGCACATAACATAACCATGTTTGGCACATTCACGGCGACGCCCTGAAAAAGCTCCTCGATACATACGGAGGCGGGCCTGAGATGCCCGTTTCTTCCGTTGACGCTATTGGGGCCCTCCCATATACTACAGCCCACTTTCCGGGAGGGGTGTTATGAGGCTGTCGTGTCTTCAGGAGAACCTCAAGCGAGGCTTGAGTATTGTTGGGCGGGCCGTGGCTACTAGGAGCACGCTACCCATCACCCAAAACGTGCTGCTTTCCACGGACCGCTCTATGCTGAAACTCTCAGCCACCAACCTCGAAATCGGGATCACCACATGGGTGGGCGCCATGGTGGAAGAGGAAGGCGCCATAACGGTGCCTGCTAGGCTGCTGAGCGACTTCGTAGATTCCCTTCCGGCGGAGCGCATCGACCTGAACGTCACGCAGCGTCCCAAGGCTGTGCATCTCACCTGTGCCCGCTCAGAGGCGACCATCAACGGTACCGACGCCGAGGAGTTCCCCCCGATACCAACAGTGGAGGAAGGGCTGGCAGCCAAGCTGGATGTACACAAGCTGCGTACGGCAATCGCCCAAGTGGCCTTTGCAGCAGCCACTGAGGAGTCTCGCCCTGTGCTTACCGGCGTGAAGCTGGAGATGGAAGGGGACGACTTCACCATGGCAGCCGCCGATGGTTTCCGTCTGGCAGTGCACAAAGAGAAGCTAGTGGAACCCGTGGCCGAGCCCACCAGTGTAATCATCCCTGCCAAGACCTTGACCGAAATCAGCCGGTTCCTCGGCGATCAGGACGAGCCGGTGGAAATGATGATGTCGTCGGCTAAAGGGCAGGCCCTGTTCCAGTTGAAGAGCATTGAGGTGGTGTCTCAGCTAATTCAAGGCGCCTTCCCGAACTATGGACAGCTAATCCCCCAGAGCTATCAGACAAGGGCAGTGTTCGACCTGCAGGAATTCCAGCGGGCGGCCCGTACCGCCTCTATCTTTGCCCGCGACGGCAGCGGCATCGTACGCTTGCAGGTGATCCCAGGCAGCGATGGGGCTCCGGGCAAGATAGTCATTTCCGCACGGGCGGAAGAGGTCGGCGAGCATACAGACGAAATCGACACGGAGATTGAGGGCGAGGAGGCGAAGATCGCCTTCAGCAATCGCTATCTGCTGGACGTGCTCGGCGTACTCGAGCGAGGCAAGGTTGCGCTTGAAGCCACCTCACCCTCCAGTCCCGGCGTCTTCAAACCCACCACCACCAACGACTACGTCCATGTGGTCATGCCCATGTTCGTACAATGGTAGGTGGGACGCTCCGACCATCCTCCAAGGTACCTCGGATGACTAGGCAGTTGCGTAATATGCTAGGGCGGTTGTGCGCTCGACCTTCAGCAGCACCCCGGGTGGAATTGCGAGACTAGCTTCCAGCCGTAGGCGTATATTGACCTCCCAGATCAAAACGGTCTCCCGAGCAACGGACTCCGCGAACAAGCACCCAGCTGATCCCATTCTCAAGTATACTTGGCCTTCCTGACACATAACCCACGATAGCAATAAAGGAGGCCCCCTATGGGATGGCCACGACGACCGACCGGAGTGACCTTGCACGAGGCCAACCGCGCCTTTGCCGGATATACGCTTTTGGTCCCCAATGCTAGCGATGCTACCTATCTCATCGATATGGAAGGCCGTTTTGTGCATCGTTGGCGGTGTCCCATGGGTGTGGCGCAAGCGTATCTGCTGCCCACGGGCAACCTGCTGCTGCGGACTCCCCCAGTACCTGGGGCTGGCGGGTTTCCCGGCGCTCCGGCGTCGGACCGAGTGCAGGAGCTTACTTGGGACGGCGAGTTGGTGTGGGAATATCGTGACCCAACAGTTAAGCGCTTCAGCCGGCTGCCCAACGGCAACACAGTGATGCTGTTCTGGGAGCAGCTCGCCCCAGGGCAGGGCCACGCTGTGCGGGGCGGGTTTGAGTCTGGCGACGGGCAGCAGAGGATGCTCGGGGACTTGGTGCGGGAAGTGGCACCCGACGGATCTACAGTCTACGAGTGGCACTCCATCGACTGCTTGGATGACGAGGAGGACGTCATTTGCCCACTGGAACCGCGGGACGCGCGTGGTGGAGCCAACGATCTCACCGCTTTGGACGACGGCAGCTTCCTCATCAGCTTTCGGATCCTAGACACGGTGGCGAAGGTGGGCAGCGGTGGAGGCCCCTTCCTTTGGAAGTGGGGGAAGGGGGAGATTTCCCATCAACATAATCCGAGGCCCTTGGCCAATGGGAATGTGCTGCTGCTGGACAACGGCTGCCACCGCCGAGGTCTAAGCTTCTCACGGGCTGTGGAAGTGGACCCAAACTCCGACAGCATCGTGTGGGAGTATCGTGCCGACCCTGCGTCGTCCTTCTTCACCCATTTCACTGGGGGGTGCGAGAGGTTGCCCAACGGCAATACGTTAATCTGCGAGGGGTATGATGGACGCCTGTTCGAGGTCACGACCAAGGGACAGGTAGTATGGGAGTACGTCAGCCCCTTCTTCCGTAATGAACCTGACGGCTACGCGAATCGCGTCTTCCGAACCCATCGCTACGGTCCAGACCATACCGCACTGCAAGGCAAGGAGCTAGACCCTGGGCGCTACGCCAACCTGAACCGAGTCTATGGCGGCGGCTAGATTATCCGCTCTTCCTTGAGGCGAGCGATCTCCTCATCTCCATATCCGAGAAGCTCGCGGTAGACCTCGGCGTTGTGCTCACCCAGCAGAGGTGAGGTGGTGATTTCGACTGGCGAGTCGCCCAGCTTGATGGGGCATCCCGGCAGGGTCATTCTTCCTCGCACTTGGTGGTCGATCTCGGTGATCATCTCCCGCGCCAGCAACTGAGGGTCCGAGTGGAGGTCGGCAGCGTTCAGCGTAGCTCCAGCAGGCACTCCGGCCTCGCCCATGAGTCGCATCACCTCGTGCTTGGTGCGTTGGGAGGTCCACTCCTCAATCATTCCATTGACCTCGTCGGCGTGGTCCAAACGCCATTGCGGGTCGGAGTAGTTGGGGTCGCCAATCAGATCCTCGCGGCCAATGACCTCCAATACCGAGTCCCACATGCGAGGACGCACCGCTTGGGCAAAGAGGTAGCAGTAGTCGTCGGGGCCGCCGGGATGGCACTTGTAAATGCCGCCCGGTACGCTGTTGCGCGGGTTGCCTGTGCGGGGAGGCGACTCGCCGGTGCGGTAGTAGTCGACCATGCGCACACGGCAGTAGTTCATCACAGCGTCCTGCATCGAGACCTCCACCACCTGCCCCTCACCGGTATGCTCCCGCTGCCATAGGGCGGCCATGATTCCGATGGCGGCGTGCACTCCGGTGCCGGTGTCGCCAATAGTGGGGCCGGGCTTCAGAGGTACGCCATCGGCGTAGCCGGTGGTGGTCATGGCCCCGCCGGTCGCTTGGGCAATCATGTCGAAGGACTTGAACTCGCTATAGGGGCCATAGGTGCCGAACCCCTTGATGCGGGCCATGATGATGCGCGGGTTGACCTCTTTCAGCACATCGTAGCCCAGCCCCAGCCTCTCCATGGCGCCGGGGGCCATGTTCTCGGCAACTATGTCCCCTTGCCGCACCATATCCAGGAACATCGACTTGCCAGTCTCACTCTTGAGGTCCAGTGTCACGCTGCGTTTGTTCAGGTTCAGGAGGATGAAGTAGTAGCTGTCGGTGCCGGAGGAGTCGGGCCATAGGCCACGCCCAGGGTCGCCACGGTTGGGTTCCTCAACTTTGATGACGTCAGCCCCCATCCAAGCCAGCACCTCAGTGCAGGACGTTCCTGCTTCGAACTGGGTCAGGTCGATCACTCGGACCCCTTCCAACGCCTTCGCCATCGTATCTTCTCCTCAGCCTGCTTTGGAAATTCTGGATGATTTCGGGGGTAGGGGCAGTGTCATGTCGCCCCTGCTATCCCCATGTGTAGTCTCAAGGCAACTCGCGGAGGGCCCTGAGCAGTGCGCTTGCCCCCTCGACTCGCGCTCCGAGCGGCAGTAACCGTTCCCTGAGAGCCCGGTCGGATGTGTAGACGAGCACTTCCTGCACTTTCGAGCTGCGAGTCGTCTGGTCGACGATTTCCACGATGCGGTCATCCGCACCATTAGCGCCACCCCTAAGAGCGTACTCGACTTGTACGCCGGCTGGCGCGTCTGCCAGTCCTTGCCGGGGCTGGCCATCGAAGACTATGGTCCATTCGCCCCCTGCTCGCCACTTGTTCTGCGCCAACTCGTTCACGAGCCGCCGCATCGCCTGACCTCGATCGCGCCACCAGCCATCGGGCCTAGACCCCATGACGTTGTTACCGTCTACGAGAACCCGGACTTGGCCAACGGCCTGCTTCGAGTCCACTTACCGCACTACCATGCCGGGCACATCGGCCCAGGTCTCGGCAGACATAACATTGGCCCAGTGGCGGTAGAAGGCGCGATGGGTGTGCTCGCTGGTCGGCTGGTCGTTGGCGTATGCCATCAGCTCTTCATCGAACCGGTCTCGTCCCATGCCCATCTGGTTGTTGACCGGAATGCGCCGGGCCATCGGCCCACGGGCCGTATGGGTGCACTCCTCCCAGTTGTCCGAGTCGTCCTGCTCGAAGGTGCCTGCGGGACCGAAGGTGCGCAGGGCTGTACGGCGATAGGCCTCCTTGATGTGCCTTGGCGCTGCGGTGTCCACAAAGCTGCACGACCAGACTTCCAGTTTCCCCGGTCCCCGGGGGTGCCAGGCACGGAATTCCTGGGTTGTGGAGGCGCGGATGAAGGTGAAGTTGGGGAAGATGGTACCCACGATGGGCTTGACGATGTCGAGCCGTGGACCCAGCCTCTCTCTTACCTCCGCCCTTACTTCATCCTCGTAGTCTTGGACCTCCGGCAAAACCGTTTCGTAGTTGGCGTCGGGACCACGGCAGATGATGGAGTGCCCCGTCCCGGATGCTATCAGTCGGCCCAGTAGGGGCGCGCCCTGTTGTTCTTGCTGTCGCGACTGCGAGGTGAAGCCAGTGCGCAGGGCGGATAGGTGGGTCCAGGGCACATGGTAGTTGTCGCCGCCGAAATTCTCCGCTGGCAACTTCCAGTTGCAGGGGATGGTCCACCTATGCATGCCGGGAAATACTTCGACGCCCCCTTCACGCCGGTCGAAGAAGGCATCAAGGTACCAAGTCATCTCGCCGAGATAGTCCAGCAGAGACGGGGTAGAGGCGTCGAAAGTGGCGAACACCAGACCCTTGTAGCTATCCAGTTGAGCCACCGGCACCAACCCCCACTTGGACGTGTCCAACTCGTCGTAGTAGGCCTCCTTCAGGCTGGGCACAGCAATGAGCTTGCCGTCGTTGGCGTAGGTCCAACCGTGGTAGGCGCACACGAAGGCGGAAGCATTGCCCGAATCAGCACGACAGACGCGGTTGCCTCGATGCCGGCAAACATTCAAGAATGCGCCGATCTTGCCGTTGGAGTCGCGGGTGACAAGAACTGGGTCCTCGCCCATGTAGGTGGAGAAAAAGTCGCCGGGGTGGGGTATCTGGCTTTCGTGACAGAGGAAGAGCCAACAGCGGGCGAAGATACGCTCCAGTTCCTGTTGATAAATCTCGTCCTCAATGAAGATACGCCTGCTCATCAGGCCCTGCTCCGAATCCACCAGCCCTCTTACGTCTGTTGTCATCACCCACCTCCTCTCACCATTGTGGTGTGTACGCCGAGCTACCATATCATCCCTAGGCACAAAGGCTGAACATAAGGGGCGCCCCTTGAGGGCGCCCCTACAGTTTGCTCCGTCGCCTGTCATAAGGCCAACCCTTGTGGTTGCCCGCGGTCTGCGACTTAGTCGGCGGCTACTGCCTCTTTGCGGTGCTCAGCGGCCGCAGCCTTGGCCTTCTGGAAGTCCACTTCGCTGAATCCCCACAGCGACGCTCCGCCCATGAGAATCTGGGATGCCGTTTCCCGGGAGGCTACGCCAACCAAGTTGCTGGTGACGTTGGGGAAGTTGGAGTCGAAGTGAGGGTAGTCGGTGGAGATGCACATCCTGTCAGCACCAATGAGTGAGGCCGTAGCCTCAATCTCCGGCTCGCTGCCTTCCACCGCGGCCCAGCAGTTGCGCCGGAAGTACTCCTTGGGGGTCATGGATAGGTAGGGTGCGTGGGAATCACGGTACTGGGGATAGTCCCACTCGATACGGGTCAGAAGGCCCGGCACCCAAGAGTTCTGGGCTTCGAGGAAGCCTACTCGCAGCTTGGGATGGAACTCGAAGACGCCACCAATAATCATGGCCACCAAGGCCTGCTGCATCTCAATCCAGTGGCTGGCCACATGGCGGTAGAAGCGGTTCTCGCCGTAGATGGTGTTCATATGGGAGTTCCAAGCACCCGTGCCCTCGTGGAATCCCCAGGTCACGTCCATCTCTTCATGCAGGGAGTAGAGAGGGTCCCACTGGTTGGAATGCCAGTAACGGTCGTTGCACAGGTTCGGTCGCATGAAGGAACCAACGGCACCCAACTGCTTGACGGCCCGCACCAGCTCTTGGCACGCGAGGTTCACATCTTGGGGCGGCAGCATGGCGGCGAACTTCAACTGGTTGGGGCTGTAGCTGCAGAATTCGGAGATCCAGTTGTTGTAGGCCTGACACAGAGCCAGAGACAGCTCAGGGTCCATGCCGTCGCGAGCCACCAAGCTCAAGCCGGTAGTGGGGAACAGCACCGCGATGTCGATGCCTTCCATGTCGAAGGCCATCACTTGGGCCTCGGCGTCGTAGTCCCGCTGGATGGCAAAGTCGAGCCTGCCGGATTCGGCGATACGGGAACCGGAAAGGGCCACGGAGGAGAGGCCCGAATGGCTGCCGTAGTTGCTCTTGGCTGGGGCAGAGCGCTTGCGGTACTGCTGCATGTCGGGGTCTGCTGATGTTGCGAGACCGTCAATGATCATGGTGCCGCGCTTGGCCCTGCCGTCGGCCCCACGCGGCAGGATTACCCTGTCCTTGTACTTGGGGTCCAAGTACCTGTCGAACAGGTCTGGCGGTTCCATGATATGCATATCGCAGTCAACAAACCTCATTCCGTCTTTCATGGGCTCTCCTCTCTCGTTACCTGACTATGGCACCTAAGCTATGGTGGGTTTGTGCGGTCAGTCTATTAGCGCCCCATAGGGGTGTCAACTTAAGGGTGAAACCAAGAGGGTTAAAAGGTGTCCTCGATGGCGGTTGTCTCTGGGACGCTGATTCGCGTTCGGCCTTTTGGGTTACAATTGCCAATAGCGTTCCCAGAAGAGGGCGTTGACATACGAAGTATATCGCTCCCACACACTGTCGAGGATCCGAGTCAACGTGGAGAATTCACCGGTTGCTGCGCAACCGCTCGCCTTTGCGGAAATGAAATCGGGGCCAGAGACCCTGCGCAGGCTGAGTCCCCTTGATTGAAACGGAGATACTGGACTGGCTCATCAGGTACGGCTACCTGTTGATGTTCTTGGTGATGCTGGTGGAGGGGCCGGCAGTCACCGCATCTGCCTCGTTGGGTGCCTCTCAAGGACACTTCAACGTCTTTATCGTTTTAGGGCTGTCCTTTTTCGCCAACTTCCTGCCCGACGTCTTGTATTATCTGCTGGGGAGTTGGAGCGGACAGTGGATGGTGGACAAGTTCGGGTCCCGCATCGGAATCCCACCTCCAAGACGGGAACGGGCGGCCGGGCTGATTGACAACAACATGGGTAAGTGGCTCCTGTTTATCAAGACGATCCCATTCATCAGCCCGCCCGGCTTGGCGGTCATGGGGGCGCTGGGCGTCTCCATCCGGCGTTTCATCTGGTGGGACATCGCCATCGTAGCCCTCACCTCCGCGATGTTCACCGTCTTGGGTTACTATTCCGGCGAGGGCTACGGGATGCTGCGCACAGCCTTTGGATACGGACCGCTGTGGCTGGCGGCTATTTTTGTATCATTCGTGGCGGCCTCCTACGTCTACAGCCGCATCGCCCGCCGCTATACCCGGAGGATGCAACAATCTATGAACGATGGACAGATCGGCGATGAACCGGCCAGCTACGAGCCGACCGCGCAACATAACACGCCATACGATGTACTGGAATAGGTGAATTCTCTGCCGGGTCGCAAGAGGGAACCGGAACACGGGGGAACAACTGTTGAAGGTGCTGCTAGCCAACGATACATACCCACCGCAGTTGAACGGCGCGGCAGTGGCGACCCAACGGCTGGCCAAGGGCCTGACTGAAAGGGGCCATCAAGTCGCTGTAGTTGCGCCCAGCATGGCCTATCGCGACGAGGTGCATCAAGACCCTTCCTGCGGAGGCGTGACGGTCCACCGGGTCAAGTCCTTTACCACCAAGCCAATACACCCCGACTTCCGTATTGTCTCTGTAGCCCGGATTGGGGCCAAGCTGGAACGTATCTTTCGCCATGTCGACCCTGACATCGTGCATATCCAGAACCACTTCATACTAGGCAAGGGATGTCTGAAGCAGGGTCGGAAACTCGGACTGCCCGTAGTGGGTACGAACCATTTCATGCCTGATAACGTCCTGAGTTATATCCCCAAACCCCTAAGACCCATGAGCGCTTCAATGATGTGGAAGGAATGCACCAAGGTCTACAACCGTCTGGACTGCGTCATCACCCCGTCATACGCTGGCCTGGATCTCCTGAACGAAGCTGGCTTGACCGCCCCCGCTCGTGTCATATCCAACGGGATTGACCTGCAACGCTATTCGGGGCCTCACTCCCCAGAGACTCTATATAGGAGATACGGTCTCCGCCCCGGGGTGCCTATGTTTATGGTGGTGGGGCGTCTCGAAAGAGACAAGAAGGCCGACCTCGCGATCCGAGCTACTGCGGAAGCGGCCGCCTCGGCCGACTTACAGACAGTGATTGTGGGGAAGGGGAAAGACCAATCGGAGTTTTGGGACCTCTCCAAGCGCCTCGGCGCAGAAGATGTGGTGCGGTTCACCGGCTATGTCCCGGATGACGACTTACGAGGACTCTACAGCTTAGCAGACGCCTATGTTGGTCCCGGGACAGCAGAGTTGCAGGGTCTCGCCGTGATGGAGGCGATGGCTACGGGGCTACCTATCCTCGCAGTCAATGCCGTCGCCCTGCCGGAACTGGTGGAGGATGGTGTAAATGGCTACCTGTTTGAGGCAACGCCGGAAGACCTGGCCCGAAAGATGCTTCTCATGCTGGAGCACCGCGACCACTGGAACGCTATGGGCCAAAGCAGCATGGAGCGCATCCAACGACACGACATGACATCGGTCTTGAGCGAAGTGGAGGAGTTGTATGGGGAGTTGGTGCTTATTTAGGTGGGATCGGTGAACGAGAAACGGAAGGTATAGGCCTTAAGCGAGATGTTCGGAGCGACCCTTGCAGCCATAACTACAGGATGTGGTAATTCCCCGGCAATCAGCACACCGCGAACCGGACGTGCTTCCTCGACGTTCACGCTACCCATGTAGGACAAGAGCTGTCCCACTGATCCCAGGTCGGCAGGCCCACGCTTAAGTTCGATGACAACCAGACGGCCATTCTCGTCTTCTGCAGTAATATCTATGCGCCTACGCCCTTCCAATACCCGTTCGCGGCCGCCATCTACAATCCGAAGCCCAGGCTCTAGTTGGTCGATGCTAACTCTCAATGCTTCTTGAAGATCTTGTTCTAAGCGGAATGTAAGGGGAGACACAACCTCTTCTACCAGGTCCGATTCATCTTCTGATTCGTCCAGTTGTGGGCCTCCAATCCCCCGGGCATAGTGTGGGTTGATCGACCTGTTTTGTGCTTGGAACAAACTGCCGGGGCGCACAAGATTCTCTAAAGTGCCCGTCGTAGATTCCGATGAAAGAGGATTTGAGAACTCTCGGGTACAGGTTAGGAACCAGTCACGGCCTTGAGACTCTATACGAGCTACACTGTGCTCTGCCATTAGTCGGAGAAGTGGTTCGATGCTGAAGCCGTTAAGGAGACCCGTGGGCCCACGGAGAATTCCTCTTTGAGCCAAGTCTATGGCGGTGAACTGTTCTAGGAATTCCCTGATGTCCATTGGGAAGTCGACCGATTCTGCCTCCGCCTCTTGGAGGCCCTCTGCCACTTCTAACTCTTCTTGTTGCGAGCTGGTCAAGCGGCTGTAATGTGGATTAATAGACCTGTTCTGAAAATTGAATAAGTTGCCTCTTTGTCCCAGGTCATCTACTCGTCCGCTACCAGCCTCTGCGGAGAGGGGATTTGAGAACTCTCCCGTAGTGGTCAGAAACCATCCTCGGTCTTGCGGTTCGATACGAAGAACGCCTCGCTCGGGCATGAGGGCAAGCAGAGGGTCTATGCTCATAAAGTTGAGAAGTCGAGTCGCGCCACGAAGTATTCCTGTTGTAGCCAAATCTTCGACGGGAAACAGGGCCAAGAACTCTCTCACGTCGACAGTTGCGCTCGTCATTTCAAGGCACCTCCTAGGGCTCGCAATTCCGTCGACTCAGCGTCGATCCAAACATGATTTCGGATCCAATCTACGTGCGCCGCCGTTATGACCGAGGAATCGGCAACGACGGTTGAAACATAGGATAGAAGTTGGTGGAGACGGGGGAGGGTCGAACTCCCCGTCCAAAGGGCACCCTGGGTGGATATGCTACAGGCTTATCCGGCGCTTTGATCTCGTTCCACTCGCCTTCCGCCAGCACAATGCGAGCGAACCATCCGGCATTTCTTAGTCTGCCCCCTACCGGCACAAGGGCAGAAGCGCCCCGGATTTATGGCGCCCGTTGCCCCGCATCCAGGGTTAGCGAGGGCGGACGTAGCTGCCTAGTTTAGGCAGCTAGTGCGAATTCACGTTCGCCAGTTACTTTTTGCCGCCAGTTTAGCGAGGTAACGGCAACTCGGCCTGCAATCGTCCAGTGCGTTCCTCTGTCGAACCCACGCGTCCCCAGACATCTCGATTATCGTGCAATTCGAGCCATTGCGCCAGACCCACACCTAGTCGAGTTCACATAAGACCGTTAGCGTGAGGCTTGGTGTATTGCCCGTCGTGCCTCTTGGTCCTTCTCCCGATCGATGAGGGTGCGCCGCTTATCGTACTGCCTTTTGCCCTTGGCGAGACCCACCTCCACCTTGGCGTAGTGCCCCTTGAGGTACATTCGCAGGGGTACGATGGTCAGACCCTTCTCGCCTGTTTCCGAGGCTAGGTGCGCCAGTTGGCCCCTGTGCAGCAGCAGCTTACGGGGACGAGTGGGCTCGTGGTTGTAGATTCCACCTTGGGAGTAGGGAGCGATGTGAGCGTTGTGGAGCCACAGTTCTCCGTCCTGCGGACGGGCATAGGCTTCGGCAATGGTCGCCATGCCTGCGCGGAGTGACTTTATCTCCGTGCCGGTCAGCACCATGCCAGCTTCCATCGTATCCAAAATCTCGTAGTCGAAACGGGCCCTACGGTTGGTGGCGATAGTCTTGCTGCCGCCACCCTTAATTGCGTTGGATTTAGAAGCGCGTGCCATGTCTAGGAACTGCCAATCATTCCGTTTAGCATCTCGATAGCCCTTTCTAGTTGGGGGTCGCCCTTGCTGTCTTCAGGTACATCTACGGTGAAGTCAGGCTCGATACCCTCGCCTTCGATGAGAGTGCCGTCGGGGGTGTACCAGCGGGCGATGGTGAAGTATACCCCCGAACCGTCACTGAACTTATGGAAAGAGCTGACGCTGCCCTTGCCGTAGCTGGTAGCCCCGAGGGTGGAAGCCCTCTCATGGTCCTTTATGGCACCTATAAAGACTTCGCTGCCACTGCCACTATATTCGTTCATCAAAAGCACCATAGGTATCTCGCTGGCGATGCCTCCTGAGTTGGCATGCAATTCTATACGCTGCCCGTTGCTGTCCAACTGATATAGCACCAGACCACCGTCGAGGAACTGGTCTACGACGTCCACTGTGGCATTCAGAAGCCCGCCGGGGTTGTTGCGCACATCGACCACCAAGCCTTTGCTGTTGCGCCGGGTAAAAGTGTCGATCGCCTCGGCGATCTCGCCCTCAGTATTATTGGTGAAGGAGGAGATTCTCAGGTGTCCGACGCCCCCCACTAGGCTGCGGAATTTCACGCTACGGACTCGGATGTTGTCGCGCACGATGGTGATGGTCACCGGCTCGCCACCATCTTGGTGGAGTACGAGCAGGTCCACTGCTTCACCGGCTGGCCCCCTCACCAAGGCCACAGCCTCCCCCAAGGAAAGACCGTCGGTACTCTGGCCGTCGATGGATAGGATGATGTCGCCGGGACGCAACCCCGCCATCTCGGCAGGAGTGTCAGGCATGGGTGCATGGATCATTATGCGTCCGTTGCGCGTGGACACTTCAGCGCCTATGCCGGAGAACTGTCCCGAGAAGTCGTCTTGGGCGATGGCAAACTGGTCTGGGTTCAGGTAGGTGGCGTGGGGGTCGTCCAAGGCTTGGAGAATACCCCTGACAGCCCCCTCCTCCATGGCTCCCGTTCCCAACTCGTCTCGGTCGATATGCCTTCGCTGCAACACCTCCCACACCTCCGACACCTTGCCGAAGCCAGGTGGAAGGCCTTCGTCGGTCTCCGCGACCGCTTGGTCATCGTCGCCGGGCAGCACTGCCCAGCTGACCAAGGCCACCAGCAACGCCACCACGGCGATGAGGCCCATGGCCGCGACCACCATTTCCAGCTTGCGCACGACGCCTCCAGATAATGGGTAAGGGAACGTGTTCATATTTTAGCATGGGGGCCTCTTACCCCGACGGAACATGTGCCTCCGCTTTCCGTAACGCCGCCCTCGCGTTGACACTCTGACGGGCCACCGCTACGATTAGAGCCGCATCAGCAGCAGAAGCGACCAGCAGGCGGGAGAGAGCAGTTTATGGTCGGAATCAAGTCGTACGGAGTCCATATTCCGCGTTACCGTTTGGGGCGCGAGACTACTGGTTGGGGCAGCTCTACCGAGCGCGCCATCGCCAACTTCGATGAAGATAGTGTGACCATGGCAGTGTCCGCCGGGGTCAGTTGTTTGGCTGACATAAGTCGGGACAGCATCGACTCGCTACTTTTCGCGACCACCACACCGCCATACGAGGAGAAGCAGTGCGCTTCAATCATCGCCACTGCCTTGGACCTCCGACGCGACATCTCTACTGCGGACGTCACCGGCGTACTGCGGGCAGGGACCACGGCTCTGCGCATGGCTATGGACTCCCTCAACGCAGGGTCGGCCAAGACCGTGCTGGTGATAGCTTCAGACTCTCGGCAATCGGCACCCCGGGCTGACATCGAGCGCAACTTGGGCGATGGGGCCATAGCCTTCCTGCTAACAACGGATGAAGGTGCAGCAACCATCGAGGGCACCAACACCATCTCTGAGAACATGCTGGACATGTGGCGCTCTCCTGGCGACCCCTTTCTGCGCTCTTGGGAAGACCGGTTCATGATGGAAGAGGGCCTTGAGCGTATCTTGGTTGAGGCGGCCCAGAGCTTCATGGAGAAGTACAACCTCACCCCCCAAAGTTTCTCGAAGGTCGCCTTCCACTCCCCCGATGGGCGTCGTCACACCGCGCTGGGTCGGCGTATGGGGTTCGCTGAAGGCCAGATACAGGATCCTCTGTACGGCCAGGTAGGCAACACCGGCACCGCCTTCCCCCTCATGCTGTTAGTCGGGGCTTTGGAGGATGCCAACGAGGGTGACCTGCTGCTGGTCATCGGCTACGGTGACGGCTCAGACGCCCTCTCTGTGAAGGCCAACAGCGCCATTGCATCACTGAAAGAGCGGCAACTGGTGAAGCAGGGTTTGGAAGCAAAGAAGGTACTGAACAACTACGAGATATATGCGCGCTGGCGCAACGTCTGGGTCTCCGACACGGCCGCTAGGCGTCCTGCGGCGCAATCCCCATCGGTCACCGCCATGTGGCGTGAGAGCGAGCAGAACCTGCGCTTGTACGGCGCTCGCTGCACCAGTTGTGGCACCGTCCAATACCCGCCCCAGCGGGTCTGCACCATCTGCCAGGCCCGTGACCAGAGCGAGCCTGTAAGGCTGTCGGACCGCAGGGGAACGGTCTTCACTTATTCTATGGACTATCTGGCCGGGGCTACAGATGTGCCCTTGGTGATCACGGTTGTGAACTTCGAGGGCGGCGGGCGGATGCTGTGCATGATGACCGACCGCGAGTTGGACGAGATAGCTATCGATATGCCTGTGGACATGAGCTTCCGCAAGCTGAGGGTGGTAAACGGCATCAGTAACTACTATTGGAAGTCTGTTCCCGCCCGCAACTAGCGTATACTGCTAGAACACTGGTGGGCCATTAACATAACGACAGGGGGTTAGGCATGCAGGGCATCAAGGACAGGGTCGCAGTCATAGGTATGGGATGCAGTAGGTTCGGCGAGCGCTGGGATGCCGGTGTGCCGGACCTGATGGTGGAAGCCGCTTATGAGGCCTACGAGGACGCCGGAATCGACTCCAAGGACATCCAGGCCGCTTGGCTGGGCACCGTTGGCAGCTTCCGCACCGGCCAGCCTTTGGCGCAGGCCCTCAAGCTGGACTATCTGCCTATCACTCGCGTGGAGAACGCCTGCGCCACTGCCACCGACGCCTTCCGGAATGCCTGCTATGCCGTAGCTGCCGGCATCTACGACATCGTGTTGGCCCTCGGGGTGGAGAAACTGAAGGACTCCGGGTTTTCAGGCTTGGCCAGCTACGAAGCCCCGGGCAGCGATGTGGCCCCACCGGTGCCCCCTCCTTCCCAGTTCGCTCTGGCCGCCACCCGCTACTTCCACCACTACGGCATCCCCTACGAGGAAGGGAAGCGCGTACTGGCACAGATCGCCTCCAAGAACCATCATAACGGCACCATGAACAGCAAGGCCCACTTCCAGCGCGAGGTGTCGGTGGACCAGATCATGGGTGCCCCGATGATTGCTTGGCCCTTGGGCCTCTACGATTGCTGTGGCGTCAGTGATGGTAGTGCAGCCGCAATCATCACCACGCCTGAGATCGCCAAGAGCTTCCGCCAGGACTACATGCTGGTGAAGGGTCTGGGGTTGGCCGTTGGGGCTTTCGGGATGCTCCGTGAAGACTGGGACTTCACTTCTTTCCCTGAGAACGTGAAGGCAGCCCAAGCTGCATACCAAGAGGCGGGCATCACCAATCCGCGCCAGGAGATCGACTTGGCCAGCGTCCACGATTGCTTCACCATTACCGAGCTGATCATCATGGAGGACTTGGGCTTCAGCCCCCAAGGCCGTGCCCGTGAGGACGTTGAGGCTGGAGCCTTCACATTGGAGGGTGATCTGCCGGTGAACACCGACGGAGGGCTCAAGTGCTTCGGCCATCCCATCGGGGCCAGTGGCATCCGCATGATCTACGAGGTCTACAAGCAGTTGCAGGGCAAGGCGGGAGACCGCCAACTGCAGAAGGCCGACATCGGGCTCACCCACAACTTGGGCGGGCGACCCGGCTCGTTCACCGGATCGGTATCCATCTTCGGGCGGGCCAACTGATCACGGCTCGTTCCGCAAGCTCATCGAGCGCAAAAACGAGAGGGCAGGCTCTGAGCCTGCCCTCTCGTTTGTTATGTCGAGTCCGAGCCAAAAAGCTTTGTGAGCCCACATAACAATTATTGTGCGAACCACCAGAAATTAGCGAATCAGACCCTCAGAACCCACTCTCCTGATCCAACCACTCCTCCTCCTCCAACTCCTCGTCCTCGAGGTCCAGCCTGTCGGCGATCATCTCGAGCAGTTCGCCGAGATTCCAGCCCTTGGCGGCCGACACCAGCACACTGGGATGTCCGTCCAGCGGAAGTGTGTCGGACGCCGCCGTCCCGTTGGGCGACGAAGCCATCAGGTCCATCTTGTTTACGACCAACAGCCGTGGCGTATCCTGCAGACCTAGCCCCTGTAGCGTGGAATCCACTGCTTCAGCCTGTTCCGGTGCGTGAGGGTGCATTATGTCTACGACATGCAGCAGAAGGTCAGAACCCTGCAACTCCTCCAGCGTGGCACGGAAGGCCGCCACCACTGTGGGCGAGAGCTTCTGAATGAATCCCACAGTGTCGGTGAGCAAAAACCGCTTCTCTGGCGAGAGGGAGATGAGACGGGTCACTGGATCCAGCGTGGAGAAGAGCTGGTCTCTCGCAGGCACCTTGGCGTCGCTGAGGGCGTTGAACAGGGTGCTCTTGCCGGCGTTGGTGTAGCCCACCAGCGATGCCACCGGAATGCCAGCGCGGTGCCGACGGGAGCGGTACTGCTCGCGGCGCTTACTCACCTGGTCTAATTGCTGTTGCAGTTTCTGGATACGACGCTGGATGAGACGGCGGTCCGTCTCCAACTGGGTCTCACCGGGACCTCGGGTACCTATACCACCGCCCAACCGCTCCAAGTGGGACCACTGGCCCACAAGCCGTGGCAGCAAGTATTGGTGCTGTGCCAGCTCCACCTGAAGCTGGCCTTCCCGCGTGTGAGCGTGGCGACCGAACACATCAAGGATCAGGGCGGTGCGGTCGATGACTTTCACCTTGAGGGCGTTTTCCAAGGCCCGTTGTTGCGTTGGGTTGAGTTCGTCGTCGCAGATGACTGTGCCGGCTTGGGACTCCCGCACCAAGTCCTGTAATTCGGCCAGCTTACCCGACCCTAGGTAGTGTCTTTCGGGGCGGGGAAGTCTTTGCCCCACACGGGCGACGACATCGGCCCCGGCGGTACGGGCCAGCATGGCGAGCTCATCCAGTGATTCTTCCAATTTCCAAGGGTGGGATGCGCCCCTGACAGTCACACCTACTAGGACGGCCCTTTCGGCGTCCGGCTCTGTAGTGTAGGGAATGCCCAAGATCGGCCCAGTCTCCTGCTAGCTGGCGGGATTGGAAGGTGAGGGTATCTCCCATGAGGCCAGTCGTTGCAAGCCCGTCTCCACCCGCTCGTCCGGGGTAGTCAAGGAGAGGCGTATGTAACCTTCGCCGTTCGCGCCGTAGCTGGAGCCAGGGGTGACGACGATGCTGTTGTCGTCGAGGAGGCGAGCGGCGAACTCGGCGGAGGTGAATCCGCGGGGTACCTTTGCCCAAACGTAGAGGCTGGCCTTGGGGGCCTCCACCTCCAAGCCTATATCCCGGAGCACACCTACGACCTTGTCTCGTCGCGCCTTGTATGTCGCATTGTTATGTTCGATGCAATCCTGAGGACCTAGGAGGGCTTCCATCGCCATCTCTTGTATGGCTTGGGGAATGCCTGAATCGAGGTTCTCTTTGATTTTGAGCAGGCCACGTATAAGGTCGGCGTTGCCCACGGCCATACCGACACGCCATCCGGTCATGTTGTAGCTCTTGGAGAGGGAGTGGAACTCCAGCCCAATGTCCTGCGCCCCCTCGGCCTGCATGAAGCTGCTGCAACGGTACCCGTCGAAGGTGACCTCACTGTAGGCCGCGTCGTGCAGTACCGCGATATCGTGCTCCTTGGCGTAGCGCACGACCTGCTCAAAGTAGTCCAACTCGGCCACGGCCGCAGTGGGGTTGTTGGGGTAGTTGATCCACATTATGTTAGCCCGTTGCGCGACGTCCTCTGGTATTGCTTCTAGGTCGGCCAGCCAGCCTCCTCGCTCGGTGAGGGGTATAGTGTATGAGTCGGCCCCCGCGAACATCGTGCCCACCGCATACACCGGGTAGGCTGGGTCTGGCAGCAGGGCGAGGTCGCCTGGGTCGAGCAAGGCGAAGGCCACATGTCCGATGCCCTCCTTGGCCCCTATGAGAGGCAGCACTTCTTTGTCCGGGTCGAACTTCACCCCGAATCTATTCTCATACCATTGGGCCACTGCTCGCCGGAATTCGGGCAGGCTGTCGCTCTCAGGGTAACGATGATTGGGCAGATGGTGCGAGGCCTGCTCCAAGCGCCCCACGATATGGTCCGGCGTAGGGATGTCGGGATCGCCGATACCGAAGGTCACAACATCAATACCAGCAGCGCGCTTCTCAGCGATGATGCGTGAAATTTCGACAAAGGGGTAGGGTTTCAGCAGGTCAAGTCGCTTGGATAGTTTCATGTTGACTACTCTTTCTTTGTAAAAGGTCTGCCATAGAATCTTTGCTACCTGAACACTTCCCGCAGGTCCAACTGAAATCCGGGCAGCAAGCCTGAACGAAACTTTTCGTCAACTCCAAAGTTCGCCGCCACTCGGGGGACATCGCCTGTCAGGTCCACTATGGCAGCGATACGCGCCACAGGGTCGAAAAGCCAGCACTCACTCACGCCTATTCGCTGGTAGTCCTCAAGCTTCCGGTCCATATAGGACATGGTGTTGCTAGGCGACAATATTTCGATCGCTAGGTCAGGGGCCAGTTCCAAGTATGTCATCCGTTGTACATCTTCAAACTGATCGCCGAGAGACCTAGCGTTGCTCAAGTACAGGATATCGGGCTGACGAGTACGCAAAGGTTTCCTCTGCACTAATATGTCTAGTGGAGCCGTGAGCACCTCTCCGATACCTCGGTCTCCAACGAACATAGTCAGAGGTACATTGATCCGCTGCTGAATGCGCTGGTGACCCGCGGTTGGACTTGGCGGCATACACATCACCCCGTCGACAATCTCGTAGCGCTGTTTCGTTTCGGGGAGATTCAGCCACTTCTCATAGGTCAGCTTGTGCGTTGTCGTACTCATGCTGATTGCCACTCGCCAGTGAAGACATCTTCCGCCGGGCCTTCCAGGTAGACCTCGGAATGGCCGTCCCACTCGATGGTGAGGATGCCTCCTGGGAGAGCTACGTCAAATCGGTCATAGTCGTAGCCGTGCAGGCGAGCTGCGACGGCGATGGCGCAGGCGCCAGTGCCACAGGCCATCGTCTCACCGGAGCCTCGCTCCCATACACGAGCCTGCATGGCAGGTCCTTGACCCAAGTTGACGATCTCGAAGTTGGTGCGACGTGGGAAGCTGGGATGGTGCTCAACCATGGGCCCCACTTGGTGCAGTGGGAAGTCGCTCACATCCTCGTCTATGAACGCGACGGCATGGGGATTTCCCATAGATACGAAGGAGAGGGCTAACGCCTTTCCGCCCACATGCAAAGGATGGTCCAGCAGGGCTTGGCCCTCGGCCAATCGAGGGGAAGGGTCCAGGGCCACTGGGACCGCCTCTGGGCGCAGTTCGGGGTACCCCATCGCGACTCGCGCCGCTACGACATTTCCATCGACCACTTGAGGCATTACGGTGCGTATGCCTGCGAGAGTCTCCACCAGGAGGCCGACGCCTTTGGCCTCGGCCAGCCCTCGCTCGATGGCATATTTCGCGAAGCATCGGATGCCATTGCCACACATCTCGCCCTCGGAGCCGTCGGCATTGAAGATGCGCATGCGCAGTTGGGCCTGCTCAGATGGCAGCACTAGGATGATACCGTCGGAGCCGACGCCACAATGTCGGTCGCTCATGGCCACAGCCAGAGCAGGCCAATCCGCATCCAGTTGATGGGCGTCAATGAACAGGTAGTCGTTGGCCGCGCCGTGCATTTTGGTGAATCGCATGAGTAAGCCTTACGCCGTTATGTTAGCCTGACTATGTTGGCCGCTAGCTAGGCATTGTATCACAGGCCCACCGGCCGGCCAGAAAGGAGCGCACCATATTCGCTGCCGGCTCAAAGGGGTCGACGACAGACGCGTCAATCCAGTGTATTCGCGGGTCGGCCAGACGGAACCACATGTATTGGCGACGCGCCAGACGGTGGGTGGCGTACTTGATTCTTTTCACGGCCTCCGGCAGTTCCATCTGTCCCTGAATGTGCTGCCCCAGCTCCCTGTAGCCAGTGCTTTGCATTGACGGCAATTCAGGCGCATAGCCTTCGCTCATCAGGCTACGCACTTCGTCCAACAACCCATCCTCCATCATCTGGTCTACCCGCCGGTCGATGCGCTGGTAGAGGACGTCCCGCTCCATGGTCAGCCCGATTATGAGCGACTCATATCGAGGCGTCTTCTTCGGGGCTACGGTTGTGCCTTCGTGGCTATCACCCTGCCTGACTTCCAAGGCTCGCACTAAGCGCCGGCGGTTATGGGGGTGGATGCGAGAGGCGGCTTCCGGGTCCAATAACGTCAACCTCTGGTGCAGAGTTGCTGGATCTTCGGCTTCCAAGCCTGCTCGTAGCGCCTCGTCCGGTGGCGCCGGAGGCAACTGCCAGCCTTCGAGCAGGGCCCATGCGTATTGACCAGACCCGCCGGCCACGATGGGAAGCTGGTCCTGCCCATGAATGTCCGCGATAGCGCTACTGGCAAGCTCTAGGAAGGTGGCAAGGTCAAAGCGTTGGCGGGGATCAAGCAGGTCGTATAGATGGTGGGGGATTTCCTGCCGGTCCGTGCGAGACGGCTTAGCAGTGCCGATGTCCATGTGGCGGTAGACCTGCCTGCTGTCGGCGCTGATTATCTGCCCGTGGAAGGTCTTGGCAAGGTCAAGGGCCAGCCTGCTCTTGCCCGACGCTGTGGGCCCGACTAGGGCGAGTACGCGGGGGCCGACCGACGGCACAGCGTTCCCGCTACCCCACACCCTTGGCGCTAGCCGTGAGCCGGACGATATCGGCGAACTGTGAAGCGTCCAAGCTGGCCCCGCCGACCAATGCCCCGGATACCGAGTCCTGTTGGGCAAAGCTCTCGATGTTGCCGGGGTTGACGCTGCCACCATAGAGCAGGGGCGTACCCTGCGCAATGGTCCGGCATAGAAGCTCCTCAAGTACAGGTAGGATTACCCCTCCCATGATTTCGTCCGCGATTTCCGGAGTGGCGGCTTGCCCTGTACCGATAGCCCAGACTGGCTCGTATGCTACAACCAAGCCGGGAACGTCATTCAAGCCCGACAAGCCACCTCGTATCTGCTGCGAAATCACCTCGGAGGCGCGTCCTAACTCACGCTGAGCCAGCGTTTCTCCTACGCAGAAGATGGGGCGGAGTCCTGCGGCGATGGCCGACACCACCTTGTGGTTCACCATGTCATCGGACTCTCCAAAGAGGGCGCGCCTCTCAGAGTGTCCTATAATCACGAAGCTGCACAGGCCGGTGAGCATACCCGGGGCAACCTCGCCCGTGAACGCGCCTTTCTCCTCGAAGTGCATGTTTTGGGCGCCAACCTGGACTACTGTACCCTGTAACGCCTGTCCGACCGCTGACAACGAAGTAAAGGGAGGGCAGAGCACCACTTCGATGCCTGAGGGGATGCCTACGTTGGCGGCTATTTGGGCAGCTAAACGCACACCTTCAGCAAGGGAGGTGTTCATTTTCCAGTTGCCGGCTACGATTGGTGTGGGCATAACTATGGTCCGAACTTCAGCAGTTTACCAGCATGCGCCGTGGCCAACAGCATCACATCGCTGGCGGGGAAGGTGCCGAGTGAGCCCCCTACGCAGTCGCGCTCCGAGAAGGCATCAACACCCTCCCCACGGGTCCATTTCGACCGAATCATGAAGGGCACAGGGTGCCAGCTGTGGCTGGCCATGATGGCCGGGGTCGAGTGATCGCCCGCCACAAGCAATACATCGGGGTCTAGGTCCAGAAGGTCCGGTATGTGCCTGTCCAAGGCCTCCAAGGCTGCCACTTTACCCTTGAAGTTGCCGTCCTCACCTGCAGCATCGGCAGGTTTGTAATGGAGGAAGAAGAAGTCGTGCTCGTGATAGTGCTCCCGCAGGGTATATATCTCGTCGGTGAAGGTGCTTCCCGTGGGTATGACCCGCATACCGGCTACGGAAGCCAGTCCGCGGTACATCGGGTATGCTGCGATGGCTCCGGGGTTAAGCTGGAAGGCATCACCCATGGAAGGCAGGTGGGGCAATTGGGAGAAGCCCCGTAACATTATCATGTTGGCCCTGTCCCGCTCCGACAACAGCCTCGCTGCCGAGTCGACGAACTGACGCACCACGGCGGCCGTTTTCAACCCCGCAGGCGACAGGGCTTGCGCCTCCAACGCGCGGACGCCGCTCTGCTGCGGGTCGGTCTCGCTTACCTGATCGCTGAGGTCCCTTCCTCGCAGGTGGAGGACGAAACGATAGTCCTGCACTGGGTACACTGTAGCCTCCACGCCGTCCAGTGTTATGTCCTGTAGGATGCTACAGAGTGGCGCGCTTTCTGCGGTCGGAATGCGCCCTGCGCGGCGATCGGTCAGGTTGCCTTGGGCGTCGACGGTGCAGAAGTTGCCACGGGCGGCCACATCGCCCTCTGCGAGCTCCACGTCTATGCCCAAGGCCTCCAGAGCCCCACGTCCGATAAGGTACTTGATGGGGTCGTAGCCGAATAGTGCAAGATGGCCCGGCCCGCTGCCTGGGGCCACGCCCGTCTGCACCGGAATAGTGTGGCCACAAGCGCTCTCGCGTGCTAGGGCATCCAGATTGGGCAGACTGGCGGTCTCTAACTCTGACAATCTAGTGTCGGGGTGGGGTAGTCCCCCTAAGCCGTCCACCACCAGCATCAGAATCTTGGAAGGCGTGGTAGCGAAAGAGCCTCTCAAGGCCTCGTTATCAATTGCACTCATGATTCCCGTAACCCCTAAGTCTCTGCGTCGGGCAGGGCGGCGATGCCTGGCAGTTCCTTTCCTTCAAGGTACTCCAAGGCGGCGCCTCCACCGGTGGAGACATGACTTATCTTGTCACTCAGGCCCAAGGTCTCGACCACCTCAGCGGTGGAGCCTCCTCCAACTATAGAGACGGCATCACTGTCGGCCACAGCTTGAGCCACTCGCTCCGTGCCAAGCCTGAAGGGGGCGCGTTCGAACACACCCATCGGCCCGTTCCAGATAATGGTCTTGCAATCGCTCATGGCTGCGCCGTAGTCACTGGCCGTTTGGGGACCAATGTCGAAGACGCAAAGCCCGGCGGGCACAGCATGGGCATCGGAAGTCTGCGGGCCGGCAGTGTCGCTCAATCCCTTGGACACGGTGACGTCGGTGGGCAAGAGCACCTGCATCCCTTCACTGGATGCCCGCTGCAGAAAGCAGGAAGCGTACTCCAAGCGGTCCTCTTCCACCATGGAAGCCCCCACATCATAGCCTTGGGCCTTGAGGAATGTGGAGGCCATGGCCCCGCCTATACAGACCCGGTCCACCCTGCCTACCAGGTTGTCCAGCAGGGTAATCTTGTCGCTGACCTTGGCTCCGCCCAACAGCGCGCCCACCGGCTTCTCCGGCGATGCCAGCGCCCGGTCCAGAAACTCGACTTCACGCTGCAACAGCATGCCCGCGCACGAGGGTACGTAGCGAGGGACACCAACCGTGGAGGCGTGAGCGCGGTGTGCCACAGCGAAGGCGTCCATCACGAACAGGTCGGCCAACGCGGCCAGTTCCTTGGCGAAATCGGCGTCGTTAGCCTCTTCCTCCGCGTGAAACCGCAGGTTCTCGAGCAGCAGCACCTCACCCGGGGCCATGCCGTCGACGTCGGACGAAACGCTCGCGCCCGCGCACTGGTCTATTGACGTAACCGGTGCACCCAGCAGGACGGACAAGCGGTCGCCCACGGGCCACAGGCGCAATTCGTCCACCACCTTGCCTGCGGGCCTTCCCAAGTGGGAACAGAGGACGATTCTCGCTCCCCTGTACTGAAGGTGCATGATGGTGGGCAGTGTCTGGCGCAGGCGGTGGTCGTAGGAGGCGATGTACTCGCGTCCCTGCTCTATGGGCACATTGAAGTCGACGCGAACCAGCACCCTCTTATCAAAAACGTCCATATCCTGCAGGCACCGCTTAGTCAAGCCTCTCCTCCGCTCCAACTGCTGATAGAATTGCCTCAGCTAGTCGTTCCAACTCGACCAAGGCCTCATGGCCCAATCCGAGCCCACGCATGCCCTCCCCTGCTTGACGCACCTTATGTCGTGCTGCCTGCTCCAAGTCCTTTCTGAAGCGGCCCGCTCGGAAGCTGTTCGAGGTGGCGGCCTCCTCGCTTATCTGCAATGCCACGCCCAAGTCGGCACCACACTGCTGGAACCGTTGTTGCTCCCCGGCGCCTTTCCCGGCAATCAAGGCTCCCAACTGGGCGGCGCAGCCCATGAGAGAGCCAGTCTTGAGCGCAGCCATCTCGACATATCCGTCAACGTTCCAGTAGCTATTATGGGCCAGCAACTCCCGATGAAGGCCCTCACAGGTGCGAGCACAAGCATCGTCGAAAGCTCGAAGGGCTCCCAGCACGGCTTCTGCGTCGCAGCCGTTGTCACCAAGACGCATGAGCGACAGTCTGGCCAACGCGTGCATTCCGTCGCCAGCGTTGATAGCTTGCCCACACCCCCAGCGCCCCTCGATACGAGTGTCGTCGCCGACTAACTGGTTGCCAGTTAATTCGATGCCATGATGGACGACGAACTGCTGGTGGGCGAGCTCCACTGCGGCCGCCATTGGCAAAGCAGCACGATGCTCGCCGGATAGGCCCGCACCAACCAGCAGGCAAAGGGTTCCTCGTGGCCACGGAAGGCGCTGGGTGTCTCCTTCCGACGATTCGTTCGCGGTCTGGAAGGACAGCATGTCGTGTAGAAGTCGCACCGGGCTGGCCACGGTGCGCTCGATCTCCGTTTGGAGGACTCTACCGAAGCGGTTTACCTGAGATGTAGCCATCTTCATCCCGCGCTCGCCATGAGGAAGGGTTCGATGTCCTCCCATGGTATGGCTCCAGCCCGCACCAGAGTTGGCCGGGCAGTCGCCAGATCGATAATAGTCGAAGAGACTCCCAGCTCCGCCTTCCCGTCATCCAGTACCATGTCGCAAGACGCGCCCATTTGCTCTCTTACATGCTGGGGCGTAACGGGGTCGGGCCCTCCGGTGACGTTCGCACTCGTGCCGGTTATGGGGTTACCTAGAGCGGCGATCAGTTCCAATGCTAGTGCGTGGTCGGGAACCCGTACCGCGACTGTGTTGTGGCCGCCTGTGACCATGTCGGACACTTTCACCGACTTGGGCAGCAGTATGGTCAGGGAGCCGGGCCAGAACCTATCAGCCAAGGCTTTAGCTATTGGCGGCACATCTGTGGCGACCTGTGGCAACATATCAGAATCTGAGAGCAGCAGGGGCAGTCCCATGTCGGGTGGCCGGTGTTTCGCGCGAAAAACTCGTTGAACCGCTTGAGAGTTGAAGGCATCGGCCCCCAAAGCGTAGAGAGTATCCGTCGGGAAAGCAACGAGGCCTCCCTGTCGCAAGCGCTCCACGGCTCGATGTATTCGGTCGTCGGACAGCAACTCTCTCCAAATACAATGGGATATCATGGGGGCATTCCCCAGGGGCCAACGTACCCCCAGCCAACTTGACCAAGTATAGCATGGGTGCTAAGTTGGGTCGAGACGTTCGGTTGGTTCTTGCTGGAGCGCATCCTACCCCTTGTGGTCGTTGAAGATGGTGATACAATATCTGCGCTATGACTGAACGACGGGCAGACTCCAGCAGAAGGGTCTCCACCAGCGACCACCTAGAGGTCTCCGCCTATCTGGAGATTGCCCAAGAGAGGGAAGGCACCCCCACTGGCGCGTCCGAATCAGCTGGGGCTCATGGTGTGGTCGTGGTTGACTTCGGCTCCCAATACAGCCGCCTCATCGCGCGGCGGGTGCGGGAGATGCGAGCCTACTGCGCCGTCGTGCCACCTACTGCAACCTGGCAAGACGTAGCTGCTGCGAACCCGCGGGGTATCATACTTTCCGGCGGTCCGGCTTCCGTCTACGACTCCGGCGCTCCGATGCCTCCGGCGTGGGTGTACCAGCATGGCCTACCGATTCTGGGCATCTGTTATGGCACTCAAGCCTTGGTGCAACAGCTCGGCGGAAGGGTCGACTCTGGGGAGACCCGGGAGTACGGGCACGCCGTCCTGCACCAGAACCAATCCGATGCCCCCCTATTCGCTGATCTACCCACCTCGATGCCAGTATGGATGAGCCACTCCGACCAGATCGTGGAGCTTCCCCCGGGGTTTCGCTCCTTGGCCTACACCGATAGTTCACCCATGGCAGCCATAGGGAACGGAGCCAACATTCTAGGCTTGCAGTTCCACCCTGAGGTCGTGCACACCGCCAACGGTAAAACGATTCTGGAAAACTTCCTGTTCAGCGTTTGCAACTGCGACGCCAAATGGACGCCGGACAACTTCATCGAGCAGTCGGTCCAAGCGGTGCGCGACCAAGTCGGCTCCGGGAAGGTCATCTGCGCGTTGTCGGGGGGTGTCGATTCGGCAGTCACGGCGGCCCTCATACACGAGGCTATCGGGAATCAGCTCACGTCTATATTCGTGAACAACGGCTTGATGCGTCGGGAAGAGCCGGAGCGTGTGTTGGACACCTTCCAGAACAGGCTCAAGCTGAACATGCTCTATGTGGATGCCTCGGAGCGGTTCCTGCGCCGCTTGGAGGGCGTAGTCGACCCTGAACAGAAACGCCATGTGGTGGGGGAGGAGTTCATCCGGGTGTTCGAGGAGTCTGCGGTAGAGTTGGGCGACACCGAGTACCTTGCCCAAGGTACCCTGTACCCCGACGTCATAGAAAGCCAGGCGCCGGGGGACCGCGCCTCGGCCAAGATCAAGACCCACCACAACGTAGGCGGCCTTCCGGAGCACATGACTTTGAAGCTGGTTGAGCCACTTAGAGACCTGTTCAAGGACGAGGTCCGCGAGGTAGGGCTAGCCTTGGGCCTGCCCCAGGAAGTCGTCTACCGGCAGCCCTTCCCCGGCCCCGGCTTGGCCATACGCGTCATGGGAAAGGTGACCGCCGAGAAGCTGGAGATGCTGAGGGCTTGCGACTGGATCGTCATCGACGAAATCAAAGGCTCCAACCTGTACCACCAGTTGTGGCAGACTTTTGCTGTGCTCACCGATACGCAGAGCGTGGGCGTCACCGGCGATTTCCGGGCCTATGGACATGTGGCGGCCATACGCGCCGTCACCAGCGAAGATGCTATGACCGCCGACTGGGTGCGCCTGCCCTACGAGGTGCTGTCGCGCATTTCCAACCGAATTGCTAATGAAGTGCCGGGCGTCACCCGTGTAGTGTACGACGTGACCAGCAAGCCACCCGGTACCATTGAATGGGAATGAACTCCCTTCTGCCTTTCAGCTTATGACAGACATCCTCATTGTTGGTAGCGGCGCCCGCGAGCACGCCCTCGCGTGGAAGCTGCGGCAAAGCGCGTCCGTGGGCCGACTCGTTGTAGCTCCCGGCAACGGCGGTACCGCCTCCATTGCTGAGAACGTGCCCGTAGCCGCCGACGACGTAGATGGCCTATTGAGGCTGGTCCGAGAGCGCTCATTAGGCCTGACAGTAGTAGGGCCCGAGATCCCCTTGGCGGCCGGGCTGTCCGATACTTTCCAGCAGCAGGGCCTAGCAGTGTTCGGCGCGACACGCGCGGGTGCACAGCTGGAGTGGAGCAAGTCCTTCGCTCGGTGCCTCACGCAAGAACTGGGTGTGCCCGGTCCCGACTTCAAAGTGTTCGCCGACCCTGCTGATGCCGAGGCCTTCTTGGAGCGACACGATGGCCCCATCGTGGTGAAGGCCGATGGCTTGGCTGCGGGGAAGGGCGCACTGTTATGTGAGGACCGGAGGGAGGCTCTGGCTGCTGTTTACCTCTGCATGACTCAAAGGTCCTTTGGCACTGCTGGGGACAGTATCGTGCTGGAGGAAAGGCTCAGGGGTACTGAGATAAGTGTTTTCGCGTTCTCTGACGGCGAACAACTCTCGTCGATGGTAGCAGCCTGCGACTACAAACGCGCTCTGGACGGCGACGAGGGGCCGAATACCGGTGGAATGGGATGCTATACGCCTCCATCGACTTGGACCCCGGCGCTCGAAGAGCAGGTGCGCCGCACTATCATGCAGCCAACGGTCACCGCCATGGCCCAGAGAGGCACGCCCTACAGAGGTATGCTATACGCTGGTCTGATGCTCACGGACGAGGGACCCAAGCTGCTGGAGTTCAACTGTCGCTTCGGAGACCCAGAAGCTCAGGTGGTGTTGCCTCTATTGGAGGCTGACCTACTGCCTGTGCTGAAAGCCTGCGCAAGTGGCGACATCTCCCGATGCGACGTGCGGTGGTCGAAGGAGGCTTGTGTTGGCGTCGTGCTGGTGTCTGGGGGATACCCTGGCGACTATCGGCGAGGATTGCCGATTGGTGGGCTGGAGGATGTCGACGACGACATCCTCGTCTTCCACGCTGGCACTGTCATGCCTCCGGACGAGGAAGTCATCTCGACCGACGGAGGCCGCGTGCTGACAGTGGTGGGGCGAGGGGGGAACTTGGCTGCCGCTCGCCAGCGGGCGTACGCCAACATCGATAGAATCAGCTTCAACGACTCCTATTACCGGCGGGATATCGCCCTGCTAGCGTCAATGCCTGTCGCGGATTCAGGTGTAACCCTAGGGCAAGTTGGAGGAGAGCTTTGATGGAGTGGGCCGACGACCTTCAGAAGTTTCGCGAGTCGATTACGGCTGCTCAACAGCAGCCCCCGGAACCGCGCGAGATCGGGGAGGAAGAGCTAGAAGCGCGGCTGGGGCTAATACGGACCGCCTTCGAGGAACTGCAGCCCGAAACATACCTGGCAGAGATGAACCGTGTCCTGCTGGATGGGCAGGGAGAGCTGGAGGTGTACCTGCCCTGGGACGACGAAGACGCGGATGAAGATGATGAAGACGAACTGGATAGGGACGAGGCCGATGATGACGAGCCGGAAGAAGACGAGGATGATGACGAAGACGAGGACGAGGACGAGAACGACGAGGCGGAGGAGCAGGAGGTAGCTTCTGCTATACTTGTCTGGTCAAACGGTGAGTGTGAGCTGGCGATTGACATTGGCTTGGAGGACGACCACATCTACTGGCAAGTCAATGGCGAGGACGTACCCACGAATGACATGGCATTGCGTGAAGCGCTCAAGAGGGGCTTCGCCGATGAACTAGGCCTGCTCTAGTCCCTGCACTGACTTATTCATGCATGCTCGCCCAAGGAGGTCAGATTTTGCCGCGTGTGGGCATAGTCATGGGCAGCTCTTCCGATGACCCTGTGGCCCAGCAGGTAGTACAGGTGCTGGAACAACTGGGCATCGACTATGAAGTCCGGGTACTTTCGGCTCACCGAGCACCAGGGCGATTGGCCAGCTATGTAGAAGAAGCCCCTCAGCGTGGCGTCGAGTTGTTCATCGGTCTGGCTGGTGGCGCCGCCGCCCTTCCGGGCGCCATCGCAGCGTGGACAACGCTGCCCGTCTTGGGTGTGCCAGTGGCCTCGAGCGAACTCAACGGCATCGACGCACTGATGGCCATCGCGCAGATGCCTCCCGGAGTCCCCGTAGGCTGTATGGCTGTGGGCAACTGGGGTGCTCGCAATGCGGCTTTCATGGCAGCGTCCATCCTGGGCCTGAAGTACGAAGAGATCAAGAAGGCGTATGAGGAGTACCGACGCAAACAAAGAGATGGCTGATCGCCCACTGGCGGTGCTCTGCGACTTCGACGACACCATAGCCCTGCAGAATGTCGCCCAGCTTTTGCTGGACCGCTTTGGGCAAGGCAAATGGCAGGTGCTACGGCAGCAGTTGCGTCAAGGGGACATCAACTTCCGGCAGTACCAAGAGCGGTCTTTTGACGCCGTGACAGTTGCCGAGGAGGAAATGCGCTGCTACGTCGAAAGCGAGGTCATAGTTCGCGACGGCTTTCACCAGCTATTGGAGCACTGCCGGCGGGCTGAGATCCCTCTAGCCGTCGCCAGCCTCGGCCTCGATTTTTACATTGATGCCATCCTGCAGCGGGAACACATCAGCGGCGTTAAGACCTACTCCGTGGAGACTAGCTTTACACCCAACGGCATCAGCTACCGTTACCCCCATACGTGGGACGGCTGCACAAAGTGGGGCACCTGCAAGTGCGTGGCGCTCTGGGCCTACCGTAGGGCAGGCTACGACACCGCTTACGTCGGCGACGGCACGTCCGACTTCTGCCCCGCCTCCAAGGCGGATATGGTGTTTGCCCGCAGCCATTTGGTCGAAAAGTGTGCCAGCGAAGGCGTGCCCTGCCACGAATTCGAGGATTTCCACCAAGTGCTGGCCCAACTGAAAATCAGGCCCCGAACGAATGTCAGGTCCTAACTGGGTATCAGGGAAGGCGAAGGTCAGACTAAGGTGAGCGGTGACGAGGTGAGACCCCGATGATAGACCGTTACAGCCGCCCGGAAATGAAGTGGGTGTGGTCCGACGAGAACAAGTACGCCAAGTGGCTTGAGGTCGAATTGGCGGCCTGCCAGGCATGGACCGACGAGGGTGTCATCCCCGTCGAGGACATGCAGAACCTGCGCCGGGCCCGATTTGACCCGCAGCGCATGGAGGAAGCGTTTCAACGAACGAGGCATGACGTTACCGCGTTCATCGCCTCAGTGACCCACAACTTGGGTGATGCCGGACGCTGGATTCACCAAGGCCTGACTTCCAGCGATGTCATGGACACTGCCTTGGCCTTACAGCTTATCGAGGCCTCGAAAATACTCATGCAAGATATCGATGCCCTCGCCGAGGTGCTTCACCGTCAGGCCTTGGAGCACAAGGACACGCCCATGATGGGGCGTACCCACGGCGTCCATGCCGAGCCCACCTCCTTTGGGCTTAAGCTGGCGTTGTGGTGGGACGAGGTCAACCGGCAGAGGCTGCGTTTGAAGCAAGCCACTGACGGTATTGCCGTGGGCAAGATCTCAGGGGCCGTGGGCACTCATGCCACAGTCCCTCCCATTATCGAGCAGCGAGTGTGTGGTGAATTGGGCCTAACGCCCGAGCCGGTCTCGAACCAGATAGTGCAACGGGACCGCCACGCTCACTTTGTGGTCACCCTAGCGCTCATCGCCAGCTCGCTCGAGAAATTCGCCACTGAGATACGCTCACTACAGCGTACCGAGGTGCGTGAGGTGGAGGAACCCTTTGGAGCAGGGCAGACCGGCTCCTCAGCCATGCCGCACAAGCGCAACCCTGAACTTACGGAGCGAGTGTGTGGGCTAGCCCGCTTGATTCGTGGCTACAGCCTCACCGCCATGGAGAACGTGGCCCTCTGGCACGAACGCGATATCAGCCATTCCTCGGCGGAACGCTTGGTGTTGCCCGACTCCTGCCTCGCCTTGGACTACATACTCGACCTCTTCCGGTATGTGACCGACGGGATGAGGGTCTACCCGCAACGCATGTGGCACAACCTAGAGAGCACCAGAGGAATAGTCTTCAGCCAGAGGGTGTTGCTGGCGTTGGTTGAGAAGGGTCTATCGCGAGAAGCTGCCTACCAGATCGTTAAAGACAACTCGATGCGATGCTGGGAGGAGGAGTTGGACTTCCGCCAACTGATGAAAGCCAGCCCAGATGTGTGCGAGCACCTCTCTGCGAATGAGTTGGAGGGACTGTTCGACTACGGCTATTACCTGCGCTACACTGATGAAAGTTTCGAGCGGGCGGGCCTGTTGCAACGCGAGGTGGCAGCAGGCTAAGCACCGTTTCCGTGCGGCAAGCCAGAGGAACTTGGCTCCTCAGACCTATACCCAAGCCTTGGAGGTACGCAGTGCCCGTTATGTATACCGACTTGCCCGGCCTCATACACAGAGGCAAGGTGCGGGATACCTACGAGTTGGACAAGAACACCATGCTCATGGTGGCCACTGACCGCATATCCGCTTTCGATGTAGTGCTTCCTACAGGCATACCTCGAAAGGGCAGGGTGCTGTCCAGTCTTTCCGCCTTCTGGTTCCAACGCACCGGGTTCCTCTGCCCCAACCACTACTTGAGTATGGCCGATGAGTCAGAGCCTCGAAAGCAATATCCCATGGTGGCAGACCTGCCGCCGGATGTAGCAGGACAGGCCATGATAGTGCGCCGAGCGCAACGCATCGATATAGAGTGCATCGTACGCGGCTATTTGGCGGGCTCCGCTTGGGCCGAATACCGGAAGGGTGGCACTGTATTCGGACGTCTCATGCCTCCGGGGCTGCAGGAGGGAGTGCGTTTGGAGAAACCCCTCTTTACGCCCACCACCAAGGCAGAGGAAGGCCACGACGAGAACATGCCCTTGGAGCAAGTGGTGCAGATGGTTGGGCCCAAGCTGGCTGAGGAATTGGAGAGCCAAAGCATCGCCATATACAACCATTGTCACCAATACGCCGCCACACGAGGCATACTGCTGGCCGATACCAAGCTCGAGTTTGGCTTGGTCAATGGGCGACTCACCGTCATCGACGAGATGTTGACTCCCGATTCGAGTCGTTTCTGGGACGCTGAGGGTTACCAGCCTGGGCGCTCTCAACCCAACTTAGACAAGCAGTTCGTACGCGACTGGTTAGACACCGAAGGCTGGGATCACGAGCCTCCGGCACCCGAGTTGCCCGACGATGTGGTCGACGCAACCACCCAGCGATATGTCGAAGTCTACCGCCGGCTGACCGGCGAGGCCCTGACCTGAGGAATAGTACCTAGCGCAAACGACCTCAAGACATCTGGAGCGCGCATAGCCGTCATACCACCTAAGAAGGAGATTGTTTTGCCCCGATCCCGCAGGCCCCAGCGACGAAGAAGAAGCGGCTCCGGCCGCTCCGCAGGAGGCATCTCTCAGATTCCGCCCAGCGGTCTCCGCGGTCCAGTAAGTTTCCGGGGGCGACGTACGCGTCGCTGGGTGATCACCGTAGTGGCCGGTGTACTAGCCTTGGCGATCATTGCAGGCTTCATCGTTGGGGACTTGTTCAGCATCCTTCCCCAACAAGGCCGTGGGACGGACGATTACAGAGGCGGCGTAGGTGATGTCCAAGCACGTATGACGCTGCCCACCGATATAGTAGTTGCCGGGCGATTGCTCCCTGCTGGCTCCGAGGATGCCCGACATCTATCCGACACAGACCCGGACTTTCCGGAATACTCGACCGTACCCCCTTCGTCAGGGCCTCATCTGGGCCGGCCATGGGGCTGTGGGTTCTTTGTCGTGGGTTACGTCGACCCTGTGACTGGGGGGGAGGGGGTGCCGGACCGCGCCTTAGTGCACAACTTGGAGCATGGCAACATAGTCATGAGCTACAACCTGCCCAACCAAGAGGATGTCGACCATCTCCAGGCAGTGCACTTCGGGCTGACAGACCACGATCAATGGCTGGTCACGCGCCCCTACGATGAGATTGAAGAAGGCAAGGTGGCCATGACGGCGTGGGGTGTTCTCGACACTTTTGACGGCGTTGATGAAGAGCGCATCAACTCTTTCTACGACGCCTATAGTGGCAACCGCTTCAGCGAAGAGACCAGTACCGCAGGTCGCGGCATTCCCTGCGTCGGTACCCCTCAATCCATGGAACCGAGCGCTGGATAATGTTTCTGGCCAAGATATTCATCAGCCTCAAGCCTACGGTCAACGACCCCCAAGGGCTCACGGTACTAGCTGGCCTTAGAGACCTCTCGTTTGAGACTGTCGACTCGGTGCGAGTGGGCAAGTACATTGAGGTGAAGGTCACAGAGCGGCGCGTCTCACAGGCCATGCAGAGTATCGACGATATGTGTCGTCAACTCCTCGCCAATCCGGTCATCGAAGACTACCGCTTCGAACTGGAAGAAGTGGAAGCGTAGGGGACGTTAACCTACGATAGTGCCTTTGGTACTGGGCACCTCGCCCGAGGCGCGAGGGTCGGGTTCGATGGCGTCACGCAGGGAGCGCGCTAGGGCTTTGAAGACAGCTTCTGCTTTGTGGTGGGCGTTGCGCCCGGACATTACTTTCACATGCAGATTCATGCGGCCCTCTATGGCGAAGCTCTCCAAGAAGTGGTGGAGCAAGTCGCCCGGCAGCGTCTCCACCATCTGGCCGTCAAGGTCCATGTCTATGGAAGCGTAGCCACGGCCGCTCAGGTCTACGGCCACCATAGCCAGCGTCTCATCCAGCGGAACGATGGCGTGGCCCATGCGCCGTATGCCTCGGCCATCGCCCAAGGCCTGCTGAAAAGCCCGACCTAGCGTGATAGCAGTGTCTTCCACTAGGTGATGCCAGCCCACCTCCACGTCACCGTGGGCACTGAGGGTTATGTCGATCAAGCCGTGCCGGCTGAGCTGGCGCACCATGTGGTCCAACATGCCGTTGCCTGTGGCGACTTGATGCACTCCTTGACCATCGAGGCACAGAGTCAAAGAGATGTTGGTCTCTGAGGTTTGGCGTTTCAGTGTTGCTTCACGCATGGCCATGTGGCTAGCCTCTCCGAGCCGTTCTACGGCAGCAGGCTCTCCAAGGCTGATATCACCGCATCGGTCTGATGGGGTAAGCCTACGCTGATGCGGACGAAATTTTCCAGCCTTGAGCCGCCGAAATAGCGCACGAAAATACCCTTCCGAGCTAGACCTTCGAACAACTCCTTGCCTCGCCCTTGGGGGAGCTGCGTCAGTATGAAATTAGCTTGGGATGGCCATGGGGTCACTCCTGGCAGGGCTTCCAGCTTGGCACACAGCCGGTCACGTTCCTGCACGATGCAGTCAACACGCCGTAGCAACTCATCGCGGTCTTCCAGAGATGCGGTCAGGGCTGCCTCGGCTGCCACGTTCACGTTGTAGGGCGACTTCATGCCCATCATGACCTTGGCGAGATTAGGATCCATGATTCCCAGACCGATGCGTAGCCCAGCCAGTCCTGCCCACTTGCTGAAGGTGCGCAGGATGATGAGGTTGGGGTACTCCTGAAGAAGTGGCACCAGCGTGTAGCCACAGAATTCATGGTAGGTCTCGTCCACGACGACGACGAGGCCTGTCTCCAGCAGCCGCCTCACCTGCCACTCTTGGGCGACATTTGCGGAGGGGTTATTGGGCGATGCCAGAAAAGTCACCTTGGTGTCGTCGTCCAGTACCCTCTCGATCTCCTCTACGTCTAGGTCGAAAATCTCGTTCCGCGCCACCGGTACCGCTTGGCCACCGCAGACAGCGGTGCTGAAACGATACATGCCGAAGGTGGGCGTAGGGTCTATCACCTTCTGGCCAGGCTCTAGGAAGATGCGCAGCACCATATCAATGAGCTCGTCACTGCCGTTGCCTGCGACTATCTGCTCTGGGGCAACTTTCAGGTAGTCGGACAATAATGTCCTCAGGTGGCGCTGGTCCGGGTCGGGGTACTGGTTGTAGTAAGGGTAGGAGGCAAGGGTTTCCGCGACCCGCGGAGATGGGCCGAAAGGGTTCTCGTTCCCATTGAGTCTGATGACTTGATCCTGCGGTATGCCAGCCTGCTGCGCCAGTACCTCGGTAGGGTCCACGCCTTCATAGGTCTTGAGGGCGAGGATATGGCTCACCATCCGCTCAGTGGGATCGAGGTTCATGACGCGTCGGCCTGTTGCAGGCTCCTCACCCTAATTTGGATGGCGTGGGAGTGCGCCGACAGCCCCTCCCCCAGCGCGATGTGAGTAGCAGGTTCCGCCAGTCTAGAAAACTCCTGGGGTGGCAATCCCACCACGGGCATGGTGCGCATGAACTGGTGCACACCTAAAGCCGAGCTGAACCGGGCCGACCCGCCAGTTGGCATCACATGGCTGGGGCCAGCCACGTAATCGCCCATTACCTCGGGGGAGTAATGACCCAAGAAGAGCCCGCCAGCGTGGCGGACGCGTCCCGCCCAGTTCCAGGGATTTTCCACCATCAGGCACAGGTGCTCGGGTGCCAAGTGGTTGGCTAGGTCGATCGCTTCAGCGATGGTGTCCACCAAGAGTATTTTGCCCTGTCGTTCCAACGAAGCGACAGCCATAGCCTGCCGCTCCAAGGACGGAAGTTGACGGTCTAATTCGTCACCGATGGCGTCGACAAGCTGTGGAGAAGTAGTGACCAGGATGGGCACGGCCATCTCGTCGTGCTCAGCTTGAGCGATGAGATCGGCGGCACAGAAGGCAGGCGGAGCCGTCTCATCGGCCACTACCAGGGTCTCGGTCGGACCGAATATTCCATCGATGCCCACCTGCCCGAATACCATACGCTTGGCTAATGCCACAAACAGGTTGCCCGGGCCGCATATCAAGTCGACCATCGGTATGGTTTCGGTGCCGTAGGCCATGGCGGCTATAGCTTGAGGTCCGCCAACAGCGAACACACGGTCGATGCCGGAGAGGGCGGCAGCGGCGAGCACTATCGGACTGGGAACATTGCCGTCGCGGGGCGGGCTCGCCAAGACGACTTCCCGCACACCGGCTACTTTGGCTGGGACGGCCGTCATCAACACTGTCGACGGATAGGCAGCTTTGCCTCCTGGGGTATAGATGCCTACGCGGTCCAAGGGGACGGTAAATTCGCCCAGTCCTTTCTCCATGTCCAGCCAGCGGCGGGGCATGCACTCTTTGTGGAAGGCCTCTATACGCTCCGCGGCTAACTCCAAGGAGCGTCGCAGGTCGGGCGACAAGCTCTCGACTGCCTCGTCGAGTTCTTGCCGACTCACCTCCAGCTGGTCCAATTCAACGCCGTCTAGCAGCTGGGTGTAGCGCCTCAGGGACTGATCGCCGTCGCGTCGAACGTCATTGACGATGCGTTGAACTGCGTCTAGCGGAGATAGCCTCTCGCCAAAAAGCTGCTCGTTGCGGTCCCACACCTCCGCCGGGACTGAGGATGTATCCAGCGGGTCGGTGCGCTGCAGGGCCTCGCGAGCCCTGTCCAATCCCTCAATTACCTGCAGACGCATCCAAATACTCCTCGATAAGCTCCATGGATGTGGTGACGGCTTCCTCGCAGTAAGAGGTGATGCGCTGTGGCGTCACCAGCTCGTAGACCTTCTCCAAGCTCTGGGGCATGTTGTCGATGAACTCCTGAGCCATGGCTAGGGCTTCTTCGTCATCGCCATACATGCGTCGCAGTGCACGGGACAGCCGTTCCCAGCTGAACTCCCAACTGTTGAAGCGTTGTACCCAGAGGCGCCATTCGGCCAGAGTTTCGGCCTCAACAAAGCCTATATCAACGCCGGCTTCTGCCCCCTCTAGCAGCTCCGTGACCCGTTGCACCTTTTGCTCGTCGGCCTTGGCCTCGCGGTCCATGTCCAGTTGCATGGCCCGGTCCCACATGTTCCCCAGAACCTTCCCCTCAGGAGTATCGCCTCCTCCGAAGAATTGGCGGTATACGGTAACGATCCACGTCTCGTCGGCAACGAGGTGATTGATATAGCCGGATATAAAGGCACGGGTAGGTCCGTTAGGACTGCCAGTCTCGCGCAGATGCGGGTTGGCTTGGAACATGGCTTGTGCGCCAGCCCCGATTTCTTCAACTGACAGCGGTGCAAAGTGGGTCTGCTCCCGTGGCCACTTGGCCATGGCACGGATATCGGGTGTGGTGGCGCCCAAGAGAAACGCTCCCTCATGAGTCATGAGCACCGGATGTTCCAAGCGGGTGGCCGCTTGCTGGGCCAGTTGTATGTGTGCTGGCAGGTTAGGCATTGTCAGATTCTAACAGACAGCGAAAGCTACCGCACTCGTCCTTGAAGAGATAGCTGACCTGCGAGGCGGCAATGTCATTCGCGCCGGAGTTACGCAGGTGGTCCACTGCTTCCAGCAGGCTTTCCCGTGGCACCAAGAGGCTGACGGCGTACCAGTCCAGCTCGTCCAAGTTGAACACCGGGGACACTGTGGGACCCTGAAGGCCTGCCAAATGGGGGCGCGACAGGATGTGGGCCCCGACGGACTCGGCGGAATCCCCGCGGACGTTGGCTGTCAGCCGAAAGTAGGGTCGGGCCTTGAGGTGTCCCTCAATGGTCTCCAGCACAGCCCGGGCCGTCTGCATGGTGCGCTCCGACCGCTTTATCATCTCGCGGTTGCCCACCAAACAGGCACTTGACTCCAGAATCATGCCATCGTCCAAGGTCTTCAGACGATTGTCCCGCAGCGTCATGCCACTGGATACAAGGTCGACGATGAGGTCGGCGTATCCGGCGGCTGGGGCAGCTTCCAAGCTACCACTGGCCTGGACCAGAGTGAAGTAGTAGATGCCGTGGGAATAGAGGAAGCGTTGGGCTACACGAGGGTACTTTGTGGCAATTCGCAGTTGCTTCCCCTGCTGACGAAACTCCACAGCCAGATCGGCGAGGTCGTTCATCGAGCCTACGTCCAGCCAGCTATCGGGGACGGCGAGCACCAAATCGCACCGGCCAAAGCCTAGGTCTTCCACAAGGCACACAACCGGCGTGCCCTCGCGCCGGTATTCAAGGAACCGGTCGAAACCCACGACACCCAGTTCAGCGCTGCCTTCCTCCACCTTCTGGGTGATGTCGGCTGTGCGCTGGAACAGAGCGACGGCACCTTTCACTGCTGGGATCTCTGCGGTGTATCGGCGGCGCTGCCTCTCCACCGGCATGCCACATGCCCTCATAAAGGCAATGCACCCGTCATACAGGTCGCCGTCGCTGGGCAGCACCAGTCGCAGACCGTCGTGGTGGTTAGCCAGCTGGGTATGTTGTGGTTGTGCCATCCACGTCTACCGCCAACACTGAAGAATAGCCTTGGCTCCGCGCGAACACGATAGCCCCTTGCAAATCACGCGGGCAAACCTCGACGACAGCAGGGTGTCCATGGGCACGCATCTCTGAGGCTAATGCGAGGGCCTTCCGATACGCCAGGTCACCAGTGGGCCATATGTATCTGGTGGCCTCATCCGGGGAGTTCTTGTCGTCGGATGCGCCAATTTGTTCGAGCACCGCCTCTAGGGAGTAGGCGAAGCCGAGGGCAGGCAGGTCAGATGGGGACCCCAAGGCCCGGGCCAAGCCATCGTACCTGCCACCGCCGCCTAGCGAGGCGCCATTCCCACCCATGGTAACCTCGAAGATAATGCCTGTGTAGTAGGCCAATTCCCGCGCCAAGCCGAAGTCCAGCCGGATGCTCCCATCCCGCCGGTCGAGGTCGTCTAGCAGCTCCAGTGAACGGGCCAAGCCATCGAGGTTGCCGGGACCAGCCTTGTAGTCCTGTAACAACGCCCGCGCCTCAGCCAAGGCTTGCGTTGGGTTTCCCTTGATAGCTGCGAGAGAGGCCGCTGCCTCCATCCCCTTCTTGAAGTGGGCTGGGTCGTCGACCGGTTGCGCCTTGCGCAGAAGTCGGTCCAACATCTCATCAGAGCTACGCTGCCCGAGAGAGCCCTCGTCTGCTCCGGTCAAGTCTAGTAGGCGACGCAGCAACTCTCGCGCGTCAGGGCCTTCGAGCTCATTTATGAAAGCAGGTAAACGGTAGGAGCGGTCGTCCAAGATGAGCAGGCCTACCTTTTCGGCTTGCTGCCATGCCTGTTCCAGACCATCGGGCCCGCCTTCCAGCTCATGTACGGATTCCAATACGAATGTGATGGCCCGGTCAGAGAGACCGCAGGCTTCCAATAGCACCCGATGCACCGAAACGTCACCTAGGGTCAACCGCACGTCGCCCACGCCGAGTGCCGAGAGGGCGCCTTGGGCTAGCGCCAGACCTTCAGCGTCGGCCGTGGGACCGCCTATGCCGAGTAGTTCAGCGCCGACTTGGGTAAACTGACGAAGGCCGCTTTCCGGTCCCTCGGAGTGCGTCACGGGGTCGTAGCGAAAGACGGCCCCGCAATACTGCAACCGTTCGGGCGGTGCGTACCCATCTTCCACCAAGTGGCGCATGATGGAGCATGTGAATTCGGGGCGCATACTGACCAGGTTGCCGCCAGGGTCGGTCAGGGTGTACATGCGGGAGGCCAACTGACCACCGGACTTTCGCAGGAATAGCTCGGTGTATTCCAGAATGGGCGGGGCCAGCACCCGGTAGCCATGAAGGAGAAAATAATGGCGGAGTCGGTCCTCGGCCTGCCTAGCACGCAGCCAACTGGCTTCTGCCAAGTCCCGCATGCCGGGAAGGGTCCGCACTCGTTGAACAGCGTTCACTGTGTGCATTTTACAGCATCGCCACGCTCCCGTTCAACGAGAATCGCAGCGACAGTCAGTCTAAGGGCGGGCCATGAGGCCCCCATCCACGTAGACCGGCTGTCCGGTAGTGTACTCGCAGGCATCGGAGCAGAAGTAGGCCAGCAAAGGTGCGATGTCGCGGGGATGCCCACGTCTCCTCATGGGTATGTAGCGAACCATCTGTTCTTGCTGCTGCTCTTCCGGCGACGCATCTGTAGTGGAGAACCAGCCCAAGCCGATAGCGTTGACCCGAACCCCACTGCGACCCCATTCCAAGGCAAGGGAACGGGTCAACTGAAGTACTCCGCCTTGCGCGACCGAAGTGGCTACGGAGTTGGGCATTGCTCTGTCGGCCAATACTGAGGTTATGTTGACTATCCGCCCTGATTGGCGGGCGACCATTCCCTCACCAACAGCTCGGCACAGAAACAACACCGGTCTGAGGTCACGGCCAAACATAGCCCCCAGTTCGCTCGCAGGTGTCTCAAGTAAGGGCCGGAAGTAGTCGGTGCGAAAGCTGTTAACCAAGATGTCGATTTTCCCGTTACCAGCGATCAGTTGGCTCACAACCTCGCCGGCACCAGCTTCGCTGCTGAGCTCAGCGACTATTGCCGATGCTCCTGCATCGTGCTTGCTCGCCGCCTCCACCGCCAACGCTGCAGTCTCCTCGCTGTCGGAGGCGACGGCTACATGCGCTCCAGCCTCTGCCAATACCTCGGCAAGGTCAGGCAGGTAGCCTCCTGCGTTGCCCGCTAACAAGGCGGTCTTGCCGTCCAGTCGGAATTCTTGAAGTACAGGCACCCTATGCCTCCATGGGAACGAAGGGTTGGTAGCCAGCCGGGGCCATGCCCGCGGCGAGCCCGCCCCCATCCAAGGTGAACATCTCACCGTTCATGTAGTCCGAGGCGAGGGAGGCGAGGAACACAGCGATGGGCCCCATGTCTTCAGGTTTACCCAACTTGCCAATTGGTATGTTCTCCCCGAAGCGGGGCAGGCTCTCCCTCATATCGTCGGTGCCAACAGTGGGGATGAAGCCGGGAATGATGGTGTTGGCGGTGACGCCGTACCTCGCTAGGTTGAAAGCCAAGACCCGCGTCAGTTGCACCATGCCGCCCTTGCCACAGCAGTACATCCAGATGTCGCGGCCTCCCCGCAGTCCAAAGCCGGAAGCGACGTTGACGATTTTGCCAGCGCCACGGTCAACCATGTGTTTCGAGACGGCACGCGAGCAATAGAAAGCGCTGCTCAGGTTGGTGTCGATGCCTACGCGCCAGTCTTGGTCCGATATCTCCCAGATGGGCTTCCGCACATTATCCTGGGTCATTCCAGCATTGTTGATGAGAACGTCGACTTTGCCCAACTCGTTCAGAGCGGTGGCTATCATCTGGTCTACCTGGGAGGAGTCGGTTACGTCGGTGGCCACGGGGATGGCCTTCCGTCCCAAGGCGTGGACTTCTTGGGCAGCCTCTTCTATGGGGCCAAGCCGCCTCGCGGCTATCACCAGATCAGCTCCGGCGCGGGCCAGAGCCCGGACCATGGCACGACCCAAACCCGTGCCTCCGCCGGTGATGACGATGGCGCGGCCATCCAGAGAGAGGGCCTCCAACATGGCTTCCTCCTAGGCTTAATGGGCTAGGCTAAACGGGCTAGGTCGAAACGAGAGAAGGGTCTTGCTGCATTGTCACTTCGCCACCAGCGAGAGCTATTCGACGACCGTCGGGCAGACGCAGTAGCAGGTTGCCGGTGGCATCCACATCTTCTGCTATACCGGAGTAGGAACTTCCTGGGCCTCCCAACTCGGTAAGCTCATGCACCGTCACCTGCTTGCCCAATGTATCCAGCAGGGCACGCCACTCCTCCAAGGGGGTCGTTCCCGTTACAAGGGACCCATAGAGTCGGTCCATCTCGTCTAGGAGTTGGCGGAGCAGCTTCTCGCGGGGGACGGGCGCTCCGTACTCCATATTTAGCGCGGTGGCGGTTGAGGCGATGGCCCCGTTGGACGACGGGTCCAAGGCAACGTTAATCCCGATGCCGATGACGGCATGGCGGACCTCGCTGCCAGAGAGGGAGTTCTCCACCAGCACTCCACCCACTTTTCGGCCGCCGATGCGCAGATCGTTTGGCCATTTGAGGGTCACATCGAGGGACGTGGTGGAGGCTATGGCGTTGGCGGAAGCGACGCCCGCCAGTATGCTCAGATAGCGTAGAGATTGGATGGAGGGTCGCAGCAGGATCGACAGCCACATGTTGCCCGCTGGAGAGACCCAGATGCGACCGAACCGGCCTCGCCCTGCCGTCTGCACCTCGGCAACGACCACCGTCCCTTCTTCTGCCCCGTCCTCCGCCAAGCGGGCGGCCTCATTCATGGTGGAGTCCAACTCGTCGTGGTAGAGGATGCGGGTCCCGATTATGCGAGAATCGAATCCCTGTTCCAGCAAGGTCGAAACAACGTCGTCGGACATGACCTAGCTGTCACGGCTGGGTAGAGAGAGAATAACCTTTCCACCCACCAGCCGGTCTCCGTCCAAGTTGGTAAGGTGGATGTCGCATTCCACCAGATTCTCTCCGTCCTCTTCCCGCTTATCGGTAACCAAAGCCACGACCTTCACAGGCGCATGCAGAACCGGCTGACGGAATACAACGTCGATCTTCTTCAGTATCTGGGGCGGTCCCCACTGGGTGAAGAGCTGCGACATGAGGGCGACGCTCATAACTCCGGGTACGATAGGGCCGGGCTGACCCAACCGCTGTGCTATTTCAGGGTCGACGAACCGGTTGGGGCCGGAGTTACCCCACAACTCGCAGAAGGTCCGCACAGTGTCCAAAGTGGGGTGCCTCTCCAGCGGGCCAAGCTCATCACCTAGGTCAACGTCTTCGTAGTAAAGCTCCGCCATCGCCTAGCCCCGCGCGGCGTAGGATTCTTCCACCGCCGCCACTGCTTCCCCACGCTGGTTGGAGAAGACCGTTTGCCAAACTATGAACACCATAGTGCCTGTACGTCCTGTCTTGGCATAAACATCCTTGAGGCGGGAGGAGGCCGACAGGGTGTCGCCCGCATGAATGGGGCCCAGCGTCTCCAGAACCTGGCCTGCATGAACCCTGCCCTTGCCGAAGTTGAGCTTTATGTCGGGTAGCACAACATCGTGAACGAAGAGGGTACAGAGGGAGTTCGGAGCTAAGACCGTATCGTAGCCGGCGCTCTGAGCAGCGTCTTCTTGGAGGTAGAGGGGGTTCGTCTCGCCCAGCGTTGCGCAGAAGCCCTCTATGAGTTCGCGCGTGACTTGGAAGGGGCCGGCATTATGTTCTTTGCCCAACAGCGAGCGGTCGAAGTCAAACTCTGGTGTGGTCATTCCTCATTCCCCGATGACGTGTCTTCCAGCCTGACTGCGGTGAACTCCCCGCCCAGTATCGCCTGCACCAGTTCACGCTCGTTGGAGATGGCTTTGGGGAAGGAAGTGAGGCAGGTGGCGATGTTGCTCACCAAGTGAGCGTCACTACCTCCGATACCTATGAGTCCGGTGGAGTCAGCGAATTCCTGGGCACGTTCGTTCTCGCCACGACGGCTGCCCCCATTGTGGGTTTCCACGATGCTGAGGCCGTTAAACGTCTGCCCCTGCTCGATGAATTCACACAAACCTATGCCAGACCGACCAGGATGAGCGGGAATGGCTATGGCACCGGTGGCGGCCGCAGCCTCCATCAGTTCTAGAGGGTCCATACGGACGTTGGCAAACTCGATGGCGCTCTGCAACTGTGGGTTGACTCCGTATACAAGGAAGTGACCACAGGCGGTGTCCAGCTCAGAGCCCTTCATCACCAACACGCCGTACTGGTCGCCAAGCGTCGAATAGTCGAAGTCATTGTCGAATTTGCGGTGCTCGGTGAGGACTATGGAGTCGATGGTATGGCCGCGCTTGCGGAGCACTTGAATCCACTTCAGGTAACCTTCGACCGTCGCCCGGGAATCATCCGAGGAGACGGAGTGACAATGCATATCGACTAACATCTGGCCGTTCGGCCCCCTTTACAGCAAACGCCTAATCATAAGACCTGTAAGGCGGGGGCGGCAACCTGGAGGCTGCGGAATGACATGGGGGAGCGAAGTCTCGTCCGTAGTGGGCTCAGAGAGAGCGCTTAAGCGGAGTACGATTCCCCGTGGCAGACGCCATCTCCGCCAAGGGCGACAGAGGTCGTGCTAGAATGGCGCCGTTCTTATAGACCGGTTCTAAACAGGCCCGTTCTTAACAGACCCGTTCTTACAGGCATGGAGGCGAACATGACGGTCACCGAGCAACGGCAGCGCTACCGGCAGGTCTTGGAGGGCGACAAGTGCGTACACCCAGCATCAGTTTTCGACCCGATATCTGGGCGCATCGCTCAAGACTTGGGCTTCCGCGTGGGCATGTTCGCTGGCTCCATCGCATCCGCCACTGTCTTGGGCGCGCCCGACTTGGTGGTGTTAACGCTGAGCGAGTTCGTTGACCAGATACGGCGCATCCTGCGGGGTGCCGACATTCCACTGATGGTGGACGCGGACCACGGCTACGGCAACGCCTTGAGCGTCATGCGGACGGTGCAGGAACTGGAGCACGCCGGAGTCTCCGGGATGACCATCGAGGACACTCAACTGCCTCCTCCCTACGGGCAGGCGGGTGAGAGTCTCATATCCCAGGACGAGATGGTGGGGAAACTGAAGGGCGCTCTTGCGGCGCGAGAAGACCCATCCATGGCCATCTTTGGGCGCACCAGCGGCATACGCATAGTGGGTCTTGAGGAGACAGCGCGGCGGGTCAGGGCTTACTCCGAGACCGGCGTGGACGGGATATTCCTCGCGGGCCTGCGCTCCCCAGAGGAGTTGCAAGCTATACGGGAGGTTACGTCACTGCCCTTGCTGCTGGGAGGCAGCCCGCCTTCTTTAGGCACCGCATCGGACCTTGCGGCCAACGGGGTGCGCATTGCGCTTCAGGGGCACATGCCCTTCCAAGCGGCGGTCAGGGCGGTGTATGAGACTCTGAAACACCTAAAGGATGGCGGCTCGCCCAGCGATTTGGGCGACAAGACCGCGCCCCCTGAAATGATGGCCCAGTTCACGCGCCAAGCAGACTACGACGCTTGGCGCAAGGACTATTTGGGTATGGGTAGCTAGCGGAGCGGCCTTGGGCTGCCCATCTCGCGGATGAGCCGCCACTCCTCTTCAGACACAGGTTGCACGGAAAGGCGGGCACCCCGGCGCACCAGCATCATCCCGGACAAGTTGGGGGTCGTCTTGATGCTGTCGAGGGTAACCGGTTGGGAGAAGCGCTCAGTGGCGCTTATGTCCACCATGTACCAGATGGGTTTGTCGACGGTGTGCTTGGGGTCGGGATGGAGCGACAAGGGATCCGCGGCAGTGCTGTCGGGGTAGCCGTCCCGCACCACAACAGCCGTGCCGATGACCGCCATGGGCTTGGCGGTGCTGTGATAAAAGAGGACGCCGTCTCCCTCCTTGATTTCGTCGCGCAGAAGATTACGAGCTTGAAAGTTGCGGACGCCATCCCACTCGGCGACGCCGTCGCTGATCAAATCATCGAAGGAATAGGCACCAGGCTCCGACTTGAACAACCAGTACCGTGGCATTGCCGAATATCCTCGCTCGTAATGCTATGTCCCAGGCTGGGGGGCTGGGCTAGTTGCCCAGCACCGGCTCGGGGGACTCCACGCGCTGTAGGAACTCGCGGAAGATAGGGGCTGCACGCTCGGCTCGAACGCGGCCCAGTTCTTCCGGCGGTCCCTCCCACAGGCGGTCCCACTCTTCCGTCGAAATGGGCGGATCATGGAACTCGGACTGGGGCAGTAGCCGGTGCAGGTTCTGGGCTGCACTCAGGGTATGCACCTCATCGTTGCCGGCCACAATCACGGTGGGCACTTTGATAGCTGCCAGCTCCTCTTCCGTGGCCCCGATAACCGGAAGATGGGCCCCATCGGTAAAGAAGGTGCTCCAGCGACTCATCACAGAGATGAACTCGGCGGTGTCCATGTTCAGAAGTCTCTCCCGATTCCCTGGGTTCTGCGCAACGCGCTCGGCAAAGAACTCGGTCGCCGCCACAGCCTGCATGCCACCTGCCTCGGCTGCCTCGATGAATTGCCCGTAATACTGGTAGGCGAGGCGTTCGGCAGCAGTGGCTCCGCCGGTGACCCAGCCAAGCAGCAAGCCCTTGACCAGTTCAGGGTACCGGATGGCGGTGAGAATGGAGAGCCGGCAGCCGGAGGACCATCCACTCAGGTAGGCGGGGCCGAGATTGAGCTGGCGGATCATTTGCGCCATGTCATCGGCCCATATCTCTTGGTCCGACCCCTCGCCAGAGATGATGACGTCCGAGGCACCGCAGTTGCGCCGGTCATGGATAACGGTGTGATAGTTGGAGGACATCTCGTCCGCGATGGTGCGCATCATGCTCCCGGGCGACCGGCCTCCGGGGGTGAAGATGATGGACTGGCCTGACCCCGCGGTCTCGTACCAGATGTTGCACCCGTTGATCAAAGCCGTTGCCATCGCGTCCTCCTAGGTCATTCTGAGTCGCTGGAGCCTCACTTGGAAGCTGGGCCGATTCTACTTGCGCACCCCATCAGCGTCAAACGCTGGGGACTCACCAGTACCACTTTGGGCGTCGCTCTCAAACACTCACCCGGAGCGACCGACTGCTGTCCTTCGTCCTCTGCTCTTCTTCATTCCCGATGCTTGGCTCTCACCCTTGGTATGTGGCCTGTATGTGGCTTTCAACGGAAGCTAGCCCGAAGATGGGCGATGGTATAGACTCCGATGCAGGCTTGCCGGATGTGCAAGCTAACCCACTCAGGGAGGAAGCGGTATGCCGGAGCTAGAACTGCCCCCAGTGGACAAAATCGAAGTGCTCAGCCTGATGGACAACTTCACCGATACCATCACCCCAGGCAACGCAATTGCGCGACGCCCGGTCCGGCACCCTGATGCCTTCCTGCGCCCGACGTTGAGGGCGGAGCACGGGGTATCGATGCTCATCACCGTCACTGTTGGGGATGAAAAGACCACCTTCCTGTTCGACACGGGTGTGACCCCCGACGGGGCGCTCCACAATATGGACGCTCTCGAAGTGCGCCCTGGCGAGGTGCAGTCGCTGGTGCTGAGCCATGGGCACACTGATCATGCCATGGGGATGCTGGGGATGATCAAGAGGCTCGGCCGGTCTCGCATGCCAATCATCCTGCATCCCGACGCCTTCCTCCAGCGCAAAATCATCGCCCCTGACGGGCGTGAGACCAACATGATTCCTCCCAGCGTCAACGACTTGGAGCAGGAGAATATCGAGCTGGTAATCGAGCGAGGTCCCAGCTTCATCATCGACCGGCGCGTGCTGGTGTCGGGCCAGGTGGAGCGTACCACCGGGTTCGAGCCGGGACTCCCAGGACAGCATGCGGAGATCGACGGGCAGTGGGAGCCCGACCCGTGGGTGTACGACGACCAGTCGCTGGCCATCAACCTGAAAGACAAGGGGCTGGTGGTCATCACCGGCTGTGGCCATGCTGGGATTATCAACATCATCCGGCACATCCAGCAGCAGACTGGCCAAGAGAAGGTCCATGGAGTTCTGGGAGGCATCCACCTGAACGGCAGGGCCTTCGAGCCAGTGATTCAACCCGTGATCGACGCCTTGGTAGAAATCAACCCCGAAGTGATCGTGCCTGAGCACTGCTCGGGCTGGAGCGCTACATCCCGGATCGCCCAAGCAATGCCCGACGCCTTCGTGCAGAACACTGTGGGAACCACACTGATCTTCGAGTAGGGGGGCTGGGGGCTGCGGCCCGCCCCCGTATCAAGTACGGGGCAGGCTCTTCGACTCTGTAGGAGGACGCTACCCGCGCGACCTCGTACTCCGCTCAGGACGGACGAATGGGGGACCGGACTTCTAGGGCTAGGGATTCCTGCCTATTTTCGTGGCGATTGCTGATGGCCATGTGGGCCGCCTACGAGGGTGAAACAGGGTGACCCGTCCTTCCTCAAGGGGGATGGTGGGTTGACTCATTCACCCCCATCCTAACCTTCCCCCTGAGGGGGAAGGGATCCCGGACCTATGGGGTCGTTTGGCTCCCATTTTCATGGCAATGACTGCGGAGGCTGATTAGAGAGAGTAGGTGGTGTATTTTCGTGGGGATGGTGGGGTGCTCGGGGATGACGGTGGGTGGGTGCCGCGCGGATAAGAGAAGGGCCCGCCAACAGGAGGCGGGCCCTTCCTGATTCTGGGTGCTTTGAGGGTGGTTAGCCCAAGGGGCCTTGGTAGACTTGGTCGACGTAGGTGTCGGACAGGGGCTCGAGGGTCTCGGGCCACTCGCCGTTCTTCTGTCGACGCATCTCTTGGGGACGGGGCTTGCCCTGCCAGCCCAACTGCTCCATGTAGTAGTAAATCTGTAGCAGATGGCCATCGGGGTCTTGGGCGTAGGCTACGTAGTCCATGCCTGGGTGCAGCTCTTCCGGCATCTCCTTGAAGGTGACGCCGTTCTCCTTCAGGTAGCTGACGCAGTCCTTGAGCTGCTGGTAGGTGCCGACCTCCAGCCCGAAAGAGGCGCAGGAGGTGTGGGGGCTGCAACCCAACTCGGCCCGCAGCGCCTTGGGGAAGAGGGCCATGCTGTGGTGCTCGGCGCCGTTGCGCATGTACACGCAGCGGTGGCCGTGGTAATTGACCTCCTCGGTGATGACGAAACCGAGCTCGTTGACGTAGAAGTCGGTCACGCGGGCAACATCGTTGACGAACAGGTCGACGGGGCCAATCTTGGTAATCTTGAAGGGGCGGGGCAGCATGATGCCCTGTACGTCGTACTTGCTGGGCAGGGCTGCGCCGTCATAGGTGCCACCGAAAACATTGATGCCGTTGGCTTCGGCCTCGGCGACCTCGTCCCACTCCGACATCTGGGGTAGTTCGGGCTTTTCGCGGAAGCTGCGGTAGTAGAGGTCCTTGGGCTTGGAGCGTCGCAGCCAGCCGAACTGCTCGATGCCGTAGTAGAGCTCGTTTATGTGGTCGTCGGGGTCCCACACATAGGTGTGCCAGTTGCTGCCGGGGGCATCGCGACCGGTGCGCCGGATGGGGACCTCGTGCTCGGCGAAGTAGGTCTCGCCCTCCATGACCTCTTGGAGCGAACCGCACTGCCAAGTGATCTGGTTGACCGTCACATCGCCGTCGCCCTCATGTCCGCTACCGCGGCCCATGGCATCGAGGGCCTGCTTGGGGAAGATGACAAAGGCGTGATGGTCGCCGCCGTGGTGCATGAAGTAGCCCTTGGTCTCCTTGATGCCCTCGAGGGCGGGGGAGCGCCCGGCGAAATCGAGGGTATCGGAGATGTTGAACCCTAGGAGAGTGTTATAGAAGTGCTTGCTCTCCTCCATTTTGGTGACGTTGAAGCCGAAGTGGCCGAGCCGGCGGATCTTGAAGGGGCGGTCGAGCTTGACACCGCCAACGTCGTAGGTGCGTTGCTGGGTTGTGGCCATGCTTAGCTCCTCTCACAGAAAGGTAAGGCGTCGTAACTGGGCTTATGGTAGCGCAATGGCGGGTTGGGGGTCAATGTGGGGCCGGGGGATGTCACAATGTCACACCGATCATAGCTAAAAACGCGTTTTTGTAGCTGAAAAGTGTGACATCTGTGACATTGTGCTAGCTGGCCAGATACGCGCACAGTGTGACATGATTTTCGTATCTGAGGGCGTCGAGATGTCACAAAAGTGTGACATTTGTGACATTGGGCGTATCTGGCCAGAGGTCACAGTGTGACATGAGGACAGGCTTCTCCGGGGGCCGGTTTGGGGCCCTTCGAGTTGGCTCAGGACAGGCCCTTCGACTTGGCTCAGGACGAACGGGGAGGGAATGGCGGGTTGGCGCAGGGTTGTGTGGTTGCTGGGGGATATGTCTGGTGCGCTCATCGTGGGAATATGGTACATTAGTTCGGGCAGTTTGGCAAGGGTGGAGTGGAAGCGACTGCGGCCAGCCATCCGAGTGGCGGGGGGGATGGGCCCAACGGGAAAATGTCAGGGCCTGCCTAATCCGGGAGGGGTATGGGAGGCCCAAATAGCGTATGGCTGCCCGTACGGTGCCTGTTTTCGGATCCTTGCTTTCCCAATCGGGGATCATGGCCGTCAGGCCATTGTTGTCGTTGACCCACTTGCGGTGGAAGCCGTTGCGCTTTTGGGGAATCTCGCGACAACCCAAGGCTGTGAGTTGCCTCGCAAGTTCTCGGTACCTCACGCAGATACGATAACGTCCAAGGTTACCAACTCGGTTGAGGAGTCCGCCACAAAAAGTTCTGTTGGCAGGGAACGCCCGAAGTCTTCATACAGCTCCACAACGGTCTCCCATGCGCCCAAGACGTTAGGCATCACCTCGGCCAGGGTATCCACTTCGGTGGGGAACTCCGGGATTAGGGGCGAGGTGATGGTGAACCCACCTTCGGGTTGCGGCTCCAAGTTAAGGGGGAGGCGTACAAGGCCGGCCGCGTCGTAAGGCCGGTGGTGGGTGGTAGGCATGCTGTCACCTCTGGAGAAGGGAGGGTGTACCGGGAGGGCGTCCCCAGCGTGGATTTAGCTTGGGGTGGGGGGTGTCAATGGCGGCAGCTAGCACGGGGCACGGGTTTCGCGCAGACTCCGAGGATTCTCATCGTACTCGTCTTCATCCCAGTAATCGGAGGGATCATTGCACTGGTTGCGTTCGTGTGGCAATTTGCGGCCATGATGATTGCGGTCCGGCAATGCTTGGACTACACGTCGACTTGGCGGGCTTTCTTCGTGATCCTGATTTCTTTCATTGTGGTGCTGATTGTTTTGATTCCCGTGGCTATTATATTGGGTGTGTCCCCTCAGGCTTCGGGGTCGAGTTAGGTGGTAGGGGCACAAAACCGCCCGCGTGATAAGCGCGATGCTGCGAAGTGGTCACGGGCTCTTGTCTCTGAATCAGAATAGGGCCTCACAACTTTGGGCCACTAAGCCAGGACCATTATTGAATGGGAGCCTACCATGACGATATCCCTAGGCGCCATTTTGGAACCAGGCGTGCTCCGCAAGGCTTGGAAAGACATACGAAGACGAGAACGACAAGTGCACCTGACTCAAATCCCGTTAGTCAGAGATTCAACCGGCGGAATTGCGTTCGACCTTAATCTGGATATAGCCCTAAAGAATCTACGATTGCGTCTCCTTGATGGGACATATCGTCCCAGCTCTCCTATTGTCATTGAGGTCGCCAAATCTGAACTTTTACACAGGCGCTTGTCTTTCCTTTCCTTCGAGGATAGCCTACTGCTCAACGCCCTTGTACAGGCAACACGCCCTTCATTACTAGAGAGAATGGCTAAATGGGTTACTTTTGGACGAACCGGCCACAATAATGATCAACCTAAGAACCAAAGTGACATTTCGTTCGACTACGAGAGTTGGTGGACGCAATGGCTTCGTTACCGAAACCTAGTCGCCGTTATTGAGGAAGATACCAACCCGTCATTGGTCATTTCTGATATCACCAATTTCTTCGGAAGTATTGATTTATCCCTAATGCGAAGCAAGTTTAGTGGGTTCACTGCCTTGGACGAACAGGCTAACAATCTGCTGTTTTACCTTTTGGAACAACTTCGGCCTGCAGAAAGCTACCGCCCTACCGCTTCCTTCGCGTTGCCAACTGTTGAAGATAACACTTCCCGCATGCTAGCCCATTTCTATCTGATCGAATTGGACGATGAACTGGCAGCAGAGGGCGAGCAAGGCCGATATACTCGATGGGTAGATGACATGGTTGTTTCCGTTGCCGATGAAGTTGAAGCCGGTAAAGTAGTGCGTCGTATAGAGAGGGCTCTTTCAAAGCTCGGCTTAGTTGCTAATTCCTCCAAGACTAAGCTTATATCTAAATGCGAATTTCGAACAAATCATTTCGAAGAAGAGAATGGTTACCTGGACACCATAGAGGCTTTGACCGAGGATATAGCAGAAATCGACTCCGAGGATCGAGATGAATTCGAGGAACGTTTAAGCAACTTTTTGGATCTTTCCAGAAATGGCAACTGGGACAGAATACTTCGACGATACTATACTGCATCAAGGCGGATGCGCTCGACCACACTTCTCAGCCGTTGGCGCGGGCATCTAGTGGAGTTTCCGCCGAGTGGGAAGTCCATTCTGGACTATGTGTCCTTTTTCGCTGGCGATATAGGGTTTTGCGAACAAGCCTTCGACTATCTCAGAAGGAGTGGACCTCTTTTTGATGATACTCAAATCCTACTATACGAAGCAATTTTACTAAAGCCATTCGCAAATGACCCTACAGTGAGACAATACATAGTTTCCAACACACAACATCATCTCTTTGGAGAAAATGGGTTTGAAGGTCCCAACGGACATGTGAAGGGTTTACAAGCACTTACAATGTACAAATTCGGCGGCCTACCTTGCCTCGAAGTTATTGCATCGACATTCGAACACAGTGCCTTGGATAGCCCAACGTTCGCTACGTATGGTTTGCCGGTACTAGCAGCCGATATCCGACATCGTGATTCAGCCATGCTATGCACAGAACATCTCGAAGATGCGCGGATATTGAGGGTTCGAGCGCTTATTGAGCGTTTGGAAGACGGCGACCCGAAAGCTTCAGGTGTTCTCTTGGGGCTTCTAGATCCGAAGGAAACCAAATATCCCGCCCGTTGGGTCGTTACTGCAAGGGTATTACCCTTACTTAGGGTTGCATCTCGATCTACAAGTCCCGCGACCATAGAGAAACTCCGTAATGCGACTCAAACCGTTTCGAAAAAGCTATGCAATATCGCTGAAAAGTCGCTGATCGACCACGTCACCCTTGACCATTTGGATCGGGCGTACAATTGAAGCCCACTGGATTCCGACAGCTAAGCGTTCGAACGCTTCGTCAGCTAGCGCCGACATGTGAATGTTCTATCTATCGCTACCCTGAGTGCTATACTATGTGCCTTACGAGAACACACACCACCTACCCCCAAGGAGACCGCCATCATGACCACTAATACACCTGCGCCTTACCAACTGATTACTGGGAAGTGGCTTGTGGATGGTAGGGGTGGGAGGGCTGTGGAGCGGGGGGCGGTGTTGTTGGAGGGGTCGAAGATTCGGGGTGTGGGGGCGGTGAATGAGGTGGCGGCGCCGGAGGGTGCGTTGGTGGAGGTGCATGACTTCCCGGAGGCGACGATTCTGCCGGGGTTGGTGGATGTGCATACTCACCTGAACTATCCCGGCGACGGGACTCATACGGACGACGTGATGAGCGAGGAGGACGACATCCTCCTGATGCAGTCCATCGTCAATGCCCGTCTGTACTTGGCAAAGGGCGTCACCACCATCCGGGACAACGGGGCCAAGAACCACACCACGCTGTCGCTGAGAAAGGGGATGGAACGCGGGCTGGCCACTGGGCCACGACTCTCGATATGCGTGAACCCGCTGACCATTACCGGCGGACACATGTGGCAGATGGGGGCCGAGGCTGATGGCATCGACGAAGTGGTGAAGGGTGTGCGCCGGCTGGTGAAGCTGGGTGCCGACTACATCAAGGTGGCGGTCACCGGCGGGACCACCAAGACCAGCGACCGCAATCGGGCTGCCTACAATCTGGATGAACTCAAGGCCATCGTAAGCGAGTCCCACAAGTTTGGGCGTTTGGTTGCGGGCCATGCTCATGCTACGGCGGGCATCGTCAACTGCCTTGATTCGGGCATCGACATGATCATCCACTGCTCGTGGAACGACGCTGACGGCAGCTCGACGATACGGCCTGAGGTGGTTGAACGCATCGCTGAGACGGGATCATGGGTGAACCCGACGCTGGACCAGGTGTTCGGGGCGCCACGGGAGAAGCTGCAACTGAAGGCTGACACCGTGGGGCTTAATGCCATGGAGCGTCAGACCTTGGATGGCTGGGGTGCCCGTATGGAAGACCGGCTGGGCCAGATCAGCAAGATGGTGGAGGGCGGGGCGCGGTTCGTCACCGGCACCGACTGCGGATGGGGCCCGGTGCCGTTCAGTCGCATCCACAAAGAGATGGAATTGCTGGTGCAGGGAGGGCTCACTCCGATGCAGGCTGTGGTATCGGCGACGCAGGACGCGGCTGATTCGCTGGGATTGCTCGGCGAGTTAGGCACGCTGGAAGTGGGCAAGCAAGGGGATGTGGCGGTATTCGGTGGCGAGCCTCACCACGACGTGAACGATATCGTGAATGTGGCTGGCGTGTTCCATGGTGGTGTGCGGGTAGTGTGAGGGGGGGATTGTAGTGCGTGTGTGAGTCAGCTCCATCCCCTGATCGGAGTCCAGAATGCAGTTTACATTGTCCCCCTCACCCTAACCCTCTCCCGCCGGGGGAGAGGGGATATTCTGAGACAGCCTCTTAAGGGGAAGGGATTTGGGTTCATCGACTGATGAACAGGTATCGGCTAAACAGGGATTGTAGGGAAGCAGCTCCATGAGTGCGCAGCTTGGACGCATCGAACGACCTTCTTTGGACGCTTACCGTGGCAAACGGAAGCTGTTTCTGGTGCCTCTGCTGGCCATGCCGCCGGAGGATGCCGAGGACGGCGTGGCCATCGTCGGCAAGTATTGGGAGCAGGCGCAGACGCAGGTTACGTCGCTAGAGGTGGGCGTGGGCTGGGTGAAGCATGTGTATCACGAGACGCTGCCTGAGGGTGGCGATGAGGGCCTGAGGATGCTGGAGGCATCAGGGGAGCAGGGCAGCTACAACCTAACCCAGACCAAGTGTCAGGCGGGCGCGGTGCTGGAGGCAGCCGAGGATGCCGAGACGCTGATGGAGACGATGGACCTGCAGCGTTGCCTGATGCTCCCCTTCGCCTCACCGAGAGTCGCAGCGCAGCTCCAACAATGGATGGCGGACGCGATACGGCGTCGCAATGAGTACTTCATCCAGCGAATCGATGAGACCCTCGGCCCGGATGAAGTCGGACTCCTCCTAGTGAGCGAGCGTCACCAATTGCAGTTCCCCCAAGACATCGAGGTCTTTTATGTCGCTCCACCTGCTCTCGACGAGTACCGCCGCTGGGTCGACGGATGGCTGGCACGCCAGCGGGCGGCGCAGGCGGAGGCGATGGCGGCGGAGGGAGCGGATTCGGAAGGTTCCGAGGACCCTTAAGAGGTTGGCGCCAGATCGTACCGGTGCTGCACGTAGTCCAACCAATCATTCCACTGGCCTTGGGTGTCGTGAGGCGTACCCATGCGCCCCACTGCTCATGGGTGAATAGGGCAATCGTACCGTGACATTAAAGAGCGTTCCCCACTCCCTCAGTTTTGCAACTGCCACAGGATGATTTGCAGCGGGACGGACTAAGAGGCCAAAATCCTGGCTGTCGTCGTCGTTCATGATTTGGCTAAACCAATGCCAGGGTTTGGGAAGGTATTGAAGCAGGCTCTTCCAATATCGGATGCCTCTCTTTTCTAGGGAACAATTCGGCGTATCGCCCGAGCAATTTGTCCATTTTGTGATGATAGAACTCAGGCAAAACGGGCGAATTACCCAAATGGAAATCCCTGAATTGAGTGTCCGACGCGAGCAAATCTCGTATCTCTCGAAGTTGCGCTATTTGTTTTAGGGCTCCTATGTGGCGCAAACTGTGAATAAACCGTATACCTGGCTTCCCTTGTGCGGTGATTCGCCGTCGCAGTATTTTCCGGGACGTAAAGGATTCGCCTATGTTCAGGAGGTGGTCGTAGTACTCCAAGGGGTCATAATTCTTCGGGACCATGGTGAGATATGGTGTGTAATAAAAAGCATACGGCATGGACTTTAGGATGCGACCATCCCTGTAGAGTTGGTCGTAAAGGGGGGTACCGCTGTACCCACAAGGAATGGAGACGGCCATCCACGCCTCCGGCATTCTGTGTATGAATTCCTTGGTAATCTCCACTGGATCCGGGCCGGCGTCCGAGTCTATGCCAAAGACAAAGTTGGTCTGCAGCCCAAAGCCGTACCCAACCAGTTCCCTCAAGTGTTCAACTACCCGCTCCAGCTTGTTCCATCCATGCTTGGCGGCCACACCCGCTTTGTTGGAGTAATCCGTCCACGATTCGATACCTGGCGCGATGTAGATGCAATTGGTACTCTGCAACCTTGGTAGACGCGCTCCTCTCAAGACAGAAAGCGAACTTTCCATGAGGTAAGGGTTGCGGCGGTGCTCGGGGATACTCTCGATAGTGGTGATCGTTTCATCGAATCGCACTGCAAAATTTGGGTCATGGAACGCAACTACGAGTTTGGGTTGATGCCGAGATAAGTAGTCCAGATCCGCGAGGAGCCTCTCTTTTGGTTGAGGAAGATAATCGTTCTTCCAGTCGACACAGAAATTGCAAGAGTACGGACAGCCCGTACTTGAAAGTAGAGGAATGACACTGATCGGTAGTGGCCGTCCGGAGTAGAATGAAGAGGCTCTTATTTCAGGCCATCTCTCCTCAACAGAAGGAATTTCCGAAAGAGGGCGCCCACTGCTGACTACCGCCGGGGGGTCGTAGTGCCCTCCCAATATATCTGCCACCAAGGTCTTGTCGCAATCATGAACGACTATGTCGAAGTGCTTTTGGCTGTCGGTGGGGGCCGCTCGAGCATGGGCGCCGCCGATTACAGTCATCGTCCCACGCTTCCGGTATACCTTGGAGATAATGTATGCGAGAGAACTGGCGTGTGAGTATGACGACACGAAGAGTACGTCCAGTTCTGCTGGCACCAGGCTCAGCAGGTCCCCCTGCCCGTAGTATGTTGAATAGTACACGTCGTGTCCCATTTGACGGCACCACACGGCTACGGCTTGGGGCATTATGTTCATGAACTGCTTGCGCATAACCGTGCCGTAAAGCCGATCTCTCAATCCCCTAGGAGCAGAATCGGTCAGGATGTCGACGATGCCAATTTTCATCTATGTGTCCTTCTGAACTGCACAAGCTTTTGGTTTCGCTGGGAAACCGGTGGGGTTCGCTGAATTGAGTAGGCATTCTGAATCGCCGTGAATTGTCCGGGATTTCCCATATTCGGGAGTCTTCCGTCTAATAGGGCATCCTAAACGGGATCGCGGCATCATGTCAGGTGCTGCAAAGCCTGTCAAAAACCGGTCTGACCGATAGAGAGTACGATTACCATCGTGAACCGCAAAGGAACTCCTACACCTCTCCTAACGCGCCACCTGCCTCTCGGTTTCGAGGACTTCGGGGTTGACCATGCGGATGGGTTCGCCCCGTAGGTAACAGGCTATGTCTTCGACTGTGCCGTCGTAGAAGGCTTGCAGGCCTTCGAGGGTGACGTAGCCTAGATGGGGGGTGAGCAGGGTGTTTTCCAGTTGGAGGAGGGGATGGTCTGCTTTGACCGGTTCGCGGTCATAGACGTCGAGGCCTGCTCCGGCGAAGGTCCGGTTCTGTAGCGAGGCGATCAAGGCACCCTCGTCGACTATAGGACCGCGGGAGGTGTTGACGAGGTAGGCGCTGGGTTTCATGGAGGCAAGTTCCTGCTGACCCACCAAGCCGCGGGTGCGGTCGCTGAGTTGCAAGTGGATGGTGACGATGTCGGAGTTGGCGAAGAGTTGCTCCTTGCTTACCAGAGTGGCCCCGCATTCGGAGGCGCGCTCCGAAGTGAGGTTCTGGCTCCAGGCCACAACCTCCATGCCAAAGGCGTTGCCCACAGTGGCGACCTGCGACCCCAGTCGTCCCAAGCCCAGCACTCCCAGCACCTTGCCGTTGACGCCGATGCCGACAGTCGACTGCCAGCGCCCCGCCCTCAGGGCTGCCTCTTCCTTGGGGATGTGTCGCAGCATGGATAGGATGATGCCCCATGTGAGTTCGGCGGTGGGATACCCCAGCCCGCCGGTGCCGCATACGAGGATGCCCAGATCGGTGGCTGCCTGCATGTCGATGGAGGCATTGCGCGCTCCGGTTGTGACCAGCAGCTTCAGGTCGGGCAACTGCTCCAGCAAGGCACGAGGAAAGGCGGTGCGCTCTCGCATGATCGAGACCACCTGACAACCCTGAAGTCTGCCAGCCAACTCGCCGACATCGGCGATGTGCTGGCGGAAAGTCTCTGTCTCGGTGTCGGCGGGCAGCGCAGTCCAATCGGCTGCTTGGAGCGCCACGCCTGGGTAATCGTCGAGTATTGCCACTTTGACCAAGGGTTGCCTCCTTATTAGTGGGGGTCTATTTGTTTTTGGGTACCGATGTGGTCGCTCGTTCCGCACAGGTCCGAGGGTACATCGTTTCTGCGCTGGGAGACAGTTCGAAGTCCCTCCCCCTCCCTGCGGGGAGACGTTGGGACGTGGTCCGAATGATGGTGAAGGGCTTCATTATCAGTCGCAACACGTTGTGCACGCACCCTGTATAGGGGCTTTCGCCGCTATGACGGGAGGCTATGCGAAGGTATCCAAGCGGCAATCCGCATCCCGAAGTGTCCCTCACCCTAACCCTTTCCGGTCGAGGAGGCCGTTTCACAAGTCGGCGGTTGGTCCCTAGCAGAGAGGGTTGCGATTCAACATTATCCCCCTCACCCCCGGATCAGGTCCGGGGCAGGCTCTAACCCTCTCCCGCCGGGGGAGAGGGGATGTTCTGAGACAGCCTCCCAACGAGAGAGGGGACAGCACTTTCGAGCTATGCGCGGCCTGATGGGGCCATGAGCATTCCGGCTGAGAGCCTATTTGAAAGCGGGCATGACTTCTTCGCCGAAGAGGCGCATTGATTTCATCGCGAATTCGGTGGAGATTACGCCAGGGCGGTGGTTGCAGCAGAGGATGTCGTATCCGGTTTGCTCGCGCTGCTTTTCGATTTGCTTGATGACGGTCTCGGGGCTGCCGACTAGGGCCAAGCCGTTCTCGATCCAGAAGTCGTAGCTCTTGGACTGCTCGCGGAAGACGCGGGCCAATTCCTGATTGGCGGGGCTATTGTCGTTGCCTCGGAACCCGAGCCGAGTGTTGTTAATAAACTCAGGTCCGAGGTTACGGGAATTCATGAGGGCGGGCTCGATTTCTTCGCGGGCCTTTTCGTCGGTCTCGGCGACGTGCACTGCGCGCATCAGGAAGGTGCGAGGCATCGGGCCGGGGTGGTTATACTCCTTCCAGTTGCGACGCCAGAAGTCAAACTTCTCGGCCACCACCTCGTCGACGTCAATGTTCTGGGAGACGTCGTAGTTGTGCTTGGCGGCAAACTCGAAAGAGGGCTCACTATGGGCAGCGATCCAAACCGGGGGATGGGGTTGCTGGTAGGGCTTGGGGTTGGTGAACACCTCATCCATCTGCCAGTACTTGCCGTGGTGCGTCACCTCGTCTTGGGTCCAAGCCTTGATGATAATGTCGAAGGCCTCGCTGAACATCTCGCGGCGCTGGAAGAAGTCGAGGTTGTATCGCATGAACTCGTGCTCGTGGACTCCGGCCCCCACGCCGAATTCCAGCCGGCCATGGGACAACTGGTCCAGCATGGCAGCTTCTTGGGCCAGCCGTATGGGGTGGTGGAAAGGCAGTTGGTAAATCATCACGCCGAGGCGGAGGTCTGTGGTGTTACGGGCCACGGCCGTGAGGTAGACGTTGGGTGCGGTCAGGTGGCTCACATAGGAGTTCTGGTGCTCGATGATGTAGTAGCTGCCGTAGCCCAGCTTCTCCGCCAGTTGCGCTTCCTCGATGTGCATCTGGTACACATCGGCAGCCGAATCTGCCGATGCCATGTCGTGGGCCTGAAAACCGTCCCATATGGCAAATTCCAGCTTTCCCATCCGATCACCTCTTATTCGGTCTGCATTATGTATGCTTCCAGGGGAGCCAGGTACCAAAGTGGCAGCTAGTGATGCTACCCCTTCACCCCCCATCCCAACTTTCCCCCTTCGAGGGGGAAGGGGATTCCACAGGGGGCTGCGTGAATCAACCTGCGGGAAGCCACATTCCATCTCAAATGGATGGCCCCACTAGAGCTTGGCCTCGTGGCCGTGGGCGATTTCCGAAAGCCGATTGGCGGTTATGTAAAGCCGGAGACCAACTACAGTCGGCCTCCGGCTTTCACTTGCGCTGCTGTCTTTTTACTTTAGGCTACGCGGGGCTTTAGGGCTACGCGGGGCTTTAGGGCTACGCGGGGCCTTAGGGCTCGCCGGGGCTTTAGAGCTACGCCGGGACCTTGCTGAAGTCGGCGTCGGGGATGGCGGCCCTAGGTGGCTCGGGGGCGTTGATGTCCATGGGGTCTGCCCCGCCGGGGGTGGCCTTCATGTAAGCCAAGCCCTCTTCTTGGGTGGCGAAGGTGTCGCTGAAGAGCTCCATCTCGATGCCGTCGGGGTCTAGGAAGTAGACGCTGCGGGTCATGCCGTGATCCACGATGTGATCGATGATTGTGTTGTTGTCGATCAGCCTCTGGTGAGCCTCTTGCAACTGGTCGTAGTTCTCCACGCGGAAGGCGAAGTGGTTCAGACCGATCTGAGTCTTGGTCCGGGGCTCGGCGTTGGGCGGGGCCTCGAACAGAGCCAGGTTGTGATGGTTCACGCCACAGGTGAGGAATGCGCCGGTCCAGCCGGGGCGAATCCGAGACACTTGGAAGCCCACCACGTTGTGATAGAACTCCACCGACCGCTTAACGTCGGTAACATTGAGAACGATGTGTCCTATTGATTCGGGCACGCTCATTGCGTTCCTCCAATTTATTGGATGTGTTTCTTTATTGGATGTGCTTAAGGCATGTTAGCAAAGGAGGCTAACAGCCCGCAACCTGCGGGTATCTGCCAGGTATCTGGGGGCATGGGCCTAGCTGGCGTACTTGCCGGTGAGCTGGGGAGTGGTGCCGTCGGCGCCCTTCTCCTGCATGTCTAAGCGAGTATCGCGGCTCCAAGTGCGCTTAAGGCCGTCCTCAACATTGAAGTGGAGTCTGCCAAGGCCGTCGACTTCCATCTCGATCTTGTCGCCGTCTTGGAAGGCGCTGAGCCCACGGTGATTGGTGCCGGTGGCTATGACGTCGCCCGGCTCCAAGGTCTGTATTGAGCTGACCCATTCCACCACGCGGGGAATCTGATGGCCCATGTCGTTGGTGTTGTAATTCTGCGTCAGTTTCTCGTTGACCCAGAGACGTATCTGCAGGTTTTGCGGGTCGGAGATCTCGTCAGCGGTGACGATGAAGGGCCCCATGGGGCAGTAGGTGTCGCGCGCCTTCATCTGGTAGAAGGTGTTGCCTTGGCCTGGCTGCAGGCCACGGGCAGACCCGTCGATGAAATTGACATAGCCGAAGATATAGTCGCTCCAGCTCTCGGCGGGAACGTCCTTGGCCATCTTGCCGACGATCATGGCCATCTCGGCCTCGGCCTCGAAGATGGTGGAGGGGATGTCTTGGAGAACCATGGTATCGCCGTCGCCGATGACGCTGCTGGCGGGCTTGAGGAAGGCGTTGATGGGAGCAGGCTCGCTGCGGGTGCCGTCCTCCATGTAGTTTACGGCCATGGCAACGATGGAATAGGGCTTGGGCACGGGTGGCTTGATGTCAACCTGGTTCAGTGGCGTGCCTTGCCTGTTAGTCGCCGCCTCTTCCAGCTTTCCGCGGTAGTCGGAGAAGTTCTCGATGAGGGCACGGAGCAAGTCTTGGGGAGCATGGGCATGGAGATCATGGACCACGTCTGAGACGTCTACTACCGAGTCGCCTTTTACCACACCCAGCTTGTAGTCGTTGAAGAAAGCCAGCTTCACGGACACGTCCTCCTATTTTGGGCTGATTGCATTTTGAATCAGACTATACGCGGGGAATGGGGGTTCGTCTACCATTGTTCGTCAGGGCACTGCTGTTCGTCAGGGCACTGCTGTACGTCAGGGCACTGCTGTTCGTCAGGGCACTGCTTGGCACCGGGGCGGGAACGTGTTCCTGTTTCTCTTAGCTCGCGGGCGTAGCTGGGGGGTGGGAACAGGCATTCCTGTGGGCAAAGCCACGCGGAGGCAGGGCGCCGCATGTTTGTAGTATTCCCGTAGTAATCTGTTAGATATGCCGTACAACTCTCGTTGACTTCTGTTGGTATACCCGTGGCAATACCGGTGCAATAGTATGCACCGGTATTGGTGGGGGAGCAGCTAGGAGCCAGCTTTGAGCCAGCCAAGGCGGGTGCTGGGCGAAACTCAAATTGTGTTCCCGTGTGCGTGTGAAGTGTAGGAAGGGTTGGGTCCCATACGGTTTGCACCGGACTCACGGCGGTGCCAGCGGGTTGCAAGCCGCAGGACATCCTATTTCTCCAGTCTGCGGATGGCTTGGCCCACGAGGTAGCGCACGAACTCGGGGACACGCATCTCGTATTGGACGGCATGGTGTTCCCACCGCTCGAATTCGGCAGGAGAGATGGAGACAACGACTTCCACACTCTTGATGAGCGAAGGGGCCGTTTTCGGCATAGTCGTTTTACCTCTGTCCTTTCTCAAGACGATTGGGCCCTTGTCAAGACGATTGGGGGGTTCCGTTCTCGAGGCAACAGGGGGCAGGTCAGGTCTATTGGTGAGAGTGACGGTGCCGAGGGGCTGGTGGGTAGAAGGAATATAGAACATTTGTACGCGTCCGTCAAGGTGAAAGCCAGTACCCAGAGACTATGCACAAGGGGCAGCAGATTTGCAATTCAGCTATCCACCCCCATCCTAACCTTCCCCCTGAGGGGGAAGGGATTCTCGCACGCCCTGCCCAACGGTTATGCAAAGGTCTCCCTGAAGCGGTCCCAAACTGCCGATTGCTAGGGTACGAGCCTATTCCGAAATAGTTGCTCGGGACACCTAGCCTCGACTAGTTGCTCCAACTTCCAGCGTGTTCCGCGCTATCGAGGCCGGTCCCGCAGCAGGCTACCTAGACGGGTGCCTACGCCGGCAACTCCAGCGTGACCCCCTCGGCGTGCTGGATGTCGAAGGCGTTGATGACCTGCATGACGAGGATGTAGTGGCCGATCAGGCCGGTGAGGTCGACGGCGCCCTGAATGCCGAAGCGCTCCGCCACTGTGTTGAAGCTGGCGTCGCTGACCTTGCGCTGCCCGATTAGTTCACGCGCGAACCGCATGACCATGGCATCGTCGGCTGGTGTGCCGTCGGGTGTGTCGCCCCGCTTGACGGCGTCAATGCTGCTCTCAGGCACCCCGGCTTCTCGTGCCAGCCGGACATGCGCGGTGAACACATATTGGTTCCCCCACTCCTTGGCGGCGCTGATTATTGCCACCTCTCGCAGGGGATTGGGCAGGACGCAGTCGAACCGGGCGTAGTGGCCCGTGGCCGCTACCAGCGAAGCCAATTGGGGGCTGTGCAGAAGGGCGGGAAATGGTCCGCGTATGCCTCCCCTGCTCTCCACGATTTCGTCGTAATAGACTTGGTCGGCAGCGCTCAGGTCTTCCCTCTTGACATCGGACACTCGCATGGCGTGCTCTCCTCGCTAGTTAGTCGTATGCGGAATGAGGCCGGGCCACGCCGGATTATAGCAGAGGCACGGAGAAGCATCGGCAGAGGCATCGGCACCGCATGCTGACCACTGCACACCCCCCTCTCTCCGCTGTCCTCTCGGAGGTCTGCTTAGAAGGTGACAAGCCTAGCGGCTCGTTATATTATGGGCGCACACTCAGGCTACGAAGCGAGGCGCTTATGGCAACTGTACCCATCGTCTACACCCTCTCCGTTTGACCAGTCGGCGACCAGCTACGCGATGAGTGGCATCGCGATGGTATTGAGTACGAAGAGAGACTGGTGGACCAAGACCAAGCCTGCCTGGACGAGGCTCTGGACTTGGGCATAGCAGTCCCCATCATCCTCTACCCCGACGGCAAGGTGGAGCACGGGTACAAGGGCAAATTTGGTTGAGCCATAGGCTAGCCCGCCGTAGGCTGGCAACACGACATCCGATCCGAAGCGAGGAGGCACCCCATGGCGACTCAGGAGAGCGTAGTCACCCCCCAGAGGTTCTCGGAAGGTTTCACCTACTCTGACTACTTTGCCCAGATTAAGGTGAACAGAGACCGGTTCGAGCAGTTCTACCAGTTCCAAGTGAAGCCCGCCGACGGCGAGAGGCTACAGGCAGTGAAGGCGAAGGCCAACGGCCCCAAGAAGATGATGGTGCTGGGCGAGGACTGGTGCCCCGATGTGTTCCGTGGCATGCCCACACTCGCCCGGATCGCCGAGGCTGGCGGCTTCGAGATGCGCATCTTCCCGCGCGACTCTCACCTAGACATCATGGACGAGTTCCTCAAGGAAGGGCAGTGGGCCTCCATACCTACCGCCGTCTTCTACACCGACGACCATGAGTACATCTGCCACTGGATCGAGCGTCCTGCAGTGGCCGAGCGGGAGATCCTTGCGATTTCCGCCAAGCTGCGCGAAGAGAACCCCGAGATGACTGACCAAGAGGTGCTGACCGCACGGCGTCCCCTGATCATGGACCGCTACCCCGCTTGGCAGCAGGACTCGGTGGATGAGATCATTGACCTGTTGGAGCAGAAGACCGGAGGCTGATCCCGTAGTGTTCCTGAAGACATTGGCCCGTTACGTACTGCACCGGCGACGTAGCGGGCCATTTGCAATTGAGCCGTAAGCAGCTCGGGCTCCCTCAGTTCTGAGACAGCATATATAGCAGCCCAGGTATAAGAGGAGGCAGGCGATGGCCACTAGGAGGCAGGGGTACGTTTTCGCAGGCGCAGAGTCCGGAGGACTATTCCGCAGACCCATCGGCAACGGTGGTTCGTGGGAGAGCGTGACGTCGGGATTGCCGCGCGCCGCTGCGGTCAGGGCCATCGCTATGCACCCACAGGACCCCGACATCGTATTCGCCGGCACCCAGCACGGGCCTTTCCGAAGTCGCGACGGGGGAGGCAAGTTCGAGCGCCTTGATTTCGCCGACACATTCATGGTGGGCTGGTCATTCCAGTTCGACCCCCACAATCCGGATATCGTCTACTTCGGCACCTCTCCAGCCCAGGTGTACCGCAGCGACGACGGAGGCGATAGCTGGCAGTCTCTGAGCCTGAACCAAGGATCCGACGTCGTGACCATGGACTTCCCAACCCGCCTCATCGCCATGGCTGTAGACCCAGCCGACTCCAACCTGATATACGCCGCCCTTGAAGTAGGCGGCGTGGTGCGCAGCCGCGACGGCGGACAGACTTGGCAGGACTGCAAAGAAGGCATGGCCCCCGACGATGGCAAGCTGGACATGCACGGCATCGTCACCAGCCCTTCCACTCCGGGCAGCGTCTACATCACCACCCGCCCAGGGCCCTTTACCAGCGTCAATCAGGGTGATACATGGGACTTCGTCGACATGAGCGGTGTCTCACCCATCACCTACACCCGGGAGATGAAGCTGGCCCCCCACGACCCCAACACGATTTACGTGGCCATGGGCCGTGCCGCAGTGTCCCATGCCGGTGCCCTATGGCGCACCCGCGACCTGATGAACACATGGGAGCGGATGGATCATGGCTTCGAGGCCCACAGCACCATGATGTCAGTCGACATCAACCGCGCCCATCCCGAACAGGTCTTCTGCGCCACCCGAGCTGGCGAAGTCTTCGCCACCCTAGACGACGGCGCAAGCTGGACCGCCCACCCCCTCCCCGAACACGTCCGCGAAATCCGCGCCGTAGCCTGCGGGTGAGGCCTTAACTCCCTGAAGGGAGGTAACTACATGGCCAATTGGGAGACTTGCGAGGCAGTTGAACGACACCCGGAAAAGCTCGGCGGAGCTTGGGTGTTCCGTGGAACAAGAGTGCCGGTGTCAGCCCTATTCGAGAACCTGAAGGACGGCGCGACTGTGGACGAATTCCTTGAATGGTATCAGGGTGTGGATTCTCACCAAGTCCAATCGGTGTTGGAGCACGAACTATGGTCTCTGACGGCCAATCCCTTCTAGGTGAGGATCCTGTTCGACCAAGGTACCCCAGTACCCCTTCTCAGGCATTTACCTGAGCACTCTGTTGACACGGCTTCTGAATTGGGCTGGAGCACATTGCGCAACGGTGCGCTCCTAGATCGCGCTGAACAGAATGGCTACGACCTGCTGATTACTACAGACCAGAGCATTCCTTACCAACAGAGCCTCATCGGTAGGCGCATTGGCGTTCTCATCCTCCGTCCGAACTCGTGGCCCCGTATCCGATTGCGAATCGACACCATTCAAGCCTCCATCGGGGAGGTGGAACCTGGGACCGCGAAACATGTCACAGTCTGAGCCGGCCCTATTCTGAGGCTCATGGCCTGGTCTATTCTTCCCCCTACCTAGGCTGTCGCACCAGCTTCTGTATCCGCTTCGCCCCCGCAGCGCACAGATACACATCCCCGTGGGAGTCGATGCCGATGCCGTGGGCAGTACCCTCTTCTCCCACCGGCCCGACGGCCTCGCCACCCCAGCGGGCCAGCAATTTGCCGTCGTGGGTCACTATGCTACAGCGGTGCCCGATGCCGGAGACGTAGATGATGCCGTCAGCGTCCATCACGATGTCGGTAGGCCGCAGAAAGTCGTTCCAGATATCCAGAAGCTTTCCACTGCCATCGAATATCTGGATACGGTTGTTCTCCCGGTCACACACATAGACATGCTCGTGTTCGTCCACCCAAATGCCATGGGGCAGGTTGAACTGGCTCTCGCCGTTGCCAGGAGAACCCCAAGAATCGAGGATCAGCCCGTCATTGGCATATTTGTGTACGCAGGAGTTGCCATAGCCGTCAGAGACGTAGAAGCAGCCCGACGGCCCCTCCATCACGTCACTGGGCCGGTTGAAAGGCGTCTGCTCACCAGCAACGTCGCGGGTGCCCAGCGTAAGCATCCTCTGGCCCCACGCCGAGAACTTCATCACTTGGTGCGGGTTCCGGTCGGTAAGGTAGATGTCCCCCTCCGAGTTGAAGGAAAGACCATGGGCGTCGGTGATGACCCCCGTGCCCCACGAGTTTAGGTACCGGCCGTTGCGGTCGAAGATAACCATGGACGGCTGGTCCGCCACACGGATGAAGGCAAAGACACGGTCCAGTGTGTCCGCGGCCACCGAGCTGACCATTCCCAACTCCATGCCCGGAGGGAGCTTCACCCAATCGTCCACTACCTCGTACTTATAGTCGCCAGTACCTACAATAGCCATATCGTCCTCCCGACAGTTCGTTATGTCGCATCTGGGGTCCTATGCAGCAAGCGGAGGGAAAATCCCGCTGACTGTACATTCGAAACCGGGCAGCACATCCATGCCCTGTAAACGGTTTTCCTCAGTTAAGGTCAGGACCGCGTGGGCCTCCCGGTATACCTCAATCGTTCTCGTCTCCGGGTACACTGCCCACACCATCCTCACGCCATACCGCAGCCACATCAGGGCCTTGTCATTGATTTCACGGTGGCTGTTGCTGGGGCACGCCACCCCCACGACCAGAACGGGGACCACCTCGGCATAGCCCGTAACCCTCATTCCGCGGGGCATCTTTTCCGCGGAAAAGAAAGCGATATCGGGCTCTCGCACCGTATCCGGGTCGCGCTCCAGCCACACCCCGGCGTCGGAAGCCGTCAGGTCACCCAGACTCCGGGGCTCGACGAATCCACCCAATCTAGTGGTAAGTTTCGCCACAATCGTGCCGTGCTCGTGTCCCGTGGGCAGGGTCTCAGAGAGCACGCCTCTAATCAACTCGCCCCGGACGCCATCTGCATAGAGTCGCAGCAGGTCGTCAGCGGTCAGTAACTTTGTATCGGTTATAGTCACTTCGAGCCCCTCTGTTGGAACCGTGCGGGCACATCTTACAACTATTTGAGTATGGAGAGCATCCCCGTCCATCTCATCCCATCAGCACTTTACGCACACAGTACTGCACCAAACGCTCCGGTAGGAAGCGCGCAGCGAACACGCCGAGTCTGCCGTCGGGGCCAATGGTATAGCTGGGGTGGGGGTGCTTGGAGCGAATGATGTGCTCGACCGTGCGTGCCACTTTCAGCGGGTTTCCACCAGTGTGGTGGAAGCGGGCTGTGCGCTCTTCCACCACACTGGTGCGTGCCGCGTAGGGGGAGTCCGGGTTGGCGTTGCCTCGGGCTCTGACTTGGTTCTGGAGGAAGTTCGCCCGAATGACCCCCGGCTCTATGACCGCCACCTTGATGCCAAAGGAGTGCAACTCCAAGCGCAGTGCCATGGTCAGGCTGCGCATGGCAGACTTCGTGGAGGCGTAGGCCCCCCCACTGGGGCTCGCAATATGGGCCGATACCGACCCGATATTGATGATGGCCCCCCCGCCATTCTCGCGCATGTGAGGAATGACAGCTTGGCTCAGACGTAGGGTAGAGAACAGATTAGTCTCGAATTGGGCCTGCACATCGCCCATATCCAACTCTTCCAAGTAGCCGCGCAGTCCATAGCCAGCGTTGTTCACCAGCACATCAAGGCGCCCCACACGCTCAATAATCAATGGCACTTGGTCGGCGCACACAGGATTCCCGACGTCCAACTCCCAAGGGATCACGTTGTCGGGAGTGTCGGAGTCAGCTTGCAGAATGCGGAGACGCTCCAATGAGCGGCCAGCAGCCACGATCTTGTAACCACAGGACGCTAGGTAGAGAACGGTGGCCCTGCCGATACCTTGGGACGCTCCGGTGATGAGGACCGACTTCTGGGTTTCAGAGGCCATACGTGTGCCGTGGTCGGGTGAGGTGTTCACATAACCCCTTCCCCCTCAAGGGGGAAGGTTGGGATGGGGGCGAGACAATGGAGAACGTTGCCAGGGCTACAACTACACAGGTATCACAATAGAGACGCGGGGCTGGTTGCCCACCACCTTTGTGGTATGCCCTCGCCCGGTGGTGTCGTCGGCCAGCATCACATCGCCCGCGCCGAAGATGCGCTTCTCGCCGCTGCCCAAGCCAATTTCAACCTCCCCTGCTAGGCTGACGATGTATTGCCGCCGTGGAGCAGGGTGAAAGTCGAGGTCGACGCCAGGCTGCTGGGTTCGAAAAGTCATGCTTTCCGGCTTCTCGGGAGGAGCGCTGGCCGAGTTGCCGCTGGCTTCGTACTTCAGGTCGATATCCTCAAAGTGGGACTCGCCGTCGCTGCCTGTGTAGATGCGAGCGATCAAGGCATCTCCTCCTGAAAATGAAGACCGGGGCGGTCTGGGTGTTTCCCTCCGCCCCGGTCTTACGATTATCTGGTACTAGCGGCTTGCGCCAACGACTTGGGTCTCCTCTGGCTGGGGCTGGAAGTTCTCAGTGGCTTCCAGCAAGGCATCGGCCGCGATGGCATCCTGTTGCGTCTTGTCGTTGTTCCACAGACGCAGGGCGTCGCGGGACTTCAGGGGCATCTTGCGGCGCCAGTGGATGATGGCCCGGTCGTTGGTCCCCAGCTTCTGGGGGGCCGACGGGTCCAGCCGGTCGAAAGCCTGCACCGGCAAATCTTCCAGCTCGTTGATGCCCTTGATCTGGAAGTAGCGCCACATCGTCTGGAAATAGATGCGGGAGAAGAACCGGTCCCACCATGTGCGACCCTTCATGATGCCAAACGTGAACATCATGCTGTAGTTCTCGTCTTGGGGCACTGCCCACCGGCAATGTACCCGGTTGCGGGTGTCGACCAGCGTCAGGCTGGGCAGCCGGTACTCGTTGGTGTAGGGCTTGCCGGTAAACGTCTTGACCCCACGGCGCCACGCCTTCAGAGGACGGAACCACACCCGCTTGGGCCACTTGGCGTCCATCAGCGGAAAGTAAGCCTGCTGTGGCGCGTGAACTGTGGGCGCGATGCCCATGCTGTTCTCGGTCTCACCGACAACACGCGTGCCACTCCAGTAGGCAGGCAACTGCCGGAACGCTTCCATGTTCAGCAGTCGACGCATTCGGAAGCGATGTATGTAGGAGTTGTGGGAGTCGCCCGAATTCTCAATAGTGACGCTCCAGTTGATGGGCCACACCTTGGAATACGTGTGCACCATGAGGTTCTTGTCGAAGAACTCTTTGGGGATATCCTGCTCGATGGGCACCGGCTGGGTCTGCCCCATCCACACGTATACGACGCCATTCACCACCTTGGTGGGGTAGGACTTGACCCTCAGCTTGCCGTTCAGACCGGACTCAGGGCCCTCGGTCAGGGCACCCACGCACACACCCTCCTCATCGAAGGTATAGCCGTGGTAGGGGCAGCTAATCGTGCCCTCGAACTCGCAGCGCCCGAAGGAGAGCAGAGCCCCACGATGCGGGCATCGGTTCCAGACCGCGCCGAAACGCCCGTCCTTCCCCCTGAAGATGACCACATCCTCGCCCAGCATCTTCACTCGCTTGGCGTAACGGCTCCCAAAGAAGCCGTACTTTTTCCGTCCCACCTTATTGGCCTCTATCGCGGGATACCAGTACTCGCGGTAACCCGTCTTGGGCACCAAGTCATGCACGCCAATCTGGGACCAGCCGTACTCGCCGTTGTCGATGCCCTCAGGCCGCTGACCCCCTATGACCGACCCTTCCGGCACCGAGCCATTGCCACTGTGCCCGTTGGCATGATGACCATTGCCACTAGACCCGTTGGTCGATGTCACTCTTCACCCCCATCTAAACTTTCCCCGAGTGGAGAGGCCCCGTCCGTCATTCCGGCCCCGGATCGCGGTCCAGACAGGCTCCGTGACGGAATGACGGAAACTCCCTTGGTTACATCCCTACGGCTTGAAGATAGCCATGCACTTCTCGGAGTTGAACACCCAAGTCTCGATGTAGTCGATGACCTCGGTCTTCTGGCCCAGCTCGTGCATCGCCCCAGCCAAGCAGACCCAGTTCAGCAGCTCCTGCTGGCCTGCCTCTTCAATCTGGGTCAGGCTCATGTTCTTCCACTCATCCAGCCGGTTGTCCTTGAGCTGTTCGAAGGCGGCGCGGTCAGCCTCGTGGTCGGGCCACAGGAAATGATTGCGCTCCGTCAGGAAGCCGTGAGACCACGACGACGACCCCATGATCACCACTCGCTCCGGCATGTTCTTGATCACACGGGCGATGGCCTGACCCAACTCGAAGCAGCGCTTGGGAGTGGGAGAAGGCGGATCGACCGACAGAGCGGGGTCCTGGTCCATCCCGCCACGGTTGCGTATGACGCTGCTGCCATAGCAGTTCACCGCCAACGGAATCAGCGGATAGTCGAAGCCCTCACGGTCATAGTCCAAGTACATCCAAGTGTTGAGGAAGGCGTGTCCCAGCACCTCAGGACCCGAATGCAGGGGCTTGTAGCCGTAGGCCATGTCGAAGCCCTCTTCAATCAAGTCCTTGGCCAGCCGCCGCGCGATATGAGGACGCCCCTGGATCGGTATGACATGGTCCTCAGGCTCACCCCAGAAGTTGGGCTTGTTCTTGTGGCGGGCCTGTGCCCAAGGCCGGCACTCGAACTCGTCATAGGCCAGCAGGCAGAATGCAGGGATTATGTCTTCCTTGAAGTTCTCGTACTGGTCGTCCCCGAACATCAGGATGACATCCGGATTGAAAGCGTCGATCTCCTTCCGCACCTTGCGGAAAGCCTCCGCCAGCCGCCGCCGGTGCTCCTTGTGAGAGGTCACCCCCTCGTCCTCGCCGAACTCAATCCGCATCGGCTCGGGCCAGTTAGTGGGGTTCTTCATCTCCTGAGGCACACGGTGATCATGCGACAGGCTACGCATCAAGGGCCAACTCTTCGACTCGTCAGGAAAATTCATCCCCGGCCAGTGAGTAGTCCCAACACCCAGTATCTCACCCATATCTATCCTCCTAAGGCTCTCCTACGGAGTTCATGCTCGAATTCTTGAACGAAAGATAGGCGCAAGCGGCCCACCTGTCAAGAAAGGGGGGCTATCAGGATGTGTCCGCGGTCAACGCATGGGTCGCCGAGCGGTGCGTACAGTTCGAGTCCAGTGTGGTGGCCTAAGTGGCCCGGAGAATAGTACCGTCTCTGAGATGTAACATTTATCCAGCCAGCCCAATTCTGGCCCTGGTCCGGACCCTCGCTTTTACTTGCTGATAGACATCTATGCTTTGGTTGTCGTGCTCAAGGGTTACCACCAGCGCATATCGCTGGGAGCCTTCGCCCAAGGGATTTGGGAATCTCTGCTGACAGCCGACAAAAATGTGCAATGATGCGTCTCCATTGGGGTCGGGCCTATTGAGAAAGACCGTTCCTTGATTCGAATTCCAAGACCTCTTCTGCACTGTAGACATTCTGATGGTCTGTCCAGCGGGGCTAAACCTGAGCCTGTTACTGGACGGCACCCTTGGAGGATCACCATCGCCCTGGTACTTGGATCTATATTCGATGACTTGCTCCGTAGTCAGGCCGCCGAACACGTCCAACCACATCGCAGTGGCGATGTAGTCACGTCTACTCAACCTTGTTGGAGGATCGTAGGCGAGCGCCACGGAAATCGAGCGTCTTCCTGGCTCTTTCAAGAAGTCCTGGGGCAAGACAAGAGAGTAAACGTGAAACTTGCTGTACTCGACGATGTCCTCAGCTACGAGGCATGTCCGATTGGGCGTTGACCAGCAATACTCAGCGTTCGGCTCTCCGTAGCCTACGGTGTTGAGCAAGTCCCCCTTGTCAACGTAGCTGTTGACGTCGTCGTGTTGACGAGCCGAGCTTACCAGGAGAGCACGTACGAGGTTCTGACTCGGCGCCGTTTGGAAATCATTCCTTAGAGCGGCCTCAATGCGAGCGGCGATGTGGGTCACCTGAGCGGCCGCGAAACTCGTCCCGCAAACGGCACGGAGCAAGCGAGAAGTGAAATCCCGGTTCAGACTCGGCTCTCCGAGATTGGGATCGTTCTTCCGCCAATTAAGATGCCCCGCAACCGAATTGAGTCCATAGTTACCTCCGTGCGCCACTACCTCCGGTTTGACGGCGCCAGCAACGCCAGGTCCGCATCTTGTGAACGGGGATGGGCATCCTACCGCCGAGCCTGCAAGCTGCGTGCCTGCAGACAGAGACAACATACTGGGGTCTTCCCGGCGGGCAACGGCCCCTACCGTTAGACTGAGTGCAGAGGTGGCGGGATCTATCAACCTGTGTTGAGGCTGCTTTAGAGAACCAGCCACCTGCTTCTTGAAGTGAGCTGAGTTGGTAGATGCCGGTATGTCTGGGTCAGGTACGTTTCCGGCTGAGACGACAATGACGATATCCAGCGTTCGAGCCAAGTCATCGAGCACCTCTGCCCAAGGCAGCTGTCGCCCTCCTGCATAAAGTCTGTCCCCGTGGCCTATCGATAGGTTGAAGATGCGGCAACCATACTCTCTGTGAAAGTACTCTATCGCTCGCTTGAGTTGCTCCTCAACGCGTTCTTCGGCTGGGAAAGTCGCGTCCGGTGATGCGGGATCTATTGGATTCAGATCATTGCGCAATACCTTGGCTGAGTAAAGGTTGACCTGCGGGAGCCATTCGTTGCCCTGCAGTCGGCGAGCAATGTCGCCATATACCACCAGTCCTCCAACCTGAGTGCCATGTCCGTTCAGGTCTACTGGTGTGGCTTCGCCGGAATCGAAATCCTCCTCGGCCATCACGATGCCTCTCAGCAACGGGTGCCCGGCGGTGACGCCCGAGTCCACAACGCAGGCCAGCGGGCCGTTCGACGGAACCGGCGGCAGCGGGTCAGGTGGCAGAAACTGAGACAGCAAGTCGAATGAGTCCTCCGGAGGCGGTATCGGGGGAAGGTCTACCAGGGATACCACGTCGAGTTGCAAAAGCTCGTCCAACAGACTCTGATTTGCTTCCACCTTTACAAGAAACAGGCTCGGAGTGATAAGGGGGTCCCTCGTAACCCTACCACCGCGGGACTGGATGAAACCCTGAAAAAAGTTCAACAATTCCCGAACACCATCGTCGGTGCCGGGGTTCCATAGGTCTACATCCAGATAAAAGGGTGCTTCAGTGGGCGGACCCTCACGTTGAAGGCGGCGGCCGGTCCTCTGCTCAGGGGTAACGGTCGACACACTCCCAAGAGCATCGAACAGGTTCCTCCGCATTGCTGGGGGCAACGCAGTCGTCTCACTCGTTTCGTCCGCGTACCGGTCGTATTCGGTCGTGAACGTAGTCTGGGACTCGTTGTCAGGGAATTGAACGAGCAACCTATGTACCGTTGCGTCGTCCCCTACTTCCACCACTTCCTCGACGACGGTAACGTTCAAGCGCTCCAGGGTTGCCCGTTGCTCGCCGTCAAGCGTCTCCAGACGTAAGACTAGAAATCGATCTGGGGCCACACCTAAGGATACTCGCAGCATTGCCAGCTCTGCGGCAGACGCAGCGGTTTGATCCTTCATTCGCTCGGCATGCTCGCGCCGATTCGCGCGGGGTTGAATTCGGGAGGGGCCGCGCCTACGCGGCCTGATCAACTCTTGACGGGGCTCGCGCTGAATGACAATGTGGGGTAAGGGCTCGATACGTTCGAAGTTGACCATGCTTGCTCTTAAGGAATGCTTACTCGGGGAATGTTAGAGGGGACGGAGCTCTGCATGACCTGCCTTCTGAACGCCTGGCTTTCCGCAGCCCTCTTGATGTCGTCTGCCTGCAGTCGAGTCCTGCCGTCCAGAGCGCAGCTCTTGAGGACGTCCATGGCGATGCGCTCGATGTCGCCGAAGGTCGACCCATCCAATTGCGCGAGGTAAGGCTTCGTTGAGACTTTCGGGTTCCTGACTGGGTTCAGCCTTTTATTTATCAACTTCTTAATCTGTCCCTCTGTCGGCCGCTCGAACCTCACAACTTCGTCGAATCTGCGCCACAAGGCGGGGTCGAGGACTTGCTCAAAGTTCGTAGCAGCAACCAACAGGGAACGTCCGTGGAAGTTGTCCAACATCTGCAGGAAGGAATTTACTACTCGCTTGATCTCTCCGTGCTCGGTGGCGTCGTCTCTGGAACGGCCGATTGCGTCGAACTCATCGAAGAGGACGACCCAAGTGTCTTCATGGATGTATTCGAATACCTTTCTCAGATTCGAGGCAGTTTCCCCTAGCAATGAGGAAACGACGGAATCAAAGCGAACATATACCAGAGGCAATCCCAACTCGGTCGCAATCACCTCGGCGGTCGCGGTCTTCCCACATCCCGGTGGTCCACAGAACAGGAGTTTGTGACTTGGCTTCAGGCCGTTCGCTTCCAGGATGTCCCACTGTCGAAACTCACGCATGACCTTAAGAAGTATCTCGGTGGGCCCAGGGTGGAGGACCAGCTCCTGGAGATAACGATCAGGGTGCTTGATCTCAAGTAGTGGCGCTTTCTTCTCATGGTCTCTTGGAGGTGGTTGGAAGGTGCCCCTCAGGGTGGGCGCAGCGGCCACGACTCCATTGTTCAATATTCTATCCAACTCGTTGGCGAGCGCAGGGTGATGTTTCTTGCGCTCTTCATCCGTGATAGACCGCGCCACTTCCAAGAAGGACTCACGGTCGCTGTCACGGTAGGCCCGGAATAGCTGCTTGAGTTGGTCTGCGCGTGCCATCTCCTAGGGCACCTGCTTCGTCAATTCGACAAAGCGCTCATTCGGTCCAGTGCCGTTGGAGGCATCCGCCTGGCCCGACTTGACCCACGCATCTATTTCGGGCAACTGAAACTTCCAGAAGCGCCCCACTCGGTGAGCAGGTAATCCTCTGGAGTCGATCCAACGATACACCGTGTCGCGACCTACACCCAAGTGGCGGGCCACCTCGGCAACAGAAATCCAGCGAGTATCTCTTGCTTCCATACGCAACCCCGACATTACGCCCAACCATATGGGCTATAGTCGGCCAATCTGGGCTAATCTATATCAGAGTCGTACAAAGCGTCAACCGATGGCATTGGCGGGGTTAGCCTCCCCAACGGGCAACCACAGCGATCACCCATGACATCCGCCCATTGCCCCACCCCGCCCCCTCCCTTAAACTCAATCCAAGTTGGGGACTGCCCCATCAAGGTCATCCCCCGCTTCTATTTCCGAAACACCACTACCGGGATGAGGCCAACGTGACACACCAACTAGGGCGAACTATCACACCGGCCAGAAGAGACCACACTTTTCAAGCTAGCTCAGATACAACCATGAGACCAATGAGACCACAAACAGATACGAAGAAATTTGCGCCAGATACAAAAGTGGCCGCGCCCCAGCTACAAGACGAGACCGCCGCCCCACCCCGGTCTAGCTGGGCCAAAGCTGACGCCGGGCAACCATGCGGCATAAGCGGCATGCTACAGACACAAACAAACTCGCGCCAGATACGACCCACGCCGCATCCAGCTACGCCAATGCGGCAGATCGTGGTTAGCCTCAGCTACGAACTCGCGGCATGGCGCAGTGCCCCTGCCGCCACGGGGCACCGCATGTCACAGTGTGCCAAAGCTGGCTCATAGCTGACGATGTCACAATGTCACAGCCTCTAGATACGAAGAACTGTTTCCCAGCTACGACCGGTGTGCCATCGAGCGCTCCCCAGATACAAAAGATACGAAGAGGGGCTCACCAGTGTCACACGGTGCGCGCCAGGGACCCATGACCCCGCCCAGACCTTGCCTTCGCCCAGACCTAGGCCCAGACCTAGGAAGACAACGCCCCCGATGCCCCTAGTACGGGCGGGGCATCATGTCCACCGGCACCTCGATCAGCGTCGGCCGATTGTTGGCTAGAGCCTCTCGCACGCAGCCGCCCAGCTCCTCGGCCCCGTGGGCCCGCATGGCATCGGCCCCATAGGCCTCGGCCAGCTTGACGAAGTCGGGGTTGTACAGGTTGGTGCCGAGGCTGCGACCGTCGAACAGGGTCTCCATGTCGCGCTTCACGTTGCCAAAGGCCCCGTCGTTGAAGACCACCGCCACCAGGTTGATGCCGTGCTGGACAGCAGTAGATAGCTCGTTGGAGGCGAATTGGAAGCCGCCGTCGCCGGAGACGGAGACCACCGCCCGGTCGGGATGGGCCACCTTGGCCCCCAAGGCCGTGGGAAAGGCGAACCCAAGATTGCCCTGATAGGAAGAGGTGAGGTAGGTGGCCTCTTGGTAGGCTGGCCAGTGGGCGTGGCTGTAGTAGCCCACTTGGGTCTGCCCCATGGCCACGATGCCGTCCTCGGGTATGGCGTCCCGCAGGGCCCGCATCAACGAACTCTGGGGCTCGGTCCGCATCATCACATCGTGCCTCTCTTGACGAAAGGCCTCGGTCTCGGAGCGACGAGACGGCCGCGCTGGCTGGGTGCGCAGCAGGTCGTAGAGGGCTTCCAGAGACAGGCGGGCGTCGCCGCACAGAGGCTGGGTGTTGGGATGGTTGCGTCCGATTTCCTCGGGGTCAACGTCAATCTGTATCACCTGTTTCGAGGCATCCAAGCCGGGCGAGATGAAGCGGGTGCCCACCGCTAGCACCAAGTCGCACTCCTCGGCGATGTGCTTGCGCATGACGTCGCCTGCTGGGTTGACCCCGCCACGGCAGGTGCCCAATGAAAGGTAGTGTCGCGCGGAGATGGCGCCCTTGCCTTCAGGCGTGGTGATGACCGGGGCTTGCAGGTGCTCCGCCAAGCGGGTCAACGCCTCCGAGGCCCGCGACCAGATGGCCCCGCCTCCAGCCCAGATGGCGACGCGTCGGCTGTTGGCTATGAGAGCGGCGGCCTTTTCTAGGTCTGCGCTGTCGGGGGCCTGTGGTCCGTAGACGCCCGGCTCCTGTAGATTGATGTCGGCGACCTGCGCCAAGGTCTCGGGAGGAATCTCGATTTCCACCGGCCGCGGGCGGCCCGTCTTCATCTGATGGAAGGCCTCATGCACTGCTCCCGGTATTTCCGTGGGGTCGAGGACCCGGGCGCACCACTTGGTGATGGGGCGCACCACATCGAGTTGGTCGTTGATTTCGTGGAGGATGCCCTTGTTCTGGCCGATGCCGCTTATGTTTATCTGGCCGGATACCAGGAACACGGGCGAGGAGGCTGCATAGGCATCGCACAGGCCAGCCGAGGCGTTCAGCAGTCCGGGGCCGGGAACCACCAGCGAGGTTCCTACGTCTCCGCCGGTGCGGGCATAGCCGTCGGCCATATAGGTGGTGCCTTGCTCGTGGCGGGTGGTGATGAACCGGATTTCCGGCGTGCCCTCCAAGCCCTCCAAGGCATGGTACAGCTGCACTCCGGGCAGCCCGAATATCACCCGTACGCCCTCGCGAGAAAGGGACTTGGCCAAGGCCTGTCCACCGGTCATCTCTGCCACGTTGAAGACTCCTCCCAGCCCCGGCAGGTCAATTCAGCCCTAGGGGACGATCGAATTTGATTTGTCTGCGTGAATACGCGCGGGGGCTAGTTTAGCACAACCAGTGGCTGTGTTGCGGCAGCTTTCCCGGCCCTCCCAGCACCCCGGTCCCAGCCCCCGCAGGGCCCCTGCGACCCTCGAACCCAGCTTGACACTCACCTATGCGCATGATAGTCTGCCGCTTGCTTTCGGCCCAACAAAACCTACCATCGTGAGCGTCCATGGATATCAAGGGAAACGTCCTTCTGCATAACCCACCTAGTCTCGTCTGGGAGGCCTTGAACGACCCCAAAGTGCTCTCCCGTTGCACCCCCGGTTGTAAGGTCTTCGAAGCGGTCGGCGACAGCGAGTACCACGTAGTCCTGGAGCTGGGACTGGCCGCCGTCAAGGGCACCTATGACGGCAAGATTGTCATCACCGACCAAGTCCCCGGCTCCTCTTATCACATGTCCGTATCCGGTGAAGGACTGACGGGTTTCGTCCGTGGGGACGGTGATGTGTCGCTGGCACCAGAAGGTGACAACACCCGCCTTACCTACCAAGTCGACGCCCAAGTGGGCGGAGCGGTGGCCGGCGTGGGCCAGAGAGTAATGGGGGGCATCTCCAAGATGATGGTGGGCCAGTTTTTCTCCCGTCTTGAAAAAGAGATAGGCGCCACGTCCTGAGCACGATTTAATTACAACCTAGGATGATCAAAAGCTTGCCAACGGCTGACCAACGGCACAGGGAGGGACTGGGATGAAGCCAGCCCGTTTCGATTATCACGCACCACAGAGCCTCGACGAGGCAACCTCTTTACTGGCCCAACATGGCGGTGACGCTAGGGTGCTGGCTGGAGGGCAAAGCCTGATGCCCATGATGGCCATGCGCTTGGCCCGTCCCCCTGTGGTGGTGGACATCAACAAGCTTGCATCTCTGGAGCATATCACCACTGCCGACGGTGGAGGTCTCAACATCGGGGCCCTGACCCGTCAGCGGACGGTCGAACTCTCCGACGTAGTGCAGCAGCGGTTCCCGATGGCGTCGGCCATGGTGCCCCACATCGGACACTTCCAAATCAGGAACCGTGGTACGGTGGGAGGCAGCATCGCCCACGCCGACCCTTCCGCCGAGTGGCCTGCTTTCGCCATCGCCTCCGACGCCCAGATCGTGGTGCAGAGCAGCGCAGGCAGCCGAGAGGTGGCTGCGGAAGAGTTCTTCATCACCTACTTCACCACCGCGGTCGAGACCGGCGAGATGGTCACCGAGGTGCGGCTGCCCGGCAGCAGTGGCGGCTGGGGCTGGGGGTTTGAGGAAGTCTGCCGACGCCACGGCGATTTCGCCATGACTGGGGCCATGACCCGCGTACACCTGGATGCCAATGGTGCCTGCGACGATTCCCGAATCGTCATCTTCGGCGTCGGGGGCACACCCGTCCGGGTAGGCTCAGCAGAAGACGCGCTCCGGGGCAGCAACGGCGACATGGCATCGCTGGAGCAGGTGGCCGCCGCCGTATCCGACGCACTTGACCCTGATTCCGACATACATGCCTCGGCCCTCTATCGCAAGGAGGTATCGGGCGTGATGGCCCGTCGCGCCCTTGTGGGCGCCTTCCGGCGGGCCAGAGGAGAGGAGAGCTAATGAGCGAGACAGGAATCGTTCGCCTCACGGTCAACGGTAAGCAGTACGAGCGCTCCGCTCCGGTCCGCATGACCTTGGCCGACTTCCTGCGGGAAGAATTGGACCTCACCGGCACCCACTTGGGTTGTGAGCACGGTGTGTGTGGGGCCTGCACCCTGTTGTTCAACGGGCAGGCCGTGCGCTCGTGCCTGATGCTGGCGGTGCAGGCAGATGGCGCGGAATTGATGACTGTGGAAGGGCTGGCGGACGGCGACCAATTGCACCCTCTGCAACAGGCCTTCCAAGACAACCATGCCCTGCAGTGCGGTTTCTGCACCCCAGGCTTCCTCATGACCCTGTACGCATTCCTGCGGGATACGCCCAACCCCACCGAGGAGCAGATACGCGAGGGCATGTCGGGCAACATCTGTCGCTGTACCGGGTACTTGCCGATCATTGCTGCGGCCAAGCAAGCTTCTTCCGCATTTCACTAAGGTGTATAATCGGGCCTACGACGAACAGGGGCCTATATCACCAGCAAGGGAGAATGTATGGACAAAATTAAGCATGTGGCCATTTTCACCCCCGACCCGGCGGCGACGGCCAAGTTCTACCAGGATGTGTTCGACCTCGAAGTAGCCGGGCCAGCCGGCACCGGTTTCTACCTGACGGACGGCCACATTAACCTCGCCATTCTGCAGGCCCGCAAGGACGAAGAAGGCAATCCCATCTACACGGGCATTGATCACTTCGGGTTCAAGGTGGACGATGTGGAGGACACCCAGAAGAAGCTGGCAACCGCCGGCGCTGGCGAGCTCCCCTCCCATGCGCCTCCCGGTGGCGGGGCATTCTACTACGAGCTCAAGTACCAAGGCCCCAACAAACAGACAATCGATGTTTCGGGCAACGGTTGGGTTGGCACCGACTAGGCCGCCGCCTGAGAAGGAGAAGCTAGTGAGCAGAATCAAGCACATAGCCATCCGCACCCCCGATGTGGAAAAGACAGCCAGCTTCTACATGGACGTGTTCGAACTCACCGAGGCCGGAAAGGGTCGCAACGGCGTCTACCTGACCGATGGTCATGTCAACTTGGCTATCCTGAAGGTGCAAGACTCTGGGGCCAATGCCGGCAAGACAGGCATTGACCACTTCGGCTTCCAAGTCGAAGACATGGATGAAGCCGCTGCCAAGCTTGACGCAGTCGGCGCGGAAGCGCTTGCGGTGCACACGCCACCGCCTAGCGCCGACGGCCAGTCCTACTACGAGGCCAAGTACTTCGACCCCGTGAAGCAGGTGGTCGACGTGACCCACTCAGGATGGGTAGGCACCGACTAGGCGACAGGCTAACCCGGTTAACGGACCAACACGGCAATTCAAAGAGCCCCGCACGCTGGCGGGGCTCTCTCTTTTGCGCGGGATAGACCCCTCCCGCCGCTGGGCCGCATATGCCCAAAATAACCGCCTGAGAAACGGCGCTTGACCCATAGGTGTGGCACTGTTAGTGTCCCAGCACACTGACGGTCCCGTGTGTCGGGTGGTAAGACCTGTACTAAGGAGGTCATGATGGCCATTTCTATAACAGAGCAGGACCAGCGTAGAACGCTACCCTCTGCCTCTCACCCCTTGGACCCGCTGACTGCCGAAGAGATCTCCGAAGCTTCTTCCATCCTTAGATCGGAACGGCAGTTGGGGCAGCGAGTGAAGTTCGAGACCATCGTTCTCCAGGAACCCGCCAAGGATGAGGTGCTCAACTTCCGGGTAGGTGACGCTATCCAGCGAAACGCTTTCGTGGTCATTCTGGACAACGACACTCAGGCCACCTACGAGGCCGTCGTGTCCCTCGATGAACGGCGGGTCACCTCTTGGAAGCACATCACAGGAGTGCAGCCTAGGGTGATGTTCGACGAGTTTGCCGAATGTGAAGCCGCCGTCAGAGCCAACCCTGAGTTTCGAGACGCCATCCAGAAACGCGGCGTAACCGACCCCAGCCTCGTGATGGTCGAACCCTGGTCGGCGGGCGACTATGGGTTTGAAGACGAGAAGGGGCGTCGACTGGTGTTGGCCCGCAGCTTTCTCCGGTCGAGCCCGACTGACAACGGCTATGCGAGACCTATCGAGGGTGTGACCGCTTTGGTCGACCTCAACAGTATGGAGGTGGTGCGCGTCGACGACTATGGATTCGTCCCGCTGCCGCCCAATGATGGCAACTATGCCGCTGAGTTTGTGGGCGAGTTCCGACGAGACCTGAAGCCTCTGGAGATTACGCAGCCCGAGGGCACAAGCTTCGAGGTGGTCGGCCAAAGCGTGAAGTGGCAGAAGTGGCACCTGCGCGTAGGGTTCACTCCTCGGGAAGGTCTGGTGCTCCATACCGTAGGCTATGAGGACCAAGGAAGGGTCAGGCCCGTCCTGTACAGGGCCGCGCTATCCGACATGGTCGTGCCCTATGGAGACCCCAGCAAGGACCACTACCGGAAGAATGCTTTCGATGCCGGAGAGTATGGGATCGGCTCTCTCACCAACTCTCTTACCCTTGGCTGCGACTGCTTGGGAGAGATTTACTACTTCGACGCAGTCATGAACAACGGTCAGGGCGACCCCTTCACCATACCCAACGCTGTGTGCATGCACGAGGAGGACTACGGAATACTTTGGAAGCACGTTGACTGGCGCACAGGCCGCACCGAGGTGCGCCGCTCCAGGCGTCTGGTGGTGTCCAGCATCGCGACGGTCGGCAACTATGAGTACGGTTTCTTCTGGTACTTCTACCAAGACGGGACCATACAGATGGAAATCAAGCTGACCGGTATCGTCAATACAGCCGGTATCCCTGAAGGAGAGACGCCCAAGTATGGCACGCTGGTGGCGCCCCAACTGAATGCCCATATACACCAGCACTTCTTCAACTTCCGGTTGGACATGAGCGTGGACGGCGAGGGAAACGTCGTGCATGAAGTGAACACCGTGGCTGAGCCTCTGGGCCCCGACAACCCCCATGGCAACGCCTTCTATGCCGAAGCGACGCCTCTGAAGACTGAGCTTGAAGCCCAGAGGGTAGTTGACCCGATGAGTGGTCGCTACTGGACTGTGTCAAACCCTTCAGTGGAGAACGGCTTGGGGCGACCTGTTGGCTACAAGCTCATGCCGGGAGAAAATATCCTGCCATTCGCCCACCCAAGCGCCAGCGTGATCAAGCGGGCTGGCTTCATGACCAAGCACCTGTGGGTTACGCCTTACGACCCGAACGAGATCACTGCCACGGGTCAGTACCCCAATCAGCATCCCGGTGGCGCTGGGCTGCCTGAATACACCAAGAACGATCGTCATGTCGAGAACACCGACGTCGTGCTTTGGTACACGGTCGGCTACCACCATGTGCCCCGCCCCGAAGACTGGCCCATCTCGCCGGTAGCCTACTGTGGCTTCAGCCTGAAACCCGTTGGATTCTTCGACACGAACCCAGTGCTGGACGTGCCTCCAAGCACCCATCACAACGGGGCCTGCCATTCCTAAGCAGAGGGAGTATTTTAGGAGAAGATGTGGGCTCCCCTTCCCCGGTAGGTGGTGACTGGGGAGCCTGCCGCGGTCTCCTACCAGACCGTCTCGATCTAGGACGAACCAGCGAGGGAGAAACAGCACTGGTGAGGCGGGGGCTACGAGCCAGTGTTCTCCGTGGGCTACCTATCCGCTCGCCAGCTTCTCTGCCAGTGCTTCCAGGGCTTGGTGGAAGCACTCCATGGGGGCTCGCACAATGCCTGCGCCGATCTGGCCGATGCCGGGTTCCTTGTGGGCGATGCCCGTGTTGATGACGGGCGCGATGTCCGTCTCCACGACCTTGCGGACGTCCACGCCACAGGGGACGCCTTGGAAGTCAAGATTCGGCACAGCCATGTTGGGGTTGCGCCCCACGGTGATCTCACCCATCTCGCGGCTGTAGTTCAGGGCATCGCGGAAGGTGCCCGCCCCTAGGAATCCTGCCACGGCCGGGGAGCCCGCCATGGCGAATGCACCCACCCCGAATGTCTCCAGTATGGCGCTGTCGCCGAGGTCAGGATTGGAGTCTGCGACGGTGTAACCCGGGAAGTAGAGGCCCTGAGGCATGTTGCTGGCGGCAGTGAACCATCTGTCGCCCAAGCCACTGACCCGGATGCCGAATTCGGTCCCGTTACGGCACATGGTGTACACCAAGCTGGAACCCTCGACATTGGCGGCGCTGTCCAGCGTACACTTGGAGGCGGCCATGGCCGGGTTCAGGAAGAATTGATCGTTAGCCACCAGAAAGTCGACGATGGCCGTGTAGTCCGGTGAACCGGCAGCGGTCCGTGCCAGATGCGGGGCCAACGCGCGGAAGAACAGGGAAGTGGCCGCCACGTTGCGCTGGTGCATCTCGTCAGACATGGTCAAGGCTTGGGCCATGATGGGCCGAAGCTCAATGCCCCCGCTGTGTCTTATTGCCTCACCCAAAGCGGGCGCTAGGGTGTTCTGCATCCAGCGCAGCTTCTCGATGGCCGCGTCGTCATTGGCGCCGAACCTCAAGACCCGCCCCAAGCCCTCATTGATCGTGCAGTAAGCCCGGTTGCCGTGGGTGCGATTTTCCACCACGAATACGGGCATTGAAGGACTGGTGATGCCCGTCATCGGGCCTACCGCGCTGAAGTGGTGCGCTGGGTGGAAGGCGACCTGTCCGCTGTAGGCCTGCGCCAAAGCCTCAGACTCGGTCTTGGCCCAACTCTCGTAGCGCAAGGCCCCTATGATCGCCCCGTGCATCGGTCCGCACATGCGGTCCCACGATATGGGCGGGCCGGCGTGAAGGAGCACGCCCTCACGCAGCCCTTCGATGGCTTGGGCCGCTGGGACGACGTCCACCAACACAGGCTCAGCCTCGATAATGCGTGATAGTGCGATGGAGTTGGCCTCGTCAATGTGGATGTTGGGCATTGATGGCTCCCTTCTATGATTCCCGATAAGTGTTGCTGGCAGGGGATCCAAGTCGTAGTGTAGAGGACATGCTCATAGCTTGACTTGGTGCTTGGCCCGTGGCTTGACTTGGGGGCTCACCCTTTGGACCAGTCCGTGGCAGACATGATACCAGAGAGGACTACATACTATGTTGGCCCGCCTGACGGAGAGGCAACGCGGTTTCGTGGATATGGCGGCTTCCCATGCCGAAGATTTCGCCCAACGTGTGGCCCAGCATGACCGGGAAAACAGCTTTCCCTTCGAGAACCTGGAGGCCATGAAGGCTTCAGGCTACACGGCTATCACCGTGCCCCAAGAGCTCGGCGGTGGTGGCGCGAACCCCCTGGAGTTATGTATGGCCCAGCATCGGCTGGCCCAAGGGGACGGGCCTACTGCAATCAGCATCAACATGCACCTGTTCGTAATGGGGATATACGGCGACCTGTGGCGTAGCGGAGTCGTGGCAGTGCGTCCAGTTTTGGAAGCGGCAGTGCGTGAAAGGGCCATACGTTGCGCCGGATCCAGCGACCCGACCGTGGCCAGCGCCGTGAGCCTCAGCGGACTGAACGAAAGCACCCGCAAGGCAACCCGGGTGGAGAATGGTTACCTGATATCAGGGCGCAGTGCTTTCAACACCCTCAGCGTGGCTGCCGACCTGATCGGCACCACGGCCCACTATGACGATCCTGACAAGGGCCCCATGTGTATCAGCTTCACCGTGCCCATCACGTCGGCTGGCATCCAGATTCGCGACAACTGGGACACCATGGGCATCCGCGCCTCGGCAAGCAACGACATCATCTGGGAAGACGTGTTCGTCCCGGAGGAGGCCGCCCTCCTGCGGCCCACGCGCACTTGGACAGTGTTCAACAGCCTCTTCTCATCCTGGTTCAACACGTCGGTGCCTTCAGTTTATCTTGGCATCGCTCAGGCTGCCCGTGACTACGCCGTGGCTTGGAGCGGTGACCGCACCCAGTACCCATACGAGCAGCCTAACAAGTACAGCTTGGCCTACCAGTTGCAGGCGGGGGAGATGGAGATACCGTTGCGCACTGCCTTGGGGATGATGCGCCACACCGCCGGCTTGGTGGAAGGGGCCGAGGACAGGACAGATGCGCCTCTGGCCGACATCATCGCCTGCCAGAGGTTCGTCACTGAGACAGCTGTGGAAGTGACGGATAGGGCGATGCGCCTCATGGGTGGAGCCGCCATGTTCCGAAACCGCCCGTTGGAGCAGATGTACCGCGATGTGCGCGCTGGCATGTTCCACCAGCCTCTGGCTGGCCAAGAGGGGATGGCGTTCCTAGGCCGGTTGGTCTTCGGCCTCCAGCCTTACCCGCCACCTGACATTGCGGAATGACGCTGCCATACTTGGCCCGGATCCTTTGGCGGAGATTTCCTACATCAGATGGTCCCAAGTGGGTGCGTCCATGAATTCGGCCCAGCGCTCATAGAAGCACCGCACGTTCTGTTCCGTAATGTGGGAGTCGATTGTACCTGGGATCGGCCCCTCAGGGTTGCCCTTGCCAAGGCGCTGTTGGTAGTTGTACGGATAGCGCCGTGCGATTGTGCCTCTGCTGGCTGCTGAGGCATAGCCCCAGTTCTCCATGTCGTCCTGCTCCGTCATGCCGCTTGGGCCGGAATAGCGCATGTAGTAGTGGCGTAAGGCTTCCTTCACCTCTTGAGGCGCATCCTTGTCCACCAGAAACCAGCGCCAAGCCTCGGTTTGCAGGGCTCCACGCGGGTGCCATACGGCAATGGAGCGGGGTTGCCTCGCCAAAAACGACATGTGCGGGAAAACGTTTCCGACTATGCCCAAGACACGAGCCTTCTCGCCCAAGCGCTTTTTGCGTTCTTCATGGCAGTACTGGAAGTACTCGTTCACAATGGAATTGTCCCCAAAATACGTGGTGTTCGGCGCGTCCCCGGATTGGAAGACGCTGGTCGCCGCGTGGCCCGTACCGGGGAAGGAGATAAGTAGCCTCTGAGACCCGTCGTGCTGATCGTTATCGCGGCGCCCTCGTCCGCTGGGGCCGATGCCCGCGAGGTCCACCGACCGGTGGCTGATGTTGTGGTAGGAGTCTCCGGCGAAGTTTTCTGACGGAAACTTCCAGTTGCAGGGCATGACCCACTTCTGGATCCCTCCGAGGACTTCAGAGCCTCCCTCACGCCCATCCCTGCAGTCCAGCAGGTTGTCCAGATGGAGCTTCATGTCACCTAGGTAATCCAGGAAGGCCGGGGCTTTGGGGTCCCATGTAGCCCAGATTCCGCCTTTATAGTTGGCCATCTGGGCAACCTCGATCAGGCCCCACTGGGACCTGTCCAACTCTCCGTCATAGGCTTCCCGGAAATGGGGAATGCCAGCAAGGGAGCCGTCGGTGCCGAAGCTCCAGCCGTGGTAAGGGCAGGTGAACACGGGTGTGTTTCCCTCGTCATAGCGGCAAACCTTCATGCCACGGTGGCGACAGGTGTTGAGGAATACATGAATCTGCTGTTGGCGGTCACGCACGAGGATGACCGACTCCTCGCCCATGGACGAGACGAAATAGTCCCCGGGATTGGGGACTTGGGACTCATGACCAACGAACAGCCAAGCACGAGCAAACACCTGCTCCTGCTCCTCTTGGTAGAGTTCGTCGCTGACGAATATCTCCCGGCTAATCTGGCCCGACCCTACATCGACCAAGCTCCTAGCTGTGCCGTACTTCTCACGAATCGCCATCGCCTTAACCCTCCATCAGAAGCTTTGAGGGATTCCAGTGTCTTCCTAGTGTGACATGGTGCCACATCATCAGTCACTATTGCTCTTCCCGGCTCGGCTGTGTTCCTTGCAGCCGTTGCAGCAGCGATGCCATCTTCCGGTCGCCACCAGCAGGAGGACGCCAGTCGACCTGCACCACGGGTACGCCCAAGCTGCGCAGGTCGTTGGCAAACAGCTCCAAGCCTAGGTTGACCACCCGCAGTTCGGAATTCAATAGCTTCTTGCTCTCTGACATGCTACCTCTTAACTACCTCCTAGGCAGCCCCGACAGGTCGCCCCGGCTCAGGGCTAGAGCGATGCGGGACGCCAAGGCGTTGGATTGGACCACCAAGGTGCCAGCGGTCGTCAACTCTTCATGTTGGCGCGACATGGATTGAGGGTCCGCGTCGGTGCCGCACAGAGAGATTACGCACGCCAGCTCCCTGCCTGTGCTGCGGGCCATATTCCTAGCCTCAAGAACGGTGGGTGCCAACTCAGAAGCTGGGTCGGGATGAGAGCCATACCCGAGCACTACGTCCAGCAGCACCACGGCCACATCAGCATCGGCCGCCTCTTGCAGCAAACGCCTACAGCGGGGCCGAAAGTCGATCATTGGGTGAGGCCGTCCCACGGTGTAACGGTCATCCCCCAAGTCCACGACGGAATGGCCCCAGCTATGGTCGGGGTCGTCGAGAAGTTTGACGCCCTCCAGCGCGAGGTTGGAGTGCATCTCCAAGCCGCCCTGATGCAGTAGCAATAGTGCCTCGTAGCAAAGGGTGCCGCCGGAGAATAGGCCGCGTATGTGACGTGGACGCTCTGCGGGACCCCCCGGATGGCCGCCTGCTACGGCTTTCACACGCAGCCAAAGGTCTTGGGAAACGGAGGCCCACTCTGGCACCACCGAGTTGCCGCTTATGTTGAGCACACGGTGTGTGGCGGCCTCCAATGTCGACTCCACATAGAGGGTTTCGCCGTAGTTGCTTGGCGTGGCACCGAGGAAGGCCAGCACACAAGGCTTGGTGGAGGTCTCTAAAGCCTTCATCAAGGCCCGTGTAGTTTCCTGGCCGGGTGGCTTGGATATGAGTACTATCACCTCCGTAGCGTCGTCCTCCTGTAGCAGGCGCAGGCATTCCAGCATCATGAGACCGCCCACGGCGTCGGACATGTCGCGTCCTCCCACGCCCAAGGCCTGCGACACTCCCACGCCCGACGCAGCCAGCAGGCATGTAATCTGCTGCAAGCCAGTGCCCGATGCAGACACCAAGCCAATCTTGCCCCGTGGCACTGCGTTGGCAAAGCCTAGAGGGACTCCTTGAATGATGGTCGTGCCACAGTCAGGCCCCAACATGAGGAGGCCCTGCTCCAGTGCGTGTTGCTTCAACGACACCTCGTCGGCTACAGATACGTTGTCGCTGAAAAGGAGGACGTTCAACCCGCGGTCCAAAGCGCGACGGGCCTCGGCAGCTGCATATTCTCCGGGGAGGGATATGAGGGCTAGGTTTGCCCCGGGCAGGGTCTGTAGAGCACCGTCCAGAGAACGGGGGCGGTAATCGTCAACGTCCGCTGGGCCTTGGCCCGCCCCAGCCAGCAGGGTTTCCGCCTTGGCCAGCGCCCCCGCTCCGTCTTCCCCACTCTCCAACTCGATGGCGATGACCAGATCGTTGGGGGTGGCCTCCTCCCCCGCAGTGGCTAGGAGGCCCACGGCTCGCAGCAACTCCCGGTTGTTGGGCGTTGCCATCATCGCAGTGGCCTGAAGCACATTGGGCTGAGCTTCCAGCTCCTGCGACAGGCGCATCAGCACCACCGAGTCACGGTAGGTGTTGCGCAGCACATGGTTGAGTACCGTCATGTCGCGATATGCTCCCAAAGGTGCATCCCCAACAGGATGCCCACCAGCGTGTCCCACCCCGATGTATGACCTACGCCAGTGAGAACACCAGCCTTGGGCAACATCTCATCCTCTGGCACCCCACTTATTAGGGCATCGATGACTTGATGAATGGCCTCGCTGCCGTAACCTAGGGCAGCCTGTTTCAGTATGGCAACGCTGATCATGCCGGTCATACAGGGTGCATATTGGGCCACTATCCGGGCGAGAGTATCTGCCGTGGGCGACCGGCCAGCGTGCAGAGCCAATAGCAGACCAACCAGCAGGTCGTCTCCGGATGGCGTCAGTCCCGGTCCCAGCCCCAGCAGACCACGCACTCCTGCCTCAGTCGATGGGGCGTGGCTCGATCGCAAGCCGTTAACCATGCTGGTGACGGCGGTGGTCGCCAACGTGCCGAGCGCGGATACACATCCTGCTTCCACCACTTGCCCTGCGGCTATGTTCTCTGCATGTGGCAGTAGGCAACCCAAGCCGTCGGCGGGTGTCTGCGGGCCTATGGCTACTGCCAGTCGACGCGCCGCATCAGTTGCCGAGTTGGCGGAGGCAATACCAGGTGGTAGTGGCCGCCACACAGGTGCGCCTTCCAAGTCCAGAGCCAACGAGCTGATGTGTACGCAGCCGCTCTCAACGGTCACCGACGTAGCCTCCACCACTCCCAGTGCCTGCAGGTTCATCCTCTCATCCAGGCTGATGGACACCGTCAGCGGTCCATGCCCTAACGCTTCGTCGGCGATGCATAGCACTTCCCCGTCTAGCGTCTGCAGGTAGCAGGAGTGCCTGGAGGAGGCGCAGACGTGCCCCACCAGGCCGGCCCGAGACAGGTATGGCGCAACCGACAGGCCGACGGACGCGACGGGCACTGCGAGGCGCGTGATGGCCGGGGGACAGTAGGTCTGCACGGCTAGCCCAAGTCCAAGGCCTGCCAGTAGCGACGCCCTTCTATCCGGGCCAGACGCCCGAAGCCTGGGTAGGGGAAGTGCCCGGCGGCCATCACTGTGTTGTCGCCTTCGATCCGATCGAACAGGGCGCGTCGAGTGACCCGGGCTAGGTCTGGATTGAGGTCGGCGAAGGAGCACCACTCCAGTTCGTGCAGTTGCACAGGATGGTGGGCGGCATCACCCAAGATCAGGCCCTTTTCGCCTTGAGAGGAGATCAGCAGGCTTATGTGGCCTGGGGTGTGGCCTGGGGTCAACAGGGGAGTTATGTCAGCTGTGATGGCTTTGCCGTCCTCCATAAGCTCCATCAAACCCAGACCCTCCAAGGGAGCCACGCAGGTGCGGTTGGTCGGGAACTTCTCCAGATTCTCCTCCGTTTTGAAGAACTCCCAGTCCTTGGCTCCCACCCAATAGCGGGCCTTGGGAAACGTTGGGACCACCGCCCCACGTTCCTCTGACAGGTTCCACCCTACATGGTCGCGGTGCAGGTGGGTCATCACCACCATGTCGATGTCTTCAGGTTGTAAGCCCTTGTCGGCCAAGTCGTCCAGAAGCTCGCCCCAACCGCTGTCAGGCGCATCGGGAGTTACGGGCCCCAAGCCGGTGTCCACCAGAAGGGTGCGCCCGTCGGAACGTATGAGGAAAGAGCCAAGGTTCAGATGCAACTTCTGATGCTCATCAGTTGCATCGGGATACGGGTCCCACAGATTCTTCTCCACCGTGGGAAAGAAGACGCACGGGTCGAAGTCCAGATGGCCGTCGGACAGCGCGGTGACCTCGACGTTGCCGACGGTGATTTTCTGTACGGGCATGGGTTGGCCCTCCTTTGCCTGAAGACTTCCTTGGAAACCTAGGCGGATAGTGCCCCTAAGTTACCACGAGCAGGCCCGCTGCTCCAGAGCACGCCAGTCTGAGGGCCTCAATCGGCCCTCTCGCGAAGCCCGAACTGGCAGCCACGCTAACTGCTGGCTTCCCGCTTTACCGGCGGGACAGCCAGTAGAGCGAACAGCGCGGAAAGCACGGGGAAGGCCAAGAGGGCGAAGAAGGTGCTGTTGTAGCTGCCAGCTACATCCAGCAACAGGCTGAATGGTAGCGGGCCCATGGCGGCGAAGGCGACCATCCCCACTTGGCTCGCACCGCGTATGGCGCCCAAGTGACCTCGACCATAATAGTTGGCCCAGATGACGGCAGAAGTGGTCATGCTGGCTCCCCCACCAGTGCCCAGCACCGCCCCATAAAGGAAGGCCTGCCATGTGTGGGATACGGTGAGGGCCAGAGTGAGGGATACAGCAAGGAAGGCTTGGCTGGCCGCCATGATGAAGCGGTTCGGCAGTATGTCGCTGAGAAAGCCAGCAGCCAAGGATCCCACCAGCACCGATGGAGCAATGACGCTTAGTACCACCGCAGCCATCCCAGTCCCTATGCCGCGACTCTCCATGAGTGATATGTGATGGAACATGAGGGCCGTGCTGATGATGGATGGCGACGACATCGCCCCTAGCAGTAGCCAGAACGTGCGTGTGCGCACGGCCTCGCCCAACTGCCAACTGACCTCTGCAGGGCGACTCGTACCCGCGGCTCCAGTCCAGGCCGACTCTGGCCTAGCGGCTCCGTCGGGCACCAGACCAACGGATTCGGGCGAGCGTCGCACCAGCAGCAGGGCCGGTAATAAAAGTAGGGCGCATACGATGATACTGAGGACGATCCATGCCTCACGCCAGTCGGAGTTCGATATCAGCCAGTGTATGAGAGGCGGGAAGGATGCTGTGCTGGCACCCATGCCTAAGGTGGTGAGGGCAGTGGCCCGGCCCCGCAGTCGCACGAACCAAATGGCGACTAGCGTAGTCGGTATGAGGGTCAGTGACCCTTGTCCCAAGGTGCGTATGCCAGCGAAGCCAAGATACAGATGGACGGGATGATTGATGAGACTCATGGCGGCCACCACCACACTGAATAGCACGACCACTATCCCCAGCATGATGCGGGCCCCGTACCGGTCCAGTAGCCGACCCACGAATATCATGGCCATGGCTGCTGTCAGCGAGCCTGCGGTGTACAGGCCTGAAACCATCGTTCGAGACCAGCCCAAGTCCTCAATGATGGGGTCGACGAACACCGAGACGCTGTAGGTCTGCCCTGGCCCAGAGCAGAAGATGGCTAGCCCAGCTACGCCCAATACGACCCATCCGTAGAAAAAAGGGACGCGGCTTATGGCACTGGACGTGGTAGTATTGACCGCCATCGGGCTAACAGGCCCGGCTTGTGGCTGTCCTGAGGCCGGCTGTCCTGAGGATAGTAAGCTGCCCCGTGGAGAAAGGGTCACGTTTTGTTGGGTGAACGGGTACGTTCCGGAGGCCCGTCGGGGAAACCGTATTGGCGTTAGGTGTCGTCTTTGCCTTCTGTGCTGCCCTTGGGTTTGGCACGAACCAGATATTCGTCAGAATAGCTACCCAACGTATACCGGGACCAGCTGCGGCATTCTTCTCGGTGGTTACCGGCACAGTCATCGCTGGTACACTGGCCCTGATATTCAGTTTCGAAGACTTCAAAGGCCTCCCGCCCATTGCCTTTGCTTGGTACATCTTTCTGGCTTTCCTGCACCATCCCTTGGCGCGTACCCTGAACTTCACTGCTATCTCCATGATCGGCGCATCGCGGGCGGCTCCATTGAGTGCGGCGGCCCCTGTGTTCTCTGCAGTGCTGGCCATCGCCGTTCTGGGGGAGCGCCCCAGCATAGTCCTCTATCTCGGCACCTTGGTGGTGATTGCGGGGATGACTCTGGTGGTTACCGGGGGCAGGCAGGCCAGCAGCCGGGCACCCCAGATAGCGTACAACAACTTGGGATACCTCTTGGCATTTGGAGCATCATGTGGCTTTGGGGCAGTTTCGGTGGTGACCAAGCACATAAACACCACCTACTCACCAGCACTGGTGACTGTCACCTTCAGTCTGTTGCTGGGTACGTTTCTTCTGGGAGCAGGGGCGCACCGGCCGGTCATCGCCAGCCTGCGCGAAGACCGCAGGGGATTCGTGCCCATGACTATCCTAGCGGGGGTGTGCGCTGGGGCCGGGGCCATCTGCTTTTTCTCGGCGTTGGGGGAGGCTCCGGTCACCGTGGTGGTGCCCATTGCTTTCGCCGCGCCGCTGGTGACCCTAGTGGGGTCGTCCATCTTTCTGCGGCGCTTGGAGCGCGTCAACCGCCTCGTCATCGCGGGCACCCTAGTGGCCGTCTGCGGAGTCGCCCTTGTGGTGCTGGGGCGAGGCTGAGGCGACGTGGATTGAGTGAATTGATTCGAGTGGGGGCTAGGCGCGGTACACCTCCCGACCGCCTACGTAGGTGGAAAGAACCTTGATTTCGCGTATGCCGTCCTCCGGTACGGTGAGAAGGTCATCGGAGAGCACAAGCATGTCGGCGAGCTTGCCCGGCTCGATTGAGCCCTTGATGTCCTCCTCGAAGGTCCCGTAGGCCCCGTTAATGGTGTAAATGCGCAGGGCCTCTTCGCGGGTGATGGCCTCAGTCGGGTCCATGGGTTCGCCAGCCACGTTGGTGCGCGTGACGCAGGTCCACAGGCCCAGCAGGGGGTCGAAAGGCCCGACGTCGGAGCCTCCTTTGACCACGACCCCTGCGTCCATCCAAGTGCGGTTGGGCTTCATGTTGCTGCCGCGTCGTTCGCCCCAGAAGCGGCGCGTAGTCGCGCCTACTGCCCACCCCATGGGCTGCTGCGTGGAGACGACGATGCCCATCCGACGCGCCTGATCCAGGTTTCGGGCCGACGGCAGGATGCCGCCGTGCTCCAACGTCCAGCGTCGTCCTGTGATGGACTTCTCTTGGTCGACAACATCCATCACGTCCAGCACCTGGTCCAATGCGGCGTCGCCCAACTCATGGATGAAGACGCCACAGTTGGTATCGCGGGCGGCTCGTAGCACCGTTGTCAGCGACTCGTTGTCCCACATCTGTATGCCACGCCATCCTGGGCCGAACTCGTCCTCCATGAAGGGTTCACGCATGTACGCCCCCTCGAAGCCTCCGTCGGCCAGCAGTTTGATGCCTCCGATACGGAGCCATTCGTCGCCGAAGCCATTGGCCGGCCCGAGGTTCCGCAGCATCTCCGATGCTTCGTCGTAGGACTTGCCTGCGTACCTGCTGGGCATGACCCAGTAGAGGGTGTTCCAGCGGACTGTCAGCTCCTTGCGACGCCACAGCTCTTCCAAGGCTGCCACGTTCTCGCGGTCCTCGCCCGGATTGAGCAGGCTGGTGATGCCCAGACTGGCGTAGATGGCATTCACCTCCCGGGTGGCTTGCAGTTTGTCCTCCACGGTGTAGTCGGGAATGAGGCTGAGGAAGGGCTGGAAGGCGGGACGCTCCAGCATGATGCCCGTGGGCTCGCCCGTGCCGGGATTGCGGTAGTACCTCCCGCCTTCGGGGTCGGGGGTGTTGCGGTCGATTCCGGTGAGCTCTAAAGCGCGGGAGTTCACCACGCCCAGATGCCCCTGCATCATCAGGTAGAAGGGATGGTCGCCAGTCACCGTGTCGAGCTCCCACCGGTCGGGCAGGCGTCCCTCGGCAATGAAGTCCAAGGCATGAGGCCCGCGCGTCACGATCCACTCACCGGGCGGTGTTATGTCGGCCCGCTGCTCGATCTCGGAGAGAATGCCCTGTAGTGTCAGGCCATGGTGGTCGGCGAAGACCAGCTGTTTTGTGCGGCGTACACCGATGCCGAAGGCGTGGATATGGGAATCTATGAGGCCGGGGATGACCGTCTTGCCTCCTAGGTCCTCGTCGCGGGTATTGCTTCCTGATAGGGCGCGCATTTCTTGGTCGGAGCCCACTGCTAGAATGCGAGACCCCTTGACGGCCACGGCTTGGGCGATGCTGAACTGGCCATCGACTGTGACAACCTTGCCGTTGTGCAGTATCAGGTCGGGGGCAACGGAGTCAGGCATGAAGTTGGTGGCCATGGCGGGCCTCCTCTTTTTGGTTCGTGGGGCTGGTTCATGGGGTTGGATTCATGGCGCTGGAGCGTCGCGGTATCGTGGGAGTATAGCGTCACTATGGAGGCTTGGGTATCGGCAGAACATCGGCATCAGGGTTTCACGTAAACGCGTCCAAGTGCTAAAGTTAGCCGACAGGCCTATGCCGCATGGGAGAGTGAAGTATGAAGGCGTCGTACCTAGGCGCGATGGGTTATTCGGGGCGTCACGAGTTCCCGGCAACTTGGCCGGTGCCTCCAGCCTACGACGATCCCGCCACCTCCGTGGCCAGCTACCAAGAGGGCATTGAAGAGTGCGAGTTTGCCGAGGAGATGGGTTTCGACTGGGTCAGCTTCTCAGAGCACCACTACTCGGGACGCATCGCTACAGGCGTGCCTGCCGTAATGGCCGCCTCAGTGGCCGAGCGCTGCAAGCGGGTAAAGATTGCCATGCTGGGCCACGTCCTGCCGCTGAACAATCCGGTACGGGTGGCCGAGGAGCTGGGCCTGCTGGACAACCTCAGCAACGGCCGATTGATCATCGGGTTCCTCCGAGGCACTGCCACGGAGGACCAGACCTACACCATGGACCCCTCTGAAGGTCGAGGACGTCTCTTGGAAGGCATGGACTTAGTGCTGAAGGCGCTCACTGAGCCGCAACCCTTCGGCTGGGAGGGGCGCTACTACAACTTCCGCACCGTAGCCGTGTGGCCCCGTCCGGTGCAGCAACCCCTTCCGCCGGTAATCGTGGCTACCCGCAGTGAGGACTCCGCCAAGTACGCGGCCAAGAACCGTCTGGGGTTGGGTGTATCCTTTGTGCCGTCAGAGATGATGGCCGGACTCGCCGATAAGTATTACAGCTGGTGCCAGGACGCTGGCTGGACACCAGAGCCGGACCAGGTCATTTTCCGGGGCAACATCTATTTGGGGGAGACGGACAAGCAGGCGGAGGAATGGATGGAGCGGGCCAAGAGCGCTGTGGCAGCCCGATCCGCAGCAGCCCCCAGCCTCAACATCGCCAAAGCGGCCCAGGCCGCCCGCGCCGGAGAGCAGTTCGACTTACGCAATGTGATAGCCGGTGGTCCCTCGGGGGATGTGGCTGGTGTAGCGTCACGCATGAACTTCTTCGGCGGACCGGACACTGTTGTGCGCCAAATCAAGGAGTACCGCGACCAGTGTGGCGTGGGCCTGGTCGACCTCTTCTTCCAGCAGCCCAGCGTCACCCACAAAGAAGTGATGCAGGAGATCGACCTCTTCGGCAGGGAAGTCCTCCCGCGCATCAAGGAATTGTAGGAAGTCAGAGACACGTATGGAGTCACGGACAACGCGCCAGGGAAACATTGAGGTCAACGGAGTCCGGATGGACTACACGGAGGCGGGCTCCGGCGAAGCGGTCGTGCTACTAGACGGCTGGCGGGGCGGGCTGTCGACGTTGCAGACCAAGTTGGCCCAGAACTACCGGACCGTTTCCTTTCAGCTTAACAACGCGAACCCTGTCCGAGAGCATGCGACGAGCTTGGCAAACGCTGTCCACGGACTGGTAGACGGCAACCACACCCTGATTGGGTCCTCCCGTGGGGCGGACATGGCCGTCTGGATCGCGATAGAGGCAGGCGACAGTCTTGACGCGCTGGTGCTGCTTTCTCCGATGGGGATTCGCCCCCGGATGCAGGACGCATCCCATGATGACGAACTGGAAAGCAGGTTAGTCGATGTCCCTTGCCCGACCTTGGTAGTGTTCGGCACCGACGACCGTTTGGTCTCGAGGGAGGCCGCGCGGGTATACGCCGAGAGCATCCCCAGCGTCAACCTCTCGTTAGTCTACGATGCTGGTCACCTCATCACAGCCGACAGGCCGGAGGCTCTGAGTCGTCTGGTGGCCGACTATGTAGAACGTCGCGATACCTTTGTGGTGGGCCGAGGCGGCAGTACGAACACCCTATAGGGTTGCGGCGAGCTTCGCCGAGTGAAGTGCGCCACTACACGTTGGGATGACTCCACCCCGTTCACGCCCAAGCGGACGCGACTCTTACCGCAGGCGGGGCTTGTCGTCGCCCTCGATATGATGCCCCATCCCAGCCGAGGCCCGGTCTATCCTCAATTCTCCATAGCCATGGGGCCGGACCGAGCAGCCTCGGCCCATTCGACTACAGCTTTAGCAGCCGCTCTGCGTTGCCGTGCAGTATCTTGTCCTTGTCTTCGGCGCAGAGGGGAATGTGGGGTATCCATTCGGTGGCAGGAGTATTGGCTACAAAGGGGTAGTCGACGGAGAAGAGAATGCGGTCGACTCCCATCTCCATGACACAGCACATCAGGGCTGGGTTGGAGAAGTTGCCACTTGTGGTTATCCAGAAATGTTCGCAGAAGTAGTCGCGGAAGGAGAAAGAAGTGTCGCGGTTGCCCCTGCGTGCGAGGGCTTGGTCAATGCGCCACAGGGAGAAGGGAAGCGACTCCCCTAGATGCCCCAGAATGATCTTGACGCCTGGGTAGGCGTCGAACACCCCTGATAACACCAGTCGGATGCCTTGAGTGGCCGTCTCCACGGTGAATCCCCACCCTGCCGTGAGCAGACTAGGGAAGTCCTGTAAGTAGTCTTTGTAGTAGACGTCTACCACCGCGGGGGAAGGCGCGGCTGGGTGCATGTAGAGAGGCACGTCGAGGGCTTGGGCGCGCTCGAATATGGGCCAGAACCGCTTGTCATCTAGGAACAGCCCGTTGGTAAGGCCATGCACCATGGCCCCCTTGAACCCCAGCTGAACGACGCACCGCTCCAACTCGGCTGCCGATGCGGCCGGATCGGGGGTGGGCAGACATCCGAAGGCGGCGAACCGGTCGGAATTGGCTGCGACGATCTGGGCCAAGCGGTCGTTGGCAGCCTTCGCCAAGCGGACGGTGGTTTCGGCATCGCCTCGCTGGGTGGCAGGCGCCCCGTGGGATAGCACCTGAAAGTCGATCCCCGCCTCATCCATCTCGCGGATGCGCAATTCACTGTAATCGAACAGCCGCTCCTCGATGCCCGATGCTCGACGCATTGGGTCCATTGCGCCGAAAGTGGCCGCGACCTCACGGTCCCAGTAATGCTCTTCAAGGGCAATGATGCGTTGGTTATCTGCTGATGCCATAGTGCTAGCAGCCTTCCCATCTGTCGCTCGACATCAGTTGAGACCAGCGCTTGTAGAACGCGCGATGGTTGGTCTCGCTGATGCGATATTCACTGGCTTGGGCCATCAGTTCTTCGTTGAATGGGTCGTGGCCTTGGCCCATCCCAATATTGGACGGAATACGCCGGCCCATCAACCCACGGGCGGTGCGGCTGACCTCCTCCCAATTGTCCATGTCGTCCTGCTCGAAGGTGCCCGCCATGCTGAAGCTGCGCAGGCTGTTCAGCCGAGTGAGCTCCTTGATGTGAGGTGGGGCAGCCTTGTCGACGTAGCCCATGACCCAAATTTCGCATGTGTCGGGGCCACGTGGGTGCCAGATGCGTATGGTATGGGCTGGGCCGATGTTGAAGGAGAAGTTCGGGAAGCAGGTGCCGAATAGCGGTTGTATCCGGTTTACGCGCTCGCCGAGCCGTCGCACTACTTCCGGCCGGACTTCGGCCTCGTACGCTATCACTTCGGGGATCGGCACCTCCGCCTCGTCACCAGGACCAAGGGCAACAATGCCATGGCCGTTGCCGGGGGTGAGGACGCTGCCGGTCCAAGCCACGCGTCGTGCGGCGGGCGCGGAGAAACTGGTGAGAATGGCCGACAGATGGCTCCATGGGGCGTGATAGGCATCGCCAGTGAAATTCTCGGCAGGGGCCTTCCAGTTGCAGCGCACTGTCCATTTCTGGACGCCGCCGAAGACCTCCACGCCGCCCTCTCGCCGGTCAAAGAAGTTGTCTAGGTACCAAGCCATCTCACCCAGATAGTCCAGCAAAGGCGGAGCACTGGGGTCGAATGTGGCGAACACCAGCCCCCTGTGGGTGTCCAGTTGGGCCACCGGGACCAGCCCCCACTTGCTGGTGTCCAGTTCGTCGTAGTAGGCCTCCTTGAGGCTGGGCACGGCCACAAGCTTGCCATCGGTGCCGTAAGTCCATCCGTGGTAGGCGCAGACGAAGGCGTTGGAGTTGCCGGAATCGGCCCGGCACACCCGGTTGCCTCGATGACGGCATACGTTCAGGAAAGCCCGAATTACCCCGTCCTGACCGCGGGTCACCAGCACAGGGTCCTCGCCCATGTAGGCGGAGACGAAATCGCCGGGGTTGGGTATCTGGGTCTCGTGGCACAGCAGAAGCCAGCAGCGGGCAAAGATACGCTCCAACTCCTGCTGGTAGATGTCAGGGTCGATAAAGACGCAGCGGTCTACCAGTCCCTTGCTTATGTCGACCAACTGCCTGGTGTCGGTAAGCACATTGACCTCCCGGGCCATGATTAAGAGCGAGTATAACCCGATAGGGGGCTGCCGCGCATTCCCATACAGATGTGCTATGGCAATAACCTCCGCTCATAGAGATGAGTCCCGTGCTAAACTTGGCATTGGCCATGGGCCAGCCAGATTGCCTGGCCTGTAGGTCAGAGGTAGATGGAGTCGAGGTTTATGCGAACAGGGGCACACTATCAGGAGAGCCTGAAGGACGGGCGCAAGGTCTGGGTGTTGGGTATGGGCGACGTCGATGACGTCACGAAGCACCCGGCCACGGCAGGCATGGTTGGGGAATACGCTGGTTGGTACCAGCGTCACTTCGATCCTGCTTGGCAGGAAACGCTGCTCCTGGGGTCGAAGAACGGCTCCAAGGCTCAGCCGGTGTCCTTTTCGATTCCATCGAGCGCCGATGACCTCCGCAGGCTTGGGAGAGCGATAAACGCGGTCCACTTCGAGACTGGCGGTTATATCACTCATACGCCCTGCTATGGCGCGCTGATCGCCTTGGGCATTCAGGAAGTAGTCACCCGGCTGGGACACTCCTCCGAGGAGATCGAGGCAGCCCGGCAATACCGGGATGAGATAGCGAACACTGGTCGCTTCCTCACCTTCGCGTCGGGCGGGTCGGTCATCGGGTACCGTATGCGCGAGGACCCGTCGCAACGGGCACCTTTGCGCGTGGATAGGGAAACGTGCGAAGGGTTAATAATCAGCGGCAAGCTGGCACTGCATACCTCTTCGCCCTATGCGGAGGACGTGCTCATTACCGGACGTGAGGAGATTCCACCGGGCAGTGGGCGTTACCTCTGGTTCGTCGTGCCGGTCAATTCACCAGGTGTTCGCGTCGTGGCCCGTTCACCCTCGGCGCACCATCCGAACAGATTTCTCTCGCCCCTGAGCAGCAGGTTCGACGAGCTGGATGCCCAGATGTGGCTGGATGAGGTGTTCGTGCCTCGCCATCGTGTGTTCACCGCCGAGCCCCTATTCGGCCTCAACAACCGGCACGGTCTAGGCGCTTGGCTCTACTGGCACCAAGTCTACGGATGGTTGGCAAAGGCTGAGGTGACCTTAGGGTTGGCTTTGGCGGTAGCCGAAGTCATGGGGTTGAAGGAGAATCCAGGGGCTGTTGAGCAGATAACAGAAATTCTAGTGGAAGTGCAGACAATGCGCAGCTGCATTACCGCCTCTGAGTTGGAGCCTGAAACCTCAGTCTCCGGGTATGCCGTTCCGGGGATGCTCCACGTTGCGTCGGCCAGCGTGCAGGCCTTGAAGGTACGACAGCACTTGTCTGAGGTGCTCCGTACGCTGCCTGGATCGTCGTTGGTGAACGCACCCACCAACACCGACCTGGCGGATGAAGAAATGGCTGCCGGTCTTGAAGAGTCTTTCGGCGGTGGCGGATACACCGCTTTACAACGCTCTGCGATGTTGCAGCTCACTTGGGACCACATCGCTTCGTCGCTGGACGCGAGGGAAGCCGCCTATGAGCTCCACAGCAATGCAGGGCTCACTGCTTGGCGTGGACGTATCCGCACATGGTTTGATGGCTACAACGAGTTGGCCAATGGAGTGCATCACTTCCTTGAGACAGATATGCCCGAGATGGACTTGGATGTGTTAAGGCGCATGGGCCTAACGCCCCAGCGCGTAGTCACGCCTTTTCCGCTGGGAAATCCCGCGGAGAAGGACGCCTGATCGCCAGACTTTAACTTCTAAGGAGGACTCGCAATGCTGGTTGTTGATGCACAGGTACACATTTGGAGTGGGGCGACACCCACGAATGCTACGCACCGGCAGGTGCCCAGCTACACCGCGGACGATGTTCTGCGTGAGATGGATGAGGGTGGTGTGAACGCTGCTGTCATACATCCGCCCAGTTGGGACCTCAATTCGGGTGCGCTGGCGTTGGAGGCGGCGAGCCAGCACCCAAACCGGCTCTCGATTTTGGGCAACTTTCCTCTCGACAGGCCGGAGAGCCGAGACCTCATCGCAGGCTGGAAGCAGCAGCCGGGGATGCTGGGGTTGCGGTTCACCTTCCTGCAGGCGCACCAACAGACTTGGCTTACCGACGGCACTATGGACTGGCTGTGGCCGGCAGCCGAGGCCGCGGAGATTCCCGTAGCCTTGATGGCCGGAAACCACCTGCCAGTGATCGATCAGGTGGCAGAAAGACACCCCGGCCTGAAATTGATCATCGACCACTTGGGCCGCTCCGGCGGCCTCAAAGACGAGGAGGCATGGGCCAACTTAGGAGACCTGTTGGCCTTGGCCAAGCATCCCAACGTAGCGGTGAAGGCTACGGGTGCCCCCAGCTACTCGAGCCATGCCTACCCCTTCAGTAACATCCACCAGTACCTTCGTCAGCTGTACGACGCCTTCGGTCCAGAGCGGCTCTTCTGGGGCACAGACATCACGCGGATGCCCTGCCCTTGGAGCCAGTGCGTGACCATGTTCACTGAGGAACTTCCATGGCTTTCGGAAGGCGACAAGGAGCTAGTCATGGGGCGCGCCCTGTGCAATTGGCTGGGGTGGAACTTACCCAACTGAACCGGAGTAAGTGCGCCGAGAACACGTTCCGACCATCTTATGTCGCCTGGCGGGTGTTGCTGAGACCCCACGCCGGAGTGCGCCGGTGCCTCCCCGTCATGCGCGGAGGTGGACCGGCGTCGTACTCGTATCCACTTACGCCGTATCGAAATGGCTTGTCACCGGCTGGTGTCCGCCGTTCTCCGTAAACGGTTCTTCTCGGTAGAGAGACAGGGCCTTCATTACCGGTATGTCCTGGATGGAGAAGAGGATGGCCTCGCGGTCTCCCTCACAGGCGTGTTCGTGCCATGCCCAAGACGGCAGCACGAAGAAGTCGCCTTCGCTCCAGTCGAAGCGCTCACCATCGATGACGCTGTAGCCCGAGCCGCGGAATACTTGGTAGACCTTGCTGCTGGTGTGGCGGTGGGCCTTGGTGTGTACGCCGGGCCGTATCATTTGCACCCAGCAGGCCATGGTCCGTAGGACCGGGCCTCCTGTGACGGGATCGCTATACTCCATGGCAACGTCATCGTGGGGATCGCAGGGCAAGTCGGCGAGGTTGGACAGGGCATCGTAGGTGCGGTCCCATTTGTAGTGCCAAAGCGATGAGTAGGGCACCTGTGGGTCTTCCCAAGTGGGGCGCAGAGCGCCAGCGGCGTATTTGCGGGCCGAAGTTCCCGTACCCTCGATAGGCTGCTGGTCTTCGGGGAACTGCTCATAGAAGTTGGCCTTGAGGTACCGCACCAGCGGTATATCGAGCCCGTCCATCCAGATCATGGGCTCATGGCCCTCGTTGGCATGATCGTGCCATGTCCACGAAGGCGTCAGGACGAGGTCGCCCGGCTCCATCCAGCACTTGTCGCCGTTCACCGTGGTGTAGGCGCCCGTACCCTTCAAGATCCAGCGGATGGCAGTGGGTGTGTGACGGTGTGCGGGTGCCGTCTCGCCGGGCAATAAAAGTTGTATGGCGGTGTGCAGAGTCTGAGTGGAACCACGGGCAAGTCCAGGCGTGGTGAGGCGCATCGTGCGACGCTGTACATCCTGTCCTGGAGAAACTATGGCGCCGCTTTTCAGCACAAGTGGCTCTACCTGTGACCAGCGCCACAGAAAGGGCTTGATTTCAGGTGGACGCTGCCCCTCACCATCTACCCAGCCGGGCATTAGGCTGATGCCTTCAGCGGTGTTGTAATACGCCTGCAGCTCTTCCGATGTGAGCCTGTCCTGAATTGCCATCGTTCACACTCCTGGAGTGGGTTGCTTGGCATTGTACCAGATTGGACTTCTCATCCCATGTCTGCACAGAGGCGTTATAATGGCACCAGACAGCCTAAGACGAGGGGGATGTAAAGCATGATTAAGCCAACAAGGCTAGGGCATGCGGTGATCAGGGTGAGAGACCTAGCGCGGTCTGAGGAGTTCTACAACAAATTCTTGGGGCTGGAAGTGAAAGGCCGTGGCGGCGAGTCCATGGTCTTCTTCCGCAGCAACAAGGATGTGGACCACGACCTCGCCATACAGCGCCTTGGCGACGACGCGCCCGGCCCGGAAGAGACCCGGGTGGGCCTATACCATCTAGCCTTCGAGTTCGACTCCTTCGACCAGGTGCGCGAGGCTTACCGGATGGCGCGAGAGATGGGTGTGCGTATCGCTGGCTACGGCGACCACGGCGACATCAAGGGCCTCTACGTCCTGGACCCCGACGGCATCGAGATCGAGCTATATGCCGAGGCCCCGGAGCTCAAGGACACGCCTCTCGAAGAGGTGTTGGTCGGCGTTCCCGCCTAGCACCGATACTACCGAACACAAAGCGACCTCTCCTACTTGGAGAGGTCGCTTTGTGTGTTCCGGGTCCGAGGTTGTGCGACTTTTTAGTCGCCAGCGGCTGCCATACGGTGGGCGGCCTCCTGACGTTGATCGTCTACCAGGTTCTTGACTTGGGATTCAGCGTCCAGCATGTCCCAACCCAACATCCAGTCGTGCGTGCGCTGCAGCTCGTCTTCTGGTATGGGCGCCGGCTCCACTACCTGTAGGCGACTAACGTTGAAGTCGTCTATGGTCAGAGCCGCCACGTCGGGGTCGGCGCGATGGTGGTTGATGAAGTACTGCATGTACTTCCGCTTGTCGTCGTTGATTCGCTGCACGGCAGCCCTTACGGCCTTGCTGAAGGCAGTGTAAGTCTCGGCATCCACGTCTTGTGTGGCGACCTCCGTCCCGTGGAACGGTGCCATCACCATGACACGGCACCCCTTCTTCTCGGCTACGGTTATGTAAGGCTCGGTCAGTGTGGTGGCGTCGATTTCACCCGTCATGATAGAGCCCAAACGAGCGCGGGACGAATTCGCAGCCAAGCAAGTCTTGATCATGTCTCGTGGAACGAATCCCTCCAGCATGAGCAGGGCGAGGTAGTGGGTGCCGGCAAAGTAGGGCACGCCAACGACTTTGTCGGCCAACTCCTGGGGCGTGTATACCGACGACCACGGGGGCACCACGATGGCTCCGTAGGCAATGATGGCCCTGCGGCCCACTTGGCGGGCTTCGACAGAGCTGTCCTGCACACGGCGGTAGTTACCCCACTCGCAGGCGTTGTACATCCCGGCTTGGCCGGTCTCGAAGCTGCTGGCGTGGCTTCCGAAGGGGTTCCCAGTGTTCGCCACGGTCATGCTCGTATCGGTGGCCATGGGCGCTTCTTGGCCACGTTCGATGAACTCGACATCCAGACCCTCAGTGGCGAATAGCCCCTCGTGATATGCGACCAACTCCGGGAGTCCTTGGAACGGCGCTGTTGTCTCCAAAAGCAACTTCTTGGCCATGACTATGGCTCACCTCACGCTAGATTCGACCTCAAGTTACCACGGGCCCGCTTAGTGCGTCCACAGGCCCACTTGGGCCACGGCTTACTCGGTCCACAGATGAGTCACATGGCTGGCGACCACCTGGTCGTAGGAGGCGTCCGTGGAGAGAAGGCCAATATCTTGTGCAAAGGCATTCATGTTGGCCACCACTTCGGGAGGAATGGCCGGGTCATAATAGGGCAGGTCGCGGGTCACGAGCTCGGCAATCAGGGCAGCCTCGGAGGCGGGGAAGAGGCGCTCTCCCACCTCGGCGGCTCGATGGGGGTTGGCCTTCAGCTCACGCTGCACCTTGACGATGGCGCGCACCGCCGCCGATACGCTCTCCGGGTCCTGCTCTATGGTGCTGTCCTTGGTCACCAAGGCTGGGAAAGTGTAGTAGTGGGAGGCTGGAGGGCCGTCGCCACGTCGCACGTCCAACACAACCGAGCCAACGCCATTGCGCACTGCTACCTCACTGGCCATGGCGTTGGCCCAGAAGCCGTCGATGACGCCCTCTTTCAGAGCCTGAGCAGCGTGTACGCCGAAGGAGACGCCGGGGGCAGACGCTCCCGGCACCAAGCCGACCTCGATGTTGTCACCCGCAGGGTCCAGTCCTGCCTCCACCAAGAGACGACGGAAGGTGGCATCGGGGCCGGGTGCGGCGCCGATGCTCTTCCCCTTGAGGGCCTGCAGGTCGCCTCGCGCGATGGCCAAATCGGTGCGCATGATGAGCAGCCAGTAGGTGCGCTGGGCCAACGCCGCAATGAGCTTGGCCCCTTTCCAGTCTTGGAAGGCCTGCAATGTGGCGTGGGCCGACCCAGCGACAAAGTCCAGCTCCCCATCCCTCAGAGCCTCCATGCAACGCGGAACGGGATAGACGAGAGAGAGTTCGGCGTCCAGACCTTCAGCCTCGAAGAAGCCGAGTTCCACGGCGGCCACGGCAGGGAAATAGGAGTTTGAGATGAGGTCGGGCACAGCGATGCGCATTGGCGGCCTCCTTCAGCTAGGGCGAGCTATCGGGCCGGATGGACTGGCGAGAGTTCTCTACACAGGCAGGACTGCCTCGGTCATGTCATCGGGCAGGTCGATGGTGAAGGCATTGGCGTTGAGGGCCAGCATCCGGTAGTACCCCATGAAGGTGGTGAACTCGGTCAGACCTTGGGCACCTAACTGGTCCAACGCGGCTTGGAAGGTTTCTTGACTCGCTTGGTTGGTACTGGTCAGCTCCATGCCGTAGTTGACCACCGCGGCGTCCTCAGGGCTCAAGGAGGGTAGAGGCTTCTTGTCCCGCAGGGCGTCCACTAAGTCGTCGTGCAGTCCGGCACGTCGACCGGCCGCGCAGTGGGCATTCCACACGAACTGGCAGTCCATGGAACGCGCGCCGATAAGGCCGGCTAGGCGTCGCACCTTCTCCGACAGGCTGCTCTGCTCGCCCAAATATTCGGAGAGACGGTTAGCCCGCACCGCCATCTCAGGGCTGTTGATAAGCACCGAGGTCGGGCCCACAGTCGGCGGACGGCCACGGATGGCGCTTATTTCGTCGTAAGCGGCCTTGTGCTCGTCGGCCACCTGCTCGCGGGTGATAACGGGTGTTCGTCGTGGCATTGCATCCTGCCTTTCTTTGTCGCTTTGTCAGGGCGTTCGTTTTGTCGGAGTGCTTGTCCCGTTAGGCTCGCGCTATTCCCAAGCGCGGTTGTCGACCACTGACTCATAGGTGGCCCCCGGAGCCACCAAGTCGGGGTATCCCTGCATCCACTGGTAGGTGCGCTCGAAACGCTCTCGCGTATAGGGCGCGGGGGCAGCGTATAGCAGCCGCCAAGTCTGCAACTCATGAGGTTCCAACAAGCCGCCCGCCTCTTGAGAGATGTGGTGGGCGCATAGGGTGGGGCCGTCGGCGATAAGCTTGGCTGCTTTGGCCTGCGCTCTAAACATTGCGGCTAGGGTAGGACCGTCGGTATCGTCGCCAGCCGCCTCGCTGCGGGTCGAGTGGCTCTCGGTGATGATGCGGTATCCCTGCTTTTGGGCCACGCTAATCCACGGCTCGTTAAAGGTGGCCGCCGCTATCTCGCCACGGCCTACGGCCTCAAAGCGATCGCGCATGGTGCCTGAGTTGGTCACGCGGATTTCTTCCTTGCGTAGAAAGCCCTCAAGCATCTTGAGAGTGGTGAAGTGTGACCCGTTGAAGATGGTGACGGCGACCTCGTTGTTGGCCAGTTGTTCCGGCTCGTAGATCTCGCTGTTTGGGCCAACTACGATTGCAAATTTCGACATAGCGGAGCCTAGGGCTACAATCTTGGCCCCGCGTTGCCCCGACTGCTCGCCGTCCACGGAGCGCTTCACCACGCCCCACTCGCACAGCCGGAACTGGTCCACCCCGCCGGAGTTATACAGGCTTTCCAGTGGCCGTTCGAAAATCTGCTCGCGCACATCCTGGGCTTGCGTGGTCACTTGGGCCGACCCCGGGGTCCGCACTAACTCCACGTCCAATCCCTGCTCCTCGAACAGCCCTTCCTCATGGGCTACAATCACGGAAAGAGAATGGACGGCATTGCTGACGGACAGCTTGACCTTTTTCAGGCTGATATCGGTCGTCATCAAAACAAACTCCTGTGCGGCGTCGGAGGCCAGAGTGGTTGAGAGCCAGACCAAAGGGCAACATATCACTGGGGCAAATGTAGCGTCAAGAAAAAGTTGGAAGGACGATGCTCTGAGGGCACCGTAAAAGCGAGAAGTCTCCGAACGAGTGGCTGAATGCGATCACAGTTCGCTGCTCTCCCCATGTCACGGCGCCTCTAGTCGTCAAGAGTGAGCATTATGGACAAACCCACCTAGCCAACTTACCATTCTCCCGTTGCCCGCAACCATCCAGGCGAGACGCGAGTACGTCGGCCCTACAGATAGTGCGTACAGATGACGAGGAGGGTGATGGCCCTTATGCAAGTTGGAATACAGTTGCATTTGCCCACGTACCGGACACTGGCCATGCCCCAACTGGTGGAGTTGGGACGGGTAGCTGAGGCTGGTGGAGTCGGCCAGATTTGGGTTACGGACAATCTGCAGAGTCGCAATGCCTTCGTGGTGCTGGCGGTTTTGGCGTCCAATGTGCCCGTCGACTTAGGGACGGCGGTGACGGTACAGTACTTTCGCAACCCCGTGGATGTGGCGGATTCCGCGGCCGCCATCAGCGAGATCATGGAAGACCGCGAGCTTGCGATTGGACTGGGCCGGGGCAACTCTCGCACTCCCAACTTGATAGCCTCGCCGAGGCCAGTGCGTATGCTGCGAGAGACTGCGCAGTGCCTCAGCAGCCTGCTGGCGGGCGAGGCAGTGACCTTTAGCGAATACCCCAACCTAGGCTCCCACTTCAACATGATGCTGGAGTACACCTTCCAGCTTAACTTCAAGCCTAGGAACCCTATCCCCCTCTACTGCGGGGCCAATGGGCCTCGCGGCTTGAAGGTAGGTGGAGAGAGCATGAACGGGCTGATATTCGGGGGAGAGTTCAAAGCGGTGACCGGCACAGGTAGGATGCCCGAGCTTCTGAGAGCCTTCGACGATGCAGCGGACGCAGTTGCCAAGAAAGAGATGAGGCCCAAGGTAGCAGAAATTAAGCTCTCCGTCTCGGCAGACCGGGAAAAGGCCCGCGCCTTTGCCCGAGGGAACGCTGGCGCACGGATGCTGAACCTGTATCGCCGCGACTATACCGCTGAGGATATGGAGCGCTTGGGCGTATCCGCGGAATCCATGGCACTGCTCGATCGGGCGCAATCCGAAGGGGCATCGCCACAAGACGTGACGGAACTTACTACCGACGCCATGGTCGATGCCATTTACGTGGCTGGCGAGCCGTCGGAATGTCGCGAGCGCATGGCTGAAGTCAGGGCGACGGCCCAAGACTACGGCTTCGGACAACTGATGTTCTCTGAGCTTGGCCCCGATGCCGAGGAGAGCCTGCGTCTCCTCTGTGACGAAATTATTCCAGCGTTATAGCGGCGTAGTGGAGCCCCAACTCTTTGAGACCATGAGGTGTAAGACATGGCCTTGCCTCCCGATAGAATCGACTACAGCCCAATCATAGACCGCCCCAGGATCAGATGGCCCAATGATGCAAGAGTCGCCTTCTGGGTGGCCCCGAACATCGAGCACTACGAGTACCTGCCCCCGTTGGACGGAGTGCGGAACCCATGGCCTCGCATGCCTCACCCCGATACGCAGCAGTACTCCAACCACGAGTACGGCAACCGCGTGGGGTTCTGGCGACTGTTGGAGGTCTTGGACAAGCACAAAATCCGATGCTCGACCACCTTGAGTATCGGGGTGTTGCAGCACTTCCCGGAAATCGCCGAGGCGATGCTGGCGCGGGACTGGACCTTCGTCAACCACGGCTTCTATAACACCCGATATGTCACCACTTACAGCGAAGATGAGGAGAGGCAGTTCCTTTTAGACTGTCGCGAGACCTTCAAGCAACTGACAGGTCGGGAACTCAAAGGCTACTCTGGCCCTGCAGCCTCCAACACGGAACACACCCCCGACCTGCTGGCGGAGACGGGATTTCTCTACCAGACCGACTGGAAAATCGACGACCAACCGGTGCCGGTGAAGGTCAGGTCCGGGCGGTTGGCGTGTGTGCCCTATACCTCGGAGTTGAACGATGCACCCCTTTACCGCCACCATTACGAGGCGGACTACTACGCCGAGATATGCAAGGCACAGTTCGACCAGCTCTATGAGGAGGGTGCCGAGAACGGCCGGGTGATGTGCATCGCATTTCACCCCTATGCCACTGGACGGCCTCATCGCACCAAATACCTGGACGACTTGCTAGGCTACATCATGTCGCATTCGGGGGTGTGGCAGGCAACGACCGACGAAATCGCCGAATACTACCTAGCCAATTACTACGACGAGGTAGTAGCCCACATTAACGCGACGACCGCGCAGGGAGGGTGAAATGCCGCCTGAACCGGGTTACGTGCGCCCGCAGCTGCACCTCGGGATGGACCACGACCACTACGAATACTATCCACTGAACGGTACCAGGCCAGCACTCCGATGGCCCAATGATTGCCGCCTGGCCTTGTGCGTGGTGGTGAGCCTAGACATCATGGAGTGGGTCACGCCACAGGACGGCTACCAACTGCCGACCTTAGCGGGAGGCTATGGGCCGTCTCCCTTCCCCGACGTTACCCGCTGGTCACACCGTGAGTATGGTCACCGCGTGGGCGTGTTCAGGCTGCTGGACATGCTCGAAAAACATGGCATCAAGCCCACGGTGGCCATGGACGCCTTAACGGCAGAGAATTACCCGTTTCTGGTGGACCACTGCCAGTCACGGGGATGCGAGATTATCGCCCACGGCATTTCCGCCAGCAGAATGATTACCAGCCAGATGGGGGAGGAGCAAGAACGTGAGTACATCGCCTCATCCTTAGCCCGACTGGCGGGAGCTACCAGTTCTCCGGCCAGGGGGTGGTTGGGGCAGGAATACGGCGAGTCTGAGCGGACGCCCCAACTTCTGGCCGAGGCGGGCGTCGACTACGTGTGTGACTGGGTCAACGACGACCAGCCCTACACCATGAACGCCGGACAGGGTAGCCTGTGCGCCCTGCCCATGACCCTGCCTCTGGACGACGTAGCAGCCCTTTGGGAACGGCGCGTAGCCATGAGCCGCTATGTGGGGATGGTCAAAGATACCTTCGACGCCCTGTACCATGAGGGCGCCAGCAACGGCAGACTGATCGCCCTTAACCTGCGCCCTTGGCTGTCGGGGCAGCCTTTTCGAGTGCGCTACCTCAACGAGGCCCTCGGCTACATCCTAGGGCACGATGGCGTGTGGTGCGCCACTGGCTTGAAAATTATGGATTGGTATAGGACGAACGTACCTGCACGTTAGCGAACACCCAAGACGACGAAGAGCCCGGCCTCACCAGGCCGGGCTCTTCCTTTGCCACCACTAAGGTCGCGGGCGCTATTCCATGCGCATTTCGATTCGGCCGCGGTGGTAGTTGTCCACGGTCTTTTCGGGGTCCCAGTCGGCTGGAACCTCAGTGGCCCATGTGGGCAGCGGGTCGTCGAGGTCGAAGATGAAGTCGCGGTCGCCGCGCCCTTTCTCGAAGAGCTCTTTGGAGGTGGGGTACTCGAAGTAGATTTCCCAGCGGTTGCCATCGGGGTCTGCGAAGTACATGCTGCGCTGGTTGACGTGCTCGATCAGGCGGTCGATGGTGATGCCCTTCGCTAGCAGGTGCTCATAGGCGCCCTTGAGGTCGTCGTGGTTGTCGACTTTCACGGCAACATGGGCCACGCCCACGCAGTTGCGGTCAGGTGCAGGGCTGGCAGAGTCGGGATGCTCCACCTGAACGATGTCCAGAACATGGCCATCGTTGGGGCGTCCCAAACTCATGAAGATGTCGTCGCCGTGCTCGATATCCTGCTCCATCAGGGTGAAGCCAAGCACATCCGAGTACCAGTTCTTGGAGCGCTCAAGGTCGGTGACTCGAAGGGCGATGTGTCCGATACGAGACAGGTTGATGGGCATTGATTCCTCCTAGAGGGTGGTGTGTCGATTTCGTCATAGTGTAGCTATAGCCGGTCGTAGCGTCAAACAGGCGAAGGCCCGGGGAAGGGGCTACAATGCACTCAATGTGACTCTGGAGGACGAGTAGAAGCATGGATCAAGACCTGCGCAGCTTCATCAGGGACTTCGAAACCGAATACTCACACGACGTGGTACGAGTGACTGAACAGGTTGATCTGGAGTACCAGATGATGGCCCTCGCGCTGGAGTATGAGAAGCGGAACCGCAACCCCATCATCATGTTCGAGAATGTCCGTGGGCATGAGATGCCGGTGGTATCCAACGTGATGGCGGGCCGTCGCACTCTGGCCAAAGCGCTGGGCGTAGCGGAGTCGAGACTTCCGGAAGAATACGCACGAAGGCTGGAGAATTATGTCAAGCCGGTGATCGTCGAGGACCCCCCTTTCCGACAGGTAGTGTGCAAGGGAGGTGACGCCGACTTGGCCCAACTGCCGATTCCCACCTATTTCCCCGGCGACGGCGGCCCATACCTGACAGCGGGGATGCTGGTGGCCAAGCACCCCGACACGGGGGTGGTAACTGAAGGCTATCACCGGTTGCAAGTCAAAGGGCCGCGCAAGATGGGATGCAGCCTGCATTCCCGGCGCAGGATGTTCGAGTACCAGAGGCGCTACGAAGAGAAGGGGCAGGATACCCCAGCAGCCATTTGCCTGGGGCTGCACCCCCTGATAGGCATGGGCTCCCTCTCCTACCCTCCGCCAGGCATCAGCAAATACGAGGCGTGCGGAGGCCTGTTCCAAGAGCCGATGCAGGTGGCCCGCTGTTCCGTCATCGACTTAGAGGTCCCAGCCTGGAGCGAGATCGTCATTGAAGGACGAATCCTTGCGGGGACTCGCGAGCCTGAAGGCCCCTTTGGCGAGTTCACCGGCTACTTTTCCGGCCGTGGCACAGAACACGTGTTCGAGGTCGACGCCATCTCCATGCGGGAGGATGCTTGGTTCCAGAGCATCGCATCGGGCCGTTCCGCAGACCATGTGAGCACCCTGTCGGCGGTGCGTGAGGCCGAGGTCACCCGTGCGTTGCGGCGCACCATTCCCGGCGTGACCGCGGTCAGTATCCCTACCGCAGGGGCCAGCGCCTTCGTGGGCTTCGTCTCTCTGCGACAGACTCGCCCCGGCGAGGCCAAACACGCTATCGCAGTGGCTTTGGGAGTCGACCATTACCTAAAACTGGTAGTAGTCGTGGACGACGATGTCGACGTATACGACGAGGCAGAGGTGTTGTGGGCCATGGCCACTCGCTTCCAAGCAAACCGCGACTTGATAGTAATCGAGGGCTCCATGGGAACGGTGTTGGACCCCTCAGCCGACGACGCCGGAATCACATCCAAGATGGGCATCGACGCCACCCGCCCCTTTGGCGAACCCTTCGCCGACAAGCTGGTGATGGATGACGCTACCGCAGAGTGGGCGCGCAAGCTGGCTGATAGGCTGTAGGAGGCTATGCTCGGATCAGATTGCAGGACTTAGCTCCCCTCACTCCTGCGAGAGGAACTCCAGCACGAGCTCGCTCATGGGTTCCATGTCGTAGAGGTTGTAGAGCAGGACCGAGTTCTGCAAAGTGTTGCCTCCGAAGTAGCGCTCATAGAGGACTTGTCGGGTGCCGAAGGCACTGCAGCAGGTATCCCAAGCAAGGCGGAAAAGACGGACACGCTCTTCGGCCGAGGCCGTGTCCGTATCCAGGTAGGTGTTGATGTGGTCGGCTAGTGGGCCGTTGAAGTCGGCCTCCGTGGGGATGGCCATGAGGCTGCTGGAGCCCAGCTGGTGCAGTATCTCGGCCATGCGTGGGTACATCCGGATGAACTGGTTCCTCGCCACCATAAGGGGGAACCGTGCTGGGCACATCACTCCCCACTTGTCAATGGCGGCGTCAGCCTCGGCGGCCCTGAGGCAAGCCTTAATGACTTCCAGGTTCTCTATGAGTTCGGCCATCATCTGCTGCACTGGAGGCATCTTACCTGAACCGAGGGTGCGCACCATCAGGTTGGCCAGCCCCAGCACGAACTCGCACTTCGCCACCTGCTTGGTGACCACCTGATGCCCTGCGTGGATAGAGCGGTTTGTGGTGATGGGCAGGTCGTTACACATCTGTACGTCGCCCAGCAGGAACACCCGTTCCCAAGGGACGAACACGTCATCGAAGAAGACGATGGCGTCCATCTCCTCGAACCTCGAGCCGAGGGGGTGATCGAAGTGGGAGCGCCCCGTGTCGAAGCTCTCGCGGCAGAGGAAGCTGAGGCCTGATGTGTTGCAGGGAATGGCGAAGGCGAAGGAGTAGTCTTTCTGTGCGTCAAGCGACAGTTGGTGATTGAGTGCAGGGTACACAGCGATTTCATCGGCTAGAGGCCCTAGGGTAGCCAGGACCCGCGGGCCGCGTACCACTATGCCCGATTCAGACTGCTTCACCACCTTGAGGGCGACGTCGGTGCGGTCCACCAACGGTGTGGCCCTGGGCGAGCGGTTGCGCTGCAAGTTCACCAAGGTGTGGGTAAGGGTTAAGTCGTTCTCGCGGATGTACTCGTAGTAGCGCTCTACATTGTCTTTGAAGTCGGGCCTGTTCTGGGTGAAATACTCGCTGGCAGCGGCCATGGCCATGAAGGTCACGTTCATGAAGTCGGGGCTGCGGCCCATCATGCCACAGCTGGCTTGGGCCCAGTGGGCCATCATGGTATGTCGCCGCAGCAGGTCCTCTTGGGTGCGCGGGGTGATGAAGGAGAGACCCACCGGCTCGCCCGACGACGGGGATGTGTAGGTCATCTCCTCACGCAGCGAGTCACGGTGCTGCATGTCATAGAGCGAAGCGACGCTGGCGGCGCCATTTCGCAGGGAGGGATGGGTGGTGACGTCCGTCACACGCTCGCCAGAGATGTACACCTCGGCTGCCCGCTCCCGCAGACCTGCTAGATACTGCTCTCCGGTTCTCGCTGGCATGGACGTCCTCCTGTGGGCCCGGTGCTTACAGAAGTCGGTTCGCGTTGACCTCCCGCCCCTGAGAGGTCCACTGCTAAAGCAGTCGCAGCACCCGCTCGGCGTTGCCGTGCATGTGTTTCTGCAGGGCTTGCTCCCCCAGTTGCTCCCAGATAGGCCAGTCGATGATCATGCCTGCGGTTTCAGGGAAGCAGGCCTCCTTGTGGGGGTAGTCGGACTGGAAGGCCCAGCAGTCCTCGCCGAGGAGATCGTAGCAGGCTTTGGTCATCTCCGGGCCCTCGAAGTGCTCGCAGGGGCAGACGAATCGCCCCATCTTCACGTACTCGACGGCCTTGTACTCCAAGTCGGGAACGGTCTCCGAGGCTACGTAGTCGATCATGGCATCAAGACGGGTAACCCAGTGGGGCAGCCAGCCATGGCCCACCTCGGCGACAGCGGCGTTGAGATTAGGGAAGCGATCGAACACGCGGCCGATGATGAGATACGTGAGCCACCGGGCGGCGCGCCAAGGATGGGAGGCAGTGCGCACCATCACCGGGTTGTCCCAAACGTCGCGGTACCCGGGCCAGAAGGGTGGCTCGGAGGTGAAGCTGTGGTCTAGCATGGGGAGGCGGTATTCGTTCAAGATGTCGTACAACGGGTCAAGGTCGGGGTCGTCGATGGGCATGTCTTCGGGGAGCATCAGCCACACGCCGGCCAACCACTTCTCCTCCACCAGTGACCGTAGTTCAGCGACAGACCAAGGGATGTCGCCACAGGGCAGCAGGGCCATGCTCTTCAGCCGGTCGGGGTTGACGCTGCAGAATTCCTGTATGTAGCGATGGAATGCTCCGTAGAGGGCCTGCTGCAATGCCGGATCCAGAGTAACCAAGGGCGGGGCCCAGTTGCCGGGGTACATCAGGTCGACATCGCGGCCCTCGCGGTCCATGTCCAGCAGGCGAGCTTGGGAGTCCTTGTCCTCTACGCCAGGACGTGGCGCCGCGCGGTGGTAGCCACCTGTGCCGCGGCTCTGTCTCCTCCAGCCTGTCTCCCCTCCCACTACGATTTCAGGCTTTTCGTGGGGCTTCTGCCCAGCGTAGCGAGTCCACTGGTAGGGAGCGACCGCGATGTTGCCCCCTTTGGCTTGCCGGTACTGGTCCATCTCTTGGACTAGCAAACGCATGCTGGGTTCGACGTACTCACAGAGGACGTCGAAGCTGGGCCCAATATGAGTGTCCATGTCGATGACCTTGTATCCCTTTTGCATGAGGGACCTCCTCAAAACCTGAGGTTATTCGGCCTGTGGTTATGTTCGCGTATGGCCACGTCTTGCCGCGATTATAGTGGATTCATGCGGGAGGCGGAACGGGACATGGTGTGGTAAGGTTTCCGATGAAGGGCGGCCGAAGCGTTCCTATCTGGGGCGTCTGGAGGAGATGTACGCAATGGTCACTGACGTAAGGGGAATGGTCAGCGCTGACGGCGGTCTCGTGGACCGGCACATCTTCTCTGACCAAGAGATATACCGGCAAGAGTTGGAGAACATCTTTGCTCGCTGCTGGCTGTTCCTGTGCCATGAAAGCCAAGTGGCTCACCCCGGCGACTTCTTCTCCACCTACATGGGCGAGGACCCCGTGCTGGTGACCCGCGATGGCAACGGCAAGGTGCATGCCTTCCTCAATGTCTGTAGGCATCGAGGCAACCGGGTATGCCGCGCCGATCTCGGAAACGCCTCGGCATTCGTATGCGCCTACCACGGCTGGACCTATGGCAACGACGGCAAACTGATCGCCGTGCCCAGCCTAAAGGAGGCCTACTACGACGAGCTGGACACGTCCAAGTGGGGGCTGGTCCCTGTAGCCCAACTGGACTCCTACAAGGGCTTCTACTTCGCCACCTTCGATGCCGATGCAGCTCCTCTACTGGACTACCTGGGCGAGATGGCTTGGTACCTCGACACCTTCGTAGACCGGCGTGAGGGTGGCATAGAAGTGGTAGGAGGTGTCCACAAGTGGATTATTCCCTGCAACTGGAAGTTCTCTGCTGAGAACTCGGGCGCCGACTCCTATCATGTGCCGTGGACTCATCTGTCGGGCGTGATGGCGGGCTTCACGCGCACGCCCAGCGCGCAAAAGGTGGCTGAGGGCATCATGGTGTCGCCGGGCCACGGCCATGGCCTGCTGACCATCGCGCCGGGGCAGACGGCGGAGCCTCCCGTGCCTGCCATAGACGACTATGAGCAGAGCATCCGTGATGAGCTTGAGGCGCGTCTAGGCCCGCGCTCGAAGCTCGTTCAGCCGATTGTTTGCACCGTGTTCCCCAACTTCGCTTTGTCCCGTGCCAGCGCCCGTGCCTTCCGCGTATGGCACCCACGAGGGCCGGACAAGATCGAGGCGTGGTCGTGGTCCTACGCCGACAAGGAGGCTCCCGCAGAGGTCAAGGAGGCCCTCAGGGTCTCTGGGCTGCGAGGCACCGGGCCTTCAGGCGCATTCGAGCAGGATGACATGGACAACTGGCAGGAATGCACCCTGACCAGCCGTGGCTACGTGTCCAAGCGGGTGCCCGTCAACAACCTGATGGGTCTGGGTCACGAGCGGTTCGACGAAGAGTTGATGGCTTGGGCTAGCGACTACCGCTACAGCGAGATCAACCACCGTGCCTTCTACAACCGTTGGGCTGAGCTGATGGAGCGCGGTGCCAAAGACCGCTACTAGTCGGATGGTGGCTCTGGGTCGTTGGGCACGGTGCCTAGTGGTGTGCGCAGGGCTGCACGGAGGCGGCGCCAAAGGCCGTTAAGTTCAGCCAATCTCTGACCAGCGATATCCGCCCCGCCATACCGGGCCGATACGTAGGCCGAGGTGATGGTGTCCAACGCCGAGAAGGCTGGCCCGGCATGGGGAGTCAGGCGCTGCTCATATTCATGTGGGGTTTCCGGCGGACGCCGTCCGACGCCTGTCATTTGTCCTTCCCACAGCAGGCCACGATATATCTCTTGGATGGAGAAGAGCTGCGGTGCATCATCGGGGGCTATGGAGGCTGGGGGCGGAGAGGTCGGCGGGACCGCAGATGACCTCCGCCTCAGAAAGCGGCCTAACAGAGCATATAAAATCGCCAGCAGGTCAGCTCTGAGGGCACGCCAGGACCAGAAGTATTCGCTGAACTCCTCCACATCCTCCGACTCGGCGGTCGCTCGACGCTGCCGGAATAGGGCAAAGGCCAACAGGGCGACGGCGACAACGATTCCCAATACCAACAGGCCCCATTTGAGGGCGAGGACTGCTCCTCGAGGGAATCCTTGGCCTGTCTCATCACCGACGGCCTCCTCCACATCCTGGAACAGTTCCAAGTTCGGAGGCGGTGGTGGCTCCCCGGAGCCGATCCAGCTGAACAGGAAATCGAAGGCGTATATCAGGATGCTTGCCACGGCGGTAAGGGGCAGGATGATGCCGTACAAGAACGCGCTCAGGAGTGCATCGGCGGCCATCCCCAAAAGCCCGGTGATGAACTGCACCGTCTGTAATGAGAAGGCGCTGGCCACGCCCAAGGCAAGGAGGCCGATGACGACGACGGTACCCACCAGGGTAATGAGCCATCGCCGGTCCAGTAGGTTAAAGCTCTCACCGCTGCGCAGGGCTTGGCCACGAATGAGGTGCAGGTTGGCGACGCCCATTGCCAGCAACCCGGTTGCGAAAAAAGCGAGGGCGTAAACGCCGATGGTTGAAAGGATCTGTCGCAGCTCGCCCTCGTCGGCCACTGCCCCCCAAAGCAGGCCAAGGAAGACGAAGCTTATGAGACCCACGGTGAAGCGTCCATAAAGGCCGTCGTACAGAGTGGGATCACGTCCCACGGAGATGCCTCGCCACATCAGCAGCACGCCGAACCCGAGGCCGCCAAGCAGTGAGGAGACATGACCGCCCGTATGTTCTAACCAGCTACCCGACCAGAAAGCCAAGCCGCTACCGATTTCGAACAGGGTGACGACCAAGAGCAGGACCACCAGCGCAAGTAACACCATGGTTCGTACGTGGTTCAGCGTCCAGTTGCCCGCCAATCCGATGGCAGAGACGATCTGTGCTGCAAAAGCAAAAGCCAGAGCAGAGCCCAAGCTGATGGGCGGGTCGTCCCATCCCAAGGTCTGCCATCGACTGGTGAACAGTACCCAAGGATAGACCCACAACCCCTCCATCAGCACCACCAGCGATGGCAGCAATTGGCGCATACCGATCGCCCGCAATATCGCGGAGATGGACGGTAGTGCTTGGTCGCTCAAGTCCGTACCTCGTCCCCGACCCGCACTCGTATCGACTCCAATTCCCTCCATGGCACTTGGTCAGACACATGGTACGTGGACAAGCCGCTGCCGTCCCCGGCAGGCGGCTCCCCGCCTATCACAATCAGGGCTACGCGGCGCCCCGCCCTGCGGTAGCGGTGGATCGATGCCAGCAGTGGTTCGTCGGCTACTGCCGTTATGACCACTAGCGTAGCGTCCCAAGACAGGCTTCGAGCCTCTCGGTCCAGCAATTGGGGTATAGGCAGGAAGGGAAACCCCCGGATGTGGGCCAATAGCTCCAGCACATGCTGCAACTGATCGGGGTGCTGCGACGGTGGAAGCCTGATGAGCCTGTCATCATTGTGCATCGGCTCGTTGGCCAGCAGCCCGACTCGATACCCATTGGAACTGGCGTAGTTGGCCATGGATGCGGCGGTGATGACCGCCATCTCCAATAGCTGGTGTACCCGTCCGAGGTGAGCAATCTGCATGGTGCGTGTGTCTAGGAACAGGACCATGTCGATGCTGGTGGTGCGGTCGAAGGTGCGCGTTTGCAATCGCGACAGGCGGGCGGAGCTCTTCCAGTGGATACGCCTCAGCGGGTCGCCGGGGGTGTAGTCGCGAGTGGCGGACACCCTGACCGGATCTTCAAAAAGGTGGCGTCGTACGCGCAGGTCTCCAAATGGGTCACGGGATGGGATGCCTAACTGTTCCAAGGGTACCAGTGGTGGATAGACCACCAGCCGGTCTGTGGTGTCTTCGTGGGTCTCGTTGCGAAAGAAACCGAAGAGATCGCCTGACTGGATGAGGGTAGGTCCAAACGAAAAGACACCGCGGGTCAGGCAGCGCATGGGGTAACGGCGACCGCGGCGGTGGTACCAACCCAAGGACATGGTAGTTGAGAGGGAGTTGCGCCCTGCCTTGGCCGAAGTGTCGATGCTGCCCGCCATCGCGGCCAACTCCACGGGCAACTCTTCCTCTATATGCACCCAAGGCAGCGGTAACGCCTTCTCGTTGGCGACACGGATATCGAAGTTGATGGTGTCCCCCCAGAAGGCCTTGGGGCTACTGAGGCGTCGCGAGTAGGTCAGACGTGCCAGAGAATACCTAGCCCATAGACGGGCCATCCCCGAAGTCAGGAAGAAAAGCAGAGCGATCAGCAGAAGGGGAGTCTGCTGCAGCAAGCCTGCAACGAGCAACAAAACTACAGTGATGAGCAGCCAGTAGCCGCCTAGCACGTCGGCCCACCCGTAGCCGGGACGCCCTCCTCCGCTGCTGCCGGTTCATTCGTACCCACACGTTCACCTCGCCCAACAGCTTCGCTGCCCACCGACTCTACCGGGGCCGGCACTGACTCGAGCACTTCCCGGAGCACCTCGAAAGTGGCAAGCCCCCGAAGATGGCTCTGGGTGCGCAGCAGAATGCGGTGTTCCAAGACGTAGGACGTCATGTATTTCACATGGTCGGGCAGCACGTAGTCGAGGCCGCGCACGGCAGCCAAGGCTTGGACTGACCTGAACAGCCCAAGCATGGCCCGGGGGCTTGCGCCCAACTCCACTTGTGCATGTTCCCGCGTGGCGTGGACCAGAGCGATAATGTACTCGCGGACGCTATCTTCCACCCGTACATGCCGACATTCCTGCTGCAAACGCATCAGTTCGTCAGCGCTCAACACCGCTGGCAGGTCATCCAAAGGGCTCCCCTCGGCGAACCTGTCGAGAATAGTCCGGTCATCCTCTTCACTGGGGTAGCCCATGCGTACTCGCAACAGAAAGCGGTCGAGCTGTGCTTCCGGCAACGGGAATGTGCCTTCCAGCTCAATGGGGTTCTGGGTAGCCAATACTACGAATGGTCGAGGGAGGGGGCGGGTGTCGCCCTCGGCGGTTACCTGCCTCTCCTCCATCGCCTCCAGCAACGCGGACTGGGTGCGTGGCGTGGCCCGGTTGATTTCGTCGGCCAGCAATACCTGCGTGAAGATAGGCCCAGCACGGAATTCGAAATCGGAGGTCCGCTGGTTGTAGACGTAGGTGCCTGTGATGTCCGCAGGCAGCAGGTCGGGAGTGCATTGCACCCTCCGAAAGGTGCAGTCGAGCGACCGTGCGATGGATCGAGCCAGCATAGTCTTCCCGATGCCCGGCACGTCCTCAATCAGCACATGTCCCTCGCACAGCAACGCCACCAGCATCAGCTCCACAACTTCGCCCTTCCCAACAATCACCCGCTCCACGTTCTGCACAACACGTCGGGCGGTGGGGGCGAGGTCTTGGGACGGGAGGTTAGCCATATTGAAAGCGTCGGTCATTCTTCTCTCAGTATCTAGAGTTCATGGATTGGTGTTGCCGTGTGGTACTGCGATGCCAGGACGTCCGAGCAGCGGGATACACTCTTTGGCCAATTCGGCCGCATGACGCAAGCTCCGCACACCTCACGGGAGAGAGACGGATAGTCTCTCCCCACCTCTCCAGCATCAGTTGTAGTTCAGTTGTCCGCGGGCTGAGGCTCCGGGACTCGGCCCGCAATCTGGTCATAGTGGTGTGATGCTTGGTCGATGGTGGTGGGTACGTCCTCGGATAGCAGGTATCGGGCGTCGACCATGGCTTGTGCCTCCGTCTGTACCTTCTGAATGTAGCTGTCCTTGGAGGTGTAGCGTTCCTCGATGGAGAGCCTGGGGTCGCCTGTGGCCTCGCGTTCAGACTTGGTGGCGGCGAAGGGGATGGTGGAGCCGATGAGGGTCCCTCCTGTGCCGCCTCCTGTGGAGAGGATGTGGCCCTCGCCTCCAACGTCACCATGGCGCGTGTTCCAGCCGGTATAGGTCGCCAAGGGTACCGCTGCGTGAGGCATGATGACGCCGCAGGTCTCGTTACCATCTTTGTCGATGGCGGGAACGAGGTTGGGGTAGGGGCCGCCTATTTTGGGGGGATGGTTGGTGGCCACCCCAGGTTGGGGGCCGAAATCGAGGCGCGTAAACTGCCGGAAGGCGCGAGGGAACCGGGTGCCTGGGATGGACGCGAATGTTGATGCCGTATTCTCGGGTGCGACGGCGGTGCCGTCGTCGAGGCGAGGGTGTTTGCTGACAGGAGCAGGCTCGCCGGTGGTGACCCAGCGGTCCAAGGCCACCAAGGTTGCGCGGAGCAGCGGCCGGTAGTCGATGGTATTGAAGTAGTGTTGGGCATGGGCCCCATTCCCGGGGTCCATGTGGCGCAACTCCGGGGACGGTAGAGGGTGCTGCACCCGTCCAAACTGATATATGCGCACGGATGGCGGCACTTCCAAGTCTCGGTTGCCTTGCAGGTCGACATGGGTGAGGCAGCCACCGCCTCCCCAGTATTCTGACGAGGTATAGGTGTAGACGACCTTGGGCAACTCGCCATGCTCGGCGAGCCGCGCCAGCACTCCGTCGGTGACGCCTGTCTCCGTATCGGTCTGGGGCAGATCGCTGTAAGGAGAGACGTTGTTGGGGCTGCGGCTGGCTTGGCTGGAGGGCTGGGCAAAGCGGTGATTGAACTCGCCATGCTTCGCCCCGGCCACATGGGGTATCAGGCCGTCGAACACGGTACGTCCTTGCTCATCGCGGTTGAGGCCAAGATGCAGCAGGACGCGCAGGAACCGGCCGCTCTGCGAGGAGCCGAAGGCATATGCGTACTCCACGCCACCGACACATGGGTTTCCCTGTTCGCCAGAGCCGTACCGCAAGAACGAGGCGAAATCACGGGTGGCCAGCAGGCCCAAGCCGCCGATTGGCGCACCAGTCGTCGCATAGACAAGCTGGTATACCTTGCCGGGTACGAACCCAGCAGCCATGTAGACATGAGAGGCATCGGGCACAGGCCGACCGTCCTCCAGCATGGCGAAAGACCACTCGCTGCGAGGCACAATTGCTTCAGGCCCGTCCTCGTAGTCTTGAACTGTAAGAAATGCGTTGGGGTCGTTCAGGTCGTTGGTAGGATATGCGACATGGATGCGGTCGGCGAGATATTGCGCTTGGCTGGGCGCATTGTTCTGGAAAGTGACCATGAGCCGGCCACTGATTCGTCCTTGAGCCGTCAGCGCCTCAGGGGCGTTCAGGCGCAGCACCCCCGGCGCATCCGGGGAGTCATGCTGCCAGCCGCACCAGATTATGGTGTAGCCCTGACGCATGAGGAAGCCGTTACCCGGCTGCATAGGCGCATCTGCTACCACGTCTGGCGCGTCGTTGAAGTTGCGGAGGATCGGGCCACGCCCACGGTTGGGCACGTCCAGCAGCAGACGACTATTTCCACGCGCGGGGTCAACGGGACGCAATATGCGGAAATTGGAGCTGAAGGCCACGCGCCCGGAGCCATCCCGCGGTGCCAGCTCTATGTCGGTGATACGGGCGTTGTCCGGGTGGATGGGGTCTACGGAGAACTCCAGAGCGCCGCTGAGCATCTCGTAGGCGCCGACATCATCAAAGCCCTGACCTTGAGCGAAAGGCTCGCGGGATTCTATTGTTATGCGTGTCACTGCCATGTGGCCTCCTGATTCTGGCCGGGATAAGTGGGGTCTGAGGTCGAGAGCATTCTAGCAATTTTGGGCTTGTAATCCGAACGGCTTCTCAGGTTAGTCGGCTCGGTAGTTCTCCGGCGAACCCTCCAACGTGCCCCTCGGGCTTGTAGAGTTGCCTTTCATAGTTCTGCGTCTCCCCTTCGTTCGGCACCCGCTCGGAGCTTTCCCTACAATAGGCCGAATCATCTCGTTGGTCGAGTTGGCCCGCTATCCATCTGCTATTCTACCAATTCTGGGCGGGCCCTTGGTCGGGATGGCCGCCTTGACATAGGAAGGTAGCCCCGGTAGGTTGCAACCCAAGATTATGTTTGACTACGCCCCAGCTCTTGGCTGCGAGGCATGCGGAGGTTCGCGATGGCTGACTCGTTCTCTGGACAGGAAGACTTTTTCCGACAGGTATGGGATTTCCCCTTGGGGGAGGCGCTGACGGGCCGGCGGGCGCGTCGCTTCGCCATGGGTATGGAGGTGCCGGGGGGCCCTCTCGCATTCAAGTCGCAGCAGGAACCTCTGCCCTTGTCGGAGACCGAGCAGGCCATCCTGATTTGTGCCGCTACCGGTGTGACCGGTTGGCACTTCGGCGTGCCCTATTCGACTTCTTCGCCCAACGCTTACCCCAGCTATACGCTGCGCTTCAGCGGGCACACCTACCCTACAAGAGTAGGCAGCTTGGAGTTGTTCTACACCGATGATGATGGCATCTACATGGTGCATGCCAACGATCTGCCTCCTACAGTGAGCCAGCCCTCCCAAGGGTCTGCCGACCTGCGGAGCATCACCCAACAGTTGAAGGACTCTACCACGAAGGTGTCGGACAAGCGGCTGGAGTTGCCGCGTGAGGCCCCGCACCTCCATGAGCACAACCTGTGGAACGCCAACTTCCCCGGCTCGACCCTCCTCATGCCGGTGGCCGACCTATCAGAGTATTTCCTGCAAATCATTACCCTTAGCCTGATGAACGGCTACCAGATATACGACGACATGGCAGGATGCACCGCGGGCAACCTCGAACCCTACGTCCGCTCGGGAATGCTGTCGACGACGAAACAGGCTGCCGTTTCGGTCATGGAGTACAACCTGTCCCTAGCTGCCAACACGTCGACGGCCATCATGGGGCACAATGCCGTGTTGTCGCTGCAGGCCATGGGGCTGGGTGGCTGGCTGTACACCGGTATCAACGGTCTCAGTGCCATGGGTGCCTACGCTGACGAGGGAACGCCCGGCATGGGATTCCGTTTCGTGCGCGACGACCGCTACTCTGGGCCCAACCCAGTGGGGCTGGAAGGCTACTTCCAAGCGATGTGTCCTCCCCACTATCCCGATATGAGGACGGCGGCGCGAGAATTGGTGACGAAGATGTTCGGTGAGGGCGGTACCTACGACCCCAAGACGGAGGGCGCCTTTGCCCGCACCGATGAGGTGAAAAGCAGCGTGGTGCGCTACAGCGAGCAGTTCGTCGAGTGCTTGGGCGATGTGGCCCAATACATCTACGGCACCTATGGCCGTTTCCCCGGAACCATTCCAACGATGGTCGCCGGACCATACGTCCAAGCTCAGCACATCGACATGGAGTTCTACGACACCCACTTCCAGCCTGGGGCATACCTGGAGACCCACCGCCAGCACATGGCCCGCTGGCACGAAATGGCGTAAGGGGAGCAGTCGCTTTCCCTGATCTTTGGCATCAAGACCTTTGGCCGGAGAAGCCTCAAACGAGGCCTCTCCGGCCAAAGGAGACCTCCGCTTCAGGAGGCGACGATTTCAGACGCCGCTAATTTTAGGCGCTCGTTAATTGCGGGAGTTGGCAATGGGCTGAGCGCCCGGGGACCGGTGTAACCCTCGACGATCCCAACGGGGGCGTTGCGGGCCACGATCATCGCGACCTGCTCGTTTCCGTCGTTCACCGGCTGGTGCAGGGACCACTGTGGCACGTAGATGAAATCGCCTGCCTGGAACTGCAGGGCCGTGGACAGCCGGTTGCCTGCCAGGAACCTGCCCCGTCCCTTGATGACGTAGATGGCCGACTCGCAGTTGGTGTGGTGGTGGAGGTTCGAGCTACATCCGGCAGGGATGGTGGCGATTGCGAGGCCGATACCCTCGGCCCCTCCCAAGGCGGTGGACACCCCCGGCCAACCGGGTCATGGCCTACGAACGATATCTGTACCTCCCTATCCTTAGGCTGGACGACCCGTACCTCAGCCGACCCGGTACCTCCGATTAGCGTATTGTGAGCGCAGCTTCCATTGTGAGCTTGTCCCAGTGCACCACGCCTTAGTGGCGCAAGGCGCACTAAGAGGCGCTCCGGGAGATACCCGGAGCGCCTCTCTGATTGACCTCAAGGACTCAGCGTCCCATCGTACAAGTGCCTTACTGGCGGTGCGGCACGTACTCGAAGTTGCTTAACCAGTCGTAGGTGCCAGCCATAGGCTCCCAAGGGTCGATCTCGGGGCCGATGGGGAACACCTGGTTGGCGCTGAAGCTGACAAGGGTCAGAGCATGTTCATGTAGCCAGGCGGTCATTTTGGCCTGTTTCTCCCACCTCGCCTCTTCATCCGGGGTGGCTAGGGCATCGTCCATCATAGCCTGCCAGTCGGGGTGCTCTAGACCGAAGTTGATGGAGTTGGTGGAGTTAAAGAGTATCTGCATCGTCCGCAAAGGTTCGAAAGTGGCTACGCTTGCCTGTGTACTGGCGCCCTTGGCGGCTCGGCTTACTAGGGTGGGCCGGAACTCGGAGAAGGGCCGGGGCTGCTGGTTGCACTCAATGCCAATTTCCAGCCACATGGTGCACACAGCCTCGCCATTCTCCACGGCGCCAGGGGAGGGCCTGATAGTGAGGGCCATGTCGATTTCAAAACCATTGGCGTAGCCGGCTTCGTCCAGCAGTCGCTTGGCCAAGGCCACATCGTAGGCGAAAGTAAGCTGGTCCAAGCCGTACTGTTTCATGCGCTGGTCATGGCTGGGCCACCAGATGTGGAAGAGAGGTTGGCCTTCGCCGTCGGCGATGTTGTTGACCAGCTTCTGACGGTCGATGGCGTGGTTCATGGCTTGCCTGACCTTGCGAGCCGTGTCCCACTCTTCGCTGTTGGTGTCCCGGTCGCAGGAGACCCAAGGGAAGGAGCAATCAAAGGCATTTTCCGCCAGCGGCACTCTGATGTCCCCGTTGGCGTCGGGTAGGTGATGGGGATGATCGGTGTAGTACTGCTGACCCAGTATGTTGAGGTAGACCCCCACGGCGCCGGAGAACCGCATGTACTTGATGTCGTCCCGATTCTCGTCCTTGAGGGCCTTGATAGATTCGAGTGTAAAGGAGCCGGTATCGATCTTCCCCGAGAGGAAGTTCGCCAGGCGGGTGGACTCTTCCTGTATCTCGTGCCAGATCATCTCGGCGAATTCAGGGCTCTTGTTCCAGTGGTCCTGTACGGCCTCGAACCTCCGGTCCACACCACTGGTAGCCGAGGTCAGCATCCAAGGCCCGGTGCCCACCGACTCCAGGTTATCCTGCTCCATGCCCACCGCGTCGTAGTGCTTCTTGCTGTGCATGGAGAGAGAGGCGCCCACAGGCATGCGGCTGTGCCAAGTGATTTCGATTGTGGGCTTTGGACGCGTGAGTTGCACGGTGTGAGCGTCGAGCTTGACCATCTTGCACTCTTCACAGGTGAAAGTGCGCCGGGAGCCCCCCGCGATAGGATGAGGCGCGCCGGGAGTGGCCACGTCCTGCCAAGTATAGATGAAGTCGTCGGCGTCGAAATTTCCCCACTCGCCATAGTTGGTATGCCAAGGGACTCCCTCACGCAGGTGGAAGGTATAAACGAGACCAGCGGGGTCAACGTCCCATTCTGTGACGAGGCGGGGCACCACAATGTTGGCCCCGGTGTCCGTGCCAAACATTGCCTCGTGGGTGGTGACGCCGTCTGTCTTCTGGGGCTGGTAGTCTTGGATGGATAGCCCGAAATTGGGGGGCCCCATCTCAGGGACAGAGAAGTCGAAGATGCCGGTAGCCTCCATCATGGCCGGAGGCGGTGCGGCCTCCGGGGTGGGTGCTGCCACAGGAGTGCTGGCGGATACGACCGGCGCCGCGGTAGCGGCGGTAGTGGCTGGGGCCACAGCCGTGGTCGCGGCCGGAGCAGGGGCCGTGGTGGCGTCGGGCGTTGCCGCTGGGGCCGCGGTGGACATGGCCTCCTCGCCGCAGGCTATGATCAGTGCCAGAAGAATGAGAAGTACTCCTGGTATCAGTGCGTCGAACTTCAGTCGCCCTATCATTTCCGAGACCTCCTATAGCATCTTTATCTAACTACCAGTGGCCGATGGTCGAATTCAACTGCCCGCTGATGGTTGCGCCTTTATAGCACACAGCTATGCTTTCTGCTAGGTGGGGCCTGCACCGCAGCCCTGAGTATGAAAGACAGGAAAGGCGCCCCGGGCAATCCCGGGGCGCCTTTCTTAGTCTCAGGCTAGGGTCCGTACTTATGCTGCCTTACTGGCGATGAGACACGTAGTCGAAGTTGCTCAGCCAGTCAAGGGTGCCGGCCATGGGCTGCCAGGGGTCGATTTCCGGCCCCACGGGAAACACTTGGTTGGCCTCGTAGGTGACGATGGTGAGGGCGTGCTCGTGGAGCCAGCGGGCCATGTCAGACTGCTTGCTCCACCTCGCCTCTTCGTCAACGGTCGCTAGGGCGTCCTCCATCATGGCCTGCCAGTCGGGGTGCTCCAAACCGAAGTTGATGGAGTTGGTCGAGTTGAAGAGTACCTGCATGGTACGCAGCGGCTCGAAGGTGGCGATAGTAGCCTGTGTGCTGGCGCCCTTGGCGGCTCGGCTTACCAAGGTAGGCCGGAATTCCGAGAAGGGCCGGTTCTGCTGGTTGCACTGAATGCCAACCTCCAGCCACATGGTGCAGACGGCCTCTCCGTTTTCCACAGCCCCGGGAGAGGGCCGGATGGTGAGGGCCATATCGATTTCGAAGCCGTCCTCGTACCCCGCCTCTTGCAGCAGTTGTTTGGCCAAGGCCACGTCGTACTCGAAGGTCAACTGGTCTAGGCCGAACTGCTTCATCCGGCCGGAATGGCCGGTGAACCAGATGTGGTAAAGGGGCTGGCCCTCGCCAAAGGCCAGGTTGTTGATCAGTTTCTGACGGTCGATGGCGTGATTCATCGCCAGCCGGACCTTGCGCGCCTTGTTCCACTCCTCGCTGTTGGTGTCGGGGTCGCAGGAAACCCAAGCGAAGGAGCAATCGAAGGCGTTATCCACAATAGGGATTCGGATATCACCGTTGGAGTCGGGATGGTGGTCCGGGTGGTCGGTATAGTACTGCTGACCCAGCAGGTTCAAATACAGGCCCACAGCCCCTGGGAAGCTCATGTACTTTATGTCACTGCGGTCCTCTCCCCTGATGGCTTGGATGGACTCAAGGGTGAAGGAGCCGGTATCGATGGTTCCCGAGAGGAAATTGGCCAGCCGGGTGGACTCCTCCTGAATCTCATGCCAGATCATCTCGGCGAACTCGGGACTATTGTTCCAGTGGTCCTCGACGGCGTCGAACCTTCGGTCCACACCGGTAGTAGCCGAAGCGAGCACCCAGGGGCCTGTGCCCACGGACTCGCGGTTCGCCTCTTCCGCTCCCTTGGCGTCGTAGTGTTTCTTGCTGTGCATGGAAAGGGAGGCGCCCAAGGGCATGCGACTGTGCCATGTGATCTCTATAGTGGGCTTGGGGCGCGTGAGTTGGACGGTGTGAGAGTCAAGCTTGACCATCGCGCACCCGTCACAGGTAAAGGTGCGTCGGGAGCCTCCCGCGATCGGGTGGGGCGCTCCCGGAGTGGCCACGTCTTGCCAGGTGAAGATGAAGTCATCAGCGTCGAACTCACCCCAATCGTCGCCACTGTTTGTACGCCAAGGAACGCCCTCGCGTAGATGGAATGTGTAAACAAGGCCAGCGGCGTCCACGTCCCATTCGGTGACGAGACGGGGCACCACGATGCCTTCCGTGTCGGTGGCGAACATGGCCTCGCCGGTGGTAATTCCGTCGGTCTTCTGGGGCTGGTAGTCCTGGATGGAGAGACCGAAGTTCGGCGGGCCCATTTCCGGCACGGAGAAGTCAAAGGTGCCCTCTTGCTCCATCATGGCCGCAGGTGGGGCTGGTGCCGGGATTGCTACTGCCGTGGGCGTGGCAACCGGGGCAGCGGTAACGACGGGGGCTGCCGGTGCCGCCGCGGGCGCTGTGGTGGTGGTCGTTGCCGGTGCCGCAGCAGTAGTAGCGACTGCGGGAGGGGCCGTGGTCGCTTCAGCAGTGGGAGCGGCCGTAGGCGTGGCTTCCTCACCGCAAGCGATAATCAGTGCAAGGAGGATGAGGAGAACTCCGGGAAAGAGCAGTAGGTGGAAATTCAGATGCCTTGGCATGTCCGAGACCTCCTAGCGTTTTGTAAATCACCAGTGATCGAGGTTCGAATTAACAGCCTGCAATTGAGGTTGCGCCTTTATAGCACATGATGCGCTTGTGCGCCACTATTCCATGTAGAGTTGATGTCATATGTAACGATACATATTCATAGAACATTCGAGAGTGCCCATCAGATGTATGGCAACGGCCCTATTTCCTATTCCTACGTGGATGAGCAGTGGCCGTCAGCTGCAAGGCAAGACACAGCGGGATGCTTTCCGGCTCAAACTCGGCTAAACTGCTGGTGTATTTCCCGTAGGAGCTGCGGTGCCAGTAGGCGCCGAGGAGTAGAGCATGGACTTCGGACTGTTCGTAGAGTTTCCCTACTTGGGTGGGCTGAGTGACCAAGAGGCTTTCGCACAGTCGTTTGCAATGGTAGATGAGGCGGAGAGCCTAGGCGTGGACTCTGTATGGCTACCCGAGTACCACTTCTCCCCTGTCAGCGTCCTCTCATCACCCATCACCGTGGCCGCTGCCATAGCCGCCCGCACAAAGAGGGTGCGAATCGGCATGGGTGTGGTCTGTCTCCCCTTGGGCAACCCGCTGCGGTTCGCCGAGGAAGGGGCCACTCTGGACCACATCAGCCAAGGAAGGCTGGACTTCGGCATAGGACGGGGCACCTTCCCTGACCACCACGACGCCTTCAACTCACCCTTCGCTGAAAGCCGCGGACGGTTCGAAGAATACCTTGAGATCATCACCAAGGCGTGGACTATGGAGGAGTTCTCCTTCGAGGGCGAGCACTACCAGTGCGATACCCTCAGCGTCACGCCCAAGCCCTTCCAGAAGCCCCATCCGCCCATCAGCATTGGCGTGACCTCGGCAGAGACCTTCCCCATAGTCGGGCGCATGGGCTATCCCATCATCGTCAACCCATCCCGGGCTTTCGCCCTGAGGGACTTGGCCCCCTACATGGACCAGTATCGTCAGGCGCGGCAGGAAGCAGGACATCCCGGAGAAGGTTCCATCGGACTGCGCGTGCCAGTGTATGTGGCGGAGACGGCGGAAAATGCCTACAACGAGCCCATGGAAAGCACGGCGTCGTCGATAATGCGTCTGGGTGAACGTGTAGCGGGCAGCGCCTCCCGGCAGGGTACCAGTGGCAACTGGCGCGAACAGGCGGCCCAGATTATGTCCATGAATTATGACGATTGGCTGCGGGACAAGGTAGTGTATGGCACCCCCGAATCCGTTGTGGAGCGGCTACAGCAGCTCGTAGAAGAGTTGGGCCTGAGCCAGATCGTCTACGAGATCAACTTCGGGCGACGCATTCCCTACGAGCACCAACTGAAGTGCCTGCGCCTGCTGACGGAGCGGGTGTTGGTACACTTCAAGTAGCCACCAGCGGCCGCCTCGTTCCTCTCGACTATGGCCCTCAGCCTTCGCGCCTTAAGCTCTTCGCGCGGAGTTGGGCGCGTAGTTCCTCGGTAGCCTGCTTGTCCACCTGCTGCGAGCCGTCGAGCACTACCCCATAATCCTGACGGGCTGACTCTGCTGACACGTATCCCAGTCGGACGTCCCCTGCCACTTTGTCTGCTGGCCTGTCCAGCGGGTCGCCGAATCCCCCGCCCCCGCCACTATCGATGACGTACACATCTCCGGCCTCGAGTTGCAAGCCGAACATCTTACCGTTGTCGGGTCGGATGGTCTCGCCTTCGGTGCGGTGTACTGTGATGCCGTTGGGCAGGGCGTCCTTGCCTCCATCGAGTCCCCATGGGGAGCACTGGGTGCGCTCGATCTGGGTGTTCAGGGTGATCGGGGCCATGGTCTCGATGGAGCGTCGCAAACCCAAGCCTCCACGCTGTAGGCCAGCCCCGCCGGAGTCCTGGCGCAGCTGGTAATCGCGCACGATGAGGGGAGACTTGGCTTCGCTGGCCTCCACCGGGCCGTTGTGGGTGTCGCCGTCGTTGATGCAGATGGTGGCGCTCATGCCGTCTTCATTGTGCTTGGCCCCGAAGCCGCCCCCCGAAGGCCCGATGAGGCCGAAGAAGAAGCGTCCGGTGCGGGGGTCCGTGCCGTAGGTGTTAGCAGAGACTAGGTCGGCGTGATGCCCAGCGATGGTACGTTCGGGCACTGCTTGGGCCATGGCCTTGAAGATGGTATCCACCACAGTCATGGGTATGGTCATCCACCAGCGGGTGGCGGCTGGCTTGGTGGCACTGATTACCCGGCCGGGAGGCAGCACCACGTTCAGGGGGCGGAAGGAGCCTTGGTTTATGGGCAGCCACATGGGGCTGGTGATGCATTTGAAGGCCACCTCGGCGGCGGAGCGCCCCGCCGTTGCACCCGAATTGTAGAACCCGCCAACTTGGCGACTCACGTCGCTGAGGTCGATGGTCATTTCCTCGCCGTCTACAACAATTCGCACCTTTATGGGGATGGTCCTGCCGATAGAGACGCCGTCGTCATCCATGAACGACTCGGCCTCGTAGACCCCGTCGGGGATTGTGGTGACGCTCGAGCGGGCCAATCGTTCGCTCTGATCGTAGATGCGGTCGATGCTGCCCAGAACGGCATCCTTGCCGTAGCGTTGCAGCAGCTCCGTGAAACGCCTTTCTCCGGTCTTGATAGAGGCCACTTGGGCACGAAAGTCGCCCATGGCGAGGTCCGGGAAGCGCACGTTGGAGCGTATGATCTCGGTGAGTTCCCTGTCCTGCTGCCCTTCTTTGAATATCTTGACGATGGGCAACTGCAGGCCCTCGGAGAAGATGTCCCGGGTGGCCCCGCCCAGCACGCCTCCCACGTCCTGCCAGTGGGCCATGGACGAGGAGAACGCCACGATTTCACCTTCCCAGAAGATGGGCACGGTGAAAATCATGTGGTTCAGGTGGCTTCCCATGATGTAGGAGTCGTTGGTAAGCAGGATATCGCCAGGGTTGATGCCATCGCTCCCGTAGAACTCCAGCTTGGCCTTGATAGCGTCCGACAGGCCACGGATGAACATGGGCAGACCGAGGCCGATGGAGATGGTGTTGCCCTTGGCGTCGAACAGGCCGACCGTGAAGTCCAAGGCCTCATAGACGATCATGTTGTAGGCGGTGCGCATCAGGTTGGTCTTCATCTCGTCGGTGATGGCGACCACGCCGTTGCGGACGATTTCGGCAGTGATGGCGTCGGCCCTGGAGCCCGTGCTTGTGGCAGTGGGTGCGGTGCTCGTGCTCATTTGGCCCCCAACTTGATTACAAGATGACCGTACTCGTCGACCGTGGCCCGGTCGCCCGCCCCGATGAAGGTGGACGATGCGGGTTCCTCGATGATGGCCGGACCGTCAATGACGTTTGCCGCCAGCAGTTGCATGCGATCGTACACGGCGCAGTCCATGGAACGCTCGTCCTCGTCGGCTATCACTGGACGGGATGGGCGCCTCGCCTCCGCAGGAGGCGTTGCTACGCCTTGGGATATGAGAGGCAGCGGTGGCTTGGACATGTGCCCTAGTACCGAAACCCGGAGGCTGACCAGCTGGGCGGGCTCATCGGGTGCGCTGTGGCTGAAACGTACTTCGTGGGCTTGGTCAAAGGCATTCTTGATGGCTTGACGCGCATCCTCGTTGCCTACGGCTGCCGGGGTGTTGACGGCCACGGCGTGCTCCTGGCCAACATAGCGCATGTCGGCAGCCCGCTCAAAGACCACTTGGTCGGAATTTATGCCGATGGCCTCAAGTTCGCGCATCCCCTCCTGTTCCAGTTGGCGGTACATCCCCTCCAGTTTTTCCATGGAGATGTCGGCGAGAAGCTGGAAATGGGTCTGCACGTAGTCGCGACGAACATCCGCCAGCAGCATCCCAAAGGCGGAGAAGTGGGCTGGCGAGCCCGGAATGATGACCTGCCCCAAGGCTAGCTCGCGGGCCACGGCTACAGCGTGCAGCGGCCCGCCACCCCCATAGGCGATTAGTGTGAAGTCGCGTGGGTCGAGACCGCGCTCCGTGGTCACAGCTCTTACCGCGTTGGCCACGGAGGCCACGGCTATGGCGAGGACGCCGGATGCTGCCCGCTCCGCTGTAAGTCCCAGAGGGTCAGCCACTTGGCGTCGCAGTGCGTCGTGGGCAGCCTGGCCGTCCAGCCCCATCTCGCCGCCGAGGAACTGGTCGGGCGAGATGCGCCCCAAGACCACGTCGGCGTCGGTGACGGTGGCTTGGTCGCCCCCGCGTCCGTAGCAGGCAGGGCCGGGCTCGGCCCCGGCACTTTGGGGGCCTACATGCAGGGCCCCTCCGTCGCCGATGTAGGCGATGCTGCCCCCTCCGGTCCCCACTTCCTTGATGTCCAGTACAGGTATGCGGATAGCCAACCCCTCGTTGTAACCGCCTACAAAATAGTCCGGAGATAGGTCGGGGGAGCCACGGCGTATGACGCACGCCTTGGCGGTGGTGCCGCCCATGTCGAAGCTGATGGCGTCATTTAACGACAGTGCGTCGCACATGGCCATGGAGCCAACCACGCCCCCCGCGGGCCCCGACTCCATCATCTGTACACACTGCCGACGCGCCGTCTGTACATCGCACAGCCCACCGCTGGACTGCATGATCATCAGCCCGCCCTTGAACCCCTCAGAGGCGAGGCGGTTTTCCAAATTGCCCAAGTAGCGGCTGACCATCGGCCCCACGTAGGCGTTCGCAGCAGTGGTGGAGGTGCGCTCGTACTCCCGGTACTCCCGGGACAGTTCATGCGACGCGGTGACGAATATATCGGGGGCCACTTGTTGCACTATTTCGCGCATCCGAATCTCGTGGCCCGGCTCCCGGTAGGAGTGGAGGAAGAGTATGGCCGCCGCTTCTATCCCGATGTCCTTGATGTGGTGGGCTGTCTGGAAGGCGGCCTCTTCGTCCAGCGGCTGCTCTTCGGTGCCATCGGCCAGCAGACGCTCGGGCACCTCGAAGATCATGTCCCGCGGGATCAGTGGCCGGTGTTTGCGAAAGAAGAGGTTGAAGGATTCGGGGCGATTGATGCGACCGATCTCGTATACGTCCCGAAAGCCCTTGGTGGTAATAAGGGCGGTCTTGGCCCCCTGTCGCTCGATGATCGAGTTGATGACGATGGTAGAGCCGTGGATGATGAGGTCGGCGGCTGCGGGGGATTCCGTGGTGCGCCCCATGGCGCTCATGATGCCATCCACCAAATTTGAGGGTGTGCTGAGGGCTTTGCCGGGGGTCACCGTGCCTTGGGACTCGTCGAAAAGGGCAACGTCGGTGAAGGTGCCTCCAATGTCTACCGCTATGCGCATCCTACAGGTATCCTCATACTACAAAGCTGCTCCCTGCTGTTGCGAATCTGTGAGACTATACATCATCGACCGTTCTGGCGCACCATGGGGACAGGCCGCTAACGGTGAGGGGGAACAGAAAAACCGTAGAGACACAGGGCCTTTCGATTATCTCCTATCCCTACCCTTCCCTTTCGGCCCGGTGCCGGGCAAAAAACCTGCCCGTACCTGATACGCGGACCGGACACTGACGGGCAACCCTTGCCCCAGTCACCTTGCCTGGGTATATCATGTACTCCAAGCCTTGGGGAAACAGCCTTCGGGAAAGAGCCCCTTCGGAAAGAAGACCCGTTGGAAAGACGATAAGAAGAAAGAAGATAGTCCCATTGCCTGCCCCGATGCCTCATGAGACACCACGCATACACTTTCTCAGATACGAACCAAAGCTAGCAATGCGGACAATGCAACAACAATCAGATACAAAAGAACTTTTCGCAGATACAAACACGTTTGCATCCTAGGTACAACAATGCGACACCATGCCACCCCTCCATAGCTGCCCAACCTTAAAAAGTACGACATCACGTCGCACCCCGCCAACAATCGATAGACCCTATTGGAGACGGCCCAGCGATTGACCCCGCGTGTGCTGTTCAATATATTTGGGCATATTAGTGGGCGCGAGTTCGAGAGTGTATGAGTATGGCGGAAGACGGAAACGTAAAGCTGGCCGAAGAAGTCTTGGAGGAGCTCCAGAAGCGGCAGCCACAGGCCGCTTTCGTCACCGAAGTTGCGGCGTCCATCCGCCCAACGCCCCGGAAGGCCGCGATGGAGGCGGTGCTGCTGGAACTCGGTGGCGCAGGCAGGGTGCTGGTCGCCGACTACGCCTCGCCTGACCCCCACCTAAACTCGACTGACCTGCGGGTTGTGGCCTGTGTGCCTGAAAGCGACGAGTCGGCTGCCATGGAGGCGGCCGAGGCCCATTGGAACAGTTGGCTAAGGGCTTTCCTGCGTACCCACCGCTGCCAATAGGCTGTCCGTACCCGTTCCATGGCAGTTCCTTCACACACTAATAGAACACACATAGACACGCAGAGAACACACGAGAATAGGAGAAGAGCATGACCACCGAGACCAGCCTGAAGAAGATCCGAATCTCCATGATGAACGCTGTGCATGACCTCGCGGTCATGGTGGCCCACGATGAAGGCCTGTTCCGCGACGAGGGGCTGGACGTGGAGGTCGTCGACACCGGTGGAACGGCGCGAGTGAACCCGGAGGGCGCCGCTCTGCGCGAACGCATTTTCGACCGCAGTCTTGAAGCTCTGTACAACGAGGGAGGCTTGGACCAGTACCGCATGTGCGAATGGGGGGTGATGAAGCGCACCGTGGAGTCTCTGCAATCGGACCAGCGCCCAGCCCGTATAGTGGCCCTAGGTTCGGCCATGACTCGTCAGGCCATCATCACCTCGCCCAGTTCGGGCATCGTGGAGCCCGAGCAGTTCAAGGACACGCCCGTGGCGGTGAGCCCATACAACGGCTCCCACTTCACCACGCTGAAAATGCTGGAGGGGTTCGTGACCAAAGAGCACATCGTGGTGACCCATGCTGGCACCATGCGGGAGCGCATCGAGGCGGTGCGCAAGGGCGAGGTGCTTGGGGCCAACGTGATGGAGCCTTGGATTAGCTCCGCCCAGAAGATGGGCCTGCGAGTGATTATGGAAAGCAACTCCACTCGCGCCGAGGCAGCCCGCGACGATTTGGATGGCCTGACGCTGGCCGCCATGTTCCGCGCCCAAGGCCGGGCAGCCGAGATGATCAACAACGACCCACGCCGGTTCGAGCACTATTTCGTCAATGAGTCAGGCGGCCTGCTGGAGCCGGGCGAGTTGCAGGTGGGTCGTCTCCTCTACGCCGCGCCCACCCCGTACACACAAGAGCGCTTCGAGGACACCTACAACTGGATGCGAGGCTACCCCGACCTAGTCGCCGCCAACGCCATCTACGAGGAGACAGTCGACAACAGGGCTTGGGAATAGGCGACCTACCGGAAAACTCAATCCAGACAACTCAATCAAGGACGGCAGGTAGGGGGGCCCAGGCAACAGGCACATGAGCTAGGGTGTTAGACAGGGAAGATACGCCGGATACAACCAGACAGGGGGACCCATAATGAGCATTCTTGCTAGGTCTTGGGGCATAGGACTTGTTCTGATACTGCTGATAGCCATAGCTGCCTGTGGCGAGGAGGCGACATCCACTCCCCCGCCTGCTCAGCCAACCCCCGACAGCACCTCCGTGGCACAGCCAGCAGCGGCGACGCAGGCCACTCAGGCCCCAGCCGCCACAGTAGCGGCGGCTACCCCAAAGGCGGCGACGGCCACACCGGCAGCTACCCCGGCCCCAACGGTCGAACCGCCCATGGGCATGGAGCCCACAGGCATACTGGACGTGGCCATGCAGGACTTGGGGTCACCTGTCTTCTTGCTGCATAACCAGCCCTTTGTCGAGGGACGGTACGACAACATCGTCACTCACGATACCATGTTCTATGCAGCGCCCAATGGCGAGGTAAGGCCCCGCCTGGTGAGCGATTGGACCGTCGACGCGATGGGAACCACCTTCACATTCCACCTGCAAGAGGGGGTGAAGTGGCACCAACAGTACGGCGACTGGGGAGAATTCAGCGCCGACGACTTCATCTGGTCCTTGGAAGACGTTGCCAAGGAAGCCTCGCCCCATGCCGCAGCAGGCAACATGCGCCGCTTGTTCTGGTGTGAGGGGTGCGAGGTGACCAAGATCGATGACCACACTGTAGAGCTGAAGCGCCCCAATCCCACCTTCGAGATCACATGGTGGTCACGGACGCCCGTGCCCTCGGGTATGTCTCTGCACAGCAAAAAACACTATGAGGCCGTGGGCGAGGACGTTGCCACCAACCAGCAATCAGTGGGCAGTGGCTCATGGGAACTCACCGAGGTCAAGGCCGGTGAACTCAAGCGGAACCGCGCAGTGAGGGACCACTGGCGCAATACCCCGGAATGGGATGAGATGATCTGGTGGGAGGTCACCGAGGCCTCCACGAGGCTGGCCAACTTCCTTACCGGGATTATCGATGCGGGCCAATTCGATCTCGACTCGGTGAAAGCGATAAGGGACGAGGACCTTGCTGGGGTCGAGTTCATGAGCTTTGCTGGAGGACGCGAGAATAGCGTACACCTGCTGGGCCAGAACTATTACCTCGACCACCCGAACCACACCGGAGACAATCCCCGGGTGCCGGTGGGCGAGAATGCCTACGATTGCAGCATCCCCTACGTGTCGTGCGACCGCGATATCAACTCCGAAGAGTGGGCGAACGCGCTAAAGGTGCGCACCGCCATGAGCCTAGCCTTGGACCGTCAGAAGATGGTAAACAACCTAGCCCACGGCGAGGGCGAGCCTTGGTACATCCGGTTCTGGTCGCCCTTCCCCGACCGGGTGGAGCAGTTCGAATTGGACGGTCTGACTTGGGACTACGACATTGCCGAGGCCAAGCGATTGTTGGCAGAGGCGGGCTTCCCCAACGGATTTGAGATTCCGGCCACCCTCACCCCCGGCGCGTCGACCCTGGTGACCCAGGCGGCTGCAACCATGCTGGAGGATATCGGTATAACCACCAAGCAGGCCAACATGCCCTACTCGGCCATGCGTCCCACCCACGTAAACCGTACCGCCAAGGGGCTATGGACGCAGGCGTTCCCCGCATCGGACGTGGAGCCGCTGCACGGCTACAACATCCTGCACAACACCGGCAGCGCCATTAACTTCGGGTTCGAGCACCCGATATGGCAGGACCTCATAGACAAGGCCAACGTCACCTACGATACGGAAGAGCGCTGGGCAGTGCAGGCCGATCTGGCGCGGTTCATGTTCGACCATGTGATGTCGCTCACAGTGTTCTCGGAGAACATCGTGTGGCCACTGGGCCCCGAGCTTGACCGCTGGGAAGCCTACGGCGGCAACGCCGATTGGCTCAGCAACTGGGAGTCGGCGCCCCACGCGAAGTAGCCGCGGGGCGTGGATGCGAGCGGAGGGAGAATGACGATTACCTTCCGCTCGCTGACTCCGCAGCTAATGGACGAGTTGTGGGCGGAGCTTCGCGGGAATTCCGGCGCGAGTTGTTGGTGCATTTACCCGCGCTTGACCAACCGGCAGATGCGTGAGCTACCGGGTTCGGGTTCTCTCAGCCAGCGTCGACGCGAAGTCATAACGGGTTTGACGAGGCGCTCCGGTGTTCCGAGGCACCTTGCATTCGAGGATGGCGAGCCTGTTGGCTGGATCGCGATCGCTCCCCGTGGTGAGTTCACACGCGTCGGTGCGTCCCGCGCCACGTCGCGTGTAGACGATCAGGACGATTGCGGTCATGTTAATCCGGGCAGCTGTACAGTACGCCACCGAGAATGGCGCACCTGCCGTGGAGGCCTACCCTCGAGCTGGCTCCCAGCGGACCGGCGATGACAACGCTTACTTCGGAACAGAGGCCCTATTCGCAACGGCGGGGTTCACGGTCGTGCGAGAACCGCTCAATGGCCGACCACGCAATTGGCTTCCCAGACTGGCCATGCGCATCAGTGCACTACACTGATCGCCGCCGAGAGCTAGCATAACGACAGGCCACAGAAAGGGCCTCCCCCGGTTTGGGGGGAGGCCCTTGTTCATTGGGGCTCTGGTGTTCAGTCGGTGCAGGCTTACTTGCGGTGGGGGACGTACTCCCAGTTGCTGAGCAGGGCTGGGCTTGGAGCCATCTGGGCCCAGTCGTCAATGTTTTTCCCTAGAGGCCAGATTGCCGCCTCCTCGTAGAGTGGCAAGCTAACCACCTGGTCGTAGTTCCATCGCGCCATCTCGGCTTGCTTAGCCCAGCGCTCGGCTTCATCGGGTAGCTGAAAGGCTTCGTCAACAAGCCTCTGCCAGTCGGGGTGTTCCCAGCCGAAGTTGTTGGAGGCCTTGGAGTCGTGAAGGATAGCGATGACACGCAGCGGCTCCACCTGGGGTGCGAGGGTGTGGCTGAACAACCCCTGGGCAGTGCGGCGCACGGTGGTGGCGCGGTAGGCGGTCCAGGGTATGTTCTGTAGCTTGGGGGTAATGCCTACCTCTTGCAGCATCAGGGCGGCCGCCTCGGTATGGGGGAAGCCTCGGTTGGTCAATGTCACGTCGATTTCAAACCCGTCAGGATAACCGGCCTCCACTAGAAGCTCCTTGGCCCGCGTTGGGTTGAACTCGTAGTCCAGCTGATCCAGTCCGTATTGCCGCGCGCGGGAATCGTGGCCGATCCAGTTATCGATGGAGGTGAGCTTGCCCTGTCCGAAGGCGAGGTTGTTCAGTAGCTTCTGCCGGTCAATGGCCATTATCATGGCCAGTCGAACCTTGCGCGCGTTTTCCCACTCTTGAGATTCCAAATCGCGGTCGCACGAGACCCAAGGTCTCTCGGCGCAAGTATCCAAGTAGCCTGATTCTTCGCCTATGGGAACGAGGATGTCGCCATTGGCATCAGGGTTGTGGGCAGGGTGATCCGGATAATACTGCTGACCGGCTATCATTATGCGATCCAGAATCGCACCTGGGAGGTCCAGGAACTTCACATCGGGCAACTGTTCTTCTCTGATGGCTCGGATCGACTCCAAGGTGAACTGGCCCGTATCGATGATCCCGGTGAGGAAGTTGGCCAAGCGAGTGGATTCCTCGCCTACCTTGAGCCAGTAGAACTCATCCCACTCGGGGGTATGGCGCCAATGGTCGCGCACCGCCTTCATGTGGTAGAAGTCGTCGCTTCTGGCCTCCACCATCTCCCAAGGGCCCGTGCCTACGGCCTGGGTCGTGGCCGCTTCCTCTCCCACCGTCTCGATATGCTCCTTGCTGTGGAAGCCCAAGATGGCCTCGTTGGGCAGCCTGTTGGGCCAAGGCATGTCGAAGGCGGCCACAGGGCGTTTGAGATGGATGGTCAAGGAATCGGTCTTGGTCAGCTCGCAGGCGTCGCAGTAGAAGAGGTCGCGAACAGGACGCGCAGCGGAGTGGGGGGTGCCGGGCATGGTGACCTGCTCGGCGCTGAAGAGGAAGTCGTCAGCAGTGAATTCACCCCATTCGCCATGATTGGTGTGCCACTTGGCCCCAGGCTGTAGGTGGAAGGTGTACAAGACACCGTCGGATTGTTGCTCCAAGGTCCATTCTCGTACTAAGCGAGGGATGGTCTTGCCCTCAGAGTCGCTGGCCCACATGGGTTCGTGGGTGAGCATGTTGGTGAGCCTGTAGGTCTGGTAGGCCATGCTCTGGGGGACGAAGACAGGAACGCCGATTTCGATAGCGCCCACCCTCAAAGTGCCCGCGAGCTCCATAACTTCGGGCATCGCCGCTGTGGGAACGGGAGTGGGGACGGGTGTGACCGCGGCCACAGCCTCTACCACGGCAGCATTGACCACCGCTTGCAGCTCTTCAGCGCTGATGCCACTGTCTGCGGTGGCGGCCAGAGCCGCCTCTACCGTCTGTTGAATCTGTTCCGGAGACATGCCTTGAGGAGCGGACGCCGCTATGGTGTCCTGGACCATCTTCGAGATTTCATCGGCAGAGAGTCCGGAGTCGGTGGCGATCGTCGTCTGCGACGCCAAGGCCTGCTCGACTGCCTGTTGTACTGCGGATGCCACATCCCCCGTATCGGGGGTGGGCGTCGGGGTGGCCTCCTCGCCACAGGCAATGACCAGAGCTAGGAGAAGGGCCCCCAGCACGAGGAATAGACGAGTCCGGCGTAGCTTTCGCAGCATTGTCGACCTCCTGAGACCTGCTTGTGAACCCTGGAGACTGTGACCGTCTTGTTAGCCGGATGCTTGCGGATATTTAATATTACCTGATTTCGTCTAATGCCATACGCAAGAAATCGAATAGTTCATAGTCCTGAGAAAAGTTGCCGGACATTAGCATGTAGTCCGAATCAATGTCAAGGCGATTCGAAAACGATGGGCGGCTATGGGTAGCTATAGTTGAGTATGGCGACCTTGGCCGTGAGGACTATAATCGGCGGGACACGCCAGTGTGGAAATCAGGTTCGAGAACGCTCAGGAGCGACGAAAATGAACGAGTACCGAGCGGACCATCTAGCGAGCTTTCTGCGGCCGGACGCAGTGAGAGAGGCCCGAGAAGCCTTCAGGGAGGGACGCATCGGACGGCCAGATCTGGCGTCTGCCGAAGACGGCGCAATTCGCGAGGCCTTGGAGAGGCAGCGGCGGATTGGCGTGGACGTCTACTCTGATGGCGAGTTCCGCCGCACCGGGTTTCAGAACGACCTCATGGAGTCGGTGGAAGGATACGTTGCTGCCGAAAGCCCGCCGGTAGTACGTATCTGGCAGGGGCCAGGCGGTCCTCCACAGGAACAGGGGATCAGTCATGTGGTGGGGGCCAAATTGAAGCAGTTGCGGCGGCTGACCCAAGGCCAGGTCGCTTTCCTCAAGGCCAATTCTCCCGGCCCCTTCAAGATGACGGTGCCCAGCCCCAACCAGTTCCCTCAGCTCAGCTTCCAGACCGGAGTCACCGACCCCCACTACGCCGACCGCTCCGAGCTGCTATGGGATATCGCCAGTATCATCAAGGCCGAACTCCAAGCGTTGGTGAATGAAGGTGTGCCCTACGTACAGGTGGATGCCCCGCGCTACAGCTACTATGTCGACCCCACATGGCGTGAACATCTGCACGGTCTGGGACAGGACCCCGACGCTGCCTTTGAAGAGGCCGTGCGGGCAGACGTGTCCTGCTTCGAAGGGTTGAGGCAGGAAGGTGTGACGGTGGCCCTCCATATCTGCCGTGGCAACAATCAGAGCAAGTGGTATGCGCAAGGCGGCTACGAGCCGATAGCGGAGAGACTGTTCAACAGCCTGCCTGTCGATCGGTTCCTGCTGGAGTACGACACCGAACGCGCCGGCACCTTCGAACCTCTGCGTCACATGCCTGCGGACAAGATGGTGGTGTTGGGGCTAGTCAGCACCAAGGACCCCACCATGGAGAGCCAGCACGACCTCCTGCGCCGCATCGACGAGGCTTCGAAGTACGTATCGGTGGAACGCTTGGCCCTCAGCCCACAATGTGGCTTTGCCTCCACCGCTGCGGGCAACCTGCTGTCGGAAGACCAGCAGTGGCGCAAGCTGGATCTGGTGGTGGACACCGCCCGGAAAGTATGGTGAAGCCCGGCAGCTAGGCGTCCCTTACTGGCGCGTGTAGAGTATGCCAGAGGGTATTCTGCTCGAATGCATGGGCAATGTGGAACACTGCCTCCTCTTCGTACCGCTTCGCTATTATCTGCAGCCCGATGGGGAGATCATGCTCCCCGAATCCGCTAGGTCTGAAGCCACAGCGTATCGAGATGACTGGCACATCGGCGATTGATGCTGGTGCGGTGCAGGCAGGCTTCTGGCCAACTTTGTCTCGAACAGGTGCGGCTACTCCGTCCCATTTGCACTGAGACGTACCTCTATCAGAGTTCTGTGGCTACGAGTAATACCGTAGCCACAGATAGCCCGTGGAGACTAGCAGGGTCAGGGCGCCGATAACCACGCCGTATCTGAAGAAGTGCATGAAGCTGATGGGATACCCGTTTGCCCGCGCAAGGCTGATGGCTATGACGTTGGCCGATGCTCCTACGACCGTTGCGTTGCCCCCTAGGTCGGCCCCTAGGGCCAGAGCCCACCACAGCGGAGAGTGCTCTCCGGGGCCTCCGGAGGATCCTTCGACCACCTCCACCATCATGGCCGTGTACGGGACGTTGTCGATGATAGCTGACGTTATGCCTCCGAACCACACAAGCAGGAATGCTAAGTTCCTCTCACTCCCGCCTGACACTTCCACCAGCCACTCTCGTATCTGAAGTGTAGCCCCTGTCTCCACGAGACCCCCAACCATCATGAACAATCCCGCGAAGAACGCCAAGGTCGTCCACTCGACGTGCTGTACCACGTCATGCGGATCTAGGCGCGACACCAGCACCAGAACCGTGGCGCCCGCAACGGCCACGAACGCGGGCTTTACGTTCAAACTGTCGTGGATGATGAACCCCACAATCGTGAAGGCGAACACCACACAGACCTTGGTCAAAAGGCTACGGTCTCTGATCGCGTCGGCGGCGTTCTGGCGCATCACCGACTCGCGGTTCTCGGGGGTTGTGGTGACCTCGTTCCTGAACCACACGTACAGGAGAACGAGCAGGACGCCCATCGAGATGAGGGCCACGGGTGCGGCGTTGAACATGAAATCGACGAATCCGATGTCGCCTGCCGCAGCAATAATGATGTTTGGCGGGTCTGCAACGACGATTGAGACGCCGCCGATGTTGGACGCAAAGACCTGCGCAAGCAGGAAGGGCACAGGATTGACGTTCAATGTCCGGCAGACCGAAAGCGTGATGGGTATCGTGAGCACGATCACTGTGACATTGTCGAGGAAGGCAGAAGCCAAGGCTGTGCACACGGACATCAGGCAGAGGGTACGAAGGCCATTGCCGCCAGCCAACTGAGCGCTCTTGATGGCCGCCCAGTCGAATACCCCTGTTCTGCCGGCCACCTCTGCCAGAGACATCATCCCCGCCAGCAGCAGGATGACTTCAAGGTACACGTAAGAAAGAGCCTGTTGTTCAGTGATGATCCCCGAGAAAGCCATGGCCATCGCGGCTAGCACGGCGATCAGCACCTGAGGGATCCGTCCCGTGACGATGAGGATGTAAGCGACACCGAATATAATTACGGCTGTTACCATGGTCCGCCGTGCTGTCCGATCGGTGAATCGCTCACAATCAGCCTACTGTCCGGGGTAGACGCCCAGACTCCTGGTAGAGCAGGCCGAACCCGCTGCACCATCAGCTTCACGGTGCCTACCACCGTGGCGAACCCACCAACAGTCCTGCCAGCAACAATACCCCAGCGGCGGCTGCGGGCAATGCCAAAGAATCTGGCCCTCACAGCCTGCATGCGCAAGCTGTTGGTTGTGCTCAACGGTGGAACGCTTGGTCCTCAGCCCGCAATGTGGCTTCGCCTCCACGGCTGCGGGCAATCTGCTGTCGGAAGACCAGCAGTGGCGCAAGCTGGAGCTGGTGGTGGACACCGCCCGCAGAGCATGGTGAAACCGAAGGCTAGGCGTCGCCTACCGGCGGGCGCAGAGTATGCCAGTGGGTATTTTGCTCGAAGGCATGGGCAGCGTGGAACACGGCCTCCTCGTCATACCGCTTGGCCATTATCTGCAGGCCGATGGGGAGCCCGTGCTCCCCGAATTCGCTAAGGCTGAAGCCACAGGGTATCGAGATGGCGGGCACGCCGGCGATTGACGCAGGTGCGGAGAAGGAGTAGTTGCGCAACTCCCTGCGAGCGTCATCCCGTGATACGAGGGGCCTCTTTGTGGCCTCGATGGTCGGTGGAGGCGTCGGCTGGCAGGGCGACAGCACCACGTCGTAGCCCTCGCAGGCATCGAGCATTTGCTGTCGTAGCAGGCTCCGCAGCTGGAGTGCCCTCTGGTAGATGGCAGCGGGCACTATGCCCGGCAGCAGGTTGAAGCGACGTGTGGCGGCGTCGTACTGGTGGGAGCGCCGGGTCAGGTGGCCGAACTGCAACGCGGTGCGATCAGACCCGGTGGCGCTTCCGATGACGCCGGTCATGCCGATCAACGGTATGGAGACCTCTTCCACGAACGCACCCAAGCTCTCGAAAACGCGGGCGGCCTCCTGGACTGCCGCCCGCACATCCGGGTGCAGGTGCTCAGCCTCCATCATCTCCTTGACCACTCCGATTCGCATACCAGATACGTCGCCATGCAGGGATGCGGTGTAGTCGGGGACGGGCAAGTTGGCGGAATTGATGTCGTTGGGGTCGTGCCCAGCAATCAGGTTCATCAGAAGGGCGCAGTCGGCCACTGTGCGAGTGAGAGGCCCTGCGGTGTCTTGGGCCCACAGGGCGGGGATCACCCCGTGCATGCTGACACGGCCCCATGAGGGGCGTAGTCCCACACAGCCGTTGTGGGAGGCAGGTCGTCGTATAGAGCCTCCCGTGTCCTCCCCCAGCGTTCCGGCGCAGAGAGCGGCGGCTGTCGCGATGCCGGAACCTGTGCTGGAGCCGCCCGCGTCATAGAGCAGGTCCCAAGGGTTGGCTGGCTGACCGTAGTAGAACTCCAAGGTAAGAGGCGTGGCCCATTCGGTCATGTTCAGCTTGCCCAACATGATGGCTCCGGCATCATGCAACCGGGCCACAGCAGTGGCGTCGAAGCTGGGAACGAACTCGCTGAGAATCGGCGACCCACAGGTGGTGCGGACGCCCGTCGTATAGAACTCGTCCTTATAAGCGAGTGGGACACCATGTAGCGGCCCCAAAGGTTGCCCCGCTGCGAGATGCGCTTCGGCCTCGGCCGCCTCGCGTCGCGCGATATCGGTGGTCACGCTGATGTAGGACTTCAGCGCCCCGTCGTGCTCTCCAATTCGCTCCAAGTAGAGGTCGGTGAGTTCGACGGGTGACAACTGGCGGCTGGCGATCAGATGGGCCAACTCTGTGATGGGTTTGTAGGCTAGTGGTGCGTCTGTCTCGGTAACCAGTGCCGGGGCTGATGGGCTTGTCGGGCCGCTTGACGGTAGCCGGTCTGGATGGGGCAGGGAAGGCAGGGCGGGGACGTCCTCAATGGGGTAGCGTCCCAATTCCCCCATAACTTCCAGCATGGCGTTGAACCGCAGCGTGAGTGGCTCGATGTCCTCGTCCGGTATGGGAATAGACGCCACGCGGGCTAGGGCCAGCAACTCTCCTTGAGTCAGGTCGGCCATGAGTCGCCTCCTAGTGAAGAGGTTCGTAGGTGGTAGTGCCCAAGGTTGAGCCTGAGTCTGGAGCGGGCCTCGATATTAATAGGCAGAAGCTCTCGAGGCGCAAAATCAAGAGGGGGCGCTGACGCCCCCTCTTGAGTCGGTCTGATCGCTTGTTTACCAGCTGGTACGTGCGCCGCCCGTGCGCCGCTTGCTAAAGCAATCGCTGCAATAGACGGGACGGTCGTTGCTGGGGCGGAAGGGGACCATGGTGTCTGTGCCACACTCGGCGCAAACCGCGGGATGCATCTCGCGCGGGGCCTGGCTGTAGCCACCGTTCCGCTCGTTGCGCCTTGACTGTCGGCAAGAGGCGCAGCGCTTGGGCTCGTTGGTGAAGCCCTTAGAAGCGTGGAACGACTGGTCGTCGGCAGTGAACACGAAGGCCTGTCCACAGTCCTGACATGTTAGAGTCTTGTCCGTGTAGTCCATCGGTGCTCCTTTCTACTAATGGTTGGCACGAGTCTGTTCACCTCTAGAGTACGCGCTAGACCACCAGGTGGACACACGAGAACACCATATGGGTCCGATGGGGCCACTGAGGCTATCACGGTCTGGGGCAGGGACATGAAACGCTACCACCAAGTACTATCGTACCACATCCGGCCCCATTGCTCCAGCGTCTAGAGGCATGAATCCTGCTTGATATCCCTTGACTTATGTCCAGCATCTCTTAAGGGCCGTCCAGTCAGCGGGTGGTAGCCCCGGCATCGCAGGTTACCTCCTAGGGCGTGCCTACAGGACGGAGCGCACCAGACCGCCATCCACCCGGATGGTGACGCCGGTGATGTAGCTGGACTTGGACGAGGCGAGGAAGGCCACCAAGTGGGCCAACTCCTCAGGGCGGCCCAGTCTGCCAAGGGAGGCCTCATTGGCCCGCTCCTCCAGTGCTTGGTCCAAGGGAATGCCCAAACGCTCAGCGCGGGACCGGACATTGGATACCATGCGCTCGCTGGTAATTGAGCCGGGGCAGACGTTGTTTACCAGGATGTTGTCGCGCCCCACCTCTTCCGAAAGGCTCTTGGTGAAGGCGACAACGCCGGCGCGGGTGGCACCGGAGAGGGCTAGGTTGTCGATGGGCTGGTACACCGTGCTGGCGAGGATGTTGATGATGTGTCCCCCACCCTGCTTCTTCAGGTATGGTATGCCCTCGCGGCACATCCTGCTGAAGAACAGCAGGGAGCGTTGCACTGCTACTTCCCATTGCTCCTCTGTGGCGGTCTCGGCACGGCCCAAAGGTGGGCCGCCGGAATTGTTCACCAAGATGTCCAATGCGCCATAGGTATCGACGGTGCGTGACACCAAGTCCGCGATTGTGTCCGCGCGCTCCAAGTCACCCGCCAACGCCAGCACTTCGGCGCCCGTGGTGTCCCTGATTTCGGCGGCGGCCTGCTCCAAGTCTTCAGCGGTACGGCTGCACAAGGCCAAGCGCGCCCCCTCTTCGGCAAGCGCCTGGGCGCAGGCCCGTCCCAGCCCCTTGCTGGCCCCGCCGACGATGGCCACTTTGCCCTGCAACTCTAAGTCCATATCGGAGACTCCTTTGCCGTCTTGGTTATGTCCACTCTTCGGTTTGCGGTGTTTGAGACTAGGTGCGTCAGCCAGCCGGGAGTCCGGCCGTCAGGGTGTCCAGGGTGTCTCGTAGCAGACTGTCGATCGACCCTTTCGATGGCTCGCACGTGGTGGCGAGGGTCAGTCCCTCCAGCGCCTCGGTGGTGCAGCCTTCGGATAGCAGATCCCCGATCGCGGTGCTGACGTCGTCTTGCAACCCGCCATCCGCCGCAGGCAGAGCCAAGAGCGTGGCTCTAGAGTCGTGATGCGAGCCAAAGAGCACCAGCACTGGGATTCGGTCCTCGGATAAGCCAAGACCCTGCGCCAGCAGATGACCGGCATGGGACGCACCATGCTGACCGAAAATGGTCAGCGAATGAAAGGGCGACGCGGAGTCCTCGTATGCTTTTCGGAAGCGTCGGAAGGCGTCGTGGGCGTGCTCGTGCTCTTTTGTGACCAAGAACATGGCATGGAGGGCTGTATGCTCCTCTGTTTCTGCGGAGAGGTCCTGCAACATGCGGTCCAGCTTGTTCCTGTCATGTGCGTCGACGCGAGATTCTTCAGCCATCGTCCTGTTCTCCCTAGAGGTTGGACTGGATGCTCCATAGCATACCATCCCCGGGGACCGGAGGCGGCCCTGGAGACATGAAGTGTCCCCGGGGCCGGGAAGTGGGTGCCGATGCCCGAAGTGTGGCTTGCCGTGGGTGACTTGACCGCATCGACCACTCCAGTGTATGAGTAGACGAGACGCTAGGCGGAGCCCCATACATCTGCCAACACCATCTCGAATAAGAGGAGGACAGGTCAATGATGGTAATGGGATACGACGAAGAGCGCTTGTTGTTGGTGCTGCAGATCGACCACTCGCGGATTGCCGGACTTTTGGCGGCCCACTGGGGCAACGACCAGTTCGAGCGGCCGCGTCCCTACTCGTCCATGGTGCTGGCGGCGCAGGAGCATGACAACGGCTGGTACGACTGGGAGATACGGCCCACACTGAGCCGTGAAGGGCATCCAGTGGACTATATCGGCAGCATGGGTCACATGGGCAATAGGTGGCTGGACTTCCAGCGCGGGGGCGTCGAACGGGTGGCGTCCCAAGACCCCTACGCCGGATATATCGCCTCGATGCACATATCGGGCCTGCTCAATCAGGGCATGGGACTGCTGCCCTACATGCCGGACTACACCGGCAACCAGGATGTGGAAGCCTACCTGGAGGAGCAGGTACTGTACCGCCAAGGCCTTCTACAGGATATCCGCAGCTCGGACGAGACGGCGGAAGAGGCCACAGACGAGCACCTGTGGAACAACTTCAAGCTGATGGAAGTCTACGACCAGATGGCCCAGTTCGTCTGCAACCGGTATCCCTTCAACAATACCGAGAGGAAGAACGGTCCCTCTCCTGCGCTGAGCGGCACCCCTGCCCCCACGCTGACGGGCAAGGACGACGTGGCCATGGCGCTGGAAATACAGGACGAGAGCCACGCCATCGTGCGCCCCTATCCCTTCGACGTAGACCCCCTGGAGATATCGTTCCAAGGGCGTCTGGTGCCGCGTGGCCCTTATGACAGCCGTGAGGACTTCCTAGCTGAGTTCTACAGTGGAGAGCGGATCGGAATTCGCTACACCCTCTGTTCCGGGTAGAGACTGGGGCATGTCGCTTGCCCCTAGACGGGGAAGGTTGGGATGGGGTGCGGAGCCTACCGCAGCAGCCCTTACTTTAGCGGCCGTTACTTCAGTGGCCGTTACTTCAGCAGCAGGTTGGCGGTGCGCTCCAGCTCCTCACCCATAGCCTCGTCGGTAGTGTGGGTCGGCGGGCTGATGATTACGCGGTCCGCGCCAGCGTCGAGGAAGGACTGCACGAGGGTAGGGTCGGCGGGCTGACCGAATACCGAGATGTTGATAGAGGAGGGGTCGCGTCCCACCTCGCCCGCCAACGCCTCTATCTCCCTGCGGGCCTCCTCGATGCGGGCTGCACTTACCCGGTTCGGCATCCAGCCGTCGGCCCAGTTGACCACGCGCTTGAGCACGTTGGGGGCCATGCCACCCAGCATGATAGGAGGATGGGGCTTCTGCACCGGCTTGGGGTACACCTTTACTGGCGGGAAGTCGTAGTAGCGCCCATGGTACTCGGCCTCATCCTTGGTCCAAAGCTCCTTGAGGGCCGATATGGAATCGCGAGCTTGTGTCCAGCGGTGATCGAAGTCGCCGCCCATCAACTGGGTCTCCTCGCGCAGCCAGCCGGTACCTATCCCCAAGATGAAGCGCCCTTGGCTGAAGACGTCAAGAGTCGATACCTCTTTGGCCATCAAAAGGGGATTGCGCTCGGTGATCAGCACGATGCTCGTTCCCAGCTTGATGGTGCTGGTCGCGCCTGAGGCCCTAGCCAGAGCGATGAAGGGGTCGACAAAGTGGGCATACACCTCGGGAATCTCGCCGCTTTCATTGCCGGGGAACCTGCTGGTGGTGTGCACCGGCATGATGGGGTGTTCGGCGCACCAGATGGACTCGAACCCCAACTCCTCGGCCTTGCGGGCCATGAAGGCAGGGTCGACGTAGTATGCAGGTATGGGCATGTACACGCCAATGCTCATCAGGTTACTCCTAACTTGAGGGGTCTATGTCCAAGGACCGAGAATCCGGAGGATGACGGCGGTTAGGCCGACAGATGCAGTCAGGCCGGCTATCACGGCACCAACCATCCACCGTATGAGGTCAGCCTTCATGTTGGCCATCTCAGTTCGCAGGTTGGCCATGTCAGTCCGCAGATTGGCTATGTCTTCCTTGGTCGCCAAGTGCTCGTGGCTGGTTTCAAGGCGGGTAAGCCGAGTGTTTACGTCAGCTTCAGTTGTCATACAACCTCGCTGGCAATCCGGGGAGTAGTTTCAGTGCGTCCCAGTGTATACCATCCTGGACGCTCCAAGACTATCCCAGCCTCCAGGTTTCTTGACTAGGGGCAGAGGGGATAATAGGATTCGGCCAAACAGGCCTACCCCAATCCACCGAACGAGGGAGTACTTACATGGCAGAGATAGTGCTGGGAATCGGGACCTCCCACAGTCCCACGCTGAGCCTGACACCGGACTTGCTGTCGGTGTACTCGCAGCGCGACCGCACCAACCCCATGCTGTCGGCACCGCCCGACGGCAAGGTGCGTACCTATGAGGAGCTTCTGGAGATGGCGGACCCTTCCATATCCGAGCTGGTCAACGACAAACTCTTCCGCGAGCATCACGAGATCATCCAGCGGGACATCGCCGAGTTGGCTCGGACCTTGGAAGAAGCCCGTCCCGACACTGTCATCATCGTCGGCGACGACCAAGAGGAGCTGTTCTTTGACGACAACATGCCCAGCCTCTCCATCTACTGGGGAGAGAGCATACGATTGATTCCGCGAGGGGCCAACGCACCAGACCCGGCCATCCGGGCCTCGTCTTGGGGCTATGGCGACGTGGAGATGGACGTGCCGGTGGATGCCAAGCTCGGTCTGCACCTCATAGAGTCGCTCATCGACGCCGACTTCGACGTGGGGCACTGCCGTTATGTGAAGGAAGAGTCAGGGGGCCATGTGGGTCCGTCCGGCTATCTGCCGAACTTCGACCGGACCACGGATCCACGACGCCAAGGGATGCCCCATGCCTACGCCTTCGTGGTCAAGCGCTTGATGAACAACAACCCCACGCCCATCGTGCCCATCATCCAGAACACCTTCTATCCGCCCAACATCGTGACCCCTCGCCGCTGCTACAACTTGGGTCAGGCGGTGAAGGCGTCTGTGGAGGCTTGGGACAGCGACAAGCGGGTGGCCATAGTGGGGTCGGGCGGACTCAGCCATTTCGTGGTGGATGAGGAAATCGATCGCATGGCCTTGGACGGCATGAAGAACAAGGATGCCGACGCACTGCGCTCGCTGCCACGCAACCGGCTCTGGGGTGGCAACTCCGAGACCATGAACTGGGTGGCAGCTGCTGGTGCGGTGGACCACTTGGACTTCGAGCTGCTGGACTACGTGCCCGTCTACCGGACGCCAGCAGGCACCGGGGGAGGCTGGGGCTTCGCCCGCTGGGCCTAGAGCGCAGATGCTGCGGCCTACGTAATCGCCTTACGAATCGAAGGGAGTGTAGAACACATGGGTTGGCTGGATGGAAGAGTGGCTTTGGTGACAGGTGGTGGTTCCGGCATTGGTCGGGCTGTGGTGCAACGCTATATCGAAGAGGGCGCTAGGGTCGCGGTTCTTGAGAAAGTGTCCGACCGCCTCGACCAATTGAAGAGCGACTTCGGCGAGTCCGTCTTCCCCATTCAGGGGGACGTGACCAAACTGGAGGACAATCAGAGAGCCGCCGACGATACGGCTAGGGCCTTTGGCAAGCTGGACATCTTCGTGGGCAATGCCGGCGTGGTGGATGGCTTTGTCTCTTTGGTGGACATACCCAACGAGCGGCTCAACGACGCCTTCGATGAACAGTTCGCCGTCAACGTCAAGGGCCCATTCTTCGGGGCCAAGGCGACCATTCCCCACCTGATGGAGAGCGAAGGCTGCATGGTCTTCACCGCTTCCGGGGCCGGCTTCCAGTCGGCAGGTGGTGGCTCGCTGTACACCGCCACCAAGCATGCCGTGGTGGGGCTCATCCGCCAGTTGGCCGCGGAGCTGGCCCCCAAGATCAGAGTGAACGGCGTGGCTCCTGGAGGCACGATGACCGACCTGCGCGGTCTGGAGAGCCTTGGTCAGCACCAAGAGTCCTCTTTCGCGAGCCCCGGAGCCGCAGACCGCATCGCAGCCAACTCGCCGCTACAGATGGCCATCGAACCGCAGGACTTGGCGGCGACCTACCTCCTGCTAGCCTCCAAGGAAAACGCACGCGCCATCACCGGCACCATAGTTGGAGTAGACACAGGCACACTTTTGCGCCCATGGACCCGACGATAGCCGGACGCATTGCCCTCAAGACATCTTTTAGGGGAGAAACATGCCAGACCTAGACCCAATGGCCACTGCAGTTGCGGAGGCTCTCAGAGAGAAACAGCACACGGTGTCGGTATCCGAGTCGTCGGGTGGTGGCCTGATATCAGCCTGCTTGGTGGCTGTGCCCGGGGCTTCCGACTACTATGTAGGCGGGGTCGTGTCGTACACTAGAGACTCGCAGAGAGGGTTTCTGCAGGTGCCCGACGAGGCGATGGAGGGCGTCCGTGCCAGTACAGAAGCCTATGCCCTGCTCAACGCCCGCGCCCTGCGAGACGCAGTGGGCACCACATGGGCCCTGAGCGAGACGGGGGCCAGCGGGCCCACGGGCAATCGCTACGGCGACTCAGCGGGTCATGCCTGCATCGCAGTATCGGGCCCAGTGGAGCGCAGCATCACAGTAGAGACGGGCGACAGCAACCGTGAGGCGAACATGTGGGTGTTTGCCCGTAGGGCTCTCGACCTTCTGGAGGAGTGCGTCAGAGAAGCGCCTTAAGCGTCCTTTAATCCTTTCCCCACGCCAAAATTCCCCGAGTAGGTGCACAGCCCTGCGGAGGCCTCGTTATGACAACATCTAATAAAAAATCGTCCGCTGCGTCCGCCGTTGCAACGCCTTGGTACGATCTGATAGGCGACCCCGAGCCGCCGGAAGACGGTATGCAGCAAGAAGAGACGATTCTTGACCTCATGTCCATTCTTAAGGCGCGATATGAGGATGATCCTACTGTTCTCTACGCCAATCAGACCTTCGTGATCTACGACTCCAACGTGCCGGGCTCGGTGATGGCCCCCGACGGCTTTATCGTGTTCGGCGTCGATGCCCGCCAAATAAAGCAGGTCCGTAACAGCTATCGCATCGAGGAGTGGGGACAGACTCCTGCGTTCGTGATGGAAGTGGCGTCCGAGAGCACAGCCCCCAGGGGACCTGCACGAAAAGCGGGAAACCTATGCACAAATGAAGGTCCCGGAGTACTGGCGTTTCGACCGGATGGCCGAGTACTACGGAGAGCCGCTGGTTGGCGAACGCGTAGTGGACGGGGAGTATCAGCGGTTTGAGCTTCACAACGAAGCCAACGGCGATATCTGGTCCCGCAGCGAAGTCCTCGGCGTAGACTTTGTGTATAGGATAGAAGAAGGTGTCGGAGGCTTCCTCCTTAGAGATAGCGGCACGGGTGAATGGCTCAACACGCTGAGGCAGGAACGTTTGGCCCGACAGGCAGAAAGTACAGCGCGTCAGGCTGAAGCTGCAGCGCGCCAGGCGGCGGAAGAGCAGGTACGAGAACTCCAAGCGGAGGTCGAACGCCTCCGCGAGCAAGCTGACTAGTGGCGGCGCCTCTGCCAGACGAAGCGCTGCTTTAGCCCAGCAGACTTGCTCTGGTCCCGGTTGATCTTTTGGACGAAGTCCTCGACGGATTCCTCAGGCTTCTCTTTCTTCGGCTTTCTCTTCACCATGGGATGATATTCCTTCCGTGGCGATTGGGTATTGCTGGCTGCGCTGTGCCCGTGACGCTTATCGCTGGCTATTATAGTGCAATCGCGCCACGATGTGTAACTCGTTGACACGACCGTTGTGACGGTCATACGCTGAGGCGCGCCGAATCGAGGAACGCCCATGCTGGTAACGCGAGCCAAAAAGGGGGGGCACCATGCTTACAACGGAAGAGAATGATCTTATAACGAAGGTCGGGCCCGGCACGCCAATGGGCAATCTGATGCGAGAGCATTGGCTGCCAGCCTTCATGTCCTCGGAGTTGGACGGGCCGGACGGCTCGCCCCTGCGAGTACGCTTGCTGGGCGAGAACCTCATCGCCTTCCGCAGCACCTCGGGCAAGATTGGCCTCTTAGCCCACAACTGCCCTCACCGCGGTGCCTCGCTGTACTTTGGGCGCAACGAGGAAGAAGGCCTACGCTGCGTTTACCACGGCTGGAAGTTCGATGTCGATGGGCACTGCTTGGATATGCCCGCAGAGCCGCCGGAGAGTGACTTCAAGGACAAGGTGCGGGCCGTCTCCTATCCCACCCAGGAGAGGAACGGCGTGGTATGGGCCTACATGGGGCCGCGTTCCGAGCCTCCCCCCCTGCCGGACCTTGAGCCGAACATGCAGGAGGGTGAAACTTATATCTGGACAGCGTTGCGGGAGTGCAACTGGCTGCAGGCTTTGGAGGGCGATATCGACCACGGCCACGTAGCCTTCATGCATCTTGGGACTGTGTCGCCCGAGGACGTTGAAGCGGGGAGCTTCGACTACTACACCGTCCGTGACCGGCAGCCCAGATACAAAGTGATGGATACCGAAGGAGGGACCTCCTACGGGGCCTACCGTCCTGCGGACGACGACCAGTACTACTGGCGGATGGCCCACTTCCTGTTCCCCTTCTACACCTTTATTCCCACAGGCATTTTGGGCGTGCAGGTACTGGTGCAGATTTGGGTCCCAGTGGACGACGAGCACACCATGTTCTGGCACATCTCCAAACCAGTTAACAGAGACACAGCGGAGAGAACCGGCAGCACTACCTTGGTGGGCAGCAGCAACATCATCGGGAGTGGAGGTGGGCCCCGGTTCCTGCCCAACACCACTGGCTGGCTGGGACGCTGGCGCTTGGCTGATCATTTCAACAACGATTACAACATCGACCGCGAGGTGCAGAGGAACGGCAGCTTCACCGGCATCGACGGCGTCAACCTCCAAGACCAAGCCGTCACCGAGAGTATGGGCAGCATCACGGACCGCACCAAGGAGAACCTGGGTACTGGCGACTTGATGGTCGCCCGTACCCGTCGTCGTATTATCCGTGCCTGCCTAGACATGATGGAGGGCACTCCGCCCCCGACAGTTGACAAGCCGGAGCTATACCGCACCCGCTCAGGGGGGATACTTTTGCCCCGCTCGGTGGACTGGTGGGAGGGTACTGCTCACCTGCGCGAGGCCTTTGTGGAGCACCCTGAGCTGGCGGCGCATAGCAATACCTTGCTAGCACTGACTGGCTTTGGGTTCGGGCCTTCTCAGGTGTGACGGGCCCCGGGTGACGAACGGTAGCCCACGCAGTGCTCCGCATTTCGTTGACACTGGAGTTGAATCGGTCATACGCAGAGAACCGACCACGACTATACGGGACTGCCAGCATAGCTGAAGGAGGCATCAGTGCTCACCGCTGAAGAGAACGAACTGGTCACTAGGGTCGGGTCCGGCACGCCTATGGGCAAGCTGATGAGGGAGCACTGGCTACCAGCCTTCATGACTTCCGAGTTGGACGGGCCGGGCGGTTCACCTCTGCGCATACGCTTGTTGGGCGAGAACCTCGTTGCCTTCCGCAGCACCTCCGGCAAGATTGGCCTCCTAGCCCACAACTGCCCTCACCGCGGTGCCTCGCTGTACTTTGGGCGCAACGAGGAAGAAGGCCTACGCTGCGTTTACCACGGCTGGAAGTTCGATGTCGGGGGGCAGTGTCTGGATATGCCTGCGGAACCGCCAGAGAGTGACTTCAGGGACAAGGTTAGAGCAACGGCCTACCCCACCCGCGAAAGGAACGGTGTTGTGTGGGCCTACATGGGGCCACGGGCCGAGCCTCCTCCTCTACCGGAGCTTGAGCCCAACATGCAAGAGAGCGGCACTCAGATATGGACGGCGCAGCGTGAGTGCAACTGGTTGCAGGGCTTGGAGGGAGATATCGATACCTCCCACCTTGCCATCCTGCACTTGGGCGGTGCGTCACCGGAAGAGTTGGTCCCCGGCAGTTTCGACTACTACACGGCGCGCGACTGGCAGCCGCGATACAAGGTTGTCGACACCGATGCTGGGACTTCGTACGGGGCTTACCGGCCCGTTGAGGACGACCAGTACTACTGGCGTCTGGCGCACTTCCTCTTCCCCTGCTTTACCTTTATCCCCACGGGAGTGCTGGGGGCGCAGGTGATGGTACGGATGTGGGTGCCCCTAGACGACGAGCACACCATGTTCTGGCACATCTCGAACCCCGTCAGCAGAGACATGGTGGAACGGTCGGGCAACAGCAGCGTGGTCGGCAACAGCGGTATTGTCGGCACTTCCAGCCGTCCCCGCTACCTGCCCAATACCACGGGTTGGCTGGGTCGCTGGCGTTTGGCCGACAACTTCGACAACGACTACAACCTTGACCGCGAAGTGCAGAAGAACGGCAGCTTCACGGGCATCGACGGGATCCACCTACAGGACCAAACTATCACCGAGAGCATGGGCAACACCATCGATCGCACCAAGGAGAACCTAGGCAACAGCGACCTGATGATCGCCCGCACACGCCGTCGCATGATTGGTGCCTGCCTCGACATGATGGAGGGCACGCTCCCCGCCACAGTGGACAGACCCGACCTATATCGCACACGCTCCGGCGGCGTCCTGCTGCCCCGCGACGTGGACTGGATGGAGGCCACGGCCCATCTGCGCGAGGCTTTCGTTCAGCACCCGGACTTGACCCCGCATATGTAACACCCCTGCCATCCCGGCCCTGTCTTGAGGGCTAAGGTTGTTATGTAAGGTTGCTTATTGAGGGTTATCCCGAAGCCAGTCGATGTATTCACTGACGCCCGCGTGGATGTCGTACTCAGGTTCGTAGCCAGCGTCGGCACCCATACGAGAGATGTCCATGACAGGATTGCGGTCGACCCCGCCCGCTGTCAGGGCTGAGCAACGCGCTTCCGGCACTACCTCCCGCAGGGCATCGAATATCTGGCGGTTGTTGGTGGCTTGCCCGCTGCCTATGTTGTAGATGTGGTGGTTGAGAGTCTCAGCAGTATGCAGCATTTGTATGCCCCGGGCCGCGTCCTTCACGTAGGTCCAGTCGCTGGCATTCGATTCCAGCAGTGCGCCGTTGGGCCGGTCGCTGAAGTCGGGCTCCTCCCCCTTGAGGGCAGCGTGGCACATTCGGCTGGCTGGGTTGAACATGCTGTAGTACAACGGCCCGTAGATGCTCCCAATGCGTAGCGAGACCACGTTGAGACCTACACGGGAGGCGTAGTAGAAGGCGTGGGTCTCCATCCCTTTTTTGAAAGCCTCCACCATGGTCCGAGAGTCGATGGGCAGTGGGGCATCCTCCCGAAAGGGGCCCTGAGGCAGTCCCGCGTAGACCGATACTGAACTCCCAAGACAAACACGCTTTACGCCGAAGGTACGGGCCCCCTCCAGCACGTTCTGCAGGCCCACGGTGTACAGCCTATAGTCAGCCTGGGCCGTGGTAGCCCGCGCAGGTGGGGCCATCAGGTTGATGACACTATCGATCTCACGGCGACGCATCACGTCGAAGAGATTGTAGACGTCGGTAACGTCGAGGCGCTCGACGAACACGTCGTTGTCGAGATGCGGTTCCAATGCTTCCGGCACACGCCGCGTGGAGAATTGGGTGATCACCACCGGATGCCCCGCCTCGACCAGACGCAAGGTCGTGTGGAGACCGATAAACCCCATGCCTCCTATCAGAAGTATCACCGGGCCCACCTCATTCTGAGATTCAGACCTGCTAGGCTCTACATGCGTAAGGGCAGCCACGAGGGCTGCCCTTACATTGCTACACGGGTGGACGGCCTGAAAGCTACCGAAGGGTAGAAGCAGGCTCGCTGGGGTACATCTTGCTCATGAGCTCTTCGTGCCAGTCGACGCCGGGGCCAAATACGTTCTCGGCGGCTCGGATGTGGTAGTAGCTGGAGCTCACGCCAGGAGGGTCGCCGCCGTCTTCCACCGTCTTGGTCGCCTCTTCCAGAAGGCGCCGCGCCTGCACGATGGCTATGTCTGCGGGGCCTAGGAACTCCTTGCTGCGGTCCACTACCGTGCCCATGGCCTCCTGCACAGCGCGGTCCTGGGTGTTGATGCCCTGGATGCCGGTGAATGTCTCGTACTTCTGCGCATCGCGATCAATGAGCCAGTCGTTGCCCCTGTTGCGAATGGAGCGAAAGCCGTTCTCGATGATCACGTCGGTGCCGAAATTATTCCCGGAACCGCGCTCGTAGCTCTCGTCGGGATCGAGGGACTGCTCCTCGAAGCTGTAGCCGAAATTCCACACCATCACGGTTTGGTCGTCCACCGGCACCCAAGCGTGGCCGTCCACCATATGGGGACGCCCACTGCTGGGACGCAGTTGCGTGAAGGGCATCACGTAGTGGTAGGCCCTCACATAGGTGTCGTTGCCCTCCAATGGGCGAACACCGTAGTAGCGGTAGCCATAGTCGGTGTTGTCGACTTGCAGTTTGGGTGCGAGACCTTGAACGAAGTCCGAGTCGAGGGGGATGCCGGGCTTGTCGGTGTCAAGACTGATTCTGCGGTGCAGGATAGGAGCGTGGGAGGTGTCGATTCCACCCTCCAAGGCCTGCAGCCAGTTGCAGTCCTGTACTACCTTTGTGACATAGCGGTGGGACGAAGGCACCTGTGTCCACTCAAAGCGGGGCACCGGGGGCTTCTTGTCGGCCGGGCCCATGTAGGCCCATATCGTGTCGCCCATCTCCGCTGTGGGATAGGACTTGATTTGTATCTTGTCGGCGAAGCTGATGGGCTCGTTCATCTGGTCGACGCAGTTGCCGTCAACGTCGTACTTCCAGCCGTGGTAAACGCAGCGCAGCCCGCACTCCTCGTTGCGGCCCAGCCAGAGCGAAGCGCGGCGGTGTGGACAGAACTCGTCCAGCAGACCCACGCGTCCGTTGGTGTCGCGGAACGCGATGAGGTCTTCACCCAGCAACTTGACGCGCACGGGCGGGCAGTCGGGCTCCGGAAGTTCAAAAGAGATGAGGGCCGGTATCCAGTAGCGGCGAATAGTGTCGCCCATGGGGGTGCCTGGGCCAATCTCGGTGAGGGTCTTGTTGAGCTGCTTTGTTACCACGTGATACCTCCTCCAGGATTACATTTCTCGGCACTCTAGCTCAGCGCGGCGGCCAACTAGGGCTGGCAGCTACCAGCGGCAGATGGTTCAGGTTGCAATCATACTAGGGATGGCCGGTTTGTATGTCAACCGCAAGGAGTGTCGTAGCTATGCAAAGTTGCAAGCCGCGCCTCTTCAGCCTAAAGTAGGCACCAAGTCAGGCAAGGAGGAGAGCAATGGAGCGACCGAGGATTCGGCATATCGCCATCAACGCCCAAGACCGGGAGTCCGAGGCCAACTACTACAAGAGCGTCTTTGGCTTGGAAGAGAAGGAGCGAGGTCCCAACGGCACCATCTACCTCTCCGACGGCCACATTGGTGTTGCCATCATCAACGTGTCCACCCAGCCTTATGGCGTGAACCACTTCGGCTTCCATGTGGAGAGCGTTGACACCATTGAGGAGCGGGCAGACACCACCGCCGAGCGCAACACCCCAGGCGCCGTGGGCGAGTGCTGGATTCGCGACGGTGAAGGCTATCGGGTGGACGTCTCCGAAGTAAGCTGGCCGATCTAACTTCTTTCGCAACTGGAGTCCCACTCGGCAGCAGCGAGCAGCACTGCTGACGTCGTCAGGCGGGAAGAAACCAAGTCCAATGTCATGCCACGTCGAGGGGCGCCTGAGTAGGCTGTGCCCTCGACTGGTGTGATGAAGCTGGGCCCAGGCACAAGGCATCCGGCTTGGCGTCGCCATAGGCGGTAGTCCCTTCTATCAAGTATCTGGCAAGTATCCCAATTCCTAGTGATTCAAGGCAGGTGCAACGGTGACAACCTATGTGGGCAGCAGCATAAAGCGGTTCGAAGACCCGCAGCTATTGCAGGGAGTCGGTACTTTTGTCGAGGACATACAGTTACCGGACATGCTCCATGCCTCTGTGCTGCACAGCCCTCATGCCCACGCCCGCATCCGCTCCATCGACGTCACCGAGGCCATCAACGCCCCCGGAGTGCTACGGGTGGTGACGGCGGGCGACCTGGCGGGGACGAACCCGGGACTGCGAGTGGCTCCCAACCTCCCCGACGTATTGGGTCCCGACAAAGAGACACCAGCCCATCCCATACTGGCCTCTGAGCGTGTCCGGTACGTGGGCGAGCCGGTTGCCGTTGCGGTGGCTGAGACACGCTACCAAGCCCGCGATGCCCTCGACCTCATCCGGGTGGACTACGAGCCGCTTCCGGTAGTTGTAGACCCCGAAGACTCGCTGAAGGATGAGATCATCCTCCACGAGGACTTGGGCTCCAACGTACTGCTGCGGATGGAGGATCCCCACGACGACCTCACCGAGGCTTTCAATCAGGCTGACCGGATACTGCGAGGCAGCTTCGAGTCGAAGCGTGTCACCCCAGCGGCCATGGAGAACCGGGGTGTGGTCGCGGCCTATGACCGACAGGCGGATGTCCTGACGGTGTGGAGCTCCACTCAATCGCCTCACAACGACAAGGGCCAACTGGCTTACATGCTGAACCGCGACCCTCGCACGATCCGCGTGATTGCGCCGGATGTAGGCGGCGGATTCGGAGGCAAGAACCTTCGCCCCGATATGGGTGCGGTGTGCTACCTCGCGGTGGAACTCGGTCGTCCCATCAAGTGCATCGAAGACCGCAGCGAGAACATGACCTTCTATCACTCCCGTGGGGCTACATGCGACGCGGAGGTCGCCGTCAAGAACGACGGCACCATTTTGGGGATACGGTACCATTTAGTCTGGGACATAGGGGCCTACTTTGTGGGATCTACTGCTGTGTCGCCATACAACATGGCGCACCGCATGGCTGGCCCTTACAAGACTCCTCTGATGGATGTTCACCTGCTGGCTGTGGCGACGAACAAGCCCACCACTGGTCCTTACCGCAGCGCTGGCGGTGCCGAGGCGGGTTACTTCTCAGAGCGCACCATGGACATGGTGGCCGCCGAGTTGGGCATCAGCACAGTAGAGGTGCGTCAGAAGAACCTAGTGCCGGAGGAAGCCATCCCATACCGTACCCCCACTGGCTACGTGTACGACAGCGGCGACTACAGCAAAATGCTGGATGATGCTGTTCAGCTGTCCGATTACCAACAACTCCTGAAAGACCAAGAGGAGGCCCGCAGGCAGGGTCGCCTGGTGGGTATCGGCATAACCACCTACATCAAGTCTTCGGGCGGCGATGGTCCGCTGCGCGACAGCAACTCCCGCGTGGAGATCGATCAGGGCGGTCACGTGAAGGTGTACACCGAAGCCTCGCCACATGGCCAAGGCACCGAGACCACCTTCGCCCAAGTAGGGGCCGACATACTGGGCATCTCTCCCGACCAGATCACGGTGCTCCACGGCGACACTGACGAGCTGGAGATCGGGGCCGGGACCGCTGCTAGTCGAGGTGTGGTGGTTAGCGGCAACGCCGTATACCTAGCCTTGCAACAGGCCCGAGAAAAAATGGCGCAAATCGGGGCCGACCTGTTCGGCTGCGCGCCCGATCAGGTCGACTTCCAAGACGGCGGCCTGCAGCCAGCAGGCTCGCCCGGCCAGCGCGTATCCTTTGCCGAAGCCGCCCAACGTGCTTTCAGCGAGGAGACCCTCCCGCCTGGGCTGACCCCCGGCCTGGAGTTCACCAGCGAATACACTTTGGTGGACGCCGCTTTTCCCTACGGCGGGCAGATTGTAGTGGTAGAGGTCGACCGCGATACAGGCGATGTCAAGCTGGTCCGCCATTTCGGGGTACACGACTGCGGAGTGATGATCAACCCCAAACTAATCATCGGCCAGCACCACGGCGGTCTGGCCCAAGGCGTAGGCCAAGCCATGAGCGAGGGCATTGACTACACACCCGATGGCCAGCCCCTGAACAGCACCTTCCTCGACTATGGGCTACCCCTCGCCGAGGACATGCCCGAGCCAGTGCTGCTGGACACGGAGACACCCTCTCCCACCAACCCAATGCAGGTGAAGGGCGCTGGCGAGATCACCACCACCGGCACGGCTGTGGTGATTGTCAACGCAGTCCTCGACGCCCTAGCACCGCTGGGCGTCAAGCATGTCGATATGCCCCTGATGCCGGAGAAAGTCTGGCGCCTGATTCACGAGAGCGACGCCTAAGTAGTAGAGGTGAAACAGTGGCGAAACTGCAGTTGACCCTAGCGTGTGGCCTCTATGACCGGACCATCCCTCTGCTCCTCGGCTCGGTGGTGCCGGAGGGGATAGATATCAATTTCCTCCCGATGAGTCCCGGAGAGCTGTTTCGGCGCCAAGGTAGGCACGCCGAGTTCGATATAGCCGAGTTCTCTATGTCCACCCTGTCCCACCTGCGGGACGAGGGCGACCAGAGACTGGTGGCCATCCCCGTTTTCCCATCGCGCCGGTTTCGCCATGTCGACATGTTCATCAACACCAACTCCGGCATCAACAGTCCATCGGATCTCGCTGGCAAAAAGATCGGCGCGATGGAGTACCAGCAGACAGCGGCTGTCTGGCAGCGAGGGATGCTACAGGATGAATACGGGGTGAGCCCGGACAAGATGGAGTGGTACTTCGGTGGCTACAACGAGCCTGAAGTATGGGTCGACCGTGTGCCGATTACCCTACCGTCTAACGTCAGCAATCAGGTTATCCGCGAGGACCAGTCGCTCGACGAGATGTTGGACAAGGGCGAGATTCAGGCGCTCATCGGGGCGACGCCTCCCGACTCCCTACGCCGTGGCTCGCCCAACGTGTCGCGTCTCTTCCCCAACTACCCCGAGGTGGAAGCCCAATACTTCCAGCGCACCGGCATCTTCCCCATCATGCACACGCTGGTGGTCAAGCGGGAGATATACGAGCGACACCCATGGGTCGCGATGAGCCTGTACAAGGCCTTCCTCGAGGCCAAGACCGTGGGGCGACGAGGTCTGCCAGGCTCCGGGACGCTGTTCTGCATGCTCCCTTGGCTGGCGCAACACTTGGACGACGTACAGGAACTCATGGGCGACGATCCCTTCGCCTACGGTATCAAGGCTAACCGCAAGGTCTTGGACACCTTCTACAACTACTGCTTGGAACAGGGGATGATCAAGAAGGCAGTGACACCTGAGGACATATTCGCTCCTGAGACCCATGATGCGTAATCGACACTCTGGTTGACCGGACTCTGGTTAACCGGAGGTTCATCACGCAGGGTGACTAAAATACCATCACAGAGGAGGCGCGAGATGACTACGGTAGGTTCCAAGATATCCCTTACCGGCATCGACCATGTGGTGCTGCATGTGAAGGACCTAGAGCGGTCTAGGCGGTTCTATATGGACCTGCTCGGCATGAAGGTGAACCACGAGAGCTCTTGGCAGAGCTTCCTGTACCTAGGTTCCGAGGCAAGCCAGATGGTGGCCCTGTTCGAGATCAAGGAAGGCGAGTTCGAAGGTCCGCGCGACATGAACCACATGGCCATGGTGGCCAATCACGGCACCTACGAGAGCATCAAGGAAGAGTTGGAGCGGGCAGGTGTGCAGGTGTCGGGACGCCCCGGCGACCCCAACTGTATCTACTTCAACGACCCCGACGGTCACCGCCTGCAGATACTCTATCCCGGAGAGCACACAGGCGACCATTAGTCGTCTAAGGACCCTGCCCCTACCTTCCCACTTAAGCCCACTACGCGGGGGAGGTAGGAACGGGGCGGGCATCTCCGTTATGTTGAGAGGAACGAGATAAGGTGAGGTTCGGCCATTTCTTCTATCCCATGACCCTGGATACCGGCAGCGATGCCCAAGCTATCGACGATTGCATGTACGAGGCCGAACTCGTAGAGCAGCTCGGCCTTGACGCCATCTGGATTGCCGAACACCACTTCATCGGAGAGGCTGCTTACGGCGACCCTATGGTACTTGCTGGCGCTGTGGCCGCCCGCACCAAGCGGGTCGATTTGGGCTTCGGGATCGTTGAGATGGCCCTGCATCACCCTGTTCGCTTGGCCATACAGACGGCTCTCCTAGACCATCTGACCCAAGGCCGCCTCATAGTTGGCACCGGGCGCGGCTCCAATTACAACGCCTTTGAGTACACCGGGTTCGGCACTCATTTCGACGAGGGCCCGGAGATGCTGGACGAGGCGGAAGACCTGTTGGTGAAGGCTTGGACCACCGATAATGTGAACCACAAAGGTGACTACTGGCAGGTGGCCTTCCCTTCCATCCGGCCCCGTCCCTACCAGAAGCCCCACCCTCGGCTGGCTAGGGCATGCATTAGCGAGGACTCGGTGAAGGAGATGGCCCGGATCGGGCGTCCCATCCTCATCAGCAATCGCTCCACCTCGGCTGCAGCCCGGACGCTGGCCATGTACCGCGACACCATGTTCGAGTCGGGTTTCAACGAGGAACAGGTGGAACACGCCTTGGACCAAGTATGGGTATGGCGGGAATGCTACTTGGCCGACAGTGACGACCAAGCCTTCGACGAGTGGCTGACCCCCTTCGAGAAGGCCAGCGAGTACGTGGCGGAGAAGCGGGTCTCGCTGAAGCCCCCAGAGGTTCATGTGCCCACGCCCCCGCCACCACTGTCGAAGGCAGCCTACGGCGAGATCCCGAACCCCGACGCCGCCGAGTTGTTCATCGGCTCCCCAAAGCGCGTCTCAGAACTGATCGCCATGCTCCGAGATGTAGGCGGGCGCAACCTGATGCTGACGCACCGAGGCATGCCTAACCGGGAGCAGTCCACCAAGTACCTCAACCTCCTAAGCGAGAAGGTGATGCCCCTCTTCCGCTAAGGAGGCTGTCTCAGGATGTCCCCTCTCCCCCGCCACCACTGTCGAAGGCAGCCTACGGCGAGATCCCGAACCCCGACGCCGCCGAGTTGTTCATCGGCTCCCCCAAGCGCGTCTCAGAACTGATCGCCATGCTCCGGGACGTAGGTGGGCGCAACCTGATGCTGACCCACCGGGGCATGCCCAACCGGGAGCAGTCGACCAAGTACCTGAACCTGCTAAGCGAGAAAGTGATGCCCCTCTTCCGCTAAGGAGGCTGTCTCAGAATACCCCTTCTCCCCCGGCCCTCTCGATTGGAGAGGTTAGGGTGGTGGCGATAATGTTGCATCGCAACGCTCTTTTTTGTTGACGCACCTCAATCCTCTCCCATCAAGGGGGGCGAGGGACCAAGGCGACGGCCTCTAAGAGGTGATAGGGGCATTACAGGACGCTATTTACCGCTAACCTTGCCATTCGCGCCCAAAGGTGGTGGCTCGGTGAAATCTTGGCCGCTTGCTTCCGCCTCTCTATACCGCTCAAACCACGCAACCCATTCGGCATTGGCCCCTTCGCGGCCTTCCTTGCGGCCCTCGTTGCGGCCTTCCTCGCGGCCCTCGTTCCTTAGCTTTCTCACCGCTGCTGGGATCAGCAACATCGCGCGACCTCCGCCTTCTACCATAAGAGCCACACTGTGGAACCGCCAGCCGATACTGCGAACGCCTTGGCCAATACGTCGAGGGGTCTCTCCCTCAGATCTCCCCAATACAACCATAATTGCACCCCTACTCCCACAAGGTAGAGGGCGTAATACAATAGCCAATAGTGCCGGAGAAACCGCTCCCCGTTCATACTACCTTATGGGTTATGCGGCCTGAATGCCAATTCGTACGGGGGGCACAGAGACAGAACTGACCGAATAGTTGAGACAGACCTAGTCTCTGCTGGAGACCATGTTTGCCAAGAAAGGCGGGACGCCGACTACCGGACGGGTTCGACGATTAGCTGGTCTTTTTTACCCTGCTCAAGGTCTGTTGGGCCAACCGGTCCATCGCGTCTTTGGCGGCATTGCTAAAGTTGTAGGCGAAGAATCCAACTACGGCGATGCCACAAATGACCATAAAGGGTATCTGGAGGACCAGCCATTCGATCCACTCAGTGACCACGGCAGCGGCATCTCCAATATACGCATTGATGGATACCGTATTCGTCTGTGGGAGACCAAGGGCGGCGTAGGTCTCATCGACGCCCCGGAGCGACGTTAGATAGTCCTCTAGTCGTGACATCAGGATACCGTCCAACTTCTGAGATAGGGGAATATGGAGGCGGGCGTCGAAGACACCATCAAAGAACACCCAGCCCACCACACCGAGAGCGATGGCTACGCGCCAACTCTCCCGGCCGGCGACTCTCGTATAGAGTAATATGGCCAAGGGCACTGTGATCATCCACCCGATAAGCCAGATGCCGATAAAGAACCCGACTATCCAGCCGATTATGATCAGCGTTCGCCGAATCTCCACCGCAGGTTCGATGTGGACCTCTTCTTCCAACTCGAACTCGACCGGCACGGCAGCGATCTCGATGGAGGGACCAGTGCTCTCTTTGCGAGTTGCCTCCCGAAAGGCTGCAATAGCCGCCAACACAACCGCTGGGATCAAGATGGCTTTCGGGAAAGACGCGGCGCTGGGGTTTTCTGCCCCATAGCCAAGGAAAGCCTCCCAAGTCATCCAAGAGAAGAGTGCTAGGAAGAGCAGGGCAAACACTAAGCGGATCAGTCGTCGACGCCACCGGCCCTCCCCCCACTGCTCTCTAACTAGAGACAAGGGGTCGTACAGGACGCTGCGTAGTCCACCCGAGTTAGGCTTCACCATTACTCCCGTCGCCCCCATCGTCGGCTCCCGTGTGCGTCGCGGTTTGTGCAAACGTGCCGGCGTCCAACCCCGCATCCTCCCTCTGCCGCGCCCGTTTTTCCTGCTTGCGGTCTTGCCACATGGGATAGACCACCGACGCCAGCATGAGCAAGAAGATGATGATTACCCCGGGGTGAGTTAACCAGCCATAGGTGCCGAAGGCTTGGGTAGACACTCTCAGATTGCTCTCCGCTATGGGGGCCAGCACCAAGCCCAGAAGCATTGGCGGGCGAGGCCAGTCGAACTTAACCATCACCCAGCCAAGGAGACCAAAGATGATGACCAGCATCAGGTCTTGCGAGCGGTTGGCGACGGTAAATCCTCCGAGGTACACCAGCAGCATGATGATGGGGATGATGATTGCGCCACGTATCTCGGTGATTCGCGCCAGCCACCTAAGGAAGAGGAAGCACACGGACACAGCGATGACGTTGGAGACGATGAGTACCCACACAAAGGAGAAGGTCAACTCCAGGCCAGATGGCACCCATTCTCCCAACGCTGCGGCGTCTGGGCGTATTGGCGTATTGGCGTCAAGGAGGTTGGGGCCAGGCACCAAGCCCTGGATGATAAAGGCACCCAACAGGATAGCCATTGAGAGGCTGCCGGGTATACCGAAGGCGACAGTAGGGATAAGCGAGCCGCCTTCCTTAGAGTTGTTGGCGGCTCCGGGTCCAAGAACACCTTCGATACGGCCTCGGCCAAAGTCCTCCTTGTTGTCGGCGCTTTGTACTGCATGGGCATAGGACATCCATTGGGCGGGTCCTCCGCCCAATCCGGGCACGATGCCGATATAGGCCCCCAAAGCGCTGCACCGGAAAACGAGGAACCAGTGGCGAAAAGTGTCCTTCACGCCTTGGGCCACTCCTCCTATTTTCCCCGCGGACCGCTCGGCGATGCCCGTCCCCCTGACCGCTAGGTCGATGATCTCCGGGATGGCGAACAGTCCGACCGTGATGGCCACGAAGTTCACCCCATCCCAGAGGAACAGAGACTCCGCCCCCAAAATGGGTTCCAACGTATACCGCGGCATAGCCGTCACCGGCTCAAGACGGATCATGGCCATAGCCAGACCAAAAGCCCCAACCGTGAGGCCCTTGATCATGTTGCCCCCGCTGAGGGTGGCCACGAACGTGATGCCCAGCAACGACAGCATGAAGAATTCAGGCGACCCGATGGCCAGCACTATCGGCCTCACCACTGGAATCGCCGCGGCTAGCACAATAGCCCCGAACACGGCCCCAATGAGGGAACTCATCAGCACGGCCCCCAAGGCGCGGCCTGCTTCTCCCCTCTTGGCCATCGGGTGCCCATCCACAATCACCGCGGCGCTGATTCCCTCGCCAGGGACTCCAAACAACACCGACGTAATGTCGCCCGTGGTGGCCACGACAGCGTTGGCCCCCAAGAGGAAGGCGAACGCCTGCGTAGCATCCATGTCGAAAGTGAAGGGCAGCATCAAGGCTAGGGTGACTGCCCCACCCAAACCCGGAAGAATACCCACAACGAAGCCGATGGCGATGCCCAAAAGCATCGCCTCAAACGCATCTATTCCATGCCCTGACAGCGGGAGGACATCTGTCAGCCCCGTGAGCAAGGCATCGAAATAATCCCTGACGGCTTCCACTAGCTCCTACTTTATACCTAAGGGGCCGCATCCCTGTATCTGAGAATACGGCCCCTTACGCTCTCCCAAAACTATTCTCTTTGGGGGGGTCTCTATTAACCCGCTTTCGCAGAGTCCTCCCTTGGGAGGCCCCTTACTTAGCCTATCCCTCGCCCACTGTCACCATGAACTGCAGAGCGGCCTCTTGCTCGGGAGTTAGCTGAAGTATCTCCGATATCCAGCGTTCGATGTCTTCGCCGGTCTGCGGGTTCAGATAAAGACCCGCAGCCTCGGCATCGGCGATGAACTCGGGGTCCGCCATCGTGTCGTCGAATGCCTTCCGCAGTACGTTGATCAACTCCGGGGCGGTATTGGGCGGAGTGGTCCACGGGCGCTGGAAACGGTAGCCCACCCTCCACAGATCATACAGGGCCTCATCATCTGCGTTCTCTATGAAGTCGCCGAGCAGAGGCAGGTCTGCGATCTCCGGGTCTTGGCTGGGGAATACCATAGCATAAGGGATGAACTGGTCATCGCCCTCGGCGTCCAGCATGGACCGCGCGGTCACACCCATGGACTCCCAGCCCCAGCACGCTACCTCAACTTCCTTGCCCTGCAGACCCAATCGCACACGGGCCGTTCCCCGGTAACCGGAGACGATCTCGTGGTCGGTGCCCACGAACTGGTTGGTCATACGCGGGATGTCGCTCAGAGAGCCACCTACTGCTGCCGTCGAGCCGTGCTTCCAAGTAGTGCCCGCTGCCAGAATCTCATCGGCGTCTGTGACCCCGGCAAAGCCCATGATAGCGCAAACGGGGTTGCCGTCGCTGGGCGCTCCCAGCCAGCCGAACCCGTTTCCGTCAAACCGTATTTGCCCTTGTCCTGCCGGATCATCGTACACCGACTGGAGAAACACGTGGTTGGAGTTCCACAGGCCTATGGTCAAGCCGTCGGGATCGGCTTGGTTGTAAAGGTGGTTGGCCGCCACTAGGCTGCCTCCCCCGGTCATGTTCTCTACTATTACTTCGGGGTTGCCCGGTATGTGCTTGCTGATATGGCGGGCAATAGCGCGGCCGTAGGTATCGTACCCACCGCCAGCCGAAAAGCCGACTAGCAGGCGGATCGTCTGGCCCTCGAAGAACCCAGCGTATATCTGCTGCAGCTTCTCTTCTTCGGCCTTCATGGCCATCATGGCGGCTTCTTCTTCAGCCTTCATGGCCAAAATCGCGGCCTCTTCGGCTGCCTCCTCAAGCGCCATGGCGATGGCTTCCTGCACCTGCTGTGGCGTGAGGTCGTCCAATTCAGCCATTGCCAGCGCACTAGCGATAGCATCCTGAACTTGGTCTAGGTTAAGGTCATCAGTTTCAGATTCTGCCACTATGGAAGTAACCTGTTCGGCGGTAAGAACGTCGCCCATCGCCCCGCTGATGAGGTTGGACACATCATCAGATGACAGGCTGCCCTCTCCCACGATACGGGCCACATCCTCTTCGCTAAGCCCCTCGGGAATGTCTATATCCGCGACTGCCATGGCGGCTGCTTCGGCAGCCGAAGCAGCATCGGCGATGGCCTGCTTTTCTTCATCCGACAGCCCACCACCACCACCACAGGCAACCAGAACCAGGGGAACAATCAAAAGGAGCGGAACAATAATCCAAGGGATGCGTCGCCTCAACCGATTCATCGAACATTACCTCCTGGCAAGTATTGTATGAGATGTGCCTTCTTCTCTTCCATCAACTATCGGTTGATGGGCGTGCGCGTAGCTGTGGACTTCGCGGATTCTAGCCGTATCCCCTCGGATTTGTCAAGATAAACTAGGTATGCGAAGCACTCCAAACCCCCTTAGCTCGCCCGAAGGCAGGCCAAGGCGCAGAGAAAGGTTGGCCTGGTGATACAATGTCAGACACAGTGGCCCAGAGCCAGTGAGGGCCCAGGCATAGCGGGGCATGGCCCAATCCCACCTCGCCATAGATGCAGTCCCACCGCATAAGAGAGTCCGCACAGGAGGTGTCCCATGACCACCTACATCGGCAAGCGCATGAAGAGGCTGGAAGACCCACGCTTCATAGCAGGTCAGGCCACTTTCATCGACGATATCCGATTGCCGGACATGCTCCATGCCTGCGTTGTGCGGAGTCCCTACGCCCACGCCCGCATCGTATCCATCGATGTCAGCGCTGCCGAGGCTGCCCCCCGCGTGCTTGCAGTGGCGACAGCGGAGCAGCTCGCGGACACTACGGGTCATGTCCCGGTGCAGTTCACGCCGCGAAACCCCGGCGAAGACCCGCCGCCACACCCTCTGCTGGCCACCGGCAAGGTGCGCTACGTAGGAGAACCGGTGGCCTTGGTGGTGGCCGAGGACCGGGCGGCCGCTGAGGATGCGGCCGAACTCGTCCGTGTGCAGTACGAGCCTCTGCCCGTAGTGGTCGACCCCCATGATGCCCTGAAGGACGAGGTCCTGCTGCACGAGGCCCTAGGCACCAACGTCCTCTTCCGCACCGACGACCGCGCAGGCGACTTGGACGATGCCTTTCGCCGCGCCGACCGCATAGTGGAAGGCACCTACAGGAGCCAGCGCATCTGCCCTGCACCCATGGAGACCCGTGGCGTGGTGGCGGCTTACGACGCTTCCGACGACATGCTCACCGTGTGGAGCGCCACCCAGTCGGCCCACCACGACCAGCAACTGCTGGCCTATGTGCTTCGGCGTGATCGTAGTTCCATACGGGTCATCGCCCCCGAGGTAGGCGGCGGATTCGGCGGCAAGGACCTGCGCACCGACGTAGCCGCCGTCTGCCACATGGCTGTGCGGTTGGGACGTCCCATCAAGTGGATTGAGGGTCGCGGCGAGAACATGACCTCCTACCACGGCAGGGGTATGGAGTGCCGGGCCGAAGCCGCCGTTCTGAACGACGGCACCATTCTGGGCATACGGTTCCAAGCCATCGCCGACATCGGCGCCTACTTCATACGCTCTACATCCACGCCGTCCCACCACCTAGCCCGGCGCATAGCTGGCCCCTACAAGACCCCGGTGATTCACATGGAGATGAACGCGGTCGCCACCAACAAGCCCACCACTGGTCCCTACCGTGGCTCGGGCGCCCCGGAGGCCGCCTACTTCATGGAACGCACCATTGACCTCATCGCGGGCGAGCTTGGTATGGACCCGCTGGAGGTGCGTCGCCAAAACCTCATCCCCGCCGACCAGCTGCCTTTTACTACGCCGACGGGTCTAACCTACGACAGCGGAGACTACCTACAGGCCTTGCAGCGTGCCCTCGAACTTGCCGACTACGAAGGCCTAAGGCAAGAGCAGACGCAGGCGAGGGCTCAAGGCAGGTTGGTTGGCTTGGGCATCGCCAGTTTCCTCAAGAGTCAAGGCGGTGGCGGCGAGCTCATGGACAGCACCGCCCGGGTGGAGATAGACCGCGCTGGGGCCATCACTATCTATACCGAAGCCTCACCCCACGGGCAGGGCACCGATACCAGCTTCGCCCAGATCGCCGCCGACACCCTCGGCGTTCATCCGCAGGACGTCGTCATACTCCACGGCGATACAGACGTGATAGAGGACGGTGTGGGCACCATGGCCAGCCGCGCCCTCACCGTCAGCGGTTCCGCGGTGTACGACGCCTTGGAGAACGCCCACCTCAAGCTGGCGCAGATTGCGGCCCACCTGCTGGGTTGCGCTGAGTCCGACGTGCAGTTCGGAGAGGGCAGGGCTTGGGCAGCAGGCCGCCTTGATGACAGTCGCTCCTTCACAGAGGTCGCGGCCGCTGCGCACAACGAGGAAACTCTGCCACCCGGCGTCTCGCCCGGCCTCGATTTTGAGGGTTCATTCCATCTGCCGGACTACGTCTTCCCCTCAGGTGCCCAGTTGGCCTTAGTGGAAGTCGACCGCGATACAGGAGAAGTGAATCTGCTGCGCTGTGTTGGCGTCCATGATTGTGGAACGATCATCAACCCAGTAGTGGTTGAGGGGCAGACCCACGGCGGACTGGCTCAAGGCATCGGCCAAGCAATGACCGAGGACGTGCTCTATACCGACGACGGACAGCCCCTTATGGCCACCTTCCAAGACTACGGAATGCCCCACGCTGAGGACATGCCCGAAATGGTGATGGAGCACATGGAAACCCCCACGCCCATGAGCCCTCTGGGCACCAAGGGCATGGGATCGTTGGTCACCGTGGGGCCTCCCGCAGCAGTCTCCAACGCCGTGGCCGACGCCCTCTCACCTCTAGGAATACGGCACGTCGACACGCCCTACACCGCCTACCGTATCTGGAGCATTCTGAACTCAGTGGACCAGGACTAGCTGCCCGAACACCGATTTTGACAGGTGTCTTCAGCCTCACGGTCTTTCTTGCGCAGACGGACCCTTGTATAGATGCCGTCATCCGGCGGATGCCGGAGTCCAGGGGTCGTGCCGCCCAGTTAGCCTGAGTAATCAGCCTCCCCGATCATTGCCATGAGAATAGCCCCCCTACGGAGCCAATGGGACCGAGAGTCCCTTTCCCCTCAGGGGGAAGGTTAGGATGGGGGTGAGCGGCCAGCCGGACCAACCGCCCGACGAAGGGATCCGCGCCCCTTTTCATCCTCATACATGGCCCAAGGGCCATGGGCAATTGCTTCGGAAAAACTGTCCACGCCTCAGCAAGAGCCTCCGCCGTCATCCTCGCGAAGGCGGGGATCCACGGCCCAGATCGTCGGTACCTACAGAGGCTGACTAATACCGGGGTCGGTGCTGGTGGCCGTTGGCTTTGACATGCCTCAAGGGAGAGGCTTAGACTCGCGACATCTGGAATGACGTTTCGCAGGGGGCCAGTCTTGACCAGCACCAGCCAACACCAGTGGAGTTTCAAGGGAGACTATTTCGAGGCCTGCAACTGCGAGGTCAACTGCGCATGCGTCTTTGGGTCATCGGCCCACTATGACGACTGTCAGGTAGCCTTGGCGTGGCATATCGACAGCGGGCGGTACGGCGATGTGGTGCTGGACGGGCTGAATTTCGCCTTGGTGGCCCGCACCCCCAAAATGATGTCCGCCGGCAATTGGACTGCCGTCATATATCTGGACGACCGTGCAGCCGATGACCAGCGCGAGGCCCTGCGGGCCATTGTGTCGGGTGACGCCGGAGGCGGCTTCGGCAGGCGCAAAGCCCTCATCACCAACCTCCTCGGCACAAAGTCCACCCCCATCAGCTACGAGGTCAAGGATCGAGGCCGTAGCGTATCCATACCCGGCGGCTTGGAGCTTGAGCTGGAAGGCATCCGTGGCGACCGCCCCGACGAGGACGTCCTGCTCGTCAACGACCCACGGGCCTCCGAGCGTGGAGGCAACCCACGCACCATTGCCCGTTCCACCGTCTACCAGCACACACAGGAAGGCTTGGAATGGGACAACAGCGGAAAGACTGGCTACTACGCTCCTGTAGAGATGTCCGGCCCGTAATCACAGTCTCACTCCCCAATCCCACGACTCTGAACTAGGAGGGACCCAAGTGCCACATCTGGAAATCGACGGAGTCAAGATTTATCACGAGGTCCACGGCGAGGGCTCCCCTCTGGTCCTGTGCCACGGACTCAGCGGCGACACCAACGCTTGGGTCAACCAGATTTCGGACTTCTCCCAGCGCTACCAAGTGGTGACCTGGGACGCCCGCGGCCACGGCCGCTCCGACAGCCCAGCAGACCCCAACGCCTACGGGCTGACGCGATTCGCCGAAGACTTGAAGGCCCTGCTGGACCACCTAGGACTGGAGCAGGTATACCTCTTGGGCCACTCTATGGGTGGTGGCGTGGCAGTGCGGTTCGCTAGCACCTATCCGGAACGGGTGAAGGCACTCATGGTGACCGACTCTTACACCGGCTCCGGACTTCCTACGGCTGCCGGGGTGCGGGCCATGCGTGAGAAGAGCATCGAGTTGGCCCTCACCCAAGGCATGAACGCCGTGGCCGACCACGCCCTGCAGGAGAACGCCAACGTGATGGGACGGATTCGTGGCGATGCAGGGGAAGAGCGGGCAATGCGCCAGCGCTACATGACAATCGACCCCAACGGCTATGCTGGCAGCGTCCGCACCATCCTCGACAACGGCTTCCCCGACGAGTGGTGGGGACGCATAACCTCTCCCACCTTGGTAATGGTGGGCGACCGCGACAGCGTCTCCATCCCAGGCAGCGAACATACCCACCAGAAGATCGCCGGCTCCGAGTACGTCGTCATCGCCGACGCAGGCCACATGGCCTACCTAGACCAGCCCCAAGCCTTCACCGACAACGTTCTGGGTTTCCTGTCGCGAGTAGAGGCGCAGGTGGCGGCCTAGCCAAAGTATGTACTCTGTGAGCCTGCAATGAGCTCTGGAAGCATGATTGTTTTGCCGATGCACAGGGGGACCGTCAAGATCGGTATTCTGCTCGATGCTATTGAGCGGGCAGGTGTGTCGCCAGAGGAATTCGAAGAGCTATTATGAGGACAGTTTATGGAGTACTCAGTAGTAGTCCATCAAGCTGAAGAAGGGGGGGTCTGGGTAGAGGTACCTGCTCTGCCCGGCTGCTACTCCCAGGGCCAATCTTTGGAGGAAGCGCATAGAGTTATATCTAGAAGTACTCAAAGACGAGGGTCAGGACGCGCCCAAGAACGCTGACGTTGTTTACCAAGTCACCGTGGCGGCTTAGCCCCCTAAGACTAGAGTTCGCCCGAGTCGTGCATCACACGACCGCCCACCATGGTCAGCAGCGAGCGCACACCGCGCATCCCGTCTATGGGCATGGTCAGGTAGTCGTCAGATAGTACAGCCAGGTCGGCAAGCTTTCCCGCCTCGAGCGAGCCTCGTTCCCCCTCGTCAAAGGAGAAGTACGCTCCCCCCAAGGTAAAGGCCCGCAACGCCTCCATGCGCGTGAGGCACTCGTCGGGGTCCAGGGGCTCCCCACTGCGTGCTTCCTGGCGGCTGATGGCGGCCCACAGTGTGGCGAAGGGGTTGTAGGGCTTGTTGTCGGTCCCGAAGCTGTAGGGGATGCCATGCTGCATGTATGTGTGGTGGGCATCTGCTGCGCCTTCTCCGGGTTGGGCCACGGGGAGCGCATGCCCCCGCAACCACAAGTCAGTCAGCGGTATTGTTTCCAGCACCAGACCCAGCCGCTTCATGCGTCGCATCTGGTCGTCGGTGGCCCTCAGAATGTGTACCAGCACCCAGCGTTTGTCGGCGATGGGCGTCTCGCGGTCCACTGCCTCGAAAACCTGTAGTACGTCCTCTAGGGTGCCCCGCACCAGCGTATTGACTCTGAGGTTATGTAACGCCGCCAGTCGCACCAACTCCCGGAACATCTCCGGCGGGTGGTGGCTTTCGGCGAACCCGGCCCAACCTGTGAAGGGCAGCTCAGCGGAGCGGGCGCGGGCTAGGTAGGGACTGCCCCCATATTGGATGTAGTAGCCGCTGATTTTCAGCAAGTCGTCGCCGAACCCCGGCCCCGACGCACTGTGGCCCCACCGTTGCATGTCGCCCTCAGCCTCCTCCACCGACCCCCAAGACGGACTGAGAGTGAGGTGGACGCGCTGCTTCATGTCCCCGGAGTCCCAGACCTCCTTGTAGACACGAAGCACCTCAGGGGCGATACCGTGGCCCTCATACGTCCCCGTCGTACCCACCGAGCTGTAAATCTGCATCGATTCCTTCATAGCCTCCACACGCTGCGCATGGGTGAAGCGGGGCACCACCCTCATCAGGTTGAACTCCACCGAGGGGTAGCGGTTGGAATCAGTGAAGATGCCCGTCGGCTCGCCATCGGCATCACGATCAATAGTCACCGTCTCGTCAGGGGAGGGAGTATCCCGGTCAACGCCAGCCATACGCAGGGCCACGCTGTTGGCCACCGACACCGACGGAGGCATGTTCCAAGGAGTCCAGATGCCCCTCAGGTACACCGGATTATTGGGCGACACTTGGTCCAGATCATGGCGCGTCGGATAGCGCCCTTCCGCCAGACCTTCCGGCATGTTGGAATAGTTGGGCGGTGCACCCAACGGCATGGTGACTACCCACTCGCCGGGAGACTTGGACGCGACCTCCCGACGTACAATTTCAAGAACGTCGGCTATCGAACGCACGCCCGCCAGCGAGGGGTAGTCGTTCTTCAACCCCTCCCGATCCATGTGGGCATGAATGTCAACGATACCAGGTATAACGGTTCGCCCGCGCAGGTCCACCCGTTTGGTCTCCGGGCCCGCCAAGTCTAGCACCTCACCATCGGAGCCCACGGCCTGTATACGCTCGCCCTGTATGGCAATGGCTTGCTGCACCGAATCGTCAGTTACCGGCAGGACCTTGCCGTTATGCAATATGATGTCGGCATGTTGGAGGTTGCGCTGCATGGGTCACTTCCTTACGTTCAGGAGTAGGGTATGCTCGATTGCATCTTACACTGCGTAAGCGCTTGTAGGAGAGGGCAATCCGTGTTCTTGCTTGACAAGCCTAGAGGACTGAACCTAGCATCCAGCCAACGGGGCCGTATCCATCATCGACCCCGTCTTCATCAAGGAGAGTAGATGGTGTCTACGAACTCAGAGCTACGGGCATCTCCTCAGGTTCAAGAGATAGTGGTACTGACTTCGGTTGTCGAAGAAGAAGGGGACCAATTCGTTTCCTTCTGTGTCGAACTGGGCACCGCCAGTTGTGGGGACACCATCCAAGAGGCTTTGGACAACCTTCAGGAAGCCATATGGGTGCACCTTAGCGCCCTGGAAGAGACGGGTGAGAGGGACCGAGTGTTTCGCGAACTGGGCATTGACGTGCTCTCCGATCCTATCAATGGGCCCATTCAGCGCCACATTCCATTGGACAAACTGGTGAAGACAACCCAGCACGCGCTTCCTGCTTCCGCGTCACTGTCTCCGTGACTTTTCGCGATTTGCCCTTTTGTTCAAGCCGCGAGGTTATCGCTGTACTCTTGCGGCTCGAAGCCTACCCAGGCAAACCCACGAGGGGAAGTCATGTCTCCTATCATCGCCGGCGAGAGGACGGCCGCATCTTGACTGCAGTTGTGGTGCTCAACAGACGAGAGATGCCGAAGGGTACGCTCCGTCGAATTCTCGTTGGCTTGGAGATTTCGATCGAGGAGTTTGTCGCAGCGCTATAAGCTTACACTGTGGGCTTTGTGTGGTAGGGGTGGGACAGATTCCGTACTTTCCCGCCTTCTGCCCAACGTCTGTTATCGTTATACTTGGGCCCAACGGGAGGTGTGCTATGGACCGTGCCGAGATTCCGTTCCTGTCCGCCGTCGAATTGGGCGAGTTAATCCGCAAGAGGGAAGTCTCGCCTGTCGAGGCGACCGAAGCCTATCTGGCCCGCATCGAAGAGATTGAGCCCAAGACCAACGCCTACATCACTGTGTGTGGCGACGAGGCGTTGGCCTCGGCCCGTCAAGCTGAGAGCGAGATCGCCAGCGGCAACTACCGCGGGGCATTGCACGGCGTGCCTGTAGCCATCAAGGACCAGATACACGCCAAGGGCACCCGTACCACCATTGCCTCCCGAGTCCGCAGCGAGCACATATCCGACGAAGACGCCACGGTGGTGACCCGCCTCAAGGAGGCAGGCGTCGTGTTGCTCGGCAAGCTCAACATGGCGGAAATGGCGCTAGGCGATCCGCTGAACTCGGCCTTCGGTCCCGCCCACAACCCGTGGGACTTGACTCGCAACCCCGGCACCTCCAGCACCGGCTCCGGGGCCGCCACAGCCGCCTTCCTGTGCGCCACCTCGTTGGGCGAGGACACTGCAGGCTCCATCCGACACCCCGCCGCTAGTTGCGGCTTGGTGGGGTTGCGTCCTTCATGGGGCAGGGTCAGCCGGTACAGGGTCGACGGGGCCTCTTGGTCGGTCGACACCATCGGTCCCATCTCCCGCTGCGTCGCCGACTGCGCCGTCACCATACGCGCTATCGCAGGCCACGATCCTAAAGACCCCCTCACACGCGACGTGCCTGTGCCCGACTACCAGCGAGCGCTGACAGGCGACATCCGCGGCCTGAAGATCGGCCTGCCTCGCGAGTGCTTCGACCCCGAAGCCGTGGGCGTGGGGCAGGAGACGTCCAATAGTGTCAGGGCTGCGGTGGAGGTTCTGAGACAATTGGGGGCTGAGTTGCGTGAAGTCTCCATACCCATGACCCGTCACGCGGGAGCGATCATACGGGGCATCACCCACCCCGAGCGGGTCAGCATCCATCCCGAATGGCTGCGGGAAAGACCCCAAGACCTGCACTACAATACCCGCGTGGCCTTTATGACGGGCAACATCATTCCGGCCGAGTTCTACTACAAGGCCCAGAAACTGCGGGTCATGCTCCGTCAGCAGGTCTTGGACGCGCTGCAGGATGTCGACGTGCTGGTCCAAGCCTGCTCCACTGCTCCAGCGGCGGTGATGGACCCCAACGCGCATGTCGAGAGCAAGGAGCAGGCCAGCAGGGCCTTGTTAGAAGCCAACCTGCGCAGCATGTTCAGCCTCGCAGGCACCCCCGCGCTCTCAGTGCTGTGCGGGTTCACCTCCGACGGCCCCGGAGGCTTGCCTCTAGCCCTACAGATAGCTGGGAAACCCTTCGACGAGGAAACGGTCCTACGCACAGCCCACGCCTACGAGCAGAACACCGAGTGGCATCTTCGCCGCCCGCCCATTTAGGAAAGCAGAGGCGCACGGTGGGCGTATGCCGCGTGGACGTACTTGACGAGAAAAGACTTGCGCGTCTCCCTTCCCCCTTCAAGGGGGAAGGTTAGGATGGGGGTGACGCTCCATTGCAAGTCATCGCCCGGTGCAAGACCGCTGGGTACAGGCCCCGTCGGTATGACGAAACCCAGGAATTAGTTGACGACTTCAGGAGGAGCGATGGCTGACAAGAGGATTGGAGTCGCGGCCATGGGCGGCGACGCCGCTACAGTGGTGGCGCGCATTCAGCAGATGGAACAGATGGGTGTGCCAGCAGCTTGGCTCACCACTGGTGGGGCTGGGCTGGACGGCCTGACCCTCTTCTCCGCAGCCGCTGTCCAGACCGAAAGTATCCTGCTCGGCACCTGCATCACCCCCACATGGCCACGGCACCCGGTGGCAGCCGTGCAGCAGGTGCAGGTCATCGCCAATCTTGCTCCGGGCCGGTTCCGTTTCGGTGTCGGCCCCAGCCATAGCGGCGGTATGCAGACGGTGTTCGGGGCCGACTTCCGCGCCCCGCTGACCAACGTGCGCGAGTACGTACATGTGGTGAAAAGCCTGTTGGAGACGGGAGAGGTGGACTTCGACGGCAAGCAGTACCACGCCCACGCCCGAATACCCGAGCCGGTTGCCGGTGTGCCGGTGATGTCCGCTGCTCTCAGACGTCGCTCCTTCGAGTTCTGCGGGGCCGAGGCCGACGGGGCCATAAGCTGGGTCTGCCCTGGTTCCTACCTGCGCGACGTGGCCATCCCAGCCATCGATGCTGGCGCTCAGGGCGCAGGGCGCGACGCTCCGCCACTGATAACCCACGCACCCGTTTGCGTCCACGACGACCCAGCAGAAGCTAGGGCCGCCTTCCGTCAGCAGATGGGCTTCTACCCCCAAGCCCCCTTCTACGCCCGCATGTTCGCCGAGGCCGGTTTCCCCGAAGCCGAGGAGACCCACGAGTGGAGCGATGGCATGCAGGAAGCGGTGCTCATCTCCGGTGACGAGGAGAGCGTGGCCACTGGACTGCGGCGTCTCTTCGACTGGGGCTCCGGCGAGGTGTTGGTGTCAGTGGTAACCGCTGGCTCCGACACGGAGGCGTCGTGGCGTCGCACGGTGGAAACGCTCGTACAGGTGCAGCAAACCCTCTAGCGGCCTGCCCGGCCCCACCCTGCTGGAAGGATTGATGGAGTTGGCGCGATGCGATTCCCTTGGGCCAACATCGCGCTCATAGCCCTCTTCTCTTTAGAGCTTCTGACAGGCTACTTGGGCCTCATCCACTCCAACCCGGAGTGGATCGCCGCCATGCACCTGCACCGCATCACAGGCTTTGCCATCCTTGCCCTCTTCATCTGGAAATCGCGCAACATCCTCAGTTCATTCACCGTCCGCCGCAACTGGCAGACCTCGCCGGAAACCATGGGCCTGTCCACGGCACTCCTGCTGGGCCTGCTTGCGGTGCTCGGGCTGGGGCTGGCGTGGAGCCACTTGGGGTCCTATCGCTGGATGGGCTTCTCCGGCACCACCATCCACATGACGCTGGCCATCACGTTGGTTCCCCTTCTGCTGTGGCACTCGCTGCGACACCGCATCAGCTTCCGCAAGCGTTATGTCGCTGACCGGCGCAACTTCCTGCGCCTAGCCATGCTGGGTGTAGCAGGCTTGGCCGTGTGGCAGTTGTCGGAACGGCTGCAATTGCTGGCGGGTACGCCGGGAGCGGAACGCCGTTTCACCGGCTCCTACCCCGAAGACGGTCCGACGTTTCCGGTAACCATGTGGTTGAACGACCGAACGCCCCATGTCAACGCCGACACGTGGCGTCTCAAGGTGTCCGGTCATGTGGACAACCCCTACGAGCTAACGTTGGAAGAGTTGCGGGTTTGGCGCGATGAGTTGACCGCTACACTGGACTGCACCGGAGGCTGGTACACCACCCGCACATGGGAGGGAGCGCCGGTACCGGACCTGCTCGCCCGCGCCCGTCCCAAGCCCGGCGCCGCCAGCATCACCATCAACTCTCGCACCGGATACTTCCGTCGCTACTCACTGAACGAGGCCCAACGTGCGATGCTGGCCTTTGCCGTAGATGGCGAGCGACTGACCCCCGGCCACGGCTTTCCGGCCCGCATGGTAGAACCCAACAAACGCGGCTACGACTGGGTCAAGTGGGTCGACTCCATCACCGTCAACGACACCGGCAAACTCTGGCAACCGCCCTTGCCCCTGACGTGATCAAAGGCGCTCAGCCCGATCCCAACCCCATCTCCCTGACCAGCTCCGCAAGACCATGCACTTCCATATCGGGTCTGGCATCGTAGCGGCGGGTGGCGCCCTCCGGGTTGTCGTGTCCGCGGTTGACCCACACCGACGCTATTCCGAGGTCGTTTGCAGGGCCAATGTCGTGATAGAGGCTCTCCGCAACGTGAAGCCAACCCTCTTTCCCTATACCCATGCGCTCTTGGGCCTTGCTGAAGTTCACATGATTGGGCTTGTAGCTCCTGCATTGCTGCGACGTGACCACAGCGTCCATTTCAACACCCAAGACACGGGCTGCCGGCGCGAACAGGTCGTCATCCACATTTGAGATGATCGCGAGCTTGTAGCGCGTCTTCATCAAACGCAGCGCCTCTACAGTGTCCGGGAATATGGGCCACGTCCCAATGGTGTCCACCAAGCAGTTCTCTTCCGACTCGGACAACCGCACGCCCAGTTTCACGCCAATCATCGCCATGACCCGGCGGAGGACATCGCAGTACTCCAGATAGACTCCGCCCTGCTGCACTTCCGGCTCCACAGAGGCGAAGAGGCCAAGTATCTCTTGCTTGGACATCCGTATGTCATGGGCGCCCAGCGCGACAGCCACGGCGTCGGAAATACCCGTCTCCCAATCGACCAACGTGCCATAGCAGTCAAAGCTTAGCCATTCAAAGCGGTCGAAATCGAGCAATTCCTATTCCTCAACCATCCTCAAATTCCTGGGATCAATCCCAAGCGACCCGGGCTGTCTCCGCCACCAGCTCCAGCTTGCGACGCTGGTCCTCCCAAGAGATGGCGTTGCCCGCGTCCACTGAGGCGAAACCGCACTGCGGGCTGATGGCCAAGTCCTCCATGGGCACGTACTTCGAGGCTTCATCTATACGGCGTCGCAGGTCGTCCAGCGACTCCAAGCGGCCATCCTTGCTCGTGATCAGGCCCAGCACCACCGTCCTGCCACGGGGTACGAATCGCAGAGGCTCGAAGCCGCCGGAGCGATCATTGTCGTACTCCAGCAGGAAGGCGTCGACGTCCAAGCTGTTGAACAGCCTTTCGGCGATGATCTCGTAGCTGCCCTCGCTGAGCCAGTGGCTGCGGTTGTTGCCACGGCACAGATGTATGGCGATGGTCAGCCCCTCGCGCCTCAGACCTTGAATCGTGGAGTTGTCGGCCTCGACTATTTCAGAGAAGAGCGCGTCGGGATCAGTGCCGTTGGCGCGCATCCGCTCTCGCTGCACATCGTCGACGTAAGCAGTGTAGCCCGGCGCGTCCAACTGGATGTAGGGCACGCCCTCATCGATGAGAGAGATGACCTCGTCGCGAACGATAGCCGCCAAGTCGCGCACCGCATCGGCAACGGTGGGGTAGTGCTGGTCCGACACTCCCGCCTGATAACAGCGGGAACCCATGAATCCGGGGGAAGGCATGGTGACCTTGCACGGGCCAGCCGCGTTCTCTAGCAGGAAACCCGACTCGTGGGCAGTGATGCGTTGCCGCGCACGTAGCGGGCCGCTGATGACCCAGATGGGAGGCGAGGCAACAGCGGTGCCTTGAGGCCCGCGCCAGCTGAGAGGCATATTATCTGGTGCCATGCCGTCAACGGCATTCGCCAACTCGGTGCGGAAGCAGCCCCGCCGGTACTCACCATCGCTCAAAACCTCAACGCCTGAACCCCGTTGCAGGTCAAGGGCCGCGCGTATAGACCTGTCCTCCACCTCCTTTAGTTGCACGGCGGACAGGTCTCCAGCAGCATGAGAAGCCCGAGCATTCAGCAACTCCCGCGGGCGCAACAGGCTGCCAACATGGTCGGCGCGGTAGGTAGCGGGCATCAGACTGTCCTCCTCAAACTACAGGGCACCCCGAGGAGGTGCCCTGTACTGAGCCTTCTGAAATGTTGGGCTTCCTCAATGAATACCTACATCATTCGGGCGTCATTGTTAGTGATTGACGGCCTACGACCACCTAGCAAACGTCCATCCCCCGCCGGTCCCCGCCGGGGTGCGATACACAGGGACATACTCCAGGAAGTCGATGTCCTTGTCTTCCAAGGCCCCCGCAGCTGCTACCCAGTTGCGTATCTCCGAACTTGCCGAGTTCAGGCGATGCCGTGGCAGGTTGCACAAGAGATCGACGTCCTTTTCTTTCAGCCCCTTGATGGTCATGCGGTCGATTTCCTCGTCAACCACGAAGTGGCTCAGCCCGCCGGACGCGATGAGGGCCACCCGCTTGTCGCTGTCCCAAGCGTCTATGGCCTTGCGCAGGGCTTGACCGAAGGCGTAGGACCGACGTGGCGTGGGCTGGTTCGGCGGGTAGACGTTCTGGAAGATGGGCACGATGGGCATCGGGGCGTTGTTCATCAGACGCTTCACGATGAAACTCCAGCCGTGAGGCAGCCCGAAGGGGCGCTCCTCCGTCACCCGCACATAGGTGCTTTCCCCGCTCAGCGTGGGATACCGTCGAGCGATGGTCCCGCCCGACTGAGGCCGGATGTAGCGGGAGTGGGCCATGTCGAACTCGGACTCAATCAAGTATTCCAGGATGTGGCGGCCCAGCCCTGTTTCCACCGGCACGTCCAAGGGGATGTCGCCCCAGCCGTTGGCAAGAGCCTTGGCCACAGGCCCGGAGCTCTCGTCGGCAGGATAGGGCACCAAGGGGAAAGTATCGCCCCAGTACACCGAGAAGGCGGGCATCAGGTCTTCGAACAACAACTCATCCTGATCGTCGCTGATGATAACGGTGACATCGGGTTTGACCTGCGCCAGCGTCTCCTTGAGGGTATTGATGGCGCTCTGAATCTGGTTATGTTGCGCTCGAAACTTCTCCGGGGTTATACCTTGGGCGACAGCGGGATCGGTCCGTTCCACCAACTCGTCGTAGGAGAAGACCATGCCGTCGGGCGGGGCCACCAGCTCCGGATTGCGCTTGTCACCCTCGGCGTAGGTGAGCCAGTCCTCCGGCTCCAGCGTCAGCATCGGGCTATGAGAACTTCCCAGCCCCAAGACGACTTCCGCCATGTTCTCCTCCTCCGGGCATATCCTCCCCCAAGCATCTTTGGGGAGGACCCTATCGACAATAGTTAATCATGCGGGAGCACGCCCTTGCAAATTGCGCCCGCCCCCAGCGGGAGTGGTAATAGTTAGGACTGGCAATAGCTGGCAGCAGCAATAGCCCGCAGTAGGACCCAGGCCGGTCAGGCCAGCCGCACCTTCTTGGTGAAGTCGTAGTCGGGAGCAATATCAGACCGGAAGCTCCAGACCGTCCTGTCTGATGGAAAGGCGTCGCAGCCCACCCGCCCCAGAAAGTCGATGATCATGTCCCAAGTCTGCTCCGCCTCGGCAGGCCGGTAGCGGCCCGGCATCGTCGAGTTCATCCAGCCGTGGGGCATGTGCGGGAAGAGGGTGAACTCGTAGCTCTTGCGGTGTGTCTCCAGTTCGCCACGCAGCCGTCGCATATCCTCCACCGACACCACGAAATCGTCCTCGCCGAATATGCCCAGCACAGGCGCGGTGACGCGGGCGATGATGTTTTCGTAGGGTTCCTGCCGAGCCTTGCCCAGCTCCCAGACTGCCGCCTGCGCACCGCCATACACCACGACGTTCGCGCATATCTCAGACCGGGCGCTGTTCAGCACAAGGGGATACTCCCCGCTTTGGCATACGCCCATGGCGGCGATGCGCTGCGGGTCTACTTGCGGGTGTTGTAGCAGGTAATCAAGACTCGCCCCCATATAGGAGCGTATGTCGTCATCGGACAGGGGGACCATGATGTCGCCCCTGTTCAGGGCATCCTTGTCGCCTTCCCACCGTGAGTACATGTCGGGAGCAATGCCCACGTACCCCGAGGTGGCCAGCTTGGCCGTGAGATCCAGCGTGTGCTGTACCAGCCCATACCGCTCATGCCCCAGAATCACAGCCCCGAATGGGCCTGCCCCGTGCTCGGGGACAGCCAAGAAGGCATTCACCCGATCGCCGAATGTGATGGTGGAGGTTATGGCTCCCGCGTACGTCTGTGCCATGATGTCACCTCCGTTATGTCGCCCCCGCCAGGGTCCACAGTTCCTCAGCAGTTGCTGGGTGCTGCCCGACTCTGGTGAACGTCTTCAGTCTTGGCCCTTGTGCTCTGCGCCCCATGAGGCCATCCACTCCAGTACCTCGGCCAAAGGCAGCACATCGGCGTACTTCTGGTGCATGTCGAACAGGTTGATTGCATGGGACGCCTCGTGGCGGTCGAACACGCACTCTTCCACGACAACCATGCGATAGCGATTGGTGCAACCATCAACCACGCTGGAGCGGACGCAGCCGCTGGTACTCTCGCCACAAACAATGATGGTGTCGGCGTCTAGGTAGTTGAGATGGCCTGCTAGAGGCGTCCCCCAGAAAGCACTGGGCGACGACTTCCGCAACACCGCCTCACCCTCTATCGGCGCGACCTCGTCGATGATTTCCCACCGTCGGTGCTTGCGGTCAGCTGCTTCGGAGGAGAGTTGGGGTGGGTTCTCCGATTCGCGCCGCACGGTCCAGCCCTCGATGCCAGCGTGGTCCAGCCCCGTGACGTGTATCACCGGGATACCGCTGTCTCGCGCGCCTTGCAGCAGGGTCTGAATGTGTGGAATGGAGTCCCAAGCAGCCATGCCACAACTCCCAGGCCAGTCCTTGATGGACTCCAGCAGCGGCTGAGGTTCATCCCCAAAAACCCAGCGGTACAGATCGACCAAAAGGAGTGCGGGCCTCTGCCCAAAGCCCATCTTCCGGTGCGAGCTCGCGGCTAGATGGGCCTTGTCTTGCTCCGTGAGATACGGGTCCCATACTCGAGAGGTCATAACGGGCCTCCTCCATACTTGTGTGAAAGTGCCAAGTAGCGTTGCGGCGAATCTAACACCCCTCCGCCAAGCTGGTCAACGACCTTCGCTAGTGAAGCCATAGTATCAGCCTGGTGACGAGCCTATACTGTGGCCCTTACAGGCACCAGGAAGGGAAGGGCGATGCCGGCGGACGATAGAGTCATGGTCTACATAGACGGAAGCAATCTGTACCATTCGTTGTCAGTCAATATCGGTAGGGCTGACTTGGACTTTCTGGCGTTCGCCAGGAAGCTCGTAGGCGATAGGAGGCTACAACGCATCTACTACTACAATGCGCCAGTGGATCAGGGGAGAGAGCCGGAGGCCTATCGAAGGCAGCGCACCTTCTTCTACAACCTACAGCGGGTGAACTACCTGGAGCTACGTCTGGGACGCCTTATCTACCCCGAATACGCAAACGCGCGTCCATATGAGAAAGGAATCGATATCAAACTGGCCACCGATATGCTAGTCCATGGAACTAATGGCAACTATGACGCTGCCGTACTGGTCAGCGGTGATACTGATTTCTACGACGCCCTGCAGGCGGTCAAGAACGCCGGAAGGCATGTGGAGGTTGGATTGTTCGATCCTCAGAGCTCATCGAGAGTGCTCAGAGATGTCGCGGACAGGGTTGTGCGGATTGACCGAGAGTTCTTATCGGACTGCTGGCTCAGATAGTAGATAGGGGTCGTCCTGACGACCCCTACCTACTATTGACCCAAGGTGGCAGTGCGACCTTGGGGAGATTATTTGCCTAGGGTGGCTGCGCGACCCTAGGGGGCTTATTGGCATTAACGTTAACGCTCAGGGTAGATTGTTGTCAACCATCGGCATCACTGCAACAGCGGTATCACTTCCTCACAGAGGCGCTGCAGTTGTGCTCGACCCTTGGTCACCATGGCGAAGATTAAGGTCTCAACGCCCGCGTCTATAAACGTTCGCGCTCGCTCCGCGCACTGGGCGGGCGGGCCGTATAAGGTTGAGCGGCGCACATCGTAGGGGAAGTCGTAGTAGCGAGGCATGCGTGAGCTCAACACCGCCTGCGCCGCCGCTGCGTCATCGTCAATGTGGATGTAGCAGAACTTGGCCGGAGTTAACTCCTCCATTGAGCGGCCTGCCGCCGCGGCCTCCCCCTGTATTCGGCCCCAACCACGAGCGAACTCGTCTGCACCAGTGGTGCTGGAGGCCAGCCATCCATCCCCCACCATAGCCACCCGTTGATACACCGGCTCAGCCCTGCCACCAATCCAGATAGGGATACGAGGCTGAATGGGACGGGGAGTCATGGTCCGTGAGACTGGAGGTGGGAAGGCCTGCCCCTGACCCCAGAAGTCGCGCAGGGTTTCCAGAGTGCGCATGAATTGGCTTACCCGGGTACGCATGGGCGCTCCTATTGCATCGTACTCGTCGGGTCTTCCACCCAGAGATGTGCCAATGATCAGCCTGCCATTGGAGAGATAGTCCAAGGTCGAGAGGGTCTTGGCCAAGGTCAGAGGGTTGCGCAGGTTGGCAAGCAACACACTGGTGCCCAATTTGATCGTATGCGTCCGGGATGCGACGAATGACAGGACGGTAAGGGCTTCTAACATCTCTACTCGGGAGTGGAGCAGACGGTCTTCCACCCACAAAGAATGAAGGCCGAAATCTTCGGCTGCGACAGCGTAGTCGGCTAGCTGAACGGGGGTGGGTAGGTCATCCCAGCCCACATTGGGAAGGTAGACTCCGAATTGCGTCATGGCGCTCTCCTAAATGTGTGCAGATTCGGGATGCGACATTGACAAAGACGAATCGATGATACAACATCCCCGCAATCGGCGGGCATATGCTGGGCCCGTACAGTTCCAGCTTTGCACGTCACTGGGAGGTCTGCAAGCATGCAGGTATTCGGTTTCGACCTTCTTCCGTATCCCGAGCACCTCGACCACCTCAAGAAGGACGGCGAGCTGCCCTTCCCCCTTCCCAAGGAGCATTTCGCGCCTGACGTCGCCGTTCGCAACTATGAAGACCACTTGGAAGCCTGGAGCCTGATGGATGAGTTGGGCTTCGACGGCGTGGGGTTCAACGAACACCACTCTTCCCCCTACGGCCTGATGACCTCCCCCAACATCATGGCAGCGGCCGCCTCCCAGCGGCTAAAGCAGGCCAAGATTCTGATCTACGGCAATCTTCTCCCTATCCACGAGCCTCTGCGGCTGGCCGAAGAGCTATCCATGTTGGACTGCCTGAGCGGCGGTCGGCTCATCTCCGGCTTCGCCCGTGGCATCCCCCGTGAACACATGGTTTACAACGTCGACCTCAGCGAGTCGCGGGCACGCTTCGAGGAAGCATGGCAGATTATCAAGAGAGCTTGGACCGAGGAAGTCTTTTCCTACGAGGGCAATTTCTGGTCCTACAACGACGTGGCCATCTGGCCTCGCCCCGTGCAGCAGCCTCACCCGCCGGTGTGGGTGCCGGTCACCGTAAGCAAGGAGACCATCGACTGGGCCGCCAAGGAGAACATCCCCATCACGCCAGGGGCCATCGGCTCCTTGGAAGTGCGACAGGACATGATTCGCTACTACGCCCGGGCACTAGCCCAGCACGGACACGAGCTCACCCCAGGCCATCTGGTCTGCGCCGCCAACGTGCATATCGCCGACAGCCGTGAGGAAGCCATACGAACAGCAGGCCCGTATATGCTCTACTTCTTCCGCACCCTCTTCAGCCACGGCAACATCTATCAGGTAGGACGCCAGCAGCAGAGCGGCTATATCAGCCAGACCAACCTCGACTGGCTGGCCCCTGAGCGGCGCGAGGGATTCCTGAAAGCACTACAGGGCTTCCGTAGCATCACCATGGAAGACATAGAGCGCAACGACCGGCTCTGCTGGGGCTCACCCGACGATGTGGCCGAGTCCATCATCGGCCTGGCCAATGCGCTTGGCGCAGGCACCATAAACCTGATGTTCAACCAAGGGGCCATGCCCCACTCCATGTACATGGCCCAAGTGGAACGCTTCGGCCGCGAAGTCCTGCCCCGCATACAGGCCCACGAGGTGCGCACGACTATCGACTACTAGTTCTTCAGGACGTATCAAGAAGGCGCACTCTGCGGAGGTGCCGCCATCTGAAAATGTTGTCAGGAGGTAACGCAGTGTCAGTTCTTGTACGACCCGGACCCGCAATCATCCTTCTCTGCCTACTGTTGGTGGGGATCATCGTAGCCTGTGGCGAGGAGGCTACCTCAACAGCAGCCCCTGAAACCGCTGCGCCTGCAGCCACTCAAGCCCCTGCAGCGGCCACCCAAGCTCCTGCAGCCACGGCCGCCGCTGCCCCAACGCAGGCTCCCGCCCCGGCAGTCTCAACCCCAACCCCGGCTGCTGCGCCGACACCCGCCGCTACGCCGCCGCCGTCAACGGGACCGGTGGGCACGCTCAACGTTGCTGTGAATGACTTCGCCTCCCCAGTATTCGTCCTGCACAACCAGCCCTTCGTTGAGGCTCGGTATGACAACATCGTCACCCACGAGACGATGTTCGCGGGCGACCCCAACGGCGAGGTGGTCTCGCGGCTGGTCACCGAGTGGAAACTTAGTCCCGATGGTCTGGTATCGACCTTCACTCTCCGTCAGGGGGTGCCGTGGCATGACCAGTACGGCGACTGGGGAGATTTCTCCGCCGACGACTTCATCTGGTCCTTCGATGACGTCACCCTGCCAGCCTCGCCCCATGCATCAGCTGGAAATATCCGCCGTGTATTCAAGTGCGAGGAATGCTCGCTTACCAAGGTGGACGACTATACCGTCCAGTTGACCCGGCCCTCACCCAGTTTTGAAATCGACTGGCACAGCCGGGCTCCCAGCCCTACGGCCATGGCCTTCCACAGCAAGGTGCACTACGACACCGTGGGAGAGGATACGGCTACCACTCTCCAGTCAGTGGGCACAGGCCCGTGGCAACTTGTCGAGATACGCGCTGGAGACATCAAGCGGGTGGAGGCAGTGTCGGACCACTGGCGCAAGGCCCCGGAGTTTGAGGAGATGGTATGGTTCGAGTTCACCGAGCAGTCCACCATGCTGGCCAACTTCCTCACCGGCGAGTTGGACGCTGGGCAGTTCGACTTGGACACCATCCAAGCCATTCGCGGCGAGAACAACCCAGACTACAAGTTCATGGTCTTCCCAGGTGGCAGTGAGGTCACCGTCCACCTGTTGGGCCAGCACTACAACAGCGACCACCCTCACCACAACCCCGATGCCGAGGGCAACATACGAGTCCCCTTGGGTGAAGACTCCTATGACTGTTCCTATCCCTGGGTCTCATGCGACCGCGACGTCAATTCCGAGGAGTGGGAAAAGGCTCGGAAGGTGCGGTTGGCCTTGAGCTTGGCCATCGACCGGCAGAAACTGGTAAACAACATCGCCCAAGGTGAGGGCGAGCCTCACTACATACGTGAATGGTTGGGCCAGGATGTCCGTATGAGGCAGTTCGACTTGGACAAAGTCAAGGTCGATTTCGACCTGGACCGGGCCAAACAGCTAATGGCCGAGGCCGGATATCCCGATGGGTTCGAAACGAACGCGACCCTCACCCCAGGCACTGGCGAAATAGTAACCCAAGCCGTGGCCACCATGTGGGAGGAGTTGGGCGTCAAGACCTCCCAAGAGCGGATGCCCTATTCCGCGTTCCGCCCCAACTTGGTGAATCGAACTGGCAAGGGTGTATGGACCCAAGCATTCCCGCCGTCGGACTTCGAGCCCATGGACCGCTACAACATCCTCCACAGCTCCAAGGGTGCTCTCACCTTCGGCTTCGAGCACCCCGACTTCCAAGCCTTGCTGGAAGAGGCCAATATGCTTATCGACCCTGACGCGCGCTGGGGCAAGCAGGCCGAGTTGGGCAAGTGGATTTTCGACCAGACAATGGTGCTGTCAGTCTACGGTGAGAACATCGTCTGGCCCCTAGGCCCGAAAGTTGACACTTGGGATCCTCTGGCCGGCAACAAGAACTGGCTCAGCAACTGGGAGTACGCCCACCAACGCCAGTAGTCCGAAAAACGGATAATCCCGTCTCCCCAGCGCGGGAAACGCCGAGGAGACGAGGAAGCATCCCCTCTCCCCCGCGCGGGAGAGGGCTAGGGTGAGGGGGAAGAGAAGAATCCCCTCCCCCTCTGCGGAGAAGGCTAGGCAGAGGGGGGAAGAGAATTATCTCCTCTCCCCCACGTGCGAGAGGGCTAGGGTGAGGGGGATCTATCAGTACATCCAACGCCCGCAGCCTCCGAAAAGTCTCCACCGATGCAGAAAGAGTGCTATGGAAGATTCTGCGGGATCGCCGTTTGCAGGCTACAAGTTCCGCAGACAAGTCCCGATAGGCCCGTACATCCCCGACTTTGTCTGCTTCGAGAAGCGGTTAGTCATCGAGTTGGACGGTGGCCAACACCAACAGAGGACATCCCATGAGGAAGAGCGCACCAACTGGCTGCAATCTCAGGGATTCCGCGTAGTGCGTTTCTGGAATAACCAGGTAGTAGGCGACTCGGAGTCCGTCCAGGAGTCTATCCTGTCCATGCTCGTAGAAGTATCCCCTCTCCCCCGCGCGGGGGAGAGGGCTAGGGTGAGGGGGAAGAGGAAGAGAAGTGTCCCCTCCCCCCATTGCGCTATTCCACCGAAGGCCTCACACCGTGCCAAGGGTGCGCCTGCTCGAAGGCAGCCGACAATCGCAGCACCGTCGCCTCGTCGCCTCGTCGCCCTATGATGTGCAGACCGATGGGCAACCCGTCGGACGAGAATCCGCAGGGCACCGTGGCCGCAGGCTGGCCGGTGAGATTGAAAGCCACGGTCAGGTTGGGGAATATCCATTGTGGATGGACCTCTTTGCCTCCTACGCTGGTGGGAGGCTGGCCCACCGGAGGCGCGACCATCCCCATAGTTGGTGTCAGCAACAGGTCGTACTCATCCAGCAGGTCGTCCAGTTGAGAACACATGACCTCCACGGCTCGCATGGCTCGCGAGAAGTCCGCTCCTGTCGTGTTTTCTCCGTGATCCAAGGCTTGGTTGACGTAGTCCATCAGCTGGTCGCGGTGGTCATCCAGCACACCTTGATACGCAGCCACCATGCTGGGACGGGAGATATCGAGGTACGCAGGCATGGGTGGGTCCAGACGCAGGTTGGTGTCCTGCACCGTCGCGCCCAATTCCTGGAACAGGTAGGCGGCAGCGTTGGCGGACTGCAACACCTCCTCGTCCACTGCGCCGTAGCCCATGTCCGCACTCCAAGCGAGCTTCAGGCCACGAGCGCCTTGCTCCAGCCCGGCCGAGAAGTCGGGAGGAGTCTCGCGTATAGATGTGGGGTCGCCCGGGTCGCGGCCTGACATGACCTGCAACAGCGCGGCTGCATCAGCCACGTAACGCGTGATGGGACCGGACTGGGCCGTAAGATGTGGCGTCGGCCTGTCAGGGCTGCCCACAGAAGGCACACGCCCCTGTGTGGGTTTGATGCCGTAGATGCCACACAGACTGGCAGGTATGCGAATAGAGCCCGCACCATCCGAACCGATGGCGATGGGCGCGAGTCCCGCAGCCACTGCCGATGCGGAGCCACCGCTGGAGCCGCCTGGGGTGCGCTGCGTGTCCCAAGGATTGCGACAGGCATCTCCTAGCTTGTTGGTCGTCGTGCCCGATGGGCCGAATTCAGGGGTGTTAGTCTTGCCCAGTATCACCGCGCCTGCTGCTCTGACCCGGGCCACCCCTACGGCGTCACGGTCAGGCACATGGTCTTGGAACACCAGCGACCCAAAGGTAGTGCGTATGCCTTTGGTAGCCTCGAGGTCCTTGATGGCGATGGGCATACCTAGCAGCGGCCCTCGTTCGCCTCTGGCGATGGCGGTCTCGGCCTGCCTGGCCGATTCCATGGCATGGTCGCCGGTTACCGTCAGAAAGGCGTTCAGCCGTGGATTCAAGGCTTCGATACGCCTCAGATATAGCTCCGTCAGTTCCACGGGAGAGAGCTTCTTCGAATGTAGCATCTCCCGCAGGTCGGCTGCCGATGAATATGCCAGATCGGCGTCTTCCATCTCGTTACTCCATTCTCAAGTTGGGGATGGGTCAAAAGCAGACCCCTCACTGGCATTCGGTCCGGTGAGGGGTCTCTCTCGCTACGTTGATTGCTGTTGAAGGATGCGACTAGGCGTTGCGGGCGAGGAAGTCGCGCACGGCTTGGGTGAAGCCGGGCGGGTTCTCCTCCATGACCATGTGGTGCGCCCCCTCCACCTCGGCCAACTCGCCCTTGGGCAGCATTTCCACCATCTGGGCAGCAACTTCCGGCATCAGAGCGTCCGTCTCCATCCCACGCACGACCAAGGTAGGGCATGGGATGCGAGGTAGGGCGGGCCACAAGTCTACGTGCTCTTGGGTGCGACCTTGGCGCCATTGGGCACGGACCTCCGGGTCATAGCGCCAGCCAATTTTGCCGTTGGGCAACTCCTTGGTCTGGTACTTGAGCCGGTTCCGAAGCACGGCCTCAGGGGGCCTTGTGTTCTCTTTGCGCAGATGGGCGTACAGGGCCTCGAAGTCGTCGAACTCTTCCGGCACCCCGGCCAACTCTTGGGCAATGCGCGCCCCGTCGAGCGTCCTGGCTGGGGGCAGATCCACCAGTACCAGCCTGTTGACGGTATCGGGGTAGGTGCTGGCGTACATCATGCTGTTCTTGGAGCCCATGGAATGGCCCACCAGTATGAAGCTGGTCAGCCCCAGGCTGTGGGTGATGCCCCGCACATCGGCGGCCATGCTGTGGGTGGAGTAATCGCCGTCGGGCGCCCAATCGGTGAAGCAGCGACCACGCTGGTCGATGCAGATAAGGCGGTAGTCGTCGCACATCCCCTCGGCGAAGGCATCCCAAGTATGGCCGTGCCCTCGCAGCCCATGCAGGCAGACGATGAGTGGTGCAGCAGGGTCGCCCCACTCCACATAGTGGAAGTTGAGGCCGTTGGCCTGAACGTAGGCATCCGTATATCGAGCGCTGGTAGTTGTCATGCTATCCCTCCGTTGTGGCGCTGGCCGTTGAGTGTTGCTGGCCTTTGTGTGGCATTGGCCCTTGAGTAGTGGTGGAAAATGGCCTCAGTGACTACCCTGTCCGGTCGAGCCACTCCTTGACCACTTGGGTGAACTTGTCGGGGTTCTCCTCCATGACCATGTGGGCCGCCCGCTCCACCTCTACCACTTCGGCTTGGGCCATCACCTGGGTCATGCGCTCCGCCACCGCCATGGGCAGGATGTCGGTCTCCGTGCCCCGCACGATAAGAGTGGGGCACGGTATGTTGGCGATTACCGGCCACAGGTCTTCGGGAGCGGCTCGGCGGTCCTCACGCCACTGCTGACGCACCTCAAGGTCGTAGCGCCACCCCATCTTGCCGTTGGGCAGCACCTTGGTCTGATAGGTGGTGCGGCGCCGCAGCACATCCTCGGGACAGAGGGGGTTGGATTTCTTCTGCGCCTCCATGACCTGCTCAAAGGAGTCGAACTCCTCCTTCGCGTTGATCATCTCATTGCGGATGCGGGCTCCGCCACGGGGATCGCCCTCGGGACCGATGTCGACCAATATCAGCTTGCGCACCTTCTCCGGGTGGGTCCCAGCATAGAGCATGCTGTTGCGCCCCCCCATCGAATGACCCATTAGAACGAAGTTGTCCAGCCCAAGGCCATCGATAAAGCCCTCTAGGTCAGCCACGAAAGCGGCCCCCGTGTACTGGCCGTCGGGGGCCCAGTCACTGTCGCCACGGCCCCGCTGGCTCAGGCCGAAGATATGATACTGGGACGACATGGGCTCGGAGAAACTGTCGAAAGTGTGAGCGTGACCTCGCAGACCGTGGAGGGCTACCAGAGGCGGGGCCGATGTGTCGCCCCACTCCACGTAGTGCAGCTTGAGACCATTGGAAGCAATGGTGCGGTCTTGGTACTTCACCTGAGTGGCCATGGATGCCTCCTTGCGTTATCTGTGGGCTAAATCACTGGACAGGCAGGCCCTGTACTGGGAGGTAACTGGGGTCGGGCCTCTACGTAGAAAAGCCCTCTCGATTCTCCAACCGAGTGCCCGGATTGACGATACGCTGGATGTCACCGTTGCGCTTTATCTGGTCGATGTCCCACACCTCGCCAAAGTTGAGGGAACGTGGGCAATGGCCATAAGCCTCTTCCACTTCCACCAAGAGACCCTGGATGACCATCGTGCGGTCATCCGGGTTGAATACCGCGGCCTCCACCTCAAGGCGTTTGGCCTCTTCCGCGTCGAGGAGCCTTACCGTCCCGTTTACCCGCGCCACATCAGCGCAGCCCGGAATAAAGAAGACGATCCCTATATGGGGGTTCTCCATCATGTTGAGGTACGACTGAAACAGCTTGTTGCCCGCGATATCGGGTATCAGCAGATGCTGGTCATCAAGAATCTTGACGAACCCAGGCTTGCCTCCCTTCGGAGACGCATCGCAAAGCCCCTCGGAGTTGCTGGTAGCAATGACGATAAAGGGGGACACCTCAATGAAGTTACGCACCAAGTCAGGCAGGGCGTCCTTCACCTTCGTAGCCGCCCGCTCTGCCGGCATGCCGAATTTATCGTTCAGGGGATTGTCCAAGTTGGGATGCACTGTCGTCATCGCTGTCTACTCCTTAGATGTACTCTGCGCTATGGATACCAATTGTCCAACAAACTCGCGGAGGAGGAAAAGATCATCATCAATCTGATAGCTCTCCATAAACCCATGGTAGAAATTGGCGTGGAATTTCTCAGCCAGCCCGAAGGCCAGTCGCAACGAGCGATCATTGTGCTCATCGGAAAGCCGTCTCACTGCCGTATTCAGTAGGTAGTGGCTCCCGCAGGCCCAGTTCTGGACTAGCGCATTCGCCATCACGGCATGGGCCACCGCGCCCCACACCTTCTCGCAGCCCTGTAGTGTTTCGCCAGAGGCCAACTCCTCTTGGGACTGCTCCAAGAAATGTAGCGCGGTCTCGATGTGCTCCTCTACCGTCATATCTATATCTAGGTCTATGGCTATGGTGGTCATCACGGGCCGCTTTCTCGAATCTCGGTTTATGTCCTAGGCTTCCAGCGAATTCTGCACGATGGCCACTACCTTGTTGACGAATTCGTGCACTATCGGCGGGTCGCCCTCGATCTCAAAGTCCTGCATGAAGGCATGGTAGAAGTTGGCGTGGAATTTCTCCGCCGTAGAGAAGCCCCCACGGAGAGACGAGTCACCGTTCTCATCCACTAGACGCAATACCGTCAACTTCAGGCAACGGTGGTCCCCGAAGGGCCACCCCATCTGCTGGGCGTACGCCATCGTTGCATGTGCTGCAGCTCCCCACAGCTTCTCTGAACCCTGCAACACATCGCCAACACCGAACTCCTGCCGGCGGGACTGCTCTAGGAATAGCAGGGCGGTCTCGATGTGCTCCTCTACCGTCATCTCTATATCTAGGTCTATGGCTATGGTGGTCATCACGGGCCGCTTTCTCGATTCTCGGTCTGGCCTAACCTTCAGCTGGACTCTGCACCATGGTCACTACATTGCTGACGAAATCGCGCGCTATGGGAGTATCGTGCTCCAAATCATAGTCCTGCATAAAAGCATGATAGAAGTTGGCGTGGAACTTCTCCGCAGCGAGGAATCCAGCTAATAGCATGGGGTCACGGCTCTTGTCGGCTAGTCGTCTCGATGCCTGTTTGAGCGAGCGATGGTCCCCGAAGGGCCATCCTTCTCTCTGAGCATAGGCCATCGCAGCGTGAGCCACCGCTCCCCAAAGTTTTTCTGAGCCCTGCAGGATGTCGCCAACAGTGAACTCTTGTTGAGACTGATCCAAGAACAGTAGGGCCGTTTCGATGTGCTCCTCTACTGTCATATTCAGATATAGTATGTCCAGATCAGCGGTTGTCATGACATCGGAATCTCTATATGGAGTTAGTTAGCGGACTAGGTCCTATATGCCTGTTAGGTTGGCCGCACACTACCAGATATCCTGTTCTTTTACAATCCAGCTTTGTTCCGTGGCCCGTGCACAAGGTTATGTCACGTATTGGCTATCGGCCCGTCAGTTGTGGAGTGCCTTCCACCGGCAACTCGCGACTCGCCCAGAGGCCAGCCTCAGCTGCCACGAGAAAGTCCATGACGATGCGGTTGTACAGGTCGGGCTCTTCCAGATTGATGGTATGTCCCGACTGTGGAAGCACAGCGAGCCCAGCCGTGGGGATGTTGCGCTTCATGAACACCGCGGCGTCCACGCAAGGCTCATCCTCGTCGCCAATGAATATAAGGGTCGGGACGGTGAGCTTGTTCATCCGCTCCTTCAGGTCGAATATGGACGGCCGCTTTATCTGCACCCCCCTGAAGGTGTGGGCCCCGCCGATGGACGAGTGTTCGGCGAGGGCATCACGGAACTCCTGCCAGCCACGGGTGTCCTTCCGTTGCAGTTGCACCCTAGCCGGCCCGGTGGCGTAGTCATCCGCCACCACGTTCATGCCCTCGGTCTCGAAACGTTTGGCATTTTCCTCCGCCTCTGCTTTCCACCGCTCTGCGTCCACCGAGCCGCTGCCAGCAGCAGCCACGATGAGCGATCGGCACATCTCAGGGTAGTTGAGGCCAAAGTGCAGTGCCAGACTGCCACCCATAGAGAGGCCACCAACATGGGCCTGCTGAATGCCAAGGTGGACCAGCACGGCCCGCAAGTCTTCTACCGCCTGCTGTTGGGAGTAGGCATCCACATCAGCGGGGACGTCGGATGGCGGGTAACCCCGCGCGTTGTACGTTATGACCTGATAGCGGCGTGAGAAGAAGCGCACTTGGGCTTCCCAGCTGCGGTAGTCTCCGGCAAACTCATGGGCCCACACCAAGGGATAACCCTCGCCGGTAACCTCGTAGTACAGATTGACACCATCGGCGGACGCATAGGCCATGTCAGTCTCCAAAGATTAGAATTGAGCAGAGGATTAGAATCGGGCAGATAGGACTTGGCCGGATTATACCGTACCATCCTACTGAGATGATAAGCTCACCTTGAAACATCTGGTATTAGGGGAGGCAGACATGGCGACGACTCCGGAAAAGAAGCTGAAGACCTTCACCTATCACTGGGGTAGTGGCCATATCGCTGAAGAGGCGCAGGTCGAGACCCCATGGGACATGCCCACATTGCAACTTATGAAGTACACCGAGGGAGATGCAGCAGGACAGCTCACGGTCCGTTTCTGCCACTACAGCTACGAAGGCCGTTTTCGACGCTCGCCCTTGATGCTCTCTGAAGAAGCCATCGACGACATGCGCCAAGCATTGCACACCACGCCCGAACTACGGGACCTTCTACGACGCCTCTTGGACGAGCCTAGCCCTGACTCCGATTCGAGGGAAGCCAACTAGCCAGTAACCGCAAGCTAGTCAATGGCCGCCAGCTAGTCAGCGGCCACTGGCTCAAGTTCGGAAACCTCGTCCTCCGTGGGCTGCCGGTCCAGCTTGCGCACCGGTATGTTGGACACTAGCATGATGCTGTCGCCCTCCCGGCGCACCTGCAAGTCCATGGAGTCCGGGTCCACCATCAGGTAGTTTGAGACGACGGCAATGATTTCGTTGCGCATCTCTTCCATGTAGCGCGGAGCTAGCCCAACGCGGTCCATCACCAGTACCATGCTCAGCCGCCGGTGCGCCGTGCCGCTGCTCTTCTCCTGCTGGCGCAGAAGTTTCATCAGCTGCCTAAGCATGGTTGTATCCATTTTTGACGCCGTTGCCATTAGACCCGAACATGCCCTTTATGCGCGACATCATCCCTTTCCTCTCGTCCAGATCGAGGAAAGGCACGTCCTCCCCATCCAAGCGGGCCGCGATCCTGCGGAAAGCCTCACCGGACAGAGACTTGGCATCATGCACCACCGGTACGCCCTTGTTGGTGGCGACTATGACCTGGGAGTCGTCCGGGACTACACCGATGACGCGCACCGAGAGCAGGCTCATTACATCATCTTTGTCCATCATGTCGCCTTCGGAGATCATCTTGGGGCGGACACGGTTGATTACCAAGTCGGGCGTGCCAATGGCGGAGGCTTCCAGTAGGCCTATGACCCTGTCTGCATCCCGCACCGCGGAGACCTCAGGGGTGGTGATCACTATGGCAGCATCGGAGGCGGCTACGGCGTTCTGAAAACCCCGCTCGATGCCAGCGGGGCAATCGACAATCACGTAGTCATGGTCCTCCTTGAGCCGGTTGCACACATCCCTGAGTTGTTCGGGTTCAATGGAGTTCTTGTCACGGGTCTGAGCGGCTGGGATCAGGAAGAGCTCCTTGGCGTGTTTGTCTCGTATCATGGCTTGGTGCAACTTGCACCCACCCTCTACCACATCTACTAAATCGTAGACGATGCGGTTCTCCAAGCCCATCACCACATCCAGGTTGCGCAGGCCAATGTCGGTATCGATGACGACCACTTTGTTGTCACGCAGGGCCAGGGCGGTCCCTAGGTTCGCCGTAGCCGTAGTCTTTCCCACTCCCCCCTTCCCCGAAGTCACTACAATGGTCTTTCCCATCACTTGCCCTCCATTGCCCTGAATCTCCACACTTGCGCGTCAAAGGGTTCTACAACAATCTGGCCATTGACCAACCGGGCCATTTCCGGTGTCTCATCACGACGGGATTTCTTCCGTTCCAAGCCCACAGCCGTACGCCTGGCAATGCGTACCTGGGTGGCTCTGAGTAAAAGGGCTGCGATCACCGCAGTCTCGTCGCCACGGGACCCCGCCGCAGCCACGCCCTTCAGGGCGCCGAAGACGACCACATCACCCGCGGCGGTCACCTGCGCTCCGGGATTGACGTCGCCCCACACCATGATGTCTCCCTCGTGGTGCAGGTCGGTCCCGGAGTGGCAGTTCCCTCGAACTACCAAGGTGCGCTCCCGGGAGGGACTGGTTTCAGGCGGAAGAACTACAGTGGTTGCACCCATATAGTCGGTCAGGCCGCTCACCAAATCTTCGCAGGTTGTGCGCCATTCAGAGACTTGCAGGAAATACTCACGCTCCAGCAATGCCCTGATGCGCTCCATCTCTTCCGGGTTGGCCATGCGCTTCCCAACGTCGACGCTGACCTCGGCACCGAGAAAGAACCCCCCCGATTCGTCGAGGTACTGGCGTATCTGGCGCTCGACCTCTGCCACTGGACATGAATCGTCCAAGGCAAAGTTGGCATGGCGACCACGGCCTCCCACTTTGATGACTGGGACTAGTGACTCTTGTTGCAGCATACGAACCACCTAAGAGGGACACGATTAAGTCTGCCCTCTCATCTCAGCGCGGGCCGTGGTTCGCAAAAGAACACGGCCCCATGAGCTAATGTAGTAGCTGGGGCCGTGTAATTGCCTATGAGTTGTGGTGCGAGTTAGCAGCATTTTTATGACAACCTGACATTCCAAGCCGTCGTGTCGCCAACTCTACGGGTTATCTCACATCGCTATCACCCCTTATCCTCCTATGCTGCCCACCGCGCTATCGCTCCTATCGCGCTATCGCCCCTACCGCGCGATCGCATAAGAGTCGCGCCTCGGGTCTGCCCCACCGCTGATCATTCCGCGCTCGCGGTCGACGACGATGGCACTGAGACTGCCCATGCGGCCCGTGAAGTCATCCCATACCTCCACCTTATGACCTCGTCGGGACAACTCGTCCGAGACCTCTGCGGAGATACGCCCCTCGACGCCCACCATTGCTGGCCGGTAGGTGTGGGGCCAGAATGAATTGGGGAAGCTCCAAGTAGCAAAGCGCGGAGCCTCCACTGCCTGCTGCGGGTCCATGCCGTGTTCCACTACGTTGAGGAACAACTGCACCATCGACTGGCACTGCACATCTCCGCCTGGTGTCCCAAACGTCATCCAAGGCTTCCCGTCGCGCATCGCCATCGCCGGATTGGGCGTAAGGCGGGGGCGCTTGCCTGGAGCTAGGGACGAGGGATGATCGGCGTCGAGCCAAGACTGCGAGCCACGGGACGAGAGGATGAATCCCAACCCCGGAACTATGGGCGAGGTGGGCAGCGTGTCGCTGGGCGTAGCCGAGAAAGCATTGCCCCAGCGGTCGACCACACAGGTGTAGCTCGTGTCGCTGTCGCCTCCATCCCCGGCCGCCGTCAGTTCGCGCTGTGGGGCATCCAGATAGGTGCGCATGCGCCGGGGGTCACCTGGCTCCGGCATACCAGGGAAGGCCGCCCTCGGGTCGATAGCTTGCCCGCGCACTGTGGCATACTCCTTGGACATCAAGCCCGCCATCGGTACATCCACGAAGTCGGGGTCGCCGTAGTAGGCATGGCGGTCGGAGTAAGCCAGCTTAAGGGCCTCGACGACATAGTGGGCATAGTCGGCCCCGTTGTACTCCATAGAGCCCAGGTCGACGCTTTCCAGCATCTGCAAAGCCTGAATCACCACGGGCCCTTGGCACCACGGCCCACAGGTGAGCACATCGATGCCCTTGTAGCTGCCCGCAGCCGGAGCCTCCACCTGCACCTTGAAGTTGGCCAAGTCTTCCATGCTCAACAGGCCACCCTGCTCTTGGCAGAAGCGGACCATGTCTTCCGCAATATCGCCGGTATAGAAGAGGTCCCGCGCCGCCTGTATGGCTCCCTCGCGACCCAGATGACTGCCGCGACGCTCGGCGTCGATCATCCGTCGAAAGGTGTTGGCCAAGTCCTGCTGAATCAGCACATCGCCGGTGTTCAATGGCTGACCATTCGGGAAGAATAGGTCAGAGGTGCCCGTCCACCCGTCCATGGCATCCATGTCAGCGGAGAGGTAGTCGAGTGTCCCGCCTAGCGCTTCGTGCAGCGTGTAGGAGATCGGGTACCCCTTCTCAGCAATCTGCAGGGCAGGGGTCACGATTTGCTCGAAGCTCATGGTGCCGTAGAGGCGCAGTGCAGTGAGCCATGCGTCCACAGCCGACGGAACAACGGTGCGCATGATGCCGTTCGGCATGTCCCCGCCATAGCGCTGTCGGAAAAGCTCGATACTGGCGGCCTTGGGCCAGCCGCCCAGCCCGCTGATGGTCACCGTTTCATTCTTCTCTGCATGGTGCAGGATGATGGGAGCGACACCGCCAAAGCTGGTGTATTGGGGCAGCACCGTGTTGATGGCTATTCCAGAAGCCACACCGGCATCGATGGCGTTGCCTCCCTCTTCCAAGATGCGGAAACCGGCTTGGGCCGCTAGCTGATGTCCAGAAGACACCACATGGGTCACTCCGCTGGCCGGGGGTCGGTAGCTGGGTATCCCTAATGCCATCTTGCGCCTCCTGTTCTTTCAGTACCCGTAAATTGGATCCAATGGGCCGCCCCCGTCATCCTCGCGAAGGCGGGGACCCACGGCCCGGACCGTTGGGCAAGTCAAGCCGCATAGAGCAAACCAGCCGCCCCCGTCATCCTCGCGAAGGCGGAGACCCACCGCCCGGACCGTTCGGCAAGTCAACCCGCATAGAGCAAACCAGCTTCCCCCGTCATCCTCGCGAAGGCGGGGACCCACCGCCCGGACCGTTGGGCAAGTCAAGCCGCATAGAGCAAACCAGCTTCCCCCGTCATCCTCGCGAAGGCGGGGACCCACCGCCCGGACCGTTGGGCAAGTCAAGCCGCATAGAGTAAACCAGCCGCCCCCGTCATCCTCGCGAAGGCGGGGACCCACCGCCCGGACCGTTGGGCAAGTCAAGCCGCATAGAGCAAACCAGCCGCCCCCGTCATCCTCGCGAAGGCGGGGACCCACGGCCCGGACCGTTGGGCAAGTCAAGCCGCATAGATCAACGTACCTCAATTTCATCCTCACACATGACCCTCATATACGCATTGGCCATTCCCGCCGAGACGCAATCCACGGCCCGGACCGGCCATGCAACGGAAGCCACTGGGGCCAGTCGAACCGAGAATCCCTTCCCTCTCAGGGGGAAGGTTAGAGCCTGCCCCGGACCCCGATCCGGGGATGGGGGTGAATGGCCAGTCGAACCTCCCCTGTACCAAACCAGCCATGCGCAATTACTTGGGTGGTATGTGAGTGCGATACCAGTCCAGAGAGTGCGTCATCACCTCTTCAAAGGCAGGGCCCTCGTACACCTCATAGTGGCCGTACCCCTTCAGCATCACCAGCTTCTTGGGTTCGCCAGCCTTCGCATACATCTCCTCCGACTCTTCCGGCAGCACTAGTCGGTCATTGTCGGTGGTGATGAACATGATCGGCGTTGGCGCCACCTTGTCCACCACCCATTCGGCGTTGAACCCCAAGGTGTCATCGACGTACTCCAGAGGCACCTCGTTGATGGCTGAGGGGTTGCCACGACGCTGAGCAGCCGCCAACTCCGCCGACTGCCGGTCCGGCAGCAACACCGAGCCTCTCTCCACGAATTCCGACTCCCCGGTCGTCACTCGCTGCTCCCGGTCCTTCTTCGACAAGGCCATCAGGTCATGCCATTCGTCTGGACGCCGCACCCGGCTCATCCAGCGCTTGCCATTCCCCACGCCGACCACCGACACGATGCAACTCGCCCGACGGTCAACGGCTCCCACCCAAGTGACCGTGGAACCGCCATAGCTGGTGCCGAACAGCCCGATACGGTCTGGGTCGACCTCCGCCTGCATGGTCAGAAATGTGATGCCAGCCTGCGCGTCGGCCACGCGGCTATAGGGGGCCAGCCGGGTACGCGCGCCTTCGCTCGCCCCCCAACCCTTGTAGTCGAAGGTCAGGGCCACATAGCCAGCCCTATTGAGTGCGGCAGCATTGGATGGCAGATACAGGTTCTTGACGCCTGTGTATCCGTGGCAGAGAAGCACGGCAGCACGCCGTTCCCCAGCCCGGAGGTCATCAGGCACATACAGGTCGGCATCAAGCTTGAACCCTTCGCTATAGAAGGAAACAGGTCGTTTCATGATGGTGTTTCCGCCAGAAGATATAGTGAACTGAGCGGTCTTCGCTTAAGTTTGACTCGCTTGGGACTATATCTGAAAATGGACTACCCGTCAAAAGAATGCCCTCCTCCCGGAACATCCTCGGACCCACCGGGACATCCTTGAACTCGCGCACTAGCGTACTGCGAGCCCCGAAAGCGAAGGACAATTTGAACGCAGAGATCGTAGCCATCGGCTCGGAACTGCTGCTGGGCCAAATCGTCGACACCAACTCCGCTTGGATGGCACAGCAATTGGCCCCTCTGGGGGTTAACCTGCTGTACAAGACAGTAGTCGGCGACAACCCCGGTCGCATGCGCGAGGTTCTTGCCCAAGCCATGGAACGCTCCGATGCCGTCATCACCTCCGGCGGCATCGGCCCCACTCAAGACGACCTTACCCGCGAGATGGTGGCGGAAATCACTGGCCGCGAGTTGGTCCGCGACCCCCACCTGGTAGCGCAGATCGAAGAACGCTTCCACCGTCGCGGCCTCATCACCACGCCCAACAACCTCAAGCAGGCCGACATCCCTGCCGGTGCAATCCCCGTGGAAAACCCCAACGGTACCGCACCCTCCTTCATCGTGGAGCAGCCCGAGTCAGTGGTGATCTGCCTGCCCGGTGTCCCTTTCGAGATGAAGTGGCTCTTCGAGAACGAGGTGGTCCCCTACCTGCGCCGGCGGTTCGATCTGACGGAGGTCATCCTCTCCCGTGTCCTCAAGGTCGCCGATTTGGGCGAGAGTTCAGTGGATGATCGCATCGGCCACCTCATGGCCTCGCTGTCCAACCCCACCGTCGGAGTACTGGCCCACCCAGGGCAGGTGGACGTCCGCATAACCGCCAAGTCAAACAACGAAGATGAGGCGCGGGTCCTCATCGACCCCGTTGAGGCTGAGGTGCGTGAACTGCTGGGACGCCACCTGTTCGGCACTGACGAGCAGACCATGGAGGACGTCGTGGGCGCTCTGCTCCGAGAGAAGGGCATCACAGTGGCAGTGTACGAGGACGTGACGGCGGGGATGGTTACAGAGCGTGTCCTTCGCGCCGCTGGCGACCGTTTCATAGAGGGCGTAGTAGCCAACGGCACCGCATCCATGAAGCGCGTTCTCGACCCCAGCCTAGAGGCCCACCAACTCGCCTACCTGCTCCGCGACCGCTCCCTGCTCACCCCTGAACTCGCCCGCGCTATCATGGTCCGCAGCCAGGCCGACATGGGAGTCGCCGTCCACGTAGTCCCCGAAGGCGACCCCTTGGTCGAAAACCTCGGCACCGGCAAGACCTTCATGTCAGTGGCCACAGCCTCGGGCAGACGCAACCGCGTCTACCAAACAGCAGGCCGTGGCGTCCCCGACCGCACCCGCGCCAGCCTCAACGCCCTCGACCTCCTCCGCACCACCCTCCTCGAAGAGTGAGTCCCTACTGGGCTCCCGGGCCCGCCCAAGAGAGGCAACCTTGTGGTTGACCCCGCCCCTGTTAGAATATACGAGGCCAATGTGTCACGGAGGACTGATCCATGACCACGCCCCAACGCGTCGAAGCGCCACCACCCTCCGACGGCGACCAGCTTCCTTGGTACGACCTGATACCCGAGGTCCCCGAACCGCCGGAGGACGGCATGCAGCAGGACCCCTTGATCAACTTCGTGTCGACCATCCTCCGGACGCGCTACTGGCACGACCCCAGCGTTCTGATCGCGGGCCCGCAAGCCAACCTCATCTACGATTCCGCCGTGCCCGGCTCGTTCGTCGTACCCGACTGCTTCATCGTGTTCGGCATTGATGCGGCGAGGATTCTGTTGGAGCGTCGCAGCTATCGCATCCAGGAATGGGGCCAAGTGCCGTCCTTCGTGTTGGAGGTGGCCTCCGAGAGCACCAAGGACAACGACTTGGGCCAGAAGCGCCTCATATACGCGCAAATGGGGGCCCAGGAATACTGGCGACTGGACGACAGGCTCGGCGAGTACTACAGGGAGCCCTTGGTAGGCGAGACTCTGGTTGACGGCGAGTACCAGAGAATCGAGTTGCACCGGGAAGACAACGGCGACGTCTGGAGCCGTAGCGACGTGCTGGGAGTCGACTTCTATCACCAAGCGGATAGTGGCTTCGGGAAGTTCCTGCTGCGCGACAGCGCGACGGGAGAGTGGCTGAACTACCTCCCTGAAGAACGGGAGGCCCGCTTGGCAGCCGAGGCCAGCGCACGAGACGCCGAGGTTAGGGCGCAGGACTCCGAGACTAGGGCGCGGGACTCCGAGCTTCGGAACCGTGAGCTCGAAGCAGAGTTGGATCTCCTGCGCCGCCAGCAGCATGGAGACACTTCCAACAACAGCTAGAGACAAGGCTACAGCAACGCTCCTTCCAACTGTCCCGCACTTCCCTCATCACGTCTAAGTGCGCCTAGGGCCCTACTCCATCCCGGCTGCTATTGCCCCCCCTACGCCCTCTCAAGTAGACTGTCGTCAATCTAGCGCATAGCGCGAGTCGGCTTTCGGAGGACTCCAATCCAAAACCCCGACACCACAACCTGGGGCGAGACCGCCCCCATCGATGGACAATGGCGCATCGCAGCCGCCAAGCTGGCAGGCGACGGCCTTAAGCTGGAAGACCTCCTGCTCGGCGCCTATGGCGACATCCCGGATGAAGCCCCTCCCGATCACGGCCTTGCTCCCCGCGGCGCCGTGGTGGAGCCCAACGCCCCCGATTTCGGCTTCCGGGTCACGCGCAAGCAGGACTGCTGGTGCGACGAGGTCCCCGAACTCTACGAGCGCGCCAAGGGCGAACAGTGGGATGCCACTCACGACATCCCTTGGAGCAAGCTGCCCGAGCTGCCCGAAGATATCGAACGCGCCGTCTGCCAGCTCATGACCTTCCTCGTGGAGAACGAGTACGTGGCCCTGGCCATCCCGGCCAAGTTCATCCCCCAGATCGACCCCCACTACACCGAGGTCTCGCTGCTCCTCGCCACCCAAGTCAAGGACGAGGCGCGACACATCGAGGTCTACACCAAGCGGGCTCTCGCCAACGGTGGCGGCCTACAATACGTATCATCCACCACCCAGTGGGCCCTCAAGAGCCTCACCTCCCAGAACAACTACCTCAAGGCATCCTTCCTCCTGCACATGCTGGGCGAAGGTACCTTCCTCGAACTCCTGAAGTTCATCGAAGAAATCGCCCCCGACCCGGTGACCCGCGAGATCCTTATACGCACCCGCCAAGACGAAGCGCGTCACGTGGCCTACGGCGTAGCCCACGCCCGCCAACTGCTCCAGGAAGACCCCACCATGGCCGAGGTCCTCCAAGAAGCAGCCGAGGAGCGCTCCTCCTTCCTGCGAGCCACATCGGGCATCAACCCCTTCGTGCAACGCGCCTTGGGCATCCTAGCCGGTGGAGGCACCAGCGAGGAGCAGTTCCAGCATGGTCTGGAGCGTGTGCGGGACTTCTACCGCAAACTTCACCAGACACGCATCAACCGCCTTATGGTCGCCGGACTCCCCGAAGCAACCGCCCGCCGCATCTCCGAACTGCACGGCGTCGGCGGGCAGGCCTACATGTAACGCAATCAATACGCATCGGAAGAGCAAGTCCCGAGGGAAAAGCAAGTCCCTGCGGAATAGCTAGTCAAGGAGGACACCATGGCCCAAGTCAGGCTCAACAACCTCGACATCGAGAAAATCCAAGCCTTGGTCAAAGAGATGCAGGACAACCCGCAGCTCTACGAAGACATGGCCAACTCAGGCTGGAACACACGAGTTCAGTGGCAGGGCGGCTTCCAGCACGCGGTCTTCGCCCGTGAACTAGCCCCCACCACTTTCGACGAGCCCGCAGAAGTGGCGGGTGGCGACCGCGGCCTCAGCCCCCACGAGGCCGTCATGAGCTCAGTCGGCGCCTGCGTGGCCACCGGTTTCGTGGCCCAAGCAACAGCCCGTGGCGTCAAGGTCGAGTCGCTCGAAGTACAGGTCGACGGCAAACTCAACCTGCCCGTCTTCTTCGGCTTGGCCGAGGGCAACCCCGGCTACGATGAGATGGCCGTCACCGTCTACGCCCAGACCGACGCCGCCCCCGATGTCCTACAGGAGATCTACGACAAGGCAGTCGGCCTGTCGCCCGTGTTGAACACAGTACAGCGCGGGGCCAAAATCACCACCACCCTGCGCAGCTCCAGCTAACCCCCTACCTAGACCGGATGGGATTGGAGTGAGAGTTGCCTCCCCCTCTCCCTCGACGGGAGAGGGTTGGGGTGAGGGTGAAATAGTAGATCAAGAATCGACCCCCATAGGAATCGAGGTAAATCGTGACCGGTCTGCCACTATTTCCCGTCACAGTAGTAGGAAGCTGGGCACGCCCTCCGTGGCTGTTGGACGCTCTGCGCCAACGCCAAGCCGGGCGCATCACTTTCGCCGAGTTCAACGAGGTCGCCGACAAGGCGGTCCTGGAATGCCTCAAGTACCAAGAGGACGCCGGCGTCGACATCGTGAGTGACGGCGAGCAGCGCCGCGACAACTTCTACTCCTTCGTGGTGGAAAAGATGGACGGTGCTCAACTGATGAGCCTTGCCGAGCTCATGAACCATGTGGAGGACAAGGAGAGCTTCGACGCCATACTCCGCAGCATGGACGCCCCCGCTTTCGCCATCCACAACACCACCGTCGTCGACAAGGTCACCCGGCGCGAGCCCCTAGCCCTCGACGAGTACATGTTCCTCAAGGAACACACCGACCGTCCAATCAAGATCGCCCTCCCCGGACCCTACCTGCTGACTCGCTCCATGTGGGTCAAGGGCGTCTCCGACACCGCGTATCCCACCATGGTCAGCTTGGCTGCCGACTTGGTCAGCATCCTCCGCGAAGAGCTCATCGCCCTCAGGGATGCCGGTTGCGAGTTCGTGCAGTTCGACGAACCCGTGCTAACCGACGTGATGTTCCGCCCCGAGGTCAAGGAGCGCACTTTCATGTGCGCCTCCATGGCCGCCGCATCCGGCGACCCCAAGGCCGAAATGGTCCGCGCCCTTCGCCTCATGAACGAGGTGACCCGGGGCATCGACGGCGTCAAAACAGGTGTACACATCTGCCGTGGCAACTGGAGCCGCAAGGAAGAGGCCCTGCTCAACGGCGCCTACACGGCACTGCTCCCCTACGTCACCAACTACGAGATCGACCAGCTTGTCCTCGAATACGCCACCCCTAGGGCGGGCGAGGTCGAAGCCTTCCCCGCATCTAACAGAGTGCAGGAAATCGGTCTCGGCGTGGTCAACCCACGCATCGACGAGATGGAGAGCGTCGACTACGTAGTGGGCAAAGTCGAAGACGCCCTGCACCACTTCGAGCCGCAGAACATCTACCTCAACCCCGATTGCGGCTTCGGCACCTTCGCCGAACGCCCCATGAACCCCCCCGAAATCGCCTTCCGCAAGCTCGAAGTAATCACCCAAGCCGCCGAGCGCCTTCGCGCCACCTACGGCTAAATGACCCAATGCCTGACGCCACCATTGAGCAGAACCCATTCCCCCTTGAGGGGGAAGGTTAGAGCCATCCCGGGACGCGATCCGGGGATGGCGGAGACGAAAGTCCCTTGCTGCACCCCCTATCGCACGCAAAAGCGTCATCGTTGACGCCATAGTCTGCCCCGCCTCTGTTCTGCTTGGAGGTTCCGCTTGCTGCCGGACCATAGCCCAAATCCGGTTTGCCAACTGCGCCGGGTGCCACTTATGATGATACAACCTCACGGGAAAGGGTCCATCGCCATGGCAAAGAACGTGAAGGAAGAGGGCGTCCACTTCTTCATCTCCGAGAACGGCAAGCCACGGTACTTCGTCCGCCTGACCCTTCATATTTACCGGGAGAAGGGCCAATGGGCCGGAATGTGTCCTGAACTGAACACCGGCACGTCCTATTGCGACACCACAGTCGAAACCCGTGAGCAACTTCTGGCCCTTGTGAAACTATGGCTGGACGGAACAGCAGACAAGGAAAGTCTGCCCGACTGGCTGGCCAGCCAAGGGGTGGCACTCTATCCAATACCGGAGTCCCTCGACTTGGAGAACGACGAAACGGTTGCGCTAGCCGAACCCGAACCGGTCGCCATAAGTGCCTAGAACTTGGCAATCTCTGGGCGGGAGCTCATACGCCTTCTCGTTACCTATGACGGCTGGACAGTGGAGCGTCGTGTCACCCATGGATTGTGGCTAACCAAGTGGGACGCTGCCCTCGGTGTCGAGCGCAGGACAGTCGTCCCGGACAACACTAAAGACCTCTCAAGGGGCACGTTGGCCGCAATTCTCAGCCCCAGCCAGACAGGTCTGGGTGCCCAGGGACTCCGGCGCCTCCAACAAAACCGCGGCTGACCGCTACAAGGACAAATGCACCATGACCACCCCCAACTCCAACCCCCAACTAAACGGCATCGACCTCACCGACCTACAGTCGGCTCTGGACGAAATCGCCCAGCAGCCCGAAGCCCGCCACGCCGGCAAACGCTCCCGCATCCAGTGGCTCGGCGGCTTCCGCTTCAACTCCTTCGTCCGCAACAACACCTTCGTCGTCGAGGAGCCCGCCTCCACCACCGCTCCCGACAACGCCCCCAACGCCATGGAATATGTTCTGGGCGCCCTCGGCTCCTGCCTCGCCACCGGCTTCGTCCTCAACGCCACCCGCCAAGGCATCCCCATCATCAACCTCGAAGTCGCCCTCGAATCCACCCAAAACAACATCTTCACCTTCTTCGGCCTCAGCGACGAGGGGCACCCCGGCTTCATGGAAGTCCGCGCCAAGCTCTACGTCCAAGCCGACGCCGACGAAGCCACCCTCCAAGCCATCTGGGAACAGTCCGTATCCACCTCTCCCGTCGGCAACTCCCTAGCCCGCAACGTCACCATCACCCCCCAAATCTCCATCGTCGACTAACCCACATCGCACCCGTCATTCCTGCGTCCACCCCCGTCTTTCCTGCGGAGGCAGGAACCCACGTACCCAGACCCGCAACACCAATCACTCGCCCCCAAACCCCCAACTACCCGCCGTCACCGCCATAAAATACCCCCAAACTCCCCTTCCCGTTCGCCCTGACCGCACCACGAAGTCGAAGGGCCAGTCCGTAGCCACCTCCCCCGTAGGCAACTCCCTAGCCCGCAACGTCACCATCACCCCCGAAATCTCCATCCTCGACTAACCCACATCGCACCCGTCATTCCTGCGTCCACCCCCGTCTTTCCTGCGGAGGCAGGAACCCACGTACCCAGACCCGCAACGCCAATCACTCGCCCCCAAACCCAATACCCGCTGTCACCGCCATAAAATACCCCCCAAACTCCCCTTCCCGTTCGCCCTGACCGCCTCCCCCGTAGGCGACTCCCTAGCCCGCAACGTCACCATCACCCCCGAAATATCGGTCCTCGAATGACCCACATCGCACCCGTCATTCCTGCGTCCACCCCTGTCATTCCTGCGGAGGCAGGAACCCACGTACCCAGACCCGCAACACCAATCACTCGCCCCCAAACCCAATACCCGCTGTCACCGCCATAAAATACCCCCCAAACTCCCCTTCCCGTTCGCCCTGACCGCACCACGAAGTCGAAGGGTCTGTCTGTGGCCACCTCCCCCGTAGGCAACTCCCTAGCCCCCAACGTCACCATCACCCCCGAAAAATCGGTCCTCGAATGACCCACATCGCACCCGTCATTCCTGCGTCCACCCCCGTCATTCCTGCGGAGGCAGGAACCCACGTACCCAGACCCGCAACACCAATCACTCGCCCCCAAACCCAACTATCCACCCTCACCGCCATAAAATACCCCCCAAACTCCCCTTCCCGTTCGCCCTGAGCACCTCCCCCGTCGGCAACTCCCTAGCCCGCAACGTCACCATCACCCCCGAAATCTCCATCCTCGACTGACCTCGTCCGCCCAAGACACAGCCACGCCTCCCTTCATCCACCTTTCGGCCCTCCTTTACACCAACCCCACCCCTCGTCCCTTGGTTACCGCACCCCCATCCGTCGTTCCTGCGCAGGCAGGAACCCACGTAACCCGGTCTATCGAGACAACTCACCCTCACATCAGCAACCGCCTCCCCCGTCCCCCCTTGTCACCCCTCCTTCCCGTTCGCCCTGAACGCACCACGAAGTCGAAGGCCTGTCTTGAGCGCCTCCCCCGTCGGCAACTCCCTCGCCCGCAACGTCACCATCACCCCCGAAATCTCGGTCCTCGAATGACCCACATCGCACCCGTCATTCCTGCGTCCACCCCTGTCATTCCTGCGGAGGCAGGAACCCGCGTACCCAGACCCGCAACACCAATCACTCGCCCCCAAACCCAACTATCCACCCTCACCGCCATAAAATACCCCCCAAACTCCCCTTCCCGTTCGCCCTGAGCGCCTCCCCCGTAGGCAACTCCCTAGCCCGCAACGTCGCCATCACCCCCGAAATCTCCGTCGTCGACTAACCCCCTCCGCCCAAGACACAGCCACGCCTCCCTCCATCCACCTTCTCTGCCCTCCTTTACACCAACCTCACCCCTCGTCCCTTGGTTACCGCACCCCCATCCGTCGTGCCTGCGCAGGCAGGAACCCACGTAACCCGGTCTATCGAGACAACTCACCCTCACATCAGCAACCGCCTCCCCCGTCCCCCCTTGTCACCCCTCCTTCCCGTTCGCCCTGAACGCACCACGAAGTCGAAGGCCTGTCTTGAGCGCCTCCCCCGTAGGCAACTCCCTAGCCCGCAACGTCACCATCACCCCCGAAATCTCCATCCTCGACTAGCATCGAGGATCGTCAATCAAGCACGAACAACCCCTCTCGCTCGTCCTGAGTGAAGGAGAGGTCGTTCATAAACCCGCCGCCCATTTCGTCATTCCGACCACAGAGAGGGATCCAAAGACCGCATAGCACAGTCACGACGTCGAACCTGAGCCCGTGCAACCCGCTCCACGTGTCGAAGCACACTCTCACCGGACCAGCGAACGGGCTCATGCCCCAAGCCTACTGGGCAACTCCACCGGCCCATAATTCAACAGCCCCACGCGTCACTGTGACGAAAGCCGCAATCCAGCTAACCTACCCAATGGCCTCCAGCCCTGACCCCAATGGCCTCCTGCCAACCGGGTCCGGGTCGACAACCGTAGATTCGCGTGATAGCCTGATAAGGCGAGTATCCCCCCAAACTGATGTCCTTGGCAGTAGTGGGGAGCGCCAAGGATACTCGCAAGTTCCTCCCGAATTCTGGCGCAATTCGATTGACACCGTCTGATCGCTTGCGCTAAAACGGCAGCATCTCCCACAAGGCGGTTGCCATTGTCCACAGGCTCACCAGCCCTAAGGATTAGGCGCGAAGGCGTCGTCATTGCTGCGGAGTCCCATGATATTTGGGGGTTCACTCCTGACTTCCTCGTGGAGTCGTCCGTTATCCCAGAGGGGTGGACGTGTCATAGGGCCACTCGGAGCAACGATGTTGTGGAGGTTCAATTCGGGCCTACGCTCTGGCGCATGACCCCGGCGCAGCTCTGGGTCACTGAGGATACCGACCGGCCGCCGCCCAGCAATCTCCGTGACTACACATCTCTGACCGCCAGCGTTGCCAGCAGGTACTTGGGCGAGGTGCCGCATACGCCTGTCCGCACGTTCTGGTTCTTCTGGAGATTCTCCGTCGCCGTATCGGAACCGGCGAGGTGGCTGTCGTGGCGTTTCTTATCGGGGACATGGCCGACGGAGTTCGGGACATTTACGATAACCCCCCAAGTGGTAGTCCAATTGAACGACCTCACGTTCAATATCGGTATACGCACTGGCAGAGCTGGTACCCTTGAATTTGATTGTTACGTTCGCGAATCCACGACGGCCATCAATGAGATGATGGCCGGGGTTGCCAATTGCGGAGAACGACTGCAAACATTGGTGCAGATGCTCAGCCATCTCCTAAAGGAGGGACGTTCCTGATGATGCGCACCGCTACATCGAGCGGGAAGGTCACGTCCGAAGCGAGGAAGATGACTCAAAGAGTCATGCGCACCCACCGATACTTCCGTGTCCGAGGGCCAGACGCCTACCAATACGACTACACCGAAGTGGCCGAACCCTTCGGGTCTGTGCCGGACGCGCTCCCATTGGACTACTCGCAAGTGGGCGTCATGGGTTCCACTGCGTTTATGGCTATCCCACAGGACGACCAGCAGGTCGCCATAGAAGCACTGCGTACCTATCGGCCGATTCCCGGCCCGGGTCCATCCTTCCCTGAAGCCTCGGCGTCTGTAGAGTGGTACATGTTGTCTCTGCTCCGTACCCTCGACCGGGGAGCCATCGAAGATATGCTGAACCTACTCATTCGGGACATTAGCGCAGATGATGCCCAAGCGGATTTGGAACGGCTCATCCAGGCCGGACAGGAGTCTGTTGCTAGGAACATCCGGCAGTATCTTGACTTGAGGGCAGAAGAAGGTGCCCCCTCTGTGATGCCGGACTCGCTCAGGCACTTCGCGGAATTCCTTATCAGCTATCCCAATCTGGTGCCGCCCGTCGTCAGTGCTGACCCCCAAGGCAACATGGAACTTGAATGGCACCTTAGGGATAACGGCCGACCCGATACTGTTTGGGGTAGAGGCAACGGCGTGGTGTCTCTTAGATTCCTAGAGACCGGCACTATTCAATACGTCGCGTTGTCGGGCCCATATAAGGCTGGCATAGAGCGTCTGACAAAAAACGGCGAGACGGACGCTGCCGGGGTTATGGAAACGCTCGGCGAGTTCGCGGGCAGGGTCAAGCACGGGTGACGCAGAAGGCCGGAGTCATTGAGAAGGACCACCATATCGCCCTGTGGTGCCCTCCAAGTGATGTAGACCAAGCGACTCACTGGCCCAAGGTAAGTGCTTTTTACCTACGCAAGGGGCACGACGACCTGTCAGCAAATTGGCTCGAATACTTCTCCTCGGACCGAGCGAGAGCCATCCGGGATGTCGTGAGAACGCATCCGCTTCAGCTTAGGCCTAGAGGCCGCTTTGCGGTCCTGAACGTTGGCGAGGCCGTGGAGGCTATCACAGCGGCAGGCGGGGAGTCGGCGTCAATCACGCACACACCCAATTGGTACAGCAACCCATCCCACGCCTCCTTTCAGTGGGACGATATGGTGGCGAACAACCAACTCATGGCAGCGGAGTTGCACACCCTCCTACTCGGTTCAAAAGATGTCCTGGAAGCCGTTTTGGAGGAATGAACGAATGTCGCGGACTGGTCAGGATAGCCTACGCCGCTCTCCTGATTGCTTGGGGGTTGCTATAGCGGATGCCAGCGGGTAGTTTTATCCCGTCCTCCTCTGCCGATCCCCCCCTTGACAATTGCCACACATTTGTTCTACCATCAACCCAGTGCCCGCTGGGGACTGACCCCTACAGGTCACCCCAACTTTCTCTCTCAAGCAGCTCTCATCGCTCCCCCTCCGCCTGAACACCCATGACAAAAGCCGCTTGCGCCACACCTCCCCTTTGGCCCATCATTACACCGTCGCCCCCAACCGGTACCGCCTATCTAAAGCGACCAGCCCCCGCAACGCCGCCCCAGCAACGGCGAGAAAATTCACCCATGACGGCAGAAGAATCAATGCAAGCCCAAACAGCCAAGCCCCTCTTGTACAGCCTTCTCCCTCTCCTCTCCCTTATTCGCGCCTTCTTCTTCGTCGTCCCCACGCCCTCCCGGCTACCCACTCCGCCAGTTACCCCCTCCGAAAAGAGGATTTCACTCATGTCACACTGTGACCCTATCTGGCCAGCTAGCACAATGTCACAAATGTCACACTTTCCAAATTTCTGTGACACCATTTTAGCTACGAATCCATGTCACACTGTGACCCTATCTGGCCAGCTAGCACAATGCCACAGATGTCACACTTTTCAGCTACAAAACGCGTTTTTAGCTATAATCGGTGTGACATTGTGACATCCCTGCCAAGGATCGCCCCCAACCCAACCCCCCATCAAGCCCAACCAATCAGGAGGCTCCCATGAACTTCGGCTTCTTCATGATGCCCGTCCACCACCCCTCCAAGGGCCTCCAGCGCACCATCAAGGAGGACATGCAGACCGTCATCACCGCCGACCAGCTTGGCTACCACGAGGGCTGGATCGGCGAGCACTACACCATCCCTTGGGAGAACCTGCCCGCCCCCGACCTCTTCATCGCCCAAGCCTTCGCCCGCACCCAGAACATCAAGCTGGGCACCGGCGTCGTGCTGCTTCAGCTCCACGACCCCAAGATGCTGGCCCATCGCTTGGCCATGCTCGATCACCTGTCCGAGGGCCGTTTCTACCTAGGCGTAGGCACAGGAGGCGTTCCCACCGAGTTCGAGCTGTTTGAGGTCGAGGAGGGCAACAGACACGCCCGCGCCGCCGAGGTTCTGGATTGCGTCCTCAAACTATGGGAATCCGACGGCCCCTTCGAATACAACGGCGAGTTCTACCAAGTGAAGCCTACATCCCCCGTGCCCGACATCGGCCTCGGTCTGTGGCTGAAGCCCTACCAACAACCGCATCCCCCCATCGGCGTCGCCGGGGTGAGTCGCAACTCCTCCACCATCGAGTGGGCCGGTGAACACGGCTGGATCCCCCTCACCACCGACATCCTGCCCTTGGAACACCTGCACACCCACTGGGAGGCCTACCAGCGTGGCGCCGCCAAGGGCGGTCACGTGGCCGACAAGCGTGAGTGGCGCGTCTGCCTCGATATCCACGTGGCCGACAGCACCGAGGAAGCCCGCAACGACGTCCTGAACCACGGCATGGGACGTAGCTTCCAAGACTACTTCTTCCCTCTATTCAGCCGCATGGGCATGTTCGGCCTGATGAAGGACGATGAGTCCATGCCCGACGAAGCCATCACAGTCCCCTACCTCATGGACAACCGCTGGGTCGTAGGCGACCCTGAACACTGCCTGAAAGCCATCCGCGACGTCTACGACAAAGTCGGCGGCTTCGGTACCCTGCTCCAACTCACCCAAGACTGGGACCCCCCTGAAAAGGGCTGGAAGTCCATGGAACTCTTCATGAAGCACATCGCCCCAGAACTCCGCGACCTGCTCCCACCCCCACCCGGGTGATCAGTGTCTCCCACAAAACAAGCCCACAAAACAAGCCCACAAAACAAGCCCACAAAACACGGAGGTGAAACTTGGTGATGTCCCCTACAGACCCCAACGAGGTACGCCTTACCGGAGAGAACTCCTTCATCCGCCTGTCGCAAGGTGGTGGGGAATTCACTACCAGAGCGAGCCACTGGCGCGTATGGTTCTCGCCTGCTGGGATGGGGCATGTCCTCCTCCTGCAGAGCGAGCTCATCGGCGGCGGGACACGGATCTACTCGGACAACATCGCCTTGGCCCGCTGGCTACAGGAAGAGATCGAGTCACAAATCAATCCGACTAACGCCGACCTCAACATCCCTGTCGTCGAAGCCACTTTCTCCCGGGCGGGGGACTCACGCTCCTTCTGGACGGAGTACATCAGTTCCGACGACACCGAGATATCCATGACGTGGCATGACTTCATCGACCCCTTCATGGTCCGCGTAGAAGCAGGCACACGACCTGCGGGTCCCCACGGCGTCTACAGCTGTTTCATACCCGCCAATGGCGCACGACTCGTGATCAACGGCCAACAGGCCGCAGGACAACCAGAACCCCAAGAGCGTGACGGTCACGCCTCCAGCACCGCAGCACTAGCCATCTCCGAAAGCTGGGTACGCCCACACTAGGCCCACCAGTACGAAGGTGGCAATAGACCCGACTTATGGGCCAGGCAGCTAGCGGCCGCCCTATAATGGGCAACGGTATGGAGCTTGACCACCCCCACACGTTAGCCGTGTGCCCTATCCCGGAGACCGAGCCAGACACCCCGAGGCTGTCTCTACGGCACCGCGTCGCGGCACTCGTGCGAGAGCATTGGCTCCTCTGGCTCCTGATCCTCGCAGCCTTCCTGACCCGCTTCTGGAGGCTGTGGCAGCCGGACCAAGTGGTCTTCGACGAGCTGCATTTCGGCAGCTTTGCCAGCCGCTACTTCACCGGCGAGTACTTCTTCGACATCCATCCGCCTCTGGGCAAGATGCTCATCGCCTTGGCGGCGTGGATTGGCGGGTTCCAACCGGGGTTTGCCTTCGAGACCATCGGGGAGCCCTACGGTGATACCGTCTATCTCCCCATGCGGGTTGTTCCCGCACTCTTCGGGGCCCTGATAGTGCCCGTCACTTACGTGCTTGTGCGTCAACTGGGAGGCTCCCGGCCCGCGGCCTACTTGGCCACAGCGGTGATACTCCTAGACGCGGCCCTGCTGGTGGAGTCCCGCTTCATCCTTATCGACAGCATGCTGCTCTTCTCCGGGATGCTCTCGCTCTCTCTGTTCCTAGCCCTGCGACGAAAGCCCCTAGGCTCATGGCGTTGGATGGGGCTCCTGCTTCTAACGGGCGTGGTCTTGGGAGCGACTATCAGCATCAAGTGGACAGGGTTGGGTATCTTTGGACTGGTGGGTCTGGCCGCCTTCGCCGACATGATCATCGGCCTCCCCGGTGGGCGCAGGCTGCTCTTTCGGGCAGCGGCCTACGCACTGTTCCTGCTCCTGGTGCCTGGAATCATCTACTTCTACTTTTGGGTCCTCCATTTCGAGCTGCTGCCCAAGTCGGGACCCGGTGATGCCTTCATGACGCCTGAGTTCCGCGCGTCACTGGAAGGTGCCAGCCATCAAGCCGACGAGGAGCTCACCAATGTCGAGAAGGTGTGGGAACTGAACCGCACCATGTACTCCGCCAACTCGGGTATCCGCGCCGAGCACCCGTGGCAAAGCCCATGGTGGAGTTGGCCCTTCCGCCCACGTGGACTCAGCTTCTGGCAGGAGACAGTAAACGGAACGACATCGCGCATCTACCTGCTGGGCATGCCTTATGTCTGGTGGCTGGTGATTCTCGGCGTGCTGGCCTTCCTGTACATGATGGCCCGGCGCATCTGGAACTGGCGACGCCTAGAACCCGACGACCGTCGACTGCTGCTGGTAGGCGCGTTGCTATTGATAGGGATACTAGCCAGCTGGGTGCCCTTTGCGCCCATCGAGAGGCCGGTGTTCGTTTACCACTACTTCATATCGTTCATCCTCTCGGTTCTGCTGGCGTCGTTGGCCTTCGACAGAGTGCTGGCATGCACGGGCAACTCACGACGCACCCGCATAGTCTCCACAGCAGGCATCACGCTCATGGTGCTGGGCTTCCTGCTATTCTCGCCATTGGCCTACGGCTACGGACTTCCGTCCAGCCTCAGCGGGTTGATCGTATAGCCTCTATGGACTGAGAGCGTGTAGCCTCTATGGAGTGAGAGCGTGTAGCCTTATGGAGTGAGAGAAGGTGGCGGCGAGCAGGCGCCATTCTCTGAGTCGCCCCCGCATAGCTCGTACACCGTGACCGGCTGCCCCCCTTGGAATCGGTGCGTCGTCATGATGCTGCCGAACTTCTCAAGGTCGGCACCGGGGTAAGTGTCCCGCTCGCGAGGACTGACAAACACATAGCGCACCCCGTATTCCTCCATCAGCGACTCGACTTCCGCCAAGTCGGCGCTGGTGTAGATGCGGTCCACGGCCGAGCGTCGGTCGCGCTGAAAACCCAACGCGCCCCGCCAATGCTCCTCATGTGTGGGCCAGCCCAGCAGCGTGGGGTAGCCCGTATGAGATGACGCACGGGAGTATTCGCTGTAGTCGGTACCTACAGCCTCCACAACACGCCCCCACTGCGCTTCATCACGCAGCCACCGAATAGCGCTGTATTCCGCCGGCGACTGCCATTCGAGGAATGCCAGCCCGTCCAGCGTGGCAGGGGCATCCGAGGCGTTGACCCTGTTCAGAGCGGATCCTACTGGGTAATAGAGCGATGCCAATAGTAGCAAGGCGACCAATGCTCCCCCCGCCGCCAACGACACCCGAATCCCCAGCGAGGGCCCCTCTCGGCACCAAGACCACAAGTAGTACAGCCCGAAGGCCGACGCCACGCCCAACAGCAGCCAAGCTTGGAAGTAGGCCTTGAATACCGTGTTCAGACGTATGAAGAAAAGGTCATCGAGGTAGAAGAGCTCCACACCCATCAGCAAATAGAGCCCCATGGTCAGAATGATCAGGGGGAACACCAACGACCGTCCCGGGTCCATCAGGGCGCGGGACAGTGCGCAATACAATGCGATGCCCACCAGCAGGAACAACGGGACCAACGCCCCCAACCTCCGCAACACGTCCAGCACACCATCGCCCACGCCACCATCGAAGGGACTGATGGCCATGCGCACCAGCACCCACACGAGGAAGGGCGCCATGGTAACCGCGATAGCTAAAGCGGGTATTGTCCAGCCATTGAGATTTGGACCCATCTTCCCAAACTTAGGCAGGCGCCAGAACTGAGCAATCAGGAAGCCTCCGCAGACCACAAGGAACATCCCCCAAATCAGCGCGAAAATCAGAGGCCGTGTGCTGACATCCCGCAGGGGAAGGATGAGGGGTATGCGACCCTCCACGCTGAGGTAGAAGGGCAGGTAGAGCAACACCGCCAGCACCACAATGGGTAGCATGACGCGAATGGTGGCAAGAAGGGCAGGGACGATAGCCCCCTCGTGGTCTCCGAACGCCTTCACCAGCAGCACCGCACCCAAGATTCCAGCGAACACTGGGAAGTCCCACAAATTGATGAACGCCAGCGACCCCAACACCGCAGCCGTTACCACCGGCTCCCACCAGCGACGGAGACGCCAATAGCGGTCCAAGTGCGGTGGAGCAAGGAACAAACTGAGGGCCATGCCCATGTTTAGCACCAGAAAGGGCAGAGACATGGCATGGGCATGCAGGTCCCCCAGCAGGAAGATGAAGAATGGGAACTCGGTGATTGCAGCGTCGATTTGCATACCGTCCGAGAAAGTGGTCAGGATTCGCGACGCTCGCCACCACCACAGGTACTCGTCGGAGAAGAACCCTCCGCCCCCGCTGCCGTCCAAGCCTGGGATGGCCACCGCCCTCCAAAACCCGGCAGAACCCCATCCTTGGGCGTGGAATAGCTCCAGCACCCCTTCAAGGCTGCCGATGAACACCACCAGCAGCGGAGCAAACAGGCCAAAGACTACGCCTGCCCGCGTACTGCCTCCAGCCAACCGCACCAAGTTGTACACCAAGCTGAATACCCCGGCCGCGGTCATGGCTGCCACCAGAGGAGGCCCAAGGTTGAAGGTGAAGGCCGATGAGATGCCGGTGAGTTTGGTGAGGAAGCCGACCATCAGGTGGCCGAAGTAGTAGTAGCTGGTGGGATGCCCTGCCAGCCAAGGGTCTTCCGGAGGGAACGTGTTCGCCTGCAGGATAGCGTTGAGGAACCCGAAGTCCATGGGCTTCTCGGTATTGGTGATGGCTGGCGATTGGGCAACTATTGCCACCCAAATCCCGTAGACTGCCAGGAACACCACCTCGCCCGCCAGCAACAGACGCCAGTGTTTCCGCACAAAGGGGACGATCTCATCTCCATGCCGGTGCAGCAGGAAGACGAAGAGCCCAGCCAATACTCCTACAATTGCAAACACCGTTACCCGCGACCCTGCCACCCCGTCGATGTGCCCAAACATCCAGAACAGATACGCGCACAGCAGCAACACCAGCGGCTTGGCCAGCATCGCCCCACGGTCAGGCAGCCGGCTGAACAACCCAAACACAATGGGGAAGGCAAACAGCCCCATCACCTCAATGGCCAGCAGGAAAATCAGCGCTTCATACATGGTTATGTCATATCCGCGGTGACCGTCATGCCGGCGATATTCCGTATGAGGCAGGCGTCAGAACATCCCCTCTCCCCCGCCGGAAGAGGGTTAGGGTGAGAGGGGAATTCTTGCAAGTCCACGTCTACAGGACGTAACCCATTCCCAATTTCATGCGTGACTTTCACGCGTCTACGGTCACATCGAGAATCCCTTCCCCCTCAGGGGGAAGGTTAGGATGGGGGTGGAAAAATGTATCGCGGGAACGACGGCATTGCAACGGTCGCCAAGTCTGAAGGCTATTCTCATACCGATAGCGTAGGAAGACGAACGTCCGACCGGGGGCCTACCCCAGCGGAGCCAGCAGCGCGTCGACGAATTGTTCCGCGTCAAAGGGGGCGATGTCTTGGGCGTGTTCGCCTGTGCCGATGAAGAGGATGGGCAGACCCAGCTCTCGACGTATCGCGAGGACGATACCGCCTCGCGCCGTGCCGTCCAACTTGGCTAGGAAGATGCCCGTGCAGTCCACCGCCTCGCTGAATTGGCGGGCTTGAGCCAGACCGTTTTGTCCCGTGGTGGCATCGAGAGTCAGCAGCACCTCGTGAGGGGCTGTTGGCTCCAAGCGACCGAGCACGCGTCTCACCTTGGTCAACTCGGCCATCAGGTTCGACTTGGTGTGCAGGCGACCGGCAGTGTCGATGATGAGCACGTCTGCTCCACGGGCGCGGGCAGCCTCGAATGCATCGTATACCACAGCACCCGGGTCGCCTCCCTGCTGATGTGCGATTACGTCAGCCCCAACACTGCGTCCCCACAACTGTAGCTGGTCAATGGCGGCGGCGCGAAAGGTGTCGCCTGCTCCCAGCACCACCTTGCAGCCCTGCTCCTTGAAGTGCTGGGCTAGCTTGGCGATGCTGGTCGTCTTGCCGACGCCATTCACGCCTACCATGAGAATTGTAGTGGGTGGTGCTGGAGATGCTGGAGTAGATTCAGCCGGGGTCACGGTGTCCGACTGCAACATGGCTATCAGTTCGCGTCGCAGAGCATGCCACACTTGGTCCGGTCCGTTGAGGCCCCCCTGCTTCGCCTCTTGTTTGAGCTTTTCCACCAAGGCGAGGGAGGTGTCGACGCCAACGTCGGCGGAGATGAGCACTTCCTCCAGTTCGTCCCAAACGGCATCATCCAGTTGCGAGGAGGATAGCAGGGACCGGAGGCGCCCAAACCAAGTCTGACGGCTCTTCTCAACTGCTTGGCGGGTCTTGTCAGCCTCCGCCTCGCGGTCTCGTCTCAGGAACCGAAGCATCTGGCCTCCATGCTCTCTGCCTCTCCCACCCCTAGCCTCAATCCGTTAGCGACTCACGCCTAAGCGTCGCAGCCCTTGGCGGGCAGCTCTGCTCTCGGCTTCAGCCTTGCGGGGGCCGGTGCCTTGGCCGATGACCTTGCCCTTGACTTCTACCTCCACTCGGAACAGGCGGGCATGACTGGGACCGCTGGTCTTGACGGTGTGATACTGAGGACGGCCCCAACCCTTGCGCTGGGTCTCCTTTTGAAGCAGGGACTTGGGGTCTTCAGGCACTCCCCCCTCGATCTGGTCGGCAAGGTAGTCGTGCATTACCCGAAGGATGAACTTCCGAGACAGGTCATAGCCACGGTCAACGAATATGGCTCCGACCAATGACTCAAAGGAGGCAGCGAGAATGGATTCGCGTTCGCGTCCGCCGTTGGACTCCTCGCCTCTGCCTAGGTGAAGGTGCTGCCCCAAGTCTAAGCTCCGCGCCACGGTCGCCAAGCTGGTGCCCTTTACCAGATTGGATCGGAGACGGGTAAGTTGCCCTTCATCCATTTCCGGCAGGAAGTGGTGCAACTCCCGGGTAATGACCAGTTGGACCACCGCATCCCCCAAGAACTCCAAGCGCTCATAGGAGCCGAGCGCAAAGTCGGAATTCTCGTTCTGGTAGGAAGGGTGGGCGAGGGCCTCCTCCAGCAAACGACGGTCCTTGAAGCGGATATCAAGACTCCGCTCAAGGGCCGTCGCCTGAGGATGCTGACGTCTAAGGAGAGAAAACACCCTGAGGCCAGGGCGGCTGTGGCCGCTTCATCTCCCCCACGTACTTCCAGTTCTCCATGACCTTCCACAGGGAGGCGTACATCTCCACTGCCTCTTCGTTGGTAGGTGGAGCGTACGACTTGAGGAAGCTGCTGGCACCGTTGGGGAACACGAAGGTGGGCACGCCGAAGGCGCCATGCTCCTCGACAGCCTTCGTATGGCTTGCGCCGACGATCTCGTATAGCTCCTTGTCGGCGAAGTCTTCTCGGAAGCGGGCCATATCCAAGCCCGAGGCCTCGGCTACGTCGAGGACCGTTTCTTCCTCTTCCAAGTTGCGCCGGTCTTCGTGGCGGGCCTTCAACATGTTCATAAAGAAGACCTTGAAGACATCGTTGCCTTGGCGTCGGGCGGCTTCACCAGCCCTAAGAGCTACCAATAGACCCGGCTGCTCCCATGCCTTCCACTCGGGGCCTTCCTTGCTGTTCGCCTGGTCCAAGGCGAAGGGTTGCCAATCAATAGGCGGTTCGTCACCTGATCCTTCTTCGACTTTCGACAGCCACACGGCTGCGTTGTAGACGTATGGTCAACGATAGTCGTAGTAGGTAGTTACCTTGGCTTCTTCCATCACGCGGCACCTCCTTTGCGCCCAGATTTTATACGGACACTGTACAAAAGTCAAAAGTCCCCCATACGTATGAGGCCCGCATCGGAGCTACGTCCAGGGTACATCACACCCATTCTGGGGAGTCCGAAAGCCCTTGTGCTACAATGCCTTGTAGCCGAATCGTCACACGGGACCACTCACCTGCTGGACACTCTGAACACCTCCCTTCCCCCTGCCACTGCCGACAAGCTGGAGGCTGTGCGTCAACTTGCGCACGAGGCAGGTGTCTCGTTGTACCTTGTCGGTGGTGCCGTGCGCGACCTGCTGCTGGGCTTGGGAATACGCGACTTGGACTTGGTGACCGAAGGCGATGCTCCAAGGCTCGCTGCGGTCATAGCCGAGAAACAGGAAGGCAGGCTGGTCTCCCATAGTCCTTTCGGCACGGCGACCGTCGAACTCGATGATCTGAGACTCGACTTATCCACCGCCCGCCGCGAGACCTACCCGCGCCCCGGCGCCTTGCCACAAGTGGCCCCGTCCAACATGGACGACGACCTCAGGCGACGCGATTTCTCCATGAACGCCGTCGCTCTGCAACTGGTCGGCCCTGCCGAAGGCTCGCTGTTGGACCCGTGCTGCGGACAAAGCGACATCCAACAACGGAAAGTGCACATCCTCCATTCCGCAAGCTTCATCGACGACCCTACGCGTATGCTGCGAGCTGTGCGTTACGAGCAGCGCCTTGGGTTCTGCATGGATTCGGAGACGTTGCGCCTGTTGCAGGAAGCATTGGCCCACAACGCCTTGAGCACCCTCAGTGGTGACCGGCTCAGGCATGAATTGGAACTGATTCTCAACGAAGACCACCCCGTTCCGGCACTGCATCGTGCCGAGGAGTTGGGGTTGCTGGGAGCCGTTCACCCCGGTCTGAACGCCGGTTCGCTCGGGGCACTCGACGGCAGCGGCCCCCACCCACCGCTGGTGTACTTGGCTGCCTTGGCGTACCCACTCTCGCCGCCAGAGGCGGACGCATTCGCATCACGGCTCAACATGCCCTCCGAATGGGCCTCTGTGGTCCGCGATGCGTCCGCGTTTAATCTGATTGAGTATGACCTTGCCACGGAGCCGCTGCCCCCCAGCGAAGTTGTGCAGATGCTGAATGGACGGCACCTCTGCGCACTGGAAGCAGCGCGTAGCATCTGTGCCCACACGCAGACTGCCGAGCGCATCCGACGCTACCTGTCGGAGTGGCGCCATACCAGCCCGAGTCTTAAGGGTGGAGACTTGGCTGGACTGGGCGTAGCGCCCGGCCCGGAAACCGGCCGTATATTGAGGGAGTTGGGGCGGGCGCGACTGGACGGTTTGGTCTCGTGCCGAGAAGATGAGATCGCATTGGTAGAACGTCTCTTGGAACTATCGGCCCCAGAACTATCGGCCCCAGAACAAGGGGTCGCTAAGCAAAGGGTCTCAGAGCAAGGGGTTATGGAGGGTGCAAGTGGAACAGCGTGACGTTGACGTCGACACCTGTGTGGTCTGCAATGACCCCTTGGACGACTACCATGTAGCATCCTGCCAGATGTGCGGTGGTAAGTTCCACCAGCCCTGGAGCGCCACCGCTGGCGTCTCCCAATGTGGGCGCGTAACCAGTCACCAAGAAGCCCTAGCCATCGTCTTCCTATGCCAAGACTGCTTCGACGGCCTACAGGAGCCGTAGGCATACCTTGGTAGGAACCACCATGGCAGCTTCCCTCTCAGGAACGAAGGTGAACATTCACCATCAACCCCTTCCTCTTGGGGAGCGAAGTGAAGAGCGTCATCAGTACATTCCCCATTGAGGGGAAGGTTAGGATCGGGTTGTAATGAAGGCAGTATTCATAGAGGCCCACGGCGGACCGGAGGTATTGACCTACGGCGACCTGCCCGAGCCGGAGCTATCTCCTCGGCATGTAAAGGTACGCGTCAGAGCCTCCGCCCTGAATCGACTGGACACCTACGTACGCGCTGGACAGCGGGGCCAGCGCCGCTCCTTCCCTCCAGCCCACATTCCCGGTGGCGACTCGGCGGGCGACGTGGTGGAAGTAGGCGATGGCGTCGTCGGCCTGAGCGTGGGCGATCGGGTTGTGATCAACCCACGCCAAAGCTGTGGTCAGTGCGGCCCATGCTTGGCTGGAGACGACGACCTATGTTCCCGCACCATTTTTATGGGTTCCAACGTCGAGGGCAGCTATGCCGAGTACGTCGTCGTGCCCGGGGCCAACGCCCACCGCATCGCTGACCATGTCAGCTACGAGCAGGCGGCCGCTGCGCCCACCACTTTCCTGCCGTCCTGGAACATCCTAGTGCGCAAGGCCCAACTCAAGCCTTGGGAGACCGTCTTGGTGTTGTCGGCCTCAGCTGGTGTCGGCACTGCAGCCATACAGGTGGCCAACAAGGTGGTCGGCGCGAAGGTCATCGCCACCACCAGCACCCCCGAGAAGGCAGAAATGGCCCGCAACATAGGGGCCAGCGAGGTCATTAACTACAACGAAGAGGACGTCACGGAGCGAGTGAAGGAACTGACCGGCGGACGTGGCGTCGATGTGGTGTTGGACCACGTGGGAGCGGAGTTCTTCGAGCGGGCCTTCAACTCCATGGCCCCTGGCGGGCGCTACGGCATATGTGGCGTCACTGCTGGCTTCCGCGCCGAGCTGAACATGGGCACCCTGTTCACCCGCCAGCAGCAGGTGTTCGGCGTCTTCATGGGCTCCAAAGAAGATATGCGCCAGATCGTGCAAATGTTGGACCGGGGAGTCATCCAGCCCACCGTAGACCGCGTCTTCCCTCTGTCCGAGGCAGCCCAAGCCCACCAAGTGATGGAGGAGCGTGGCTTCTTCGGCAAGCTGGTGCTCCAGCCCTAAGGTTGCGAGGCACTATCCCTTCCCACGAGGGGTAGTGGGTCCGACTGGGGGAACGCGTACCCGCCTCGTACCACCGCTAGCTACGACGCCTCTCACCCTCCCCTCATTCCCATACGACTAAGGGAGAGGAGCGGTCTTCTTCCGGTCTCGCAATCTGCGTCCGTGGAACAGGTACTGCTGCGAGTAAGCCCCATAGCGTCCGAAGTAGGTCTGTGACCACTGTAGCAGGTCCTTGTCGCTCATCTTTGTCCCCTCCGGGAAATACCATTCCAGAAGGGCGCGACGCACCCATACGTCGATGGGGAAGGCGTTCATCTTCTCCAGAGAAAAGGCCAGCACACAATCGGCGATCTTGGAGCCAACGCCCGCCAGTTGCATGAGCCTTGCCTTCGCCTCCTCGTACGGGGCCTTTCGCAACGGTTCCAAGTCGAGTTCGCCTTGTGCCACCTCGTCCGTAGCTAGGGCCACGTACCGGGCGCGAAATCCCAACCCCAACTGTCGCAATACAGTCTCACCACCCCAAGCCAGTTGGTGCGGTGCCGGAAAGCTACAGCGGGTGTCCCCATTCAGGGTAAAAGGTGTGCCGAAACTGTCTGCCATAGACTCCATGTTGGCGGCGATACGAGGTATGTTCGAGGTCGCGGAGCAGATGAACGCCACAAGACACTCCCAAGGCTCCTGACGCAACACCCTCAGGCCGGGGTATAGCGCCACCATCTCAGCCACGCGTGAGTCCGTGTTGATTTCCTCGTATATCGCTTCCAGATCGTCGTCCAGCCGGAAGTAGTCGCGCAGCAGTGGCTCTAATTCCTCTTCCGTCGCCGGGGTGCAGTGATACTCCACGCCGAACAGGTCTTGCCGGATATGAACCAGGTTGCCGTAGATGACGCCGGAGTACCATTGCTCGTAGGGACGCCAGCGATGGGCCTGGCCACTCATCAGGCTGGAGGCTAACTCGAAGGGCTGTTCTATGTGTAATTGCATCGCGTGTGTTATGTAGAGCCGCGGGCTACCCAGCGGGCAGCCTCCGCGGGTATGGCGCTCAAGGGAGTTCGCATTTCCGTGCAGGGTGGCATGGACTGCAGGAATGCCTTGCCGTAGGCCCGGCCCGTGACACGGCGGTCCAGCACGACGATGGCGCCTCTATCATCGCTGCCTCGAATGAGGCGCCCAATGCCTTGCCGGAACCGTAGCACGGCTTGGGGTAAGGCATATTGGCCGAATGAGTCATCGAACAGCTCGGAACGGGCGGCGAAGATAGGCTCCGTGGGCACATGGAAAGGCAGCCGGGCTAGGACAACAGCCCGCAGCAACCCGCCGCCGATATCGACTCCCTCCCAGAAGCTGGCAGTGCCCAACAGGAGGCACTTGGAGTCCTCGGCGAACTCCTGCAGCAGACGCCGCGCCGAACCATCGATGCCTTGGGCCAGCACACGTATGCCCATGCCCTCCAAGGCCGGGCGCACGGCACGGGCAACTGTGCGCAGGGAGGCATGAGACGTGAAGAGCGCCAAGGTATGACCATCTAACGCCTCGCCGAGTCCCACCAACACTTGACTCAAAGCATCCTGGTACCCCCAATCGTTGGGGTCAGGCATCTTGTCGGGGAGTAGTAGCAGGGCCGCGTTCTTGTAATCGAACGGGGAGCCCACCATGAGTTCCGCGCATTCAGGTACGCCCACTCGGTCTCGTATGTAATCGAAAGTGCCTTGGGTGCTGAGGGTCGCGCTGGTAAGAATCACGCACTTCTTCTGCTGGAACAACTCGGTCCGCAGTTGGGTCGATGGATTGAGGGGTGCCGAGTTAAGACGCAAACGCCCATCGTCTCCCGGCTGGCGGCTGAGCCAGTCGATGCGTTCCCCGAGAGGCGCGGACATCAGGATGTCGAGACGCGAGCGCAGTTCCTCCAATTCACCCTGCCATGCCTCCACCTGCATCTTGACTGCTTCACTGTCCAATGCCCCGCCAGGTGGCACTTGCTCCAGAAAACCCAACACTCCCTCGGCAAGGCCCACACACGTGCCCAGAGAGCCGTCCACGCCCTCCCAACCGATCTCCAATTCGGACCACATCGGTTGCGCTCGGGCCGAGCGGTCCAGCGGACGCTGCGCCCGCTCGTCACTGCCCGATGCGTGTTGACGCAAGAAGTTTTCAGATAGGTTCCAGAAGTTGCGCCACGTCTCCCGGCAGTGCGGGACACCGGCCTCCAGGAGGGCCACTCGCTGCTCGCCTGATCTGTTCTGGTCAGGCGTAAGATCGGACGTCCGCAGCAGTACGCGGCAGTCGGTGACCATTCGTCCCAATCCGTCCAGAAGGATCTGCAACGCCTCCTCCGGCACCTCGAAGCCCAGTTGCCGCGTCGCCTCTTCCTCCAAGTGGTGGGCCTCGTCGACAATGAGATGCTGGTACTCGGGCAGGACACCACCGCCCCGGGCGAGGTCAGAAAGCAACAGCGAGTGGTTGACCACTACTACGTGAGCCGAGTCGGCAGCCTCACGAGCAGCCCGCAGGAAACAGGGCCCATCGCGGCTGCCAATCCCAGGACAATCGCCCCGTTCGCCAGCAGAGATTCGGTGCCAGAGGGTGCCGTCGCGTCCAGCAAGGTTCATTTCCGCACGGTCGCCACTGACGGTGTCCTGCATCCATACCAAGGACTTGCTCAACAATCGCGCTTCGTCCGGTGTCAGGTTGTCACTGCGAGCGAGGTGGCCGTGACGTCGTATGCAGAGATAATTACTGCGCCCCTTCAGGGCTGCGACGCGGACCTCCCCCTCGGGCACAAGCCCTGTCTGCTCCAGCATACCCACTAGGGCAGGCAGGTCCTTCTGCAGCAGTTGCTCCTGCAGGTTGATGGTGTTGGTGGAGACCACCACCCGCCTACCTGTGCGGTAGGCGAAAAGCAGGGCAGGCAGCAGGTAGGCCAATGACTTGCCCACGCCCGTGCCCGCCTCGGCTAGCAGGTGGGTCTCCTCGTTGAAGGCGCGGGCTACAGACTGCAGCATCTCTACCTGCTGAGGGCGGTGCTCAAAGCCAGGGATAATCGAGGCGAAGGGGCCGTCGGGCCCCAACAGACTCACCAGTCTCTCTTCGTTAAGTTGGGCGCTGTCTTGGGAAGCCCGCAGGCGAGTGCGATGAGGCAACCGCTCCGACAAGGACGCAGTGTCGATGCCCTGAAGCCCTGCGGTCGACAGTGAGCCAAGGTTGGTGCCAGCAGGAGCCCTAAACAGCGCGCCGGTACCCCAATGACCTTGCGTGCCCAGTTTCTGGATGGAGGCGGAAATGCCGGGGTCTAACTGCAGCACATACTGCATCAGAGCCATCAGCACACTATGAGTCGCCTCGGCATCTGGGAGGGCGCGATGCGGACGGCGGTGCTCTACACCTAGGAGGCGGGCCAGCCTCGGCAGCGAATACTCGGTGCAACTCGGCAAAATAGTGGCCGCCAAGTCCCATGTGTCGTAGGACGGACCATTTAAGGTCACCCCTTGGCGGGCCAGAAAGCCGGTGTCGAAAGAGACGTTGTGGCCGATGATGGGCGCATCTCCCAGGAACTCCGTCAACTCGCTGGCAATCGCGTTGAAGGGTGGCGCGGCATCGAGTTGACGCTGGGTGATTCCGGTCAGCCTCTGGACGAAGGGAGGCAGAGGCTGATAGGGGTTCACCAACATTTCGAAGGTGTCCACGACCTCAGGGCCACGAAACTTGACCGCGCCGATCTCAATGATGCTGTCGCGCTGGGCGTCGAGTCCTGTCGTCTCCAAATCCAAAGCGACACAGGTCCGGCCCAAGGGGCCATCCAGGATCGTAGAGGGGGTAAGGCGCTGGGATTCCACCAGTGGCTACTGGGTGTAGGGCACCAAGCGTCCCTCAGACAGCCCGGTGGCAGGATAGTATTGACCCTCTTTGAGCGCCTTAAGGAACTCGGCCTCGCTGTTGATTTCGTCCGAAAACACGGTAACGCAGCGACCCAGACCGTTCACTGAGTGAGCGTCGCTGCCGCCGGTGCAGTGCATGCCCAGATGCTCGGCAACCTCCACGGCAAACCGATTCTCCGAGTCCACTGTACCGCCGTTGGCCACTTCCACGGCGTTGGCAATGCGGAAAACAGGGTGGTTCGCCGCATCCTCAACCGTCGTCGGCAATTCCTCACCTGATTTGTACAGCAGCGGTCTCGCAATTGCTCTGGGATTATGAATGCCACGGAATGGGTGGGCCGTAATCATGAAACCTCCCACCTCATCCACATGACGGCGTATCTCCTCCGCTCGCTCCATCCCCGGCAAATAGCGATCGACTCCAAAGGCTAGGACATGGCCCATATTGGTCTCCGATTCCATGGCCCGTATCAGTACCAGATTGCGTTCCCGGGCGAAGGCCTCGAACTCATGCCGGTCCCAAGGGCCGCTATGTTCAGTGAGGCAAAGACCCCGCAGACCGAGCCTCTCTGCCTCTTGAATCATTTCTTCAGGAGAGAGATTGCTGTCCCCACTGCCTTTGGTCGTGTGTATATGCAGGTCGAATACTTTTGCCATAACTTCGCAATTCTAGGGCTGGCTTTCTCTAGCGTCAACGGAGACATGGCGATGAAAGTCGAAAACTCCCAATGTTTCGCGCTAATACCGCAATGCGGAGATTCAACTCAGGTTGCTAGCATCTTGGCGGGTCATGAGCAGAAAGGAACCGCATGTACGACGAGGTGGAGTCTTTTCTTAACTACCTGACGGTAGAGAGGGGAGGCCCGAGCAACACGTTGGGAGCCTACCAAAACGACTTGAGGCAGTTCATAGCGTTCGCCCAGCAGAAGATGGAGAACGGCAACGGCAGCAAGGGCAATGGCAATCATGGATGGCAAAAGATTGATCTCGACCTGCTGACCGAGTACGTCTCCCACCTGCGTAACAAGCAGGGTTATCGCGATAGCACCACCGCCCGTAAAGTGGCCGCTCTGAAGTCCTTCTTCAGCTTCATGGTGGACGAAGGGGCGCTCAAGGACAACCCTGCCGAGTTCCTCGTGTCGCCAAGGGTAGGACGCACCCTGCCGAAGCACCTCACCGAGGAGGAGACAGGGCGATTGCTGGACCAGCCGGCAAAGCGTGGGACCGTCGAGGGGCAGCGCGACCTAGCGATGCTGGAGTTGCTCTACGCCACGGGACTGCGCGTCAGCGAATTGACATCTCTTAACCTAGAAGACGTCAACCTGAAGGAGGGTTACATCCGCTGCTTGGGCAAGGGTGGCAAAGAGCGCCTTGTCTACATGCATCCACACGCATCTGAAACCATACAGGACTACTTGGAGGCCGCCCGTCCCACTCTGGTGAACGGCAAGGATGAAGATGCCCTGTTCCTGAACCGCCGGGGTGAAAGGCTCACCCGTCAATGGGTGTGGACCGCTATCAAGAGCTACGCCAAAGACGGTGGCATCGAAAAGGACATCACGCCGCACACCCTGCGCCACAGCTTTGCCACTCATATGCTGCGTGGCGGGGCCAGCCTCAGACATGTGCAGGCTTTGCTGGGACATGCCAGCATGGCAACAACCCAGGTGTACACCCATCTCACCGACGAGCATGTGCACGAGGAGTTCGAGAAGAGCCATCCTCGGGCCTGAGCCGTTCCAACCAGATTGTAGTAGGGGCCGGACCATGGCAATGGTAAGCCCGGGTAAGTGGTAAAATAGCTTCAACACACCCCCCAGTCGGGGGGCTCTTGGGCGAAAGGCGCAATGAGGCTGGCCATAGGGAGCGACGAAAAGTCTCCGGTTGCCGAGGGGGTCGCACGACTACTCTCGGAACAGGGGATGGATGTGGAACTCCACGGTGCCTTGAAAGAGGGCGACGCTACGCAATGGGCTGGCGTCGCCCTTCGTGTGGCCGAGCGCGTATCGTCTGGAGATTGCGACCAAGGAGTCCTCTTCTGCTGGACTGGCACCGGGGTCAGCATCGCAGCCAACAAAGTCTCAGGTATACGGGCCGCCCTCTGTGCCGACGCCGAGACAGCACGGGGCGCTCGGATGTACAATGATGCCAACGTGCTCTGCCTCAGCCTGCGCCTCACCTCCGAGGCCGTGGCCCAAGAGATATTAGAAGCTTGGTTGGAGACCAACCAAGTGGATGAGGATGAGCGAGGCAGTATCGACTTGCTAATGCACGCCGATAGGCTGCGAGAGAACGACCGCCCGCCAGAATGGGAAGAGGCCGAGAGAGGAAGGGGAACACATGCCGGGCAGAGGGCATAAGATAGCATCGAGGCAGGCCCAGCTCGGACAGCGTCGGCGCAAGCATGCCCGTCAAGGAGCAGCCGTCGCCACGCATCCTCACCCTGTCGCCCCCAGCGTGGAGGAAGCGGAGGGGGTGAGCACGCAACCTGCTACGCTTGCGACCTCAGTACCGGCCACGAACCCCGGTCGCCCGACTCCAAGGGCACAAGCCCAGTACCACCCTGTAGTCGTGGACCATATTGGTGGCGAATTGCGTCGCATAGGGATAATGGGCATCACTGCCCTAGCCGTGTTGATCGCCCTCAGTATCGTGGTGCTGTAGCCCCAGCCCAGTCGGCGCCAAACCTTCTACGAAAGACCCTGCATACAAAGGCTCTTATGGACAGGGCGTCCTTCAATCACCGTCTAGCCACCACACCGGAGACGCCTGGCGTCTACATCATGAAGGACGCCCGTGACCGGGTCCTTTACGTGGGTAAGGCCAACAATCTGCGCAACCGGGTGGGCTACTACTTCGGCTCACCTTACAACCTTCCCATGAAAATCCGGACCATGGCCTCCCGCATCGCCGACTACGAGTTCATCATCACCCACTCGTCGGCCGAGGCCCTCATTCTCGAAAACACCCTCATCAAGAAGCACAAGCCTCCGTTCAACGCGCGTCTCAAGGACGATAAGACCTACCCGTTCCTGAAAATCGACCTAGCAGAGGATTTCCCCCAGATATACATCACCCGCAGAGTCCACGCCGACGGAGCACGCTACTTCGGCCCTTTTGCCACTGCCGGAAGCGTTCGCAAGACCATGGACCTGCTGAAACGCCTTTTCCCCTACCGCTCGTGTACCAAGACCATCACTGGCACGGACCCACGTCCCTGCCTCGAGTACTACATCAACCGTTGCAACGCCCCTTGCATCGGCGCGGTGAACAGGGAGGAGTACGGCGAGGTAATCCAACAGGTCATCACGTTTATGGAAGGCAAGACCGAAGTTGTGGTGGACGACCTGCGGCAGCGCATGGAGCAGGCCTCCGAAAAGCTGGAGTTCGAGCGCGCCGCGGTGATCCGCGACCAGATGCGCAGTGTACATCGTGTTTCCGAGGAGCAGCGGATCAAAGTCGACACGACGGCCACCTACGACGCCGATGTGGTAGCTATGGCCGGGGCCGAAGACGAGACCAGGATGGAGGTCTTCTTCATACGTCACGGCAGGCTCATGGGCCGCGACCACTTCATAATGGAGGGCACCCAAGACTCCGAGCCATCTCATGTCATGGCCCAATTCATAAAACAGTTCTACCAGTCGGCATCCAACGTGCCACGTCGCATACTGATTCAACACCCCTTGGAAGAGCAGGACCAAATCGAGCAGTGGCTGCGCCAAGCGCGAGGCAAGGCGGTGACGCTTCTCTGTCCCCAAAGAGGCAAGTACCACCAACTGGTCCGGATGGCGGCAGAGAACGCCTCCCAAGGGCTTTCTCAGAGCCGGGCCAAATGGTTGTCCAACTCCGACGCTACGTATCAAGCCCTAATGGAGCTTCAGGAAGAGTTGCACTTGCCCGACCCGCCCCACCGTATGGAGTGCTACGACATCTCCAACATACAAGGGACAAACTCAGTGGGCAGCATGGTCACATTTGAAGGGGGCGCCCCCAAGACGGCCCACTACCGCCGCTTCCGCATCAAAAATGTTGAAGGCGTGGACGACTACTCCAGCATGCAAGAGGTACTGCGCCGTCGATTCAAGAGGCTGTCGGACCTCAAGGGCAAGGCGGGCCCCCGGCCTACTGACGAACCGCATCGTACCGGCGATGAAAGCTGGGGCATAGTGCCCGATTTGGTGCTCATAGATGGTGGCAAGGGGCATCTTTCAGCCGCCTTAGAAGTATTCCTGGAGATGGGGATCGATTTCATTCCACTGGCCTCGTTGGCCAAGGAAAATGAATGGATTTTCTTGCCCCACACGCCGGAACCGGTGGTACTCCCACGCAATTCTCAATCCCTATATTTGGTGCAACGCATCAGGGACGAGGCTCATCGTTTCGCAATCACCTACCATCGCAACCTCCGCAGCAAGCGCTCCACAGTATCACCCATCGATCACGTAACTGGCATTGGCCCGAAACGCAAACGGATGCTCATGCGACGGTTCGGAACGCTCAAGGGCATCAAGGAAGCCCCGGTCGAAGAAATCGCGGCAGTGCCGGGAATGACTCGGTCGCTGGCCAATCGTCTCAAAGAATCACTGTAGCAGAGTCCTTCCTAGACTCCGGCACGATTTTCGGTTACCTCTGTCACGCTTTCCGTTGCCATTCGTCGTGCCTACATGCTACGTTATGAACAATGTCGCTCGGAGGCGCTGCATGCTGCTGCGTGTCACCGTACATCCCACCAACCAATCTGCTTACACGCTAGAATTCTTCGACCCCGACTTGGCGCGGGACATGATGTACCTGATCGCGTCCGGGTCCGTCACAGTGGGCGGCGTGGGACAGGCAAACGAAGCCGTGCCTGCCTCTGGTGCTCCAGTCCCTGAGTCAGATGAGGACCCCGCCGCCATCGACCAATCGTCAGATGGAGCAGATGAGCCCATTGTGTTGATTGCCGATCCGGCTGCGTACCAACAGGCCTCCGACTACTGTCGTCGCATTAATCCCTTGGGGGACATGCGGCGTGTGGTGGTGGCCACCCACGCGGCCGAGCTGTACTTAGACGCAGAGGGCGTCTCGGCAACCGAGTTGGCGGGCATATTCGACGCCACAGGCTGGCCACAACCCACCGACTTTGTGCAGGCCATAAGGAACGCCGCCAGAGAGAAATTCGGCTGGTTGGAGCGAGTCGGGAATCCGGGATACTACAAGGTCACCACCACAGGGCGAGCCGCCGTCCTTGGCGAAACTGACACCGAGCAGCCTGCGCAGGCTACATTGATGCATCTCCCCCCGGAGCCGGGCCAGACCAACGGCGTGTACGAGACCACCACACCCTAGCGCCTGTGCAATAAAGGCCACTACGCGATACAATCCTCCTGTTCAGCCAAGGAGGATTGTATGAGCACTACCGCCGACAAGAAAGACACCGGAGTTTGGGGCGAGACCTGCCCAGTGGCGCTGTTCCGGCAGCGTGTACCCGATTGGAACGCCTTCGCCGATGCCACCGTGGACGGCTACCGCCGCGCCCAGCACCGCTATATAGGCACCGGGGCTTCCGGCAAGGTCGACCCCCTCTCCATACCGCCAGGCAACTTCACCTTGAGCATAATGTACGTGCCCGTGGGCGAGGGCAATGCTCCCCACACCCACGAGGTAGAAGAAGTCTTCTTCGTCCTGCAGGGGCACATGCAGGTATTCTGGGACGACGAAAATGGCGAGCGCCATGAGACTCGCCTAGGACCGTGGGACTGCGTGCTATGCCCGCCCAACGTGGTGCATGGCTTCCACAACGACAGTTTGGAGCCCTGCTACATGCAGGTAATGCTGGGCAAGCCCGCCCCCGACCTGATGACCTACTCCGACCAGTCGCTGCAAGAGCAACGCGACGCCCACCTTAAAAGCTAGCCCAGACGACACGGACCCAGACAGAACCGTCGTCGACCACGCATTGGACGCGATGGCGACGCATTTTCCCAGAGGGAGGTGAGCCCACCCATGAAACTTGGAGTCGTCTTTCCCCAGACTGAGATCGGCGCCGACCCAGGCGGTGTGCGCGAGTATTTCCAAGCAGCCGAGCAGTTGGGATACAACCATGTGGCGGTGTTCGACCACGTCCTAGGCGCCGACCTCACGAGCCGGCCCGACTGGTCCGGGGCTTACAACAGCAGAGACATGTTCCATGAGCCCATGGTGCTCTACGGCTACGCAGCCGCCATCACCCAGAGCTTGGAGTTGGTCACATCCGTGCTGGTCTTGGGACAACGACAGACCTCTCTGGTCGCGAAGCAAGCCGCGGAGATCGACATACTCACTGGAGGCAAGTTCCGCCTTGGCGTGGGCGTGGGCTGGAACCAAGTGGAGTACGAGGCACTGGGTGAGAGCTTCGGCAACCGCGGGCGCCGCGAGGAAGAGCAGATGGACGTCCTGCGGGCCCTATGGACCAACGAGGTGGTCACCTACCACGGCCGCTACCACGACATCAGCGAAGCCGGACTCAACCCGCTGCCTGTGCAGAGGCCCATCCCCATTTGGCTGGGCGGTCGCGACGAGCGTCTGCTCAAGCGTGTCGCTCGAATGGGAGACGGTTGGTTCCCCATGGTGCCTGCCAGCGACGAAGGACGCGCCGTTGTAGATCAGCTCCGTGGCTACGCCGAGGAGGCGGGCCGCGATCCCAACTCCATCGGCATCGAAGCGCGAATCAACATCAACCAAGCAGGCAACAACCCCGAAGCTTGGGTGGAAGAGGCCAGCTTCTGGCACGAAATCGGCGCCAGTCACCTGTCCTTTAACACCATGCGGGGCAACCTGGAAGGTCCCGGCCCACACATCGACGCCATCCGAAGATTCAAAGAAGCGATGCCCGCTGAGGTTTAGGGCATCAGCGGACCAAGGAAGAACTGATGATAAATCTTGACGACCATATAGCCAGCCATATCGACGGCGCTTTTATTCCCGAAGACAACGTCTGCTGGATTGCCACTGCTAACAAGAACGGGGAGCCGGATATAGGTCCCAAAGGAAGCATGATGGTCTTGGACGACCAGTCCCTCGCCTATTGGGAACGGAGCCTCCGCCTCACGCTCCAGAACATCCAGGAGAACCCCAACGTGGCAGTGGTATACCGCAATGCCGAAGAGCGCCTGCAATGGCGTTTCCATGGCGTAGCCACGGTGTACAGCGAGGGCGAGATACGCGACCGGGTAATGGCCAAGACCATCCCCCAAGAGCTGGAGCGGGACCCGGAGCGCAAGGGCGTGGCCGTCGTAATACGCGTGGACAAGTTGATGACCTTCGCCGGCGAGGTCCTGCAACAGCGCGACTGATGCCTCCGAGCCCTTCAAGAGCCCACCTGCCAATGGGTAAGGGCGTCTCCGGAACGCGCCGCTGGGTGTTTCCACTGCTAGTATTGGCGGTCGCATGCCTCATTGCCTGCGGAGGGTCACTTGCGTCGCCCACACCGGACGCCTTGGAGCGTGGCGTTGCCGCGATGGCGATCACCAGTCCTGCATTCGAGAACGGCGCTCCGATCCCCTCGCAGTACAGTTGCGAAGGCGATGATGTTTCGCCGCCCATAGAACTGGGCACGCCACCGCCCCAAACTCGCTCTTTAGCCCTTATCATGGACGACCCAGACGCCCCCGGTGGCACATTCGTCCACTGGATAGCCTTCAACTTCGATTCAGACCGGTCCGAGTTAGATCAAGGGTTGGGCGAGGAAGGCGAGAAAATCGCAGAAGGATTCCATGGCGTAAACGGCTTCGGGAGACAGGCCTACGGCGGGCCATGCCCTCCGTCCGGACGGGCCCACACTTACCGAATCACGGTCTACGCTCTAGACCGCAAGCTGGAGCTGGAGGCAGGCTCAACCGTCACCGCGCTAGCCAGCGCCATGCGAGGGAACGTACTAGGCTTGGGGCAATTGGAGGCCACGTTCAGCATAAAGCAGTGATGCATGAACGAAACCATCTGAGGGTCGGGCTAGCTGGCCTAGCTGGAGGAGGGAGGGAGGACGATCGGCAGGGGTTCAATGGCGTCCACCCCCGGCGGATTGATGCCATCCAAGGCTTGCAGGAGGGCATTAATGTTGTGAGTGACTTCTGTGAGCTCCGGGTCAGGTATGTCCAGGTTCACGGCACGTCCTAGCGCGCTCACCTGTTCCTTAGTCAGGTCGTCCATTGGTTTCCTCCCTGAAGGACCGGAGTCAGCATTGAAGCTGGTACCCCCAACTCTCGTTTACGGGTCGGCGCGTCACTCCACAGCATTGGAGGCCATTTAGGCACAGAGCTCCACGATAGTCAACGAGTGGGTGCCACGGGACAACGGAGGCTAGTGGCCGAACTCTGGGGCTCCTAGCGGCTCTAGGCAGTTCCCCTCAACCTGCCTCACCTTGACTTTTGCACACCCCCTCCAGATACTTGATGCGCCCAACGCCAGCTTGGAGGCACCGCAGTGAAACTGTTGTTTTTCGATGACTATCGCATGGGTGTGCTGCGTGGCGACCGCGTTGTGGACGTCACCAGCGAGTTGCAAAACGTGGGCATCCGGCCCCCCGAATACCTGATGGAAGAGGTCATCGCCGACTTTGACAGCTTCCGGCCTCGGTTTGAGGCAATTTCTGCTCGGGAACAGGGCGCACCCATGTCCAGCGTGAGGATCAGGCCCCCTCTGCCCCGCCCTCACAACATCCTGGCTGCCTTCTCCAATTATCAGGATAGGGACGAGGCCAACCTCCTACCGCCTGATTTCTTCTACAAGGGTGCCACCGGCATCATCGGTCACGGCGATACCATCGAGATACCCGACATACCGGAAGCATTGGTGCATCACCCAGAGCCGGAGTTGGGGTACGTCATAGGTCGCGAGGGCAAGCATGTGTCCGAGGAAGACGCCCTTGACTTGGTGTTCGGCTACCTGAACTTCGTCGACGTGTCCAACCGGGCCATCCCCAACAGACGCACCACCTTCATGGGCAAAGGAATGGACACCTATGCGCCCATCGGCCCAGTGATTGTCACCAAAGACGAAGTGGCAGACCCGCAGAATATGCGTGTTCGCCTCTGGCTGAACGACGAACTGAAGCAGGACTACAACACCGGTGAGATGAACCACTCAGTGCGGGCGCAGATCGCTTGGCTCACCCAATACATCACTCTGATGCCAGGTGACGTAGTCTGTTGTGGTACTCACCACATCGGCCTCTCGCCCGTCAATGACGGCGACCGTGTGGAGGTAGAGGTCGAAGGATTGGAGAGACTGAGCCTCAACGTGCGGTCCCACGGCCCACGCAAAGATGCCCACTGGCGCCCACCCGGAACTAGGACGGCCTGAGCGGGGGGACAAGTCTTGGAAGACGACATTCGCACCCTCATAGAGGGAATTCATGCTACCCCGGAGCAGGCCGTAGTCGCCTTGGCTGGTGCAGGCTCAGAAGCCCTCGCTTGGTTGCTGAGCGTCCCTGGTGCATCGCGCACCCTGCTTGAAGCACTGGTGCCTTATGGGCGGAATTCCATGATCGGCTTCTTGGGCCACGAGCCGGAGCAATACGTCTCGCAGGAGAACGCCCGTGACATGGCCAAGGCGGCTTACGAGAGAGCGTTGACCCTGCGTGAGGGCGACGAACCCGCGCTGGGTCTATCCTGCACCGCCACCCTCGCCACCGACCGCCCCAAACGCGGGGATCACCGTTGTTGCGTCTCGACATGGAGCACGGAGACCGTGGCAACCTACAACCTGGTCCTTCACAAGGGCTTGAGAGACCGGACCGGTGAAGAAAACGTCAGCAGCCGCTTGGTGTTACAGGCGCTAGCAGATGCCAGCAGTATCGTATTCGACGTCCCCACGCTGCTCACCGATGGCGACCGTCTGGCGATGGCGCGCTGGAGGCACACCAATCCAACCGAGGCGTTGACTGAACCTGAATCCGGTTCTGGGGTACGGACGGTCACCGTGTACCCCGACGGTCGCACAGAGGTCAACGAGCCTTGGCCGGGAGTGGTGTTGCCAGGGTCCTTCCGTCCTCTGCACGAGGGACATCTCAAATTGGCGGAAGTGGCTTCCCGAATGACGGACACGCCGCTCGCCTTCGAGCTCTCAGTATCCAATGTGGACAAGCCTCCACTGACGAACGCTGAGGTGCGCCAGAGGGTCGAGCAGTTCCGTGGGTCTGGTCCGGTCATATTGACCCGCGCCCCAACCTTCCTAGAGAAGGCGCGACTGTTGCCCGGATGCACCATCGTACTTGGTTGGGACACCGCCATCAGGCTGGTGCATCCTCGGTACTACGGTGATAGCGATGAAGCCATGAAGGCAGCTCTCACTGAAATCGGCGCCCTCGGATGCCGCATCTTGGTGGCGGGTCGTTTGGACGGCGATAGGTTCCGTGGACTGTCGGACGTGGCAGTCCCACCGGAACACGCCCACCTGTTCCAAGAGATACCGGAAGCCGACTTCCGCGCCGACATATCCTCTACCGAACTTCGAGGCCCCCGAACGGCCTAAGCGAGTCATGACGCCTCTGCTATAATCGCAGTTCCCGGTCTTACCATCCACGCTGGGAGGTACCACCCCATGAATTTCTGTCCGCGTTGCGGGACGGCACTCGTATCCCAGATGGAGGGTGGCCGAGATCGCCCTGCATGCCCCAAACCCGGCTGTCGTTACTTCCATTTTGGCGACTATTCCATCGGCTGTGGTGGCGTGGTCATTCGGGACGGCAAGGGCCTGTTGATTCAGCGTGGCATCAACCCTAACCGTGGCGCGTGGCAACTTCCGGGAGGCTATGTCGAGGCCGACGAGGAGATCGTAGAGGCGGTGGAGCGAGAGGTGTTGGAGGAGGCCGGTGTCGTGGCCAAGGTGCAGGATATCGTGGGCTTCCGCCATTCGATTGCAGGTTCAATCGGCGGTCCCAGCGCCAATGTCTACGTGGTGTTCCGCCTGACACCTATATCTGGCGAGCCCCGCTTCGACGGCGACGAGACCATCGGTGCGGGTTATTTCAGCTTGGAAGAGATTGCCGAGATGGACCGGGTGCAGGGCCTCTCAGTGTGGGCCATACGACGCGCCCTGGAGCTCCCCCTAGGCGACGGCTTTGCCGTCGACCGTACCGACGACAGCCTGACCCGTCCAGGATGGAGCCTGTTCGCGCCCCCAAGCCTGCAATAAGGCTGAGGCTAGGGCGACACTCCCACCAGTTCAACTTCAAATAGCAGCGTAGATTTGGGCGGTATCAAGTCCCTGAAGCCTACATCTCCGTATGCCAGATCCGGCGGGATGATGAGGAAGCGCTTCCCTCCGACTTTCATACCGTCGATCCCCTCTTCCCAGCCATCTATCACTTTGCCCTCGCCCAAGACGAATTCAAGAGGCTCACTTTCTAAAGAGCTGTCGAACACTGTGTCATCCACCAGCCTGCCGGTGTAATGCACCGCGACGGTCGCACCCCGTTCGGCGACGGCCCCAGTCCCAACCTCCAGATCAACCACGATCAGCCCTGACTCGCTGAGGACAGGTGCGCTGGGAGGTAGCGGCGGCGCGTCTGGTATCGCGGGTGGAGCAGGTGTTGCCGAGGGGGAGGCTGAGGCGACGGGCGCAGCGGTCGCAACAGTCGCGGCAGTCGCAGCAGTCGATACGGGCGTCGCTGTTGCCACAGGCACCGTCGTCGATACAGGGGTCGCTGTTGCCATAGGCGTCGCTGTCGATACAGGGGTCGCTGTTGCCACGGACGCGGCTGTTACCACGGGCGCCGCTGTTGCCACAGCCGCGTCTGTCGCGACGGGCGTGGCAGTTGACACCGCAGGCGCTCTTGTCGGAGCCGGAGACAGCGTACCATCGCCGCCACAAGCGATGGCGGCGATGGTAGAAAGCAAGATAAGCACGATCAACCAGAAAGACTTCCCCATAGTATCCTTTTCCCGATGGCAAATAAATAGAACATGTTATCGCTAGAGGCGTGGCCAGAACCGCTCTTTGAAACCGTCCAGCGAGAGAAGGTGTCCCGGAAGGCATCTTCGCTAGATCAGGGCACAGTAGGTCAGGACACAGTTTCCTGGGTCACTTCGTACATTTGGTAGTGAGTGGGATACATGCCCATCGACTCGTAGGTGCGTTGGGCGTCCTTGTTGTCTTTGTCTACATACAGACGCAAACCACATACGTCGGAGCTATCGGCTGCCAGTTGTCGCACTCGCTTGTACATCGCGCGATACACACCGCGACGACGCCACCCTGCTTCCACGTACACGCTCTGGACCCACCAGAAGTTGGCGGCTCGCCAATCGCTCCATTCGTACGTGACCAGCAGCCCTGCGATGACCGCCCCTCCAGTCTCGACCACCATGTAGAAACCACGTTCCGGGTAGCTGAAAATGCCGGCGACCCCTTTTCGCAGGGTATCCGTCGATAGCTCCCTGCTCTCGGTCTCCCACGCCATACTCCTCTGGAAAGCGACCAAAGCCTCCAGGTCATCACTCACGGCGAGACGAATGGAGAAGCCTGATATCGTTCCTTGCGCATCGCTCAACTGAAGGCTCCAGTCATTTAATCTGATCAGCGATTCTTTGGCCCAACATGATTACCGTTGGATTGATGGCGTTGCGCACCAAATCGGGCATGATGGAGGCATCGACGATACGCAGGTTCTCCAGCCCGTACACCACTCCCGTCTGGTCCACGACAGCCTTGGGGTCGGAGCGGGGACCCATTTTGCAGGTGCACGAGATATGGGAGAAGGTAGTGGCCTGCTGCTTCAACCAGTTGTCCAAGGCTTCGTCCGAGGCTAGGTCGGCATCAGTCGGGGCAACCCTCTCACCAAGCATGTCTGCAAAATCGCGATGCCCTCCCAGACTTATGGCCAATCGCACGCCGTCCCGCAGCCGCTGCCGGTCAAAGGGGTCGTCCAAGTAGTTGTAGTCCAAGTACGGCTTGTCGCTGGGGTCAGTTGAGTTCAGGCGCAACTCCCCCGAGCTGAGCGGCAACAGCAGGGGTACCATCATTTCGATGAGCCTCGACTCCGTTGGGTCGTCGGTCAGGTTGGACCGGTTCTCGTCCAGCAGGTTGGCCCGTTCAGTGACGAATGTACTGACGTTCACCGACACATCGTTGGGCATCGACGACCCCGGCGAGGTCAGGCGCAGCGTAATGCCGGAGCGTGGCCGGTCCCACTGAGGGTGGTAGTCTTCCCTGGCCTTCCACGAGACGTAGACCTTGGGGTGGTCTCGCAGGTTCTGTCCCACGCCAGGAGCATCGAGCACCACCGGGATGCCCAAGCTGCGCAGGTGGTCCGCTGGTCCAACGCCCGACAGCATGAGTATCTGAGGCGTGCCCACTGCTCCGGCGCTCAGAATGATCTGATCGGCATCTAGTGTGAACGATTCGCCCCCGCTCTCCACCACCACGCCAGTTGCCTGGGTGCCCTCGAATACCAACCGCTGCACATGGCAGTTGGGGCGAACCGTCAGGTTCAGCCTGTGACGCGCTGGGTCAAGGTAACCCAAGGCAGTGCTGAATCGGACCCGGTTGTGGTTGTTATTGATGGATGGCCCCACGCCAGTGGAGCTGGGACTGTTATGGTCCTCCACTTCAGGGAAGCCAGCATCGAGGCAGGCGTTGTAAAAGGCCTGCTGGATGGGATGCCAGTCTTCCTTCTTGGCGTGATGGACGAAAATCGGCCCGTCCGTGCCATGATAGTCGTCGTGGAAATCGACATCGGTCTCGATTTTGCGGTAGTAGGGTAGCACTTGGTCGAAGCTCCACTGGTCGTTGCCCATGGCTGCCCAAGCATCGAAGTCTTCAGGTATCCCACGGTGAAACCCAGAAAAGTTCACGGCGCTAGACCCGCCGGTCACCTTGCCTCTGGGCACGGGCATAGGCGGTGCAACGTCGGTCGACCGTGCCACGTACTGCCAGTTGTGCAGATCCGTCTGTAGAGTGATGGGATGCCCGCCAGGAGTCCGAATGATGGGGCCTTCCGCCGAGGCATCGTAACCATACTTCAGCTCTTCTGGCAGGTGAGCAAAGTCAGGATAGTCGGGCCCAGCCTCTAGCAGGAGCACGGACCGGTTGGGGTCGGCCGAGAGTTCGTTCGCTAGGATCGATCCACAGGACCCAGCCCCGATAATGATTACGTCGTATTTCATCCTCGCCTCCCACAGGGCCTCAAGCTTAGTCGTAGGTTATGTCACTTCCAGATTAGTGGGGCGCGATTGAGGGTGTCAATCCCCAAGTGTCACCCGCGGACACAATCGGTCCAACTGGGAAGAAGTCCGCAGCTTGCCGAACTACAGCGACGGCATCCCCATTGAGCCGGGCTAACGTGGGGGCGTACCCAAGCATCCTTAACCTGCGTGTCGCGGCCTATGACGCACTGGAATACTTGGTGTCTGGCATGAAGGAGCCGCATTTAGCTCCCGAGGCTGGTGCGACCTTCAAATTTACGAGTGAGTCGTGCGCTGAAACCTAGAGCCTTTCGACTCTTGGCGGGGTGGGACATGATGTTCCATTTTTGAAGTTACGCAGCTATGAGGGCTGTGTCAGGGTGTCCCATTTGTTGTATCTGGATGAGACACTGTTTGTATCTGCGAAAATTGTTTTCGTATCTGATTGTTGTCCCATTTGTCTCACTACCAGCTTTGGGTCGTATCTGAGAAAGTGTAGACGCTTTGTCCCATGCGGCGTCGGGGCAGGTAAGAGACCTCTTGCTTTTTCTTTCCCGATCTTTCTTCTTTCGCCAGGGGCTCTTTCCACAAGGCTGCTTCCCCTAGGGCCTAGGTGTATACATGATATACCCAGGCAAGGTGACTGGGGCAAGGGTCGCTTGTCAGTGTCTAGGACGCTTATCGGGTATGGGCAGCCTTCGCACGGTAATAGGAGGAAGGGTAGGATACGGGACAATCGAAAGGCCCTAGCTTGACACCAGAGCAACGCACCCTCTAGCCTCTTACCATCAACCGTGGAGTGCTGACGCAACTACCCTATGATCACTACTGACACAGTCGACCTCATAGAGCTTATGTACAGCACGGGCTGGAGCGACGGCCTCCCCTTGGTGCCGCCTACCGAAGACAAGGTTCGCCGCTTCGTAGAGTGCGCTGGACGGCCTGCAGATGAAGTGGTGGCCTCCATTCCGCCGCTGGGTGGCAAGGCCACTGTGGAGCGCATCGCCGCCAACGCAGTGATGGCGGGATGCCGGCCCGAATACATGCCGGTGATACTGGCAGCCATCGAAGCGGCCATGGATGACCGCCTGAACCTGCGTGGTGTGCAATGCTCCACCGGCATCCACTCGCCTTTGGTCATCGTCAACGGGCCAATCGCTACTGAGCTTGACATCAACGGCGGGTACAACTGCTTCGGCCAAGGTTGGCGGGCCAATGCCACGATCGGACGCGCCGTGAAACTTGCCTTGGTCAACCTAGGCGGTTCCATTCCCGGCGAGGCCGACAAGGCAACCTTCGGCCACCCAGGCAAGTTCTCCTTCTGTATCGCCGAGAGCGAATCCGCCAACCCTTGGGAGCCACTGCATGTGGAGCACGGCTTCCGGCCCGACGACAGCACCGTGGCAGTGTTCGCCTGCGAAGCCCCTCATAACATCATGTACCACGCAGGCGAACCGCGGGATTTCCTCATGGTGTTGGCAGACACGATGAGCACGCTGGGCAACGTCCAGATGTACGTCATGGGCGAGACCCTCGTGGTGCTGGGGCCGGAGCACGCCCGCATGCTGCACCAAGACGGCTGGCGCAAGCGCGACATCCGCCAGTTTCTGTTCGAGCACGCCCGACAGCCCGTGGGCCGCCTCAAGCACGGAGGCCCGCCTCAGGGCGATGGAAGGCGCGAACTGTTGTGGCCCAAGTTCGTCGACCCACAGGACGATGCTCAGATGGTGCCCGTGGTGCGTCGCCCAGAAGACATCCACATCGTAGTTGCAGGGGGCGCAGGTGGCCCCCATTCGACATGCCTCCCCGGTTGGGGCTCACGCATGTCCATACGGAAAATCGCCGTTCTAGGAGGCTAGCATGGTATCGATGCCCGCTGAATCGCTGCAAGAACAGCTGCGTCAATTTGGCGTGGTGACACCTGTGGACCCGGATCTCGCTTCCCGTTGGAGCGGCGCCCCCCGGCTGCTCGGCCTTCAGGGTAAGGTGGGCGGCTTTCTGGGAAACCGCAAGGCCAACGCCAACCAGTTGCTCCTGGACGTACACGAACTACTGGACAAACAGTTCGAGCTCCAGGACACCATCGTTATGGACAAGTTCATCTACTCCCGCCCAGCCGCCGATGAGGTGGTGGACACTCTCAGCGAGCGGTGCGACTTTGTCGTCACCGCCATCGCCGATTGAGGGTCCTGCACCGCGTGCAGTGTGCACGACGCAATGACCTTGGAGAACCGGGGCATCCCCACAGTGGTGATATGCACCGCCCCCTTCACCAATTCGGCCCTCGCCCAATCGAAAGCCTTCGGACGCCCTGGCTTCGAGCCGATATCCATCCCTCACCCACTGGGCCCCCTGCACCGCGACACCGTCATCGAGCGGGCCGCCAGCATCAGCGGCGACATAGTACGCGCCCTGACGTCTAACGGGCACTAGGTTGCGACGAGGAGAGACCCCGTGCCCGGATCAAGTCTGGCAGTCGATTTAATCTTGCCTCTCCAAGGCGTCCACTAAGAGCCCCTTCCCCCTCGATGCGGAAGGTTGGGTTGGGGGTGCAAGGGATGCACTACGGCACAGGCACTCCTCCGATCTTCACCGGCACCCGACATAGCTCGTTGCGAGTGGTGAAATAGAGGGTCTTCCAGTCGTCACCACCAAAGGCTAGGTTGGTCGTAGCGTTATACCCGTGGACGATGGTGCCTAGGTGTTTGCCGGTGGGGTCCATTATCCAGAGACCACCCGACCCTCCGCAGTAGACGTTGCCCTCGACGTCCACCTTCATGCCATCGGGTACGCCCGGCCTCTCGCCACGCAGGTCACAGAATATCCGGTCGGTAGCCCGTGCCAGGGAGCCGTTCGTGGGATCCATGTCGAAGGCCCGTATGTGCCCCCTCCGGGAATCGTTTATATACAGGACGCTCTCATCCGGCGAGAATGCCAGACCGTTGGGCACCACGAAGTCCCAAACCAAGCAGTTCATGGTGCCTAGGTCAGGGGTGACCCGGTAAACGCCAGCATAGTCCAAGTCGGAGACCAAGCCGAGGGTAATCGGATCGGTGAAGTAGATTGCGCCGTCAGACTTCACAACCACATCGTTGGGCCGGTTGAGACGTGTGCCGCGATAGCTGTTGGCCACGACCGTGATGCTCCCGTCCGGCTCTTGTCGCGTCACACGACGGGCGTCGTGCTCGCCAGCTAGTAGCCTTCCTTGTCGGTCGCGGGTGAGGCCGTTTGCGCGGTTGGTGGGCTCGGCGAATAAAGTCGCGCCCTCTCCGTCGGCCCACTTCATACGGCGGTTGTTGTGGATGTCGCTGAAGAGCAGGTAGCGACCTTCCTTCCACCACAGCGGGCCCTCGGCAGGCCCCATGTCGCCGCCGTAGCCGCCAGCCAACTCTTCGACAGTGGCGTTCAGGTCGATGATGCGTTCCAGCTCGGGTGCGTGCTGCTCGATAGGCATGTTGGCGCCTCCCTATTACTTAGTCGGTCCTGTAGTTATGTTGCTCTCGCGTGTCGTGGTCTAGTGGTGGTGATGACCGCCTTGGCCAATGCCCGGCATGCTGGGCGCGTCGCCGTGATGGGGCGCGTGGTCTTGCGGTCCCAAGCGCTCCCCGACCCCGTTCACCAACTGCGCTGCCACAAGCCGAGCGTACAATCCCTGCTGGTGCAGCAACTCCTCGTGGGTCCCGCGCTCTACCATGTCGCCCTCTTCGAGAACGACAATCTGGTCCGCATCCCGCACCGTAGAGAGTCGGTGAGCAATCACCAGTGTGGTGCGCCCTTCCATCAACCTGTCCAAGGCCAAGCGCAACTGCTGCTCGTTCACCGCGTCCAAGTGAGAAGTCGCCTCATCGAGAATGAGCACAGGAGCGTTCTTCAGCAAAGCCCGGGCTATGGCGATGCGCTGGCGCTGACCTCCTGAAAGCTGTGCCCCGCGTTCGCCGACCGTGGTGTCGTACCCGTCGGGGAAGGAGTTGATGAAATCGTGGGCGTTGGCTTGCCTCGCCGCTTCTTCCACTTCTGCGTCCGTGGCGTAAGGGCGCCCCAGCCGCAGGTTGGCGCGAATCGTATCATTGAAGAGGTAGGTGTCCTGTGACACCAAGGCTATCTGCCCCCTTAGGTCGTCCAAGGTAAAGGAGCACAGATCGTCGTTCTCCAGCACCACGCGTCCCGTGTTGGGGTCCCAGAAGCGCATGAGAAGGTTGGCGCAGGTAGTCTTGCCCGCACCCGACGGTCCTACCAATGCCGTGGTGCGGCCCGCAGGAAGCTCGAAGGACACCTGCTGCAGGGCTTGAGGCTCGTGGTGACCGTAGGCGAAAGACACGTCTTCGAACCTTATTGCGGGAGCGGCCGCCGCGCTGTCGGCACCCGGCCCGTCCACCACCGATACCGGCTCATCATGGACCTCGAAGACCCGGCGCGACGCTGCCGTCGTCTCCATCAGTTGCTTGATCGTCCGCGCGATATCCGCGATGGGCGCGAAGGCCGCCGTGGAAAGCACCACCGACAGAATCAGTTGTGGCCTCGTCAGCTCGCCTTGAGTGAGGAACCAGACTCCTAGGGTCAGCACACACAGGCTGCCCAAGGCTGTCATCGCCTCTATCAATGAAACCTGGAACGAGCGCACCTTCAGAAAGCGTGTCTGGAAATAGGCGAACTGCCAGCCGTTTCGGGCGATTTCCGCCTGCCGGTCAGGACCACGCCCGAAAGCCGACACTTCTCGCAATCCCTGAAGGCTGTCCACCATATGTGCATGAATATCGCCCAGTCGTCCGCGCACCTCGGTTGCCAGTCGCTCGGAGCGGGCTTGGGCAATGAGGGGACTCACCGCCACGGCCAACAGGAAAGGCGAAAGCACCAACGCCAAGGGCCAAGCGATGACAGCGAGCACCGCCAGCACCCCCGCAGGCACCACCACGGCAACGAACGCCGGGGTGATCGTATGTGCGAAAAAGTACTCCACGGTTTCAATGTCGCTGCCGACAATGCTTACGAGGTCTCCTGACCTACGCTTGACCATGTAAGCAGGGGCCAAGGGGTCCAGCTTGCGGTACATGTCGATCCGCATCTCATTCAGCAGCCGGTAGGCCATGTCATGGGCCTGCCACGACTCGGCCCATGTGAAGAAGCCCACCACGGGCAGGAAAACACCCAGCAGAATCAGGAACAGGGTAAGGCTGCCACCTGTGACCACCTGCCCCACCAGCAAAGCGCCAATGACTGCCAGCCCGATCACCGAGCCGTGATGTGCCACTCCCAACAGGAATGTGAGAATCAACTGTCCCCACCACGGCCGTACCAGCACCACCAACCGGGCACCCAACGCCAGCATGCCCTCAGGACGCTGGTGAGGGGCCGGCGTACCAGCGGAGGTCTGGCGTGCGCTTCGCTCGTGGTCGCGCTGGTGTCGGTGGTTGCTGGTGTCGCTATGGTTGCTATGGTTGTCGTGCGCATACTGGTGCTGCTCGCTGGCCGGTGGATGGCCAGCCACGACTGCCGACGACGACGCCACCTGACCAGCGGTCACATCATGATGATGGCCATCCTGCTGGCCGTCTAGCTGAGTATCCACCGCAGTCTGCTGGTGGGCCATCAGCCGCGTGTACACGCCCCCGGCCGCAACCAACTCTTGGTGGCTACCCGACTCCACAGGGCGACCCTCGTCCAGTACCAGTATCCGATTGGCCCCAATCACGCTGGAGAGGCGGTGCGCGATGGTCAGGGTGGTCCGGCCCTCCATCAGATGGTCGATCGCCTTCTGAATGGCCGCCTCGTTCTCAGTGTCCACGCTCGACAGAGCCTCATCCAGTATGAGGATCGGCGCATCCTTTAGCAGGGCCCGGGCGATGGCAATTCGCTGCCTCTGGCCTCCCGAGAGTCGGACGGCACGTTCACCCACCACGGTATCGTAGCCGTCGGGCAATGCTTGGATGAAGTCGTGGGCGTTGGCGATACCGGCGGCCTCCTCGATTTCTCGCTGAGTGGCATCGGGCTTGGCGAAGCGCAGATTTTCAGCAACGGTGCCATGGAACAGGTAAGTGTCCTGCCCGACTACCGCCACATGCTGCCGCAGGTAGTCCAGCGGAAGCTCTCGCAGATCGCGTCCTCCCAGCAGGATGCGCCCCTGCTGCGGGTCGAAGAATCGCAGCGCAAGGGACACCACCGTGGACTTACCGGCGCCACTGGGGCCGACCAGTCCCAGAGTCTCGCCTGCATGAAGAGTGAAGGACACCTGCTCCAAGGCAGGACGACGCCCCGACTGGTAGCCGAAGGTCACTTCCTCGAAAACTAGTTCCGGGCTCAGGGTCGGTGCCGTGCCGTTGACCCTGCTGGCCCTGTCTTCGGATTCCTGCACCTGTATCGGCGTATCCAGAATTTCGTAGACGCCTTGGGCTGAGGCCAAGGCAATCATGCCCTCGTGTCCCAGTTGTATCAGCTCGCGCAGAGGACGGAAGATTTCCACACCGAGCATCAGGACGATGAGCAATGGCCTCAGCTCCATATCGCCTTGACTCACCCGCCATGCACCGAAGCCCAAGGCCACGGCCGCCCCAGCTGATATGCCCATCAGGGTAATCGCGTTGGTCAGACTATTGGCCGCCAGTACGCCCATGGTGGCGCGGAACAACGCACGGGAGCGGTTGGCGAGGAGATCGCCACGGGCACGGCTCTGACCGAAAGCCTTCAGGGTGGCCAGACCTTGCACACTATCGAGGAAGTCGGCCCCTAGCGCTCCGTAAGCGTCTCGACGACGGATGTTTCTCTCAGTGTTCCACTTGGCCAGCGTGTTGGGTATGAGCAGTGTGGCCAAGGCAAAGCCGAGGAAGATGAGCGCGATGGGCCAATCGATAAAGGCCATGAAGGCGAATATGAGCGGTGGGGTCAAAGCTGCTACTGTCAGTTGCGGCAGGTAGCGGCCAAAGAACGCCTCCAGACGCTCCACCCCATCCGCCAGCGTCAGCACACCGTCCCCGGTGCGGCTCTGGTCGAAGTAGCCTGGGCCCAACGCCAAGCAGTGCTGGTACAACCTCTCACGCACCTGCACCTTGACGATGCTGGCGGTGTGGTGGCTCACCAGTTCCTGCAGGTACTGGAACAGGCTGCGCACGACAATCAGGCCCGCCATGGCTATGAGAGGAGCGCCGAGGGTGGAGAAGGCCGCGCCTTCGTGGATGACCTGAACGATAACCACTCCTGCCATGGCCAGACGGGCCACACCCGCGGCCATAGCCAAGAGGCCAAGGACAGAAGCAAGAAGGATTCGTAACCGGACGCCGTCGGTGAATGCCAAAAGGCGGGGATCGAGATGCATGGAAACGCTACCTCAGACCTGAGCAAGTGCTCAGATGGGGATTATAGCATGGGACTACGCCACCCACGGCACAGGTCCGCCAATGGGGGAGGCTAGCCAAGCAGCTCCACTCTGTCGCCCACGGCAGCCTCACCGGGACGCTCGACGATGGCGTACACGCCGAAATAAGCAGCGATAGGATTGGGGCGATAGCTCATAATCAAGCGCAGGGTGTCCACATTCCGTTCGCCGGTATCGGGGTCCTGCGTAGTGATAGCACAGCGCGGATCGGGTGATATGAGCCGCAGGCGCAGACGCTCACCAATCTGTATGGCATGCCCAAGCCAGCCGTCCTCCTCGTGTGGTTCACAGCCTTCCAGAAGGAAGTTGGGGCGGAAGCGCCGGCCGTCGAAGGCATCTGCGTTGCCAGCAACTGTCCCCAGTTGCAGCAACGACCCTTGGGAGAGCACAGACACAGGGAACTCGTCGTAGCACTGTCCGGGTTGATCAGCCCGCACCAAGTTCAGCGAAACGCCGGTGGCACTGGAGAGGGCAGGTCCCCAATCACCTGTGAGGACGTGTCCCCTGACTGAGCGTCCCCACATCCGCGTCGAAACCGGCTCCCCCTCCTCAAGCTCTCCCTCTACTGCCTGACCGCTGGGTAATTCAAGGCGCAGTTCCTCCGGCTCGGCCTGGTATTCGGCCTTCACCCGGACCAGCCAACCCAACTCCCGTTGCGTCACCAACCGACCATTGCCATCTATCAGGTAGAACCGCCGGTCCTCCAGTATCCCCGACAATCCCACATGCACCCTGCTGGGGCTGAGCAGACCCAAGGACTTTACAGGTGCCACATGAATCGCGCCGACACTTATCATCCCGCCGATAATACCCCTTGCACGCCCACACCAAAAGCCCCTCACGCCCTCCACAGCGGAGCCAGAAGTCCCCTCTCCCCCAGCGAGTCTGTCCCAGAAGTCCCCTCTCCCCGCCCCGCTCAGTCGGACAGGGCTGAGGCCCAGCGGGCAGACCCTGCCCCACTGACAACTGCCCATTGCCAGCCCACCAAACCCTACATGTACAATTAGCAAATCCATCGACAGGATCGCCCGAATGACTCGGAAAGCAGACTCGATGACCACCAACGCACCGCCCTCAAATTGCACACCGTGTGAAATGAATCTCGCCCACCACAGATACGAAAAACCCAATAATTGCATACATTGCACATCATCCAGATACGAAAATATTCACTACAGATACAAATAGTGTGGAATTTATAAAATACGGGCCCCTCTTCAAAGCTAACTGGCGACACATCCCTATAGCGAATTGGCATAAGCTATGCAACAGTCTCTTCTAGCCTGTCTCAGGATGTCCCCTCCTCCGGCGCCCCCGGTAGCAGACCCGAATTGTGAGACGGCCTCCAGCGGGAGAGTGTTACGGGTGAGGGGGACACTGGGTGAGGGGTGATACCGCGCCTCCCTAGATCAAGCGACAGCGGACCTGATTTCGGTTAGACTATGTTGTCGCAATTCGTCGCGCCCGTACCGAGGAGGAGAATGGCAACTATTGCACTTGAGCTAATCCCCACTTCCAAGGGAGGGGGGCAGGCTCTGGCCGAGGAAGAAGCCCAGAAGACCCATGCCCAGCTGGACAAGTCTGGGCTGATCGACCACATCAACACCCTCGTCGTCCCTCAGATCATCCCCGAAGAGGGAGACCGCCCAGTACCTCTGGAAGAGAAGATCGACGCCTTGGACGCCAGCGTAGTCCTGCGCCAAGAGATACCCGCCTCCTGCATCTTGACACAAGTGACGGTTTTCACCCCCAAGCAGCAGTTGGACCAGCGGGTGGACAGCCTGAAGCAGGCTGGCGTGGAGCGCGTGGTATTTGTGGGTGTGCCTCGAGTGTTCGACGACGCGGACATCGTCGGTCCGTCGCCCAACGAGGCTCTGGGGATCTACAGCGATGTAATGCCGTCCCGCGGGGCTATCCTGATACCGACACGCCTCGAAGAGGATGGCCGCTTGCGCTATAAGCTGGAGTGCGGTGCCAATTTCGCCATGACCCAGCTGCTCTACAGCAAGCAGGTCGTGACCTTCCTGGAAGGGATGACGCAGTACCCCTACAGGCCCGAAATACTCCTCTCCTTTGGTTTCGTCCCTCAACTGGAGCAGCGTCTTGGCCTGATTCGTTGGCTCATCAAGGACGACACCAGCTCCTTGGTGGGCCCGGAACTCGACTGGGTGACAGAACTCGCGGCCATGCCCTTTGCCGAGAAGAAAGCGGCCATGGTGGACCACTACCGGGAGATCGTAGAGGGCGTCAGCGCCGCCGGCTTCCCCGTCGGCATACATTTCGAGTGCCCCTACGGCCTCTCCGACCCCGCCATGGAAACCTTCAACGCCATGCTGGATGCTTGGCACCCGAACAGCCAAAGCTGACGTCACCTCGTTGTCACAGGCAGTCAATAACGGCAAGTGCTACTAGCCGTCACAAATTGCCTTATGGAGACCGGAAGGAAGGACGTCAGCATGGTGACGGGTGCGTCAGCAGATCATGAGAACCACGACCCAGCGGCCGGCAAGGCGGGCAAGCTGCTGCTTCTCACCGCAGCTGCCTCCATGGTCATGGTGGCGGCTAGGGTGGCCGCCGACGCCGACCAACCGACTCTCACCGAATCCCTGCGAGCCATTGCCGACAGCCGCCCAGTCTACAGCCTCAACGGAGCGGCCCGCCTGCTCTCCGCCCTAGCCTTAATTGCAAGCGCGTGGTACCTGCTGCGGACATGGTTCATTCGGACAGGGTCGGGCGCGCGCTTGGTGCCCTACCTCCTCGCGGCCTCCGGCGCGGTGACGCTGTTGTCAGGTGTGTGCAGCCTCATCCTAGCATCCTACTCCGCCCCGGAAGGCGCGTTCGTCGACGGGGCTTCCCCGTTCGACATCCCGGCCTTTGTCGAGAGGGTCTCCGATGCCCGCTGGCTCACCGGAAAGATCGGGTTCACCCTCGCAGGTCTGGCCCTGATACTAGCCGCCAAGAACCTATGGCAAGTCGGTGGTAAGCTGCGCATGGTGGCTCTCGCATCGGCGGTCATCGGCGTTGCGATGCAATTCATCTGGGTGGACGCCGCCACCATCATGCACCGCATCGTCGGCGCCGCCTTCTTCGCGTGGCTGATTGTCGTCGGCGCAATGCTGGCCACCGGACGCACCGAAAAACTTTTCGTCAACACCTGCGACCGACCGCCCGAAGCGGCATGAACCCGTTGCGGGTCACTCCTTACGCGACGTTGTAGTGCGCCAGTTGGGGTTGTCCAGCGGAACGCTGAGCCAAGAGACAATCTGCTTGAGCCCGTAGTAAGCCTTCAGGCGGGACTCCTCCGTGTCTTCCCGCTCCGCCTCTTCGATGAGAGCGCCCATCTGGCGCACCACCAGCGGTCCCACCTCCAGAAGTGCATCGCTGCCAGACGTAGTCCACCGGGCCAGAACGAACCTCACCAGCGCCCCCACGGGGATGTCCATGTTCCCACTCATGCGGTCAAGGGCGGGCATGGGGTCCAACAGGCTATATGTGGCCACATCGCGCTTAAAGTTGGCATCCTTATCATCGGGACCGAAGGGTGTCCTATACACTTCCAAGGTAATCTGCCTATTTGCCATGAGAACTCATCCTATGTATATTCTGTGCTCCGTTGGTGGGAGGCATTTCGCTATAGGCTTAAGACAACTGGCAGTCTGTGCTGACGAAGTCAACTTTGGCAACATTTAGCGACGTTCAAGACCGCGCCAAGGTATCTTGTCGTAGAATATCCGCCACCACGTCAAGCCACACCATGAAACCACCTTGGACATGACGCCGAAGCGATACATCGCCATTGTCACTATACTCTCCAGCCTTCTGCTGGGATTTGGGATTATATCGCTGTGCGTCTTTGAATCGGATCCACCGCCTAGCCCTGTGCCTAGTGGAGTAGAGGCGGGGCAGCTAACCGCGGGCACTGGGGCGTCCGAAACGCCCCCGAAGACGGAACCTAGTTCGACAACTAACAGGTCGGAGAGAGCTGTACCCGCTACTCCACCAGCCGAGCCGGATGTCCCTACCGTAGCAGACGCCCCTGCCCCCACTACCTCACCAGCTGAGCTGGACGTCCCCGCCACGCCAGACGGTCCTGCACCAGCTGAACTCGATGCCAACATCTCAGCTTTAGCAAGGGCACTAATCCTGCTCATCACAGAGACCGGCCCTGCATCCACTCCCGCACCATCCGAGCCGTATGTCCCCATTGCGGAGGTACCGCCTAGACGCCCTGTCAACACCCCTGTGCCAACTGCGGCGCCTGTACCTTGGCCATCAGAAAGGGAAGCTCTCGTGGCACTCTACGCATCTGCTGACGGCACCAATTGGACTAACAGCACAAATTGGTTGTCCGACGCTCCACTAAGCGATTGGTACGGCGTGATCACCGACTCCAACGGACTGGTCATAGAATTGAATCTGAGTAGTAGTGGTCTGAGCGGCGAGATACCGCCGGAATTCGGGGAATTGGTCAACTTGCGAAAACTCTCTCTGGGGCATAACAACTTGACTGGAGAGATACCTCCGCAATTGGGCGGCTTCTCTAACCTCAAAAACCTGAGTCTGGACGACAACAGCCTTACTGGCCAGATACCTAGGGAACTGGGCAATCTCACGAATCTGGTCTTGTTGTATCTCGGCAGAAACCAGTTGTCCGGGGAAATTTCCGGCGGAAATGGGCGAGATGAGCAGCCTAGGGCTTCTGAGCCTTGAGGGCAACCGGTTGACCGGAGGTACCCCGCCTCAGATTGCCTCCCTGACAAACCTACACGAGTTGTACCTCGGCTATAACGATTTGAGTTGGGAGTTGCCGGCGGAACTTAGCAGCCTCCCCAACCTTGCAATTCTTTCCGTCACCGCAAACCGCCTGACCGGCGAGCTACCAGCGTACCTAGCTGCGCTGACCAGTCTGAAGGAGCTTGACCTATCCGACAATCAACTGGCCGGGAATATGCCATCGTGGCTAGGCGGTTTTTCTGAGCTGCAGCGGCTAGGCCTTGGGCGCAACCAATTGGCCGGACATATCCCGGCCGAACTGGGCAACCTCACCAAATTGGTCAACCTGTCCTTATCGAGAAATGATTTAACTGGAGAAATACCCGCCTCTCTGGGTCTCCTGACCAACTTGAACCGTCTAGGCCTCGCCGGCAACCAGTTAACTGGCTGCATACCCACTGATTTGCTCAGCGTCAAGTTCAACGACCTCTTCGAGCTGGGGTTGCCTTTTTGCGGTCTGCCTAGCGGAACGGGGGTCTCGGAGGACACGCTGGCAGCCGAGAAGGGAGCCCTCGTCATCCTATACAACGCGACTGATGGTGGCAACTGGTTCAACAACGAACACTGGCTTAGCGATCTGCCGGTAGGTGAATGGCCCGGAGTGACTACGGACAGCAACGGGCGCGTCACTGCGCTGCGCTTGGGTCACTCGGGATTGGCTGGCTACATACCCACGGAACTGAACGTCTTAACTAACCTCGTATCTCTGGTGATGGAAGACAACGAGTTGACAGGGACCATTCCCCCTGAGTTAGCGGATCTTACCAACCTGAGACACCTGAGCCTCGGATACAACAGGTTGAGCGGTGAAGTGCCGTCGGAAATATCCGAATTGACAAACTTGGTCGAGCTCGCGCTGCAGGGCAATGAGTTGACTGGCGGGATACCGGCGACGCTGGGCAAGTTGGCTCGCTTGGAACTCATTCACTTAAGCCGGAACCAGTTGGCTGGGCGGTGGAACTGAGGGACCTGCCAAACCTAGAAGCCCTGTACTTCGCTCGCAATCAACTGACAGGATGCCTACCAGCTGGTCTCCTAGACTTGCCACTCAACGACCTCAACCGCTTGGGTCTGACCTTCTGTGGGCAGTGATGTGGCCACCAAGACCATGTCGAACCTCTTGGGCACCGACTAGAGACTTGGAGACACAACGATACCGAATTGTAACCCCGACGGCTTAGGTGGTACACTCGGCCCCACAGCTTATCCGTTATGCACGACATTCGGTGCGCAGGAGGTTGCTACGGATCAATCATCGGGTATCGCGGCCCCGCCTCCGGAGCGCACCAAGGCTCCCCTCTTCTACGGCTGGGTCATTGTTGGCGTCACCTTCTTCGTCGCACTAGTCTCTATCGGCTCCCGTAGCAGCTTCGGCAATTTCGTCAAGCCCATGACCGAGGAATTCGGCTGGAGCATTGGGCTAATTTCTGTGGCTGGCTTGGTGGGAATGCTCGCCATGGGCATATGCCAGCCCTTCGCGGGCTGGTTCTACGATAAGCTGGGCGCCCGCAAGGTAATTCTGACGGGCGTAATCATCCTAGCCGGAAGCACGGTGATGCTGATGGCCGTGCCCGATGTCCCCTACCTGAACATCATCTACCTGATCTTCGGTTTCGGCATCCTAGGAGCAGTCGGCTCGGCCGCCAGCACCATCAACATCAGCGGGGCGTTGCTGGCCCGCTGGTTCCGGAAGCGTCGAGCCACAGCGCTGGGCATCAGCACGGCAGGAGCCTCGGTGGGAGGCCTGCTGCTGGTGCCCCTTACCGCTTACCTAGTGCAGCAGTTAGACTGGCGCACCACTTGGATGATCTTGGGCATCATCGTCCTAGGTTTTGGTTTCCCATTGTCCTTCTTCCTACTGCGCAACGACCCCGCCGACATGGGCCTGCGTCCCGACGGAGAGCGGGATACCGATGCTCAGGGCAAGCCAACGCCACCCGCGCAGCCGACCCCCGGCCCGCTGGAGCTGGACTACTGGAAGGCATCGCTGAAGTCGGGCCCCTTCTGGCAATTGTCCACGGCCTACTTTGCCTGCGGTGCCACCACCTCTATCATGAGCTTCCACTTCATCCCCTACGCCCAAGAGAAGGGAATGGAGCCAGCGACAGCAGCTTTGGCCTTTGGCTTAATGAGCGGCTTGAACGTGGTGGGCCTGCTGGGGGCGACGGCCTTGGCCGACAAGTTCCCTCGCAAGAACCTGTTGGCTTTGGTGTACGGCGGCCGCGCCCTCGGTTACCTGATGCTATTCATAGTGCCCGCCCCTTGGTCCATCTGGGCCTTCGCCTCCGTGCTCGGCTTCTCTTGGTGGGCCACCGGCCCGCTGACCACGAGCCTCACCGCCGACATTTATGGCCTGAAGTTCCTAGGCACCTTGAGCGGCATGACGTTCCTCTTCCACCAACTCGGCGCAGCCTTCAGCATCCAGTTCGCAGGCATCATGCACGACGTGACTGGCCGCTACGACGAGGCTTTCGCTGTCGTGGCGTCCCTCCTGATAATCGCCGCCATCAGCTCTTTCCGTGTGAAGGAACGCGAATACTCAGCCCGGTACCAAGTCAGACCTCAGGCGAGCGCATCGGCCGCCGGTTAACTCCATACCCGCGCGCAAAGGGGGCAACATGACCGTTCAAGGCAGCAGCTTGGTCGACGTCCAGCGGGGCATGATGGACCGACGCATCTTCTCCGACGAGGAGATTTACCGGGAGGAGTTGGAGCGGGTCTTCGCTCCCAGTTGGCTCTTCCTCTGTCACGAGACGGTGATACCCAATCCCGGTGATTTCTTCACTACCTACATGGCCGAAGACCCAGTGCTGGTCACCCGAGACGGAGACGGGCAGGTCCACGCCTTTCTCAATGTATGTCGTCACCGGGGCAACCGTGTATGCCGAGCCGACAGGGGCAACGCCTCGGCTTTTGTCTGCGCTTACCACGGTTGGACCTACAGCAGCGAGGGCAAGCTGATAGCCGTTCCCAGCCTTCGCGAAGCCTACTACGATGAGTTGGACACCCAAAAGTGGGGCTTGTCCCCAGTCGCCCAGATAGACGACTACAAAGGTATGATTTTCGCCACCTTCAACCCCAACGCGCCCCCCTTGTTGGATTACCTCGGCGAGATGACTTGGTACATGGACAACTTCTTCGACCGGCACGAAGGCGGCATCGAGATGGTTGGCGGGATGCACAAGTGGGTGGTTCCCTGCAACTGGAAGCTCGCAGCCGAGAACTTCGCCGGTGACTCCTATCATGTCCCATGGACGCATCGCTCCGCAGTGGACGCCCGCTTCAACCCACCGGCCAGCCAGAAGCCGGGCCGTCTGGTTTCCACCGAGCAGGGACACTGCATCCTTGCCTTGAGCCCTGGTGAGTCCGCCGACCCGCTGATGCCTGTGCTGTCGGCCTATGAGCAGAAACACGCCGAATACGTTCGGCAGCGTATGGGGGAGCGTCACGAACTGGTCAATCCCGTCGCCGGCAACATCTTTCCCAATTTCGCTATCCTCCGTACCGGCTCACGCACTATCCGCGTGTGGCAGCCAAAAGGCGCCAACAAGACGGAGATATGGTCGTGGGCCTACGTCGACAAGACAGCACCACAAGAGGTGAAGGACGCCATCCGGCTAGCAGGCTCGCGTGGATTCGGTCCCACCGGCACCTTCGAGCAGGATGACATGGACAACTGGCAAGAGGTCACCAACACCAGTCGGGGCGTCATATCACGACGCATGCCCATGCATACGGGCATGGGGCTCGGCCACGAAGGCTTCGACGAGAACCTGATGGCATGGGCCAGCGACACCCGCGTCAGCGAGTCCAACCACCGCGCCTTCTACGGCCGCTGGGCTGAGATGATGGGCGAGTAGCCCCGCGTGCGGGCTACAGCCCCAACTCCGCCTTCACGATAGCCGCCCCCAATACCATGGCGCGAAGTTTCCCCCTCGCTACTTCGCGTGGCAGGTACTTCATACCACAGTCCGGGGCTAGCATGAGCCGCTCCGGTGGCAGGTATTCGAGGGCGGCGCGTATGCGTTGTGCCACCGTTTCCGGTGCCTCTACGTTCATGTCACCCAAGTCGAGAACTCCCAAGATGACGGTCTTGGACGGCAGTTGTGCCAGCATTGAGAGGTCGAGCTTGGGTTGGGCTGCCTCGATAGAGACCATCTGCACCGGGGTGTCCTCCAACTCGGAGAGGAACGAGTAGGCTGAAGGCTTTTCACGCACAGCGACTGCGTAGCCAAAGCACAGGTGCAGGGCGGTGGGACCGTCCACTCCGTCCAAGGCACGGTTGATCGCCTCGATACCGAACTCCCTAGCCCGCTCGACCCGCGCCTGCAGCCAAGGCTCGTCCAGTTGCACGATATCAGCCCCAGCGTCGAAAAGCTCCTTCACCTCTTGGTTCACTGCTTGCGCGTAGTCCATGGCCAATGCACGGTCGTTGGGGTAATGTTCGTTCTGGGCCTGCTGCGACATGGTGAAGGGCCCAGGGATGGTCGCCTTGATGCGACGGGACGTATTGCTGCGCAGGAACTGCACGTCCCGCACCTGCACCGGCCGGCTGCGACGTATGGGGCCGGTGATGCGTGGCACCGGGTTGGGCTCGCCCGTGCGCCCGATCGTCGAGCCAGGCCGCTCAGAGTCCACGCCCTCCAGCGCCGTAGCGAAGCGATTCGAGTAGCTCTCCCGCCGTATCTCGCCGTCGCTGATTATGTCGATTCCCGCCCTCTCCATGTCCCGGATGGCCAGCAAAGTGGCGTCGTCCTGCGCCTGCTCCAGCAGTTCCGGAGGCACCCGCCACAGCTGCGGGGCCCGGACTCTGGGCACCAAGCGGCCTTCCAAAGCGTTCTGGTCCACCAGCCATCGGGCTTGGGGGTAGCTGCCGACGACAGTGGTCAGTAGTGGCTCACGGTACATGATATCCTCCTAATCGAGCCATCCTAACCTTTCCGCTTCAGAAGAGACCTTTGCATAAGCCCTTTCCCCCAGAGAGCGGGCGGCCGGAGATCGGGCGGGCACACAGCTGTGCCATTTGCGGCATGGTTTTTGTATTTTTGTATCTGGGGATGGGTGGCATGCCACAGTTGTGTGGCGGCGTGGTGGCGTTTTGTAGCTGGCATGCAGTTACAGGTGTGGCTTCTTCGTAGCTGGGATGGCGCACTGCTCGTAGCTGCGTCGTGGTGTTTTGTAGCTGAATGGTGTGACATTTGTGACATGGTCGTAGCTGAGTCGTAGCTGGCACAGTGTGACATCCTTAAGGTCATGGAGGTCAGGCCTGAGGGGCAGGTCTCGGATAGCGTTTCCGGTGTGGGCGGTCATTTGTCTCCGTTGTGTAGGCTGGGTTGATTGCAGCGTATCAGGGGGGCGGGAGACGGGCAAGGGAGAAATGTCAGTGGGGGTGAGGAAGGGTTCGTGTGGAAAGGGTTTGGTCAAGCTGCCATTGGGTATGCGTGACCCTGTGGATACCGGCCTGCGCGGTATAGCGGAAATTTACGTAAAGGTCTCCTTCGGAGAGGGCAGGGTATAGTTGGGGCAGCTCCTCCCCGATAACGGCAGGACAATCCTGTCGAGATTGTAAGCCGTTTGCTCGTTTACGAAACAAGCGCAGCCCTCGGTGCCTGCCTACTGACGACAGCCACGGAGCATCGTTGTCTCATTGATAAGCAAAAGGCCAGGATATAGACTCATTTGCGCTGGACAGAACGCCACGCCGTAGACAATCTGAATCGACAGGAGCGGACAAACCATATGCCGGAAGTCACTTCATACGCCCCCGGAGCGCCGTCCTGGGCCGAGCTGGACACCACCGACGAGATCTGCGCCCTGTTCGGCTGGGAAGATGACCCTCCGGAGATCACGCCCGGCTGGTTCTACCACCTGCAAAAGCTCAACGGCTTGGAGGCCGCCTCCATCTACCGGCAGAGCGAGGAGGAGCTGAGCCAGAACATTCCGTCCCACTGGAACATGTACTTCAACGTCAATAGCGTCGATGAAACCGTCGAGACCCTCCAGCAGAATGGCGGCACGGTGGTGTTCGGCCCGATGGATGTTTTCGAGGCCGGGCGCATGGCCTTCTGCCAAGACCCGCAGGGCGCGTTCTTTGCCATCTGGCAGGCCAACCAGCACATCGGGGCGCGAGTCACAGGAGAGGCCGGCTCGATGTGCTGGGCCGAGCTGTGGACCACCAGCCTCAACGATGCCATCGATTTCTACATTAAGGTGCTGGGGATGGAGCGAGGCGAGGTGATCGAAGATATGAACTACGCCATCAAGGCTGGCGGGACCGAGGTCTGCGGCACCATGGAGATTACCGCGGATATGCCCCAGATCCCGCCCCACTGGGCGGTGTACTTCGCGGTGGCGGATATCGAGGCTTCCGTGGCCAAGGCCGAATCGCTGGGTGCGACAATCTACGTTCCTCCCCAGGACATCGTGAAAGAGGAAGGGCAGCCTCCCGTCAGCCGCTTCGCCGCCCTAGCCGACCCACAGGGCGCGCCCTTCAACATCCTCCAAGACATACCGCAGACGTAGGCGGTTAGCCACGAGTCCAACACTAAGCAACTAATACGTATCGGAGGTGGCCATGACCAGCCCGATAACACCGCCGGGAGCCATCTACTCCCTAGCGGACATGAAGTGCTATGAGGTGAACTACCCCGGATACAACGGCGACCCCGTGCCAGCCTACGTGGCTCGCCCAGCGGCCGAAGGTCAGTACCCCGGTGTGATTATCGTGCACGGGGTGCACGGCTACGAGGAACACCTGAAGGACGTAGCGCGACGCCTCGCCGTGCACGGCTACGCTGCCATCATGCCCGCCCTTTACAGCCGGAATGATTTCACCACGGTGGTGGAAGAAGAGGACGTGCAGAAGACGGGGGCTTGGCTCCGCAACCGGCCCAACGCCCAAGCCAACGCCGACTTACAGGGCGCGCTGGACTTCCTGAGGGCCGCCCCATTCGTCAAGGAGCGAATCGGCGTAGTAGGCTTCTGTTCCGGCGGCAGAGTGGGGCTGGTGTTCACCTGCAATACCCCAGGCTTGGGGGCCTACGTCAACTTCTACTCCAACGGCATCATCGCCCCCACCGAGGTGAACCCCATCCCTCCCATCGAGATGGTGAAGGACCTGTGCTGTCCTATGCTGGGCCTGTTCGGGGAGGACGACCCCAACCCGTCACCGCAGGATGTGGCCCAACTGCAGGCGGAGCTCGCTAGGTGTGGCAAGACTTACGAGATTATGAGCTATCCCAACGCGGCCCACGCCTTCTTCTCCGACACGCGCCCAAGCTATCGGCCCGAAGCCTGCCACATGGCGTGGGGCCGCTGCCTCGAGTGGTTCGGCCGCTACCTGAAATCCTGAACCACTGACTAGACAACCCTCAGTCTAGACAGCCCTGAAGCCCCACAGAGATCCTTCAGCCCCTAAAGGCGGATGACCCCGACGTCACCCTGTATCGTGATCTCGGTGCCGAAGGGGCGTGAGACATCCTGCAGCCACTTCAACGTCTGATGCGCGATGGGACCCTCTGCGAGCACTGGCCTCCCCCGCTGGGGGATTGGTCGTCCGTAGCCCATGTCAATGGGATATAGCACGACCTCGCGGAGTTCGCCTCCACCGTAGTTGCATACTGCCACCACGCTCTGCCAGAAGACAGGGTCGCCAGCGAAGGCTCGCGTCCCGCCACCCGAGCGTGCATCGAGATAGTCGCCCGGCGTCTGGTCGTATCCCAGCTTGAAGCGGCGGTAGGCCTCGTCGGGCACCCAGAGTACGCTTTCGTTCTGGAAGATGAAGTTGCCCAAGCTGTAGAAGATGGGCCGGTTCTTGTATATCTCGATGCCCCGCAGGAAGTGGGGGCCGTGACCCGCAAAGAGAGCGCAGCCTTGGTCGATGGTCCAGTGCGCGAACTCCACCAAGAACTCGGGCGGTGCGACGCGGGAGTGTCCGTGGTACTCGCCACTCTCGCCACTCTCATGGCAGTGCACTCCGTACGCTACCCAATCGGCCTGTTTCTGCGCCCCTCGAATCCACTTTCCTATCCCGCCTAGGTCGTCCTGGTTCACCGAGGTCTCCATACGGAACTGCTCGTCCAGCACGAACCGCTTCTCCATGAACTCGACCTCGGTAGCCGGGTCCATCTCATCCTCTATGCCCCGGAACCCGAAATGCTCATATGCCTCGTGGGCTTCGTGGTACCCCAACTCGAGATTGGCCCGGTGCAGCGCATCGAACACCTCGCGGTCCACATGGTGCACCAGCTTGTGCCGTAGAGCGTTTATCCCCGGCCGTCCACGGAAGTCGGGCCGCCCTGGACCAGCCCGCGACTGATCGCTGAATGTGCTGGAGGCGGACATGACGGCTAGGCGTCCCCGAGGCGAGTCGACGTAGGCTGGGGCCCTTGCCTCGTCGATGGTGCGCCCGCCTCCTGCTTGGGGCAGGTCGATCTCTCGGCAGTGGTCCAACGTGGTGAGGAATCCGCCCTCGGAGAAGTCGAAGGAGTGGTTGTTGGCCGTCGTCACTGCATCGATGCCCATCCACTTGAGCTCATCCAGATTGTGGGGGTCGGAGCGCGTGTAGGTGGCGTTGCTCCATTGCCAACTGCTCTCATAGTCATGAAATAGCATTTCCAAATTCACCACAGTGGCATCAGCCCGGTGCAGGATATCCCTTAACCGCAAGAACCCGTCCTCATTGAAAGCGCGCATACGCCGGGTAATCATGGCGTCGCCGCCAACGGCAACGGAGATGTCGCGCTTCTCGGCGTTGTAAATCACAAGAGCCTCCTTGGCCGGGTGCAATAGGGTTCTTGGGCGATTGGTTTTTGGACAATGGAGTTTTTGGGGACGCTATACCCGTGCTTTAAGCCTGTCAAGAGTACGCGGGTGCTGTCAAGAGGCAGAGAGTCGCCGTTGGCCGCCCTTCAAAGGAAGGAGTGAAAGGCGTATGCTAGGTGCGTACCTGAATGTGATAACAGTCTTGCCCTGAGCCATGAGAAACAGAGGAGCGTGACGATGCCTGAGGACTTGGAGGCGCGCATCCAGCGGCTGGAGGACATCGAGAGCATCAGGGCGCTCAAGGCCCGTTACTGCGCCTACTGCGACGACAATTACGATGTAGAGGGGCTGGCCACCCTGTTCACCGAAGACGCGGTATGGGACGGAGGCGTCCGGGGCAAGGCAGTCGGCAGGGACGGGATTCGCGAGTTCTTCCAGCATGCCCCCGAACGGCTCCCCTTCGCCGTCCACATGGTTATGAACCCCCTGATAGAAGTGAATGGCGACGAGGCCACTGGCGTATGGTACCTGTTCCAAGCGTGCACCTATGCCCAAGGGGACCAAGCCGTCTGGGGCTCGGCACGCTACGATGAGGAGTATGTGCGGGTGGAAGGCCGGTGGATGTTCAAGAACCTGCGTATTACATCCAATTTTTGGACGCCCTTTGACCAAGGCTGGGCCAAGGCCCAGTTCGTCTAGGCCCAGTTCGTCTAGGCAAATTCCTCGTAACACAGTGTAGGGAGAACGTCGTGGCACAGGAATCACCAAGTCCGCAAACTCCTGAAGGGGACTGGCCCATCATAAAGGCCCATCCCCGGAGTTTCTTCAAGGCGCCTCTCTGCACCGACTTGAACACGTTGAATGCCGATGTCGCCTTTGTCGGCGTCCCCTTCGACCAAGGCACCTTGGGTCGCCCTGGAACCCGGTACGGCCCCGACGCAATCAGAGACGCACCGCGGGGCTACTCCTACGCCGACCCCTTCGGTCGCGGCGAAGAGGCGGAGGGCTATTACGACATCGATGAAGGCGATCAGTTGCTGCGGGGCATCACCATGGCCGACTGTGGCAACATCAACATCCTGCCTGTCGACCTCCACCGGAATTTTGACAAGCTGACCCAAGTGGTAGAGAAAGTCGCAGAGCGTGGCGCCTTCCCTGTCATAGTCGGAGGCGACCATGCCATCACCTACCCCGCCGTGAGGGGCCTCGGCCGCTTTGAGCCACTGAACATCGTCCATTTCGATGCCCACATGGACTACTCCCACGACTATCAAGGCGTTATGTACACTCACGGCAGCCCTATACGACGCTGTCGCGAGTTGCCCTTTGTGGGACACATCAGCTCGGTGGGCATTCGTGTGGCTCGCAGGCAGCCTTATGAGGACTCCCAGCGCGATGGCAGTCTGATCATCACAACCAAGCGTTTTCGCGAGATGGGGCCCGAATCAGTTGCGGCCCAGATACCTCGAGGCGAGAACCTGTACATCACCTTCGACATCGATGTGATGGACCCCAGCCAAGCCCCAGGCACAGGTACCCCTGAGGTAGGCGGGCTGGTCTACGAAGAGGTCTATCCTTGCCTCATGGCATTGGTGCGTGATCACAACCTAGTGGCTTTCGACCTCGTGGAGGTAGCGCCTCCCTACGACTCCTCGGAACTGACGGTGCAGTACGCCTCCAAGATAATCATAGACGTGCTGGCCGCCCGGTTTCCCTCTAAATGAGGCCGATTCTCTGCCTGACCGCAGGCGGCCCACACACAGGCGTCGGCTGCTGAGATGGCGCGTCCTAGCAGTCGTAGCGGCGGCCCGCGCCCCCTGAGGGCATTTACCTATGCGCAGTTCCGGTTGCTGTGGGCCGCCTCCCTCGTCTCCTTCATCTCCTTTTTCATGATCCTCATCGCCCGCGGATGGTTGATCCTGAAGCTGACGGATTCGCCCTTCGAGGTAACGGCGGTCAACGCCATTTCCATGCTCCCCATGCTGCTCTTCTCTGGCTGGGGCGGGGTCATCGCAGACCGGTTCAACAGGCGCAGCGTGATAATGGTGGGGGAGCTGTTTAACTTCCTCATACTTGTGGTACATACCATATTGCTGTTCGCGGACGTGATCGAGGTCTGGCAGGTCTACGCGCTGGCGCTGGCCAACGGATCGATATTCGCCCTGTACCATCCTGCTCGCAACGCCATGGTGGCCAATGTGGTGGCACCGCGGGACATTGCCAGCGCGGTCGCCCTGTTCACCACCATCTTCAGCGGCTCCCAACTCATCGGACCAGCGCTGGCGGGCTTCGTCATCGAATGGTGGGGCATGAGCATGACCTTTCTGATTGCCAGCCTTTTTGTGGTGCCAGCGGGCGTCATGGCTCTGTGGCTGCCCCGTTCCACCGAGGACCAGAGGCAGGTGCGCCCCCCCGGCGGGACGTGGAAATCGATCATGGAGGGTATGGAATACATACGAGTCAGACCACTGCTTATGGGGCTCACGCTGTTGGGTCTAGTGGGCACGCTTTTCGCCTTGCCCTATAACTCCATCCTACCCGTGTTCGCTGATAGCATTCTCGATGCCGGGGCCGCTGGCCTGGGGCTGTTGGGGGCCGGCGCCGGAGTTGGTGGGCTTCTTGGCGCTTTCACCGTTGCCTTCTTCAGCGGCTATCGGCAACTCAAGTACCTTCTCATCGGGGGTGGTATTACTCTGGGCCTGATGATCTTGCTCTTCTCCCTCTCCACAGTGTTCCTGATATCGCTGGGGTTGGTGACTATCGTCGGGTTCTCGATGACATTGTTCTTGACCAGCAACATGGCGCTGCTCCAGTTGGCGTCTCCTGATTACATAAGAGGCCGGGTGATAGGCATCCGGCTGATTATCATGGGGATGGGCCCCATAGGCATGATTCTGCTGGGAGTAGGGGCGGAGTGGGTCAGCCCAGCCTACAGCTTGGCCCTGTTCGGGGCCCTCACCGCGGGCCTGATCCTAATGGCGGTGGCCGGCATACCTGCGCTACGACAGGCCGAAAAGTTCGTTCACCAGGAATCACCCCAAGCCCCGCAGATGGCCCCTGTGGAGGTCCTGGAGGGGGATGACGACTGACGTGCGACTGTACTTGGTGGACGGCACCTACGAACTTTTCCGTGCCTACTTCGCCATGCCTTCGGCCCACGCGCCCAGTGGCCAGCCCACAGGCGCTGTCCGTGGCTTGGTGCAGACACTTCTCGCCCTACTGCGACGTGACCAGCCGACCCATATCGCCTGCGCCTTCGACCACGTCATCGAGTCCTTCCGCAATCGGTTGTTCGCTGGCTACAAGACCGGCGAGGGAACTCCCCAAGAGCTGCTCGACCAGTTCGAGTTGGCCGAGCGCGCCACCGAATGCCTCGGCATCGCAGTCTGGCCCATGACCGAGTTCGAGGCTGACGACGCCCTAGCAGCAGCAGCAATTCGCTGGGCCGACGCACCAGACATGGAGCAGGTCATCATCTGCTCCCCGGACAAGGACCTCACCCAAGTGGTGCGAGGCTCCCAGATAGTCTGCCTCGACCGTCGACGCAACCAGACCATGGACGAAACGGGTGTGGTCGCCAAGTTCGGCGTCTCCCCGACATCCATCCCCGACTACCTAGCCCTAGTGGGCGACTCCGCCGACGGCATACCCGGAATCCCCCGCTGGGGAGCCAAGAGCACATCCCAAGTCCTAGCACACTACACTCACCTAGAGTCCATACCCGACAATCCATCGACATGGCAGGTCAACCTACGCGGGGCCCCCGCGCTAGCCGCCAGCCTAGCCGACCGCAGGGAAGACGCTGCCCTCTACAAACACCTAGCCACGTTACGCGCCGATACACCCCTGCCCCACACCTTGGAAGAACTGGAGTGGCAGGGCGTGCCACGCACACGCTACATCGAATTCTGCGAGGAGTTCGGTCTGGGCAACCTCGCGGACGCGCCACACCACTGGGCGGACTAGTTCAGGCCGTGTCGCCCTTCAACAATACTACGTAGTCGCGCTCTATCTCTCGATGGAAGCTCTCAGGCAGACGCGCCCAATCATGCGGTTGGACGAGGATTGGTATGTTTGACTGCTCCAACCCCTCGATAAGCCTGGAAAAACCTCTGGCAGGCACCTCGTCCAGCGTTCGAGTACGCAGCACGAGGTCCAGGTCGCTTCCGTTATGACTCTGGCCGTTGATGCGACTCCCATAAACCCAGACCTCACAATCGGGAACACACTCCCGCAATAGCGCCTCTAGCTCTTGCCTGTAGCTCGGAGGCAAGTGCAGACGCTCACAGCCATCGGAGCCAGCACTCGAGTCACTCATCATGCCCATCCGATATGGTGGATGCCAATTCGGATGCGTCGACTATAAATGCGGGCAACAGCCTGAGTGTCGCCTCGGCGAAGCCCTCTCCGTAGTCGTGAGCCGTATCGTTTCGATTGTCGCGATATTGGAACCACCTCTGGCACGCCTCGGTCGATATCAGGTCGTGTTTGACAGCGTGCCGGAACACATCTTTGAAGGTTAGCCTATCTACCTCTCTGTTAGAGGCGAAAAAGGGGCGTAAACGCTTCTTCAGCAGATTGGCTGACTGTTGCAGGATGATCTCGAATTCTTTGACGCAGGCTGCCCGATAGAGATCGTACTCAACACGGCCAAGTTCGGGCTCTTGCAGCCGAGTGTACCCGCTCTCCAATGTGCTGATGCACCGCGTCAGGAAGTCGGTGTTGATGCTCATATAGTCGGCCAAGCGTAACTCTTATGTGGATGTTTCTGCATCACCAACGCCGCGGCAACTTAATGACAGCCATTCAGCGCGTGCCAGACATTGGCTTGACGAGTCCACCGCCATGCCGAAGAGCGCCATCCCGTAACCATGTTCCACGCGGCCGACTGCGGTCGGCTAGGGAACTGCTGTGGAGGACAACTCCATGGTGTGCTGGTCCTCCACAGCGCCTCCAAGAGCATGCTAGTCGTCCGCCAGCGCGTGCTCCTTGACCTGTGGCTTGAAGGAGGGCATGACCTCGGCGCCGAACCATTCGAGCTGCTCCAGTATGATACGCTGGCTGGAGCCGATTACCGACCCGACATTCACCATCTCGAGGCCCGGGTACTTGTCTTGGATGGCCATCAGCTTCTGTTTCACCAACTCAGGGGGACCGACCAGCCACTGACCGCTCTCGACGGCCTGCTCGATGGTGGGGAGGCCTGCGGAGCGGGCGCGGGAGGGATCGCCGAGGGCGTCGATTTGCTCCGGGGTGAGGCCCCGGACGAAGCCCAGCGGCCCGAACATCTTCATGTTCTCCTCGAATATGGGGCGGGCCTCCTCAATGGCCTTAGCCTCGCTATCGGCTAGGTGGATGGTGAAGCCGATGCACAGGTCGGTGCCAAGCTCGGTATCACGGCCAGTCTTGGCGATGGTATCGCGCCAAGCCTCTATCACTCGGTCGGTGGCCCCGCCAGCGGCCGCGCCACCGCCGATGAGACCCTTGATACCCATCTTGACCATGAAGTCGAGGGCGCGCTGGCTGGCGGACACGATGGGCTGCCAGCACTCCACCGGCAGCGTGCGAGGCCGCGGCACTAGGGTAATCTCATCCAGCGTATAGCCACGGTAGGGTACCTGGGGCGGTATGTCATAGTGCTTCCCGTGATGGGAGAAGGCAGGCTCGTTGAAGGCCTTGAACATGACCTCCACCTGCTCCTCGAAAAGTTCCCGGTTGGCGTCCTGATCGATGATGGGATTGCCGAAGCTCTCCACCTCGCGGCTGTGGTAGCCACGGCCAACGCCAAAAATCACCCGCCCGCCGGTAAGGATGTCAGCGGTGGCGAAGTCCTCTGCCAAGCGCAGTGGGTTCCACATGGGGGCAATGTTGAACCCGCACCCGAACTTGATGCGCTCCGTGAGGTGGGCCAGGTGCACGTTGTACATCAGCAGGTTGGGGATGCACTCGTAGCCTTCCCGCTGGAAGTGGTGCTCCGCCATCCAGAACACATCGTAGCCCAAGCGGTCCATGGTCTGAGCGATGGCCTGCCCCTTATCGAACACGCCTGCCAGTCTCTCATCCGAGAGCCAGCGACCATTGACGGGTGTGGCATCAAGCCCGATATCGTCGCCAAGGTCTACATGGCCAGCGAACAAGCTGCCAAAGCTGGTAATCATCATTCATCTCCCACGAAAGAGTGGTGGCATCGGTTAGGTCATTGTAGCCTAAGCCTTCCGCCACTGGCTAGGATGAAATGGCGGGCTCGAACGAAAGTCGATGCCCTGATTGCGCTGAATCAGAGGGGCGCCGCATCATGCGTCTCATCCGTAGTTGGGCGCGACATCGGCCGTAGCTGAAACGTATTGTTTTTTATCTGAACTGCGCCGCCGCAACCGCCTATCTGAGTAGCTTGCCGCGCAGTGCCGACACTTAGCTTGGTCCGGACTAGGGAGGGGTGGGTGGTGGATAGACATCAATAATAGAACGTCCGTGCTGATTCGTCAATGAGGGAACGTCCGGTGAGGGAGGGGTCCATGGGGCGAATAGGGGGGCGAGTAGAGCGACGCGTAAGAGAGAAGGTGCTATTCTCATAGCCGTAACGCAGGGATTCAGGTTGGAGGGCAGGGCCATCAACGAACCAGCAGCAGGCACGCCCCAACGGGCGCAGGCATCGCTGACGCGCAAGCAGTTCGGCGATCGGGCCAAGGCTTACGCCGACAGCCCCCTGCACAGCCGCGACCAGAGCCTCGACCTCATGGAGCAGATGGCGACCAGCGCCGGGGTCAGAACCACCTACCACAACATCATCGACGTCGGCTGCGGTGCCGGCTTCACCGCGGCCGCCATGAGTTCACTGGCAGACCGGGTCCTAGCCACCGACTTCACCTCGGAGATGGTCCATCAGGCCCATCGGGTCGCCCGCGAGCGTCAAGCCACTGACATGACGGCTGCCATCGCCGCAGCCTCATCCTTACCGGTGCGCACCGAGTCTATGGAGCTTCTGACATGCCGTTACGCCTTCCACCACATGGTGGACGCAGAGCAGGTGCTGGCGGAGTTCCGGCGGGTGCTGACGGATGACGGCTGCTTTTTGCTGGCGGACACGGTAGCCACAGAAGACCATGATGTATACCAGTGGATGGACAGAGTGGAGCGCCTCCGAGACCCCAGCCATCACCTGAACCGCTCTCCTAGGGAATTGGTGGCCCTCATTGAGGATTGCGGCTTCCGGGTGACGGACCAAGGAACATCGCAGGTTTATCTGGACTTAGACAGCTGGACCCAGCGTTCTGCAACGCCCCCAGCCGAGATCGCGCAGTTGCAGGCGATGTTCACCGAGGCTGGCCCCAATGTCGTCGATGCGTTCGAAATCGTGCGGGATGATCGCGAGACCCGCTTTTCTTGGCCCGTCTTGGTGGTACAGGCAGTCAAAGCCTGACCCTGTAGCGAACCACGCAGCCACCAGACTAGCGAGCGGCCCAATGCCCTAAGTTGAGTCCTCCACAAGCCGCCCGTCAGCAGCGACGACACGGCCTGCCTTCAGTACCCAGAGCCTTCTGGACTGATGCACCACCGCCTCGTGCGCTGTGGAGGCCTCCAGCACCATCAGGTCGGCCCGCTTGCCCACTGCCACGCCTACCTCGTCGGCGAACCCCATTGAACGCGCCGCGCCCAGAGTGCCCATCTCCAGAACGGCGTCCAACTCCTGATTGGTGTTGAAGGGGGTCAGGCGAGAGGCGAAGACCGCCAGAAGCATCATGTCGCCGTTGCCGTGGGCCCGCCATGCGTCTTGGATGTTGTCGGACATATAGGTCACGTTGACCCCGGCCTGCCGCGGCAAGGCGACCCGCTCGTGCATGCTCTCAAAGGGGGTGACACAGATGTTCACGCCAGCTTGGGCGCACAGCTCGATGGCCCGCTGGTGCTCGTCAGTTGAGACGTGGCCTAGGGCGCGGCAATGGCTGGCCATCACCCTGCCCTGCATCCCCTCGGCCATGGTCTTCTCGGCGATGTAGGGCAGGAAGAAGGGTCGACTGGCGCTCACTTGGTCGGTGTGAAAGTCGATGTCCAAGCCGAACTCATTGGCTAGAGCGAAGACCCGGTCCACGTGGGCCTCGCCGTCCTCGTCGGCTTCGGGCACCCCCCCCATCAGGTCGGCCCCCATCTCCAAGGCTTGGCGCAGTAGCGTTTCGGACTGCGGCTCGCCCTCGAACCCGCGTATGGCGTAGGGGCTGACTTGGATGTCCATTAAGCCACGGCACTCTTCCTTTGCGGCCAGCACCCCCTCCATGCCCACCAAGCCCACCACGTCATCGATGTCGACGTGGGAGCGCAGCGTGGTGGTCCCATGGGCGGCGCACATGCGGGCTAGGCGCACCGCCCGCTGACGAACGTCGTCCGCGGTGAAGTTGCGCTTCATCTTGTCCGACTCGGTCATGGCGGTGATCCGATGCGCGACTAGCGTCTCGCGCTGAGACCAGTCGTAGCGGTCTAGGACCAAGGCCTTGTCAAGGTGAATATGAGCGTCGACGAAGCCGGCCGACACCAAGTTGCCCCCGGCGTCAATCTCGCGGTCGGCCTCGCCTTCTAGGCGCGGCACCACGGCCGCGATGCGACCCTCCTCGATGCCGATGTCGCGGGTGCCTGAAACTCCGGGGATAGAGGCGTTCCTTATGACAAGCTGCATTTCTCGGACCCCCTCTCAGCTGTTGGGGAGGACTGCGGATTTAGGGTGACGGATCAAGGAAGCTCGCGAGTGTATCCGGACTTTGAGAGCTGGACTCAGCGTTCTGCAACGCCCCCAGTTGAGATCGCGCAATTGCAGGCCATGTTCGCCGTGGCTGGCCCCAATTTCGCCGATGCGTTCGACATCGTGAGGGATGACCGCGAGACCGGCTTCTCTTGGCCCGTCTTGGTGGTACAGGCGGTCAGAGCCTGAACACAAACATTGTGGGGTGGGGAGGCATGGGCGACCACTAGGCGTCCTCTAACCACTAGGCGTCCTCTATAAGTCGTCCATCGGAGGCAACTACTCGTCCTCCTTTGATTACCCATAGCCGCCGGACTTGGTTTACCACCGCCTCGTGGGCCGTGGGGGCTTCCAGCACCATCAGGTCGGCGTGCTTGCCCACGGCCACCCCCACCTCGTCGGCGAACCCCAGCGAACGCGCCGCGCCTAGGGTGCCCATCTCCAGCACTGCGTCCAATTCCTGATTGGTGTTGAAGGGGGTCAGTCGGGCGGTGAAGGCGGCCAGCAGCAGCATGTCGCCGTTGCCGTGGGGCTGCCAAGTGTCCTGGATATTGTCGGACATGTAGCTGACGTTGACACCGGCCTGTAGGGGAAGGGCAACCCGTTCACGCATGCTGGTGTACGGTGTCACGCAAATGCTCACTCCAGCTTGGGCGCAAAGGTCGATCGCTTGCTTGTGTTCATCCTCGGGGACGTGCCCCAATGCAAAGCAGTGGCTGGCCATGACCTTGCCCTGCATGCCTTCGCCCATGGTCTTCTCGGCAATGTGAGGAAGTGCGAAGGGACGGGTGGCCCTTACTTGGTCGGTGTGGAAGTCGATGCCCAAGTCGAACTCGTTGGCTAGGGCGAACACTTTGTCCACATGGGCGTTTCCGTCCTCGTCAGCCTCGGGCACGCCTCCCACCAAGTCGGCCCCCATCTGCAAGGCTTGGCGCAGCAGAGGCTCCGACTGGGGCTCGCCCTCAAAGCCGCGTATGGCGTAGGGGCTTATTTGGATATCGATCAACCCACGGAGTTCCTCCTTGGCAGCCAGAACACCCTCCATATCCACCAAGCCCACCACTTCGTCGATATCGACATGAGTGCGGAGGGTCGTAGTGCCGTAGGCGGCACACATGCGTGCGAGACGAACGGCCCGCTGGCCTACATCGTCCACGGTGAAGTTGCGCTTGACCTTGTCAGACTCGACTACGGAGGTGAGGCGTGGCGTCGCCTGCATCTCGCGATTGCCCCAATCATAACGATCAAGGACGAGGGCTTTGTCGAGATGGGTATGGGCATCGACGAACCCGGCGGCGACGAGATTGCCACCGGCATCGATCTCGCGGTCGCCCTCCCCTTGCACTGTCGGCTCGATGGAGGTGATGCGTCCGCCGTCGATGCCGATGTCGCGCCTGCTCGATACCCCGTGGATGGAGGCGTTTCTTATGACAAGTTGCATGCCTTCGACTCCCTAGTCGGGTTAGAACCTAGCCGGGCCAGAGTCTAGGCGGGGCTAGGCAGGCTGCGGGACTGCATCGGTCGGCATCCCTGCCGCCGTCAGCAGTTCCCCCAGCATGGGATAGAAGCCGTGGGGTTCCACCGCACCGCAGCGGTTGAAGCGGCTGCGGAAGTTCTCCAAGGCGATGATGGAGGCGAGTTCCACTATCTGTGGGTTGGTGTAGTGCTGCTGGAGCTCACGGAACAGTTCGTCGGTCACCCGCTGCGGGGTATCGGTCATCGCCTCGGAAAGCTCCAAGGCGACCTTCTCCGCCTCGGAGAACAGGTCGCTCCTGCGGAAGTCCAACAGGGCCAGAATTCGATCGTCGGAAGCGCCTTCCTTGCTAGCACCGCTAGCATTGGTGTCCACTCAGAAAGGACACCCGATCTGGGAGGCCACCTTCACGTTGAGGAGCCGCCTGAACTCGGCGGGCAACTCCCCCTTGTCGATGGCGTTGCCCAGTTCTCTGGATGCGGCCATCATGCCTGGAAAGTAGGCCGCGAAGGCAGTGCTGTTCAGCACCGTGCCATAGGTCTCCTGTTGTTCCTGGAGATAGGGACGGGCATTCTCAGGCACATCGTCTTGTCCGAGCAGCTTTATTCTAGCCATGGCTCACCTCCCGGTTGGTACTGACTTTGTATGCAAGGTATCAGTGGGGATGGGAGGCGTCAACCAGGGGACATCCCAGCGGGCCAATCGCACCACTGCCGGAGCCAGTCTGGTGGTCATCCTCCGCTGCGGACCCTTGGCCCTTCACCAATCACCGCGAGAATACGATTTTTGAGTTTCTCGCGCAGCTCTTCTGGAGCGGTCCAGAAGATATGGTTGTAATGGTCGGTGTCGAAATGCAGTTTGGAATCCTGATGACAAGTGAAAATAACTGGAATATGGAGTCCGTGGGCAAAACCCGCCTCGTAGTAGACACTTCCCCGTACTGTGTCATCGCCGTGGCTAAAGTCTGCCACCAAGAATCGCGAGCGTCGAATTTCGGCGATTATCTGATCATCTATCTTGTCAATATATTCTGTCCGGTCTACACGAAATGGTTCATATCCAGCATCCCTGATGGCGGGCTCAATCCCCTGATCATACACGTCAGTCATAGCGGCGTTAAACCACATAGCGACGAAGGCCTGATCGCCACGCATATTAGTTTCCTGTACAGCTATATGGCTGTGGCCCTCGACAGTGACCCGGACCGAAGCCGGGATTACATAGTCCCCGAATCGGCGCACCCCTACGTCTGACCTTGAGTCCAGATATTCTTTTTGCAGCAGGTAGTCGACGAGAAATCCGATCTCACCGTTGTCAGTGGATTCTGACCAAGCGTGAGTTGCAGGGTCATCTGCCTTCACCAGATAGGGAGTCCCCACGGACTTAGTTTGATTGGCAATAAACCGAAGCAACCTGTCAGCACGTTCATGTACTGAAAGAGGCTGTCTGGTTTTAACATATTCGATCAAACCCTCTGTAATCTTAGGTACCGTAACTCCTTGTGCATGTTGCTCGATAAAATATGTGGTCATGATGGCCTTTTGACCTTCATTTAGTTGTTCGATAAGGAATTTTGTGACTACACCAGCCTCGTACAATCCGCCGGCACGCGGCGAATCGTAAATATCGGTTAATACGAAATTACTCGATTGCATGATCCTTGCACTGTATTCGGGCCAAATCAAACACGTGGAGCCTTGATCTGTATTGGTCATGCGAGCTCCTTCAACACTACCTGTCAGGATCGAAATACACGATATTCGTTGTGTCGACTCGGCATATGCTACTCTACTTCTCAAACTGCCGCCGCACCTCTCCGGTTCCGACGAACTGGGACAGCAGGCGGTAGTTGCCACGCTCATGACGGATGCGTCCGGCCACGATTGCGGGGTGAATTCCCAAACTTTGGGCCAGGTTGATTACGCCGTTGGGCGATGGGTTCTGCGGGACCGGGCTGGCCTCCCATACTTCCCTGGGAATCAGCGCCTCTTCTGCCAATCGGTCGGCATCCTCTTCCTTGGTATCGCCGGAACCACCCGAGCCCGCCTCCATGCCTCGCAGGCTGTGGTCGTCCACAAAGACGTCATCATCCCCGCAGGCGTCTAGATGCAGGCTGATGTGGGCCAACTCGTGCAGCAGGGTATACCAGAAGTTGTCGATGCGGTCGTACCGCAACGTCATCCCAACTACAGCCCGGCCATCCGGCAGTCGGAACGCCGCCCCATCGAGGTGGGTTCTCGGCAGATGGGGCACATACACGAAGCCGATGCCATGCTGGACAAGAAAGTCCTGCGCCCGCCGTGGACCTTCCTCCAACAATGTGCTGAGTTGGCCAACGTTTCTGAGGAATTCCGGAGTGACGGTCCCACGCACATAAGCTATATCGGTTTCCCTCTCTCGCGCCATCGCCATAACCTGCCAGCACCATGCTTTCAGGGAGTACTCATCGGTTTTGGCGTTGATGCGCCGGTGGTCGCTCTTCCGGTAAAGGGCCATGGCCGCCTGTCGGCCGCCAGCCCTGTCAATCAGTCCGTTAATCAATTCCTCGGCGCGGTCTGCTACGTCAGGCATATTGGGTATCCAGCCCGCTTTCACCATTGCCCTCAGGGGGAATCTAGAGTACTCAAGACTCGTCTCTTCCTCCGGCAAGATGGCCCCCGGTTCCTGGAGCAGTACCTCGGCGGCTATTCCCAAGTGCTGGTGAAGCGCCCGGGCCATCGACATGGTGATGGCCCGCTTCCCTGAAAGCACCTCCGATACCTTGGCACGGCTCCCGATAAAGGGCACCAAGTCGCGGGGGGTCAGGTTGGCTTGGTCCATGCGGAACTTGATGGCGGAAATGGGGTCGGGGAGGCCAATGGGGTAATGTTTGTCCTCATAGAAACACACCAAGTCCATCAGGACGCCGAGCTCGTCATCCTCCGGTGTACCCCGTTCCGCATCGAAGAGTTCCTCGATCCGCGCCAAGGCAGCACTAAGATCTTGGTCTGTTCGAATCGGCTTTATCGTACTCATAGCCCCACCTTTTCGACATCTATGCGGTCATACTCGGCATGCGTGCCTAACCATTTGATGTAAACCGAGCGGCGTCTATAGTTGATCCATGCCACCAATCGGAATTGGTTACCCCTAATGTTGAACACGACACGGTTGTCCTTGACGATACTGGCCGTCGCAAACCTCTCCCTGACTTGTACAGGGTTGTCCCAGTCGGCTCGCTTTACCTCATCGACCCATGCCCGAAGTGATTGTTCAGAGTTCGGATGACGCTCCCAGAATGTGCGGAGCGCTTTTTCAGAGAAAATCCGCAAGACAGCCCAACAATCCTCCCAATCTCAGATATCGTACAATGTTCCCATATAATATACAAGCAATACGGTTCCGTTACATCACGGAACATCAGGGGCAAGTGGCAGGCGCAACGAATAGCCCGCGATCATGACGAAGGCCAAGTCATATCGCGGGCAGGTAGCGGGAGCCCAAGTGCTTTGTATACCTTTGGGCTAACCTCAGAACTCGCGTAGCAGGCGAGTACACCCGTAGAGTTTGTCGTCGATGCCGTTGTTGCGGAGGGAGAGCCACCAGGTGGCGGCGTTGATGGCGATGACGGGTTTGTCCAGCCAGCGCTCGGCTTCGTCGGCTAGGGCCACCATGCTGAGGTTGGTGCCCGCTTGAACCAAGGCGTCCACGCGGTCGGTGTTGACCTCTTGCAGGGCGTGGCGCAGCTCTTCCTCCTGCACATGGGCGATGGACACCGCAGTAGGGCATTTCAGCCCTACCATAGTCTCCACCTCGAAGCCCAACTCGTTGAAGAACCTGCGTACGTTCTGGTCGCCCACTGGCTGGTAGGGGGTGACCACGCCGATGCGTTTCGCATTGAAATGGTTCAGGGAACGCTCGCAGGCCTCGGCCCCGGTGGCCACATCCAGACCGCTCAGTTCCATGATGCGCTGCTGGAACTGGCGGTTGCCCTCCACCCCTCCCCAGAAGGTCTCGGAGCTCATGCCCATCACCATGTAGTCTGGCTCGGCGGTCATCACCCGCTCCACGGCAGAGCCAATCTCCTCCCTTATCTGCACCATCAGCGCCTCGAAGGCGGCATCGCTGCCCAAATTTTGGTCGCGGATATGAATGCGGGAGAAGTGGCAGGTGACCCCCGGCACTCCCATACGATAGAAATCAGGCTCAACGATGGTGTTGGTGCTGGGCGCCAGCACGCCGAACTTTTTGCGCCACCCTAAAGCGTCGGGCATCATACCTCCCTGAGTGACGCTTGGCTGGCCCGCCTAGGCCAGCTTGGCCTCTACTATGGGCCTGTTATGGGCCTGCGCCACTACCCTTTGTCAGGCTACCGTGCTATTTTACCCTGCGAGCCGTCCGATTTGGTTACATGCCACTCTGGTTACATGCCACCTGAGGTCACACAAAGGTAAAAGGGAGCGTCACATGAAGGGCCGTATCGTCGTTTGCAAAGAGTACAACCAACCTTTTGAAATCGAGGAGTACGATGTCCCCGACCCGGAGCCTGGTGCGGTCGTGCTGCGTATGACCCAAGCAGGCGTGTGCGGGTCGGACCTCCATGCGTGGCGTGGCGACATGGTGAACATGCCACTGCCAGCCACAGGCAGGGTGATGGGTCACGAGGGCACCGGCATGATCGACAAGCTGGGCGCAGGTGTGACCAGCGATTCGTTGGGGAAGCCTCTGGTCGAAGGTGACCGGGTGGTCTACTACGCCGTGTTCCCCTGCTACCGCTGCCACCTGTGCCTGCGTGGCGACATCAACTGGTGCGTGAACCGCGCCTACCCCACCGCCGGTATCCACCCCTACTTCACCGGCACCTATGCAGACTACCTATATTTGCCGCCACGACATCCCATTTTCAAAGTGCCGGACGAGTTGCCCGATGAGCTTCTCGGCCCACTGAACTGCGCCATGGGCACGGTGACTCAAGGCTTGATGCGTGCCGACGCTGGCGAAGGCCAGTATGTGGTGATTCAGGGCGCCGGAGGCCTCGGCCTCCACGCCACCGCCATGGCCAAGGACATGGGCGTGGACCGGGTGATAGTGCTGGATCGGCTACAGGGACGCTTGGAGTTGGCCGAAGAGTTCGGGGCCGACTACACCATCAACATCGAGGAGTACAACACCCGGGAGACACGTGTTGGCCGCGTTCGAGAGCTGACCAACGGGCAGGGCGCCGACATCGTGATGGAGCTCGTGGGTCTGGCCGAGCTGATGTCCGAAGGACTGCAGATGCTAAGCAACGGAGGGACCTTCGTCGAAATCGGCGACATCGTGCCGGGCCGCGAGGTCTCCATCGACCCATCGACCCTTCTGTCGGGCAAGAACATATTGGGGTCGCGCATGTACCGCCCCTCTCTGATGCCCAAGCTGCTGGACTTCTTAGTGCGCACCCAAGACAAACTCCCCTTCCACAAGATCGTCTCCCACAAGTTCCCCTTGGAACAGGTGAACGAAGCCTTTGCCCAATCTGAGTGGCACCAGCGCGACACCCAAGTGACCCGTGCCATGCTGGTGCCCTGAACCCTGCCCCCAATCTGATAAGGAATCGTGTCGATGACCACACCCGAATTGCCCTTTGAGCGCGCCTACTGGGTCGACCCTGGTAAGCTGATGGCAGGCTACTACCCCGGAGACACGGATGAGGCCACGGCACAAGCCAAGCTCGAATCGCTGCTGGAATGTGGCGTTCGGCATGTGGTCAACCTGATGAAAGAGACGCAGCACCCCGCGAACGATAGCGACCTGGTTCCTTACGAGGACCACCTGATGCGCATCGCAAAGGACGCGGGCATCGACGTCACCTACAAAGTCCATCCCATCCCCGACCAAGACATACCGTCTAGGGAGATGATGAAGTCCATACTGGACGAGATCGACCGCGCCATCGGCGAGGGACGTCCCGTCTACGTTCATTGCATGGGGGGAATCGGCCGCACAGGCACCGTGGTGGGGTGCTACCTGTCTAGGCACGGCATGGCCGTGGGAGACAAAGCGATCGATCGTATACAGGAGTTGCGGTCCAAGGACCCCTTTCTGCGCGCACGGTCCCCCAATACCGACCCACAGAGAGGGATGGTGCGTTCGTGGACAGAAGGCGAGTAGTGGGCGCTGGAGGGCTTCGATGACGAATCCTGACACACCGTTCGACCGTTCCTACTGGGCAGTCCCGGGCAAGTTGCTGGCGGGCTATTACCCAGGGGACCGCGACCCGGAAACCACCCGCGCCAAGTTGCGGGCCCTCCTCGACTCAGGCGTACGCCATGTGGTCAACCTCGTGGAAGAAGAGAGGCTGGACAACTACGGGCGTCCCATCGACTACCCGGCACAGCTTGCCGAAATCGCCCGGGACATGGGCATCAGCGTGTCGTACTCCCACAACCCCGTCACCGACCTCGGCATCCCCTCGCGAGAGAAGATGAAGTCGATACTCAATGACATCGACGCCGCCATCGCGGACGACAAGACTGTGTATGTGCACTGCCTCGCAGGCATAGGACGCACGGGGTCAGTGGTGGGATGCTACCTTTCCAGGCACGACATAGCAGTAGGACAGAGGGCCTTGGACATGATAAGCAGACTGCGGGCCAACGACCCCAACGCCCACGTTCCATCCCCCGAAAGCGACATCCAACGGGACTTGGTGCGCTCATGGAAGGTGGGGGAGTGAAGACCGCACAATAGAAGAACGCCCAGACGACAACGAGGGCGCCTTATGTAAGGCGCCCTCGTTCTTTGTTCTACGCGGTTAGCGGGCTAGACGTTGCCGGCCTAGTAGAGGCTCGCCTCACCAGTCTCGGGGTTGTAGCGGTGGCGCGGGACCCGCGTGAGCTCTTGCCCTTCCAGTCGCACTACCACAGAACGGCCATCATTCACGTTCCGGGTATTGTGTATCTCGCCGGGCAGGAAGAATGCCACATCGCCATTGCGCTCCACGTAGCTCTGGTAGCGCTCGAGGTGCGGGGTAGTCCACTCGCCCTCATCGTACACCCAGCCCCACTTGACCTGCTCAATGGCGCCCTCGTACACGCCGTAGACAACCCAAGAGCTGCCATGGTCGTGGGGCCAGTTGTCTTGGCCGGGATGCTGTATGGAGCACATCAGCAGGAAGCCAGGGCCGGGGTGACCGTACTCCTCGTCCAAGTGCAGGTCGACGCGGCCGTAGCCCTCTTCCGGAGGCAGGTTGAGCGCCTCTTCTATACAACCAGGGACCTTGAGTAGTACCTGCATTTGCTTGGCCACGGCTTGGGCTTGGGCCCGTGGATCGCCCGTCGATGCGAAGATGTCCCGAATGTCCTGTATGAATTTCTCCATGGTATAGGTTGCTGCTTGTACCACCAGCCACCTCCTCGACACGAATAGGTCGTTCCGGCATATAGCCTAGGACTTGCTGGCATGATAGGTGACTCCGCGGTCAAAATCAACAACCCTGTGACATGGGAACAAAGGCCTTCGATCATGGAAAATACATCTTTGCAGTTCGTCCTGAGCATAAGGAGCGAAGTCGGAAGGACGGGCTGTCAGCGAGCGAGACACCCGCCCTTGACAGTCCACGCACATCCGTTCTAACATACCTTAGAGTGCGGGGGGGACTGACCCCTACAGGTCACCCCGGCGCGTCTTTTTTTGCCCAATCGCCCCTGAGCCCAATCGCTCCTGAGCCCAAATCGCTCCCGAGGAGACAACGCCCATGGGACCCCAGTTGGCCAACGTTCAGCCCGCCCCCAAAGGCCATTTCACAAATTTCACTGAAATCAGCTACGAAGAAACGCGCAACGGCTACGACCGGTCTGAAGTCTCTGAAATCACCCCACAGAAACCCACGTCCCCTCCTGCCAGCAATCTCTGGCACGCCGAATGACCGGAAATGAGCAAAAATGAGCAAAAATGACAGGGAATTCCAAATTTCCACCCTCGGGCCCGGAAGCTCCATAGGACCCGGAAGCCCCATCCCAACGCAGTCGAGTCGACGGGAGCGCAACGGTGTGGAGTCGAAGGGCAGGCCACCAAAAATTCGCGCAACCCCCAACTTCACTGGCTCAAAGCTGGCTCCTAGCTGCTCCCCTACCACTCTCGTTGCAATAGTATGCACCGGGAGTGCCACGGGTATAGCAACAGAATGCAGCGAGAGTTGTACGGCATATCTAACGGATTACTACGGGAATGCTACCAAATGGCGACACTGTGCCAGCGTCTGTCTTCGCCGACGGGAATGCATGGCACTGCCGAGTCCCACCCCGCAGCTACAAAACGGGAACACGAGGCTGGCCTATCACCGCTTCAGCGGCTAGTCTATAACCCAACTTGAGCATGAGGCGCAAACATGACGACCGCACCCGCCATCCCCGATGCTACTTTGAAGAAGCTGCTTGAGATACCCACCCAGACCCTGATAGACGGACTTTGGGTGAAAGGTTGGCCCATGAGTTTTGTCCACGGGGCGCGTCCCCTGCAACCTGGCCAGAAGATGGCTGGGCGAGCCGTCACCCTGCGCTTCGTGCCCCACCGCCCCGACTTGGCGCGCGACAAGCCACAGGGCGACCAATCGGCGGAGTACGTGGCCATAGAGCTGTGCGGACCGGGGGAGATACTGGTCATCGACGCCATGGGATGGCAGTACAGTTCCATTGGCGGCGACATCAAGTTCATGCGATTGATGCAGCGCCAGGTGGGGGGCTTGGTGACCGATGGCGCGGTGCGCGATAGCAACGTGCTCAAGGAGTACGGCTTCCCTGTTTACTCAGCCAGCACCACGGCCAAGCAAGGGCCCGCCGAATTCTGGCCTTGGCAGGTGAACGACGCCATCCAGTGTGGCGGCGTCCTAGTGCGCCCCGGCGATGCCATCGTGGGGGACGACGATGGCGCGGTAGTCGTCCCCCAGTCTGTTGTGGACGAGGTAATCGAAATAGCCCACCAGCGCGAAGAGGTGGAAGAGGTCATCAAGGCGCAGCTTGAGGTGGAGCGCTGCTCCCCCGGCAAGTACTACCCCTTCAACGACCTCACATGGAAGCTCTTCGAGGAGAAGACAGGCAAGAAGCGTACCTCCTGAAGCGATAGCCTCGCATGGGACGGTCCTACGGATAATCAAGCGACACGCAGGAGAACGACGATGAAATTCGGATTCAGCATTACAGGTCGCGGACCGCTGACGGCATCAGACGCCGTTTCGGCCATGGCGAGGCGGGCCGAGGAGTTGGAGTTCGACTTGGTGCTGGCCCCAGATCACCTCGTCGTCCCCAAGAACATCGACTCCATCTATCCCTACACCGAAGGTGGAGAGTTCCCCGGAGGCGGCGCCGGCGAGGCTATCGATCAGCTGACCACCCTGTCATTCATGGCTGGCCAAACGCAACGCATTCGGCTGGGGACAAGCGTAATGATCGTGCCTCACCGCAGCCCGGTCCTGGCCGCCAAGATGCTGGCAACGCTGGACATGCTTTCCCAAGGCCGCTTCATCCTAGGGGTCGGGGCAGGTTGGATGCGTGAAGAGTTCGAGGCTCTGGGCCTGCCACCCTTCGAGGAGCGGGGCGATGTGACCGACGAATACATTCGTGCCTTCAAGGAGCTTTGGACCAGCGACGACCCGTCCTTCGATGGCAAGTACTGTCGCTTCAGCAATATCAACTTCCTGCCCAAGCCCACGCAGAAGCCTCATCCGCCCATCTGGGTCGGCGGTGAGAGCCCACGAGCCCTCCGTCGTGCCGCAGAGTTGGGCAACGGCTGGTCGCCCATCGGTACCAACCCCCAATTCCCTCTGAATAGGCCGGAGCAACTGGAGTCCGCCATCGGCCGCCTTGCGGAACGGTGTCGGCGCGCAGGACGTGACCCGAAAGAGGTGGAGATCGTGTACCGCACCCACCAATACCGGCTGGAGGACGGCCCCAACACCAGCAGCGAGAGGATGGTCTTCGCCGGCAGCGCAGAGCAGGTGGCAGGCGACATCCATCGCTACGAGGCCATGGGAGTGAGTACGCTGACAGTGGACTTCGCTCGCCTCAGCAGCAACATCGACGAGATGCTGAACCACATGGAGGAGTTTGCCACGAGAGTTAGGCCGTTGGTGTGAGGGACGGAGGTAGTGGGCTATTTCCGGCCGCACTCAGGGGAAGGGCCCGCGGCGCCTACGGGCCTCAGGAGTTACGCCAAGAACTTGGCCACGGTAATGACTAGGCCGGCTATGCCCATCATCCCGCCTATTGTCCACGCTGCCATCCACCGCACCATCCGGCTTTCAGAGCGTGCGATCTCCGCCGTAAGCTCGCCTTGGACTCTAGCGACTTCTCCTCGAACCCCGGCGACGTCTTCTTTGGTGGCTAGGTGCGGGTAGATGCCCTCCAACTGGCTAACCCGCTGCTCCATTGTAGTCACGTATACCCCTCTCCTAGAGAAACCAATCCCATCGTGGTGCATCTGACTGGGGCTTGTCAATGAACTAGTGTCATGCCTTCCTTTGGGGAAGCACCCACGCACGGAAGCGGTTGTTGTTAGTACTGGTGGTGGGTTAAAGTTGAGTCAACCGTCGGCAGGAGGTGTAATGTGGCAACCGATGTGAGGTCATTGGTGGAAACCAGTCGTGGAATGGTGAGCCGGAACATCTTTTTCGAGCCGGAAATCTACCAGCAGGAGTTGGAGCAGATTTTCGCTCGTTGCTGGTTGTACCTGTGCCATGACACACAGATACCCAATCCCGGCGACTTCTTCTCCACTTACATGGGCGAGGACCCGGTGCTGGTCACCAGAGATGCCAGTGGCAAGGTCAACGCTTTCCTCAATGTTTGCCGGCACCGGGGCAACCGGGTATGCCGCGCCGACGCAGGTAACGCCTCAGCCTTTGTCTGCGCCTACCATGGCTGGACCTATGGCACCGACGGCAAGCTCATCGCGGTGCCCAGCCTTAAGGAGGCCTACTACGACGAACTCGACACGAGCAAATGGGGGCTGGTGCCGGTAGCGCAGATAGACAGCTATTGCGGTCTGATTTTCGCCACTTTCGATCCGGCTGCCCCGCCTTTGCCGGAGTACCTAGGTGAGATGACCTGGTACCTGGATAACTTCTTCGGGCGGCGCGAGAACGGCATCGAGATAATCGGCGGGGTGCACAAGTGGTCGGCCCCCTGCAATTGGAAGTTCGCCGCTGACAACTTCGGCGGCGATGTGTACCACGTACCCTGGTCCCATCTCTCTGCGGTGAGAACAGGCTTCAGCGGTTCGGCCACGGCCCGTCCCGAGTTCTCGGGCAGCCTGATCTCGCCCGGGAACGGCCACTGCCTTATCGCCATCGGGCCTGACGACCTCACCGACCCACCCAGCGACGCCATCAGGGAATATGAAGAGCAGGTTGCCGCCGAGGCGCGGGCTAGGTTGGGGCCGCGCATGGATCTCACCAAGCCCATCGTGGGCACGGTCTTCCCTAACATGTCGATCAATCGCTCCACATCGCGAGTGTTGCGCGTATGGCACCCTAGGGGCCCGGAGAACATCGAGATATGGTCCTGGGCATACGTGGAGAAGGATGCGCCGCCCGAGGTCAAAGAGGCGCTGCGTTTGACGGCCATACGGGGGTTCAGCCCCGCCGGCACCTTCGAGCAGGACGACATGGATAACTGGCAGGAGTGCACCCAGACTTGCCGGGGAGTCGTGTCCCGCACGTTGCCCCTGAACATTCAGATGGGACTGGGCCACGACGGGTTCAACGAGGAACTGATGGCTTGGGCCAGCGATAATCGCAACAGCGAGAGCAACCACCGAGCCTTCTACCATCGCTGGGCCGAGGTGATGTCAGAGGACGGTTGGGACAACCTCTAATCGTACCGACAGTACTACCGAGCTTGCCGGCGGGGACAGGCTGATGACTACTGACCCTAACATAATCAGCTGCGCCCCCAACATAGCCGCGCTCCTTGGGGGCGCAGCCCCACCCGACGACTGGCTGGCAGACAAAGCCCGTGGGGTGATGCTGGGGCTGGCCGTCGGCAACCTTCTGGGAATTCCCATGGAAAGCGATTCGTACCGGCGAATTGAGCGAGCTTACCCCAAAGGGGTCATGGACATCGATCCCAAGGAAGCCCACAGTCCCATGGACGACGACCTCGCGCAAGCTGTGGAGTTGGGAGAGGCCTTGGTGGACGGCGGCGACTACGTGAGCGCGTTCGCGGAACGCTTGGTGACTTGGAGACAGGAGAACGGGCGAGGGATTGGCATCACCACCAGCGCTGTCATAGATGAATTGGAGGCGGGCCACGCTGCCCCTAATGCCTCCCGCATCATTTACGAACGCAATCCCATCGCCCCTAACGGTGGGGTCATGCGGTGCGCCCCTGTTGCCCTAGGCCGGCTCCGGCAGCCGGAGTTGCTGGTGAGCGACAGCGCCGACACATGCGTCGTTACCCACTATGCCACTACCTGCCAGTGGTCGTGCATCCTAGTGAACGCGCTCATCGCCCGTCTATTGCAGGGTGCAGAGCCTGATCTGCCAGCCCTGATGTCGGCGGCCCAAGCCGACGGTGCGCCAGTCATGCAGACTATCGCCATCAGCGACGGGATTCCCACGGAGGTTTTTGACGCCATCGCTTCAGACTCACCGGTACAGTCCGATGCCTCGTGGCTGAAGCAGGACCAGCGCCTGATCGGACACACTCTCATCTGCCTTCAGGCTGGTTTGTGGGCCTCCGTGACCGCGTTGGACTTCGAGATGGCTCTCAGGGACGTCATTGAGGTCGGAGGGGACACCGACACCAACGGTGCAGTCGCCGGAGCCGTGCTGGGTGCCCGCTACGGCGCATCGGCCATCCCTGAGCGCTGGCTGGACTGCATCCCCGGACGCGACCGCATCGAGAGGCTAACCGAGAACCTGCTGGCGCTGGCCGGCTAAGCGGTTACCTCCGCTGCCAGCATCTCCTCGGTAATCTCGGTGAGCTTGCCCTTACTAAGGTACCCAGTCCAACTACGGAACACCTCGCCTGCCGGTGTGATAAAGACGGTGGTGGGCATGCCGCTCACGTACTCTTTGACCGCATTAGAATCTTCGGTGTAACCGGCAGGATAGGTCACGTCCAAGTCGTCCAGCAGTTCTTGGGCATCTTCGGGGTTGCCCAACCCCGTGAACTGTCCGACATCCACACCCACAAAGTTGATGCGCTCCTCGAACTCATCGTAGAACTCCTGGAAGTGGGGCATCTCCTCCCGACAGGGTGGGCAGAGTCCGGCCCAGAAGTTGACCACCGTAGGCTTGTCGAGCAGGTCGGAAACCTGAACGACGTTGGCCCCAAGCACGTCCTCCCCTTGATAGAGGCAGAAGACGAAATCGGTTTTGAGGCCATCTTCACCAGACGAGGTGATTTCAGTGGGGCACTCCGATGTGGAGTTTCCATTGCCACAGGAGAGCATCAGAGCCACAGCAATTACGGCGACCAGCGCCACCATCCCTTTTAGGATCACTCCTTTGGACCTGTCCAACGCTTTCAATGCTTCTGTTATGTCCATGTCCGGCACCGCTGTCTCCTGATATTTCTCGTTGGCGTTACACGCTTACTTCTAGTATACGGCACGACCGACGACTTCAACTCCGGCCCATGGTGCGGCTTGCGATGGCATTAGGAGGTCAATACACTCAGTGTAATCTCAGACGAGAGAGGTGGGAGCGAGCTTATGTCAGACAGCCCTTTGGACCAGCCCCTGAATCCTCACGACTTTCTGGAGCGGAGCGCACTTGTCTATCCCGACAAAGTGGCCGTCTGCTACAACGAGCAACGCTACACATACCGCCAATTCCACCAGCGGGCGAACCGTCTAGCGGGCGCCCTTAAGGCTGCTGGTATTCAGAAGGGCGAGCGTGTGGCGTTTCTCTCACCCAACGTGCCCGCCATGCTGGAAGGACACTTCGGACCAATGCGCATGGGGGCGGTGCTGGTGACCATCAACATACGGCTCTCCCCCGGCGAGGTTGCCTACATACTGAACCACTCAGGGGCCAAGGCACTGATATTCGATTCGGAGCTCGCGCCCATAGTGCGTACCATCAGAGACGAGATACCCGATGTCGCCACGCTGGTACAAATCGTGGACAACGTATCCAAGGCGCACGACATCCCAGGTCCGGAATACGAAGAGTTCCTAGCTTCCGCCCCTGAAGGCGATCACCGGGTCGCGCCGGACTCGGAGCTGGATACCATCACCATCAACTACACATCGGGCACGACGGGTCTGCCCAAGGGTGTCCAATACACGGGAAGAGGCGCCTACATCAACGCGCTGGGTGAGGCTCTGGAGTTGGACCTGCGGCCTGAGAGCGTCTACCTGTGGACCGTGCCCATGTTTCATTGCAACGGGTGGTGCTTCACTTGGGCAGTCACCGCCATGGGTGGCACCCATGTATGCCTGCGACACGTGGACCCGGAGCAGGTCTTCCGCCTGATCCACGAGTATGGTGTGACCCACATGGGCGGGGCCCCAACGGTGCTCATCGCAATGTACTCGTCGCCTGCGGCAGAGGACCAACGTCTGGATGGCTTGTCCATCGTCGCTGCTGGGGCCCCTCCGGCTCCTCAGGTCATACGCACCATCGAGGGCATGGGGGCCACCATCCATCATGTATACGGGTTAACTGAGACCTACGGCCCCCACACCATCTGTGCCATCCAACCCCATTGGCAGGACCTCACCATAGAGGACTTGGCTACTGTCAAGGCACGCCAAGGAGTCCCCTACATCATAGCCAACACCAACCTGATCGTCGCGGACGACGAATGCAACGAGGTGCCACGGGATGGAGAGACCGTCGGCGAGGTGATGATGCGGGGCAGCAACGTTATGTCAGGCTACTTTCGCGACCCGGATGCCACCGCGGAAGCCTTTCGCCATGGCTGGTTCCACTCCGGTGACATGGCCGTCTGGCACCCCGACGGTTACATTGAAGTGATGGACCGGGCCAAGGACGTAATCATTTCAGGCGGAGAGAACATCTCCAGCCAACAAGTGGAGAAGGTGCTGATGGAGCACCCGGCGGTACTGGAGACTGCTGTAGTGGCGATCCCTGACTCCTACTGGGGGGAGTCGGTCAAGGCATTCGTCACCCTCGCTGCCGGCGAGACTGCCGCGGAGGACGAGATAATCTCGTTTTGTCGAGAGCGTTTAGCCCGCTTCAAGTGCCCCAAGTCGGTGGTATTCGGCGAGCTGCCAAAGACGGCCACAGGCAAGATACAGAAGTACGTCCTCCGCGACCGAGAGTGGGAGGGCTATGCGAAGCGGGTGCACTAGCCTCAAGTACGCATTATTGAGCCCCTAGAAATCCCTACGATACCGTCATATCCTTGCTACTGCTACCGGAGTTCACAACACATTATAATTCAGCACTAGGATGTACGTATGAATACTAGCAACCTCACTTGGACGCAGGCTGCTCTCAGAGTTTTGGAAGAGGCTGGAGAATCGTTGCACTACACGGAAGTAGGAGATCGTATTGCTCAGCAGGCCCTCACGAAGGGATTCGGGGCGACCCCCGCTAATCAAGCGAACTCCGCGCTCCAGCAACTTGTCAAAGAAGGCAAAGTCGAGAGGGTAGCGAAGGGGATTTTCGCGGTTCCTGAAATTGCCCATGGAGTGGTCGCCGTAGAGGAAGAGCAGGAAGCTGGTTCTGCGAACGGCCCTGGCAGGCTTTCCATTGGAGCGTACGGATTGTATTGGAGTCGAGGCCAAGTCGATTGGGAGCCAACTAACGGCAAGCTCCTAGGTAGGGCTGGAGGCACAGCAGTTGATTTCGGTTCCCAAGAGGGCATCTACCTGTTGCACAGTGGGAATGAGGTTGTTTATGTGGGCCAGTCTCGCGCACAAGCGGGCCATACAGGCCTCTATATTAGGCTGAGGACTCACAATTTTGACTACCGTAAAACGGACCGATGGGATACCTTCTCGTGGTTTGGATTCCTTCCCGTGAACCCTGAGAGCGGCGAGTTGTTACCAGTTCCCGATAATGCATCTACTGAGGATGTGATCAATATCATAGAAGCTATTCTCATAGAAGGCTTGATGCCCCGATTGAACATGCGGAGGGGAGATGGAACTGCGGATTGGCTGGAGGCGAACCAATATTTCCAAGTTCCTGATCCGAGTGTCTTCGTCAGGCGTCTAACGGCGCTCACACAAGTCAGTCAAGCCCTTGACTAGGGAACACACAGGTTGGTTTAGAGACGCTACAATTGCGGGAAGATGTCGCGCCCGTAGGCCTCGATGGTCGACCCGACTTGACCGGGGCGGGGCGACATCAGGATGTGGTCGACGCCGTGGCTTTCCAGCATGGCGATCTTGGCAAGACACTGCTCTGCGGTACCGGAGATGCTGGTGCCTTCCAGTACGCTCTGGGTCACGTAAGGACGCTGCCAGTCCTCTAGGTTGACGACGTAGTTGCGATAAGTGGTGATGTGCTTGCGTCGCGGATCGGTCGCACCACCGGTCTCCCCGCGGTAGGCATGACGTATATCATGCCACTCCTGCTTGAGCGATTCCGGGACCGTGCCGGACATCGAGGCGATGCGGCTGAAGTTCATGGCGGGGGCCATGCTCTTGGGCCCCAGTTCCGTCTGTAGCTCCTTGAAACTCAACTCGCGATCGGTCACCAGCACCGAGGGTGTGATGGTTAACTCGATATCGTCGGCGCAACGCCCGACTTTGTTGGCCCCGATGTCTAACAACTCACGGCAGGTGTCGATTAGTTCAGGCTGGGTGAGACCGCCAAGAATCACGGCATCGGCAACCCTGCCAGCCATCTCCAGGCTGTTGGGGTTGGCGGCTGCAACGTAGAAGGGGATGCGGTCTTCTAGGTTGACCCAAGGTTGCTCTTGGCGAAGGAGCTGTACGATGGTGGGCTCCCCTAAAAGGTCGACCTCGGCCTCCTCGCCGCTGAGCAGTTGGCGTAACTGCTCGATGTACTGCTCCAGCTCGGCGAGACGGGCGCGGCGCATGCCCATGGCCAGAGTGGCTGTAAACCCTACGCCTATGCCAAGGGCCACGCGGCCGGGAGCAAGAGCATTCAGTCCTGCTAGGGCCGATGCAGTTACGGGCGCGGAACGGGTCAGCGGGTTGGTGACCCCTATGCCCAAGGTGATGTTTTCCGTCTTGGCGGCCGTTGCCCCCATAGAGACCCAAGGGTCGCCGAACAAGGCCGGAGAGTCGACGAAGAAGGCAGTATCGTAGCCCTGCTCTTCAGCTTGTAAGACTAGCTCAGGCGAATCGGAGCCGGGTGTCAGCAGAATGCCAAACTTCATTTGCCCTCCAGGAAGGACACGGAATCAAGGACTAGGAGCCAAGCATCCGAGGAAGGCGCTGTCTGAGGATAGCTTCGGCCTCTGCGACTATGGCTTGGACGATATTGCCTACAGGTTGGATATCATTGATCAGACCCGCAGTCTGTCCCGTGTATAGGACCGAGTTATCGGCATCGCCCGATTGGTGGGCCTCCTGTACGCGGGCTGCCACCTCTGCACGGCGATAGCGGAGCTCGCCCTCGCGTCCCATCCAGTCCTCAATAAGCCGGTTGCGCTTGGTACGGGCATAGGCTCCGGGCCAGACACGGCCGCTTATGACATCGGGTATTTCCGTTAGAGCCGTGTCGTGTCCGTCGCTGTCCAGGATCGCCTGCTTCTTATCTGGGCTCAAAGGCGATTCGGATGAGGCGAGGAATCGGGTGCCCAGCAGCACACCGTCCGCTCCCAGTGCCAGAGCAGCCGCCAAGCCCGCGCCGTCGGACACACCCCCGGCTGCAACCACCGGCACTGGTTCCACGGCCTTGACCACCATGCGTACCAAGGGCATGGTGCCCATTACGCCCACATGGCCACCGCCTTCCGTGCCTTGGGCTATGACAACGTCGGCCCCAGCCTCTACTGCCCGCTCTGCTTCGGCGACGGTGGAGGCCATGTGGGCCACCTTGACCCCGGCCTCGTGGGCCTTGCCAAAAATAGCCTTCAGGTCCGACTGGGGAAATCCCCAAGCAGTGGACAAGACTGATGGGGAGGCCGCCAGCACGGCGGACACGTCATCATCGTCGGCCAAGAACAACAAGAGGTTCATACCGAAGGGCCGGTCGCTCAGGACGCGTATCTCTTCCGCGTTACGCGCGACGACATGGGGAGGCATGGCGGTGCAACCCAGAATTCCCAGTCCGCCTGCGTTGGAAACCCCAGCCACCATTTCGGGGGTGGTATGAGTGGACATTCCACCCAACAGCACCGGGTGCTCCACCCCCATGAGATCGCATACTCGGGTCTTTAGCACAGGCCACCTCCAAGGGCGAGTTTCACCTAGTGCAACCGGGCCACGTCAGACAGCCGTTGACCATGGTCGCAAAATGCCGCCGCCCCCGGATATGGCTACCCCCAGCCGACGGCCCTAGCTGGCGGATGCTGCCAGCACTGAAATGGAATCAATGACGTCGCCCGGCAGGGGATGGTCGTGCCAAGTGGTCCCACCGTCGTCGGTGCCGAACACTTGGCCACGGCGGGTGCAGAAGTAGACTTGGCCTGAATCCTGCGGGTTCACCGAAAGACCGAAGGTCGTGCTGTCGACAGAGTGGCCGTGGTCGAACCGCTCCCATGTGTCGCCCAAATCGCTGCTACGCAGGATGCCGCCCTTGTCGCCGCGGAAGTCGCTGCCTACGCAGGCATACACCGTCTGCCCCTGATTGGGGTCCATCCGCACACCCCGAGAATAGTAGATGGGTGAGAAGCGTTGCAGGGTCAGGTTCTCCCAGTGCTCGCCCCGGTCAGTGCTGCGCCATACACCCTCGCGGTTGGAGATGAACACACGACCCTCAGATGACGCCACGCCATGCAAGTCGAGGAGGTTCTCCGAGGGAGCCAGATCGCGATTGGCAATGGTCCAAGAACCGCCGGCGTCCATGCTGTAGGCAGCGCCACCAATTTCCATGGCAGCGTACATCTCCTGGGGATTGTCCGCCGTGGTTGAGAGTCCCAGGATGCGCGGAGCGAAGCCTATATCACATACATCAGGGCTGTTGATTGTAGAGATGTGCTGCCAAGTGTCGCCACCGTTCTCGCTTAGGTACACCTCATTGTGGATGGTGCCTGCGTACATCACGCTTGGATTTGTGGGATGGAACAGCAGCGACCAAACCACCCGTTGTTCTGGAAAGTCGAGTCTCTCCCAACGGTCGCCGTGATCGTCGCTACGGTATACGCCGTCCTGGGTGCCGGCGTATATGCGAGCTGAGTTGTTGGGGTGCACCGCCAATGCCCGGACTTGGGGTTCTTCCGGAAGGCCGTTTGTGAGCTCCAGATAGGATGCCTCGCCCGGCGCACTACGCAAAAGGCCAGAGGACTCCGTGCCCACGAAGATGAATGGCTTATGGTTACTGTCCGCCATGCCTACCCCCTTATGAAGTGTGTGGTCACCACCTGGATCCAATGAGAAGTGGAATGGAACACCCAGCGGCAGTATAAGCGTACCCCACGCATAGGGTCAACATATGATGTCTAGCCTATGCGTGAGGGGGACGTAAGGGAGTAAGGAAAGAAGGTTGGGAATAGTTTAGGCTTCGGGGTTCTTTCGGGGCCGTCCGCCACGACTCTTCGGGGGGTCTTCCCAGAAGTAGATGTCGTTCCCCACGCGCTTCATCTGGATGCTCTTGCCGGAGTTACGGACAGCTGTTCCCAGCCGACGCCGTATCGTGGCTATCGACTCCCCTTCAGACGGCGTGATTTTGCCAGCCTCGTCTCGACCCAGTCGTGCTATATAGGCGGCGTATTCCTGTATGACCTGCGATCGCTTGCCGGTGGACGAATTCATCATCGCTTCTTGCCGCGACAGTACTTCAAATTGTGGCATAATTTGTCTCTCTTTCCTCTAACATGGTTCAATTATATCAGCCAATCAAACCCTGCATGGTGATTTTAGCGTGTCCCAACAAGCAATTTCCCGCCTGCTCAACATAAATTCGCAGGAAGTCAATCAACTACGCAGTTGTCCAGTTCGGCACGCATTGGACGAGGCTAGATTAACCGGCGATACTCCTTGTTACTTGCCTCGTTGCGCAATGCATCGGCTTTGCACAGCGTCGCTATGACTCGATGATACGAGGCCTACGAACCCTCACTTCAACAGTAAGTTCTGATTCGCCACCACCCAAGAAGATGCCGCGTATGGGGGTGACATCCTGGTAGTCACGGCCGACTCCAACACGGACATGCCTCTCGTCGGCAAGGCACCGATTCGTAGGGTCAAAGCCGACCCAGCCTAGGCCCGGCATAAGACATTCCACCCAAGCATGAGAGGCGGCTTCCGGGGCTGAGTCATAGTCTCGCCCCTCGACGTAAAGATAGCCGGATACGTATCGAGCAGGGATACCCCACCCGCGGGCGATGGTTATCATCACATGCGTGTAGTCCTGACAGACGCCTTGCCTTCCCTCCAGGATGTGCTCGATGGGAGAGATTGCCGATGTGCTGCCGACGACGTACTGGAAGCTGTGAAAGAGCGTGTTCGACAGACGGAACAATGCCTGCAGCGGGTCGCCAGCCGGAGAAATGTCTGACCCATCCACAAATGCTCTCAAGGCATCCGAGGGTCGGGCGAATGCGCTGGGCTTCAGGAACTCCCAGCAGGCGAAAGAGCCTTCCCACGAACGAATCTCATTCCAGGCGCCAACATCCAAAGAGTCGGGCCGCGGTGGCTCCGGGACCCGCTCGACCGTGGAGCGGGAGGTGACCTCCAGTTCAGAGAACTCCCTGAGAATGTTCACAACATGTTTGGCATTGTCAAAGGAGTCTGTCTCTGCCGTCGCTAGGGCAGTTGGGACCGTTGACAGGTCGAAAGATAGAACGTGTTGGTTGTCATCTTCGCGTGGCTTGAGGCAGATAGACAAGAGACAGCGCTGAGCCGGCATGGAATAGCGATAACGGGAAATGTGCTCGATATCGTAGACCACCGGAGTGACCATGGGACTAGCGTCCCAAGGAGTCTTCGATCGGGTAGTCGAAGTAGGCCAGGGTGATGAGGTGGTGCAACTCCCGGGTATAGTCACGCACCCGCACCAACAATTCATGGCGGTCATCGGTGTCTGGCCAATCGTAGTGGAGCAGGGCCGCCATTCGCCCTGCCAATCGCCGTGCCAATCCGCTTGCCCTTGGGTTCGGCCCTGTAACGATGGACTCCAAGTTGGAAACAGTCCTATCCAGTGACCGGCACAATGAGTTCGGCAAGAGGGGATCGGTCGCCAGCAGGTTCAACACCTGCTCTGGGACGACCTCGACGCTGTAGGTGTGGTTGTAGGCCTCGACCGCATGGTAAACCCTGAGGAGGCTGGTCCAGTCCTCATCGGAGTGCTCTTCTGTGAAAGCATTGGTGTTCAACTGCGCCAAGAAGAGAGCCGTGGACATCTGGTTCCATTCGAGGAAGCGCCCAAGCTGCATGAACCGCCATCCCTCGTCACGGTACATAGTGGCAGCGGCCACGCCTGAGAAGCGGTCCATCTCCGCGGCCGTGTCGGCATAGAACCCCTCCGGCGATGTGAGCCAAATATCCTGGATGGTGAGCTTCTGGATTCGCAGATAACTCAGGTTCAGACTAGTCCACAGCTCCCCACTGATGCAATGACGCATCTGGCGGGCGCTCTCCCGCCCCATGTAGAAGCAGCTCCACACTGAGTCGGGATTCGACCGCTCAAACGTAAGGTCATCGGCAAGAGTGTAGGAGTCCGCCAGAGTAAAGTCGTCGCTGACAGACTCCTCTAGACTGCCTCCGGGGGGCAGTCGATTCAGTGCGTTATAGGCGCGGGTCCACCCGAAATGGATGTCGCGCAGAGGTCGGTCCACCAAGGCCTCGGTCTGCAACCGCATCAAGCGGCACAAGAATTCAGCCCGCTCCAGATAGCGGCCCATCCAGTAAAGACCCTGTGCACTACGGGAAAGCATTTTGCGCCAGTCTCCTTGCCATTCTCCCTGAGTGTATGTGTTTCACGCGCTGCTTGCCCACAAGCATCAGTCTTCCAAGACCCACAGGTCCTTGCCTCCGCCACCTTGGCTGGAGTTCACCACCAGGCTCCCTCGTCGCAAAGCGACACGACAGAACGCGCCAGGGACCATGCGGGTCTCGCGCCCATGCAAGACGAATGGACGCAGGTCTACGTGTCGTGGCTCAAAGGCACCGTCTATGAGACACGGCGAACGGGAAAGAGCGAGCACTGGTTGCGATATGAAGTCGGCCGGGTCTGCCCGCAACTCCACTGCGTAGTCCTCTCGCTCCTGTTTGGTGGCATGGGGACCGATGAGCATTCCGTAGCCCCCGGAGCCACCCACACGCTTGACTACTAGGTTCTCCAAGTTGTCCAGCGTGTATTCCAAGTCTTGAGGCCGTCGGCAGAGGTAGGTCTCCACGCTGGCGAGAATGGGCTCCTCCGACAGATAGTACCGGACCATGTCGCCTACATAGGCATACACACTCTTGTCATCGGCCACACCCGTGCCCGGAGCATTGACCAAGCCCACGTTGCCCAGCTTGTAGGCGTGCAGAAGCCCTGGAACTCCCAATAGGGAATCTGGACGGAACACCAGCGGGTCCAGGAAATCGTCGTCAACACGACGGTAGATCACCTCCACCCGCCTCAGGCCCGTGGTAGTGCGCATGTAGACGAAGCCATCGTCCACCACAAGATCCCGCCCCTCAACCAATTCGGCACCCAACTCGCGGGCTAGGAACATGTGCTCGTAGAAGGCCGAGTTGTATACGCCGGGCGTTAGCAGGGCGATGCAGGGCTCAGAGCGGCCGCCGGGCGCCATCTCTTGGAGCGTCGTCAGGAGGACTCGCCCGTAGTGTTCCACTTCCTGGACTTGGGAGCTTCTGTACAAGCGGCGCAGGTTGGCCTTCACTGCTTTCCGATTCGCGATCATGTAAGACACACCTGACGGAACACGCAAGTTGTCTTCCAGCACACGAAAGCCGTCGTTGGTTCGTACCAAGTCGGTGCCGCAGATGGAGACCCATGTCCCGTGAGGGGCTGAGAATCCCTTCATCTCCATACGATATTGGGGACATTCCCGCACCACATCGACGGGTATTACCCCGTCCTCGATGATGCGGGCTTGGTTATAAACATCCTCCAGAAACAGGTTTAAGGCCCTGAGGCGCTGGGCCAGCCCCTTCTCTAGGAAGCGCCACTCAGCCGCCGACAGGACCCGTGGCACGCAGTCCACCGGTATGATTCGCTCCTCTCCTTCCTCGTCTCCGTACACGGTGAAGGAGATCCCTTCGTTGGAGAAGGAGCGGGTGACTCGTTCTTGGATGCTGATGAGTTCTTCTGTCGATAATTGCGTCAGGGTCTCATAGAGGCGCAGAGATTGTTCCCGGGGAACACCGTCAGGATTGAACATCTCGTCGTAGATGGCAGGATCGAGTTGATAACCGTTGAAATCCATGGGAATCGCTATGCCTCCACCTCTGCCATATCTTCAGTCTGTTCCCCATCATCCGTCTGGTCCCCGTTGAACTCGTCCTCTCCGTCTGGTCCGCCCTTGTCCTTGGGTACCTCGCCCTGGTGCTCTTCGTCCATGAGAGGTGGAGTCAGCGGTATGGAGATGGTCATCAAGGTGAACTCGCCCGGCTCGGACTCGACGTCGATACTTCCGCCATGCTTTCGAATGATATCACTGCACATGGCCAAACCCAGGCCCGTGCCCTTGTCAGTGGGCTTGGTGGTGAAGAAGGGTAGGAATATCTTCTCAATGACTTCCGCAGGCATGCCCATGCCGTTATCCCTGATGCCGACTTCGGCGTGCTCCTCGCATCGCTTGGTCGTCAACAGCAGGGTCGGCATGTAAGAGTTCCCATTCTCCATGGCTTTGCGCCTCTTCTCGTCGGTGGCGTAGCAGGCATTGCTTACCATGTTGAGAAAGACCCGTCCCATCTCCTGCGGAATTACTTCGATTTCACCCATGTCGGGATCCAATTCCTGTAGTAGGTCCAGCTGGAAGTCGGTGTCTGTGGCCCGGGCGCTGTGATAAGCCAGACGCGCATGTTCGTCCAGGAGGTTGTTGATATTGGACGGCTGGCTCAGGCCCGAATCCCGGCCCATCTGCAACATATCCTGGACTATGCGATTGGCCCGCTCGCCGTGATTCCGTATGCGTCCTAGGTTGTCTCTCAGATCGCCAAAAATGTCTTCCACCAGCCCTGATTGTTCGTCGGTTAGCTGAGCACCATCCTCCTGTAGAATTTCCTCCAGTTCCTTGATCAGCTCTTGGGATACCTCTGAGAAGTTATTTACGAAGTTCAGAGGGTTCCGTATCTCGTGTGCCACCCCTGCCGTCAACTGACCAAGGGCTGCCAACTTCTCTCGCATCACGATCTGGTCTTGGGCCCTTTGCAGGTCCTCCAAGACCACCTCTAGCTCCTCATTCTTGCCTCGTAGCTCTTCCGCCAGTTGCTCCACCAAGTTCAGGCGCTGCACTTCCAGGGCATGTCTCCGGAACACTTCCAAGGCAGCCGCCATCTCGGCAACCTCATCCCTGCCATCCACCTCTACCGTGCCTTCCAAATCGCCCTCAGCCATACGCCTCATCCGTTCGGAGAGGAACCTGAGGCGCCGGACGAGCATCCGGCCAACGAATAGCCAAGCAATGAGAGCACCACCAGCTACGCTTATGCCGGAGATAACCATCAGAAGCGTTCGGCCCGTAAGAATTGCTTGGCTGGAGGCCTCCGTAGCCCCTTGCGCACTTAAGCCTGCGACCTCTACCTGACCGTTGACGTCCTGCAACATGGCGAGAGCAATCTCTTGATTGCTGGCTAGAAGTTCCCTCTGACTCTGCATCAGATCAAGCTGGGAGGCCAACAGGTCAAACCCGTCATTGTCCCCGATGCCCAATTCGAAGAGCCTGTCGAAAATAGGGGCTACCTCGTCCTGTAGCGGCGAGCCTTCCAGTGCTAACAAGTTTCGGTCTATACGTCCCTTGGCGGCCTCGAATCGTTCCCGCAGGGGTTCTATCTGCGATGCTTCGGAAAGTGTGAAGGCGTTGGCCAACAATTCCATGGCGATGTTGGCGTCCACCTGTACTTGGGCCAGATTACGGTAGTAGCCTACCTCGTCCGAGGAAAGATGCACGGAAGTCCTGGCTGGTGGATCACCCAGCTTGCGGTACCCTTCCATCAGGTAGAAAAGCTGGTCGTCGCTGGCTTTGACTAGGCGTTTATCCAAGTCTGTGCGCATGGCTGCCAACTCGTGCCCCAGTGCGTTAGCCTCTGCATCAAGCCTGAAAGTTTCCAGAGTGCTCTGCTTGATCTTCTGTATGTTCGCATCCAACGTGTCGGCATGAGACCGGATTCTGCTGAAACTCGCCTGTTCAGCCCCTGCCTGCTGCAGCAGGGCCAATTGCTCCTCGAAGGCTTCGTGAGAGTCGCTGATGTTCTCGACGACCTCATCGAACTCTTCAGGCGTGGACGCGGCCGTCAGACGAGGCGCAGCGGCCACTAGCACACTGCTGTACTGGGCGACTCCGAAGGAGGCCGCCATCTCCGGTATGCTCCCCTCGTTCACCCGGCTCTGGGCTTCACCCACTCGATTGAAGGATAGCCAGCCCACCACGCTTGCGCACACCGTAAGGGCTATCGCACCCCAGATGGCGATGTGCAACTGGGTCGATACCCTCGTGTGGCTGTCCCACAACTGCCTCAGGCGTTTTTTCACTGCACCAATTCCCGCAATGTCTCAATCGCTCGATACTTGCCATCGCGGCCAATCACCGTCAAAAATACAGCGTCGGAGCCCTGATTGTCATTAGAATCTTCGTAGAGCAGCTCAAATCCATCAAGGTCATCTGTGGTGGCACGCAGGCCATTGAGGAAGCAGGCGCGGTCCAAGTCTCGGCCGCACCTTTCGAGACCGGCAATGGCAAGACGACCCGCCAGATAACCCTCGAGTGATACGAAGCCCGGTACGGCTTGAGCGTTATGCTTCTTCAGAGCGTCCACATAGGAATGGACTATCGGTGGGGACTCTTCAGTTGGGACAGGGAAGGGGACAACCTGGGTCACAAATACCCCTTTGCCTTCGGACTCCAATTCCTTGGCCAACGCGTTGCTGCCCACGAATGAGATGGTCATAAAAACGGCAGTGTTGCCCAAATGCCTAGCCCACTTGATAAGCTCTGCCACCGGCTGGTAGGCGCCAACAACTATGACGGCCTGGGGCACGCCACGGTTCAGGTCCAAAAGGCCAGTCTTCACCGCGAGAGTATTGCGTGTATACACCCCCACGGAAGATGGCTCCATGCCGATCTCTTCCAAGGCCGAGATCACTCCGTTGTAGCCAGCACGCCCGTAGGAATCATCCTGATACATTATGCCGATGCGCTGTATCCCCAAGTCCTCCGTCAATCGGGTAACCATCTCCTTGGTTTCCTGATTGTATGAAGCCCGGAGGTTGATAACAGAGTGCAGATCGTCGTCTCGCAGCAGCCCGGCGCCGGTGAAGGGCGCGATGTACGGGACTCCATGGGATTCGGCCACAGGCACCGCCGAACGAGACGTGGGGGTGCCCACAGCGCCGATTAGAGCGAAAACGCCATCGTCTTCGATCAGGCTGGCGGTATTGGCTATGGCCGCTTCAGGCTCGTATTTGTCATCTTTCGAGACCAGTGTCAGCTCTCTACCGTAGACTCCTCCGGCGTCGTTGGCCTCCTCGAAAGCTGCCCGTATGCCCAGCTCCATGCCAATACCCAATTCACGGGCGTCGCCACTTAACGCAGCTGACTGGCCAAAGAGGACCCACTCTTGGGTGATCCCTGTTTCCGGTGGGGAAATGGCTGTTGCCAGAGGACTAGCTGGGCGCTCATCAGGCTCATCTATGGAGAACGGCACACTCGATGATTCAGCACGACCAAGAAAGAACCATATGAGTAGGCTGACGACGAAAGTTAGGGTGACGCCCCCCACGATGCCGAGAACAAAGAGAATGTCGGTTGGTACTCGGGGGATCCCTCTCACTCGTCCCTACGCTTGACCAGAGTTAGATGGTTCTTCCCCTCCTCACGCGTATACTTCAATTCGTCCATCATGGTGCGCACCAAGTGGATGCCAAGCCCGCCTATATCTCTATCCCCGATGACCCCAGTCGTGTTCGGGACAGGGGCATCGATCAAAGGATCGAAGGGCTTTCCATCGTCCACAATCTCAATAGTAAGGGCCTTATCCTCGGACACTAACCTGATGTCAACCACATGCAGCCCTTCATCATAGCCATGCTTCAGCACGTTGAGCCACAACTCTTCCAGCGCCAAGTTGACTTGGAAAGTGAGGGCAGGAGGCCAGTCCTCCTCCTCGCCAAAATCCTCCACGGCAGTGGCGAGGCGCTCCATCTCTTCTATCTTGGTTTCGACCTTCAGGTCCAGCGTCGCGCTCAAGAGTTCGTCTCAATACAGAATAGGACTAGGCATGTAATGTCGTCGGACTGGGGGGTATCGCCAGCAAAGTTGTTTATTGCTTCGAACACCGCGACCGTGGCTTGTTCAGGGTCATTGGGTGGGTTGGCCCCGAATAACTCGTATAAGGGCTCCAACCCGAACTCTTCATTTTCGCTGTTCATAGCTTCAGTGACACCATCGGTGTACAGGAGTACCGTGTCTCCAGGGGCTAGCGTCACAGTGTTCTCGACATATTCGAGGTCAGGGAACAGTCCCAAGGCTATCCCACCAGTCAATGGGAGCAAGTTAGAACTGCCGTCTTTGTGGATCACTACAGGACTGTTATGGCCACCGTTGGCATAAGTGAATTCCCTAGTATCCGGGTCGAACACAGCGTAGAGGACGGTGACGAACATACCGTTTTCGTTGTCTTCCAGAAGCAGGTCATTAACCTCTTTCAGTACTGGGCCAGGAGTGTAGGCCCCGATAGCCGCTCCTTTCAACAAGGTGCGGCTGGACATCATGAAGAGGGCGGCGGGCACTCCCTTGTCGGACACGTCAGCCACAGAAATGCCGACCCGGTCATCGTCTAGGTACACAACGTCAAAAAAGTCCCCACCCACATTGCGGGCCGCCTGCATTTTGCCGTACACCTTGTAGCTGGGGTGGTCGGGAAAACGTGTGGGCAGAATGGACTGCTGCATACTGCGGGCGACATCCAACTCGTTCTGCAGAGCGACCAGTTTGTCGCGGGATATGAGGGCCTCGCGCCACTCGGCCATATTCCGCAGCGTCCGCTCGATGGTCACCTGCAGGTCCTCGAAGTCGAGGGGCTTGGTCACAAAATCAAAGGCTCCCCGATTCATGGCCGTCCGTATGTTCTTCATGTCGCCATAGGCGGATATGATGACTGAGCGGACGTTAGGGTCCACCTTGGGTATCTGCTCCAGCAATGTCAGCCCATCCATTTGGGGCATGTTGATGTCAGAAAGGACCATGTCAATGTCCTCTTCCTGTTGGAGCACCTCCAGGGCCTCTATACCGTTATGGGCGAAAACAAAAGTGTATCTGCCCGCCCTGATGCTCCGCCTCATGCGCTGGAGCATCAGGGGTTCAAGGTCAGGTTCATCGTCGACAACTAAAATCTTGTATGTCTCTTGTTGGTCTGTCATTCCCAGAAACTCCCTACCTTGGCGTCACAAAGCTCCCCTCGCCGGAAGAGCTTGATAAGAGACAACTCACGACACCCGCAAACATGGGCAAGCTGCGCATGGCCCAGTTAGGCGTTGCGTGTTAGTCGCTGAATGAGGCCAAGGCCTCCGCTTGGGAACCATGTATCGAAATGATCTTATCGAAGCCGCTAATCTCGAAGACCTCGCGTATCGGGCCCGACAGGGAACAGATTGCGAACTTCGCGTTCTGGCTCCGGAGGTTCTTAGCGGTCAGCAGGATCACCCGGAGGCCTGCGCTACTGATGTAGGACAACTCCTCCATATCCAAGATCACGGCTCGCTCGCTGGGGTCTATAGCTGCCTCCAGAGCGGCCTGGAATTCGCGGGCGTTGGCGCCATCCACCCGCCCGTCCGTCTTGGCGATTAAGGTATCTCCTTGTCGCTCTGTGTTTACCCCCATTAAGCTTTTCTCCTTAGTAAGTGGGACTGCGGCTCCGGGTTGGGTGTCATCGGGGTGCTTCGAGACTTTCGCCGCTCTGGCTAGCTTCCAGACGAGCGCTAACGAGTCCATATTCAGCGCATGCCCTTACCTTTGTACTTCAAACGGGAGCGTATTATACCCCTGTTTTCAACCTGTATCCAAAGGCTTCTACCGTCGACCGGGACTGGGAACATTACCTCTCGCGGTCTCCACACAACCCGGCCCCTTCAATCCAGAACAGCCAAACACGAGCCTATCGGCCGACAGCTCTAGGACCGCTAGCAAAGCGACCTTCTCTCACACAGGGCAAACACTTGTGAGGAGGCGTCCACATTACATCACACAATGCTGCGACGCGCCATATATCGGGGCGAAGGAACCCGTTACCCAGCTTCTCCGCCATCTGAGACCAATATTATGTTATGCGTCAAGGCCTCTCAACTGTTTTCCATACCGGAAACGTAGTATTCTCCAGCTTGCGCCCCTATACAGAATGCGTATGCGGCCGGCCAACTTCCTTAGCTGGCCGATCAGATAGAGGCGTCCGGAGCACTGGGCTCTGCCAATGGACGATCCGATTCGAGGCAGCGCCAGCCTAACGTGACGCCAGTTGACCCTGAATCGATAGACAGGTCCTCGTTGGCAATGCGGGACGGGTCAGTGCAGAGAGGGGACCAATGGCCAGCTATGACACTATTGTGCTTGGAGTGGGCGGGATGGGCAGCGCCACCGTGTACCACCTTGCCCGGCGAGGGCATCGGGTCTTGGGAATCGACGCCCATGACATCCCCAACGCTATGGGGTCCTCCCACGGCGTCACACGGATCATTCGGCTGGCCTACTGCGAAGACCCCTCCTACGTGCCTCTGCTACGCCGCGGGTACGAACTCTGGCACGATCTGGAGGATGAGGCCCAAGAACAGTTGTTGATAACTACTGGCTCCTTGGACATAGGCCCAGAAGGGAGCCAAGTGTTCCAAGGGTCGCTGGTGTCCTGTGAGCTCCACAGCTTACCCTATGAAGCTCTCTCGGGACGCGAAGTGAACCGCAGGTTCCCTGGGTACAGTCTACCTGAAGACCTTCACGCCATTCATCAGCCGGACGGCGGGTTCGTGCTGCCTGAACGCAGTATAGTGGCCCATGTCGAAGCCGCCCTAAAGGCGGGAGCGGAGGTCCATGGCCGCGAGCGTGTCCTGACTTGGGAGCCCGACGGCGACGGAGTGAGGGTACAGACTGACCGCGACTCCTACACGGCGGAGCGCTTGGTGATCAGCGCTGGTGCTTGGGCAGGTAGCCTAGTCCCTTCGCTGGCCCCGCTGGCATTACCCGAGAGGCAGGTGATGGGCTGGTTCCACCCTAGCAGTCCTGCCCTGTTCCAGCCCACCTCTTTCCCCGTATTCAACCTCATGGCAGAGGAAGGCCGCTACTACGGCCTGCCCGTGTATGGCGTACCCGGCCTCAAGGTTGGCCGCTACCACCATCTGGAAGAGGCAGTGCACCCCGACACCATGGACCGAAAGCCCAACACACGCGACGAGGAGACTCTGCGTGTACTGCTGCGTCGCTACTTCCCCTTGGCCGATGGTCCGACCATGGCACTCAAGACCTGCATTTTCACCAACACCTTCGACGAACACTTCGTCATCGATCTACACCCTGAGGCCCCTCAGGTGGTATTGGCCACCGGCTTCTCCGGTCACGGCTTCAAGTTCTGCAGCGTGATGGGAGAGGTGCTGGCCGATCTGGCACAGGAAGGGTCCAGCCGCCACGACCTGTCACTCTTCCGTCTGGACCGCTTCGCAACGAAGTGACGGGCCGAACAACGATATAAATGCCTTGAATCTGGATTGGCTGGTGATAGACTCGAAGAATATCCGTGACTCTCTAGCCGAAAGAGGGGTTATTGGCATCTAAAGAAGCGATCCGATGTGAGAACCTCACCAAGCGTTTCGGAGCCTTTACCGCAGTTGACGACCTCAGCCTGACAATCGAAGAGGGCGCATCCTTCGGATTCCTCGGCCCCAACGGCGCAGGCAAGACCACAACTCTCCGGCTCTTCACCGGCTTGACCAACCCAAGTCAAGGACGCATGTGGGTGGGCGGGGAGGACGTGTCAGGTCAGCCCTTGGATCTTCGCTCCCAAGTCGGCTACCTGCCCGAGTCCCCCGCCTTCTATGGTTGGATGACAGGCCGGGAGTTCCTGGAATTCACCGCCGACCTGTACGGCATACCACGTGGGCAGGCCCGCAGCCGAGCAGCCGAGCTTCTGAAGGAAGTCGACTTGGTGGATGCAGCAGACCGTAAGGTGCGCGGGTACTCTCGCGGGATGCAGCAACGTCTGGGGTTGGCCCAAGCTTTGGTGCATTATCCTAGGGTGCTGTTCTTGGACGAGCCTGCCTCGGCCTTGGACCCGATGGGGCGTCGCGACATGCTGGAGACCATCAACTCGCTGCGAGGGCGCACCACCGTCTTCATCTCCAGCCACATCCTTGCCGATGTCGAGCGCATCTGCGACCGCGTAGCCATCGTCAACCAGGGCAAGCTCGTTGCCTTGGGCTCCATCGATGACCTGAGACGGCAGCAGGGCAGCTTTGTGTTCCTAGTGCAGGTGGAGGAGGACCCCGCGGAGCTGGTCGGCCAGATATCCCGCGCTCCATGGGTATCATCGGTCGAGTCGGCGTCCACCGACCAGTTGCACGCCCTCCGTGTGGAGGCCAGCGACTTGGACGCAGCGAAGACCCAGCTACCCCGCTTGGTCTACGAGAGCGGCTTGACCATGCTCAAGTACGAGCTGATGTCCGCTAGCCTTGAGGATGTGTTCATGGACGTAGTAGGCACCGGGGCTGGCGCATGATAGCCAGCGACTGCATGGCCAGCGACTGCATGGCCAACGACTACATGGCCAACGACTACATGGCCAACGACTACATGGGCGGCGGCTGATGGAAGGATCCTGGGCTCTGGCACGTAAGGAGCTTCTGGAGCAGCGCCGCACTTGGAGGTTCCTGGGCACTACGGCAGTCTTCGCCGCAGCGGCCCTGCTAACCATTCTCATTCCCCTAATTGTCACACTAGTGCAGGGGACAGAGCGCACCGCCGATGATGTCCGCGGGCTGCTATTCGTGTTCGGCATCACCCTGCTCACTCTCGGTTCTTTGGTGTCCATCATCGTCGCCATGGGCCTGCTGGCCAACGAGCGCAGCACTGGTACCGCAGGCATGACCCTGAGCAAGCCGGTTACAAGGGCCGCTTTTGTGCTGGTGAAGCATCTGGGCTTGGCCCTTACGCTCTTCTCTGCACTGTTTTTCGGGGCTGGTGTAGCATATGTCCTGGCCCTAGCCTTCTTCGGCGACCCCGGATTTCCTGGATACCTGTTGTACATGGCTACAGTGGGTCTCTGGATACTCTTTATGGGCTCCGTGACTCTATTCTGCAGCAGCATGTTCCGCAGGCAGATTGTGGCCGCTGGCATAGCAGCGGTGATCTTCTTCGCCCAATTCCCCCTCACGGCGATACCCCACACCGGCGACTTCTGGCCTGTGAATGGCCCGGAATGGGGCGCCGCACGCATGGGCGAAAGCGAATTATTCGGGCCAGTGGGCCAAGACCGGTGGCCCGCCTTGGTTATCAGCATGGGAGGCATCGCGCTTCTGGGCGTGGGCGCTTGGGCCATCTTCCGTCGACAGGAACTCTAGCACACCCCAGCCCAACTCCCGTCATCGCCACCAAAAGAGACTGCGCACCTCTGCAATCGGCAGTCCGTCATTGCTACGAAAATGGCGGTTGCACACGGCAGCAAGGCGCTCACTTGATCCGTTCGTCCTGAGCGGAGTGGGATGGCGCCCGTAGCGGGTCGTCTCACGCAGTCGAAGGGCGGGCCGCTGGCAAGCAAGACGTCCGGCTGAGGCGGCCGCCCATCCTCTGACTTCGCTCAGGACGAACGGGGAGAAAGAGTCCCATACTCTTGCCTGGCCCGGACTAGAGAACAAGTCCAAGTCCCACTAGGGAGGACCCCTTTTCATCCTCATACGTAGCCCTTAAGGGCCGTGGGCAATTCCTACCTTCGCAGACCTTAGCAAAACCGCTTCCCTCAATGAGTGAAGGTTGGGATAGAGGTGATAGAGATGCACGAGAACCTGCCGCCCTTAGCCCTAAGCCTCCAGCGAATCAAGGAACTCAGTGATGACCCGGGCCAACTCCTGCGGTTGGTGGTAACCAATGTCGTGGCTGGTGTCGGCGATCCATCGCACACGGCAGTCCTGTATAACCCGCGATGCCATGTCCACCTGCTCCCGCCGCATGACGGCAAACTCGGAGTTGGCTCTTTCCGGGCGAGGCTCTGCAGGTATGACTAGGGTCGGCTTCTGCAAACGTGGCAATACCTTCGAGGCAGGCTCGTCCCACATCTGCCGTGTCACCTGTGCGTGGTTCTCCGGCCGCAGGATGTCCTGTATATGGCCCTCTTCATCCTCGTAGACCATTGAGAGGACGATGCGCTCCAACTGCTCGCTCCAGCAATCCGACAACTGCACACGCAGCCGTTCCAAGAACTGCTCCCTATCGCCGGAAACGTCGCGAGGACGGACCCGATCACGGAAGGCTTCCCAAGTCGCGCCAGGACGCGTCGTACCATCCTGAAAGCCTCCGTCGATGAGCACCACGCCACTGACGCGTTGGGGATGGCGGACAGCCAGATTGCTGGCCACATGGCCACCCCATGAGTGCCCGAATACAGACGCCTTCTCAATCCCCAAATGGTCCATGAGGTGTGTTATGTCGCCTGCCAGCGTCTCCCAGTCGTACCCGCTGCTGGCTTGAGTGGTCTGGCCGTGACCCCGCTGATCGGGAGCAATGATGCGGAACCGGTCTCGCAGGTAGGGTGAAACCAAGTCGTACCAGTGGGCCGACGACGCCAAGCCATGAAGGGCCATCACAGGCGGGCCATCACCTCCCCAGTCCATGTAGCGCATGGTGAGATCGCCGACCTCGGTCCAGCTGTCTTGCGGCACGCCCACACTGGTCATACTTTCCTCCATGTACATAGAACGGGCAAGTTCATTGGGGAAGCGCGGGTCTACACGTCCGCAGGCAGGCTCTCTCCAGGGGCATACACGCGCCACCCGTCGCGATAGACAGTGCAGTTGCCCGACCCTACCACGCGCCAACTTCCGGGATTGCCCAAGCAGCCTGCTCTGGCATCAACGCCAAGTATCGTGAGGCCGCTGGGAGCGCTGTCCTTCAGGTCGCGCCATGTCTCTTCGGGGTCGCGTCGTTCATGGTGGGGGAGCACGCCAACGCCGGGCACAACACCCAGTGCGTCCACCCACCCGCCACTGGAGGGCCTGCGCATGAGACTGCCCATCACCATGGCACCCGCACTGGAACCGGCTAGGACCGCGCCTGATGCATGGGCCTGTAGCACAGCCTTGATCAGCGGAGAATCCAGCAGGGTGGAAAGCAGGTGGTCGGGACTGCCACCAGTGAAGTAGATTACCCCGGCTCCGGCTACCGCCTCTACCAGGTCGGGATCATGAGCGTCATCGCGGTTCAACACCATCAGGGCCGAGGAATCGCCTCCCAATCCTCCGAAGTGTGTCGTCCCGTCATTGGCCGCCTTGGCAGGGCCGGTGAGTTGCGCCGTCGGCACTATGATTACTCGGGCAGGACTCTGTCCTGAGGCACGCATGATCTCCCGGTCCATCTCCTCGCAGCCAGCGCGGAACTCTTCCCCGCCTGCCAACCCGATCTGTCCCGCCATATCACGCACCTCCTCGAAAGCCACTCGCGACCGTGACGGCTCCCATTGTAGCAGACACGCCTCCATCGCCACGGCCAGGCTGCATATCGTAGGCTCAACCCTTGTGGTTGCCCAAGGTGTTCACGGGAGCGCCGCATGGTCCCTGACGGCCAGACCCCCCCCCGCGGTTGGCATGTCGCTACCTGCGGTGTAGGATTGAGCCTCACGTAGCCCAACAAGTAGGCTGCAAGCACAGCGAAAGGGGCGACGGTTTGAGGGTACTGTTCCTGACCCCCTACTTTCGCCCCTACTTGGGCGGCATCGAGCGGGCCATCGAACAACTCTCGCTGCAACTGCTCCAGTCCAAAGCCGTTGATGAAATCGGCGTTTTGACCACCAAGTATTCTTTCCCACGCGTGCCCCAACCTGATTGGCCCGATCGGGATGTCACCGAAGACGGTATACGCATCTGGCGCCTGGATGGTTTCCCACGGCGGGCACCGCCCTACTTTTCAGTGCCACTGGTCTGGTTCCCACCGTCACAGGTCCGCCGCTACATCGAGGAGTTCGACCCCGACGTGGTCCACTTCGTGGGCGACGGTTGGTTCTGGGGCCACTTCTGGAGCTGGTTCCATTACCGGGGGCGGGCAAAGTTCATATTCACCCCGTCCTTCCACACGCTCCCCCTCTCGAAGCAGTGGCTCCGGCCACTCAACGGCTTCATCTGCCGTCGCATGGACCGGGTGGTGCCACTGACCTCATTGGAGCGGGAGGCAGTACGCAAGACCTATTGGATACCGCAAAGCAAGCTGGAGATTATCGGCTGGGGTGCGTCCGAAACCGGTGTGTCATCGCCCAGCGCAAACGACGGCGCGGTGACAATTCTCTGCGTAGGCAGGCTGGGACGTCACAAGGGCCAGATGTGGCTGTTGGACGCCTATCAACACGCCCGAGAGAAGTTCAACAAGCCTGTCAGGCTGGTGCTCGTGGGACGGGACGAGGGGGATGAAGAGGCCATTCGACGCCTCGTCTCAAGCTCAGGAATGGAGTCGGAGGTGCTCATCACCGGCGAGGTATCGGACCAGGAACTGGCCGAGTGGTACGCCGCCTCCGACTGCTTTGTTCTTTTCTCCCACTACGAGGCCTTTGGCTTGGTGTACGCGGAGGCAATGCTGTACAACCTCCCGGTCCTGACCCATGACGTAGGGGCCAACCGCGAGGTGTTGGCCGAAGGGGCAGTGATAACCCCACGCTTCGGAAGGGACGAGGCAGTGGAGGCCTTGGTCCGCTTGGTCAACGACGACGACTACCGCATCACGTTGGGCCGCGAGGGTCGGCAGTATGCCTTGGAGCACCTCACGTGGTCAGCCGTAGCCCAGAAGTACCTAGAACTTTACCAAGCAGCAACATGAAGCAAGAGCGCCCTGCGAAGGGCGCCTGCCCCTAGGCCGCCGGTCACACCCACGTCCCGGCCATCAATCCCGCGCGACGCGATCTTTGGCCCGTGGCACCGGCCCGTTGACGAGAGCCTGCCTCCCCCGCTAACCTTAGAACAGGCTGGGGACTGACCCCGCAAGGGCGTCTCCGGCCTGTCTTTTTGAGGAGACCAATGTGGGAACGAACTACGCCAACCCAAGCGGGTCTTACAGGTATGCGGCGAGCTGCGGCAGGACATTCTCTAGCTACAGCAAAGCTGTCTCGAATCAAAGATGCGGCAAGTGCGTCGGAGATCAGATACAAAATCATTCACGCCAGCTACAACCAATGCCGCACTCGAAGCTGTGAACGCGGCAGTCGCCCGCATCCCAGAGTCCGGCATAGCTGACTCAGCTACAACCATGCCAGAAATGCCCAAGGGTACGAATACAAAAACTTTTTCGCAGATACGAACCATCTGGCGGCCCAGCTACAAGAAGCCCTCCAAATGTCACAGAAATGCCCTAAATGCCACAAACCTCTGGCCGCAGTCAGCCCCGTAGTAGCTGTCCTAGCTTTAGCCATCTAAGGAGACAGACCCAATGGAACGACTCGAACTCGAAGAAGCAGCCCGCAAGATTCTGCTCAGCAACCTGCGACAGGGCGTAGCAGACTGGAACGGCAAGGAGTTCAGCTTTGTGGTGCCTTCGCTGGTGGGCTACCCCTTCCAGTGGTTCTGGGACTCCTGCTTCCACGCCATCGCCTTGACGCATCTCGACAAGGGCCAAGCTGTGAAGGAGTTGACGACCCTGATGAGCGGGGCCCAGCCTGATGGCTTCATGCCCCACATCATCTTCTGGGAGATGGACAAACAGCCTGACTTTCTTGCTCGGAACATCGTCGGCATGACCTCCCCCTACACCAGCGCCACCATGCAGCCTCCAATCATCGCCTACGCTGTGGAGCGCGTGTACCAAGCCACTGGCGACGATGCCTTCCTCCAAGCTGCTCTACCCGTCCTTACCGCCTTCTACCGCTGGTTGCCTCAGAACCGCGACCCCGATGGTGACGGCTTGATTGCTGTCATTCAGCCCGAAGAAGCAGGCACCGACTGCTCACCCAAATATGACGAGGCCTTGGGTCTGGAAGAGCTGACCAATCGGGGCTTCATCGCCGCCCTCAGCAAGGTTTACGAGGCCTACGAACCGATGCGGGGCGATGACCGGCGCATCCTCGCGGCCGACATATTTCACTTCGAGGATGTGCTGGTCAACTCGATTTACGTGATGGGCCTCCGCTCCCTAGCACGACTGCTGGGTCAGAGCAGCGAAGCCAAGGAATTCAGCGAGCAAGCCGACAGGACTCGCGATGCCCTGCTCACCAAGTGCTGGGACGAGGAGGCAGGAGCCTTCTTCGACCTGTCGGGCGTAGCAGAGAAGCCAGTGAAAGAAGTGACCATCAGCTCACTGATACCCCTAATTCTGGAAGACCTGCCCCGCCGGTACGTGGAAAGGCTGGTAGACGACTGGCTCACATCACCCGACCATTTCTGGTTGCCCTACCCCGTTCCATCGGTCCCTGCCTCAGACCCCAAGTTCATGCCGGGCAACCCCCGGGGCTTCATCTGGCGAGGCCCCAGTTGGATGAACACCAATTGGTTCTTGGTGCACGGGCTGAGGCGACACGGATACGACGACTTGGCAGCGCATATAGTGGAACGCAGCCAAGAGTGCATAGAGAAGTCGGGCATTCGGGAATACTACCACCCCTACACCGCGGAGGGGCTGGGAGCGCGAGACTTCGGTTGGTCGACGCTGATTCTGGACATGTAGGGTAGTTTTTGGCCTTAGCCATAGTTCTTGCGGCGTCGTCGGCCATAATTTTTGGTATCGGCACCATTTTCATCCGCCTAGGCACCCAAGGTGTGTCGGCGGTGGTGGTTACCGTCATATCAGTCGGCGTCAGCGCCCTGCTGGCCATCTCCCTAGCTTTAATATTCAACTTGCAGGAAATAATCAGCCTGTCGGGCAACACCGTGCTCTGGCTGCTTTTGCAGGGAACACTGGCCTATCCCCTAGGGAGACTGCTTAATTACACCGCAATCTCCATGGTAGGGGCCGCCCGCGCCTCGCCCATCTTCTCCATTTCGCCAGTACTGGCCTTCGGTCTGGCCGTGCTGTTGCTGGGGGAACGTCCCACCACGATGGTGATTCTAGGCACTCCGGTGATGGCGGCAGGGTTGGCATTGGTTGTGCGCGCCGGTATGCGCTCCTCGTCGACTCCGGCGGGTGTCGTCACCAACCGGCTCGGCTTCCTGCTGGCAGTGTGCTCGGCCTTGGCCTTTGGCGGCGTGGCGGTGGTCGGCAGGCATATCGTATCCAATTACGCACCCCCGCTGGTCACCGCCGCCTGCGCCCTGTCCTTCGGGCTTGTGATGCTGAGCGCCATGAGCAGCCGGCGCATCGTCCCCGGATTTCGTCGTTCGGCACGCAGGGACCTAGCCATCTGCGTATTGGCTGGGCTGTTCCAAGGAGGGGGCGCCCTCCTGCTGTACACCTCGCTGGGCCTAGCCCCCGCCACGGTGGTGGCCCCCATATACTCCTCCAGCCCGCTACTGATACTGCTGCTATCGCACGTATTCCTGCAGCGGCTGGAGGCGGTCAACATCGGACTGGCCATCGGCACTGTCCTGAGCGTGGCCGGCGTCGTCTTGGTGATTGTCGGCGCGACCATGTGACCGGCTGGAAAGGTTAACCCAGCTGGCTTAGTGGGTTGGAGACGATGGGCTAGTCCCTGATCTCCACGATCATCTCGATTTCTACGGGCACACGGTCCGGAAGGCTGCCCATTCCGACTGCGGATCGGGCGTGTCTACCCGACTCGCCGTATAGTTCCACCAGGAGGTCGGAGGCACCATTGGCCACCCGGGGCGTGTCGCCAAAGTCAGGGGCGCAGTTGATCATGGCAAGCAGCTTGACGATGCGGGTAACGCGGTCCAAGTCGCCGATGACGGTCTTCAGGCCAGCCAGCGAGTTGATGATGCACTGGCGAGAACAGGCGTAGCCCTCGTCGATGGTCACCTCGCTGCCCAGCTTCCCCACATGCAGATAGCTGCCGTCCGGAAGAATTGGTACTTGGCCTGCTACGTAGACCAAGTTGCCGGTCTGAACGGCGCGCACGTAGTTGGCTACAGGGGCAGGGGCGGAGGGCAGCTCATAACCCAACTGCTTCAGCTTGTTCTCAACCTCCATGGGGCCTCCTCTCGCTATGCTTCGATATGCGGGTCCTCAACATACGGCTCAATGTGCGGACTGGCAGCAAGAATACGCCTTGGAAGCCGTCGTTTGAAGCCCCCATACGGGCAAAATCATATCTGATTCATGCGCCATTTACATGTGCGTCCCAGTTGTCAAGGTTGACAAGGCTGGATATTCACGTTAACTTATCCCTGTGATTTGCCGAAGAGCTAGAGGCGGCAGCGACTGGCTGCCCGATAAGCGCTCCAGGGCCAGGATCAAGCAATTCCTTCCCACTGAGACTTAGCGTCCCTTTCCCACAACCCAACCTAACCCGCCGCCTGTGGCGCTTTTATTACCCAATCACTTCCCACCCAATACGTGGTCTTCCTGCGCCTCCTACCGGCGGGACTTGCTAACAATTTCCGGCGGCCAACCCCCTTCAAAAAAACCCACGATACGCCGCTGGGAACAACTACCGGGAGGATTAGAGATGAGGGAAATACTCAGGTCCAAGATTCACCGTGCATACGTGACCGGCGCCAACCCCGACTATGTCGGCAGCATTCTCATCGACGAAGCCCTGTTGCAGAAGGTCGACATGTGGCCCTTCGAGAAGGTGCTGGTCTGCGACATCAATAACGGGGCCCGCTTCGAGACCTACGTCATAGCCGACAAGGCAGGATCAGGCACCATCGCTGTGCAGGGGGCCGCAGCCAAGCTGGTAAACGAGGGAGACTGCGTCATCATCCTCTCCTTCGAGGTCACGGAAGTCCCCATAGACCCCAAGATGATCTTGGTGGACGAACAGAACCGATTCGTCGAATACCTGGAAGGAGCGACGCACGAGTATGAGTACCAAATTCACTGAGAACGAGACCGAGTCTTATTACGACGCTGAGGATACTGTCTACAGGTCGATCTGGGATGCCGACGGCAGCGTACACTGGGGTGTTTTCGACGAGAGCACCGGCTCCGACTTCCTGAAGGCCGGAGCCAACCTCAACCACATTATGGCGAGCAGGGCAGGGATTGACACAAACGCGACCGTCCTGGACATCGGCTGTGGAAACGGCAACGCCTGCACTTGGCTATACGAAAACTACGGCTGTAAGGCCGTTGGCATAGACCTCAGCGGAGTCCGTGTCGAGGGGGCCAGAGAGAGACTGAAGACGCTGGCCCCGAATGTGCAGGCTCACGTTTCCTTTGAGAAGGCTTCAGCTACCGACCTACCCTTTGAGGAGGGCAGGTTTACCCACGTCTGGAGTCAAGCCTCCTTCTACCATATACCCGACAAGCACAAGACTCTGCAAGAAGCCTACCGTGTGGTGGCCACCGGAGGCACACTGGTGTTCGACGACCTTATCAAGCCACGACCGGACATTAGCGAGAACGCCCAGACCCACGTCTACGACCGGCTGCTTTTCGACACGCCCTTTAATTTCACCACCTATCAGGATGCCTTGCAGGAAACCGGCTTTGTCGTGTTGGAGGCCCACAACTACTCCCACCATCTAAAACTCAGCTACCTTCATCTCTCGGATGTAGCGGCTGAGCGTGTCGGCGGCGAGCACACCGAGCGGTCCCGGTACTTGTCCCACGCCTACAAGCAGACTGCTTTGGCAGTCGATACTCGTGAGATAGGCTGGGCCCTGTACATCTGCCGCAAGTAGGGCGCAAGTAAAGCGCATATAGAAGCAACCCCCGCATAATCAGGGAGAGACATGGAAGAACCGAACCGAGTGCAATGGGTTTACGCATCCACCAACAACCAAGAGTTGGAGGAGCGCTACGACGTATGGGCCAAAGAGTACGACTCTGACCTAGACCAAGACTTCGGTTGGATGTGTCCCCAGCGCAGCGCAGAGGCTTTGGCCCGTCACACCCCTCTGGACGCCTCGATCCTCGATGCCGGCGCTGGCACGGGATTGGCCGGCGAGATCCTAGCCAACTTGGGATACAACGACCTGGTGGCTATGGACCTCTCCCAAGGGATGCTGGACGTGGCGGGAGCCAAGGGCGTTTACCGGGCCCTCGACCAGATGACCCTAGGCGAGAGACTGGACTACCCTGACGGCCGGTTTGGCGCTGTAATCTGCGTTGGAGTAATGACTTTGGGCCATGCCCCAGCGAGCTCGCTGGAAGAACTGGCCCGAGTCACAAAGCCGGACGGATTCGTGGTGTTCAGCCTGCGGGCAGATATGTACAGCCTCGGAAGCGAGTTCGAACATCAGCAGACCAAGATGGAGAGTGAAGGTATCTGGTCGTTGGTGGAAGCTACCGACCCCTTCTTGGGGCTGCCCAAGGGCGAACCCGACGTCTATCACCAAGTCTGGGTGTATCGGGTGAGTAGTTAAGCCTTATCAGGAGCAGCCCCGGAATACCCCCTCCAAATCGGCGGTCCCCCACCGTAGAGTCCATACATTTGTCTCTCCTCTACCTTGGCTCACTACCTCCTTCAAAGAAAACCGGCCCTGTGTGCTTGACCCACACTCGTTTTGCGTCGGGATAGCAAGCTTCCTCTTGGGTTCTGCTTCTGCTATCGCCCTTATCATCCGTCTCCGGCAGAGCATATTGCTGGTATTGCGCACAGTGCGTTACGCGCTTCTGACAGCTGGGGAGAAACCCTCACTGATATAATGCACGGCACTATGCTACCGGGCTTTTACTATCCCCCATGGCCCTGAGTTCTCCGGTGACCGGCCGGGCCAGTTGGACGATCTCCTTCCGCTACCGAGACTTTCGGTTACTCTGGGGGGGTACGCTCTTGCAGTCCCTTGCCATGGGGATGGAGCATGTGGCGTCGGGCTGGCTGGTGCTGGAGATGACCGACTCCGCTTTCATGGTGGGCGTGGCCGCGGCAGCCCGGATGGCACCCTTTTTCTTTCTGGGGATAGTGTCGGGCGCCATTGCCGATCGGGTGGACCGGCGCACCTGCCTGCGGATCGCCAGCCTGAGCGCTGGCGGTGTGGCTCTGCTCACAGCCTTCGTTCTGCTGACCGACGTGGCACGGGTGTGGCACATCATCTTATTGGCGTGCGCCGCCGGGGCCTCCTTCTCCTTCACCATGACCATACGTCAGTCCTACACCTACGACATAGTGGGGTCACAAAACGCCCTGAACGGCTTGGCGCTGGGAGGCATGGCCCAACGTGCCGGGGCAGTTGTCGGCGCGCCCATCGCAGGTCTCATTATCCACGCTACCGGCGTGGGTGAGCAGTACTTGATCATCGGTGCCGCTCACATCGCATCTGGACTGGCCCTATTTGCGCTTCGAGACGCCGGTCAGGCCGCGCCAAGCCAGCGCGACAGCGTATGGAAGAACTTGACAAGCTATATCGGCCTGTTGCGAGAGAACCGTACGCTCATGATCCTGATGATGTTGACCTCTATTACCGAAGTTTTCGGATTCACCCATCAGACGCTCTTGCCGGTGTTTGCCCGCGACGTACTGGGAGTGGGCGAGGTCGGGTTGGGCTACATGACCGCCATCCGGCAGGGAGGGGGTGTGCTCGGACTAGTGTTGCTAGCCAACCTGGCGGACACCCGACACAAGGGGCTCCTGATGTTCGCGGTAGCTATAGGGTTTGGCTTGGGGCAAATGGCCTTCTCTCTCAGCTCCAATCTCTTCTTCTTCCTAGCCGTCCTGGCCTTCATCAACGGCTGCGCGTCAATGGCCGACACCCTGTACAAGACCCTGATGCAGGCCAGCGTGACCAACGACCAACGCGGTCGCGCCATGGGCTCGTGGGTTCTGAGCATCGGGGCCGCTCCCATAGGGCACTTGGGAGTCGGAGCAATGGCCGCTGCCCTCGGAGCTCCGGGGGCCCTGCTGATCAACGGCAGCGTACTGCTCGCTGCCAGCCTCACGGCAGCCGTCGGAGTGCCGCGCATACGACGGCTGGCCTGACCCTGACGTTGACGACCACCACGGGCGCCGATACACTCGCAACGTCCGTACCCGCACACTGAACCAGGAGCTATTCAACATGGGCTGGTCATCCCACCATCCTTCGGGGCTGATTCATTACTCACCGAGCCGTTGTTTCCGAGGCTACACCCTCATCTGTACAGGAGGCGGCGGCTACGCCTACCTGCTGGATATGGAAGGGAGGGTGTGTCACGCTTGGCGCTCCGACGCTGGCATCGACTATGCCTACCTGTTGCCCAACGGCAACCTGCTGCAGAGGGCCAATCCGCCGACCACAGTGGACGTGGGCAATATCGGCGGGTCATCTTCCAAGCTGGAAGAGTTGGACTGGGACAGCAACCTAGTGTGGGAACTGGACAACCCCATGGTGCACCACGATTTCGAGCGGCTGCCCAACGGCAACACGCTGGCGCTGCTGTTCGAGCGCATGCCCGTAGACCTGTCCGCTAGGGTGCAGGGCGGCTTCGTCAGCGACAACGACCCGGCGGAGATGGTCAGCGACATGGTGCAGGAGGTCACCCCCGACGGTTCAGTCGTATGGGAGTGGCACGCTTGGCAGCACCTGAACGTGGATAAGGACCTGATATGCCCCTTGGAGGGACGCCGCGAGTGGACCCACCAGAACACCCTGAACGTCATGCCCAACGGTGACCTGCTGGTCAGCTTCCGGCAGACTAGCGTCATCGGGATCGTAGACAAGGCGACTGGAGACTTCCGCTGGAAGTGGGGACCGGGTCAGATATCCCACCAGCATCATCCTACCCACCTTGAGAACGGCCGCATCCTGCTGTTCGACAACGGGGCGCATCGTCGTGGGGTCAACTTCTCACGCATACTGGAAGTCGACCCCAACACCAACGAAATTGGCTGGGAATACCGTGGCGACCCGCCCATATCGTTCTACAGCTACAATATCAGCAACAGCGACCGCCTCCCCAACGGCAATACACTGATATGCGAAGGCGCTGCCGGTCGCGTATTCGAGGTCACGCCAGACCGGCAAATCGTGTGGGAGTACATCAATCCCTTCGGCGTGCAGCGTCCCTCCCGGCTGGCGGTGCAGACCGAGGCCGGCACCCGGCCCACAGCCTCGGTGACGGCGGGAACCACTGAGTGGGCGAACGCCGTATTCCGTGCCCACCGATACGCCCCGGACCATCCAGCCCTACAAGGACGCGACCTCAACCCCGAACCGTACGCCAACCTCAACCGGTTGTACGCAGGCCGATGAGCCAAGACGCTGGTCCTTCAGCTCTGGCGCGGCAGGCATTTGAGTACTCGCAGCCAACGCACCTAGTCTTCGGCGCAGGGCGACTAAGTGAGTTGCCTCGACTTGTTGACGAACTGGTTGGCCCCAGTGCATCCGTTTTCCTAGTCACTGGTCGAAGCAGCCTGCGGGCCAGCGGAGTTCTCGACGCCGTCTGCAGCGGGCTGGCTTCACACCGGGTCACCCTGTTCGAAAGGGTTCCCACCAACCCGTCTCCGGAAGTGACTCAGCAGGCTATCGAGAGCTGTCGGACCAATGAATGCCAGATAGTGGTGGCCATTGGCGGTGGGAGTCCGCTGGACGTGGGCAAGATAACTGCCCTCCTAGCTCCCGGCTCTGCTGACCTCATGTCATACCAACAAGACCCGAAGAGCATCGACTTCCACGGCCTTCCTTGCATCGCAGTCCCCACAACTTCAGGAAGCAGCAGCGAAGTCACACCCTTCGCCGTCACTTGGGACAAGGAAGCGGGCGGGCGTTACCCCATGGCCCATCCGGGGTTATTCCCCAGAGTAGCTATCGTGGACCCAAATCTGGCAGTGTCGATGCCTCCCGATCTGGCAGCTGTGACCGGAATGGACGCCTTCACCAGCGCGTTCGAGGCCTATTGGTCGGTGCAGGCTCAGCCCGTTTCGGACCTGTTGGCCTTGGAGTGTATAGGCCTATACCGCGACAATCTGGAACCGTCTTGTATCGAAGGCAACGCGGACGCGCGGGCTAAGTGCGCCTTGGCGGCCTCATTGTCAGGCATGGCCTACAGTAGCGCGCGCACCACAGGACCTCACGCATTCGGCACACCGCTCAGTCTGTACTTCGGCGCAATCCACGGCGCGGCAGTCGGCGTCACCCTTCCCGCCTTCCTGCACTGGAACGCCCCCACATTTGAAGGCAAGCTGGAGCCACTTCTGCAGGCCATGAGATGCAAGTCACTGGAAGAAGCGTCGCAGACGTTAACCGGAATCATGCAGCGATGCGGTGTAGACACGCGCTTGGAGGCTATCGGCGCGAACCCTAACGACCTTCACCGCATTGCGGCCCGCGCCTTGGGCGAGCCCCAGATGCAATTCAACCCTCGCCCTATGACGGAAGACGAGGGCGTGTCCCTCCTGCAGGGCATACTGTAGAACTGGTCATTATCGGTTCCCAGCTCTCTTCGTGACAACTACCACCGTCCCTTCACGCCATCATGCCCAGCTTATGCAACTGGTAGCGGCACAGAACAAATCCAGGGCATGCTACGTCTGTAAGACCATGGACCTCAGAGCTTGAGGAACGCGTGCCCAACAGAGGTGGCAGGATGAAAAACAGACTCGCAGCACCCCTGCATTCCGCGCTTCTCATATGCCTGCTCTTGCTGACAGCCGCCGCTTGTGGCAGTGACTCCCCACAACCCAACTCGACTTTGGAGGTGACTTCCGACAGGGAGCCCAACGCATGGATAACGGGCACAGTGACCTACCGGGAGAGAATCGCCCTCAGCTTAGGGGCTTCGCTGGAGGTGGAGTTGCGAGACGTATCCTACGCTGATGCCTCCGCTCCTCTCATTGCTCGGCAAGTCATCTCCAACCCCGGTCAAGTGCCAATCGAGTTCAAGCTGGGATATAACAAGGAAGACATCGACTCAGGTAATAGGTATTCCGTGTCCGCGAGCATTTTCGAGTCCGAGGGCTGGCTGGCTTTCACCAACGACACAGCCCATGAGGTAATCACTCGGGGCAATCGCAACGAAGTCGATATGGTACTGGTGCTCGTCCAACCTCCGCCTGACTTGGTAGACAAGACCGCCACTGACGATTGGAGGACTTGGATCGAGGTCCCTGTCCGGGTTGTAAGCGCCAACTTCATGTGGAACGAGCCGGAGCAACTGGTGATGGTGAAGTATTACCAGTCAAACATCGAGGGTTGCGCCCGACCAGGGAACGAAGAAGCGCGGCTGCACGGGAGCAACATCGATATCACCGTCACATTAATGCAGCCTCTTGCCACTTCTTGGGCCATCCCTTGTGACGAGGACCTTGTTGAGCTTGGCAGCGTGGCCCGTATCAAAGAGCCACTTAAGCCCGGAGAAACATACCGCATCAGGGTAAACGACAGCATTGTGTCCACTATCTCCCTACCGGACGCTGATTTCACCGATACTGTCGTAGCCGAGTCACTCATCGAGAGCGTGGACGTGGAGATACTGGAAAGCGCGCCTCCTCAATACCACCTGAGAGTCGTCTCCGGTATGCCTAAGGGCAGCGGCTGCTCCCGCTTCAACGGCTATGAGATCAGGCGAGCCGAGCCAACTGAGATCGAGGTAAGGGTGACTCACCACGAGGTAGCCGACCCCTTTGTCATCTGCACCGCCGACTTTCCGGTGTTGCAGACTTCTATCCCTTTGGGCCCCTTGGGCTCCGACTCTGAACCAGGCGTAGAGTACACAGTGGTCGTGAACGGCCAGACCGAGCATACCTTCGTGGCTCAGTAGACCGTGTCGGGAGTGCACATGCCCCCACAACAAGTGGCCCCGGTCCGCCGTGGGACCGGGGCCACCGTGCCTTCTTCGGAGAACGAGAGTCTCGGAGCTACTGGCCTAGGTTCACCACGATGTTGTCGGGTGACCGGGTGAGGACTGCCTCTGCGGGTTCGTCGGTCACGTTGCCCTCGATGTGGAGGGTGTTGGCTGGCACGTATATGTAGTCGCCAGGACCGGCGTCTATGTACTCCTTGAAGTCCTCGCCGAAGTACACTCTTATCTGTCCACTCAGCACATAGGCAGCCGTCTCGGCATCGCCATGGTGGTGCACGGGGCCCAACTCATTGGGCACGCAGGTCACGCGCCCCATCCAGATCTTGCTAGCCCCCGCGGTATTGTTGTCGATACCGGGGCGGCGCTCCATTCCCCTAGTCTGTGGAGTAGTGTCCATGGACTGCGTTCCGTGGAGCACCATCGGTTTTTGAGCTTCGATGGAAGTGCTCATGTTCTGCCTCCGATTGATTGGCGGTCAGCGCCGCTCACTCTAGAATGTGGGGCGGAATAGTGGTCCGCCGAGATTGCCGTCCGACTTACGGAGGGCTCGTCGAGAGCTCGAGCCGGTTCCCTGCCGGGTCGTTGACGTAGATGGAGTAGCCGTTGTCCTCTTGGTGGACACGCACACCCTGCACTTCGATGCCCATGCCCTCCAGTTCTTTCACCGCGTCCTGTGCGTCTTCCGGACCCTCGATGTCGAAGGTGTGATGAGGAACGCCGGGTCGCGGCCCACCCTCGGCGTCAAAGATGCCGACGACCATGTTGCCCAAGTTCACGCGAGACACATCGACACCGTTGACTTGGTTGAACGTCCTCTCGTCGGCGCCGAGGATGTTACGATAGAAGTTGACCGTATCCTGGAACTGGTCGGCGTTCAGGTTCCAAGACCGAAAGCGTACCACCTTCATGGTCTACCCTCCTGCATCAGGTTTGCGCTCTCGATGTTAACACCGAGACGCCCGCGAGACAAAAGGCCCCGCGCGCCGGCCTAACCTTCCCCTTAGAGCGGATTCCCTTAGGACCTAGAGCCGGATCACCGAGCGCAACGTTTCGCCTCGCTCCATAGCCTCGAAGGCTTCCTCCGTCTCGCCTATGGCGATGGTGCGTGTGACTACCCTGTCCAAGTCCAGTTGGCCTTGGCTGTACCAGTCAGCCAGCATGGGGAAGTCGCGGGATGGCAGGCAGTCGCCGTACCAGCTTACTCGCAGCGCGCCCCCCAGTCCGAAGAACTGGAGCATGGGGAGCTCCACCACCATCGTGGGGTCAGGGACGCCGATAAGGGTGCAGGTGCCAGCCAAGTCGCGGGACCAGAGGGCTTGCAAGAGGGTCCCGGGGGTACCCACGGCTTCGAAGGAGTAGTCCACGCCGTTTCCACCGGTCAGGTCCTTGATGGCCTGCACTGGGTCGCCTTGGGTCGCGTCAATGACGTCAGTTGCCCCGAACTGGCGTGCCCAGTCCAGCTTGTTGGCTTGAATATCCACGCCGATGATGCGCGAGGCGTGGGCGATCTTGGCCCCCATAATGACGCTGCAGCCGATGCCTCCACAGCCGTACACGGCGACGGTGCTGCCACGGCGCACTCCGGCGGTGTAAAGGGCGGCGCCGATGCCGGTGGTGACGCCACAACCCAGGAGGCAGGCCTGCTCAGGCGGGCAGGACTCGGGGACGGGCACGGCCTGCTTGGCCGATACCACGGTGCGGTCGCAGAAAGTGCCGATGCCGAGGGCAGGGCTCAGAGTGATGTTGTCGCGGGCAGTGCGCAAGCGAGGCTCCGCGTTGAGGCTGGCTGAGCAGAGGTTGGGCTGGCCGATGGCGCAGAAGCGGCAGCGTCCGCAGGGTGCGCGCCACGCCAGCACCACATAGTCGCCGACCTTGGGCGTATCCACGCCGGGGCCGACGGCCCCCACAACACCGGCTCCCTCGTGCCCCAACAGGTAGGGGAACTGGTCTCCTATCTTGCCCAGCTTGTAGTGGAGGTCTGTGTGGCAGACGCCGCTGGCCTGTATGCGTACCAGCACCTCGCCCGGCCCCGGGTCGTCGATGATGATTTCTTCGAGCAAGGCAGGTTCGCCTGCCACCCGTGATACGACACCTTGTCCTGTTATCGGCACGGCAGTCCTCCTAGTGGTCTTTGGTCTCTTGTAGATGTCGAGTCGAGGATAGCATACCCGGAGGTGCGGGAAGGGCGACCGTGCGGGATTGGCCGAGTCCTGTGCGGCCAAAGTGCGTCTGAGTCGTGGGGTTTCGTAGCTGAAGTGCAGTCGCTTTGCAGCTGCAGTGCGGCCGCTTTGTAGCTGGCCTGCGGCCACTTTCGTAGCTGTGAAAAAGTTTTCGTAGCTAGATGTGGTCTCATTGGTCTCATAGTTATAGCTGAATCGTAGCTGAGGGACTGGCCGCACTCGTCGGCTAGGTTTCAACACCACTTTCGTAGCTGTAGAGAAAGGGTTTGTAGCCAGATATGGTGTTATTGGTCTCATCGGCGTAGCTGAGTCGTATCTGAGGTATGTGCCGCATTCCAGTGGCTGCCACCGGGAGTTGTAACGATCCAGATCCGGGCCAGGCATGGGGAGGCCGTGCGATATCTGTTCCATTTGGTGACACCCTGATTTTTCGGTCCATTTCGGTCCATTTCGGGTCATCCAGCTTTGGGGGAAGCTTTGTAAAACCCAGTTTTTTGTTATTTTGCGTGGAGTAAAGAATCTAACCTGCCCATGTTTGAACTGATGTTTAGGTGCCTCTCCTTGATGACTCTCCAATATTGTGGCCTCAGATCTTCCTTTTTTCTTTCCGGCCCGCGTGCCATGTGGGTGATGGGTTATACGAACGCCTCCCAAGGGGGAAGGGGTTCCTGCCTTCCTTTCGCTCGGATGGCTCGGCGGATTTTGCAGAGGTCTGCACTGGGACTGGTGCGGACGTTGATTTGTGGCACGTTCCAGCTTCGGCGGGGCTTGTTACAGCTTAGCAAGGGGAGTGCGGGGAGGACAAGGAGGAGATGCTATGTGGTTATTCCAGGTTCCTCGTTTGCTGGGGAGGCCTCCTGTGGCCTGCCTAATCCTGCGAAAGCCGGACCCTGGATACGGGCTTTCGCAGGTATGAGGGAGGTTATTCGAGAGTCTCCATGTTCGGGCTAAGTGCGGAAGGCGGGCATGACTTCTTCGATGCAGCGTCGTAGCTGGCCTTTAAGGTCGGGGGAGACGAAGCGGAGCACGGGCATGGTGCAGCCAGCATCGATGTAGGACTGAATCTTCTCGATGACCTGTTGCGGACTGCCGTAGGCCAGCCATAGTTCGGTGCGCTCGCGGCTCACGGCGTTAGCGCCGTAGTAGCGCATCAGGAACCCTCGCGCCTGCTCGAACCCCTCGTCACGGTTCTCGTTGATGTTGACCATCAGATGGAGGCAGGACTCGAGCTCGGAGGGGTCGCGGCCCTGCTCGGCGGCGTAGTTCTTGATGGTGTCGAACCTGCGCTGAAAAGTGTCGACGGGAGTGGCATCGCTCTGCCAGCCGTCGCCGAGGGCTGCCACTCGGCGTAGCACCCGGTCTTCAACAGCGGGGTCGGCCCCGGGCTTGGGATTAGCGGCGAGATATATGGGGAGGGGCTGCTGGTCCGGCTTGGGCATCAGGTTCACATCGGCGAACTGGTAGTACTCCCCATCGTGGGTCACTTGGTCTTCCGCCCACAGGCGCCGTATGACGTTCACGCCTTCTACCAGCCTGCCCACGCGCTCTTTGGAGGGCATGCCGAAGACCTCAAGCTCATGCTTGAACTGGGGCCCATCGGAGGCGGCAGCCCCGTTGCAGACCGCTAGGATCGTCCTGCCGTGGGACAGAACATCGAGGCTGGCCCATTGAATGGCGACTTGGATGGGGTGACGCATGGGGAAGCTGGCCATGCAGATGGTGCCCAGCTTCACTGTTTCAGTGCGTGCGGCGATGGCCGACAGGGCGATCATGGCATCTACCCGCGCCTTGGACAGCAGGTTGTCGCCTACCCAGACACTGTGAAAATAGTCCGACTGCTCTGCCGTGACTGCGGCGTCCAAGAGATCGTCGATGGTTGCCCACCCAAACAGTATGGCTCTGTTGGAAAGACTGAGTCCGAACTTGGCCGCCATTGGTTGCGCCACGTCTGCCTCCTTGAAATAGGCCCATATCGGCCCAGAGAAGAGATACTAGCCGAGAAGGGAAATAGCGGTGTGAGCCACCACCCGCGCCTCAGTCTTCGCCTGAGATAGAGGTACGAAGTCCACTCCTAGCGGGTGGATGCCTCCACCTGCTCCATACATCACTGCGGGTATGCCTGCGGCGCATGGCCCGCCTGCATCATAGCTGCCCATCCCGTAAATCGTCTCAGGATCTGCCCCGATGACCCGACGGTGGGCCTGCATCAAGGCCTGCACGCCGAGGTTGTCCGGTTCCACTAAAGCAGGCAGCATCACCGGACCCTTCTCTACACTCATCTGGTACTGCGGTATGGTGCCTACGGCCTCCCGGAACTCGCTGACGGCCTTGTCGGGGTCGTCACCCGGCAGTAGGCGACGGTCGATTCTCAGTCGTGCCACATCGGGCAGGGTGTGGGGAGCCACCGGCTCGTATACGATCTGGTAGGCCAGCACATGGCGTCCTCCCAAAATGGGATGAGAGCCCTCCAAAGGCACTCGGTCAAGCCGGTTTAGCAGCGCGTTGGCCCCATCGATGGCACTGGCCCCCAAGTGTGGACTGCTGGAGTGAGAGGCCTTCCCTCGAATCTCCACGTTGATGTCGACACGCCCCCGGTTGCCCAGCGACACCTTCAGTCCGTTACCCACCAGCAGCAGGGCGAACTGGGGTTTACGTGGCAGGACGCTGAGTATCTGGCGGAAGCATTCGTGGCTGCTGTTCCCCTCGTTGTTCACCCCGAAATACAGCGTCCCTTCCAAAGAGATGTTATGTTCAGTGAACAACTTGAGCAGGGCGAGCATCACCGCATGATGCGCCTTGTTCTGGCTCACGCCCTGTCCGAAGGCACATGGCTCATCATAGCCCCACTCAGTACCGCGGGCTATCTTGCCTGAAAAGGGGTCCTCCATCAGGTTGTGGTGTTGCGTTGGCGTATACACCATCACGAGGAAGCAGGGATCAGCAGACCCATCGCCCAAACGCACCACCATCTGGTTCCCCGGTGCGTCGATGATGTCATACGCGCCCACGGACTGGACTCGTGGCCGCAACTCATGCTGCACGTAGTGCACCAACTTGGGATCGTCCGGGGCCATGAAGGTGTTCTCCCCCAAGGGCACATCAGTCGGCACCTGCGCCAACTCCACTAGGGTGTCCACCAGAAAACGGTCATCCAACCGATCTACCAGGTCGTGGGCCGCCTGGTTCTCCGCCATGTTTCGTCCTCCATTCATCGGCCCCCTAGACGGTGGCCAACCGGAGCAAGAACTCTATCATTTGATTGAACCCAGAGTGGTCCAATGGGCAAAAACACATCAGCTAGCCCACTCCAGTCGCAGGTGGCAATTCTAAGCGTGTGGGAATGTACGGGCAAGCTGGATGTGGCTTGTGCAATGTGACACAGCGGCCTTGACACGTTTGCCTGTCCGGCGATACGTTGGCGGAAACGTTGGGCTTAGGAGGACACGTCATGCCGCTGAACCCTCAAGCCAAGGCTGTATTGGACAAGATGGCCGAGATGGGATTGCCTCCCCGCCACGAGCAGACTCCTCATTTCGCTCGCACGAACTCGGCCACACCACCCGATCCTGGCCCCGAAGTGGCTAAGGTAGAGGACCGCGATGTACCCGGCCCCGCTGGTGCTGTTCCGGTGCGCATCTACATACCGCAAGGCTCCGGGCCCTTTCCATTGCTGATGTGGTACCACGGGGGCGGCTGGGTCGTGGGTAGCCGCGACTCAGTGGATGGCACCTGTCGGCGCATGTGCGTGGGCGCTGGGGCTGTGGTGGTGTCCGTCGATTATCGCCTAGCTCCGGAGCATAAGTTCCCAGCGGCCGCCGACGACTGCTATTCCACAACGGTTTGGGCAGCCAAGAACGCCGCCTCCCTGAATGCGGACAGCAGCCGGTTGGCTGTGGGTGGCGAGAGCGCGGGCGGAAACCTTGCTGCAGTGGTGCCCCTGATGGCACGGGATAAGGGCGGCCCTGCCATCGTCTACCAGTTGATGGTCTATCCGGTGACCGAGCGCAACTTCAACACCGCCTCGTATTCCAGTAACGCTGACGGCTACGGCCTCACGCATCTGGGGATGGCTTGGTATTGGGACCATTACATGGCCCAAGACAGCGACGCCGAGAACCCCTACGCCGCTCCCATGAAGGCGGCGGACCTCAGCGGTCTTCCTTCAGCCATGGTCATCACAGCCGAATACGACCCGCTGCGGGATGAGGGCGAGGCCTACGCGGCCCGTCTGCAAGCTGCTGGCGTGCCTACGGTTTGCACTCGTTACGACGGCCAGATCCACCTGTTCTACGCTCTGCCCGGCATCATCGACGATGGGAAGAAGGCGGTAGCTCAAGCCTGCGAGGCGTTGAAGGCTGCGTTCGCAGGGCAACCAGTAGCGGCCGACGACTAGAGGAGGACGACGCTTGGCGCTGGGGTGCTGGGAAGGACCCCAGCGCCGTGGAGCGCGTGACGGCGCGTTGTTTTCCGAGAAGCCTAGTGTTAAGGTAGTCGGTACTCACTATGCCTATCATCGAACATAGCTCCATAGCCAACGAGCGAGTGTCGCCGCACATTCGCCAACGCGCTCTTGTCTCCCGAGAACTCGGCTCGTCATCCCTGACCATCAAAGAGGTCGAGCTATCACCGGGGTGGGAGGGCCGGTTGCACACCCATCCGGTGGATGTAGCCGTAATGGTGATGTCGGGGGCGGTGCAGATGGTGATTGACGGCGAATTGCGCACTGTGCGCATGGGCTGCACGCTGCTGGCCCCGCCAGGTACACCCCACAAACTGGTGAACCAGTTATGGATACCCGTTCGACTGATGGTGACTTACCCGGCGTCTGAGCTGGAGACCGACTTCCTGGAATAGCAGCCTTCCCACCACAAATACGGAGGGATACATGGCCCTTCAACAGACACGGACGCCCACGGCCCCTCAGCTGATACCGACCAACGCGGGCGAGCGTACTTGGGCTGCCCCGCCTGGCGCCCTTCAGGAGACCATCACCCCGACCGACCTCTTCTACGTACGAAACCATTGGGGCGATTATCCGAAGATCGACGCCGCAACCTATCGCCTAGCCGTCGACGGGCATGTACAACGCAACTTGACCCTGTCCATGGACGACATCCGGAATCTGCCTCAGAGGCGTTTCCAAGTGACCTTTGAGTGCTGCGGCAACAGCCCGGTACCTGAGTACTGGGCTAGCGCCACCCGCACCAGTTCGGTGATGGAACAGATCAAGGGCCACGGCATCATGGGCAACGCCGAGTGGGCCGGCGTCTCTGTGCGGGACATCCTGGAGATGGCGGGCGTTACTGGCTCAGCGGTGGAGGTTCTCTTCGAGGGCGCCGATCACGGCCCCGACGAGACCGTAGGCGACCCACCGGACGTCACGTACGAGCGCAGCCTGCCCTTGGAGAAAGCCCTGCATCCCGACACCCTCCTAGCCTACGAGATGAACGGCGAGACCTTGCCACCCATACATGGCCATCCTCTACGTCTTGTCGTCCCCGGCTGGTATGGCATGACGTCCATCAAGTGGCTGGCGGCCCTTCATGTGCTGGACTATGAGTTCAAGGGCTTCTATCAGATGGAACGCTACATGACCATGAACGGCCCCGACGCGGACTCCTTCTACACCTACCACACTCGGATGAAGGTCAAGTCCATCATCACCCATCCTGCGCCAGGGGAATTGGTGACTGACATGGGCTACACCATTGCCGGTGCAGCTTGGTCTGGTGAGGACGATATCACCGACGTGCAAATCAGCACCGACGGCGGCGCGTCCTGGGCACCGGTGGAGCGGCTGATGCCACGGTCCGGTTACTCATGGTACCGTTGGGAGCACGACTGGCAGCCATATGGAACAGGCAACTACACGCTCATGTCCCGGGCCACGAATAGCCGTGGCGAGACCCAGCCGATAGAGTTCCCCAACAAGTGGGACGGACGCGGCTACGGCAACAACATGGTATTCCCGTTCCAAGTTGAGGTGGTAAGCCCGTGATGCCTCCCGGGATCCCCTTAGATATGCCTATGCGTCTGAAAGAAGTGATGCCTCATGGCTGATCCGCTGGTTACCTTCTGGGAGAATCCCCCAGCCAAGCACATGATTGCTGGTTGGAGGCGCCAGTGGTCGGATGGAGGAGACATCTCCAGTGGGCTTCCGCGCTACCTGATTGAAAAGCTGAGCGCTCGCAAAATTGGCGAGATGAGCGAATACGTCAACCTCATGTGCTATCCCTTCCAAGTCGCTGGCACCCATGATGCTTTCCGCCCTCGCGTCTCCTTCAGGGACGGCCTCCCCACTGTCGACATGCATCGGGAAAACGCTTTCTACGATGCGGGCGACGGACTGATACTGTTCCGTGGCGAGGAACCTTGGCAACGCATCGACATCTACGGCCAAGCCTTCTTTGAGGCTATCAAGGAGTTGGGTGTGGCCCGCACCGCCTCGGTGGAAGGTTACAACGGGCCTGCACCGCCGGAACTTGAGCGCAACGTCAACTGCGTGTTCAGCATGTCTGAGATGAAGGAAGAGCTGGAGAAGCTCGGCATCGGGTTCTCCAACTACGGTAGCGAACGCAGGGCCGGGCCCACCATCGGCATGGCCATGGTGACCATGGCGCACTTTCACCATCCCGGCGTGGAGATGGTGCGGGTGGGTGCGATGGCGCCCATGTACCCCTTCCTCACCCGGGGTAACGAGCAGGTCGGCATCCAGCGTGACCATCGCGCCTTCTACGATATAATGCGACGGCTCAAATCCATGTTCGGCCTGACCATTGACCTAAGCGAATTGGAGTCCTTGGGCGCCACCGAGTCTCGCAACCTGCAAGAGACTCTTGACCGCGTCGGGGCATCCGACCGGAGCGCGAAGCAGATCATCGACCGCGCTCTGGCGGACTACAAACCCCTACCTTTCGTCGAGCCGGTAGACCTGCCTCCTGAGTTGGATAGGACGCTCGAGGACATCATACGCAACATGTCCGACCAGCCGGACGACAGAGCCTAGCCCCGCAGCAGATAGCATCAGGCCTCGCCAGAAACGACCGTGCCTCAGAAGCCACCGTGCCTGAAAAGAAGAAGCCGTCGCTTGTAGGCGACGGCTTCTTACATTTAACTGACCTTCAGGACTTCACTTGAAGATGGCCATGCACTTGCCTGCGTTGTAGCACCAAGTCTCCACCCAGTCCAGCACGTCGGCCTTCTGTCCCAGCTCGTGCATCGCGCCAGCGAGACACACCCAGTTGAGCAACTCCTGATGCCCTGCGTCCTCGATATCTTCCAAGGGGATATCGCGCCACTTGACGTGCTCACCCGACTCAAGCTCAGCAAGGCGTGCTCGATCGGCCTCAACGTCGGGGTACATGAAGTGGTTCTTCTCTGTGAGGAACCCATGTGACCAGCTGGACGATGCCATGATACACACCCGCCAAGGGCTGTCCTTCAGCACCCGGGCCGCTGCCTGGCCCATCTCGAAGCATCGTCGTGGGGAGGGAGAGGGCGGGTCGGGCTCGGCCTCGAACTCGCTTGCGCCACCACGATAACGGATGACGTTGCTGCCATAGCAATTCACTGCCAGTGGCAGGACCGGATAGTCGAAGCCGGTGCGATCGAGGTCGAGGTACAGCAGGGTATTTGCGAAGGCATGCCCCAGCCCGTCGCCATGAAGGGGCTTGTAGGCGTATGACATATCGATGCCCTCACGCAGCAGACCGCGGGCCAAGGCTCGCCCTGCCATGTGGTACCCCTTGTAGTTGAACACCTTGTCGTTGGGCTCACCCCAGATGTTCGGGCGCTCGCCCAGCCGGTGGAAGGGGATGGAGTGCATCTCATCATAGGCCAGCACACAGAAGGGCGGGATGATGTCTTCCTTGAAGTTCTCGTACTGGTCATCGCCGATGATAATCATGAAGTCGGGGTTGAACTCGTCGATTTTCTTCCGGATGGTGCGGAAGGCATCGAAGACTCGCGCGCGATGAGGCTTGTGGGAGGTGATACCCTCGTCATCGCCCCACTCCAGCCGCATAGGCTCGGGCCAGTTGTTGACATCACGCATGTACTCCGGGATGCGTGGGTCGGTATGCAGCATACGCGCCAAGGGCCAAGGCTTGTACTCTTCCGGGACCAACCCCGGCGGGTAATGGGTCGCTCCAATTCCAAGTATTTCTCCCATGTGAGTCCCCTTTGGGTGCTAGAGTTGGCAGCCCAACGTAGGGCGAGGCCAAGCGTGGCCGCAGTGTAGCGCGAGGCTGGGAGAAGCGTCAACGCACGCTAGAGGTTATGAGGAAAGTTTGGGCTCGGCCAGCTTGAACGCGTCAATCAACTCCCTGATATCGTAGATGCCAATCCGCACTTCAGTCTCTCTGTCGTCTTCCTCTAGAAGTTGACATGGCGAATTCCACCTCGGCGTGCTCAAGAAACTGCGTGCTGATTCCGCCACGACATGAGGCAGCCTATGACATGTGGGACCTCTCATCTTGGCCTGTCGTTGCGCCAAAGCTGGATGCGCGATAATATCGACGCGCAGCAGCGGCCCCTTCGGTCGACTGGCTGGCTTCTTTGTGACTTCCGGGCCCATGATAAGGAGGATTGTATGGCCGATGCCGACCTGGCCTTTGCCCCCGCGTCGCAACTCCTGGAGATGATGGATGGCGGGGAGGTCTCGTCCGTAGAGTTGACGGAGCTTTACCTGCGCCGAATTGAAGAATTCAACCCACGGCTGAACGCCTACCTCACCGTCTGCGGCGACGAGGCCATGGCTCAAGCCCAAGAGGCGGACGCCGCAAGGGCACGTGGCGAACGGCGAGCCATGTTGGGCATCCCAACCTCCATCAAGGACTTGGAGGCGACCAAAGGCATTCGCTCCACCATGGGCTCCCTAGTCTTCAACGACATGGTGCCCGACCGCGATTCCGTTCTAGTAGAGCGGGTGAAGGGTGCCGGGGCCGTGATCTTGGGCAAGACCAACACCCCTGAATTCGGCCTCCTGGGTGTTACCCAGAACCGACTGGGGGATCCCTGCTGCAATCCTTGGGACCCGACCCGCACCAGTGGCGGTTCGAGTGGCGGGGCGGCGGCGGCTGTGATCGCCGGGTTGTCCTCCGTGGCCCCTGGGACTGACGGCGGTGGCTCGGTGCGACTTCCCAGCAGTTTCTGCGGCCTCTACGGCCTCAAGCCCACCTTGGGGCGAGTCCCGCGGGGGGGCGGGTTCGGAAGGCCGTCCCCCAACCTCACCTCGCAGGCGGGGCCCATGGCACGCACGGTGCAGGATGCCGCCCTGCTGCTACAGGTGATTGCAGGGCACGACTCCCGTGACCCCAGCTCCTTGCGGTCAGCCACACCCGACTACTCCGCTGGCTTGGGGCAGTCCATACAGGGACTGCGCATAGCATGGAGTCCCGACCTAGGCTATTGCCCGGTAGACCCGCAGGTGCTGGAGGCCGCCTCTTCCACGGCCCAAGTCTTTCAAGAGTTGGGGTGCCAGGTGGACGAAACAGACTTCGCTCTGCACAACCCGCTGCCCCCCTTCTACGACATCTTCTATTCCAACAACTTCGCCAGTTGGGGACACCTGCTGGAGGAGAACCCCGAGGGCCTGACCGATTATGGACGGACCTTCCTAGAACATGGAGCCCACGCCACGGGTGTCGACTATGCCCGGGCCATCGCCGCGATCGAGGTCATGAAGTCCAGGCTGGCCGACCTGCTGGAGCGGTACGACCTGCTGATGACGCCGACGGTGGCAGTGCCTGCCTTCCCCCATGGGCAATTTCCGACCCGTATCGGCAATCACGACATGGAAGACCCGCGACGTGGCTTCTCGCCCTACACAAGGCCCTTCAACGTCATCGGCTCGCCCGCTGCCAGCATTCCATGTGGCATGTCCAGCGACGGCTTGCCCATCGGGCTTCATATCATCGGGCGACATGAAGACGAGGCCACCATACTTCGCGCCTCGGCCGCCCTTGAACAGATCCGTCCGTGGCCCCAGAGGCCTCTCGTCTCGTGATGCACTTCGTGGCCAAACACAAATGCAGCCTGGGTGGGTATAGGGCAAGGCCGCCATTAGCGGAAGGGGCAGTAGCAGAACAGACTGTACAAGGAGCGCCATGTCCCTAAGCCTCACCGCCGCCTTCTCCGCCAACCCACGGGCGCAAGCCCTGAAGGATGGCGCGGTCAAGGCGGAGAATATCGACTTGGGGTTCGTCACCCTGCCTCCGGGCGAGTTGTTCTACCGCAACCTTGAGTATGACGAGTTCGATGTCTCGGAGATGTCTATCTCCGAGACGCTCCTAGCTCGCGAGAGGTCCGACGGTACGCGCTGGGACTGGAGCGCATTGCCGGTGTTCCTGAGCAAGGCCTTCGTCTGGCTGGATTTGTACGTCAACACCAATTCTGGCGTTGAGACCCTTGGCGACCTGCGGGGCAAGCGGGTAGGTGTGCCCGACTACGATATGACCGCGGCCCTGTGGATGCGGGCAACGATGAAAGAGTTGCACGGCATCGAAGCAGCGGATGTTACATGGTACAACGGTCGCCTCCAGGAGATGAGCCACGGCGGGGCCTTGGGTTTGGACCAAGACCCGCCGCCCGGTGTTTCACTGAACTGGATGAGCCGCGACCAAACCCTGGACACCATGCTGGACCGTGGCGAGTTGGACGCCGCCTACGGGTTTCCACGAGGAGGGGGTCCGGCGAATATGAGCGGCATCGACCGCTATGCCGGTACGCCTCTGGTGGGCAACCCCAATATCCGCCCCCTCTTTCCGGATGGTGGTAAAGCGGTCACCGCCGCCTACTACCGGAGCGCAGGCATCATCCCGGTCAACCACTTGGTAATCGTACAAAACCGGGTGCTGCGCGAACATCCTTGGGCAGCGTTGGAGCTGTTCAAGGCCTTCCAAGCGTCCAAGCTGACAGCCTACGATCAGGCCCGCCGTGCTCGCTCAGCCTACCTGCTGTTCGAGGGCAACGACTTCCGCGAACAAGCCGACCTGTTTGGAGACGACCCGTACCCGCTGGGCATCAGGGCGAACCGCCCCATGCTGGAAACCCTCATCGCAAGCTCCATGGACCAAGGCCTGTTGAGGCGGCCCGTGCAGTTGGAAGACATATTCTTCAAGACGACGTTGAACACCTGAGCAGCCACGCAACCTAACCGCAGACTCTAAAACGGGACCCCAAAAGGAGAGTAGAGATGAGCACCGGAACAGTAGACGCTGATGGCCACATCAGGGATACCGAGCAGCATTACCGCAAATACCTGGAGGCGCCATACAACCAGCGTGGCCCTGTGGGCGTCGGTTTGGACGCCTTCGACCGCGCCATGTTCGGCACCTTGGGCGGACCCAACACCATAGATGCCCAAAACTGGCTCGACATGCTGGACAAGTCAGGCATGGAGACCACTGTGCTCTATCCCACCACTGGCCTCGGGGTAGGCTTCATCAACGATCCGGACTACGCCGCAGCCTTCTGTCGCGCATATAACAACTATGTGTCCGAGGAGTTCTGCAAGGTGAGCCCGCGCCTCAAGGCTGTGGCCCTCCTTCCCCTGCAGGTCCCGGACGAGTCGGCCAAGGAAATGCGCCGCGCAGTGGAGGACTTGGGACTCGTCGGTGGAATGCTGGCAGCCGACGGCCCGTACTTGCTGGGCAAGTCTCAGTACGACGAGCTCTACCGGGTCTCTCAAGAGCTCGATACGACCCTTGCGGTACACGCCTCCGGCTCGCTGAAGGGTCGGGGTCCCGATGAGTACTTGTTCGAGCGTCTAGTGCAGGCCCACTGTCTGTCCCATCCCTACGGCCTGATGCGTCAGATGACCAGCATGATGTTCGACGGTGTGCCGGAGCGCTTCCCCAACCTCAAGCTGGCCTATCTGGAAGCGGGTTGTACTTGGATACCTTACTGGATGGACCGCATGGATGAAGAGTACGAGATACGCGGCGAGGTAGAGGCGCCCACTCTCACCAAGAAGCCCGGCGACTACATCATTGAGGGCAACATTTGGGTCGCTTGCGAGCCGGAAGAGCGGCTGCTGCCTGAAACGTTGCGGATCATCGGCGACCACAAGGTGGTGTTTGCCTCCGACTATCCCCACTGGGATGGCACCTTCCCCGATTCTCTGTACGAACTTCAGAAGCGGGCAGACCTCACCGAGGAGCAGGTGGGCAAGATTCTGGGAGACAACCCCAAGGCCCTGTACGGCCTGCCGTAGCGCCGCCACTGAGCATCCATCACGACTTTCCTCTGGCGAGGAGACCTGTCCTCGCCCTCTCCTCAGGGAGAGGGCGAGAGCTTGGCCCGGAACTCTATCCGCCGGAACTCCATCGGATAGTAAGGGATCTGGGGCCACCCCTTCTCACAGACACAGAACCCTGCATCTGATGCCACAGGTCTGGCCGCCCGCTTAGAGCTAGCACGTACGAACGGAGGATGCCATGATCCCTCAGGGACCGAGTCTGGATGATCTGGAACAGGTGGCAGAGCATTACGGCTTTCACTTGACCGATGAGGACCTGGAGTCGTTTCAGGGCCTGATGGAGCCGGCGATACAACGGTACGCACGCTTGGAGGAGCTTACCGAGCCAACGCTGCCGGTGAAGTACCCCCGCACGCCCGGCCGCCGTCCGCAGCCTGAAGACAACCCCTTGGGGGCGTGGTACTGGCGCTCCGATATTCACGGCGCATCCTCTGGTCCCTTGGCCGGGAAGACCGTGGCCATCAAGGACAACGTGTGCGTCGCTGGCGTGCCGATGATGAATGGCACGAGCACCCTTGAGGGCTATGTCCCGGATGTCGATGCCACCATCGTCACCCGCATCCTCGATGCCGGGGGCCACATCATGGGGAAGGCGGTGTGCGAGAGCCTCTGCTTCTCCGGTGGCAGCCACACCTCGGACACCGGCCCAGTGCGCAACCCCCACAATACTGAGTACGCCGCGGGAGGCTCCTCAAGTGGCAGCGCCGCTCTCGTGGCAGCGGGTGAGGTAGACCTAGCCATTGGGGGCGACCAAGGCGGCTCCATACGCATACCTGCTTGTTGGTGCGGCATATACGGCCTGAAACCGACCTATGGTCTGGTGCCCTACACCGGCATATTCCCCATCGAGCTTACCCTGGACCACACCGGCCCCATGGCTCAGAGCGTAGCCGAAGTGGCCCAACTTCTGGAGGCCATCGCCGGACCCGATGGTCTCGACCCGAGACAGCGTGCCGGATTGCAGCCCCAAGCCTACACGCAATCCCTCACTGGCGATGCCACCGGCCTGCGCCTCGCCGTAGTAGGAGAGGGTTTCGGCTGGGAAGGTCTGTCGGAAGAGGATGTGGACGCGATGGTGTCCGAAGCGGCCCACTCCTTCACGAGAATAGGGGCAAGCGTAGCCGACATCTCCATCCCTTGGCACCGCGACGGCCCAGCAGTCTGGCAGCCCATCGCCAACGAAGGGGCCACTAGACTTATGGTCGAGGGCAACAGCATGGGCACCAACTGGAAGGGCCACTACCTGACGGGCCTTCTGGACGTCTACGCCCGTGGGCGCATATCCCGCGCCGATGACCTATCGGAAACCACCAAACTGACGGTGTTGTTCGGCCACTACATGCAGCAGCGTTATCATGGACGCTATTACGCGAAAGCACAGAACCTAGCACGCTCCCTCAAGGACGCCTACGACGAGGCACTGCAAGAGCACGACCTACTGGTGATGCCCACGTTGCCCATGAAGGCTACCCGCCTGCCTGACGCCAACGTCAGCCGCGAAGACTACACAGATCGAGCTTTCGAGATGCTGGCAAACACCTGCTGCTTCAACGTGACGGGACACCCAGCAATAAATGTCCCCTGTGGCATGTCCGACGGCCGCCCGGTGGGCATGATGCTAGTCGGCCGCATGGGGGAGGACGCAACGGTTCTCCGAGCCGCCGACGCTTATCAGAAACAGCTGGCGGGCTGACCGTCCTAAGTAGTTAGCACGCTGGGTTCCTCTCGGGACCTAGCCTAAGACGCGAACTCCGGCAACACTTTCTCGGAGAAGAGCTTGAAGAGTTGAGAGTCTGCTCCTCGGTCAGGTTGCCAAAGAAGCCTACGAAGTAGGAACATGTCCTCTGGAGTCTTCGATGCTATCGGGAATCACGGGCAGACAACCCCGCGAACACTCCAAAATGGTCTGAGAGTTTACGCTCACCGTCGGCATTGCTGATTATCCCGAGAGATTCGGCGGCCAGGCTCTCACTCACAGCAATGTGGTCTATGCTCCTGACCCCCTGGACACCAAGAGCCGACGTAGCGAGGGTTAACCAAGGTGGGATGGCCGGCTGAAGCGCATCTCGGACGTGGTGGGGTGCGTAGCCGTTTTGCCCGACCTGCTGGTTGAAGTCACCCAGGACTATCAAACGTCCCCGGTATGCCCGGCTGAGCACTTGGGGCAGGTCGACCAAGAATTGCTTATGATCTTCCCATGGTCCGCGTTTTACGCCGTCGTCGGAATACCGCGTTCGCGAGCCGTGCCAAGGAATGCAGACTCCGACAACGGTCACCTCTCCCACTGAGGTCTGTGTAACCCCAGACACGAAGCGCCCCGGTGGCATGGAGTCGACGCCAACATCATCAACCTGCTCCCATGGGTCTCTCGACCACAGCAGGACTTTCCGCCGGCGTTCGATCGCGTATACACGGTCAGGCTGTGAGTAAATCGTATGGCCGCTCTCGGACAGCAAACCAACATCCGACTCGGTCAGGCACACGACCTCGGGAGCATGTTGACCGATCCGCTTCAGAATTTCAGCGCGGCGTGCCGACCTAGGCGTAGCCCATTGGACGTTCCAATTCACTACTTGCAATAACGCGACGCGCTGTGACCCTATCGAGTAGTAACCCTGAACTCCGGCAACACCTTCTCGGAGAAGAGCTTGAGGGAGTTAAGGGTCTGCTCTTCGGTGAGGTTGCCGAAGAAGAACGAGCCCACGAAGTAGTTGGTTCCCGTGGCCTCTATGTGGTGGCGCACCTGCTGCACGACTGAATCGGGCGAACCCGCAACATGTAGGCCGTCGGCCATACGCGCCTCGAAGTCTGCCAGGAATGCGGTGCGTCCGGGGTCGCCTCGCACTGTCCGCAGGTAGTTGAAGTTGTCGTTGAAGTAGGCAAAGGCTGCTTTGGCCTCGCTCATCGCCTCTTGGTCCGTCTCTGCGACGTAGACGTGCCTGACGACTCCATATTTGGGGTCGGGTTCGTGACCGTTGAGTCGTCCTTCATCCTCTTGATGCTCTTCCCACACCCGCCTGTACAGGTCGAATAGCTCTCGAACGCGGTCCATGGGCGGGTAGTGAGTGATTGTGTTGAACCCCTGCCTCGCCAGCCATTCGGTGCGCTCCTCATTGTCCGTGGGGTACCATAAAGGCGGATAGGGGCGCTGGTAGGGCTCCACATGCAACTGCACTTCGTCGAAGGAGAAGTGTTCCCCTTGGTAGTCCAGGACACCGTTGGTGAGTCCTTGGGTGATTATGTCAAGCGCCTCTTGGAACATCCCGCGCGATTCGTCGGTGCCCACATTGTAGAAGGAAAGCTCGATTGGGGAGATGCCTCGACCTACTCCAAGGTCCAACCGGCCCCGGCTAAGATGGTCCAACATACATATCTCTTGGGCCAGCCTGAGTGGGTTGTAGATGGGCAACAGGTAGACCAACGGGCCCAACCGGATTCGCTGCGTACGCTGGGCAGCCGCGGCTAGAAACAGAGCCGGTGACGGCGCCATCCCCAAAGGAGACCCCTGATGCTCCGCCAAGTGGTAGCAGTAGAAACCGGCATCATCGGCATATTCCAACATGCGCAGCCGCATGTCGTAGTTGTCGGCGATGCTTAGTTCACTGCGGTCGATCCAATCGAATATGCCAAAGTGTACAGACGACGCCATGCAAGGGCCTCCCAGCCGGGGCAGATTATTCAGACTACAGGGCTCGATTGGGACGGTTTGTTCGTGATGCGTGGAGGCGGGCCATTGCCTATACGATAGCGCCTTGGCTACGCAACTCATTGACCTCGTCCTGTGTCAGCCCGCCCAATGTGGTGAATATCTCGTCGGAGTGCTGGCTGAACAGGGGTGCGGGCGAGACCTCCACCGGAGAGTCGGACAGCCGGACTGGGCATCCGATGATGGAGACCCGGCCCCGCGTGGGATGATCAATTTCGGTGACCATACCGCGTTCGCGCAGGTGGGGATTGCTCAGAACCTCGGAGGTGTCGAACACGGCCCCGCAGGGCACACCCTCACCAGCGAAGGCGGCCATCACGTCTTCCTTATTTCGCGTAGATGTCCACTCCTGAATAATGGCTGCCAGCTCAGCCCCGTGCCGATCGCGAATACTCCTGTCAGCGAAGCGCGGGTCCTCCAGCAGTTCCTCGCGGCCCATAGCACGGGCAGCGGCGTTGAACATGCCCGGTATGTCGGAGGGCACCAGCAGGAACACATACTCGTTTTCGCCCGCGGGAGCGCACTTGAACAACCCGCGCACCTCGCCTCCGGCACCGCCGAGGTGGCTTTCGGCGCGGGGCACCGGGTCGCCACTGGAGAGGGTGCTGGTGAACTGCACCCTGGTCAGGTTCAGCACCGCCTCCTGCATGGCCACTTCCACTTTTTGACCTTTGCCCGTGGCCTGACGTTGCACCACTGCTGCCAGAATTCCTATAACCATGTGCATGCCGGTGCCTGAGTCGCCCACATTCACGCCGGAGGGCGTGGGCGGGCTGTCGGCATAGCCGGTGATGCTCATGGCCCCGCTAGTGGCTTGTGCCACCGGCTCGAAGCACTTGTACTCGGCGTAAGGGCCATAGGAGCCGAACCCCTTGACTGAGGCGTAGATGAGGCCAGGGTTGATGGCGCTCAGATCGTCGTAGCCCAAGCCCAATCTATCCATGGCGCCTGGCCCGCGGTTCTCCACCATGATGTCGGCCTGCCCCACCAAGGTCTTGAACAGCTCCTTGCCTTTGGGGTTACGCAGGTCCAGCGTCGTGCTCTTCTTGTTGTTGTTCAGCAGCAGGAAGAAGAAGCTATCTTTGTCGGGGTCGTCGCGTCGCAGCCAGCGGGCCCGGTCGCCGCGACCATCGGGTATCTCGATTTTGATTACCTCAGCGCCCAGCCAAGCCAGCATCTGCGTACACGATGGCCCAGCTTGGTCATGGGTCATGTCAATCACCCGAATGCCATCCAAAGCCTTGCTCACAGCTACTCCCTTCCGACTTCCCTACGGATCATCGTTCCAGCCCGATTCTAGGTTCGTCGTATGGGAGCGTCAAGGCGGGTCACGAGAGAGGCAGCCTTATGGACGGTAGGGCCGCGTGGTAGTATTGCGCTCGGTGCTCAGGACTCCAAGGCCCTTGGAAACGATTGAGGTCTCTGCTGGATGCAGCCTGACCACCATACGACTGGTGCGAGAAGCTCCTGAAAGGTCGGCACTACCATGACCACACTCACTGACGACGAATTCCGCTTTCTGGTGCGCCGAGCCGGGCTGGAGATGCCCGACGACGAGTTGCAGCAGCTACGGGTCTTCTACGACGCCTTCCAAGACCGGATGACGCCCCTGCACGATGCCGACCTCTCAGAGGAGGAAGTGGCGGGCATATTTCTGCCGAGCGCCAGCGGTCTTCCCGCTGCGACAGGGGAGGTGACACTATGACCTCTTCCAGCCGAGCACTCCACCATCTGAGCATCCATGAAGCCGCCGGGCTCATTCAGAGTCGAGAGTTATCGCCAGTCGAACTAACCCAAGCCTTGCTCGATCGCATCGAGTCCGTCGACGACCAGTTGAAGACCTACATCACACTGCTGCCCGATTCGGCTATGGAGCAGGCGAGGGCAGCCGAGGCCGAGATTTCGCGCGGAGACTATCGCGGGCCACTGCACGGCATACCCATCGCTCTGAAGGACTTGTATGACACCGCCGGTATACGCACCGCAGCGCAGTCGAAGGTATTGGAGCACCGCGTGCCTGACAGCGACGCGACCGTGGTGACGCGCCTACGCGAGGCGGGAACCATACTGCTGGGCAAGCTGACCATGCACGAGTTCGCGTTGGGCTTCCCTGCAAGTCTGTACGAGTCGCCACGCAATCCTTGGAACCTTGACCACGTCACCGGAGGCTCCAGTAGCGGATCAGGCGCAGGCATCGCTTCTGGCACCTGCATGGGAACGCTCGGTTCGTGTACCGGCGGTTCCATTCGCGGACCTGCATCTTACTGTGGCATCGTGGGGCTGAAACCCACCTATGGGCGAGTCAGCCGCCACGGTGTCCTACCTCTGAGTTGGTCACTGGACCATGTCGGTCCGATGACGTGGACCGTGGAAGACACCGCCCATATGATGCAGGCCATCGCCGGACACGACCCAGATGACCCCACCAGCAGCCAGACGTCCGTACCCGACTACTCGGCGTCGCTGCGTGAGGACGTCAACGGTTTGGTTATCGGTGTGCCACGTCACTACTTCTTCGACGCCAGCTCGGGAGCCGATGCAGAGATTCTGGCGGCAGTGGAGAAAGCCCTGACTGATCTGGAAGGGTTGGGGGCGCGCATCGAAGAAGTCACTATCCCAAGCCTCGACCTAGCTGGGCCAGCCAACTGGCTTATCATGATGAGCGAGGCTTACGCCTATCACAAGGCCAACCTACAATCGCAGCCCCAGAACTTTGGCCCAGTGGTGCGTCACCGTTTCTACCTTGGCGGTCTTTTCGGCTCCGGTGAATACGTGAAGGCGCAGCAGGCCCGCACTCGCATCCGCCGGGAATTCGCCGAAGTGATGCAGCGTGTTGACCTCATCGGCTGCCCCACAATGCTAGGACCCGCACCCCTGTTCGACAGCTTCGACCCCTCCACCGTGGTCTTGGGGCGCAGCTTCACCGCTCCCTTCAACGAGACCGGGATGCCAGCCATCTCAGTGCCCTGCGGATTCACCGAAGGAGGCCTACCGTTGGGATTTCAGCTAGCTGGCAGGCCTTTCGAGGAGGAGACCGTCATCAGGACGGCCTACACGTATCAACAACACGCAGGCTGGTACAAACAGAGGCCAGCGATATAGGGGGACCTGAGGGGCTACGCCGGTGTCTGGTTGAAGAAGCGGTCGTTGGCCAAGTCTTCCTCGGAGGCGGCGCGCATCTGGGCGGGGAACACGGTGGCTATGGCTACCGTCCACCCCCCTTGCTCTAAAAACTCGACTTCAAACGCTTCCCCACTACCTTGCACGTACACTATCGTTCCCACGTCCCCAGGCAGGAGTCCCTCTACCGCACCATCTTTTAGCAGCGGACTAGACTGGGGGATATTCCAAATGCTATCACCAGATATGTGCTCCGTCAGGGTTATGACGTCCAGTTCATTGAACACAATGTGCCTGCCTAGAGATCCGGATACGCCGTGATAAACCTAGGGTACTCGGTCCAATGATCTACTTGCCAAACGCTCCTCACATTGGGGTTGCGGGCGTCCGGATTGTCCAGAGGTCCTACAACAGTATGCCGTGTCCCATACTATGTCTGCACAATCTCCACCACATCTTGTAGTTGGCAGTGAGAACGTAGGGCATTGGCAAACTCTTCCCACCGGTCTCTTCGAAAACCAAACCTTACAAAAAAGGCCTGCTTATGCTGACCTCGGTCTATAACTGGGGAAAGCAGGTATTCCGTGATTTTCTCTCTAGCAACGTGGGCCTGAGCCGCGTTAGGCAGCGTCACCGCAATTCCCGCCGTAGCACCTTTCCGGCCGAGCTGACGGGCAGGCTGTCGCGGAACTCGATGATGCGAGGCACCTTGTAGGCAGCCAGTTGGGTACGGCAGTGGGCGATGAGGGAGTCGCGAATGGTTTCCTCTGGCTGAGGGGTGTCGTCTTTGAGGACGATGGTCGCCTTCACCGTCTCGCCTCTATATGGGTCGGCTGTACCCGCCACGGCCGCCATGTGCACCAACGGGTGTCGGTAGAGGACCTCCTCCACCTCCCGAGGCCACACCTTAAAGCCAGCGGCGTTGATTACGTCCTTGATGCGATCGACGATATAGAAGTAGCCGTCGTCGTCCATGCGGGCAAGGTCGCCAGTATGAAACCATCCGTCAAGCATCACCTCGGCGGTGGCGTCCGGCCTCTTCCAGTAGCCCCTCATAACCTGTGGCCCGCGCAGGGCTAACTCGCCCACCTCACCGACAGCCAATTCTTTGGTACGGTCATCAGGGTCTACAACACGAGCATCGGTGTCGGGCAGAGGAACGCCGATCGAACCCAAGCGTGCTCTCTGGGGCGGGTTCACATGGGTGAGGGGCGACGTCTCGGTGAGACCGTAGCCCTCAATGAGCACCTCGCGGCCCACAACCTTATCGAAAGCTTCCTTGACCGCTTCGGGAAGGGGGGCGGCGCTGGTACGGCTGGGTCCCAACGACGACAGGTCGTAACGGGAGGAGTCGGGCTGGCCCAGAAGCCCCAGAAGATTTATGTACATGGTCGGAACGCCGAGGAAGCGGGTGGCGCGGTAGCTTTCGATGGCCTGAAGCACCCCTTGGGGGTGGAAACGCCGGAATAGGATTATGGTCCCGCCCACGGCAACTGGTACGCTCATAACCCCAGCAATCCCGCCTATGTGGGAAAGGGGCAGGGCCGCGATGAACACCTCTTCCCCAGGCTGATAGTCGAACCACCGTGAGAACTGGATGGCGTTCGCCACCATGCCGGCATGGGTCAACATCGCCCCTTTAGGCACACCGGTGGTGCCCCCGGTGTAGGGGAGCAACGCCAAGTCATCTGCCGGTTCTATATCCGGAAGATGGGCCAGTGGCTCATGCTGCGCGACCAAATCGTTGAAGCTATATGCGTTATCGGGAGCCTCGACCACATCCGTTACCACCACTCTCTGCAGACCCGTATGTTCCCGTACCTGCCCCACAACAGGCAGCGATTGTATGTCGCAGATGATAGTCGACGACCCTGAGTCGTCGAGCTGGTGAGAAAGCTCGTCGGCTTGGTACATGGGATTGCAGGGAACGGGGACAGCTCCGGCTTTGAGGATTCCGTAGAAGCTCACCACCAAGAACGGCGAGTTCTGTAGCGAGTAGGCCACCCTGTCGCCCTTGAGTACGCCCAAGTCGGCTAAGGCAGCCGCCAGCCGGGACGACTCATCATCTAAAGCGCAATACGTTTTGGAGGCAGTCTCGCGGCCTGTCTCGCCATCGTAAGCGACGATAGCGGTCCTATCCGGGAAGCGTCGCGCCGAGTCCTGAAGCAGCTGGTACAGGGGGATATTGGGATATTCCAAGCTGGCGCCAAGTCCAGCAGGGTAGTGGCGGAGCCAGGGTCGTGCCATCGATGCTAAATCCGTCAAAAGCAGTTTTACGACGCGGACCTACCTTCAGCCTGAAAACCCCTTCTGCAGCTTGCCCAGCATCGAGTCCAAGTCACTGACATATTCTTCCATCAGCTGTTGGTCTGACTCGTCAAGGTGGGCGTAGCGACGTTGGGAGGCGGTGTACTCCCGCACCGTAGCCTTGCGTGGGATGTTCTGGCGGGCGAACACGCCATCCTTCCACTCGTAAAGGGGCCACATGCCCGACTCCACTGCCAAGCGCGAGACCTCCACCCCTTTGTGGTCGTCATAGCCCCAGGAAGGGTTGCAGGGCGTGAGTATCTGGATGAAGGCGGGGAGCCGAGTGCACGCCGCCTTTATTTTTCGCTCCAAGTCTTGTGGATGGGATGTGGAGGCAGTGGCAACGTACTCGGCGCCACTGTACATCAGCATCAGTGGGAAGTGCTTGGGATGGCGCAGCTTGCCAGTAGGACGCACACTGGTACGGGCTAAGGGTTGGGTGCTTCCGGTGGCGTGGCTGCCACTGGCGGCGTGGGCTTGGTTATCGCAGACAACGTGCAGGTACTTGTAGCCTTGCTGGAAGGCGGTCGCCAAGTCCTCCAAACCGATGTCGATTTGGCCGTCGCCATCGATGACGACGATGGGGCGGTCGATATCCCGCACCTGCATGGCGGTGAGCAGACCTACGATGCCACTGTCGTGGGTGCCCAGCCCGCTGCGTTGCAGAAAGTCGCGCCCGATACCGCATCCCTGGCCGAACACGATTGGGTCCTGCTCGGATAGGTGATCGAATACAATTTGCATCACCAGCCGGGTGGCAAGGTTCTCCGGGCATCCGGGGCACTGGTTGGCGGTCACGTTCATGAAGACGCGCTTGGGTTCGGTCTCCATCACCATCTTGATGGGCATTCTCGCCTTCCTCTCGCTGTTTGCATGCTCAGGCGCTGGTAACTAAATATTCAGCGGCTCAGCGTGCGGGCCAGCATGTCCTCGTCTTCAATGGTCTCGAAATGCCACCCCTGTTGTCGACGGGGATGGCCTTGTCGCGCCGCTTCCAGCGCCTCCTCGGCCATGTACATCACATCGTAGAAAGTCACGTCGCGGCCACCCAGCCCGGCGATGCGTCCTAGAACCATGGGTGGGTCGACCTGTCCGAACATGGCGCTGCGCAGGTCGTGATAGACGGCGGCCACAGGGTTGCGGTCCAGAACCACCACGGCCTTTACGCCCTTGAGGGCGGTTACCAACTCCTCGCCAGGGAAGGGGCGGAAGGCCCGCACCTTCACCAACGCCACGCGTTTGCCCTGTTCCTTCATCAACTGGGCCGCGTACCGAGACGTAGAGGCCAGCGACCCCATGGCGACGACTGCTACTTCTGCATCCTCTATCCCGTCGGCCTCAATGAGACCCCCGTAGCCGCGACCATTGAGGCGCCGGTAGTCGGCATGAGCACTCTCGATGGCCTGTTTAGTGGTCACGTTGAGGGCTTGATCGAGCTGGTAACGCCGTTCCATGTACTCCCGCTCGACGTCGATGTAGCCGTAGCCACTCATACGGGGACCGGAGTAGTACTGGGCGAAGTCCAGGTTCTTCACGAAGTCAATGTCTGGCGGCAACTCAAAGCTTGGCAGGAAGGCATCAATGGCTTCTTGCGACGGCAGCTCCACCGGGTAGCTATTGTGAGACACCTCCCACCCGTCGTATGTCATGAAGGTGGGCAGCAGAACGTTGGGGTCCTCACTGACCCTGTAGGCCTGAATCAGAGTGTCCAACACATCCTGTGCGTTCTCGCAGTGATAGTGGATCCAGTGTATGTCGCGGTACATCACCGTGTCATGGTCGTCGGTACGGACAACAGCCGGGGGCTCCAAGGCACGGTGGGCAACGACTAAGACGATGGGTATGCGGGCGTAAGAGGCGAATATTAACTGCTGGGCGGCGATGAGCAGGCCCTCGGAGTTGGTGGCGAAAGCACAGCGGACACCGCCTTGGGTGGCGGTAATCTGAGCGTTCATCACGCTGCGCTCGTGCTCTAACTCGATGAGCTTGGCGTCGAGTTCTCCACGCTGGATCATGCGCGCCGCCTCTTCGCACACCTCGTCTGAAGGTCCGATTGGGAAGGAGCAGAGCACCTGGATGCGAGCCAGCTTGAGGGCATGGGCCGCAGCCTTATTGCCGGTGAGGGCGGTACGGTTCGCTGCCTGCGCCATTACTGACCCTCTTTGCGCAGGCGCAGCGGTATGGGGGCTTCCATGCCCACCCGCTGATGTGTCGATACCTCGGGCCAATGAGGCTCCACCGTGACTTCCTCGTAGCCGGGGCGCTCCTTGCGCAACTGGTCTTCATCCACCATGGTCAGAGCGTGGCCCACGCATACTTCCACGCATATACCACAGCCCCGGCAGAACTCCACATCAATGCGATAGCCTTGGTGCCCCAGACCCTCGCGCACGATGAACCCCGTGCCGTCCGGGCACATCACCTCGCTGATGCAACTGTTGGGGCAGATGCACTCGGCATCCTTGCACACCGGCACCTTGTCCCGCCAGACGAATGGGCTACCCTTGCGGAAGCCGGGCAGCTTGTCGTATCGGTCGAAGCTGTAGTACTGGGGCAGACTGGAGATCTCGGCGTGCTGGATACGGGCTGGCCGTCGTTCCGTCTGAAACTGCACGCCGCCGAGCGCCTGCACCTTCTCGTAAGCCTCCAAGACGCCCTGTGCGTTACGTTCTCCCAAGTTCCCAGGGAAGGTGTCGCGTATGCACTGGCAAAGGGGTTCCATGTCCACGGCCTCGGTGATGCGGGCGTAGGCCCCCAGCATGGTGATGCCCACGGGCGGGGGCGTGCGCCCCAGCAAACGCTCCGCGATCTCTGTCGCGTCCACCGTAGCCACCACCCCCTCGAAGTCAAAGGGTAGGTCGAGATCGGCGGGGGCCTTGGGGCTGTTGACCAACAGAACTCCACGCTTCATCCGCCCGATGGCATCGGCGACCAGCTCGTGGCTGTTTTCCTTGGCCGTCAGCAGAAGCTCTTCTTGGAATACGATGACCTCTTCCGGGCGGTAGTTGGCACAACTGGCGAGGCCGGCGGAATCAGATATCTTGACGTAGTTGATGACGGGGGCGCTGCGGGCCCGCGTGCCTGGATAGACGTTCACAGACACGTAGCGGCCTTGGTCGGAATAGAGCTTGGCCAGCACCTCGCCAGCTTGGACAGACCCCTGCCCCGACATGCAAAGCAGGTTCAGTTCTTTCGTGTTGGGCATTCTGCCCTCCGCAGCCCGTCAAGTTCGACCGCTGAGCAAAAGCATCCGCGAGCGGGCCTGAGTGGGATTATATCACTTCGGCAAATAGACGGCCGGTAACGAGTGGTCCATATCGCTCTACCTTGTTCTGGGCTGGCGAGCTTTGACAACAGAGGCCTTCTGTGGTTAGACTGACCCTAGAAGCACCATGACATCCACTAGTCTTACCCCGACTTTTAGTCCTCTCCTCTCCCTTTCCACGATGGTTTCGTTACCCCTGCCAACGGAGGTCTCCCTATTAATTTCTCACTGTCCAACAAGCTCTTAGGTATTTTTCGACGCAAGCCGGGCCCGCCTCCCCCAGATGAGGCGTCGACCACCAGCACAGCACCAACGGTAACAACAGCCCCACGCCAGCCAGCCAAAGCTCGGCCCGACAGAGCACTTTCCGATAGGCCAGCTGAAAGACCTGCGCCACGCAAGCAGCGTCGTCCATCTCAGCCTCACACCTACGCCACCGATGCCACTTTCGGCTGCCTGCCCGTCGAAGGTCGCATCGCCCGTGCCTTGGACGAGATGGGCTACAACGAGCCCACTCCTATCCAGGAGAAAGTCGTTCCCCTGGTGCGAAATGGGCGCGACCTCGTAGGACAAGCCCAGACCGGCACGGGAAAGACCGCGGCCTTCGGCATACCGCTAGTCGAGAAGGTCGACCCCAACGTCAAGGCCCCCCAAGCATTGGTCTTGGCTCCTACCCGGGAGTTGGCCAAACAGGTCAACGACGAGATTTCGCGCCTTGGCAAGTACCGCAACATCCATCCTCTGACCATCTACGGCGGACAAGCTATGAGCCGCCAATTGACCGCTTTGGAACGTGGCGTGCAGGTCATCGTGGCCACGCCCGGCCGACTCATGGACCACATGTCGCGGGGCACGGTCGATTTGGGGCGCGTCTCTATAGTGGTACTAGACGAGGCCGACCAGATGCTGGACATCGGTTTCGCCGAAGACATCGAGTACATCCTGCGTTACGTCCCCACACCACGGCAGACGCTGCTCTTCTCTGCAACTATGCCCGGGCCCATACACAACTTGGCCCGCCGCTACCTGCGCAACCCCGAGTGGATTCGCACCGGGGGCGAGGCCGAGCCGGTGGAGCAAGTGGAGCAAGTGTACTATGAGGTAGCCACGGAAGATCGTACGCCCCTTTTGTGCGAACTCCTCCAAGGCACGGGCGACGACATGCAGGGTCTAATCTTCCGACGCACCAAGATCGGCGTGGACCGGTTGGTGGCCGAGTTGAGGCGTCGGCGTCTGGAAGCGGAAGCCATCCACGGCGACATGAGCCAAGCGCAACGTGAAGGCGTGATGAACCGCTTCCGCGCGGGCAAGTTGCGCCTGCTGGTGGCAACCAACGTGGCAGCCCGCGGGCTGGACATCCCGGCAGTATCTCATGTAGTCAATTATGATATGCCCAGCAACCTAGAGGAATACGTCCACCGCATCGGACGCACGGCTAGAATGGGGCGTCCCGGTACCGCCATCACCTTCGTCTCTGAGTGGGACTTCGACATGCTGGACGTCATCCACGCCCACATTGGCGACGACTTGCATCCAGGGCGCTGGCCTCACGAAGCGCCTGCTCAGGACACCATACCCGCGACCGCAACCGAGCGGGCGGCAGTTTAACACCAACTGCCCTACACGCAATCTCGACAGCGCTATCCCTTCGTGCTAACCCTCTTATGTCAGGGGAAAGGGACTTCCGAAACAATCTCCTTAGAAGAGCAGCTAGGTTGGGATGAAGGGTTCGACCCTACGTCCCCGGAGCACAGGCCCGTATCACCCGTATGGCGTCTTCCTTGGCTGTGGGCCCCTCCACCCTAGGCGTCACAATAGGCAGTCTCAGCCCCGCTGCGTGGTATTCGGCGATCCTCGCGCGGCACTCTGCTGGCGTTCCCACGAGGGATATCTGGTCGATGAGGCCTGAGGGGACGAGCTGCCTCGCCCGGTCGTGGTCTCCCGCCTGCCAAGCCAGCTTTACCTGTTCGATTTCGTCGGGGTAACCAGCGTCGGCCATCAGCTTGCGGTAGCGTGGCCAAAACCCGGCGTAGGTGGCCATCGGGCCACGCATCTTGTCGCGGGCTTCGTCCTTGTCGTCGGAGACAAAGCAGTTCACCAAGCTGGTGACGTCCACATCCGCGGGATTCTTGCCCGCCTGTTCCGCGCCCAAGGCCACGTTCTCGGCCGCCATCTTGGCGTGTTCCGGTGTGCACCATGTGAGGATCGTTCCCTCGGATATCTCACCGCATATCTGGAGCATCTTGGGGCGGACAGCGGCGATGTAGACCGGCATCTCCTTGCGTTGGGTCTCGAACCAGAAGTCGAACTGCTGGATGTTCGTCACCTGGCCGGGGTAGGAGATGCGGCCGTCCCGAAGCAGCCCCCGCACTATGTCGACGCACTCCCGAACTCGCTGTACCGGATGGTCGAAGACAAGGCCATGTTCCGGCTCCACCTGCACCTTATGGCTGGAGCCGAGACCTAGGATGAACCGCCCGCCGGAGTAGAGGTCGACAGTGGCCGCGGCCATGGCGATGGTGGGAGCGGTCCGAGCAAAGACGCTGCTGATGCTGGTGCCCAGCAGTATCCTGTTGGTACGCATGGCGATGGCCGTCAGGATGGCGAACTGGTCGCCAGCATGCCCCTCGGCCACCCACGCCGACTCGTACCCCAACTCCTCAGCCAGCACGGCGCACTCCATGATCTCCAGAGGCTCGAGCCCACGGGAAAAGCCGACACCAACACGATCAGTCATTCGCTGCCTCACAATTCTCATAGACTGAGGGATTCTTCTGGTATAGGATAAGCGCATTGAAGCTCACTCGTCACGTCATGGACCAGCTTCGGGGGGAGCGTTCATACATCCAGCTTGACTGGATTGCGCAGATCATTGAGGATCCCGATATGCGAGAAGTTCAACCCGATGGTTGCATCCGGTTCTGGGGCTGGGTACCCTATCCTGACCGTGACAACCTACACGCCCTCCGAGTAGTAACGCTAGAAGATAGAGAGACAGTGGTCACGGCGTTTGTGGATAGCAGCTTCACGAGGAGGGGAAATCGTGGAAATCCGCTACTACCCTGAGACAGATAGCGCATACATCAGCTTCAGCAAGAATCCTGGCGTATGGACCCATGTGATTGTTGATGGGGTCAACGCCGATATAGACGCCGAAGACCGGCTCGTTGGCATCGAGTTCGAACGGGCCTCCAAGCATCTGATGCCGGAACTGTTGAAGGCCCATGAGAGCAAGGAATCCATCACCGCCTAGGTACGCTGACTGCCGTCATCCTGTGCTCCGCGACATAGGGAATGCGACATGGGTGTATTCACTTGGCTAATCCGGCTTACAAGTATCGACAGCGAACCGTCGCTCGACCCACATAGACGGCAGCTCCCACTGTGATCACTGCAATGTTAACGAAGAATCCCATCTCCCTCTATGCCTCATACCGCCTTGTCAGCCCCACTACGTCTGTAGGGCCTCGAGGGCTTGGGTGACTAGCTGACGGCGCAGCTCCTTTTCCTCGGCTGGGGAGACGCTGGCGTCGCCTAGGACGTGGACTATGCCGTGGCCCAGGACTACGCGGTTGGCCCCCACCATGCGGGCTACGGGGGCTACGGAGGTGACTTGGGCTACGGGGATCCCCGCCTTCTCGAGTTCGGTTGCTATCGCAGCGCCGCTGCGAGTGGATGTCCCTCAAGCAGAGGTGAGGACCACGGCGTCTACACCCGACTCCTTCAGCTTCTGGGCCATCTCTCGGCCCAATCGGCGGCTGTTGGCCAGCGGGTTGGCCAAGCCGGAGGTGGACAGGAACTCGTCGAAGACCTTGCCGATGATGCCTGCCTCCTCCATCTCGCGGAGCACGTCGACAGGGACGAGGCGGTCGGGGTCTTGCTGTACGTAGCGGGTGTCGTAGCCACGGTGGGCGACCTCGTAGTCCTCACCCCGCAGATCGGCCACTTCGGAGATGTCGTATGAGCCCCAGATGTGGGCGGCGTAGTTGGGGATGCGATCGGGGTTGCCCTTGGGAACGAGGCCGCCATCGGTGACCACGGCGATGGTTGCCCCGGAGAGGTCTTTGACGGGGGGAGGAGCTTCGACCGGCTCGAAGGTGGTGACCACCAGTTCAGACTCGAAGGGTTCGCCCTGTCCCTTGGCCAAGGCCATGGCCACGAGGCGCTGGGCGCTGGTGTCCTCCACCATTTCGTCGCGGAGGATGCCACGAGGGAAGTAGCCGTCGTCGCTGGGGCGGCCCACAGGTTCTCCCGCCAGCAGTTTGTGGGCGAGGGCACAAATGCGCCCCATCACATCCTGCATGGCGGAGGCGTTGGCCCCTGAATCGACTATGCACAGGTCTTGTCGGTAGAGGTCTACGCCGGGGTTCTCTTCGGCCATGGCGGTGACGGCGGGGATGCCCAACTCCTCTTGGATAGCAGCGCAGAGTTGGCCTGCGACGATGCCGTAACGTCCGGCCTCGAAGCAGGGTCCGGCAACGAACAGGTCGGCCTCACTGGCCTTCACCATCTCGATCACCTGCCCGGTGACAGCCTCGATGTTCTCTGCGCCGTAGTTGTCGCCACATACTAGGGTGGTGACCACGGTGGCATCGGGGCCCATGGTCTGCTGTAGGAGGCGTCCGGGGCCAACGGGGCCTTCCCATTGTTCGAGAGGCGCGCCAGCATGTTCCTCGCCGCCGAGACCTCCGAAGAATTGGTTGATGTAGTGAGCTATTCGCATGTGATCCTCCTTACAGCTATACAGGACGAGGGCTATGCCACAGTTTGGGGCATTGTAGGGCATTTTTGTGACATTTGTGGGACTTTTTGTAGCTGGGAACGCACACCACTCGTATCTGAGAAAAACCTTTTCGTATCTGTACTCTGTGACATTTGTGACATGCTTGTAGCTGAGTCAGCTATAGCACACTGTGCACACTCGCTGTTGGGACCCGACACCCGGTTGTATCTGGCGGGAAGCTGTTTATATCTGAAAGCTGTGGCATCTCTGGCATGGGCAGCTTTGATTTGTATCCGAGAAAGTGAGGCTTTATGTCACCTAATTTCCGGGGCAGGTGTTCAGGGCAGGGGCTACTGACGGGCGTCAAGAACACTCAGGGCCTCGGCACATGATATACCTAGGTGAAGGTAATGGGGCAAGGGTTACATGTCAGTGTGGTGTTTCCTCTAGGGAGGAGAGGGGCTTTCCTTTAGAAGCAAGTTTCGCAGAAGGGTTCTGAGAAAGGCCGCTGTTTTGAAGGGAGTTTTGTGGCAGAGGTCCCCTTAGTAGTTCTGGCCATACAGCCGTTCGTAGTAGCCCGACTGTAACCTCTCCAGATAAGTTTGATTGGAGACTATTTAGTTCCACTCTAATCTTCGGGTCGTCAACGGGATGGTTGTCGTAGACCGCATCCCTGTAGTCACGGGCCTCCGACTGGCACATGGTCCCCCGACAAGATCGACCAAGGTAGATACGGAGGGCCGTACCAGAGCGTGCCACTCCAAGGTGGCGAAGGATAGCCTGTCTCCTCTAGGCAGTCCAGCAACACAACCCGAGTGCCTTGCATATCTCCAACGGCACATCCAACCCACAGAACCGTCGTCAACAGCATCAATGGCAAGGCGAAGTTCGTTGGAACGACGTTCACCATTCCTCCAGGCTTCGCCTTCCTCAAGGGGGCTAGTACATTGACTTATTCACCCCCATCCTAACCTTCCCCCTGAGTGGGAAGGGACTCTCGGGTGCGATTGGCTCCGTTGGCATCTCTTTTCGAAGCAATTCCCACTGGGCTTCTTCGACTGCGTGGGACAATGCGCTGCCCGCGCGCGCCAACTCGACACAGGGCCATTCCGCTCGGAACGAACGGACCAAGTGAGCGGATTGTTGCGGTGTGTAAACCGCTATTTTCGAAGCAAGTACTCAGTAGACGAATGACCGGATGCGGGAGGCGCCCTGCTGGTTAGTGGCCCCGCAGACGTTAGCAGCGGCGACCTCGCGAATCTCTCCGAGTGCGGCTGCGGTGGCGGAGCTGCCGGCGACTATGCGTTGGGGTTCGGGCATGGGCCACTTGGTGTCCATGCCGCCGCAGTAGACGATGGCATCGACTTCGGGGAAGTTGAACAGCAGGGCAGACTCGGCGCGGCGGTCCTGTGACATGTCCGTCACTTGGACCGCGGTTCGCATGCCTAGGGCCTCGCACAAGCGGGCGGTTTCCGCCATGTCAGCGTGGGGAGCGCCACCTCCGTACTTGGTGAGGACGACTATGTCAGCTCCGAAGTTCCACTTGGCGAGCTGCGAAGCCATCATGCAGTTGCGATTGCGGTCGTCGCCGTCGGAGGCGGCCATGGTGGCGATGGTGCCGACGAAGTTGATTTCGCCCTCGCCGTGACGGCGGTGCAGTTCCAGCACCACGGGGTGGTTCTGGTAGAAGTAGGTTTCCACCTGCATGTTCTGGTAGGCGCATACCAAGGCACCGTCGAGCCACTCGTTGGGGTGTAGAGGCACAGGCACCATTCCTGCGGTGTTGTTGCCATACAGCACCTGCTCGTCCACCTCGGCCACCCGTTGGCGTGACTGTATCTGGGCAATGTAGGCGACCCGAGGCAGAGTGTTGCGACCGGCAGAGGTTGGCCCATCGAGATCGAATACCTCTGTAGTGGATGGCGTGTTGCCCTCTGCAGCTAGAGCGAGGTGGACGGCAGCCTTGACCGAGGCGGAGCGTAGGGCGTGCAACCGGGCGCGGCGTGGAAGGTCGGGGATGATATGGGGTGCGACCACCACATGCTGCAACGAGGCGAAAGCGGTGGCTTCCGCCGGAGGGCCGCTCATCTCCAAGATCTTGCCTGCTGCCACAGGGGCTGACTCGTCCAGCACCGTCACTGCAGCGCCACGCAGCACATGGGTCTCGCCTTGGCCTGCGACGGCATAGGGGCCGAGGATACCGGGGAAGTCGGAGCCGGAGCCGGACTGCTTGGCTCGTGGCTCTAGGATGTCGAACACAATGCCAAGGCGACATGACTCGCCCGGAGAAACAAGGTCAATGTCCACGCCCTCCAGTCGACGGTCTTCCAGCAGCAACCGGGTCAACGCCTGTTTGCTCACTTCGAGCCGTTCCCCGACCAAGGCAGTGTGGTCGCCAAAGGCTATTTCGGAGACGGGGTGGATGGAAAGGGTCAAGTGCATGGCAACTCCTCTAGGGGCCTCCGCAGAATCACAGTATCACGCTATATGATGCGACGCTGGGCCGCATTGGTTGTAGCTGGACGCGCGGCGGCTGCCGCCAAATTCGTAGCTGGATGCGGCACCAGTCGTATCTGGAAAAATCTTTTTTGTATCTGAGACACGCCGCATTGGCCGCATTTTGTGGCTGCCCAGCTACGAATGAAGGGCGGCAACTGTGCCGCATTCCTGTAGCATGGGAGCATCATGGTTTGTGATACATGAGAGGCGCATGTTGCGATGCCTGTGGGCTGGGTTGCTGGGACAGCGTTGTATTGGTCCATGCTTACCATGATAGCGAGGATGGGGGTTGGGCGTCGATAGCCAAATGTCAGGGGTAGTGGGTGGTGGATGGCCGGCTCTCCAAGATATTTCTTGCCGGACGTGGTTTCTGGATTCCGGCATTCGCCGGAATGACGGCGTGGCCTTATTGGAGCCACGTAAGAGTATGGAAATGGGGCACGTTGATCTAGCACGTTGATCTAGGAGACTAGACTTGCCCAACAGTCCGGGACGTGGATCCCCACCTTCTCGATAGGGGCGCGAGGATGACGGGGGCTGCGGCTTACTAAGGCTTGGACAGTTTCTTCATAGCAATGACGGGGTGGTGCAGACCTTCACTGGATTCCAGCTTTCGCCGGAATGACGGAGTGGATGGCCGGTTCGCCGCAATGGCAGGGGTAGGCTATTGACCTGCGTCGGAGCGGACTTGGCGGAGGACGGAGGCGATTTCGTCCACATCCATGGCTAGCTCGGCCAAGCCGATGTGGTCCTCATAGAGTTGGGGGTCGACTTGGGCTTTGATTTCCGCTTCGGTGACGTGGTAGACGGGCAGGTTGAGGCCAAGGCCTGCCAGTGCGCCAGCCCAAGACGGGTCGCCTTGGGTGACGGTGAGGCCGTAGAGGCGGCTGCTTTCGGGGTTGGGTGTGCCTAAGAGCACCACCAGTTCTGCCCCGGCCATAGACTCGGCGACACGCTTTATTTCTTCTTGACCGTCCAGGTCAAGGGAGCCTGCGGACGTTCAGACGAAACAGTGAGTGGCTTCCAACGCCACCTGGGCGCCTGCGCTCTGGGCGCAGAGGGCGATGGAGGTTCCCTGTACGCCATCCCGTTCGCCCAAGGCGATGGCGTACTTGCCTTTCAGTTCCACGACTCTACCTCGCTCTACCTCACAAAGACAGATGATGTTACGAAGACGGATTGCGTTCCAGGATGAAGGACATGCCGTCGGACATATGGGTCATGCGTCCTAGGAAGAGGCTTCCCTTGGCTAGGAACATGGCCCGCTGCATCCTGCCAGCCATGATACCTTCAATGGCATGGGCTAGAAAGGGCACCGCCGACGCGATGTGTCCTTGAGTGGGGGAGTAGCCCGGCATACCGTGCTGGCGCACGAATTGGGGGATGTCGTCGCGGCCAATCTGCTTGGCCAAGGTAGCCATGCCAGCGATGAGACGGTAGTTCTGGCCGGGAACGTCACCCGAGGCGGCGGGTTCGGTGATCTCCGGGTTGTGCAATTCGGTGGCGTACTTGTCCACGTCACGAAAGCCGAGGCCCAGCCGCGACAGGGGCTCGCTCACGAGGCTGCCCAGAATGGCCTGCTGAGAGGACCCCGCTCCTACCGAGTGGCGCCCCACGGAGTCGAGGCGCAGCACGGGGTGGATGCCATCATCAGCTGAAACCATTACGGCTACACCAGCCAGCAGGTCCTCCAACAGGGGCATGTTGGCTTCCAAGTGGCTCTGAAACTTCATGCCCAGCTTGGCGAGGGAGCAGCCGCCTACCACAGCGACATTGTTGTAGAGGCCGGAATTGACCAGAGCGGCGGCCATCACCAAACCATGGACGGGCCCGCAACAAAAGGCTTTGACGTCGGCCCCGGTCGCGTTCTCGCAGCCACAGGCCTCGGCCACTGCCTTGGCCAGATTGCCGCCACCCCGCTGGTAGCGGTCGCCCACGGCCTCCTCGCCGCAGTTGATGACGTAGTCGATGCTTCTTGGGTCGAGCTGCTCATCGTGTAGCAGAGAGCGGAGGGCCGCTACGGCGGTCGCCTTGCAGGCGAGGTTCTCCAGCAGCACATCGGCCGTCAACGAGGCGTCCTCGCCATGGCCGGAGGAGATGCAGCCGACGAGGCGTCCATCGCGCAGGCGGAGGGGCAGGGCACCAGCGGATGGGTCTGCGACGATACGCTCGATACGGGAGAGGGGGTGGGCAGACCCGGTCAGTGCCCCGACGTTGTCACCCATCACCACGCCAGCATCCAGAGAAGGGACTAGGCCTTGTGCGAACTCACCCTCTAGGGACAGCAAGTCGAAGGGGTCGTTGAGCTTGAGGAGGGCATAGAACTCCTCTTCCAGCATCAGGTGTCCGTGTGGACCACTGTGCGGCACGGGGTCGGCAGACGCCTGGTGCCAGGGGCGGTGGATGTCCCAGAGTGCGTCGGGGTAGAGGTGGCCCAGAAGGACGCGGTTGGGCGGATAGGCTGCAGCATCTTCGTAGCGTCGCAAGAGGGATTGGACCGCAGGAAACAGGCTGGGGTTCTTGGCCAACTCGCGGCTGGGCTTGGAGCCGTGTTGCACCAAGCCCGGCGTGTGGGCCAAGGAGAAGCGGGCGCCCCGCAGGACTGCTTGCCGTGGTGAGTTGAGGGTTGTCATGGGTTGAATCTAGGGCTTGGCCCAACGGGCCTCGCATCCTTCGCGTCCTAGGAGACCTTTGCAAAACTTCTGTCATAGGGCGAAAGAGGTTGTCCGGGGTGAACACTCCGGGAGCGATAGCTTGTAGGCCAGCCCTGCCACCTCCATCCCAACCTTCCCCCTGAGAGGGAAGGGGTTTTGTCAAACGCTCCACATTTGAGGCATAGGGGGCTTAGCCGACATAGCCGGGCTTAGCGGGACAGTCCGAAGGCTGTCCCCTTCACTTCGGGGTCTTCGGAGGCATCCATGTGCTTGCCTAGGTCCACGATGAGGTTGCCCATGGCGGTCTCGCCCCAGAACCAGCGGTGCAGTTCTTCCTCGCCCGCACCGGGACGCTGCTCCATGCGCGCCTCGTAATAGAAGGCCTTGAGATCGTCGATGCACCATCGGATGTACAGGGGCTCCGACACACCATCGGGGCGCTCAGGGGTCTCACCATTGACGCCTTGCGAGTAGTGCTGCAGGTAGCGGACGATGCCCCTGAAGCGTCGTTGGGCCACACCAGTGAGGCCCACGAGAGTACGACCGCCTTGGTTGGACACCCACCGCTCGTAGTATTCACGCAGAGAGGTCAGTTCGTCGGCAGGGTCTGAGAGCGATTTTGCTCCGTCACCTTGGACGACAGACGCCTGTAGCAGGTTCACCGGCCCTTCGCCGTCGTCGGGGAACTCGGCCAGCACTGGCGCGTCGTCGTTCTTCAGCAGGCCCAAGGCAGCGGCTAGGACCTTGTGTTGGAAGGCTGAGTCGTTGGCCCGGCCCATGGCCGAGCCGTAGGGGAAGGGGACGGCCAGCGTGCGGGGTGGCTTCACCCGAGCGGCATGCTCCTTGACCAAGCCGATGACCGTTGTGCTGAGTCCTGCCTCCTCGAAGACCCTAGCGATCACACATACAGTGTGAGTGCAGAGGGGTCAAGTGGGTGTCAGGATGACCGCGTCCACACCCTCGGCCAGCAGGCGTTGGGCAACCTCAGGGGCGCCATCGGAGAGGATCCTGCTGGGGTCGCGCTGGGCTCCCATGAAGGAATAATAGTTCGGGGAGAGACTGCCCACCTGACCATTCTCTTGGGCCTCGCGAAGGCGGTCGATGGGGAAGGTTATGTTGACGTCTTTGTAGAATGGGACGTGGTCATAGCCGATGCTGCTGTGGCTCATCAGCACGTCCTTGCCATTGGCGTTGGCAGGAATCACGCGAAAGCCGGAGTCGCCACGACCGAATGGCTTGTCGTCGCGGAGGTGCAGGCCTGCACTGGTGACCAAGGCCACCTTGGCCTGTGACAGCTCCCTGCGCATGGGGGTGACGGGGGAGTCATCGTGCTCCATGCAGGGGAACATGAGGGCCGAGTTGCGCTGCGCCTCGCTGAGTTCTTCCAACCGTGGCATTCTTTCCTCCTGAGGGGGCTTTTGGGACGGCTGGCGTAGGTGGTCTGTGACTCAGTCAGAAGAGGCCACTGCTTCCTTCTCGATGTACTGCACTTCGGTGGCCTCGATTTCAGCAAGAGACTTCTTCTCGGCTTCTTCCAAGATGCGCAAGTCCTCTTCCGTGGTCTCCAACTCGGTGGCGTAGGCCACCTTGCCGTCCCTCCACACGGGGAAATAGCCGATTGTTTCGATGGCCTCCCGCTGGGCCTTGAGGGCGGCCCTGCGGAGGGCGGCAAGGGCGCCTAAGGAGTCGGCCTTCGGTGTCCCCGACGAGGTTGCAATGATGGAAGGCAGGTCGCGGAGAGTCGCCTTTTCTAAAGCCTCTATTTCTGTCTTTTGATCGTCAGGTGCCATTTCTCCCCTCCCTACTGGACGCAGTCGGGGCCGGAGGACTCTGTGTGGCATCGTACAACGCCCACTCGTCCACCAAGCCCTTGTATATTAGCTGAAAATTGCGCCAGCCGGAATCGAATCTTCGGCGGATTTCCTCTTCCACCACGTTGTGCCCACCTCTCCCCACACGTTGCCTCACACGTTCAACTGCCATGTCCGCCGACGCCAGACGCAGAAAATGAAGCTGTACCCAGTACCCCTGCTGCTGCCATTGGGGAATCAAGCGGGCGGAGGCGCGCCCGCTTAGGGTGACCTCGAAGGCGAAGCTCTCGCCTCGGCTCACGTAGTCGTCAATCATCTCCAGCATCAGCCTGCCGGCCCGGAATGCTGAAAGCTCAGGCTGGAAGGGGTTCAGGCCGGCGGCTATAAGGTCGGCGTTGATGAAGGTGGGGCAGTCTGCTTCGTTGAGCAGGAACTCAGTGGCGAAGGTGGTCTTGCCTGCGCCGTTGGGACCGGCAACTATCAGGATCTTCTTCGATGGCGTCATGACGGGCCATCTTACACCCGTGTACAGTAGTTGCAAGGCAGTGCGACGTTGTACCTATTGATGGCTTTCTGACAGACTCGTCTTGCCGTCGTAAGCCGCTTTCCCCTATACTCTGATCGAGTTATCGCCTTTGCCCGTACCACAAGACGTGTGGGCAAGACGCATGGGCAATCCAGAGGCAAATATCGAGGAGGACGGCAGTGTCAGACTATAAGATTATCGACTCCGACGGCCATATCATCGAATCGGTAGAGGGCATTCGCAAGTACATCGAGCCTCGCTACGACCGACCACGCCTGTTCGGTGGCGACACTTGGGACCGCAACCTGCACGACAAGCTGGGCGCCAACCCGCAGTCTCCGCAAGAGCAGTTAGATGCCATGGACCAGGATGGCGTCGACGTGGCCATTCTCTACCCCAGCGCGCTGCTGTCTCTGGCCTTCTACAAGGAGCCGGGCTACGCTCTGGCCGTTTCCCAAGCCTACAACAGTTGGCTGCACAACTTCTGCCAAGCCAACCCCGACCGGCTGAAGTTCTCGGGCGTCATTCCTCCGCAGGACGCAGAGGGGGGCGCCAAGGAGTTACGCCGTGCGGTCACCGAACTGGGAGCAGTGGGCGGCATGGTGCCCATCAACGTGCCCCAACGGCCTGACTGGAGTCACAACTACTACGACCCCATCTATGCCGAGGCAGAGGCCTTGGACGTGGCGCTGTCGTACCACCCAGGCACGGGCGTCTTCTCCATCGGCAACGCGCGCTTCGACAACTTCATCAATGTCCACAGCATCGACTTCCCGGTGGAGAACATGATTGCCTTGTGCAGCGCCGTGGTCGGCGGTGTGTTGGAGCGGTTCCCCAATATCCGACTGGCGTTCCTGGAGTCGGGTATCGGCTGGGTGCCCTACATGATGGACCGGCTGGACGAAGAAGTGGAGAAGCGGGGCGAAGAAGAAGCGCCGTGGCTGACCAAGAAGCCCAGCGAGTACATCACCGGTGGCCGCTGCTACTTCGGCGTGGAGTGTGGTGAGAAGACGATCCCCGACGCCATCCGCACCACCGGCGACGACTGCGTGATTTTCGCCTCGGACTACCCCCACTGGGACGCCGACTGGCCCCACACGGTAAGCACCGCCCAAGGGAGGCAAGACCTGATGCAGACCACCAAGCGCAAGTGGATGCACGACAACATCAAGCGGCTGTATAAGCTGGAAGTGTAGTCCAGGTACCTTCCTAGGGTAAGCTAAGAAGAGGGGCAGCGGATCCGCTGCCCCTCTTCTTTTCCTTGAATGGCTACCCTCTCGAACCTGTGAGGAACAGACTTGCGTGAAGCATCTACCAGCGTGGTTCGTCGACTACGGAAGATCAAAGAATCAGGTCATGTTGGAGCCGCCGGCTACGCTGATGGAGAGGCCCGTCATGTAGTCGGACTGGTCGGAGGCGAGGTAGGCGGCGGTGCGGGCGATGTCGTCGGCTTGGGCAACGCGCCCCAGTGGGACCCGCTGGTCGGCGTCCCTGATCATCATGGCGTGTTGTTCCTTGGCCGACACACCTTCAGGGGCTAGTGCGGCGGCGATGTACTCAGGGCGCTCGGTGTCGACGAGGCCGGGGCAGATGGCGTTGACGTTGATGTTGTGGGGGGCGAGCTCCAAGGCCAAGGCTTGGGTGAAGCCGACGAGGGCGAACTTGGAGGCGCAGTAGGCGGCATAGCGGGCCACACCGCGCTTGCCTGCCACCGATGAGATGATGATGATTTTGCCTCCGTGACCCCGTCCAACCATATGCCGGGCCACGGCTTGGGAGCAGAGGAAGGTGCCCTTGACGTTCACGCGCTGCACTTCGTCGAAGGCGGCTTCTTCCAGCTCCACCACAGGCACGCGGTCTGGGCCGGGCCGGGAGCCAGCGTTGTTGACCAGGATGTCGATGTGGCCGAATCGGGACACGCCCTGCTCCACCATGGCCTGCACTTGGGACGCATTGGACACATCGGCGATGACGGGAATGGCCTGGCGTCCCAAGGCCTCTATCTCCTGTACCACCTGGGCGATGCCACCCCAATCGGATGGGCGATCGGCATAGGGATTGGGGGCGATGTCGTTGACGATTACGTTGGCGCCTTCCTGAGCTAGGCGTGTGGCGATGGCGCGGCCCATACCACGCTGACCCCCGGCTCCGGTCACCAAGGCGACTTTTCCTTCCAGGTCGTACATGTAAGGCTCCTTTCCAGCGCTGTCCGGCGCGATTCGATCTTTTTCTTTCCAGCTATCTTGAGGCACAGGCGCTGGTCCGCGCAATTATATCCACAGTGCGAGATTTTGGACGATAACGACCAAGCAGTATGCCGCTTACCGTTCATGTAGAAAAGCGTCACAATGAGAATCCAGTACGCATTTAAGAAGTATTGCGGAAAATTAACAACTAACGCGTTGACAAATACCACTTCGGCAATGCTATTATCGGCCAGCGTCGGAAGCCTGTAGGAGGTGGACCGTGCTTAGGAATCTTCGTTATTCGGTTTTGGGACTGCTACTAGCTGCCCTTATGGCTTGGGCCGCGTGTGGCGGAGGCGATACGGCAGATTCGCCGGAGCCAGCTGCCGAGACAAGCGCAGGGACCCAAGCTGCCGCGCCGCCCGCAGCTTCGGGCGAGCCCATCAGAATCGGCTTGATCCACCCCCACACCGGCCCCTTGGCGGGCTTGGGCGAGGACATGACCAAGGGCTGGGAGCACTACTGGAACCAGCAGGGCATGCAGATAGCCGGCCGGCCGATAGAGCTGTTCATCGAGGATACCGAGGGCCAAGCGGACGTGGGCTTGGACAAGATAAAGAAACTGGTGGAGCAGGACAAGGTCCACATCGTGGCCGGGCCCATCAGCAGCGGCGTTGCCTACGGCATAGGTGGCTACGCCAAAGCCTCCGGCATTCCCCTCTTTATAACCCAGGCCACGGCCAACCTGTTGACCCAGGCGGATGACAACAGGGCGCCCAATATCTTCCGTACCGCCTTCTCCAGCGACCAGTTGCACCTTCCCATAGGCCCCTACCTGTACGATGACCTGGGCTACCGCAAAGTGCTGGTGATGGCCCAGGACTACGCCGCGGGGTGGGAACACGCCGCTGCCGTGGTCCACTCCTTCGAGCAGGCGGGTGGCGAGGCTCAGACAATCTTCCCACCATTGGGAGAGACGGAGTTGGCCCCCTACCTTACTGAAGTGCTGGACCAGTCCGACGAAATCGATGCCCTAGTAGGCATCATGTGGGGTGCATCGGCGGTGCCCTTCATCAATCAGGCATATGATTTCGGAATCAGGGACCAGGTCGAGGTCGTCACCATCAACAGCGCGGTCGAGGACCAGTTGGAGTTGCCTCAGGAAAACCCACCAGCGGTGGAGGGGATCATAAACTGGGGTGGCTGGTGCTTATGCTTGGATGATGCGGTGAACGAGGAATTCAAGAGCTCATACGAGGAGTCCTACGGCAAGCTCCCTCACTACTACACCGCCATGGGGCAGAGCAACGCCGAGGCCATAGGCGAGGCACTGAAGGCGGTTAACGGCAACATCGAAGATACAGAGGCCTTTCTGGAGGCGGCCCGCAACGTGAGGTTCGTCGGCCCTAGGGGACCCTTCTACTTCGACGGCCACCAGAACGCCGTCATCAACGTGTACTTGCGAGTGGTAGAGGAGGACCCGGACACCGGCGAGATGCGGAACGTGCTGCTCGATACTTATGAGGACATAGGCCAATATTGGCCCGCCAGCGTCGGCTCGTACGACGACCCGGTGCCGGCAGGATTCCCGCTAAACGAGCAATAGACCGATACAAGGGCAGGGGGGCCAGTCCGGGCCGCGATAATGACCCGTGCCACCCTGCCCCGCTCCCCGGTGACAATAGATCTAGCGAGAGGCAAACACTAGACGGGCGGCGCCAAGCAAGATGGAAACCTGGCTGATACATACCTTCAACGGCATATCCTTCGGGATGCTGCTGTTCCTGCTCGCGGCCGGGCTGTCGCTCATCTTCGGGCTGATGCGAATCCTGAACCTGGCCCACGGTGGCTATTACATCCTTGGCGCATACGTCGCCATATCCGTGTTCAACGAGATTAGCAACTTCTGGTTGGCCCTGTTGGCAGGTTCACTTGCCGTAGCCGTGCTCGGCATACTGATGCAGCGGTTCCTGATTCACCGCTACCTGCACGATGAGCTGGGCCAGATAATGCTGACCTTCGGGTTCCTCTTCATCCTGCAGGACTTTTCCCTGTGGCAGTGGGGGGGACATCCCCTACGCATAGTCCAGCCGGCGCTCTTCGATGGCTCGGTGAACTTGGGTTTCATCGACAAGTACCCCATCTACCGCATCTTCCTTACAGGACTGGGGCTGGCGGTGGCCGTGGGCCTCGGTCTGTTCCAAGAAAAGACGCGGGTGGGCGCCGTCGTCAGGGCAGGTGTGGATGACGAGGAGATGGCACGTGGCTTAGGGGTCAATGTACCGCTGGTGTTCACCGGTGTCTTTGCCCTTGGGGCCTTCTTGGCCGGGATGGGCGGCATCATGGGCACGGCCATTGCCAGCGTGGGCCCCGGCACGGACTTTCGCGTTCTGATTTTCGCGTTCGCGGTGGTGATCGTGGGCGGTTTGGGAAGTCTGCGGGGGGCCCTATTGGGCGCACTCATAGTGGGACTGGCCTTCAACTACGGCACCGGTGTGGTGGTGAAATTTCCCGACCACTTGGCGCCCACCTTCGCTCAAGCCACTATATTCGCGCCCATGGCGATCATTCTGGCCTTGAAGCCCACCGGGCTGTTTGGTAGAGCATGAGCACCCGAGGCACTCCCAGCCGTGATATCCTCCGGCGCATACCGTCACTGGTAGGCCTCCGGGACCTGTTGCGCACCAAGCGCTTCACGGTGGTTGCAGCCTGTGTCATCGGGCTGCTGGTGCTGCCGCAAATACCCGTGGTAGACAACTTCTGGACAGGTATCCTGACGCGGATGATGATTTTCGCCATCTTCGCCATGAGCCTCGACCTGATGCTGGGGTACACCGGTATGCCATCGCTGGGCCACGCCGCCTTTTTCGGCACCGGGGCCTACACCGTGGCTGTGTTCCATGCCGAAGGTGTGGTGCAGAACTTCTGGATCAGCCTGCCCTTGGCCGTATTCGTGGCGGCGGTGATGGCCGGCATCTTCGGCCTGCTGGCCCTGCGTACCCAGGGCGCCTACTTCCTGATGATTACGTTGGCGCTAGCCCAGGTGGTCTTCGCTATCGGCTGGGGCTGGAAGGCCAAGACCAACGGAGACGACGGCATCCAGACAGCCTTCGAGGCTGGAGGTATGCTGCCGGGCTCCTACGGTGACGCGGTAGACATCTACTACGTGGTGTTGGGGTTCCTGTTGGCCGCGACTGCGCTGATGTTCCTGTTGGTGCGTTCCCCCTTCGGCCATGCCCTTCTCGGGATACGGGAGAGCGAGTCGCGAATGCGGGTACTGGGCTACAACACGTGGTTGTACAAGTACCTGCTGTTCCTGATATCGGGCGCCTTCTCCGGCTTGGCGGGGGCGCTGTTCGCATACTATAACGCGCTGGTGACTCCCAACGCACTGAGCATACTGCCCTCGGCTGAAGTCTTCCTGATGGTGGTGCTCGGCGGCCCCGGCACTCTGTTCGGCCCGGCCATAGGCGCAGGGGCTTATGTGTTCCTGGAGAACTTCGTAAGTTCCTACACCGATCGATGGATACTTATACTTGGGGTTATTTTCGTGCTGGCGGTGCTCTTTGCGCCGAGGGGCGTATACCGAGCGGCGCAGGAAGTAAACTGGCGGCGGCTGACAGACCGGATTCGGGGGACTAAGCGCCAGGAGCCAGTTCCGACTCCTGCAGGGGAGGACTAGCCTAGTGATCAGCCTGCAGATAGAGGACATATCCCGCAACTTCGGCGCGTTGCAGGCCCTCCTCAACATCAACCTGTCTATGGAGGAGGGTGAGAGGCATGGCATCATTGGCCCCAATGGGGCGGGCAAGACCACCCTCTTCTCGGTGATCAGCGGCACGATGCCACCCTCGTCAGGGCGAGTACAGCTGTTTGGCCGGGACATCACAAGGCTTCCAGCAGACAGGCGTGCCCTGTTAGGCATGTCCCGCACCTACCAGATCACCAATCTCTTCCCCAGCCTATCGGTGCTGGACAATGTGGTGCTTGGCATCCAGGCGCACCGATCCATGAAGCTGGCTATGCACCGGCCCCGGTCCAGTTACGGGTCGCTATACTCCAAGGCTGAAGAGTTGCTAGAGACTTGGGGCCTATTGGAAAACCGGGATGTGGTTGTCCGCAACCTCTCCTATGGCGAGCAACGCCAAGTCGAGATACTTATGGCGTTGGCCGGCGACCCCAAGGTGCTGCTTCTGGACGAGCCGACCGCGGGACTCTCCACCGCCGAGACCCAGACTGTCACCAACTTGATTCGCGCACTTCCACGAACCATGTCCATATTGCTGATTGAGCATGACATGGATGTGGCCTTCGACTTGGTAGACAGGATGACTGTGCTGCACATGGGCCAACTGCTGGCAGAGGGAACGCCGGAAGAGATTCAGGCCGACCAGAGTGTGACGGACATATACCTGGGCACGGCCGGAGAAGAGCTTTTCGCCTGATGCTGGAAATCGACGACGTCCACACTTACTACGGCGACAGTTACGTGCTGCAAGGCATATCGCTGAATGTGGAAAAAGGCTCCGTAGTGGCCCTACTGGGACGGAACGGAGTGGGCAAGACCACGCTGATACGCTCCATCATGGGGTTCACGCCAGCCCGGCGTGGCAGCATCATGTTCAAAGACCAGAATATCACCAACTTGGCCAGCAATAAGATCGCCAAACTGGGGATGGGGCTGGTGCCCCAAGGACGGCGCATCTTCGCATCCTTGGACGTGAGCGAGAACTTGGCCATCGCTGCCCAGAAGCGCAGCGGAGGGTGGGACACCCAGAGGGTCTTCTCAGTATTCCCACGCCTACAGGAGCGGATACGCCACCGGGGCAACCGCCTCAGCGGTGGAGAGCAACAGATGCTGGCCAGCGCCCGCGCCCTCGTGGGCAACCCGGAGTTCCTCCTGATGGACGAGCCAACGGAAGGGCTGGCCCCTCTCTTGGTGCAAGAGTTGGGCCGGGTTGTGCAGCAGCTCAAGGAGGAGGGGCTTTCCATCCTGCTGGTGGAGCAGAACCTGCCCTTTGCATTGCGGCTGGCGGACCATGTATACGTGATGACCAAGGGTCAGATAGTATACGAGTCGTCTCCTCGGGAGCTTTGGGAAAACGAAGAGATCAAGCGTAGCTATTTGGGCGTCTAGCTAGTCCCGCCTCCTTCGGCCCGTTCTTCTGGGACTGCCATGTTAGGCGCGTCCGTATAGGCCCCAAGCAAACGACTTTTCCTTGAGGCAGTGTCAGCAATGCGTGTTGTCATGATTCACGCCATAGCGGAGTCCATCCCGCCGGTGAACACGGCCTTCGGAGAGGTGTTCCCCGAAACCGAGGTGGTCAACCTGCTGGATGAGGGACTCTTCCTCGACTTCTACGACCATATTACGCCTGCGCTGCGACGTCGCATGAGCGGCCTCATCTGCTACGGCGCGGAGCACGGGGCCGCTGCTGTCGGGCTGGCGTGCTCCGTCTATGCGCCTGTGGTGGACTCGGCCTGTGACTTGGTGGATGTGCCGGTGGTGTCGTCCTACGGGCCGGTGGTCAACGAGGCGCTGGACCACGGACGCCGTGTGGGCGTCATTGCATCGGTGCCTGCGACGCTGCGAGACGCGGAGTACTACCTGCGTCGGGCGGCCTCTGAGCGTAGCATCGAACTGGAGCCGCGCCTAGCCCTAGCGGAGGACCTCATACCGGTGCTGCGCAACGAGGGCGTATTCGGCTTGGAGCGAAGGCTGCTGGAAGAGGTGGAAGCGCTGGCGCCTCATGTAGACTTGGTAGTGCTGGGGCAATTCTCTTTTGCAGCAGCCTACACACAGGTGGCGGCCAAGGCACCTGTGCCGGTGCTGTCGGCGCCTCACAGTAGCGCCAGGATGTTGAAGCGGCTGTTGGTCTGACTTTGTAGTAGAGCGGCACGCCACTGCGAGGTCCTTACTTCCATGGTGATTTGTCTTCCTCTGTGGTTGCCCCTTCAGGGTTGGTTGGGGGCGCCCGGCGTTGGGCTGGTCAAGGTCTGGAATTCGCCGATGAGGTCGGGCAGGCGGGCATAGCTCTGGGCTTCCCCGGACTGACCCTCGTTCCAGTCGACACTGTCGACGAGGGTGCCGCCGGGCAGCCAGATACCCAGCTCCTCATCGCCGCCGAGGGCGAAGCCGGGCCAGCTGTCCTTGTCCAACTGAAACTGCAAATACTGGCCAGGCTGGATGGTGGTGCCTGCGGGGAACGGGACCCGCTTGGCTGCATCGCTGAGGTCGTCGGCTACTAGGAAGCGGTCTAAGGCTATCGGGTTGTCCGACGCGTTATGAAGTTCGAACCAGTCCATGGGGCCGCCCTTTGCGGCCACCTCGTTGATGACGAGGCCGATGTTCACGGGAGCCGTGCCGGTATCTGTGCGCGCATCGGGACCATAGGGGCCACAGGGGCCGTACATGCCGGAGAAGCTGCCAGCGATGACCGCTCCGGGTGCGGACCCGGCTTGCGACAAGTCCAGTTGGCCTTGAGTGAAGGGAATGAAACTCTCGGGCGTGGACGACTCGGCCGGTATGGTCCACACCCCTCCGGCTATTTCGTCCTTGCCGATGGCTAGGGTGGCCCCGGCGTTCAGTTGATCCGAGGGCAACAGGAGGGTCAGGCCGGTTACGGAACCGTCATCCTCAAGGCCCAAAATGTAGATGGAAGCTGGTCTGTCCACGTAGGGCAGCAGTGCGTATTCAAGGGGGCTGGCATGGCCGGCGGTGACGGCTACGCCTTGGCCCGATTCCTCGATATCGTTGAGGTTCAGATAGGTAACCCACCCACCGGCGGAGAACGGATCAGCATTTTGATTAGTTCCCCAAGCGGTGGCAAAGCGCACTTCCAGCGAGCCGGATGCCTGCCAGCCAGTCTCGTCTACACCGGAGGCTATGGATGGGTCTCCGAACACGCCGGAGAAGCTACCGAAGATGACCGCACCGGTTCGGGACCCGGCTTCGGACAACTCCAATTGGCCTTGGGTGAAGGGTGTGAAACTGTCGGGAGTGGCCGCCCCGGCCGGTATCGACCAGACCCCTCCGGCGATGGTGCCATCCCCAATGACCAAGGTAGCTCCGGGGGCCAACAGGTCCAAGGCCACAACCAGCGTCATTCCGGTGAGGCCGCCATCGTCATCCACCTGCAGAACCACTAGGGACGCGGTTTGTTCAACATCCGGAAGCAAGACCTTCTCATCTGGGCTGGAATATCCGGCAAGGACTGCCACGCCTTCGACAGGTTCCTCGGCCTCATCCAGCGACAGGCTGATGAGCGTACCCGCTTCCAACAGGTTGGGACTGAGGTTGCTTCCCCAAGTAGTCTGGAAGGTCATTTGCATGGAGCCGGATGACTGTCCGGCGGCAGCCTCCGGCGCGGGCCAGTCGGGCGGCTCGGGGATGAGGTCTGAGAGAATCTCGCCCTTTCGCTTGAGAATGAACTTGCGCACTCGCTCCGTGTCGTCGGCGGCTCCGTTGGCGACTTCCGGCACGGCGTGTTGCCGCACGATGGCGGCCATCTCGTCGACGGTGACCAGCAGTTCGTCTTCATCCCAAGCGGTGTCGAGGATTTCCTTGAGGCGGGTGGCGTATTTCACACGCCAGTCGGGGTTGTTGTACAGGCGGTTGGGAATAGCAGTGAGGGCCAGTACCGAGGGAGGCGGGTCGCCGATGTTGTCGAAGGGGTTGGGGTCGTCCTTCAGGTGGAAGGTATCGTCGACGCCCCAAGGCATAAACACGAACAGCCCGTCAGGCTCGCGGTAGAAGTGATAGTTGTTTTGCGGTCGCCGGTGTAGCCGTCCCAGTGGCCGACGAGGACTTCAGTGGCCCAAAACGACAGGAAGCGGTCGAGGTCCACCAGTTGGCCCAGTGCCTTGAGGCCGGCGTCCGACGGGTCCTGGAGGGCAGCTACGACGGCGTCGATGTCGGACCAGTCGGCGTCGTCTTCGTTGGTCTTCTTCTCAAAGGTGCCACGATATTCAGGTGTGAAATCGCTGACCGTGCCCTCGTACAGGTTGCCGTCAGCACTTCCGAAGTGCCGGGCTAGGAAGGGAGGCTTGATTTCTTCAATGTGAACGTACAGGCCGAGGTTCTTCCCGTTGACCGACACCGTGGCGAAGTTGCAGCGCGGCGCAGGACTGTCAGCGGCGGCGAAAACCCGGTAAGACAGGCAAGTGTTGATCATGGAGGGGTCCTGGATGCTGTTGTTCAATGTCATCCGCTCCATGACCCCGCCGAGAGACTGGCCGTCCATGTACTTGTCGAAGCGGAGCTTGAGGGCGGGTTTGGCGTCGCTCCGGGAGCCTATGAACCCCTTTTTGCGCACGCCGACTTGGCTGTGGGTCTCGCCGTCTACGGTGACCGTGGCTGAGAACCAGGAATAGATGTCGGCGAAGGGTTGCGAGAGTTCGTACTTCTCGATTTCCTCAATCAGGTCCTCGAAGGTACGGGTCTGGTGGCGTAGCGTGTCCCAGTCCTCAGAATCGATTTCTATGGAGATGTCCAAAACCCGGTCGAGGGCGAAAAAAGCGTCGCTGGGGGAGGCTTCGCCAGTCGTTTCCGTGTCGGTCTCTTCCGCCGTCGGCACAGGTGTGGGGGGTGGTGCGGGCACACGAGTCGGCGATACGCGGTCAGACGCAGGTGTGGCGGCCGAAGCAGGCGTATCGGTGGCAGGCGTTGTGGGCACATCGGTGGAAACGGGGGTATCGTCCGAGCCGCAGGCGGCAATCAGCACCGCTAGGAACAAGAGTACCAGCACACCAAGGACTAATGGGGCTTGATTCAGTTTCAGAATTCCATGGAGGAGGAAGCGCGTCAGCTTGATGGGACTCCATTCTCATGGCAATTGCCCATGGCACGCATGGCCACGCATGGCCACGCATGGGATGACGCGCATGGCGGCGAATGGCACTTGGTCTGTTCGCGGGCGACTCCGTAGCGTAATGCAGCACCGAGGTCCCCGCCCGCGAAGACTATTACTCAGACTCCATAGCCGGGGTCTCGTCAAGCATGGCTTCTGGATTCCAGCTTTCGTCGGAAAGACGATGGCTATTCAGAGGTCGGTCGCCAAGCGGGGGTCAGCCGGTGACGGGACTTTTCCTAGAAGAAGTTGCTGACGTTCTTGGCCAGAAGGACGTTCTGGTCTAGGACGGCCTTGCGACGGCGGATTTTCCATGTGCCGTCCACTTTTCTCAGGGTGTCTTCCCGCGAACCGACGTAGAAGTCCTGCTCGGTCTCGCCGCGGGTGCGGTACATGAGGAAGTTGCTGAACACCTTGACCTCACCGTTGTCGTCGGGGTCCTGGACCTCGATGTTGGTCAGCAGATGCCGTGTGCGGGAGGGCGGGTCTTCGGCCCAAGCCATGCCAGTGTCCAAGCGGGCCACGCGCCGTTCCAAGCTGTCCTTGTCCTCGTCGAGGATGGCCAGCTCGTCCTCCTTGGAAATCTCGTCCTCGATGTAGCGGTCTTGGTCGGCGATGGATATGGCCTTGCTGATCCGCGGGTAGCGGGTGGTACGCACGGGCACCCAATAATGGGCGTCCTCAGTCCACAGCTCCAGCCACTCATGCAAACGCCGGCTGTCCAGAAGGCGCACCTCCTGGTACAAGAACTGCTCGATCTCGCGTACCGTATCCTGGTCCATCTCAACCGCCTCCTACCGTCTGGCTCTGCTGGCCAATAAGGGTCTACTTGCTGTTCAGGGTGTGCTGATCTTGATGTCCGCCCAGCTCCCGGCATCCATGAAATTGGCCCACCGAGAATAAAACCGGCGGTGGCTGTTCTCGCTCATGCGAAAGTCGCTAGTCCACGACATCAGGTCTTCGTTGAAGGAGTCGTGGCCAATGCCCATCTGATTGTTGAGGGGTACACGCCGGGACACCAAGCCTTTGGCGGTGACAGTGCACTCCTGCCAGTTGTCCATGTCGTCCTGCTCGAAGGTGCCCGACGGGCTGAACCCCCGGATGGCCCCCAAGCGGATGATCTCCTTAATTTCAGGCGGGGCGGCCTTGTCGCAGAAGGCCCACGCCCGCACCTCTATCTTATCGGGACCCTTGGGGTGCCACACACGGAAGGTGCGCGACCCGGCCCGCAACATGGAGAAGTTGGGGAACACCGTAGCCACGAAGGGATTGATCAGGTCGCGTCGGGGTCCGAGACGCTCTCTGACTTCCTGCTTGATTTCTGCTTCGTAGTCCCTGATCGGGGCCAGCGGAGGTGACGGATCGCCATCGGGGCCGAGACAAATCATGCTGCCGGGTCCTGCGGATACGATGGAGCCCGTCGTGTCCGGATCGATTGAGACCGTACTGGCAAAGGCGTTCCTGATGGCCGACAGATGGCTCCAACCCACATGGTACATGTCGCCACCGAAATTCTCGGCAGCGAACTTCCAGTTGCAGGGTATGGTCCACTTGAACATGCCACCGAACACTTCCACGCCGCCCTCACGCCGGTCGAAGAAGTTGTCCAAGTACCAAGTCATCTCGCCGAGGTAGTCCAAGAGCGAAGGGGCCTGAGCGTCGAAGGTCGCAAACACGAGCCCCTTGTAGATGTCCAGCTTGGCCACGGGGGCCAGCCCCCACTTGGAGGTGTCTAACTCGTCGTAGTAGGCCTCTTTCAGGCTGGGAACGGCGATGAGCTTGCCATCGGTGCCGTATGTCCAGCCATGGTAGGCGCAGACGAAGGCCGAGGCGTTGCCCGCGTCGGCACGACACACCCTGTTGCCCCGATGGCGGCACACATTGAGGAAGGCCCCGATCTTGCCGGTAGAGTCGCGGACAACGAGCACTGGGTCCTCGCCCATATAGGTGGAGAAGAAGTCGCCCGGCTGGGCCACTTGGCTCTCATGACAGAGGAACAGCCAAGAGCGGGCAAAAATCTGCTCCAACTCCTGCCGATAAATCTCGTCATCATTAAAGATGCGCCGGTCTACCAGACCGTCCTGCGCATTGACCAGTCCCCTGACATCGGTAGCCATGAATCCACCTCCGCCGTATCTGCTGGGAGTTCGAAGGCCGCCCCTTAGCCTACCAAGGGGTGTAGCACGCGCCCATGGGGTTGTCAAGGCGTAGCGGTACGCGCAAGGCCTTTCGATTGTTAGGCTGCACCCCTGTTTCAGTTCCTCTTGAGCAAAGTTAAGATGGCGCGTTGGCAGAGCGTAGTCCTACTGAACCGCAGCCGGGAGCCTCTGGGAATGAGTTGCCCTGTCCCGGCAGACGCCCTCCCTTCGACACCTATTTGTCCTAGGTCAAGACGAACCGGAAACCGTGGCAAATGGCCTAATCAACGGCCTTCCTTATGACAACTCCATGTTGACATACTTTCTCAATGTACGTAGTATCAAACTCCTTGACGACGCAGATTTCCAGGTAATGATACGCACGCTGGAGACAACCAACATTGAATAATACGCCCCCGGCGTAGCTGACTGCCTTAACGGGCTAAGTCGATCTGACCAAAGACTCGGACTCTCAAGACATGTCTCCCTAACTTCACCGATGACTTGGCTTATGTGTTGGCCGAAACAATGTCCGAATCTCTCTACGGTAAAACCATCCAACAACTCATTGACCAAGGCTGGATCGTATTAACGGATGGGTATTCTGATGAGCTTGTCGGCATCAGGTCGATAATGTGGCCTTGGAACTCCATGACTTGGGCCGAGCGGACTTACTACGGCGCGAAATACGGATTCAATCACAGCGGGCTACTAGACATTCGCGTCTCTCAACAGACCCCGAGGGGCACATCACTTCGTTTCTTTTGGGGTCCAGCTCTAGGCACCAACATCGTCGTTCCCGAAAACAGCCGGGTAGGTTCCAATAACCGTTTGAGGATGCTCTTGGCCCAAAGCGGAGTAGCGGTAGAACGGAGTAGTTATGACGACAACGCTTTGGCGCATGTTGGCCCCGATGGCACGACAGTCCTTACCGCCGAATACCTATGGGGACTACCGCATCTCAACCACGACAGTTATCTTGACTTGGATGAACGATATACATGCAGTTGGGAGATTTCCTTGGAAACTTGGTGCCCTGATGCACCTTGGTGGGCGGTCAGGCCGTGTGCTGACGAGGGGGAGGGATCTCCCCAAGGTCGGTGAGGAAGGTTAAAGATGACGAGCAGATTGCCTTGGACACGCCAGCAATTGCTTGCCGCTTTCGCATTATACAGTCGGTTGCCTTTCGGTAGGCTTCATCGAGGCAATTCTGATATAGTGCGGCTCGCAGAAGCCATCGGACGCTCGGCCTCTTCGCTGGCCATGAAACTCACCAATCTTGCTAGTCTGGACCCCGTCATCACCTCCACTGGACGCACTGGCCTATCAGGAGCGTCTGCTGCGGACCGGGGGATGTGGTTGGAAATGGAAAGCGACCCGGTAAACTTTGCAGCTGAGTGCGAAACGGCCTATATGGAAGCTCTGGGACAAGTGATACCACCTAGCGATACAGTAGAGGACGAGGCTAGTGACCGTGTTGGAGAAGATAGGATCGTGCAGTCTAAGGAGCGCATTGGCCAAAGCTTCTTTCGTGCCGCGGTCCTGAGCGCCTACAATCAAAGGTGCTGTATTACCGGTTTGTCAGTGCCGTCTCTGTTAGTAGCGAGCCATATCGTGCCGTGGCGCCAAGAGAAACGGCATAGATTGAATCCTAGAAATGGTTTAGCGCTGTCTGCTCTGCATGATCGTGCATTTGACATCGGGCTCATCACTATAAATGACGACATGACCGTGCGAGTGTCAGCTCGTCATCCTCCAGCACACGATACGTTCTTCGAAACCGCCATCAGACATTATGAGGGGCAGCAAATTAATCTTCCACAAAAATTTGGCGTTGGGGAAGAGTTTTTAGCATTCCATAGAGAGCATGTCTTCCAGAAGTAACAGAGTGCGAGAAGGAGTATCGGAGCAGCAGTTCGCTCAGATGCAAGGGGGGTGCACCTTGTCGTGTCCCAACCGCTACAGTCCAAGTACGGCCCGTAACGGCTGACCTCACCACCCTTACCCCGTTACCATCTCTCGTATCAGGCCTTTGGCCTGTTCCACGTCTTGCGCTGATCTTTCGGGGCGTAGGGTGCCGAAGCCGCTAAGCATGTTCTCGGGTTCGCCGTGTAGCCCGGAGACCACCACTGGCTTGCCCTCGATGACCTTCCCGATGAGCGTTGCTGCGGTATCGTCAAGGTAGCTTGTGTGGCTGAAGTCCATTATCACCGCTTCACTAGCCCTTATGTCTCCCCCGAGAATGCGGGACAGTTCTCGCGCGGAGGCCACCGACACTCTATCCGGTAGTACAATCAGCCCCACTCGCGCGCTGTATGGGTCGGCCTCCGGCCATATTTCAGTATCCGGGAGCGGCACGGATACCAGCCGCTCCAGTTCGCGTTGGTGGGAACGGGTAGCGTCCAGCAATGCGGACAGGACCAACCCGACCAGAATTGCCACGGTGAAGCCGATCAGGACGGCAACCGTGGCGGTTGCCAGCATCACCACGGTGTAGCCGATTGGAATGTCCCTCAATCGGCGGACGAAACTCCAATCTATGACCCGGTAGCCGGTGACCATGATGATGCCCGCGAGCACCGCCAGTGGAAGCTTGTCGAAGGGCAGTGCCAGCGACAACGCCACCACCACGGCAGCGGTGAGCCCCGCGACCTTGCCCCGGCCGCCAGCTTGGACGTTGAGGAATGTGGGCGAGCTCGCCCCGCCGGGATTGCCTCCGATGAGACCGGCGGCCATGTTGCCCACGCCTTGGGCCACCAGTTCCCGGTTCGGCTGATGCCGCCCCCCGGTAATCGCGTCGGCCTGCAAGCAGGTCAGCAGTGTCGCGGCAGCGCACAGCAGGGCCATTGCGAAAGCAGGCGCGACGACGGCCGAGTTGAACACCGGCCACGCCAATGACGGCAAGACTAGAGGGATATCCTCTATCACTGGAGCGTCACTGAACCAGAGGATTCCGGCAGCACTCCCCACCAGCAGAGCGACGAACTGGCCCGGAGCGTACCGAGCCAGTCGCGACGGCCAAAAGGCCCCGGCCGCCACGGTTATACCGGCAACGGCAATTGCGTCATACTGGACTGTTGCGCTAGTCCACGCTTTGATGGCGCCGATCACGCCGCCCGCAGCCGAGGGCTGCCCGATGGCCGGCAACACTTGCGTCAGCACCAGCACGATGCCCCCGGCTGTGAAGAACCCCGACAGCAACGAGTGGGGGATGTAGACAATGAACCGGCCCAAGCGGGTCAGGCCGAAGGCTATCAGAAAGACACCGGACAACAGGGCGGCCGTAAAGCCGAACGCCAAGCCGTGCTCGGCTACCACCGGTGCTAGGACGATAGCGACGAGCATGTTAGGCCCGGAGATGAGCCCGCGGGTGTTCCCTGTTATCGCCGCCAGCAGGCCTAGAGTGATAGCCCCATACAAGCCCGATGCTGGCCCAACGCCTGCGATGACGCCGAAGGCCATCGCCGTGGGCACCAAGACCACGCCGACCAATACGCCAGCCAAAAGGTCGGTCGTTATGCTTCTCATTGTCGAATGGATATTCCGATTGGGGCAGGAGTCAGTCGTCCGGCCCCGTGGAAGCGGTCCTTATCCAATCTCGCCGATTGTTCCATCCGATGTGGCGAGGGCTCCCTCGCCACATCGTCAGCCTGCGGATCAGACCGTCGGGGCCGGGCGACGGACGCGTAGCGAGCTGCCGGAGTCGTTGAGTATGGTGGTGCCAGTGACGGTGCCGGAGAGTTCCCTGCAAGCTAGGAAAAGGTAGGAGCCGACTAGGTCGTCGGGGTAGAGGGCCCTCTGCATGGGGGCGTTGGCGCGTACGCGCTCCACGTTCTCCGGCCGGGAGGAGTGGGACGTCAGGTGCTGGTCAAGCGTCTCAAGCCCGCGCAGGTCGGTGGCCACGCCGCCGGGCGCCACGCCGTTCACCCGCACATCGGGGGCAAGCTCCGAGGCCAACTGGCGTATCATTCCCAGGACGGCGTGCTTTGATGCGGTGTAGAGCACCCCGCCACCGCCGGAGTTGAAGCTGGCCACTGAGGCGGTGAACACCATACATCCATTGGTCTTGGCCAGCTCGGCATGGGTGGCCTTGGCCCCGAACAGGGCGCCCTTGACGTTGACAGCCATCTGCTCGTCGAAGGCATCTCCCAGCTTGTCCTCGGGGAAATCCTCAAGGGTGATGAACTGGTCAAATATGCCAGCGTTGCCCACGAAGATGTCCAGTTGCCCAAAAGTTCGCAGCGCCTCAGCCACGGCGGCCTTGTTGTCCGCCAGACGGGAGACATCGCCGTGAAAGACGCCAACCTCCTCCCCGAACTCACTGCGGAGCTGGTCGACCCTGTCGGCCATGCGCTCCACCACCATCACCCGTGCGCCCTCGTCGACGAAACGCTGTAGTACGCCCTTGCCGATGCCGGAGCCTGCGCCGGTGATCAGTGCGACTCTACCTTCGAGTACTCCCATGGTCTGTTACCTCCGAGGTGTTTCTGATGCCTGCTTCTGGGTCCCGGCTTTCGCCGGAACGACGGGTGGCCCTACTTGAAGTAGGGAATAATGTATTTGCCGTACAGCTTGATGGAGTCCATGATTCGGGAGTGGGCAAGGTTGCCCATCTGCATAAAGCAGAGTATCTGGTCTACACCTGCTGCTTCGTAGCCCTTGAGCACCTTGATCACCGTGTCGGGATCCCCCATGGCGAAGGCCCCCGAATCAAGGTGGTCTTGGGCCGTCTTCTGGGCCCGCTCATCGTGCACTGCGTCCACGGCAAACTTGTAGGAGTCAGGCACGTTGCGCCCCTGCCACGGCCCATACAGATCCAAAGCCTTGTGGACAAACCAAGCCCCTTCGGGGCCGGCCACCCGCCGTGCCTCCTCGTTATCCTCGCCACAGTGGGTGACGCACAGGGCCGCCACTTGGGGGTTTATGAATGCCCCCACAGGCTTGGCGTTCTTCAGACTCTCACGATAGAGGCCAACACGCTCCTCCATCTGGTCGTACCCACCCAAGTTGAAGCAGAGTACTCCCAACCCCATCTCGCCCGCAGCTTGGAAGCTGTTGGGCTGGCTACAGGCCACCCACAGAGGAGGATGAGGGTTTTGCACCGGCTTGGGGATCACGGAGCGGGGCGGGATGCTGTAGTACTGGCCCTCGTGGGAGAAGGGGTCCTCGGTCCACATGCGAGGAATCATGCGGATGGCTTCTTCCCACTGCCCCCTTGTGTCCTCGGGGTCGACCTCAAAGCCGTCCATCTCGATGAGGGTGGTGGAGCGGCCCGTGCCGAGGTCCATGCGTCCGTCGCTCACAATATCCAGCACGGCGGCGCGTTCCGCCACCCGCACAGGGTGGTTGTAGCGGCTGGGCAGCAGGGCCACAGCGTGGCCGATGCGCATACGCTTGGTGCGCTGGGAGATCGCCCCATACAGCACCTCGGGCGCAGAGCAATGGGAGAACTCCCGCAGGAAGTGGTGCTCCACTGTCCAGAAGTAGTCGAACCCCACTTCGTCGGCAAGCTCGGCTTGGGCCAGCACCTGCTGGTACCGCTCGTACTCAATGCCGGGATAGTGGGGTTCAGGGATCTGGATTTCATACATCATGCCGAACTTCATGCAATACCTCCGGCTATGAACGTTAGCTCACGTGGCTGAAGACTGACATGCGTAAAATAACCGATTTGCCCTGCCATGGGTAGGGCTGCCAAAGGGCGCGCGTTGACGGCCAGTTGGGTTTGGGGTAGGTTTAGGGCTAACCTGCACATATGCGGAAAACGGTCAGGAGGTCTAGCCGTGTTCATTATGCGTTTCACTGAGCGGGCCTACACTAACTACACCGAAGAGGACGTCAAGAACAGCCCCAACAGCGCCTCCCGAGTCACCTTCTCCAACACCCACTTCAACCCCAGCATCGGGTCGCGCCTCTACAACGAGCACCTAGACGAGTGGGAGTTTTGCGAGGACATAGGGTTCGACGGCCTTATGCTGAATGAACATCACAACACCCCCACCTGCCTTGGCGCTGCCATGAACCTAGAAGCTGCTATTTTGGCGCGCATCACAAAGGACCCCAAGATCGTGCTCATGGGGAACATCCTCCCCATCCACGAGAACCCTGTGCGTTTGGCCGAGGAGCTCGCCGAGATCGACATGATTTCCGGCGGGCGGCTGGTGTCGGGCTTCGTCCGTGGCGTCGGCACTGAGACTTGGGCCACCAACGTCAACCCGGTGCACAACCGGGAGCGGTTCGAAGAGGCCCACGACCTGATTTTAAAGATATGGACCGAGCCGGGCCCCTTCCGCTGGGAAGGCAAGCACTACCAGTTCCGCGTGGTCAACCCCTTCCAGAGGCCACTGCAGCAGCCTCACCCGCCGGTATGGGCCCCCGGCACAGGCAGCGAGGACACGGTGCTATGGTGCGCCGAGCGTCACTATCCCTACTTCTACCTAGGCTTGGTACCGTCTTCTTTCGCCAAGATGCAGTCCATATACAAGGACGCTGCCCGCGAGCGCGGCTACGAAGCGGGCCCGGAGCACTTTGGTTACATGCTGCCGGTGTTTGTGCAGGACACTGACGAGGAGGCCAAGGAGAACGGGCGTGGCTTCCTGGAGGCTTTGGTGGGCGTGGGACGGGTACCCCTGCCAAGGGAGTACCAAGCCCCGCCGGGCTACATGACCTTCCGCGCAGCCGAAGGAGCCGACCCACGCGCCGCAGCGGTCCGCGCCGCTCGCGGTGGCGACCTGCTGCGCTACGGCCCCATCAGCGACGAAGACTACCAAGCCATGATCGACGACAACCGACTGGTGATGGGCAGCCCCGAAACGGTCATCCGCAAGATACGGGAAGTGCTCTCCGAGGTGCAGCCCGGCGTCCTCTGCATGTGGACCAACGACGGCTCCATCACCCACGAACACGCCATGCGCTGCCTCCAGCTAATCGACCAAGAAGTCCTGCCCGCCACCCGCGAAATGGCACGGGAGTTGGAACTCGTAAGTCCGTTCGTAAGGACGCCTTAAAGAGCGAGACCCTTACAAAACACCTTTCCTCTTAGATGGAGAGGGTTGAGATGGGTGTGGAAGAGTTGCATTGCAAGCCAGCCTCCCTGCTCGGACCGTCTGGATACCGGCCTTTGCCGGTATGACAGAGGTGATGCAAAGCTCCCCTACCAAATTGGGATGCTTGACCGGCACCAGGGTAGGCATCTTGACACCAATTATCTAAGACATCATGATGTCTGTATGAGGACTACATTAACGCTTGACCAAGACGTAGCAGACTTCCTGAAGGAGCAGGCTCGCCTGCTAGACAAGCCATTCAAGCAGGTGGTGAACGAGACTTTGCGTCGGGGCATGTCTCCTGCCCCTGAACCGACCGAGAGGCGCCGATTCAAGGTAAAGCCCATCAGCAGCGGGTTCAACCCTGGCATCGATCCCCTCAAGATCAAGGAGCTTGACGCCGAGCTTGAAGTCGAAGAGTTCCTCCGAAAGAACCCCGATTGGTAATCCCCGACACCAACCTGCTCCTATACGCTTACGACCAAGATGCCCGGTTCCACGACGCCTCACGGCAGTGGTGGCAAGACTTGGTGAACGGTACCGAGAGGATTGGAGTGCCGTGGGTGGTGTCGAGTGGCTTCGTCAGGTTGATAACCAACCCCAAATTGATGCGACACCCCCCAGCACCTGAGTTGGCACTTGACCTCATGCGAGAATGGTTCGAGTTCCCCCATATCACACCTATCAACCCAGGGCCTGACCATCTCACGCTCTTCCGCCAGAACCTCGTGGATACCGGCGTAGGCGGCAACCTAGTGACCGATGCACACATCGCCGCCCTAGCGATGGAGTACCAAGCAGAGGTCCACTCCAACGATGCTGATTTCGGGCGCTTTCCTGGCTTGCGCCGGCGCAATCCCCTCCGGTAATCGGCGCGGTTACAGCGCACTCACTATCCCTGCCGGTACGCCGCGCGGCGGTAGGCGGCTCACACCACGAGAACTACGAGGCCGTCGTCCAGCAACTCATACACGATGCGATAGTCGCCGACGCGCAGCCGTCGCAGCCCGCGCAAGCCTCCCTTGAGCGGCCTTCCAGCCAATGGCTGGTCGGGGAGGGTGTCGATGGCTTGGACCAAGCGCGCCCTCGCTGGTTGCGAGATACCTGCCAACTCCTTTGCTGCGCTGCCCTTAATCCGAACCGAGTAGTTCACGCCTGACCTCATCCCAGTCCAAGACTGGGTCAGAGGGGTCTCTCAGCCGCTCAACTGCTACGGAGAGATCGTCGAAATCTTCCAGGTATCGCTCCAACGCTTGGCGAATCACGTCGGCGCGGCTGCGCTTCAACTGAGCGGCCGCCTCGTCGAGAGCTCGCGCCAGATCATCCGGTACACGCGCGGTTATTTGCGTCATCGGAAGCCCCCCCCAATACATCGCTTGGCTGACATCACACGACATTAGCTGACATTGGTTGAGTTCACCCTATCTCGGAGAGCGGAGAATGTCAATCGCTGTTATGTCCCCCTTGTCACCCGGAGTTGGAGGTTGAGCAGTGTGGATGATAGAGGCGGGATTGCCCTGAGGAGTCACCGCACCGCGACACCCTCAACCTTGACTGAAATTGGGCCGCAAGTTACATTGGGGCCTACCTGACCGGAGTGCGTCGCTCCGGCAATTACCTTGGACGACAGGAGTTTCGACCATGGCCGACCGTCTGACCTTGGAGGAAGCCCGCACTCTCATTGACCGCGCCGTGGAAAAGGGCACCGAGGTGGGTTACAACTCCTGTTGGGCCATCACCGACGAGGGCGGCAACGTCCTGTCGATCTCCCGGATGGATGGAGCACCAGCCGCCGCCGTACCCACAGCGCGAGCCAAGGCCTATCTAGCGGCCGTGATGAAGGGGCCGACGGGAGGCTTCTCGGAGCGGATGCACCGCGTCCCTGAGCGTTGGGCAGCATACCAGCAGTTCCTGCCCCAAGCTGGGTTCCCCGGACCGGGCGGAATGCCCATCCACAAGGACGGCGAGGTCGTAGGCGGCTTCTCCAGCAGTCTGTCGGTGCGAATCCCCGACAAGGAAGTGCCCAAGGAGGACGGGCAGGATGTCAACCTCGAAGATTATGTGACCTGCTATGCCCTCGATGTCCCCTACAAGACCCAGCACTAGACTGGACCGAGCAATAGGGAAACTCAGCACGGTAGAAGCGCGGGCAGAGCACAGCCCGCAAATGAGCCATCAAACGAGGTTATGTAGACATGCCGATGACGTTGGCAGAAGCGCGAGACTACGCAGACAAGGCCATTTCCAAAGCCCATGAGATGGGTGTGCAGATATCCCTGGTCGTGGTGGACGAGTTCGGGCAGTTGGTGCAGATGGACCGGATGGACGGTGCGTCGCTGATGTCGCCGGACATCGCCGAGGCCAAGGCGGTCACCGCGCTGAACTTCCGCAGGGCCACCAGCTTGGTCGCTCAGCAGATCAACTCCGATGTCCTTCGCACCCTCCAAGCCTCGGTGCACTTCAACATTCTAGCTGCCGCAGGGGGCGTCCCCATCTACAGGGACGGCGACCTTGCCGGGGCGATAGGCGTCAGCGGGGCAACCGGAGAGCAGGATGAGGAAGTAGCGAGCGCCGGGGCGCAATAGCTCCGGAGAGATCGATCGCTGATACATCAGAGCAACGGTTACATCTGATATCGATAGGAAACAAAAGCCCGTCCCAGCTTGGGACGGGCTTTCTTCTTCCACTATGTGGGGGCAACGGGCTGTCTCTACCCGTGGACCGTGCCGACAGTCAGCCACCTACCACGGCGACGTCGTCAGCCGCAGGTAGCGCGCAGCGTTCTCCCACATCATCTTGTCCAGCACCTTCTTGCCTAGCGCGTCTTCCCACCCGAGGGCCATGTCGGTGTGGTCGGGGTAGATGGTCTCGGGGTGGGGGTAGTCCGACTCGTACATCAGCACATGATCGCCAAGGATGTCGGCCACTGCCTTGGTCATCTCCACGCCCTCGAACAGGTCTACGCTACAGAAGACGCGACCCTGCTCGGTATACTCCATGGGGCTGTACTTCAGGTCGGCCGAGACGGATCCGCGAACGTAATCAATCTGACGGGTGAGGCGCAGCAGCCATTGTGGCAGCCAGCCATGACCACATTCCATGGTGCCCACTCGCAGGTTGGGATAACGGTCCAGCATGCCTCCCATCAGCATGAAGGAGAGGAACCGCTGACCTCCCCATGTCTGCCCAGCGCAACGTCCCATGGCAGGGTTGTCCCAGATGTCGCGGTAGCCGGGGAAGTAGGGAGGTTCGATGTGGAAGCCGTGGTACATGATGGGGAAGTTGCCCTCATTGGAGGCCTTCCAGATGGGCTCCAAGTCCGGGTCATCTATGGGCATGTCTGTCGGCAGCAGCGGCCACACGGCGGCGGCCCAGTCCTCCTTGATGTGGTCGCGTATCACTTGAGCGGACCATTCGGGGTCCCGCCCAGGCACCAGCACCATGCTCTTCAGGCGGCGGCTGTCAGCGGAGCAGTAGTCGGCCATGTACTGGTGGTATGAGCGGTAGAGGCCCTTCTCCAGCCCCAAATCCATAGCGGGAGCGCCATAGGCCCAAGGGCCGGGAATGATGAAGTCGATGTCGCGCCCCTCGACGTCCATATCCTGTAGCCTACCGGGAGCATTGTCCTCGGCGGCCCCGACGGCAATGGGCGACCGGTTCGCCATGTGGGTGCGCCCTGCGAGGTTGTGCGTACCACTGGTGTCGGCGTCCGTGGGGGGCTTGGCGCCTGCCACGCGCTGGTAGCGCACCGGTGCGATGGAGATGATGGAAAACTCCTCCCTGTCCTCCGCGTCCCCCTGCCCCATTCGAGGCGTAACCACACGCAGGTACGGCTTCAGGTCGTCCATGCGATCACGCATATCCTTGTCGGCGTGATTGAGCAGTACCTCGACGCACGGGTTGACATGGGTGTCGATATCGATAATCCGATAGCCTTGTCTCACAGAAAACCCCCTTCAGGTTTGAGGCCCACCACGAGTAGCGGGCAAAGTTCGTGCTGATTGTAGTGGGGAGGCGGAAAGGGGGTCAACACAACGCTGGCTCCTGTAGCACTCTTGGCCTATTGCTTAGGTTGTTACAAGAGATTCTGTCCGGGATGCCTCCATGCTTTGGAGGCATCCCGGTGACGCCAATTGCTACCAACGTATCAGGTTTGGTTCACTAGCAATGAACTTCTCAATTATTCCACCGAACACAGCGGCCCGGTCTTCACTGACCATCACCCAGTAGGACTGTAGCGGGAACACCGTTACCAAGGAGCCCATTGAAGGCGTATTGGGTACGGGGACTCCCGGCGGGAGTCGAGGCAACAACGACTCCGGAGAAAACGTGCCGCTATGGTCGTGGAGTAACCACTCTTGCGACTCACTGCCGAAATGTGCTACCCACAGCAGGTAGTCGCCCAAGGGTGCGAAGGCCTCAGTCACAGGTTTTCCGGGGTTCGTGGGTGAGGGCCGTCGTCTCAGTCGCTAGTCGGTTCCGGCTCTGGTGTCTCGCGCGGAGCGGCCTTAGCTATCAAGTCTGCATAGAACCCTCTTAGATAGCCGTAAAGTTCATCATTCTCGATGCGCGATCCACCTATATGCGCGTCGACATTCCGTCCTATCTGCCATTGGGGGTAGCAAGTCTGCAAGTCACGTTCCACAAGGAGGATAACGTTGGTTGTTTCCGAGGGCTGCCGCGCTGAAGCCCCCACCGCCTCAAGCCCGGCACGCAGACCTTCGAATATGTCATCGTCGGATGGGAAAGTAAACCGGCTCACAACGAACAGGTTCAGTTCCCCCAGAGAAGTTGCGTGGAAAGTATCGGACCACACTTGCCCCTCTTCCACCAGCTCTTTGCCTATCGGCCAAGTGCCATATCCACCTCCCGATGGAATGCCTCGGAGCGCGATCACAAATGCTTTCTCTTCGCTGCTTAGTCCATCCTGAAACCAAGCCTGACTGATGAGTAGCTCCAACAGTTTTACCGTGCCCACGTAGTTGGAGCCGTCCATCTCCTCTAGAGCGGTCAAGACACCTTCGTCCAAGCTCCCCGCCGCGGGATCCATCGACGCAATAAAATCCAATACAGTGTACTCTTCGTTTTGCCATGCGCCTAGGAACTTGAAAAGGCCCAGCCTGCGTCCCTCGTTCTCATCGGTTGGCGTTGGCAAGGACGACGACACAACCTCCGCTGTTGACTCAAATGTAGGGGCGGGTCTGGTGGTCGAGGCGGGGACCACAGCAGGCGTTAGCGTGGGCGAGGAAGTCGCGTTGGGGGTGGTGATGGGCATCACTGGCCCCGACCAGCCCTTGGGTTGCTTTGACGCTATTGGCTACTGGGACCGCCGAGTCGGTATGTGCAACGGTCTGACTGTCGCAGGCGAGCAACGTAGTTACTAGTAGGCCAACGACTGCGGTTGTTACAAGAACTACAAGGCGCATCATACAGCGTCCCGGCAAAGTGCTTTGAGAATCTGTCCTCGAGCGAAGGTGCAGCCTATCCGTTTGTCGGCTCCTTCACTATCGCGGGTAACTCTTCACGGGGGCCGAGCGACTCCGATTGTATGGGTCACACCAAAAAGCGGTCAACACAGGTCCACTCCGACAGCGCTGTAAAGACAAGGCTTGGCAAGAGGACGTGGCCGACGTATAACTAGATTGAGGGCACCGAATATGAGTCAGGACAAAGAGGACGACCCATTCGACAAGCACCGCGATTCCCAAGGACGTGTACTCCGTCGTTGGGGGCATCTCGATGTAACCGATGAGCAGCGGGCTTCCGTGGAGAAGAGCATGGAGGCTTGGCGCGTGTTCCGCAAAACCGGCGATACGAGCCTGCTGCTGGAGCTCGGAATACTACCGCCACCCACGCGGCAATGAGGGCTTGGGCCGACAGGGTGGACTTGGGCCTACGAACGCGTGGGGGGGCTACTGCGGGCTGGGACCGGGCCACGCATCGTCGGGCTGGGCGGCGCGCAAGTCCGGGTCTAGCCACCGGGCGAACTCGCTATGTGGGGCGCGGGTGAGGGCTTCCAGTTCCAGCGGGTCTAGGTAGACCTGCCGCCCTGTCTGCAAGTCCTTGATGAGCAGGCGGCTGCCATTGGCAGTTTCGTCGTGTGCGATCTCTACGGTAGCGAATTCGTTTTTGAGGATCACTCGTTCTTCAGACATTGGCTGCCTATCGGACAAACGTCTAGAGGACAAACGTTAGGTTGTACAGCGGCATGTCACGATCGATCAGGAGCACCTTCTTCAACGCAATGCGCCAACTGCCTTCCTGAGACACCAAGCGGTAGAGGCAGCGCCCCGCCAGGGCTCGCTGGTTGCCGAGCCCCTTCTGGATGGCTTGGTGGTCCCCAGGACGCAACTCAAGGATGAGGACGTTGCACCGCAGATTGACTTCGCCGTCGGGCCCGGGCTCCACCTCTACGTTGGACAGGTAGTGGATCGTGCGCGAGGCGGGCAACTGGGAGTAGCGGGCCCCTTGGCGTAGCTGGTGTACCCGCTTCTCCCGCTGCAAAGGGTCGTCATATATGACTGAGGCTTGGCGTTCTGGGTCGTCTTCCTCGTCTATCGGCAACCAGTAGATGCCGTCGGCGGTGAAGAGGGTCAGCCATTCCTCCAGCCGGTCCTCGTCCAGAAGCCTAGCCTCCATGTAGAGGAAGTTCTCGGCCTCCTCGCGTGTCATGTTGCGTGACAGGGTAGTCATTCGGCTACGCCTCGTGGCCGTTGCCCATAAGCCTAGCCCAAGCCCGCCAGACGGCCCTCTGCGCCACCTCATCGGTGCGGTCGCCGACCGTCTCGCCATCCGGCCTGCGTTCCTCGCGCCACAGCCCACGGGACAACTGCAGCCAGTCAAGCTTGTTAGCCGCCAGCCCGCTCTGCACCCGGGCGTAAATCTCGGCATCGTCGGTATTGACCGCGCCAGAGATGAACGAGCCCGAGGAGACGGAGATGTCTTGGGCAATGCGCCGGAAGATAGCCTTGTTTACGGGGTCAGGCACATCTTCCAGCTCAACTGGGTATTCATAGATGATTGTGCGGTCCACTGCCACCGGCTGTATCACGCGGAACTTGAACTCCATCAAGTGGAGGTTGGGGAAGAGGGCGATGTGGCGACGCATGTATAGCTGGTCTGCCTTGTCCTTCCCATAGGTGTCGCGCAGCAGGTCCAAGTGCCTGTCGAACTCTTCCCCCACTTCGGGAGGCACATCGTTGCGCTCGGCCTCCAGCAAGCCATGCCCCTGCGGAAAGCCTCGGGTGCAGCCCGGCCAGCCAACAGTGCGACCGCGGGAGCCGTACTCCTCAATGGTCTGCAGGGCCGACTCGTGGACGTAGCGGGCGTGCCAGCCGTCAGTGGAATTCTCTATCTGGCACTTCCAGTTGGCCGGAAAGTAGGCGCGATAGGGCTTGCCCAAGCGCACCCGTCCCACCGGCGAGTGGTCGAACCAATAGTCGACGTAGGTCTTGAGGGCACCCAGATGGTCCTCCAAGGCAGGCACGTTTTCGTTGAAACTGGCGAAGATCATGCCACGATAAGTCTCCACCCGAGGGGCCATCACCAATCCGCCGACGCTCTGCTCGAAGCCTTCGGGGTAACCCTCGCGGTCAGCTATCCCCACCACAGCGCCATCGTTGCGGTAGACCCAACTGTGGTAGGGGCACCGGAAGAAGCGGGAGTTGCCTTGCTCGTCGCGACACACCACGCTGCCACGATGTCGGCAGATGTTCAGCAGAACATGAACCTCGTTTTCGCTGCTGCGCGTGACGATGACCGGCATTCGCCCCACGGCCGAGGTGCGGTAGTCGCCAGGCTGGGCGATCTCGCTCTCATGGGCCACATACACCCAGTTGTTCTCGAAGATTGTGCGCATCTCCTGTTCGAAAACATCAGCGTCGCTGTAGGCGCGGGTGTGGACCCTGAAGCTGTCGCCTTCTTCCAGGACCATGTGGTCGTAGGTAGCCCCTAGGTGGGTGTCCGAGATCATACGCTTGGCCTCCGTAGGCATGAGTTGGGGCCTGAGTTGGGCCGTAACTTGGAGCGTAACTTGCCAGCGACGATACTTGCGCCTACCTAGGGATGTCAAGCAAGGGATGTCAAGCAAGGGGGAATGTCAGGTTTCTAGCCGAGAAAGGCGCGGCATTGCCAGAACACTATCGCCAGTATGGCCGAAGGTGCGAAGGCTGCGGCCAGCAGGAACAAGCTGGAAGGGATATGGGTGAATACCATCGTATTCAGCAGTCCGATTCTGTTTGATATCTTGGCGTCTATCCACAGGGAGGATGCGGTCAGGAGGTGTGACAATGCAAAAACCAGTGCCAGAGATTCGAGCGTCAACCCGAATTTCGTGGAAAACCAGTAGGCCATCAGGCCTTGTATCAGCATGGAGGTCGTGAATGTGTCCACGCTGTACAACCCGGTCGGTGTAAATATTCTGCCCCGCGACGGCAGCTTCAAGGGGTTCTGCCACTGCTGCTGAGTGGTGGCCGCTTCAACCTCCGGCGAGACGGAGGCGTACAGCGCGGCCCCAGCAAGTTGACATACGGCAAATCCTAGGAACATCGCTTTGAAGGACGACAGGACCGATAGACCAAGGGCATCCTGGAACAGAACAGCCGGGAGACCGGCGGCCAGCGCCCCCAGAAAGGTGCAGGTGCGGGCGACGATACTATAGATGGCGAAAATGTCGGTGCGCCTTTCGGGGGACGCAGTATCCGGCAGAATGGCGATTTCCAGAGGTTGAGCCGGGCTCTCTCCGCCACCGCCACCTCCGGTGGACAGGCTTCCCAAGAAGGAGATCACCATCAGCAGAATGAAAGTTTCGGCGAAATACGTCGCTAGCCCGCAAGCAGCCGCCAAAAGGGAAAAGATGACCAGAAGACGCCTTCGTCCCACCTTTTCACTGATTAGCCCCACCACAAACGCAAAGAACGAGACCCCGGCAACCCCCACGGTAAGGACCGCCCCAATCTGCCATAGATTGAAGCCCAATTCGGCCAAATACAGAGCAATGATGACGGAAACAAAGCTTTGGGAGAAAGTACGGGTCCCGCGGGCCGCCGTTATCAGCCTAGCATCACGGTTTATCCAAGACAGCGACGCATTGAGCCTCGCAATCATGTCCCGGCCCTTTGGCGCAGATCGTATCGGGCATCCGGTTTAATGCTCAAAAACCACCGTGTTGGAGGGGCCGATTAGAGAGGTAGGTGGCGGACCGGTAAGGCTGGAATTGGAGGCTTGTAGAGAAAAGACGGTGGAGCTGCTAGCCGAAGAACTGGCCAACGATTACGGCGGCGAGTATTGCGCCCCCGACGGCCACGCCAGCATAGAGGAGCCGCTCGATTCGCTTCTCCAAGCGGTGCATGCGTTGGTCCAAGCGGTCCATACGTTGGTCCATACGGTCCATACGCTGATTGAAGCTCTGCTCCATGCGGTCCATACGTTGGGAAAGCTGCTGCTGGCCTTCTTCAAGACGCCCAATGGCGTAGGCGGTCTGGCGTTGCCCGTCCTCCAAGCGGCCGATGGCATGCCACAAGGCGGTTGCATCGATTGGAGGGGTTGCTTCCGCCTGGGTCGTCATACCTGGATGGTAGCACAGGCTCGGCTTGACTTTCTAGGCTTCAGCCATACGTACGGTCCCGGCTCGTACGTATGGCTCGCCTTGACCCCTCTCAAGCCCATTGTTAGGATGCGCATAGCGAGCCACGACGCAAGGAGGGCGGATTACATGACCGTCCGCACTGGAAACCCAGCGATGGGCCACCTGGTCGACCTCTCCCAAGGCACCATCAGCCGCGAAGTATTCGTCAACAACTCCATCTACCAGCAGGAGCAGGAGCAGGTCTTCTCTCGCAGCTGGTTGTTCGTGGGACACGAGAGCCAGGTGCCTTCGCCTGGAGACTATTTCGTGTCATCCATGGGCGAAGAGTCGGTGATTCTCTGTCGCGACCGGCAGGGGCAGGTGCATGTGTTCCTCAACACCTGCATGCACCGGGGCATGAAGGTCTGCCGCTACGACGAGGGCAATACGGCGGTGTTCACCTGCCCCTATCACGGCTGGAGCTACGCCACCGACGGTCAACTCGTGGGCGTTCCCTACTTCAAGGAGGCCTATCGCGAGGAGTTGGACAAGTCGCGCTGGGGTCTCATTGAGGTGGCGCAACTGGCCAACTACAAAGGCACCATCTGGGCCAACTGGGACGCCTCCGCCCCCAACTTCACCGACTACCTCGGCGACATGAAGATGTACCTGGACACAGCACTCGATGCCCGCGACGGTAGCGAGGGTGGCTCCGAGGTGCTGATAGGCATCCAGAAGTGGGTCATACCCAGCAACTGGAAGTTCGCCGCCGAGAATTTCGCTGGCGACGCCTACCACAACATCAGCCACCGCTCCGTGGACATGGTGGGCATCGGCCCCAGCGGCCGAAACCGCCGCGACACCGACGAGCGGGACTTGGCTTATAGAGTCGCCACCACCGTCCCCGAAGGGGGTCACGGGGCCCTTTCCTACTGGCAGGATGTGGACAGCCCCTACTCGCCCAGCTATCAGAACCACCCCGTAGTGGAGGAGTACTTCCGCCACTGCTACGAAGAGCGGCAGAAGCGGATGGGCAAGGGAGCCAACCTGTTGGGGTCGGTCGGCACCGTGTTCCCCAATGGGTCATACCTCGCTCGCCAACCCCGCTCCATCGCCGTCTGGCACCCACGGGGCGCACAAAAGACCGAGGCTTGGCGCTGGTTCCTCGTGGACAAGAACGCCCCATCAGAGGTCAAAGAGATACTGCGCCACTACTACATGCGTTACTCCGGCCCCGCAGGCATGACCGAGCAGGACGACATGGAGAACTGGAACTACGCCTCAGCAGCCAGCAAGGGCGTTATCGCACGCCGTCACCCGTACAACTACCAGATGGGCTTGGGCTTCGAGGGGTCCGACCTCCCTCTTCCCGGCTTGGTCACCCCCGCCCTCACCGAGCAGAACCAACGTGGGTTCTACAAGCGGTGGGCCGAGTACATGGACGCCGACAACTGGGAGGACCTGATCGCTCCCAAGGCCAACCACAGCAAACCCCAAGGCTAACCATAGCTCCAAGACCGACCATAACCCTAAAACCCAAACATAGGAATTGGAAACACACCAACTAGCACCGAACCAAGGAGTCCCTCCATGCGAGTAGGATTTGTCGGAACAGGCACCATGGGGCACCCCATGGCCAGTTGCCTTCTGGATGCTGGGCACGAACTCACGGTGAACGACATTCGCCGGGAGGCCACCACCGACCTGTGCGAGCGTGGCGCCAACTGGGCCGACACCCCGCGAGAAGTGGCCCAAGCCAGCGAGGTGGTGTTCACTTCCCTGCCCGGCCCCTACGAGATGCAGAAGGTGGCCCTCGACCCAGAGACCGGCCTCCTGGCAGGGCTGGCCACAGGAAGCGCCTATTTCGACATGAGTACCAACTCCCCGGCAGTTGTTGCGCGCGTGGCCGAGGCTTTTCAGGCGCGAGGCATCGACCTGATGGACTCGCCGGTGAGCCAGCGCCCGCCCAACATGACCATCATGGCAGGCGGAAGACGCGAGACTTTCGACAAGTACAAGCCCGTGCTGGACGCCATGGGGCGTCACGTGTTCTATGTGGGCGAAAGTACCAAGGGCTGCGTCGCCAAGCTTGTGACCCAGCACTTGGGCTACACCGCCTTCATCGCCGCTGCCGAGGGTCTGCTCATGGCAGCGAAGTCGGGTGTGGACCTGAACGTCCTCGCCCAGATCGTGCCCGTTAGCGCTGGCGCATCCCGCGCCTTCGACCACTACCCCCGCTCGGTTTACGACGGCGAATTCCCTTCCATCGGCAGCTTGGATATCGTGGCCAAGGACCTGTCTCTGGCATGCGAGCTAGCCCGGGAGCTCGCTGTGCCTTCCCCCATTGGCGACATTGCCGACAACGTGTTCAAACGGGCCCAAGCCCAAGGCTTGGGCGTAAAGGGCTTCCCTGCCGCCGTGCAGATCCTGGAACAGATGGCCGACGCCGAGATACGCGCCCCCAAGGAATCTCAGTAAAACAGAAACTCAGTAAAGACCGAATCTCAGTAAAGACCGCACTAAGGAGCCCCGGCCCATGGCAGAACAATCATCCGCCGCGATACGTCGACTATTGCTCTCCAAGGAGGTGGAGGATTTCTTCTACCAAGAGGCGGAGCTCTTGGACCAGCGCCGCTACGAGGAGTGGCTGGACCTCTTCACCGACGACGCCCGCTACTTCATGCCCATGCGGCGCAACGTCAAGTTTGACCAGACCGCTCACGAGAACACCACGGGCGTCGGCGACATGTCGTGGTTCGATGAGGGCAAGGAGACCCTGACCCAACGGGTGCGCCAGATACTCACCGGCATCCACTGGGCCGAGGAGCCTCAGTCGCGCGTCTGCCACATCGTCTCCAACGTCCAACTTCTCCGCGAGGAGAGCGACGAGGTGACAACCAAGAGCCGCTTCTTCGTCTACCGCAACCGGGTGGAAACCGAGACCGACTTCTTCGTGGGCAAACGCGAGGACGTGCTGCGCAGGGTCGATGGGGCTTGGAAGATATCCCGTCGCGAAATCACCCTCGACCAGAACGTCCTCATGGCAAAGAACCTCACCGTATTCTTCTAGGCTCCCAGTCCGCTGGAGGCGGGAGACCCCCTTCAGCTCTGTCCCCGGGGGTCATGGTGATACCAGTTGAGAACGCCATTTTTCCATTATCGGTTTGACTGATCCTATAGGTACAGCATAGAAGATAAGACTCTCTGAACTCCTCGCATTGGTAATGCCAATGACCTTTGCTTCAGGCATTGAAAACAACGGTCCTCCACTGCTGCCCGGATTCAGTGGTGCTGTATGTTGTATTAGGTATTGTTGTGGATTCAGCCAATACTCAGTAAGCGTTATCCCAACAGTGGCGGTAACATCATTTGATCCACTACTCGGATAGCCAATGGCGATAACCTCCCCCCCTGTTGCTACAGCCGATGATTCCTCTTCCAATGAGAGCGCAGCAAAGGAGCTGGAACAGCATGCGGATAGAACAGCAACATCTAATGTAGAATCCCACCCAAGTACCAGTGCGCCGTACGTGCGTGCTCCAATTCTCACTCTGACGTTGTCGGCATCATCAATAACATGATGATTGGTAGCAATGAATGCCGTTTGTCCCTCGACATCAAAAATGAATCCAGTCCCACCAGAATAGTCTGCCCTCACCTCAGCAATACTCCCCTTCGCATATCCCACTAGGTCAGCGGGAGTGGATATGACAGTGGGCGCTGCATCCGTATCTTCAGATTGTTCCTCCGACGGAGTGTAAAAGACTGATTCTCCTTGAACGCGTGTCAAAGACCAGTCGCCGTCCGCTTCGATCTCCATGAAACATTGGCCTGGAGATAATGACGAATATGAATCGTCGCCTACGCTAATCAGCCTGCTTCCACTGTAAAACCCAATTTCATTAACCAAGTATTCTCGATCTCCTTCATCATCGTGAAGCTGAATGATGAAATTGCTATCCCCTTGATGCGTAAGTTGGATGACCGTCCTACCCGGCCGCAGCTGACAATTGATAACACTATCTCCCCGACCCGATATGACTTCACTCGGTGTTGGACTGATAGTGGTGGTTGCCGGCGTATCGTACTCGGCAACATCTCCCTGCTCACCTTGTATCCCCTGTGGGCCTTGGGCGCCCCTAGGACCGAGCGATCCCTGCTCACCTTGTATCCCCTGTGGGCCTTGGGCGCCCCCAGGACCGGGGGGTCCCTGCTCGCCTTGTATCCCCTGTGGGCCTTGGGCGCCCCTAGGACCGGGCGGTCCCTGCTCGCCTCGTACCCCTTGTGGGCCCTCCGTGTCTCTAGGCCCGGGCGGTCCTTGCTCGCCTCGAACCCCCTGTGGACCCACAGACCCTTGCGACCCGGGAATCGAATGTTCTTGGATAAGTTGGATTATCTCGGACTTGTCAGATTCAGAGAGTTCAGATGAGCAAGCCGCACCAACAAGCCCAAGCAGAAGCGCAACAAGTATCAGTCTCATGCTCGTCCTTTTGCTCTCCAGGATAAGGACATTTTGTGTCCTCAGAGGGTGCGGGACACAATGCCACTTAGGCCGATGACGTCTATGTTTTGTGCTCGGCTAGAGACGCGTAGATAGTTGGTACGATGCTGCCGCCGTGCTACTTCAGGCTCTTCAGCCCCGTCGCGGCCGTTGTCACGTTTAAGGGAGTCGGGGCCAGCACCCCGCTGGATCCGCATAGACGTTGCGCCCACATGTCAGGGGTCGCCGACGGACTTCGTCGTCTTCTAGAGCTCCCCACGCCTACTGCAAGACCTGAGATACCTCCACGATATCCTCTGCGAACGCCAAGCCCTCAGTGTCATTCTGCGACGGGTCGGTGGACTCCAGAAAGCGCACCATAACCCACATGCCGTCGCGTGGGTTCGAGACCACCTCCGCTGTCGTGCCATCGGCCAAGCGCACACGCTCGCCTGGCACCAGATCCAGCACGTTGAAGTCTGTTTTGGGCACCCCGTACTGCGGTTGGGAAGAGTCTGTCATTTCTGCCATGGCCGACCATACCGCCTGCCTTTAGTGTTGGGACCCTATCCTGGAACAGCGCCAGCGCCGCTATTCGGGGGCCTTCCTGTCGGAGTCGACCATCTGGAGCCTCCAGCCGTCGGGGTCGCGGAAGTTGACGTTGGTGCGGCCTGTCTCCGCCACAAGGTGGGGCCCGCGTTCCGGAGAGAGGTCTTTTTGCAACATCTCCTCATAGGTCTCTTGAGCACTGGCAACCTTGAAGGCTATGTGGTTGACACCGATGGTCTCCTCGCCAATCACCGTGTGAATCTCGAAGACCGGCTGGTTCTCGCCGGGAAGCTGCAATTCAGCCGAGCCACCGTGATGACTCGTCCGCATGAGCACCTTGAACCCCATCTTCTCGTAAAACTCTACGAATTCGTCCACATCCCGCACTATCAACTCAATGTGGTCTATGCCCAGTACCACCATCTCAGCCTTCCTCCATACACGCCGTAAGGCGCAACTACTCCCCCCAGCGATGCGTCAAACGATGCCTCACGGGAGCTATGCGGTTGGAACATAGCGTTTGCAACAGGGGGTGTCAATGGAGGGCCCTCGGGCCGGTAGAGCGAACGAGGCAGTGCGATCGGGAAGCCGTCTGGGGGCGCGGCCTAACCGATGAGGGCGACGGCAACTATCGCCCCGATGATGGCCGCCGGCACCGTCGCCCCAGACACGATGCCTACCTGCAATACTCGGTCAATGCGCGAATTCACTTCACCGAACGCGGAGCGCATTTCCGCCTCTAAGACATTCTGGCAATCAGCCAAAGCTCGCTGCCCCTCAGCCAGGACCCTCTGACCTTCGGCCAACGCGCGGATATCTTCGGCCATGCTCTGCTGCCTCTCGCCAAAGGCACGAACCTCGTCTGCCAAAGCTCGCTGGCCTTCGGCTAAAGCCCGTTGTCCTTCCCATAGAGCATTGACCGACCCTTCAAGGCGGCCGATGGCGTGGGCTAGCGATGTCAGATCCGCAGGGGGAGCTGTTTCCGGTGTCGCCATAGTGAGTATCCTACTCCAATGGAATGGCGCCGCCACTGGAGGGTGTAGAGAAATATCCCAGCGTGGGACGCCGATCATACGCCTGCTGGGCCGCGATAGATAGCCCTAAACTGCCCAACTGCCAACGATGGTAGAATACCCCAAACCTTATCCCTACTTCGGAGGCTCTCATGGAGTTGGACCAGCGACGCCTCATCTCCATGTACCAGCGTATGTACACCATCCGTGTCTTCGACCAGACCGCCGTCGACGAGTTCCACGCCGGCACCATACCCGGCGCGGTCCACTCTTATGTCGGCCAAGAAGCAGTGGCTGTGGGCGTCTGCTTTGCCCTGCGCGAGGACGACATGATCGTCAGCACCCACCGCGGCCACGGCCACACCATCGCCAAGGGGGCTGACATACGCCGAATGATGGCCGAGCTCCTCGGCAAGAGCAACGGCTACTGCAAGGGCAAGGGTGGCTCGATGCACATCGCCGACTTCAGCATAGGCATGCTGGGGGCCAACGGAATCGTGGGTGCGGGCCTGCCCATCGCCACCGGCGCAGCCCTAGCCGCGCAACTTGAAGGCAGCGACCGCGTGTCCGTCGCCTTCTTCGGCGACGGGGCCAGCAACGAGGGAACCTTCCACGAGGCCCTCAACCTGGCGGCCGTCTGGAAGCTGCCGGTGATTTTCGTCTGCGAGAACAACCTCTGGGCCTCCAGCGTCTCCGCCAGCGAGACCGTCTCCGTGCAGGACATCTCCTCCCGGGCCGCCAGCTACGACATCCCCGGCGTCACAGTAGATGGCAACGACGTGCTGGCAGTGCACGAGGCCGCATTGGCCGCCGTGGAGCATGCGCGCCGCGGGTTGGGGCCAACCCTCCTCGAATGCAAGACCTATCGCTGGCACGTACACAACGCCCAGCGTGGTCCGGTCGCCGACCCCCGCCCTGAAGAGGAAATCGAGGCTTGGAAACGACGCGACCCCATCACCGCCTTTGGCGCCTACCTGCTGGACACACGGTCTACGGACGCCGAGGTGTTGGAGCACTTGCACCTTCAGGTACAAGAGCGCGTGGCCCATGCCCTGGCCTGGGGCAAGGTGAGTCCATCTCCCGCCCCCGAAGACGCTCTCCAAGACGTATTCGCCAACTAAGTACTCATCCCCTCTCCCCCCGCGGGAGAGGGTTAGAGCCCGCCCCGGACCCGATCCGGGGGTGAGGGGGGAAACACCATGCCTGAACTGACCTACACCCAAGCCACCATCGAAGCATTCCGCGAGGAAATGCGCCGCGACCCCAAGGTGTTCCACCTTTGCGGCGGCCTCGGCCCCTTGGGCGCGCTCATCCCCGAGTTCGGCGAGCAGCGCGTCCGCGTATGCCCCATCTCCGAGTCCGCCTACGTGGGAGCCGCCGTCGGCGCCGCTGGGGCGGGATTCCGGCCCGTGGTCAGCCCCGGCATGATGACCTTCGCCTTCACCGCCATGGACCAGATTGTGAACCAGATGGCCAAGATTCACTACATGTTCGGAGGCCAGACGCCCTTCCCCATCGTCTTCCGCGCCTCCATCGGCGCTGGGCGCTCCGCAGCAGCCCAGCACTCCCAGAGCCCCCACCCTCTGTTCATCAACATCGCTGGCCTCAAGGTGCTCATGCCCTCCACACCCTACGACGCCAAGGGTCTGATGAAGAGCGCCATACGCGACAACAACCCGGTGGTGGTGCTGGAAGACCAGATGCTTGGCATTGAGAACTTCAGCCAAGAGATTCCCGAAGAGGAGTACCTGATACCCATTGGCAGCGCCGAGGTCAAACGTACCGGCACCGACGTCACCATCGTCGCCATCTCCAAGATGGTGCATCGAGCTTTGGAAGCCGCCGCGAGTTTGGAGTCGGAAGGCGTGTCAGCGGAGGTCATAGACCCACGTACCCTCGTCCCCATGGACAAGGACACCCTCCGCGCCTCTACGCAGAAAACGGGCCGATTGGTAGTGGTCGACGAAGCCTGTCTCACCGGCAGCGCCGCCGCTGAAATCGCCGCCATGGTAGTCGAAGACCCCGCCACCTTCCGCGCCCTCAAAGCCCCGCCCGTCCGCGTATGCGCCCCCGACGTCCCCATGCCCTACGCCCCTATCATGGAGCAATACTGCATCCCCAACGCCGATCGCATCATCGAAGCAGTCCGGGAGACGCTGGCTGAGGATTAGGCGTCACGCCGCCCGTGTCTCAACTGTGAGCTTATTCTAAGGACTTGGGGTTGACTGGCGTGGGCATGGCCTGCACCTCGGGAAGGACTTTCTCAGCAAAGAGTCTTAGGCTCTTTTCGGCCTTATCCCTCGGCATCCCCCCGTAAAACATGTGGATCACGATCTTCTCCAAGCTGATGGTCCGCTGCAGCGCCCGAATCCTTTCGATGACCTCGTCCGGCGTACCGATGGGTTGGGTTGCGCGCCGGGCAGCGAAACTGGTATCCGCGGGACCTACGTCGGCATTCTGGCGTTTCAGGTATTCCTCGTAGCCATGTATGCCCTCATAGCCTGGATTATTCCATTCGAAGTAGTGGTGCTGGGCCGCCGTGAGTTGGTTGTGGAAATAGCCCCACCCCTCTTCGACTTCCTCAGCGGTTTCGGCACAGTACATCCACAATAGGGTGGTAGGCTGGTCTGGCGGAAGGCCCATTTCTTTGCGAATTCTGTTGAACCTTCGAACCTTATCGACCATCTCGTCGACATCGTCGCCAGCAACAAACATCTGTCCGAGACCGTTCTCGGCAGCCAGTCTTGCCGATGCCTCTGTGGTAAATGCCACCTTGATATCCTTGGTTAGTTCACCCTTATGACGGGCTTGTGGCCGGATAGTGGTCGGTGGGATATCGTAGACTTCACCTTTGAACTCGAAGCGCTCCGCGCCGTCAGCCGCCTTGATGGCATTGATCACATCGTAGAAATAATCGCGCGATTGCCCTATCGGATAGCCTAGCGAAGCGTACTCGTGAGGCGCGATTCCACGGCCGATCCCCAGATGCAGGCGCCTGCCTTTCAGCAGGATGTCGAGCATTGAGATCTCAGAGGCCAGCCGCACCGGATTCCACCACGGAGCGACGATGACCGCGGTACCGACATCCACCCGGCTCGTGCGTCCTGCCCAGTACGCTAGATATTGCAAAGGGTTGGGCTGCATCGAGTATGCAGACCCATAGTGTTCTGTAGCCCAGATTGAATCGAACCCCAGAGGCTCGACCAGCTCTCCCATATAGAGAGTGTCGTCCATATTCTTCGCGTCCGGTATCGTCGGCGGCCGGTCATAGTCTCCTTCCATGAGACGGGCCCAGTCACCTTGGTTGTAACCAGTGACCATCACTCCACAGTGCATTGATGTGTCCCTCCATCAGGTTGGCATCGTCAGCCCACCCGGGGTTTATCCTTGACCATGTCAATTCTTCCTGCCAGTATAACTATTCCTCCCAGCAGACACCGGAAATCGGCTGCCATACCCCAACCTTCAGCAGCCCTCAGGACAACCTCGCCACGAGTCCTCGGCAAACCAACCAAGCCCGGCGGTTCATGTTTCCGCCTTGCGGACCGGCAAGCCCCGTACCGCCTCACCAACCTCCCGTTCCGCAACCACCAAGTCAAACTGCGTCTGCAGGTTCATCCAGAACTGGGGCTCCACGCCGAACCAGTGCCCCAACCGCAGTGCAGTCTCCGCCGTTACTGACCGCTTCCCAGCGATGATCTGGCTGATACGGTTCGCGGGCGTCCCGATCTGTCGTGCGAACTCGGCCCGGCTCACCCCCAGTTCCTCCAACTCCCCCGCCAATACCACCCCCGGATGCACTACTCGCTTCAACATCTTCCCCATTCCATCGACCTATGGTCGTCACGTGTCATCCCATTCTGCAACCGCTCACCCATCGTCGCAATCACAATAGCCACCCGGTATAATGCGCAGAACCTATCCATCCCCAACCATACAAGGAGCCTCCGTGGACTACTCACTAGCCGAACTACCCGACGAGCATCTCCAACTGAAAAACATGGTGCGCGACGTCGTCGACCGCGAGTGCATGCCCCTTGAGATCGAGTACCTCAAGGAAGACCTCTACGACGAACTCAAGCCCGAGCACGAGCCCCACCTGCGCAAGGTCTCCCAAGACACTGGCATCTGGGACGCCCATGTGCCCAAGGAGCACGGAGGCGGGGGCATGGGCCTCCTCGGCCTCTGCGTCATCGACGAAGAGATTTACCGCAGTGCCGTGCTACTTCCCAAGAGCCCCGTCAACGTCATCCTCTACGAGTGCAACGACGACCAAGCCCCCAAGTACCTCGAACCAGTGCTCCGGGGTGAGAAACGCACTGCCTTCGCCCAGACGGAACCCCAGTCCGGCTCCGATCCCGGCGGCTCCATGCAGACCCGCGCCGTCCGCGACGGCGACGACTGGGTTATCAACGGCCACAAGTTCTTCATCAGCAACTCTCTGGCCTGCGACTTCTGGATGCTCCAAGCCGTCACCGATCAGGACAAACGGCGCCGTGGCGGCATCACCATGTTCCTCATCGACAAGGGCACCCCCGGCATCAACGTCACCGAAATCAAGACCTGGCACAACCGCCCCTTCGAGCGGGCCACCTGCGAGATGACCCTCGACAACGTGGTCGTGCCTCACACCAACATCCTCGGCGAGGAAGGGTACGGCTTCCGCCTCGGCCAACGCTGGCTGGTGGCCCATGACCGCCTGACCCGCGGCGCATCGTCCTTGGGCCAGATGCAGCGCTCTCTGGACATGAGCATCGAATGGGCGCGTCAGCGCCAGAGCTTCGGCAAGCCCATCGCCTCGCGTCAAGCCATCCAGTGGATGATCGTCGACATGTTCGTCGACATCCAAGCCCTCCGCGCCATGACCTACGGCGCAGCCGCCAAATACGACAATGGCGACATCGACGGCGACTCCCGCTACCTCGGCTCCCTCATCAAGCTGCTCTCCGGCCAGTGGGGCCACCGCTGCCTCGACAACGCCCTCCAAGTCCACGGAGGCATAGGCGAGACCTACGAGCTACCCATCAGCCGCTTCTACCGCAACCTGCGCCACGCCCGCATCGGCGGCGGCACCGACGAAATGCACAAAATGGTCCTAGCCCGCTGGCTCCTAGGCCGCGACGTCACCGACCTCTAACCCCAACCGTCCCACCCGTCACCACCAAGAAACTAGGGCCAACCTTCCAAGGTTGGCCCTAAAGCCGCCCAAAGTCACCAAGCATCCCAGAGTAACCCGAACTACACCCCAACCACCCTCCTCCGTCGTTCCCGTGAAGGGAGACCTTTGCAAACCTTTGGGCAGGCCGCGCAAGAGTCCCTTCCCCCTCAGGGGGAAGGTTAGGATGGGGGTGGAAGGTGTGACGCCAGCTACGTCTTTTGAATCGAAGAGTCTCTGCGTAACGTCCTTCTTAGGGATGGCAGTGAGTTATGCAAGGGTCTCCGCAGGCGGGAACCCACGTAACCCGGACCCTCAACCTAACCTACCGACTCCTGCACCCGCCCCCCGTCGTTCCCGCGCAGAGCCTGCCCTCCTTTCGTCGTTCCCGCGCAGGCGGGAACCCACGTAACCCGGACCCTCAACCTAACTTACCGACTCCTGCACCCGCCCCCCGTCGTTCCCGCGCAGAGCCTGCCCTCCTTTCGTCATTCCCGCGCAGGCGGGAACCCACGGCCCAGACCATTGCACAAATCAGCCCCGTATCGACGGAGGCCCCCTCCCTCATCCCGTGGGGACCCGTGTGAGCACTGCACCGCCTCCCCCAGACACCCTTTCCTCCCTCTTCCCTCCTCCGTTCGTCCTGAGCGAAGTCGAAGGACCGCGTCTCAGGCTGTACAAACACCCATTCCCCAACTCACCCGACCAGTCATTCCGGCGCAGACCGGTATCCAGAGGCCTATGTGATGACGGCACACCCCCCGACCTCCATCTACCTCCTCACTACCACACGACCCTCTCATCCGTCATCCCGGCGCAGGCCGGTATCCAGAGGCCTGTGTGATGACGGCACACCCCCCGACCTCCATCTACCTCCTCACTACCACACGACCCTCTCATCCGTCATTCCGGCGCAGGCCGGAATCCAGGAAGCCACCCCCCAGTGAGAAGCATCCGTAAGCCAGGCCCCGGCCCGAGTCCGGGCCGTGCAGGCCACCCACTCCCCTCAGCCATCCTCCTCCAAGTAGTCCCTACCGACTTCCCTGAAGACGTCCATCCAGTGCCAAACGTAGCTCAGGTGACTCCAGTTGACTCCGCCGAGGCTGCGTCCACGCTCGACGCTCCGATCCAGCCGACCAGCACCTCACCTGCCGTCCCTAGCAGTACTCCGCTATTCACGCTCACGATGCCCACTTAAGTCCTGGCGATCTCGTTGGCGTGGGGGAACGAGATTCGACCGCTCCGACGCCCTGACCTCGCCTTCATCGACGAGGTGGTAGGGATCACCAACGCCAGCAGTAACTCGCAGGCGGACCGTACCTGGGACGAGGTCACGCTCAGCGACGTTCGCTTCGTGCGTAAGGAGCTGCTCGCTGCAGGGCAGACGGGCTCCGCCACGGCACTAGACGACTTACTCTGGGACGTCTTCACGGACCGCGACATTGCTGTCCCAGCCACCCCCCCACCCGTCATTCCCGCGGAGGCGGGAACCCACGTAACCCCGACTACCACTAGCGCACGCGCAAGATGCCCTAACTTCCTCCGTGGCCTTGAGCCCGTTGCGAGTGCACAACTCCGTGCGCGAGAATACATATCTGCGAGCTAGAAGTCCCAAACGAGGAGGAGGCGATGACACCTAGACACCCGAAGAGACGAGTCTTCTACAGCTTCCACTTCTCCAAGGACGCCTGGCGCGCGGGTCAGGTCCGCAACATAGGCGTGACGGAACACGACGAACCTGTTACGGACAATGCGTGGGAGCAGGTACGCCGTGGTGGCGATGCTGCTATCCAAAAATGGATTGCCGGCCAAATGCAGGGGCGGTCCTGCGTAATAGTCCTGATCGGTGCAGAGACCGCCAATAGGCAATGGGTGAACCACGAAATTACCAAAGCGTGGAACGACAGCAAGGGGTTATTCGGCATTTACATCCACAAGCTCCACGACCGCCTCGACAGGCCATCACCCAAGGGCCACAACCCGTTCGACTATGTCAAGTTCAGCAATGGCACGTCCTTAGCTAGCCATGTCAGAGTTTACGATCCTCCCGGCGCGAACGGTAGGGAGGCGTATCGCTACATCGCGGACCACCTTGCCGGATGGGTCGAAGCAGCCATACAGCAAAGGCGTCAGTAGTCGTATCGATGGAACCCTTTGGAACTGCAGCCGTCCAAGCACATCTGGAGATGGTGCAAGGGGTCATTCAGCGCATGGCCGAGAACAGCCGCGCGTGCAAGCTGTGGAGTATAACCGTGTTGTCCGCCGTGGTATTCTTGGCTGCCAGAGCAGGGGTGCCGTGGTATACGCTGATTTCGCTGGTGCCTCTTTCCCTCTTCTTCCTCCTCGATGTCTACTACTTATCCCTTGAGCGACGGTTCCGGGGTTCGTATGAGGCCATACTTGAGAAGTTGCGAAGCAACAAGTATGGGCCGGAGGACGCTTACCGAATCGTTCCAGCGCCCTCTACCTTTGGCCTAGTGCTCGACTGCATGAGGTCTCCATCGGTGTACCTCTACTATCCCCTCGCCCTTGTTTTGGCCTTGGCAGTTTTCGTTGTGCAATGCCTTGTGGACTAGAAGCGCTTGCCCAAGGTTGGCCAGTCCACCACCGTGGAAACCCTTACCAAGGGCCGAGCATCGGTGCTGATGGCGGAAAAGTTACTCGTAGACGGCTTTCACTGGCCGCTACCGTGGCGGGAGTTTCGCCCCTGCCTCGAACATGACACCCCCACCCCCTTGACATTACCCGCACATCCGTTCTACCATAACCTCTAGAGCGCGCTGAGGACTGACCCCAAGGTCACCCCAGCGCTTCTTTCTTGCCCCGAATCTCTAGGGAAGCAGCACCCATGCACACCCAGACCAACCAGCAGAGCACCTCGTCACGACGGCGCAGCAACCCACCGTCCTCCCTCGCCCAAAAACACCTCATCCAAGGAGCCGCCACCCATGTCACACTGTGACCCTATCTGGCCAGCTAGCACAATGTCACAAATGTCACACTTTCCAAATTTCTGTGACATCACTTTAGCTACGAAATCATGTCACAGTGTGCGCGTATCTGGCCAGCTAGCACAATGTCACAGATGTCACACTTTTCAGCTACAAAAACGCGTTTTTAGCTACGATCGCTGTGACATTGTGACATCCGCCACCCCACCCACGCCCTCCCTATCGACGCCCGTCCCCTCCACCGCTATCATAGCCCCCAAAGGCTGGACAAGCCCTAACTCTGAACACTAAGGAAGGTGACCCATGGCAGAGCGAATAATGGACGGCGGAGACATCCTCATCGAGGTCCTAAATAGCCACGGCGTGGACCACATGTTTGGCTCCCCCGGCTCCGAGTGGCCCCCTCTCTGGGAAGCCCTCTCCCGCCGCAAGGCCGAGGGCGAACAGGCCCCCACCTACCTGAACTGCCGGCACGAGGGGCTGGCCATCGGCGCAGCCCTTGGCTACCACCGTGGCACCGGCAAGCTGGCCGCGGTGCCCCTCCACACCAACTCAGGCGCCCTGAACTGCGCCACCAACCTGCGCGGGGCCATGCACGATTTCTCCCCGCTGGTGGTTCTGGCGGGTGAGAGCATCGGCTATGGCGAGATGGAGGTCGACCCAGGGGCGCAGTGGCTCCACAGCCTCAGCTCCATCGGCGGGCCCTCCCGTCTGCTGGAAGACTTGGTCAAGTGGCAGTCAACCGTGCGTACCACTCACACCATGGCCGACACCTTCCACCGCGCCTGCCAGATTGCATTGGCCGACCCTCCCGGCCCGGTGTTGGTGAACCCGCCCATGGAACTCATGCTGTCCAAGATTCTCGTGGACCAGCTTCCGGTGCCACCTGAATCAGCATCCGCGCCTCAACCCGACATCCGGGTGCTGGAACAGGTTGCCAAGCTCCTCATCGAGTCGCGGAATCCCGTCGTATTCACCGAGGCCGCGGGCAAGGACCCAGAGGCAGTCCCTTATCTGACTGAGCTAGCCGAACTGCTGGCCCTGCCGGTAATAGAGCCTTCGGGCGCCGACGCCACCAACCTCTCCACCTCGCACCCTCTGCACTTGGGCTATGACGCAGAGCCATGGCGGGCCGAGGCAGACGTGATACTGCTGCTGGCCTGCCCCGTGCCTTGGCACCCGCCATCAAAGCGTCCCTCGCCAGGCTGCAAGGTGGTGGATATTGGCGTAGACCCTGACCGCCACCTGAAACCCTACTCCGGCTTCCCCTGCGATATCCAAGTGCACGGCCAAGTGCGGCCCAACCTGCAAGCCCTGTTGGAAATCATACGCGACCTGAAGCCCCGCAGCGGTTCCAGCGCCAGCAGAATCCAAGAGCGTGAGGCCAGCCTTCACCAGAGACACCGTGCCCAGCGCCAAGCAGCCACGGAAGAGGCCCTCGCGGCCCAAGACAGGTTCCCCATCGAGCCGACCTATGCCAGCCACGCCTTCAACGAGGCAGTGCCCGACGATGCCGTGGTGGTCACCGAGCTAATCACTCACCGCGGCGTTTTCGAGCGCTACCGGGAACGCGCCCATGCCGGCACCTACCTGCGCAGCTTCGGCGGCTTGGGCCAAGGTCTGCCCAACGCCCTCGGCATGAAGGTGGCCTTCCCCGACAGGCTGGTGGTATGCGCCATCGGCGATGGCAGCTTCTTCTACAACCCGGTGATTTCCTGCTACGGCATGTGCCAGGAATACGACATGCCCATCCTGACCGTGGTGTTCAACAACCACGGCTACGCCTCCCAGCAGGGCGGCGTGGAGAAGGCCTACCCCGGCGGATTCGCCTCCCGCGACGACGTACGCTGGGCCACCTCCATCAAGCCTCGCCCAGAATACGCCAAGCTGCTGGAAGCCTTCGGAGGCTCCGGCCAAGCGGTGGACCAGCCCGGCGACATCGTCCCCGCCATCCGCAAGGGCATCGAGGCAGTCCAGTCAGGCGTACCCGCCATAGTAGACATCGCGCTGGCACGCTAGGCACTGGCTCCGGTCAACGGTAGGACTAGCAAGTTAATGTAAGCCGCCCAAGTAGGTTCTTGACCCTACTTGGGCGGTAGTCTATCTGCCGTCACTCACTTAGTCGTAACTTGAACAATTCGGCGGTCGGTTCGAATCCAATAGCACAATGGAAGGTTTCGGCGCGTCGGGTCGGCACTGTCACTTCTACTGACCCTCTCCGCCTCGCATCCGCGATAACAGAGTCGACCAAGCTTCGTCCAATGCCCCGTCGTCTCTGGGATTAGACCACGTAGAGTTCGAGGACCTCGGTAATAGTCCCGTTCGCGAACAGGGTTGGCGTATCACTCGCGTATATATACCCCTGGATACCACTGTCATCTTCACCAACCAGAAGATATGCGGCTGAGGAGTCGACGAGGGTCGGGTAGATCGTGTCGAAAGCAGAGCGAGAGGCCTGGTAGCTGGTTGCGAAGCAAGTCAGCATGCTGAAGACTGCCTCACAGTCTGTGATGGTTGCGCTACGGACCTGAATCATACCTCGTGCCGTCTTCCAAGCACTTCCTCGAGATCACGAGGAGCATCCCAACTAGCGGGCCTCGTGCGCCAAATACTGCCCCACGTAGTCCATCCCCACCAAGTCGCTGAACGCTGCGATCAGACCGCTGGTGACGGGGCCGGGGACGTTGCCTTCGCCAATGGTTACGCCGTTGAGGGACGCGACCGGGCAGATGCACAAGCTGGTGGAAGTCAAGAAGGCTTCTTGGGCCGTGTAGGCGTCGTAGAGGTCGATGTCCCGCTCATTCGCGGTTACACCGGTGGACTCCGCCAACTCCAGCACCACATCGCGGGTGATGCCGGGCAGAACGAACTGTACGCTGGGCGTATGTATCGCGCCGTCTTTCACGATGAAAACGTTGCAGCCCTTCCCCTCAGCCAGGTTACCGCGTTCGTCCAGCAGCAGGGCCCAAGCTTCGGGATTACGGTCCCGGGCTTCTAGGTCCCCCATCACCATGTTCAGATAGTTATGGGTCTTCGCCCTAGGGCTGAGGAACTGGGGCGGAGTGCGCGGTACCGACGGTGTTACCATTGGCACTCCAGACCGGTAATAGCGGGCGCGGGAGGCGAGAGGCAGTGGGCGGCACTCAATCAGCACCGTCGGTACATCCCCATCGGGGGTCTCCACGCCGCGGGTCACACGCTGCGTGACCCAATAGTCCTCGTTCTCGCCCAAGAGAGGGATATTCTGTCGCAGTACCTCTAGGGTCAGATCCTCCATAGTGTCCTGGCTCATTCCGGGGTCGAGGCGCAGGTAGCGACACGAGGCATAGAGGCGGTCCAGATGCTCCCTCAGCCGGAAGGGGCGGCCCTGAAAAGTGCGGGCCACATCGAAAGCGGCATCGCCGTAGATAAAGCCACGGTCTCGTATGGGTATGGCAGCTTGGCTCTCAGGCATAAAGTTCCCATTGATGTATGCGATGCGCTCTTGGCTGGCCATGCTCTGCCCCCTTGTTGATGAGGATGGAAATGCATGATAGCAGTCGAGAAGATGTGGGTCACCTATAGCAGTAGGAATGAAATTCCCCAACGCTCCCCTGAGGCCGGATACCAGCACGGTGGCCCCTTGCCATTGGTAGGGCCACTGCCCGCCGCATGTTGTAGAATTGCCTGACATTTATACTGCCCGCCACGCGTTCCCTGAGGCAGTACACCATCGGAGGCGTCCGTGTCCCAAATGATGACCGGCAAGCAGGCCCTGCTGGAAATGCTCAAGGCCGAAGGAGTCGAGTACATCTTCGGCAATCCCGGTACCAGCGAAGGCCCCATCATTGATATACTGGGCGACTACCCGGAGTTCCACTACATCCTGACCCTCCAAGAGAGTGTCGCGGTGGGAATGGGCGAGTCCTACGCCCGGGCCACTGGAAGGGCCTCCTTCGTTAGTCTTCACGTCGACAGCGGGCTGGCCAACGGCATTGCCCTCATGCTGGACGCCCTCAATTCCGGCACACCTATGGTGGTCACGTCCGCCAACTACGACGCTCGCAAAGTGAACGAAAGCATGACCGACTTGGCCCAACTGGTCCGGCCAGTGACCAAGTGGGCCGTGGAACTCACTCTTCCTGACCAGATACCCAGCGCCATCCGGCGTGCCTTCAACGAGGCCAACACCCACCCCAAGGGCCCGGTGTACGTCGGCTTCACCTCCAACGCCTTGGAGGGGATGGCCGAGATGAACATCGTGCCCTCCCGGCCCGTCTACGATGCTCCCAGGCCAAGCCAGGATGGTATTGCCCAAGCTGCATCCATGCTGCTCGACTCCAGCAGCCCCCTCATGCTGGTAGGCGACCGGCTTTCCGAGGATGATGCTCTCGACCAAGCCGTGGAGTTGGCCGAACTGATGGGCCTTCCGGTCTACCAAGGAGGAGGGGCTGAGGCGGCCTTCCCCACCACTCACGGCCAATACCTCGGCGGACTTTCTCTGAGAGTCGCCGCACAGCGCGCCGTCCTTCAGGGGGTTGATCTCGTCCTAGCCGTGGGCGCGGACCCTTTTGCGGAGCTTTTCTATTGGGGAGATGTGATCCTGCCTCCCCAAGCCAAGCTGGTACACATCGACCCAAGCCCTGGACGCATCGGGCGGTCCGAACCAACCGACGTCGGAATCGTGGCTCACTGCGGGCTTGCCCTCTCAGACCTGACATTAGCCCTCAAGGAAAGGCTGTCCCCAGCCGATTTCTCTGAAATCGGGGAGCGCAAAAAGGGCGTCGTGGCCGAAGTACGGCGCAACCGTGACGCGTTCGAGGAGTCCGTGGCTGAGAAGTGGGACTCCAAGCCCATGACTCCGGCCCGCATGATGTCTGAATTGGCCGACGCCCTGCCCGCCAACGCAATTGTCGTCGATGACTCCATCAGCAACCGCGGCGTGATGCGCCACTACTTCCAAGCCTCTCGTCGAGGTGACCTTCGAGGTGTCCGAGGCCAGTCCATAGGCGGAGGCGTCGGGGCGACCATGGGTACCCAGTGCGCCAATCCCCACCGCCCCGTTTTCGGCATCATCGGAGACGGCAGCGCCATGATGACCGTTCAAGGACTATGGACGGCCGCCAATGACAACATTCCCTGCATATTCGTCATTTGCAACAACGGCATGTACCGTGTCCTCAAGGTCAACTTCAACATCTACCAGCAGGATGTCCTCGAGCTGCCGGAGACCTCCGGGGGCAGGCTCCTTCATTCCGATTTCGCCACTCCTTTCAACATGGCCTCCATCGCCAACAGCATGGGCGTCCATGGCGAACGCATCACTGACCCAGCCGAGATTAAGCCCGCGGTAGACCGGGCAGTGGCATCCGGCAAACCGGCCCTACTGGATATCGTGATAGATGGCTCGTTATAGGCGCGCGTTATCAGCGTCGCCCAGCTTCGCCCCCACCTATGCATGAACCCCAAGACAACTGGAGGAGGAGAATATGACCACAGAAACCAATCCCGGCGCTCTGAATTCCACAATGCTGGCCGATTTTCATGAGGCCTTTGAAGCCCAGCCCTCCCACCAACTGATGCAGAACGTGGTCACCCAGCACGATGTGAACGACGTGGCCCTGAATCGTAATATCGTCGCCGAAGCCACCCACACTTTCTCCACTGTTCTGGACGATTGGGGTGTCACCAACCAAGCCCGCTCCGGACGCTGCTGGATGTTCGCTGGTCTGAACCTGTTCCGGGCGGAAACCAAGAACCTGCTCAACGTCAAGGAGTTCGAGTTCAGCCAAAGCTACGTGATGTTCTGGGACAAGATGGAACGGGCCAACTACGTACTGGAAGCGGTGATCGAGACAGCCGACCGCTCTGTCGATGACCGCGTGGTGGCTTGGCTGTTGCACCAACCACTGGGAGATGGAGGCCAGTGGGATATGTTTGTCAGCTTGGTCAGGAAGCACGGCGTGGTGCCGAAGACCGTGATGCCCGAGACGGAAAGCTCCGCGAATTCCGCCCGAATGAACGGCAGCCTCAACTACCAGGTGCGCCAAGGGGCGCGGAACATCCGCCGATTGTACGCTGCGGAAGGGGGCTTGGGCGCCATGCGCCAAGCCAAAGAAGAGACCCTTCGCTCCATCTACCAGATTCTCTGCATCCATTTGGGCAATCCGCCAGGCAATTTCGATTGGCAATGGAAAGACAAGGACGGAGAGTTCCACAGGGACGGGGGCATGACTCCCTTAGAGTTCACAGAGAAGTACATCCTCACCCCCATGGAGGAATACGTCTGCTTGGTCCACGACCCACGCCAGTCCAACCCGCCGCGCCGCACCTATACCGTCCAGTACCTAGGTAACGTGGTCGATGGTACTAGGATTAAGTATCTGAACGTGGACATCGGGTTGATGAAGGACATTGCCACGCGCATCCTCCAGGACGGCAAGCCTGTATGGATGGGCTGCGACACCGGCAAGCAAATGCACCGGGACAAGGGACTGTGGGACGCCGAACTCTTTGACTATCCCAGTGTATATAACGCCGAGTTCTCCATGAACAAGGAGGAGAGGCTGGAGTACCATCAGACGGCCATGACCCATGCCATGCTGTTCACTGGCGTGGATGTGGTGGACGGTCAACCGCGTCGCTGGCGAGTTGAAAACAGCTGGGACGACAAGGTGGGAGACAAGGGCTTCTTCCTCATGAACGATTCCTGGTTCGCCGAGTACATGTTCGAAATAGCCGCCCCCAAGAGCTATCTTCCTGAAGACCTGCAACAAGCCTTGGACCTTGAGCCAGTGGTGCTGCCACCGTGGGACCCAATGGGTTCCCTAGCGAACTGAGCGTACCCTCGCTACTATGGGCAGCCTAGCTAGCCCCATGGAGAAGTGTTGACACCTTTCCATTGCGAAATTAGACTGAGCACCAGCCGAGTAGCCGGGGCTCAGCTACGGATTCTTGAGGCTGGGTTCAAGGCAAATAGTGAAGGAGATAAACCATGTCTAGGATCTTTGGCATGCACCATATCAATCTGGAGTGCAAGGACTTGGAAGCCACCAAGCAGTGGTACCGGGACATCTTCGGCTTGGAGGATGTGGACCGTGGTCCTGGCATCGGAGTCGTACAAAACCAGTTGCATGTGGGTGAGTGCGAGCTTCACTTCACCGTGCGGGACAACGCGGTCTACATGTCCGAGGGGCACCCCGCCTTCGAAATCAGGGACTGGAAAGAGACGATCGCCCACCTAGTGCAGAATGGCGTCGGCTTCGAGCGTGGCGGGCCCACCTACCGCCCCGACGGCTCTACCGCAGCCTTCCTTCGCGACCTCGAGGGCAACCTCTTGGAGATCGTCCACCATCCCACGGGCCGCCGCTGGGCCCGCGACAACTAGCACAATCTGCCCACAACGTAGGCGAGCCTACGTCGGGCCCCATGCAAACACAGGCTGGCCTTCTGTGTGGTCAGTCTGTGTTTGTTTTTTCGTTCCCAATGAAAACCGAGCAGAGGCCCACGCCACCCATAATCGGGCCATAATCGGGCCATAATCGGGAGGAGGCACGATGACTACCTATACCGCGCAAGAGGCTGACCAGCTCAAGATGGCGGCGCTGCAGCACCTCTGGATTTATCAGAGAGAGCCCAGTGAGATGGCGGAAAAGGGAGGCCCCCCCATATTCGTCGACGGCCAAGGCTGCCGCGTAACGGACATCGAGGGCAACAGCTATCTGGATTGCATGTCTGGCCTCTGGCTCAAGAACGTGGGCTATGGACGCCGCGAGATAGCCGACGCCGCCTACCAGCAGATGCTGGAGTTGACCTACATGCCCGCAGGCTCCACCGCTGTACCCACCATCAAGCTGGCTGAGAAGATCGCCGAAATCACGCCGGGTGACCTTGGGCGCTGCTTCTTCACCAGCGGCGGGTCCGAGTCGGTGGAGACAGCCCTGAAGATTGCCCGCGCCTACCAGCGACGCATGGGCGAGACGGGCCGCTATCGCATCATCAGCCGTCGAGGCTCCTACCATGGCGCAACCTACGGGGCCATGTCGTTGGGAGGTATGCCCTCCGCACCCCGCATCGACTACGAGCCCCTGATGCCGGGCTCGGTGCACGTTGCCCAACCCAACCCTTACCGCTGTGAATTCGGCGGTGAGACTCCCGAAGAGTGCGCCACCCGCTGCGCCAATGCCGTGGAGGAGATGATTAAGTTCTACGGGGCGCAGACTGTGGCGGCAGTCATCGCCGAGCCCATCGCCAGCCCGCCCGGCGTGGCCGTCCCCGGCGACAACTACTGGCCCATGCTGCGAGACATCTGCACCCGCCACGGTGTGCTGCTCATCGCCGACGAGGTCATCACCGGGTTCGGGCGCACGGGCCGCATGTTCGCCTGTGAGCACTGGGGCGTCACTCCAGACATCATGACGGTAGCCAAGGGCATCACCAGTGGCTACATCCCTATGGGGGCCGCAATCGCGCGCAAGGAGATCGCAGATGCCTTCATAGGCAGCGAGGATGCCTCCTTCCGCCACATCATCACCTTCGGCGGACACCCCGTAGCCGCAGCTGCCGCCCTACGTAACATCCAAATCATGGAGGACGAGGAGCTACCCCAGAATGCCGATGCCGTGGGTTCGTACCTGCTGGATGGCCTTCGAGAGCTCTACTCCCGCCATGAGATAATCGGCGATGTCCGTGGCAAAGGCCTCATGTGCGGCCTCGAAATCGTGAAGGACCGGGAGACCAAGCAGACCTTCCCTGCTGACGTCAAGCTCGGCGACCGCATGACCGCCCTCTTCCGCCAGAATGGCCTGCTGATGCGGGGCGGCGACGCCATGAACATCGCCCCACCTCTTTGCGCCACCCGCGACGACGCAGATGAGATAATCACGGTGATGGACGATGTCTTCGGCACTCTGGAGTCGGACCTGCTTTAGCGAGTACGGAAAGCCCGGCGAGGACACCAGCGGGAGTAGTGAGATCGAGCGGCCCACAGTAGGTTTCATTGGTCTGGGACGCATGGGGCTACCCATGGCGCAGAACCTGCTGCGGGCCGGCTTCCCGCTGGTAGTACACAACCGCAGCCGAGGCAACGTCGACGTCATGTCCTCGGAGGGCGCAGTTGCTGCCTCCAGCCCGTCTGAGGTCGCCGGCTTGTCCGACATCGTGCTGACCTGCCTGCCCGATGTTCCCGCCGTGGAGCAGGTCTTCTTCAGGGAGAGCGGTGTGCTAGGATCCACGCGCCCCGGGCAGATTCTGGTTGACCACAGCACTGTGGGACCGTCGACTTCCCAGCAGATCGCGGAGCAGGCTTCGGAACGCAGGGCCCAGTTCCTGGATGCTCCTATAAGCGGAGGTGTGGAGAGAGCAGCCGACGCCACTCTCACCATCATGGTCGGCGGGGACCGCCAGGCATACGCGACCGCTCTCTCAGTGCTGGAAATCATGGCTGACAAGGTCTCTTATGTCGGTCCCAGTGGCGCAGGCAGCGTAGTGAAACTGGTGAACCAGTTGATGGTGGGTATCCACAGCTTGGCGGCCGCGGAAGCGTTGGTGTTGGGGGTTAAGGGTGGAGCTGACCCCGATATGCTGGTGGAAATCATACAGACGAGTTGGGGCCAGAGTTTCATGATGGAGCGTAACGGGCCTACCATTATCGACCGCAACTTCTCCGGGGCCCGCGCTCAGGTCCGCACCATACTCAAGGACCTCAACCTCATCCAGGACTTCGCCAAGACAGTAGGAACGCCCATCGTGGCCGGAGACCAAGCGGCGCAGGTATTCCAGGAAGCCAACGACAAGGGGTTGGCAGGCGACGACCTCGCCGCCATAGTGAAGCTGCTTGAAGAGGCCGCTGGCTGCACTGTGGAGCGCAGAAGCGCCACAGGAGCCAACGGCTAAGGCGAACTCTACCCAGTGTGGTTCTGGCTCATTGGCCACGATGGGACGAACAGGCTAGAATGGCGAGACTTGGGAGGAGAACGATGGTTGAAGCGAGGCCCACCACCAAGCTCACCTACGAGGACTATCAGAAGACCCCCGACGATGAGCGCTGGGAGCTTCTGGACGGAGAGTTGGTGATGGCGCCTTCGCCCACTACGACCCACCAGGAAATTGCCGGTAACTTGTTCCTTCTGTTAACGGTCTTCGTAGGCCAAATGGCTTTGGGCCGAGTCTTCATCGCACCACTTGACGTTGTACTGTCGGACACTAGCGTAGTGCAACCTGATGTGCTCTTCATTTCCAGCCAACGTGAGCATATCATCATGGAAGACAACATCCAGGAAGCTCCCGACTTGGTGGTCGAGGTGCTCTCGCCCTCTACCGCGAGCCGTGACTGGAGGACCAAGCTCGACCTCTACGCACAGCACGGTGTCCGGGAGTATTGGGTTGTGGACCCCGATGGACAACGAGTGTGGGTGATGGCTGGCAGCGACGGGACATTGAACGAGGTAGCCAACTACGGTCGAGGAGATACACTGGCGTCGCCTACCCTGACCGGGTTCACTGCCAACCTAGGCCAAGTGTTCCCAGCGCGGGTCAACAGCTAGTCCTCAACCATCCTGCTGAGGCAACCCACCGAGCGACCCCCTACGACGCCGTGATGCCCTCTTCTGCTAGCAGTTGGTGCAGGCGTCCCAAGAGTTCGCCGTTCTCTTCCGAGGTGAACCCGTCCACTTCGTAGCGGGGTTCGGTACTGAAGCCGTCCACCGACCCCAAGTCCACCGTCCGTCGCAGCAGGTCAGCCGCTTGTTCCAGGCTGGGGAGCAGGTTCCGCCCGGCCAGCTTCGACAGAGAGGCTGCCAAGCCATAGCCGCCCCAGTTGGACACACTGGTAATGATGAGCTTGCTCACCTTTGTGGCGGCCGGATTGTTGGGCAGCGAGTCCACTCCAGGAATCTCGTTGATCAGGTTTCCCATACCAATTTCGTTGCCACCGTCGCCGATGCCGACAGTGGCTGGGTGTCCGCTAAAGAGATGGTCCACTTTAGCGTTCCACTCGCTGATATCCAGTCCCCGCATGTTGAGGTATGCCCCATCCGCAGTCAGAGAGCACCTTTCGATGGCAATTATCACGCCGGGATTGATCCGGGCCAGAAGTTGGGCGGCGTAGTCTTTGCTGGCTTCATGGTCGGCTATGGGGAAGTCGACGACTTCAGTCTCATCGCCCGCCAAGCCACGCATGACTGAGTGGGTCGCCTTGTCGGTGACATAGACTACCGCGCGGCCCATGGCCTGCAGGGCGCGTCCTATGGCGAGCGCACCCGGAGGGCCGTCAGTCTCAGGTAGTTTCGCTCCAATGATGTAGAAGCCGGTGACAATCATTGCGGGGCCCGATGTGCCCGCTATCAGCCGGGCTGCGTCATCGCAGAAATCGGCCTGCATAAAGGGCCTCAGGTGGGTCATCCCTCGCCCGTCGTGGTCGAGAATTATGTCTTCTATAGTAGTCATCTTATCCCCCCAAAAATTGGGTTGGTAATCTTGCAATCGCTGAGGTCTGCGCCAGCTCAAAGTACTGCGATGTCTTCGTCCCGCACATCGGAAATGAACATCCGCCCAGGGACATGGCCAATGAGCAGCGATGGCTTGGACTTCATGGCCACCGCCTGAGGGGTCACCCCACAGGCCCAGAAGATGGGCACCTCATCCTCACGTATTTCCACCGCGTCGCCAAAGTCGGGCGCGTTGATGTCTTTGATGCCGATGGCTTGAGGGTCTCCTATATGGACCGGTGCGCCGTGGCCTGTGGGGAAGCGGGTGGTGACTTGCACCGCTCGTACCACTTGGGTGCGGTGCACCGGGCGCATGCTGACCACCGTAGGCCCGCTGAAAGGGCCTGCTGGCACAGTTTCGATGTTCGTAATGTACATAGCAACATTCTTGCCGTTGTCCACATGGCGCAGCGGTATACCTGCATTGATTAGAGCAGCTTCGAAGGTGTAGCTGCATCCCAGAAGGAAGGAGACTAGGTCGTCGCGCCAGACGTCGTTCAAGTCAGTCAGGTCTTCGGTTGGCTCGCCATCGACGTACACCCGGTAGCCCGGTATATCGGTGCGGATGTCGGCATCAGGCGCCACCAAGCGGGGCTCCGTGCGCCCTGGTTCGATCACCTCCAGCAGAGGGCAGGGCTTCGGGTTCCTCTGACAGAAGAGTAGAAAATCGAAGGCTAGGTCCCTAGGCAATATGGCCAAGTTGGCCTGCACGTAACCGGGGGCAACCATGGCGGTGACGCCCCTCCACTCGCCCGAACGGACCATTGATCGCACATCGCGGGGAAGTGGGGGAAGGGTTCGTGTGCTCACTAAACAGTCTCCATCCCAGTCCGGGCGGCTACACCTGCAATAGGGTGCCACGAGTCTGAATTTCCCAGATGATATCGGCAGCGCCCCCAAAACGTCAACGGCCCAGCTTCGCGGCCAAGCCTCAGCCTCACCCGCCCCTATCGATTGTCATCCATCTTCCCAGTTTCACCCATCTCCTGGGGGAACATTGACGCCACTTTTGACTATGCCTATAATTTGTGCCAGATTCATGCCAACCTATGCGCAGGGAGGCCCCAGTTGACTGAAGTACGTCTGGCCGAGGGAGAGACTTTCGATAGCCTCCTAAGGCGTTTCAACAAGCGCGTCCAGACCGACGGCATACTCTCAGAGATTCGGCGACGCCAACACTTCGAGCCGCCCACCGTGAGGCGCAAGAAGAAGGAAGCCGCCAAGCGCCGCAAGAGCATGCGCAATAGCTAGCCCCCCAATCCAACCAACAGGCTTTTGACCTGATCCTATGCCTCTCAAAGAGCAACTCGTGGCCGACCTCAAGGTCGCCCTCCAAGACAAGGACGCCTCCCGCGCCTTGGTTATCCGCTACCTGCGCAACGCCATTCAGTACCGCGAGAAGGACCTTGGCAAGGAACTCGACGAGGCGGCGGTCATGGAGATACTGGCGCGCCAAGTGCGGGAGCGACGCGATAGCATCGCTGCCTTCGAAGTAGGCCAACGTCACGACCTAGTGGAAAAAGAGCGGGCAGAGCTGGGCATCCTCGAAGCCTACATGCCCGATCAATTGTCTCAGGACGAGATTCTGGAGTTGGCGCGTCAGGTCGTTGCCGGGGTTGGGGCCACGAGCATACGCGATAAAGGCAAGGTCATGGGCAAGCTCATGCCCCAAATCCGAGGCAAGGGCGATGGTAACGTGGCCAACGACGCGGTCACCCAGCTCCTCTCCGGCGAGGCATAATCACCCATTCTTTCGCGACTCCCTCAACGTCTTTGGCAACTAACTACATGCGGTTCGGCATCCTCGTCTTCCCCGGCACTTGGAGCGACACCGATTGTCATCACGCCTTGGGCCATGTGCTGGGACACCACGTAGAATACGTTTGGCACAAGGAGTCCTCCGACCTCCGCGACCGTTTCGACTGCCTGATTATTCCCGGTGGCTTCTCCTACGGCGACTATCTCCGCGCCGGAGCGTTGGCCCAACTCTCGCCGGTCATGCGGCCGGTCCGCGAGTACGCAGCCTCAGGCCAGCCCATCATGGGGATATGCAACGGCTTCCAGATACTTTGCGAGGCTGGACTGCTGCCCGGCATTCTCATTCGGAACCAGCACTTGGGTTACCGCTGCCAGTGGTCCCACCTGCGGGTGGAAGGCCGGAGTCCATTCACCCACAGCCTGCCCATAGGACAAGTGCTGGGCATCCCTGTATCCCACGGCGAAGGGAACTACTTTGCCGACGAGGAGACCCTGCGCAGCGTGGAAGAGAACGGACAGGTCGCCTTCCGCTATTGCACCAGTAACGGCGAGATTACCCCTGACGCCAACCCCAATGGCTCCCTGAACAACATCGCTGGCGTGACCAACTCCGAAGGCAACGTACTTGGCATGATGCCCCACCCCGAGCGGGCCTGCGAGACGCTCGTTGGCGGGACTGACGGCGCGACCTTATTTCAGTCGTTAGTCCACGGATTCCTGGCCCGCTAGTTGACCTGCTAGATGGAAGGAATCGTCTTCGCCCTGCTGGCGGCAGTGGGGTTCGCCGCATCCTCGGTCTTCACCCGCCTAGCCGGTCGGGGTATCGGTGTGCCCACAGGCACCGCTCTGTCAGTAGTAGCTAGTCTAGGGCTCGCAGTCATACCTGCGTTGGTCCTCGACCTGCCGGCATTCGCAGAGATACCCATCGTCGGTTTTCTCTGGATTGCGCTACTTGCGTTCATCAACTACCCGTTGGCCCGCATGCTCAACTTCTTCGCCATCAGCAGAATAGGTGCAGCCCGTGCGTCGCCCCTCTTCTCCTCGTCGCCGCTCTGGGCAACGGTGCTGGCAATCATCTTCTTGGGAGAACGTCCTCATTGGGTGGTAATCCTAGGGACCGTGTGCATCGTGGCTGGGGCCATAATCATCGTGACTGAAAGGCGCGAACGAGCCGCTGAGGCCACCAACCGGCCTAGACATCAACCATGACGAGCGTCTGCCTGCGAGGGCAACATCCTGCGGGCACAACGCTAGAGGGGACGACGCTAGGATGGATGTGAAGGGACTCACGGTGCAAAGAATACTGCGGAGCGTGGGGCTGCCACGGGTGATCGGCACTACTGCGACCATAGGATACGTCTGCGGGCTGATTTCGGGCGTGTTCTACGGGGCTTGGAACGTTGTGGCGAAGCACACCATCAGCGGTTACGACGTCCCCCCATTGGTGTTCGCCACCTTGGCCTTCCTTTTCGGCACGGTGATGTTCCTACCCCTCGTTGGCCGAACGCTTCCCAAGACGGTGATGAGCGCCCGACGTAGCGCCCTCTTCTTCGTGCTATCGGGACTGGGTTCCGGCGCCGCCATAATCCTCATGGCCTTTGCCTTGGAACGGGGCGACGTGGTAGTTGTCAGTCCTATCGTGTCCGTCAGCCCTCTCATCACACTGGTCTTGGCTTGGGTCTTGTTGAGGCAACTGGAAAGAATTACCCTCACCCTGGTCTTCGGCGCCATGCTGGTGGTGGGTGGAGTGGTGCTGGTGGCCATCGGCGATAACCTGTAGCGGACCGCGTTTCCACGAGGAGTTGGAACAATTGGTTGACAAGGAGCTACTGGACCAGATTGCCCTGACGTCGACGGAGTACGACATGATTGTGCGCCGTCTGGGCAGGGAGCCTACCAACGTGGAACTGGGCATGTTCGGCGCCTTGTGGAGCGAACACTGCGCCTACAAGCACTCCCGCCCTCTACTGAAGCACTTTCCCTCCACCGGGCCATGGGTGCTGCTCCAAGCCGGCGAGGAGAACGCAGGCGCCGTGGATATCGGCGACGGGCTGGCGGTGGTGTTCAAGATGGAGTCCCACAACCACCCATCAGCCATCGAGCCCTTCCACGGAGCGGCCACAGGAGTGGGCGGCATTGTCCGCGATATACTGGCCCTCGGCGCACGACCCATCGCCCTCCTCAACTCTCTGCGTTTCGGGCCGTTGGACGACCCGCACAACCGCTACCTGTTCAATGGCGTGGTTTCAGGCATCTCTTGGTACGGCAACTGCATAGGTGTGCCGGACGTTGGCGGCGAAATACGCTTTGCCGACTCCTACTCCCGGAACCCTCTGGTCAACGCCATGTGCGTAGGCCTCGTGAGCAGCGACGGCATCGTCAAGGCATCCACAGGACGGCCCGGCGATCTGTTGTTGTTGGTCGGCGCCGAAACTGGCCGCGACGGTATACACGGCGCGTCCGGCCTAGCCTCGCGCACCTTCGAGACGGAACGTGAGATGCGCCCCACGGTGCAGGTAGCAGACCCATTCACCGGCAAGCGCCTCATCGAGGCCTGCCTACAGGCCGCATCCACCGGTTGCCTGTCTGGGATGCAGGACCTAGGCGCGGCAGGCCTTACCAGCGCCATCGTGGAATCGGCTTCCAAGAGTGGTGCTGGCTTCCAACTCGACTTGGACTCAGTCCCACAACGTGAGGGGGCAATGGCCCCTTACGAAATCATGCTGTCCGAGTCCCAAGAGCGCATGCTGTTCCTCGCCGACCCAGCTCACAAGAAGACACTGGAGGCGCTATGCCACGAGTGGGACCTGCCCTGCACTGAGATAGGGCGCATCACCGGGGCTGCCCAAGCCCAAGTCCTGAAGGACTCCGACCCAGTGGCCAACCTGCCTATCCTTCCAATGACCGACCCGCCCAGCTACCGCACCAAGGGCGCAAGGCGCGGCCACACGCAGTCCTCTTCCACCGCTGAGCCTACCAAGAAACTATCGCCCGACGAGGCACTTTTCGCCCTTCTGTCCTCCCCGGACATAGCCAGCAAGGCAGCGGTGTACAGGCAGTACGATCATCAGGTGCAGACCAACACCGTCATCAGCCCTGGCGGAGACGCTGCCCTCCTGCGCATCAAGGGCACGGGGAAGGGCATCGCTCTCTGCGCCGACGGCAATGGCCGATATTGCCAAGTAGACCCCTACAACGGCGGGGCCATCGCCGTGGCCGAGGCGTGTCGCAACCTGTCCTGCGTCGGGGCGAGGCCTTTGGCCATAACCAACTGCCTCAACTTCGGCAACCCAGAGCGCCCAGACATCTATTACCAATTGGAATGGTGCATTCGTGGCATGGCCCGGGCCTGTCGCGTGCTGAACGTCCCTGTGGTCAGCGGCAACGTCAGCCTCTACAACGAGACGCGGGGCGAGCCAGTCTACCCCACACCCGTGGTGGGAGCCTTGGGTCTGTTGGAAGATGTGACTCGCCATGTCTCCCACGAGTTCAAGGAGGACGGACACACCGTAGTTTTATTGGGAGCAGGACGACTCGCCACCACCGACTCCACTCTAGCCGGTAGCGAGTACGCGCGCCTTATCGGCTGGGATGCCCCAGGCAAACCTCGCATCAACCTAGCGCTAGAAGCCAGAGTCCAAGGCCTAGTCCGCACCGCCATTGAGGCTGGGCTGGTGGCTTCGGCCCACGACTGCTCCGACGGTGGTCTCGCCATAGCCTTGGCCGAATGCTGCATCCCGCGAGGAGTGGGTTTTCGGGCAAGGCTCAGGCTACCGGAGCGGTGGGAAGCCGCCATGTTCGGCGAGCAACAGTCGCGTATTTTGGTGTCGCTGCCGCCGGCTAACTTAGACTCGCTAAAGACGCTGGTCGCGGAGCACAGGGTCCCAATGACTGTGTTGGGTAGCACCGGCGGCGAACGATTCAGCGTCGGCGCAGCCCTCGACATCGCACTGTCCGAGATAGACGACTCTTGGACGCATGGATTGGAACGGGCACTGGCTGCGACGGTAACTTGATGGGGACCCCATAGGTAAGCGATACTCTAGCCGCCCGTATAGGTGACACTGGGACGATGTCATGGTGCGACTGACCTAGCAGTCGTAGCACTGCCCCCAGCTTGACTAACACGAGGGCAAGAGCTTACCTTGGAAGGCAATCTGAGCGGTTATGCACCGCCAAACGACTGGAGAGAGTCAGGCCATGGATGTCATTTTCCTTCAAGACGTGCCTAACGTAGCCAACGCAGGTGACAGACGCCGCGTGGCCGACGGGTTCGCCCGCAACTACCTTCTGCCTAAGCATTTGGCTGCTTTGGCCACGCCCGAGATGCTCAAGCGCACCGAGCGCATCAAGGAGGCCGGCCGCGACAGGCGTGTCCGGGAGACAGGACGCCTGGAAGAGTTGGCGTCCCATCTCGAAGGCTTGGCGGTGAACGTCACCGGTCGTGTGGCCCCCACAGGTCTCTACTACGGGGCCATCTCCCAGACCCAGATTGCCAGTGCCCTCACCGAGGCCACCGGCCGCGACATCGATCGCAAGCTTGTGGAGGTCTTGGAGCCCATCCGGGAGCCCGGCGAGTACGAGATCAGCCTCAACCTTGGGCCGGATGTCGCGGCCAACATTTTCATCGTCGCCGCCGCCGAAGAATAGCCCAACCCAATAAGTGTGACATCTCGCCGTTGACACACGCAGCGACACCCGGCTAGTCTCAAAACATCCTTGTGTAGAGTTGGCTGGTTGTACGCCGAGAGGTTGCTGCCCCACGATATAGACGCCGAAGAGGCGGTCATCGGTTCCCTGTTGCTGGACGGGGAGAGTCTGACCCGCATCGGTCACCTCCTCAAGCCCGAGGACTTCTACCGCGAGCGGAACCGCTTCTGCTACGATTCCTGCTTGGCCCTCTTCCAGCGGGGCGAGGGAATCAACCAGATCACCGTAGCTCACGACTTGGCTCTACAGGAACGGCTGGACCAAGTCGGCGGAATGGCTTATCTGAGCCACCTCGTCTCCATCGTCCCCTCCCCTGTCCACATCGAGTACTACTCTGGCATCGTCTCTCTGACCTCCACACAAAGACGCCTCATCGACGCCGCGTCCAACATCGCCGAGATCGGCTATCAAGGCGAGGCCGACGCCGAGTCCGTCTTAGCCCGGGCCGAGGACGTACTCTCCAGAGTCCGGGCGACCCAACCCACACGGGACTTCGTCTCGCTGCGCCAGATACTTGACCAGTACATGGAGGAGCGCGACGCCATCACCGGGGCCATGATGATGAGCGCGGCCCCCATCATGTCGGGCTTCGACGAAGTAGACGAACTTTTGGGAGGGCTGCACCGGTCCGACCTCGTGATATTGGCTGCCCGCCCCAGCTTGGGCAAGAGCAGTTTGGCCCTCAACGTAGCCGTCAACGCCGCCCGCAACGGCTCAGTGGTAGGCGTCTTCAGCATGGAAATGGGGCGCGAGCAGCTTGCCCTCCGCATGATGTCCAGCGAGGCTGGCGTCGACGCCCACCGCCTGCGCCTAGGTCTGCTCACCGAGGCCCAAGAACAGCGCATCAACGACTGCATAGGCTCTCTGTCGGACCTACAGATATACGTCGACGACACACCCTTCCAAAGCATCATGGAGATGCGCAGCAAGTCCCGTCGCCTATTCATGGAGCGAGGTTTGGACCTGCTGGTGGTCGACTACCTTCAGCTTATCCAAGGGCGGTCCCGCGGCGAAAACAGGGTGGCGGAAATGGGCGAAATATCGCGTTCGGCCAAGGGTATGGCGCGAGACCTGAATGTCCCTGTGCTGGCCATCTCCCAGCTGAGCAGGGCCCCCGAAGCCCGCCAGTCCCACCGGCCCCAACTGTCTGACCTGCGCGAGAGCGGAAGCATCGAGCAGGACGCCGACGTTGTGGTCTTCATATACCGCGACGATCTCTACTTCAACGAAGAGGAGTGGGAGCAGCGGTACCCCGACCAGATTTACCCTCAGAACGTGGCCGAAATCATCGTATCCAAGCATCGACACGGCCCCACCGGCACCGTCAAGCTGCTGTTCGAGGGCAGCCTGGTGCGCTTCCGCACCGCCGAACTCGAACCGGGGGCCTTCTTCTGATGACACGACAGACTTCAACCTACCGCATAGCCAAAGAATAGCCGGTACTGTGTAGAGCACAAGCTCACCTAGAAGGAAAGGACCATGGAGAGCCTAGCAGACATCCTGAAGCGGATAGCAGCAAACGCTTCCCATCAATTGTCCGAGCAAAACGGGGCCGACCGGGACGGGTTGGGGGCGCTGGAGGACGAGGCCCCGCTGTGTACGATGTGCAGCGGGAGCGGTTGGGTACGTCACCGTGTCAGCTTGGGCCATCCAGACTTCGGCCAGCTATACCCCTGCGCATGCCTGCGGGAGCGGAACAGGGGTCAGCTACGCTCCCGCTTGGAGCGTTACAGCAACTTGGGACTCCTCGCCGACATCACCTTCTATGCCCTCCGGGACCGGGCCGTAAAGGAGCCCGGACGACGGCGCCTTTGGGAGCGAGGCTTGCAGGCAGCCGAGGAGTACGCCACGGAGCCCGAAGGATGGCTCGTATTGAGCGGTCCCGGAGGCAGTGGCAAGACATCATTGGCTGCGGCCGTGGCCAATGCCCGGCTGCAAAAGGAACAGCCCGTCTTCTTTATCACCGTTCCCGACCTGCTGGACCACTTGCGCAGTGCCTATGCTCCTGATAGTCCAATGACCTACGACCAGCTTTTCGAGCAGGTGCGCAACAACCCCCTGTTGGTGTTGGACGACCTAGGAGCCCACAACACCACGCCGTGGGCCCAAGAGAAGCTCTTGCAAGTCTTGAACCACCGCTTCAACGGTAAGCTGCCCACAGTTCTGACACTACAATGCCTTGTCGAAGACCTCGACCCCGCCCTGCGTGCCCGCCTCCAATCCCAGCCCTTCTCGCGCATATTTGAGTTGGGGCCACGGGGTGGCGGTGAGGTCCCGCTGCTGGAGGTAATCGGGGGCTTGGGCGACCACATGATGGACCGCATGACCTTCAAGAATTTCGATACCAAGGGCAGGGCTGGGGCAACGAGCCGCCACAGGGCGTCCTTGGACAGCGCTCACGCTGCGGCCCAGAACCTTGCCCGGCGGAACGAAGGCTGGATGGTATTGGCGGGCGAGACAGGCTGTGGCAAGACCCACCTGTCCGTGGCCGTGTTGAACAATCATCTAGACGAAGGCCAGCCGTGCGTTTTCGCCTTCGTGCCAGCCCTACTGGACCGCCTGAGGTCCTCATTCGACGAGGATAGTAACGTCAGCTATGACCGGGAACTGGAAAAACTGAAGACATCACCTCTCTTGGTGCTGGACGACTTGGGCGCAGAGGCAACCACTCCTTGGGCGGAAGAGAAGCTCTTCCAGATAATCGATCATCGCTACAACACATGGTTACCCACTGTAATCAACGGCATCCTGAACATGGAGAAGCTGTCCCAGGCTAGACCTAGAATCGCGTCCCGCCTCAAGGACCAGCGGGTGAATTGGGTCAACATAGAGGCCCCGGACTACCGTGACCAAGGCCTGAAGGGCCGCAAGCGACCCGGCCCATGAAGGTCGGCAACATCGACGTCCACATCGTGTCCGACGGGCAGGTGCGCTTGGACGGAGGCAGTCTGTTCGGGGTGGTGCCACGACCGTTGTGGCGCAGCCTCGCCACGGCCGACCGCAAGAACCGGGTAACCATCGGCCTCAACTGCCTGCTGGTCCGCACCGGCGACAAGAACGTACTGGTGGATACGGGCGTGGGCACCAAGCATCCGCAGAGGCGTCGCGCTCTGTTCGCCATGGCCGCAGGCCATCTGCTACGAGATCTCAAGGAGCATGGCTTGGAGGCGTCGGACATCGACATGGTGGTCCTGACGCACCTGCACTTTGACCATGCCGGAGGCTGCACCAGGCTGGTTCGAGGCAAACTGGTTCCCACCTTCCCCAAAGCACGGTATGTCGTGCAACAGCGCGACTGGGCCGAGGCAACTTACACCAACGACCGCACCCGCCCCGCCTACCTGCCCGACGATTTCCTGCCCCTACAGGAGCACGGTGTACTGGAACTGGTGGATGGCGAGGCCGACATCGCGCCAGGCGTGCGGGTACACCGCACCGGAGGCCACACCGCAGGTCACCAGATGGTGCTGGTCCATTCCGATGGACAAAGCTTGGCGTGCTTGGGAGATGTGTTCCCCACTCACCACCACCTCAGGCCCCACTGGGTCACTGCGTGGGACGGCTACCCGCTGGACACTGTCGCTGCGAAACGCGACCTTCTGGCGCAAGCGGAACGGGAAGACTGGCGCCTGCTCTTCGGTCATGGCACCCAACGGCAGGCCGGGCGACTGGTGCATCGCCACGGTCAGGTCTTGCTGGAATCCCTTGAAGTAGACTAGCCGCCCGGAGAAAGGTTGTCTTCTTGGCCCAAGAAGCCCCGTGCACCTTCTGCAACATCATCGCTGGCAACGAACCGGCAACGACCATCTACGAAGACGACCACATCATCGTCATCAGAAACGTCCTCAACTGGGTGCCGGTCATGCTCCTCATCATGCCCAAGGAACACATGACTCAGCAGGAGCTATGGAGTTCCCCCATCATGGGGCGGATCGGCGCCGCTGCAGTGGAAGCAGGCAGAGAGCACTGTCCCAACGGCTATCGCCTACTCTCCAATTTCGGCCACGACGGCATGCAGAGTCAGCGCCACGGCCACCTCCACCTGATCGGCGGCATGTACCTCGGCCCCTACGCGTGAAGCACCCAGGTCAGGTTGTTGCTCTTTCGGGCGCTAGCTATAATCCTTTTGGAGAGCGTTGAACGACGCGTGGTCAAAGGACTCATATACTCTGGGCAGCTGCTCACTATGTACGACGGCCCACTTGCCCAAGTGCTGATCTCGCATTGATCGGTAGACTGTTTTTACAAAACTTCCTAGTGATCCATGAAGCAAGGACGGGCTCGGTAACCCTCTCCAACAATTAACCCGTAGAGGAGGAGTCCCAATGGCGGAAACAGTGCTGTATCAGCAGGACGGCGAGGTCGTTACTATCACCCTGAATCGCCCGGATGCCCTCAACTCCATCAACCGTCAACTGCGACGAGAGCTGGACGAGGCCATCATGCAATTCGACCAAGACTCCGGCACGCGGGTCGCCATCATCACCGGCGCGGGACGGGCCTTCTGCGCAGGACGCGACCTCAAGGAGCGGGCATCGGACAACGCCTCAGGGGTGCAGGCCCGGGCCTCCGACAGCATGAGCCCCGACCGCCCATATATGTGGAGCCAGACATGGAAGCCTCTGATTGCGGCTATCAACGGCTTCGCCTTGGCGGGAGGCTGGTCCATTGCCCAGATGTGCGACCTGCGCCTAGCCTCCGAAGACGCAAAGCTGGGCATCAGCGAGGCACAATGGAGCCTGCTTCCTCCCTTTGCCACAACACTACCCAAGATGTTGCCCATGGCGGCCGTCATGGAATTGGTGCTTACCGCCGACCCCATTACTGCTCAGCGGGCCTACGACATAGGCTTCGTGAATAAGGTGGTGACAGGCGATACCCTTATGGAAGAGGCCACAGTTTTGGCGCAACGCATCGCGCGCAACGCCCCGCTGTCGGTGCAGTACTTCAAGGAGCTTGCCCATCGCGGGTTGGACATGAGCGGCCCAGCCACATGCGCGCTGACCTATCAGGTGTACGACAGGCTGCTACAGTCGGAGGACTCCAAGGAGGGACCGAGGGCTTTCGCTGAGAAGCGGGCGCCTCAATGGCAGGGCCGGTAGACATCTGAACGTGCTGTTAGGCCTGAAAGTACCGGTGGGCGTCGTCTAGACTCCGGATATTATTTCGATCTCCGAGTCCAGCAGTTGCAGATCGGGGCGGGTTGCGCCCACGAAGGTCTCCACGCGAGAGAGCATTTCGTTGGCGTGGCTACGATCGTTGCTGACGCAACTTATTCCGATAGTCAGTACCTGCCAACGCTCGTTGTCTTCCACCTCAGCCACGGACACATTGTATTTGGACCGCATTGCCGCGATGAGGGACTGGGATACCTGACGTTTATTCTTCAAGCTGCGACTGGTTGGCAGACGAAGGCTTATGCGGCATACCCCGATATGCAATCACGCCCCCTAGGGAGAATCAGCTTACGCAGACAACCCCCACTCATCAGCAGAGCGTCTTGCTTCAATGCCCTGCCAGTCGTGGGGGTTGTCTATGTGCCCGGAGCTACCGGGCAGTAGTCGCGCTAGAAAGAAGTGGTCTCTCGGTTGGCCTCGTAGCACTCCCGGCAGTAGACAGGTCTTCCCTGCCTCGGCTCGAAGGGCACCTCTGTGGACGCGCCACACGCTGCGCATACCGCGGGATAGAAGGTACGTGGCTGGTCCGAGCGAAAGCTACCGCCACCACCGCCGGCTCCGCCACCACCACCGCCACCGCCCGCCCTACGGCGCGCTGTTCGGCAACCGGGGCATCGCGCGGGGTCGTGCAGCAGCCCACGGCTCTGGTAGAACTGCTGCTCGCCAACAGTAAAAGTAAAAGATGTACCGCAGTCCCGGCACACCAAGGTCCTGTCCTGCATAACCACCGCTAAGGCCTCCTTGGTTCCTGACTACCAACCACAGCTACCGGAACCCCTCGGGCACATCGCCCGCAACACCTACAAATCGGGCATCCCCTGCCGGGCCGATGGATGAGTATACCAGCATGCAACAGAGTATGTAAAGGTCTATCCTTTTTCCTATATTAGGCGATTTGCGGTATAACTTCTTCCCCAAATAGCCGAATACAGCGCACACTCTTTTCTGGGTCCATTCCTAGATAATAGAGACGGAAGAACATGTACTCTGCCCCAAATTCACGACGATACCGTTCAATTTCAGCCACAACATCATCTGGATTGCCAACAATTAGACGTTCGTCTTTTAGTTCCTGGAATTGAAGGTCGTATCGCTCTCCCGGCTGACCTGCCCTATGGTAGGCATGGTACAAACGCTCGAAAGACTCCCTGATTTCGTCTTCCGCTTCCCTGGTAGTCGGAGCAACGTACATTTCCCGAAAAAAGACCGGTGGTGACGAATCCAGCCCATCCTCTTCGCGGCATTGCCGGTAACGGGCCATAGCTTCCCGTATGAAGCTCTTGGAGTGGCGCGGGCTGGTGAGCCAAGCATCACCTACGCGAGCGGCCCGCTCCACACCAGCCAGGGTGTCGCCACCCACCCAGATGGGAGGCCCCGGCTGCTGCACTGGCCTAGGGGCCACGGTCACGCCATCCAGTTGGAAGTGCTTCCCATGCCAAGTTACGTTTTCCTCCGCCCATAGCTTCCGCACTACCTGAACCGCTTCCTCCATGCGCCCCGACCGAGTGGCCTTCGAGATGCCGAAGGATGAGAACTCTGCATCGCGGTAGCCTTGGCCGACGCCGAACACAAACTTGCCTCCAGTGATGATGTCCAGCGTGGCAGCCAGCTCCGCCGCTTCCACCGGGCTATGGAGGCTAAGCAGAAAGACTGCCGTGCCCAACGTCATCCCTTCAGCATCGGCAGCCAGTCGCCCCAATAACGGGATAGGCTGAAACATCTGCTCGCTGGGCCCCATGACATAGTGATGAGAGGCGAATATACCGTCGAATCCCACCTCTCGGGCCGTCTGCACCTGACGAATGGCGTACTGGAATGCAGTGGGTCCATCCAACTCGGTGCTGAAGTGTGGATAGAGGTCGACCCCGAATTTCATTGCTCACCTCCATCCGTCATACGCGCATCCACAACAAGCTGATCCGCCACAGGGGCATATGGCACAAGGGCATCTGGCATAAGGCCATCCAGCATCGCAGCGCCGTGTGGTGGGGCTGACAGTTGCATCCGTTCCTCTGCCGCCCGTAACGCCGACTCATCACCCAGTCCCTGCCCCAGCATACGCCCCAGCTTGATGGCATTGTAGGGGCCTTGGTCCTGGTTGTTGGTGTTGAATAACAGGTACACCTCCCGCGCCTGCTCCTGCAGCGCGTACACCCGCGTGGTCCATTCCCGCAATTCTTCTTCCCTGTAATACCAGTCGAATCGCTCAGCAGACGACTGGGTCCGCGCCTCCCATGTATCACGGTTGCGACCGTGAAAGCGCACATAGGCGACGTCCGACGATACCGCCGCCAGTGGCGGTACGCTGGAGACGAATCCTTGGGGCTCATCGACGCACACAAATGTAAGCCCGTTATCCTCCAGCCAGTGCAGGGTCTTGTCGGTATCACCGTTGAGCCAACTGTGATTACGGAATTCGACGGCCACATTGAACTGGGACAAGGCTTCCTTCATGGCGAGGATATGATCGCGATTTTCCGACTTGGGCGTCACCCATTGGGGAAACTGCAACAGCACGAGCCCCAACTTGCCCGCACTGTCCAAGGGCAACAGGGCCTCGATGAACCGTTCCATGAGACCATCGATGAACTCGTTGGAGGCGGAGGCATAGTAGAAGCGCTTCCCGTCGGGGGCTAGTGGCCGAAGGTCCGGCGGCAGCACCCGCGGTTCTGCCCAATGCAGCGTGAACAGGCGGAACGCCTTGACGTGGAAGATGAAACCGGGCGGGGTGCGCTCTACCCACGTCTTGGTGGTGTCCGCCGTGGGTAGCGAGTAATAACTGGAATCGACCTCAACGGTGGGAAAAATGGATGCGTAGTGACGCAGGCGCGCCTCGGCGCTGGACACACCCTTCGGATAGAACGTGGAAGCGCGTATCAGGCTCCGGTCTGTCCAGGAGCAGGTGCCTATGTAAGTACCCATGGTCCCCATCACGGGCTGATTACCTCGGTATTCTACTATGCCCGCTGCCCAGACCCAAGGGTTATGCGTTGCAAGGGCACGCTCTACAGCGTAGGTCGAATCGCACGCCAGCCGGTGGCCTGCTCATAGGCATAGGCCACGCGTAACAAGACGGACTCCGACAACGCAGGTCCCATCAGTTGCAACCCGACAGGTAGCCCGTCAGCGAACCCGCAGGGCACTGATATCGCAGGTATGCCGACGATGTTGGCTGGGACGGTGCACACATCAGCGAGATACATCTGTACCGGGTCCACCGTTCTCTCGCCCAAGCGGAAAGCGACCGTGGGGGAGGTGGGCGACGCCAAAACGTCGAACCGGCGGAACGCATCATCGAACTCCCGCCTCAGCAGCGTGCGCACCTTCAACGCCTTCAGGTAGAAGGCATCGTAGTAGCCTGCCGAGAGGGCGTAGGTCCCGAGCATGATGCGTCGCTTCACTTCAGCTCCGAAACCGGCACCGCGCGCCATCTCCATCGCGCTGGTCCGGTCACCTGATTCCTGCACAGAGAGTCCGTACTTAACCCCGTCATAACGTGCCAAGTTAGCCGAACATTCCGACGGCGCGATGATGTAGTAAGCCGCCAGCGCGTACGCCGTAGATGGCAGCGACACTTCATCCACCACTGCTCCGAGACCCTCTAGAACCCCAACGGCCTCATTGACCACACGCCGTACCTCGCCATCCACACCCTCCCCAAAGTACTCACTGGGCATGCCCACTCGCAGCCCTCGCACGCCGTCGGCTAAGCCTAGGTAGTAGTCCGGGCGATTGTCTGGTATGGAGGTTGAATCGCGGGGATCGTGACCTGCTATCGCATTCAGCACCGTGGCGCAGTCGGTTACGTCCTTGGTCAGTGGTCCCACCTGGTCCAGAGAGGAGGCGTAGGCCACCAGTCCCCAACGACTGACCAATCCATATGTGGGCTTGAGCCCCACCACGCCACACATTGCCGCAGGCTGGCGCACGCTGCCACCGGTGTCGGAGCCCAACGCATAGACGCACTGGCCAGCAACCACTGCAGCGGCTCCGCCTCCGCTGCTGCCACCGGGCACCCGAGACAGGTCCCAAGGGTTGTGGGTAGGATGAAACGCGGAGTTCTCAGTGGAGGAGCCCATGGCGAACTCGTCCATGTTTCCCTTGCCGAGCAGCACGGCCCCCTGACCGTATACCCGCTCCATGACAGCCGCGTCGTAAGGTGCCAGGAATCCTTCCAGCATCCTAGAGCCACAGGTGGTCGGCACACCACGAGTGGCCAGCACATCCTTGGCCTGCATCGGCACGCCTGTCAGCGGCGCGCCCCTGCCCGCTGTCAACCTGTCATCCGCCCACCGCGCCTGCTCCAATGCCAACTCAGGCGTGAGGTTTATGAAGGACTGGACCAGAGGTTCCACGCGCTCGATGGTGGCCAGATGCGCTTGGGTAAGCTCCTGCGAGCTAACCTCGTGGCGTTCAAGAAGCCGTTGGCATTGGGCGATAGTGAGATCGGGGAGGGCGTCTACCATGACACCGTACAACTACTCGTCAATGGCCATGTCGTCGATGACCACGCCCACCCGGAACTGGCCAGACTGCTCTCTAGGTGCGTTCGCCAGAACGTCCTCCCTGGGCAACGAATCGCTCACCACATCCTCCCGCAGCACCGATGCTAGGTCAGCGACATGGGACGTCGCCTCCACACCCTCGGTGTCAAGTTGGCGCAACACCTCAAACTGCTCCAGTATATGCGAGAGCTGCTGCGACATCTCATCCAGCTCCTCCGTAGTCATGGACAGACGACAGAGCCGAGCGATGTGCTGAACCTCCTCACGGGTCAATGCCAACAAAAGACCCCCAGCAGCAGTTGCGGCCAGTCTACCAGAGAGGCTCAGCCAGCCTCAACGCGCCCGCCATGACTCACGTTCACCCACCTGCGTCCAGCGCGCTCAATCTGTACGTCGAAGGCTGGCGCGTCTTGGGAGCAAGAGCGCCGACTACTACTACCACCTGCTCGCGTCGGGGAGACGCATCGAGGCGCAGTTCGCCGCGGTTGAGTTCGTCCAGCGTCAACGTGGTTACCTTTGTCTGCGGTCCCACTTCCACCACCTGCACCGCATAGTCCTGCACAACTCTGTTAGACGTCCTCAGGAAGCCGTCGGCCGCCCAACCAGTTTGGTCCAGCGAGTCCTCAAAGCCGACTTCAGGGATGGATATGTCGTCTACGCAGAATCCGGTGCCGTTTACGCTGTCGTCGGTGACATACTGGAAACGCACATCCACCCCCCTGCCGGCGTATGCCGAGAGGTCGGCCTGAGCATCAAGCCAATCGGCGGTGATCCCCGTATAACCCTGTCCGTAGCTGTTTCCTGCAGGGTCATCGGTGGTCGTCCCAGTAGCGGGCAGGATGTCCCAAGTGACTCCTCCATCGCTGGAGACTTCCACGTAGCCATAGTCCCATCCTTGTTCTATTTCATGCCAGATCTGATAGCGCAACGATGCCGACTCCACGTTCGACAGGTCGACACGCCGTGTCAGCGTGCTGCTGATGGAGTCGCCCCGGTTGCTCCACCAGCAGCCGTCGGCGTCCACGTCGACATCCAGCAGAGGTGTGTCGGGCACACCCTCGAAGCGTATGATCACCGCCCGCTCCGGCTTCGACAGTTCTACGTACTCAGCGGAATACTGCATCAGGCTCGACTCCCTGACGGCTCCATTGCCCAACGCCCCCAGTGGAAATACTCGCACGTCGATACCCTCATAGCCATAACGGCCTCCCGGCTGGTCCAGAAAGTTGGCCACCAGCCAGTCGGCGAACATCTGCCGAAAATCGGCGCCACCATTCAAGGAACGCAGGTAGGCGTCCACGCCGTAGACGCCGTTGGCGGGGTGCTCTGCCAGCCTTATCAGGTCGTGTGGCATGTCTACCTGCTCCGACAGGTATTGGAAGAACAGCATGCTGTGGGCGTAGTTGGCCCCGGACAGAGGGTCGAGGGGCCAGTTGACCAGCGACGGCGTCGGCGAACGCACCTCGGCGTAAGGAGGGCCCGGGTGGTGTCCCAACAGGTAGGTGCTGAGCTCGGCCATGCCCTCGGATACCCAAGTTTCCTCGCTGGCATCGGCCGCCCAAGCCACCGTGTGGAACAGCTCATGAGCCAGTACTGAGAGGTAGCCCGACGAGCCGACCCTCAGGTACTCGGCATTCATGTAAATCATCTCCCGCTGATTGCTGTGCGGGTGCACCGAGGTTGGATACTCGTCGGCCGAACTGAAGTAGCCCGCAGCCCCGCCGCGAAGCCGTCCGTTGAGTATGGTCAGGCGTGGGTCGCCGTCCACGCCTGGCTTCCACTCGGTACCCCAAAGCTCTGTCGTACGGGGGTACAAGTCGTTCTCGAAACCCTCCGCGCCCCGTACGACCTGATCATCCGACACATTCAACCCCTCCTGAACATACCAGTAGGCGTTGGGACTAACGTGTCTCAGAACGAATTCCCTCGAGTACACCGCAACTGGGTCCAAGCTGGTCAACCAGAAGTCATCTATGCGCCCTACCTCGAACTCGCCGGACGGAGGCCCAACGATGCGCTCTATTGGCATAGCGGTCTTTAGGCGCAGGGACCGCGCCAGCTCAACGAGGTCCCGGTCGGGCGCGTTTGAGAAGGACGAATGGACTTCTGGGAACAGCACAGATCCGTCCTCCCCATCCTCTGGTTCGGGCGGACCTGTCGCCACCCCTGTAGGCCGATCATGTGGCGTATCAGTGCGGGGCGGCCTCAGCGTGGGAGTGGCAGCAGTCCCAAGGGTCGCTTCGGGCTCCGCTTGCTGGGGCGATATCCGCTGAGGGGTTGCTGGCTGGTCGGCAACTGCGCTTGCTGGAAGGCTGGGCTGCACGTCAGTCGTCTCGCCGGGCTCTCGTTCGCAAGCCGCCAGCAACGTAAGTACAAGGAATAGCGGAAGCCAGAACCGACACAGCGACGCCATTCCGGTCAACCGGAGTTGTACCGGTTCATGGCCTGGTCAACGCCCTCGTGGACGACGCAAAGAGCAGCTTCAACCGCCCGCTCCGTGGCCTCGGTCACCAGCTTGTTCTCGTCGCTGGGGAAGGAGCCGAGGACGAAGGAGATGTCGTCCTGCCCAAGTCCAGGCTTACCGATACCCACACGCAGGCGCGGGAACTGCTGTGTAGACACCGCGCCGATAATGGACTTGAGACCATTGTGCCCAGCCGCGCTGCCTCCGGGCCGGATACGAATGCGTCCCGGAGGCAGGTCCATCTCGTCGTAAATGATCAGTATCTGCTGAGGTTTCGCGCGGAAGCGGTCCATGAGGTAAGTCACCGCATCCCCACTGCGGTTCATGAAAGTGCGTGGCTTGGCGAGGACAACCCGGTGGCCGTCGACCTCTCCCTCACCCACAACCGCTTTGGCCCTCCTTTGGGACAAGCCGATGTTCGAAGCTCGTGCCAAACGGTCGAGGATACGAAAGCCTACGTTATGTCGGCTGGAGCGGTAGCGCAGACCAGGGTTGCCCAGCCCGACGATTATCCACAAATCGGATTCAGGGACCATACACCCTCAGGGTCATGCTGAGTTCGCCCATCTATGCTTCCACCTGTTCCACTCCGACCAAGGCTATCAACTGCTCCTCGCTCAATATCTCAGTGCCCAGACGCTCAGCCGTTGCCAACTTCGAACCGGGGTTCTCTCCCAACACCAAGTAGGTGGTATTGCGCGTAACGCTGGAGGTCACGTTTCCGCCCATCTGTCTCACCAAGGCCTCTGCCCTGGAACGGCTCAGCGTAGGCAGCGTCCCCGTAACACAGACCGTCGTGCCGGACAGCGGAAGGTCAGAGGCGGGCGGAGCTTTCGGTTCCTGAAAGAGCACCACGCCCGCTTGTCGCAGCCGCTCGATGACCTCCAAATTGTCCTCCACCAAGAAATAGGCCCGGATACTCTCCGCGATCTTGGGGCCGACGCCCGCTATCTCCGTAAGCTCCTCTTGGGTGGCTTGGGACAACTCATCCAAGGACGAGTATCGCTGGGTAAGCAGGGCAGAGACTTCAGACCCCACATGCAGGATGCCAAGGGCCACTAGCACCCGCTCCAAGGACCGCTCCTTGCTCTTCGACAGGTTATCCATGACCCGCGTGGCCAGCTTGTCCCCCATGCGGTCCAACTTCAGCAGCTGGTCTTTCTGCAAGTAGTAGAGGTCTGCCAGGTTACTCACCAACTCGGCTTGGATCAAAGCAAGGCACCATTTTTCGCCCAAACCATCGATGTCCATGGCTCCCTTGCCCACGAAGTGCTTGAGCAGTTCGAAGAACTGGGCCGGACACGATGCGTTGGGACAACGGTGCATCGCCTCGTCTTCCGACTTCACGACCGACGCACCACACACTGGACACTGCTCCGGCATTTCGAAGGGTATCTCTCCGCCGGTGCGACGTCCCTCCACTGGCCCGATCACTTGGGGAATGACCTCCCCAGCGCGTTCCACCCACACCCAATCGCCCTCGCGGATGTCCTTGCGCCGGATGTCCTCCTCGTTGTGCAGCGTGGCCATCTTCACCGTGGCCCCGCGTATGTTCACCGGCTCCAGCACAGCGTAGGGGTTCAGGCTGCCAGTACGCCCCACGTTGATTCCGATGTGGATGAGCTTGGTCTGGGCACGCTCCGCAGGGAACTTGTAGGCGATGGCCCAACGTGGCTCTCTTCCCACGAACCCCAAGGCTTCTTGGTGGCTGAATGGGTTGATCTTGATGACGATGCCATCGACCTCGTAAGGCAGGTCTTCTCGCTTCTCCATCCAGACCCGATAATAGTCCTCAATATCCTCCAAGCTGTAGCAGCGCTGATTGTTGGGATTGACGCGGAAACCCATTTCCTTCAGACACAGCAGGGTGTCCCAGTGATTCTCGGGAATCCCCCCACCCTGGACCGTGCCTGCTTGGTAGATGAAGACCTCCAAATTGCGCGACGCCGTGACTTTGGGGTCCAACTGCCGTATGGAGCCCGCCCCGGAATTGCGTGGGTTAGCGAACGTAGGCTCACCACGCGCCTCCCGCTCCTCGTTCAGCCTGCGGAAGGCATTCAGGGGCATGTACACCTCGCCGCGGGCCTCCAGCATAGGCGGAGCATCCTGCATCAGCGTCAGAGGAATAGCCCGCACCGTGCGCAGGTTTTGGGTGACTTCCTCACCACGGTACCCGTCGCCACGGGTGGCCCCACGAACCAAGCGCCCGGCTTCGTAGATGAGGGATACTGCCAGACCGTCAATTTTCAGCTCCGCCACCATGTCGAAGCCGTCGTCATCCAGAAGGTTGGAGGCGCGCCGGTGCCAAGCCCGCAGGTCGTCCATGTCAAAGGCGTTGGCCAAGCTGAGCATGGGCGTGGCGTGGGCCGCTTGAGGGAAGGAGTCCAGAGGCGCTGCCCCGACCCGCTGCGTGGGGGAGTCGCTGGTTACAAGCTCTGGGTGTGCCTCTTCCAGCCGGCGCAGCGCCCGCATCAGGTCATCGTAGCGACCGTCGCTGACCTCGGGGTCGTCCAGAGCATAGTAGCGGTAGTTGTGGTGGTTAATCTCTTGGCGAAGGGCTTCCACCCTCTCCGTCACAGCGGCGTCTACCATGTTCCCCGGCCCTTAATTCTTGCCCTTCGATTCTTAACTGTATAATAGCATCCGGCCCTCCGTTGCAACACGAGGCGAGCCCGTCGCCTAGCCCTTAGCGTAAGAGAGTGAGAGCCCAGTAGTAAGACCGGGGGCCGCTAGTCACGAGCCTAGGTTCTTTTCCGTAAGGAATAACGGGGTTGTCGAAGGCCCCAACCAACCCCAGTCAATAGGAGTAGCTGACATGGCCGATGTGCGCCCCTTCCGAGGGCTGCTGTACAACACAGATTCGGTGCAGAACTTGGCGGCGGTGGTATCGCCGCCCTTCGACACCATACCGTCGCATCTGCAGGAGGAGTTGCATCGGCGCAGCCCGTACAACGTGGTGCGCTTGGAGGCAGGCGAGCAGTCCGACGCCGACACCGAGCAGGACAGCCGTTATACACGGGCCGCCTCCGCCTTCCGCCACTGGCAGGACACTAACGTCTTGGTGCGTGACCCGATGCCCGCCTTCTACCTCCTACGCCACGATTTCACCCACGATGGGATTGCGCGGAGCCGTCTGGGATTGGTGGCCAGCGTACACCTTGAGGAATACGACCAGCGAGTAGTCCTCCCCCACGAGTTCACCGGCCAGCGGGACAAGGATGACCGCCTAGCCCTCATGGAGGCCTGCCAAGCCAACTTCAGCCCCATCATGGTGCTCTACCGTGACTCCGAAGGGCTGGTGCAACCCGCGTTCCAGCGAGCCGCCGAACGTGCTCCTACCCTCACTGTCGTCGGTGCAGACGGGCAGGACTATTCCCTATGGCGCATCGAGGACTCCGCCGACGTAAACGCCATACGCCAAGCCATGGCATCGCTGCCCCTATACATTGCCGACGGCCACCACCGTTACGAGACCGCGCTGCGTTACAACCAGTTGCACCCGTCCGCAGACGATCAGGCGGCCTCCCGATGCATGATGATGGTGCTTGTGGAGTTTCAAGACCCCGGCCTGATGGTGTTGCCCTACCATCGTGTACTCGGACCTCTGGACGAAGGGCAACTCGATGCCGTGTGGGCTGCCTTCCGCGAGTGGGGCGAGATAACCCCAATACCCAACCCAGACGATACAACCCAGCTACAGGCCGAGGTGGAACGCTCGGGCCAGGACGGGCTGGTGGTGGGACTGCTCGGCCCAAAGGGTGACGGCCCCTATCTGCTGAAGATTCGCGAGCAAGCCGAGACGGCCTCGTGGGGGCCTATATCACAGTCCGAGCCGTGGCTGCTGGAGGAGCAGATACTACCCCGAGCGTTGGGAGACTCACTGGAGGGCTGCCTGAGCTACGTGCACGATGAGGCGGAAGCTGAGGCTCTGGCCCGTTCCGATGCACCCCACCTCGCCCTGTTCCTCAAGGCTTTCCCGCTGGACCTGTTCCAACGGATTGTAGACACCGGACAGAAGCTACCGAGGAAGTCGACCTTCTTCTACCCCAAGTTGCCGACCGGTCTGGTTATCAACTCGTTACAGGGCACTCTGTAGGGGGTCCGCAAGGCGCTGCCCATAAGGGGACCTCAGAACGACGGGTCAGGGAGCTCCGCCCTCGGCCACATCGCCAATGGCCATATCGGTAATCGCCCTCTCGGCTACCTTGCTGTACTCAGCGATAAACTGCTCCAGCCGACGCATCTCAGCGGCGGCCTCCTCGCCGGGGACCCCCGCAGCTTTCGAGTCCTGCCTGAGTGCGCTCAGAGTCGACTTCGCGTCCTCAACCTGACGGGTGACCTCCAGTGCCTTCAGTTCCTCTTCGGCGCGCTTCTTGATGGAGAGAAGTCTTCTCTGGTTGGCGAGGGCATCAGCTAGGCGTTCTTCCACCTCGCCCATGGCTGACAACGAGAGATCGAGGGGAGCGCGCCCATAGATCGCCTGTCGAGGCAGGCGCCTCTCTTGCAGGCGGAACTGGCGCACCTGTTGCTCCACCTGAGTCACACGCTGGTTTATCTCGGCCAGCACCAACCTGAGCCGCGCCATGGCTTGGTTCATCTCTACCATAGCATCACCTAGAGGCGCACAACCTTGGCCACGTCGATGTGAGGCACAGCCTTGATTTCTTCCAGCACCCTCGCGTTGACGGGGTCGTCCAGCCCCAGCACCATCATGGCCTTGCCCCGTATGTCGAGGCGTCCAACTTCCATGAACGCAATGTTCACATCGTTTCGCCCCGTGATGGTGCCCACCGCGCCTATCATGCCGGGCATGTCCCCGTGCTCGATGAACACGAGATAGGGCACCGAGGGGATCAGGTCCAGCCAATACTGGTTCACTCTCACCACATGAGGCTCACCACGCATCGACGTCCCAGCGATGGTGGTATCTCCCAAGGTTGTATGCAACGTGAGAGTCAGAAGGCTGCCATACTCTTGGGCGCGGCTGCCCTTGCGCTCCGACACCCGCAGCCCACGGCGTTGGGCGGTAAGGTTGGCATTTATCTCGTTGATGCGCTCACTGGTGGTGGGGCTGAGCAGTCCGGTGAGGGCGGCTGCCCGCAACAGGGCGGTGTCGTGCTCCGCGATCTCCCCCTCGAACCCCAACTCGATTGATTCAAACTGCCCTTCGGCGAGGTGGGTCACCAGCTTTCCCACCAGTTCTGCCACCGGCACGAACGGCGCCACCACCCGGTTCACCTCAGGCGAAACGAAGGGGGCATTGACCGCTGTCCGGGCCGGCTGACCCCTCAGGACGGCCAGCACCTGCTCTGCCACCTCTACTGCGACCTCCCGCTGCGCTTCCTCTGTGGAACCACCCAAATGAGGAGTAACCACCACACGGGGATGTCCCAGCAGAGGACTCTCCCTTGGCGGCTCAGCGGCAAAAACGTCCAAGGCCGCCCCGGCCAGCCTGCCGTCTTCCAAAGCCTCAGCCAAAGCATCCTCATCCACCAACCCGCCACGCGCCACGTTGATCAACCGGGCGCCAGGCTTCATCTTCTTGAACTCAGGTTCTCCGATGAGAGCCCGGGTTGTGTCCGTGAGGGGTATGTGGATGGTGAGGAAGTCGGAATTCGATAGCAGGGCGTCCATAGACATGATTTCGACGCCCAAGCTGGCAGCATACTCAGCCGATACAAACGGATCATAGCCCAGGAGACGCATACCAAAGCTTTGCGCACGACGCGCTACTTCAGACCCGACGCGCCCCAAACCCACGATGCCCAGCGTCTTGCCCCGTACTTCCACGCCGATGAATTCGCGTCGGGCCCATTGCCCTTGGGCCATCGACTGGTGGGCCTGTGGCACATTGCGGGCTAGGGCGAGAATAAGGGCGACGGTATGTTCGGCCGCTGCCACAATGTTGCCCGACGGTGCATTCACTACGGCGATGCCCCGCGACGTGGCCGCAGGAACGTCGATGTTGTCCACGCCCACCCCGGCCCGACCGACAACTCTCAGGCGATTCCCCTTCTCGATGACCTCGGGCGTCACCTTGGTCTCGCTGCGTACCACCAGAGCATCGTAGTCGGGTAGGAGCGTGGATAGCTCGCCACGGGACAGCCCAGGGCGGACATCCACGTCGGCTTCGGTCTCCAGAAGTTTCAGGCCTTCAGGCGCTATGGGATCGGAAACCAGCACACGAGGTCTAGTCACTTAGTCCCTCGCTACCCCGACGGCTCGGTAGCCCGCCTTGGCCAATCCGCGTTCCAGAGCGCCCAAAGCCACCTTGAGGTCGTCTTCATCCACATAGCCCATGTGGCCGATGCGGAATATCTTGCCCTCCATCTTTCCCTGTCCCTCGGCCAGCACCACGGCATCATCGACCCGCAACTGCTCCAGCAGTTCCGGTCCGTCTATACCGTCGGGTGTCCACACCGCGGTCACGGTGTCCGATGCGTAGGCGGGATCTGCGAACAGGGAGAGCCCCATGGCTTTCAGCGATTCCCGGGTGAAATGGGCCAGCCGGGCATGCCGCTGGTACACCTGCTCCATCCCCTCCTCCAGCATCCGGTCCAAGGCTACGTTCAGCCCGTAGTATAGGGGCAGGCCCGGAGTCCATGGGGTCTGACCCATGCGCAGGTACCGCTGTGCAGCCCCCAGATCGAAGTAGAACCGGCCCATGGTGGAGCTCTTGTAAGCAGCCCAAGCGTCGGCGCTCATGCTGATGAACCCCAAACCGGGGGGCACCATCAAACCCTTCTGCGAAGCGGTGCCGACAACGTCGCAACGCCACTCGTCCATGGGCAGAGGAATGCAGCCCAAGCTGCTGACAGCGTCCACCAAATACAGCTTGTCGAACTCGTCCTTGATGACCTTCGACAGCGCCTGCAGGTCATTGGTGATGCCCGTGGAGGTCTCGTTATGCGTGACCAGCACCGCCTTGATATCGGGATCAGACGCTAGAGCCTCGCGCACGGCATCGGGGTTGGCTGCTTGGCCCCACTCCACGTTCATGCGAGTCACGTCCGCCCCATAGGCTTGCGCGATGTTGGCGAACCGGTCGCCAAAGGAGCCGACGGTTACCGCCAGCACCTTGTCGCCAGGAGAGAGGGTGTTGACGATGGCGGCTTCCAGACAACCCGTGCCCGAGGAGGTCAGAACGAATACGTCCTCCTCGGTGCCGAAAATCTTTTGTAGCTTCTCGGTTATAGCGAAGATAAGCTCGCTGAACTCAGGCCCACGGTGATTTATCATCGGGCCGGACATGGCATCCAGCACCTCGTCTGGGCAGGGTGTGGGCCCCGGTGTCCGCAAATTATGCCTAGGCAGCTCCACTGGTCCTCCTATCGGTTCCTTATCTGCGTGTTCCTTCCCCTCTTTGGGGACAACTCGTAGCTTGGGCCATTGCTATGAAGATAGAATCCCACCCTCAGGCAATCAGCCGGATCCGCCATCCCGCCTCGGCGGGAATCCACGGCTCGGACCATCATCCTTTGACGATGCGAATATACCGCCTGCGGCCCGACTTGATGAGTGCCCCCTCATGCAGCTCCACCTGATGGCTGCCGACCCTCTCGCCATCGATTTCCACAGCTCCCTGCTGCACCAAGCGCCGCGCCTCATTGCGGCTGCTTACGGCTCCAGCCCCCACCAACACTGCAGTTATGTCCTGGGTGCCTCCCTGCGCCATATCGATGGCAAACTCGGCCACATCGTCTGGCACTTGGCGGTTTTGCACCACCCGTTCGAAATGTTCTTGCGCAGCAATCCCATCCTCTTCACCGTAGAACTGGCCGGTGATGTCTCGCGCCAGACGCTTCTTCAGCTCCATGGGGTGGACCTTATCGGCCCCCAATGCGCGGCCCATCTCTGCGACCTCGCCGTCGGCCACATCGGTCAGAAGGTCGAAGTAAGACATGAGCACCGTGTCGGGAAGCGACATGACCTTTCCGTACATCTCTCGTGGCGGGTCATCCACGGCGATGTAGTTGTCGAGGCTCTTACTCATCTTACGCACGCCATCGGTGCCCACCAACATGGGCATCAGGAAGCACTGTTGGGACCGCTGCCCCATGATGGCCTGAAGGTCGCGCCCCACCAGCAAATTGAATTTCTGGTCTGTGCCTCCGAACTCCACGTCCGACTCGATGGCCACCGAGTCGTAGGCTTGAAGCAGTGGGTATAGCAGCTCGGTGATGGCGATAGGGCGCCCCGCATGGTACCGCGCAGCAAAGTCGTCGCGTTCCAGAAATTGGGCGATGGTGAAATGCGACGTAAGCCGGATCACCTCCGCCAGGTCGAACTTCCCGAACCACTCGCTCTGCCACACGACTTGGGTGCGCTCCTCGTCCACTAACCGGAAGAACTGGCGCATGTAGGACTCGGCGTTGGACCTCACCTCATCATGTGTCAGCATGGGCCGCGTCACCGACTGCCCGCTGGGGTCGCCAATCTGGGCCGTCCAGTCGCCCACGATGAGAATTACCTGGTGGCCCAACTCTTGGAACTGGCGCAGCTTGCGCAGCCCGACCACATGCCCCAAGTGAATATCGGGGCGGCTGGGGTCGAACCCCATCTTTAGGCGCAGGGGCTGTTCCCGCCGCATCAACTCATCGAACTCCCGCTCGACGATTACCTCTATGACGCTCCGAGTCTTGATGTGTTGCAGTGTGGCGTCATCGATCATTGGCGGTCTCCACTCAGGACTGCCCGCGACTGCTCGACATCCTGCTTTATCTGCTGCACCAAGGCATCCACGCTGGAGAAGGCCAGTTCCCCTCGGAGACGCTGGGCAAACTCCAAAGTGATGTGCTTGCCATAGAGATCGCCGCTGAAGTCCAGAAGGTAGGTTTCGACACGACGGTCTCCCCCTCCACCGAAGGTAGGGCGCACCCCTATACTCGTAGCCCCTTGCCGTCGCACACCATCCACAGTGGCCCAAGTGGCGTAGATACCGTCGCCTGGAACGGCCATGATAGGTTCAGGTGCCAGATTCGCCGTGGGAAAACCAAGATCGCGCCCGCGCCGGTCACCCGTCTCCACCTTCCCGGTCAGCGAGAACGGCCGGTCAAGCATGCGTTTCACCTTTTCCACTTGTCCCTGAGCCAGCAGCTCACGTATGGCGCTGCTCTTCACCGGTGCATCGTCAAGAATGAGATTGGTAACTGTTTCCACCCGAAACCCTGCGGTGGTTCCCAATTCCCTCAACGCAGGCACGTCACCTTGGCGCCGATGTCCCAACGCGAAGTCGGGGCCGACCACCAAGCGCTTCATCCCAAATTCCCGCAGCAGAGCGTCGACGAACTCCGAAGCACTCAGTTGCGAAAGCTCGCGAGTGAATTCGACTGGGACCACACGGCCAATTCCCGGTTGGTGCAGCAGTTCGAGACGCGTCTCAAAGTCGGTTATGTAACGCAGCTGGGCAGCAGGATTGAGCACGCTGCGGGGGCTATTCTTGAAGGTAAGAACAACAGGTGTCAGACCTTCGGGCTGCGCAGCTTCCGTCAGGGCCCGCAGCAGGTGGCGATGCCCTAAGTGGACCCCATCGAAGGTGCCAATGGTGATTGCCGAGCCATTGGGCGGTGGGCCGCCAGCGATATCGGCTTGAAACGTCATAGTGAAGTCACAATGTGGCGTGACGAAGCCCGCCCGGAATAAGATGGTCTCACCATAGAAGGGTGCATGGCACCGGAACTAAGAGTCCGCTGACGCAGGCTTGGTGAAACCGGAAACAGGACTGCCTGCCTCACCTAAGCTATAGGGCCCCAGCAGGCACCTTGCCTACCGCCCTGGCCACGTCCTTGACCTGATGCATGAGCTTGTCGAAATTGTCGAACGTCAGGGACTCCGGTCCGTCGCACTTTGCCAAGTCGGGGTTGGGGTGCACCTCAATCATCAGGCCGTGGGCGCCACAGGCCACCGCACCCAAGGCAAGGGGGCTGACCAAATACCATTTGCCGCTGCTATGGCTGGGGTCGGCGACGATGGGCAGATGGCTCAATCGCCTGATGGAGGGGATGGCCGTCAGGTCCAGCGTGAACCGTGTGCTGGGCTCGAAGGTCCTCACACCACGCTCGCACAGTATGACCTGATCGTTACCGCCCGACAGCACGTATTCAGCCGCCAGCAGCCATTCCTCATAGGTGGCACTGAGGCCTCGCTTCAGCATGACTGGCTTTCGCGCCTCGCCAACCCGATCGAGCAGGTTGTAATTCTGCATGTTGCGTGCGCCGACCTGCAGAACATCGGCGTAGCCGGCCACCGTTTCTACATCTTCGGGGCTCATCACCTCGGTAATGACGGGCAGGCCGGTCTCCTCCCTAGCCTTGGCCAAGAGACGCAGGCCTTCAACTCCCATGCCACGAAAGCTGTAGGGCGAGGTGCGGGGCTTGAAGGCACCGCCTCTCAGGATAGTGGCGCCGGCTGCCTTCACCGCCAAGGCAGTGGAGACCATCTGATGTTCGTCCTCAACTGAACAGGGGCCCGCCATGACCACCAGATCGTCGCCGCCGATGACAGCGTCGCCAACCCTTACGGTAGTGTCTTCCGGCTTGAATTCCCGACTGCTGAGCTTATAGGGCTTGGAGATGGGCACGACCTCGGAGACGCCGGGAAGGGTCGAAAGCTCGTCTCTCAGTTCGGAGTAAGTTTGTCCCAATACACCGATAACCGTGCGCTCTTCCCCAGAGGAAAGCTGGGGTCTCAGACCCCGTTCTGTGATTCGTTGACCAACCGCCTCGATCTCTTCCGGCGTACTATCCCTGCGCATTACCACTATCATGTGGGGCCTAACCTTTCAAGGGCCGGTCAGTCGAGCGAGATGAGGGGGTGGAGCCTAGGCATCAATGGCTAGGTCGGCACGAAGCCTCTTTGCCTCTCGCAGGTAGACGTGCACTAGCTCTTTTTCTGTCTTTTCAGTGTTGACAAGTATAAGCACACGCACGCATTTCGACAAGGAGTTGGGAACCATCATCTCATGACTACACATGAGTGCAACTCGGTCCCATCCCATCTGCCTCGCGGCCACTGCAGGGAACTCGGCATTAAGGTCTGCGGTTGTCGTGAAAAATGCGGCCGCCACCTCGTTGTCAACAATATCGTTAGATTCCACCAATTGGCGGAGCAGCTCGTCGGTGGCGTCCAAGATATCTTCCCGCGTGTTTTCCGCTACCGTGATGGCGCCTCTTATGCCACGGCATACGGTCAACTAGACCCCTATCCGCCCCGATGGTGCAATCCCGCCACTCAGTTGAGCTACAAAGGCGCTGGCACGACGCACCGCACGGCCTCGTGGCGACTCCATGAGCACGCGAATGAGCGCGCTGCCCACCGCGGCAGCGTCAGCCTGTTGGCCGATGGCTTGCACGTGCTCACGCGTGGAGACTCCGAAGCCCACTGCCAGTGGCAACGACGTGTGGTTACGCACCCGTTCCACCAAAGTCAAGGCCTCGCTTCCCAGCTCCTCCCGGCTGCCGGTGACTCCGGTAACACTGACGCAATACACGAAGCCTGAAGCATGACGGCAGCCTGCCTCTATCCGGGCATCGGTGCTCGTGGGGGCAACCAGAGGCACTAAGGCGAGTCCCTTGGGGGTCAGTTCATCACGCAGAGGGCCCGACTCCTCCTCAGGCAGATCGACCATGATCAGCCCATCCAACCCGGATTCCTCGGCATGCGCAGCGAATCTCTCCGCGCCGTACTGAAACACCGGATTGTAGTATCCCATCAGCAGCAGGGCGGTCTGGGGCACCCTGGTACGCAGCCGCCTCACGAGGCCAAGGCAGTCCCGCAGGCTGACCCCCTGCTCCAAGGCACGCTGGTTTGATGTCTGGATGGTGATCCCGTCGGCCATCGGGTCACTGAACGGGACCCCCAACTCGATGACATCGGCACCGGAGCGGGCCAAGGCGGGGACCAACTCAAAGGTCGTCTCGAGGTCAGGATAGCCAGCCGTAAGGTAGACCACCAGTCCGGTACGGCCTTCGCTCCGCATACATTGAAAGGCTTCGTCAATCCTACCCATAGCTGGGCAAGTATAGCATAGTAGCTAGCCGAGGGCAGCGTCGCCACACGGTCACACACACTTATGTGGAACGACAGAGGCTGGCACTGTACACTTGTGGGCATGAGAAGCAGGCGTGAACGAGAGGCGCAGACAGCCCCGCTCATACCGCCGGAGCATGGCGAACAACACGACGGGCAACGGCATCCTCAGCCCAGCGGGGCCGCCCCGCAGGCCCCCTTGGCGGCCCGGATGCGTCCCCGAAGCTTCGATGAGTTCGTCGGCCAAGAGGAGATCGTCGGGGCGGGGCGCGTGCTGCGCCGTGCCATCGAGGCGCGCCGCATCCCGTCCATCGTATTGTGGGGGCCTCCAGGCACTGGGAAGACCACCCTAGCCCTGCTCATCGGAGAGGTGTCGGGCGTCCATGTGGAGGCCATCAGCGCAGTGACGTCAGGCGTCGCCGACCTGCGCAAGGTGGTGGAGCGGGCCAAGCAGCGCGGTGCCACCATCCTCTTCGTCGACGAGATTCACCGCTTCAACAAGTCCCAGCAGGATGTCGTGTTGCCCCACGTAGAGGACGGCACCTTCACCCTCATCGGCGCAACCACGGAGAACCCCTCCTTCGAGGTCATAGCTCCCCTGCTGTCTCGCTGTCGCGTGTTCACTCTCACGCCCCTGAGTGATGACGATGTTCGCAGCATCGTCGAGCGGGCGCTGTCCGATGCTGAGCGCGGGCTGGGGGAGTTGCGGGCAGAGTTGGACTCGGATGCGTTGGGGCATCTGGTGAACACAGCCAACGGCGATGCCCGGGTTGCGCTGAACGGGTTGGAGACGGCCTGCTACGCCACGCCCGTCGACCACGACGGGGTACGGCGGGTGACCATGCCCACCGTGACCGAGGCCCTGCAACGTCGCAACGTCCTCTACGACCGGGCTGGCGACCAGCACTACGACCACATCTCGGCCTTCATCAAGTCGGTCCGCGGCTCCGACCCCGATGCTGCCATGTATTGGCTGGTGCGCATGATCGAGGCGGGCGAAGACGCCATGTTCATCGCACGGCGCATCGTAATCCTTGCCGCCGAGGACATCGGCCTCGCCGACCCAGGGGCTCTGTCTCTGGCAGTGGCAACCCAGCAGGCCGTCCATTTCGTGGGGCTGCCCGAAGGCGCCATCCCTCTCGCCGAGGCCACCATCTACCTAGCCTCCGCACCCAAGAGCAACTCCGCCAACGCCGCCCTCAACCGGGCACGAGAGGACGTCCGCAACACCCGCAACGAACCCGTGCCCCTGCACCTGCGCAACGCCGTCACCGGCTTGATGCGCGGCGCAGGCTATGGCAGAAACTACCAATACGCCCACGACCACCCCGACCACTTCGTCCTCCAAGAATTCCGCCCATCCTCAGTGCAAACCCACCGCTACTACGAGCCAACCCAACAGGGCCATGAACGCGAAGCCGCAGAGCGACTGAAGCGCTGGTGGTCCCAGCAGGAAGACGCGTCCCCTAACACCCCCGACCCCGACGCCTGACTCGCCCATGCAACGAAGATAGCCCGAAGCAATAAGCCGCCCTCCCGGTCAGCCGGAAGCCGTGGGAGAGGGGTCCCAACGAAAGGTGGCGCTGATGATACCATCGCGAGCCGCGGCGTGGGGCAGGAGGGTGTTGACGATGCTTTCGGGGTGTGGGCAGGTGCCAGCTTCGCGGTGCCTGTTGAAGAAGGAGCCGAGGAACCCGAAGCTCGGCAGACGGATGCCGGCGTCGACCAGCTTGATGACGAAGGGATGGGTCTCGGGCAATGGCTGGCGTTGGTCGCGGGCCACGGCCCACTGATCGCAGAATTGGATGGCGAGGGGGCGCAGGCGCATGACGGCGAGGGGGAGGGCGTATATGCGCTGCAGGGCTTGGATGCGATTGCGGATTCGGGCTAGTGACATGGTTTTTGCTCCTTGGTGTTGTTTTGTAGCCGGATGGATGCAGGGCTGCCTGGTTAGCGGCCAACCTGGATAGCGGCCTTCGCCGCTACGACGTACCCAGAGGTGTACATCACGCTCTCGACTTGGGTGGAGAGGCGTCCCTAGTGGTTTGGATGGCTTCTTCGAGTTCCTGCAGGCTGGCCTTGAGGGTTTGGACTTCGGAGAACTCGAGGGCGAAAGACATGGCATAGCGGGCGGCGCGGAGGCGCAGGGAGAGGTCGGGGCTGTCCATGGCCTCGGCGAAGACGGAGAGGCAACGTGGCAGGAGAATTTGGGCTTGCTGGCGGGCGAGGTCGGCGGACTCTTGGCGGAAGTGGTCGAGTTGGTGGCGGAAGTCGGGAACCTGAAGCCAACGGCGAAGGGTGGACTCGCCCACGCCCGAATCGCGGGCGGCTTGGGTTATGGTGGGAGCGAAAGCGATAGCAGGCAGGGAGGCCTGCTGGCGGAAAGTGAGTGTGGAAATTGAAATTTCCCGGTCATTTCCGGTCATTTCCGCTCGTTCCAGCTTGGAGGCGGGGTCAGGGTTGACGAGGGAGATGGGCTGGGGCTGACGGGGGCGGGAGCTGGCTTGTGTGCTGCGCTTTTCAGACATCAAACATCGTGTGCCTCAGTGGCTCGTTGGATTTAGTACGGTGCCGGGCATGGTGTCCCGGGGTGGCCGGACCATGGAGTAATGGTACATTCGTTCTAAACGGGAGGCAAGTGGTGGGTGTCAGGGGGGTTGGGGAGCGGTTGTTGGCTAGCTGAGGCCGAGTTGTCCTGTTGTCCGGCCCGTGGGTTCCCGCCACCGCGGGAATGGCGGGAGAACGGGGTTACTTGGCTGAGGCCGAGTTGTCCCGTTGTCCGGGCCGTGGGTTCCCGTCTCCGCGGGAATGACGCTCAGGGAGTATCTCCGCAGGAGATTGCTCTTCGTGGAGGCCTGCCTTAGCCCGTATCAACCCGTCCTGAACTCCAAGGCGGACAGGTCGATGGTGGAAGAGCGCTGCGAAAGGCGCAGCATCTCCACGCCTACCACTTCGTTGCGCTCGTTGTAGTCGAGTACAATGCCAGGCGACACTTCTTCCGACTCCACGATTTTAGAATCGTCTATCTGGAAGTACAGAGCGTCCGACTCCTTATCGATCGTCAGCTTCATAGCGCGCCTCTCATTCCTCGGTCAAATATACGCTCACCACCCTCCAACGGACAACGGTAGTGTTGACGACCACACGCAAGACTCGGTTCTCAAACTCTGGGATGCTTCGAAAGAACCGCTCCAGCTCGGGGTCGTCGGGATCCCGGACGCGCAGCGCCGGATCGGTAACCGTTCCCTCAACCCACTCAACTGGAATGGCGCGGCGAGCCATTGCAAACCTAGCATGTTGGGAATAGTTCAGCCCGTCAGCGTTAGGTTCCACCCCGTTACTCGTCAAATCAGATGGCCCATCGGCGTGAGTTCACACCCTACCTCAACCGCCCCTGCTCCGCCTCCTCCCGGTGACGCTGCGCCGCCTCGAACGACGGCAGACGCGCCGGCAATTCGAACTCCTGCCCCGAAAGAAGCTCCGACACTGTCCGCAACTGTATCTTGGGGTAGTCCCGCTGCCAGATGTCCGAGGTGTAGTAGCCCGCGCTCACAGCCTCGGTGCGCATGGGGCCCGTCGGCTCCTCCAAGGTGATGAACAGCCCCATGGCTGCCTTCTCCCGCTCCACCGTCCCCTTGAGGTCCCGAATCTGAGGCGAGGAGACGTGCCCGCCCTTCACCTGCACCACCACCTTCTGCGAGGTGCGCTTCTGGCCGTCGATGAAGTACAGCAGCCCGTCGATGCCCCTGTCCGCGCCCTTCTTCTGGCCCTTGCTCTGGTCCGACTGTGGCTGGGCCTCCAGCAGCGACATGGCCCAGTACTGGAACTGGTATGCGTCCTGCTCCCACAGCGCATGGGCACTGCCTATATCCTCCGGCTCCCCCACCACCCGGTAGTCCTTTCCCGGGTCGATGTCAAACGCCGTCTTGAGGCGGTTCTTCATCAAGGCCACGGCAAGGTGTGTGACGTCGATGCCAAGCCACTTTCGCCCCAGCTTCTCCGCCGCAGCAACAGCAGTGCCACAACCACAGAAGGGGTCCAGCACCACGTCCTCCTCGTTGGAGGAGGCTTGGATGATACGCTCCAGAAGCGCCTCGGGCTTTTGAGTGGGATAGCCAAGGCGCTCACTCGGTCTCACGTGGACTGGAGACACGTCATCCCAGATATCTTGCAATGGCTTGCCAGAGCTTTCATCAAGGTAAATCTTGTACCGAGGTGTCCCGGTGCTGCTATACGCAATCCTACCTTCAGACTCCAGTCTCTCCATGTTCTCTCTTGAGAATGCCCAATACCGCCCGGGAGGAGGCAGTTTACCCTTCCACTCGTAGCGAGTATCGCCTCCAGGTTTCGCTGCATGTAAGGGCTGCGTCTGGTAACGACGCCCTGAATCTTCCTCGTAACGATAAACGGACTCTATGTACTGTTGGTCATAAGGGACATACACAGTGTTCCAAGTGGGAGACGCGCCCTTCGAGTATCTAAGAATAATGTCGTGGATTCTGCCCATGTGGCGCGCTCCTTGGGCCACGTCGCTGTGGGCACTAGTCCTCTTCCAGATGAGCTCATTCCGAAAATTCTGCTTCCCAAACACAGTATCCATCAGAATCTTTAGGTAGTGGCTCGCCGTCGGGTCGCAGTGCAGATAGATGGAGCCGGTCGGCTTGAGCACCCGGTGCAACTCCACTAACCGCGGGGCCATCATCACCAGATAGGCCATCATGGCGTTGTTGCCGATGAACTGCCGGAAGGCGCTGATCATCTCCTTCACCGCCATCGGAGTGCCCGCGTTCACAATGATGTCCTGCTCGTAGGTGCGCTCCGCCTCCTGCGTCCACTCCCAAGTATCGGTGAACGCCTTGATCTGCGCCGGCGACTCCTCCCCCGTCCGCTCCTTGAACAGCACGTTATAGCTGGCATTGGAGTTGAAGGGCGGGTCCAAGTACACCAAGTCCACCGACTCATCAGGCACATGCTCCCGCAGCACGGCTAGGTTATCGCCGTAGTAGAGGGTGTTGGTGGGGATGTGTTCTGTTGTCATGGTGGTGGCATTATAGCGGGTTGGGACGCGTTTCCCTCAGATTGGAGGGTTCTCTGGATTCCGGCCTTCGCCGGAATGACAGGGGGGCAGCAGTTGCGATTCAATGAACCGTAGGCCCCTCACCCCCATCCCCGGATCGCGGTCCGGGGCAGGCTCTAACCTTCCCCCTGAGGGGGAAGGGAGTTGCCGGGGTTCTCCGAGGGGTTGTGCAAAGGTCTCCCTGCGCGGGAATGACGTGAAGGCCGGCGCCGCCCCTTACTCCGATGAGCGTGGGTCCCGCCTTCACCGGAATGACCAGCCGCCAGCAGCGAGGCCCTCTAACCAGCGCGTCGTCGCCTAGCCGCTTGTCGTCTCCACGAGAACAGCATGAACACTAGGAACAGAACGAAGGCGGCCAGCACGGCTATGATCAGCTCGTTGTATGCGCTGGGCTCCCGCAGTTCTATGGGGAAACTGACCACCAGCTCTTCCGACTCGGCCTGTCCTTGGGGTGTGATTTCCAGTGTGATGCCCCAGACCCCTTCCTCCAACGCACCGGGCAGGGTCACGGAGTAGAGGCTGGGATCGTATTCAGTCTGGGGCCCGGATTCAGGTTGGGGGATGTTGCGGGCTGGGCCAATTCGCAGCGGACCGTCTCCCGGGCCAATGCCCACGGCCTCCACAGTGGCTTCCTGCACAGGGGTGTCGTCCTTCTCCGTCACATACACCACCAAGTGCAGATTGCCCACGATGGGAATCGCTTCCACCCTGACCACGTAGTCGCCAACCGCACCATAGTAGGCTTCGATGCTGTCCTCATGGGAACCGTTGGCCGACAGTGGAGCGGCGGGCCAAAGGGCGAAGACCAGCCCAAAGAGGAGGACGAAGAGAAGAACAACAACGCTCAGCGACGCGCGTCGCCTAGCCTGTGCCATGGTCTGGTCCTGTCACCAGCAAAGCCCCCGCGACGGGCGCACTTAGCGGGCCGAACTCGCAGCTTCGCGGGCCACGTCCGACACGATGCTCAAGGTCTCATCCACATCCTCGGCAGTGATGTGCCGGTTGGTCACCATGCGGAAGTTCGACGCACCAGGGTAGGAGACCTTGACGCCCTCATCGGCCATACGCCGGATGAATTCGGGTGTCGGACCCAAGCTGGGGGCGACCTCCACGAATACGATGTTCGTGCGTATGTGTTCAGGGTCCACCGACAAGCCGGGTATCTCCGCCAAGCCTTGCGCCAGCCGGTGAGCGTTAGCATGGTCGTCGGCCAGCCTCTCGACACAGGTCTGCAAGGCGACGATGCCAGCGGCTGCCAGCACTCCCACCTGTCGCATGCCCCCGCCTACCATTTTGCGCCACTTGCGGGCACCGTCCACAAAGTCGCGGGAACCGCAGACCAGCGAACCGGCGGGTGCGCTCAATCCCTTGGAGAGGCAGAACGTCAGGTCGTCCACATCGCTGGTCAATTCAGTGGCAGGGACCTCCAAGGCAACGGCAGCATTGAAGATGCGCGCCCCATCCAGATGCACCTGCATCCCGTGGGCGTGGGCGATGTCACACAACGCCTTGGTGTCGGATGGCGTGAGGATGCCCCCACTGCAACGGTTGTGGGTGTTCTCCAAGCACAGCAGGGAGCTGCGGGGAAAGTGGATGTTGCCCGGCAGCCTGATGGCCTGCTCCACTTCTTGTGGGTCCATCATGCCCCGGTAGTCGTTGGCCACTTGGCGCAACTGGATGCCTCCCAACACGGAAGCACCGCCACACTCGTTCCAGAAGACATGAGACTCGCTGCCTGTGATGACCTCGTCGCCCCGCTGTGTCTGCGCCAAAATGGACACCAAATTGCCCATGGTGCCACTGGCCACCAGCACGGCGGCCTCCTTGCCCACCATCTCGGCGGCCATCTCCTCCAGGCGCTTGACGCTGGGGTCTTCCCTCATAACGTCGTCGCCAACCTCGGCACGGGCCATGGCTGCCCGCATCTCCTCGGTGGGGTGGGTGACGGTATCGCTCCGCAGGTCGTAGACCTTCATACAACTCTCCGACATATGATTCTCGGCGCATACAGTTGGCCCACGCGTTCCCCACTCCTTGCCAAAGGACTCCTTGCCAAAGGTCAATGGGGCTACGTATCATGGCCTCGTGAGCAAGTCTATCGAGAGAGCAAGTCTATCATCACACATACGAACGTGTCCAAAACAAAACCGTCCATCACCAGCCCATCAAAACGACCATTGAAGACAACTATCGAGACAACTATGAGGAGGGACGACCGTGAGGCAGAGCGCCATCTCTTTCCTTAACGGCAAGCTCGAGCTTGAAGGCGCGTTCGGCATGCCCGACGACCCTGATGGAAACGTCTCCGGCGTGGTCGTGTGCCATCCCCACCCTCTCAGGGGCGGCAACATGGACAACCTCGTCGTGACGGCCGTCTACCGTGAACTCGTAAACCGGGGCATGGCCGCCCTGCGGTTCAACTTCCGCGGAGTGGGCAACAGCCAAGGCTCCCACGAAATGGGCGAGGGGGAAGTGGGCGATGTCGAGGCAGCCCTAGAAATCTTCCGGAGCCTTCCGGGCGTGGACGGTCGTCGTGTCGGGCTGGCGGGCTACTCTTTCGGGTCAGGCATGGTACTGAAAGGGATGCCCAAGTACGACAAGTGTCGCGCCTTCGCCCTCATATCTCCGCCTCCACGTTTCTTCTCCGAATCGGCCCTGCCCGGCGACAGCCGCCCCAAGCTGGTGGTATGCGGCGATCAGGATAGCACCGTGCCACTGAATGACCTGAATCCCTTCGCCGAATCCATGTCCCAACCCGCCGAGTTTCATGTCGTGGAAGGGGCCGATCACTTCTGGGGTCACCTTGTCGGCCAAGCCGCCTCCACTGTCGCCGATTTCTTCGCCGCCAACCTCAAGTAAGCGTGGGCGCATAGAGATGCTGGGCGCCGACGCGGAGAAAATTCCACGCTCTGCGGCCCCGTGGTACCGCGATTCCCTCTTTCTCACTCTGGCGACTGCCATATTCGTCGCAGACCAGATTACCAAGCACTTCGTACGCACCAATCTGCTCGTCGGCCAGTCCATCCCCTATGAGGGCCCCATCCGGATCACCCATGTCTACAACTCCGGCGCCGCTTTTGGGCTTTTCCGAGACTTCACCATACCCCTGATAATCGCGTCACTGGTCGGCATCGGAGTCCTACTTCTTGTATACCGCAACTCCAGCCACCCATCCCTGTTCTTGCGCCTCAGCCTTGGACTACAGGTGGGCGGGGCCGGAGGCAACCTGCTGGACCGGGTGCGCTTGGGACACGTCACCGACTTCCTCGACATTGGTCCTTGGCCCGTGTTCAACGTGGCCGACGCATCCATCGTAATCGGAATCTTCATACTGGCTTGGGTTCTGCTGGGAGACCAGAATAGAAGGAGGGAACGTCGTGCTGCGACCGTGCTTTTGGATTGCCCCTTCTGCGACTGGTCGATGATGACCGTCCCAAGGGGCAGACGGTGCATCAACTGCGGTGCCCAGGAGTGGACGGAGGTTATCCCAAGCCCACTGGACAGCAATGTCAGCCAATCTTGAGTCGGGGACCCCGACCCTCCTACTGACGGTCGGGCTGACGGTCTCCCTGATTGTCGCGGAAGACGAGGCACGTCTGGACTCCTACCTCGCCCGTGTCGAACCCTCCCTGAGCCGCTCCCGCATCAAGTCCCTGATTGAGGACGGCCATGTGCTGGTGGAGGGCGCGCCATGCAAGCCCTCTCGCAAGCTGCGCCCTGGTGAGAGGCTGGTATTGTCAGTACCTCCGCCTCAACCCATCGCGCCCCAACCCGAAGCCATCCCAGTTGATGTGGTGTACCAAGACTCCCATCTGCTGGTGCTGGACAAGCCCGCTGGCCTGTCGGTACATCCCGGCCCAGGCCACCCCGCGCACACCCTCGTCAACGCACTGCTGGCCCTCATCCCCGACCTGCCGGGCATCGGCGGCTACCTCCGCCCCGGCATAGTCCACCGCCTAGACAAAGACACATCGGGGCTAATGGTGGTCGCCAAGACAGAAGCCGCCCACGTTGACCTCTCCCGCCAACTGAAGGAACGCACCACGTCCAAAGGCTACCTAGCCTTGGCCCAAGGCAGGGTATCGCCCGCAGAAGGCACCATCGACGCTCCCCTCGGACGCGATCCCATACACCGCAAGCGCATGGCAGTCGTGGACGGAGGTCGCACGGCTCGCACCGGCTACCGTGTGCTGCGCTATATCGGCGATGCCAGTGTTTTGGAGGTGACCACTCATACAGGCAGGACCCACCAGATACGTGTGCACATGGCCCATCTAGGGCATCCTTTAATAGGGGATGCTGTCTACGGCCGCAAGCACCCCCAACTGGCGCGCCATTTTCTGCACGCCAACAGGCTGGGGTTCACCCATCCCGCAACACGCGAATGGGTCGAGTTCACGGTCCCGCTGCCCAACGATCTGTCGCAGTTCCTTGGGTCGCTGTCGCCCATAGTAGACTTGCCCTAAGACAGCTTTGGGCCAGCACAAGGGCAGCCTGGACCAGGATTTTCTGGATGGGGTGTACCTAGATGGGGCGGGCGCGGTATTGACGGGGGAAGAGGCGGCTGCCGTAGGGGTCGACGGCTAGGCCGAATATTTCGAGAGTCGTTGCTCCCAGAAGGTATTGATCGTCTGGGCCGAATATGACAGGGCAGGGCCATTCCCGGTCGTCGATGGCGATGCGGGCAACGCCGTAACCGAACAGGACCTCGGATCCGTCGGCAATGCTAAAGTACTGCTGCTCTTTTGGCTGGATGCTCAGGCTGGCCAGGAAGGAAGCTGGCAGCATAGTATGCCCTACGCCTGTATCGACTGTTGCGGATACGGGTGCAAGGTCACCGCCTTCAGGGTGGCCAACGGCGATAGTTATTTCAAAGACTCCCATGTACTCCTCCGAGCGGATTGTAGCATGCGAGGCATATTCTCGAATGCGGCGTGCCCGGCTCAGGATGGACATGTCCGGCCTGGTTTTCCATTCGGCAGCCCCAAAGGCTCCCGCTCTGTCCCCATAGGGCCTTCTTGTCCCAGTTAACGGGTGCGGTGTAGTATTGGGTCCACGCCAGCCCCCCCCGGAATTGGGGCGCGGACAATATGCGGACAAAAGAGGAGGCAGACCATGCGAGACGGCTACAAGATTATCGACATGGACACCCACGTTGGACCTCCCATGGAAATCCTTGAGAAGTACGTCGAGCCCAGCTTTCGCAGTAGGCTGGAAGAACTCGACCCCTATCGGCGCACCTTCGTGCGTCCCGACGGCGTCGCCGCCACCAACCTCACCGCCGGAGCGATCCCCTACGACCGCTTCCCCGGCACCGCTCCCTCTGCCGACGACGAGACTCCCGTAATCGGCGGCCGCGGCGCATTGGAGGGGCGCACCATCAAGTTCCACCGCGCTCCCAACACGCCCGGCGTGGAAGAGGAGAACGTCGACGGCCGCATCTCGGATATGGACCGCGAGGGCCGCGACGTCGACTTCATCTTCCCCAGCCCGTGGGCCGCCACCCTCACCGCGGTGGCCGACCAGACCCTAGCCCAAGGCATGTACCGCGCCTACCACCGCTACATGGCCGAGTACTCCCACAAGTACCCCGACCGCATCAAGAGCTCTATCCAAGTCAACGCGGCCGACGTGGAATGGGCTGTCTCAGAAGTCAACGAGATGGCAAAGGAGCGGTGGGCCTCCGCCGTTTGGGTACACCTGCCCGCAGGCACCCCCGTCGACCACCCCAAGCTCGAGCCCCTGTGGGCCGCCATGAACGAGGCCGACCTGCCCCTCATTCACCATAGCTTCTTCATGGAGCCTCCCTACTTCCCCGGCTATCGCGACATCTGGGGCAACGCCGTCGTCGCCCGCACTGCCGCCCACCCTTGGGGTGCCGAGCGTCTCTGCGCCTACCTCATCGTGTCAGGCCTGTTCGACCGCTACCCCAACTTCCGCGCCGCCACCTGCGAGGTCGGCCACGGCTGGTTGCCCAACTGGCTGATAAGGCTCGATTTCCACCTGCAGTACGTCCAAGGCGTAACCCCAACCCTCAAGTACACCCCTCTGGAATACGCCCAGATGGGCAAGTTCCGCTGTGCCGCCGAGGCCTACGAGGGCCCTGCGATGACCAAGGCCTGCGTCGAAATCCTAGGCACCAACACCCTGATGCACCAGTCCGATTACCCCCACGGCCAGTGCTACTACCCCGAAACCGCCAAGATGGTCATGGAGTGGGACTTCTGGCCCCAGTTCGGCCCCGACGCCCTCCGAAAACACATGTACGACAACGCCGCCGACTTCCTCCGCCTCATTTAGGAGACTCACATGCTGTTTTGCGGGAAATGCCTGAGCGCAGCCACTAAGCTACTGAGCGCTTTGTCGTCCCTCCAATCCCAACACGCGAGCCAGACGGATGACCAGATGGAACGAGCCAGAGCGCTATGGGCAAGCATACAAAGCGAGCACATTGATCCGGCCAACCCCGTCCATCAACACGCTAAATGGCAGGCTCAGATGGCCTGCGCTGGCATGGGATACGCGTTGCCCGGCCACGAATGCCAAGCTAAGCGCTCCGCTTGGGTGCGATGCATGTGTTTGTGTTACATACGCGCCACGATGGTCTGCGAGATTTGCTTGGACGCGGCCGAAAGTTGTATCCCCCCAACTACAAGGTCGAATCCTCGCACATTAGCCCTCTTCCGTGACGTCGAATCCTTCAAATTCCCTGTGAACCGCGGTTCACAGGGGCACTCTGACCAACGAGTTCTTCGTCGAGCCTTGGAACGTTTCCCCTTAGCGGAGGAAGAGCAACTGGACCCGGCGTGGGTATGCGCGACCATGGGGAATCACACACCAGCCCACGATTGCCGAACCAAAGATAGCTCTGACACATTCTGCATGTGTCGATGTCATTACCACTTAGTTTGTTGGCCCTGTCGTTCTTTTGTCTCGAGCTTGGAGCCCGTGCCCCTGTGCATCAACTTAGGCGGCAAGACCTGCGAGCACCACTGCGACGAGGCGAACGTCGCCGCCTCAACCTGCCTTTGCGCATGCCAGGTCAACAACAAGGACAACCAGGGATCTTGGAGGACCGTTTGTAACTCCTGCGTCTCCGCTATGAGGGAAATTGATTCCGACTGGTTGTGTGCTTACTTGGGAGATAACATCCCTCACGATAACTGTGAGTCGCGAAACGATCCCGACGATGTGTGCCAATGCTTGTGTCAACGGAAAGACTTGGTGTTTTGCCAGAGCTGCATGGATTCGGCTTCTCTCGCCTCAACACTGGCTAGGACTACTGAATTTCCTGCTGCCTGGCATTGCCTGAATACGGCAGATGCTAACCCCCTCTCACACCATTGCGAACCCGGCCAGAAATCAGTGTGCCTCTGTCGAGCCAAGCATACAAACTGAGGAGTAGACCGAAATGCCAGTAATCAACCACAACGACCTACCCGAACTCCAAATGCGCCCCGGCATCAAGGGCCGCTTCCTCGCCCACAAGGACACCGGGGCACAGGGCGTCAGTCTGCTGGAAAACCAAGTCGACCCTGGCGCCGCCGCTCCTCTCCACAGCCACACCGTGGAGGAGACCATGCTCGTGCTGGACGGCATAGTGTGGGTCAAGGTGAACGACGAGGAGCACACCCTCGGCCCAGGCCACACCGTCATCATCCCAGCTAACGCCCCCCACGCATGGGGCAACCGAAGTGATGCGGTGGCCAACCTCCTCTGGGCCTTCGCCGGCCCCGACCCCTTCAGCGACGCCACCTACCTCGAAGGCGTGGCCCCCCAAACATAGATCACGACTCTACGACCACCGAGCCGGGCACGGCACAATCTTTTGCCTCAGAATCGAGTATTTGCAGGCGTACCCTGCCACAGCCGCTAGTGAACAGAGGCCACGAGAATACGGAACCCTGATTGATGCGCTGGAGGCGAGTCTATGACTACCCCTGACCAGCTCGCCATGTGGGAGGCTTATTCGTTTCAATGGGCTTACAAGCACCTTGATGGGCTGCTAGCCAACCCACTCATCACCAATGACCCAGAAGCGGCATCTGGGTGCTTTATGGCGTCTACGCTTCTGCGTCCGTTTGCCACCGAACTGGCCCTAAAAGCGTTGTACATACAAGAAACAGGCGGTGAACGAATCCTGAAGCACGACCTTAAGGTACTATTCCAGAGTTTGAAGCCAGCGACGCAGACGTCAATTGAACAAAGGTTTGAACGTATCCGGCAGGATAAGGTAGACCGCGGGATATATTCGGGGGAGGGAGGCCTCTTGTCCCAGGTGCTGGCAAACCACGGCAATGACTTTACAGAATGGCGCTATATTTACGAGCACGCTCACGGTGCCTCAACGAAGCCCACGGTTCTGAATTCATTGTTAGAAGCGGTCATCGAAGAGTACCAATCGAGGCAACAGCTCAAACATTGAAACCCATGCAGCAAGAACTGCCCCTAGTAGCGACCCCACCACTCCCCATGACATCGCCCCCACGACACCACCCCCCACCCACTGATATAATCGCCCAGTGTCCAATGAGAGAACGCGCATCTCCACCCAAAAGTCCCCGAAGCCATACCGGACTCGCGCCGCAACACGACATGCCGCCTGTGCCCTGCCCTTCTACATCGCACAGCAGTGTGACACCAAAATCAGCTCATTTCGTAGCTAACTCCCACTGCGTTGGCACAAATGTCACACGTCTCAGATACAAAAAACTTTCTCTCAGATACGAACAGTGTGCGATCTTCTCACGATTCGTATCTGAGAAAGCCCCTCCAATCGCACATGGCTGCGCCATTGGCCAGCCCCCATCCATGACGACAATCCATACCTAGGAGCGCAAACCAATGGCCACCCAAGCCGAACTGAAAAAGGTCCGAGTCTCGATGATGAACGCGGTCCACGACCTCGCGGTGCTGGTGGCCCGCGATGAGGGCCTGTTCCGCGATGAGGGCCTCGACCTAGAGGTTGTTACCACCCCCGGCACCGCCCAGATCGACTCCGACCGCCGTGCCATGCAGGACGTCATTTTCGACCGCACCATGGAGGCCCTCTACAACACCGGCGGCGTCGACCAGTTCCGCATGTGCGAGTGGGGCATCATGAAGCGCACCGTAGAAGCCGAGTCCTGTGGCCAGCGCCCATCCAAGATAGTCGCCCTTGGTGCAGCCATGTCCAAGATGGCCATCATCACCCGCGCCAACAGCGACATCTACGAGCCTGAGCAGTTGGCCGACGTGCCCGTCGCCGTCAGCCCCTACAACGGCTCCCACTTCACCACCCTCAAGATGCTCGAAGGCTTCGTCGCCAAAGACCGCATCAAGATCACCGATTCAGGCACCATGCGCCAGCGTCTCGAAGCCGTAGCCAACGGTGATGCCGTCGCGGGCAACTTCAACGAGCCGTGGATCAGCGTGGCCCAGAAGAATGGCATGCGCATCATCATGGAGAGCCATTCCACCCGCAGTGAGGCCGCTGGCGACGAGCTCGACGGACCCACCCTCGCAGCGATGTTCCGTGCCGAGTCACGCGCGTCCGAGATGATCAACTCCCACCCTGAAAAGTACGTCCACTACTTCGTTGCCGAGACAGGCGGGCTGCTCGAGGCCAACGAAGTGCAGACCTGGCGCCTCCTCTACGGCCCGCCCGCGCCCTACACCCGCCAGCGCTTCGACTACACTTACCAGTGGATGCTGGGCTACCCAGACCTCGTCACCGGAGGAGCCACCTACGAGTCGTCGGTCGACAACCGCGCTTGGGAGGTCTGACATGATTCGGCATCCCTTGTGCCCAGCCCGACTAGGAGGTGCTCCAGGACACAAGGAACATTTCGCATTTACAACCATAGCTGAATCGTATCTGGACCGGGACTCCCGCCGCGAGAAATGCGAGTGTTTTCAGATACAAACAATGGTTTTTCAGATACAAACAGTCTCGCCGCCAGCTACAAAAAGCTGCCAAGAAACAGGAAACACACGATGCAAATACGCGATTCTCTCGCGGTTAGGGCAAGGGTAGCATGGGCGTGCAGGCACTCAAGTTACCTAACGTTCTCCCAGAGAAACAGGGTGACGGGGAATACCCAGTTCGCACCAACCGGTCCAGTCGCATAAGGGGGTCAAATGCTGTATAAGGCCTACCGCTACTCCCAGTGGGACGGCACCCAAGACCTCTTCGACATGGATGCCGACGAGGTGCTCGACCAGCTTTCCAACGAGCTGTTCCAGCACGGCGACATGTGGCGCGCCCTCCGCGACATGATGCGTCAGGGAATGCAGGACCGCTCCGGCGAGCAGATGCCCGGAATGCAACGCCTCATGGAGCAACTGCGCAGCCAGCGACGCGACCAGTTGCAGCAATACAACATGGACTCAGTCATGGATGACCTCAAAGAGAAGCTCAAAGAGATCATCAAGACCGAGCGCGAGGGCATCGACAAGCGCCTCTACCAAGCACTCGAGCAGACCGAAGCCGCCGAGGGCCCGGAGCGTGAGCAGTACGAGTCGCTATACAAGATGCTGGAGCAGCGGGCCCAGTCCAACATTGACAAGCTGGACGCCCTGCCCGACAGCCCCAGCGGCCAGATACAGCAATTGATGGAATACGACTTCATGGACCCCGACGCCCAGCAGATGTTCCAGGAACTGCTGGACATGCTGCGTCAACAGATGGCGCAGAACATGGGGCAGCAGATGTCCCAGAGCCTGCAGAACATGACTTCCGAACAGCAGCAGGCCATGCAGGAGATGTTGCGCGACCTCAACCAGATGCTGCGGGACCAGATGGCAGGACGCCAGCCCGACTTCGACGGCTTTATGGACCGATATGGCCCCATGTTCGGCGACAACCCTCCCCAGAGCTTGGAAGAGCTGATGGAGATGATGTCCCAGCAGATGTCCCAGATGCAGTCGATGATGGACAGCATGTCGCCAGAGGCTAGACAAGAGTTGGAAGATGCTCTGAACTCCGCCCTAGACCCCGACCTGCAACAGGAGCTATCCCAGCTGGCACAGCTCATGGGCCAGATGATGCCCATGAGCGACATGCGTCGCGAATACCCCTTCCTAGGCGACGACAGCCTGACGCTGGACCAAGCCATGCAACTGATGGGCCAGCTTCAGGGCATGGATCAACTGGAACAGGCCATCCAGGATGCCCTGCGCACCGGCGACCTCGACCAAGTCGACCTCGACCAGCTTGCCCAGACCTTGGGCGACGAGGCCCGTCGCACTTGGGAGCAGCTACAGCAGTTGATGAAAGCGCTGAAAGAGGCAGGCTACATCACCGACGAGAACCAGCCTGATCTGACTGCGAGAGGCATTCGCAAAATCGCCCAGAAAGCCCTCAAAGAGGTGTTCGCTCAACTCAAGAAGGACCGTGTTGGCGGGCACGAACTGGACACCCGTGGCTCGGGTGGCGACGCTATCTTCGATACCAAGCCCTACGAGTTCGGCGACCCCTTCAACCTAGACCTGCACGCCACCGTCAAGAATTCCATCGTCCGCACAGGGCCCCAAGTGCCCCTCAAGCTGACCCCCGACGACTTCGAGATATTCCGCAACGAGCACATGACCCGCACCTCCACCGTGGTGCTGCTGGACCAGAGCCGTTCCATGGGTATGTTTGGGGCATGGGTGGCCGCCAAGAAGGTGGCCATGGCCCTGTTCGCGCTGATACATACCCAGTACCCGCGGGACGTACTCCACATCGTGGGCTTCTCCGACTATGCCCGCGAGATTACAGAAGAGGACCTGCCCAAGCTCACGTGGAACTCGTGGACGTCCGGCACTAACCTTCACCACGCCCTGTTGCTATCGCGCCGCCTTCTAGCCCGAGAGAAGGGAGGCTCCCGCCAGATTATCGTCATCACCGACGGTGAGCCCACGGCCCACCTGGAAGGGGACCAGTCCTACTTCAGTTACCCACCCAGCCCGCGTACAATCACCGAGACGATGAAAGAGGCAAAACGCTGCACCCAAGAGGGCATCGTCATCAACACCTTCATGCTGGAGAACAACTACCAGCTGATGAACTTCGTCGACCAGATTACCCGCATCAACCGCGGTCGCGCCTTCTACAGCAGCCCCGACCGCTTGGGCGAGTACGTACTGGTGGACTATGTCACCAATCGCAAGAAAGCCCTGGGCACCTAGCCACCCGGTAACCAAATACGAGAGCTAACGTACGAAAGGAGTAGAGATGCCGCCTACAGAAACGACGATATCAGCACTGGAGCGAAACTGGCAAATGGTCGACGCCGCCCTCGCCGACATGGACGAGCAGACAATGGGCAGCCAGCCCAACGAACAGTCCAACTCCGCAGCCTGGACCCTGTGGCACCTGAACCGCGTGTGCGACAACTTCATCCACATGCGCTTCCAGGACAAGGCCCCCCTGTGGACCAGCGACGGCTGGCACGAGAAGTTCGGCATGGCCAGCGACCCAGCTGACTTCGGCATGGGCTGGGACTCGGCTAAGGTAGCCGCTTGGGAGGCCCCGTCCAAGGACATCCTATTCGGTTACGCGACCGCCGTCAGGGCCGCAACCAAGGCCTACCTCGAATCCCTAACTGAAGAAGGCCTAGCCAAGCAGGTCCCCTTCCCCGCGCCACCTAACACAGTCTCCATCGGCGACGCCCTAGGTGTCCTCCTCAACGACAACCTCTCCCACGGCGGCCAAATCGCCTACCTGCGAGGCTACTACGGGGGCATGGGCTGGTACCGCTAGAGCTGTAGAGGGTTTCTGAGAGGGATAGGCCGCGCCTTTGTAGGAAAGGCGCGGCCTGATCGCGGAAGGGTCACGGCTTCTTAGGCTGTTCCGTCGGTGGCGCAGGCCTATCCGTCTTTTCAACTCTACGAGGGGCCACCTTAGGAGGTGCCCCTCTAGTTTCTATCGTTTGAGAACTCTCGTTGGATGACACCGAACTCTCCTCACCCCACTACCCGGATATGTTCTTGGATTGTTGCCCTGACAGACCACTGCTAGCGTCGATACCCTCCGGGGGCTTGCCCGGAGGCTTGGAAGTAGGCGGCAATGGGCGCGGCGCAACCTTCGGACCAGTTCCCCTGTAATGCGGATCTGCCTCTATCGATTTGTCTGCCTTCCTAAAGGGCCATAGCCTCATGTCACACCCATCCAGTGGAGGAGCTTTTCGGGGCCCGATCCCTACGTAGTTGGGGTGCGTCTCCTCGGTTCTTCTCCGAGCTCGAACAGTGCTTTTCCAGCGGGCTCTATCCTCAGCACATCGCAGATTCTGGAGGCACCCCATCTTTTTTGGACCAAGCGTCGGCCCCGGCGCCTTCCTTGTCGTTAGTGGGAGGCTGGCCTGATGTGCGCATCGGAGGAGGAGCTTTCCGTGGCCCCGTACCTATGTAGTTGGGGTCCACGTCTGAGGGCTTCTTTTTTTTCCAATTGAAGATCATTGTCTTTCCCCTCCGCCGTTCTGGGAGTGCCCTGACTAGACTATATCATGGACGCTGGTGGCACCCCACCCTTGCGCCGACCGAGCTTGATGGAACCTCGGATTGAAGAAGTACGTATAGATGAGGACCGACTCTATCTCTGTTGAGACGACGAACTCGACGGTCTCCTGATGGGTTTCGCCGGGCTCTATTATGACCTCATGTGGGTTCCAAGCGCGCCATACTTCATCAAGAGTGGGCCACTGTATCTCTTTCTGAGCGTCATCTTGTTGGTTTTCCGCCTTGAACACCGCACCCACAAGGAGGTCCACGTCTTCTTGGGAAGCTGGAGCAATCTGCTGGACGCGAAAAACTTCCCTACGGATGTCCACCTCGACCTTGGAGCTGTTTTGTAGAGTCGCGGTCACGAAAATATGGACACAGCTATCGCCGATAGGTCGGTGGGTGATTGTGTGCCTTATGGTTAGATGAGGCTCAAGATCCCGGAAAACCTGCAACTTGTAGATAGCCACCGCTCCGGCCGCCAATATGGCAAGGACGTAGACGAACGACTGCAAAACAGCGGAATAGTCGGTCCGTTCCTTCTCGTCAATCGAGTCTAGGTCGAAAATGACGAATGTTATAGCGAAGACCACTAAGGCCAAAATGACGCAATAGGCGATGGACGCCCGCCATTTGCCCGTGGTCAACATTCGCAGCTTGCCTTTCATCGGCGCTGACCTACCCACCACCCAACAGTAGGCCCGCTGCTGGCGTAGCGCCGCGGGTGATGGGCTCGGCCTGATAGTCGTCGCGGTTGCACGGCATTTCGCCGACATTCCGCCGGTAGACGGGCGTTGTAATCAAACCGCTCAGCCCCTATTTGCTTACCCACTATGGGCCTCCGCTTGCGCCCATGTTGGGGGACATGGTAAGCAACCAGAGCATCTAGCGCCAGTGGCGGGTATCAGGTGAGCGCAGCTTGCCGTCGGCTTATGTCGCGCCTATAATAAGGGCGCTTTACCCCAAGGAGGAGGACTTAGTTGCACCCATTTGATTTCGTGTCACCTCGTACCCTGAATGATGCAGTCGCGGCGATGGCCGGGGCCAACGGCCAAGCCCGGGCGCTGGCAGGGGGCTCGGACCTCATTGACCAACTGAGAGTTGGCCGTCGCACTGCCTCGCTGGTTGTCGACATCAAGAACATCCCCGAAATGCAACGATTGGAGTACGTGGCGGGCGAGGGTCTGCATGTAGGGGCTGGCGTATCCTGCACCACCATCTACAACTACGCTCCTGTCGCTGCTCACTACCCCTCGGTGCAGGACAGCACCCAGCTCATCGGCTCGATTCAGATACAGAACCGGGCGGGTATCGGTGGCAATGTGTGTAACGCCGCCCCATCGGGCGACACCATTCCTCCACTGCTCACTTACGGTGCCGAAGCCCACATACGCGGGCCCAACGGATGGCGCAAGATGCCCTTGGAGGACTTCTTCAAGGGTCCGGGACAGAGCGACCTTGCTCCCGACGAGCTCTTGGTAGAGGTATTCGTGCCGGAGCCGCCAGCCAACAGCTCAGGCCATTACCAGCGGTTCATACCTCGCGAGGAGATGGACATCGCTGTAGCCGGGGCCGCTTCCATGGTGGCCGTTGACCCCGGCACTAACCGCTGCAATCAGGCACGGGTCGCGCTGGCCTCGGTCGCTCCCACACCGGTGCGGGCACGAGAAACCGAGGCTGCCCTAGAGGGCCAGGTGCTCACACGAGAGTTGGTGCGAGAGGCCTCCGAGTTGGCCCCCAACTCGGCCAGCCCTATCAACGACGTCCGTGGCACTGTCGAGTATCGCCGTCAGCTATGCAAGGTGCTCACCCGCAGGACCTTGGAACAGTGTCTGACCGACCTAGGCATCTAGGTCGGCCGGTCCAGTCCAAGTCCCCACGGTTTCACCGGGATTCATATACCAGGACATATCAGGAGGCACTGTGCAACAGCGGAGGATGACGCGGACACCCATCGCCTTCAAGGTGAACGGCGAGGATGTCGAAGTGCTCGTAAAGCCGTGGCAGACCCTGCTGGAGGTGCTGCGAGATGAGTTGCGGCTGACCGGCACCAAAGAAGGTTGCAGCAACGGTAACTGTGGGGCCTGCACTGTCCAATTCGACGGGAAGGCCATCGACTCCTGCCTCGCCTTGGGCCTTGAGGCCGACGGGCACGATATCACTACGATCGAAGGAGTCGCTACCGGCGGCAGCCTCCATCCCATTCAGCAGGCTTTCATCGACCATGGGGCCCTGCAGTGCGGGTTCTGCACCCCCGGTTTCATTGTGTCGGCCAAGGCCCTGTTGGAGAGGATGCCGAACCCCAGTGAGCGGGACATTCGATTGAATATCGCCGGCAATCTCTGCCGCTGCACGGGCTACGATAAGATCATAAGAGCCATCCAAGAAGTAGCTCAAGGCGGGTAGCCCGCCACCCTACCGCACTCCATCACTCCCACGACCAGTAGAGGGATTCGCGTTGCCTCCTCATCTCATCCCTGGGTTGAGCACTGAGGAGGCTAGTCGTGTCTGCATGACCCAGTGCAGGGCCATGTGCTGTCGCGGAGCCATAATACTGACTCTCAAGCCCGAAGAGATCCCCCTCTTGCAACAACACGCCACGGAGCTTGGAGTCGACCTGAATGTGGAACACAGGCCCGGAGGAGTTGGTTGGGTACGCTTCGCCGAACACACGGGCGAGCACTGCCCCATGCTGGACAGCACCACATCAGCCTGTCGCATCTACGACGACCGCCCACAAAGATGCCGGGACTTTCCGGAGACTCTCGTACTCGGGTGCCTCATATCCGGCGGCTAGAGGTGGATGCGAGCATGCGGGGAGTTAATTCGATGCGCATGACAAAAACCCGGCCTCACAAGTGCACCAGACCTACTTCCTAACCCCCACGCGTTTGAATGCGAGAGGCAAAACTGCTATCCTTGGTCAAACTAATAGCAAAAGGCGAACCGCATGAAAGAAGTGATTCAAGAGGCGGTCAAGCAGCTGGACGAGGGCCAAGAGTGCGTTCTGGCCACAGTAGTCCGCACCAAGGGTTCCACACCGCAGAAGGCCGGGGCCAAACTATTGGTCCGCAAGGACGGCAGCGGAGTGGGCACGCTGGGCGGTGGCTGCGTTGAGGGCGACATCTGGTTCGCCGCCAAGGAGATACTGCGCCACCGTGGCGGACCTGAGTACCGCGACTATCTGCTGAACGAGGACATCGCCGCTCGCGACGGCTTGGTGTGCGGCGGGACCATGTACTTCTTCCTAGAGCCATTGTGGGACGCCAACAGCTATCTCCCCTATGGACGCCAGATACTGGAATCCTACGAGGGCAGCGCGCCCATCGCCGTGGCAACGGTAGTGAACGGCCCTGCTGAGTTGGGCGCCAAGATCCTTTTCCGAGAAGACGGCACCGTGGAAGGGACGTTGGGTACCGCCGAGCTGGATGGTACGGCCTTGGAAGCGTCCAATCGCGTGAGTGGCTTGGGGACCAACGAGTTCGTCCGAACCGGCGACGGCACGGAACTTTTCGTCGAAGGCTACACCAGCCCCCCCACATTGGTGTTGGTCGGTGGCGGACACGTCAACAAGGCCTGCTACCAGCTGGCCCTAACCCTTGGATATCGCGTCTACATCGCCGACGACCGCCCCGAGTTTTCCAACCCGGAGCGCTTCCCCGAAGCAGCAGGCACAGTGGTCGCCGACTACCTGCACTGCTTGGAAGACATCCCAATCAACGCCAACACCTTCGTAGTAGTAGGCACACGAGGCCACCGCTACGACGACCACGCACTGGAATCCGCCGTCAAGACGCCAGCCAGCTACATCGGCCTATTGGGAAGCAAGCGCAAGACCCTGCTCATCTACCAACGCCTTGCTGCACTGGGCGTGTCGCCCGAGCGGCTGAAGGCTGTACGCGCCCCCGTGGGATTGGATATGGGCGCCCTTACGCCAGAAGAGTTGGCAGTCAGCATCTTGGGCGAAATCATCATGCACCGTCGTGGCGGCTCCGGCGGACCTATGAAGATGAGCCAGCGCTACTTCGACCGCGCCATCAACAAAGCCCTAGCCTCAGCAGCAGCCGACTAAGCCCACCGGATGGGAAAAGTCGGCGCGATCCTGCTGGCCGCCGGGGAGTCGACCCGTATGCGCCAACTGAAGGCATTATTGCCTTGGGAGGGTGCGACGCTCTTGGAACACCAAGTGAAGGCCTTGACTCAAGGCGGCTGCACCGATGTCGTCGTGGTGTTGGGCCATCGTCATGGGGAGCTGTCCTCACTGCTGGAAGGGCGTCCGAACGTTCGATGGGTACACAACCCAGACTACCTACAAGGGAAGACCACCTCACTCAAAACAGGTCTGCGCACCATAGGAGAATCCCAACCCAACTGCATTCTGGTCTTGAACGTGGACCAACCAAGGGCCGCGGCTACCGTCCGGCAGGTCATAGAGACCCACTCCAGCGGTAGCCATCTGATTACTATTCCTTGCCACCAAGGGAAGGGTGGACATCCCGTAGCAATCGATGCATGTCTTCTGCCGGAGTTGGTGGAAATCACCGAGGAGACGGAAGGCCTGAAGGCGGTAATGCGCAGGCACGCTGAAGACACCCACCGCGTCGAATTGGGCAACCCTGACCTTCTCTTGGACTTGAACACACCCGAGGACTACCAGCGAGCTTTGGGCCGGAGCCCGGCTCCGGAAGCCGACACCCCGGCTCGCAGCAACTAGTTTCGACCGCTTCACTACGCGCTGGGCTACCGGCGTATGACTCTTTGTTCATGGAGGATGCAATGGCGAGCGCGCTGGAGGGGCTCCGAGTTCTAGACTTGACCAGGGCTTTGGCTGGTCCCTACTGCACATTGATGTTGGGCGACTACGGGGCCGACGTCATCAAGATCGAGGTACCCGGCACCGGAGACGACACGCGAGGCTGGGGGCCTCCGTACATCGGCGACCAGTCCGCGTATTTCCTGCAGGTCAACCGGAACAAGCGAAGCATGACTCTCAATCTCAAGGACCAGCGAGCGCGAGAGATCTTTATGTCCTTGGCCAAGGGAGCCGACGCAGTGGTGGAGAACTTCACGCCAGGCGTCGTGAACCGCTTAGGGATCGATTATGAAGCAGTGCGCCAAGTGAACCCGCGAATAGTCTATTGCTCCATCTCTGGGTTCGGGCAAACCGGCCCCTATCGAGAACGTTCGGCCTATGACCAAGTGATGCAGGGTATGGGCGGCATCATGAGCCTGACCGGCGAGCCAGGAAGCGCACCCATGAAGATGGGTATAGCCCTGACCGATATCGGGGCCGGCATGCTGGCGGCCTTTGCCGTCATGTCAGCGATCTTCCGCCGACACACCTCACAGGAAGGCCAGTATATCGACATATCGATGATGGACCTGCAGGTCGCTTGGCTCACCTACCAAGCTGGAGTCTACTTCGCTACAGGCAGCCCCCCGGCCAAGACAGGCGCAGCTCACCCCACGCTGGTGCCGTACCAAGCCTTCAAATGCAGCGACGATAAGTACGTCAATGTGGCCGTGGGATCGGAGCGGCTTTGGCAACGGTTCTGCCATGGAATGGGATTAGCGGAGCTTGCAGCGGACCCGGACTATGTCGACAACTCCCACAGGGTAGTGAACCGGCAAAAACTGGTCTCCCTATTGCAAAAGCATTTCGACGAGCAGCCGGTGGTCTACTGGGTGGAGGGCTTGCTGGAGGCAGGGGTCCCGTGTGGGGCTATCAACGACATAGCCGACGTGCTCTCCGACGAACAGGTAGTCGCACGCGATATGCTGTTGCAGATACCTCACCCAACACTAGGCACGCTTCAGCAGACGGGCATCCCGGTGAAGTTCTCGGAGACTCCGGGTGCAATCAAACAACATCCCCCGTTGTTGGGGGAGCATACCCAGCAGATACTCTTGGAGCTGGGCTACTCCGAGTCACAAGTAGCGGACCTGGAGCAGGCGGGGGCCATCTAGCAACACCGGGCACTGGGCCTGCCCCTTCCTAAAGCCTTTAAACGGCAAACCCCCGCAATAACTGTTCGTCAACCTGTCTTGTTCTGGAGCAACCGCGCGGATTATCATAGCGATGCTTTCGCGGGAGGGGTGAATGGACCTAGGGTTGCGGGACAGGGTGGCCATTGTAGGTGGTTCCAGCAGGGGCATGGGGAAGGCTACCGCCGTAGCATTGGCGCGAGAGGGCGCCAGCCTCACGATCTCGGCGCGTACCGAAGCCGATCTCCGCAAGACAGAGATTGAGATCGCTCGGTCTAGCTCCCAACAGCACGTGTTCGCTGTCAAGGCCGACTTGTCGGTCCCTGATGATATCAAGCGAGTGGTGCGGAACACCTTCAACCGGTTCGGACGAATCGACGTATTGGTGAATAACCTCGGCGGGCCACCGGCTAGCCGCCCCTCTGAGGCCGGCGACCAGCAGTGGAACGACGCACTGGAGCACAACTTCATGAGCGTGGTGCGGATGTGTCGCGAAGTCATCCCCTTCATGAAACAGCAGCAGTGGGGACGCATTATTAATATCCTCGCCGCGGAAGTGAAGCAGCCTGAACACGGAACGGCGCTATCGACCTCCAGTCGGTTGGCGGTCGCGGGCTATAGCAAAGCTCTGGCGAACGAGCTTGCCTCTTTCAACATCACGGTCAACAACGTGCTGCCCGGTCTGGTGCTAACCGAGCGTGTTCGCTCTCTGTTTCAGGAGGAAGGCGCTCGATCGGGTCAGGGCGCAGAAGACGTGATGAAGAAAGCTGTGAGCAAAGTTCCGATGAGGCGTGCTGGCAAACCTGATGAAATGGGAGACCTCATAGCATTTTTGGCCTCGGAAAGGGCTGGCTACATCACCGGGACCAACGTACAACTGGACGGAGGTCTCCTACAGAACACGATCTAGGCAGGACACGAACTAGGAGATTCGATATGCTCGACCAAATGGTAGCTGAAGCACAGCGGTACATGGTCCAGCACCAAATGGCAGGTTGGCTGGTGCATAGCTACCGGGGCTCGAACCCACTGTTCGCCGAACTACTCGGTCCGACTCCGATGCTTACCCGCCCCTGCTTCCTGTACATACCCTCCGAAGGAGGAGCCCGAATCTTAGGGCACCACGTTGATGCGGGGGCGCTTGAGCACTCCGGGGTCTCGCCTATCAGCTACCGAGACCGTCCCTCGATGGTGGCCCTGCTCCAAGGCGTCCTGCCGGAAAACGGCAACGTGGCAATGGAATACTCACCGATGGGCGCCATCCCACGGGCATCCAAAGTCGATGCCGGGACTATCGAATTGGTGCGCAGCCTTGGCGTTGAGGTAGTCTCATCTGCGGACTTGCTTCAATACGCCACTCAGCGATGGGACGAAGGACAACTCGCTTCTCATCAGACGGCCGCTGATGCTCTTGGCCGCATTGTACTGGAGGCATTCGACTACGTCGGGAACAATTTGGCCGACCCAATCAACGAATACCAAGTGGCACAGTTTATCCGTGACAGGTTCGATGAAGAAGAGTTGGAATCACCGGATGGCCCGATAGTGGCAGTCAATGAACACGGCAGCGATCCACACTACCTGCCTCAACCGGAAGGCAGCAGCTTCATCGGTGACGGTGACTGGCTTCTAATCGACCTATGGGCCAAGGAGATACACAAGGATGGTGTCTACGCAGATATCACTTGGGTGGCCTATGTAGGAGAGCAGGTGCCATCCCTGCACCAAGAGGTGTTTCAGACAGTAACCGAGGCCCGGGATGCCGCCTTGGGATTCCTACAGGAGCGATCGCAAGAGGGGCGCAGCTCAGAGGGATGGGAAGCCGATGCCGTAGCGAGGCAATACATCGAACAAGCAGGCTACGGTGACTATTTCACACACCGCTTGGGTCATAGCCTAGGTCTAGAGGTCCACGGAGAAGCAGTGAACCTCGACGGCTTTGAGACCTATGATACCCGCACCATCCTGCCAAACATCGGGTTCACCATCGAGCCAGGCATCTACCTGCCGGAGTTTGGCATGCGCTCCGAGATTGATGTGTTCATGTACGAGACCGGCCCCCTTGCTACCACTCCAGTCCAACGGGACATCGTACTGATAGCACGAAGGTAGCTGGCCGAACAAAAGGCAACGATATTGAAGTATGGTATTCTGTGTGTTATTCTCACATTAGCGAGATTGTGCATAACAGGAGTGACGCTGTGAAGCGGACAACTGTACAAGTGGACCAAGCCCTGTATCTGGACCTGAAGCAGATTGCTGAGCGCAAAGGCAGAACTCCTACACGCGTCATCCGAGAGGCGTTGGCGGAGTACGTGGTGGGCAACAAAGAGGAAACTAAGTTGCCGTCTTTCGCCGCGTTTGGAGCCAGCGGATACACCGACACCGCGGAGCGGGCAGAGGAGCTACTAGAGCAGGACATGGGCGAGTATGGTTGGGACAAATAGATGCCGATAGTGGTCGACACTGGCCCCATCTACTCCTTGGCCGATCGTAGCGACAACCACCACGACATGATAACCCGCTTCTTCCAGCGGAACCGCGAACTGCTAATAATGCCCGTGACCGTAGTTCCAGAGGTTGGCCACTTGTTGAAGAAACGATTGGGCCAAGAGGCTGTGCAGAGCTTCGTACATTCCTTGGCAATGGGAGAGATTCGGGTGGAGACCGTGAACTACTTAGACATCCGGCGTATTGACGAACTGCTGACGCAGTATGCGGATAGTAAGCTCGACGTGGTGGACGCATCCGTGATCGCCTTGGCGGAGCGCATGGACATCGTTCAAGTGCTAACGGTCGACTACCGCGACTTCAGCATAGTGCGCCCGCGCCACTGTCCGGCGCTCGAAATCCTGCCGTAGCGGCAGGGGCGTCCCACTAGGTGTAGACGGTATCCATATACTCAGCGATCTCGTCTACCCTGAAATCGCTCAACGCGATTTCAGGGGCCCAAGTTACCTGGTCCGAAGACCAGCGCACAACTCCCGTGCGCTCCGCACCCACTCCCAAGACGCTTGAGATTACTCTGCTGATGTTGTCGTTGAGGCGTAGTGTATTTGGCTTGAGGGGGGTTGAAAGGCGGCCGTTCTCAATGATGTAGGAGTCTCCCACAACGGTGCCACTGAAGTCGCCGACGGATATCCCGTTCACCGGATAGGTGTACCAAATGCGGCCTATGTACAGGCCATTACCCACCATCTGCAACAACTGTTCCTGACTGTAGTTCTCTCGTCCTTCAACGACTAGGTTGGTGGGCGTTGTGCCGGGAGGGGAGTCGAAGTTGCGTCCACCGCCCCGACCGGTGCGGAAGCCGTTCTTGGGAGCGATGCCCTCCGACACGGAGGCAGGGTCGACTCCCAGTTTCTCCCTTCCTTTCGGGTCGTGCAACACACGCTGTTGCTCATAGTGATTAGCAAGCAGACCGGTGAGCACGCCATTCCTGATGAGATCAACCCGCCCGGTGGGCAGCCCCTCATCCGTGATTCCCTTGGAGGCGGCGAGGTTGGGCGACGAGCCATCGTCGTAGATAGACAGCCCATCGGATGCCACCTGTTGCCCGAACCGGCCTTGGAAAAGCGACATGCTGGCGTGAAAAGCGCCCAAGTCCAAGCTGGGCATCAAGACCCACTCCAACAGCTCGGTGACTGGCTGAGGGCCGAGCACCACCCTGTATGCCCCACCATCCACTCGACGGCCGTCCATCGATGCGATGGCATTCCTGGCGGCCTCACTGCCAGCTTGTCCGCTAAGATCCGCTATCTGGTTACTAACGAAGCACCCCGTCCCTTTGCCAAGCTGTTTCTCTACCATAGCGGTTGCAAAGGACATCACCAAGGTGGACTCATCAGTCAGGATTCGCGACATATGAGTCGACCCAATGGCAATTCTCTCTTGCAGGAACACCAAGTCGCCGCCGAGAATCAGTCCCAAGGAACGGACTCCCTCCGGAGAGCCGGCGATGTTGAGCAGGTCTTCCGAGGTCGAGAAAACGTCCAGTGCCCGCTCCACAGTCTGCCAAGCTGCTTCGACAAGGCCCGAGCCGCTGAGACGCATGATCTTCGGATCGTGATATTTGCTAACGGCTGGAGCCACAACACGCGGGTTGGGCAGAGAGACGTACTCAGGGTCCACAACTGCCCCCAAACGGGCTTTGTCCAACGCTCGCCTTGCCCCCTCCACCGAGAGGTCGCTGGCCTCGCTTCCATACCCGGTCTTCAGGCCATCGGGGGTGTTGAAAGCGACCCTGATGCCCAAGCCCACCAACTCCACTGATTTGGGCTCCTCTACACCGTTGCTGGGTATGTGGGAGGTGTAGTTCAGGCGTGCAGTGAGGTTGCCGTTGGCTGAAGCGAACACCTCCGCTTCGGCCACATCCGGCTGAGTCTTGATGTAGTCAAGCGCATCTTTTACACAGCGCCGCAAGGCGCTCAGCGGAATCATCGTTCTTCAGACCTTCTTGTTCGGAGTCGAGTCAGTTACGCGCCTGGGCCCGTTAGACGAGCAATACCACGCATGGTGGGGCCGCCGTTGCTCATACGTTTGGCCTGCATCGGTTGACCTTTGCCGCAGTTGGGGATGGGGTAGAGACGGAAGTCTTTGCCCACTGCATCGATGCGCATGAAGTAGTCGCGAGAGTCAGATGTGATGCCTCCGTCGCGATACAGCTGGCCCAACTGTCCGTTCTTGACCTCATACACCTTCACAGCAGTGATGCGGAAGTTTTCACGCGACTCGGCGATGGATGGGACGCGATGGCCTTGTACGTAGTACCCATCTTCTACGTCAGCCAAGATGGTCGCCGGATCGCTCTGGCCGGGGGCGAAGGCTGTATTGGTCATCCGTATCAGGGGCACCAGGTTGGCTTCCGTGGCCCGCGAAGAGCCGTTGGGCGATACACCCATGATTGCCGCCGTCTGCCGGTTGTTGAGGAATTCCTCGAAGTTGCCATCCCTGATTTGGTAGGCGCGACGCGCCGGTGTGCCGTCGTGATCGTAGCTGAAGGAGCCGAACCCTTCCATCTTAGGGTCAGAGAAAGCAGTAACCAGAGGTGAGGCAATTTGTCTGCCAATCTGGTTGTCCTCAGTGTCCTTGTAGAACCAGCTACGGCCCGCGTAGGATGTCTCATACTTCAGGGCCCGGTCTGCCTCGGAGGGATGTCCTACCACCTCATGCACAAGCAGCGTGTTGAAGTGTGGGTCGGTGACCACTACCACTTCTTTGTCTGGTGGCTTGAGTGGAGGCGCGTTGGCCACCTCTGTGCCATCGGCCCCCAACTGCCGACAGAAGGAGACCCAGTCGGGTAGGGTTATTGTCCCGTTGTCGTAGCCATCGGTCAGTAGCTCCCAGCCCCGTTGGTGTCCGGAGAAGTCATATATCTCTAGGTTGCCATGCTCCCCTTGGCATACCACTATGCAGAACCCCTCCGTCTGGGCGAAGCTCTGGTCGATATCAGCCCCTTCCGAACTGCAGAAGAGTTCCCGCAACATGAAGGTGGACGCCGACGCGGCGCTATAGACGACCTGGTTGCTCACTTGGGCCGCTTTACACGAGTCCACTGCCATCTTCATCACGTCGCCCAAAGGGACGGTGCGAGGATCAACTGTATAGGTGGCAGGAACTGTGTCTTGAGCAATCGCTACAGGGGCTAGGGTCGAATCAGTCAGGCTCTGTCCAAGAGGGCCCAGACGGCGCCGCGATGCGCTCTTGAGGCGAGCATTGGCCCGTGCGCGGCGGTGGGCTTCCTGGATGCCCTTCCACACCACTTGTTCTATGCGGGCAGCGTCAGCAGTCCCGAGCACCTGACCGAAATAGCCTGGGGCAGTGGCCCCGCCTCCCGATAGCACCCGCACGCCAAAATCGAAGGTGTAGTCTTCGGAGCTAGCCTTCGAGTTGCCGTTTTCTGCAACTGCGCCCTTCTCCTCCTTGATAGCCATACGCAGGTCGCAATACTGTAGTCCCGTCAGGCGCTTCGCATCTTCAGTCACCAAAGTGACCAGACTGGGGCGCATCTTCTCCAAGAGTTCCGTTTCAACTTTCGGGGTTGTCATCGCCAACCTTTCACTCTTCCATCAGTGCTACCGGTGGGAACTCTTGACTATCCCGTGACTGCACCCTGGCTTGCAGAGCCAACCAGCCGTGCATACTTGGCAAGCGCACCGCTGGTATATTTCTCTGGAAGCGGTTGCCACCGTGCCCGCCGGTCGGTCATCTCCTCCTCGCTGAGACGCACATCCAAGAGACCGTTTGCCGGGTCAATGATCACGATATCGCCTTCCTGCAGAAGGCCGATGGGACCGCCAACAGCGGCTTCAGGGGCTACGTGCCCCACCATGGGGCCGTGCGTCGCACCCGAGAATCGGCCATCGGTGAGCAGGGCCACCTCGTCCCCTAGACCTTGGCCCACTATAGCTCCGGTTACAGCCAACATTTCTCTCATGCCGGGGCCTCCCCTAGGACCTTCGTAGCGGATGACCACGATGTCGCCTTCCACTATCTCTTGTCGTTGTACGGCATTGAAGGCGGCCTCCTCTTGGTCGAAGACCCTCGCACGGCCCTCGTAGCGGCGCATCTGGTGGCCAGCCACTTTGATGACGGCGCCCTCGGGGGCTAGGTTCCCGTGCAGAATAACCAGCCCGCCCGTGGGCGACAGGGGGTTACCCACAGGATGCACGACGGCCTGCTCCATATCTGCATTGACATCTTCCAGGTTCTCCGCCACGGTGCGTCCGGTGACCGTCATGGGGCCACCGTGCACCAGCCCGGCCTGGAGCAGTCGCTTCATTATCAGGGGCACACCGCCGGCGCGGTTCAGGTCGGCCATGACGTAACGACCACCGGGTTTCATATCAGCGATGTAGGGTGTGCGGCCACTGATGCGCGTGAAGTCGTCCAAGGTCAACGGCACCTGAGCCTCATGGGCGATGGCCAGCAGGTGCAACACAGCATTTGTGGACCCGCCAGTGGCACAGACGACGGCGATGGCATTCTCGAAAGATTCCTTGGTCAGGATATCCCGGACCCGGATACCCCGCTCCAGCATGTCATAGGCAGCAGCACCGGCTTGGCGGGTAGCTTCAGTCTTGAGGCCTTCCACCGCAGGGATGGAACTATGCCCAGGCAGAGATAGTCCTAATGCTTCGATGGCGGAAGCCATTGTGTTCGCAGTAAACATCCCTGCGCAGGAGCCCTCTCCGGGGCAGGCGAAAGCCTCCACATCCCGAAGGTCTTGACGGCTGATCAGACCCTTGGCGTGGGCGCCAACGGCCTCGAAAACATCCTGGATACTCATATCCCGCTGACCGAATTTGCCCGGCATGATGGTGCCACCGTATACAAAGACACCGGGCAAGTTCAGACGGGCCAACGCCATGGCGCTGCCTGGCAGGTTCTTGTCGCAACCGCCGATGGCCACCAAGGCATCGAACCGCTCAGCGAAGGCTACCAACTCAATGGAGTCGGCGATCACCTCTCGGCTGACCAGCGAAGCGTGCATGCCTTCAGTACCCATGGAGATGCCATCGCTCACAGTGATGGTGCCGAACTCGAAAGGCGTCGCACCCGAAGAGCGGATACCCTCGCGCGCGGCCTGAGCCAACCTCCCCAAGTGTATGTTGCAGGGAGTGACGTCGCTGGCGCTGTTTGCGATGCCGATGAAGGGTCGGTTCAGGTCGTCGTCACCCAACCCCATCGCGCGCAGCATGGCACGGGCAGGGGCTCGCTCGGGACCCTCTGTGATGTCGCGGCTGCGATGCTTCATGTTCATAGCAGTAGTTTGTGTCATCAGACCCCTCCATCTGAGTAGGGCTGAGTAGGGCTGAGTAGCGCCCTCCTCCGCGCCGGCTGACCGGCAACTTGAGTCTTGAGGCAGAACGAGCTAGAAGGGCAACTCTTGCCCCATTCCCTGCTCTCTAGCCTTGTGGTACACGTAGTGGGCAGTGGCCAAGTCCTCGATGGAAAGGCCTTGCGACTCAAACAGAGTGATGGAAGCCGGGGCAGGACGCCCTGCCACTCTCCCGCCCAGCACGTCCCGCAACTCGTACACCGTATCCCAGCGGAAACGCCCTCTCTCGGCTGCGAACACCAACTCGCCACACTCCATTTTGGCCTGCTCCAAGTCGTCCACCACAATAATATCGGAGCGCTCCACTGCCGCGTCGTCGAGCTCGCGGCGCATCCAGTGATTGCTGCCTGCCGCGTTGATGTGCTGGCCCGGTGCTAACCATTCTCCCTTCAGCACAGGCTCACGGGAGTTGGTTATAGTAATAATTATGTCAACTCCAGAGACGCACTCCTCAGCGCTCTCTGCTCCCACCACCTCGGTGCCCAGCTTCTCGCTCATCTCTGCGGCAAAAGCCTCGCGCTTCTCTGTCGTGCGACTGAACACCTTGGCATGTCGTATATCACGCACAGCGCAGACCGCCGCGAATTGCGCCTCTGCTTGGCCCCCAACGCCAATCATGCCTACGGTGCTGGCGTCGGCGCGGGCCATGTGGCGGGTCCCCAAGCCGGAGGCGGCCCCGGTGCGGATGGTGCTCATCAGGCCCGAATCCATAAGGCAGAGTATCCCGCCCGATTCGCCGTCATAGAGGATGTAGATGTTCTGGCCCCCGCCCGCGAGGGTGGTGTAGGTCCGCAGACCCAGTACACCCATGTCCGGAGCATAGGAGGCCATGTAGTGGTGGAAGCCGGTGGGGAGGCGGATTCGCGTGCGAGGGCGGTTCACTCCGCGACCCCGTCCCCACTGCTCGAAGACGGTTTCGAGTGCATCGACGCACTCTTTCATGGGCAATAATTGGGCTATATCGTCATTGGTCAGATACAGGGCCATCCAGACCTCCAGTGGGTTCAACTCGCCAGCGAAAGTATAAGCATCGACGCTACAGGTAGCAAACCCGGCAGCGCAAGCATACAATTATTGTAAAAGAGGTGTTGCAAAGGGGGGCGGTGATGGCCAAGCCCAAGGTCTTCATCACCAGGCAAATCCATCAAGAGGCCTTGGACCTCATCGAGGACACGGCCGACTTGGAGGTGTGGCCTGAGGAAACGCCTCCCTCGCCCCAAACGCTTCGGCACAAGGCTTCCAATGTGCAGGGCGTCCTAACCACCATCATGGATGGTGTCGATAAGTCCTTCTTCGAAGCGGCCCCTCATCTTTCCGTGGTGAGCCAACTGGCTGTGGGAGTAGACAACATCGATCTTGCAGCGGCCACGGAACGAGGCATACCCGTGGGGCATACCCCAGGTGTACTAGCCAAGGCCACCGCCGACCTGACATTCGCCCTAATGCTGGCCGCTGCGCGACGAGTTGTGGAGTCCGACCGCTGGGTGAGAGCGGGTAGATGGGACCTAGCCTTTCATCCTATGCGCTGGCTGGGGGCCGAGATCAACGAGGCAACTCTGGGCATTGTAGGGCTGGGACAGACAGGCATCGAGGTCGCCCGCCGGGCGCGCGGCTTCGATATGGATGTTCTGTACTGCTCCCGCTCCGCCAAGCCCGACGCCGAGGCCGAATTCGGTATGACCCGTGTCGAATTGCCCGAGCTGCTGCAACGCTCCGACTTCGTCACCCTGCACTGCCCCCTGACCTCCCAGACCCACCACCTAATCGGACAGGAACAGCTGGAGATTATGAAACCCACGGCCGTGCTCGTGAATGCAGCCCGCGGCCCAGTGGTCGACACCGCCGCCCTCTATAACGCGCTAGTTGAGGGACGGCCGGCAGCCGCGGCCTTGGACGTCACTGAACCTGAGCCTATCGACCCGGACAACCCGCTGCTGACGCTGGACAACGTGATAGTCACGCCCCACATCGGCAGCGCAGGCAACCGTGGACGCCGCAGTATGGCCATGCTGGCAGCACGCAACCTCATGGCAGGCATCGCCGGTGAGCAACTTGAGCGTTGCGCCAACCCTGAGGTCTATGGGCTGTAAGGAGACGAAACGCGCTCGGGATGAGTGACGTCAATTACGCCACGCCCTGAATAGTAGATGGGAGGCGAAGGCGCGGGCGTTGGGACTAACTCCAACTAGACCAGCGTCACCTCGTCATCAACCAGTTTCTTCACGTATTCGCGAGAGGACGAACCACTTATCGGTGGCCGTGGTGAAGAAGGAGTTTGCACGAGGTATCGGGGGCGTCCCTGTCCGCGTTTACGTCCAACGGTAGAAGTGGTTGACGGGACCGTGGCCTTGGCCCACGGGATAAGCGTGCTGGATGGCCTCGGTGATGAAGGTCTTGGCTTGGACGACCGCATCCCACGGCCCAAGGCCCTTCGCCAGACCCGCAGCGATGGCTGAGGCGAAAGTGCATCCCGTGCCATGGGTATTCTTGGTGTCTATGCGTGGGGCGTGCAACTCGCGGAAGCCATCGCCATCGTAGAACAGATCGGTGGGGTCTCCCGTGAGATGCCCACCCTTCACCACGACGACTTTCGGGCCCATCCGATAAATCGCCTCCGCCGCCTTTCGCGCATCCTCGCGGGTCTCGATGGATTCGCCAGTGAGCACTTCTGCCTCAGGTATGTTGGGAGTAACTACAGTGGCTAGGGGAAGGAGCAGGTCTCGCAAGGCACCCACCGCGTCTGAGTGCAGTAAGGAGTCCCCGCTCTTGGCCACCATCACGGGGTCCACCACCAGCAGCTCCACGCCCGACGACCTCATCTCACCGGCCACGGCTCCAATGACCTCGCTGCTGGAGAGCATGCCCGTCTTCACTGAGCTCGCTCCCATGTCGGAAAGCACCGCCTGTATCTGGGCGACAATGACCTCAATCGGCACCTCGTGGACGGCGGTCACCTGCATGGTATTCTGCGCCGTTATGGCGGTGATAACCGATGCTCCGTAGACGCCCAGAGCGGCGAAGGTTTTGAGGTCGGCCTGCACACCAGCTCCGGCCCCGCTGTCGGAGCCCGCGATGGTCATGGCAGTGGGCCTGCGGTTCTCGTCTAGCTCGGCCATGATTCACCTCGGTACGGCATCTCCCAGAACAGGTACTCGTACCGCACGGCTTGATGGAACACCTCCATCAGGCGCGCCCGGTCGGCGCCTCCGGTGCCGTCTATGCTTTGACGCAGGGAGCCAACAATGTCCCGCATCGCTTGGCTGTCGTGGATGTCGATCCACGCTTGGTAATGGGGATTGGCTGGCTTCTTGTCAGCAGCGTTGAGGTCTTGGGCCCACTGAAGGTAGGGCCACTCAATGGCCAGCAACGCCGTGGCTATCTCAAGATAGCTGCCGCTATAAGCGATGGATTTCAGGAACGCACCATATGCCAAGGTAGTGGGTAGCGGCTCCAATGCCGCGACGTCGGCGGTGGAGAGCCCCATATCCCGGAAGACCTGCCGGAACAGGGCCTCCTCGCCTATCAGCCCACCGTTCAGGAAGGCGCATATGCTCCGCGCTGAGTCGAAGTCGGGGCTCTTGGCCACACCCAAGCCAAGCAACTGCATCCAGTCCTTCAAGAACAGATAGTCCTGCTCGAAATAGACGCGGAACTTGGCCTCGGGAAGGGTGCCGTCCCCCAACTCCGCGACAAAGGGGTGACGCACCACTTGGTCCCAGAGAGGGCCGACGCCAGCCCGCAGGTCGTCAGTCAGGGACATGGCACCACCTACCCCGTGTGGTCTCGCCCCGTGTGGTCTCGCGAATTGCCGGAGACTGCCTCACTCAACGAACTCATTGGTAAAGGCTTCACTGCCGTCGAGCGGCTCTTCGATGATGCCGTTCTCGTGCATCCAGTCCGCAAAGCCGGTCCACTTCTCCGAGGTCTGCCAGCCAACGGGCGTGTCGCCTTCCCTCCAAAGGGGAGCGAGCAGCTCGGCGCCGGGGCGGTCGATGGCCTCGTCGATATCGTCACCGCCTAGGGCGACCAAGATGTCCACCGCCGCTCCGGGGTCGGCGGCCGCTTCCTCGTAGCCCTTGATGACTGCGCGCACGAAGCGTTGCACAACGTCGGAGCGCTCGGCCAGCGTTTCCTCGTTGGTCACCACCACCAGCTCATAGTAGTCGGGGACGCCCCACTGCTCCATGCGGATTACCTCTACGGGGAAGCCCTCATTCTCCATCTTGATGGACTCGTAGCTGAAATAGCATCCGATGCAGGCATCCACTTGCCCGCTTATCAGGGTCTCCGACAAGTTGAACCCCACATTGACCAGTTCCACTTCGTCCAGACCACCGAAAACGCCATCGAACTTCAGCATCGTCTCCAGCAGCGGCTCATTGATGGGTATACCTGGATAGCCGACGGTCTTGCCCGCCAATCCGCTGGGACGAGCTATACCGGACGCCTTCAGGGTCTGCACCGAGTTCAGGGGATGCTGCACCAGCGCAGCGACCGACACCACAGGCACACCCTGAGCCCGGGCCAGCAGCAGGTCGGGCTGGTAGTTGATGCCGAAGTCGTCCGCCCCTGAAGCGACCGTCTGCAGTATGGACGACGGGTCCGCCGGGGTGTATATCTCCACGTCCAGGTTCTCATCGTCGAAGTAGCCCTTCTCTACGGCGGTATACAGCCCAGCATGATTGGCGTTGGGGAACCAGTCCAAGGCCAGACGGACTGAAACCTGCTCGGGTTCACCGCCTCCACAGGCCGTCACAGCCAGCGTCAAGGCCAAGAGTATTCCCAAAAGAGCGAGACAACTTTTTCGTAGCATCCTCAGTATCCTCCAATACCAGACTTCCATTAGACTCAGGCTTCCATCGCAGTCGCACTGGGGTATCTTCTGTTACTCCAACGCTCTTTCTCTGTTCTGACTGTGATACCAAGGCAGCAATGCCCGTTCCAGCAGCGCAACCGCAACGAACATGGCCATCCCCAACAGGCTAAAGAGGAATGTGACTGCGTACACTCTGTCGAATAGAAACTTCCCCTTGGAGACCATGGCCAAGTAGCCCAAGCCTTCGCTTGAGCCCACCCACTCACCTATCACGGCGCCGATTACGCTGACAGTGGCGGCCAGCTTGATGCCGGAAAACATGAAGGGAAGCGCGTTGGGTATCTGCACCTTGGTAAAGAGCTGCCATCGATTGGCGCCCATGGTGCGCATCAAGCTCAGCAGGTCGGGGTCGGCGGCACGGAGACCGTCGGCGGTGTTGATTACCACCGGGAAGAAGGCGATGAGGGCGACCACTATCACCTTGTGCTCGATCCCATAGCCGACCCAGATGAGCAGCAGTGGTGCCATGATGATGATGGGAAAGGTCTCGGCGGCGATTATCACCGGGTACACGACCCGCCCCAAGGTGCGGGACATATTGATGATGGTTGCCAACGCCAGTCCTGCGACCAAGGCGGCAAGCAGGCCCAAGAGCATCTCCTGGACCGTTATCCAAGTATGTGATGCCAGTAGACCCTTGCTGTACCACAACTCCTTGGCCACTTCCCATGGGGCGGGCAGCTTCCAATGGGGAATGTCGTAAAAGACCACCAAGCCTTGCCAGAGGAGTACCAAGCCCGCAATTATGCCCAGCGAAATAACCCACCGCAGCGACGCCCGCATCAGACTCCGTACACGGAATTCGAGCGGGTTGGAAACAGCGCCCAACTCGCTGGTCACATGGTCGGCATTGGCGCCTAACGCCATAAGCCGGCCCCCAGCGGTATGCTCTCCTCACGCAGACCCGCCAGCAGGTCGGCCTTGAGGTAATTGAACTGTGGCTCGGTGATGGCTCGATAGCTCCGGGGCCGGGGCAGGTCCACCTCCACCACCCGTGTCACACGTCCGGGACGGCCGCTAAGCATGTAAATGACGTCGGAGAGAAGTATCGCCTCCTCTACATCGTGGGTGATGAGGACTATGGTCTTGCCGAGGTCCGCCCACATGCCCATGAGCCATTCCTGCATCTGGGAGCGAGTCAGGGCATCCAGAGCGCCGAACGGCTCGTCCAGCAGAACCACATCCCGATCAGTGAGGAATGTGCGTAGAAAGGCAGCCCGCTGCCTCATACCTCCCGAGAGAGCCGCTGGGTAGTGCTTGCCGAACCCATCAAGTCCAAAAGGCTCCAGGAGGCCTTCGGCACGCTGACGAGCGTCCCTCCGCGAGACGCCGCGCACCTCCAAGGCGAGAATGGCGTTGTCCAGTACGGTGCGCCATGGCATCAGCAGGTCCTTCTGCTGCATGTACGCGACCTTGCCAAGACGCTGTGGCACAGGCTCGCCGTCCAATTCCACGGTACCTGTGGTGGGCTGGTCCAAGCCTGCTATGATGTTCAGAAGCGTTGTCTTGCCACAACCGCTGGGTCCGATGATCGAGACGAACTGGCGGTCGGCGACATGGAAGTCGACGCCTTCCAAGACGGAAAGTCTGCGCTGGCCGGATGCGAAGACCTTGCCGATGCCGCTAAGGGAGATACGTGGGGCGATGCGGAGGGACGGCTGCATTTCAGCCAATCGCCCCAACAAAAAAGCCGTCCACTACAAAAGTGGCGGCCTTTACAAATGCGAGTTTCCGCATGGGGCATTCCCTCCGCTGGCATTACCCAGATCAGGTTCATAAGGGTCGCCCCAACACTGGGGGCCTCTCAGCCCGGCTCCACCGAGCTCCCCTATGGTCCTCACCATTCGATTGTAGGGCCGAGTATAGCTGCGCCCAAAGCTTAGTGTCAAATTGCCCTACGCTATAATGGGCTCGCGGCATCCGACGAAGCCTCAACGATACGCGACAAGGAGACCTATGGCCGAGGTGAAAGGGCGCGATTTCGTGAAGTACACCTTCTTCAAGGTGGACCCCGCTTGGGGGAGGCGCAGCCCAGTGGAGAAGGAGCGCGACAAGGAGGAGTTGACCGCCGTGGTGGCGGAGCTTTCTTCCGCAATGCTGGTCAACAGCTATAGTCTCACGGCTACGCGTGCCGACGCGGACTTCATGCTATGGAAGGTCAGCCCATCGCTAGAACTGATGGAAGGATTGCTGGGGGGGATCCGTCGCAGTGCCATAAGTGGCTACCTGCACACACCATACTCTTACTTCGCGCTGACTCATCCCTCTCCCTACGTCAGCGAACACACCCACCCCGGTCAGGAGTTGACCGGTGCCATCCAACCCTTAGGGCGTCCCTACCTGTTCCTCTACCCCTTCACCAAGACCCACCAGTGGTACCAACTATCGGCTGAGGAGCGGCAGCGCCTGATGAACGAGCACTTCACCATCGGGCACCGCTTTCCCACAGTAAAAATTCACACCACATATTCCTTCGGGTTGGACGATCAGGAGTTCGTGCTGGGATTCGAGGGTGACAACCCGTCCGACTTTCTGGAGCTGGTGATGGCCCTACGCCACCAAGAACAACGATCATACACCCAGCAAGACACCCCCATCTTTACATGCATCCACAAACCCTTGCGAGAGTGCTTGGACCTGCTGGGGTAGGTCACCATGCTATACTCGTGCAACTTGAATCACAGCCCTTCGGAGGCTTGGTGATGACATCACCACATCAACAGGCGTCTTCCCTATCTGCTACGGCAATGCCTTGGTACGACCTGCTCCCCGACCCTGAGCCCCCGGAAGATCACATGCAACAGGAAGACACCATCGTTCAAGTGTTGTCCATACTGAAAGCCCGATACGAAAGCGACCCGACCGCCCTCTGTGTCAGCCAGACAGACATCATCTACGACTCCAACGTACCTGGCTCCATGTTTGCCCCTGATGGCTTCATCGTCTTCGGGGTGGATGCGCGACACATAAGGCAGATCCGCAACAGCTACCGCATCGACGAGTGGGGGCAAACACCCGTCTTCGTCCTTGAGGTGGCCTCCGAGAGCACCGCTTCTAGGGACCTGCGCGAAATCTACGCACGCATGGGCGCCCAAGAATACTGGCGTCTCGACCGCAGAGGCGACTCTATCGTGAACCACTAGTGGGCGAGCGCTTGATCGACGGCGAATACCAGCGCTTCGAGCTCCGCACCGACCCCAACGGCGACCTGTGGTCACGCAGCGAGGTCTTAGGCGTCGACTTCGTCTACCGCGTGGAAGAAGACTTCGGCAGATTCCTGCTGCGGGATGCCGCCACCGGAGAGTGGCTTAATACCCTTTCGCAGGAGCGCGCCTCGCGAAAGGCAGCAGAAACAAGGGTGGAGCAACTTCAAGCCGAAGTCGAACGCCTTCGCCGCCAACAGGACTAGCCGCGCCAAACATCAAGCCCCGGCCCTTCATCACAGGGTCGAGGGCTCGCCATCTATCACCGTCCCATCGGTATCGCCGAAAAGCCCCGGGCGTCCCTACCTATGAAACAGGTTGAGCGCAGACCCCGCCCGGAACCACTCCAGTTGTGACTCGCCGTAGGAATGGTCAAGAGCGAGCGTCTCCGAGGTGCCGTCGCTGTGCTGCACGACGCAACTGACGGGCTTGCTCGCAGCCATCTCGCTCAGGCCCACCAAGCTTATGCGGTCGTCTTCCCGTATGCGGTCGTAATGGGACGGGTCCTGGAAGGTCAGGGCAAGCAGGCCCTGCTTCTTAAGGTTGCTCTCGTGAATGCGGGCAAAGCTGCGGGCTATGACGGCAGACCCGCCCAGCAGGCGCGGGCACAAGGCGGCGTGCTCCCTGCTGCTGCCCTCGCCGTAGTTATGGTCGCCCACTACCACCCACTTGAGGCTCCGGGATTGGTAGTCCCTAGCGATGGTCGCGATACTCCGGGACTGCTCGCCACTGACCACGTTGGCACCCTTGCCTGCCTCGCCGGTGTAGGCGTTGGTGGCCCCCATGAACATGTTGTCGCTGAACCGGTTCAGGTGCCCCCGGAAGCGCAGCCACGGGCCAGCCGGGGATATGTGATCGGTGGTGGTCTTGCCTTGGGTCTTCATTAGCACGGGCATGTCGCTGAGGTCGCTGCCGTCCCAAGCAGGCCACGGCTCCATCAGTTGGATGCGTTCGCTGTTGGGATCGACGCTTAGCTCGATGCCCGAGCCGTCCTCCGGAGGGGCTTCGTAAGACGACGCCCCCAGTGCGAAGTCTCGCTCCGGTACTTCAGGCGCGGCCTTGGGCGTCTCCAAGCTGAAAGGCTGACCATTGGCATCGATCAAAGTGTCGGTCATGGGATTGAAAGATACTCTGCCAGCCAAGGCCATGGCGGTCACGATCTCAGGACTGGCGATGAAGTTCATGGTGGCAGGTTGGCCGTCGTTCCGGGCTGGGAAGTTGCGGTTGTAGGAGGTGACGATGGTATTGGGTTGCGCCGACTGCTCTTGAGAGCGGCGCCACTGACCGATGCAGGGTCCGCAGGCGTTGGCGAGCACAGTGCCATCGATTTCCTGCAGGGACTGCATCTGCCCATCCCGTTCGATGGTGGCTCTGACCTGCTCAGAGCCCGGAGTGATGAGGAAGGGGACGGCGGACCGGATGCCGTGCCGTTTCGCCTGCTCTGCAACGTCGGCGGACCGGCTCATATCCTCGTAGGAAGAGTTGGTGCACGAGCCGATGAGGGCCGTCGATATCTGGTCTACGAAGTCACCGTTCTCCTGCACCTCTTGGGCCATCTGAGATATGGGACGAGCGCGATCGGGGGAGTGGGGGCCCACCAAGTGGGGTTCCAGTTTCGACAGGTCGATCTCAACAACCCGGTCATAGTAGCGGGCGGGGTCTGCCTCGCACTCGGCATCAGTTCGAAGAATGTGGGCATAACGCTCAGCCAAACCCACGAGCTCTCCGCGATGGGTCGCCCGCAGGTAACGGGCCATGCGCTCATCGTAGGGAAAGACGGAGGTGGTGGCGCCGAGCTCGGCTCCCATGTTCGTGATTGTGGCCTTGCCCGTAGCGCTGATCGAGCTTGTGCCCGGCCCGAAATATTCGATGATGGCATTGGTCCCACCGGATACTGTTAGCTCGCCAGCCAAATAGAGGATGACGTCCTTGGGGGCAGTCCAGCCGCTCATCTCGCCGGTGAGGTGCACACCGATGAACCGCGGATACAGCACCTCCCAAGGGAGCCCCGCCATAACCTCCACAGCATCGGCACCGCCCACGCCTACAGATATGGAACCCAAGCCCCCGCCGTTGGGCGTATGCGAGTCGGTGCCGATCATCAGTTGGCCAGGGAAGACGTACTGCTCCAACGCCACCTGATGGATGATGCCAGCGCCCGGACCCCAGAAGCCCACGCCGTACTTGGCTGCGGCTGACCGCAGGAAGTTGTACACCTCCTGGTTTTCTCCCAAGGACTCCAGTAGGTCGGCGGCCCCCTCCACTCTAGCCTGTATCAGGTGGTCACAATGCACCGTGGTAGGGACTGCAGTGGAAGGACGGCGCGTCTGCATGAACTGAAGCATAGCCGTCTGTCCCAGCACATCCTGTAGAATCACCCGGTCAGGGCGCAGATGCACATAGGTCTGGCCCCGCACCAGATCGGTGGTGGTGGGGTCGTCTAGGTGGGACAGCAGAATCTTGTCCGCCAAGCCGAGGGGCCGGCCCAAGTTCGCGCGGACCGTGTTCAGGTTACGGTCCATGCGCTCGTATGCGGCTGATACGAATTCGGGGGTTGACTCAATGACGGGCATGGCTCAACTCTCCTTAAATGCAGCATCGCACCCTAGCGCGGCAACGCTGGACCTTATGACATCCCTGAAATCGATGCACCAGCATAACATAGTAAAACCTTCGAGGGCGGGAAGCCCTCAAAGGTTTCTGTTGGCGCTCCGCTAGCCGCCCCACGAATGCGGGGCCTGAGGACTAGAGGTGGGTCTTCAGGGTGGACAGGTCCTTGTTCTTGAAGTAGTCGTAATTCAGCGGGGTGAAGCTGGCCCACTCGCCGGGAACGGCGTCCTCAGCAAAGATAGCCGTCACGGGGCAAACGGGCTCACAAGCGGCGCAGTCGATGCACTCGTCCGGGTTGATGTAAAACATGTTGTCTTCGTCGGTGGTGTAAATGCAGTCGACGGGACATACGTCAGTGCAGGCCCCGTCCTTAACTCCAACACAGGGCTCCGCGATGATGTACGTCATGTATCCCCCTTTCCAGATAGGCCACGGCAGGTTCCTGTTGCAACGGGGAATTATAAGCGCATCGCGCCTACGTTGCAACGAAACCTACATTGCATAGCCCTTCATCCCCCCATGACATCCGCCCATTGACCAACCTCCCTCCAACTCATAGCATGATTGCACGGCTGGGGACTGACCCCTCGAGGGTTCCCCGGCCTTTCTTTTTCCCCAAACTTTTTAGGAGGGAAAGCCAATGCCACCCCGACCAACTCCACGATCAGGTGCAACTCTCGCGAGCAAGCACACCAGCCGCAACACCCACGCAAATGGCAACGAAAACATCTGCGACGATACCTATGCCAGCTACCATCGGACTACCCGTGCAGCTAGGAAGGAGAGGTTCATCCAAGCCCACCATTGGGGCGCTACCGTAGCTGAAGCCGCCCGCTGGGCTGGAATCCCCGTGGCCACCCTTTACCGCTGGCGCAATCAAGACCCCGAATTCGCCCAAGCCTGGCGCGGGGCCCAAGATAAACTCGTCGAAGGCCTCGAAAGGGAAGCTTTCCAGCGCGCCGCCAACGGTAGCGAACGCATGCTCATCTTCCTCCTCCGCTCTTACAAACCCGGGACCTACAACCAGCGACAACCCGAGCCCCCCGACCCACACCACAAATGCTTCACCATCACCGATATTGCCGAGAAGGTGCGCACATGGATCTAGCCCCCACACGTCTACCCCCCGAGACTTGCTACCCCCCGTTCCCCCCGGCCGGACCGGAAGGGACCTCCCCCGAGCTTGTCGAAGGAGCCTGTCCTGTCGAAGGACCTAGGCGTTGGGCATTTTCCAATAAGCGTGCAACTCAGCTAGGGCCACATACCAAAATGAGAAAATGAGAATCAAGACAGATACAAAAAAAGATGCGCCAGATACGAATCTATTCTCATTTCCTATCTGGCAACGGGCCATCCGTGGGTAAACTCCAAGGGGCATCAGCTACGAAAATGGGCGTGAAATGAAAATCATATTCTCATTTCCACGCCCCGCCCCTCCCTCGCCGCTGCTCTCTGCCCCACCATGTCACCCTCATGTGCTAGAATGCCGCCAGATACGATCCAAGGCAGAACCCACCAATCTCGAAGGAGGCAAGCATGCCCAACTTCTGGGAATCAACCACCGTCAATGGGAAAGACATGGGGCTCTATGTCAGTGTCCCCGAGGGCGACGGGCCTTTTCCTGCGGTCATCGTCATTCAGCACCAAGGCGGTGTGGACGACTTCATCCAGGAGATGACCCGGCGGATGCCTGAGGCAGGGTACGTGGGTGTAGCCCCCGTGCTGTACCACCGCGATCCGGTCGATTCCGTCGACGACGCTCCCACTCGACGGGGACGCCTGCTGGACGCCAACCTGATTGCGGATGTGCAGGCGACCATGGACTTCCTCAGCGCCCACCCCGGCATCGACAGCTCCCGGGTCGGCATTGTGGGCTACTGCATGGGGGGCCGTGTTGCCTACCTGATGGCCTCGGCCATACCCGGCATGAAGGCCGCCGTCGACTACTACGGGGGCAACCGGATGCTTTCCTGGGGCGACGGGCCGACCCCCTTCGACCGCACCGCCGACATACAGTGCCCGGTACTGGGCCACTTCGGCGAGATCGACGCCAACCCCTCCCAAGCAGACATGGCCAAGTTTGACGCCGAGATGACCCGCCTTGGCAAGGAGCACCAGTTCTATAGCTACCCCAACGCCGATCACGGCTTCATGAACGAGCGTGGTCCGCGCTACAACGCCGATGCCGACAAGAACTCGTGGCCTCGAACCCTCGACTTCTTCGCCCGCACCCTGCAACAGGCCCCTGTGGCAGCCGACAACTAGCGCATATCCCTTCCCCCTCGAGCCCCCTCGAGTTGGAAGGTTAGGATGGGGGTGGAGGAACATCTCTTCCCCCTACAGGTAAACACTCAAACCAGAGGAGAAAGAACTGAATGGCTGAAAAGTGGGAAAACCTACAGGTGAATGGCCTAACGATGCGCGCCTTCGTGTGCACACCAGATGGCCCGGGACCCCATCCCGCGATGGTAGTGATCCAGCACGCCGGTGGCGTAGACAACTTCATCCAGGACATGACGCGGCGCTCGGCGGAGGCGGGTTATACGTCCATCGCCCCCGATCTGTACCACCGCGAGGACCCCAACTCCACTGACGACGGCATGACCAAGCTGGGCCGGCTGCAGGACATCAACATCGTTGCCGACGTCAACGCATCCCTCGCCTACATACGGGCCAACGGTGTCGCCAACGGCAGCATCGGGATCATCGGCTATTGCATGGGGGGCCGAGTAGCCTTCCAGATGGCGGGGCAGAACCCCGACGACTTCAAGGCCTCGGTACCCTTCTACGGCGGCAACACCGCGAACCGGTGGGGCAGCGACGCTGGTCCCAGCCCCTTCGAACTGCTGAAGAACATCAAGTGCCCGGTGCTGGGCTTCTTTGGCGAGGAAGACGCCAACCCCTCGCCTGAGGACATGCTGAAGATCGCCGCGGAACTCACGGCCAACGCAATACCGCACGAGTTCCATATGTACTCGCACACGGGCCATGCCTACATGGACCACACCAACCCCAACCGCTACGTGGAGAACTCGGCGATAGCGTCTTGGCCCATCACCCTCGCCTTCCTGGATAAGACCCTAGGCAGAGTGGCCGCTGGGGCCAGATAGCCTGACCCCTAAGTCAGCTAGAGTTCGTCAGCGGGCCCCATGGACACAGTCCGGGGGCCCGCTATGAGTCTAAGAGACCACCCCGTACAACCCGCAAATACAACCCATGATGGAGGATATGTCGATGCCCAAACAGGAAATCACCAGTCCACGCCTAGCTCCCAGCAGGGGCATTTTTGGCCACGGCACCCGGGCGGGCAACATGGTCTTCGTATCCGGCCAAGTCGCGTTCAATGCTCAGCAGGAAATCGTGGGCGTGGGCGACATCAAGGCCCAGACCAAGCAGGTGATGGAGAACATCAAGGCGGTGCTGGACGAGGAGGGGGCCACTTTTGACGATGTGGTCAAGGTCACCGTGTTCATTACCGACATGGGCCACTTCCCACAGATACATGAAGTGCGCCGAGAGTACTTCACCTCAGGTAGCTACCCGGCCAGCACTATGGTCGAGGTGAGGGCACTGGCCCACCCGGACCTGCTCATCGAAATGGAAGCCGTCGCCGTCCTCTCCTAAGACGCCTTCTCCTATAATGGAGAAAGGAAGGGGACTGGGAATAATGGAAGACTCCAACACCAAGGGCGATAAAAGAGAAGCCAAGCGGCTCAAGGCCCGCTACGGTATGGTGGTGAGCGGCAAGAGCGCTCAACTACACTACATGCTGGGCTTGAAACGGGGCCTGAGCAAGCGCGTGCAAAAAGCCCTGCAAAGGGTCAAGGCGAGCAAGTCCAAGGGAACAACCCGCTAGAAACGCCGATGGCCGAGCAAGCGATGGACGACAGGCCCCGCTGTCACTGGTGTGCCGGCGACCCTATGATGACGGCATACCACGACGATGAATGGGGCACTCCCATTGAGGACGACGACGAGTACCTGGAGCGAATGTTGCTCGAAGTATTCCAAGCCGGCCTCAGTTGGCGCACCATCCTGCACAAGAGGTCAGCCTTCCGCGAGGCTTTTCACGGCTTTTCCATCGACTTGGTGGCAGCTTTTGGGCCGGACGACATTGCGCGGCTGTTGGGCGATGCCTCGATAGTGAGGCACCGAGGCAAGATCGAGGCATCCATTGAGAACGCGCGTCGCTTCCAGCAGATACGCGTCAATCACGGCTCCTTCCATAGCTACCTTGCAGGGCTGGACGACGACCCACAGGAACTACGCCGGGAGTTGAGGAAGCGCTTCCTCTTCATGGGGCCGAAGATCGCCGACAGCTTCCTGGAGAGCGTGGGGCGCATACCCGCTCCGCACCAGCCCGGCTGCTGGAGGACCGAATCAACCTAGCCAGGTCGAACCCGGTTGGACCTTGGCACTCACATCTAATGAGCACTCGTATCTAGGGAGGAACACCGGAAATGGCAGATAAAGCGGACGTTGTGGTAGTAGGCGCAGGCATCATCGGGTGTGCCACTGCATACTACCTCTCCCGTGAGGGGGCCAAGGTACGCATGCTGGACATGGATGCCATAGGCAGTGGCGCATCGGCCCACGCCACTGGCTTCCTCAGCCTGCTGGGCACCGAGTTCCCTCAGGGTGCCCCTTGGCGCTTCGGCTTGGAAGGCTACCGCTTATTCGTCGAGACCGTCCTCCAGCTCGAAGAGCAGACAGGCATGGACCTGCTGTGGCAGGAGCCTCCCGCCCTCCGCCTCGCCTTGGACGAAGAAGAGATCGAAATGATCAAGGAGGGCATGGCTTGGCAGAGCAAGGACACGCCCATCGAATGGATCGGCCCTGAAGATGTCCGCCAGATCGAACCCCGCCTCACGCCCAACGTCCTGGGGGCCGCCTACCAGCCCAAATTGGCCCAACTGGACAGCTACCGGCTAACCTTAGCCCTTGGTCGGGCCGCCGAGCTAAACGGAACAGAGTCGATGCAGCGTCGCGTCATGGGGCTGGTCAAGGAAGGAAGCAGGATCACCGGCGTCAAGCTGGAGCGGGACGAGGTGCATTGCGATACCGTGGTGTTGGCCATGGGAGCTTGGAGTGCTGAGTCTTCGGGATGGCTCGACTTCCAGGTACCGGTAACCTACCTCAAGGGCGAGCGTCTGATGCTCCGTTACGACGGCGAGCCTCTGCCTGTGCTAATCAGTTCACCCAAGCGAGGCCACATGATAAGCCGTAGGGATGGCTTCCTCAGCGTAGGCAGCACCAGAGGCCGCGACTACGACCGTGATGACCTTTTCATGGGGATGGAGTTCGACCGGCAACCCTCGGAAAAGGCGCGAATGGACATTATGGGTTGGGCCACTGACGTGTTCCCCGGCTTGGAAGAAGCGTCACTCGTGGAGCAATTGGCTGGCTCCCGCCCCCTCAGCCCCGACCGCCTGCCCATCATCGGCCCGGTGCCGGGCACCGATGGCGTCATGCTAGCCACAGGTCACACCACCAAGGGCATCCACCTAAGCTTGGTGACCGGCAAGGCAGTGGCCGACCGCATCTTCCGAGGCTCCACCGACCTTCCGGTGGACATGACCGCCTTCCTCCCCGACCGGTTCATCAATGCCCCCAAGCCAGACTTCCAAGCCAGTGGCCAGAACGTGGAAGAATAGCGGGCCTAGGGGCCTAGGAAGGCTACAGCTTCAGGGCGGCCAAACCCACGCGGGAGATGTCCTCGTCCTCTTTACCGGTGGGCAACCCGCCAACACCGATGCCTCCTAGAAGTGCACCCGTCTCCGGGTCGTTGATTACCAGACCGCCTTGAATGGCTATCAGCTGCGGGTCGCCGAAGTCAGAGATGGCGCGGCCTTGGCTCTTCAGTTGCTCGATAAGGACGCCCGTGTCGGCACGACGCATGGCGGATGTGTAGGCCTTGCGCACGGCGAAGGTGGGGCGGTGGCAGCCATCCATCCGGGCATAGGCCAGCAGGTTGCCATTGTCATCGACGATGGCCATGTCCACCTTGCGGCGGTTGGTGTCCCGGTTGTACTCCGCCACCATTGCGTTTATCGCATCCTGGCATTGCTCCAAGCTGAGCATCGACTTGTTATACATTTCGGCCTCCCTGCGTATCCCCTTTGTTCTGTTTCTTCACTTCTCAATCGGGGTGTCGTCCCGGTTGCCCCACTCGCGGAAGGAGCCATCGTAATTCCGCACGTTCTCGTATCCGAGGAGCTTCAAAACCAGAGTGCCGTTCGACGAACGGATGCCACCCTGTCAATGGGGGACTATGGTCTTGTCGCGGGTAATGCCCATTTCCTCCAGCATACGGCGCAACTCAGCGGGCGACTTCAGTTCGTGGGTCTCCGGGTCATGGAGCTGCAACCACTCCATGTGCACCGCACCGGGTATGTGGCCGCTGCGCTTGTTGCCCCGGGTCTCTTCACCGGTGTACTCGCCCATGCTGCGCACGTCCCACGGCACCACATTGGGCTTGTTGTGCTCCTCGATGAGCTGGTCGCCGTTGATGTGGATGGAAGAGTCGGGGTTGGCGGTAAATTTGACGCCAGACCTCGGTTGCGGACGCTGGAAGCTGACGGGGCGCCCCTCGTTGACCCACTTGCGCCAGCCCCCGTCCAGTACTTTGACGTTAGTGTGGCCGTAGTAGTTGAGGCACCACCATAGGCGCGCGCCGGTAAGCCCGCCCACGCTGTCGTAGGCTATGACCAAGCTATCATCGCCTATGCCAAGCGCCTCGGCCATCGCGGCAAACTTGTCAGGTGGGAGGATGAAGGTGCGATCGGTGTCGGGGTCTTTTTCGAAGTTGTCGGGCACCAGCACCGCCCCCGGAATGTGGCCCCTCGTGTACCCAGCGGCCACGTCGGTATCCACCACCACCAGGTTGGGATCGTTCAGGTGTTCTGCCAGCCAAGCTGTGTCAGCCAGCAGTTCGGGATGCACAAATCCCTCTTGCGTCATAGACGGCCTCCCCACGGAAGTTGGAGCGGGCTTATTCTATAACTGCCCGAAAAAAGGGTCAACGACGGCTGGCAAGAAGAACGTGCCCGAATGACGGTAGGGTGTCCAACACACTCCTCAAGCCTGAATGGTTACGGCCAAAGAGGACGTCCGCGGGCCATCGCATCGGTGTGCTAAGATATCTTCCGGTTTCTCGCCCAACTCCGGCTGGAGACGGGCTTTCTACTCGAGGCGGTGTTTCCAAAGGAGTTTCTATGGCAGACTGGTTCGACTCGCGACGCTCGCAAGTATTGGCCAAGAACGGCATGGTGGCTACCAGCCAGCCAGTAGCCTCATCGACAGGTTTGCGAATCCTAATGGAAGGCGGCAACGCAGTGGACGCCTGCGTGGGCATGGCAGCCGTGCAGGCGGTAATCGAGCCGGTATCCACGGGCTTGTGCGGCGACCTGTTCGCCTTGATATGGATGGACCGCGAGAAGCAGGTCCGAGCGTTGAACGGCAGTGGCCGAGCTCCAGCGGCGGCGTCCATCGACGAACTTCGCCAACAGGGAGTCACCCGAATTCCGGTGCATAGCCCCTACGCCGTATCGGTGCCGGGCACCGTGGACGGCTGGCAAACACTCATCGACGCCTACGGCACCATGACCCTGTCCGAATTGCTCCAACCTGCCATCCGCTATGCAGAGGAGGGGTTCGCCATCACGGCGGTCATCTCCAAGCTATGGGACGCGGCTGTACCTGTGCTGATGCAGTACCCCTCGGGCGAGGAACTGCTACTCGACGGTAGAGCCCCGCGAGAGGGCGACATGATGCGCCTCCCAGGCATGGCCAAGGTGCTGCGGGACGTGGCGGATGGCGGCCCTAATGCCTTCTATCGCAGCCCCTTGGCCAAGCACATCGCCGGGTTCGTTCAAGAGTGTGGCGGTTGGCTCGCGCCTGAGGATCTGGCCTGCCACACTTCCACTTGGGACGAGCCCATCAGCACCGATTACCGTGGCGCCACCTGCTGGCAATGCCCGCCCAACGGCTCGGGCATGGCAGTGCTCATGGGGCTGAACATCGCGGAGAATTTCGACATCACAGGCATGGGCTTTCAGACGGCCGAGACCTACCACCACCTCATCGAGTCGATGCGCCTGTCCTACGCCGACACTCTGCGCTACGTGGCCGACCCCCAAAAGGTCCGCATCCCCGTGGACCAACTGCTCTCCAAGGACTACGCCCGCAAGCGAGCTTCAATGATCCGGGCCGATAAGGCGATGCAAGAAGCCTCGTCAGGAGACTTCAACCTAGGCAGCGACACGGTCTACATCACCGCGGTGGACGGTCAGGGAAACGCGTGCTCTTTTATCAACAGCGTCTACGAGGGATTCGGTACCGGCATGGTGGTGCCAGGCACCGCCATGTGTCTACATAACCGCGGGTCCCTCTTTTCGCTAGACCCCAACCACCTGAACGCGCTGGAACCGGGGAAGCGTCCATACCACACTATCATCCCTGGCATGGTGACCCGTGATGACGAGCTTTGGCTGAGCTATGGGGTGATGGGGGCCTTCCAGCAGCCTCAAGGACAGCTTCAGGTCCTAGCAAACCTCATCGACTTCGGCCTCGACCCTCAAGCAGCACTGAACGCGCTGCGGTTCAGCATCCAGTTGGGGCGGGGTGTGGTTGTAGAGGAGGGGTTGCCGTTGGCTACCATTCAAGACTTGGGACGACGCGGCCACAACATCGCAACCCTAGGCGGCTACCAGAGGGTGATATTCGGCGGAGGGCAGGTCATCGCCCGCGACCCCGACACAGGCCTGCTCCATGGCGGATCGGAGCCCCGCAAGGACGGGGCAGCCCTAGGCTTTTAGGCAAACGTCACGGGGAGCTTGGCTGGCTAGCCTACCACTCCCGAACGACGGGCATCACCTCTTTGCCGAACATGTCGATGTTGCGCATGGCTGCTTCGTGGCCCATGCGCGACTCCTGACCGTAGAAGATCAGGTGGCCCATGCCCAGCGTGTCCTTCAGGTGTCGCAGCTTTTCGATGACCTGGTCAGGGGTGCCGGCCACGATGTGATAGTTGTCCTGAAGCTCTTGGTAGCTCTGTTGCGACAGGGGCTTGTTGCGGCGTTGCTGCATCTTGACGCCTGATTCGGTGAGATAGCCGGGCGGGACCAGCAGGTGTCGTGGGGCCCTGCCAGTGGGGCCCATGCGCCAGACGAAATGCTCTGCCTCCCGCTGCGCCTCTTCTTCCGTCTCCCCGACGTAGCAGCAGATAAGGTAGCCGAAGTTGTCGGGGCTGGGCTCGTAGCCCTCCTCCGACGCGACTTCGCGGTAGTAGTCGAACAGGTCAGCGGTCACGTCCACGGGGGCAAGGAAGGCGACGTAGGTGTACTGACGCCGCGCCGCGAATTCTGCGGTCTCAGGGCTGCTGGAGCCCGGCACCCACACCGGAGGGTGGGGCTTCTGCACCGGCACCATCCACGGATTCACCACGCGGTACTGGTAGTGCTTACCTTCCCAGCGGAAGGGGCCCGGCTCCGTCCACGCCTTCACAATCAGGTCATGGCACTCTTGGAACCGCTCCCGGTTGTCGGTGGGCCTGATGTTCCCAGCCCAAGTCTCTGCCCAGACCCCCCGGACGAAGCCGGAGATGATGCGGCCGCCGGAGATGACGTCAAGCATGGCCACTTCTTCGGCAATCCTAACCGGGTTCTCGTGCATGGGTATCAGGTTACCCATGAGAAGAATCTTCAGATTCTTGGTCTGTTGGGCGAGGATGCCTGCGGTTATGTTCACCGAGACGTTCATGCTGGAAGGGGTAGTGTGGTGCTCGTTGACCATCACGCCGTCGAACCCCATCTCCTCGCAATGGACTGCCTCTTCGATGTATCTCTGGAACAAGCCGTGGGCCGCATCAGGGTCGAAGTGGCTGTTGGGAAAGACCACGCGCAGCGAATCGTACTTCAGGGACTCTTCATCGTCGTACTCGTGGTATGGGAATTCGCTGAAATAGTAGACCTTCATTTAGCCCCTTCCTGACTATTCCTCAAGCCCTATTCTTCCGAGCCAGCTCTATTCTTCAAGAGTCGTTATGTCGCCTGGGTCCAGCCCGAGTTCACGGGCCTTAAGCAGCCTCCGCATGATTTTGCCGGACCGCGTCTTTGGCAGTGTGGGAGCGAAATCTATCTCGGCAGGCACCGCAATAGGCCCCAACTCATGCCGTACGTGGTTACGCAGAGTACCTACCATCTCGTCGGAGGGAGAGTGCCCCACTCGCAAGCTGACGAATGCCTTGATGGACTCGCCCCGCAGCGCGTCGGGCTTGCCGATTACGGCCGCCTCGGCCACCGCGGCGTGGGACACCAAGGCGCTCTCCACCTCGGCAGTGCCGATGCGGTGGCCTGCGACGTTCAACACATCGTCGGCGCGGCCCACGACCATGAAGTAGCCGTCCTCGTCCTTGAGGGCAACGTCGCCGGTGAAGTAGTACCCAGGCAGTCGCTCCCAATCCTGGGCGTACCGCTCGGGATCTCCGAATACTGTGCGGAACATATGCGGGAACGGCTTCTGAAGCACCAGCATCCCACCTTTGTTGGGTTCGGTGACTGGCTGTCCCTCCATGTCCACTACGTCGGCGACGACACCCGGCAATTGCCTCCCGACCTTACCCGGCTTACTGGGCATGATGGCTAACGTCCCCAAGCAGGGGCCGCCCGTCTCTGTCTGCCACCAGTTGTCCACCATGTAGCCCCACTGACCCGACCCGCACAGGTACTGGTAGGCCCAGCGTTGGGCTTCGGGGTTGAGTGGCTCGCCGGCGCAGGTCAGGAACCGCAAGCTGGTAAGGTCGTATTTCAGGGGGTACTCTTCGCCGTAGCGCATGAGCATGCGAACCGCCGTCGGTGCGGTGAAGATGACGTTGACACCGTACTTTTCGATAGTTTCGTAGGCGATGCCGGGGTGCGGGTAGTCGATGGCTCCCTCACGAAAGACCGTTGTCGCTCCGGCAATCAGGGGCCCGTACACGATGTAGCTGTGGCCCACCACCCAGCCGATGTCTGAAGTGCACCAGAATACGTCGTCGTCCTTGATGTCCCAGAATGTCTTGAGATGGTAGTAAGTGCCCACCATGTAACCGCCATGAACGTGGACCACGCCCTTGGGCCGCCCGGTGGTACCGCTGGTGTAGAGGATGTAGAGGGGATCCTCGGAGTCCATCACCTCGGGGGCACAGTGGGGACTGCTGCTGGCCACTAGGTCATCGAAGTCGACCTCTTTCGGGCCCAGTTCCTTCTTCTCCCTGCGCTGCCAGTAGACCACATGCTGCACGAGGTCCAGACCATCCACAGCCTCATCGGTGATGCCCTTCAAGTCGACCAGATTGCCCCGGCGGTAGCCCACGTCAGCGGTGATGACCACCTTCGCTTGGGCGTCGGTGATGCGGTCGCGCAGCGCGCCGACGCTGAAGCCAGCGTAGACCACACTGTGTACGGCACCCACACGGGCGCAGGCCAGCATCGCGATCACGCCCTCAGGCGCCAGCGGCATGTAAATCACGACCCGGTCGCCCTTGCCGACACCCAGAGAACGCAGGCCGTTGGCAAAGCGGTTCACCAGTTGGGAAAGCCTGCCGTAGGTGAAGACGCGTTCTTCTCCGTCCTCACCCAGCCAAATGAAGGCGGCCTTGTTCTTGCGCCAAGAGTTGACGTGACGGTCGAGGCAGTTGTGGGTGATGTTGCAGGTGGCACCCTCGAACCACTTGAAGGTGGGGTAGTCCCAACTGAATACGCGGTCCCAAGGCTTGAACCACTCAAGCTCCGATGCTACGCCGGACCAGAACGCCTCCGGGTCATCGATGGAGCGCTGATACTCGCCCGCATAGTCCTGCAGAAAGGCGTTGTCCGACACATGAGCGGGCGGGTCTATGACCTCGGCCTCCTGCGAAAAGCGGTCGAGGCTTTGTTGTTGCGTCATGGGGCGCTCCTCCGTTAATAGGGGAACTGTTGCGCGAACTGGTCCTAGAGGCCAGATTCGGCATTATAACACTCCCCAACAGCCTCGGACTTCACCCGTATATGGCCTTCTGGGCCGCAAGAGGACCCGTAGGGACAACTTTTGCGGTTGTCCCTACGCCTTGTTCGCTGGCTCCGCTGCTAGAAGGTAGCGCCCTGCGGGGGACCCATGGTGGCCAGGAAGGACTCGGAGTACTCAAGCAACTCCTTGTCCGAGGAGTCCACGTCTATGTGCGCACCCAACGGCTGCCGGATGTTGTACGGCGTGGTGTAGTACAGCTCGACCCGGTTATCTTCGGGGTCGAAGAAGTAAACGCTGCACGAAATTCCGTGGGTGACGGTACGCTCGATCCTCACCTCGGGCTCTTCCTCGAGCCGATGGGTGAAATCCCGCAGGTCGTCCAGCGAGTCAATTTTGAAGGACAACTGCTGCACAAACTGGGTTGCCCCCATGCCTTCGCGCACCTTGGCCAAAGCCAACTCGTGGTGCTCCCAGTCGGGGTTGGAGCTGAGGAACACGAGTCCGATGTCATGGTCTTCGTCGGTGATGGTAAGGCCCACCACCCGCGAGTAGAAGTCGCGCATCTTCATCAGGTCTTCGCAGTAGATTCCAATATGTCCCAGTCGAGTTACACCCATGGAATTCCTCCTTATCGGTTCCAGATTGATCCTAGTTTTGCACGATCAGGGTCACTAACAGGCCGATCAGGACGGCAATAATGCCGCTACCCATGGCCAGGACTGCCAGCATCAGGCGATCGATACGGTCGTTGACTTGGCGAAAACCGGCAGCCATGTCGGTCTGCAGCCGGTCGAACCGGCCCGAATGCTCAGCCAACCGGGCGGAATGCTCGTCCAGTCGTCCTTCTATTTGTCCGAGTATGCGCGAGATGCCCTGAGTTTCGGAGGCCATTGGCCTTCCCCTCTATGTAGCTTCGGTGTATCGGAGGACTAGATATTAAGGAGTTTCTCCAGATTTTTCCAGAGAATCATTTCCTTCTCTTCGGTGGAGAGGCTTTCCATGGCCATGAGCCACGAAACCGGCCAGTCCATGTCCATGTTGAAGGGCCAGTCGGTGCCGAAGGTGACCCGCTCAGCGCCAACGGTGTCGAGGATGAAGCGCAGGGACTGCTCGCTGTGTATCAGGCAGTCATAGTAGAAGCGCTTGGCGTAGGTGCTGGGTGGCTTGGTGATGTTGGCGCGGGCATAGGGGTTGGTCTGCCAGCCACGGTCCATCCGCCCCAGCCCAAAGCAGGTGTAGCCACCGCCGTGCATCAGGAGCACCTTGAGGTTGGGGAACTTGTCCATGACGCCGCCGAACACCAGGAGGGCAAAGGTGAGGGCGCGGTCGGCGAGGTTCCCGATGCTGTTGTGCAGATGGTACTTGCCATCGGAGCGGGTGCTTACCAAGGTGTCGTTTTCCTGATGGAAACAGACTAGGGCGCCCGTCCGCTCGGCCGCTGCCCAGAAGGGCAGGAATTCCGGCTCGTCCATGGTGCGCCCGTTGACATGATCGTTGATCATGCAGCCCTTGAAGCCGGCGGCCATGCATCGCTCCAACTCGGCCACGGCCATGCCCACATCCTGCATGGGCAGGGTCGCCAGCCCAGCGAACCGCGAGGGGTGGGCCTTGGTAAGTTCAGCGATATCGTCGTTGCAGTCGCGGGCGGTGGCTTGACCGACGGCTGCGTCGAGGTGGTAGTTGTAGAGGCCGACCCATGTGGACAGGACGTGTACATCCACACCCTTGGAGTCCATGTCCATGAGACGCTCGTCGGTGGTCCAAAGCATCATGGGGTGGAGCCAACCGCGGCTTTGGCCACGAGTAAGGAAGAGACGGCCCGTGCTCCCGCCCTTCTCAACTGTGAAGCCGTGCCAGTCGCCTCCGTCGCGGATGTTGACGACGCTACGGGGCGCGTTGTGGGCATGGATGTCGATACTACGCATGAATACTCTCCAGATTGTGTGAGTCGGGGCCCTAGCTGGGGCGTTCAGGACATTTTACACCCGCGGATGATGGGACGGGGGAAGTTGTGGAGAGGTCTGCGCTCGGCGTGAACTTGTTCGCCCATTCGTAGCTGGGGAGTGCGAATGGAGTTCGCCCATTCGTAGCTGGGGAGTGCGAATGGAGTTCGCCCATTCGTAGCTGGAGGTGTGGCAGGGGGTTCGCGCATTCGTAGCTGGAGGTGTGGCCGCATTCGCGCGTTTTGTAGTATTCCCGTGGTGATCCCATATACATGCCGTGCAACTCTCGTTGCATTCTCTTGACATACCCGTGGCAATCCCGATGCATACCGCCGTACCGGGATTGGTAGCTGTGCAGATAGGAGCCAGCTTTGAGGCAGTCAAGGGTGGAGGGGATGCGCATTTGTTCTCGCGCAACGCATGGGAGGGGCAAGAAGAGTTGTGCACCGTCCCGGCTTGCACGGGGTGAGTGACCGCGGAGATGTAGCCGGGCGCGAGAGTGGGCATAGGTAAAATCACTTGTTTTGTAGCTAAAAGCCGCTGCGCGCACCGCAGGGCCAAAGCTGAGCAGCTTGCCGCGCAGCGCCGCAGTTTCCGCATCATGGGCTCCATCCTCATCTACCTTCGCCTCATCGTGTTTTTCGAGAACAGGTGCAGGGCCGAAAAAGAAAAGCAGGGGCCGACCCATAGGGGTCAGTCCCCTGCGCACTGTGGACATATAGTAGAACTAATGTTTGTGGGGTGTCAAGGGGGTTGTGTCGCGGTCAGGCGTTGGGGACTTGCCATGGGTCGGAGTCGTGGGTTCCCGCCTCTGAGGGGATTGCCCATCGCCTTGGTGGGGCCACGCAAGAATATGAAAATTGCTCTGGTTCGCGCTGAGCCAGACCTCCCCGCTCTCCAGCGAGCCGCCGGTGGGAAGGAGGAGTGCTGGCAGACACGTGATCTCCTTCCTCAGGATCGTTATGCTGAGCTTCTTTCAGGAGATGGGGGCAATGTACCGACTACAAGAATTGGCCCCATGACTCAGGGGTTTTCTTGAAGACAAACAACATTCCGATCGCCCAAGTTCCAAGTCTCCACAACCGGGAAATAGTAGATGGCAGTCTGCTCGTGACACCTATTAGCGGCAATCTGATCGAAGAAGCTTTCTCCAGGATAGTTGCCGGATTCGGTCACGTCGAACGAGTTGAGCACACGGTATTGCCACGTACCTCCGCAATCGACTACTTCCACTAGGAGGCCATCCGTCTCGGGTGCGTCGTTGAAGCACTGCCCGCTACTAAGGGAATCTGAATCTATGAGACGGTCCAGCTTGTCAGGGTCAAGCACTGAGAGTCCAAAGCTCTCTTGTAAGCAATTCACTGTCTTGTCTCCCATTTGCCAACCATCCGCACTAGGAGAGAAGAACGTGGTATGCCGACGGTCACAACGTTCGCGTGCGCGTTGTTCGAAGAAGTGATTCCCCGGATAGCCTCTGATTCCAGTGACATCAAATGAATTAAGCAAGCGGTAGTCCCACAGACCCGAGCAATCGACCAACTCAACTTGGATCCCACCTGTCTCAGGCGCCTCGTTGAAGCATTCACCTGACCTCAGTGAATCTGAGTCCACTAGACGATCCAGCTTGTCGGGGTCAATCACAGACAATCCAAAGCTCTGTTGAAGACAATTGACAGACCTGTCACCAAATCCCCAATTCTCCGGATCGGGAAACACGAACTCGGTATATCTAGGGTCGCAGCGCTGACTAGCCGACTGCGAGAAAAAGGCTTCTCGCGGGTAGCCATCGATTCCTGTTAACTCGAATGAACTGAGGACGCGATATTGCCAGGCTTTCGAGCAATCCACCAACTCAACTTGACTGCCTCCGGTTTCAAGTGCCTCGTTGAAGCACTCCCCCAACTTTATCGAAGCGTAGCCCACTAAACGGTCCAGCTTATCGGGATCGGCGACAGACAATCCGAACCCTTCCTGAAGACAATTCACCGTGCGGTCTCCGAGGCTCCATGATTCCGGGAGCGGGAAAAGGATGTATGTAAAATGCCTGTCGCAGCTTTCGTAGGCGCGTTGCGTGAAGAAGCTCTCCCCGGGGTAGCGGTCAGGACCCTCGACGGTGAAAGAGTTGAGCACTCGGTACTGCCAAGGGCCGACACATGGCACTATTACTACCGTCTCGATGCTGATGCCTTCGGGCAGAGTGGAGTCGATACAATCACCATTCTCAATATTCAGGACGTCGACTTTGGCGGTCAGGGTTCCCTTCTCGTCACTCGCGGCGTCAACGAGTTCGTTGATCTCCCTTATGCGCTCGGCCTCCGAGTCGCATGCCGCGAAGACAAATACCAAGACAAGCAGGAGTGAAGCTAGGTCTGCGGTAACTCTATTGACGCCAGACGCCAAGTATTTCTCCTCAATCACGTCGATGATTGAGGTTACCACAGTGAGATGCGCCACTGAAGGCCATAGGGAGGAGAGTGCCTAGGATGGGCGATGGTTGGGCAAGGGCGTGCTCAGGGTGGGTGTGAGTGACTTGCGTAAGGACCGGTGCCGTGGATTCCCGGTTGCGCAGGAGTGACGACTTGTCTAGGTGGTCAGGGCCGGGGAGGGGCGGCCTCTTGGGAAGGGTGGGGAGGTTGGGCGGTGTGGAGGAGGAAGTTGCGGAGTTCTTGGTTGTGGCGGGGGGAGTTGGCGTTCCAGGTGTTGGCGTGGGTGGTGTTGGGGTAGACGGTGTAGGTGATGAGGTCGGGGCGGAGTTCGGCGAGTTTGTCGCTGGTTTCGATGGGTACGCTGGTATCGTCGTCGCCGTGAATTAGCAGGATGGGAATTTCGAGCCGGTTTGCATCTTTCAGATAGTCCATGGCATCCCAGTCCACGCCGAACCGAAGGGTAGTGAGCCACTTGGCTGTAGCGGTGACGAAACCGGGCAGATTACGTTGACGCCCTCCCAGTTCCACCGTGGTCTTGAAGTCCATCATGGGCGAGTCCAGAACCGCGCCGGTCACAGAGGCGGCTAACGGGGACTCGTAGAGAAACTTGGTGACTATTCCGCCGCCCATGCTCTGGCCGATGAGCACGACGTCGTTTGCGCCCGGCTGGGACAGGATGTACTCCACAGCGGCGTGCAGGTCTTGCCATTCGGTGAGGCCGTATTGATAGACGCCACTGGGGTCTTGGGGCTGGCCTTTATCGTTGCGGTAGGTGATGAAAAGGGCTGGGATGCCAAGGTCATTCAGGACAGGCAACGAGGACAGGCCGTCTCCGGGATTGCCACGGAGACCATGCACGAAGATTGCCCATGTGTCGTCGTCTCCTTCAGGACGCCGGGCAAACTGCCACGCTTCCTGTTTTCCCAAGGGTGTTTCGTATTCAATCTCTTGGTACTCGATGCCAAAGGCCAAGTAGGGATCGTTCGGGTAGATGTTGCTTGACACGGAAGCTGGGGCGGAGCGCGGCAGGTCTCCATCGACCAATGTGAATCGTCGGACCACGAAGTCGTCTTCGTCCTCCACGATTTCCCCGACCATCCCGCTGCCGCCATCCCAAATGAGGCCCCACTGGCCGCGTGACCTCCACTCCCCACCGGCGGGACCTTCTTCCAGCTTGACCAGACCTTCACCAACGGCGGACGCGGTGAGGTTGTACTTAACCTCGTTTTCCCTCACCTCTAGGGCGAGTTCATTTAGCACGTCGGAGTAGTGCCAAGCAACTCCGAAATTGAGGCCCGCCGGAAGGAAGATGACGGAGAAGAGGAGCAGGAATAGCCGTTTGGGGCGAACTCGCCAAGGCGCCGGCAAGAGGCGCTTGAGATGCACGAGCCACTCCGGCCTGCTTCGATGAACCGGAGAGGCCGGGGCCTCCACATCTTCCTGTTTCTGCCGAGACAATTTAGTGTGCAGTCGTGGGGACAGACGCGTGCTATACGTGGGCGACTTAGTTCGGACTCACTCTGCCTATATCCCCAGTAGCCTCTCCAGATTCTTGTAGAGAATCAGTTCTTTTTCTTCTTGGGTGATGGTTTCGAGGCTTTGGAGCCAGGATACGGGCCAGTCGAAGACCATGTCGTAGGGCCAGTCGGTGCCGAATATGACACGCTCGATGCCTACGCTGTCGATGAGGAAGCGGAGGGCGGACTCGGTGTAGACGATGCAGTCGTAGTAGAAGCGATTGAGGTAGGCACTGGGAGGGCGGGACAGGTGGGTGCGGGCTTCTGGGCGCACCTGCCAGCCACGGTCCATACGTCCGATGCCGTAGCAGGTGTAGCCGCCACCGTGGGCTAGACATATCTTGAGGTCAGGGCAGGCATCCATGACGCCGCCGAAGACTAGGGTGGCGAAGGTGACGGCGCGGTCGGAGAGGTTGCCGATGGTGTTGGGGAGGTGGTAGCGGTCAGCCCGCGCGTTCACAGTGGTGCCCCCGCCTTGGTGGAAGAAAATCAGGGCGCCGGTCTCTTCGGCAGCTTTCCAGAAGGGCATGAACTCGGGCTCGTCGAGGGTGCGACCGTTGATGTGATCGTTGATCATGGCACCCTTGAGGCCGAGGGGGCCCATGCAGCGCTCCAACTCGCGGATGGTGGCCGGGATGTCCTGCATCGGCAGGGAGCCGAGGCCGGCAAACCGGTCGGGCCAGTTGCGGGCCATGTCGCTGATTTCGTTGTTGTAGTCGTGGCAGGTGGCTTGGGCGATGGAGCTGTCGAGGTGGTAGTTGTAGAAGCCGGAGTAGGGGGAGACGACATGCACATCCACCCCTAGGGAGTCCATCTCGCAGATGCGCTGCTCCGGGTCCCAGCGGGCGCGGGGAGGAAGGCCGCCGCCACGCTGTCCCGCGATCACGACTGTATGATGTCCCCGGGAGTTCAGCTCCCGGGTGATGCCGTGCCAGTCGCCGCCGTTCTCGGTGGCCTTCCAGAAGCACTGGGGCGTGAGGTGGGCGTGGATGTCGATAACCCGCATGGTGTGTCCTTCCTGTTCAAGTGGACCCGTTCTAGTCTGGCCTGTCCTAGTAGAGGCCTGCGCAAGTCATGGCCAAACCGCGATTCTCCTGCAGTAAGACTGAGATGATGGTGGAATTGTTACATTGCAACCCCGCGACTCCTCGTGCATGGTTTCTGGATACCGGCTTTCGCCGGTATGACGGAGGTTGTGCAAAGGTCTCCCTGCGCGGAAATTCCCCATGGCCCTTGGGCGCCCCGTCCGAGGATGAAAAACAATCCGTCTAAAGGAGGCGACTCGCCACGGAGTTAGGGCCGTGGGTTCCCGCCTGCGCGGGAATGACGAGGAAGGCCGATTGCTGAAGGGTCCGTAGCTATTTTCATGGCAACGATGGAAAGGCGCACAGCGGGGTAGGCGCGCGTACTTGAAGTTACGATGGCTTCCTGACTCGTTTCTTCTTGACCGCCAGCTAGGGCATCATCCGCTCGAGCAGTTCGATGCGCACCCCGTCGGGGGCCCAAACGAAGGCCAGCTTCACATCAGGACGAAACTGCACTGGCTCCACCGCGAACTCGGCACCCTTAGACTTCATGGTTGCCACGGTCTGGTCGAGGTTCTCAACCCGCAGGCCGAAGTGGTCGAGGCCATAGTGTGGATCGGGGGTGCCGTCGGGGATGGTCCCTTGGTCCGGTGGGCCAGCGATGAAGACCATCAGACCGTCGAGGTTCAGGTCGACGCGGTCAGGGCCGCCGTCCCGCGGTGTACGGATGATGGTCGCGCCGAACATGTTCTCGTACCACTTGCCGGTGCCTTCCGGGTCTGGGCTACGCAAATGAATATGGTCATAAACGAACTCAGCCATGTTGCTCCTCGGATATAGGGTAGGCGCATCGTAACATGGGTGTTGGATAGGGTCGAGGAAGCAGTCAGCAGGGGCGATTCGCAGGCTGGGTTGCCCCTGGTAGCGGCGTGTGCCAGAATTGGCCGGCTGGCCAATGGAGCACTGCGCGCATAGTGCTCGACTAAAGGAGGACCCCATGGCGTCGACACAGGAGCTGAAGGACCGGGTATTTGCTGAAATCGACGCCCGGAGCGATGAGATCGTGGGCGTGGCTCGCGAGATTCTGGCCCACCCAGAGGCGGGCTACCGCGAAGTACGCACTTCCAAACTGGTGGCGGAGCGGCTGCGCGGTCTGGACATTTCTTGCCGCGAGGGGCTGGCGCTTACTGGGGTCAAGGGTTCACTGGCTGGTGGGAGTAACGGGCCGGCCATTGCCGTGCTGGGCGAGCTTGACTCCCTGCTGGTTAACGACCATCCGCATGCGGACTCCGCCACGGGAGCGGCACATGCCTGTGGACATCACGCACAGATCGGCATGATGCTGGGCGTAGCCACTGCCCTGAAGCATTCGGGCGTCATGCCCGAACTTGGTGGGCAAGTCACCTTCATGGCCGTGCCTGCTGAGGAGTTCATTGAAATCGAGTGGCGCGATGAGATGCGTCAGCAGGGCAAAATCGAGTTTTTGGGTGGCAAGCCGGAGCTGGTACGGCTGGGAGAGTTCGACGATGTGGACGTGACCCTGCTAGTGCATAGCTCGGCCAACGCGCCGGACAAGATGCTGGGCATGGGTGGCACCAATAATGGCTTGGTGGCCAAGCGGATACAGTTTTTAGGTCGCGGGGCCCACGCAGGGGGCGCGCCTCACTTGGGCATCAACGCCCTGAATGCTGCCTCGCTGGCCATGGCTGCCATCAACGCCAACCGGGAGACCTTCCGGGATGACGACACGGTGCGTGTCCACCCCATCATCACCAAGGGCGGTGAGGCTGTCAGTGCTGTTCCGGCAGATGTGCGCATGGAGACATTCGTCCGGGGCAAGACGCTGGAGGCGATCACTGACGCCAACATCAAGGTGGACCGCGCCCTGAAGGCTGGAGCCATGGCCGTGGGAGGCCGGGTCAAGATTCAGACCATCCCCGGTTATCTGCCATTACGTCAAGACGACAATCTGTCGCAAGTGTTCGAGGAGAACGCCAACGGTTTGGTCGGCGCGGAGAACGTGGGGCATGTTCCCCACCGTGGCACCTCCACCGACATGGGCGACATCAGTCACCTGATGCCCTTGATTCAGCCCTATGTTGGGGGGTGCAGTGGCGTCGCCCACGGCAGCGATTTCCTGGTGGATGATTACGGGCTGGGCGTACTTACCGCCGCAAAGGCCTTGGCAGGCACCGTTGTCGACCTGCTGTCCAACGGGAGCGCGGAGGCAGGGCGCATCATATCTGGGCACAAGCCCGCCATGAGCAAGGACGAGTACCTGCGGTTTCTGCGAGGGATGGCAAAGGATGAGACGTTCGACGGCGCACGTTAGGGGGTTATTGCCTTTCCCAGAGCAGCCGTAAGGGAACGGCATACAACTGCTCACCAAAGCGGACGCTGACTTCGCCGTCGTAGAGGACCACACCGGAGGCGAAGTGTTCTCCGCAAACCTCTTTTAGTTTGCGGAGACCTCGGAAGTCGGATGAGACAACAGTTGCGCTTGCCTTCACCTCGACACCTGTGACCATGTTGGCGGACTCCATGACGATATCTACCTCAACCTGACTCTTGTCCCTGTAGTAGAAGAACTCGACAGGTTCGTCGTGCCACGTTGCCTGCCGGCGTAGCTCTTGGAACACGAAAGTCTCAAGAAGCTGGCCCAACAATGTCCGATCCTTCAGGAGAGTGGCGGCCGACAGACCCATGAGGCTGCATGCGACTCCAGTGTCTACCAAATGAAGTTTCGGGGTCTTGACCAGTCGTTTGCCTCGGTTGCTGTGCCAGGCTGGAAGCCTTTCCAGCAGGTATACACGCTCCAGTAGGGCCATGTAGTCCCCGATAGTAGGGCGACTCAGCTGAAATGGGGCTGCTATGTTGCTCAGATTGAACAGCTGACCCGTTTGTGTCGCTGCCAAAGCCAAAAGCCGGGGCAAGGCATCCAAGCTACCGATTCGAGATAGCGCGCCGACATCGCGTTGCACCTGCGCATCGATGTAGTCCCTATACCAGTTTGAGCGCCTGCGACCGGCAGGTCGAGCAAGGGCAGGCGGATACCCCCCCGACACGATCCGTTCCGCTAGGTCCGGGCCCAAACGCTCGGCTTGAGAAAGGGGCAGTTCACCACCGAAGAGAGCATCGACGAACCCCACAGAGGGAGGGTGAGATGTGTTCAACTCGGTCTGGGCCAGCGGGTGCAGCCGGATTGTCTCCAAACGGCCAGCCAGTGAGTCCTGGACGTTAGGAATCGCGAATAAGTTTGTGGAACCCGTTAGAAGGAACCGACCCGGAACACGTCGCCGGTCGACTTCCAGCTTCAAAGCGGTGAACAGTTGAGGCACTCGCTGCACCTCATCTATGACCACACGGTCTGGTAGATCGGCTATAAAGCCCATAGGGTCACTCTCAGCACCGGAACGGACAACGTCGTTATCGAAACTTAGGTAGCTATAGCCGTGACCTTCAGCAGTGCGAGACTCCATCCGATTTCCTGTCGAACCGGATGGACATACAATCTGGGCGAGGGTAGTCTTCCCGCACTGACGCGGCCCCTGAATGAGAACCACAGGCGAGTCCTCCAATGACTCGGCAAGCCGTGACTGGATAAATCGAGGACGTAAGTCGGTGAGTTCCATGTGTCCAATTGTAAGTCCCAACCTTGTCCAATTGCAATGTTGGTCCTTGTCCAATTGCAATGTTGATCCTTGTCCAATTGCAATGTTAGCTCTGGTCCAATTGCAATGTTTACCCTTGTTCCATTGCAACTTTATACCCGTCCAATTGCAAAGTTTGCGTTTGAGAGTTACACTCTGGAACCATCCGGCCAAGTGGACAGCCGCCGTCGGAATCTGTCGGCAGACGAGCAGAGTGTCCCAGCATATACAGTTCCGATGCCGGACCTAAGGGAATCTAGGCACCCACCGGAGGGTAATCATGACCACTAGCAACGACAACATGAGCATCGGCATCGGGTTGCCGGCTGCTCTGCCGGGGGCGAGCGCGTCGGAAATCGTGGAGTGGGCGCAGAAGGCTGACCAAGGGCCCTTCTCAAGCGTCGCCGTTATCGACCGCATCGTTTTCCCTTGCTACGAGCCGATGATTACCCTAGCAGTGGTGGCGTCGGTCACCCAGCGTGTACGCTTGGCCACCACCTTGGTGTTGGCCAGCCTCCGCAATGCCGGAGTGTTGGCCAAGGAGGCTGCCACCCTCGACGCTTTTTCTGGAGGACGTCTTACACTAGGGCTCGGGATTGGACGGCGACAGGACGACTTCCGGGCTGCCCCAGCCCCCTATCAAGGGCGGGGCCGACGGTTCGAGCAGCAGTTGGACCTGATGCGCAAGGTATGGTCGGGAGATGCACTTGCAGAAGACACTGGCCCTGTAGGCCCGGCTCCGGCCCGCGCCGGTGGGCCTGAGGTGCTCATCGGAGGACGTGATCGACGCGCCATCAGCCGCGTGGGACGCTGGGCTGACGGGTTCGTAGCAGCGCCCGCGAATCCTCAGGAGCTCATGGACCAATACGCTGTCGCCGAGGCTTCTTGGGCGGAGGCCGGACGCGAAGGACGCCCTAGGCTGGTAGGACTGGTCTACTATGCCCTAGGGCAAGGGGCAGCGGAGGAGGGCGCGAACTACCTGCGCCACTACTACTCCCAGATGGGTCCGGCAGCAGAGTTCATCGCCCAAGGCATCATCGGCACGCCTGAGGCGGCCAAGGATGCCTTGAGGGACTACGCCAGCGCGGGAATGGACGAACTGATGATGTTGCCCACGATTCGCGGCGGGGACCAACTCGACAGGTTGGCGGACCTTATAGGTTAGGCAGCCTAGGCTGGGCGAGAGGGCAATGGGAGAGCGGTCGGCTAGGACGCACCGTTAAGGGAGTAGCGGGCCATCCACGGGTCAGCGACCACCTGTATGCGTCGAAAGCGCTCGGCGAACTCCAAGCCCACTGCCTCCCCTGTCTGACGGGCCCACTGCTGTGTGCGCTCCCACCGGCCTGTGCGTCCTAGGAACTGGCTGGCGTGCATGCTCAGGGAATCATATTTCCGCCGTAGGCTGGTCAGGTCGACTTCCACGTACGTGTCGGGGTCCTCACTGCCCCAGAGGTAGGCCTCCTTGACCAAGTGAGGCTCCAAGCCCTCTTCGTGGAGCAGTTCAGGGTAGTAGTGAGGGTTGCAGGCGTAGGGCGCGATGGCTTCCAGCGCCACCAACCCGCTCATTCGATGGTCGCGATGGGTGTGGGACTTGGAGCGCCACGGGTCGATGCACATCACCACGTCGGGCCGGTACTTGCGAATCGCCCGCACCACGCCCTTGCGCAACTCGTGGTTATCCTCAAGGGTGCCATCGGGGATGCGCAGGAAAGTGACCTCACTGACGCCCATGACGTCGGCGGCCTCCTGCTGCTCCTTCTCCCGTATGACGGCCAGCTTCTCCTGGGTCATCTCCGGGTCGCCGGAGCCCTTGTCGCCATTGGTGCAGAGGACGTAATAGCCCTTAGTTCCCTCGCTGATCCACCGACCCAAGGTGCCCCCGCACCCCCCTTCCGCATCATCAGGATGAGGCGTCACCAATAGAGCGGCTCCCGGCGTGTAGTCCACAATGTACATGAAAGGGCCAACTCCTTACCTCCGGTTGAGGCCTCTAAAGGCGTCCGATCGCCTCGATGATACGGGAAGCCGTGGCCTACAGCAAGGGGCTTGTGGTATGCGGTTGACCGCGTGCGTCGAGGGCATAGTCTCCGCGGGACTGGCCGTCACGGGACGACACTTGCCAAGCTAATGGATCCGACGACCCTCGTCCGACCGTACGGGGATCAAACCACCCCTGAGCTCAATCCACGCGCCGCGCTTCGCCCCTTCGTGGACGGCGTTCTATTAGGCGGCCTTGGCCTACGCCCATTCTCATGCGACCGTATTCTGAGGCCAGCTCCGCGCCGGCTATCAGGATCAGGGCGGAGATGTAGGTCCAGGCTAGGAAGGCGACTACTGAGCCCAAGGAGCCGTAGACCTTGGCGTAGTCGGCGAAGTGTTCCAGGTAGTAGATAAAAATGCTCTTCCCCACTTCGAAGGCGACGGCAGCGACCACAGCCCCCAGCCAGATGTGCCTCCAGCGGGTTTCGGTGTTGGGGACGAATTTATAGACAATCAGGAAGATACCAAGCGTGAATATGAAGGGAAGCGTTCGAGTCAGGAGGTTGATGCCGTTGTGCTCCAAGAATTCGAGACGGCCCACGCCGGGGACATCGATTCTTTCGAGTATCTGCAGGGAGGCGGTGGCTACCATGGATATCAGGAACAACAACCCCACTCCGCAGGACATGGCGAGGTTGCGTACCTTGTCGATGTAGAAGGGCCTGTCTTGATGAACGTCCCAAGCGCGGTTGACCGCCCGACTGATGGCTCCAAACATGGCGCTGGCAGTCCAGAACAGCGCAATTATTCCTATCACCCCCAAAAACCCATGAACTCCCTCGACGGCCTGAATGTTAGAGCCCAGTAACTCGTTGGAGCCGGGCAGGTACGTCTGGAAGAAGTTAACCAGGTCGGCCTCGATGGAGCGGGACCCCAGCACTAGGTTGAACACAAAGAGAAGGCCGATGGTCAGCGGGAAAAGGGAGAGGATGGCATAATAAGCCACTCCAGCGGCCATGTGTGTGGCATCGTCACGGCCCATCTCGCGTACGGTGCGGACGATCAGCAGGACGGCCGGTATTTCCAGCAGCATACGCCCGATCGGGCTGACGATACGACGCAACTCTCTCATAGGGTCATGACTCTCATGGCACCGAACGCGTGAGATACCGGTCGTGGATACGCCTGCGCGGGATTTGGCCATGGCCCTGTGATACCGCGTATGGGGATGGAGAGTCAGGCGTCTGATAGAGCGTTGGCTTCGGGCATAGCACCGGGCCGTGGATTCCCGCCTGCGCGGGAATGACGGCAGCGGCGGCTGTCGAGGCCTCGGTGTCTATTCTCATGGTAATGACAGATGGCCAGGTGAGGGCGACATATGAGGATGAAATTGGGGTACGCCGGCTGGTACAGGGGCGGTTCGACTGACCATTCACCCCCATCCTAACCTTCCCCCTGAGGGGGAAGGAGTTCTGGGTGCAACCGACCTCGTTGGCACCTATCTTCGAAGCAATGACGGATGGAGTTATGCAAAAATCTCCGTGGGCGAGGGCTGGTCTCAGTGTCGCATGGGATGGTGTTTGCCGTCTGGAAGAAGTTGTGACCGGTTCCGACAATTTCGGCGTCGTACCTCACCGCTTGGAGCGCTGGCACCCCTGAAGAGCGAGGTACGACGCTACTGGACCAGAGTTACTTCTGAGAGTCGGAGTCGCCCCGGAAGGGTGCCCTGACCACTACTCTGACGCCGGAGACGGTGCCGGACACGACGTTGGTGACGGAGTTGACAGTGTTCTCGCCGAAAGAGCCGGCGGCGCTGACGGCCCCATTGGCGGCTGCCGACGCAGCGTCCTCGGCGCGGACTCCGATGCTCTTGGCGCTGTCGATGGCCGACTCCACGGCGTTCTGGGCGACGGATGCAACGTCACCGCCCACCTCAGCGGTACCCTTGATCAGGCCACGGGTGCTGTCCTCGATGGCCATCATCAGGTTTCCACCGACCTGCTGCGTCCCAATGACGGTCCCGGTGATAGCGTCCCGTGCAGTGGCCCCCAAGTCTCCACCTATCTCACGCGAGCCATGAATGGCGCCCCGAGCTGCGCTAAAAGCGGCGTCCTGTACTCTAACGGTGACGCTGCCAGTGGCCTCAATGGCCCCCTCCACCGCGTTGCGTGTGACCGAAGCTACGTCGCCCCCCACTTCAGATGCGCCACGAATCAGCCCACGAGTAGTGTCTTCGATGGACTCAATGACGCTGCCGCCCACTTCCTGTGTGCCGAGGATGGTGCCTTTCATGGTGTCCCTAGCAGCAGAGCCGAGGTCTCCACCCACGTCCCTAGTACCCTGTATGGCACCTTGGGCCACGCTGAAGGCCATGTCCTCGGCGCGCAAGCCGACGCTCTTCGTGGTCTCCATGGCCCCTTCGACGGCGCTGCGGGCTACAGTGTTGACGTCCGCTCCCACATCGCCGGTGCCCTTTATGGCGGCGCGTACTGTATCGCTGCACACACCCACTGTCACCGTACTGACCTCACCCACGCCCCGAATCACGCCAATTACTGCGCCCTTGGCAGTGGACCCCAATTCGGTGCCCACCTCGTTGGTGGCTTGTACTGCGCCCTTGAGTACGTCGCTGACCATACCCTGGAATCCCGTTACCGTGTCTCTGGAGCCTTCCATGGCCCCAACAGTGGTCCGACGAGCGGCGTCGATGGCGCTCTCGACAACGTCGCCCGCCCCGGTGATGGTCCCGGTCAAAGCGTCTCGAATACTCCTACCGAAATTTCCCAGTGTCATGGGTGAGTCTCCCTTCTGATATCGATGTTTGGTGTTGGCTTGATGCTTGTCTGCTACCGAGCGGAAACTGGGACCATGGATGGCTCGGGAGCAACAGACCTGCCACCGATTCTAGTAGCGAGCCCAAGTTATGTCGAGTACGCCCACTAACGAGTAATGGCGAATAGTGGCGAGTAGTGGGCAGTATGCGGGGCAGTAGTGGGCAATATGCGGGGTGATGGCCCAGAGTGGAGAGGACTCCCTCTAGTGCCCGAAATAGGCGCTGAGGGAGTCGAGGATGCGGGCTGAGGGGTCGGCGGGAGGGTAGGTTTCGCGTAGCTTCTGCAGTGCCTGCTCAACGTCCAAGCCGTCGCGGTGCATCAGGTAGGCCACCACGGCTGATGGGCTGCGGCTCACAGCCGCCTCGCATTCCACGAGCACCGGCACTTGGCGGGCCAATCGGGAGTCGATGAAGTCGACTATCCGCGCTACGGTTTCCGGTGGCCACTGAGCGTCGTCGGGCAGGTCGATGTGCAGGACGTCAGCGGGATGCTGGGGTGTCTGGCCTTGGCGAATGGTGAGGCGACCCCAGTGGGCCGGTATTTCGCGGTCGCTGGTATGGGCGGTCTTGATGTGAAGTCCGGGCAATACCTCGGCTATGGGCACGGCGGTTCCTTTCTAGACATGGCTAGGGGCGGCTTCGGGTTGGGCCTTGGTCACACCACCGCCACAGAGTATGGCGGCGGTGTGATGCATTTGTATCTGTGGAGGGGTCGAATACCACACTGTTTGTATCTGGGACAAGTCTGTTTGTATCTGTTTCCTCTGGCATTTATGGCATTTTGTTCTAAAGTTGTATCTGTTGCGAGGGTTTTTGCCGCCAGGTTTGTGTGGCACTTTGTGGCGTCTTGGCGCTGGCTGGATGTGGATGGGGCCGAATCGGGGCTTTATGAAACCTGCCTTGATGTGATGTGGGCCGTGACCTAGTTGGGCTGGTCTCAATTATACGACTGGGGTTTAGGGGGGTTGGCAAGGGGGCGTTATCATGCCTGTGGTTTTGCTGGGGGTGTTGGGCGGGATGGTGCTCCGGTACGGGCCGTGGGTTCCCGTCTCTGGAGACCTTTGCAAAACCTTCGTCGCACCGGCGAAAGCTGGCATCCAAGGTGAGCGCACATCAAGCGGCAGCTGGGGATGCAGCCTTTCCCCCTCACCCTAACCCTCTCCCGCGGGGGGAGAGGGGATTTCTGATACAAGCCCTGAAAGGGGAGGGGGTTATGCAAAGGTCTCCCTCGGCGGGAATTGCCCATGGCCTCGTGAAGGCCACGTAAGAGTATGGAATGGGGGACGTTGATCTACTGGGGTGCGACTTGCCCAATGGTCCGGGCCGTGGGTCCCCGCCTTCGGAGACCTTTGCATAACTCCTGATTTGCTCCGACAATCGAGGCAGTGAGGTAGGGGGGAGGGAGCATGCATAGAGAGATGAGCCAGGGATCATTGGCGGAGACGTTGGTGTCAGCGAAGCTGGGCCAGAACCAGAGACTGGAGCGAATCGACCGGGCGGTGGAGTGGGACAGGCTAGAGGAGCTGGTAGAGGGGGTCTACTCGGCCAAGGAAGGCAGACCCAGCTATCCACCCCTGATGATGGTCAAGGTGTTGTTGCTGGAGCAGTGGTACAACCTCTCCGACCCTCAGATGGAAGAGGCTTTGAACGACCGGATGGCCTTTCGTCGCTTCGTGGGATTGGGATTCCAGCAGGACGCGCCAGACTACTCCACCATCAGCCGGTTCCGCACCGCATTGGGAGAGGATCTGAGTGGCCAGCTATTCGCGGAATTGGAGAGGCAGCTTGAAGAGCAGGGGATGGTGCTGAAGCGTGGGACTCTGATGGACGCCACACTGGTACAGGCCCAAGTACGACGCCCGCCTCTGGACAAGGGACGCGGGGCCAAGAGTCCTAACGACCCCGATGCAGACTGGACCGGGTTCCAGCGTGGCAGTCGGTCCCACTTCGGCTACAAGGTGCATATTGGGGTGGATGAGGGGTCAGGCATCGTGCGTACGGCAGTGTTCACTCCGGCCAAGACGTATGAGAGCGAGGTGGCGGAGGAACTGGTCAGTGGAGACGAGATGGCGGTCTACGGGGACAGGGCCTACCAGTCGAAACGTAGACGCGATTGGCTGAAGTCCCAAGGGATCAAGGACCGTACTATGAATCGGGCCAACAAACACCAACCAGTGCTGTCTCACTGGCAGCAGCGTCGCAATGAGTTGATATCGCCCATACGGTCGAAGGTGGAGAAGGTGTTCGGGACGCTGAAGCGCAGCTATGGCTACCAACGTGTGCGATACCGTGGGACTAAGCGCAACGCCTTGGAGATGTGGTTCAAGCTGATGGCCTACAACCTGAGGAGGGCTGACCGGATTCGCCACGGTTCGGCCTAGGGGGCAGTGTGCCTAAGGGACGAGAGACGGGAGGAAGCGCTCCCGGAGACAGGGCTTTTGGGGCTGTAGCCTGCGTCCTTTCACGGAGCAACGCCCATCAGGAAGAGCCTCAGCGGCCTCTATACCACCGTCTCGTGAGAAACTCACCGGTTAATCAAAGGTCTCCCTTCGCGGGAATGACGGGGGATGAGCCGTACGTTTTGCTCTGCGGCGGCCCGCCCTTCGACTGCGTGAGACGAACGGATCGAGTGAGCGCTGTCGTGTGCAATCCCCAATTTCATAGCAATGACGGGGGCGACTGCTTGCTGGTGCTTGGACAGCTCTTTCATAGCAATTGCCCATGGGCTTGGCGGGGGCCACGTATGAGGATGACAGTCGGGCACGCCAGCCGATACAGGGGAGGTTCGACTGACCATTCACCCCCATCCCCGGATCGGGGTCCGGGGCAGGCTCTAACCTTCCCCCTGAGGGGGAAGAGAGCTTGGTCCGATCGCCTCCGGTTGGCGCCTATTTTCATAGCGATGACGGGGGGAGGCCGATGATCTCGGGTGGGGGCTGTTTTGATAGTCGTTCCTAAGTTGAGGTGCGACGGGCGCGCTTGCCCAAGGCTATGAGGAACATGACGCTCTTGCCTGCGGCGTGGGGCGAGAAGAAGTTAGTCACGTCATCGTCGTAGAAGGTCAGGCCGCTGGCTCCTACGCGTTGGGCGTAGGCTGCAAGGTAGCACTTCCCCGCAGTGATGCTGGCTTCGATTTGTGCGGCACGGTAGCCGCGGTTCCCCATGCGCTCCAGCACTGGGTCCAAGTTGGTGAGGAAGAAGATGTCGGCGCTGGCATCTGCAGGCAGGTCCTGGCTCAGCCCTAGATAGCCCGACTCGGTGCGGAAGTTTCCCTCTTTGAGCTGCTCCAACGCCTCTAGGTCGCGGTGATATACGTATGCCCCGGGTTGCAGGCCGTCCACGTCGTGCACTGTCAGATATAGGTCGCACAGGTGGTTCGCATTTGGTTGCAGGAAATCGGCCTGAACGCCAGTACAAGCGGCCCTGAGTAGGGCAGAAAGCTGGGAGAAACCGATGGGCTCTCGCGAGAACTTGCGGGTCGAGCCTCGCCTCTGAATTACGCCTTCTATCGGCTCTTCCGGCGGCTCTTTGGGCGGCTCTTTGGGCGGCTCCTCGGGTAAGGACTCCGATGGCAGCAGCGGAAAGAGGGGGCCAGAAGGCGCGGTCGTGGTGGCAGTAGGGATGGCACCGCGGGTACGCACGACGTCTTCTGCGGACTCCAGGATAGAGTCGGAGTGGGCGGCGCGGACGAGGGGGTAGTCCACCTCGTGGCGGGACAGTTGTTGGGTCGAGAGACCCAGAGGGGGAGTGTCCAGCGAGGTGGCGGCGGACACAGTGGTTCCCCTGCCCACAGGGGCCAAGGCGACGGTAACCTCCTTGTACGTGTCCAAGTCCAGCATACGATTGATGGGCTCGTCTGCGAAGTTCATCACCAAACGGGCGGGCAGACTGTGGGCTGCTGCTACTGACTGGAAGTTGGCCAGAATCGTTCCGCCGTCCCAGTAAGTGTGCCGGTAGGCCCTGCTCTGGTACTTCCAAGAGTTACGCCAGTAGGTGCATGTGAACACGACCACAGCCGGGGCACTGGCTACGCTTTCTTCTCCAGCCGAGGCCTCTACAAGTAGAGGACGGTAGTCGCCAGAACGCAACTTGGTGAGGGCGGAGTCGTGGGGGCCGTAGTGGTACACGCCAGCAGGAAGGTCGGCCAAGTCGCCACACACTAGGTAGAGGTCGATGTGGTACAGGGCACCGGTGCACGCTGCGGCACGAAAGTATATCTCGCCACCGCCGTAATCGCGCTTTCGCGTGATGCCCGCGGAGTAGTGCAGCAGGGTTGTCAGAGCCGCCAGACCGGGTACCACTTCGCCGCCCACTGGGTCACCCGTAGCTGCTATGGCAGACAGGCTGGGTATGCTGGAACCGGGGATATCTCGAGGTAGGGGAACCTGTTCTGGGTCGTCGTATATCTTGAAAGGTAGGGGCTGGTTCGTCCAGTCGAGGAAGTGGGCTCCGGCGCGAACACTCTCGTAGGAGTGCTTGGTGGTGTCGTGGTAGGCCCGGGCTAGGGAGGTATCCCAGTTGCTCATGCGCTCGTTCCTTTCGATATAAGCCGTATCTCCGGCGGGTCGATGTAAGCCGGATCTCCGGCGAGAGAGGCGATGGGATTCTACCACTCAGACGCGGGGCTAGGCTTCAGACGCGGGCTAGGCCTCGGGCACGAGCTAGGCTTGGGGAGCGGGGACCGTACTTTCGACGGCAAGCTCGTTGTGCTACAGTGGTGCCAAACCCCAAATTATCCCTACCTTGGAACGGTTACGAGAATAGGAGGCAATGATGGCCAATTGGGACAACTTCCTCACCGAGCGCGACAAGAAGGTGTTCGAGGCCGCCGGATATGGCAAGAGTCAGGGCTACGGCAAGAACCCTGCCATCATCGTGGTGGACGTGAATTACAACTTCGTGGGAGACACGCCTGAGCCCATCCTGGACTCCATTCAGAAGTATCGCAACAGTTGTGGCGAAGAGGGCTGGCAAGGGGTCTTTCACACCCAGAGGCTGTTGGAGGCCGCCCGGGAGAAGGGCGTGCCCATCTTCTACAGCTCGGCCCCGCCCCGACAAGTCGCCCTCAACGTTGGGCGCTGGGCGGGCAAGAACTCGCGCAACGACGAAGACTTCACCAACCAAGGCAACGACGCCAACGAGATCGTGCGGGAGATCGCGCCACAGCCCGGCGACATCGTAATCCTCAAGGACAAGCCCAGCGTGTTTTTCGGGACACCGCTAGCCAGCTACCTGACGGAGTTGCAGGTGGACACCCTGATCGTCACCGGCACCACTACCAGCGGCTGTGTGCGGGCCACAGTGGTCGACGCTTTCTCCTACAACTACAAGGTTGCCATCGTGGAGGAGTGCACCTTCGACAGGGGCCAAGCATCCCACGAGATCAACCTGTTCGACATGCAGGCCAAGTACGCGGACGTAGTCTCGCTGGAGGACGCAGTGAGTTACATCGCCGGTTTGCCGGAGAAGACGCCGGAGGGCGCAGGGGCGTAGTAGTCGGAACATTTAATGGAGCCGGTGGCGAATCCGGGGCAGCGGTAACTCAGGGAAGTAGCGAGGAGAAGTCGGTGTGAGGGTGGCTCATACCATCGCACCCAGCTCTCTCTCGGCGTTTTTCACAGGGGGGGAACCACCCCTGAAGGGGATACTATGGGTATGTTCGACGTAACAATCGCCGTAGGAAACAAGGACGGTGGTGACCTCCACGAAGTGGACGTCACTGTTGATACGGGCGCATTCCATACTGTGTTGCCAGCATCCTTGATGGCACAGTTGAGTGTGGCGCCGATTGACGAAGAGCCCATAGTATTCGGCAATGGCAGCACAGAGGTCTGGTCAGTTGGCGAGGCGCGCATAGGATACGGCGGGAGGCAACGCACTTGCCTCGTGCTCTTCAGTCCGGATGAAGAGAGGTTGCTGGGCGCCACCACATTGGAGGCTTTCCGTTTGATGGTAGACCCCGTGCACAAGGTATTGGCCCCTGCGCCACCCTTGCGAGCCCGTTCCATATAGGACCATAGCTGCTGGGATTTGGCCCTCACACCAGCATGAAATATAGGAGGGGCAGGCACAAGGCCTGCCCCTACCTGCTTACATCCTCCCGCCCGGTACCGGCGGTGCAATACTGGGTGTCGCCCCCCTTCTTTGAAGGGGGGCAATCACCGGGCTTTCTTTAGGTAAGCGTCTATTCGCACGAGTAGTTCCTGCGTCTCTACCTTGGACGCTATTGGGCCGCTGTACTTGTGCCCGTGAATAAAAGCCATGGTAAACACTCCTCTCAACTCCTCAGAGTCCATGACCTCCAAGTATCGCCTCAGTCGTGCAGCCGATTCTTCCAGCAGTCTATCTGCAATGTCCACGTTCCCCCCGTTGGCCCTGATGCTAACAATCGCCCTACCGACCATCGGCCAAATCTTGGGTTCGTTGGACGAAATGGGCGGTCCGCCGAATTTCAGCGGCCACTTCGTCCTGCGGCTCGTAGTTACCGTCGTAGAAGGCACTGCCGTGTAGCTCGTGCTGTCGCGCCGAGTACTACTTACGCAGGTCCCGCACAGAAGAGTCGTCTCTAGACAGGAAGCGCAGGCCTTGGAGCGTCTTGCCCGACGTGCGTGGCTATTGGCCCGTGCGGGCCAGAATCAGGGCGTCGGCCACCCGTTTGGTCGCCCGCCACGCCTTCCTCCGCCGCGTCGCGGATGTCTCCCTGGTCCAACATTCTCAGGGCGCTCGCTTCCAGTGTGCGGGCGTCGTCGAATATCACGGATACTCGGTTTACTTCTGCCAATGTGTCTCTCCCACAGATGAGCGGCTCATTCTGCAAAGGCGGACTGCGCTAGTCGCTCTACGCCACAACCACTTGGTTCGGCGACAGGGCTTGGCCGACGCCGATCATGCTGTCGCGGGTTACGAGTTGGGCCAGCTCTTCCTCGCCCATGCCTTCGGTGCCTGTGGGGCGCTGGGGCAGTACTAGATAGCGCACCTCGGCGGTGGAGTCCCACACACGGACGTCTTGGCCGCTGGACACGTTCATCCCCATATCGCTGAGACAAGCCCGAGGGTCGTCTACTATCCAGGAGCGGTACAACTCGTCCTTGTACCAGTCAGGTGGATAGCCTAGGAGGGGAATGGGGTAGCAAGAGCAGAGGGTGCAGACAACAGCGTTATGTACGGCGTCGGTGTTCTCCACCACCTTCAGCAGGCGGAAACGTTGCAACGCGATGCCCAGTTCGCCCATCACGAGGTTGGCGTCCTGTAGCAGGCGCTGCTTGAAGTCGGGGTCCGCCCAAGCCCGGGCCACCACCTTGGCACCCACCATGGGCGTAGTGTCCTCCATCTCCTTGAGCACATTCAGCAGGTCTTGGGAGCTGATGAGGCCCTTGTCTATCAGGAGGTTGGAGAGAGCGATGATGCGTTTTTCGTAGTAGGTGAGCTCGTGCTCTTCTGCGTCTACATGAGGGGTGTCGACATGGGGATGGGGATGGTCATGCTCGTGGTCGTGGTCATCTTGATGCTGAGCCACTGAGTGCCTCCACGTTATGAGTTGGGGGAAAGTATACGCTGCGACGCAACGTTGCCGGAACCCCGGCAGCAGTCGACAGCAGGCAGGCACTTCTAACAAGCGGGGCTGTGCCTTATACTCTATGGGTTTTGAACGGGCCTTCGAGCCCTGCGCTAGGTTTTCAAGATACTAGTGCTTTTGAGATAGTTGTTGGAGGAAGTACCATGCCGGAGGAGTTCGTCAAGGTGGCCCAGGTGGGCGAGGTTGCCCTAGGGAAGTGCAAGTCGGTGCGTATCGGCAACGAGGAGATACTGCTGGCCAACGTGGGCGGGAACATCCACGCCATCAGTGACATCTGCAGCCACGCCTATGCTGCCCTGTCCGAGGGCGACTTCGGCGGGGAAGAGGTGGAGTGCCCCCTGCACGGCTCGGCCTTCAACGTGACTAGCGGCGAGTGCCTGAACCCTCCCGCCAATGAGAACGTACCGGTGTACCCCGTGCGCATTGAGGGTGACGATATACTGGTGGGGCCTGCTTAGATCGTAGGGCAGGGTTGACGGGCGTTCGGCCGCCCTTCAGCCGAGGATGGCTACGGCTACGAGACCGCCGATCATGGCGGCCGTTAGCGTAGCTCCGACGGTAACGCCAACGAAGATCACCCTATCGATGCGTTGGTTGATCTCGCGTTGGCCTTCGATGAGTTGGCGCTGGCCTTCTATTAGTGCGTTCACGGCACCTTCGAGACGACCTACCGCTCCCTCAATCCGGGCGATGGAGCTGTGCAATTCTGTAACAGCGCCCCAAAGGGCGTTGGAGTCGGTTTGGGAAGCCGGTTCGGGACCATTCGTCATAGTGTGCGGCCAATGCTATCACCTGGATAGCGTCGACGTCTATAAACTGATGTCAGTGCGTTGCGTCCGGTCTAGCAGCGGGTCTGTGACGCCTGCCTCATCGAACCCCTTGGCACGTAGCTGACAACTGTCGCAGCGGCCGCAGGGTAGGTCGCCCCCTTCATAGCAGCTCCAGGTGAGGTGCAGTGGCGCATTCAGCTCCTGCGCCCAGTGGATGATGTCCCGCTTGGACATGTGGATGATGGGAGTGTGTACCTCCATGACCACGCCGTACTGGTTCCAGAGCTTGCTGCCTTCCAGCAGGGTGCGTTGGGCTTCGGCGTAGAACTGGGGGCGGCAGTCGGGGTAGCCGGAATAGTCGATGGCGTTGGGGGCGATATAGATGTGAGCCTCCACGTCGGCTGGGTCTCGTCCCTCAGACTCAATGGCTTTCAGTGCCTCGCTCTCTAGGTATGCCCCGGCGAGGGTTAGGAACAGGGTGTTGCGCAGGGGCACGTAGGTGATGGGAATGGACGCTCCCATCTCCCGAGCGGAACGGTCCTTGGGTGTGGGGAACATGTCCGGGTTGGTCAGAGCCGAGTACCAAGCCACATCGCGCAGGAAGGAGATGTCCACCAGCACTTGGTTGAGTCTCAGATGAGCAGCCACCTCTTCAGCACACCTTGTTTCCTTGCTGTGGGTCTGGCCGTAGAGAAAGGTCAGCGCGGTAAGCCGGTCGACATGCTGCCGGGCGTATGCGCTGACGGTCGTGGAATCCAGTCCGCCCGACAGGAGGGTTACGCCGTAGCTAGGCATGGATAACGGTCAGTTTGAGGACGCCGAGTATTCGACGCTAACCGATGTGTGGATACCCCCGCGGGTCTTGTAGTCCAACACTACTTTCATCCATCGGGGCTGGCAGGCCTCTACCAAGTCGTTGAGCAGTCGATTGGCGGCGTGCTCCTGTACGATGCCGACGTCGCGGTAGGAGAGCAGGTAGTACTTGAGCGACTTCAACTCGATGCAACGCCGAGATGGGGTGTAGGTGACGGTCAGTGTGCCGTAGTCGGGGAGGCCGGTCCAAGGGCAGACAGCGGTGAACTCCTCAGTGTCGATGGACACTTGGACCGGCTGGTGCGGATAGTTGTATTCGAAAGACAGCAGACAATCCGCGTCAATCTGCGACTCGTCGCGAGTCGCAAGTCGCCGGTCCAGGCTCACATAGGCCTGCTGCAGGTCGTCGATGGTAGCCATTGAACTCCGGACCTAGATAGCATCCTCGTTGCGCATTTCGCCGAGGGCACGCTCGAGGGACTCCAGCGTGCTGTCAATCTGTTGCTCGGTGTGCACGCCAGACACTAGGAAGGCGCTGCGGCCCATTATGTCTACCCCATTGTTTTGCAGTGAGCGCTTGAGAGCTGTCACGCGCGGGGCAGCGATGGCCTGCTTGATCTGGGAGTGAGGCATAGTGCATATGGAGCGGTCGCAATCGCAGTCGGCCATCACCAGATGCACGATGGAGGCGATGCCATGGGCGTGGCCTGCGACCTCATTCTTCGAGAGTATGGCGTTCATGCCTGTCTTGAGACGCTCAGCCATGGCATTCGCGCTCTGGCTGATGTTGCCTTGTGCCAGCAACTCCAAGCAGGTATAGCCTGCGGCCGCGGACAGGGGATTGGCGTTGAAGGTGCCGGGATGGTACACGCGCTCGGCATTGTCTCGCGCCGTATCGCCGGTGAAGGCCATCTGGTCGACGATGTCAGCACGACCCGCGACGGCCCCGCCGGGTAGCCCGCCAGCGGCGACCTTGGCCAGTGTGGTCAGGTCGGGGCGGACTCCGTAGAGGGTCTGTACACCTCCGGGTGCGATGCGGAAGCCCGTCACCACCTCATCCATGATCAGCAATACGCCATGCTTGGCGGTAAGGTCTCGCAGTCCCAGCAGGTAATCGGGCAGGTCCAGGGGTAGTTGGCCAAAGTGCGCCCCTGTGGGTTCCAGCACCAGCCCTGCGATGTCGTTGTCGGACTCCAAGGCCCCCTGCACGGCACCAAGGTCGCCCGCGGGGAGTACCAGCATCGATTCCCATGCGCTGGCGGGTATGCCCGGAGCGCCACGGTCGGAGCCAGCCATGGCGTAGTCATGCCAGCCATGGAAGTGGTCCTGCAGCTTGATGATTTTGGTCTTGCCGGTGAAGGCGCGGGCTAGTCGGAAGGCCATGAGGGTGGCCTCGGTGCCTGAGCTGTGGAAGCGCATCTTCTCCACATAGGGCATCAGGGCTTTGATGGAGTTTGCCCAGCGCACTTCCTGTTCGGTGTTGGCACCCAAATGGGTACCCTTGGCCATCTGCTCAGTGACAGCCGCGACCACCGCAGGGTGGGAGTGGCCCAGCAGCAGGGCACCGTGTCCCATGACGTAGTCCACGTACTCATTGCCGTCGACGTCCCACTTGAGGGCGCCTTCTCCGTGGGTCACGTACAGGGGGAAAGGTGAGGCGAACCGGTTGTCGTGGGTCACCCCTGATGGGAACTGGCCCAGCGCCTCTTGGTACCTCTGTGCCGAACCTTGATGCTTATCCATGTAGTCTTGCAGGATGGTCATGGCCGTTTCCTTTCCTGGTGCGGGGTCCTGTTGCAGTGTCCCGTTGCAGCGTCCCGCCAATGCGCGTATTTATCTGGGCTGGGCTGGGCGGGGCCGGCGTTCGTGGACGCCTGCCCAAGCGTGACAATGATAAGTGAACTGGGCCAGCGTAACAAGCGACGCATCTCGCGTTCTGCATAAGGCTCTGATGTGCTTTGGTATAATTCGCATGGACGCAACAAGACAGACCGCGCCATAGGAATCCGGGTCAGGAGGCATCAGATGCAGGTAATCCTCACTTCGCCCCGCGGTTTTTGCGCTGGCGTGGTGCGAGCCGTCGAGGTTGTGGAGCTTTGCCTGAAGAGGTTCGGACCCCCGGTGTATGTGAAGCACCAGATCGTGCACAACCCCTACGTGGTTGCTTCTTTGGAGAACAAGGGCGCCGTCACCGTGGAGGATGTGGACCAAATACCGGAGGGGTCGGTCGTTGTCTTCTCCGCCCATGGCTCACCGCCGGAGGACTTCCAACAAGCGGAACAGCGCCGCCTCACCGTCATCGACGCCACCTGCCCATTGGTGACTCGTGTGCACAACGAAGCCTCCAAGTACGACCGGGAGGGGCGTCGCATTCTGCTGGTGGGACACCGTGACCATCAGGAGGTGCGGGGGACCATGGGCCAAGCCAGCATGGCACTGGTCGACAATCGCGAGCAAATCGACCTGCCCGACTGGGACCCCGATACTCCGGTAGCGGTGCTGACCCAGACTACCCTGTCAGTGGACGATACCGGAGAGGCGGTCGCCGACATACAGCGCCGCTTCGGAAATGTCCTCATACGGAATGATATCTGTTATGCCACCACCAACCGCCAAGTGGCAGTGAAGGCCCTAGCCGAGAAGGTGGATGTGGTGCTGGTGATCGGGGCTGAGAACAGCTCCAACTGCAACCGGCTGCGAGAGGTGGCGGCGGCCCAAGGGGTGCCAGCCTTTCTGATAAACGGACCTGACGAGCTGGACTTGGAACAGGTGCGTCAGTTCTCCCGCATCGGCATCACATCGGGGGCGTCCACGCCGGAGGTGCTGGTGAATGCTGTCATCGAGAAGCTCGAGCCGGACGATGTGAGCAGTATGTCGGAAATCGACGAGAACGTGACTTTCGTGCTGCCCAAGGCACTGCGCGAGGACAGGTAGGCTAGGGAGCGTCCTCTCCTGACAGGTACAGGGAGAGGTAGGCAGGCAGCAGGGCGAAGCCACAGGGATTGATGGTCGCCAACATTCCAGCGGCCAAGGCGTAGAAGGGGATGGAGTTGGTTATGCCGGCGGCCTCGTTGGTGGCGCTCCCCAGCGTGCCCTCCACGATGTTGTTGAGGAACCCTATCTGGAGCACCTCAGGGCCCAAGCCTCCGATACTTATCCAATAGTAGACGATGAACAGGCCGGCAAGGGTCACCAACACTGGGCTGACCCGCTCCACGATCGGCATCACGGCCCGCACTTTGCGCACCACCGCGCCTTTGAACACCGCCATAGCCAAGGTGAGGGCGGTGAGCACCAAGCCCATTCCCAGCGAGTAGGCTAGGAATTGCCCCAGCCCGCTGAGGTAGTTGCCCGAAGTAAGGCTCACACCCACAGCAAGAAAGAAGATGGGGAAGGTGCAGCTCAGTGACACCAATGCGTAGGCGACGCCAAACAGGAAAAACGAGGCGATCTTGTTCTTGCCAGACAGGCTGATGCGGGCGGACATCCGCTGCGCCATCCCTACGTAGAGCTTGCCCCGGCCGACCAGTAGCCACAGCCCAAGCAGGGTCAGCAGTATGCCAATCACCAAGCCTATCCAAGGGATAACCTTGTCCAAGAGCTGGGCGCCTGCCGTGATGGCAAGCCCGATGCCGCCGAACAGCAGCACGAACCCAGCCGTCACGGCCAAGGAAATCACTAAGGCACGCAACAACCGCGCGACGGTGTCGGACTTAGTGGCCTCGCTCTGCTGTACTCTCACCATGTTTCAATTATAGCAGGCGGGGTTGGAGGGGCCTTAGCTACGCCATGTCCTCTGCCATCCACCGAGCCAAACCCGCAGAGACCCATGACATCCGCCTCTATCAGGCTGCGGAAAAACTGTTCCTGACCTTCTTCAAGCTCTTTTCTGGTACGAGGAAAGAGGGAAGATTATATCTGAGGGGACACCCTCAGACTACCGACAAAGGGGCCCCGCCTCTCTGCCACCCCTTTCTTCAGCAGCCTGCTAGCGCCGCCAACGCCCCTGTTGGTACCGTTGCCTCACTAGGTAGGAGGGGCGAGATGGCTTCGGCGATCGAATGGACAGACGAGACTTGGAATCCGGTGACGGGGTGCACACGGGTATCGCCAGGGTGCGACCACTGCTACATGTACGCCTTGTACCCTCGCCTGAGGGGTATGGGCGTGCCAGGATATGAGACCGCGCCGGACGACGTTCGCCGCTGCCAGAGCGCTTAGATCTACCCCTGACTTGGCGGAAGCCGAAGCGTGTTTTCGTCAACAGCATGAGCGACCTGTTCCATTCGCGGGTGCCTTTCCCATTCATCTCGCGGGTGTTTCAGGTCATGGAACAGGCTTCAGCCCAGAATGACCATGTGTTCCAGGTGTTGACCAAACGTCCGGGCCGAGCCGTGGGCTGGTGGGAGCAGTGCGGTAAGGAATTGTTCGCGGAATGGCCTCGTAACGTCTGGATTGGGACGTCCGTGGAAAGCCCGAAGTACGCGGCCCGTCTCACGGTCCTTGCGCGTATCCCCGGGCCTATACGCTTTGTTTCAGCGGAGCCGTTGCTGGACAGCGTCGACCTGTCACCTTGGCTACAGACCGGCAGTCTGCAATGGGTCATCGTGGGTGGGGAGAGCGGATGCGGTGCCCGACCGATGGACTTGGATTGGGCTAAGGATATTCGGGACCAGTGCGTTGCGTCAGAGGTGTCTTTTTTTCTCAAGCAGCTTGGGGGCTCGCGAGGCAAGCGGGGCGGGGCGGACGCCGTTCTTGACGGTCAGTCGTGGCGTGAGACGCCGGTGGCAGGGTAGACGCGAGTCAAGATGCTGAACCACGGTGGATCTTAAGCAGCGTCCTAAGTTGTTCCTCTGCGTTTACACACCGTATGCGGTGGATGGTGCCGGGCGCATGTATTGATGCCCTCAAGTCAGGGGCGACGTTGCTATCAGGAATGTTTGTGCCGAGCCATAGAACTTGCCTACCATGGGACCATTCAGGTTCCGCTGGCCGATGTACATACCGTCCAGACACCTCCCCCACGGAGAAATGGTGTCCACCCTGATGAGGCATCACCACTAGGTCGTGAGTAGGCATCTCATGTGCGAAGTACCATGCATACCTAGCCCAATTCCTAATTCGTGCCGCTGATTGTTCAGCTGGATGTGCCTGCTGCACCATGGTTCGCGCGTCTCCGTAACTCCGTAAAGCACTCAAGTCTCCCAGCGGGATACTGGCACCTCTGTAATTATCGTAAGGAGTGGAGCGAACGGTCAGCATTCCCTCTTGAAGAACTTCTTGCTCGCGTTCCCCATACCGGCCACCACGTACCTTCCATACCGTCATTGGCTCCTTTCCTTCGGGAGCACCAATGCGGAACTTGTCAGGCTTCTGGGATTCGTACTCGCGCAATTCACTTTCTAAATCGGCTAATTGGCTTCTTACCGCATCCTCTTGAGCTTTAGCGATACGGGGATGAATCCCATCAATGGGTCCGACGCGTTGTCTAAGACTTAGCAAGGTGCGTGCAAATCCATCTGCCTGCGCCTTGGTGAGTCGATATTGCTGTTCGGTCTCTATCATCGCAGTTGTCCCAGATCAATGGAGACGATGCCTTTGGATCTTCCGGTAGCCATGTCGGTTTGGAAAAATTCCGAGAACGACAGGCCGCTTGCGCCCTCTATGGCCGATGCGGGAAATAGCTCTCCCATGTACTTAGCCTTCTGGGTAGCCCGTCCTACATCGAAAGTCAACAGCACGCCATCCAGGTACGCTGGGTCGACACCATATTCTTCCCAGCAGGCATCGAAGTCGTTGGGGACCTCCTTGGACGTCACGAAACTACCATCGATATAGACTGTCCGACAACCTGCGCCCCTCAGGTTCTCCAATGCTGCCCGGAGTCCAGAGAGCAGCCTCGCTCTCCACGAAGTGTATCCGAACCTGTTGACTAACTCGTTCCAATCGGCTTGGTGAACTCCAGGTGGCAGCAGACCATCGGAGTTGAATTCCGGTATCACTATACAACAATAGCATCGGGTTGAACGGTCCGCTATAGCTGCTTCTCAAATGTGTTGCTTGGTCCACATGGTACTCAACTCGAGGTCATCCTACCCTAGAGCCCCAACCCTATCCTTGTTTGTACCTACACCCGTCCGCAAGCTATAATCCTGCCAATGCAACAACATCGGCCAAATTCCTCTCGCGTCCTCACCCACCACACGAGGTCTTCTTGGTAGGCCAGGCTCTTCCCGCTGGTAGAGCTGCGCGGTCTGTTTCGACTGGGCCTCAACCGCACCCGGTGCTGGCGGGGGGCATTATTGGGTCGCACACCATTGAGCATATCTATGCTCGTGGGTTTTTGGTGCTCCTCACGGAGATACACGAGGCGCTGGGGCTGGCGTGGCAAGGGAAGCGCTGTATTACAGTTCCAGTCTGAACCGCAACACAACCCTTCTTAGTTTTCTTCAGCGCGGTTGGCCAAAGATGACTGTAGACAATAACGTCCCGCTCAGAGCTAATGCCTCTATGTGCTGCTCTGATATGGGGCTGTCGTCGGACACGGGGATGGCGTAGCGGATGAAGGCTCTGCCGGGGCGGACGAGTGCATCATCTCCGTCCAATAGTCACCTGTTTGAAGGGGGTGTCGTGCAACTCTGCAAACTATCCAAGGGGCTGAAGGCCGCGTACCGTGGGTCGGAGGTCTCCAGTCGCGTGCAACACTTCAATGGATGGAGCGACAGAGCGCTTGCGCGGGATGTCGGCGCGACAGGTTACGACCACACCGAAACCGTCAAGGAATACTACGACCTTTGCGGCGAGTTCATGTTGCTCTCCTGGGGCGAATCCCTGCACTTCGCGCCGCTATCGCCGCAGGAGAGCCTGGAGGACTCCAAGACCCGGCATCAGCGACTGATGATCGCCAAGCTGGAGTTGCGCGAGGGGATGAGGGTGGTCGATATTGGTTGCGGGATCGGCGGGCCGATGCGGCGTGTCGTCCGGGACGCCGGTGTGAGGGTCGTAGGGATCAACAGCAATGAGATCCAGATCGGCCATGCGAAATCGTTGAACGCCGAGGCGGGGCTCGACCACATGGTCGACTACGTTGCGTGCAGCTTCATGAACATGGGCGCCATCGCGGACGACACATTCGACCGCGGTTACGCGATCGAATCGACGTGTCATGCGCCGGACAAGGCGGGCGCGTTCGTCGAGATTTACCGTGTGCTGAAACCCGGAGCCCTTTTTTGGGGGCAGGAAATGTGCATGACGGACAAGTTCGATCCCAGTGACAATCGGCACTGGGCCATGAAGCAGCAACTGATGCGGGGCATCGCGCTCCAGGATATCGCTACGATGGGAGATGTGAACCGGACACTCGAAACGGCGGGATTTCAGATCATCGAGGGAATGGACCGGGCGGTCGAGGAGAATGGTCCGACCACGCCATGGTATCAGCCCATAGAGACCCAGCAAAGAAGGCTGGCCACTGGCCTTCCGCTGGGCCGCAAGGCGCTTTTCGGGGCATCCAGACTGGCCGAGGTGTTTGGGGTGTTCCCGAAGGGCTCGACGGGCGTCGTCAGGCTGCTGGACTTGGCGGCCAACGCCATTGTGGCGGGCGGCAGGGCCGGGATCTTCACGCCGTTGTACTGTTTCCTGGCTCGCAAACCTCTTTGACAGGCTGCGGAGGAGTACGCTCCGGCCCACTGTTTCCAGCCTAACTTGACTTGTAGATAGAACCCGAGCACGACATTAACGGTTGATGTGAGTGGAACACATGCGAGCAGAGTCCAACAGCCAAGTGTCTAGCCATCGCTCGTTGGAAAGGGGTCCTACTCGCTCACCAACTCCTGCGACTCTGGGATGGACAGCCCCCGTTTGATCCCCCCAAAGGCTCAGCACACCGTTGAAAAGGCATCCCCTTCAAAGATGCCGTCGGCGCGCTGCTCCTCTCGGATGTAGCAGATGATCTTCTCCACGTCTTCCGATGAGACGCTAGCTAAGGGAGCCATATCGCCGAAAACCCAGTGGTGCTGCTTGACTCCCTGACCCACAGCGTTGCGAATACTGAAGTCCGGGTGGTGGCCGGGGTGATAGATTCTGTCGATCAGAGGCGGACCTTGATTGGTCCCGGCAGCGCCCATCCCGTGACAGACCGAACAACTGGCATTGAACAGCTTTTCGCCAGCGCGAGCAGTGTCGGACAAGTCAGACTCTGTTATGGAGACCTGTTCAGTGGCCATAGATTGCGAAGGTTCGCCCTTGGGGGGGCCATCTCCACCGCATCCCACGGTCGCGATCAGGACGAGAGCCATAACGAGATTGGAGAACAAGAGCCTGCCTACTAAGCTTGGGTCTCTCGTCATAGCGTAGGACTTCCATCCATGTGATTTTCAGCCCGACATGCAGCGAACGTCGTGGCTATTTTTAATCTGCTCATTCGACGCTCTCACCATCACGCCTGATGCCTACGCACATAAGCCATGAACCCTACGTGCTGATGGTCTCGCATTACTTCAAACTTGAGGTGTCCCATCGAACTACAAGCTTCGGTTCAGCCCGTTGCCGTCGATGAAACCGAACAAGAAGCTTAAGTTCCGCATCGCAGAGCGGAGGCGCGAACTACAACCATGACGCGCTGGGTTGACCCTGCCTTCCTGCCGCCTATGATGCAGCAGGGAGCCCATTGCAGCGGTCGCCACACCTCAACACCATGACGGGGACGCCCTACGGCATCCACTCCAAGGCTTAGGCTGACCATGCCCTTCGGTCGCCGGCCTGCAACCCCTCTGGTCCTTTGACTTCTACGACGGATTCTGTTCGTGGCGCCGATGCACGTCTTCGATAGCTATGTCGAGTTCGCTCCACTGGCGCTCCAGCATTGAGCGCAGCCGCATGTTCTGGTACGCCCGCCAGACCGTCATCACGGGCGGTACCAGCAGGATAGAGAATATCAGCGAGTACGCGATGGTGATTGCCGCTGTTGTGCCGAACTGCTGGGATGCAGCCAGTGGCGCGGCCACGAGCACTCCGAGCCCGAGCGCGGTCGTCAATGCAGAGCCCAACAACGCCGAACCAGTGGCGCGAGGGTCCGGATCGCCGCCTTCTCCGGATTGCGCAGGCGGGAGAACTCCTCCCGGTAGCGATGAATCATATGGATGGTGTAGTCCACCCCGATACCGATCGAGAAGGCCGTGATGATGAAGGTGACCAGTGTGTAGGGAATACCCAACAGTGCCATCGTGCCCAGCACACAGATGAGGACGAGCACGATCGGCCCCACAGCGAAGACGCCGAGCGCGGGCTGGCGCAGCGTCACCCAGAGGAAGATGAGGAGGATACTGAGGGCCACTACAATGGTTGTGCTGATAGCCTCTGTCTGACGGTCTGTGATCTCGTCTGTGACGGTGATCGAGATGATGGTCTCCGATGTCGCCGTGATGGCATCATCCTCACCGAACCAGAGCGCCTCGATGTCCTCCTGGAGCGCCTTCGTTGCCTCTGGATTATCCGAGTAGATGGGGAATTGGAGCAGTATTGCGTCGATGCCCTCGGGGTTGTTGACCAGAACATCTGCGACGGCGGGATCCGTCGCCCCGAGGTTGGCGAGGAACTCCTCCATCAGCTCAGGATCGCTTTCAATTCCCATAGAGGCTTCCCGGAAGAGCGCTGCGAGCTCCGGGTCATAGTTATCACCGGGTTCCCCGCTGTCGTTGGTCCAATCGTTTACGAGCAACTCGTACGACCCTTGGATTGGCCCCGCCGCCGCAGGCGGGCGGAGGCGTTCGTTCCTCAAAGGCGGTCGTGAGATCGTGCACGTTCAGAAGTGTGCGGGTCTCGGTGGCCTCGGCCTTGACGAGTACGCTGACCATCTCCGTCGAGCCGCCGACGGCAGCGTCTAGAGTCATCAGGTCCGCCAGCACGGTGCCGCCTATGGGCAGGATGTCTCGTATGCTGAATTCCGACTTGAGGCCAGTGGCCGCGAAGGCGAGTCCCGACCGTCACTGCGAGGACGACGACAATGTAGGGCGCAGGCCTGCGCGTGATCGCCGTTCCCAGGCTCTCAGCCATCCGCTCAATCCCTGGCAACGCGTTGGAGATTAGGCGGGGCGGCGTCAATGTGCCTCGTGCCTCGCGCCGCCGGTCGATTATCGTCCGGGCGGCCGGGAGCAGCGTCAGCATCACGATCAGACTCATTCCCACTCCAAGCCCGGCGATGATGCCGAAGTCGCCAATCGCCCCTATCGGGGAGAACAGGCTCGCCAGCAGGCTCACGATAGTCGTACCGGCGGCCAACCCCAGCGGGATGGTAACGTTTTGCAGTCCCGTCCGAACCGCACGGACCACCGGCTCGCCAGCAGCTCGCTGCTCGCGCTGCAACACTCCACCGGGAGCAAGGATCCTGGCCAACTCCGGGATCGTCGTGGATTCGGCGGTCTCGGGATTCATTGTAAGACCGCATTGCACAGGACGAGATCGAAGAAGCCCGTCTCAAATGCCAGGGGTTCCTCAAATCGGCGACGTTGAGCTTGTCCGCAATTACCGGGTGAAGCTCCTTACCCAGTCTGACGTTCTCCTCCACTGCGTCGATCCCGTACGCGTCATATCCTCAGGTGTGCAGAAGAGAAACGTACCGGGCCCGGCGCCGCATCCTGCGTCCACGCGTTTGCCTGGTGCCAACCCAGCTACCCGGTTCAGCAGGTCCGTGTCGCCATTGAGGATAGGGTGGGAGGAATCGGTGTAGACCGAATGGGTGTACTCGTGAGACACTGCGAATATCTCTGGGCGTGCTCCCTGCAGCACTCCAGTGAGTCGAACCGCACGCGTTCACCCCTGAATTTGCTGGGATATAGAGAGAACATATGAGGGCCATGTGGTCGAAACTTGAGTTGACTAAACGTCGTGGATATTTCATGATTACTGTTTTCCCTTCAAGTAATTTGGATATTTTGCCTGTTTTGTTTTGATACATTTCGGTTTGGTTGGGATGACGAAATGATTTCAGAAGAGAGAGATATACACCAGCTATTTAAGGCTCAAGCGGCCAGGACTCCGGACACCTTGGCGATAGTATTCCGCAACGAACGGATATCTTATGCCCAATTGGACCAGGCAACGGACGCACTTGGAGCGTATTTAAGATGCTCCGGTGTCGCCACCGATGACTCTATCGGCATATTCATGGAGACCTGCCCTGAGTACATCGTGGCGGCCATAGGGAGCCTGAAGGCCGGCGGAGCGTTTATGCCAATGGGCCTCGACTCACCTGAGACATTGCTACGGGCTATTTTGTCTGAGTCGCAGCCCAAGGTGGTGCTCACAAAGGAGCAACATCTGGCCAGGCTGAGCAATTTCACCGGGATGCGCATATTGCCCATCGACACCGACCGGTCATGGATGAACTCAGATGCCGGATACCTTTCGGCGCAAGCTGGCGGCGACAGTCTGGCTTTCATTCCATACACCTCCGGCACGACGGGAGACCCGAAGGGAGTGATGCAGACCACCGGTTCAGTTGTTTCCTCCTACTTCGCCAGATACGAGTTCAGTTCCTACGGTGTCGGAGACCGGGTTGCCTGCAATATTTTCTTCCCTTGGGAGTTCCTTCGTCCCCTGTTGAAAGGCGGAACGGTGTATGTAGTCCCCGATGATATTGTGTTGGTCCCCAGGACTCTCGCCAGGTTTATCTCAGAACACCAGATTTCCGAGGTCCTGGTCACCCCGTCTCTGTTACAGGGGATTCTGAACTCCGCGACCCACGAACTGCTGCGGGGCCAGCTGTCCTCCCTGAGAGTCGTCTGGCTGAACGGCGAAGTGATGCCGGTCAGCTTGCTCAAGCTGGCGTTGGACGTTCTGCCAGGCTCGGCCCGCATATTCAATACTTACAGCATCAGCGAGACCCACGACGTATGCACCATTGACTCGACCGATTTGTGCCTGGACGGGAGCGACACGTGCCCGGTGGGTTTTCCAATGGACGGTGTGAAGGTCCGAGTGCTCCCTGAGGGGCAGTCCGAGCTGGCCGTGGCCGGCGTCGGCGAGTTGTTCATTGGCGGCCGGGGCCTGGCCCGCGGCTACCTGAAAAGGCCCGACCTGGATTCCCGGAGCTTCGCTTACCGGAATGGTGAGCGGTATTACGCCACGGGCGACCTGGCCGAGGTTGGAACGGGGGGTATGACCACGATCATTGGCCGGACGGATTCGATGGTCAAGATCCGGGGATACAGCGTCTACCTGGGCGCCATAGAGGAGACCCTGCGCAGGCATTGTGATGTCTCGGATTCGGCGGTAGTGTCTGAAACCATAGACGAGACCAGGAAGCGGCTGGTGGCTTACGTTGTCCGCGGCCCGCAGGCAGCTTGGGAGGTAGACGCCAGGAGCGGGGCGAGCAGGGACCTGCGGAGTCTGCTGGAGCGGTATCTGCCCCTCTACTCGGTTCCGACCCATTTCATGGAACTGGACGAGCTCCCGATAGATCAGCAGACCGGCAAACTGAGACGCAAGGCCCTGCCGGCTCTGCGGAAAGGAGTACCGGCAGCCGAGCAGCGAACAGGGCTGTCGAAGCATTCCACGGCGGCGGAGCGGAGCAGAGCTTTGCGAGAGCTTTGGGCCGAAGCCCTGGAGGTCGACAGCAACCCCCTAGAGGATGATTGGAACTTTTTTGATCTCGGCGGCCATTCTCTGACAGGCCTTAGCCTCACCCTGGGCATCGAACGGCTGTTTGGGATTGAACTCAGCGGGACGGAAATTTACGAATATCCGACCATAGGAGAGCTGACGAGATTCCTGGAACATAGGGGGTCGAACATTACATCCAAGATTACGCTGGCCGAAGACTCGATACTGGACCCGGAGATTTCACCACGGGGCAACGCGAGGACTACTCGCTTGAGTGAGGCGTCTTCCGTCCTGGTAACCGGGGCGACCGGGTTCCTCGGAGCCTTCCTGCTTGACCAATTGCTGCGTACCACCGGGCAGGACACGCGGTTTTACTGCTTGGTGCGTGAGCCGAACCCCGTCCAGGAAAAGTCCTCCAACCGGGTGCTGCAGACGCTTAAGTTTTATGGACTGGATGGCCAGTCCGCGGATGGCCGGATCATCCCTGTCCTTGGGGACCTTACCCATCCCCGAATGGGCCTGGATAACGACCAGTATGAGCAGCTGGCGGGAGGCGTTGACCTGATATTTCACTGCGCAGCCTCCGTCAACTATGGCTACCCTTATGCCGCAGCCAAGCCCCACACTGTCGGCGGTACATTGGAGGTGCTCAGGTTCGCCTGCAGCGCTACTCCAAAACCAGTGCAGTACATTTCATCCAACGGTGTCTTCCCGGGAGGAGACGATACTCCGTACTTGGAGAACAACCAGATAGACGACTTCGTAGACCGGATGGAGGGAGGCTATAACCAGGCAAAGTGGGTCGCGGAACGCCTTGTGTGGTCGGCCGTATCCCGGGGGCTGCCAGTCTGCATCTTCCGCCCCGGCAACATTGGGCACCACTGCCGCACGGGGACAGTCAATCCCAACGACTTCCTGTCGCTAATAATCAAGGCCTGCGCACGCTTGGGGTTCGCGCCCCTTGCGCCGGAGTGGTTCTTTGAAATGACCCCCGTCGACTTCCTGGTGGCCGCAATCAGCGAGATATCTGACGATCCTAAACACTTGGGCAAGGTCTACAACGTGGTGCAACAGCGCCCGGTTCCGGCGGACCAGGTTTTCGGCCGAATGGAGAGTCGCGGACACGTAACCGATCGCGTTCCGTTGAAGGACTGGAAGTCGGGATTGCAGGCAGCGGCCGACCACGACGATGACCTGGAGCTCAAAGTCCTGGTCCGCTCCTTGGACTCAGTAGAGCCGTACCTGGCCGATACCAGTGTCTACGACACCAGCAAGTTCATCAGGGCACTTTCGGAGATTGGCCTGACAATGCCGGTAGTTGATGCGGACTACGTGACCATGTTCCTGGAAAAGTAATTGACGGCAACGACTCTTCGGGACGGTGAGTCCGGAGGCACAATGCTCCCTACTTGATAGAAGCAGGCGGACCCTGCCGAGTGGGCCGAGCCGTCGGACCCCTATGTGTTGGGCGAGCTGACGGTCAACTACGCCGAACGCCGGGTCTCCCTCGCGGGCCGTCCGGTCCAGTTGACCGACATCGAGCACCGGTTGCTCTGCGAGCTGGCGGGCAACGCCGGCCGGGTGTTGACCCACCACCAGTTGCTGCAACGGGTTTGGGGTCTGACGAACTCCGGCGGCTCCGGGCCGGTGCGCACCGTGGTGAAGAACCTCCGACGCAAGCTGGCAGACGACGCGCACAGTCCCACCCACATCTTCAATGAGCCTCGCGTCGGCTACCGGATGCCCAAGGGCGAGACGCAGGGACAGGAGGAGCGGTGAGCGTCGAGCCCCTCTCGGCTCGTGGCAGTCTTCAGCCCACGGGATGGGGAACTGGGTCTGATTACAGGTCCAGAACTAACCTCAACGTGAGGGTTCTTGATTTTATCAAGTCTGGTGGAGCTGAGGGGATTCGAACCCCTGACCCCCTGCTTGCAAAGCAGGTGCTCTCCCAACTGAGCTACAGCCCCAGGATGGCGGTGACTTATTGATTATATGCTGGGTGGGGTCTGGTGGATAGTGGGGAGGTCCGGTGAAGAGGTGGTCGCGGTTGTTGGTGGGAGTGGGGTGTCTCAGTGTGTAAAATAGGGACGATAGTTTCCTGCTGTATTAGCGTGTGTATTAGGCACTGACTCTGACAGCCCCTATTCTTTGATAACGAGGACGCCATTATGACCACTTCCGACAGCGTAGTTGGACAGCCCATCGGCCGCTTGGAAGGCCCCGACAAGGTGACCGGACATGCCGCCTACGTGGCCGACCTCAATCCGCCTGGTGTGCTGGTGGGCCGGTGCCTGCGTAGCCCGTTGCCCCATGCTCGCATCGTGCGCATCGACGCCACCGAGGCCCGTCGCCTGCCTGGAGTGCGCTCCGTACTCACCGGGTTCGACATACCGCCTGAGATGGTGGGGCGCGCCATACGCGACCTTCCTGTGCTGGCGCGGGACGTGGTGCGTTTCGTCGGACAGAAGGTAGCGGCCGTGGCAGCCGACACCGCAGAGACCGCCGAGCGAGCCCTGCTGCTCATCGAAGTGGAGTATGCAGAGCTGCCGGGGGTGTACGATATCGAGCAGGCCATCGCCACCAATGCGCCGGTACTTCATCCAGACTTCAATGATTACGCTGGAAGGCCTGCAGACCAAGACACTCCCTCCAACATCGCCTCGCACCAGCACTACGAGATGGGCGACGTCGCCGAGGGGTTCGCCCAATCGGACCGGGTGTTCGAGCATACCTTCACCACTTCTCACCAGCATCAGGCTTACCTAGAACCCCACGCATCGCTGGTGGAAGTGGACCGAGCGGGACACACTGATGTCTGGGTCAACAGCAAGATGCCCTTCCAAGTTCGCAAGCAGATGGCCGATGGGCTGGACCTGCCGGAGTCGGAGATACGCCTGAACCCAGCGCCTATCGGTGGTGACTTCGGGGGCAAGGGCTCTTTCATGGACACCCACATCGCCTACCACCTATCGCAAGCAACAGGCCGTCCCGTGCGGATGGTGATGGACTACATCGAGGAGTTCCAAGGAGGCAACCCGCGTCACCCCTCCCGTGTCACCTACAAGACGGGCGTGAAGAACGACGGCACCATCCTTGCTCGCCAAGTGACCATGCACTTCAACAGTGGGGCGTACGCCGCCTTCAAGCCCTCACCACTGTTGACCTACGGTGGGCTACGGGCAGTCGGGCCCTATCGGGTGGATAACATCCTAGTCGACAGCCACATGGTCTACTCCAACCTTGTCCCCTGTGGGAGCCTGCGAGCTCCGGGCGACCCACAGACCATCTTCGCAGCCGAATCGCAGATCGACATCATCGCCCGCGAGTTGGGCATCGACCCCTTCGACATGCGTATGCGCAACCTGCTTTTGCCCGGCGACATGCCCGCATCCGGTCACCGCTGGGAGGACATGCAGGGGGAGGAGACGCTGCGCCAAGCCTGCCAAGTGGGAGGTTACTGGTCACCGAGACCAGATAACGGCCTCGCAGTGGGCCGTGGCATCGCCATGGCGGAACGCCACATCGGAGGAGGCGAGTCCCGCTCCCAGATTTCTATCGAGGTAGACGGGTCGGTGACCTTGCGCACCGCCGTCCACGACACTGGTACCGGCATGTACACGATCCTGCGCCAGATTGTCGCCGAAGAGTTAGGCATAGCCCCGGGGGACGTGAGTCTTGTGCAGTGGACCACCGATCAGACCGACTTCGACACGGGTGTGGGCGGTAGCAGGGTGACCCACGTGCAGGGCACCGCCACCATGATGGCCGCGGCGCTGGCCAAGGAGAAGATGACTGCGCTGGCCTCCGACCTCTTTGGCTGGAACGAAGAAGCGATCACCTTCGCCGGAGGACGGTTGCAGGCCGACGGGACGTCCACCAGCTTCAGCGAACTTGCGTCGCGAGCGGGCGGGCCCATTGAGGCCGACGCCCACTACCAGCGCACGCCGCACGAGGTTACCGCTTTTGTGGCCCAAGTCGCCGAGGTAGGAGTGGACACCGAGACGGGCCAAGTGCATCTGCTATCCTTCACCACCTCCCACGATGTGGGCACCATCATCAACCCCTTGGCCCACCAAGGACAGGTTGAAGGGGGCTTCTCGCAAGCCCTAGGCTTCTCCATGATGGAAGAGCTACAGCACGACGAGGGCAGACCCACCACGGTCAGCCTGGGCGACTACAAAATCCCCACCTCCGCCGACATGCCAGAGCTGCGCACAGTGTTGGTACACGCTGAGGGCGGCCCCGGCCCTTACTCCAGCAAGGCCATCGGCGAGCACTCCGTCCTAACCGTCGCCCCTGCCATCGCCAACGCGATACAGGACGCAGTGGGTGTACGGGTGACGCACCTACCCATCACCGCCGAGAGGGTGTACCGCGCGATGCGGGAGTAAGGAAGCACGCCTCGCATCGAATCAGGTCACGCCACGATGAACCGATCACACATCATCCTTCCGAGGTTGCCTAGTTCCCGCGGTTGGCGTCGTAGTTTGTTGCTGGCAGACGCGTGCGGGTACACCCGCCCAAAAGCAGCGGGTCTTGGATCGATCCGATTGGCCTAGAATGGTGCGACGAATGAACGGGCAGGAGGCCCGAAGGAATCCGCTGCCAACCCAATAAGGAGAAACAAACATGACTAACAACCATGGACGACTTGCAGGCAAGGTCGCAATTGTGACGGGCGCGGGGTCGCGGGCTGAGGGCGTCGGCAACGGGAAGGCCACTTCGGTGCTCTTTGCACGGGAGGGAGCGAGCGTGCTGCTGGTGGACAACATGGCCGAGCGGGCCGAAGAGACGCAAGCAATGATTCGCGAGGAAGGGGGCGAGGCCGCGGTGTTTCAAGCTGACGTCACCCTAGCCGACGACTGTCGCCGCATGGTGGAGACGGCAGTGCAGCGCTATGGCCGACTCGACATCCTAGATAACAACGTGGGCATCTCTGCGGGTCGCACCGTGGTGGAAGTCAGCGAGGAAGACTGGGACCGGGTGATGACGGTCAACGTCAAGAGCATGATGCTGGCCAGCAAATTCGCCATCCCCCAGATGATCAAGGACGGCGGTGGCGCCATCATCAACATCTCGTCCATCGCGGGCATTCGGGCCCACAGCAGCACGCCTTACACTGCTTCCAAGGGCGCAGTGGTGGCACTGACCATCTCCATGGCAGCCGACCACGCCGCCGACAACGTGCGGGTCAACTGCATCGCCCCCGGACTGATGTACACCCCCATGGTGGCAGGTCGACTCAGCGACTCCAACCGCGAGAACCGGCGACTAGCCGCGCCCATGCAGACCGAGGGCACTGCTTGGGATATCGGCTGGGCGGCAGTGTACCTCGCCAGCGACGAGGCCCGCTGGGTCACCGGAGTGGTGCTGCCTGTGGACGCGGGCCTCACTGTGACCACTCCTGCCACCTTCCAGCGCTTGGAGCACTTGGGGTGAGCCGTGGTTGCCGAGGGCGGACTCCTAACTTCCAACGTCGAGAATCAAGCAGCTATAATGAACGCGCAGCACAGCCCCGTAAGGACTGACCTGATATGACGACTGCCAAAGCAAAACTGCTTACCGCAGATGACTTGATGCGCTTGTCCTCCCAAGGAGTTCGAGGCGAGCTAATCCGGGGGGTGTTGTACGAGACCATGCCAACGGGACGACGGCACGGGAAGATACTAGCCAAGCTAACTACTCGCATGACCTCTTTCGTAGAACAACGGGCGCTTGGCAGCGTGGAGGTGGGGGACGTTGGTGTTTGGCTCGAACGAGAACCCGATACCGTCCGCGCTCCAGATATAGCCTTCTTCTCACCGGAGAAGGATCCGCCCGAGGAGATCGCCGCTCGCTACGCCGAGGTCGTGCCTGACCTGCTGGTCGAGATCGTCTCCCCTAACGACACTCCTCGCGAAGTCCGTGAGAAGGCAGAGGTATGGCTGGGATTCGGCGTGGGATTGGTGTGGGTGGTGAATCCCGAAACCCGAACCATCGACGTGCATCGACGCGGACTCCCCATCACCACCCTCACAGAACAGGATGTTCTCGACGGCTTGGACATTCTCCCCGGTTTCACCTGCCCCGTCAGCGACATATTCAACGCCTAGGGACAGGCTGCGCCTGCCCGGACCCTACGCTTCAGCCCACTGTAGCTGCTCGTATCGGAACGCGCCTAGGTTGCGCATCAGTGGCAGACTGGTGACGGCGATGATGCGAGCCCGGTTATCGCGGTCGAGGTTGAAGTGCTGGTGCGGGGCCATGGGTGGCACCGTCATGGTGTCGCCGACCTTCCAGTCATAGCGAACGCCGTCCATCATGGTGTAGCCGACGCCCTCAAGCACATGGAGGACCGCCTCAAAGTTATGCCGGTGCTCGCCGCTTGGTTTGCCTGGGGGCAATTCGCGAATAAAGCAACCCAAGTGGGCGTTGACGTGCCCTAGGCCGGGATGAACCACTTGGGCCATCGTGCCGCGCCCAGAGGTGGTGAACTCCAAGTCTTCCGATTTGGTGATGAGGCGGGCGTCCTTCCAGCGGTCTCCCATGGAATCGGAAAGGCGGGTCAATTCGTCGGCTGCTTGATGTGAGACCATTTAGCTCTCCTCTTTCTGGTTTCCGCACGGGGGATCTCACCCCCATCCTAACTTTCCCCCTCGAGGGAGAAGGGATTCTGTAGGCCCCCTAAAAGCCGGGGGCTAATCGGAAACTTCTGCGCTCTTCGGGTGTGCTACTTCATCCAGTCAGCGATGCGTTCTGCCATCATGATCACGGTGGCGTTGGTGTTGGCCCGGATGACGTTGGGCATGATTGAGGCGTCCACCACCCGCAGTCCCTCCAGACCCTTGACGCGGCCGTACTGGTCTACGACGGCCATGGGGTCGGAGTCCGGCCCCATCTTGCAGGTGCCCGAGGAGTGGTGTTGGGTATTGACGTTGGCGAGCAGCCAAGCATCTAGAGCCTCATCCGAGGCCAATTCCTCGTCCGTAGGTGATATTCGTTCGGCCAAGACGCCGTGCATGGCTGGCTTTTCCGCCAGCTCTAGGCAGAGGCGCACAGCCGTCCGCATACGGTTCCTGTCCCACGGGTCGGCAAGATAGTTGTAGTCAAGGTCAGGGTGCGCATGTGGGTCGGTGGAGGCCAGCCTCAACGTGCCAGCGGTCAACGCATTCTGCAGAGCGCAACTGAATCCTGTCAGCGGTCCAGCCGAGTCGGTGCGAACCGTCGCAGGCCGGTACTGGCTCACCACACGAATGGGTGTAATCTGCATGTCGTTGGGGGTGTCCGACCCCTCGCAGGTGTAGCGCATGCCCACCTGGATTGACGGCACGTTGGGGTCATCAGAGAAGGGGGGCACCGGCCTGTAGTACATGAATATGGCGGGATGGTCCCGCAGGTTCTGGCCTACGCCGGGGACTGCGTGGACAACTGGAATGCCCATCTCACGCAAATGGTCCTCGGGCCCCACGCCGGAAAGCAGAAGGGTCTGGGGCGAGCCTATAGCCCCACCGCTGAGGATGACCTCGCCTGCTTCGATGGTGAAGGTCTCGCCCCCACTGTCCACCTCAAGGCCAAGGGCGCGATTTCCGTCGAACAATACGCGTCGGGCGTGCACATCGCCGCGGATGGTCAGGTTCAGCCTGTGACGCGCGGGGTCGAGGTAGCACAGGGCCATGCTCATCCGTACGCCTGCTTGGTTGTTCAGCACCCTTGGGCCGACGCCAGTGGACTCAGGGTGGTTCTGGTCGTCATCGTGTCGGAAGCCAGCATCACGGCAGGCTTGGTAGAAAGCCTGAGGCACCGGCTGCATCTCTTCCAGCTTGTAGCGACGGACTGGCACCGGACCATCGGAACCGTGCCAGTCATCGCCGGGGAAGTCCTGGTCAGTCTCCATCTTGCGGAAGTAGGGCAGCAGCTTGGTGAACGACCACTCATCGTTGCCCCACGAAGCCCATTCGTCGTAGTCCGCAGGGATGCCCCGAAAGACAGCTTGGGCATTCACTGCGCTGGAGCCACCGGTTGCCCTGCCCCTAGGAATGATGAACGAGGGTTGGGTCTCGGTGGCCCTCCCGGTGTAGCCCCAAGTGTGGCTACCGTGGTAGGCGGCATAGTAGAAATTATTGCCGTTCTTTAGATCTTCAGGCAGGTGCTCGAAATCCGGGTAGTCGGGGCCAGCCTCCAGCAACAGCACCGACTTGCTGGGATCCTCCGAGAGCCGGTTGGCCAGCACACATCCCGCCGAGCCGGCCCCCACGATGATGTAGTCGTATTTCATTGCGCCTCCCTAGATTACGGTAACGATTCCGCGGGCCTGCTGTCCGCGGGCTGGGCAACTTCAACCCTCAAATATCTCGCTGACGGGGCATGTGAACCCCGGCAGCACTTCCAAGCCGTCCAAAGCGTCCTCCTCGGTGAGCGTTGTCACCGGACGCCCCTCAGCATATACGTCCACCGTGCGGGTGTCGGGATGCACTACCCAACCCAAGCGCACTCCGTTCAGGCGCCACATCAGCGCTTTATCGTGGACGGCCCGGCGGGTGTCATTGGGAGAAACCACCTCAACAGCGATATCGGGGACTACCTCTGAATAGCCTTCGTCGTCAGCCCTGTCATCCAAAGGAACCCTCTCGTTGGAGAAATAAGCCACATCCGGGGCGCGTACTGTGTCTGGGTCCTGCTCTAGCCATATTCCCGTTTCCCCAACGAGAAACCCTAGCTTTCGCGATTCAATGAATACGCCGAGTCGGACTGTTAACCTTGCCTGTATCCTTCCGTGTCTTCGTCCGGGCGGCATGGTCTTACACAACACCCCTCGTATCAGTTCGCCGTTGACGCCCTCGGCGTCAAGGCGCAACAGGTCATCTGCCGTCAGAAGTTTTGGCTTCGTGGTGGACATGTCGTGACTCTCTCCGGTCGGACCCTTGGGTTGGTGAGTCGAGTCTGCCTAGCAGTGGCTCTGCGGGACGTACTCCTTCATTGCGGGGATGACTTCTTTTGTCATCAGGTCAATGGAACGCATGGCCACGTCGTGGGACATGGTGCCCTCTCGCCCCCAGATGATCAGTTGCGAGGGGTCCATCACGTCGACGATGGTCTTGAGCTTGCGTATTACCGTGTCGGGAGTGCCGGTGACTATCTGGTAGGTCTCCTGTGCCTCGTCGTAAGGGACAATGCTGCCTCCACTGCCGGTGGCGGCGCGGATGGAATCGCGAGAGAGCTCGCGGGCGCTGGTTGCCGCGGCGCGAGACTGGTAGCCGGGAGGGGCCTGCCAGTGTCGAGGGGCAAGCCCAAAAGCGGTGCCGAGCTGCCAGTAGAAGTGCTTCCCCTCCTCGTAGGCACGCTCATCGCTATCGGCCACGACGGCACGCACTGCGTAGCCACGGTTGTCGGGCGTGGGCTCGTAACCCTCTTCCGCTGCCGCGCTGGCGTAGGTGTCGTAGATGTCTTTGGCCAAGTTGAGCGGCGGGGCCAAGGCGATGTAGGGATAGCGCCTCTGGGCAGCATATCTGATGGACTCGGGGCTGGAGATGCCGGGTATCCAGATGGGAGGATGAGGCTTCTGCAGAGGAATCATCCAAGGGTTCACTACGCGGAACTGGAAGTGCTTGCCCTCCCAGCGGAAGGGACCGGGCTTGGTCCAAGCATCAATGATGAGGTCGTGGGCCTCCTCGAACCGCTCCCTGTTATTCACGGGGTTCACGTTGCTGTACATCGACTCTTGGCCAACGCCTCGCACGAAACCACAGACCACCCGGCCACCGGAGATTATGTCGATCATGGCGATTTCTTCCGCCACTCTCAGCGGGTTCTCGTGGATGGGGAGGACGTTGCCCAAGAAGACGATTTTCCCCTTCTTGGTGGTCTTGGCCAGAATAGAGCCTATTACGTTCACCGACGGCATCATATTCAGCGGATTGTTGTGGTGCTCGTTGATCATGATGCCGTCGTAGCCTGCCTCGGTGCAGTACTGCAATTCTTCGAAGTACATGCCGTAGAGCTCCTGCGCTCTTTCGGGGTTAAAGTACTCGTTGGGGAACATCAGGCTCGTATAGCCATAGCGGGCAGCTGCCTCTTGGTCGTAGGCGGCATACCCCATTTCGGTGAAGAAGTGTACCTCTTTAATCATTCGTATCCTCCCAAAAGCGTGTAAGAAAGGAGACCTGTGAAGCGGCTACAGTATGGGCAGGCGTCATTTAGGCGTCAAGCTCAGCTAGCCGTAGGTGCTATCGGCGGTATCGCACTCTTCTAGGAAATCGGCTAGGGCTTGGTTCGCACGAGTGTAATCGTAGGAGGCGTAGCGCCCTTGGCGCAGGCGTACCACGTCGCCATTGAAGAAGCGTTCGTAGAGGGTTTGCCGGGAACCCCACTGACTGCCAGTCAGGTCCCAAGCGGTTCGGAACAGGCGCACACGGTCGCGGGCGTTGATGGCCGCTCCTTGGTAGTACTTGCCGATAGTTTCGGCTTGGGGGCCGTCCATGTCCGCCTCAGTGGGCGTCAGCATGAGGCCGCCTGCTGCAAGCTGCTCCACAATCCAGATGATGCGCACGTAGGCCTCAGGCCACCAGTGACGCAACGCCACAAAGGGCTGGTCGCCGGGCCAAATGCCCTCGCCCATCCATGGGCCTGCCTCAGCCTCGGCCGCCCTTAGATAAGAACGCACCGTCTCCATGGTGTCGATGATTTCGGCAATCTTCTCCTGTACGTGACCGAACACACCGATATTGATGGCGGTGGCGATGCCGTTGGTCAGCCCGAGGATGAATTCCAGCTTGGCGATGTTCTTCACCGCGACCTGCTGCATGTACTGGCGCCACATGGTATTGAGGGTCACGAGACGATTGTTCAGCTCGACGTCGCGATAGAGAAACACACGCTCCCAGGGAACCAGCACATCGTCGAAGATGGACATGGCGTCCATCTCCTCGTACTGGCCGGCGAGGGGATGGTCGTACAGGGACGCGCCGGAATCGTGGGACTCACGGCAGATGAACTTGAGGCCGGGCGTGGCAACGGGGAGGCAGAAGGCCAAGGCGTACATCTCTTCACCAGCGTCGGGCCGGAGGGGGCGGTAAGGGGGAACGAAGAGCTCGTCGGAGAAGGGGGCTAGGGTGGCGAGCGACTTGGCACCGCGGACGATGACGCCCTCGGAGGTAGTGTCGACGATCCCTAGTGGTACGTAGGGGTCGGGCTGCTCACCTACGGCTGCTCCACGGTTCACTTGGGGGTGCCCAAAGGCGTGGGTCATGCAGATGTCGTTTTCGCGGGCGTATTCGTGGAAGGCCCGGATGTTGTCGGCGAAGCGCTGGTCTTTCCCGCCGAAGTGCTCGGCCATCTGGCGGGTGGCGGTGAGCTGGATGTTCACGTAGTCGGGGGAGCGCCCCATCATGCCTTGGGTGGCGTAGGCGACGATTTCCAAGGCGCGACGCCTGCGTATGAGGTCGTCGCAGGAGTTGGGGACTATGTAGGACAGGGGGACTGGCTGACCACTGGTGGGCGAGGGGAAGCTCATGTCCTCGGCCAATTCAGGCTGGTGCTGGAGATCGTAGATACGGCCGAGGGTGCGAGCGGCGCGGGCCAGCTTGGGATGGGTGGTGACGTCGGGTACCCGTTCACCCTCCAGCCAGATCTCGCGGTCGTTTTTGAGGCCGTGGAGGAACTGGGCGCCGGTACGCATGGGCATCAAGACACCTCTGGAAGGGGGGTATAGCAGGGGGTGATGTTAGCATGGCCCTGGTAGCGGGCCAAGGCAGGGTGCCGAGGGGCGTCGAGGGGCACAGGGGTGTGACGTTGTTGGGGCGATTTTTGTAGCTGAGGGGCAGCGACGAGGGTGACGCTCCGTAGCTGGCGTGTCACACTGGTTGTATCTAGAAAAGCGTTTTTCATATCTGGGGGCTGTGACATTTGTGACATCGTCGTAGCTGGCCAGCTAGTGCCACTCTGTGACATGGTGCGGCCGTTCAGCGGCAGGGCACCGCGTAATGTCTCGAGTCCGTAGCTGGACGCGGCCACGGTTGTAGCTGAAGACAAGTTTTTCATATCTGCAATATGCCGCAATGGCCGCGCTGTCGTAGCTGAGTTAGCTTGTCGCATCAGGCCGCAGTTTCGCCACACTAGGTCCTCCAAGAACCATTTTCGCCTAATTGTATGTTTCGTGAACAAGGTCATGACCGAAAAAAGAAAAGGCAGGGGGACCCTGAGGGGTCAGTCCCCTGCCTGCGCTCTGAATATGATGATACCGGGAGGCGGGGGGTGGGTCAATGGGCTGATGTCATGGTATGGCGATTTTTGGGGCCACCCCCATCCCCGGATCGGAGTCCGGGGCAGGCTCCAACCTTCCTCTGAGGGGGGAAGGGGGTTCCCACGCTCGCTTAGGGGTATGGGCAGCGGTCTACCCAAGGAGAACGTCCGCGTTGTGGCATAACTCCCTGCGTGTTACCGTCTGGTGAAATCGCTCTTAGGGCGCATGGGGAGAGTGTCGTGACCACCAGCCAAGGGACGGAGTTCGGAGTACACCTGCCGGTGCGGGTTATCAGTGACGGGCAGACTGCGGGGGTGCCTGCGCGGGCCAAGCTACTTGATGAGATGGCGGTTGCGGCTGGCGAGAGCGGATTTCGAGCGCTGTGGATCACGGACCACCTGTTGTATCTGGACCCGTGGATGGATGCCATCCTGTTTTTGGCGTCGGTGGCGGGTCGCGCTGAGCAATATGCGCTGAAGCTGATTCCGGGCGTGCTGGCGCTGCCACTGCGGCACCCGGTGGTGATGGCGCAGACCTTGGCAACGCTGGATATCCTGTCGGGCGGGAATCTGGTGATTGGCGTGGGTGAGGGGTCGACGCAGAAGGACTTCGATGCGGTGGGGTTGCACTTCGAAGAGCGTCGGAGGCGTCTGAACGAGGCGGTACCGTTGCTGCGGCGACTGTTCACTGAGGAGCATGTGACGCACCAAGGCGACCACTACTCCGTTGAGGATATCTCGGTGCTGCCTCAGCCGTTGCAGCAACCCCACCCGCCGATATGGATGTCCAGTTGGAGTTCGGAGATCGGACTGCGTCGCGTGGCTCGTCTTGGCGATGGGTGGGTGGCATCGGGGTGGCACAGCACGCCGGAGCAGTACGGGGCCTCTCGCCAAATACTGGACCGGGAGTTGACGGCGCGGGGTAAGGACCCGGCCTCTTTCCCTGGATCAGTGGACACCATCTATGTATACACCGACGAAAGCGACAGCCGGGCGGTGGAGGTGGCGAGCCCCATCATCCGGCACACGACCAACGCTTTCGAGAACACGACGGGGCACTATATTGTGGGGGACTATGCCCGGTGCCGGGAGCTGTTGGGGATGTGGAAGGCGCAAGGGCCGGCGCATGTGGGGCTGTGGCCTGCTGCGGACGCGGTGGAGCAGATAAGGCGGTTTGGGGAGCATGTGTTGCCGTTTGTTTAGGGTAGTACGGTTGATGCCGCTTTTTCTCCAGACAGTCAAACGTGCAGTTCCGGTATAACTTTCGGTGGTAGCGCACCTTTGAGAGCTACGGTCTTGTCATCGGCGTTGTGGGCGGAGAGACCCACTGAGGTGAGGCGCCAAGCGAGCCATGACAACGAGCGAGGAGTATCAATTCGTCATGGAGTAACAGTGCACCATGAACAAGGACTTTCGCTGTTTACCAAATCGGCAACCTCCCGGATAGATCGCAGCACTCTAGGCGCGAGTCATATCACAAGCAAGAGAGCGTGATGGATCAAGAACATATCAACCTCAAGTCAGACCAAATAAGGGAGGTGTTCGCCCGATTCGGGCTTGCGATCTACCAAGCACAATGCTTGGAGCGGCAACTTGCCCTGATATTGGCAACGAAGTACGGGCCAGGCCCGACTTCGGCGGAATTCGATGGCATGCTTGAAGATCTATTCTCAAGAACCCTTGGCACGCTCGTAATCGAGATTCGGACGGTTGCACACTTAAGTGGAGACGAAGAAAAGCGATTGCAGCAAGGGCTTAACACGCGGAACTGGCTCACGCACCGATACTTCTGGGAGCGATCGATCGAGTTACTATCCGAATCTGGGCGGGCTTCGATGATCGAGGAGCTACAAGATGCCGCAGACTCCTTACACAGTTTGGACGAACTCTTCACCGTTAAGACAATAGAGTGGGCAGAACATATCGGTGTTACACAGCAGTTGGTGGACAAGGAAGTGGAGCGACTAGTTGGAGAGAGCGAGTATTCGCGAAACCCCGAGGACCACGGATAGGAAACCAAGACCTGTCCAGCCAAGTCGCCAGAACGGAGGGTGGCTAATGGTCTGTGGGGGCTTGGCGGCGGGGCCATGGGTGCCAAAGCAAGTCCAGGTTGCGGGCACCTCCGGACATTTGGAGGGCGCGAGGACGGGTGATACGAGATTTGCCAGAGGGTGTTGATCCCGGTGCCTGGAACTCGTGTTCCAGCCAAGCATCTCTTGCGAGGGGTCCTCTGGGGCATTTGAGAGCTTCTCGAAATCCTCCTGCCGTCACAATGTCGACCAACTCTGTCAATCGTTCGATTTCAACTGCTGCGGACTCGTCGCAGGCGTCGCAGCCGCAAGAGGGAAAGGGCTCGGTGATCCACCGTCCGAAGCGGATGAAAAGCCCTGGGAAGTCGGAAAATGCGACTGTGATTGGCGCGGCATTCGAGTCCACGGGAGTGAGTTGGACGGATGGACGCGCAATGCCTCTTTTTCCTTCAAGCTCCTCGTCCAAGCCGTACCCTTCGACGCGGACGACATCGAAGGTCTCCTCCAGTCTACTGATCATCTCCATCATGGTTGAATGCAGCGGCTCGAAGCGCTCCGGGTTGGTGACGCGTCCGTAGGCTTCGTCAGGTGGCTGTTCGAGCGGCTCTTGAGGCCCCGATTGTCCGAGTGGGGAGTACCAGCCTCCTTTCCCGCGGGCACGAGCCAGACCCCCGAGGCAGCGGCGTAACATACGCCTTACAGGCGACGCTACAAGTAGACGCAGGCCTGTCACTGGAAATCGCCAACGACCTATAAATATGCCCATGGCTGTGTTTCTCCGTTTAACTGGGCACTGCTTGGGATGGATGGCCCCACTAGTACTATCGAATTGTACACACAGCGTACGACCTCGTGGCATCTCGAATCTACTGGTGCACAGCTCAAGAGCCGTATGTGAGAGGCCTTGGCTCAAAAGCGCCTCTTGGCTAAGACTTAGGATGTTGTCTCGAAAGCCTTCTTTGGCAGAGGCCTGCTGTCACGATACGGTGTACTGGGACATACAAACACATGGTGCACTGTGTCATTGAGGTACACTGTGTCACCGTCCGAAGGAGGGTTCGCAGGGGCATCCGTAGGCTCATTCAGGGCATGGTATGACACGCCCTCAGCCTCGGCAGCCTCCTTGAGAGTTGGAACCTTATCAACCAGTTCCATCAAGTATTCTGAGCGCGCCAAGGTGCGGCTGCATCGGCCGGAGCCGAACTCCACAACCTCGATAAACGGCTCATCACCCAGTGGGCACGGCAACGTCACTTTCAGCTCCACGTAATCTTGCGCGGTCGCAAAGGCTTCTTTCGCCATGGCCACGGTGTAGTCATGCGACAGTACGCTTAGACCTGTTACCAAGGCATGATGGAACCCCCGCAGAACTGTGGGCGGGGTGGTTTTCCGTAATACTCCAATGACACGACTTCTGGACCAATCGACGTCGGCGAGCATCATGTCCCATGCAAAGCACACGGTGGAGGCGTAGTCGAGCATCGCCCAAGTGGGAGCCGGGATAATCTCTACCTCGACCGCCCTCCCGGTGTGCTTATCAACCAAGACTCGGTCTCCCAGTGGCTCTTTAAGCAGCACCTCAACGGAGTCTAGACAAACCAAGCCACCGCTCTGAAATGGAGAGAGGGAAGCAACCACTCTGACATGGACGGCGAACTCTGTCTCCTCTACGGAGACTTCGGGCCGCATCTGGCAGGTGTCGACAGTGAGCATTAGCCTGCCTGGAGCCAACAGCGTGGCCTCCTGCACAGCCACTGTCTTGCGCCAAGGGTACGCGCTGAGGCCGACCAGGACGGCGCCCGCCATCACAAAGACCACCACAACTGCGATGATTAAGCGTCTCACCCCAAACACTCCGTGGAATAGCCGTCCCGACGTTTGACTGCATCTCTACCCCCTCCCCCTAAGTGCGGGATGGAGAGTTTCTTCGGGGCCCTTATGTGGCGAGTTTAGAGGCACACGCCGCCGCTAGGCCGACGGATGAGCCCGACGGCGGGGGCTTCCAACTGGGTACGGCTAGTTGAGATCGAAGACCTTGGCGGCGTTTTCACACACCAGCTTGGCTTGGTCTTCTTCTGAGAAGGTCTGCAGTTGCCGGTACAACGTGGATTGGGCATCCAACCCCATGGACCGAATGTGTGGGAAGTCAGAACCCCAGAGAATCCGGTTTGCTCCGATATAGGGTATGGCGATTTCGGCTGCGGTATCGTCGATGAACCCGTGGAATACACGTGTCTTCATGTACTCGCTGGGCCTCATTTTGAGCTTGGGCAAGTTCAGCCGAGGGGCGACGTCTTCGAGCTGATCCAGCCTGGACATGAAGCCGGGTATCCAGGACACCTCAAATTCGCTGCAAAGCAGTTTCAGGTTGGGGAAGCGGTCCAAGATGCCGCCGTATATGAAGTCGTTAGCCAAAACCGTCTGTCCTTCGATGAACAGGTCAATCCATAGTCCGGGATTGGCCGAGGATTCCTCCGGGGTCTGTCCAAGCCGGGCGAGAATGAGGGCATCCATAATCCTGCCGGTCAGGATATGCAGGGTTACGGGGACTCCGGCTTCCTCGGCCGCCGCCCAGAATTTGTCGTAGACGGGGTCGCGGTATGGCGGGCAACCCTCGGGGGCTTGGCAGTTGATCATGGGACCCTTGAGGCCTTTGTTCAGGGTTCTGGTCAACTCCCCGACAGCCCAATCAACGTCATGCATCGGGATCACGCCAATGCCGACGAGCCTTTGGGGGCTGTAAGATGCGAAGTCAGCGATCCAATCGTTGAAGACTTCGGAGCAAGCCTGTAGCACCGGCACGTCGGGGTTACGCATCAATCCGAGCATCGTGGTGGGGTTCAACACCTCGGCGTCAATACCGGCTTCCACTTGGAACCTGACTCGAACCTCTGGGTCATAGCCGACGGCGCTCATTCCCTTTTCCCCGGCCTCATAGGCGGCGGCCTCAGTCTCACTGGACAGTGGCACACGGATGCGCTGCACCGGAGAACCGAGATAGCCTGAGTAAAAGAAACTGCCCTTCTCGCCCTTGTACTCGTCGAGTGGGCGTGGGGTACGGTCTCCGAATTTTGAACCCAGAGCTTTCCACCACAGGTCGGCTGGTTCCATGACGTGGGAATCCGCAGATATCAGTTTGTTGTAATGGAGAGTCGCCATGTTTTCAGTCCTCCATTCTTGTATTTCTGAGGGGAACTCATGCTGGCTACGATAAGCGACCGGGCATCTCAACGGTGATGAACTCTAGGACGGCGGGGTGGCCGGCGGCCTAGAGGCTCTAGGCCGCCCAGCGCGAGTGTTTGCTTACGCTCTACCCTCTGGCGCGCATGAGGATTAGTCTCTGACCAACAGGGTCGATGCCCAATAGGGCTTCTTCCAGTGCGACGGCACCCAGCAGTGGTTCTGTTCCTTCTTCATTGAACATCACGGGGGTGATGATGTTCTGTGCTTCTACCAACATCCGTATCCATCCGATGGCAAACTCACGGACTTCTCCATGGGCGAACTCGACCTCACGTCTAACGATCGGCTCTACGCCCATCTCATACAGAACGGAGCTTGGGACTGCGCTGAAAGTTGTTCCGGTATCCACCAAGGCCTCCAAGGGTGTGGTGCGCTGCCATTCGAGGTCGCCAACGACGATTGGTACGGTGAATATGCCCATGGTTGTGTCTCTCCGTGTAAATTGGTTCATCTGTGGCCCTGCCTAGCTCGAGAACACCGGGTCCTCGCGGGTGATGAATTCTAGGGCTGCGGGCTCGTGGGTGACTAGGCCCGCAGCCGCGAGTTATTGGGCATTCGGAAGGCCCAGCCATATCTGTAGCTGGCCATGGTTACTCTAAAACAGTCTGCGAAAGAATGGCAACTAGCAGGCTGCCGCACAATGCGGTGTGCGGGTGGGGCGACGCGCCTCGACAGAAGTCTGATGCACCCTACGCTACAACGTCTTCCGTTTCTGGATGGGAATGGACCATTTGGCAATGACAGCAGGGTTTTTTGGAGCCTTCTAGAGCAACACGGCAAGAATTGCCGACTGGGGCATCTGCTGCAAGCCGCGTTTGTGCCCCCGCACCCCGCAAGCTATAATCGGGCCGATGCAACACTGTCGGCCAACTTCCTCTCACGTCCTCACCCACCACACGAGGTCTTCTTGGTAGGCCAGGCTCTTCCCGCTGGTAGAGCTGCGCGGTCTGTTTCGACTGGGCCTCAACCGCACCCGGTGCTGGCGGGGGGCATTATTGGGTCGCACACCATTGAGCATATCTATGCTCGTGGGTTTTTGGTGCTCCTCACGGAGATACACGAGGCGCTGGGGCTACCTCCTTTCCAGACCTTCCTTCTTGATGGGGTGCGCTCGCTGGCAGCGGGGACCATGGCCATGTCTACTGGTCTGCTGGTGGACATGTTCCAGCACCGGATGGGGCATGTGCTGTGGATGGCGATGGCCCTCATGGGGATCGGGTACCTGTTGGTGGGTCTTTCCACCAGCTATCTCATCATTATGGTTTCCATCATGGTGGCATCGGGCGGCAGCGCCTTGTGGCACCCACCGGCCATGGCACTGCTTTCGCTGATGTACCCCACACGGCGTGGCCTGTTCATGGCGCTGCACCGCTCCACGGGGAACGTCGGGGAGGCGATAGCACCCATAATCGTGTGGGGACTGTTGCTGATACTGAACTGGCAAGGCGTCGTGATAGCGGGAGTACCCGTAATAGCCGTCATCGCGGTGCTGATATTTGTGTTCATGCGGAACGTGGGAGGCCCACTACCGGAAGAGCATCTGCGCTCCTTTCGCTATAACCTGAAGCGGAAGGGAGTGCCACTGGCCAGAGTCGCGCGCAGTGGCGGGATGATCAGCCTGATAGCAGTAAACGCTGTGCGCGGGGTGGGAGACCGGGCCCTGCTGCTGGGCATTCCGCTCTACCTGAAGGACGAAATCGGCATGGGAACGGGGGGAATAGCGTTCCATGTCGCCCTCTTCACAGCCGTAGCGATCGTTTCGGGTCCCATCCTAGGGGCCTTCTCCGACCGGGTGGGCCGCAAGCCGATGATCTTCTTCGTGATGGCTGCCTCGGTGATTCCTCCGTTGTTGATGGCGGCTACGGGTGATGGCATAGGCTTCACGGGGGCCGTGGCGTTGTTCGGAGCCTTCCTGTTCTCGGTCAACTCGCTAACCCAAGCAGCCGCCATGGACTTGTCGGCGGAACACGGACTGGAAGGCAGTGCAGTGGGCTTGATGTGGGGCTTGGGGACGTTCGTAGGGTTCGGAGCGTCACTGATATCAGGCGTGCTGGCCGGATGGAACTGGGATGCCGTCTTCTATTTCGGGGCAGGCAGCTTCGCGGTGGGGACACTAGTAGCTCTGGTGGTACCGAACACGGGTGCTAGGCCGCAAGGCACTCCAACCGCATCCCCAGGCCGCTGAGCTAGCCTGCGGGCTGGGCTTGGGCCTCCTCCATGTCGGCGGCCACCACGTCGGCGGCTACCTCAGCAGGCAATGGCTTCAAGTCGTTTAGCCAACGCAGGATAAGGTCGCTGGTTTCGTCCAGCTTCCCCTTGTAGAAGTGGTTGGCCCCCTCGATTATGTGCGCTTCCTTCTGCGGACTGTTGATGGCGGCTTCGGCGAGGTGCGGGGCCACATCGCGCAGGTGGGCGCGACGTTCGCGGCTTCCGCTCAATGCCAGCAGAGGAACCTGCAGGTCCTCCACCAAGGTCATGACGTCGTACTTCTCCTTGGGGCCCATCTTGCCGATGAAGTTGGCGGCGCTAAACAGGTGGTCTACGGGGAATTTGACGTCCATCAGGGTACCGGGGCGGCGGTCTTTCACCAGCGCATCAGCCTGCTCGTAGTAGGCGAGGAACTCATTGCCAGACTCGGACTCGGAGAGGAAGGTATAGGAGAGGCGGGGTGACGACAGGGACACCACAGCCACCACCCGAGGGTCGGAGGCCTTGCACTGGTAATAGATGCCCTTGACTCCGCCCAAGCTGTGGCCGACCAGAGCGACCCGGGAGTAGCCCTGCTTTTCCAGCCAGCCCAGACACGCCTTGAGGTCGGTGCGACACCAGTCAACGTCTTCCACGGTGGCGCCATACTGGCGCACGGGACAGCTGGGTCAACCACGCCAACAGCACATGTCTGATTCGGGGTTCCTTGCCCACAGACCGTCGTGGCCTGTGTTGTCGAAACAGGCGACACCGTACCCACCCTCATGGAGACGCTGGGCCAATTCCATCAGCATAGGCTGGTAGAAGTTACCTCCGACACCATGAATCAGCAGCACCGCATCGGCGGCCCTACTTGGGTCGGATTGTGCCGATGGTTCGAGCCATACTCCGCCCAAACGGAAATGGTCGCTGGTAGTCGTGTGGACCAGGTCTACTTCCATCAATGTCTCCCGTCTTTCCTAGCTTCCTTGTCACCGGTTGTACGTATCTACCTGTTACACTTGTCCACTTGGTGTACGAGTCACCTAGAGGCCAGTGGCGCCAGTGGCGGGTTGCAGGCCAGCAGCCTGCGTCTGTAGTCCTGCCAGCCACTCCATCATCAGTTCGGTTGCTTCCTCGAACCGGCCTGCGTGGGTGTGGTCGGCCTTGTCCACCTCTGCCCAATGGGCCGATGGGCTGTTCACCGCTGCCTCGGACACTTCATGGGCGAACCCGATAAGACGAGGATGGACCTCGCGGCTGCCACTCAAGCATAGAAGTGGCACCCTTATGCGGTCTGCCAAGCGCACTAGATTGTAGCGCTCATCGGGGCCGTGCATGTCCACGTATGAGGCGGCGCTGAAGATGTTGTTGATGGGGAAGCGCACATGGACCAGTTCTTGGGGGGTGCCGTCGTCGATCAGCTTCTGGAACGCTTGGTAGGTATTCATGAACTCTTCGGCGTTCTCGCAGGAGGCAAAATAGGAGTGGGAAAAGCGGACGGGCGAGGCTGATATGACAGCGGCGACCCGCGGGTCATTTTCCATCGCAGCGTAGTAGGCCACCTTGACCGCGCCCAAGCTGCGTCCCAGCAGCCCCACTCGCGAATGTCCCTGCTCCTCCAGCCAGTCGATGCCAGCGCGGAGGTCGTGGCGACACCGGTCGATAATCTCGAAGGCGTTGCCTTGGGGAGTACCGGACTCGCCCACCCAGACAGAGTCATGGCCCGCCGTGTTGAGGGAAAGGCAGGGGTAGCCTGCCTCCTGTAGTTTCTCGGCAAAGTGGAGCAGGATGGGCTGGGCGAAGCGTCCCCCGGAGCCATGTATGAGGAGCCAGGCGTCGCCAGGGTTGCCAGCAGTAGCGGACGATGCTTTGAAGTAGGCCCCATCCAGCCGGATACCGTCACTGCTGACGGTGTGCATCAACTCCGCCTTCATCGACACCTCGGTAGGTATCCCAGCAGCCCCATTCCAGCGGTGCGGGCGCTGGGTTTGGGGGCCATTGTACGGCGCAGGCATTGAGGCTGCAACGCTCGGGGGACGCCGCAAAGCTCAAGCCCTGTAAGCAAAACGCCTTGACACCAAAAAATCAGCTTGAATATAGTCAAACCAACCGTCTTACCATTTGAATATGGTCAATACCAAAACGAGTTAGGGGCCTCTGGATAAAGGGCCCTGTAGTTAAAGGGGAGGATGTATGGCGTCGCAGGAATATGACGTTGCAATAGTTGGCGGCGGCCCAGCGGGGCTGACCGCGGGAATATACTGCTCGAGGTATGGCCTGAGGACGCTCATCATCGAGAAGTTGATGGGCGGGGCACAGGTCATGAACACCGAGCACATCGAGAACTACCCTGGCCTGCCCATCGGCATCCAAGGGGCAGAGTTCGGCCCTACGTTGCAAGACCATGCCATGAAGGCGGGCGCTGCCATCAAGCTGGCGGAGGTCAGCCGGGTGGGCCTGTCGGGCGATCATCGGACCGTGTCCACCGACGACGGCGACATACTGGCCAAGGCGGTGATAATCGCCGCCGGCTCCGGCTTGCGGAAGCTTGGCATACCTGGAGAGGATGGCTACGCCGGCAACGGAGTCTCCCATTGCGCTACCTGCGACGGACCGCTCTTCAACGGCACGGTGGTGGGGGTGGTAGGCGGAGGCGACACTGCTGCCGATGAAGCGCTGACACTGACCAAGTACGTGGAGCGGGTGATCCTGTTCCACCGCCGGGACCGGCTGCGGGCCCACCAGGTGCTCCAAGACCGCATCCGCACCAATCCCAAGATAGAGACCGTGTGGAATACAGAGGTGCGCCAGATACTGGGCACGAATACCGTAACCGGAGTCCAGGTACGCAACGTGGTCACCCGGCTGGACAATGAGGTCGACCTTGCCGGTCTGTTCATCTACATAGGACTGGAGCCCAACTCGTCCATGGTGCGAGACGTGGTGAAGGTCGATAGAGCAGGGCACATCGAGGTGGACGCCTGGATGCAGACCTCGCGCCAAGGCATATTCGCCGCAGGGGACATCCGGCAGGGGTCGGCAGCCCAACTCATCTCCTCGGCAGGCGATGGGGCCACTGCCGCTATAGCCGCCCACCGATACATCGCTGGGGTACAATGGACGCGGCGCTAGGCTGGGCCCAATAGCACAAGACCTCAGGGATGACCCTGACCTGAAGCGGCCCTTTTTTGGCGTAACACAATCTAGCGCGTAGGGTAATCTTCCGCGTAGCGCATCTGGCGCAACCCAACTGGGAGGACGAGATGGCGGCAGAGCCTCAGACTTTGGACCGGGTCTTCGACCTGATCATGCAGAACTTGGTGAACAACGGCGTGGCGTTGCATTACACCGAGCTTGCTCGGGAGCTTGGGTGCAGCCCCGAGGAGGGCCGCCGCCTGCTCTATGACCTGACGGCCACCGACTTTCCTGTGTGGCTACACCCCGACACAGACTGGATTGCCTCGTTCCCGCCCTTCTCCAACATACCCACTCCCCACAAGATAACCATCGATGGGGAGCAAAAATGGTATGCGCAGTGAGGGTTTGAGTCGCTGGCAGTTTGCTGGCTCTTCCCTGGCAAGACCATCCACATCGAGACCCCCTGCCTCGATTGCAACGAGACCATCGTAATCGAGCAGCGGGACGGCGAGATTCTTTCGGCCAACCCGCCCGGCATCGTTGGCCACACCAACACCCCTTGGGCCACGCGGTCGCAACACTGGGCACTCGCTTGAGGGCAGATGCTCCTCTTCCGGTCGGAAGAGCACGCACACAACTGGGCCCACTTCAACGCGGAATCAGCGAATGGCACCATGCCACTGGCAGACTGGGTGCAGATGTTCAGTGTGGAGAGCATGAAGCACATGCTGGATGGCAACTACATCTCCCACTGGCAGCCACTAAGAGCTGGGGAGCGCAACGAGGTGATGGACCGCCTAGGCCGTCACGGTCCGTTCTGGAGGTCAGGCGGCTAGCTGGCGCCAGCCGCCCCTAGTGGCTTCAGCCGGGCCAATAGCTTCAGACGCCGAGCAGCTTGGTCAGCAGGGCCATGCGCACGAAGAGGCCGTTCTCCGCTTGACGGTAGCCCGCCCACCGCGCATCGGCGTTATCGGTGATCAGTGGCTCGGTGCGCTGCATGGGGTCGAGGATTACGCAGCTGGGTTTCAGCAACCCCATCAGTTCCCGGTCTATTTTCACCGTGACCAGGTTCCGAGCTCTCAGCAGTTGCATGTGGGCCGCCGTCTCCGCCCCGTTCAGGTAGACGGCATCCAGTTGGTCCGCGAATGGGGTCAGCGACTGCTCCACCCGTATTGTCATGCCGGCAGACTGGCAGTAGTCCAGCACATCGGGATTGGGCTGGCCGGTGAAGGGGCAAAGAACCACCTGAACGTCGCGGTACATGGCCAGTGCCATCAGCAGGGCGTTTACGTTGCGGTGGTCCACACGCCCCACCACAGCGATTGAGAGGCCGTCGGCCCCGCCCAACTCGCGGCACAGAGTGTACATGTCCAGCAGTGCTTGGGTGGGATGGTCTGTGTCGCTGCCGCCGTTGATGACGGAGAGAATGTCAGCCTCGGCTGCGGCCTCGACCGCGTTGGGCTGTCTGCTACGCAGCACGACGCCGTCGAAGTGCAGGTGCCCAAGGAACTTGATGGTGTCCTCGATATAAGATGTCGACTGCACTGGGAAAAACTGGGAGGCGTCCTCGGTGAACTGCACATGCCCGCCCAGAAGCGACATGGCCCGCTCGAAGGAAGTCCGGGTGAGGAAGCTGGGCTCGTAGAAGAGGCAGTACAGGGCGCGGCCGGTCAGAGCGAGGTCTCTGCTTCGCCCCTCCCGCAGCCTGTCGGCTTGAGGGAACAGCTCGCCCTCCATCCAAGCGCGGTCGATTTGTCGGGTGTTGGTCAGGTGTGATGGCATCAGGACTTTCCGGTACGAGAGTATAGCCATTGCTTCATTGCCGCTCAAGGCGATAAGGGCCGCAACAAGCTCATAGGGGCGGCAACAAAGTGGTGTGGGCGGATTGCGTGCTAGAATGTGGCCGAATTCTGACAGCCGAATTTTCACGAAGGTATCGCGAGGTAAGGCCATGCGCATCTGCTCGTTCCTCCCCAGCGCCACGGAGATAGTGTACGGGCTGGGACTGGAAGACTCCCTGTACGGGGTCACCTACGAATGCGATCATCCTGCGCCAGCCCGGAACAAGCCGGTGGTGGTGCACAGCATATTCGAGAACGCCAGCTTCAGCAGTCCAGAGGTCGATCGAATAATTAGCGAGAGGATGTCGGAAGGCAAGGGCATCTACGACATCGACCAAGATGTGTTATGTCAAGCCGAACCGGACCTGCTGCTGACCCAAGAGCTCTGTGAAGAGTGAGCAATCACTGCGCGACAGGTTGTCGCGGCCACGGAACAACTACCCAAGAAACCTGAGGTGCTTTCCCTAGACCCCAAGTCGCTGGACGACGTGCTGGAGAATATCTGCCAGGTTGGGGCCGCCACTGGTACATCAGAGCAAGCGGGGCAGATGGCTCAGCGCCTGAGGGGCCGAATCGACTCGGTGCAAGCCAAGGCCAGTCTCGCTGGCAACAGGCCACGAGTGGCCTGCTTGGAGTGGCTCGACCCGATATTCTTCGCAGGCCACTGGGTGCCCCAGATGGTCGACTTGGCTGGAGGGGTGGACTGCCTAGCGACGCCGGAAGAACCGTCGCGCCGCATTGAATGGGATGATGTCCTGAAGCAGGAGCCCGAGGTAGTAGTCATACTCCCATGCGGATTCGAAGTGCCGCAAGCCCTGCGAGAGGTGCACCTGTTGACCCAGCGGGAGGGCTGGGACCAGTTGCCAGCAGTGCGTAACAACCGGGTATTCGTCACCAACGCCAGTGCCTACTACAGCCGTTCAGGGCCCCGCTTGGTTGACGGGCTGGAGATGCTGGCAGAAATCATCCACCCGGAGCTGTTCACGGGAATGGTGCCGTTGGACGGCGCGCTGCGGGTACAGGGCGAGGTGTTCAAGGTCAGCTAGGGCGAAGAACCCGCTCTCTCCCGTCATTCCGGCCAATGCCGGAATCGAGCGGACGGGGAAGGGGACCTTCAGTTGAGGCGGAAGCCTTGGAAGGGGGTACGACGCACCAAGGCCTGACGCGCCTTCTGAGCACGAGTACGCAACAGGGGCATTACTTCTTCCAGCCTCTGCTGCACCGAGTCGGCCTCGAGCAACTGCTGGCGGGTATGGGGAGAGAGATCGAGGAAATGGGAGATAGTGTAGGAGAGGGCCAGAGCGTTTTCGGGAACGCGGCCACGGCTCATCCATCGCCCTCGCAGCCCGGCGACGCTCTGTAGGTAGCTGCTGAAGAGGTCCCCGGCCTCACCCACGGTCTCCCTCGAGGGCTGGCCCTGCCCGTCGGCAATGTACTCTACGCGGCCCTTAAGGTATGGCTGATGCTGGGTGACCTCTACGATGCGGAAGCGCCGGCGGCCCTCGGTCATCAGGTTCATCCGCCCGCCGTCGAGTCGCTCCACTTGGGCGATTCTCGCAGTGGTGCCAATCGTGTAGGGCTCGGCTGGGCCACCCACCTCGGGGCCTTCTTTGATCAGCACAATACCGAAGGGGATGTCATGATCGAGGCATTCCCCAATCATCTGCTTGTACCGCTCTTCGAAAATGTGGAGGGGCAGGGGCATGCCCGGAAACAACACCACATTTAGTGGGAAGAGGGGAAGCACGTCTTGTCTATCGTTCTCTTGGGTCACGTGTGCGAGTATATTATGTCGGCGGGCCACGGGACAAGTCACGCCCGCTGGCTGTCACGTAGGGCCGTCACGTAGGACTGTCACGTACGGGCCCCTTATGGGCTTCCAGGGAGGGCACAATGAAGTTTGGCATGCTCGTGATGAACCAGTACCTGCCAGAAGAATCCATGGCCACCAAGCTGAAGGAGGGCATTGAGCAGGTTGCAGCCTGTCGTGATGCAGGATTCGACCTCATCACCCTCGGTCAGCACTACCTCGCAGCCCCCTACCAGATGCCGACGAGCCTGCCGTTTCTGGGCAGGATGACTGCCGAGGCCGGCGAGATGCAGGTGGCAGCCACTGTGGTACTGGTGCCGCTGCACAACCCCGTGGAGATGGCCGAATCAGTGGCAACCCTCGACGCCCTGTGCGACGGACGGTTTATCTTCGGAGTGGGGCTGGGATACCGGGATGAGGAGTACACCGCTTTCGGGGTGCGTCGCAGGGAACGTGTAGACCGTTTTCTGGAAGCCCTGGACCTGATGCGCATGTTGTGGACGGAAGATGAGGTGGAGTTCCAAGGACGCTTCTACCAAGTGCCACGGGTGCAGCCTGTCACTCGCCCAGTGCAGAAACCCCACCCGCCCATCTGGGTCGCCGCAAACCACGACACGGCCATTCAGCGGGCGGCTGGTCTAGGCTATTGCTGGCTCATCAACCCTCACGCGACCATGTCGATGGTCAGGGAGCAACTGGTGGGCTATAAGCAGGCCTTGGGCACGGGCGTCGGCGGACAAGACCTGCCCTTGATGCGTGAGCTATCCATACACCAAGACAGGGGGCAAGCCCTCGTTATCAGCCAGCCGTACCTTGAGGGCAAGTACCAAGCTTACGCCGGTTGGGGGCAGGACAAGGCATTGCCCGGCGAGGAGAGCTTCCGGGTGCCGTTTGAGGACTTGGCCCGCGACCGCTTTCTCATTGGCGATCCGGAGGACGTCGTGTCGGAGATACGGCGTTACCAGGCCGACTTGGGCATCACCCACATGATATTTCGTCTGCAATGGCCGGGCATGCCCCACTCAGAGGCTATACGGCAAATCCAACTGATGGGGCGCGAAGTCATCCCTTACTTCAGGTAGGGGCTGCAAGGGGTACTTTCTGTGGAAGAACGGTGGGGGTGAGGGGGGTGCGAAACGGCTGTATTGCGAAATCTGCCACCCCGTGCATGGTTCGTGGATACCGGCTTTCGCCGGTATGACGGAGGGACATGGGAGGCGTCAACTCTGGGTGCTACCTGAGTAAGGCGCTTCTTGTAAACTGGGGAGAGGACGAATATCATAGGCGAGCAATGGCAGAGAGCCGAGCACAATACGAATTAGGCGGAGTGGCCAACATCAAGCCCGAGGCCGTTGGCGAACCGGGTCAGCGTACTTTCCGTATCCTCATTGAGTCCGGGGCTGCCAGTGCCTGCCTGTGGCTGGAAAAAGAGCAGCTTTTCCAGTTGGGGGAGCACTTGGAGCGAGCCACTGAATCCGAAGGGACAGAACCCAGCGAAGAGTTTCGGGAGTCCCAATGGTCCGGCGGGGCCACCAGCCTCGACTTCAAAATCGGCAAAATGTCTCTTGTCCACAACCCAGCCTCCAACTCCTTCTTTCTCACTGCCCACGACCTGAATGACCCGGAAGACAGCGAGGCCAAGCTCAGCTTTTGGGTGGCCCACAGGCAAGCAAGGGACTTGGCCCAAGAGGCGCTCCGGGTATGCGCAGCAGGACGGCCCATCTGCCCCCTGTGCGATCGGCCCATTGACCCAGAAGGGCACAACTGCCCCCATTCGAACGGGCACGCTGGCCACCTGGAGTTCTAGGGCGGCGCTGCGCCGGCAGGACCTTCCGTGACGACACCCGATCCGGATACTCTCCGTCTTCTGCAGCGCGGGGAAATCGAAATTGAGGGCCTCACCCGGGCTGGCTCCAACTACACCTTCGCCGTTACGGTCGCCTACAACGACCAGAAGTGCATGGGCATCTACAAGCCTCGCAAGGGCGAAGCGCCCCTGTGGGACTTCCCCAACGGCACCCTCTACAAGCGCGAGTATGCCGCTTACCTCCTGTCTCACATCTTGGGGTGGGATGTAGTCCCTCTCACCATCATACGTGATGGTCCCCATGGCGTCGGCTCGGTGCAGCTATTCATCGACCACGACCCGCATAACAACTACTACACCATCAAAGAAGACCACCCCGATCAGTTGAAGGTCATCTGTTGCTTCGACCTGCTGGCGAATAATGCTGACCGCAAGCCGGGCCACTGCATTCTGGGTGAGGACGGCAAGGTGTGGAGCATCGACCACGGGCTCACCTTCAGCTCCGACATGAAGGTGCGCACAGTCATCTGGGACTTCGGCGATGAGCCCATCCCCGAAGAATTGATGGAAGGCGTGGAGTGGCTACAGGGCCAACTGCTGGACCCAAGGGGTAGGCTGAAAGAGTTGCTGCAACTGCTGGCGCAGGACGAAGTCAGCGCTCTCGCCCAGCGGTGCTCATGGCTACTGAACAACCGAAACTACCCCGGGCTGTACCGGCCGCGCCGACGGGGTTAGCCGGCTCTACGTGGGCTCCCCAGTGTCGGGGTAAAAACCCCGTAGAGCTTTGGCCATCCGTTCGAGGCGCGCTGCGACTAGATGGTGCACCGTTCCTTCAGGGTACGAGCCTTCAAGGCCCATGTCTCCGGCTGGGACGCTGGTTAGGATTTCGATGCCTTGGTCGATGGTCTCGATGGCGTAGATGTGGAACATGCCCTGACGCACTGCCTCCAGCACGTCCTGCCGCAGCACTAGGTTCCGTACGTTCTGGTAGGGCAGCAGCACTCCTTGGTCGCCGGTGAGGCCCTTGGACCTGCACACTTCGAAGAAGCCTTCGACCTTTTGGATGGCCCCGCCAATGGGTTGTATCTCCCCCTTCTGGTTCACCGAGCCGGTGACGCCGATGCCCTGCCTGATGGGCAGATCGGCCAAGCTGGAGAGTATGGCGTACAGCTCAGTGGATGAAGCGCTGTCGCCGTCGACACCGGAGTAGGACTGCTCGAAGGAGATGCTAGCTGAAAGGGTGAGGGGTTTGTCTTGGGCATGCTTCCCGCCCAAGTAGCCCGTGAGGATGAGGACGCCTTTGTCGTGGATGCTGCCGCTCATGTGGCTCTCGCGCTCGATGTTGATGACACCTCGGCGGCCAGCGAATGTGCGTACGGTGATGCGGCTGGGCTGGCCGAAGCTGAAGTCTCCCATGTCATACACCACTAGGCCGTTGACCTGTCCTACAACTTCGCCGGTCACGTCAACCATAAGGGCGCCTTCGTCGATGTTCTGCTGTGCCCGACGCTGCGTCAGGTTGACGCGATACATCTTCTCTTCCAGTGCCTGCTGCACATGCCGGTCAGTCACCAGTTCAGAATTCTCCTGCCTAGCCCAATAGTCAGCCTCCACCACGAGGTCACGTATCTGGCTGAACCGCGATGACAGCTTGTTCTGGTCGGCTACCAAACGGGAACCGTACTCCACGACCTTGACCACCCCGCTAGGTCCGAAATGGTGCAGCGACTCGGAGCGACAGACTCCGGAGATGAAGCAAGCATAGGCGCCGACGTTCTCCTGAGTCAGCGCAATCTGGCTGTCGAATTCCGCCTTGACCTTGAACATCTCGCTGAAGTCCTCTTGGTCGAAGGCTGACAGCTGGCGGTAGGTGGTCTCGTCGCCAGTCACGATGAGCTTGAGGTCGACAGGGACGGCCTGGGGGCGCAGGGCGACGGGCGAGTAGAGGGCCGACTGCTCGCCGGGGTCCTCCATCCGCACCTCGCGGTTCTGGACTACGCGTTTCAGGGCACCCCAGACCATGGCGCTGGATAAGAGGCCCTTGGCGTCCAGCACAAGATACCCGCCGTTGGCTTGGTGAATGGCCCCCGCTTTCAGCATGGTATGGTCGCTCACCGAGGCTCCCATCACGCTCTGTCGTTCAATCCTCCCGAAGAGGTTACCCCAAGTGGGGTTGGGTTCGATGACGATGGGCGCTCCTTCCACGCTGCCATTGTCCACCAGCAGGTTGACCTCGTAGGGCAGGAAGGCGTTGTGCACTCCGCCCACCAGCGTAGGATCGGCGCGGGCAGGCGCGTCGGCAGTGGGTGGGGCCGATTGGCGGAAGGAGGGCATGTTGCCGAGGGTGTAGACGAAGAGCGAGTCCAGGTGCTCCCGGACCGCTGGGGTGCCGCCGTACTCTATTCGCAGGTTGCGAAACAGGCCTTCCAGCATCTCGGAACCCGCTCGCGTGTCAAGGTTGACGATGCCAGCGCGGGTCTCACTCTCGGCCTGCTGTATCGCCTCCAACACCTGTTGCACTTCGGTCAACAGGCGCTCACGGGTGGAATCGATGGCCGCACGTTGCTGGTCGCTGAGGGCGCGGTACTCGGGAAGGGGCAGGGGCTGACCGTCCCGCATGGGAAAGAGATTGACGCCGTTGGGGCCGAACTCTACAGCGAAACCGGCTGAGGCCGCGCGACTCTCCAATCGCCTGATGGCTTCCTGGTGTCGGCTGCGACCCAATTCCTCCAACTGCTTTCGCTGCTCGGTATACGGGTCACCTGAGAAGACCTTCGAGGCCTCATCCCTGATGGCCGCCAACAGGTCGGCCATCTGCTGACGAAAGACACGCCCTTGCCCCGGCGTAAGCCCAACCGCAATCGGCCGGTCGGCATCGCTGAAGTTGTGGAGGTAGCACCAATCGTGCAGTGGGAAGGCTCGTACGCGGGCCACTCGGTCTGCCACGCTGCGTTGTACGTACTCCTTGATGGCCGAGGCCTTGCCCGTACCGCTCATTCCAGTGACGAACAGGTTGTAGCCCGGCTTATGCAAGCCTAGGCCGAACTCGATGGCCTGTATGGCACGGTCCTGCCCTACGAAGCCTTCCAGCGGAGGAACCTCGTCGGTGCAGTGGAATTCCAGCCCTTGGGTGCCACACGCCCATTGAAGCTGTTCGAATGGGACTTCATGAGGATTGAAAGAAGGCATATGTCCCACCGAGAAGATTACCAGGCCGATAATACTACCGGGCCGAGAAAATAGCTGGGCGGGATTATACCACTCTCTCCGAAGGACAGCCTTTCAGGGGGGTTAAGGAGCTTCAAGAGGTTTCGAGCGGCTTCAGGAGGGTTGAACAGGCTTGAACAGGCTTCAACGGGGCGCCCGGCGGAGGCGTTGTTATGGGCTCAATCCGTTGACACCCCACTTTGGGGAAATTAGAATTGGCCGATTCAATCAGCTAGGGTATTCAGCAGCTGGTGTATTTAAGCGCCGGGTTTAGTCTAGACAGGGTATTCGACAGTCGGGGCCGGAAGGAGTCTGGTATATGCTGGAGATGAGCATCGACAGCATCCGCGTCAGCATGATGAACTACCAGAGGGTAGTCATCCTGAAGGAGAAAGACACTGACCGGTATCTGCCTATCTGGATCGGCCCAGCGGAGGCCGATGCCATAGCCGTGAAGCTACAGGACATAGCAGTCCCGCGTCCCCTTACCCATGACCTGCTGCGTTCGGTCATCAAGGAGCTGAGTGGCGACGTGAGCCGTATCCACATCAGCGACCTGCAGAACGACACCTTCTATGCCCGCATCATCATCAGCATCAATGGCAAGGAGATGGAGGTGGACTCGCGTCCCAGCGATGCCATCGCCTTGGCGGTAAGAGCCCAAGTGCCTATCTACGCCGAGGAACAGGTGTTGGAGAAGGCGGGCGTGCAGCTAGACCAGGAAACCGGCAAGCCAATCGCTCAAGAGCAGACCGACGAAGACGGTGAGCCAGCCGAAGTGTCGGAAGAGGAGCAGAGACGGATGTCTGCCTTCACCGACTTCATCAATAGCCTCGACCTAGACGACTTGGGCAACCCGCAGCAGGGGTAGAGAAATAGCGAAGATGTGTGCGGACCTCGGCGTCTCGGACGCCGAGGTCTTGCTATCGAGAGGTCTGTTCGAGGGGCTCTCGCGTTGACCCGTATAGTAGTGTGTGATATATTTCACCAAGTTTTGAGGCTGGAATGGCCGGATGGGAAGTTGGACTACGACTCACCGGCATGGGCTGGTATGTAGTGGTCGCAGTGATAGGCGGGACCGTGGGTGGCAGGGCCTTGGATAACTGGCTCGACACCAACCCCATATTGACGATCGTAGGTCTATTGTTGGGAATCTTGGTGGCAGGTTTCGGAATCAAAGGAATGATCAGCCCCATACTCGCCAACTCTCGCGCCGCTAGCGGAAGGCGCGACGAGGACCAGACACTCTAGTGACAGCGAAGAGACTGCTGCTTCTAGCGGGCGTCGGGGTTATCGGCCTTTTCCTCGTAGGACTGGTCATCGGTGCCATCGGTTCCTCTTTCGTCGACAAAGAGGGGTTCGTCCCCAAACCGGAAGTGCACTTGCCTCCGCAACCGATCTTCCCCGCGTCCACTCGCGACGACACCCTCGGCATCAGCAAGTTCATCATCAAGGTACACCCGCTGGGCGACGCAGAAGAAGAGGCTGTGCGCTCGGCGGTGGAAGACGCGGTCGGGGCTGACAAGATTTACAAGTTTGAACCCCACCCCGAGGACGAGGAGATCAAGGTCGTCCTTGCGAGCGGAGTGGCTTTCTACGATGTGGAGCACGATGTGGAGGAGGCCCTCCACGAAATCGGCACCGCGAAGACGGAAGCGGAAGAGGGCCACTTCGAGGGCTTGGGCTTCATGCAATTCGCCGTCACCAACACGATGCTCTCGTCGTGGGTAGCCACCATCGCGCTGCTGCTGCTGTTCATCGTAGGGGCCCGCAAGGGCAGCTTGGTGCCCGGCAGGTTGCAGAATTTGGTGGAGATCATGGTTGAGGCGCTGTTGCGCTTCGTCGAGAGCGTTGTGGGCCACGGTAGATCCCGGGCCATCTTCCCCATGATTGCCACGCTATTCCTGTTCGTGCTCTTCAATGCATGGATGGCCCTGATACCCATATGGCCATCGTTGGGCTTCACCGACGGCGAGGGCAACCTGAAGGCGCACCTACTGCGATCGGCGGGTACCGACATCAACATGCCTCTGGCCTTGGCGCTGATATCATTCGTGTTCGTGGAGTATTGGGGGTTCCGCAGCAAGGGGTTGGCCTACCTAGGGAAGTTCTTCTCTTTGAGCAACCTGCTAAAGCTGCGACTGGCCAACCTGTTCGTGGGCTTCCTCGAGTTCGTCAGCGAGTTGGTGCGCATCGTCAGCTTCACCTTCAGGCTCTTCGGCAACATGACCGCTGGGGAGATACTGGTGGTGATGGTGGCGTTCCTGCTACCCTTCGTGGCGGGGGACCTGGTGTACGGCTTGGAACTCTTGGTGGGTCTGGTGCAGGCGCTGATATTTGCAGGTCTGACCCTTGTGTTTGTATCGGTAGCAATGGCCCATGACAGTCACTGATGCTAATGGGCACTAATGCTGATGGGCACTGATGCCGGTAGGCATTGATGCTGATGGGCGCGGCAGCTAAAATACCGCGCAGAATAAAGCCCAGAAATATAGAGGGGGGGCTCCGTAAGATGGAAGTGGTAATCCTAGCCCTAGTGATAGCGACCTTGGGCGTGGCTGCGGCCTCTTTGGGTGCCATAGGAGCCATATTCCTCAAGAACGATTGAGGACGGCCCCAAAATTAATTCCTCAGGAACGATCGAGGACGGCCCCAAACTAATATTCCCACAAGGGTAACCCAATGATGGAGGAGCAATGCCTGGCATAGAAGTCCTTTTGGCAGTAGCGTCCCAAGCATCTGTATCCGACGACGCCATGAGGCTGTTGGCCGCCGGTCTGGCCATCGGCTTGGGTGTCATCGGACCCGGCATCGGAATCGGAATCCTGGGCGCTTCCGCCATGAGCGCCATCGGCAGGAACCCCGAGGCCACGCCACAAATTCAGACGAACATGATTCTCGCCATCGCCTTCGCCGAGGCGCTGGGTATCTACGCCTTGGTAGTGGCCGTGATCATCGGGTTCGTGCTGTGATCCTGCACGGCAGGCACAGCGGGGGTACAAAGTGAGCGCATTAGGGATCAATCTCCCTAGCCTGATTGTATTCGTAGTCAACTTCCTGCTTCTGCTGGGAGTGCTGTACCTCTTTGCCTACAAGCCCATCCTCCGGGTCATGGACCGGCGGTCGAACCAGATTCGCGAGAGTCTGGAGTCCGCCGACAGGGCCCGAGAGGAAGCTGCCAGCTCTCAAGTCGATATGCGGGCCCAAATGCAGGAAGCGCGCACCGAAGGCCAGAGGCTCATCGAGCAGGCGCGGCAATTGGCTGACCGCTATCGCGACGAGGAGCGTGAGCGCATCCGCCAAGAGAGCGAGGCCGCCCTGGTCCGGGCGCGAGAGGACATACAGCGTGAACGGGACGCCGCGATCCAAGAAGTGCAAGGCCACTTCGCCGACCTAGCGATTACGGCGGCGGAGAGGGTCATAGAGCGTTCCCTCGACCACGATGCCCACCAAGAGTTGATTGACCGCGTCCTCCAAGAGGGCGAGGGTCTGCGGCGAGGTTGATACAAGAGTGCCCGCTGGAGCCTCGGTCAAACGTTACGCGCAAGCGGCCTTCCAGTTAGCCCTGGAGGCTGACGAATTGGACCAATGGGGCCAAGAATTGGCTCAGGCCGCTCAGGCAGCCTCGGATCCGGAGTTACGCACATTCTGGGAGCACGCCAAGGTGCCCACAGAGCAGAAGCTGGCTCTGATCGAGCGAGCGCTGCCTGATGGCCGGCCCTTGGTCCGCAATCTGATATCCCTCTTGGTCCTGGGCGGCTTGGCGGGACGTCTCCCCGAAATTCACGCGGAGTACCGGCGACTGCTCAACGAGCACCAAGGGCGCGTACAGGTGGACGTTACATCCGCAGTGCCCTTGCAAGATGGCCAAAGAGACAGAATTGCCACGGCCCTGCGGAGGATCGTGGACAAGGATATCGAGTTGGTCACCCATATCGACCCGTCCATTCTCGGGGGGCTGGTGTTGATGGTGGAGGACAAGCTGATTGACGGAAGCACCAGAGCGCGGCTCCGCGGTCTCCGACGCAACATGATAGGTTCGGGGCTGTAGTACGTCACCCACCTATCTAAGACATGTCTCGTTTAAGACGCGTCCAAGGGCCGAGCAAGAGTTTCGCTAGGGATTAGCAAACGGAGGAGCTATCAGCAGTTGATGGCCCGCTTGATGCTGAGAGATGGGGCGCCCTAACCAAGGCGCCTCAATAATGACCGCTCCGGAGCATTATCTCGACGGGCGGACAGGAGCTAACTATGGCAACCGGACGAGGACAGGAAATCGTCTCCCTGCTACGACGCCAGATTGAAGAGTTCGGCGGCGACCTCTCCATGGTCGACGTCGGCACCGTCATCGAGGCTGGCGACGGCATTGCCCGTGTGCAGGGACTGCGAGGCGCTCGGGCCAACGAGTTGCTGGAGTTCCCCGACGGCATCATGGGGCTAGCCCTCGACCTTGAAGAGGACACAGTGGGCGCGGCCATTATGGGAGACGCCACGCAGGTGAAGGAAGGCGATACTGTCCGCAGCACCGGCAGCATCATCCAGGTGCCGGTGGGCGAGGCCCTGATAGGCCGTGTCATCGACGCCTTGGGCCAGCCCCTTGATGGACGAGGCGTACCCCAGACCACAGGCTTACGCCCTGTGGAGCACATCGCTCCCAACGTGGTGTCTCGTGAGTCGGTGGACACACCGGTGCAGACTGGAATCAAGGCTATCGACGCCATGATTCCCATTGGCCGGGGACAGCGTGAGTTGATCATCGGGGACCGCTCCACGGGCAAGACAGCCATCGCCTTGGACACCATCATCAATCAGAAGGGGCAGGACCTCATCTGCATCTATGTGGCAATCGGTCAGAAGCAGGGGAAAGTTGCCCAGGTTCTGGCCACGCTCGAAGAAAACGGGGCGATGGAGCACACCATCATCGTGGCGGCCAATGCCTCGGACCCCGCGCCCCTGCAGTACATCTCACCCTACTCCGGATGCGCCATAGCCGAGGAGTTCATGGCGGAGGGCAAGGATGTGCTCATCGTTTACGATGACCTCTCCAAGCATGCTTGGTCGTACCGGCAGCTCTCCCTGCTGCTGCGGCGCCCCGCAGGACGCGAGGCTTACCCCGGCGACATCTTCTACCTTCACAGCCGCTTGCTGGAGCGGTCGGCCAAGCTGTCCCAAGAATTCGGCGGCGGCTCGATTACCGCGCTGCCCATCATCGAGACCCAGGCCGGAGACGTGTCGGCCTACATCCCGACCAATGTCATCTCCATCACCGACGGCCAGATATACCTGGAGCCGGAACTGTTCAACGTGGGGATAAGACCTGCGGTAAACGTGGGGCTGTCGGTCTCCCGCGTGGGCGGAGCAGCCCAGACACGCGCCATCCGGCGCGTCGCCGGCACGCTGAGGCTGGATTTGGCCCAGTACCGCGAGTTGGCTACATTCGCCCAGTTCGGCACAGCCGAGTTGGATGCGGCTACCCGCGCCCAGTTGGAGCGGGGACAGCGCAGCGTTGAGGTGCTCAAACAGGGCCAGTACCGCCCCCTGCCTCTGGAACAGGAGGTCATCGTCCTCTACGCCGTGAACGGCTACATGGATGACGTGCCAGTGAACCAATGCCAGGAGTTCGAAGAGCAGTTGCTACGCTACATGGAGACAGCCCACCCTGAGGTGGCGCAGGATATCGCCGACAAGAAAGACCTCACCTCGGAGACCGACGAGGCCTTGAAACAGGCTATTGCCAGCTTCAAATTGAGCTTCGTAGGAACAACCGAGCCGACGGCTGTGGCTGCCTAGCTGCCACTGACCTTATCAGAGACCTTATGAAAGTGTAAGCCATTAAGAGAGTAGGCCATGCCCAACCTGAGAGACATACGGCGCCGGATACGCAGCATCCAGAACACCGGCAAGGTGACCAAGGCTATGGAGATGATCGCCGCTTCCAAGCTGCGACGCACTCAAGCCTCAGCTCTGGCTGCTAGGCCTTACTCCGATAAGATACTGGAGGTCATTGGCCACTTGGCGGCCCAGCCTGCAGACGATGCGGCTGGGACCCAGCCGTTGCTGGACCGGCGCCCGGTGAGCAACGTTGAGATCCTCCATGTCACCCCCGACCGTGGGCTGTGTGGCGGGCTACACTCCAACCTGAACAGCATGGTAGGCCATTTCATCCTGTCGTCACAGGCCCCGGTACGACTGGTCTGCGTGGGCCGCAAGGGGCGGGACTTCATGGTGCGCTACGGGCGCGACGTGCGGGCTGCCTTCCAGAACATCGGAGACCGGCCCACGTTGGCCGACACCCTCGGCATATCCCAGATGGCCATCGAACATTACACCAATGGTGAGGTGGACGAGGTATATCTGGCTTATCCCGAATCCGTCTCCGCCGTATCGCAGCGACCGGTGTTAAAGCGCCTGCTGCCCATTGAGGCATCGGACCTACCGGCGACGAGACGAGTCGGCTACATCTACGAGCCCACCAGTTCCACCGTATTGGGCTCGCTGCTCCCTCGCTTCGTGGAGATGCAGGTCTACCACGCGCTGCTGGAACTCATCGCCAGCGAGCAATCAGCCCGTATGGTAGCCATGCGGAACGCCAGCGACAGTGCAGGCGAGATGGTCGGCGACCTGACCCTGACGCTTAACAAGGTGCGCCAGGAGAGCATTACCAACGAACTACTGGACCTGGCCAGCGGTAGCGCTGCCCAGTCCAGGTAGTCCTTAAGGCCGATAGTCCTTAGGGCACGCAGTCCCTCAGACAGGCGGAACGGAGGTCACAATGGCCAAGGGCAAGGTGGTCCAAGTAATCGGCACCGTGGTAGACGTGGAATTCCCCACCGACGGTCTGCCGTCAATATACAACGCCCTGACCCTGGACCACGACGGCGAGCACTTGGTGCTGGAAGTTCAACAGCACGTCGGCAACAGTTGGGTGCGCTGCTTGGCATTGGGACCGACAGAAGGTTTGGCCAGAGGCGTGGAGGCGGACGACACCGGGGCGCCGGTGAGCGTCCCCGTCGGCCCCGAAACCCTGGGGCGGCTCTTCAACGTCACCGGTGACCCGCTGGATAACCTAGGCCCGGTGGAGACAGGAGATCACTGGCCCATCCACCGCGCTGCGCCCTCTTTCGAGGAACAGAGCACCGCCGTGGAGCTTCTTGAAACTGGTATCAAGGTTTTCGACCTGATTACTCCCTTCATGAAGGGGGGGAAGATCGGGGCCTATGGCGGCGCTGGCGTGGGCAAGACGGTGGTCATCATGGAGCTCATACGGAACATCGGAGCGGTCCACAAGGGCGTGTCGGTGTTCGCCGGAGTGGGCGAACGCTCCCGTGAAGGTAACGACCTGTGGAACGAGATGAAGGACTCCGGCGTTCTCGGCACCACCGCCTTGGTGTTCGGGCAGATGAACGAACCACCCGGAGTGCGCGCCCGCATCGGATTCACCGGCCTCACTATGGCGGAGTACTTCCGGGAGGAACAGGGGCAGGACGTACTGTTCTTCATCGACAACATCTATCGCTACATTTTGGCAGGCATGGAAGTGTCGGCCCTGCTGGGACGCATGCCCTCTGCCGTGGGCTACCAGCCAACGCTGGCCACCGAGATGGGTGCACTGGAAGAGCGCATCACCACCAGTAAGCAGGGCTCCATTACCTCATTCCAAGCCATCTACGTGCCTGCGGATGACTACACCGACCCCGGCATCGTTACGACATTCGGCCATCTGGACGCAGTGGTGTCGCTGGAGCGGGCCCTCTCGGCCCAAGGCCTATACCCCGCAGTCGACCCGCTGGCCTCTTTCTCCCGGCTGCTGGAGCCGCGAGTGGTGGGCGAGGAGCATTACGAGGTTGCGCGTGAGGTACAACGGGTGTTGCAGCGCTACCGGGACCTGCAGGATATCATCGCCATCCTAGGCATCGAGGAGTTGTCGGAAGAAGACAAGCTGGCGGTATCGCGAGCACGACGCATCCAGCGGTTCCTCACTCAGCCCTTTGCCGTAGCCGAGGCCTTCACCGGCATGAGCGGCAAATACGTGCCCGCACGCGAGACGGTACGGGGCTTCAAAGAGATACTGGAAGGCAAATACGATACCCTGCCGGAGCAGGCCTTCTACATGGTCGGCACCATCGACGAGGCCATCGAGAAGGCTGAAGGCATGGGCGTAAGGGTGGGGTAGAAAGCCATGGCCCAGATGCGACTCGATGTCATCACTGCCGAGCGGGAAGTCCTCTCGGACGAGGTGGATCTGGTGGTGGCGCCAGGCTCTGAAGGCGAGCTGGGCATACTGCCCAACCACTCGCCTCTCATGACCACCCTCAAGGAGGGCGAACTCACCATCCGGAAGGGCGGCGAAGACACCTACCTAGCGGTCACCGGCGGCTTCCTGGAGGTGATGGACAACGTAGTGACAGTGTTGGCTGACGCCTGCGAACGCTCCGAGGAAATCAGCGAAGAGCGAGCTCAGGAGGCAATGCGCCGTGCCCAAGAGATGCTGAGCTCGCGCGGCGCAGACGTGGACTTGGAGAGTACGCTCGCCTCGATGCGCAGGGCACAACTGCGGATACGCGTAGCCCGCCGACGTCGACAACGGGAAGTTCCGCCTCCAGGCATGCAGCGGTAGTAGGCGTAAGGAACTCGAATCCGCTAGGCCTACGTTCGTCCATCCTCCCCACGCTCTGGGCCCATGAGGTAATAGGTCATGGACTGGAGCGAGAGCACCGGGTCGATATTGCGTATGCGGACCCCCTCCTGCGTCTGGGGTGAGGTCGGCGCATAGTTCAGAATGGCCTTCACTCCGCACTCCACCAACCGGTCCACCACCTGCTGCGCATGAATCCCAGGTACGGCCACGACGCCTATGGAGATATCCATCTCACGCACCAAGCGGTCTAGGTCGTCCATGGCGTAGACGCCGACGCCTCCGATGCTCTGCCCCACCTGGGCAGGGTCAGCGTCAAAGGCAGCCACCATACGGAACCCCTCCGGCGCAAACCCAGGATAGCTGAGGATGGCCAGCCCCAAGCGCCCCACACCGACCAAGGCAACGTTCCATTGGCGGGACAGCCCCAATATCTCCTTGAGCTGGTTGAGCAGGTTGACTACAGAGTAACCCCGACCCTGCTTGCCGAAACGGCCGAAGTAGCTCAAGTCTTTCCTGATCTGCGCTGGGGTCACCTGCAGTCGTTCCCCCAATTGTTGGGAGCTGACCACTTCGATTTCTTCGCGCACCAATGTGGCCAGCACACGCACGTATTGCGGCAAGCGCTGCACGACCACTTCGGGGACGGATTGATCGAGCAAAGGCGGGGGAAGTCTCTGGTCCATCTAGGCCGGCTCCGTGGCGGCGCGAAGAGCAGGTAGGAAACGAGGGATGACAGGGACGCTGGGTCCCATGGATGCATTAGTAGAGTCGCCGGCTACCACCATTCTACTAGGTCGATTCTATGTCTGGTGCCCAAGCGGGGTCAAGGAGCGAACAAAAGCATGCGAATCTTTGAACCGCCTGCTATCCTATCGACGAGTGCAACCCCCGTCGTAGCGTACCTGAGACGGAAGTACATGAAGGGTCGCTAATGGCCAGACCAGACCAAGCGAATCCATTGAACGTCCCCGGCCCTTGGTTTGTGGACACCCGCTGCATCAAGTGCGACGCGGCCCGTAACTGGGCACCTGATTTCATTGGCATGGATGCTAAGGGACTCTCGTATGTGTCCCGTCAGCCAAGGAATTCGGAGGAGGAGGCCGCCCTGTGGCGCGCGGCGGCAGCATGTCCCACCAAGTCCATTGGAAACCTCGACCGGCGACGGGAGCCTGAAAGTGTCTTCCCTTACCAACTCACGGATGGGGTGTTCGCACTGGGCAGCAATGCAATTTCGTCCTTTGCCGCCCATTCTTATCTGTTGCAGCATCCCCACGGAAATCTGATGGTGGATTCCCCGCGATTCAATCGGCCCCTTGCCGAAAGCATAGATGCCTTGGGAGGCATCGCGCATGTGTTGCTGACCCACCGTGATGATGTGGCTGACGCAGACCGTTGGGCGGACCGCTATGGGGCTCGCGTCTGGATAGGTGAGGCCGATGCGGACGCAGCCCCTTACGCTACAGATGTGACCGGAGGCGACTCTCCTAACACCATATCCCTAGGAGTGGTCTCAATTCCGGCGCCCGGACACACCAAGGGCCATGTCGTGTACCATTTTGACGATCGATGCCTGTTCACCGGAGATACACTGCACTGGAACCACCGTCGTAGCGAACTGGACGTCTTTCCCAACCAGACGTTCCATTCATGGTCAGTGCTGGCCGACCCCCTTCTCCAGTTCACCACCCTCAACGTCGATTGGGTGTTTCTCGGCCACGGCATGTGGCATCGAACAGGCCCTGCTGACTGGGCAAGCCAAGTGCTTGTGTTGGGGAACGCCATGCGCCAAAGCGGCCAAGCAGCATGCGCGCAGCGTCCCGGTGCGACATACTCTTGGTACTAAAGTGTTGACGTTGACTCATGGTGGGTTGACGAAAACCGCTGCTCGGTGGGACACTCACACGGTCTTCCCACTTCTCGGAGCCTTGGATTGTATATCGACTTACACGCCCACACGTACCCTGCCTCCGACGACAGCTTTATCAGTGCTGACGACCTGATTGATGGTGCCAAGCAGGCCGGACTGGACGGAATCTGCCTGACAGAACACGACCATTTCTGGGTTCCTGATGATGTGGAGCGTTTGGCGAAAAGGCATGACTTCCTGGTGCTCGCCGGGGCTGAGATCAATACTGAGGACGGACATGTCCTAGTGTTCGGGCTGCACCAGTACCAGTTTGGGATGCACAAGTCATCATTCTTGGGCCAGCAGGTGAGGGAGGCTGGAGGTGCGATGGTGGCCGCGCACCCCTTCCGCCGTCGCTATCCGCGGAGCAAGCTTGCATCAGCACAGGAAGTAGCCGAGGCATTGCAGAAGGCCAGTGGCGAAGAACTGTTCGCCACCTGCAGTGCCATCGAAGTGGTCAACGGTCGGGGAAGCTCCGAGGAGAACCTGTTCTCCAAGACACTATGCGACCGGCTGGGACTGGCTGGCACCGGCGGCAGCGACATACATCGTGCCGAGCACATCGGCAGGGCCTGCACCAAGTTCCACCACAAGGTATCCTCCTTGGGTGATCTCGTTCGAGAGTTGAACAGCGGTGCTTGCGAAGCTGAACTGGGATACGCCGCGTGAGGCCGACCAGTAACACTCGGACCAACATCCACGCATGGAGGCCGCAATATAGTGGCTGAGATACTCAGAGTCGAAGACCTACGAGTGCGCTACCGTACCCGCTTGGGGGATATACGCGCCGTCAATGGCGTCAACTTCGCCCTGCAGGAACGCTCCATCATGTGCTTGGTGGGGGAGAGCGGGTCGGGCAAGTCCACTGTAGCCTTAGCCATGATGGGACTGCTGCCCGACAACGGCGACGTGACAGGGGGGAGCGTCAACTTCGGTGGCCAAGACCTCCTGCGCATCTCCTTTGGACGGCTACGACAGATCCGTGGCAAAGAGATCACCATGGTGTTCCAAGAGCCCCAGTCGGCCCTCAACCCCATCCAGTCTATTGGCGACCAGCTGGTGGAAGGCATCCGCACTCATATGGGTTCCAATAAAGACCAAGCGGCCCGTACCGCCGAGGAAGCCCTGCGGGAGATGGGGCTACCCGACCCACGCCAGATCATGGGACGCTATCCCTTCCAGGTGAGCGGTGGGCAGGCCCAACGCATCATGCTGGCCATGGCTTTGATGCTGCGTCCCAAGGTGTTGGTGGCCGACGAGCCCACCTCCAGCGTCGACGTCACACTACAAGCGGAGATACTGGCCCGCCTGAAGAGCTACGTCCAGGACCTGGGTTGCAGCATATTGCTTATCACCCACGACATGGGAGTGGTAGCCCACATGGCGGACGAGGTGGCAGTCATGTACGGCGGCAGCATCGTGGAGCATGCCGATGTGAAGGGCCTGTTCCGGCGCCCCTACCACCCCTACACTTGGGGCATCTTCCAAGCTCTGCCCCGAATGGATGAAGCCGACCGGATGCTTCGACCCCTACAGGGCAACCCGCCCACGCTTCTCAATCTACCCGACCAATGCCCCTTCGTCCCCCGCTGCCCCAAAGCAGTCTCCCGCTGCCGCGACGAGACCATGCCGAGCCTCGACGCAGTAGCGTCCGGCCACACAGTGGCGTGCTACAACATGGTTGACCATGGGCCGGAAGATGAGGAGTAGGGTGCCGTCTGGGCAGCCTAGGCGGCAAGCGAGAGACAATCCTTGTCCTCACGATCGTTGTTCCCAACTTGATTCACATTTGCTGTCTTTCACTGTAAGGCTGTACGTTTCCTTATAGTACGTAGTGTCCCCATTAAGCACCTCTTCGCATGCAAATGTGTATCGCTTCTCACAGCGACGCGGAGGTCCCGAGTAATGATATTCAACGCACATCCTCTCTAGTTCCGCATTTTCTTCGAGGCTTCTGGCTCCATGGGGAATCCTACTGTAGGTTATCCTGAATGCCTGTGCAGACCCCGGCTTGTTGCCAGCGTTGGAATATATGCTACTGAGATGGGGTATTGGAAGATTTACCAATTCCCCGCGATTTACAAGACGCTCGATTCCGCGACCGATCAGATAGTCATTTGGCTTGGGGCTGTGAACACGGTGTTTGAGAGCCATGAAGCTGGTCCACTTTTTTGGACTTTCGAGCAATATCAATTTGGTATTGTCGATGATGGTAGATTTCAATTTTTGGAAACGAGAGCGGGATCACACCACGGTCTAGTGGCCTGCTGAAGTACTCTCTGAGAATTCTTGACACGCGCAAGAGCCTATATCCGTCCCAAGCAGTACTAACCCTGCTTCGGAGTTTCGGATAGGTTCCACGCCATAGCCACGGCGCAGCTTCACGCACAACTAGGATTATCACCCCTCCCGACACGACCAAGAAAAGTTGTTCTAGCATTTGATCCCTTAACCACAACCGTCTGTCACACCAAGATACTCGGATGGCCAGATGTCCGTCACGCTCTGTACCTCCTTAGGCCGACATCGCGGCCTATCGGCTGGGAACCTGCGTGAACAGCAGCTGGAGCGCTACCTCCTCCTCCATCCTGCCTTGTTTGACGGCTAGGTCGGCTTCCAGCAGGGCTTCGTAGAGGCGGGCCAAGCCTTCGGGGGAGTGGCTGCGGGCCTGTTGTATCGTCTTGCGGAGGACGAAGTCTGGGCCGATGTTCAGCCTGCTGCCGATTTCCGCTTGGGGGAGGCCGCTGTCGAGGAGATGGCGGGCGAGGACCACCCGGCGAACCTGCATCGACACCATGGAGATTACCTCGGAGAAACCTGCTCCTCCCTGACTGAGGCGGTTGGTGGCACGCAGGGCGACGGCTGGACGCCTCTCCAACACCGCGTCCACGACGTTGAATATCGACGTTTCACGTACCTCGGGCACCAGCTCTCGGACGTGGGCCTCCGCTATGGGGTCTTGCCCAGCGTAGAGGGCCAACTTCTCCAGTTCGTTGTCCAACACCCGCAGGTTGGGGCCGACGAGGCGGGATAGCAGGGTAATGGCTCCAGGGAGGATGCCGCCCCCCTTCTCACCGACCCGCGTGCGTATCCAACGGCCCAAGGACTCGCCTGCTGGTGTGGGCATCTCCCGGACTTGCGCCAAGGGGCGCAGCCGCTCCAGCAGGGGGTTCCCGCTTCGAATGGGCCCATCGGCGAAGACCAGCAGCGTCGTTGGAGGCATCCGGTCGACGTACTCTTCCAGCCCCTCCCAGCTTCCACCGGTAGAGCGAGAGGCTCCACGACCACGACCGCGTCCTTGGCCTCGCGCAGCACCGCCTGTGCGTCTTGGCTCGACCTCAGCCAGCGCCCCGGTGACCATCATCAAGCGCTTTTCTGCGAGAAAAGGCATGGCATCGCACATGGGGGTGATGGATGAGAGATTGGCGTGAGGAGCAGATGCTCGATGGGAGTTGGCCTCGCGCGACTCCGGCGGACCGACCTCCTCTTGCAGCTCGCGGAGGGCAGTGGAGACCAGAAACTCGTCGCCGTATATGACTTGGACAGGGGCCAACATTACTCCCGACGCGTGGTGTCTCGACTGGCTTTCACCTTATCACGCCAAGCCGTATAATTGGGGAAGTAGCACCGAGAAAAAGCGGAGGGACAGAACCTATGGCAATGGTCATAGCTCGGCTTGTAATGCCCTTCCTCATGCTGTTTCTAGTTTCCTTTGTGCTCCGGGCACTGCTTAAATACTACTTGCGCCGCCGTTTTGCGCCGTCACAGCCCCAAGGGACCAGCTCGGCCCGGGTGGTGGATGGCGAATACCGCGTGAAGGACGAGCCTGAGACTTGAGTCCAATAGCTATTTTTACCCTGTGCCTCGAATGACCAGTCAAACCATATGACCGATTCGATCCACACCCCACGTCCGCGTGGCCCTATTGTCCAGCTTCCCCTTGAGGCACTATGGAGATAGCCCTCATCGGTATGCCCAACAGTGGCAAGACGACGCTGCTCCATGCCCTCACCCGCGGACGCTTTGAGTCCCACAAGGCTGGCTTGCAGACCGGTATCGTGAAGGTGCCTGATGGTCGGCTGCAAGACTTGGCGGGCCTGTTCTCCCCCGAGAAGATAGTCCCTGCCGAGGTCACCTACTGGGACCTGCCGGCTCCTCCTGAAGGGCCTTCCAAAAGCAATAAGGGCAGTGTCATCAGCGGTCAGATGGTGAACCAGCTACAGAAGGCCGACACCCTGCTCCATGTCGTGCGGGCTTTCGAGGATGACTCCGTTCCCCATCACCACACTACCATCGACCCACGTCGCGACGCCGCAGACATGGAGGCGGAGCTCATCTTCTGCGACCTTGGCATCTTGGAGCGTCGCCGCCAACGGGTGGAGACGAACATGAAGGGAGCTCGAGGCCAAGAGCGGAGTACGCTCCTGCGTGAGATCGGCTTTCTCCCTAGGCTACAAGAATCGCTGGAGAACGAGACGCCCATCAGCAGAATGGCGCTAACTGGCGAGGAACAAGCCTTGGTTACCAGCTACAACATGCTTTCCGGAAAGCCCGTGCTGACTGTGTTCAACGTGGGCGAGGACGCATTGGCTTCTCTTGACGAGCCGAACGGCCCTGAAGGTCGCCCTGGACTGCTCAACACCAATGTTTGCGCCAAGCTGGAGCAGGAATTGGGGCAACTTTCGCCCGATGAGGAGCAAGAGTTCCGCGAGTCCATGGGTTTACCTGAGTCAGGCTTGGAGCGCGTGGTACGCCTCACCCATCAACTGCTGGACATGGTGTCCTTCTTCACAGTGGGCCCCGACGAGGTGCGTGCTTGGACAGTGCCCCAAGACATCCCCGCGGTCAAGGCCGCCGGCAAGATACACTCGGATATCGAGCGGGGGTTCATTCGGGCCGAAGTGATTGACTACCATCAGATGATGGCGTCCGGCACCCTAGTTCAGGCGAAGAAGCAGGGAGTGCTCCGGCTGGAGGGCAAGGGATACCCGGTGCAGGACGGCGACGTCATCACCTTCCTGTTCAACGTTTAGCGCATGGCCGCGTTTTCGCAACTACCGGGACAGGAATCGGGGCAGCAGCCGGAACAACGGCAAGGCCCATCGACAGACCGCTCATCGGGGCCGACTCTCTCTCGACCAATCTCCCTCTACGTACACGTCCCCTTTTGCCTTAGCAAGTGCCCCTACTGCGACTTCAACACCTACCAAGGCATGGAACATGCCATGGCGCCCTACGTGGAGGCCGCCATCGAGGAAGGGCGCCTCTGGGGCGAGCGGCTGGGACATCCGCCAGCCGCAACGGTGTTTTTCGGCGGAGGCACCCCATCGTACCTCAAGGGGGGTCAGTTGGAAGCACTACTCTCTGCGCTAGTGGGTTTCTTTCCCTTGGCACAAGGGGCCGAAGTGACAGCGGAAGCCAACCCAGGCGACCTAGATGATGCCAAGCTGAACGCCATGCTGGAGATGAGCATCAACCGGCTCAGCATCGGTGTGCAGAGCTTGCACGACGGGCTGCTAAAGATGCTGGGCCGGAGACACACTGCCGCGGAAGCAGTGGCAGCCTACCGACGAGCACGGGACGCTGGCTTTCGCAACGTCAGCCTCGACCTGATGTTCGGGCTACCGCACCAATCGATGGAACAGTGGGAGGCCAGCGTATCGGGAATACTGGAGTTGACCCCGGAACATCTTTCTCTGTATGGCCTCACTTTGGAGCCAGGGACTGGCATGGAGCAGCAGGTAAAACGGGGCGTCCTCCCGGAACCCGACCCCGACCTAGCTGCGGATATGTACGAGTACGCCCGCGCTGCTATGGGGGAGGCGGGCTACATCCAGTACGAGATATCCAACTGGTGCCTTCCCGGCTACCGTTCGGAGCACAACCTAGCTTACTGGCGAGTAGACCCCTACTTGGGCATCGGCCCTGGGGCCCACTCCCATCTGAACGGGTTCCGCTTCAATAATGTGAAGCTCCCGTCCCAGTACGCCAAGAGCATCCAGCGCTGGTCGGAAATGCCCAAGTTGACCACCTTCGATGTTGATGAGGCGTCCCTGAAAGCTACGCCTCCTCTGGAGACCTACGAGGTAACCAACCCGGAGACGGCTCAAGCCGAAACCCTGTTCTTGGGGCTGCGGCTGCTGGAAGGGATTGAACTGCGCCAGTTTCAGGAACGCCACGGAATCGCGTTGATGGACGTCTACGCCACCGAGGTCTCCGAACTGGTGTCCAATGGTCTGCTGGAACTGGACGCGAAACGCTTAAAGCTGACCTCCGAGGGGTTGTTGCTCTCCAACCAAGTGTTCCTGCAGTTCGTCGGTTAGATCGTCTAAGCCCGGGCCAGCAGCACATACCACTCCTCGCCCCCGCCCAGTCGGAGAGGGCTGGGGCCCAGCGTCCAGGCCTTGCCACCGCTGACAACTGCCCATTGCCAGCCCACCAAACCCTGCATGTACAATGAACTACGGGCCCTTCTTCAAAGCTAACTGGAGACACATCCCTACCGGGAATTGCATAAGCTATGAAACAGTCTCTTCCAAGCTTGTCTCAGGATGCCCGGCCTCCCCCGTCGCCCCCGTCGGCAGACCCAAAATTGTGAGACGGCGCCTCGAGGGCAAGGGACTCTGGGTCCGACTCTGCTGGATTCGCAGCCATTTTCGTGGCGACGCTGCCACACACTGAACAGACTCCTCAAGTTGAACGGTTATAGATGCGGGCGGCTATCCCGCCGCCACCTTTGGTGATATTCTGAAACTAGAAAAGGGGAGCACTTCTCCATGTACGTTCTTGGAACCGCCGGACATGTGGACCATGGCAAGTCCACTCTCATCCACGCTCTGACCAACATTGACCCTGATCGACTGCCTGAGGAAAAAGAGCGGGAGATGACCATCGACCTCGGCTTCGCTTGGATGGAGACGCCATCAGGGCGTGAGGTCAGTATCGTGGATGTGCCGGGCCACGAGCGGTTCATTAAGAACATGCTGGCTGGGGTCGGGGGTATCGACCTTGCGCTCCTCATCGTGGCGGCCAACGAGAGCGTCATGCGCCAGACTCGCGAGCACCTAGCAATCCTCGACCTTCTGGAAATCAAGCGGGGCATGGTGATCATCACCAAGGAGGACTTGGTTGACGAGGAGATGGTGGAACTGGTGAAGGCCGAGGTGGAAGACCTGCTGGCACCCACCACCTTCCGCGACGCCCCCATGGTGGCCGTCTCCGCCTACACCGGCAAGGGTTTGGACACACTGAAGACCGCCATCGATTCGATGCTGGACACCACCGATCCTCGGCTCGACTTGGGGCGCCCACGCCTGCCGGTGGACCGCTGCTTCACCGTCGCTGGGTTCGGCACGGTGGTAACCGGCACCCTCATCGACGGCAACCTGTCGGTGGGCAGCGAAGTCGAGCTGGCCTTGTCCAAAGAACGCTGCCGTGTACGTGGACTGCAGAGCCACCGTCAGAAGTTGGAGCAGGCCGACCCCGGAAGACGCCTAGCGGCCAACCTGTCGGGCATCTCCCGCACGGAGATACAGCGTGGCGAGGTCATCACCATTCCGGGCTGGCTGCAGACCACCAACATACTAGACGCCCAGTTTCGTGTAAGCCGCGACGCCCCTAGGCCAGTACGGCACAACGAAGGCATCACCTTCCACCTGCATACCAGCGAGTCCAACGCACGCCTGCGCATTTTGGACAAGAAGGAGCTCCGACCGGGCGAGGAGGGGTGGGTCCAAATTCACCTGAGCGACCCGGTGCCACTGGTGAAAGGGGACCTCTTCGTGGCCCGTTCCGCCGAGGACACATTGGGCGGTGGGCGTGTGGTGGACGCGAAGCCTCGACGACATCGCAGGTTCGTGCCGTCTGTCATCGAGCGTTTGGCGATGGTGCACGAGGGGGGCGACGACACGCTCCTGAGTGCGGTGGATATGTGGGGGCCCTGCGACATCACCACTCTGGCCCGTCGTGCAAACCTCGCGCTAGACGAGGTGCGCAATCGCTTGATCGAGCTTGAGACCGACGAGCGGGTAACAATTCTGGGAGACCCGACCGCGGACTCCGACGCTGTCGTCTACTCTCTGGCGGCATGGCAGGACCAGGCACAACGGGCATCCCGGGCTCTGACCGATTTCCACCGACAGTACCCGTTGCGTAAGGGTGTGCCCCGTGAGGAGATGCGCAGCCGCATGAGCATGTCACAAGCTGTCTTCAATCGTCTCTCCACCCGACTGGCCGCCGACGGCCACCTAGCGGAAGAAGACGGTGCATTGCGCCTACCGGAGCACCATGCGAGCCTGACGCCGGCCATGGCCAAGCAGGCTGACTCTTATGTCGCCTCCCTTGAGTCCGACCCCTTTTCACCCCCGACTGACCGGAGCATCGAGTCCGAGGTGCTCGGTTACCTGATCCAGGACGGTCGAGTGGTCAAAGTGTCGGAGGAGGTGGTGTTCTCGCAGAACGCCTACCGGCAGATGGTAGACAAGGTGGTGCAGCACGCCAAAGCAGAGGGCTCCATAACCGTGGCCCAAGCCCGCAACCTGCTGGGCTCCAGCCGCAAATACGTGCTCCCCTTGCTGGAGCACCTGGACCAGCAGCGGGTGACGCGGCGTGTGGGCGACGAGCGAGTGCTGAGGTAGCAAGGTGGCGCTGGATATTGCGCACACCGCCTCCCAAATCGATGAGCTAGCCTTTCGGGCCAAAGGGGCCAGCGACGGGAGGCGCATGGCCTTGGACCGCTTGCTACAAGTAATGGACGCAGCAAGCGAGGACGAGGTTGCTGCCCGGCTGCCCGCACCCGGCGAGCGCCCCTTCATGGCCGCAGCGCCTCAAGAAAAGCTCTCGGCGAGGCACGATCCCCCCACTGCGTATGCGGATTACTGCGTCGCGTCTGTGGATGGCTCTCACATCGACGTGGACCGTCACTTGGCCGCCCGTTGCTACCTGATCAATATGGGAAGTTGTGTCCTGACCTACGGCTCGCGACCTGATGCCCGTTTGGACAACGAGCCGAGCCTTTACTCCGGCGACGACGACCTGTTCCTGACAGTTTCCGGGCCCAATGGTAACGAAGAGGTCCCTGTGGAGGGAGGCCTGCTCGGCGTCAAGCGGGCAGTGCAGGAAGTGGAACAGTTGGCATCCGTCGTCTCCGAGCTGCCGGACGAACTGCCCCTACTCGCCCTGCTGGACGGTTCGCTGGTGTTGTGGGGATTGAGCGGCCGCGGGCACCCTCCCTTTGTCAGGGATGCCATGATCCGGGACACGCTGATACCCGCTTTGGACAAACTGTGCAGCTTGGCCGACGGGAGGCCTTTGGCGGTGGCGGCCTACGTCAGCCTTCCACAGAGCACCGAGGTTGTCCACACGGTGCGAACTCTTCTCTGCGATAAGGACGGTCCCCGCTGCAAGCAGACCTGCAGCCTTTACCGGTCTGGGCCGCAACCTTGCAGTCTAGCCAACGGCTTCCATGACCGCGACCTGTTTGCTGCTACGCTGGGACGGGGGCAACGGTCCTGCCTTTTTGCCACCAGTTCGTCCATCTCTCGCGAGCACTACGGGCCGCACCAAGTTTACTATTACTATCTGAACGCAGGCGAAGAGCTGGCGCGAGTCGAAGTGCCGAAGTGGGTGGCCAAAAACCGGGAGCGCTTGGAGCTGAGCCATGCCTTGGTGCTGGACCAGTGTCACCGTGGTGCTGGATACCCCGCCGCCATAATGGAGGCCCACGAGCAGGCCGTGATCGACGGGGGCGACCGGGAAGTGTTCCGAGTTCTGGTGGAAGATGCCTTGGGGCACCAGCACCTTCCAGTTTACACTTCAGAGAAGAACCGCTCCAAGCGCATACCTTGGGTATAGCCCTACTGCCTGCAAAGGAATTCCGTAGCTGTGACACAGCCTATGATCGAAGCGGCAAGCCGTGTAGGCGAGGTGGTGGAATCGGCCACTGATCGCTGCACTGTGCAGTGCTACCAGCTCTACGAAGCCCCGCCACTGGGCACGCTGGTAATGACCCGCTCGCCTGCTGTGTACGGCGTGGTGGCGCGCATCAGCACGGAATCGCTATATCCGGGACGACCAGTGGTGGCGCGCGGTGAAAACGAGGAGACCAAAGAAGGAATCTACCGCGCCAACCCGCAGCTAAGCCGTCTTCTCTGCACCCGTTTCGAGACCACGATACTCGGCCACGGCAACGATGGCATGGTACATCACGGCCTGCCCCCACTCCCGCCTCCGGTACACGCCTTTGCTCACCGCTGCACCGCCGACGAGGTCCGCGAGTTCACCCAAGACCTCAACTTCTTGGACTTGATGCTAGAAGGACACTCCGCACAGTCAGACGAAATAGCTTCCGCCATGCTGGCGAGAGCCTCAGAAGCTCATCCAGACCGGACTGACTTTCTGCTTCAAGCAGGGAAAGCCTTGGCCTCCAGACTCGCATCCGACTTGCCCCGACTGAACGGGATCCTGCGGAGGATATCGCCGCGATGAACGGTCCGCCTATTGCCGGAAAATCCTTGGGGATGGTGCTCGGAGGCTCTCTGACGCGGGGAGTCGACGTGCGCTTGGACGGCAGTATCTCGGTAGAAGACGTGAAGGTAGGTACTTTCGCCACCATCCAAGGAGAGAGGCAACGATTCTTCGGTATGGTGTCAGAAGTATCTCTGGGCAGTTCCGACTCATCCTTGGAACACACGCCACCCGACGTGAGCGATCCCTTCGTGCGTCAGGTGGTGGCAGGCACCGCAGCCTATGGCCGCCTCTCTCTGGTGCCCCAGCTTACCCTGCCTGTGGTATTGGGTGACGCCGATGGCGATGGGCCCCAACCGGCCAAGACCATCCCGGCCCACTTCTCACGGGTATTTTCGGCAACGCAACAGGATGTCTCAACCGTATTCGGCGACGAGACTGATAAGGACTACTTCTACATCGGCAGCCCTCTGGACATGGAAGCCAAAGTGTGTCTTAACCTTCAACAACTGGCTGCTAGGTCGGTGGGTATATTCGGCAAGAGCGGCACCGGCAAGACGTTCCTCACGAGGCTGTTGCTGGCGGGCATTCTCCAGCAGAATGTCGCATCCATGCTTGTGTTCGACATGCACAACGACTATGGCTGGCAGGGAATCCGTGAGGGAGGCACCTTCGTCAAAGGCCTCAAGCAGTTGTTCTCGTCACAGGTGGCCGTGTTCTCCTTGGACCCCGAAAGCTCTCGCAGACGCGGCCTCTCCCCCGACGAAGAGGTCCGCATCAGCTACGACGACATCGAACCGGAAGACGTGGAAGTTCTGAAGGAGAACCTAGGACTGTCGGATGTAGCCGCATCGGCGGCGTACGACCTGCAGCGCCACTTCCGGGGCAGCAATTGGGTGAGAGAGTTCCTGGACTTACAGGGCCGTGCCGAGGTGTCCGACTTGGCCAACTCGCTGGGCGTCAATGCACAAGCCTTGGGCAGCCTGTACAACCGTCTGTCACGCCTAAAGCGCTACGACTTCATGTCCGAGAGCACGGTGCACGACTCCGTTTCCCGCATCCTGGACCAAGTGACCTCGGGCAAGCACGTAGTATTGGAGTTTGGCCGATGGGGCAACGACACTAACGCCTACATTCTGGTCAGCAATCTCCTTACCCGGCGCATTCACGAGCGTTATGTCCGCTTGAAAGAGCAGGCCGAGGGCGGTATCGGAAAGGAGCCACGACCCCTCATCATCACCATCGAGGAGGCCCACAAGTTCCTCAACCCCGCCGTGGCGTCCCAGACTATCTTCGGCACCATCGCCCGGGAGATGCGCAAATACAACGTCACGCTGATGGTCATTGACCAGCGTCCGGGGGCCATCGATTCCGAGGTGATGAGTCAAGTCGGCACAAAGCTGACCTGCCTGCTGGACAACGAGCGAGATGTGGACGCGGTCCTAGCGGGCGTACCCGGCTCCCGTGAGATGCGAGCGTTGCTGTCGCGCTTGGAGCCACAGCAGCAGGCCTTGGTGTTCGGACACGCCGTCCCCATGCCAGTAGTTATACGCACCCGCGAGTACGGCAGTGGCGACTCCTACCTTGAGTTGACTCGAGGTTCCGTCCCAAATCGCTCCAGCGAGGAGGCCAGTCCATTGACCAACATCAGTATCGACGACCTGTTCCGATAGCCACGAGCCGCCCTTGACTACTCAAGACACAATACCGACACAACAATACAGCGGGGGCGATGATGGAAATCCTGAATTACATGAACAAGCACGGCCATGAAGGTGTGCTGGTGTGTTCCGAGCCTTCAGTGGGTCTCAAGGCATTTATTGCCCTGCACGACACCACGCTGGGGCCGGCCTGCGGCGGCACCCGCATGTGGAACTACGCAACCGAAGAAGATGCCCTGCTAGATGCCCTGCGCCTCTCACAAGCAATGACTTACAAGTCGGCAGCAGCAGGCTTAGCCTTGGGCGGAGGGAAGGGGGTCATCTGGGCCGACCCGCGCAGCCACAACCGCGAAGCCCTGCTACGGGCCTACGCCCGCCACATCGACAGCCTGAGCGGCAGGTACATCACTACCACCGACGTGGGGACAACTATCCGCGACCTTGAGATGATACGGCTGGAAACGCAGCATGTGGTAGGCCTTCCCACTGAGATGGGGGGCAGCGGCAGCACATCGGTCCTGACAGGCTTAGGAGTCTACCTAGGCATGAAGGCATGCGCCAAATCGGCTTGGGGCAACGAGTCGCTGCGGGGCCGGATCGTGGCCATGCAGGGCTTCGGCAAGGTAGCCCATGAGACTTCGATTCACCTGCTCAGAGAAGGCGCCCAACTGGTCGTGACAGACATATCGAGCCAAGCCATGATAGAGGCTGCAGACTTAGGGGCTAAAGTGGTGGATGCCGAGGCAATCTATGACGTCGACTGCGACATCTTCTCCCCCTGTGCCTTGGGCGCAACACTAAACAGCGAGACCATACCGAAACTAAATTGCGCCATCGTAGCAGGGGGAGCCAATAATCAGTTGGCCACGGAGCAGGACGGGAAGCGTCTCCAAGACCGGGGCATAGTGTACGCCCCCGACTACATCATCAACGCCGGAGGCATCATAAATGCCTCATGTGAGATCGGCACTGCGTATAACGAGCAAAGGGCTACGCAGATCACAGAACGAATCTACGACACCATGAGGGGAATATTGAAGACTGCCCAGCAGGAAGAGATCACGACTGCCGAGGCTGCAGACCATCGAGCCGCGGAGCGCATAGCATCTGTGAATTCGCTGCGAGGCATCTACCGTCGCGGGTAAAATCAGTTAGCGTCCACGGTCGTATCCAGGCATGTACCTATAACGGCCGTGGACGCCCCGGAAAAGTGTCTTAGACCGCTGTGGAGGGGGCCTCGAACATGGGCTCCTGGGTGCGGTGGCTGCTGTCGCAGAAGGGCTTGTTCTCAGAGCGGCCACAGCGACACAGGGCCACGGCCTGTCCCTCTGGGATAGTGAATTCTTGGTCTTCTTGGTCGGTCAGGTTAAAGGGGCCGGTAATGCGCAGGGGGCCATTCATTCGGACCTGGACGGTGCAGTCAGCCATTGGGCAGCCTCCAATTAGTATCTGAAGTCAATCGCGATTCTCGCACCACGCCAACGGGGTGTCAATGGCGTCGGAGAGGCCCAGTGCCGCTCCCGGTAGCGCGCTCGATACTAAACCTCGTGTGACGAGAGGGTTCACCCATACCCCTGCCTCTCCAAGTCCTCCTCGTCCAGCCCAAAGTAGTGGCCTACTTCGTGCAACAGGGTGACTCGCACCTCCTCGACCACTTCCTGTTGTGTACGGCAGCGACGCTCGATGGGGCGTTGAAAGAGGTAGATCAAGTCCGGCAGCTGGGGCAATCCTCCTTCACGGTCAGGGAGGGGAACGCCAGCATAGAGGCCAAAAAGCTCTTCGGGATGCGCATCCCCCAAGTCGGCCAGCAAATCAGGACTGGGCCAACGCTCCACGACCACGTCCAGATTCTGCAGGACGCGAGTCACCTTGTCCGGCAGGTCCTGGTAGGCTTGTTGCACCAGCCTCAGGAATTGCCGCCGCGTCAGCTGCACCACTATGCTGGGACGACCCTGCTGCGTATGTCCTTCAGAATATCCAGGTTGGCTCGGTCCGGGCCCTTGTTGTCCAGCCCCGGCACCTCCAGAAAGAACGGCAGATCCCAGAAGGCGGGAGAGCTCATGATGTGCTCGAACCCTTCTACGCCGATGTACCCTTGGCCAATGTTCTCGTGACGGTCAACACCCGCCCCGAGCACCCGCTTTGAATCATTGGCATGCACCGCCGCCAGTCTCTCCAAGCCCACGTGTTCGTCGAATTCCTCCAGCATCGCTTGGACGCCATCCTTGGTGGACACGTCGTAGCCAGCGGCGAAGGAGTGTTGAGTGTCCAAACACACACGAACGCGAGGGCTGTCGACAGCATGAATGATGCGCCCCAATTCCTCAAAGCTGGCCCCGATATGCTGGCCCATGCCCGCGGTGTTCTCCACGGTGAGATAGGGGCCTTCCGGGGAGCGCTCCAAAACCTCGTTGATGCCCGCGACCGTCTGCTCGAATATGGCGTCGTACCCTAAGCCGCCATGGCTTCCGGGATGGAAGATGACGCCTTGGGCGTTGATCTGGGCGGCTAGGTTCATGTAATTCACCAAGGAGGTCTTGCCCTTGGCTAGGTTGTCTTCCTTTGGCGTACCCAAGTTGATCAGGTAGATGGCGTGCAGGTACACGGGGGCAATATCGGCCTCCTCCGACTTTCGGCGAAACTCGGACAACAGCTCCTCGGCGGGGAGCTTGAAGGCCCAACCCTGGGGTGGCGAGCCGAATATTTGGATGGCCTCACAGCCGATCTCCGCCCCACGATCAATCGCCTTGTCCAACCCACCGGATGTGGATACGTGGGCACCCAACCTCATGGCACAACCTCCACGGGATTTTGCTTACTAGTTGGGCTGCATTATACCGACGACAGCCATATAATCGCCACGTCATGAAGGCCTTGGTACTGGAACAGCTCGGCCCTCGACCCCGCATAACACTACAAGATCTCCCTATTCCTCAGGCATCCGAGGACAGAGTGCTGGTGCGAGTGGATGCGTGCGGCCTCTGCTACCATGACATTCTCGTCATGCGTGGAGTATTGCGCCGTGGCTTGAGAGAGCGTCTCGTGCTAGGGCATGAGATATCGGGGACGGTGGCTGCCGTAGGCCCTGAGGTCGAAGTCTTGGCCCTTGGCGATAAGGTGGCCAGCATACAGACCGATGCCTGCGGCCACTGCGCCCGGTGCGCTGCCGGGCTGGAACACCGCTGTATGTACGGCAGAGGCATCGGGCACAACATCGATGGCGGGTTTGCCGAGTACGTCTCCTTGCGGGCATCCAGCCTAGTGAGGCTTCCGTCAGGCCTCGTCATGGAGGGCTCCCCTTTGCTGGGTTGTCCCATGGGCGTGGCGCAACGTGCCATCACCAAGGTGGGCAAGGTACGTGCAGGCGAGCGGGTGCTGGTGACGGGCGCGGGAGGCGGTCTCGGATCTCATGCTGTGCAGTTGGCAAAGGCTGCCGGAGCGCAGGTGTACGCTGTAACCCGAAGCGAGTCGAAAGTCCCGTATATTGAGGACTTGGGCGCAGATATGGTTGTCTGCTCGGGGGAATTGGACTACTCAGAGGTGGTACTGGCCCTGACGGAAGACGAGGGGATCGACCTGGCACTTGATACAGTGGGGTCGCCGACGTTTGAGTCCACCCTCAGGTGCATGGCCCAATATGGCCGACTGGTACTCTTGGGAGAGGTCACAGGACAGAAAGTCTCGCTGTCGCTCCCGGAGATCATCTTCCGAGATGCGGCCATTCTAGGTTCATCGGGCGCAGACCGGGATGACTTGCTCTCGGCATTGCAACTCGTGGAAGAGCGTGCGGTACGGCCAGTGGTGTACAACTCTTTTCCGTTGGAACGCTGGGAAGAGGCGTACGACACGATGACGAAAGGGGCCCATGTGGGGCGGCTACTGTTTCTGCCCGGCGCCTAGTCCCTAGTCCGGCCGCCCGGTTATGTAGCTTGGCGACGGCGAGGCAGCAGGCGTCGCAGCTCTCCCCGGTCCCACATCACGAGGAACTGGCTGGCGACAAAAATGGAGCTATAGGTCCCAATCACCACGCCACAGGCCAGCACCAGCAGGAATGGGCGGATGCTGGAGCCGCCAATGAGCAGCAGGGCAACGATTACCAGCATGGTGGTGATGCTGGTGTTCAGGGAGCGGGCCATCGATTCCAGCAGACTCGTGTTGATCACCGTCGACAAGGGCCGGTCCTGGTTCATGGAGCGGGTCACGTTTTCACGTATGCGGTCGAACACCACGATGGTGTCGTTAACGCTGTAACCCGCTATGGTCAGCAGTCCCACCATGAAGATGACATCGACCTCAATCCCAAAGACCTTGCCCAGTATTGAGAAGATGCCGATGACGATGATCACGTCGTGGACTAAGGCCACAATCGCAGCGAGCCCGTAACGCACCGGGTTGGGCACGTTGCGGAATGCCCACGTCACGTAAATCAGAATGCCAATGGCAGCAGCCAACGACGCCCAGATGGTCTTCACCACAGTCTCGCGAGCCACCACGGGTGAGATCGACTCGAAGGAGAAACCCTCCGGGTCTATAGGTCCGACCCGAGCTTCCAAGGCGTCCCTAATTTGGGACTGCTCCGACGGGCGGTCTCCTATAGCTTCCTGCAGCGTATCCGTGCGGATGAGCACGCCGTTGTCGCCCGTGACCTGGATGATGGCTTCAGGGTGGTCCATAGAGTCCAGTACCACCCTCACGTCCGACTCTCTGAACTCCACCACGTCCTCGAACCGGACTTCCATGGCTGAGCCGCTGCTGAACTCCAGTCCTAAAGTGAGACTGGGCGGTATGAGCAGAGAGACGACTCCCGGTATCAGCAGCAACGCCGATATCACGAGGAACCACTTGCGCTTGCCGACTATATCCCAGCTCACCGATAGTCCCCACTACTGCCGGCGCCTACAGGTCGCGCCCGCCCTTCCGGAGTAAACAGATTGGTGTTGCGCCCTAAGCGAGTCAGGGCCATCAATTGCAACAGGTTCCGGCTGACGGTGACTGCGGTGAACATGCTCACGGCCACGCCAATGCCTAGGGTAAGGGAGAAACCCGTCACCTGCGGAGCACCGAGACGAGAGCCGAGCCACCACAAAATGGCACAGGTTATCAGCGTCGAGACATTGCCATCGAATATGGCCGTCCACGCCCGCCGAAAGCCGACATCCATAGAAGACGCTAGGGTGCGCCCCGTACGCAGCTCTTCCTTCACCCTCTCGAATATCAGCACATTGGCGTCCACGGCCATACCAATGGAAAGGATGACGCCAGCGAGACCGGACAGGGTCAGCGTGACAGGCAGCAGCTTGAATACGGCCAACAGAAGGGCAGCGTAAATCAGCAACGAGGTGGCAGCTACGAGGCCGGGAGCCCGGTAGTACACCACCATGAAGACGAGGACCAAGCCCAAGCCCACCAAGCCCGCCTTGAGGCTTCTGTCCAGGGAGTCCTGTCCCAGCGTGGCGTCGATAGTGGTCTCCGCGATGGGAGTCAAGGGCACTGGGATGGCACCCGCCTTCAGTTGGATAACCATGGTGCGTGTCTCGGGCACGGTGAAGTTGCCTTCGATGATGGTGTTGCCAGTAAGGATGTGCGCCCTCGATACGGCAGCAAATATCTCCTCACCATCCAGAGTAGCCACGATGCGCTTCAAATTGTTGCCTACAATACGACCTGTCAGGTCAGCGAAGAGCTTGGTGCCCCTTCCATCGAAGCGCAGACTGACAGCAGGGAGGCCTGCCGGATCCCTGTCGGGATAAGCGTCCTCTAGGTCATCGCCGGTCAGGCCGTCCTCTATGGGGTCGTCGGTGTAGTCCAGACATTGTGTCGTTTCGCAGGTGCGCTCGAAGAAGATCAACTGGGCCGTGGTGCCAATGGTCTTCTTGGCTTCTTCCAAGTCCTCAACGCCGGGAAGCTGCACAATCACCTTGTCGTCGCCCAAGCGCTGGATGGTCGGTTCGCTGGTGCCCAACGCGTTGATGCGTCGATTGATGGTGTCGATGACGCCCGTCATGTCGTCGTCGCTGGGAACCCGTCCCGGACGCACCGATGCGTCCTCTATAGGAGCCAAGGCAGCCAGCGACTGGGTGATTTCAGCCTGGACTTCCTCATCCACCCTCGCCTGTGGGAATTCGATGGTGTAGCGGTTGTCCTGCGAGGCACGTATTGAGACGCGCGGGTCGATGCCCTGCAGGGCGCTCTGAATTTGCGACTCACTAAACGACTCCTTGGGCACGAAGGAGGCGGTGAACGAGGCGATTGCATCGGCGGAGGGGTTGCGCGAGAAGGACAGATTGAAGCCCCTCTCGCGGGCAAGCGTCTCCAACTCGTCCTCTATATCGGCTTCCGCGCCCTCAAGCGTCTCTTCGGTTACATCAGGCGCCTCGATATTGAAGGTGTTGTCTTGCCCTTCCGGAGCCTCGACTACCACTGATTGGCCAGTCAGAGCTCCTTCCACCTCCAGGGACTGCAGGGTCGCATCCCGGGGGAGTTGGGCAAAGGCCACGTCCACTTCGTCGGGGAATCGGGCTTGGTACTTGAGGTAGCTGCCGCCCTGCAGGTCCAACCCCAAGGCTAATCCCAATGGGCCGTCACTGGCCCGGTTGAGGCCTAGGAAATGTATTTCCTTGAAGGAAAGGGCTAGGACCGCGAGGACCACCAGAATGCCGACAATGATGGCCGTACGTAGAATGCGTCGTCGGATCATTGCGACTAGCCTTCAGCGCGCCTTGCGGCGGATATCGCGGTCGCATCTTGTGGCGAGTCCTGATGGAGGAGCTGCCCCACCCAAGCGAGGGCTCCCTCGGGGCTGGTGACCTCACCGGCAGCCTCGGCCTCGCGCACCTGCTTCAATAGCTGGCCGATGTGAGGACCGGGTGACAGGTCGAAGGCAGCGATCAGCGCGTGGCCATTCACCAGCGGGGGGCTTCCGGGAGCGATTTCGGGACGTGCGCCCTGCTCTAGAATGTGGCCCACCTTGGTGGCATGTCTGTGCCAATCCGGCTCTTCCATATCGGGGCCACGGGCCGCCAGATAGTCGGCAAAGCTCAAGTAGAGGGTATCAACGGCTGCGCCCTTCACATCGCGGAAGAAGCGGTGGATGGCTCTAGGAGTAGCGAGGCCCGCCCCTTGGCTCATCTGGCCGGGGCGCAGGTGGTTCTGCACCATGAGGAACACAGCCTCGGTGTTCGCCGTGCTGAAACGCAGGCGCCTCATGATTTCCAGGCTCATCTCAGCGCCCATGGTGTGATGTCCAAAGAAACGTGTGCGTCCATTCTCGTCGATAGTCTTGGTCCGGGGCTTGGCCACATCGTGCAGGAGACAGCCGAGCTTGAGCAACGTGCGTCGAGACAGGTCGTCGCCAGCATCCTGGGCGAAATATTGCCGCCTTTCCTCGCCCCACGGAACCAGCAAAGGGCAGTCCTCTTGTGTCACGCGCTCCGCTCCGTCGACAGCCTCCAAGGAATGCCAGAAGACATCCCAGTAGTGTTCACGCGGCTGCCTGACCTCTTTTGCCTCTTCAAGTTCCGGGATTATAGCGCAGAGGAGCCCCAATTCGTCCAAGAGAGCCAGATGGACTTTGGCCCGGTTGGCCGCGAGGATGTCGCAGAACACTTCGCGGACGCGCTCACTGGCCACGGAGGTGACGGTATGGGCACGCTGTTTGATGGCCGCACGAGTATAGGGCTCAACGGCGAATCCCAGTCTGGCAGCTAAGTAAACGGCACGCATGAGTCGCACAGGGTCGTCGGTGAAAGCCTCTGGCGAAACCATGCGAACACAGCGCCTCTCCAAGTCCCTCCTGCCGTTGTATGGGTCGATGATGGACTCTCCCGGCAGGTCGCAGGGCCATTCGTCCATAAACGGTAACACTGGAAGCGCCATGGCGTTGATGGTGAAGTCGCGCAGAGCTAAGTCGGCCTCGATGGAACCTGAGCGCAAGCCCGCGATGTCGACTACACTCGGACCATCGGCGCCACCCACGACTACTCGAGCCAAGCCGTGGGCCTGTCCCAGAGGAATGGCGTGTCCTCCGAAGGCTGCAGCCAACGCGCTGGCCTCGGAGAAGGGGTCGCGGGGGACTACAATGTCGATGTCGGCCGCGGGTTTACCAAGCATGGTATCCCGGAGGAAACCTCCGACCAAGTAGGCGTCGCCGCGACCACGGAAGAAGCCGCTGAGCTGGGGAAGAAGGATGATGTCCGTACCTGTTTGCCAGTGTGTTGTGGGCGGGTAAAGCTACCCAGCGTAGGCAGCTTCTTCTTTTTGGGTCTGCTCTTCTTGAGGCTCGTCTTCCAGTTTCCAGATGCTGTTCCGGTCCACCAACCGATCGATGTAAAGGACGCCGTCGAGGTGGTCGATTTCGTGCTCGAGGGCTTGCGCTAGAAGCTCGTCGGCCTTGATGCGCACCAGCCGACCGTTGCGGTCCAACGCCTTGGCCCGGACGCGCTCCGAGCGGCGGACAAGACCGCGATAGCCAGGTATGCTGAGGCAACCCTCCTCCACCTGACGCTCGCCCTCACGACGCGTGATTTCCGGGTTGACGTACACGCGTGGTTCAGTGTCGTCGGGCAGTTGGATGACGACTACTCGCCGAGTGACGCCGACTTGCGGGGCTGCCAAGCCTACACCAGCGTTGGTGTGCATGGTCTCCACCATGTCATCGGCCAGCTTGCGAATGTCCGGAGTCACCGTGGTAACACGACTAGCCTTGTGTCGCAAGACTGGGTCGGGCACAAAGCGCATTGGCAATACGGCCACGGGTGACCTCCTGACATGGATTGTTGAGTATAGTCAACCAAGCTTCGATCTGTAAAGGCGGGCTGTAAAGGCGCGTTCCAGTGGGAAGGCGCCGTCCATTGGGCCGCGTTCGGTCCCCAGCGCCGGACCGCCCACCAAATGTGGGGGCCATTGCGAAGTGCGGGGGCCATTGCGAAAGTGTGGGGCTGTCCATGTCGTGTGCTAGAATCGAGTGACCCCAAGGGGTTCCCTTCGATCGCATGGACGTAGTATTTATAGCATCCAACAAGCCGGGAGTCGGCAAGACCTCATTGTCTGCCGCCTTGGTTTCCTGCTGGACACAACAGGGGAGCCCCACGGTATACCTGCGAGTCGGATCTGACGGGGGAAACCAAGAGAACGACACCGATTACCTGTCTCGCCTGACCTCCGCCGCCGGCCCGTCGGGAGACGTCTCCGCGCTGACGGTCCCCCGAATCAACCCAGACAACGACACTATAGGCGGCTTAAACGCTGCTATGGCCAGTTTCGTCGCTGAGGCGCTCGGTCTCGGCTACAAGCTGGTAGTGGAAGTCTCGCCACCCGCTGGCGAGCAGACTAGGGCGTGGGCATTGTGCGGAGAGCTGTCCGATGCTGCGAACGGTTCGGTGGTAGCCATGGTCGACTTCGACGCCACTACCGACAGAGACCGGCTCAAAACCGACCTGCGACCGATGCGTCAACGGTTGTGCGGGCTTCTCGTCAACGCGATGCCTCCCTACAGAATCCGGGAGACCAACGCACGACTTCTCTCGGAGACGGAGGCTAGCGATGGTCATCTGCTGGGAATCATCCCGGAAGACCGGACAATGTTGGCCCCGACCGTCGGACAACTCGCACGCTATATGAACGCCCAGTGGGTCTTGGGCGAGGAGAAGTCCCACGACCTCGTGTGCCGAGTTCTGATTGGTGGCAACCTCATGGATCCAGGGGTCACCTACTTCGGGCGACACCAAGACCAAGGGGTTGTGGTGCGAGGGGACCGGCCCGACATCCAACTGGCGGCCCTAGGCAGCGAGTTGACCTGCTTGGTGCTGACGGGCGGACACCAGCCCATACCCTACGTGCACAACGAAGCCCAGCAACAGGGTGTCGCGCTGCTCGTGGTGAAGCACGACACTCACGCCACGGCTGAGGCAGTGGGAGCCCTGATCTCCCAAGGCTCGGTGTACCACAAGCGCAAGGCCAAGCACTTCGCCGATCTGCTGGTGGAACACTGCCAAGAGGCCCTGCTCCAAGAGCTTTTGGCCTAGACTTTCGCGCTCCTCAAGGAGTCCTGACCGTTTGCCCACGGGTATGTGTAGTCCTGTCCCCAAGCCTTATGTTAAGAGCTATTTCTGCGTCTCATAGCCTCGAATGGGCCTTGGCCTATTGCTAAATGGGGCGGCGGTGTCTAAAATGCCCGCTTTGGTGGCTGAATCCCAATGGGAGGCAAAGGGGGTTGAATGCATTAGGCACCCACGTCATGTTGGAGCTCAAGGGATGTAACCCGCAACTGCTGGACGACCTGTCCTACATCAGGGGCGTAATGATAAGCGCGGCCAATGGTGTAGGGGCTCACATCCTCAGCGAATCTTTCCACCAGTTCTATCCCCAAGGTGTAACCGGCATCGTAGCCATTGCCGAATCCCACCTCTGCATCCATACCTGGCCCGAATATGGGTATGCCGCGGCGGATATCTTTACCTGTGGCACCTCCATCAAGCCACAAGAGGCGGCCCAGTTCATCATTGACCAGTTGGAATCGCAGGACCCGTCCATCGTGGAGCTCAAACGGGGAATTTCGCCTCAGGCCGTGCCAGCACGTTAAGACTATCTCAGCTAGGAGCGCATGGACGCCTCCGGTAAATGGCACTTCGAAGTAGTCAGCCTTGATCTGTCGATGCTATACAGAATCAGGGACGTGCTCTATACGGGTCAGACAGCCTATCAGAAGGTCGACGTTCTACAGTCAGAGCTGTTCGGGCGTTGTCTGGTGTTGGATGGCAAGACCCAGTCGACGGAGCTCGACGAGCACATTTACCACGAGTGCCTAGTCCATCCGGCGCTGCTGACTCATCCGAATCCCAAGTCGGTCTTCATTGGTGGCGGAGGGGAAGGCACCACCCTGCGGGAGGTGCTGGCCCACCGTTCTGTGGAGAAGGTCACCATGATTGACTTGGACGAGGTGGTGGTGGACTTGTGCCGCCGCTTCCTACCGCAGCACCATCAAGGCTCCTTTGACGACTCTAGGGTGGAGTTGCTACATCAGGACGCCCGCGGCTACCTCGCCGAGACCAGTGACACCTATGACGTGATCGTCTTGGACTTGGTGGACCCCTTGGAGGGTGGCCCTGCTTATCTTCTGTACACCCGCGAGTTCTACGCTCTCGCGGCCCAGAGGCTCAATCCCGGCGGGATACTGGTGACCCAATCGGGGCCTGCGGGCATGATCAATTACACCGAGTGTTTCACACCTATCGCCCAGACCTTGGGCACCCTTTTCCCCGAGGTCCGACCTTATATGGTGTACGTCCCCTCCTTCATCACCCCATGGGGCTTCACCATGGCACTGTCCGACCCAACAGTCAGGCTTCCCGACACCGACGCCTTCGAGCAGGCATCGCAAGCGAAACTGACCAAAGAGCTACGCTACCTCGACGGCATCACCTGCCACAGCCTGTTCGCCCTGCCCCGCTACATCCGGGAAGGGATTGCCTCTGAGACCCGCACTGTCACCGACGACTCCCCTGTCTTCATGGTTTAGGCGATACCTCCTAACTCTGCCTTTCAGGCACTTCAGGCTCTGCCCTTCAGACACTCCAGGCGATCCTCCGCGCCTCTGATTCTCCTATGTCTCTCATCCACCTCCGCTGCTTTCTGGTATCCTAGCGTCCGTTCCCAGTGCAGGATCTGATGGGAGGCGCAATGGCCGATTTAGGGTTTGTGGGTCTGGGGGTCATGGGTGGGCGCATGGCGCGGCGGCTGCTGGATGCAGGGCATCATGTCACGGGCTATAACCGCACCCGGGCGCGGGCTCAGTGGCTGGTGGACATGGGGCTGGAGTTGGTCGACACGCCACGGATGGCAGCGAAGGCATCGGAGGTTACCTTTTCCATGATGGCCAACGACGACGCCCTGCTGGCCATCGCCCAGGGGGACGACGGGGTGCTGGCTGGAATGGGGCCGGGCAAGGTATATGTGGACATGAGCACCGTCAGTCCGTCGGTCAGCCGGGAGCTGGCGGCGCAGGCTGCCGAACGGGGTGCCGTGATGCTGGATGCCCCTGTTTCGGGCAGCGCCGTCACCTTGGAGGCGGGCACCCTTTCCTTCATGGTGGGTGGCGACGGGGCTACGCTGGAGCGGGTGACGCCTTATCTGAAGGACATTGGCCCCACCATCACTCACGTAGGGGCCAACGGTCAGGCGGCAGCCATGAAAATCGCCATCAATCTGAGCCTGCCGGTGCAGGTGCTGGCCTTCAGCGAGGGGCTGTTGCTGGCCGAGCGGAGCGGCATTCCGCGGGAGGTGGCCTTGGAAGCCATGGTGAACAGCGTCGCGGCGTCGCCCATGCTCAAGTACCGCGCTCCCCTCATCGGCGACACGACCCGGGAGGCGCTGTTCGATGTGAACATGATCCAGAAGGACTTGGAGTTGGCCCTGCAGATGGGGCGCGAACTGGACGTGCCGCTGAATTCGGCAGCCGTTACCAACCAGATGCTGACCACGGCGAGGGGCATGGGGCTGGGGAACAAGGATTTCATTATCATGCACGAAATACTCAGACGGTTGTCGGGTGAGGTGCCGGAGTAGTTGCCGAGTCTGGTACAGGGGCGGTTCGACTGACCATTCACCCCCATCCCCGGATCGGAGTCCGGGGCAGGCTCTAACCTTCCCCCTGAAGGGGAAGGGATTCTCGGTCGGATTGGGGTCCGGGGCAGGCTCTTCGCGAGGATGACGGGGGTGAGGGTCTACCGGATGGTGACTTGTCAGAAGGTCTGGGCCGTGGGTCCCCGCCTTCGCGGGGATGACGGACAGGGCGCGGGGATGACGGACAGGGGGGATGACGGACAGGGGCGCGGGGATGGCGGGGGTGGTAGCTTGGTAGAAGCAGCAGGAGGCAGGAACGTGACGCTGAAGACTTTTGGGGCAATGGGGACGGATTTGGCGGAGCGGGTCAACTTTGACCGGCTGCGGACTCAGAGGCTGGGCAAGGCGAAGGCCGCGCTGAAGGAATCGGAGTTGGGGGCGGTGCTCTGCTTCGACATGAACAATATCCGCTACCTCACAGCCACTGCCATCGGCACTTGGGCCATGGACAAACTGGTGCGCTTCAGCCTGCTGCCCCAAGACGATGACCCAATCCTGTGGGACTTTGGTTCCGCGGCGCGACATCACCAACTCTATTGCCCGTGGCTGGGCGAAGAGCGATCGCGCTATGGCATATCCACTCTGCGGGGGGCGACGCCTCCGGAGGCAGGCCGGGCCGAGGATGTGGCCCAGAAAATCAAGATTGAGTTGGAGGAGCGGGGCTTGCAGAACGAGCCCCTGGGGGTGGACATCGCGGAGCCTGCGGTGATTTTTGCACTGCAGGCGGCTGGGTTGAACGTGGTGGACGGCCAGCAACTGATGCTGAATTCCCGCAAGGTGAAGACGGAGGATGAAATCTCGCTGCTGAACATGGCGTGCAGCTTGGTGGATGCTACTTATGACGAGTTGTACCGGGCACTGCGTCCTGGGGTGCGGGAGAACGAGGCTGTGGCGATGGCCAACAAGACCTTGTATGAGATGGGGTCGGAGCATGTGGAGGGCATCAACGCCATCTCCGGGGAGCGGTGCAACCCCCATCCGCACAACTTCACCGACCGCGTCCTGCGTCCCGGAGACCCGGCCTACTTCGACATCATGCACAGCTACATGGGGTACCGCACCTGCTACTACCGGACCTTGGCCATCGGCAGTGCCTCGCCGGCGCAGCGGGATGCCTACAAGAGGGCCCGGGAGATACTGGACCAGTCCATCGACATCATCAGGCCGGGGGTGACCACCGCAGACGTGGCCGGCCTTTGGCCCCGGGCCCAAGAGTTCGGGTTCCCCAGCGAGGAGGCGGCCTTTGCCCTGCAGTACGGCCACGGGGTGGGGCTGTCGATCTGGGAGAAGCCCATCTTCAGCCGTTACGTGTCGCTGGACGCGCCGGAGACCATTGAGGAGGGGATGACCTTCGCCTTGGAGACCTTCTGGCCAGCGACGGACGGCTGGTCGGCGGCGCGGATTGAGGAGCAATTGGTGGTGACGGCGGCCGGGTGCGAGGTGATCACCAAGTTCCCGGCGGAGGAGTTGCTGGTGTGCGGGGTGCGGTACTACACGGGGACGGGCCCGTTGCCGACGACGCGGGAGGCGCAGTCGCATTTGAACCGCGGCGAGTGATGGGGACGGGCTGAAGCAGAGCATGGGTGAACCGGCTGGGGTTGGGCGGACGGTTTAGGCGTGGCGGATGTCACAATGTCACAGTGGATCGTATCTGAAAACGTGTTTTTGTAGCTGAAAAGTGTGACATCTGTGACATTGTGCTAGCTGGCCAGATACGCGCACAGTGTGACACGATTTTGTATCTGAGGGATGTCACACTTATGTGTCAAGTGTGACATTTGTGACATCTGTGCTAGCTGGCCAGATAGGGTCACAGTGTGACATGGGTGGCGCCTTTCTGGATGGGGTGTTTTGGGGCGAGGGAGGACGGTGGGTCCTTGGGGAATTTGCTGGTTGGACTGGGTTTCCAAGTGTGTTGCCTCCCTAGAGAATTGGGGCGAAAAAAGGCGTGTAGGGATGACCTCTAGGGGTCAGTCCCCCGCGCGCTCTAGGGCTTATAGTAGAACGAATGTACGGGCCTTGTCAAGGGGTAAACGGGGGCTTTTGGATTGCGGAGCTGCAATGAATGGTGGGGGATTTGTTCTAATTGTTTGGGGATGGGGTGGGTCAATGGGGAAATGTCATGGGGGTGTGCGGGGACTTAAAGGTGTGCGTTCGGATTCGGCTCGCTCCAAGTTCAGGACCAGCAAACGTTCTAGTATCTCAGCCTCCGTTAGATTCGCCGGCCAGCCATAAGCTTCGGCTACAGCCTCATCTATACGGGCGTGAACATTATCTAGCCAAGTCGGCCTCTCGTTATAAAGATTCGTCAGTGTCCGCCTCCGTAGCGCAGTCGCAGTGGCACCCGATGGATGCAGCCAACCTTCCCGCAACTTACTCAAATTCACTGCCGCGGCGCTTATACGATCTCGCTGCTCTTCACTAGGGCGCGGAAATGGAAACGTCTCAAAGCACGTTGACACGATATACCGCGGTCTGTCTTCTAGCTGTGTGCCCATCGCGAGTGACCAAGCAACATGTGGTTTACTATGTAACACTCCCATCATATAGTCTTCTGCACTAGCTATCGCGACCACGGAGTTAGATGGCAAACTGTCGGCAGAAAGCCACACAAAGAAACGGTGCTTCGCGGTGACAGAAGTGCCTATGTACCGTGGCATCTGAGATAGCGCGGTTCTCATTTCAGTGGCGAGATAACCATGTAGCCACCAATTTGTTGCACGCCATTGAACGCTGTTTTCGATTCTCTCCGACTTCACGCTCGCCTTGATATGTTCAAATGGCACTTCGTACAGCGCGGCTTCTTCTTCAGAACGATCCGTGCCGAAGTCGATAATCCACATGTCACGTGGGCTTCGCGTAATGTCTACCCCGTTCACCCATCTTCGTATTACTTCTGTGTTAGGGCGCCCGTGCGGATTGGGCTTGTTTAGCATCTCTGCAGCGGTAAACGCGGGTATGTCAAAATCCCCTACTTTTCCTACACCTTGGAACGCTATATTTTGGTTGACCGACAATGGCTTAGCCGCAGTGAGGTCAAAGCCAATAGTCAAATCCGAATTAATTGCACGAACACTATTCCCATCTAGCGCTCGATTTGTATCACTGCCATTGTCAAAGCAAATGATCGAGATATGAACTGCCGCCCCTTCTAGCACCCAATCTTTGTCCGATATAGCTTCGAAAATGTCTCCGGTCTCCTTAATGCGCTTCAGCACTGGCCTGTTAGACTGGAATCTTACCGCTTGAGTAGCCAACAGGCCGGCGCGCCGAGTTTTGCCAACCTCGATTTGCGCTCGCGCCTTTTCTAGCCAGTAGCAGCAAAGGTCGCTGGAATTCGGGATTCTACTACCATAGAGTTGATATACCGCCTCTACGTAACGGTCTCCTAACGACTTCCTAAACGGGACATGTCCTAGGAACGGTGGATTGCTTACGATAAACTCCGCCGACGGCCATTCCGGTTCTGTCGGATGGGCAAGATCTGTAAGGTTCAGTATGGCATCCATCTGCTGTATTGTGTTCAGGGGGGTGAGAAGCGGACGCTGTGTGTATTGGAACCCATTTCCCTGGTGCCACTGGATGTAACCGATCCACAGTGCGGTCCGAGCCAACTCCGCAGCGTAGTGGCTCTTCTCTAGACCCAGCATCTGGTTTGGTTGCACCTTAGGTGTCAGACCATGCCACCCCTGCCATGCGGCGAAATCGATTACTTCCCGCTCCAAGTCGAGCAGCAACTGTAAGGAGATGTACAGGAAGTTCCCGCTGCCGCACGCGGGATCAAGCACGGTCACAGAAGCCAACCGGGTTCGGAACTCCTCCAGTCGGTTCCTCGCCCCTTCCGACATCCCGTTGTCCAACAGAGCGGTGACTTCATGCCGAACGGAGTCCCACTCTCTCCGCAGTGGCCTCATGACCACTGGCTCAACAACTAGTTTTATATCCTCTGCGCCGGTGTAGTGTGCCCCCGTCTCCGTCCGCTTCGATGCGTCAAGAGCCCGCTCGAATAGCGTGCCAAATATGGACGGTTCGATGTCGCGCCAGTTTCGGTCGCACGCTTCGCCCAGCCGGTGTAGGGCCACCGTGCTCAACTCCACTGTGTCGACTATATTGAATAGGTCGCCGTTGAAGTGTGCGATCTCGTCGGCACCGGAGAAGCCCCCCTTGGCCATCTCAGTGAACAGACTGCGCACGGCCCGGTCAAAGGTCGCCGGATGGCGGAAGTGTTGTCGCACGATGCGCGAAAACAGCCCTTCTGGCAACAGCCCTGCGTCTTCCGAGTACAGGCAGAACACCAGTTGGTTCAGATAGCGGGCCAACCGCTCCGTGTCCTCATTCCGCTGCTCCATGTCCACCACGATGGACTGGAAGAGCGACGCGGTCTCCTGGGTCACCGCGTCCACCGACCGCAGGCGTTCGTGGAAGCGGTCCGGGGAGAAGAAGACATCGCTCAAGAGAGCTAGGCGTTCTGGTTGGTCCAACTCGCGGATCGCGATGTCGTAGCGGGCCGTCTCCATCCTCGGGAAGTTGGTCTGAATCCGTATCGTCTGGAACGATGATACGATGAGCAGCGGCGGCGTCTTGAGGTGCACTTGGTACCGCAGCAGCTGGTCGAAGGCCCCATCCAGCTGCGCGTCCTGCCCCTTGAACTCCCAACCGAAGTGTTCCTCGAAGTAGGCGTCCGCGAACCCGCCTGGGACGTGTTTCTCGAAGGTGAACCTCTCCGGGTCGGCGTAGGCCGCGGGCGTCATGTGACCCACCAGACCGCACAAGTCGTTGAAGAACGACTGAGACCCTTGGCGCTCGCCGAATCCCGCATTCTGCCAGCGATCGATGAACTCCTGCGGAGTTATCATCTGAAGCTGCATTGTATTCTCGCCTTTCTGGGGCAAGCCCTGTCTCCTACGACTCGAAGATTTGGAGGGGGAGGAAGGCGGAGACTACGAAGTTGGGGACGTCGACTAGCTCGCTGACTTTGAGGTCGACGGCTACGGAGCAGATGACGTAGGCCTGCTCGCGGGTGTAGCCACGTTCCATCAGCAGGTTGATCATGTTTAAGAGGGCTTCGCGGGCGGCGGTGGTGGCGTCTTCGGAGTAGTTGATGCCCTCGGAGAGGCTCATGCCGATGGCGGCTAGGTAGCGGCGGGGGGACGCCATTTCGGGCGTGTTGGAGTAGCCGTCGTGTTCGAAGTAGGGCATGCGGATGCCACGGCGCTGGGCCTCGCCTTTGCGGACTTCGAAGCTGACGTGGAGGGTGCAGGCCATCTCGATGGCGGTGCCGCAGCACTCGGAGTCGCCTTGGGCGTAGTGGGCGTCGCCAGCGGAGAAGAGGGCGCCCTCGGCGGAGACGGGGATGAAGAGGCGGGTGCCTGCGGTCAGTTGTTTTATGTCGAGGTTGCCGCCGATTTCGCGGGGCGGGATGGTGCGCAGGGCGGTGGAGGCGATGGGTTCGGTGATGGGCACTGCGCCATGGGCGTCGGGGGGCTGGACGGCGCCACCTGCCTGTAGAAGGATGTTCTCGCGCTGGGTGATTTCTTCCAGCAGGGAGCGGGAGGGGGCGATGCCGATGGTGCCCATGAAGGAGGCTTCGGGGATGCGCACGCCCGGGACTTGGGCCGAGGTAGCAAAGCCGTCGCTCATGTCCCACTTGGCGACAAAGGGGTCGAGGTAGATGTTCCGCAGGAAGCCGAAGCCGGGGATGATGCTGGTGAAGCCGAAGGGGGCAGGCTCGATGTTGAGCACGTTAATCTGGAGCAGGTCGCCCGGCTCGGCGCCACGCACATAAACGGGGCCGGTGAGGGGGTGCACCAAGCCGAGGTCGACGCTGGTCAGGTCGGCGTCGACGGTGCCCGCGTGAATCTGGCCGTCGAGGGCGTCGCGGGTGCTCATCACGACCTCTTCGCCGGGGTCGGCCTCGACTACAGGCGAGATATCGGGATGCCAGCGGTTGTGACCCTTGGTGGGCTCTTCAGCACAGCGCTTGCTGAGGTCGACCTCAATAGTCTGCATGGTGGGCCTCCTCTTATGTGAGTTGGGGTGTGGGATTGTCTGAGTGGGGTATCGGGCGGATGCAGGGGCTACGTTACCCGCATTTTGAGGAAGCCGCAATCTAGGGCGGCTATTTTACGAGTCGTGGCTTGGAATACGGTGTTCCCCCCCCAACCTTCCCCCTGCGAGGGGGAAGGGGTCCCGGAAAGGTCTCTTAGCTAGGAGGGAAGGGGCTTGGTGAGGCAACGGTCTCCATAATGCGTCACAACCCTCCCTTGTGGGGAGGATGCAGAGGCTTTTATTCTACACCCCTACGAGGACCAGCGCTTCGAGACGGGTTAGACCCCAGGGTCATTCGATTCTCCTCTCCGGGATGGTGTCCGCGGCCCTTCGACGTCGCGGTGGGGTCAACACAACTTTCGCGCTCGGTCGCTTGAAGGTTGTGTTGACCGCACCACTCTGCTCAGGGCGAACGGAAATCGATAATCGAATGGCCCTGGTTAGACTCTGCGTGAGTAGGTGGTGATGCCGTCGGCCAAGTTCAGCGAGCGGGCCAAGGCGTGGATAGCGCGAAGGCCTGGGGCTACAACGGGCAGCAGCTTGGTCTTGTGGAGGAGGCGAACGGGGGCGTAGAGGCCCATCTCGGTGGCGTCGGCCTCGGTGACGGCGGCTAGGGTCGGGGTCTCGGCTACTTTGAAGGTGTGGAAGCCGACCTCGGAGAGCATCTGGGTCAGGGTGCGCCGGGAGAAGTAGTATATGTGCTCGGGCATGTTGTAGTGACGCCAACGGGGGCCGACCAGTTTGGGCCAGACACCTTCCACGTCGTGGGTGGCGACTATGAGAACGCCTCCGGGCTTCAGGAGTTGGCGCACCGAGCGGAGGGCGCTCTTGGGGTCGGGGATGTGCTCGATGGTCAGGAGCATGGTGGCCAAGTCCACACTCTCGGGGGGCAGGTCGACCTGATCGATGGTGCCGGTGAAGGCGTTGAGCCCCAACTCGTTGCGGGCGTATTCAGTGGCGTAGGAGGAGACATCGACGCCGTGAGGAGTCCAGCCGTGCTGGCGTAACTCGTGCATGACGAGGCCCATGCTGCATCCGATGTCCAGCGATACGCCGGGGGTCAGGCCCTTCAAGGGACGCATCAGCTCATTGACCACGAAGTGGAGGTGGTCGCGCAGGGCTAGGTAGTCGGCGTAGCCCACCACGACATTCTCGAACTCGGCCGTCCCGCCGTAGTAGCTTTCCGTGTCGTAGATGCTGGCCAAGTCCGAGGCCACCGGGCGGGGGTTCAGGAATACAAGGCGGCATTGGTTGCAGCGGACGATGGTGTAGCCGTGCACCACATGTAGCTGCGAGTACTCTGCAGACCCACACAGATTGCAGACCACGGTCTCCAACCCGGCAGTATTTGCCATGGCCTGCCTCCTCTGGATGGGAGTGTGGATGGGGGTAGTATTGTCTTCAGGGCGCGGGGCTTTCGCCGCCTACATTCTACTCCAAGGTTAAAGCAGAATGGACAACTGGCCAGATAGTAAGGCGGGCCCATCACATGCTTGTGTGGTAAGACATTGCACTACAAATTAGTTTGTGCTACAATCTAAGAATCGGAGGACAGCGAGATCAAGACGGAGGCATGGCATGGCACGATCGGAGAGCGGAGATGGCCAGCTCACTGCCCAAGAGAGTTGGCGAACAATCCACGAGTCGATGGACAGGGCGCGGAGCTCCATGTATATCGCGGGGTCAGCACCGATACTGCTTTGGTGGGCGGCCATAGCGTCCGTCGGCGTTGCAACCCAGTACGCCATCATGACCCTCGCGCCCGATTTTACCGAGAGCAACTCGTGGGTGTTCGGGGCGCTATGGGGGAGCCTCATGATGCCGGGCATGACGGGGAGCGCGTTCATCGGGCATCGCGCTGGGAGGAAGGTCGCTGTAGGCAACGCCTCCCGTAGTGCCGGCATAAAGGTGTTCCTCTACTGGATGACGGTGGTGGTGGCGATGTTCCTCATACCGCTGGCTGCCGGAATGTGGAATGGGGAAGACGGAGACCAGATACCGATGGTCACCATGGGGATAGTGTCTTTGGCCTATATCCTCTTCGGCATCATGAACCACACGGTGATCGCGATAGTGGGAGTGGCGTTCGCGGCAGCGTTCTTCATACCCAACGCCCTGCTGGGCGATGTTGCCATGCCTGTGTCGGGGGGACTGGTGCTGGCGGTGGTGGCCGCGGGTGCGTGGTGGATGCGAAGGAATGGAGTCAGTTGAGGGACGCGCCCATTGCCTTGGATGAGACCATCCATCAGTCCACCCGGCTGCGAATAATGACGATGCTGGTCTCCCAACCAGTGGAGGACAGGCTCACCTACGGGTTCATCCAGACCGCGCTGGACCTAACGGGCGGAAACCTGACCACGCATCTGCGCAAGCTGGAGGAGGCGGACTATTTGGTCATGAGCAAGGAGTTCGTGGACTCCAAGCCACGGACATGGGTGCAGGCAACGCCGACGGGGCGCCGTGCCTTCACGGAGTACCTCGCCAATTTGGAGAGGGCCCTGAATTGGCAGCCTCGTGCGTAGGCCATCGCGAGACTCCGCAGGCCCCCCGAAGCTCGCATCAGGAGGAACGTATTTCCCAGTCCCACTCCATTGAGAAGAGCGATGATAGTATAGCGCAAGTGGCAACCCCTGTAGGGCGACGGCTATAGAGACCCATTCGGATCGGAGGGATGCTGATGCCCAGACTGTGGGCCAAGACACTGGACTACGACCGCATTGAGGTGGGGGACGACCTGCCCATTCTGGTGAAGCATGAGAGCAAGGAGAGCATCGACCTGTACGCCCAGTTGGCGTCGACGGCGCCGCGGGCCAACTGGAACAACCTGCACACCGACGAGGAGTACGCCAAGCAGGGCATTTTCGGCGGCACGGTGAACATGGGTGTGGCGACAGTGGCGTACGTGGCCGAGCTTCTGGAGAAGGGCTTCCCTCTTCAGAAGCTGACAGGGGCTGGCAGCGAACTGGAGATGCGGGCCACTCAGCCGGTGCGGGCGGGCGACACGGTCACGTTCACGGGGCAGGTGACGAGCAAGGGCGAGGACAACGGCCAGCGGTGGGTGGAGTGCGAGGTGACGGGCACCAACCAAGACGAGGTTCTGGTGGCACGGGCGCGGGCTAGAGTGCCTCTGTAAGGGGTTCTGTCTGCTGGGTGCGATCCCTCACGGGGAGCAGACTGCTCCTCAAACCGACAGTCCGGCTAGGAAGTGGTCCTCGTCAGTGAGGCCTTCAGCATCCCCTTGGTAGAGCAGCCAAGGGTTCTTCTCCACGTCGGCGGAGCCACAGCGCGGGCAACGCGGCATGGGGCCGTCGGATGGGTACCAGGGGAAGGAGTGCTGGCAGGCGCAGCAGACATGCTCATCGCCCATGGGGTCAGTTCCGCGAGAGCAGGGCTTGAAACTCCAGTTGGGACACCTCGGCACCGCGGCGTATGGACGCCACGGCGTACTCTATAGCCAAGCGGGCAAACCCGGCATGTTCCAGCACATCGGAGCCAATCACGACCTCGGGGACATCGGATCCCAATTCGAGGGTCAGACGGGACGGGTTGTCCTCGTCCAACCTGAGGTCGATGTACCGCTCGGTAAGCCTCTCGATTTTCTCTTTGACGCGAAGGATGAACTCTTGATCTTCCAAAGCCACACCTGCTGCTGCGCTAGATGCTCACTGGGCTAAGTAAATTATAGCATCGGCCAGCGGGCCCCGCGCCTCTCATTTTTGTTCCGACGTTGAGCGGAAATTCGGGGGAAGGACGGAGCCTGTTTACTGGTGGGAGGCCGTCTCACGATTCGGGCGTTGGTCGCTCCCGTTGTCCCCCTCACCCTAACCCTCTCCCGCTGGGGGAGAGGGGATATTTCTGGCGCCTAGAAGGTGGGGTTCATGGGGCTAGGGCGACTTGGCGGATTATGTCTGCTACCTCTGCTGGCTTCTGGAGCATGGCTTGGTGGCAGGCGTCCATGGACACGACCTCCCGCGCTCCCAAAAAGCGGGCTTGTTGTCGCTGCAGGGCTGGCGGTAGCAGGCGGTCGCGCTCCAAGACGACGTAGGTCAGGCTGTCGCCGGCGATGCCCTGCCCCACGGCCAACTTGGACCCCAACCACCGTAGAGGGAGAGCACGGAAGTAGGCGACGTAGTGCACCACCTCCATGGTGTCCATGCCGTTGCACAGCTTCTGGTATATGAGGTGTTGGGGGATGGTGAGGCGCCGCCGCATCAGCCTGTGGAGGGGCGAGAGCAATCGGAGGGGGTAGCGCAGGGGCTTGGGGAGGGCACTGCGAATGGAGCCATGTGGACGCGGAGCAGCGCCCCCGAAAAGCACCACTCGATCGGGGGGAGGGTTCCACTTGGAAAGCGAAGCCAGCAGGATGGTCGCGCTCAAGCCGTGGCCGACGGCTATTCGCGGGCCAGGCCCCAGATCGTGGGCCATGTCCACCACATGGTCGATGGCATCGGTCACCTTGGCCTTTCGACCGTCGCCAAAGGTGGCGTTGAAGTCTATGGTGGTGACCTTGCCCACCGCAGGAGCCAAGACGAGGCTGGGCGGGTGCTGACGCGGGGCTGTAAGGTGTCCCCACACGGGACCCCAAGTTTCGGGACCTTGGCCCAATTCGGGCAACACCAGCAGGTTCGACATCTATCACCCTAAAAAGTCTGGCACCCTAAAAAGTCTGGCACCCTAAAAAGTCTGGCACCCTAGAAAGTTTGGCAACCTAAAAAGCTTGGCAACCTAGAAGAATTCAGCAACCTGGAATATTCGGCACCCAGGAATGTTTCGGATTAACGGACCGACAGCGCGGCTTTCACCCCACGGAGCAGGGGTTCTTCTTCGTCGAAGGGCACGGTGCGCGGGTCCAGCAATACTCGGTCTTGGTCGATGCGGGCGATGATGGGTGTGCGAGACTCCCTGAGGCGGGCCATCACACCCTCAGGCCCACCCTGCGCCTCGCTGCAATCGAGGGCGACGAGCCAGGTGGGTATGGTCTCGCCGGGCAGGCTGCCGCCGCCGATGGTGGAGAGTCCTTGGCATAAGTTGGCAGCATCCCCGACATTATCGCGCCATGCCTCGGCTCGCTCCAGAATATGGTCTACAGGGCTACCAATCATCTGCCATATGGGGATATTGCTGCGGGCCTCCCCTTTCAGGTAGTGCAACAGGGTTGCGGTGAGGGCCGCCAAGCTGAGCTTGTCGATGCGCAGGGCCCGGGCCAAGGGATGGCGTTCCAGTTTGCGGACAAGGTCGGCAGTACCCACCACGATGCCTGCTTGGGGGCCTCCCAGAAGCTTGTCGCCTGAGAAGAACACCAAGTCAGCCCCAGCGGCGATGCTCTCTTGGGGCGTAGGCTCGTGGGCCAAGCCGAACTCCTCGGTAGCCAGCAGGCAACCGCTGCCCACATCATGGAGCACCGGCAGGGCGGTGCGGCGGCCCAGTTCGGCCAGCTCGCGAGTGTCACAGGCGTGGGTGAAGCCCTCGACCCGGAAGTTGCTGGCATGCACCTTCAACAACGCGCCGGTATCGGGTGTGATTGCGGCCTCGTAGTCGGATACGTAGGTACGGTTGGTGGTGCCCACCTCAACAAGGCGCGCCCCGCTCTGGGCCAGCACATCGGGTACACGGAAGCCGCCGCCGATCTCCACCGCCTCGCCACGGGAGACGATAACCTCTTTGCCTTGGGCGATGGCGGAGAGGCCCAAGAACACAGCCGAGGCGTTGTTGTTCACAACCAAGGAAGCCTCGGCCCCGGTCAGATGGCGCAGGACTGGCTGAAGGTGTGACTGGCGTGAGCCACGTCGCCCTTGGTCGATGTCCAACTCCAAGTCGGTGTAGCGGTCGGCGGCGGCCTGCATGGCCTCCACTGCCGCCTCGCTGAGGGGAGCACGACCGAGGTTCGTATGGATGATGACGCCGGTGGCATTGATGACGGCCTGCGGCCGGGTGCGACCGACCCGTGCGGCCTGCTGCGCCACTTGTACCGCGATAGAGTCGACATCGGTGGGCTCTTCACCGCGGCGGACAGCTTCGCGGGCGAGGGCGATCTGCTCACGCGCCAAGTTCACCAGCCAATCACGTTGGTAGAGGATGGCCAGTCCCTGCAGTTGGCGCGTACCCATGACTGCTTCCACGCTTGGTAACCTGCGGTATTCCATTCACCCTTGCCGCTGCGAAATTGAGACGACTTCATTCTAACATGGCGGGTCGTACCGACACGTCAAGCAGGTCGCGTCAGGCAGGTCGGACGTAGGCAGGCCGACTCAGGCGCGCCGCCTCTAGTGGGTTATACTAGGCCCGACACGCAATTGAAGGGGCCTGACATGGATTTCAAGCTTTCTCCCGAACTGGACGCCCTCAAACGCACCATGCGACAGATGGTGCAGGACGAGTGCATTCCCTTGGAACAGACCTACCTCGCCAATCCGCCCCGGGACGGAGTGGATGATGGCGGCCCCACGGGAATCGCCGAGGCGGTTATGGGAATTGTTGGCACTCTGCCCCCGGAGAACTGGGACCGGCTGGAACAGCTCTCCAAGGATACGGGCATATACACTGCCCATATTCCGGAAGAGTACGGAGGAGGAGCATTGGGTGCATTGGGGCATGTGGTGGTGGATGAAGAGTCTCACCGCAGCATCGTGCAAATGCCAACGTCGCCCGTGCCGATGATGCTGCTGGGTTCCTGCACTCCTGAACAGGAAGAGAGGTACGTCTGGCCCTCCATACGTGGTGAGAAGAACTATGCCTTTGGGCAAACGGAGCCCCAAGCCGGTTCGGACCCCGGCGGCATGATGGAGACCCGGGCAATACACGATGGCGACGACTGGGTCATCAACGGCACCAAGATGTTCATATCGGGGGCCGCCACGGCGGACTACCTGCTGATACAGGCTGTCACCGATCCGGAGAAGCGGCAGCGGGGCGGTATCACCATGTTCATCGTGGACAACCCCACGCCGGGAATGAGCTTCGACCCCATCCGCATCTGGACCAACCCCACCAAAGCGCAGCAGTTCTATGTCAGGCTGGACGATGTGCGAGTGCCCGCGACGGCAGTAGTCGGCGAGGTGGGAGGTGGCTTCAGCCTTGGGCAGCGTTGGCTGGTGCACCACGACCGGCTGCTACGCGGGTCAATGGCTCTGGGCATCCTTACCAGAGCGTTGGGGATGGCTATCGACTGGTCAAAGCAGCGAGTGACCTACGGACGCCCCATCGCAGACCGGCAGGCCATCCAGTGGATGCTGACCGATGTATACATGGACATCAAGGCATTGCGGGCCATCACCCAAGAGACGGCATGGCGGGCCGACCAAGGGGAGGATGTGAGGGTCGAGGCCTCAATGATCAAGTATTGCGCCGCCGAATGGGGTTGGCGGGACATCGACAAGGTCATGCAGATATTCGGGGGCATCGGCGAGACCTTGGACATGCCCATCCCGCACTGGTACCACATGCTGCGTCATGCCCGCATCGGAGGAGGCACCTCGGAGATACACCGCTTCGTGATGGCCCGTGGCCTCCTGAACGGCAATGTCTCTTGGGAGGCGTGATCACGCTGAGTTGGGCTATAATGGCGGGCAAGGCCTTCGAGTAAGCTGGCAATCTTTTAGGGTGACGCTTTGACAACGGACGACCCGAGACTGTACGAGGAACTGAGCAAGCGTCTGGACGACTTTCGGGTTGATGTCAACTCCAGGTTCGAGGAACTGAGGGTTGACGTGAACTCTAGGTTCGATGACGTGAACTCCAGATTCGAGGAGTTCAGGGCGGACACAAACACCAGATTCGAGGAGCTCAGGGCAGACACGAACACTAGGTTCGAAGAGCTCAGGGCAGACACGAACACTAGGTTCGAAGAGCTCAGGGCAGATATCAACTCTAGGTTCGAAGAGTTCCGGGCGGATGTCAACTCCAAGTTCGAGGGTGTCGACAACCGGATTGCTGACTTTCGATCTGACGTAAACACTAGGTTCGAAGACCTGAACCGACGACTCGATGAATCCAACCGCCGCATGAACAACGTCCAAGCATCGGTTATCCTAGCTGGGATAGCACTCTTGGCCGCCATGATCGGGTTGAGCTTTACCTAAACTGAGCTTTGCCTAACAATGGACTAACACCACGGTTGGGAATGTGCCCATCCGGCACGGGCTCTGAGACGGTAGAACCACCACTAGAACGAAGGAGGAGAAACATGGCACGACAATGGCCACATGTGGTGTACAAGGAAGAGGGCATGCGTGAGGGCATGCAGATCGAGGACGCCAATATATCCATAGAGGATAAGGTCAGGCTGCTGGACGCCCTCTCCGAGACGGGCCTGAAGACCATCGTGGTCGGCTCCTTCGTCAGCCCCAAGTGGACCCCCCAGATGACACGCATCGACGAGGTCGTGTCCAAGTTCCACCCCAAGGCCGGCGTGAAGTACACCGCTCTCGCGGTGAACTCCCGAGGCGTGGAGCGGGCGCGGGAGTACTCGCCACCTCTGACCATCGAACGAGACCCTTGGCCACGGCTCAACTGCCATGTCTGCGATGTGTTCACCCGACGCAACTACAACCGCAGCCAGATGCAGGAGATGGAGCGCTGGCCCCAGATCGTGGCCCAAGCCCAAGAACAAAACATCACCGAGGGCGCCATCGGAACCAACGCCAGCTGGGGTTCCAACTTCTTGGGGGACTTCCCTGTCGACGTAACGATGAACTTCCTAGACCGGCAGCACCAGATGTGGGACCAAGCTGGCATCAAGGTGGTCAGCGTGGCGATGGGTGATCCCATGAGCTGGTGCCGGCCCGACAAAGTGGAAGAATCGATTGAGCACGTCAAGGCGAGGTGGCCGGAAATACACCACTTTCGCCTGCACCTTCACAACGGCCGTAATATGTCCATCGCCTCAGCCTACGCCGCCATGCGTGTGCTGGAGCCTGAGGACACGCTGGAGCTGGACGGCACCATCGGAGGCATCGGTGGTTGCCCTTACTGCGGGAACGGGCGCGCCACCGGCATGGCCCCCACTGAGGACCTGCTGCACATGATGGATGACATGGGCATCGACACGGGCGTGAATATGGACAAGCTCATTGATTGCGTGTGGATGCTGGAAGAGGTGCTGGGAAGGACGACCTACGGGCACGTCTCCAAGGCAGGCCCGCGTCCGCAGAAGCTGGAAGATCTGTACGACCCCAATGCTCCCTTCATAGAGACCATGGAGCAGGCCAAGCATTTCAAGCTGGGACCTAAGGTGTACGCTGACAGCTTCGCGCCCTACACCGAGCCGATCACCAGCCCCTACCGCGACCGGCTGGACCAGGGACTGCCTCTCTTCGAAGAGCCGAGCGGCGAGTTCCCTTGGAAGCAGGAGTGGTTCCCAAGCAAGTAGGCGGCTACTAGGTTAATTCCCTCATGTCGATCAAGACCGGCACAACGGGGAATGGTAATCAGGAAATCTGTGAGGGTGGGGCTACGGCTCCACCCTCACGCTGTCTCCGGGCTGGATGGGGCCGCCGTTGATGACGGTGGTCAGCACTCCCCGACGCCCAGCCAACTCTTCGCGCAGCCCTTGGCGGATATCGTCCATCCGCTGGCATGGGTCGCAAAGCCCAGTGACTTCGAAGGTGGCCTCCTCGCCAACGAAGAAGACATTGCCAGGCTGAATGACACGTAGGTCCAGGCCAGTGGTGGTCACGTTCTCCCGGACATCTCCCGGCTGGAGCTTGAATTCCTGAAGCGTCTCGTTGTCCATGAACAACACCTGCCGGGCGCTGCCCTTGGAAGCCTTACGGTCTCCCTGCAAGCCAAAGTCGGATACGGCTTGGGCCTGCGGTTGCGGGTCCATTGGCTGGCGGGACTGACCGGCGATCTGTATGGATACGATGGAGCCTTCTTGCATGGGAACCCTCCGATGATTGCGAGAGGTCTTGTGCTGCCAGTTTAGCGAGAGTTGCATCGCGGCGCTAGCAAGCGCTTCTCGGAGCCGGGTCTTTTCGCTCACCCTCTCCACGTGCGAATGTTGGATTGCCGCCTGGAGAGCGTTGCGGTTCAACATTATCCCCTCACCCTAACCCTCTCCCGCCGGGGGAGAGGGTTAGGGTGAGACCGCCTCCGAGGGGGCAGCCATGCAAAGGTCTTCCTGCAAGAAAACTGGTGCTGATGGGCCATGACAGCGTCTCCCTTCTCGCGGGTTGACGCTGTCATGGGGCCGGGGTAGACTCGCCGTCACCATGGGTTTCGAGAAGAGGTTCGAAGACGACCTGTTCCACCTGTGTACGCACCTGATCCGGGGCGCGTTGCGCTCCTGCGCCTGACGTGGCTATCCGCGCCCACCAAGGAGTACCTTGGTGGGCGTTTTGCGTTCAGGCGGCCGTGCCCCGACTACGACAGTCCATAGCGAGCGGAGCCCACATATCCAAGGGCCTCATACTCAATTCGACCCCAACTAAAGGAGGAGGACATGGCGACAACCCGCTACACCGTGGAGGACTTCGTACACGACATCAAGCCCCTGATGGAGTCGGAAAAGGACGTCGAGAAGTTTTTGGACCGGGGAACGGTGTACTTGGAGAAGCTGATACGCAACCCCGACTGCGTGCCTGAGAAGTTCCTAGTGCCCAATGCCTTCGGCACGGGTCGGCCCAATCACGGCACCTACAACCTCTACCAGGAAGAAGGCGGCCTGTCGGTCAGCTGTGTGGTATGGGGGCCTGGCGACCATGCCTCGCCTCACGACCACCATACTTGGGGCATGATCGGCCTGCTGAACAATCGCCTGACCGAGACCCGGTTCCGCCGCCTTGACGACGGCTCCAAGGAGGACTGGGCCCAGATCGAGCAGGACAAGGTGGGCAACTACAAGCCGGGCGAGATGACCCTGCTGATACCGGATGTCTACGACATTCATCAGATGGACAACTTTACCGACAGGCCCACGGCCGAGATACACGTCTACGGCCAGCCTCTAGCGGAAATCAAGCGTTGCCGCTTTAATGTAGAGACGGGCGAGGTGTTGGCTTTCCAGACCGGCAAGGCGGACAACGAGTAAAACTCCGACGAGTAGGAGCCCGACTACGAGCAGAGGTGCCATGGCCTACGAATACATCAAAGTAGACCGCTCCGAAGGTGTGCTGGTGCTGACCCTGCACGACCCCCCGACGCGCAACGCGCTGGGCCGCGAGATGGCGGCGGAGTTCATGCAGGCCTTGGACGAATACGAGCAGAATGCAGACGACCGGATGCTGGTCATCACCGGCACCGACCCCTCATTCTGCTCCGGGGCCAATGTGCGTCAGATGGGCCAGAGGATTCAGGAGGACGGGCAGCGCGAAGGCGGTGCCGACGAGCCTCCGGCCCGGTTGCCTTGGGGCAGCATGGAAGCAAGCTTGGGACGCCGTCGCGCTGAGAGCTTCGGGGGTGGCGCGGCCATGGTGCCCCTGCGGATCCACGAACTGCAGAAGCCGTCGCTGGCGGCCGTCAACGGCCATGCCTACGGTGTGGGCATGGGAGTGGCGATTTCCTGCGACATACGCATCGCCTCGGAGCAGGCAGCCTTTGCCGAGGCCTTCGTGCGCATGGGCCTGATACCTGGAGACGGCAGTTGCTGGCAGTTACCCCGCCTCATCGGCCTCAGCAACACCTTCCTCATGCAGTACACGGGCCAAGCCGTCGATGGCAACGAGGCGTTTCGCATGGGGCTGGTCAGCAGGGTCGTTCCGCATGATGAGGTGATGCCGGCGGCCATGGAATTGGCCACACGGCTAGCGCACGGAGCCACCCAATCCATCTCCCTCATCAAGTACTTGGTGCAGAAGTCCATGTACACCGACATGCGGGAGAGCTTGGACATGGCCCATGTAGCGCAGGAGGCCGCCCGGGCCACCGAGGACCACAAAGAGGCGGTGCAGGCCTTCATTGACAAGCGCAGGCCGGACTTCACGGGGCGCTAGCGCCCCTCTTGACGTCGGGCCTGCGGGTAACTTTTGCATAACAAAGGTCAAGTGGGCTAGATTGCCCCTTGACTTGGGATATAGTGCGCTCTTATACTCGCGCCAAGAGGTGAGAGCCTCTACGCACATGGAGCACACCTGATTACGGCATAAGCTAAAGGGAAGACCTGAGCGGCAGCTCGGGAAGCTTTCCCGACTGCCGTTTCTTTTGCACTTTAAAAAGAGAATATGGAGTAGCTTGGAGTTCCTAACGTGGGTCAAGCTACAAAGAGCCCATGGTGGATGCCTTGGGGCCAAGGGCCGAAGAAGGGCGCGGCAAGGCTGCGAAAAGCCTCGGTGAGCTGTCTAGCGAGCATAGCCGGGGATTCCCGAATCGGAGAACCGGTCCTGGTGTTGAGCCAGGACGAACTGTCGAAAGGCAGTTGGGTAAGCAGGGGAACTGAAACATCTAAGTACCCTGAGGAAAAGAAATCAACCGAGATTCCCCTAGTAGTGGCGAGCGAACGGGGATGAGCCTAAACCTATACGACTTAGTGGTCCGAGAGCCTATGTCGTACAGGGGTTACAGGGAATGCCTAGGAAGGTCTCGGCACTTCCGGAAAAGTTACAAAACCCATCTCTAGTCGAAGGCTCCTGGAAAGGACCGTCGAAGAGGGTGATAGCCCCGTAGACGAAAGGGATGGGACTTTTGGCGTAAACCCTAAGTACCACGGGACACGTGAAATCCTGTGGGAAGTCGGGGGGACCACCCTCCAAGGCTAAATACCCTTGGCCACCGATAGCGTACCAGTACCGTGAGGGAAAGGTGAAAAGAACCCCGGGAGGGGAGTGAAATAGATCTGAAACCATGGGCTTACAGAATGTCGGAGTCCGTCTTTGCACGGATGACGGCGTGCCTATTGAAGAATGATCCGGGGACTTACTATGTGGGGCGAGGTTAAGGGACTGTAGTCCCGGAGCCGCAGCGAAAGCGAGTCCGAATAGGGCGATTAGTCCCATAGAGTAGACTCGAAACCGGGTGATCTACCCATGGCCAGGGTGAAGGTTCATTAAATTGAACTGAAGGCCCGAACCGGTGGCTGGTACAAAAGCTTCGGATGAGCTGTGGGTAGGGGTGAAATGCCAATCGAACCCGGAGATAGCTGGTTCTCCCCGAAATGCATTTAGGTGCAGCCCCGGAGGTAGATTAATGGAGGTAGGGCACTGGATGGGCTAGGGGGCGTGAGCTTACCAAACTCAACCAAACCACCAATGCCATTTAATTGTTCCCCGGGAGTGAGACTGCCGGAGATAAGTTTGGTAGTCGAAAGGGAAACAGCCCAGACCACCGGCTAAGGCCCCCAAGCGCAGGCTAAGTGGGAAAGGAAGTGGAGTTCCCCAGACAACCAGGAGGTTGGCCCAGAAGCAGCCATCCTTTAAAGAGTGCGTAATAGCTCACTGGTCGAGGGGTTCTGCGCCGAAAATGTAACGGGGCTCAAGCCTGTCGCCGAAGCCGTGGACCCGCCTCTTAGAGGTGGGTGGTAGGGGAGCGTTCCTCGGGCAGTGAAGGTAGATCGTGAGGTCTGCTGGAGCGCGGGGAAGTGAGAATCCCGGAATGAGTAGCGTTAATCAAGGTGAAAATCCTTGACGCCGAAAGCCCAAGGTTTCCTACGCAACGTTTATCGGCGTAGGGTTAGCCGGGCCTAAGCCGTAGGCGAAAGCCGAAGGCGATGGACAGCAGGTTAATATTCCTGCGCCACCACTATCTCGCTTTAAAGCCGAGGAGGGGTGCGGGAGGGTAGGCAGATCGTGTTATTGGATTCGCGTCCTCTTCTGAAGGCGTTGACCGGGGTAGGCAAATCCGCCCTGGGAGCTGAGGGTTGAGGCGAACTGGACCTTCGGGTTCGGGAAGTCTGCTGAACCCATGCCGACAAGAAAAGCTTCGCGGTTATGGGATTGTGGTGTCCGTACCGCAAACCGCCACTGGTGGGCAGGTATAAAAGTACCAAGGCGTTCGGGCGAACCTCCGCTAAGGAACTCAACAAAAGGGCCCCGTAACTTCGGGATATGGGGCGCCCTGGGGCGTGTAGCCGCTAGCCGGCGAAGCGTTCTGGGGCCGCAGAAAATAAGGCCGGGCGACTGTTTATCAAAAACACAGGTCTATGCTAAGGGGAAACCCTATGTATATGGGCTGACGCCTGCCCAGTGCCGGAAGGTTAAGGGGAGGGGTGAGAGCTCTGAACTGAAGCCCCGGTGAACGGCGGCCGTAACTCTAACGGTCAACCGAACAGGGTGTGAATGGGAACATGGAAGGTCTTCCTTCTATGGCTTCCAGACAAACCTGTTAGGCCGTTGCAAAATCTGGCTATATGCTGGGATACCCGAGTATCCGGCACTACCTCGATCTGAATGGGTTGGGGTGACAATGTGACCGGTGCGGGCAATCAGCAGGAAAGACCTTCCCAGATTGTAGACTCCCCACTGGAGTAGCAGCTGGGAAGGAATCCTCAGAGACCATACGCCAGACTCGCTCTTGGACGGGGCGAGATGAGATGGTCCGACCTGCATGGCGACATGCAGAGGCTGGCAGAAATGACCGGCCCGCCCCGATGCAAATTGGGGAGGCAACAGAGTGCCTAAGGTAGCGAAGTCCCTTGTCGGGTAAATTCCGACCTGCATGAACGGCGTAACGACCTGGCCAGTGTCTCGGCGGAGGGCCCGGTGAAATTGCGGTGCCCGTGAAGACGCGGGCGACCCGCGGCAGGACAAAAAGACCCCGTGGAGCTTTACTGCAACCTGGTATTGGTCTGGGAGCAGGGATGTGTAGGATAGGTGGGAGGCTAGGAGACCCTCACGCCAGTGAGGGTGGAGCCGCCGTTGAAATACCACCCTTCTCTGTTTTTGGTTCTAACCCGCACCAGCGGGGACAATGCCTGGCGGGCAGTTTAACTGGGGCGGTTGCCTCCCAAAATGTAACGGAGGCGCCCAAAGGTCCCCTCAGGGCGGATGGAAATCGCTCAAAGAACGCATTGGCATAAGGGGGCTTGACTGCGAGACCAACAAGTCGAGCAGGGACGAAAGTCGGGCAAAGTGATCCTACGGCACCTTGTGGAAGGGCCGTGGCTTAACGGATAAAAGCTACCCCGGGGATAACAGGCTTATCTCGCCCAAGAGTTCACATCGACGGCGAGGTTTGGCACCTCGATGTCGGCTCGTCCCATCCTGGGGCTGAAGGAGGTCCCAAGGGTCCGGCTGTTCGCCGGTTAAAGGGGCACGTGAGTTGGGTTCAGAACGTCGTGAGACAGTTCGGTCTCTATCCGCCGCGGGCGTAGGAGGCTTGAGGGATTCTCTCCCTAGTACGAGAGGACCGGGAGGGACAGACCTGTGGTGTGCCAGTTGTTCCGCCAGGAGCACAGCTGGGTAGCCATGTCTGGTGTCGATAACCGCTGAAGGCATCTAAGCGGGAAGCGCTGCCCAAGATTAGGCCTCCCATCCCTAGCCTAGCTAGGGAGTAAGACTGCAGAGAGACTATCTGCTTGATAGGCCGGGTGTGTAAGTGGGGTAACCCATTCAGCTTACCGGTACTAATCGGTCGAGGGCTTGACCCACGGTAGGGACTCTAAGCTACTCCATATTCTCATCCCACCTTCCAAAGATGGGCCAGTATGGTCCATCAAGGGGCGGATGTGTCCTTGTGGCGCATCAGTCCCAGCCACATACGGCGCGGGGTGGAGCAGTGGCAGCTCGTCGGGCTCATAACCCGAAGGTCGTTGGTTCGAGTCCAACCCCCGCTACCAAATACGCACACAAGAAGACCCCCGGAACTCCGGGGGTCTTTGTTGTTAGGGGGTTATCGATGGGGAGATGCTTCGGACTGATGCTTCTTGTCATCTTGACCACCGTGGCCCTCGCCGGGTGCGGCGGCTCCTCGGGCCCCACTGCGGAAAACTTGAAGGCTCGGGGGAAGTCTTCGGCGCTGCTTTCGTAGACGGTAACTCTTCGGGAATGTATGAGTTCTCGCACCCTAAATCGAAGTCCGCATGCCCCGAAGAGGAGTTTGTGGTGGCGATGAACGCCTCAATAATGTCTGCGGCTATTTCCATGGGCCTAGACGAAGACGCCAAACCGAAAACAGTGATACGCACCTTGTTAGGCGTGGATGAAGATGCCGATATAGAAGTTCGCGCCTCCAATGTTGAGGTTATGGGAAATGAGGGATCCGTACTGATAGAATTCTATCAAGATGGCGTTCGAGTCGGCCAAGAGGGCAGCGATGAACCTTGGGTGTTTGCGGATGGGCAATGGTATTTTGAGGTAGCAATTGACGCGGACTCCTGCGGAACATCCTAGTTTTCTGAGAAGTGACGACGCGGGCGGATCAGGCTCATAACCCGAAGGTCGTTGGTTCGAGTCCAACCCCGCTACCAATGAATGCACACAAAAGGCCCCCGGAATTCCGGGGGCCTTTGCTTTGTCGAGGGGCTAAGGTTGTAGTCGCTCGCGGCGTGATATAGTTGAACTGCAACATCGCATTGATGGAGGCGACCACCATGGCGACTTCGATCCGACTGTCGCCCGAAATCGAAAAGCGTCTCGCACTCTTAGCATCCCAGACAGGACGCACCAAAGCTTTCTACGTGCGTGAGATCATCGAACGCGGCATCGAGGACGCGGAGGACTACTACCTAGCAGCCGACGTCCTCGAACGTGTCCGCAGGGGCGAAGAGCCAGTTTACTCCTCCGACGAGGTGAGAGCTGAACTTGGCTTGGAGGATTGAGTACACTCGCACGGCTCGCGCCCAACTCCAAAGACTACAAAGAGATGCAGCCCGCCGTATCATTGAGTACATGGACGACCGCGTTGCGACTCTGGAAGACCCCCGGCAGAGGGGCCAAGCGCTGACTGGACCTATGAGTGGCCTATGGCGCTACCGGATATCCTAGTCGTCCTAGTAGTACGGGTAGGAGGCTGGGACAGTGTGTATCGCTAGGTGTGCACACGAAGTCACCAGCCCAAGAGCCCTGTTTTGTCGCTCGGTTCATTTTGGCGGACGGTCAACAGGAGGCTGCGCACCTATCGCGGTTCCATCCTCACCTTCTGGCGTAAGAACTACCTGCAATTGTCGCCCGATGACTCCCAAGGCCGCATCCAGTTGATCTAGCCTCGAATGGTGCCGGATATCAAGCGCCCGATCGACTTGGGGCAGATGCCAGCCCAAGCGGCGGGCCAGTTCCGCCTTACCGATACCCTGCTCACTCATGCCCTGATATAACAACACTTTGATGGCTGTCAGGGTGGGCAAAGGTACGATAACGTCCCCTATAGATGCAGTGGGAATGTCATGTCCGGAATGGACTCGGGCGGCTATGGCTTCTTCCAAGGCATCTACAGCCCGGGCTAGTGCCTCATCTCCGACATCGCCATAGGTTGTGAGTTCCGGAAAATCGGGACAGCTCACCATCACAGTGTCGTTGTCATCGTCTTGAAGATGGATTGGATAAGCCAGCATCATTGCAACCCCAGTCTTTCTTGATTTTCGCGACCAACTTTGTACCAGATCTGTTGCTCACGATTCAGTCCCTACCTTTCACATACGACCCCGTCGCCATCGCCGTCGCGGGCACTGGGGACCATAGGCTTCGGGAACCCTCTGCCGGGGCCGTTGCTGCCTTGCGCTCTGAGCTCTCCTGCTGCTTCGGCCTCCTCGCAGGAAGCGTAGGTGACACCTTCTGAGGGGCTGGCCGTCGGGGTGGGCGTCGATGCAGGGTTGGCAGGGGTGTTGGAGGACGGGGACTCTTCGCACACCACGCCGTCGCCATCGCCATCTCGGACACTGGGGACCATCGACTTCGAGAATCCAACGCCCGACCCCCTGCTGCCTTGAACGCGGATCTCACCTGCCGCCTCGGCCGCCTCGCATGAGGCGTAGGTGGCCCCACTGGATGGGGCAGGGGTGGGTTTGGCCGTGGAAGTCGGCTGCGCAGCAGTCGTCTGCTCGCATACCACACCGTCGTCGTCGCCATCTCTTGCGCTGGGGACCATTGGCTGAGGGAATCCTATGCCGCCCCCGCTTCTGCCCTGCACCCTTGGTTCGCCCGCCTGTTCGGCTTGGTGGCAAGAGGTGTATATCTCTGGAGACGGCATGAGCGTAGGAGCGAGAGTAGGCTCCGGAGAAGCAGCGGGTGTCATCGGCGCGGCGGCAAAGGACTCGGCTTCGACGGCGGCGATCTGTGGCACGGGTTGTATCGGCTGATAGTCGGCGGGGAGCCGTTCGCAGACCACGCCGTCGGCATCACCATCATCAGTCCTTGGCACCCTCTCCGCCAGAAAGCCCTCGCCGGGGCCGTCGGCACCACGCACCCACGCCTCTCCGGCTGCCTCAGCTTCTCTACAGTTAGCATAGATGGCTGGGGAGACTGGAGGCGCCGCAGGGTTCACAGCTATGGGGGTCGCCGACGGGATAGGGGAGGCCGTGACGGACGGCGGGGTGATTTTCGGCATTTGCGTAGCCACGGGGGGAGGGCTCTCCGGTGGGAGGCCCTCGCACACTACTCCATCTCCATCTCCATCACGGGCGTCGGGAACCAGCGCGGCTGGGAATCCATGGCCTGGGCCCGAGCCACCCTGAATTCTTGGCGCACCCGCAGATTCAGCCTCTTCGCAGGATGTGTATGTCAGAGGCATGGGTGAACTGTGTGCTGGCGGCGTTGCGGACCGCGGAGGAGCGCTCGTCGTGGGCGAAGGGATTGTGGGAGTGATCGGGTTGGCAATCGAAGTGAAGCCAGCGACTGGTGTAGTGGCTTCATTAGGAGTTGTCGTTGCCGCAGACGCTCGAGGAGATGCGGGAACTGCGAGAGTGTCTGACCGGCAACTGATAGCGACCAATAGAAGCAGTAAGGGCAAGAGGAGAAGCGACACATGCGGTCGCGGCAAAAGACCCAAGATAAAGCCCCGTATATCGACGTAGGACAGCGGACTGACTTATCACAGCGGCCGGGCCTAACCTGGTCCAAGAGGGAAGTTGGGGCCCGCATTCCGCTGCTAAATACCTACGCGCGACTAACACGGGGAACCGGTAGCGCCACTATGGCACGCGCACTATATCGCTCAGACATGTGGGGCGTCAAAGGAAGAGAGTGTGGTACGGGCTGTGCTGATCGGTCCCTTTACGCCGGGGAGGCTCCCTCATCCAGTCTCAAGGATGACGCTTTCAGGGCATGTCTCCAACATATGCCGCAAGGCGTCGGCCTCACGCGCCGTGGCGGTCAGACCCCAGTCGCTCTTGATGGTGCTCCAGTCGATGGCGTAGTCGCACCAGTAGGTTTCATCGGGCGGACGCCAGTCTTCCGGACCGTCGCTTCCCTTGGAGCGGTTGGCAGATCTGGTTGTGGCTATCAGATGGTCGGGGTAGTCGAGGTTGTTGGCGTACTCAGCCTTGCGGTCCCGACTCCAACCGGAAGCACCAGAACGGTGAGCATTGGCCAGCGGCACCATGTGGTCCACATCCAACTTGCTCGGATCGCTGACAGCAATCCCCGTATAAGGCCCAACCCAACTGCCCGACTCCACCCGGCACTCGTCGGCGGACTTGAACACCACCGGCGTGAATGATTCGGCGACGAGGACTTCTTGTCGGGCATCCTGGCAATCCCGGTCCGCATCTCGCCAGTGACTCCAATGGCGGCGGTCATAGGCGGGGAGGGCGTCTGCCACTTCCGCGAGTTCCAGCACGAGGACCACGGGCCCATCCGTTCCGGTCGACGTGATAGTGGGGGCCGGGGTCGGAGAGGATGGCGGAGGAGGCGCAGCGGTGGGTGGAGGCTGCGGCGTGGCCGAAGGAGATGGAGAGCCCACTATGAGGTCGCACCCCGCGAGGCATACGACGACCAGCGCTACGGTCACCATCCATAAGGTCTTACGCCATAAGGTCTTACGACGGTATGCCATGTCAGACTTCCACGATCATTTTCGGGTAGCCCGGCCCTTCAGGGCAGCCAAGGCCATCCCCACACTTACAACCCCAACAGCAGCAATCGCAGCGAACCCCTTGGCCAACTCCAAGGGTTCCCAGCCATCGGACACCAGCGACCGAAGCCCAGCCAGCAGGTAGGTCACGGGATTGTAATCGGCCACAGCGGAAAGCCAGTCGGTCATCGCTTCTTGAGGTACGAACAGGGTGGTCATGAAGAGGAAGGGAAAGAAGAGCAGAAAGCTCAAGTTGACCGCGGCCGGATTTCCCGTCTTGAGGGCGATGGTGTATGGAAAACCAGCGAAGACTAACCCCCACATCCCAGCCATGGCCATGAACACCAGTATCCCAGGGATTCCAGTCTCGAAATTCACGCCCGCGATGACAGCCATGATGATGACGGGCACAGTAAGCGCGACTACCAAGGCAAAGTCGGCGACCATCAGCCCCAGTAGCAAGGCGAGCCGGTTCACCGGGCTAACCACGAGCCGGTCGAAATACCCCGTCTGAATATCGGTGACGACGGTGATGGCACGCGAGATCCCTGTGACCGCGAAGAGCACCGCCACCGGTATCTGGAAGGCACGATAGTCCAAGCCGGGTATAGTCTCGGCGAAGTCCTCCAAAGCGCCCACTGTCACAAGGTACATGAACACGGGTATGAGCAAGGCTGGGATGATTACCTCGGTATCCCGCATGGTAGAGCGCAAGGCTCGTTGTGACACGGTGACCATGTCCCGGAGGAATCCTCCCTTCCGGGCGCGTATCAGTGGCTGAGAGGCGACGGCTTGCATCGGGACTCCTTATGTTTAAGTGATGGTTACGTTGATTGCTTGATTACGCGATTGTGCGTGGATAAACATCGTAAAAGACGGAGTGAAGGGGCCTACGGTATGGGGATCAGTCATCCGCCTGACCGCTATTAGATGGTTCCACGGGCCCCGACTGTAGGTCTTGACCTTCTTGGAAGCGGGCACCAGTCACTTGCAGGAAGACGTCGTCTAGGGTCGGAGTGCGCAACGTGATCTCCTGCACAGCGATGCCACGCCCATTGAGGGCTAGGGCCACCGTGCTGATCAAGGCTGCCCCGTTGGTGACGCTCACGACCAGTTCCTGATCGTGGGTCTCCACCCGGCTGACCGCCGCGACCTCCCGCAGCGTGGCAGCAGCCTCCTCTACTTGACTCTCGAGGCGGACCACGATGATGTCCTCGCCGCGCGCCCGCTTCAGGTCGGCTGGCGTCCCCTCAACTGCTAGGCGCCCGCGGTCGATGATGCCGATACGGTGGGCTAGAGAATCGGCCTCTTCCATGTATTGGGTGGTGAGGAATATGGTGACGCCCATCTGTTCGTTGATGCCGCGGACCTCTTCCCAGATTCGAGACCGGCTGATGGGGTCCAAGCCAGTGGTGGGCTCATCAAGGAACAGCACCTCAGGTCGGTGAATTAGGGCGGCAGCCAAGTCCAGCCGGCGTTTCATCCCACCGGAGTAGGTACCGATGAACCGGTCCATAGCGGTGCCGATGTCCACCAACGACGAGAGGTCGGCGATACGACTGTTAGCCTGCTTCCGAGTGAGGCCATACAACTGGGCCTGCATACGGAGCAACTCCCGTCCTGTCTGCTTGGCATCCAGCGCGACATCCTGCAGGGCGGCGCCGATGTGCAGGCGAGCTTCGTCGGGCCGCCTGAGTACGTCGACCCCTGCGACGGTGATCGACCCTGCCGTCGGCGCCAGCAGGGTCACCAACATGCGTATGACCGTGGTCTTGCCAGCCCCATTTGGGCCGAGGAATCCGAATATCTCCCCGTCGAACACGTCCAGGTCGACGCCATCGACAGCACGGACGGACCCGAACTCGCGAACGAGTCCTTTGGTGGCGATGGCGCTCTTAGAGTCGATAACGCTGGCGTCAGAGGCAGTATTGGAGGCGGCTGCTTGTTCAATCACTAGCGTCCTTCGGAGTCCAGTATCGTAGGCAAATCAGGGAGTTGGGCGGGCAGATGCACCGGAGGGGGGCTCGGAACTGGATGGAAGGGGCATCCCACATGCCACTTCTCCATACTAGAGCCACGGCACGCCACCTAGCAAGACATACGTGTCACTTATGTCACAACTCGGAGAGTGCGAGGCACCACGCCTTCCGCACTGGCCCGGTTTTTGCTAGCATCGACGGTAAGTGTCAGTTGCCAATCAACCCTGCTGCTGACAGCACCGAACCGAGGAGGCTTGAGAATGGGAGTCTATCGCTTGTACACCGGCGACGACGGCGAGAGCCACATCCAAGAGATACCGGCCAGCGAATTTGCCAACGCCAAGGAAGCGGGAGCATCCATGAGCTTCAGCGTGCAGGACTTGGAGCCGGGTCGATACCTAGACTGGCACCCCGCGCCTTTCCGCCGCTGGCAGGTGGGATTGGTGGGCAGGACCACCATCGGCCTTAGCGACGGCACATCCCGCACCTTCCTCCCCGGCGACGTTCGCCTCATCGAAGACACCACGGGCAAGGGACACACCACCACCTACGACGACGGTTACACCGTCACCATGCAGATTACCCCGGCGTAGCATCCAACCCCCCGCTATGACACTCTTCACCCCCATCCCCGGATCGGGGTCCGGGGCAGGCTCCAACCTTCCTCCTCTAGGCCCCCCTCTAGGAGGAAGGGGGGCTTTGCTAATAAACTGGCTCTTGCTAATAAACTCGCTGTTCTGCAAAAAAACTCTTCTCAGAACCACTCAACCCTAGATATGCACATTAAGGCCCGGCTCAGATCTCCGGCCCGATTGCTTGCATGGCGTCTCTATTCTGGTTTCAGTTGCACGTACTTAGCGAGCGTGACCCCATACCCCAACTCGGTCCCGTAGCTGTGACTGCTGCTAATGTTGGCTTTGCGGGCCACGCTGGCGTACGACATACGCCTCAGTTCGTCGGCGTACTTGATACCGAACAGGATGACGGTTGCTGCCTCCTCCCCAGTGGGAGCGTTGCGCTTCCACTCAGACAGTTCCCTCGCTGCATCGTCTTCGGTCATGGGTTATCTCTCCTTTAGCTCGGGTGAACCGACATGTGGATGATCTTTGATTTCCTGGTCGGCCCATTGCAACGCTTCAAGAAGGCGGTCATATCCTGGTACGAGAGACATTTCTTCCTTGACCTTTGCAAAGTCGACCACTTCCCCTTGCATGGGGAGACTCACACGTACATCGCGCCTTAATCGGCTGATGGTGCATTTCCTGAAGTAATCGAACCTCCATGCGTTATGGGTGACCGCGTTACACACATACAGATAGAACGACGGGTCTAACCCTTCGTATTCGGTTAGGGGTTCACATACCAGCACATCAGCTACCGCAGCGAACGGATAGGGATGCCAGAACGCTTTACCGGCAGCCTCGGAACCGTTAGTACTGATCGTCATACAATGTCCATGCTGGAGTTCTGGGTCAACAGCGTAATATCCAGCGACGCCATTTGACTGTTCACTAGAGGTCACCACGGGCGTATCGCCGTCCTTGAAGTTCTTCAGGGGTGGGCAGTTACCGCGCACGATATTGAACAGCTGCCCAATTTCGAACTCTTTCCGCTCCGACGGGCCAAGAGTTCGCGCCTCAGGGGGCCTCCGAAATGCACGTTGCTGCGCCAATGCGATAAACAGCCCCTCTAGTACATCAGTGTTAGTGTAATCTGGCGGGCCACTCTCCAAATGCGCTTCAGACGCGAAGTCTAACTCATCGTCTAGGCGGAGGGGGACCACTGCACTCTCTCGGGGCACCGCCGCAATCCCGGCAAAATTGGTGCCAAGAAACGCTGCCAGCTCGGTTGTAATCCTTTCCACGTTGTCTTGGCCCTGGTCGGGGCGCAACAACTTTGATTTCTGACTCGCATGGGAATCGTCCTGTAATATGGCGAAGTACACGAGGTCGTCGGGGAGATGCGCTCTCCAAGCTTCAATGACCAACGCATAGGTTCCTTTGTGGACATTCGGCATGAAGAGGTCGTCTCGCATTTTCACGACGGCACGAACCGTGTGGCGCCGTAGCAACCCCGCTCGCCACCCCTTTTCTGTGGCGCCCGTGATAGGCCCATTCGGCAGGATCGCAAACAAGAGTCCCCCAACCTGCACTTGGTCTAAGGCGTAGTCCACAAACTCACGCTCTTTCTCCTCAATGGCAAAGGGAGGGTTCATCAGAACACGAGTGAATGGACGGCCACTTGAACCTTCTGGAGGTTGGCCATCCTTGTTGAGCCGCACGATTTGCCCTCCCGCACGGTAGAACCGATTGTCAAAGCAGTTACCGTTATGTATCCGGCTCTTTCCATCGCCACGGAAAATCATGTTGACAAGGGCCAGCCCAAACACAGCGTCCGCCTGCTCGACACCGTACAGGCAATCGTTCCGAAAGGCGTCGTATACGTCCATATGGGTCCCATAGTGCCTAGCACGAATCGAGTCAAGGGCTGCCACCAGAAAGCCGCCGGTCCCGCAGGTCGGGTCGAATATCACGTCGGTGTGGTTGATGTTCATCACATCGACAGCAAACTTGGTGATGTGGCGCGGGGTCAGAACAATCCCCATTTCGCTGGCATCATTCGCGAACTTGAGGAATGTCTCGTAAAACTGTCCCAGAGCATCCGTTCCGCTGTTGATGGCGGAGCGTATGTTCATCTCACGCAGATGTTGCATAGTCAGGACAATGGCCGACCAGTACTTGCGGTGGTTTTCAGTGGTGTTGGGGAGCTTCAGCTCCACTTCAGGGCTGAACTCTGCCTTACCGTGCTGCATGAGGAGTGACATGATCCGAGAGTTCACGTCCCTCACGAGGACTTGAGGGTCTGGGTTGATGGCCATGTAGCTGTCCTGCGCGATGGCCAATAATAGCCCTGCTACCAGCTGGGCGCGGTCGCGGGCAGCGATCCCGTTACGGTAAAGGGTTTGGTTGATTGCATTGGCCTTAGTCAAGAATGCATCTAGGTCCACGTCATAGTGGAGAATCTTGGGGTTGTTCTGGCTGAGGATGCCATGGCATTGATCCAAAGACAGGAAACCTGTGGTCTCATAGTTGTTGATTGAGACTTCCTGCCACGCCGCCCCATCCCAATAGGTTGTCGTAACGTAGAAGGATGCATCGGGGCTTCCCGCTATCCCCGTTGCGAATCGAGCTTGGCCGGGGGCTACTTGGTTGATATCCTCGGCGTAGCCTTGGGCCTCACTCAAAGCTAGCTGGAGTTCATTGTGCGACCGCTTGGCTTCTACTACCCAATATCGCAGGCTGCCGTCCCATGGTATGACGACGATGTTCTCCGGCACCTGACGACCGAGCGCAACGCTCAGTGTTGAGTCATGCTGGCGAAACTCGCTCTGGGTGTAGACGGACCCACCCCTAGATGGGTTACGTGTGTCCCAACCCAAACTTGCAAGCACCTGCTCGATGTAGGTGTAGATGCGGAATTCGCTATCGGGCATTACGGTTTCCCCTCACGCTCGCTCAGGCTAGTCAGAATACCCCAAGTCCGATAACAAGGGTGAGATGACTGCACCGCACCACCTAACATGTCAAGGCACCATCTATCGCCTTCCTTGCCAACTTGCGCGGTCGGTCCCAGTAGGGAGACTTGCACTTGGGGCACACCTTCGGACGGTCTCCCTTGAGGCTCTTGGGCAACCACTCGTGCCCACATCGACATCTGTAGGCTGTCGTTTGGAACTCTCCGGGTTGTTGCAGTGCTTCCGCCATTGCTGTCTCCGCAGGTACAACTTCCCGCAAAGTATACCCCGCTATGTATTGACTTACCATCCTGCTACACTTATACTTCCCGTATAGTAACATATTATCCGGGAGTGCAGATAGTGAGTCAACTCCACTTCGACCTCAACGCCGTAACCGCCCTTGGACCCAGTGACCCTGACGACGGCGATGCCGGCCGTCAACTCAGGGGCATGGCCATCGCAGCCATGATCCGCATCGAGAAGAATCGGCTCGGCTACAAGGTCCCCTCCCAGTCCGGCAACGGCTCGTATGTCGTCAATACCGATGACACACCTTTCTGCACCTGCCCGGACTTCGAGCGACGGCAGCAACCCTGTAAACATGTCTACGCCGTGGAGCTCATCATCCAGCGCGAGGAGAGACCCGACGGGACTACAGTGGAGACCCGTACAGCCCGCGTTACCACCTATCGGCAGGACTGGGCAAACTACAACGCAGCCCAAGAGCATGAGCAGGAACATTTCCTCACGCTGCTCCGGGAACTCTGCGACACGATCCCCCAGCCACCAGCCAAGGCCACCGGGCGCCCACGACTGCCGCTGTCCGATATGGTGTTCGCCTCTGCCCTCAAGGTCTACAACCGTATGCCCGCCCGCAGGGCCATGACCGACGTGAGAAACGCCGAGGCCTCCGGCTTGCTCGACAAGGCTCCCTCCACGGGAAGCATCTGGAAATGCATGGAAGACCCGGCCCTGACCCCGGTGCTGAAGGAACTGATTGAGCGGAGCGCACTGCCCTTGGCCTCGGTCGAGAGCGACTTCGCCATCGACTCCACTGGGTTTGCCACGTCGGTCTACCACAGGTGGTTCGACAACAAATGGAACAAGGTCATCCGGGAGGCCCAATGGGTGAAGGCCCACGCAATCTGTGGAGTGACCACTAACATCATCACCACCGCGGTTGCCACTGAGACAGACTCCGCCGACTCTCCGTTCTTCGCTCCCTTCGTAGAGACCACGGCCCAGAACTTCAATGTCCGTGAAGTCTCTGCGGACAAAGCCTATCTCAGTAAGGGCAACCTGCGAGCAGTTGCGGCAGTGGGCGGAACCGCTTTCATCCCCTTCAAATCCAACTCCAAGGCCATAACCCACCACAAGCGCGATGCCCTGTGGGAGCGTGCCTACCACTTCTACAACCTGCACCGGGAGGAGTTCTTGGCCCACTATCATAAGCGGTCGAACGTCGAAACCGTCTTCCACATGGTTAAGACCAAGTTCGGGCAAGCAGTGAGCTCTAAGGTCCCTGCTGCTCAGGTCAACGAGGCTATGTTGAAGTTCCTGTGTCATAATATCTGCGTCTTGATCCAGTCCGCGTACGAGTTGGGCGTGAGTCCAGTTTTTAGCGTGGACGGGCAGGCTGCTAATAAACACCTACCGGCTGCTAATAAACTCGGACGGAATCAGGGGTTTTGATGCAAAGCCGAGGAAGGGGTGTATTGGAGACGTGTCACAAGCGGGAACGCTGCGTGCCTCAGGACTCCGGCTGGTACAACTGGTCCGTCTTAGCCGCCATGACGAAGTCGTTGCGGTGCAGATTCCGTATCTTGTGAGTCCACCAAGTCACGGTAACCCGTCCCCACTCCGTGACGATTCGCGGGTGATGTCCCTGCTCTTCAGCCAGCGCGCCCACCGCGTCGGTGAAGGCTAGGCTGGAAACGAAATTGGGGTAGCGGAACACCCGCTGTAGTTTCGGGATATCGTTCTCCTCGATGATCCCCCACTCTGGCACTACGGGCTGGAGTTGGGCCTTCTCGTCATCGGTGACCCGTGGCGAATCGGCTCGACAGGCCTCACACTTTTCGTTGATCAACTCGGTCATGGCTCTCCTCCATAGGAATGGCTGGATGGCTTCAAGACTCAGTTTATCATCGGAGTAGCTCCATGAACTCGTCTCTCGTTAGTCCTGCATCTCGGATTAGGGTCCTCAGCAGACCTGGGCCCAACTCCCGATGGCGTGGGACCGAGAGCATGTGGCCTGTGGGTCTCACCAGTATCATGTGACTGCCTTGTGTACGGTCCCAGACGAAGCCGAGCCTTGCTATCGCCCTGACGAAATCGTCTCCGGACAAGACTGGCAGTCGGGCCTCTATGCGGGCACTTCCACAACTTCAAACTCAGAGGAGGACGGTGTGGGCAGCCCGTGCTCGCGCATGCTTGCCAAGTAGCCCGCGATAGCCTCCCGTATGTTCCTCAGCGCTTCACTCCGAGTCCGCCCTTGTGTATGACATCCCGGAAGGGTAGGGCAACTAGCCACTTCCCAGCCGTCTTCATCGGTCTGGAACACCACCAGCAGCTTCAATACCCCGTCTCCTTGCCCTGATTGGTCGTAGGGCTCAGCCGTAGGCGAAATGCCATCGGTTATCTCGAACTCCAATGCGCCGAGGATATCAAGGGCGTACTGCGAGGTGAACTCATGGGCCTTCAAACCGGTGACCAGTTGAACTACCTGCTTGATGGGGTAGTGTCGATCATGGAGGCTGACGAAGTACTTGTGTCTCCCGTCGCTGGGACGCGGCGTGCAGTTGTGGGTGACGCCTATGACATCTTCGCGTGTCACCTGATACCGTCGGCCGCTTATTTGAAAGTTCATAAGAGAGCAAGACCTCCATCGCTGTATTTCTATTATTGAGATATGATAGAAAGTACGTCAACCTGTGGCTTATCGCTAACGTGCCTCAAGTGGACTTCCTCACTCAACCGCCAGTGCGATTGCCGAGTTTCCGGCCGATCTTGGCCCAGCCACACCCCACGAGACGCGTTTGACACTCGCGGCCTGCGACGCCTACACTGCGATGGAAAATCGTATCTGAGAATGCGTAGCTGTGCCTGTATGCGGCGCGGCACGACTAGGAGGTCGGTGGATGTCGGTGGAGCGAAAGGACTTTGGTATCTTCATGGCCCCCTTCCACCGGGTTGGGGAGAACCCTACCCTATCCTTGGAACGGAATATCGAGCTGATACAGTGGCTCGATGACCTTGGCTACGACGAGGCTTGGATCGGCGAGCACCATAGTGCGGGTTGGGAAATCATCGCCTCTCCCGAGGTGTTCATGGCCACTGCGGCAGAGCGCACCCGCCACATCAGGCTCGGCACCGGTGTCATCAGCCTCCCCTACCATCACCCCCTCATGGTGGCCAACCGCATGGTGCTACTGGACCACCTGACCCGTGGCCGCGCCATGCTGGGCGTGGGTCCCGGTGCTCTTGTGAGCGACGCCCATATGCTGGGCATCGAACCCACTCGACAGCGAGAGATGATGGATGAGTCCATGGGCGTGATCATGCGCCTGTTCGAGGAGACTGAGCCGTTCACTCATGTGAGTGACTGGTTCGAACTGCACGACGCCGTTTTGCATCTCCGCCCTTACCAGCGTCCTCACATGCCGATAGCAGTAGCTGCAGCGCAGTCGCCATCCGGCCCGCATGTAGCTGGCAAGTATGGCGCGGGCCTGCTCTCGCTCAGCGTACCGCGCCAGGAATACGGCAAGTTGACCCTAGCCGATGTCTGGGGCATGACTGAGGACGCCGCAGCCGAGTCAGGCGCCACAGTCAGTCGCGACGACTGGCGCTTGGTGATGCCCGTCTACCTAGCTGAGAGCCGCCAAGAGGCCTTCCGAGAAGCCCGCAAGGGTGCTGCCACATGGCTCACCGAATACTTCCACGAGACCTTGGGCCAACCCCTGCCCGATGCCCCGCCGGAGCGCATCATCGACGAGATGGTGGACCGTGGCGTGTGGGTCGTCGGCAGCCCTGACGACTGCATCGCCCGTATGGAGGAGTTGGAGGAACTTAGTGGCGGCTTCGGTGGCCTGCTGGTGACAGTCGCCGAGTGGACCTCACGAGAGAAGATGCTACACAGTTACGAGCTACTGGCCCGCTACGTTGCCCCCCACTTCCAAGGCAGCCTAACCGGCTTGGAGACCTCCCGCGACTGGTCCCGCGACAATGTCCAACTGCTGGACGACATGCGCAAGGGCTCCATCAAGAAAGCCCGCTCCGACTACCAGGAGCGCCGCGGAGCCGCCAGCCGGATTTAGGGCAGTAGCGACGTGGATGACCATCACGGCCGACGCTGAGCGCATATTCGGCGATGCCCGCGCGATGTATACCGCAGCAATGAAATGTCTTGCTGCAGACGACATACGTGACGCATCGGAAAAGGCTTGGTGCGCCGCTAAGCGAGCCACCGACGCGCTGATCGTCGCCCGTACCGGCGTGGAGCCTCCCAAGTCGCCCGACACCACCCGCGCGTTGGACAGCCTCGCAGAACGAGACCCCAACGTGAAGATTCTGGTAGGCCGCTACTACTCAAGACAAAGCCAACTCCACGGTGATTGTTTCTATACCGGGCTGTGCGACCCCCTCCCGACCACTGAACGGCGAATCCGCGAGACCATTGATTACATTCAGGACGCCGAGCGGTTGGCCGACGCGTAGGAAGGATCGAAGAACCGTCTCTCGGAACCAAAGGAGCCTCTGCTTTGACCATCACCGCCGATTCAGCCCGCATCTTCGCCGATGCCCGTGAGATGTACGCCGCGGCCTTGGAGCGTCTTGCCGACGACGACATACGCGATGCTTCGGAGAAGGCGTGGTGTGCGACCAGACGGGCCACCGACGCTCTCATACTCGCCCGGACTGGTGTGGAGCCGGAGAAATCGCCCGATACCACTAGGGGACTGGACACGCTAGCATCCCAAGACACGGCGGTGAAGCCTTTGGTAGGCCGCTATTTTTCGAGGCAAGGCCAGCTCCACGGCCTTTGCTTCTACTATGGTTGGTGCGAACCTTTGTCCGAAACCGAGAGGCGAATACGCGAGACAATCGATTACATTCAGGACGCCGAGCGGTTGGCCGACGCGTAGGAGGGATCGGAGAACCGTCCCTGCGCCCCACAGAAGGTATCGCTTGTCATCACGGACGACGCAGTGCGCATATTCGCGGGTGCTCGCACTATGTACGCCGCAGCTATGGAACGGCTCACCCCCCCCCGCAACATCAGCAATGCCTAGGAGATAGGCGTCGTGCAAATGGTCGAGATGGAGGCCTCAATGGCCCCGCTGGAAGCAGCTGTCCTAGAAGCTGAAAATGAACTTTCACCGGAAGTATCTGAGGCCCTGAGGGAGGTTGGCTGCCTATAGAGCCCTGCGTTCAAGCCTTTCGCTTGAGCCTTTCGGTGAAGCCTTTGGTAGGCCGCTATCTCTCGAGCCAAGGCCAGCTCCACGGTCTTTACCTTCACCAAAGATCTGAGAGCCAACCAATAAAGGAGTACACGATGCCCAGAATATCCACGGTGTTGGTTCTGGTGACCCTGATTGCACTCGTCGCATGTGGTGGCGGCCAACGAATGACAGTCCAAGAGTACGCGACCGCTTGCGGGGGCTTGGGGGACAAGTTTCGGTCTGAGTCCTTGTCCCCAGGTGCTGCACTCCAGGATGCGCTGGCTGAGGCCAAGAAATGGAATCCCCCTGAGGAACTGCAACGACTCCACGAGTTACAGATTGAAGGAGCCGAAGCCGGAATCAAGGCGTTAAAGGATACGGGACTTTCGGACCTCCTGCAGGAGTTTGAAGAAGCGCAGCAAAACGACGACCAAGAGAGATTGCTGGAACTTATGGCGCAGATGGGAGAGGCACAGGATGGGATGGATGCTTTAGGGGAGCGGATGGAGGAACTGGAAGAGGACCACGCACAGGCAGAACGAGACCTGTCTCCGGAGACCCGCCAGATTCTGGAAGACGCAGGGTGTATCTAAGAACCAAACCCGCCTGGCGCCCCAAACCATCGCTGCAATTAGATGTGGAGAGAGCGTAGTAGGCGAACAATCCAGTCAACCCACCCGGCTACCCCGCCAGTGTACGCCGCACCTCTGCCATCGACTCCCTCATGCGCCTCGACGGGTATTCAGGCAGGGACTCCTCGTTGTAGGCGACTTGTAAGGAGACGAACGTGGGGCCCGGCCCTTCCAGCACCTCTTCCAAGGTCAGCACCAACTCCTCTAGGTTGTCGAAGCTGAAGACTCGTTTGTAGCCAGAATCTTGCGCCAGCGCCTTGTAGTCCAGCTTGTCCAGAGGGCCGATGGGCATCCCGTCAGTGGGTAGACGGGTCTTGTCTTCCAAGACGAAGTGCACCATGTTGGCAGGCGCCGCTCCTCCCACTGTGGCCAGCCCTGCGAGATTGGAGCGCAGCGCGGTATCGCTGTCCAAGACCATGACCTGTCGGTCGGGCTGAGCTAGGGCCAATCCCAATCCGACGGACGAAGCTTTGTCCATGCAGTCTGATAAGTCGGCATCGAGGTCACGACGCTGCGAAAGCTCTCCCCACAAGCGTAGAGGAGTAGTGGTTGCAACGGCGACGGCATCTCCGCGACGGTTGGCTATGGCTTGCAAGGCTTCTCGTGCGGGTATCATGGCTCCTACCCTGCCCTAGGCTTGCATACGGCGGAAGTGAGCCATGGCCCACATGCCTCCCAGCATCAGGGCGCCGCCCAAGAAGGCGATGGGGACATCGGAGTCGATGAAGCCCTTGGCCAATGCCCAGAAGCCTACACCGAAAAGCGCCAAGCCAATGGCTCGGCCTATCAGACCGGCCGCAAGGCCCTTAAACACATCGCACCGCGTTGAGCAGACTCAATCGAGACCCTTAAGTAGTCCCTTCTCCCTCTGGGTGTCGGAGATGGTGAGGGGGGTCAGGGATGCTACTGACTCAAGGCCTTGGGCAGCTCTTCCATGGCGGTATAGATGTTGCGACGGGGGCGCTGCCTGAACTGCACAGGGGTGTTCTCAATTTCCGGCTCCACCTTGAGGCAAACCAAAACGGGGCCCTTCTCCTCCAAAATACGGCCCACGCTGGTGGCCAGCTCCTCCGTATCGGCAATCTCGTAGGCGACAGCATAACCGGCGTCCTTGGCCATGTTCTGGAAGCTGATGTTGTTGTTGCCGGGTATGGGCTGGCCACCCGTTACCGCGTAGACGCCATTCTCGAACACGAAGTGGTAGAGGTTCTCAGGTGACTTGTTGGCGATGGTCACCAAGGTGCCGAGGTTCATCAGCAGGCTGCCATCGCCATCCAGCACGATTACCTTGCGTTCGGGGTGGGCTAAGGCCAAGCCCAAGCCGACCGAGGATGCCTTACCCATGGCACCGGAGACGGGCAGGTCCAACTCTTCCTTGTGGCTCACCGCGGGCCAGCCGAATCTCCAGTTGCCAGCGTTCATGGAAGTGATGACAACCGCCTCGTTCCGGTGCTCTTCCACAATGCGACAGGCGTCAAAGTTGGTGATCATATCTGAAGTCTCCTCTCGGTCTTAGGAACCAAATTCGGTGCCCACCAGCACCGCCACGGGCTTCTTGGTACGCTCCGCCTCGTCCATGGCCTCGCTGATGCGGGTGGCGTCTTCGTCGGTCTCCACCAGGTAGTAGTTGATACCCCAAGCATAGAGGATATGCTCAATGAACTTGGCAGCCGAGTCGCGGGTTACGCCGTGGCGGTCCCAGCCCCGGTAGCCCACCAGCATCACTAGCGGCTGGTTGACGTCGACACCCAGCCCTCGGATGGAGTCGCCCGACTCAAACACGCCGGTGTTCTGGATGAGCACGACCGGCTTGGCGCCGCCCAGCCACAGCCCAGCGGCTACCGCCATCGTCTCGCCCTCACGACAGACGGGTATGAGGTCGACATCGGGGTCGGCGGTAAGCTGGTGATACATGAAGTTGGTCTCGCTGTCGGGCAGCCAGACCACATGGGTGATTTTGTTCTTCTTAAGCTCAGACAGGATGGCTGCAGGATGCAGGACTGCCTCTTGCATTCGGCCTTCCTTTCGCAAAAGGGTGGGTATTAGGGCCAGCGCATTATAGTAGAGTGCGGATTAGGGGTCAAAGATAGCCCCGCCAGCGGGTACGATAGGCGGGAGTCGCGGGAGGCAGGCAATGCTCCACTACGTCGCAAGCCATCGTCTGCTCACTATCGTCGTGATTTTGGCGCTCCTCGGCTCATTAGGCGCCATTGCCTTCCTCCTATTCTCCAATGCCTCCAAGAGCAGGCCCTACGACTGGCCTCCCCTGACGATGGTCTACGAGTTTCCCGGCCCAACGTTCAACCAGACGACAACTAGAGAGGTCCATCGGTTTGAATACCGGTCTTGGCGGGACTGGAAGGACACCGTGATTGAATCCGACGTGGTCCAAACCCGGGGCGTGGGCGGAGACCTTACGATTGGGGGTTATCAACGTGTAAAGGGCACTCGATACGAGGAGTACGACGTGTTCGATGATATAACCAGTGTGGAAGAGCTAGGCGAGAACACCATCAGGGTCCCCAATGGGTTCATCCAACCAAAAGCCCCTCCGCACATAATGCCGACGTTGGTGGAGGGAGATGAGACGGAAATAGTGGATGCATCCACAATTGCAACGGTCTGCTATCGTACGGAATGCGAAGACAATGCGGTCGGCCGATCCCTGATCGGACGTGCCTTCAACATGGGTCGGAGCCCCTTGGAGAAGATTCTGTTGGATGATCCTCGGTGGGGCATCCTGCTCAAGGTGGGAGAGAGATGGGTGGTGCGCAGCCTGGAGATCGATGCTGGGCCACCAGCCACGGAATAACGCTCCATCGTGCCACACTACGTTACAACCAACCGTATAATCGCCATCGGCGCGATCTCGGTATTATTCGGTGCCGTCCTAGGCTGCGTCATTTACGTCAGCTCCCGAGATGCCGCCAGCTCCGGCAAGAATGAGTGGCCGCCCCTCACGATGGTCTACGAAGTTGACGGCCTGACTTGGAACGGTCGGACCGTCAAGGAAATCCATCGACTCAACTACGCATCGCGGTCAGACTGGATGGACACGACCATTGGTTCCGACGCGATGGATTCACTGGGTGTTAGCGATATCGATCCCGTTGGCAGCTACCAACGTGTTAAGAATGGCCGATGGGAGCGGTACACCTCGTTCAATGGCATCCTCGACGAGGATGATGAAGTAGGAGAGAACACCATCAGGGTGCCGAACGCGTATTTGGTTCCGATCCCCGTTGCGGCGATTACACAGTTTGAGGACCAAAGCCGAGTAGAACTCGCCCCCACTTCTACAGACTCGACCGTCTGCTATCGGACTGAATGTGAAGTGAACGCGGGCGGGCTATGGCTGGAGGCACCAGGATGGGTCGGACGGAAACTGGTGGATGATCCACGATGGGCCGGCATAGCCCTTGAGGTAGCGGATGCATTCGTTGTGAAAGAGCTCACAATCGACGCCGCACCACCTCCAGCCACGAGCGAGTAGCTCCCAGCCGTCTTTACAACGCTTGCACCGTGGCCCAAAATAGCAGGGTGCGGGTGTAACTCAGTGGTAGAGTATCTGCTTCCCAAGTAGCAAATCTTGGGTTTGAATGTCACTGAGGGCATCATTCCAGCTACGAACTAGCTTCGGTTCACTCCTTTCCTAAGGAAAAGGGTCGCCTCACTCAAGAGGCAATCCGACTCGCTGCCTACCTCTTCTGGTGAGTCGTGCACGGCCCCTCCTCCTGCTTGCCCGACAGACAATTCTCGAAAGTGGGGCAAGTGAGTAACATGGCTGCTATGAAGAAGAGGGCAAGCCGCAAGGTGGTCGCGGGAAATCTGGAACTCGACAAACTGGTGGAGCGTTTCGAGGTCCACAACAGGTCCGACGGCAAGTCGCCCAGAACCGTGCAGTGGTACAACGAAGCCCTCGACCTGTTCCTAGGATGGTTGAGAGGGGAGGGGATGTCCACGCAGGTGGACGACTTGGGCGAGGACGAGGTCAGGAGCTTCATCCTCTACCTCCAGGAGAGGAAGGGCTGGCGGGGGCAGACTTCAAGCTACACCCTCAACAACCGGGTCAGGGCTCTGCGGGCTTTCTTCAACTGGATGTATCGCCAGGGCTTCACCGAGTGCCACAGGTTGCAGAACCTCAAGGTGCCCAAGGTGAGGCAAAAGGAGGTAGAGATACTGACCGACGAGGAGATTGAGCGGATATTCGCCACCATGAACGTCGACACTGTCCTGGGGGCAAGGAACACGGCCATATATTCCCTGATGTTGGATACCGGGCTGAGACTCACCGAGGTCGTCACCCTGAAGTACGCTGACGTCCATCTGGACGCGAGGTACATAAAGGCCCTAGGGAAGGGAGACAAGGAGCGGGTAGTCGCCTTTGGCACCAACTGCCAGAGGGCTCTCACCAACTATGCTACCCGCTACCGATTCGAAAACGAGGGACAGGTAGCCGACACCTTCTTCCTATCCATAGACGGTCATTGCCTGTCGCCCCTTGCCCTCAGGTCCCTAACCCAGAGGGTCTCCAAAGCCGCCAAGGTCCCGAGACTACACCCGCATCTGATGCGCCACACCTACGCCACCCGTTTCCTCCTGAACGGCGGCAACGTCTTCATGTTGCAGCAGAACCTCGGACACACCACCCTGGACATGGTCCAGAAATATGTTCATATCGCCGACCGGATGGCCTCTCAGGTGAACCAGGACTTCTCTCCCCTGGACCGCATCCGAATGCAAGCGCCTAGGCGCTTTCGGCATAGCTTCAATGGCGACAACTGGTCGAGTCGGATATACCCCAATGCGGGACGGTCCCGAGGGTGGGGAGCCAAAGACGGGAACCCCGCCAAGAAGCGATGATCTCCGCGGGACCGGGGTCAGTTCCAAGAGTACGTTTCACCACGACTCAGCAACGGGGCGTAGTTGGCGGCCAGAAGAAGACTATTAACGTCATCAAGGGTCACTGACCGAGAATCGGAAACCAGACCCAGTGCCAATTTTACGACGACATCTCTGGACGGGTTCTGCCGTTCACCTGATTCCAATCTCAGGATATAGGCTTCGTCGACCCCGCTAAACCGCGCGAGACTGTACCGACTTTTCCCAGCATTCTCTCGCGTTCTCTTAAGTAGGACAGCGAACTCCATTTGCCTGTGACTCCCCATACAGTATTCGCACCCCACGGTCAAATTCCCGCATAGCACCCTAAGTCTGGTCCGCATATAAGCCAAAACGGGCCAAGCAACTCGGCTCCCCTCTCTTGCTCACCTCGAGACCCAAGGTCCCGACAAGATTGCCTAGTCAGAGATATGGCCATCTACGCCCAGCGTCCCGTTAAATCCCTTAGGCCCCCCAACTTATGTCCACCTTGATTTCTCCCTGAACTGGCGGCTCGCGCCCCTTTCATCGGGCCCTTCCCGCTCACTTCCTCCCAATTCGCCTGTACATTGAGCGGTAGGCCGCTCTCGAACTACTAAGTGTCTGACGCCAACAATCAAGGCCACCCAAGCCACCGCTTCCACAACTGACCGAAGGCGTTGATGGGCAGCACATAAGGACAACCGAGCTCAGCCAGACGCACCAGCAGTTCGTACTCACGGGACCTGTGCAGTACTTCATGCGGTCCACCCCGTGCCGGAGTTCGTGTTTATACATGTTTGGTCACTACTCATGCTGGTCCTCCATGTTTTCTCGCTTCGCTCAAGGTACCAGCAGACTAGGTAAGCCCTCGCCTACCTCACCTGCCTCGCTGAGGGGCGAAACAAACAGGACCGGCCCACGGGCCCAATAGCGGTCGGACCACAGTAAGTGCGTTCAAAGCCACTCCGACCCCAGCACAGTGTCCTTGACCGGGTTCAGACAACGTGGGTCACCACTAACGTTTACATTCACTTGGGACCATTTCCGCTGCCTTGGAAAGCCCATAGGATCAGCCCACGACAGCCAGTGGAGTGGCAACCAAGAAACAGAGGAGAAGTAAGGACAACTACCAGGATTTCGAAGAGACAGCCAATTGCGCCTACCAGAAGGCAAAGGCTATCAGACTGAACACGCAGTTGGCTTCAGCCTTGAAAAGCCTGCATCCCTTGATGCTTTCTCCTCAACGAACCACTATTGACCCAGCCCCAATAGCTGGGTTGTAGGGGGGATGGCTTTGACGAGGAGTTACTGGAGACGCCGCGCGACGCTGGTCAGACCGACAGCGTTGACAAGAGTCTCTTCAACAGGGAATGAGGCCGTGGGGAGAATGAGGTGTGAGGCAGAAGAGTGAAAGGTTGGAATAATTCGATTCGAAACCACGCCGGCGTCAACTTGCCGGAGAAACCTGTGGGCGCGATACATTCGCTGAAGGCTAACAGTCGTCTCCCACCATATGGGGAATACAATGACAAAGAGGCAGCTCATGATGAATGCGGACGCTCTCAAGAACGAAACTATGCCTCCCTTGCACAGCAACCACGCCCCACAGCTCAGGGCCCCGCTTATTTTTGCAACCTGCTGCATATACTCTACCTATAACAGCGTGCCATGCTGTATGTCAACCAACCGTCTCAGTATGAGGCAGGGGCAAAACTCGGCCCTACCGCCTACTGGGTGGTCTGACCTTGCGGCCCGCCCGCCACTCGCTGCGCGCGTCCCACATCTTGGGGACCGCCCAGGCGAGGATGGAAACGATCGACAGTGCAAAAGCCACTGCCATAGAATAGTTGAACCCCCAACCGCCGTCGAGCCTGTTCCCTTGCACGAAGACAAAGGCGTCCTCGTCCGTTAGGTACGGGATGTTCAGGCCGATGTATCCGGCGACGCCAAGAACCCAAAATACCGACGAGACAAGACCGCCGACTGCCTTGAGAGCGTTCATAAGTACGGATACGGGGGCAACGTCGGCGTCGGCATCCGGCCCGCAAGGCGCGCGCGGACCTAAGGGGGAACGTGGCCCGCAAGGCGAACAGAAGACACAAGGCCCTCTAGGGCCTCCGGGCGAGACGGTGCTGCGCCAGTCTCCGCTGACCGAGCTAGAAAAAGAAAACGTTGTCGGAATAGTAAAGAGTTCCGGTTTAGTGGAAGGCATCAACAATGGACAAACTTGGGAAGCGAGCCAGTTCTCTCGAACCAAGACCTAGTGGGCACGATGGTGTGAGGCTAGAGGTAACCTGGGACAACCCAGTGGAGAGCACTGGCCCCTGATCTGTATTGCACTGCGCAGGCACTGTCAAAACCTACTCCACCGAGCTTTGGAGGCAAATTACGAGACTCGTATTTTGGGTGAATTCAGAAACCAATGCGGTTTCTGGTTATGCTGTGACCACTGAGCCCGAAGATGATCCTGAAGCCTATACTGACGCCATAGAGAACGACGCATCATTGAAAATATACGACATCCAAACTGGTGAAATAGTATTCGAAGGCAGAGTTTCGCCTCGGAAACTCTCGGAGATATGCGAGGCTGACACGTATTATTCGCACTAACAGGGTGCGGAAAAAGAGTTTTGTTAGTTAGGATGCCAGGGAGACGCAGCGGAGGTGCAGGATGCGCGGCAGGCATGAGGAACAGGAAGTGATGTTGGCCTACGTGAATCTGGAGGAGCGGGTACCCAAGGACCATCCTCTGACCATAGGGGTCTCCCCCCGTAGGCCATCCCGCGTTCTCTTTGACTTGGGGTTGGGGCTCTGCTAGTTTCCACGTATAGCAACCAGCGGAGTACTGCCATGAAGACAGCACTCGTAGTCGGGTTAGTGGCGGTCGTATTCGCTCTAGTAGTGACTCTGGCACTACCCGTGTTCGGGCCAGTGTTGGACCAGTTTGCAGAGTCTTGGGTCGGTGGGGCCTTATTTTCCTCTTGGCTATTGTTTTGGTCCTTTGTGCTATCCACGGGATTGGTGTTGGCGGCCGTCATCGTAGTGGTGTGGCGCATTCTCCAGGGGAGATGCGTTGCACTTAGACGCAACGGCTAGAGCCGTGGGGCAATACCGCGGTAACTAGAGTGCATCCAGACGAACCTTATCCCCGTTGTCATCAACATAGGACGTATCGAGCGCGACTGTAGGTGCCCCGTTCGTCCCTTGAATGACCACATCGGCCATCGTCCGCTCATCGAAGGTGCCTCGGTCACGAGGACCGACCAAGGCAATGGGCGGCGCCGGGTTGCAAGTGTTCTACCGGCGGGTGAAGTGAACACCGACTGGGGACTGGGGTTCAGGCAATCAAGCTTTCACCGTATCGCGCGGGCCTTGCGGAACCAGCCCAACAACGCTTTCAGGCTGTAGCCGCTTTACCGACTTGCTACTTCCCCCTAGGCTTTCGCTTTGAGGTGGGTCGGTTGGCCAGAGATTCCCTCCGGGTCTCCCCCGACTGAGCCGGGAATCCTATGCCGCGTTACGCGGCCCACACTAATGCACCTCGTCGCCGACCAGCAGGTCGAAGAAGCCGGGCATCCGGGTGTTTCACGTAGTCGGCAAGGGGGTAGCGACGGGGGCCGGTGTGGTCGGCCTGCCACAGGGCCTGACCGCACGACTCGCAGGTGCGTTTGCGCCGCGACATCTCACCATGGGTCAGTGGCACCCCGTCCCTGTCCAGCACCTGGGCGTTGCATGAGGGGCAGCAGGGGACGGTGAAGGGGTCCCCCGTCACCTCGTACGGTACCAGCCTGCCCCAGCCCCTGGCCCAGCGCTGCACCACGGCGGGCAGCCAGCGGTAGGAGAGCTTGGCCCGCTCACGGGACATGACGGCGAAGAGGGAGGCGGTGCCTTGGTAGAGCCTGAGTCTCTCCAAATCGGTGATGGAGCTGATGATGGCAGCCCTTGCGTGGGGCACCGTCTCCTCCACCTCCCGCTTCCACTTGCGGGTGAGGTGTGGCGGGCAGAGGGCCAGTTCCACCACGCCCGGAGGAGTCCTTTTTCACTATACGTTTGTAATCTCCTCCAACGCCCTCTGGATCATTGGGAACCTTTTGGCCTCTGATCGGTGTTTGCTGGATTTGTAGTTGAGACGCGTCTCCGGGTCAAAGGGGGTCCAAGGTATCGTCACCCGTCACCATCGCAGTTGGACTTCACCCTCGTATTCACTGTGCATCATACCCGCGTCAACAGGGGCAAGGTAAGTTCCTGAGCGCTTCACGAACTGCTTGGGGGGCGCTTGCTCCATGTGCCTGCTGATGATGACGATGAGGTCTACGGCGAGGCGTGGTATTGACAGGGCGGATGTCCTCTTCTGTCTTGCGGCGAGGTTTCACGGTACCGCCAATCTGGAGATACGGACCGAGGCAGCGGGACCTCCTTATAGGGAAAAAGCGGATGACACACTCCTGGTGCGGGTCGCACCCTACACCCAGGAGCGCCGACGGTCGCAGCGTTTGAACTCCGGTCTAAGTAGGGCTAGGGGCTGCCGACTCACGGGCGGCAGTGTCCGCATGGCAGTGCATCCCATCGCGTATCCGGGTCTGAGATGTTGGCTTCCGAGGCCGCCTCGATAGAGCTGTACGGCCCATGCCAGTAATTGTCGTCCAGGGTGTCCTCTTTGCGGTTACGGTAGTATTGGCAGTCGGCCCGGTGGACGCGTGATCTCCTTGTTGGGATATCAGTGTAGACATGGTACTCGCTAGCGGGAGGAGGCTGTGGCGGGTCGGGGCGGGGCGAAGACGGAGCATCGTCATTTCGATTGATTAGGTCGTCGACAGCCCTTTGCTCCTCAAATGCACCAATGCGTCCAAGAAGGGCGCTTATGAGCCCAAGATGTTCTCTGGCGTACCCGGTTGTCAGATCCGCCGTTGGCGGATGAGCCACCTCGTTCCGGGCATGTTTGATCTTTGTCATATGTTCTTGGGCTAGAGAGTTACCGTTGAACTGACTCTGAAATACCATGCCCCAATATGCCCGCACGAGCTTCGGAAACAGGTTCACGTCTATCGCCGAGGCCAAGTCGGCGGCTCGCTGTCGGTCACGATTGAAATCTTCGATTTGCCGTGGAGGGAGGATCCTCCTTATGACCTCATCTGGAGCGCCTGGCACCATTTCGAGGCAGCGAAGAACGAAGGGCCGCATGGTGTCGCGGTAGATATCCAACCCTCTTGAAAGGGCATCTCTGTTGGGTCGGGCGATGATTGGCATCGGTTACCCTCAAGGCTGGTGGGCGACTTCTGGTTGCCTATGCGTCGTTCCTCCGACGGCAAGGGCCCAGAAGGCGCACCCGCGGGGGAGCGTCCCTTGCCGACCGGGAGTCCCACCCTTCGGCGTAGATTTGTCAACACCGGGTGCGCCACAGGGTGGGTCAGGTTTGACATGAATGGGCACTGACCTGATTGAGGCCCACCAGGTGATCGGCAACGTTCGACAATAGTTCCTTACGCTCTACAAGCCAGGCTTTGACGTCCATGATGGGCATGATGGGGGGCCGGACACCGTGGCTTGGCGTTCTGAAGGTCGGGGTAGGTCTTGGTTGCATAAGGCTCATCCTTCTCCGGTTCCGTTACGGTTGGCTGTCCTCGTTTGGTAGATGGGGACTTGGGTATGGAGTTCACCGGCGCAACATCGACAAGAGGCGAAAACCCCAGGCAGCCGGTCCTGGGCATCGGGGGCAGGGTTGCGGTCAACCCTCACAACCCTCATCCGAACACCGCCAATCCAGGCGCTTTGGGCCTATGCCTAGCTCTGCGATATGACGATTCAGTTTGCTCATGTGGGTTCTTTCCATGGGCAGGTCGATCCTTTCCTGGGTTCGAGTCACTACAGGAAGTGCGAGGACAGGGTGTGCTAAGCATCGATACTGCGCTAACACTCGAATGAACCGTCCGATGGTTTCCGTCTTGTTGCGTAGCCATAGGTCCATTTACACCCTTAGCACTCTGACGCGCAAGGACCGAGTGGCGCGCGCCCCCCTAGGAGCGGAACGCGGCCGCCTATCTGAAGAATCCCAATTAGAACGGTCCACATCTAACTATGTTCTAAAAACCGTCTATCGAATTATAATGCCGCACGCGTGATATACTCTTTGTATGTATATCCCCCAATTTTCGGGCTCTCGAAAATCCATGGAGGAAAGGCCAATACACTACCCACCAACCAGGCGACGGTATCAATCGTATGGAGGTCCGGCTCGGTGGCCCTTCGACTGATGGTGTCGGAGGCCGACTGCACCTATGTCCTGCCAGTCAACGTCCTTGGCCAGCTATGGGGCGCGTTCAACGGGAAGAGCCTGCTGCCCGCCGTCGCATCCAGTACGTCAGCGAGCCTATATGAGACTAGGTGTCATATTCCGCCGGTGGCCCGAGACGGACATTTGCCGGAACTCGGCAACCTTCGAAACATGGTGATGCTGGCTCTGAGCAATAATCGGCCCTTGTTGGCCGCGATCTCGAAGTAGATGTCCATGGGGCACAGCGGGGAGTGGGAGGGATGGGGGGGGTCATTGATCCTGGCAAACAGATCTGTAAGAGGACGATTTGTAGTGTTGGTGATCCACGCTGACGCTATAAGTGTGGTCAGTGCCGTCTATCCAGCGGCCACCCCACTTTGAGGTAAGAAGCTGAACGGTCACGAGGGCTCTTCCCCTGTCAAAATGGGCCCATGCATTCCTAACCACATCCACCCATGGTCCTCCGCTGCTACTTACGACTGGGAGATCCCTGGTGCAGTATTGCCATTCAGGTAGGAGCCGATCGACGTAGAAATCAAGAACGTCTTTCCTAGAAACTTGAAGAAGAACTCGGTAGGTGACGATGGTACTCCATCCGTCGGGCGGCAAGTAGTCGCTCAACAGGTCGTCTCCATTAGTATAACCACTCGAGTGCACCTCCAAGAGTTGTGCTCCGGGAGGCACGGGTAAGGAGTAGAGGATCTCCTTGTTGGCTCGAATGTATCCCCAACCGAAAAAGAACCAACCGACCACTACAGTCAAACCTAGCAGAGCTGCCAGCACGATGGAACATATCGCGACGGGCTTTCGAAACTCCGGTGCCAGTAGGGCCGTCAAAGGAGTCGATATCTTCATACGGCCTAATCCAAGGGGAACATACACTCTACGCAGGTTCGCGAACGGATTGCAAGATCCGACGGAAGGGCAAAACCCACCGATAGCGATTGTAGGCTTCCTTCTAGACAGTTGGGAGCAACATTATGCCCGTGTCCGGGCCGTGCAGAGGTGACCCGGAGTCCTCGGCGTTGCCGTCGGACTCAGTGGGAGGGGTTGCCCCGTGGGGACGACCGGCCCCGGAGGGAAGCCACGGCGGTACAGGTCCCAGTGGGTGAGGTGGAGCGTCGCTCCCTGAAGGTCTACGAGCTGGCCGCGGGAGGTGTCCGATGATCGCTCTGGAAAAGGCCCGTCAGCATCTGGAGACCCTGGGCCTCAAGCAGGCTGTCGAGGTCCTGGACAACACCCTGGACTCCGCCTCCAGCAGGCAGCTGACCTATCCTGAGATGCTGGCAGACCTGCTGGAGGCGGAAGTGACGGCCCGCAGGGAGCGCTACCTATCCACCAGGACCAAGCTGGCCCATCTTCCCTTCCAGCGGACCCTGGAGCAGTTCGACTTCGCCTTCCAGCCTTCCCTTGATGAACGGCAGGTCAGGGAACTGGCCAACCTCGCCTTCGTTACGGAGGCTGCCAACATCCTTCTGCTGGGTCCCCCCGGCGTGGGCAAGACCCATCTGGCTGTGGCCCTGGCCTTGAAGGCCATCGAGCACGGTCAGGGGTCCTACTTCGTACGGGCCTACGATCTGATGGAGGACCTCAGGAGAGCCCGCGTTGAGCACAACCTGGACCGGAGGCTGCGGGTATACCTGTCCCCCAAGGTCCTGGTGGTGGACGAGTTCGGAATCTGGCCCTATGACCGGGAGTCGGCCACCGCCTTCTTCACATTGGTGTCCGCCAGGTACGAGCGAGGCAGCATCATCCTGACTTCAAACAAGGGGTTCGGCGAGTGGGGAGAGTTGCTCGGCGACACCGTCATCGCTTCGGCCATCCTGGACCGGCTCCTGCACCACAGTCACGTGCTCAACATCCGGGGAGAGAGCTACCGGCTTCGAGAGAAACGCCAAGCCGGATTGTTCCCGTCGCTGCACCACCTGCCTCCTTCCCCGGAAGAGGGCCGGGAGCATTAGGATGACTAACGGAATCCTAGGAGATCAACCAAGTGGCTCAATTCCAACCCGTTATAAATGGCTCAGTTCTAGCCCGTCATTGACACTGTGGGCCACGTTCCCACCGTAGGTCCCCGCGCGCCTTGCGGGCCGGATGCCCCCTGCTCTCCCTATGGTCCCTTGGGGCCGATCTCTCCTGCGGGTCCGCGCTCCCCCGTTGGCCCCTGTGCGCCACCTGCACCGCGTTCACCTGTGTCCCCTTGCCCACCCGGGCGGGCCGGTGCAAGCCAGCATCAGCATCAGCATCATGGCGCCGATAACAGTCTCAGGGTGAACTTACTCATGGTTACTTGCATTGGTCGCTCCTTTCCTGATTGGTCTTCTGACTCTCCTTTCTGCCTGCTGGCCAATTTACTCGCGCCCCAACTGGCGTCGTACTTTGCCGAGGTCCTCCCTCAGTTTGGGTGCCGCTCGGCCAGAGCATCCCTAGCATCGACGACACGCCATGTTTGGACGGCGTATCGCTGCCCGGGCGTGATGTCCACCTGGCTCAGCACCTCACCAACCGCACCCTGTTGTATGGCCCGGTCCTCGTTGTGGTGAAACTTCTGCTGGAGCATACGGGCCGTCATGTTGATGCTGTCCTTGGTGATGACGCCGGTGTCCACGAGGTCTATCAGGGCGACGCATGCTGCAAGCTGTCGTTGCAGCATGCCCTCCCGCCTCAGCCTAGTCTTTAACTCCCGCTGCTCTTCGGCGGGCGACATACGTGGCATCAGTGGTTGCATCATCCCTCCAGTGTGAAGTCTGGGACTGTGTCCATCATCAGGAACGCCTCGGCTTCCGGTTGCCCGCGACTCCCATGCGGTCGATGCCGTCGCCCGGCTGGTGGTGTGACACATGACGGCCCACTTTTATGAGTTTGAAAATTGGGGGTGAAACAATGAAAGAGTACATCACGCGTGCGGCATTATAATTCGATAGACGGTTTTTAGAACATTTTTAGGTAGGACAGTTCTAATTTAGCTTTCATTAGGTTTGGCGGAGTTGTGCCTCCAAGGGGTTGCGCGTCAAAGTGTCACGCTGTACATATCCCCCATGGCTACGAAACGACCGGGCCGTCCCCCTCTCCTTCCGCGCCGTCTCGCGCCACTGCTAGGATGCACAGTCTCTCTAGGGGTGGACAAGACCATGAGTGAATACGCAATTGGCCAGGATGGACGGCTCACAACAGTAGGCGTGCAGAGCACTAACGGCCTATCGCCGATTGCAGCCGATACGAGGTTGACGGTTATCCGCTCGTTCCTATCGGCCTCCGAGATTAGCAGGATTTTCAAGGAGGTCGAACCGACGCCGACTCCGACGCCCGCGTCTACGCCTGACGCTTCAAACCAGCCTCGGTTGACCCTTTTATGCCTGGTCAGGCTCCGCCCCAATTCGGTAACGCCATGTATAATTCTCCCTCGACACCATGAGAAGGGAATCTTGTAATGCCAGAGTTTGAGGTCATATCTCGCCAGGAAGCAATGGCAAGGTCCGATACCGGGAAGCGGTCGCAAACCATACGGGAGTACGTCGAGTACGTCGACAGCCTTGGCCCAGACCAAGCTGGTCGGATCACGTTGTTGCCCGGAGAGACGGTGCCCACCGTCCGTCGACGCCTTGGGGCTGCGATAAAGGCGACCGGTAGGAACATTCAGATAAAGCGAGTTGGTGCGGATATCTACTTTTGGGAAGACCCTCTCAAGAGGCGAGGGGGGCGCCCCCGCAAGAATATCACCACCTAAGTCATACGCGACACGGCAAAGTCCACGATGCCTTCGTCATCTTCCCCCCAGCAGGCGACAGAGCCGTCTGCCGGCACCCCACACATGGCCTCGTACCCGGCGCTGACCGAGGCGAACTCCCCCTTCGGCGGCGTGGCTTGGCCAAGGCTATCATCGCCCCAGCAGGCGACGGAGCCGTCCATCCTCACCCCGCAAGTGTGCTCCCCACTCCGCGTCGACGGAGGCGAACTCCGTCTTAGTTGCCTGTCCGCCCATATCTCCAACCGCGTCAACGGCGGGCGTGGAACCAGCCGGTTTCGCAGGCCAAAAGTGACGCCGGAAGGCAAAGGGCCAATATGCCGATAAGCAGAAAGAGTGGGGAGTGGGTCCGCATGTTGGGTTCTCGGGACACACCTTCAGGGGTGTCCGTTCTCCTTGTCTCTGATACATACTATGTAGATCTCGTCGGGGGACGAGGCCCTCTCCAGGGTCCTCAGCATCCGGTCATGAAACTGGCGTTATCCTCTGGAGGAGTGACCTGCTTCAGGATGCCGAACATGGCCCTGAGGTCACCTCGGGTCAAACGCGTCACATACCGAAAGCATCTGTTTATTCCACTCCCGTTAGAGCCGTTCATCCTCAGAAGACGCGGCCACCGCCTCACTTATGACTCGCTCTTCCGGGATTCTCTGCAAATCGCCCTCCCTGTCCGACCTACCATGCCAGTGCGGTCCAAAGATAATATACCAAGCGGAAGCGCTGAGCCCTCCGGTCGGGCTATGATTGGATCGGTGTGTGAGAGGGGGCACCGTATGGACTTGGGGCTGTTTAACAAGAACCTCACCGGGATCGACCAGATGCTTATCGGGCTGGATGACCAGCGCGTACTCTGATGCCAACGCCCGAGCTCAAGGACATTGCCCTGCGGACGGTGGCGCCTATTGAGGGGCGTTGGGATGGGTGGGGGGTGCCCAAATCTGCCAAGCGTCCTGGCTTCTTCATATTCAAGGGGGTAGCTGGACAACGAAGGGGAGCATGGCAAGCTGGATAGTCCGTTGTAGATACAAGGGCCAGATTGACGTCTCTGACCAGTTTCTCCGTGAGTCGGTGGCCGCTATCTCTTGGGACTTGGATGGACTTACCGAGAGTCTGCTCAATTTCCCTTCCAAGGAACACCTGAGAATCAGAGTGCAAAAAGTGTTCCGGGATCGGCCAAATCGATGGAATGACTTTACCGACACTCTTTGGCAATTCTCCCGGGAGATAGTAGAAGGCGACCTGATCGTAACTAATCCCTCGCCTATCAATCGCACACCCGTCGTGCTAGGACGTTGCACGAAGAGCTACTTCTTTCAATGGGGCCGGGTGGTGGCGGCCAACATGCCTCCGGCACTCAAAAATGGACACGGCCGCTTCCCACACCTGATAGGAGTCAATTGGCTGAGGGAGACTGCCCCTCCGACCGTTCGCTTAATCCCCCGTGGCGATTTGCCCAGCCCACTGGCCGGCAGATTGGGAGTACAGAGCCGGTACACAGTACAGAATATCAGCGAGCACACCCAAGCCTTGGAAGGGCTGATAGGACCTAGGAGAAACTAACCGCGTTAGCCGTCGTATCCAGCCAGCATTCGCGCCCCCTCTAAGTTCGACCAACGGAGGGGGCTGTCTTTTTGACTTGGAAACGTCATAGGAGGCCCCGATGCGACTAGCCGCCAGCCTACTCCTGTTACTTGCCTTGGTGGGCTGCAAGCTCCACCTACGCCCACGGTCCTTCGGACGACACCCTCTACTTGCTGCTGGAGGAGGAGAATTCGGCCTTGCGCCAGGAGACGTACGACCTCCGGGCAGACGTGGGTCTACTCCGGCAGCAGAAGGAAGACCTTGAGGCTACGGTGCAAGAGCTGAAGGCTGACATCGCGGCGGTGGAGCAGGAATTGGGAGCGTCCCAAGGGAGAGTGGGAGAGCTCCAGGAGCACGTAGCGGGCCTTGAAGAAACAGTTAAGGAGATAGAGACCGAGAACGCATCCCTAAGCCAGCAATTGGACGAGTCCCAAGTGAAGGTAGAAGAGCTCAAGGAGCAGATATCGGACCTTGAGGCGATGCTGCAGTCATGGCCTTCGGGTCGACTATCGGTCGGCCCCCGCCTAGACACGCTGCATTCCCCCGGCCTTCTGACCAGCATGCCCTCAGGAGGTCTGTCCTCCTTCCTCCCATTCGATCTCACCGTAGCTGAGAAAGAGATTCTAGAGTTGCTAGTTGCCCTGGCCCCTCTGAACCAACCCTCGACCGGCCGACCTGATGAGGTGTCGCCCGTCGGCGGGCCAACCAGGTACTGCGGTCGCTGAAACGGCAAGAGCCTTGCACGTGCCGACGGGCAGCACCATGCCCTCATCGACGAGGAAAGCAAATATCTGGTCCGCCGTGACCGGGCCGCGGTAGTTCCGGTCTTGACCCCGCTCGAGCCCTGTCACCGCAAGGGCGTAGTTACTCTCCTACCCCCGCCACAACCCCAGCGTCAGCACCGCCCGCCACCGTTCAGACCAAATGCGTTTGCTGCGGGCCTGCGCCAGCGCCTCCCTCCGCCAACGGAGATGGTCGTCACGCCTGGACCCCTGCAACGGCTCTTTCTCCGGAGGCAGCTTCAGGTGGTAGTCTTCGGTCAACTCGACCTCCAGCTCCCACCGGCGCTCGTCAGATCGAGCCCTCTCCATACCGCTGCCCTCGTTCGCACCGCCGGTCCGCAGCCCACGCCACTCGGCCACCAACTCGGCAGCCGGCCTGAAGGCGTGCTCCTCGTCGGGATGTCGCTCCAGCGTCACCACGCCGGCGTCAGGCAGCTCGTGGCCTCTTTTCGGCGGACTCCATCCCTCCACAGCGCCATTCCCGAAGGCCGGCCCAGAATCTGCTTCCACCTGCTCGCTGCCCGCTTCCTCCAGCTCCATCACCCGCCGTCCCATCTCCTCCAACTGGCCGGCCTGCGACTGCACCGTCTCACTCAGCTGCCGGACTTCTTCGGTCAGAACCTCCACCCGCTGCTCCGCTGTTTCTGATTCGCCCCCCTGACTCTTCAGTAGCGCGCTTGCTCGGGTTCGTCAGGTTCAGGCTCCTCCTTCTCGAACCGCTGCACCGCCGTCCGCATCCGTCGCGACAGCCGGTCCGTCTCTAGGTTCGCCACCACGGTACGGTAGTTCACCCCAAGGGCATCGGCTGCTGCTGTCTGCCCCTGGCCTCCACCAGCTCCTGGAACGCCTCCCACAGACGGCCGTCGTCCTGGCTCTGGCCGGCCCGCTCGACCCCTTCTGGCCCACCCTCAGCACCCATGACCACCCCCGCCTGACCCTCAAAGCTGCAATAGACTACAATACAATAAAGTGCAATCGGCTGACACCGAGCGTCAAGAAAACTCGTTGCCCCGCCCTCCTACTTTCCTGTAGGGGCCGTATCTACACAGCCCTCTTCTTCGACCCAGATTGCATTTTCTTGCAGTCCCAAATCTCTGTACATCCCAGGCACTGCGAAAAACGTCCGAAAACCGATTGCACTTTCGAGCTGTGATCCGATGAGTCGCGGCAAACCGCAGAGAGGTGAACGAGTTGGCGCGGAGACCATCGACCAATCGCCGGGCCACGGCGGCGCGGGCCTCGCCGTCCTTCTCCGCGGAGCGGCACGAGACGATCTGGCGTGGGCTGTGTCTCCTTTGCTCGAATGATAGTCCGCGTTCAGCTGCGGTGTCAGGCGTTCCGTTCCAAGGGCTACGCCGGAGCCGACTGCGGAGGGCGGGGACACAGACTGAGCGGCTCACAGGAACCGGCGTGGCGGCTTCAGCTCCGGCTCTCATCACCTCCGCAGACCCGGCCGGCATCCTGTCCACTTCCGTAGCTGAGGCTGTCCGGTATCTCTCGACTCCCCGGCCCGGTGTTTTATCCACTCTCGTAGCTGAGACTGTCTTGCTAGGGGTGGAAGGAGCTACGGAATCGGATCGCTTGCTCCGATGTGGCAGGCAGCCCCGTTCACCTCAATTCCGGCTACGGAATCTCCCTACCGCAATTTGCCGCCCCGCTCATTCTCCTGTATGCGGGTAGAACACCGCCAACGCTACGACGGATCTCTTGCCCCTGTGAGGGGGCATGTGCGTCCGTGCCTAGGGGGCTCCATGGGGACGGCGGATTAGACGGGACCGCTGGGACCGGTTTGGCGCAAATTCCGATGTTTTGGAGCCTGTCTGCGTCTTCGCGATTGGCCACGCCTTGTAGTCGGCACTCCCGTGTGGACCCTTGACGGCCTGTTCTCCGATGGAGAAAATAGAGGGTATGCATGAGGGAATGCAAATCGAATGGGGCACACGGGCGATCAGGGACATGCGCCGCCTCACCGTACGGGACAGAGAGCGGATCATCACTAAGATTGAGCAGTATGCCGAGAACCCCGCTTCGCTTGCTAGGCAGGTCACCTCGCTGACCGGCAGTGACTACAGGCGGTTGAGGGTCGGTCACCACCGCGTAATCTTCACCACTCAACACGGCGAGCCGTCTACCTTGATAGTGCTAAGAGTCCGACACAGGAGGGAGGCCTATGACTAGCGAAGAGACCATCACCATGACCCGGAAGGAGTACGAGGCTCTCATTGAGCGCAACAGCCAACTTGAGGACATGCTAGCCGCCCAGGAAGCGGACGACGGCGTGCGTGTTCCCCATAAGGTCGCCCTCGACATTATGCGTGGGAAGGGTCCCATCTTGGCGTTTCGGAACCACTTAGGCATCACCTTGAGGGAACTTTCCGAGAAAACAGGTATAGCCGTGGGGTACCTCTCGGAGATTGAGCGTGGGCGAAAACCGGGATCGACCTCGGCCTTGGCCCGCATCGCCAGTGCGCTCGGCACCACGATTGACGTCCTGGTGAATGAATAGAGGCAGAGGGAACGTTAACCGCTAAGGAAGTCCAAGAATATACAGGAGGTCCCAGTGCACACGGACATTCTCACTCCTAAAGACCTCTTCCAGAAAGAGGTCCGATACACTATCCCGCCCTTTCAGCGTCCCTACGTTTGGTCCCAGGACAACCAATGGGAACCGCTCTGGGAAGATGTCCGCAACGTGGCCGAAAACTATCTTGAAGAACTAGCAGGCTGCGGAAAATGGGTGTCGCAACTCGATGTGACGGGAGAGGCATAATCTAGCACGACGCAATTCATCAATAGCCTGTAATTATTTTAACGTATCACAGCAGTTTTGACGATTTATACTACCTTATCGTCATAGATATTCCGTTTGCTGGTGGGCGAAAAAGTTTTTCCGCAGCCTGCTAGAGCGCTCAGGTAACGACGGAGTCGAAGCAGAGCAGAAGACAAGTCCACACTTCCTAGGCGCCGTCGTTCTCAAGCAGGTCCCCACGGCTGCAAAAGACATCGATCAGCGTGAGGTGATTGACGGCCAACAGAGGGTGACGACCCTCCAACTTCTTCTGGACGCTATTCAACAGATTTGCGAGGAGTCAGACCAACCATACCTCAAGAGAGTCGCAAGGCGTCTGGCCAAGCTTGTTACCAACGACGAAGAACTCATAGGGGACGACAGGCTTCACATATTCAAGCTGTGGCCCACCAGGGGCGACAGGGAAGCGTTCAGGCACGCCATGGACAATGGACTCGCCGTAAACGACTTCGAGGGGTCGCTGATTGTCCAAGCCCACGAGTTCTTCCAACTGCAAGTCCGCAAATGGCTTCAAGACGCAGCAGGGCCAATAGAGCCCAAAATCGATGCGCTTGAGGCTGCGGCAACGTCGATGCTCCAGATGGTAGTGATTGACCTCAGCCCTAAGGACGATCCGAACCTCATATTCGAGACGCTAAATGCCCGTGGCACTCCGCTTGAACAGTCTGACCTCATCAAGAACTTTGTCCTCTCTCAGGAGCGAGACCGGCAGGGTGACATCTGGGGGAACCTGGACGATGGGTGGTGGAGATTGGAGGTCAGACAAGGCCGCCTGTACAGGCCGCGCCTAGACATGCTCCTCAACTACTGGCTGGCGATGGGCACGGGTTCGGAAGTTTCACCGTCAAGGGTATTTGACGTGTTTCGCAGCTATGTTGATGGCCAAGAGATCCACGCGGTGATGACGGGGCTCAAACAAGACCTAGTGAACTACCGTAATTTCGAGTCGACCAGGGGCCGCAGCCCTGGTGAGAAGTCGTTCTACTATCACGTGCAAGTCATGCAGGCCGGCGTGATTACCCCCGTACTTCTACTGCTCCTGTCGGCTGAGGAAGGAACGCGCATCAGGGCCTTCAGTGCCTTGGAGAGTTTCCTGGTCCGTAGAATGATATGCCGTCAGACCACGAAGGACTACAACAGGCTAGTCTTGGAGTTGGCCAGCCGCCTGCGTGAGAGTGGACTGGACAAGGCCGACGCGGTTACCGCCGGATTCCTGAAGGAGCAGACTGCATACGCCAGAGAATGGCCCGTCGACGAAGCTGTGGCCGATGCCCTTGGGTCATCTCCGCTGTACCGCCTGCTGACAAGGGGCAGGCTGCGATTGGTGCTGGAAGGCGTTGAGCGCCGGTTGCGCTCCTCCGGAAAGTCTGAACAGTTCGCGGGGTGGGATTCGTATGGTGTTGAACCAGCCTATATCGAGTCGCATCACGATGGAGATCGATCCAACCCTCACACCAGGAGAAGTTGCCCAGCGATACAGGAATCTTCGAGCTCCCTGGATCGGCTCCCGGTTTCGGTCGATGAGCGAGAAGCACCTCAGGCTGGCCAAGTTCTATGGAGGTCACAAAGAGGAAGGCACAACTTGGGCTACCCTGATGACTAGGTGGAATCACGGTGAAGGCCGGGACTGGAGGTACAGCCGATTCGAGACCTTTGCCAGAGACTGCAAGCAGGCATGGGAGCGATTGATGGGCCGTGACCTGCTAAAGTATCCCGATTTGTAATGGCCGATGTGTGTTCTACCTAAAGCCAGGTGCTGGTCTATGGACCTCTGAGATGGTACTGGCTACCGTACAGCGCTCCCTTACAATCTTCCTAGCCACAATTCGAAGATGGTTCTGTCTATCGTCAAAATAGGCCCACCGAAGAGGCCTCGCCGATCTCGGTGTAGGACATGCCGCTGGCGAACAGCGGCTGGATGTCCAGGCTGCGAACTGTTAGCCGAAGAGGTATTAGACATGTAGATGGGACATCACGCTTATGTGCCGGGTTTTGACGTGATGACACAGCCATAAGTGGCCGTGTCTCACGATTAGCCTTCCTATTCAACCTCAACTGGTGATGGCTTGATCCTATGGCTGTAGATCGTACTGCAATCGAGAATTTCATCTACCGCGAGGCTCGTTTTATGGACCAGCACTGCTACGATGAATGGGAAGCCCTGTGGGCCGACGATGCCATCTATTGGGTGCCGTGCGACGGCGATGACACGGACCCTCTCCACCACATATCGATAATTTATGCCGACAGAGCTGGCATCGCCGCCCGAATTGCTCGCCTCAAGACCGGCACCGCCTGGTCCCAAGAACCCAAGTCAAACCTGCGCCGGGTGGTGTCGAATATCGAGACCATCGAAGAAGAGACCGGCGAGATAACTGTTCACTCCAACTTCTTCATATATGAAGTGCGCAAACGCAGCGTTGATGTTTGGCACAATATTTGGGCAGGGAGCTCCACCCATAGATTGCGCCCCGAAGGCGACGACTTCAAAGTGGCTTACAAAAAGGTCCTGCTGGTCAACGACGGCGTGGAGATGCCGGGCCTCCGGTTTCTGGTCTGATGAAGTAGCCCAATCTGAAGCCATTCCCAGGTACGCTTTTGTCCTGTTCCCCGACTGCTCCTTGCCCCTGGGGACCACCCTAAATCACCAGCCACCCTAAATCACCAGGCACCTTACATCAGTTGGTCCCAACTGGGTGCGTCCATAAATTCGGCCCAGCGACCATCGAAGCAACGCACGTTCTCTTCAGAAATGTGGTTGTCGACTACGCCCGGGACGGGCCCTTTCGGATCGCCCTTGCCAAGGCGCTGCTGGTAATTGTACGGTAGCGGCGAGCGATGGTGCCCTTGCTGGCTCCCGAGGCATATCCCCAGTTCTCCATGTCGTCCTGTTCGGTCGTACCGCCCGGACCGGAGTAGCGCATGTAGTAGTGACGCAGGGCGTCCTTCACCTCTTGGGGAGCGTCTTTATCCACCAGAAACCAGCGACACGCCTCCGTTTGTAGAGCTCCCCGCGGGTGCCATACTGCGATGGACCTCGGTTGCCTCGCTAGGAACGACATGTGGGGGAAGACGTTCGCAACAATCCCCAAGATGCGGGCCTTGTCGCCCAAGCGCTTCTTCCGTTCCTCGTGGCATGCGCGAAATACTCGTTCACGATACGATCGTCCCCGAAGAACGTTGTGTTCGGCGAATCTTCCGATTGGCGCACGCCGGTTGCTGCATGGCCGGTGCCTGGAAAGGAGATAAGCAGCCTCTGGGAACCTCCATGCTGATCATTGTCGCGGCGAGCTCGTCCACTGGGGCCGATGCGTGCTAGGTCCACTGAGCGGTGGCTGATATTGTGGTAGGAATCGCCAGCGAAGCTTTCCGACAGAAACTTCCAGTTGCAGGGCATTACCCACTTCTGGATACCCCCCAACACTTCGGAGCCTCCCTCGCGGCCATCCCTGCAATCCAGCAGGTTATCCAAATGGAGCTTCATATCGCCCAAGTAGCCCTGGAAGGCCGGTGCCTTGGGGTCCCACGTAGCCCAAATTCCGCCCCTTGTAGTTGGCCATCTGGGGCACCTCGATGAGACCCCACTGCGACCTGTCCAACTGCTCGTCATATGCTTCCTTGAAATAAGGGATGCTGGCAAGCGCGCCATCGGTGCCAAAGCTCCAGCCGTGGTAGGGGCAGGTGATCCGGGCTCTGGAAATGCGGACATCCTAACCTATGTGACCGACACCTTTGGCCAAAAGGCGCATGCATCCAGCGGTGCCCCTGAAACCGGCATGGCAGACAACCCTGGAACCGTATGCAGAGGTCGCAGCCAGGGCTGCCCACCCAACGGCCAACACCCCGGTCGCCACCGAGACCTCAAGAAGGTTCTCGGGGCTTCCATCCACCGCGATGCCGGAGCCCCAGAGGGCGACGCCGATGATCGTCAAACACAGCGCTACCGGCCACCACCAATTGCCCTCAAAGGCATTGGTCCTGCATATCCTGGCGGCCACCAGCAATCCGAGGACCATCAGCGGAGTCAGCAGGATGGCCTCAAGGATCAACTCGTAGTCCGCGGGCAATCGAACCAGTCGGGAATCCCGAGATGCCAGGATAGCCATACCGGCAGTCAGAACAACCATGGAAGCGCCCCACGAGAGGAAGAGGCGCTTCACCCACCTGTGCCTGTGCCTCTGCAGGAGCAGAGTGGCTGCCAACACCCCCGCGTTGACGAGGAGCCATTCAAACCAGGGGTGGTGCCGGTCCGACATGGCCAGAACCCAGTTCATCAGACCCAACACCGCCAGGGCCGCAATTGCCCACTGAGACGGACGCCCGTGACCGATGGCATCGCTGCCACGAATCAGGTATCCAGCCAAGGCTGAAGGAATGTGGGGGAGGGACCAGCCCACATCGTCCCAAGCTCCAATCACCATGCGACAGAGGATATGGATCGCGCTCCGGGCCGGTCTGACGCCTTGCTCCCGGTCCTGCGCCATCTGGTCGTGCAGGTCCGAGCGGATCTCCTCCCGGCGGGCGGTGCGCAGCTGTTCCGGCAGGGCCAGCGTATACATCCACGTCCAGGACAGGACAAGGGACGTGGCCGCAGGCAATGCCCACCCATGGCTCAACATCTCCCGACGTGTTGCTGTCACGACGTGGTCCCCCACGAAGGTTGCGATGATGACTGGGCAGGAACGGACGACTCCCACAGCGGTGCCGGGACTCCCGTCAGGGTGTACAGCTTCCGGCGCGGGCGGTTCTGCTCGGCTGCAACCATGGGGTCCTCCCATGTGCTGTGCAGGAACCCCTGCTGTTCGAGTCGTCCCAAGGCCCGGTAGAGCGTCCCGTGAGCGGTGAGGAGGCGGGCGCCCCCTCGATCCTTGATTTCCTTCGCAAGCCGGAAACCGTGGAACTCCTCGACGCCCTGGCTGCGCAGGCGGATAGCAGCGTCAAGGATCGATCGCTCGATGGGGATGAGTTGACCCGCCTTGCGTCTCATTGGTAAGATTATACACATATATATGCGGTTAAGTCTAGCTACGGTTGCCTTGGAGAACGCTATGGCTACGCCGGAATTTCCCAACCCCGAGGGCGGTCGTTTGGTGCTCATGGCCTCCCTGTGGGATCAAAATAGGCCAATTAACGCCGAATCAGACGCGTTAACCGGTCCCCATCGCACCGCGCCGACAGGGGGTGGGGCTTGGTCGGCATTGCCGGTGCCCGTGCCACCGCCCAAGGTTGTGAGCTTGAAGGAGTGCCTCATCCCTGCTCATGAACACGGCCCTTTGGTCACCCTGCACTCTGTCGAGTGCAGGGGAGCGGAACTGGGGCTCCTCGCACGGGCGACCCCAGAGGAGATGCAAGCACTTGCTGATACGGCATGCGGGTTGGCGGACGTTCCATCCGTGCCGGTGGTATTTGTCCGGGCATCGAACAGAAAGGCTAGGAAGTTTCTTGGTTGGCACTGTGGCGAGACCCATTTCCCGTTGTTCCCACACCCAGGGGTGATAGTCCTCAACCGTGCCAAAGGAGGGGATACCCTGAGAACGCTGGCCCATGAGTTGGCCCACCACGTTGTGGGAGTGCGCCGAACCCGTGACTGCAGCACCCGTCCTGCCCGCCGTTATCGACCCCACGGCCGCCCGTTTCCTGAGACCTACCGGGAGATGGTCGACCATGTCTACACTCAGATGGCGGCTCGACGAGAACTCCCCTGTTGATCCAATCACGGAGTCCTGCTGACACAATGATTCGGGTCCGTGAGACGCCCATTGTGGAGGGCAAAATCGAGTATCAGATGCAGGATATCCGGTACCCTGCTGGCGTACGGCTCGCATTTGGTTGGTGTCCACCAACGAGCGGTTCCATTGAACACAGAGCAGGTCAACACTGGCACCGTTACCCTGCGATTCACCGCATCGGATTCTCCCTACGAAAATGATCTGGCGATGCCGTGTTCATTCATCCGACCAAGGGTTGATCACGTCTATCCCGCTCCTTTCGAAGTCGTCGATATCCCTTGTCGCCACTGACGCGCCTCGGCTGCGGGCTATCGCCGCTATCTGGCAGTCGGCATGGTTGATGGGACGACCGGCAGCGCGTCGAGCGGCGGCTATCGTGGCGTAGGCTTGGGCTGCGGCACTATCGAAGGAAAGGACACGTCCAGCAAAGTCCTCCCTGAGCATCCCTTCCACCTCGTCAAGTAGTCTGTCTCGTCGTGTTCCTGACGGCAGTATCTCGACTCCGAATCGCAGTTCGGCTTCGCTGACAGTGGAAAGGTACAGGTTGGTAGCCGCTTGACCGGCAACCCAATCCACAACGGTGGCGTCGGGACCGAGCCGCATCAGTTCCGAGACGACGTTGGTGTCTAGGATAATCATCGTGGTCTCTCACTCTAACCGAGGCGGATTGCGCATGGGTGAACGAGGGGGAATGTCGAGTTCGACCCCCCCTAAGGGCGCGAACCTGGCGCGAATGGCGCTCGCCAGATTTTCTTGTCCTGACTGCTGGTGATAGAGCGCCGTTCTCAGAATGTCCCGGGCTTCCTCTTCCATGGAGCGGCCATTTTCGGCCGCCCTGATCCGTAGCCGGTGTTTCAGCCCATCCTCAAGATTGCGCACGGTAATACTGGCCATGATACCGCCTCCAACTACGATGTCATATCATTATAATATAATTGCATTGCAATCATTGAAGGCATGGTGCGGGTCCACCGTGCTGGGGTCCATGCTCAACCATTATGGGCTGCATTGGACGTCACTCCCTCGCATCCAGCCCGTTGGGGCGCTCCATCCTAGGATTCGGTCGTCCGCAGTTAGCAATAGGCGGCCCCCAGTGCGTGGCAACGATGGTCCGCTCGCCGTCGACTGGGACCTCCGCGACTCCTTGAACAAGCACTTGCCGGCGCCACAGCCCAACATCCTCGGGAAAGTCCAAGCGGCCCTGCTCTTGAGCATTGCGACTTCCCAGAACGTCATGGCGGACACAGCGACGTGAAGGGCGTCATCGAGCGTCCGGCTTGCGCCTGCTCCCAGGCGGGCTTCCCCGACCCCGCAACTAAAGCAGTGTATGGGTGTCCGCAAGGATCATGGATTCAGCACTCTGTCAGGATTGGTCTCCGCTTCCCATTCGACATCGATGGGGCTGATGATGTCGCCGACGATCTTCATCCTGCCACGGTCCACGCCGAAAAGAGACTTGATACGTTCCCAGCAGGGCACCAAGCGGGAGACCGGCTTCCCGTTCTTGGTGATGACGATCTCGTTACCGCTGTCGGCCACCTCGTCCATGAGTTGAAGGCATTTGGCCTTGAACTCCGAGGCCTTCATGGTCCTTGTGTCGCCTGGTGTGTCGTTGCTTGTACCGGCGGGTAGCCCGTAACTGCGGCACCGACCCATCTAGAAATCTGGCAATCCAGTGATATCACGACATTGTCAGCCTCCCCAAGCAGGAATGTGGGCGGGTAACCCATTCCGAACCCAGAGAGGCCGACCTTTTTCAACCCGTCACCTCAAAGTAGGTACGCGTGACGGGGACGGCTTTTTTGCATGGATGGACGGGATGGGCGGGATAATTGGGGGATGGGGTCGTTCATCTTAGTTGCCCAATTGTGACAAACATTTGCGGTACTCCTGGTCGGTGCAACTCTAGGTACGGACAGGCTTGAAAGTTCGAGTCCAATGATGAAGATGGGACTATGAGCCTTGCTGTCATGTACCTATCGTCCCCCGACGCTACTCGTCCAGCAAGCCGTTTCGAACAGCCCAGACAACTAGTTCCTGCTTCGTCTCGATGTTAAGCTTGTCTTGGATGCCGTAGATGGCGTTACGGATAGTCAGCGGCTGGTTGCCCCTGATCTCAGCAATCTTTGCGTACGACAACCCCTGGGCAAACAGCGCAAGAATCTCACGCTCCCGCGCAGTCAGCCTGCCGAGCTCCGGTCGCTTTTTCCACTGCGCCGCCGCCCGGATTTCGGCAAACACGCGCCTTAACGCGTCACTGGGTATACGGTACTCTCCCAATGCCCCCCAAAACTCGATTTCCGTAGCTACAATTGGTGTTCGCACTATCTCGTTACCACTTTTGTTATCACAGTCGTGCCTCACCCTAGAGCGATGGTTTTCTGCCTCCCCTAACCCGATAATTATTTGTGAGGGGATGACATTTGAACTGACGCCTGTTGCTGTTGGGTTTCGGTATCTTCGCGCTCTTGCTCATACACAACAAGGGTGTCCAGGGCTAGGGTAGAGGTTTCGATAGAACTCTCTATGGATGACTACCGTGCGGCGTGGCGAGCCGCCCGCTTGCCAGTCTTGGTGATGCAAATCCAGCACACCGTCCACGGGGACCGCTCGACCGTCGGAAACGCCGGAGGCTCTATTCGCCCAAGCTCAGCGCTCAATTCCTCAATTGTGCACTCGCCGACCTGCTGCCCGACCACTGCCCTGTCCTAGTTGACGGCCGTCTTCCATCTGTGCCATGCGGTTATTCTCGTCGTTGCCAGATTTCAAAGTCGCCCTGCCCTCGTGGGTCCTTTTATGCAGCGGACCGGATGAAGAAGCCTGGGAGAGACTTCCATGCAGTTCCCTTCGGGGCAATGCATGAAGGCACTCTCCCGCGACCTCCGGTACCGATCTACACCCAGCCTGAATGGTTGCGCAACCCCTTGGCTGGTACGCGAACATGTATGAGTCGACGGCCTATCCCCGCCCACGCTGGGGAACCGGAGACCATGGACCGCGGCGTGACGGTGCCTGCGGTCTATCCCCGCCCACGCGAGGGAACCGCCTGTCCATGGCTGACCTGCTGGCCCGGGCAGGTCTAGACGTGATCAGTCCGGAGGAACGTCCGACAATTTCTACTCTTTGTGCTCGACCATATGACCATCGACGGCGACTATAGAGTAGGTAGCACCCCATCTATCCCTACGCAAGAGTTAGAGGCAATTAAGAAACCGAGAAGCTCATCCCGGTTACCCAATAGCGACAAAAATTTGCGGTACTCGTGGTCGGTGGATCTATAGGCCATAGATTGTTCCGTGGTTCGAGCCCCTTTGGGTGGACCGGGACGGAGGATGGCGGAAAGACTGCGGGGAAGAGGCAATCTCGGGACTCAGTATATGTATATCTTGCCTAGAGTCAGAGGGGTTCCTAAATGGAGTTAGCGTCGGCGAGATGATAACCGATAATCCAGATTTCTATGTTCGCTTCCACCATCAGGACATGCGATTTGCAAGCTCGGAGCGTGCCGAGGGTGGCTAGTACCAAGCTCTAACACCATTGATGGAACCGTTGGATGGTGGGTTCAGGCCCAGAGCCAATCGAGGTCGGAGAAGGCCAGTTTTCGTTCGAAGTTATTGATATTGTCCCGCACGTTCAGAATAAGGCAGCGGTCGTTGCCTCCGTTCTTGACGCCGCGCAGACCTCTACCGATCATCTGGAAGTAGAGGTTGGGACTGTATACCGGCCGAGCGACTATGATGGCCCGAGTCTTCGGTGCATCGAACCCCTCCCTGAATATCCCGTAGTTGACGAGGGCCTCGAGTTCGCCGGGACGGAACTCCTCTACAATGCGGCGACGAGCAGATGCATCAGTGGCGGAGCTCACAGCTCGTGCCTTGACTCCCGTTGAGGCCAAGAGTGCTGCGACGGTCTGCGAGTGTTCCACTGAGGTGGCGAAAATAAGCGTCGGCCAATTAGAGTCGACATGATCCTTGTATGCTTGAACGATACGTTGCGTCCGTCCGGTGTCATAGGCGATTCGGTCTTCGACGCTTCGGGGCAGCCAGGGAGTTTCCCTAGACTGCCGCAGCTCATCCTCCGACATGGAGAACCGGCTGCCCTCGATAATGTCGTGATCGGCCCGAGCAAGTACCGTGCCATGAACGCGTAATACATGGCCGTAAGACGCTGCTGACCGTCCAAGACGATATCGGTTCGGCCATCACTACCCTCAAACCCGTAGATCGCCTCACAGGAGAGTGCCTCAAAGTTTTCGTCTTTGCCCTTCCAAAGAAGAAGGCTACCGATGTAGTAGTCGCGGAAGATGGAACTCATTAGCTCTTTGATGTCCCATGGCTCCCATTCAAAGTCACGCTGGAAATCGGGGATCACGTACCGCCCCTCGCGCAAACGTCCGACCATGTTGGCGAGACTCACGTGGTCGGGTTTTTGTGAGTCCTTCATGACGACTTACCCCCGGGATTCTCCACCAAGATTGTTCCCTGCATCCTGGCAAGTCTGCGGTCAAAGGTGTAGAGGGGCGTCGCCCCCACCCGTTCGGCCGCTCTAAGGATCATCAAGTCCGAAAGCCCGGCGCCTCCTTGCCGATAGCGATGTGCAGCTGCGGCGACGTCATCAGAATTCTCGATGACGAGACTGTCCGAAGCGGTTAGGTCCATCAATGCCTCCGCGACTCGGGTTCGTGTGAAGCGGTAGCTCCGTTCCAGTACCCAGGCGACCTCTACGACGACCTCGCGGCAAATGAATCCTGGATTACCGGGCGTCAGCCCATCCAGCAACGCGCGAGACGCCTCAGCGTGTTCAGCGTTGTCGCCCACCAAGTAGCGTACGATCACATTTGTGTCGAGCGCGGTCATTCTTCGATTGCCCCCTCTGCGATGGCACGGTCCATGTCTTCCAAGCTCACCGGCGGCCCGTCGTACTTAAGGCTACCGAACAGTCGGCTGGTGGACCGCACGGGCATTATCAGCACCCCCTCGTCCAGAATGACATAGCGGACCCTATCCCCTGCCTTCACTGCCAGCGATTCCCTGACGGCTTTGGGCAATGTGGTCTGGCCCTTCACGGTTATGCTGGATTCAAACATAGAAAATACTCCTTTACCTCAAAGAGTGGCCATTGGCCTTACATTATGGCCTTCGGCAATGACTTTGGCAATAGTCACTAGCTTTCTGGGGTTTGAGTAGGCCTGTTTTGAGTAAGGGCCTTCCATTTACGCAACACCACCCCCTCCCCCCAATGCATTCGTCATTGTCTACGGGCTTTCGACCGAGCCCACTGCCACGAGTGGTTGAGCGACTTGTGTCGATTGGGAAGTGGAGTAGTAAAGCGACGACAGTGAGGGACCGTCACATCCTGACCAGGATTGCGTCGCCGGGAATTCACTAGGGGCTGCCTCTGTGGCTAGGGCATGGATGGACTACCCTGTGAGTCCATCGGACAATGCCGTCCGAAGGTTCCTGTGGAATCTCTATCGGTACCGGCCATTCCGCCAATCCCTATTCTCAGAGTAGGGCCTGGGTTTTTTCCCGGATGGAGACGGGAAAAACTGATCTAGCAACTGTGGGGCCTCACATTCAAAGTGTGTCTCTCAATTGGCTGCTGCAACCCAACTAACGGTCTGTTGCATGTCTCGTCTCGAGAATAAGCGCATCGTTTCGAGAAGCTTCTCCCCACGGCAGGCCACCGTCAACGTGGCCTCCCTTCACCTACTTCCGGCCTCTCTCACGGCACGGACATTTGGGCCACAGGATAGCAAGTCATCTCCCTTGCGATCAGCGAAAGGGGTTTATCACCACGACGCCGTCGTATGACTGGCCTTGGTTGAGGTCTTCCGAATAGACCGCGTCGCATCCCAGAATTCGTGCCGCCGCCATAATGGCGGCGTCCCAGCAGGAGATATTGTGCCTGTTTGCAATCTCTGCAGCCTCTCTGAACACTTCCTGAGTTACCGGCTGGATAATCAGGTCCATGAAAGGGTCCAGGAAAGCCAGGGCTTGCTCGTGGGACATACCAAGTCTGCCTGTCGGTCGGGTAGCCTGGTGGTAGAACTCCTGGAGGACCTGTACGGACAGGCAAAGATCCTCCGTTTTGAGGACTTCCGCGGCCCTTGCTCTTTTCTGTCTTTCTTCTGGAGAGGTGTCGGCCGCATAGATCAGGATGTTGGTGTCAGCGAGACGCATGCCTGTCGTACAGTTCCTCCCTGCTCAGCCTTTCACTGGCATTTAAACCCACGCCCTCCGCCTCAAACCTTGCCATGACCTCGTCCAAGTTTCTCGCCCTGCGCTGCGGCTCGGTCTCCGCAGGATGCCGGTTGCCGTCCTCCCTGAGTGCCTGCAGAAGGTACTCCCTCAGCAGAGCGGACATGGATGTGCCCTGTTGGGCGGCCTTGATCCTGGCCAGGCGGTGGGTTTCATCGTCGACGGCCACGCTGATTACCTTCATCGTGTTAGAGTCCTCTGTAACAAATGGAATTATGGATTTATGGTAGCATATGCAGTGTTCTCGTCGCCTGTGGCAGAATTCGCATGTCCTCCCACCATCGGCTGCAACTGCCCTGAAATGAGTGCAGTGAACCGGATCGCCTACCGCTGGCAGGTTGGTGCCCCCTCGCAATAGAGGCCTAGGTGCCTCGCACCGCCTCGATTGAAGGACCTCCTGCAACGCCGTGCAGAGATTAACTCCATTCCACGAATACACGGTGCGGTCAAACGCCTCAGAGTGATCCCATTCTATTAGCACGGCTGAGGTCGAGGCGAGAATCGAAGCAGGTGAAGGTCTCGGTTCCCTCGCTCCACAGCGGCTGAGGAGCAGGCGGTCGTTGGTCATGCGGTGCGTATCCTCTCGATTCTGCTCAGCTTACGGATCCTTCCCGCTGAGGTTCAGCTTGGCACTCTGGGCGGTGGTACCAATGGACATGCGATAGGTTCGAGTCCACGTCCATGGCGCTCATGCAAGAGTTTCCTGCATGGGGTGCACCCTCTTGCTCTCCTTCCAGCTCTTGGCCTGCAGCAACATCTCCAGCGCGTTGGTGCGGGTAGCGCCGCTATCGGAGCCCAGCATCTGACTGAGTTCCGTCACCCTGGCCTCGCCGTCCAGAACCTCCACCGATGTCACGGTCCTATCATGTGAGGCAAGTTTTGTAACCTTAACGTGGTGGTCTGCATAGCACGCTATTTGTGGGAGGTGAGTTACACATAGGACCTGGTGGCTCTTGGACAGACCCCATAGTTTCTCACCCAGGACACTCCCGGCTCGGCCTCCCATCCCCGCATCGACTTCGTCGAACACGAGTATTGGAATCTGGTCAGCCGTGGATAGGATTGTCTTAATGGCGAGCATCAGCCTGGAGGCTTCTCCTCCCGAGGCGATTCTGGCTAGGGGTCGTGGCGGTTCACCTGGGTTCAGAGAGATCAAGAATTCCACGGAATCTATACCTGTCCCGTTGAACGCGAGATGCCTGACAGACTCCCCGCCTAAAGAAGGTGTTGTGCAGGAGACCGACTCCGTGGTCCCTCTATCGCCGCCCCCTCCAGTGTCAGGATGTCCTGGTGGGCGTCGTAACCAATTCCTAGTGTGGTCTTTCTCTCGGCCGGCGATATGCCCTCCACCACGACTTCCTCACGGCTCAAACCCCACATGCTGGACCTTTCCCGCAAACGGGTCTCGTTTACGAACCCGGTTCCCTCGTTGTTCCCACGGGGTAGGTAGCTCCGGTCAGGTTGTAGACAATGGCCCGGTCACATCTGTCTTCAATGGTGTACGGGCGCATGGGGCATTGACGCAGGTTCTCCAGGCCAGCTATCAACTGCCTGGCTCGAGCTATCTCGCGCCGTATCTCCGAGGTGAACTCCTCGATTCCGAAGAAGTTGACATAGTCTCCCTCGACCAAGCTGAGACGGGGGACCAACTCCCGCAGGTTGTATTCCTTCTCAAGGTAACGGCCTATGTCGAAGAACTCGTGCTCATGATTCCATCCCCGTTGCTCGGCAATGGCCGAGAGCTGGTGGACGATGGCTACCCAGAGGTTCTCCTGGGCTTGCCGGCGCCGTCTTACCTCGAGTTCGCCCCCGGCCTCGTCTAGGAACCGGAGGCTCATAGATCGGTGCTCGTCTGGGCCCAGACCTCATCGGGGTCGAACAGCTCTTCTGGTATGTTCATTGGGATGCTCCTCGGTGGCTGGACCACGATGGATGGCGTCGCGCCGGGTGGGGACAGGGGCCGACCGCTGGGCCCGTTGTGCCAGCGGTCGCTGTTGCTTAGCCCCCCGACCCTCTCCGCTGTTGGAACTGCCCTTCATCGTATGCTAGAATAATAAGCAGATATATGCTGTTTGGATAGAGGGGACGAACTCGGAGATGAAACGGCGCCATGGCCTCGGCCGCTTACCCCGAATCCACCGAGGGTTTGGGCCGTGCCGGTCAGGCCAGGGGTGAGAGGTGCGGGAATGAGACTGGCGGGTTTTGATTCCGGCAGATTTGGACGGTGTGGGGTGCGACAGCCGCGCAAATGTGATTTCTGACGGCCCGCAGCCGCTGGTGGCGGGCGAGACCGGCAGCCAGCTGGAAGCAGGAGACACTCAGGGACCGGCGTGGCGCAAGCCCGCCAGGCGGTTGGGTAGTGCGGCGGATGGGTCGGACGCCGTCAGGCAGGGAGCGGTAGGGCGCGCAGTCTTGCCAGGGCTCTGCCGAATTGGTTTCCCCAGGGCCAGCTCTGAGGAAGATGCAAGGTGAGGCGACGGGCGGAGTGAGTGAGCCGTCCGGCCAGGGCGAAGAAGCGCCGCCTAAGGGTCTTGGTGGTTGCCGCCGGCTCGCCCAGACCGATGCGCGTTGTCCAGCGGGCCAGATTGTGGGCCATGACCTGGACGGCCAGCCAGGCGGCGTTGGCGGGAAAGCGTCCCGATGGCAGGTGGTTGAGCCCCACGCCGTACTTCAGGTCGCGGATGGCGTTCTCGATCTCGGCGTGGCGGCGATGGTCGGCCTCGAGATCCAGGGTGTCGCCCTCCCGGTCGGTGATGAAAGCGTGATAGCTATAGTTGGCGAAGAGCGCCAGTTGGGAACCGGGCGTGGGCTTCACCCGGCGGACGATGAGACGTACCGGCACGGCGTCGGGCTCACTGCCAAATGGTGTGTAGTCAGTCTCGGCCACGTCGGCGGCGCCCTCCATCCAGTAGGGGATGGGCGTCCACTCTTCCTCTGGTATGGCCTCGATGAGATTACGCAGTCGGGCGTGCTGGCGGACAGTGATGGAGAAGCGGACCTTCGTCTTGCGACAGACGGCGACGATGCCATGGGTGTAAAAGCCGCTGTCGGCCCGCACGGTGAGTGGTCCGGTGGCTCCGGCGTGGCGCACCCGCCCCACCGTTTCCCGCAGGAAGTGGGCCGAGCCCCTGGCCGTGTTGGCCCGGCCCTCCCTGAGCCGGGCCATCAGCACGTCCCCGGTGCCGGCTGCGATGGCGAGGAGCGGGTGATAGCCCCGTTGGCCGGTGTAGTTGTGGCGCCGTGCCCCTTCCTTGGCCAACCCGTAGGTCTCGCAGATAGTGGAGTCCAGATCGATGGTCAACGGACCGTCGCCGGGTCCCCCACCGGCGGCCCAGGCCCGAGCCAGCAGCTCCCGACTCACCCGGTCCATCTGGCGCACGTGACCCCATCGGAAACTGCGCAGGAAGGTGCCCAGAGTGGACGGCGCCTTGACCACGCAGCCGATGGCACGAGCGGTCCCGCCGGTGCGCAACACGTCGGCGTCGTCGATGCAGTCGCCCCCAGCCAGCGCCGACGCTACCAGGGTCAGCATCTTGTCGCCAGCGTTGGCTCGTCCAGGAGCATCGCCCAGGTCAACGTGGCGGTCAACCAGCTGGGACAGACCCAGGCGCTGGGCCAGGGTGACCGGCAAGAGCAGCCCGGCATTGGCCACCAGGCGGTGATCATCAAAGGCGATTTGGATGCGGTCGGGGCGCTCAGGTGGTAGCATCAATTGGGTGCTCCCGGTTTGGGGTCGGTTTCGTCTTCCTGAAACCATTATCCCCCAAGCAGGGAGCGCTTTCTTACCCCTTCATTACGCCCCCACACTCATCTCTTCGGTGGATCGGGGCTTACGGGTACGTGGCGGCGAGAGGGTCCGGCTCGCCGTCTATCTCAAGGCCCTGGCGTGCAACGTCAAGCGGATGGTCGGGGCACGACTGATCGAGATGGACGAGACGTTGGCCCGGCCCGGCTGCCCTGGCCACTGCTCCCTGCGCTGCATGAGCCTGCGGGTGCCGTTGCCAACCCGGTAATCCCTACCCGGACGGCGTAGGTCGCACCACAACGACCTCATCGGCCACTACAAAAGCCCCAACTGGAATATCCAACCCCCGCACACCCAACCGCCTTCACTCCACAGTAACAATCCGAAAGCCCCTTGTTACGAGGGAATCAAGTTTGGTCGCGTAAGACTGCATTGGTTGAGGCATTTTGGGCCAAGAGGAGCCTCCGACAAACGATACGTATGGTGCCGCGTCACCAACCACGCCTACAAGTGCTCTTAAACCCGAGTCGCCGAGAATGTGCATTGCGTCCGAGAGGGCTCGATGATACGCGTCAACTTGGATCCTATAGATGGTGCGGACTACTACAACATGTACTACGATGACTTCTTCGATTCCAATTGCACATTAAGCAAGAGCGACAGGCTACTTTTTGTGACGAGTTTGCAACCAATGTAAGTGAGACGACCTATGTGCACACTGATCCGGACGATGACAGGAACTACTTTGGGGCGGTCGCCAGTAGTGGTGGCTGCTCGGAAATCAATTCGGAGAACCCGGCTTAAGCCTCTCCTTGGAGACATTCCATCCCGTCCGCTAGCAGCATTCGACACGGACATGGCATAGGTAGGGTGCATGTCCGGACAGTTAGCTCAGTTGGATAGACTGCTGCGCTGGCACGGCAGAGGTCAGTGGTTCGAGCCAAGCGTCGGCCCACCATTTCCTGACCAGCCGAGGTGCCGTCAAAGCCCATTGCCTACCATGAATTGGAAGCCGCTCCTCCGAGGAGAGGCTATGACGAGTCGGAGGTGAGCCGAGCCCTTTCTGCCGGATGGGACCTCCCAGCCGGCTTCACTCCGGCTAGCTAGTGAAACCAATGGCGAACGCTGATTGGGCCGGGAACAATCTCCATGCTGCTTGTCGGCAGCGTGTTTGTCGTCCTCCGGTTCACCCTGATGGTGGTGGGATTGTGGCCGACTGGACTTCGGCCAAGGCCACGGAGCATATCAGCAGCGTCGATGACATCCACCCATATCAGCGATTGAAGGGGATGGAGTCACCACAAGGCAGGAATGGCTGTTCGTTTGCGATGCACTGACCGAGTGGCAGGGTCAGCTTCAGGGAGCCACAGACCACCTTCCCTAGCAGGACTCTACCAAAACACCTAGGGCTCTGTACAAGGCTCGTATCCATGGGCGAACACTAGATAGGCGATTCAGACCTCCCACCTGTTAAAGTCCAGTGAGTCTAATTGCATGTAGACACCCTTGAAGAGGTCGGATTACGATGCGACGAACAGTTACTATCATTATGGAATCACAATTTACTTTAGGCTTCAGATTTTATAAACTCAGCTATTATCCTTCGGATAATCTGGAACAGACGCCCGTTTTTGCCTGATTGCGTTTGGGGGTGCTTGAGATGGCAAAATGAATTCCGCAGGGAGTGGCTTGCATCAGCTGTTCAAGGATCAAGCGACGGAGACTCCAGACACTCCGGCAATAGTCTTTGGCTCTGAGCAGACATCCTATGCACAACTGGACCAGGCGACGGATGCCTTGGGGGCCTACCTTCGACGTTGCGGCGTATCAACCGATGATCCGGTGGGCATATACATGGAAACCTGCCCGGAGTACATCGCCGCTGTCATTGGGACATTGAAGGCCGGCGCGGCCTTCATGCCAGTGGCCCTGGATCTCCCCGATTCCCTGCTCGGTACACTGGTGTCCGAGTCCCAACCCAAGGTGGTGATCACCAAGGCCCTGCACTTGCCCAGGCTGAGTAAATTCTCTGGGCCTTGCCTATTGCCCGTTGACTCCGACCGGTCCTGGAGAGCGCTCGATCCCGCGACCGATGAGATATGCGTTGACACCGGCGACCTGGCGTTCCTCCCCTACACCTCCGGCACAACAGGACAACCAAAGGGCGTTATGCAGAGCAGCGGCGCCCTGATTTCATCCTACCTGGCGAGGTACAGGTTCAGTTCCCACAGCGTCGGAGACAGGGTCGCGTGCAACATCTTCTTTCCTTGGGAGTTCCTCCGGCCGCTGTTGAAGGGAGGAACCGTATACGTTATTCCCGATAATGTGATGTTCGTGCCGCGCGCGCTTACGGGGTTCATAGCGAAACACCGGATTACCGAGGTGCTCTTCACTCCGTCCTTGCTGCAGGGGATCTTGAATTCGGCGAGCCCAGAACAATTGCGGGCCCGGCTGTCCTCTCTGCGTGTGGTCTGGCTGAACGGCGAGGTGGTGCCGGCCAGCCTGCTTAAGCCGACCTTGGACGTTCTGTCCCGGTCTGCGCGAGTGTTCAACACCTACAGCATCAGCGAGACCCACGACGTTTGCACCATTGAACTGACGGACTTGTGTCTCGACGGAGTGGATGCGTGCCCGGTGGGTTATGCAATGGACGGGGTGACGCTCAGGGTGCTACCGGAGGGGCAGTCCGATCTGGCTTCAACCGGAGTCGGAGAGCTCTTCATTGGCGGTCGCGGACTGGCCCGGGGCTATCTGAAGAGGCCCGACCTGGATTCCCAGAGGTTCGTCATATGGGACAGAGAGAGGTATTACGCCACCGGAGACCTTGCCGAAGTTGATGGGCGTGGTGTGACAACGATCATCGGCCGCAATGATTCGATGGTCAAGATCAGGGGCTACAGCGTTTACCTGAGTGCCATAGAGGAGACCCTCCGCAAGCACTGTGGCGCTGCCGATGCTGCGGTTTTGGCCGAGAGCAAGGACGAATCCAATAGGCGGCTCGTGGCCTACGTCGTCCGGGGCCCGCGAGCGGCATGGAAGGTCGATGGGAAGAGCGGGACAAGCAGAGACCTGCGTGCTCTGCTGGAACGATATCTGCCGCTCTACATGGTGCCCAGCCACTTCATGGAACTGGAGACGCTCCCGATAAATCAACAGACGGGCAAACTGGAGCGCAAAGCATTGCCCGCATTGCGGGAAAGGAGACATGCGGTTAAGGAGCGCACCCCGCTGTCCAAGTGCGCAACCGCAGGGGAGCGTCTCAGGGCCTTGCGGGAGCTATGGAGTGAAGCACTGGAAGTCGACGGCGACTCACTGGAAGATGACTGGAACTTCTTTCATCTCGGAGGCCACTCCCTGACGGGCCTGGACCTCACCCTGGGCATCGAACGACTGTTTGGGATTGAACTGAGCGGCACGGAGATTTACGAGTACCCCACCATGAATGAGTTGGGGGCATACTTGGAACATAGAGGGCCGAATATGGAATCCAGAATTTCACTGGCCGAGGACTCGACCCTGGACCCGGCGATTTCACCAGGCGGCGCCCCGAGAATTACACGTCTCAGCGAGGCGTGCTCGGTCCTTGTGACGGGAACAACCGGATTCCTGGGAGCCTTTTTGCTCGACGAACTGCTGCGCGCCACGGGACCGGACACCCGGTTCTACTGCTTGGTAAGAGACCCGGACTCAGGACAGGGCGGCTCCACCAACCGCGTGCTGGACACCCTGAAATTTTACGGGCTGGCCGACCAGTCATCCGGACAACGGATCGCTCCGGTGGCTGGAGACCTCACCCGGCCCCGGATGGGTCTGAACGATGAGGAGTACCGGCGGCTGGCGGAAGAGATCGACCTGATTTTCCATTGCGCGGCCTCGGTCAACTACGCCTACCCCTATTCTGCAGCCAAGTCCCACACCGTCGGAGGGACAATGGAGGTGCTCAAGTTCGCCTGCACCGCTGCAACAAAGCCGATCCAATACATTTCATCCAACGGCATTTTCCCCGGAGGAGACGACAACCCCTACCTTGAGAACAACGACATAGACGGCTTCGTCGACAGGATGGAGGGGGGCTACAATCAGGCCAAATGGGTTGCGGAGCGGCTTGTCTGGTCGGCTGTTTCTCGAGGACTGCCGGTATGCATCTTCCGTCCGGGCAACATTGGCCACCACAGCGGTACGGGCATGGTCAACCCGAATGACTTTCTCTCGTTGATTATCAAGGCCTGCGCCCGCCTCGGATGTGCCCCCTTGGTGCCGGAATGGTTCTTCGAGATGACACCTGTCGACTTTCTGGTCAAGGCAATAACGAAAATTTCCGACGATCCCAGACACCTGGGCAGGGTATACAACGTGGTTCAACAGGCCCCCGTACCTGCCGATGAAGTTTTTGCATATATGGAGATCCACGGATACGTGGCGGACCGCGCTCAATTGGGGGACTGGAAATCAAGATTGGACACGATGGCCAACCGCGATGATGACATGGAGTTGAAAGTTCTGATACGGTCCCTGGAGTCAGTCGAGCCGTTCATGTCCGATACCAGCGTCTACGACATCGGCCGGTTCTCCGAAGCATTGTCGGAAATCGGTCTGGGAATGCCCGCAGTCGACGTAGACTACGTGACCAAATTCTTACGGAAGTGACCATGAAAGTGAGCCTGCGGCGGATTTGATCTCTTCAGACAGTCGTGCTCGGTAACAGGTAGGGCCAGAAATCGGGCCAACGCTAGCGAGGACACAGCCGTCTCGACCGCGCCAGCACCGGAAGGGCTGCTCCAACAACCCGAAACACCGAGTATCATGGGCCGCCGGTCTTCCTGCAGACATGACCACTTTCCGCTGCTCCAAGGTGCTAATCATTTTCTGCAAAATGTTTCTTGTCCGGCTGTCTCCACCACACTGGACAAAATCAAGAACCTTCACCTTGAGGTTCGTTCTGGACTTTTAGCCAGGCCCTAGTGCTGCCCTACTGGGAGAGTTCCTCAGGAGCGGCGACATCATCGTCCATGCGCCGCTCCTTTCAGAGGAGCGGGTCTATCCCAATGAGCAGGCGCTCATCGACTTGGTGGCCACCAAGCGGGTAGAGAGACGCCGGGCGCTGGCCTACCCCACCCACGCTTGCACCATGGACATCACCGAGAGAATAGACGATATCATCACCGACACGGTTCCCACGTGTCGGTGATGAAGGCCGAGGCGGTGTCCCGGAGTAGCGAGTGGCGTCGGTGGCCGATAGGGTTCAGGAGGGCATCGACATGCCCTAGCTGCTATCCCAGGTTGGTTCAGACCGGCCTCCACCAGACCGACTTCCCGACCCTCTGCTGGTTTAAAACAGATAGGCTCAGGATGGGCGGTATCGTGCGCCCGCTCATCCCTGCGGAAGCCGACATACCAACACATATTTGGGAGTGGCGAACGGGTGTCTCAGCATTGACCCCCATAGCACCTCCGCCATACTATCCGTATGAATCTGTGGATATATGGTGCCGGTCAAGACCGGGAGGGAAAGGAAATGACCCGTACACGCACGACAAGATACATAACCCTGTTGAGCGTTGTCCTTGCGCTGGCCCTTACGGTGGCGCTCGCGGCCTGCGGCTCCGATGAGCCGTCCGGCGTGACAGGCCCCGACCGTACCGCGTCCACGCCAACGGAGACGCCGGCCTCCCCCGCACGGACGCCTTCCACGCCGGGGTCAGAGGCCGCGCCCACTGCCGCCGTTGCGCTTGGACCTACGGCTACGACAGCGCCGCCCGCGGCCTCCGGCTCCGCCGAAACGGATCGGGAAGCCCTGGTTGCCCTCTACAACGCAACGGACGGTGAGAACTGGGAGAACAGCGACAACTGGCTGAGCGACGCTCCCCTCGGCGAATGGGAGGGCGTCACCACTGACGACGACGGGCGGGTTACAGCGCTGGACCTCAGATTCAACGACTTGAGCGGGGAGATACCGGCGGAGCTGGGCAGCCTCGCCAACCTGGAGTCGCTGGCCCTCTACGAAAACGACTTGAGCGGGGAGATACCCCCGGAATTGGGCAGCCTCTCCAACCTCACAAGGCTGGAGCTCGAAAACAACGAGTTGAGCGGGGAGATACCGCCGGAGTTGGGCAGCCTCTCCAACCTCACAAGGCTGGACCTCGGCCTGAACCACTTGAGCGGGGAGATACCGGCGGAGCTGGGCAGCCTCTCCAACCTGCAATTTCTGATGCTCTACAACAACGCCTTGAGCGGGGAGATACCCCCGGAATTGGGCAGCCTCTCCAACCTGGTATCGCTGGACCTCCGCAACAACAAGTTGAGCGGGTGCGTGCCAAGCAGCTTGGAAGACGACTTGTTGTTTTTTGACCTCTCTAACCTTGGCGGCCTGCCCTTCTGCTGAAGCCTCGCGACCTCAGCCGGGGACGGACAGCATATCGCCTTGGAGGCGCTCCCAGCGCGTGTTGGCTATGGCGCAGGGGGTGCCGAGAAACGGGTCAGCTTCTCCCTTCGTCGGCCTCCCGGTCCACGGCGGTTTGACCACTCCGGCGCATGTTGACGCCCTTTACCGCCAGACCTTCAGCCAACGTTGAAGGGTGGAGGCCAGGTCCAGAGTGAGTCTCCTCTTATTGGCTTCCATGCCTGCCGCTTCCCCAGATGGACTATCTGACACAGAAGGGGGCGAAGAAGAGGAATCAATGCCCCACCGGAAAATGGGCAACAGAAAAGGGCCGCACACATGGACGTGCAGGGGGCCTAGCGCCCCGCACCGACCGGCTCCGCCTCCCGCGCTCCCGATCCTGCTCAAGGGCGAACGCCCACTCGAACAGGGACGCGGCTGCGGGCTTTGGCTTCCGGCTGCGGACCTTGGACTTGACCAACTCCTCGGCCATGAACTCCGCACAAGAGGACAGCGTCCGCTGACTTCCCACACACCGGCACTGCCATGTGACGGATGCATAGCGCCCCTCTCTTGCTACGCTCGATACATGACGCTTTCCGACCAACGGCTACTCCATTCCCTCAGCCTGATGCCGTTCATCGACACGGCAGAGCTGGCGCTCATCCTGGGCGAGCCTCATGCCCACGGCCACCGCGCCCTGACCGCCCTGCTGGCCGAGGGCGTAGTCGGGCGCGTCAGTCACGGCGCCGCCCACCTGCCTTCGAGCCAGAGATACCACCTGACGGCCAAGGGTATCAGAGAAGCCGCTAGGACCCTCGGCTTCGATACGCCCTCGGATTTCGTGCACGCCTACCCTAGTTCCAGGGAGTGGCTCTCCTTGCTCATTCGCCGGATGGACGCGGTGGCTTCCGTAAACGTAATTCGGTACGGCATCCTCTGGCTAAGGAGGTTGATGCACCGGGGCTGGGGCAGGCTGTTGCCCGAACCGGGGCTGGAACCCAAGCCCGGCTAGAGCGTTATCCACCACGCTCCCACTCGTTCGGCGGTACGTGCCCGATCTTCGGCGGAATTGCCGACAGTAATAGCTCATCAGAATAGAGCAAGGAAGGTGGTGAGACAAACGCACGACATCAGGGTAGTCCCGTTGTAACCGTAGCACAGGCTTGTTATCGGGACGGCAGAGGCAGACAATTGGGTCGAATGACCTGAGGGACAGCGCAAGCAGGTCTGCCGACGGGCCAGGAGTCTTGACGGGGTCAGCCCGCTCCCGTCGACTCCCTCCAGCCTTACTATTCAGGAAAAACCTCCCAACGACAAATCCCCAATTCAGTCTGCGTAGGGCCACCATTCCAGGACAAACTCGAGAGCTTTTGTGTTGAGGTTCAATTTGGACTTGTAGAGCAGAGGGCTTCCCTGCACTATCGAGCGCAAGTGGTACATCCCGGGATGGAGGGGGACCTATGGTGAGTATTCTGGCAACGCTGGCGGCCCTTGCTGCCATTGGGCTGTTGTTGGCGCTGGACCCTGGTGGAGCCATCGCCCAGAGTGGCTTCCCCGATTACCGGGATATGGATTGGAAGCAGCTCATGGTGTGGGGTTTCCGCACGATTGGCGTCGGCGTTGCGCTGCTGCTCGTGCTGGGGCTTTGGCTGAGTTACCGGCCCAGGCACGCGACCAAGCATCGGGACCCATTGGAGTTGGGAACCCGGCAGCGCACTGGGCTGCCCGCGGCAGCGGTATCGGTGCTGGAAGACCGGGAGGTCAGCGATCGAACTCTGCTGGCCGCAATAACCGAGATGTGCCAGCGTGGCACGTTGCAATTCCAGTGCGTCGGAACGAGGAGCGGCTTCCTCTACTGGCTGTCGCAGCAGGGCCCCATGCAGTTTGAGTGGGAACAGTTGATATGCGACAGCTTGCCATCGCGCCCCGCAACGGTTCAAGCACTGCGTGACGGGATAGGGGAGCACAAGGATGCCATCGGCGACCAGTTGGGGGAGTACCTGCAGGGCAGAGGCCTCTTCCATGACAACCCGATACGGGTAAGGCGGGAGCGTTTCGCGGATGGATTAGGACTGGCGACATTGGCCGGGGCCTTGATGGGCGTTGGCAGCGGGCTTTGGCTGGCTCTATGGCTGCCCCAATGGTGGGCGAACTCCCTCGTCGGCGCGGTCGTCGGCTGCATATATTGGATGATTGCGACGCCGATGCACACGGGTATGCTGGCGCCAACGGAAGCGGGGGTATATGAGATAAGCCAGTTACATGGTTTGAAAGAATCTCTGGCCGGACCTGACCCGGCGGTTGGACGGGGCGAACCCGATTCCATGTTGGCCTATGCCGTCGCTTTGGATGTGGCTCAGCCCTGGCTGGACGCTTCGGTCCCCGCTCCACCATGGTTCGCCTCCGGTGAGGCAGCCTCCCTGCGAGCCCTCGACCTGAATGTGGCCTATCACGGCTTCATGTCCGCACCGGAGTGGGGCTTGGCCGGACGGTCCGAAGACGGGGCGGAAGCGGCTGCTGCGCGACGCGACAGGGCAGAGCCGGAACGATTCCAAGAGCGGACGGTTTACACTGAGCAGGCTCAAGGGACGGCGAACCGAGAAACTGCTGGCGAAACTCGGCAAGTCGCGAGCCGGGCGGATGCTCCCGAACCGGAGCGGACGCTCTATCAAGATGGAGAGGTCCTGCTTTCGCAGCGAAACCTGGTCCTCCCCGGCAGAACCATTGACCTCCGCGCGATTTCGTCGGTTCAGGTGGACCGGCAGCCAGTCAAAACGGGAGGGTCAAACTGGTTCCTGAAAGGGCCCGGTATTTTGATCATGTTGGTTGGCGGGGGGCTGATGGTAGGTGTCGCCTCCGTTTACTTGCTGTGGCGGCTACTGTTTCATGTCCTGTATTGGTTTGGAGTCGTAACGGAGGAATGTGAAGGAGGTAGGGGTTGGATAGGAACCTGCCGCCCCTTCGAGCCTAATTCGGCGATGGAGTGGGCTATCCACGGCGCGGTTATCGGGATAGGGTTCCTGACATTCCTTGTGGGGCAGTGGTTGGAGGGCAAGAGCGCTCGAACACAGAGTATGAACTGTGCGGCGGCGTCGGTGGACGGCGAAAGGGAGACGGTGTACTTCGGCCACAGCGCAGAATGGGCGTCGGCGGAAAGAATGGTGGCGGAGGTCCACAAGGCCCAGGCTGCCACCCGCAGCTCGGACGACGCCAAAGACAGACACTGATGCCACAGACCAATAGAGATTCGCTTGAAGCGACACGCGGTTGTCTTGTCAAAGGAGGTTAGTTGTGAACTCATGCTTGCCCAGATACGCCATCCCACTTATGTGTGTCCTGGTGTTCATGCTGCTGTTGGCCGCCTGCGGAGGCGGAGGACCTCAGTAACAACCAGCTGAGCGGGGAGATACCGCCGGAGTTGGGCAATCTCTCCAACCTGACAGAGCTGCATTTGAGTAGCAACCAACTGACCGGGCGGATACCCCCCGAGGTTATACTGAATCCCATAGACATCTATTTTAGCAATAACCAACTAAGTGGGTGCCTGCCCGAAGGGTGGGGTATCGGCAGTAGAGTTCTTGTGGGAACAGACAACCTTCCCTGCGAAGAATAGTCGTGAAAATGCCTGTAAACGGCGTAATAATTGACCGTGTAGGCGGGCGGGGGCATCCGTTGCGGCGCTGGCCTCCCTTGTATGACCCGGTCGCGCTGGTCCTTATAGGGCTTGCGAGATGGAATTTTCTTAGATGGAGGCAAGGCGGCGAAAGGAGCCGCGCTGGGTGAACTTCAGCAACAAGTAGTTTAAGCGGAGCAACCAGCAAGGAGGTTAAACCATGGCGACGAAAGAACTGCGCGACCGCGTTGATGCCCAGTGGGTACAGCAGGCTTTCTCATGGGGTCAGGAAAATCACGACCGCGAGCGCAAGCTGATTTATGACTTCCTGGACCAAGATGAAAACATCATGGGGCTGGTGGGCTGTACTTGGGGCCCCGAGTCGGCATTCGCCGAGGGCGCCGGACTTATAAGCCGGCAGCAAAGGCTCAAGGGCGCCGCCATCGTCACCGACCTCAGCGTCCACTTCGTCGCCCACAAGGGTCTCAACAAACTTGTGACTCAGATGCCATTGCCCAGCATCACGGCAGTGGAACACGCAGTCGGAGTAGTGACCGTGGCTGGCAACGGTATCCATAATTGGGCCTGGATGGGGGAGGGGCAGGACGACCCTTTCCAAATCCGGGATATCCACGGCGAAGCGGGCCACCGCTTCGCCCAACTGGTGCAGCAGCTCCAGACCGCGCCTCGCTCAACTGTCGCTCCCTCATCGGGCGGTCAAGGTTTCGGAATGAGCAAAACTGAACGCATTGACGCCCAGTGGCAGGACCGTTCCGCAATGGCCGGCCGGATGAATCCCGGACTTCTTAGCCGCCTTCTTACCAATGTCTCGGGCGCCAATCTCAAGAAGTACGAAGGTGAACGCAAGAAGCTCCACGAGATCCTTGGTGAGGACGAGAACATTGAGTACTGGCTGGGAGGCCGCTGGGGCTTGCCCAACGATTTCCGATTCGACCCGATGGGTGGCCCTGGGAGGAACAGGACAGGGCACGAGGGTATCGCAGTCGCTACAGACCGCCGTGTCCTCCTGTTGCGGGGTGGTTCCAGGGAGATAGAACTGCCCTACGACCGCATCGATGACGTTGGATACAACGATGGGATGATCTCCTCCGGCGTCAAGTTCGAAGGCAGTACAATCGAACCCTACAGTTTCTACTTCGACCACGAGAACAAAGCTGGCGTCAAAGGCCAAGCGCGGCGTCTTGTAGATTGCGTCCGGCAACATCTGGCCACGCCGCCCGCCGCCGCGAACTAGACCTCCCACCCCTGCCGGTTGCTAGTCAGATTGGCAACCCCGTGCGTCCCAATGGGGCGGAAGACGGACCCTCGGGTCGGCTCTCCTAGCGTTGCTGCCGCTAGTTTCAACTCCTCCACCAGACTTGATAAAATCAAGAACTTTCGGATTGCGGTTCCGGCTGGAAGTGTAATAGGGCCGTGGACCGCCCTTGTTGACTGGAACTCAATACAAGCCCGCCGACTAAACGGGAGGCCCTGCTACGATCAAGGGAACCTCCTGCCTTGCCGTGCTATCTTGGGCATCAGTCAGGTCTGCGCGGCAGTTCTCTCTCCCTTCGGTCGCTCGGGAACGCAATGCAGGCCAAACCGAACCTTGCTCAGAGCGTTCTCATCACCCCTGCCCCATCGCGATTGCGCATCCGCATGGTGAACCCCTGATGGGACATTGGCCGCCTGGGTTTAACCGAAATCCCGCGCTCAGTGCGGCGTTACCGATCGCCTATTGAAGCACCTTGATGGCGGCAGTGTTCCTTCTGGACTCCGCTATATCCAAAGGCGTGTCCCCGTCGTTGTCCCTCGCATCGACGTCGGCCCCGGCGTCCACCAGCGCCTGGATCACCGCCGGGTTCTCATTCCAATAAGCCGCACGATGCAGCGGCGTGCTGCCATGGTTGTCCCTCGCATCGACGTCGGCCCCGGCGTCCACCAGCGCCTGGATCACCGCCGGGTTATTGTTCCAACCAGCCGCACGATGCAGCGGCGTGAGGCCAGTGACCCTCTTCGCATGGACATCGGCCCCGGCGTCCACCAGCGCCTGGATCACCGCCGGGTTTTCATTCCCGAAAGCCGCACGATGCAGCGGCGTGCTGCCACCGTTGTCCTTCGCATGGACCTCGGCCCCGGCGTCCATCAGCGCCTGGATCACCGCCAGGTTTTCATTCAAAAGAGACGCAAGATGCAGAGGAGTGTCGCCATCGGCGTTCTTCGCATCGACATCGGCCCCGGCGTCCATCAGCGCCTGGATTACCGCCAGGTTTTCATTCAAAAGAGACGCAAGATGCAGAGGAGTGTCACCATCGGCGTTCTTCACATTGACGTCGGCCCCGGCGTCCATCAGCGCCTGGATCACCGCCGGGTTCGCCTTGTATCCAACCACTAGATGCAGAGACGTGTCGCCATCGTCGTTCTTCACATCGACGTCGGCCCCGGCGTCCATCAGCGCCTGGATCACCGCCGGGTTCGCCTTGTATCCAACCACTAGATGCAGAGACGTGTCGCCATCGTCGTTCTTCACATCGACGTCGGCCCCGGCGTCCACCAGCGCCTGGATCACCGCTGGGTCTTCAATCCAAGGAACCGCAAGATGCAGAGGAGTGTCACCATCGGCGTCCTTCGCATCGACGTCGGCCCCGGCGTCCATCAGCGCCTGGATCACCGCCGGGTCTTCAATCCAACGTACCGCAAGATGCAGAGGAGTGTCACCATCGGCGTTCTTCACATTGACGTCGGCCCCGGCGTCCATCAGCGCCTGAATCACCGCCGGGTTCGCCTTGTATCCAACCACTAGATGCAGAGACGTGTCGCCATCGGCGTCCTTCGCATCGACGTCGGCCCCGGCGTCCACCAGCGCCCGGATCACCGCCAGGTTCTCATTCCCACTAGCCGCAAGATGTAAAGGCGTATCGCCATGGTCGTTCTTCGCATCGACGTCGGCCCCGGCGTCCACCAGCGCCTGGATCACCGCCGGGTCTTCAATCCAACGAACCGCAAAATGCAGAGGCCACTGGGTCGCCTCCGGTGTTGGTGCAAGCGGGGTAGCCCACTTTACTCCCTTGGGGAGTACCCTATAGTCCAGGCTAATCGACTTGTCCTTGGATTGAGAGTAGCTATTGTCGAACACCAGAGTGTAGATACCTGGAGGCCTGGCCGTGGTCGAGTTATTGTATGAGGCAGTCCTTGCCGACCACAACACATCCCCTGACGGGCCGGTGATTGCCAGCCTAATGTCCAGAGAACCAGTAAAGCTCTGCACAAGATCGGTCATAGCCCCTATAGGACCGTCACCGCCGCCACTAAGGCCACAGCAAAGACTGTAGTGATACTCCAGAGTCTCCTCCGTGTTCATTTCGAATTCGATTCGGTGAACACCGCGAGGCACAACCCGGAACTCCAACCTCGTCCAGGGGACATGGAGAACTGTTGCAGCCGTCAGAGCGGCCTCGGGGGCCGGAGTCTGCCTACGCGTAACCTCCACTGTGGTAACCTCCACTGTGGGCTCGGTGCTGTCGGTGCAGGAGGTTATGGCGGCGACGACGAGCAATATCCCAAGCAGAATGCCGGTTAGGCGCAGAGTGGGAGTGTCGGACCTCATTGCGGTCCTCCCCGGTTGTGATGGGCTTGTAGTGCTTCACGCCGCACTGTTTACTCTCCATTCCACGGTCACATTGCATACTGACGACCGATCGCTGGATGATACCGGGCTCAGAGACCGCAAGGTGAGAACTGGCCGGGCTTGCTGCACGCAACTACCCCCGATCCTAGCGTGGCAGACTGTGATTGTTCTTATGCACTTACCATGGAAACACTAGAGGCTCTGCGCCGATTGGGTAAGTGCCGAATCACACTTCTTGGGCGGCATTTTGTTTGCTCTGAGGGAGAGTGTTTCTGCAACTCTTGGATCTTGTGGTCACAAACGAAAGTGGCTAGATTACATTGTCACCGGCTGGGCGTCGGATACGCTTCGTCGCAGTGCGCATCCGCTGCGAGTCGGCGAAGCAGTCTCTGTCGCTAGTCATCCAGCAGCCCGTTCTGCGCGGCCCACACCACGATCTCCTGCTTCGAGGAAACGTCCAGCTTGATCTGAATGGTGTAGATGGCGTTTCGGACGGTGACCACCTTGACTTCCCTGGCCTTCGCAATCGCAACGTAGGACATGCCCCGGCAGAACGACACCAGTATCTCCTTCTCCCTCTGGGTCAGGTTGACGTCCTTCGATCTCGCCCCGCTCCGAAACCTGTCGAAGACCCGCCTCACCACCTCGGTCGGCAGACGCCCCTCGCCCGCAGCCGCGCTCTTCATCATGCCCAGGACCTGGTCCATCCCTGCCACCTTCTGAAGGTAGCCGGCAGCACCGGCGGCCACCGCCTCTATCACGGCGTTCGCCTCCGTCGAGGCGGTCAGCATGAGCACCCGTGTCTCGGGCAGAGACTCCATGATCTCCCGGCACGCCTCCACGCCGTCCTTCTTGGGCATCATGACATCCATGACGATCAGGTCGGGCGACAGCTCGGAGGCCGCCTTCACCGCCTCCACTCCGTCCCTGGCCTGGCCCACCACCTCGAACTCCTCGGACCGCTCCAGAATCACCTGAAGACCTTCCCGCGTGACCGCATGGTCGTCGGCGAGCAGCACCCTTATGCGACGAGACTCCGTTGACATCCTAGTCCTCCTTCCCGCCACGAGTCAGTGGCATCACGCAGGTCACGCTCGCGCCCCCGGCCGATCCAGTGGGCTCGACGATAAGGCGTCCGCCCAGACGCCCGGCGTGCGCCCGCATGTTTCCGAAGCCGTGGCCCCGCTCCTCGTAGTCGTCGGGAAGCCCCACCCCGTCGTCCGACACCGACAGCATGATCTCATCCCGTCCGAAGTCGAGATCGACCAGCACCAGGCTCGCCCCGGCATGGCGAAGGGCGTTGGCGAGGGCATTGTGGGCTATGGTGAACAGGAGACTCCTGGCCTCTACTGAAAGTGGCGGCTCCACCCCGTTCTGGGTCAGCTTCGCCGACACCGACGTTATGGTGCTGAACGTCGCAACGTGCGAGTCCAGGGTCCAGCCCAACTCATTGCCTTCGAATATGCGGCCCATGTCTATCGGGTGTCTCAGCTGCCAGACGGCGGTCTTGGAAAGCCGTGAGATCGCATCGAGCATGGCGGTGAGTTCCTCGTTCGCGTCTCCGGCAACCTGTTTGGCCGCATCTATCCCCAGGCCGATCATGAAGGCGGACTGCGCCGTCGTATCGTGAATCGTCTGGGAGAGCTCGATCCGTTCTCGTTGAAGCGCACGTTCCCGCTCCACCGCCGCCTGCCTCCTGCTGCGTTCGAATCGGACGACGAGACTGACGCACAACACGAGGGCATACATCGCCGCCAACCTGACCAGCAGCTCTTTCTCTTCGCCGGCAACGAGGTCGAGACCGGGGCCGACCGTCAAACATACGATGGTATAGACAGCGGCGGTCATCGTTGTCCATGCCAACCCGAGCCACAACGACGGGAAGACCACGACGAACAGCGCAAGGGCGGGGTAGTAGGCCAGGAACAGGAACCCCTCGAATCCTTGCTGGATGATGATGCCCACCGTGGCCATGACCATGTCCATGGCGCTGAGGAGGAGCAGCCAGCGCCATGTGACCGACCTGTTCGTCAGGAGCCGGTAGTGGACCAGGCCATTCAACATGGCCAACGCTACAAGCGGGAAAGTGTATTCGACGTTGTCGGGTTCAATGCCGTCGGGGTACCAGAAGAGAGGCCGGTAGGCGAACTGGAACAGGGTGACAACCAGTATGAACCAGCGACCCCAGACCGAGACTCCCGTGGCGTACCGGACCACGTCCGGGTCGAGGCGCATGAGCGTCGACCCGCTCATCCGGAAGACGCTGGCGGCTGTCCTGATTGGATGAAGGCCCCGGCTTCGGCGAGGCACCTGAGACATCTCCTCTCCTGTATGCGTGTGAAAACATGGAGTGCCACGGCGGTGTGGTTATGACTACCAATCTAGCCACTTTCGTTTGTGTCGGCAAGAGCGAAAAGTTGCAGAAACACACTCTCTAAAAGCTAACAAAATGCCGTCCAGATTACCTCGCCAAGAAGTGTGATTAGGCACTTACCAAAGCCTTGAAGAGCCGCTACCGTTTTCATGGGAATGTGCGTAAGAAGAGTGACAAGGGTAAGCGGAATCACAGGCTGCAACTCCACCTGCGGACAGCGGAAGAGGTCGTAGGCTCCGCTCATCCCGCCTGTGCGAGGGAGGCATTCACATGGCGCTCGACAGACCGGTCCATGCAGCTGAGGCGGAGGACGGAACGACGGCCCACGCCGTCGCTGCGCCGCTCGCGCCGGGCATTTCCGCCCTTGGCGGGATAGCACAGAAGTTCACCCCCCCGATTTTACGATGACTTCTGGTATCGTGCTGAGAGTTGGGACCGTGCACGCCGGGTGGTGGCCAAGGTGGAGTGGCATCAGGGAGAGCTGTTCCCGCGGGTGGGCTTCATTGTCACGAACATGACGGCTGGCCCCGAAGGAGTGGTGCGATTCTACAATGGTCGTGGGACAGCCGAGCAGTGGATCAAGGAAGAGAAGTACGCGCTGAACTGGACTCGGCTGTCGTGCCATCGTTTCGTGGCCAACCGAGTGCGTTTGTCCCTGTTCGTCCTGGGATACAACCTTGGGAACTTCCTTCGCCGGAAGTGTCTGCCCAAGGCATTCAAGCACTGGTCGCTGCGGAGCGTGCAGGTCAAGCTGATCAAGATGGGAGGCCGTCTGGTTCGGCACTCCCGGCGGTTGATCTTCCAGTTATCCGAGGTGTCGGTTCCTCGACGGTTGTTCGAGGGAGTGTTGGATCGTATCGACCGGTTATCACCGGCACCAAACTGAGGAGCAGACATGTACGCGCTTAAATCCGCAGCCGTTTTACTTAGCTTGTGCGTCTTGATCGCTTTTGCATCGGCAGGATGCTCGGATGAGCCGGCCCCCGCGGCCGAGCCTCCTGATGTTACAGACGAGTCGACCTCGTCTTCTTCTACGCTCGGAACTGAAGAGCCTCGATCAGCGGGAACGCAACCTGACGGATCGCGCGGTTCGGAAGGGTCCGTCGATGACTATGCTCGAGTCTGTATCGAAGCTTCGAAAGCTGGTCAAAGCGTTTTTAATCAGGAGGCTGGTTCCACTTACCGGGAATGGTCGGCTGGGTTCGACGCAACGATCAAGATATTGGAAGGGAATGATCCGCCGGAAGAGATCGCCGATTGGCACGAAAGCGTCTTGGCCAATCAAAGAGCGACGAAAGCTGCGTTGGATGGTTATCCTGGTTCACCGGATGACGTGGTCGGAGAGAACGAGGAGTTCCTGTTTGGGATGTTCGAAGAGTTGGCGGAGTACGGTTTTGCGACAGACGAGGCTTGGATGAACATGTCCCCGGATGTGCGGGATCGCCTGGTGGCGGCAGGTTGCGGGGGTGATGGTGGCGCTGACGGAACGATAGAGGTTGATGAAGAGAAGTGCGATCGTTTGTTGGACGATTTGACGGTATCGGGCAGCGCAAGTTCAGTCTCGCCGGACGCGGCAAGGTATCGGTGCATTTTTGATGAATTTAACACGAGCTCGGGCAGCAGCACGTTGGATGACGATGTGCTGATGACGGTGGTCGACCAATCGGTGGGATTTGAATTTAGCGGCGAGAATGCGCCGGGCGACGTCAAGGCACGGCTCTACCCGCGGCTCGACGGAAACGATTTCGTCCACGTATCGGGAATCCAGGAGGGGGACGAATGGCACGCGGAGTTGGATCACCTTGAATCGGTCGACCTCGGTGCGGGCCGTGAGGCATCGCACGTTTTCACCTCCGGGCTAGGCGACTACACTCTGGTGGTGCGTGCCTCGTGGCGTGGCGACGTGGAAGCCACGGTTTTCTATGCGATCCATATTCGGTTGGATCTGGGGCCGGTATCGAACTTGCGGTACGCCTGGGACTGGGGTGCATTGTCAATCCAAGTTACTTGGGACTCGGTGGCAGGTGCTGAACACTACAACGTTTATCTCGGTGCTTCGGGCTGCAAAGTAGGCGACGATGGTTTCGGGGCGAAGTGCGATGAATTGGCATCGAACGTGTTGGAAACGAATTACGTCCACGAAGATGCGGGTATGGTGTGGCATCCCGACAACCATTACTGGGTGGTCGCATGTTCAGGTACCGCGTGTTCGTCGGTCGACGTTGAGAATCCTGCGCTGCCAATCGAAGAGAGGCCAGACGCGCCTGCCGATGTTCGATTCGCAATTGAAGGTGCGTCGATACGGGTAGTCTGGGAGGCGGTAGAAGGTGCTGACAGCTACAACGTCTACTACGATAGGCTCCCGTTGGCGACGGCGGTAGTCGGGACAGATTTTGTTCATAACGAAGAGGGATCCGGCCAATACGATTACTGGGTATCGGCTTGTAACAGGGGCGGATGCTCGAATGTTGATGTCGAGAATCCGGCGAAGCCATTTGAAGACCGGCCAAGCTCGCCTGCGAACGTGCACCCGGTGGTCGAGAATTCATCGATACGGGTCGGCTGGGACCCGGTCGAAGGTGCGGACTATTTCAAGGTCTACCACGTTGAATCCAGGACTGATTCGGCTGTGGGTTGTCAGCTGAGCCGACTCGGCACGGTTTTGCTTTGCGACGAACTGGCTGCGCACGTCAATGATGTCACGTTTCTGCATGCGGATCCCGATTTGGGTCGCAACAACTTCTACTGGGTCGTCGCCTGTAACCGAGGCGGTTGCTCGGACATAGACGAAGAGAATCCGGTGCGACAGATGGGATCCGAGCCGTCGGGTCCCGATACCAAAGGTGCGGATCCTTCACCGGCTCCGACTGATACGCCATCGGATGGGACGGAGCCGACTCCCACGCCAATGACTGAGGTTTCGCCGCCAAAGGAGGAGATGACAACACCTGAACCGGCGGCGACGGCAATTCCCGAGGCAAGTCGGCCGTCCGCGGCGACCAACGTGCGGTTCGCCATCGAGGGTGCGTCGATCCGGGTAGTTTGGGACGCGGTTGAGGGCGCTGCCCACTACACCGTCTACCATGGAGTATCGCCGTTCGATTCACCGCCACGCTGTCGGCAGGCCCGGGACGGCACGGTTCTGCTTTGCGAGGCGTTGGCTACGAACGTTGAGGAAGTTGCCTATCTGCATACGGATCCCGATCCGCGACAAAGTGATTTTTATTGGGTCGTCGCGTGTAACGATGTTGGATGCTCGGAGTTTGATAGTGAAAACCCGGCGGCGCCTTTTGAAGAACGGCCGAACTCACCAACCAACTTGCGAACGGAGGTCGAAGGTTCATCGATCAGGGTCAGTTGGGACCCGGTGGAAGGTGCGAGTTCTTACAAGCTCTATCACGGTGAAACACCTTTTGATTCGCCGTTAAGTTGTCGGCTAAGCCTAGGCAGCGTTGTAGGGTTTTGCGAGGAATTGGCTGCGGATGTCGAGGGAGTGACCTATCTGCATGCGGATCCCGATCTGGATTTGAACAACTACTACTGGGTGGTGGCGTGTAACCTAGGCGGTTGCTCGGACATCGACGAGGAAAACCCGGCGCGACAGGGGAAATCTGATACTCAGTGAGTTGCGAAGTGTTGGTCCCACCGGGAATCCTTATCCATTGCTTGCCCTCGATCCGACTCCGTATGGGGGCCGTATTTGTTGTCGCCCGGTGTGCCGGGTTGTGACAGGTAAACCAAGAGCATTATCGCCAACACTCCACCTGCGATCCCCGCGATCACGCCCACTCCAAGTAGTGCCAGTCCCAACAGAAGCATCACCCCGACCATTTCTTCGGCCAGATCGGCGAAGCTGGATCCGAGCTGAAATAATGCCGACACGCTATCGCCAAAGGGCGACGTGACGGTTTCGCCGAGATCAAACAGTGGCCCCTATAGAACGCCGAAGATTGCTAGCCCCAAGCCAAGGGCGAATAGATAACATCCGACCGCTCCGAGAACACAACCTATCGGAGCGAGGCTGGCTCCCGCCAGTATCCACCAGCCGTTCCGGTCCGTGTCGTGACCTCGTGAAGGCGCCTGATCGTTACGGCCAGTGCGGGTAAGAGAGTCCCCGCAAAGTAGAGCGCGAGGAGCACTCCGAACGCATCGTGTACATCCGAGAGGATCAGCCCGATCACAAAGATGATGCTTTGCGTCAGCACGAACAGCCAGAAATCGGAGCGTTTGGTGCGGCCGCTGAAGGTCCAATAGTTCTTCAGTACTTGAATATATGCATTAATCATTATGTAAATCTGTTCAATACGATTTTGGGTACACGCGATGGTACCAGCGCCCGGCTCTGGCACTTCATCAAGGAAACTGTCAAGGGCGGAGTGAAAATAGGCCACGGGGCGGAGCAAAAGTGTACCAGTCGGTCGTCGACGTTCAGCGAAGATGTCCGCCTGCGATTTGTATCGTGGGGAGCCCTCAGTGGGAGCGAGGTCGGTGGAGTCTTATGCGCCAGGGGAATCGCCGGCTGAGCGCGTGGCGGCGGCTAGCCTGCTCTGCTTGAGGCGGTAGCTCTCGCCGTTCATCTCCAGGATGTGAACGCGGTGAGTGAGGTGGTCCAGCAGGGCGCCGGTCAGTCTCTCGGAGCCGAAGACCTCCGTCCACTCGTCGAAGGGCAGGTTGGTGGTGACCAGGACCGATCCCCTCTCGTATCTCTGGCTGAAGACCTCGAAGAGGAGCTCCGCTCCGGTCTTGGAGAGCGGTACGAAGCCAAGCTCGTCGACGATGAGCAGCTTGAGACGGGACAGCTTCTTCTGCAGGTTGAGCAGTCGTCGCTCGTCCCTGGCCTCGATCAGCTCGTGCACCAGCGATGCGGCGGTGGTGAAGCCGACCGACAGCCCCCTCTGGCAGACGGCGAGCCCCAGGCCGAGGGCGACATGGGTCTTGCCGGTCCCGCTGTTGCCGACGGCGATGACGTTCTCACGACGCTCGACGTACTCGCAGCGCGCCAACTGCATGACCAGGTGCTTGTTCACCGACGGCATGGCCAGGAAGTCCAAGGTGTCGAGGCTCTTGACCGCAGGGAAGCGAGCAGCCTTGACCCTGCGCTCGACCATCCGATGGTGGCGGTCTATGAGCTCAAGCTCCGAGAGCCTCAGCAGGTAGCCCGGATGGTCGACGTCCTCGGCGGCACACTGGCCGGCCACCTTGCCGTACTCCCTCAGGAAGGTCGGCAGCTTCAGCTCCTTGAGGTGGTGCTCCAACAGCACCGTAGACCTGTCGCTCACCGTCCACCCCCCGCCATGAGCGCCATGTAGTCGCCGGCAGAGGTCGCTGTCACGCTGACCCTGGGCAGGTAGGGGTACAGCTCCAGGTTGAGTCTCTGAGGTCGTCCCTCTATCCTGCACAGCACCAGGTGCTTGACGGCGTCGAAGCTTACGGTGCCGAGCCTGAGGGCATCGCGTACCGCCTCGTGGACCTCCGCTGCCCGGAAGTTCTCCATCAGCCGCAGCACCTGCACGAACTCCCGCTTGCCGCGCCTGCCCATCCGCGACTCCAGCCGCCGCAGCAGCACTTCGAACTCCTCCGGCAACTCCCACCCGGCCAGGGGAGCGGCCTGGTCCAAGGCCCCGATCTTGTGCTCCAGCAGAGGCAGGTAGTGGATGGGGTCGAACACGAAGTCGTCACGGTCGTAAGACCGCCTGTGCCTGGCTATCACCTCTGCCCCGCAGCTGATGACCACCTCGCCCACATAGCCTCGCACCACCACCTCCCTGTGACCGTAGGCCACCGGCACCGAGTAGTCATTGGTCCGGTACCGCACCAGCGACAGGGAGCTGACGCGGCTCACATGCTTGTCGCTGGCGTCGTAGGGTGTGGCCGGGAGAGGCAGCAGGGCCTCCAGGTCGCGCTCCATACGCTGGCCTATCGTCTCATCGTGCCCTCGCAGACGTCTCCCCAGACGCTCCAACCACCTCTCCTCCAGTGGGCGTTGAGGGCATCGAAGCTCTCGAACGACGGTATGGGCACCAGGAAGTTCCGGCGTGCATATCCCACTAGACCCTCCACCTTGCCCTTGTCGTTACCCTTGCCGGGACGGCCGTACCGGTCCTCGAACAGGTAGTGGGACAGAAGCTCCGAGAAGACCCGAGTACGCTTCCTCCGGCCGTCTCCCAGAATCCTGGCCACGGCCAGCCTCGTGTTGTCGTAGACGATGCTCCGCGGCACGCCGCCCAGGAACGAGAACGCCGAGACGTGACCGTCACAGAACGCCTCAGTGGTCTCTGCGGGGTAGGCCTTGACGAAGCATGCGTCGCTGTGGGGAAGGTACATGACGAGGTAGTGGACGGCCTGCTCCACTCCGCCGATGACCGCCTTCGCCTGGCCGAAGTCGCACTGGGCGTCTCCGGGAGGATGCGTGAGCGGGACGTTACATCTCTCTCGTCCGGCGGCGACGCTCCCGCACGTAGTCCTTGACTATCGTGTACTTGCCGTCGAAGTCGTGCTCCGCTCTCAGGCGCTCGTAGATCCGCTTCGCGGTGTGGCGCTGCTTCTTCGGGAGGCTGCGGCCATCCTCCAGGATACCGTCGACCACACCCCGGTACGGGTCCAGCTTCGGTCGCCGAGGCGGTGACTGCCGACGGTACCCGGGTGGCACCGAGTACTGAAGCATCTTGCGGACCGTGTCCCGGTGCAGACCGAACACCCAGGCAGCCTCCCGCGTGCTCATCCCTTCCACCATGCAGGCCCGGCGCACCCGCGCGTACAACTCCACTTTGTACATCCCCTACACCTTCCATCGAGTTGACTCCAACTCTATGGAAGGCGGCGGGTGGTACGATTTTGCAGCGCCACTCCCGGACGCTCGCCCCCGCCTCGCCGGTACATTATTACTCCGCCCTTTACATCGAAAGGGGCCGAAAAACAGAGAGTCTATAACCCCCCGCATCTCTGCGCAGAGCCACGGGGGAACGGCCCGTAACAACCCGCATTCGTGCACGGAGCTATGAGGGGTCTTATTTCCAGTTTGATTTGTTCACACTCTCCTGCGAGGGCCGCGATTCGATGAGCCGCAGCAGACCTGGGAGAGGTGAACGAGTTGGCGCGGAGACCAACGACTGATCGCCGGGCGACGGCAAAGCGGGGATCGCCGTCCTACTCCACCGAGCAGCGGGAGACGCTGCATGGGGAGGGGACATACATGCACCCCCTCATGGGAGGTTCCGAACGGCCATCTCGCCGTTCACACTGGATGGAGGACGCCGAAACTCAACGGCTCCGACGACCGCACGTTTGGCGTCGGGAGCCACGGCCAGGAGCGGAATGAGAAGGGCCAACGGACAGAACCCATCGAGAGACCAACGGGCGACGGCGTACACCGCCGAGCAGCAGGAGACCCTGCGGCGCGGTCTGCGCATCCTGGCCCGGATCGTCGCCCGCTCCCACCTTCGGCGTCAGGAGTCCCGGCCCGGAGCTGCGCCTAGGCCGTCGGCGGAAGACGAGGGCTGAACGAGTGACCGCCCCGGATTCCGGGCTTCGGTTCACGTGGAGACTGATTCCCCCTCTGGCGACTGGCTTCTGCGGTGCATGAAAAGCCCCGCCGATACCACAAAATCTGCTCCAAAACAAGGGCTTGCAAGGCCTCACCTTCGATGAATTTATCCCTCACAATGAGAAGTTGGACCATTGCGGAACGGAGCAGTCGATTGACCATTTCAGAGCCAGGGACGCGGACGCTCGGCAAGAGCGCATCGCTCGACCTCGACCTTGAGGACGCCATTCGCGAATACCTGCGGACCTACGTTATGTGGCGGGGCATCCAGCAAGCGACGGCGACCTTCGGCGTGTCCCGCCACACCCTCTGGAGGTACCTGAGACGGGGCCACACGGGCCGCGCCCTGCCCCGCGCCGTCATGGGCATCGTGGGCGACAGCGTCGAGGTGCTGGAAGCGGCGATATGGGCCATCCCGGCCCGTCGAGCGGTTAGTCGCCAGCAGGCCGGCTCCCAAACCAGTCCGGTCACCCTATCCCCTGTCCCAGGCATTGGAGGACACGCTGCTCCTGCTGTGCGCCGCGCCCCTGGCCACCGTGGACGAGCTGTCCCGCTTCGGCAGAATCCCCGCCTCCACCCTCCGAGACCGGCTGAAGAAGCTGGCGAAGATGGGCATGGCGGACTCGGTGTCCCACAGCCTGGGCATCCTGGGGCCTCACCCCCATCTGCGGCACTTCCCGACGGAGAAGGGCATAGACGCCGGGGCAAGGGTTGAATGGGGAACGGAGACCTTCCTGCGGGAGTACCCTGTCTCCAGGCAGTGGTTCCGGCTCCTGGCCGACCGGCTGGACGCCGTGGCAATGCTCTACCGCGCCGCCGCCCTAGTCGCCGCCGCCGACTCCCGGGGAGAGCCGGTGAGGGTGGACCACTACCGCCAGGGTCCCTACGACATGCTGATCACCCTGTCTGGAGGCCGCTCCGTGGGCCTGCTGCGCCAGGGGCCGGCGCTGCCTTCGGCCAACCTGCGGTACCGGCTGAGAACCCTGGAGAACCTGCCCCACGACCAGCGCCCCATGGCGACGCTGGCGCTGGCCTTCTCCGACCAGGCCAACCGCAGGGCCGTCCGCACCCTGGGCGACCCAACCCACCACCGCAGGACGTTCGTCGCCACCGAGGGGGAGCTGCTGGCCGGAGACCACCGGGGCGTTGTCTGGCAGCAGTGCGGGGGCGGCACGGAGCTCGACCTTCCGGTGAAGGTGGACCCCGGCGTGTCCCTGGAGAACATCATCGCCCGGACAGACCGGCTGGTGGAGCGAGTCGACGACCTGCGCCGGCGACACAGTCCGGGAGCAGAGCGGGAGCCGACCCCGGACCCGGATACCCTCTATCCCAGCCGCCTGCGGGCCGCCATGCCGGAGCCGTCGGAGCTGCTGCGGGCATCCCTGGCCGTCCGGCTCACCGGCGCCGAGAAGGACGCCCTGGACCTGCTCGCCGCGTGGCCCCTGTGCACCACCGACCAGCTGGCCGGGCTGATGGGAGGTGTCACCCGCCGCCGGGCCAACCAGGCCCTCAACTCTCTCACCGGCCACTCCCTGTCGTTCACAGAGGGGCAGCGTCACGCGCTCTCCGACAAGGGGCTGAGATACCTGGCCCGCCGGGGCCGGGCCGCCGTCGGGCCGGTGGTGGGCCGCTGGAGCGCCCGCAAACGGCGACGGCGCAACGCCACCGCCCCGGTCTACGCCGGCACGGCCCTCCGCGCCATCTCCTCCCAGATGGAGCACCACGACGCCATCACCGGCTTCGCCGCCGCCCTGAGCGCCGAAGCAGCGCGTTCCCGTGACTACCAGGTGCTGGACCTGATGCCCACGTCCCGCTCCGCCGTTGGCTATCGCTGGGACTGGACCAACTACGTCGTGCACCCCGACGCCTCCTTCCAGCTGGCATACCAGGGCCAGTGGCGCTTCTACCTGCTGGAGTTCGAGCGCCGGGCCACCACCCCCAGGCGGGTGCGGACCCGCCTGGTGAACTACCGCCGGTACTTCAACAGCGGCTGGCCCAACCGGGACCACGGTGGACTGCCGCCCCTGGTGCTGTTCGTGCTCCCGAACCCCGATGACGAGGAGAGCTTCCTGCGAGCTGCTGGGGGCTCACGCCATCCCATCCTGTTCACGTCCAACCTCCAGACCCTTGCAGAGCGTGAGGTATTGGGAGACTCATGGCAACTGCCGCCGCCTCACCCTGCCGGACGGAGGCCCCTGGCTCCACTGGCCCTGGTTGCAAAATGACGAATCTCCGTCTCCGGGACTTCCTGTAGGGGGCGTGTCCACAAAGCTGGGTCAACGGCTACTAACGCTGTCAGGCCCAAAAAGACTAAATCGATTGTAACTTGTTGCAGAGACCACGACCCGGCCACCCCGAAAACGCAGGCCCTGGCCGCACCGCCGCCAGGTCTCTGACGTGTTTGACGTGTCAGGGTTGACACGAGTTGACGTGATGACGAACCGCAACAACCGAGTGCAAGGAGGAAGAGTATGAGACAGCTGACGAAGGCCGAGGCTTGCCGAGAGCTGGCGGTGTCCCTGTCCACCCTGGACCGTCGGATCGCCTCAGGAGAGATTCGGGTCAGCCGGGAGCCGCGCGGAAGGAGGCACCGGATATACGTGATGCTGGACGACGACCTGCAGGAGAACGGCGCAAATGCCAGATCGCAGGGTACGCTGCCAGACGTGGCCCAGGAGCGGATTAGGGGGTTGGACGAGCAGGTGGCGCTCCTCCAAGGCCAACTTGAGCAGGAGCAGGAGCGGAACGTCGCTTTGGAGGAGGTCTGTCGGAAGGAGCGTGTCGAGCGCGACAGGATGAGGCGAGTGGCTTTCGTCCTTGGGTTGGTCGCCGCCGGGCTGCTAGGGCTGCTGGCCGTCGGCGGTCTGGTGGCATGGCTACTGTTCACCTAGAAATTGACCGACGAGTTTTGACTAACGCATGAATGACCAATAGAATGACTCATATAGCCTCTATTCATGACTCATGAGGAGCGTGACGTGAACCAATTGACGGTCAGAGGATTCGACGACGAGCTGAGCTCCGCTATGCACGGCCTTGCCAAGCGGGAGGGAATCTCCCTGAATCAGGCTGCCTTGAGGCTCCTACGAAAGGGGGCCGGACTGACGGATAGCAAGAGAAATCCGAATGCCATAGGGTCTTCGTTGGACGACCTGTTCGGCGTATGGAGCCGGGATGAGGCTGAGAGCTTCGATAGTGCTCTGGAGGTCTTCGAGACAGTGGACGAGGCAGCGTGGGCATGAGGATTCTGCTGGACTCCAATGCCTACTCCGCGTTCATGCGGGGTAACGAGGAAGTGAGAAGTCTGATACAGACCGCCGAGGAGGTGCTGTTTTCCGCTATTGTGGTGGGGGAACAGCTATTCGGCTTCCGACAGGGAGCGTACTACGAGCGGAACCTTACGGAACTTCGATCCTTTCTCGAACGTCCCTACGTGTCCTTCGTTCCTGTGGGTCCAGTGACTGCGGACCGCTACTCTAGGGTAATGACTGCGCTAAAGGCGAAGGGGCGGCCAATTCCGACAAACGACGTCTGGATTGCGGCCCACGCAATGGAGACAGGCGCTGACCTTGTATCGGCCGACACCCACTTCGAGCACGTTGATGGGATTGTGTGGATACCGGTAACGACTACCTAACGCTCGCAAGGAGGACAGCATGAAGAAGAATCACCTACAGCCGCTCACGCCGGCGGCCCTCTACGCCAGGGTGTCCAGCGACAGGCAGGACGTGGACCTGTCCGTGTCCGCCCAGCTAAGGGCGCTCAAGGAGTACGCCAAGGCCAACGGCTACTCATGGCCCGCGAGTACGTGGACGAGGCAGAGAGCGGCCGCGTCGCCGACCGGCCCCAGTTCCGGGAGATGATCGAGGAGGGCGGCAAGCCCAAGGCTCCGTTCGACGTGATTCTCGTATGGAAATGCAGCCGCTTCACCCGCAAAGCGCGAGCACGCCGTCGCCTTCAAGTCCCAGCTGCGGCGCAAGGGCATCCGCGTGGTGTCCATCACCGAGCAGGCCGAGGACAACGCCACCGGCAGGCTGCTTGAGGGAATCATCGAGAGCGTGGACGAATATTACAGCGAAAATCTTGCCCAAGAGGTCGTCCGGGGGATGAGGGAGGCCGCATCGAGGGGCTTCTTCCTCGGCTCGAACGCCCCCTTCGGCTACAGGAAGGTCAAGGTCAGCGACGGGGCGAAGGAGCGACCCACCCTTGAGGTTGACCCGGCCACCGCCCCGGTGGTAAAGGAGCTATTCGAGAAGTCCCTGCGGGGCAGCGGCCTCAAGGAGATATGCAAGGAGCTGAACGACCGGGGCATCACCAACAGGGGCAAGCGCTGGTACAAGGGAACGCTCCACTACGTGCTGAGGAACGAGGCGTACACCGGAACCGCCGTATGGGGCAAGAACAGCAAGGGCGAGAAGGCCCAGGACCCTGTAAGGGTTGAGGGAGCGTGGCCCGCCCTGGTGTCGAGGGAGCTGTTCGAGGATGTGCAGCAGGCGATGAGCGACCGCGCCCCTAAGGTGCAGAGGCCCGGTAGAGTGGGGAGCAAGTTCCTGCTGAGCGGGCTGCTCAAGTGCGGGGTGTCCGGGGCTTTGTCTGTTCATCAGAGACATCGTTCACAAAGCCTTTGTGTCCGTGGACGAGGAGGGAACCGAGGCAGCTGCGGCGACGGGGATTGCAGTGCAGCAAACCTCCTCTAAGCCCGAGCCCATCGTGGTAACCGTCGACATGCCTTTCATATTCCTGATCCGGGACCGAGGGACGGGTGCAATCCTGTTTGTCGGAAGGGTGCAGGAGATATAGGGGCCATCATTGGGTATGCAATTTCGTGACCCCGAGTCCACCTGACTGGACAAAATCAAGAACCTTCGCCCTCGGGTTCCACCTGTCACGCCGGTAGTGTCACAAACGACTCCGCGGACAAGTTCGAGGATGGGTCCAACCGGAACGGACGGTGGCAGCCTCTTCGTGGTACTCGGCGGCACTGGTAGGTATACTATCCCCGCCAGAACCAGCAATAGTCCCCCCTCACATGGGAGAGATGCCATGCCAAGTCCCATTGCCCCTGATGTGGTCTACAAGCTGAAGAGTGTGGGAGACCCAGCATTGTCTCCCGACGGATCGCTGTTGGCCTACACCCTGTCGTGGGTGGATGCGGAGAAGATGGAAGGCCGGTCCCGGATCATGCTCATGGACCTGGAGTCCGGGCAGATCGTGGAGTTCACGCAGGGGCCGAGGGACGGCGCGCCCAAGTTCTCGCCGGACTGCCAGACCCTGGGGTTCCTCCGGACCGACGAGAAGGACAAGAGGCAAGCGTGGCTCATGGGTGCGCGCGGCGGCGAGGCGCGGCGGCTTATGTCCCTTGCGGGCGGCGTGTCAGACTTCGCATGGTCTCCAGACGGCGCGCGGCTGCTGGTCTGCTCCGATGTTCCCGAGGAGCCTCCAGAGAGAGATGGCCTCCCCGAGTCGACCCCTCGGGTCACCGAAATCCACCGCATCCGGTACCGCTTCGACACCCTGGGATGGCGCGGCGATGCCCACTTCCACCTGTTCACCGTGAATGTGGCGGATGGAGAGACCAGCCAGCTTACCGATGGCGACTGGGACGACTACGCCGGGGTGTGGTCTCCCGACGGCTCGCTAGTGGCTTTCATCTCGGGGCGGCGGGATGACCGGGACATCCATGCTCTCACCGAGGCCTACGTGGTGCCCGCTAGTGGCGGTGAGGTGGAGTTATGGTCCGAGGGCCTGTACGGAGTCGGGGGGTTAGCTTGGTCGCCCGAAGGGGACAAGCTCTTGGCCGCGGCCACCGATGTCCCCACGGGCTTGGTGTCATGGCAGTCTTGGCTGTACATCATCCAGCCAGGCCACAGCCCAGAGCGCATTACTGACGATTCCATTAAGCCCTTCGTCAGCTTCCCCCCCATGAATCCCGGCCCGTCGATGCGCTGGCAGAGCGACGGCCGCATCCTGTTCCTTGGAGAACGGTGGGGAGAATCGTACCTCTTCGAGGCCCATGCCGGAGAAGTCGGAATCCACGAACTTTACGGCGGCTCACGCCAGACCTCAGGATTGGCCCTAGACCGGAACGCCCGCCGCGCCGTGGAGATGTCGGCGTCCCCAGCCTCTCCCGGAGACCTGTTGCTGCTGGACCTGGACACTGGGGCGAGCAAGCAGCTTACCGATGTCAACGCCGAGTACTTGGCTGAGTGCCCACCGGCCACGATGGAGAAATTCACCTTTGAGAGGGGCGGGCTCGTCATCGAGTCGCGGTTGTGGTTCCCGCCCGACTTCGACCCGTCGTGGCAATACCCACTAGTGGTCGACATCCACGGCGGCCCCAACGGGGCGTTCTACGACGCCTTCGCCACGGTGCAGCAGGTGCTGGCCACCGCTGGCTGCCTGGTGCTGGCAGTGAATCCCCGGGGCTCCTCCACCTACGGCGACGAGTTTATGAACGCGGTGCTGGAGGACTGGGGAGGCGAGGACCACCTGGACCTGATGGCGGCGGTTGATCTGGTGGCGGAGCGTCCCTACGTGGACTCGACGCGGCTGGGCATCCACGGCTACAGCTACGGCGGGTACATGACCAGTTGGACCTTGGGCCACACTGACCGGTTTGTGGCCGGGGTGGTGGGCGCGCCCTGCACCAATTTGCACAGCATGTACGGCACGTCCGACATCGGCACCAGCTTCGGCGAGGTCCAGTGGGGCGGGACGGTGGCCGACGCCGCCCAAGAGCTGTTATTCCGCTCGCCTATCACCTACGCGGCCAACGTCACCGCGCCGGTGCTGCTGCTGCACGGGGAGTCGGACTACCGCTGCCCCATATCCCAGAGCGAGGAGTATTACACGCTGCTGAAGCGGCTGGGCAAGGAGGTGGAGTTCGTGCGGTTCCCCGGCTCGGCCCACTCCTTCACCCGGCTTGGGCACCCGAAGATGCGGGAGGAGTACCTCGCCCGCACGCTGGGCTGGTTCCAGAAGCACCTGTTTAAGTAGGCAGAAGACCCCTTTCACCCCAGGGTGCCGTAGCATAGAGAGACCTCCCTCAGGGGCAGGTTACGCGGTGATTGGCAAGTGTTCACAAGTCCTTCTTGTCCAACATTGTGGGCGGGCGTAACTTCTGGTGTAAGTCACCCCCGGCCGCTGTTTTCGAGATAGAGGAATCGAAGTCGGGCATGCCTTCGTCAAATCAAACCCCTCTGATTTGCTGCTTGCCGAGGGACTAACGATCGATAGAAACCTATAGCGAATTGCCCAGTATTGCCGGATCTAGGTCAGTGGAAAGGGATGGTCGGCTGGGCGCCAAAGAGAGGTCTAATTTAGTGGAAACACGGAGTCTAATTCAGTATTGGGGTGAGGCTAGGTAAGTGCCAGGGTCATTGGGTGGGGCTGAAATTTGGTCTTGCCGAGTGTTGCACATCCTGATCATTGCCACGGTAATCCTTCTAATCCCCCCAACCGTGGCGGTTGCGGCTGCCTTCATAAAATTGATTCTTCTGGGCTAGGACGAAACCGCAACACGTGCCGGCAAAAAGAACCCGGCATCAGTGGGTCGAAACAGGGGGATATCGAGTTGACCACGCGGACGGAAGACCGACTGATGCGATGGGCGGAAACCGCCTGCTCCGTAAAGACATCTACTCGCGAAACAAGGTCAGGAAGAGTGACCTGCGGCTGTGTGGTGTCTCACCGAATGCGCCGGTGACTGGAGGGCATGAGCGGCAACAGATGCCGTTAATGTGATTCAGTCATGATGACCAGACTGAGGGTCTCGGTTGACTGAGGCACGGTGAATCGATTTGTTGTACGGAAGTCGTTGAAGACTTTAGAATATGAGATGTAGGCGAATTCCTTCGAAAAGGAGTGAAGAGGTGACGACGCCATCGCCCAAGTCCCGGGAAGAGACGGCCCGCCTTGGCAAAGAGATTTACGAAAGGGACATCCGCCATCTTGTAGAGGCGGACCATCATGGCCAGGTTGTCGCCATTCACGTTGGCAACGGCAGCTATGCCCTCGGCGAAAATGCCATTGCCGCATCCCAGGGCTTGCGGGATCGGCACCCTGACGCCCGGGTCTGGCTGATGCGGGTCGGACATCAGGCGCTGTACCACTTCGGGGGCAGTTCCTTGCGGAATGCCGGATGCTAGAGGGCTTAGTGAACTCCAATCTCGAAGCCTTTGTGACGATTCCTTTGCTGGGCCCGGCGGGGCGACGCGGGAAGTCGCCGCCGTGGTGGACACCGGCTTCAATGGCTATCTGACATTGCCGCCGACGCTGGTGGCGGAATTGGGACTGCCTGTGGTGGGAGACGGCGAGGCGGTCCTTGCCGATGGTAGGGAGGCTGTCTTCGACGTGTGCGGCGTTACCGTGGTCTGGGACGGCCATCCGAGATACGTCGAGACTGCCGCTGTTGGGACAGATGCCCTCGTTGGCATGATGTTGCTGGACGGGAACAGCCTGTTCGTGGAAGTCGCCGTCGACGGTCGTGTCTTCGTACAGGCTATGGAGCAATGCGGGGAGCGACCGAGGGGACATTCCAGTTCGCCACATACTAGAGCAGGGTCCCAGGTTTGCGCCCTCTTCTTGTCAGATTAGCCTTCTGAGGCTGGGTTATTAGCCCTGGGCCACAGCCTTCACAGGATTCCCAGCCACATCTCGAAAACGGTCCCACCTACCGTGCATTCACGCCCACCGCACTGGACCCGAACCTTCAAGCCTGTCCGCACCTAGAGCTGTACCGACTAGGGGTACCGCGAATGTTTGTTGCAACTGGGTAACTGGGATAATGTTCCCAATTATCCGAGAGCCACCAACTTTCGTGGCATGGAGACCGTTATGGAAGACCAGCGACCTCGATATCGCAGATTCCACCTCCCCTATAAAGGAACATCGTGAACCTCAGGAAAGTAGAAGAGCGCCTCAGGGGAGCCGTGGGCATCACTGGCGAACCGCCGACTCATGCGGAACAGCGTCGAGACCATCACCGCCTTCGCCAAGGACATGAATGACTTCCTAGTGGAAACCGAGTCCACTGAGTCCGAGGCGTTCCTGCGGTGCTTCGTCAAGGAGATGTCAGCAGCCCCGGGCACCGTCACCATTCACTACAGGATACCCAACCCGGAGGACAGCCCAACACCAGGGAAGGGCACGCAGCTATCGACCACCAGCTGCATAAGTTGAGGGATCCACCTGTTACTTGCCCGACGGTCAAGGGTGTATAATCAGGCAAGCAAACAGGATGAGGTACCTGAAACCGACTCATTTAGTCGACGGGAAATAAGCGATCCTGAAGCTCTCCGACCAGCTGCGGCGTAGCCAAAACATGCGGGTGTAACTCAGTGGTAGAGTATCTGCTTCCCAAGCAGAGAGTCGTGGGTTCGAATCCCATCACCCGCTCCAGACTCTCCGCAACCTGCCTCAGGCATCCACTGCCGAACCGTACTCCAGCGCCGCACACGTTAGTAAGGCTGAGCGCGACTGCCCCCATAGTTGCGCCTGCGCTACCGATGCGCTCCTGAGCCGCAGAGGGATTGGTCACATTTATGCCCACCGACTTGCTGCGGTGGGACACCTCCACATCGACAAAGCCCCAATACAGGCCGTCCTGATAGTCGGCGGATGGCCCACGCTTTCCGCTCCCTGGCAAAGATGGTATCGTGATCCAACTCATACACACGAGCGAGGTGTCCTATGGCGAGCCGTGAGGAGTTGCTGGAGCGGGCGCGGGCACTGGTGCCCAAGCTGCGGGAACGCGCCACTCATACGGAAGAGCTGAGACACATCCCCCAGGACACCATTGACGACTACATAGACTCTGGCCTGCTGCGGGCACCGCAGCCCGCCCGCTACGGCGGGCACGCCTTGGACTACCGTGTCATGCTGGAGATCGCCGCCGAGTTGGGGCGGGGCTGCGGCTCCAGCGGCTGGTGCTATGCCATCTGGGCCAGCCACAACTGGTTCGCGGGCATGTTCCCCGAAGGTGGTCAGGAAGAATACTGGTCGGAATCACTGGACACCCTCTCTTGCACCTCTTTCAATCCTGCCCGCACCGAGGTGACCCCGGTGAACGGAGGTTACCGCGTCACCGGACACTGGAGCTTCTCCAGCGGGTGTGACGCCTCGACTTGGGGCATGCTCACCGCGGCAGGACCGGCGGGCCCCATGGTGTGTCTGATCCCCAGCACCGAGTTCCGCATCGTGGACAACTGGTACGTGTCGGGTCTCCGGGGTTCGGGCAGCAAGGATGTTGTTGCAGAAGACGTGTTCGTTCCAGAACACCGCATTCTGCTCTACGGCGACGCAGGTGAGGCCAACACCCCAGGCCGCCAAGTGCATCCCGACGACCCCAACTACCGTGTGCCGTTGCACAGCATTTTCGCCTACACCCTAGCCTCCCCCATTGTGGGCATGGCCCAAGGGGCGTTGGAAGCGTTCCAGGACTACGTCACGGACTTGGTGTCGTCCACCCGGGGGAAGATGGCGGAATCGGGTGGCATCCAAGGGAGATTCGGCGAGGCATCCGCCGAGTTCCTTGCGGCCCGGACCATCATGCAGACCGACGCCCAAGAGATGGCAGACCGGGCACGGCGCTATGAAACGCCCACCGTGTCTGAGCGGGCCGCTTACCGTCTGAAAGAGACTTATGTCGCCAAGCTGGCGGTGCGCTCCGTGGACCGCATTTTCGAGGCAAGCGGAGGGCACGGACTGTACAACGACAGCCCCATCCAACGCTTTCACCGGGACGCCCATGCCGCATCGCACCATGTGGGCTTGGGCTGGGATGTCGCCGCCGAGCAATACAGCCGCGACCGGTTTGGTCTGGAGCAGCCCAACCCCCGGATCTAGTCGCTTGGAGCCCTTTGCAAGACCAGTCCCTCTCCCCTAGCGGGAGAGGATTAGGGTGAATCACGTCCATATGCCATCCGGCGGTATCCAGACGATCCGGTCTACGTAGATGCCTGGCGTATGGACATCGTCGGGCGGGATCGCTCCGGGCTCTTCTATCGGGTTCTCTACCTCGACTATCGTCGTAGTAGCAGCCATCGCCATAATGGGATTGAAGTTGCGCTGCGACCTGCGGTACTGCAAGTTGCCCTTGGTATCGGCACGCCACGCCCGTATCAGCGCGTAGTCGGCTGGCAGCGGGTGCTCCAGCACGTAGGTGCGCCCATCGATTTCGCGGTGCTCCTTGCCGTGCGCCACCTCGGTACCTACGCTGGTCGGCGTGTAGAAGGCCCCGATGCCCGCCCCGGCAGCCCGTATGCGTTCTGCCAACGTACCTTGGGGAACGAGCTCACCCTCGATGCGCCCCTCTTCGTAGAGGCGGGCGAAGGGTGTGATCATGGAAGGATGAGGCATGGCCGTAAAGGCGCAGACCAGCTTGCGCACCTGCCCCGCCTCAACCAGAGTACCCACATCCATGCGACCGTCCAAGCCGCCATGGTCGTTGGTGATGCCGGTGATGTTCTTGACGCCCTTGCGATGAAGGGCGTCAATCAGGTTCTGCGGTGCGCCAATGCCGCCAAAGCCGGGAAACATGATGGTGGCCCCGTCGGGGATGTCGGCCACAGCCTCATCGAAAGTGGCGATTATCTTGGACTTCAACTCAGTGTCTCCGCGAAGCTAGGGCATTAACGACAGTCCATACCTAGACAAAGCCCAGCCCGTTGCCTACTCTACAACTCGCTGAAACCCTTGGCCAATGCCCTACCTTTCAAGTCAGCGGCCTTCACTGAACCATGACATCCCACACTCCCTCAGAACAACTGCTCTCCCAAGCTCTGGACGATTCCGGCTACGATACGGGGATGCTCGACCCGCCACCCCGCGGTGGAACCTTGCAGGGCGAGCCTGCCCAGCAGATGCACGAGCTTTTGGAGGCCGCCGAGCGCGAGGGCGCGTCCAATGGATTGTTGTACGCCAACGGCTGCTTTGCGGTGGGGCGCTACGATGAAGCTGCCACCGTCTACCGGGGGTTGCTGTCGGAAGATTCCCGCAGCGTGGCCGTCAGATTCAATCTTGGCCTCACCCTCTTGCGCCTTAGGAGGCAAGATGAGGCAGTACAAGAGTTCGGCCAGCTCCTGAAGCAGGATGCCTCTCTAGTGGAGGCCTATTATCAGCGGGGCAATGCGTTGGATGAGCTTGGCAAATACGATTTGGCTCTGGCTGATTACGCCGCAGCAATACAGATCGCACCCAACTACCTGCGGGCCTACTACAACCAAGGCGTGGTACTGGCACGGCTGGCTCGTCACGACGAGGCGGTGCAGGCTTATGACCGGGTCATAGAGTTGCGTCCCAGCCTGTCCAACGCCTACCTGAACCGAGCGGCATCGCTGGAGGAACTGGGTTGGCCTTGGGAGGCAGTCGAGGGGTACACCGCGGCCATCGACATCGACCCGACCAACGACAGCGCCCTGTTCAACCGTGCCAAGGTCTACTACGCCCACACCTACTTCTACGAGGCGGCCGAGGACTACTCCCACGTCATCGACCTGCTGCCTGATGATGCCGAGGCCTACAACAATCGCGGGCTGGCCTTCGACGCCCAAGACAACTACCAAGCAGCCTTGTCCGACTTCGACCAAGCCGTCCTCCTGCGCCCAAATTTCGCCGAGGCCATGAGCAACAAAGGGGCCACACTGGAGACCATGGGGCGACTGGAAGAGGCATTACACGAGTACCTAGCCGCTATCGACGCATCTCCCGACTTTGCCTCGGCCCACTACAACGCCGCCCGCTGCCTCTCCCGGCTGGCGGACTTGGAGCGCGGTATCAGACATCTGGAGCGAGCCATCCAGCTATCACCGGAGTTGGAGCAGGAAGCCTCGCGGGACGACGAGTTGTCGTGGATCCTCAATCTGCGACGCCTTAAGTCCCAAGAGGGGTAAACCCCACCATCCCAAACGGTCACAGGTGGTATCATTACATCCACTCTGGGAACCGGTACTCGAGGGCATCGCTCGATGAAAGTTGGCATCTTCGTTCTTCTGAGCAGCAAATCGCCCGATGTTGCCGTGCTGGCCAAGCACGCTGAAGAGTTGGGCTTCGATTCTTTCTGGGTGCCGGAGCACATCGCGGTTCCCGCTCGCGTCGATTCGCTGCACCCTCGCCGGCATGAGGACACCGACTACGCCGACGAAACACCACGGGCCTATTGGCAGATCATGGACCCCTTTGTCGCCTTGGGGCGGGCCTCAGCGGTCACCAGCCGTATCAAGCTGGGAACGTCCATATCCTTGGCGGCCCAGCATCATCCCGCCCACTTGGCCAAGCTGGTAGCTACTGTAGACACCTACAGCAAGGGACGGTTCCTCTTCGGCGTCGGCACCGGTTGGCTCCAAGAGGAGTTGGAGCTCTTTGGGGTGGACTTCGCCCACCGTTGGACTCAGACAGCAGAGGCCCTGTCGGCGATGAGGGCCATATGGGCTGGCCCTGACCAAGGCTTCAAAGGTAAGTACTACGACATCCCCGCCATCGACATGGAACCCAAGCCGGTGCAGATGCCTCATCCTCCCATCTACCTAGGAGGCTGGCCCACCAACATCTACAAGCGCTTGGTTGGCCACGCCGATGGCTGGCTGGCCCCGCGCCTCGGAGTGGAGGACACCAAGGTGGCCCGAGCCACCCTCGACGAACTTGCCGAAGGTGCAGGGCGCCCTCAGGGCTGCATCGACATCGTAGTATTCGGCCTGCCGGACCACTCCACCGACCCGGAGCTGATGTCGGAATACGCCGATGCCGGGGCTGATACTGTGGTGCCCTGGCTGCTACAGGACGACGAGACGGAAGCCCTGCGCGAGATGGAGCGCATCGCCGAAAGGTTGCTAAAGTAAGCAGACGCCAGTCGTCTACTATCCAGCGGTCTACTATTTAGGAGGCGAAACGATGATAGACACTCTGATACCCTTTGACCTGAAGGGCTGGATCGAAGAAAACAAGGACTCTTTCAACCCACCCATGGGCTCGCGGGTGCTGTACAACGACCCGCAACTGATCATGATCGTGGTGGGCGGCCCAAACACTCGGGGCGACTTCCACGTCACGGACTCGCCTGAGTTCTTCTACCAGATCCAAGGCGACATCGTCATCGAGTATTTCGAGGATGGCAAGCGGTTGCGCTCCGAGGTGAAGGAGGGGCAAGTGGCCCTCATACCCGCCATGGTTCCGCACTCGCCTCAGAGGCCCGCAGACACAGTGGGCTTGGTCATCGAGCGAAAGCGACGCCCCGACGACGCCGACGGCTTCGAGTGGTACTGCAACCAGTGCGACACCAAGCTGCACCAAGCAGAGAAGTGGGACGGCAAGACGCTTCGCAGCATCGGTGAGCTGACTGCTGACTTTGAGTCCCACGAGTCCCTGCGCACCTGCAAGGGCTGCGGCCATGTGCAACCGGTCGCCGACGGCCCGCGGGTCTAGCAGCGGCGAATAACAGCGAACATCGAAAAGAGGTAGAGACATGGCAACAATGGGCACGTCGCCCCATATCTATGAGGTGGTGGAGGGTTGGGGGAAGCTTCCCGACGGCTGGAGCTACCGCGAGGCGGCAGCCGTGGGCGTGGACTCCAAGGACAACGTGTACGTCTTCTCTCGGGGCGAGCACCCCATCATCGTCTACGACAAGGACGGCAACTTCCTTCGTTCATGGGGCGAGGACCTGTTCCGCAGGGCACACGGCATCACGATGGGTCCCGACGACACTGTCTATTGCACCGACGACGATGACCACACGGTGCGCAAATGCACCTTGGATGGCCGTGTGCTGCTGACTCTTGGCGTCCCCGGGGTGCCGACGCCCTTCATGAGTGGCGAGCCATTCAACAAGTGCACACACGTTGCCCTCGACCCCCAAAGCGGGGACATTTACGTGTCCGACGGCTACTGCAACGCCAAGGTGCACAAGTACTCCCCCGACGGCAAGCTTCTGTTCTCTTGGGGCGAGCCGGGCACAGGGCCGAGCGAGTTCAATATCGTGCACAACATCGCCACCGACAAAGACGGTTGGGTGTACGTCGCCGACCGGGAGAACCACCGCATCCAAGTGTTCGACCGCAACGGTCGGTACGAGACCCAGTGGAACAACATGTCGCGTCCTTGCGGCTTGTACATCGACCCCAAGGAGTCCCAGACCGTCTACGTCGGGGAGTTCGGCTCGGCCATCTTCCTCAATGCAGATGCCCCTAACCTAGGACCGCGTGTGTCGCTGATGGACACCAAGGGCAACACCCTAGCGCGACTCGGAGACGCACCGATGAGCGAAGAGCCGGGACGCTTCATCGCGCCCCACGGCGTCGCCGTGGACTCCACGGGCAGCATCTATGTAGCGGAAGTCTCGTGGACCATCTACGGGCGCAATCAGAACCCGCCTCGTGAGGTTCGCACCATCCAGAAGCTGGCCCGCACCGTCTAGCATCGCTCTCTTCGGGACAGGGCCTTTCGATTATCCCTACCCTTCACCCTCGGCCTAGTGCCGGGCGAACAGCCTGCCCGTACCTGATGCGGGGCTTGGCCACTGACAAGCAACCCTTGCCCCAGTCACCTTGGCTAGGTATATCATGTACCCTAGGCCCTATGGAAAGAGTTCCTGGTGACACAAGAAAGATCGGGAAAGAAGAAAGAAGGTAGCCTCTTTGCCTGCCCCTACGCCCCATGAGACACAGCGTCTACACTTTCTCAGATACGACCCATAGCTGATGTGGGACAAATGAGACAACAATCAGATACAAACAAAGTTTTCGCAGATACAAACAGTGTCTCATTCAGATACAAAAACTGGGACACCATGTCTCACCCCCCATAGCTGCGCAACCTCAAAAGTGGGACCTCATGTCCCACCTCGCCGACAATCTAAAGGCCCGTTTTCCCGAAAGCCCCACACAACAATACCGGTCCGGCAGCAATGTTGCCCCGACCGACAATGGATGGACGCATGACCACCACCTACATAGGCAAGCCCATCACTCGCAAGGAGGATGTTCGCTTCCTCACAGGCAGAGGCAAATACACCGACGACTTCAAGTTCCAGCACCTCCTGCACGCCGCCATTCTAAGGAGCCCCCACCCTCACGCTCGCATCCTCTCCACCGATACCTCCAAAGCGCGAGAAATCCCAGGCGTGGAAGCAGTCTTCACCTTTCAGGACATCGCCGATACCCTGGAGCCCCGTCCCATCTCCTTCCGAATGGCCCCGCTCCCAGGACTTGAGCGCTTCCTTCAGTACCCCATCGCCAACGACAAGGTGCGCTACGTCGGCGAGCCGGTGGCGGTGGTGGTCGCCTCCAGCCGTTATGTCGCTGAGGACGCCTGCGACGCCATCGAGGTGCGCTACGAGCCACTCCCTGCGGTGCATGACGTCGAGTCTTCTGCCTCCGACACCTCACTGCTACACGAGGATAACGGCACCAACCAAGCGGCCCATTACTCCCAGGCCCACGGCGACCCTGACAAGGCATTCCAAAATGCCCAGTACACCCGCAAGGAAACCTTCCACAGCCACCGCCATACCGCCAACCCGCTGGAGACCCGTGGCTTGACCGCCTCCTACGATCCCGGTCGCAACCAGCTAACGATGTATGGCATGACCAAGGTGCCCCATTTCAACCGCAATCTCCTCTCATCGCTGCTGGACATGCCGGAGCACCGCATCCACTTCATTGAGGGCGACAAAGGCGGCGGCTTCGGGGTCACCGGCGAGTTCTACCCTGAGGACTTCCTCCTGCCCTTCGCCTCCATAAAGCTAGGTAGGCCCATCAAGTGGATTGAGGACCGCCGTGAGCACCTCATGTCGGCCAACCACTCCCGGCAGCATACATGCGAGCTGGAAATCGCCACCACCAAGGATGGTGTGATTTTGGGCCTGCGGGCCAAGGTGTCCAGCGACATTGGGGCCTATGTCCGCACTCATGGCGGCTTGGTGACTGCGGTGTTGGTAGGCGCCCTGACCGGCCCCTACCGCGTGGAGAACTACGGCTGGGAAGCCTTCTACCAAGTCACCAACAAGGTAGCAATAGGCACCTACCGAGCCCCCGGCCAGTATGAGGCAGCCTTCTTCCGGGAGCGCCTGCTGGACATCGCCGCCCAAGACTTGGGCATCGACCCTGCCGAATTCCGCCGTCGCAACTTGGTGCTGCCCTCAGAGATGCCCTACAACGCTGGGGACCTCCGTCCGCCCAGCTTCCCCACCATGATCTACGACAGCGGCGACTACATCGAGTCCCTGCGCCTCGGTTTGGAGGCCATCAACTATGAGGAACTGCTGCAACAGCAGGGTCAGCTTGTGGATGGCAAATACCACGGCGTGGGCGTGGCCTGCTTCGTGGAGAGCACCGGAACTGGACCTCCCACCGAGCCCGCCCGTGTTTACGTCAGCGGCCCCAAGGACGTTGCGGTGCACATCGGCCTCACCACTCTCGGCCAGGGCCACGAGACAATCATGGCCCAGATTTGCGCCGACGGCTTGGGCGTTCCCATCGAGTACATCACCATCTATCACGGCGACACCGACCTGCTGCCCTTCGGCGGTGGCACCTTCGCCAGCCGCGGCACCGTCATGGCAGGAAACGCCGTCTACACCGGCGCCCAGCAGCTTAGGCGGCGCATCCTAGAAGTCGCCGGAGGCTACCTCGATGTGCCACCGGAGCAGTTGGAGTTCGTGGACGGCGAGGTCAGGCGCGCAGGGTCAACCTTGGAAGGTGCTCTGCTGGGCTTGGGCCAAGTGCTGGAACTTGCGGGCCCCAACAGCCAGTACAACCAAGGCGAAATCGGATTGGACGTGATGGCCTACTACCGCCTCCAAGGCATCCCCTACGCCTACGGGATGCACGCAGCCCACGTGGCCGTTGATGCGGAGACGGGCAAGACCGATGTGCTGAACTATGTAGTGGTGGAGGACGTGGGTCCTCCCATCAACCCGCTGCTCGTGCACGGCCAGAGCGTAGGCGCGGCGGTGCAGGGCATTGGGGCCACCCTGCTGGAGGAGCTAGCCTACGACGAAAACGGCCAGCCTCTCGCCACCACCTTCATGGACTACCTGTTACCCACCAGCACCGAGGTCCCGAATCTCGAGAGTCTGGAACTGGACGTTGCTCCATCGCCCCACAACCCCCTGGGAGTCAAGGGGGCAGGAGAAGGAGGCATCGTATCCACCGGCGCTGCCCTAGCCAACGCCGTCTCCAACGCCCTCTCCTCCTTCGGCGTGCAGGTACGCGATCTGCCGCTGAGCCCATCGCGCCTGCGCGAGTTGATGCGGGGCGACGGCTAAGGGTCACCGCTTGGCGGGTCCGCCCTAGGAATTCCTTCTTGTTGGTGCCTAGGCAGCATCTGGAATCCATCGGGCTGCGAGCGGAATCGCAGCGCATATACGGTTTGGCCGACGGCAGCGACTTGAGGATGGACGTCACTGTTGGCCGCGTAGAGTTTATGGGCGAAATCGTAGGCGCTACGATGGTGATGGGAGACGAGAACTCCGGACCCCTGCTGGGAGTCACTGCGCTGGAATCGGTGGGCATCGAAGTAGACCCCTACAACCAGACTCTCAAGAGGCTCCCATTCGTGCGACTCTGGGGCTTCCAGCCACGCAATATGGCAGAGCAGCCCTCCCACAAGCAGGCTCCGCTTAACACCCGCGGCCAGCTCTAAGCCGAGAGCCCCCCAAACATTCGTCCCACCCCACCGAGGACTGTTGCCCATTTCGTCGGCCTGCGCCTCCTTGCGCTCACATCTCAATGGCTATCGATTCCTGTTCGACGAACTATTGACACACTACACTGGGTGTTACTATCATAGCCAACTTCCTCGGCGGAACTTGAATCGATACTTGGTTCTCTCTTCGTGTATGGGAGAGTGATTTCGTAACGTAGACCGGAAACATATCGCATGTGCGGGACCTGATCACAACAATTTGTGTGGAGGCCTACCATGGTGAACAGAATCCGGAGCCGATGGACCCTGACTGGAATCTCGATAGTCCTTCTTCTGGTGGCTTTCGCCTGTGGAGAGGCCGCCACTCCCACAGCGACACCCTCTCAAGACATTGCCTCCTCAGTACAGCAGGCTGTACAGCAGGTCTTGGCAGACAGGCCTACGCAAGAGGGCGGCCCCTCTTCGGACGACATCGCTGAATTGGTGCAATCAGCAGTGACGGCCAGTGTGCCTGAGGGCACATCTCCCGAACAGGTCCAGCAGATGGTGGAGGCCGCAGTGGCAGCGGCTGGCGGGGAACGGATGAGCCAAGCCGAACTCCAAGCCGCGGTTGCACAAGCTGTTGAAGCGGCCGTGGGCGAAGCCGTGGCCCAAGTCACCCCGGTGGCCATGCCCGAAGAGACCGCTGCACCAGTGGATACCACACCAGAGCCGTATGGCACGTTGCGGGTGGCGGTGGAGGACTTGGGGCCTCCCGTATTCGTACTGTCACAGGCGGGGTACCCCACATACCGCTTCCTGAACCTCTCGACCGATGAGATGCTGTTTAGTACCGACAGCGATGGCAGGGTGGAGGGGCGACTGGCGGAATCGTGGAGCCTGGAGCAGAATTCTGAGGGCGCCCTTTACACCTTCAACCTGCGGAGAGGGGTCCCGTTCCACGATAACTTCGGCGACTGGGGAGAGTTTTCCGCCGCAGACATGATGTTCTCGCTGAGGGATGCGACCAAAGAGGGCACACAGCACTCAGGCGCTGCGGGCGTGCGGAGAGTCTGGTTCTGCGACGAATGCAAAGTGACGGTGGTTGACGACTACACTGTGGAGCTCAGGCGTCCCGAGGCACGGTTCGATACAACCTGGGACATCCGGCATCCCTTCGCCGCTGGGGTCGCGGTGCATAGCAAGAAGCATATTGATACCGTTGGCGAAGACGCAGCGGTGGGCCAATCGGTAGCCACCGGGGCTTGGCAGATGGAAGAGTTCAGGACTGGAGACTTCTTCCGAATGAAGGGGGTCCGGGACCACTGGCGTCGTTCTCCCGACTGGGCGGAGTTCGAGTGGCAGTTGATCAGGGAAGAGTCCACCAGGATCGCCAATTTCTTGACGGGGCTCATCGACACGGGAAAGTTCACCGCGGAGTCCGTCCAGATCATCAAAGGGGAAGACCTGCCCAGCACCAAGTACATGACCTTTCCCGGAGTTACCTGGCAATTCGTGCCCCTCCTGGGACAGCAGTACAACACCGACCATCCATCCCACCAAGGGGAGAACCCCACGGTACCTCTGGGGGAGAACGTAAGTCACGTGGACAATTGCAACGACAATCCATGGATCGCGTGCGACCGTGACACGAGCTCGGCGGAGTGGCAGAAGGCGCTGAACGTCCGCTTGGCCATGACTCTGGCAATCGACCGTCAGAAGTTGGTGAACAACTTGGCCTTCGGCGAGGGTGTCCCGTGGCACGTAAGCTACTGGCACGGGCATGTGGGCCGCCTGAAGCAGTTCGGACTAGATAAGCTGGAACGCGATTTCGACTTGGCCCAAGCCCGGCGACTGATGGCCGACGCGGGCTACGCCGATGGGTTCGAGATCGACATGGCCCTAACCGCCCGGGCATTTGAGTCGGCGACGGCGGCCTGCAACATGTGGCAGGACATCAACGTCGAGTGCAAGATCAGGCCCATCGAGTACAGTGCTTACCGGCCCACGCAGGTACGCCGAACCGCGGTGGGGGCACGTAGCAACAACATGCCAGCCCAGATTGAGCCTCTGCGGCTTTACCCTCTCTTCTACTCCTCAGTGAACGCCAACAACTATGGGCTGGAGCATCCTGACTTGCAGAAGCTGCTAGATGAGGCGCTGAACCTGTTTGACGACGAGGCGCGGTGGGCCAAGCAGGCGGAGATCGCCCACTGGTTCTTCGACAACGTGGTGGACATCTCCCTGTACGCTGAGGCGGATGTGTGGCCACTAGGCCCCGAGATCGACGCGTGGGAGCCGATGACCCCCGTGAACGGTTGGATAAACAACTGGGACTGGGTGCCGCATCGGCAGTAGATGAGAAGTTTAAGATAACGCGCCCTCCAGCAGAGTCTAGAAGCGCCTTCCCACATCCGGTGGGAAGGCGCTTCCATGTCAGAAGGGGCGCTGTCTCCTACCCCAACACGGGGGGACGCTTCCCCTGCGTTGGTGACACCTGCTCGTAGGCGTGGGCGGCTTGGAAGAGGAGGGCTTCTTCGAAGGGGCGGCCCATTAGTTGCAGGCCGATGGGGAGGCCTGATGCGGTGAAGCCACAGGGTATGGTGATGGCGGGGAGACCAGTGGCGTTGCCGGGGTAGGTGTTGTGAGAAATCATGCCGGAGCCGGGGCCTCGTACGCGGTGGTCCTGGCCTCCTAGGCTGAAGGTTGTGGCGTCGATGCGGGGCGCGGGTACCGGGGAAGTGGGGCTGACCAAGAAGTCGACTTGCTGGAAGACGCGGGCGTACTCCTCCTTGATCAGTCTCTGTACCTTGAGTGCCTTGGAGTAGTCGCGCCCCAGCACGAACTGGCCAGCCAAGGTGCGGTAGAGGACGTTGGGCCCGTAGTCTTCGCGACTACTTTCCAAATAGGGTTCGTGGGTCACCATGCTATCGGCCATGGCGGCCATGCGTACTGCACCCACATATTTCATCAGAGGGAGGCTGACCTCCACGGGCTGGGCTCCCAATTCCTCCAACGCCGCGATGGCTTGGCGCACGCTGGCCTCGACCTCGCTGTCGACTGCATCGAAGTAGTGGTTGGTGGGAATACCCATGCGCAAACCGCGGACGCCTCCCCCTATAGAAGCGGAGTAATCGGGCACCGGCACGGGGACTGTGCTGGGGTCCAGCGGGTCGTAACCCGCCATAGCCTGTAGCATGAGAGCGGCATCAGCCACGGAGCGGGTCATGGGGCCGATGTGGTCGCCGTTGAAACTGGTGACCATCAAGCCACGCTGACTCACGCGCCCATAGGTCTGCTTCAGACCGACCACGCCACAGAAAGTCCCTGGCAGGCGCACCGAGCCGCCGAGGTCGGTGCCTAGGGAGGAGAATGTGACCTCGGAGGCCACGTTTGCTCCGCCTCCACCGCTGGAACCGCCGGGGATGTGCTCCAAGCCCCATGGGTTGCGCACTGCGCCGTAGTGGGGGTTATTGGACGTGGCCCCGGCAGCGAACTCTTCCAGATTCTCCTTGCCGAGGATGATGGCACCAGCCTGCTTGCAGAGGGCCACCACGTGGGCATCTTCATCGGCGACGTTGTCGGCCAGAACCTTCGTGCCCACGGTGGCACGGATGCCGCTAACCTCGATGTTGTCCTTGATGCCCACAGGTATGCCTTGTAGCAGGCCTGCGCTGTCGCCCCGCATCAGGGCTGCTTCCTGCTCGCGGGCTTGGGCCAAGGCTTGATCGCCCATCAGGGTGATGAAGGAATTGATGGAGGGCTGGAGCCGCTCGGCTTGGGCCAAGGCAGCCTCGGTCAACTCTACGGGGGACACGCTGCGTTCCCGCACCAGGGGAGCCAGCTCAGTCATGGAAAGTCGGAGCAGGTCATCGTTAGGCATTGCTCTCACCTCCCGCGTTCTCATTGCCTTCATCGGCCCGCATCAGGCGCCCCGACATCACCGAGGACAAGTCGAGTTCGCGCAACTGGGTGGCTTCAGACAGATACGAGTCCACTTCAGGGGCCACCAAGTCCAACTCTTCGTCGGAGAGCGGGATGCCGCCGTACTCGCGGATCATCGCCTTGAGGGTCTCTTTGGAGACTGGCAAGTTGGGCCTCCTTTGTCAGCATGGGCCTTGTGGGGATGGGATACGGCATTGTAGAACATTCTTGTGCTGTGCGGGTTGCAGGGAGGCTTGCCGGAAGGGAGCAAGGGCATACGGGAAATTCCTGCCTTTCTCCCTGTTGCCGGTCTGATTTGTCTCACGTTCGTAGCTGTTCAGCTTGGATTTTGTGGTCTTAGGCCATAGCTGGGGGACGTGATTTTGGGGACGGGTCTGGAGAGACTTGCAGATAGGCGTAAGACAACAGTCGTAGCTGAAAGTTTGTTTTTCGTATCTATTTTCTGTCTCATTTGTCTCACGTTCGTAGCTGTTCAGCTTGGATTTCGTGGTCTCATGCAGTAGCTGGAAGGCGTGATTTTGGGGGCGATTCGGGGCGGATTGGGGCGATTCCCGGAGGTCCTCGTAGTAGCTGGCGCACCTTTTTTCGGGGGCGGAAGCGGTCTCATTTGTCTCACGTTCGTAGCTGTTCAGCTTGGGTTTTTTAGTCTCTTGGGATAGCTGAGGGGCGGGTTTTTGGGGACGATTTGGGACGGGGCTGAAGATGAGGGCGCAGCAGGCGAAGGGAATGAGGGCGTTGTACTCAGGCTGATGCTCCACGGGGCGCGTGCCTCCAAACGAGATTTGGTGGCGGCCCCGGCGGGTTGTGGGCAAAAAAAGACGCACCGGGTCCGACCTTTGGGGTCAGTCCCCAAGCGCACTCAATAGAGGATTATAGAACGGATGAACGAGGGTTGTCAAAGGGGTGGAGGGAAGGGGGCACTGTATCAGTTTGGTCAGTCTTGGGGAGTCGTTTCGGATTCGCTGTTCTCTTGCTCCTTTCACCGCTACTGGGCTTTATCCGCCAAAGCAAACGGAACCGTTCTCTTCATGTTCTCTTTCCTCCACCGAAGACAGGCCGAGGATCGTCCGTCGGTGTAGTCCAGAGTTCTCCCCCATCAGGTTCGGCCAAGCCAGTCATGAGGCGTCCCATTCGAATGACGGCGTTGGCAGACGACTCGTCTTCCAGATCTTTCTTCCTCTTTCGGCTTCGAGCCATGTCGGGCCTCCCTAGCACGAGCGTGCTCATGGTACCCCTGGGGCGGGGCGGGGGAAATAGTTTCGTCGATGGAGAAGGGCGATTCGTGATAAGCTCGTTTGATGCAGGGAATGATAGGAGGTAGTCATGGAGAATCTGGGTAAAGTGAATCCTAACGAGGTCATTTACGTTTAGTTCCTCTGTGTTGGGTGCCCTTCTAGGGAGGACTAATGAGCTGAGCGAGATTGTGGATAAGATAGCGGATGATGGGGACAGCGAGGGCTTACCAGCACTACAATTTTACCGGTACGATCTTATAGACGGAAACGGGCAACCCCTCGTATTCCCTTTGCAAGTAGTATCCGAAACCATCATCGCTCAGAGCGCAGAAGAGGGATCTTCCATTGAGGATGGACTCGTTTTTCGCATTGCAGGTAATCGACAGATAGTAATTCGCTCCGCGGACTAGTGTGGGGTTGACCCAATAGGTGGATTCACCGATAAAGGAGAGGCGCAGGCCTCGACCCTGACAACTATGCAAATACAAGTAGCCAGGGGAGCAAGCAGAGGTGATAGTTCTTCGAAAAGCCAAGGTGGTGCGGGTGGTACTGCAACCATTAAGGAAGGCCATCCAATACGAATGGGAAGTGGGGCATACGGCATGGTCGACTTCCATTACCAAGATCACATGGTGGAAAGCGATACTAGGCTGCTTTGTAGTTGGAATCGCCCTAAATGTATCGACCAACGATTTCAGCCATCTAGGATCAAATCACGGGATCAAAGCTGCCTCAACAGGATTAGGAGCAGCAGTATTGGCATTCGCGGAACTACTACCCGAAAGCCCTAAGACCAACAGGCATTTCAGGACTCTCTTCCGAGCGCTTATTGGATTGATGTTGGTCGTCACCGCTCTCCATTGGCTATACGGAGAGATCGATGGACAAGTCTCACGTTATTTTCGCGCTATCAGCGTTGTTGGACTTGGGATGGGTATGGCAGGAGCGTTTGGCGCATTCTTGGTGGTTTCCATGTACAACTGGGAAGAGGGAGTACATCGAAGAAGGAAGCGCCTTAAGGAAACCGACGGGGAATCAGCAGTGCCATCCGACTCAGTCTCACCTGGAGACAGTACCCCATAGAGGGCTGTATTTACTCTTGAGATATGTTCATGCCTTTGCCGTTTAGGTGTTGTTCCCACTGCGCAGGGACTAGCAAATCCCGCTCTAGCTGTGGACGCCCCGATTCCCAGTCAAAACGGAGTTTGACCCCGCCTCGGGTAGGGCATGATATGCTTGACCCAACTTCGGGCGGTGGCATAATCTGAGCCACGCCAACAGGCGTTCGCATAGGAACGCATAGAGGCCTGAATCGTACCCCAAGGAGGCGCTTGTGGCTACTGACGTTAGGGGTCTTGCAAACTATGAAGATGGGCTTCTGAGTCGGCGCATTTTCAGCGAGCAGGAGATTTACCAACAGGAGTTGGAGAATATATTCGCCCGCACTTGGCTCTTCCTGTGCCACGACAGCCAGATACCCAATCGGGGCGACTTCTTCTCGACATACATGGGCGAAGACCCGGTGCTGGTGACCCGCGACCAAGCAGGTCAGGTGCGGGCCTTTCTGAATGTGTGCCGACACCGGGGCAACCGGGTCTGCCGTGCAGATTCGGGCAACGCCTCCGCCTTCGTGTGCGCCTATCATGGCTGGACGTACGGCAGCGACGGCAAGCTCATCGCGGTGCCCAGCCTGAAGGAGGCCTACTACAACGAGTTGGAAACCGACAAGTGGGGCTTGATGCCGGTGGCCAAGCTGGGCACCTACAAGGGGTTCCATTTCGCCACGTTCGATCCCAACGCGGAGCCTCTGCTGGACTTTTTGGGTGAGATGACTTGGTACATGGATGCCTTCTTCGACCGTCGTGAGGGTGGTGTGGAGGCCATTGGTGGGGTCTACAAATGGGTGGTGCCATCCAACTGGAAGTTCGGCTCAGAGAATTTTGGAGCTGACCCCTACCATGTGGCTTGGAGCCATGCCTCGGCGATGCAGACGGGCTACGCGAGCACGGCCAGCATGAGGGGGATCCCGCAAGGCCGGGTAGTCTCGCCCTGCAACGGGCATACCGTGCTAGCCATCGGCCCCAAGGAACCGTCGGACCCTCCGGTCCCCGAACTTCAGCAGTACGAGGAGCAGATCGCGCCCGAGGTAAGGCGACGCTTGGGGCCCCGCTCCGAGCTTCTGAACCCCATGGTGGCCACGGTGTTCCCCAATTTCTCCATCACCCGAGCCACGGCGCGTACCTTCCGTGTATGGCAGCCGAAAGGCCCGGACAAGATGGAGATTTGGGCTTGGATTTACGTCGACAAGGAAGCCCCGCCGGAAGTCAGGGAGGCGTTGCGTCTGTCAGGCATCCGCTCCTTCAGCCCAGGCGGCACCTTCGAGCAGGACGACATGGACAACTGGCAGGAATGCACGCGGACCAGCCGTGGCGTAGTGGCCAAGCGCTTTCCCCAGAACATCCAGATGGGCGTGGGCCGGGAGCGCTTCGACGAAGACCTGATGGCTGTTACCAGCGACTACCGGTACAGTGATAGTAATTTGCGGGAGTTCTACAGGTACTGGACGGAATTGATGATGGGGGATTAGTGGGCTAACGAGTTCCCTTTCATCAAGCGCCTTCCGCGTATTGAAACCGGACGGCGACGGAAAGGAACCACTTTGGTTCCAGTCGTAGCGCATGATCAAAAGGGCCGGTAAGTTGCTTACCGGCCCTTTTGATTTGAAGTGCACCGACCGCATTCGTTCCTAGCGGAGTAGCCCGTAATCATAGTGCAGGCGCGCCTCGTAATCCTATAAAGACCCATATTCGGCTGGTGCCTAGAGCTTCGCGATTACCTGGCGGCCGAAGTCTCTCAGCCATTCGAGTTTGGCGTCGAAGTCGGTGGGGAGGTTGTAGAACTGGCAGGTGGTGTGGGTGAGGCCGACGGTGTCGGCGCAGTTGCGGAGGCCTGCCAGTATTTGGGAGTAGTCACCCATGATGGCCCATTCGGCGACATCGTCGGCGCGTAGCTCCAAGGCTAGGGGGACCATGGTGGCTTCCTGCATGGCGCCACCTTGGTAGCGGGGGAAGGTGAGGCGACCTCCAGTGACGGCCTGCTCGTAGGCGTCGGCAGGGTCGTTGCCTACCAGTACGGGCCGCCATGCGCCGATGCGTGATGGGGCCTCATCGTGGGTCTCGTCCCAGGACTGGCGGAAGGTGGACACCAGCGTTGTGAGGTCGTCGAACCGCACTTGAGGGCCTGCCACCATGCCTTCTAGGGTACGTCCGGCGCGGGCGGCGGCTCCGTGGCTGTGGCAGGAGCCCCAGAGGGGCGGGTGAGGCGTCTGGACGAGGGGCAGCGAGAGGTGGGTGCCCGATACGCTGTAGTAACGGCCCTTGTGCTCGACGGGGGCGTTGGACCAGAACTTTCGTAGCACCTCGACCGACTCCTCGAAGCGGCCTGCACGCTGGGAACGGGGAATACCTGATGGCTCAAGCTCCATGGGGTGGTATCCCAGACCGATGCCGAGGTCGAGGCGGCCTTCGGTGATCTGGTCTAGGGAAGCGACGTTGTAAGCCACATCCATGGGGTTGAGCAGAGGCAGCAGCAAGACCTGCACTGCGAGGCGCATGTTGCCGGAAACGGGGGCGAGCCGGGCGATGAGAGGGGTCGGCTGCATTCCGCCAGCCAAGGAGGCTTGGTAGGCGTGGCTGAAGACGGCAAAGGTGAAGCCGGCATCCTCCATGGTGTGGAAGAGCCGTTCAGCTTGATCCACCCAGGTGGCAAAGGGGCGGGACGGGCTGGGTGGACCGCCCATCAGGGAGATGAAGACAGCGCCTAGTTCCATGGTGTTCTCCTTGGTAGGCAGCTTGGAGGGAGCCTCTGTGCTACCGTTCCATCTCCGAGCCTTCAATCGCTTGGCCTGGGGCGAACGGGTTCTGCACGTGCACTCCTCCGTAGTCTTGAGTGTGGCTGAGGTCTTCGGAATAGACCACGTCACAGCCCGCTATTTGGGCTGCGGCCAAGATGGCGGCGTCCCAGTAGGAGATGTCGAATCGCTGGCGGAAGGTGAGCGCGTTGTACACCAGCTCGCGGGTTATCGGCTCCACATGGAACTCGCCGAGGAAGCGTATGAACTCTACTGCTTGGTCATGTGTGAGCGCACGCGGGCGCGACGGCCGTGTCGATTGGGCGTAGAATTCCTGCAGCACTTGAGCGGACAGCACAAGGTCTTCGGTGTCCAGAAGTTCGTTGGCTAAGCGCTTCTTCTCCGCTTCCTCCGGCACCGTGCTTACCGCATAGAGTAGAACGTTGGTATCAACGAAACGCATCGCGGTTGTACAACTCGTCGCGGGACAGTCTATCAGCGGCGCGGAACTGGACGCCGCTGGCCTCGATCTTCGCCAGTATCTTCTTTCGGAGCTGGCGCAGGCGTTCGAACTCCTCAGCCGATGCAGGGCTAGTGACGGGGTCCTGCACCTCGGCACTCAGGGCCAGTTGGCGCAAGGAGTTGCAGACCAAGTCTCCTACTCTTAGCCCTTTACGGGCGGCTTCTTTCTCCAGTGCTCGGTAGGTCTTTTCATCGACCGATACGGTGATGTCCTTCATGTCACATTCTCACAATTCCAGTGCATCATATTATAGAGTCCCTCTGGTGCCGCGACATCGTTTGGTGTCCTAGCCCACCCCGGTGGCTAGGGCGCGTAGTTTGTCGGGGCTGAGGGGGAGGTCGTGGACTTGGACGCCTAGGGCGTGGGAGACAGCGTTGGATAGGGAGGCGCCGGTGCAGACTATGCCGCCTTCGCCTGCGCCCTTGACTCCGAGGGGGTTCAGTGGCGATGGGGCTTTGTCCATCTCGATGGCCTGGACCGGAGGCATGTCCAAACTGGTGGGGAGCAGGTAGTCCATAAAGGTCGTGGCCAGCGGTTGGCCGTTGGAGTCGTAGGCTAGGTCCTCAAGGATGGTGGCGCCGATGCCTTGGGCCGCGGCTCCGAGGACTTGGCCCTTGACCAACAGCGGGTTGATGACGCGTCCTACGTCCTCGACCACCACGTAATCCAGTACTTCGATCTTGTACGTCTCAGGGTCGACGGTGATGTGGGCGGCGTGAGCACCGTAGGAGTAGGGAATCTGCTCCACTCGGAAGTAGTAGGTGTTCTCGAGACCCATCTCGCCTTGGTTGTAACGGCTGGAGGGTGACGCCAACTCCAACACCTGGCCCATGTCCAGCAACGGCCCCTCAATGCTGGAGCCGACGCGCTGTATGTGGCCGTCGACGAACTCCAACTGCTCCGGCGGAACGTCAAGGTAGCCAGCCGCGATGCGCACGATTTTCTGGCGCAAGTCCTGGGCAGCTTGGAATACAGCACTGCCCCCCATGACCGTCACTCGACTGCCGAACGTGCCTGTGCCGAAGGGCATCTGGTCGGTGTCCCTGTGGTAGAAGGCAACGTGCTCCATGGGAACTCCCAAGCCGTCGGCGCAAATCTGGGCGATGGCCGTCTCGTGGCCTTGGCCCATGGTGGACACTCCTAGGTAGACGGCCACCTGCTCCGGGCCGGTGACAACTACGCGGGCACCCTCGAAAGAGCCTACGCCTGTGGGCTCCACCATAGAGCCGAAACCGATGCCATGGCGCTTGCCGTCCACCAGTTGACCCTGCAGGTGCTTGATGGCGTCGTAGTTGATGGCGTCGAGGGCTGCCTCCAAGGCTGCGGGATAGTCGCCACTGTCGTAGATGACGTGGGGCATCACGCGGTTGTCGATGCCCGTGTCGTAGGGCATTTCTTCGGGGGAAATCAGGTTCTTCTTGCGAAGTTCGACGATATCGATTCCCAAGTCTTGGGCCATTATGTCGAGGAAGCGCTCGCGGGAGAAGCTCTGTTCGTAGCCGCCGGGCCCGCGGTACGTGCCCATGCCCACCTTGTTGGTCACCAAGCAGACGACGCGTCCCTCGAAATTGGGCACACGATACGGGCCAGCCATGTTGGAAGCGGTGAGAGTGGGCACGATGACGCCATGGGTGCGCACGTAGGCACCGATGTCGCCGTAGACGGTGACCCTCATCCCAAGGATCGTGCCGTCGCGCTTGGCGGCGACTTCCAAGCGGCAGATGTGCTCGCGGGAGTGGTTAGCCGACACCAAGTGCTCGCGCCGGTCTTCAATCCACTTCACGGGGCGCCCCAGCTTGATGGAGGCGAAGGGGATAATGAAGTCTTCGGGGTAGAACTCGCCACGCACGCCGAACCCACCACCCACATCGGGCTCGTAGAAGTGGATGCGATGCTCCGGCATCTGCAACAGCGACGACATCACTTTGCGGTTGAAGTGGGTAGTCTTGGTCTCGCCCCATACGTTCAACTGGTCACGACCCTTGTCATAGGAGGCGAGAATGCCTCTTGTCTCCAGCGGGTTAGCAGTGTGTCGCTGGATGTGGAACTCCTCGGTGCGGGTGTATTCGGCATCGCGGAATGCTTGGTCCACGTCGCCCGTCGTCATAGTGAAGTCGGCGGCCACGTTGGTGTCGTTCTGCTCGTGCAGCAGAGTCTCGTCGCGCAGGGCTTGGTAGGCGTCGGTGACGGCTGGGAGAGGTTCGTAGGAGACATCGATGAGGTCGACGGCATCCTCGGCGAGATAGCGGTCTTCAGCAACTACGACGGCCACAGGCTCGCCGACATGGCGTACCTTGTCTTGGGCCAACGGGTATTGCAGGAAGCGGTCCACGCCGGGTAGGGGCGCCATGCGCATGGGTATGGGGAGTATCTCCAGCGTTTCGGCAGCATCCTTGTGAGTGTAGACAGCGACCACACCCGGTAGTTCCAGAGCCTTGCTGGCGTCTATGGAGAGCACACGGGCATGGGCATGGGGGCTGCGGACGATGGCGGCGTGGAGGACGTGCTGCGCCTTCACATCGTCGGTGTAGGTTGCTCTGCCAGTGAGGAAGCGGAAGTCCTCTTTGCGAGTGATGGGCGCGCCGATGTAGGTCTGCGTCATGGTGGCTCCTACATGTCTAGCTTAAGGAAGAGTGACGCCGCGAAAGCGTCCGGAAGGTGCGTCGATTATATCATCGCCGTGGATGCGGGACCGTATCAGGCCTCACACAAGCCATGACATGGCCTGATTGCCCTCGCGACATGCGGTCAGTACACTGCGGCGCACGCGTGGGAAGAACCTAAAGAATGCACCTCAGAATCCACCGCGCCAGCACCCGATACCCATGAGATACATCCGCATAATCACGACCTCCACTGCCATCTCGATGGTGGTAATGCTTTTCGTCGCAGCATGTACAGACCCACCGACTCCGACCCCAGACCCACGCGTGGGCCAACTGGAACAGTTGAATAGCGTTCTATCTGAGGATATCTCGCGGCTCTCAACCCAGATCGTGGAGCTGCAAGTCACACCAACTCCCATTTCCACACTCACACCGACGCCCATCCCCACACCAACCCCGGGACCCACTCTGGCTGAAATCCAGGGCGTGGTGGTAGGCAGCATCGCTGCGGCCGTGGAGGAGCTTCCTACTCCGGCCCCGAGACCGACGGCAGAGGATGTGCGCCGGGCGGTGCAGGAAGGGATCGCCGCCTATGATGCGTCACGGCCCACACCCACTCCTGGGCCGACCCTGGCAGATATCGAGAGCATAATACAAGCGAGGATCGGCGAGGCAATTGCAGGACTGCCCCCTGCGCCCATTGCCGGCCCCACCCTCGCCGATGTCCAGGGACTAATCGATGACGGTATTGCCGATGCCGTCGCGGACCTGCCACCCACTCCGACCCCAGGGCCTACCGCGGTCCAGATACAGGCGATGGTTACCAGCGAGGTCGCCGAGGCGGTTTCCCAACTGCCCAGTATATCCATCATCCCACAGACCTCGGCGTCGAGCCGGACATCGTTGACAGAGGACATCACCCTCTCAGTCCATCCGGGCAGCCCCGTCGCAGGGCGCGATGTCCAGTTCACTCTGGAAGGGTTGGAACCTTGGGCTAGCGTGGAAGTGGAGTTCGTCGATCCCCGAAATGAGCCTGTGGAATGGGTAACTGACGATGAAGGGCACTTCACACGGGTGAATGGCGAACCGGTCACCAAGCACGCCCTTCATGCCGACGGGTCGGGCGCAGTCTCTTGGCAGCGAGTTGCCACCAAGGATGTGGAGGGCATCTGGACGGTACAGCTCGATATTCATGGCGTACGGCATACCGTGACATACCCGGTCAGCCAACTACAGTTGTCAGTCCAAAAAGTGGACACAGTAGGTCTGGAGATGCGTCACTACCAAGGTACTGTGTCAGACGCCTACCTAGCCTCGCTTGTGCCCGCGACCTTTGCCATCGACCTACAGGCGCACTTGGATTGGACGGTAAGGCGCCTAGCGGAAGACTATGGGTTGCGGAGCACGCAGATACCAGACATCTACTTGGTGGGCGATGAAGAGAACCTCGAAACGATCGCCAGCGCCATCGGCTTGGACATCGGGTTCGAGGATGGGTTCTATCGAGTTTCAAGCCCCCGCTCCGGCATCTACATGCGCACCGACCAATTCCGCACGGGAGTGCAGAGACTGCTTACTCATGAGTACGTGCACCTAATCGTGGGTGAGCTGTCCAACGGCCGTGACGTGCCCGCGTGGCTCAACGAAGGGTTGGCTGACTATGTTGAGAGCAAGTTGGGCCTAGAATCGGAGCGTCCCAGCGTCGCCCGTTTGCTGGCCTATAGACAAATGGACGACGCCAAAGCCGCCCAAATAGCTGGCATGGCACGCGACCTCAATGCGTTGGAGAACCGGTCAGCTTGGAATGCCGAAATCGACGACATCCTTATTGGCCTTCAATATGGTAAGGCTCGCATGGCCGTGCAATACATTAGCCAAGAGTTCTCTGACGATGCCCCGATCGAGATTATCCGTCGAATCAGTCGAGGGGTCTCTCTTTCCCGCGCTATTCAAGATGTCCTTGGCATTTCCTACCAGGAACTGCGACAACTGGTGAACACATGGATCACGGAGTGGAACGACCCTGAGAGGGAGGAGATGCGGAGCTATATCGAACAGATGAATTCCAGGTATGCCTCAGTAGATGAAGAGGTGGACCGGCGCAACGAGTCCTTGGACGACAACCTGACACGATCCCAACGCGCTGCCGTTCTTCGAGGAGTGGTGGCCACCATCGGTGACATACAGGTTGAACTAGCATCGGCCACATATCCCGAACCGGCACAACTTCTCCACGAGGAATTCCGCACATACGTTGACACCGTGGTCGAATGGCTGACGCTGGAACGTGACTATGCGGACACAGGACAGGACAGGAAGCGCACGGATGCCAACGACATGTTGCCGGAAGTGAACGCGCGGGGAGCGGAGGTCTGGCGTTCCCTCAACAATCTTCAATACGTTTATCGAGTGGGAAGGTACTAGGCTGTGAGAGAGAGAATCAAGGCGGCGCCAGCGGAAGAAGTGGTGGAATACCTGTTCCGGCCACGGGCCCTCACATCGCCGGGACGCGACTTCCGCATCCTGCTGCGCATCAACCGCGCCCATATAGTGATGCTGGTGCGCCAAGACCTGATGACGCGGGAGCATGGAAGGGCGCTGTTGGGGGTGCTGTCGGAGTTGGAGGCCGCCGGAGTAGAGGCGTTGCCCTTCGACCCAGGGCTTGAGGACGCCTACCTCAACATGGAACACGCAATCATCCAGCGGGTGGGGGCCGACATCGGTGGCAGGATGCATACGGGGCGCAGCCGCAACGACATCTACGCGACCATGACCCGCATTGCAGTGCGCGAGGCGTTGCCGTCACTGGCGGGGCCTCTCCTAACCTTCATCGACCTGCTGCTGGACAAAGCGGAGGACCACGTTGCGACAGTGATGCCCGGCTACACCCACCTGCAACCCGCGCAGCCCACCAGCATGGGCCACTACCTAGGCAGCGTAGCCATGGCGTTGGAGCGGGACGCGCAACGGCTTCTGGCGATACATCCGCGCCTGAACCTCAGCCCCATGGGTGCCTGCGCCTTCGCCGGAACGGGATTTCCCATCGACCGCTCGGTCATGGCACGATGGCTTGGATTCGATTCCGTCCTGCAGAGCACCCTCGACGCCGTGGCTTCCCGCGATTACGTGTCGGAGCTGCTCTCGGCCACCGCCACCATGGGAGTGACAATGAGCCGCCTAGCCCAAGACCTGTATCTATGGTGCACCGACGAGTGGAGCGCGGTAGAAGTGGCCGACGAGGTGGCCATGACCAGCAGCATCATGCCACAGAAGAAGAACCCCGTGACCTTGGAGTACATCAAGTCGGGGGCGGGTGCCTTAACGGGTGCACTGGTGGCGAGTCTGACGGTGCAAAAGGGCGTCAACTTCATGCACTGCCAAGACATGAGCCACGAGGCAGTCGCGCCGGTGTGGGACGCGCTGGAGAAGGGCACGGCCATGGTGCGTTTGGCCCATCGCACCATCGACGGCCTGACCATAGACCGAGACCGACTGCACCAAAGGGCACGTCAAGACTTCTGCACGGCGACGGAACTGGCCGACCTGATGGTGCGTGAGAAGGGCCTGCCTTTCCGCGAGGCCCACGGCATTGTGGGGAACCTAGTCAACGAAGTCCTGCAACAGGGGACTCCTTGGGACGAGGTCGGACCAGCCACCATTGATGCGGTTGCCCTTCGAGTCTCTGGGCGAGAATTGGGCCTCAGTGCCGAACAGGTCCGCACATGCTTGGACCCGGCTAGCAATCTGGAGGGCAAAACAACCCACGGCAGCCCTGGCCCAGGGCCAACGAGAGCGTTGATCGCCGAAGCGCAAGGGGCGTTGGCGGACTATGTGGCGACGCTGGAAGGGTGGGCAGCGCAGGAACGTGGCGCACAGGATGAGTTGGCGCAAGAGGTAGCTAGGCTCGCAGGGGAGTAAGCAAGACGTCTCGCTCGCCAGCATACCGCCCTTCGACTGCGTACAAGGATACTACCCGCGCGCCGTCGTACTCCGCTCAGGACGAACGGGTTGGGGGGCAGAGTTCAGGCGATTCGTCGGGGGTTGGCGTTCGGCCACGGTCCGAGGCATTTTGGTTGCCCAGATACAGCAGGTTTGCTAGACTACCGCCAACCCCTCATAAGGGCCGGGACACTGATTCCCCCAAGTAAGAGGAGGAGAAAGAATGATCTACGAGATGCGGACCTATACCTTCGCTCCGGGCAATGTGGCCGAGTTCGAGCGTGGGTTCGGCGAGGCCGTCCCCCATCGCAGCAAGTACTCCCCGCTGGGCGCCTTCTGGAAGACTGAGTTCGGACCCCTGAATCAAGCCATCCATGTCTGGCCCTATGAAAGCCTGCAGGCCCGGACGGATATCCGCGCCCAAGCCATGAAGGACGAAAACTGGCCACCCAAGCACAATGCCGACCTGCTAAACCAGGAAGCCGAAATCCTGATTCCTGCTCCCTTCATGCGGGACTGGGACGGCGAGCAGGAGCTGGGCAACGTGTATGAGATGCGGACCTATACCTACAAGCCCGGCAGCATCAACACGGTCATCGAGCGCTGGGCCGACGCCATCACCCACCGGGAGAAGTACTCGCCCCTGGCCGCCTGCTGGTATACCGAGCTGGGCGGGCTGAACAAGTGGATCCATGTCTGGCCCTATGCCAGCCTAGAGGAGCGCGACCGTGTGCGCGCCGAGGCCTCCAAGGACCCCCATTGGCCTGCGCCCACCCGCGAGATGCTCGTGCGCCAGGAAGTCAAGATCCTGAGCCCCGCTTCCTTCTCGCCGATGCACTAGGCTCGACGATGCACTAGGCATCAATCGTGTACCCGGAATAGCATCGAAAGAGAATGGCCGGTCGCTCGACCGGCCATTCTCTTTCTGCGGTCCGGCTCCGATGGGGTGGCAGGGCCTTGTTTCTAGCGTCGCCTTGAGGTGCCACCGGCTATCTGTACCACAGCAGGGTGTCCCGGTCTAGCAACATCCCATTCCATATCCTAGGGTGCTCTGTGCTGCGCAGCTTTGCCATTAGCGTTCTGCCCTGATGCCACACCTCGACCTCTTGGAAGATTTCGCCCCATGGTTGGTCATGCGCCAAACTGACGGAGTCTGCCAGCCTGTCCTCGAAGAGGCGCACATTGCGCTGGGCTCTACCCTCATCGTCGTAGACGAAGACTAGGGCCCCAAACAGACCATCTTCATCGGAGCCAACACCCGTCCCCAGAACACCGTACTCATCGATGACGGTCTCTTCAGCGTATTCCTTCAGTTGCTCTCGTTCTTCATTGTTGCAGTAGTCGCATCGCGGAGGTCCAGACTGGATCCCTAGGAATTCCACTTCGCCAAGTAGAACTGCTGAGTGGACTCCCAAGTTATCCAGGTGCCTCGCACCTAGTAGCATATCCCGGTCGTCGCCAAGGGAGGCTTTCTGCCCGAGGCGGGCGTCGATAAGGGAGCGCATGGCCTCCGTCTCAACGGTGCGGAAGACGTAGGAGTCCAACACTGCGATACGGCCGCCCCTTCCAAGGTCGTCGAAGGCGGGGGGCTGGAATATTCTTCCGTCGTTTACACCGATATCTTCTCCGCCCCAACCGTAGAATTGTTGCCCCAAGTGCTCCTCTCTGTCCGTATCAGGACATTCAAGGCAACGGTCGAGGGCGCCTTCGGTGGCGTCAGGATCAAAGCGGCCTCGAACTACCTCCACGGTGCTCTGAAAGCCTTTGAGGGAATAGAGAGTGCTGATGCTTTGTTCAACATGCCGTATGTCGAAGGCTAAGTGGCGCCGGTTCTTCAGTTGCCGTTGACCATAGTCAGTGAATCCGCTTATGAAAGGCCCTCTGGCCATCACGGCAGTTTGGTCGAGGAGCCCCATGTAGTCCTTCAACTCCTCATAGTTGGCATCGTCGCCGGGCAGCTAAATGCGAAAGGAGTCGCGGGCGCGGGCATAGTCATTGAAGCCCACCCACTTGAGGGTTTCATCATTGCGGGGTATGAGTTTCAGGAGACCGGCGAACGTGCCTTGGGCGTCCGGGCCCGAGGTCTCTTGAGATCCGTTGCTTAGGCTCCCCTGCGGAGTTGCATCACCACAGCCGCTGAACATCAGACAGAGTATTGAGGCCACGACCAATGCCAGCGTCTTCATTGCGAACCAGTGCATTCGGAGCATCTCGCATGAAGTCGTGTCTTCACAAGTACACGCGTCCCAAGCGACCAACTGCGGATTGGGGCCCGCAAAGAAGGCAGACAGCTTCTTGACCGGAGATGTCTACGGGTGTGTATGGCGCCCCGGCTTTGTCGCCGCCTCAGTTCGCAGCGAACTGGAAGATCTTGCCTTCGGTCTTGATGGAGGGCGCGATGACCATCTCGGCCTGCTGTAGTTCCTGTATGTTCACGGCCCCACACATGCCCATGCCCACCTTGAGGGCTCCCACTAGGTTCTGGGTGCCGTCGGTCACGGACGTTGGGCCGAAGAGTATCTGATTGAGGGTACCCTTGGTGCCGACTTTGATGCGGGTGCCGCGGGGGAGGTTGGGGTGGGGGTTGGCCATGCCCCAGTTGAAGCCCCTGCCGGGGGCTTCCTCAGCTTGGGCAAAGGGGGTTCCAATCATCACGCCGTCAGCCCCGCTGACGACTGCTTTGCAGACGTCGCCGCCAGTACGCAGACCTCCGTCGGTGATGATGGGGACGTAGCGCCCGCTGCGGTTGAAGTACTCCTGGCGGGCAGCGGCGCATTCCATAGTGGCTGTCACCTGAGGGACGCCCACACCCACCACCTCGCGGGTGGTGCAGGCTGCGCCCGGCCCCACGCCTACCAGCACACCATCGATGCCTGTCTCCATGAGGGCCAAGGCAACGGAGTAGCTGACGCAGTTGCCCACCACCACAGGGATGCCGACCTGCTCACGGAGCTCGTCCAACTGTAGGCCGCGGTAGCTGCGGGAGGTGTGACGGGCTGTAGTCACGGTGGACTGCACGAACAGGATGTCGGCCCCCGCTTCCACGGCTATCGGCGACAGCGCCTTGGCGTTGTTGGGCGTCACCGACACAGCACAGCAGGAACCTGCTGCCTTGATCTCCTGAACACGCTGCCCCACCAAGTGCGACTGCACCTGTGGAGCGTAGACCTCCTGGAGCAGTCCTGTGACCTCCTGCTTCGAGGCCGAGATCACTTCCTCCAGTCTGGAATGGGGGTCGTCGTAACGAGTGTAGAGGCCCTCCAAATTCAGGACACCGAGGCCGCCCATCTGGTGCATGAGTATGGCGGTGGCTGGCGACACAATGGCATCCATCGCAGATGCCATAACCGGGATATCAAAAACGGTGTCCCCAATGCGCATCTCAGTGCTGGTCATTTCAGGATTGACGGTCACCTCTCCGGGGACAATGGCCACTTCATCGAAACCATAGGCAGGGCGAAGCTCCTTGAAAGGCGTAAAGCTCATGGCGGCATCACCTCGAAGAGAATGCGCAGACGGGGCAGATGAAGGGAAGCGGGGCACATAAAGGCGGTCAGATGGGCGGGCGGCTGGATAGCCGTCGCTGAGGGGATTTTGTGAGAGGAATAACTTCCCATGGGGAGAGGTTAAAGAAAAATCTAACAGAGGCCAGATGCCAAGTCAAGGAAAAATCGCCGTTCGGGCCTACTTGCGACACATAACAGAGGAGACGCCACGGCACACGCTCGCTTGGCAGCCTTGGGGCCGTGGTCTATAGTGAACGCCTATGGATCAAGCTGATGGTTGAAGCTGTGGAGATTGGCGCACGGCTGCGAGTGCGACTGCAGGGGTGGGGGCGCTTGGGAGAAGCCTTAGCCCAGCATGACGACCTGCCCCTCTTCGTATTCGGCGGCATCGATGGCGAAGAGGTAGAAGTTGAGGTTGTGCGCCGCCACCGCAGATACCTGGCGGCCCGGGTGGTGCAGGTCCTTGAATCCTCACCCCATCGCACCGAGCCTCCCTGCCCCCACTTCGGCGCATGCACCGGCTGCCAGTGGCAACACATCAGCGAGGAACGCCAGCGGGAGTTGAAGCGCGAGGCTGTCGTCGACGCGTTGCAGAGGATTGGCGGTCTGGAAGACCCGCCCGTGGCCGACATACTCCCTGCTCCCGCGCCTTTCGGCTACAGGAACCACGCCCGCTTCACCATCGGTCCACAGGGTGCGCTGGGCTACGTCAATCGCGAGAGCCGCCGCTTCGTGCCCATCGACCGCTGTATGCTGATGGACGAAGGAATCAATACCACGCTTGGCCAGCTACAGGGCAACTGCGCCGAGACCACCCAGTTGTCGGTGCGCTACGGCACTGGCACCGGCGATGTGCTGGTGCAGCCTACGTTGCGGAACCCGGATGTGCCGCTAGCCACAGGACAGAAGCACTTCCGCGAACTGATGGGAGGCCACGTCTTCCGAGTGGCCTCGCCCTCATTCTTTCAGGTGAACACTCAGCAGGCGGAACGAATGGTGCAGATCCTCCGGGACGAGTTGGAGTTGACTGGCGACGAGGTAGTTGCTGATGTTTACGCTGGCGTCGGGACTTTCGCCGTGCTGCTGGCGCCTTACTGTAAACAAGTCATCGCCATCGAGGAATCTAGCGCGGCGATGGACGATGCCCAAGTCAACTGCGAAGGCATCCCCAACCTTGAACTCTGCCATGCCCGTGCCGAGGACGCCTTGGCATCGATGGAGCGCTGTCCCGACGCGATCGTGCTGGACCCGCCCCGTGCGGGCTGTCACCCCAGCATGTTGGAGTCGCTGGTGCGCCTGCGCCCGCCGAAAGTCGTGTATATCTCGTGCGACCCGTCCACCCTAGCGAGAGACCTCAAGGTACTGTGCGCTGGTGGCTTCGAACTGCGGAAGGTGCAGCCCATCGATATGTTCCCCCAGACCCACCATGTGGAGTGCGTAGCCACATTGGCCGTGGCTGACGAGGCTAAGGAGAACGCTTCCGGAACCCTGACTCTGGCTTCCGCCTCCCCGCGACGGCGCGAACTGCTGGACGCCCTCGGCATGCGTTTCCAAGTGCAGCCCTCCTCGGTGCCAGAGGAGCCAGGCCCGGACGAGTTGCCAGTCGACCTCGTGCGCAGACTGGCCTTGGCCAAGGTTCAGGCGGTGGCAGCGACTGTTTCGGAGGGCTTGGTTGTCGGGGCCGATAGTGTGGTGGTGCACCAAGGCGAAATCCTGGGAAAGCCGGCTGCGGTGGACAAAGCGCGCAGGATGTTGCAACGGCTGCGTGGAAACACCCACCAAGTATTTAGTGGCGTCGCGGTGGTCGATGCCTCTACCGGCGCATACCGGCTGACCAGCGAGACGTCCACCGTACTGATGCGTGACTACTCGGATGCTGAGATGGAAGCCTATATCTCCTCAGGGTCTCCCATGGACAAGGCAGGGGCCTACGGGGTACAGGATGCAGACTTTCACCCAGCCAGCGGCGTGCAGGGCTGCTACACCAATGTCGTGGGGCTACCCTTGTGCACGCTGCTCGGCATGTTAAGGGATATGGGTTGTGGACAAGAGCCTCAAGTACCGAACCCTCTAGTCGAGAGCTGTACCAATTGTCCGCTGCACACACCCGTGGAGGACAAAGCCCAATGATGGGCGTTGGCGTCATGGAGCTACTGGTGATCGCACTGGTCGCCATCATCGTGTTGGGGCCCGGCAAGGCGATAGACATGGCCCGCAGCGCCGGCAAGATGTTCGGCGAGGTGCGCCGGTCTTTCACCGACCTCTCGTCGACGATGGATCCCAGCCATTGGGATGACTCGTCCGAGTCTAAGGATACTCGTTCAAACAAGGAGCGGGACTCGGACCACAAGGCTCAAGACTGATGGAACGCCAGCTCTCCGTCGGTCAGCACCTGCGGGAGCTGCGGTGGCGCCTCATCATCTCGATTCTCTCTGTGTTGCCCGGTGCCATTGTCGGCGCTGTTTTCTTCGAGGACTTGGTCGACGTGCTGAAGCACCTCGGGAACTTCGACTCAGAAGACGGGCGCCAACTGGTGCGTACCCAACTCACCGAGATGTTGGGCGTGTGGGTAAAGGTATGCCTATTGACCGGGATCGTGATGGCCTTCCCGGTCATGCTGTACCAAGTGGTGAGGTTTGTTTCCCCAGGGCTGACGCCCCGCGAACGCCGATATCTGCTGGCCTTCCTGCCTGCGAGCCTGCTTTGCTTCGCTGGGGGTTGCGCCTTTGCTTACTTCGTGCTGCTCCCTCCGGCCTTGGACTTTTTGCTTGGCTTCGGGAGCGATGTGGCCGAGCCCCTGATCAGGATAGGCAACTACATCAACGTCACGGTCATGCTCATGTTCTGGATGGGGGTCGTGTTCGAGACGCCCTTGGTGATGTTCCTGCTAGCCAAGCTGGGGATAGTTACAGCACGTGGCTTTAGCAGGTGGCGTCGCTACTGGGTAGTAGTGGCTTTCATCCTCAGCGCCCTGATTACTCCAACGGCCGACCCGCTGAATCAAGTGCTGGTGGCGGTGCCCCTCATCGTGCTGTACGAGGTGGGCGTGTTGCTGGCCAAGGTGGCCCGGCGCGGCAAAGCCACATCGCCTGCCAGTGTGGCTACCTAGAGAACCCTAAGTTTCGGTGCTTTTGCCCACCGGGGTCTCGGTCTCGCTCTTGGCAGGCTCCGGTTCGTCCTCCCCGGTGACAGCCCGCTTGAAGGCGCGCATGCTGGAGCCCAGCGACTTGCCGACCTGAGGCAGGCGTGTCGCCCCAAAAAGCAGAAGCAGAACGGCGAGGATGATGAGTATCTCGGGCAACCCGATACTCCTTAACATGACGCACCCCCTAGAGTGTCGCAATGATAGCACAAGTCCCACAGCGCAGGGACAATCTCTCAGTTTGGTCTTCGTCGCGAGATTGGGCACCTACAAGGGCCGTCCTTACATCCATTCGTCTCACGTTATGTCGCCTCGTGTGTAAGACGGAATGCCACACCCCCTCAGATAGGGAAACAGAGTTGGGCTCCGACAGATGGGACATTCGACAGATACGAACAAAGCGCCGCAGATACAACCGGCGTCCCATGTCAGATACAAAGGGCTTAAGCCATGCGACCACGCCAGCTAGCAGCTCTCTTCCCTCTCGGCACAGAAGCGTTTCTCGAGACCCTTCCCAAGCACCTAGGCCCATTCGTACCGCGACTGGGCCTGTGCTAGAATATTCGGACGAAACCGAACCGTTCCGGGGACCAACTGAATGTCCGAGCACATCCTGGTAGCCGTCGCTTGGCCTTACGCCAATGGCTCGTTGCACTTGGGCCATCTCGCTGGGTGCTATCTCCCGGCAGACATTTTTGCCCGTTACCACCGGGCCAAGGGCGACAAGGTGCTGATGGTGTCGGGCAGCGACCAGCATGGTACGCCTGTCACCATTCGCGCGGAACAGGAAGGGCTGACGCCACGGCAGGTGGTGGACAAGTACCACAGCGATTTCCTCGACTCGTGGCAACGGATGGGAATCAGCTTCGACCTGTTCACCACCACAGGCACCGACAATCACCGCGAGGTGTCGCAGGACTTCTTCCTCAAGCTGCTGGAGAAGGGCTTCATCTACAAGGACACCATGCTGTTGCCCTACTGCCCCGAGTGTCACCGCTTCCTGCCCGACCGCTACGTGGAAGGGGCGTGTCCTCACTGCGACAACACCCGCGCCCGGGGCGACCAATGCGATAACTGTGGACGCACCCTCGACCCGCAGGACTTAATAGATCCTAAGTGTAGCCTGTCAGGCACCACACCCAGTTTCCAGAACTCCGACCATTTCTTTCTGCGCCTCAGCGCCTTCCGCGAGCCGCTCTTGGCTTGGGTGCAGGACAAGAATCACTGGCGTCCCAATGTCCTCAATTTCACCAAGGCCTACTTGGAAGAGGCGTTGCTGGACCGGGCGATCACCCGCGATATCACATGGGGCGTCCCTGTGCCCTTGGACGACTATGATGACAAGCGGATATACGTCTGGTTCGAGGCGGTCATCGGCTACCTCTCGGCCTCGGTGCAGTGGGCATCGGAGCGGGGGGAGCCCGACGCTTGGAAGGAGTGGTGGCACAACCCAGAGGCCAAGCCCTTCTATTTCATTGGCAAGGACAACATTCCTTTCCACACCATGATCTGGCCGGCCATGCTCATGGGGTACGAGGGCTTGAACCTGCCTTACGATGTGCCTGCCAATGAGTTTCTGAGCTTGGAGGGGCGACAGTTTTCCACCAGCCAACGCTGGGCCCTGTGGCTGCCCGATTATCTGGAGCGGTACGACCCCGACCCGCTCCGCTTCTACCTCACCATGAGCATGCCGGAGACAGGTGATACCGACTTCTCTTGGGGAGAGTTCCTGCGGCGCAACAACTCCGAGTTGGTCGGCACCTTCGGCAACCTAGTGCAGCGGGTGCTCACCATGACCTACCGGAATTTCGACGGTAAGATACCTGCTCCGGGAGACTTGGACGACGCTAGCAACCTGCTGCTGCAGAAATGCACCCAGGCCTTGGAGAACGTGGGCGCGAGCCTGGCATCCTGTCGCTTCCGCCTTGGGCTGACACAAGCCATGGCCCTAGCCCAAGAGGCCAACCGCTACCTAGACTCCAAGGCCCCTTGGGTCACCGTAAAGACAGACCGGGAAGCAACGGCCACTACCCTCTGGGTAGCCATGGCCACCATTAACTGCCTCAAGGTGCTGATGGCCCCCTACATACCCTTCAGCGCCCAGCGGTTACACCGGATGCTGGGATACGATGGTGAGGTAGGCGACTGCGGGTGGAGCTGGCATGGCACCACTGAGCACTTGCCTCCCGGACAGCCAATGCAGCGGCCTGAACCCCTGTTTACCAAGCTGGACGACGGTGTGGTGGAAGAAGAGACCTCCCGTTTGGTCAGCGCCCGAGGATAGAAGAACTTTGCCGGAAGGGTCCGACCTCACAACCATTTCTATCTACGTGCCCGTCGCTGACGAGCTTGCTCAGGTAGAGGAGCGCCTGCGCCGCGTAGCCAAAGAGGGTGTCGGCGAGCTCGCTGGCATGTTGGACTATGTCGCAGGGACGGGAGGCAAGCGCGTCCGGCCCGCCATCACCCTGCTCGCCTCCCAGTTCTACGCCAAGGACTACACGTTACCCATCATCATGGCCACAGCCGTGGAGTTGTTGCATGTGGCCACCCTGATTCACGACGACACCGTGGACAACTCTTCCCTGCGCCGGGGCAAGGCCACCGTGGGCAGCCTGTGGGGACGCAACGCAGCCGTGCTGCTGGGCGACTACGTATTCGCCACATCTGCCACCTTCGTCTGCGATACAGGAAATGTACGGGCTATCCGACGCTTTTCCGAGACCATCATGGATCTCTCGAGCGGTGAGCTGCTGGAGTACTTCAACACCTACAACTGGCAGCAACGGGAAGAGGACTACTGCGACCGCATCTACCGCAAGACGGCGTCGCTGTTCTCTACGGCCGCCGAGACAGGAGCCCTCCTAAGTGGCGCCCCCGAACCTGCGGTGCAGGCCCTGAAGGACTATGGGCGCCACATTGGCATGGCCTTTCAGATCGTCGATGACATACTGGATGTGTTGGGGTCCACCGACGAGATTGGCAAGCCGGTAGGCCATGACCTGCTACAGGGCGTGTTGACACTTCCCACCATCAGGTTCATTGAACGGTACCCCGACGACAACCCGGTCAAGGCCCTGTTCCAAGAGGGTAACGTCGACGGCCAACTCGAGGCCGCGCTGGAGATGATCCGCAATTCGGGCATCGTGGAGGAGTGCTACGCTGTTGTGCGCGACTACTGCGCCAAGGCGAGCCACAACCTCAAGGAGCTGAACGACGGCCCCGCCCGCCGGCCACTGATGGACTTGGCCAACTTCGTGATGGAGCGTACGCGCTAAGCCTCCCAGACAACCCGTCCCCCTACCATCGTCATCACCACATCCGCACCCTCCTCCCCCGGTTCGCCAGAAAGCAGCACCAAGTCGGCTAGCTTGCCCACTTCTATGCTGCCCTTGTGCCTCTCATGGAACGATGAGTGGGCCCCTCCCATGGTCTCCATCCACAGCGCGTCGTGGACTGACACGCCTTGGCCCGGGTTGAAGGGCCTGTTATCCGCAGTCCGTCGGGAATGGGCGGCGTGGATGGAGAGCAGAGGGTTAGGGCTGGCTACTGGGGCATCTGAGCCGGCGGCCAAGGGGATGCCACGCTGTCGCAGTCGCTTCAGCGGATAGAGATGGGAGTGAAGCTCGCTGGGTGTGAGGGCTAGGTATTTCTCTCCGTAGGCATGGGTGAAGGCGGGTTGGGTCACCACGATGGCCCCAGCTTCAGCCAGCATGTCTGCTGAGTCCGGAGGGCATTCGCAGCAGTGCTCAATGCGGTGACGGGCATCGGGCCGGGGCCACTGGCGCTGGGCCCGTAGCAGGCAGGAAGCGGCCAGTCCCACAGCCTCCTGCTCCACGGCGTGGATAGCAAGCTGATGGCCAGCGCGATGCATTCGATGGACTAACTCCTGCAGCTCCTTCGGTTCGGGCTGGGCTGCGCCTGTGGTGAAGGACAGCATGATCTTGACAGCGCCCAAAGACACGTCGTGGTTGCCTAGCTCTGCCTTCAACCCAGCTTCTTCGAAGGCATCCAGATGGTGCGCCCCTCGCATGACCGTGAGCCGTGGCGTCAGACCGCCGTCCTCCTTCAGCCTCCGCAGGGCATACCATCGGTCGGCGTCATTGCTTGCGCCTCCATCTTGTAGAGAGGTCACGCCCCGCATCAGTAGTTGTTCGTTGGCTAGGGCAACGGCCTGTCCGTAATCGACAGGGTCTCGCCCCCCGCCCAGAGGCCGGAGGTGGCGCGACATCTCGAACAGCAGACCGGTAGGTTCTCCAGTCGCCTCATCGCGATCGATGACACCATCCACGGGGTCTGGGGTGTCGCGCCCAATGTCGAGGACGGCAAGGGCGGCGCTGTTGAGTACGGAAGCGTGTCCGGTACGGTGGTCCAGCCGCACAGGGTGGGAGGTCGTGGCGGCGTCGAGGTCGTGGCGGCTGGGATGACGCTCTTCCGGCAGGTAGAACTCGTCGTAGCCGAAGGCGCGGATGGACTGGCCTGGGGCAGTGACGGTGGCACGTTGCCTGATCGCTTGGACGATATCGGTGATGGAGGTGACTCGACTAGGGCGGCAGTCGACTTGGAGCAGACTGGAGGCGTAGGCCAACAGGTGGATGTGGGCGTCGTGAAAGCCGGGGACAAGCGTCATGCCTTGGCAGTCGATGCGCTTGACACCTGCAGCCGGCAGGTCGCGCAGCCTCTCACGGGAGCCTACAGAGGCGATGCGGTCGCCTTCGATGGCCACGTACCAGCCTGTGGACCGTTGGCGGTCCATGGTCAGGACTCTTGCGTTTTCCAGAATGAGGTCTGGCAAAGGAACACCCTGCTAGGACAGAACGAAAAGCCTATCTGGTAAGACTGACGCACCCTTATAATGTGAATAGGTGAACCATGAGCAAGTATAGCCTCATAGTATTCGACTGGGACCAGACACTCTGGAACAGCTGGGATCTGCACGTCGCAGGCGTCTGGGAGGCAGCTGATCAGCTGGGCCTTCCCCGGCCCCCGGTCGAGGAGATAGCGCCCCACTACTCCATGCCCATTATTCACCACATCCGTGAGATGTTTCCTGACAACGCCCAAAATGTCCACGACATTTACCAAGAGTTCTACACGGCGCACATGATGAGCCTAGGCCATCTGTACGACGGGGTAATCGAAGCCATTTCGTCCTTGAAGGGCCGAGGATACGTGCTGGCGGTGATGTCGGACAAGCGCGCGAGGTATGGAGGACGAGAGGCCTCCGAAAGCGGCATGGCGGAGTTGTTCGACAGCATTCACTTCCGGGAAGAAGACGGCATCTACAAGCCCAACCCGAAACGCCTTCAGATGATATTGGACGAGCTAGCGGTCCCACCCCAGGAGACACTCGTTGTGGGGGACAGTCATGTAGACATCGAGTGCGCCCACAATGCAGGGGCCACCGGCGGAGCCGCTCTGTGGGGGTCGGTAAATCCAGAGGCGACCTTGGGACAGAAGCCGCGTCATGTGTGGAAAAGCGTCGACGAGATGCTCGAAACCTTGGCCGCTGGCCCGCTAGCCGAGACGCCAGCTAGTGCCCTCGGTAGCGGCCAGAAACTGGTCTAGCAGGGGTTGGCTGGTGGCAATCACGCTGGGGCTGTCCAGACCCCCCGGCTCGCCTTGTCGGTTCACCACTGTCCCGCCCGCTTCAGTCACCAGCAGCAGGCCCGAGGCCACATCCCAAGGGAAGAGCCGGTGGTGGAAGTAGATGTCCAACTGTCCTGCAGCAGCGTAGGCCAGCCCCAATGCCCCTGACCCCATGATGCGTATGGCCTCCACGCCGGGCCACAGGTGCCTCACCATGTCCAACGCCTTGCCCGCGTCTACGTCCGTGTACCCCATGTCGAACCCCATCAGGCAGCGGTCCAACTCCTGTTTGGGCGAGATGGAGATGGCCGTATCGTTAAGCTGGGCGCCCTTGCCCAACTCGGCTTGGAACATCTGGTCCCGCACAGGGTCGTAGGTTACCCCGGCCACGGGGCGACGCTCATATGCAAGAGCCACCACCACTGAGAAGTGGGCGATGCCCTCGGAGTAGTTACGGGTGCCGTCCAGCGGGTCGATGACCCATGTATAGGGGGAGCCGGTATCCACGGGCTCCGACTCCTCAGACAGGATGCCGAAATCAGGGTACTCCTCGGCGAGAAGTTCGAGGATCACCCGTTCGCACTCCAAGTCAACGTCGGTGACCACATCGCCCCGACCCTTGAAGCTAATGGCAATCTCGCCTGCGAACCGGTCCATCAGGACCCTGCCAGCACGGCGGGCCGCTTCCGCGGCTACGGCAAGGGGAGGTTGTCCGCTCGAAGATGCGGGTAAGTTGGAATTGCTAGTCGACATGCGGCTCAACCTGCTTCTTTCTTACAATCGTGGTACAGCGATTGGGCGTGATTCCCCCTTGAAGGTGGAGGGGGAAAGTTGGGACGAGGGTGGATTGGACGGCGGGGAGGATATGCAGCGACGACTCCCGCGGCTCAAGACAGAGGAGGAATCCCCAGACCCATCTTTTCGGTGACCTCGTCGATGGTGGCCTTGGCGATGACTTTGGCCCGCTTCGCCCCATCCAGCAGCACCTCCGTCACGTAATCCGGCCTCGCTTCCAACTCTCGGCGTCGGTCCCTCATCTCGCCTAGATAGTCGTTGATGCCATCAGCCAGTTGCCGCTTGCAGTCGACGCAGCCACGGGTGGCCGAGGTACACTCGTCATAGATGGTATCGAGGTTGTCGGGGTCAAATACCTTATGCAGCGAGTAGACGTTGCATACCGACGGACGTCCAGGAATATTGCGACGGACGCGCTCCGGGTCGGTGAAGGCGGTCAGGACTCGCTTCCGCGTCTCTTCAGGGTCGGATGCCAGCTCGATATGGTTGTCCAAGCTCTTGCTCATCTTATGTTGACCATCAAGGCCAACGATGGAGGGGACTTCCGTCAGCTTGACCTGTGGTTCGGGGAAGGTGTCGCCGAAAGTGTTGTTGAACCTGCGCACAATTTCGCGGGCCAGTTCCAGATGGGGGATCTGGTCCTCGCCTACGGGTACGGCGCTGGCCTTGTAGAGGATGATGTCGGCAGTCTGAAGTACAGGATAGCCCACCAGCCCGTAGCTGACGCTCTCCTCCGTCTCCGACATCTGACGTACCCTATCCTTGAAAGTGGGCACGCGCATCAGCCAGCCAAGGGGAGTGACCATGCTCAGCAGGGTGCTGAGGGTCAGCACCTCCGGCACATGGGACTGGACGAAGAGGATGCTGCGCTGCGGGTCCAAGCCTGCCGCCAGCCAGTCCACCAACATCTCACGGATGTTGGGCTGTATGTCGAGGATGTCTTGCGGCCCGGTGATGGTTGTAAGGGCATGCACATCCACCGCGGCATAGATGCAGTTGTACTCGTCCTGCAGCCCCACCCAGTTCTGCAGGGCGCCTAGGTAGTTACCCAAGTGCAGCCTGCCGGTGGGTCTCATGCCGGAGAATATAACTTTTTTGTCTTCCATCATCTCTTCCGTCAGATATGGCCCCGAATGCGACGGAAGTCTACCACACCACCAAGTCAGCTTGCCAAGCTACAACAACGCCACCTATAATCAACCCATTCACACTCAACTCCCAAGCGGAAGCAGAGGAGGAGACCATGTCAACTAATGGCACCATTCTGGTGGGGACCGTCGGACAAGGAATCATGATGAGCCCCGATAACGGCGAGCGCTGGATGCGGGCCGGAGTCTCCCAAGGCATGCACTCCGATTGCATCTGCCGCGCCATCAGCTCGGATCCACGCCAACCTGAGATCGTGTACGCGGGCACCGACATGGGGCTGTATCGCAGCGACGACGCGGGCATCCACTGGCAGCTACAAGACAACGCCATGAAGGGCTCAGTGGTCTGGGTGCTCACCCAAGACCCCAACAACGCCGACGTTATGTTCGCTGGCACCGGCACACCCAGCAAGCCCGGCCTCTTCCGCTCCACCGACAGCGGCAAGAGTTGGGAACACCGCCCCATGGACATCGCCGAGTATTGCATGAATGTTGGCATCCCCCGCTTTACCGGCATCTCCGTCGACCCCACCGACAGCCGCAATGTATGGGCCGGGCTGGAAGTCGATGGCTTCCGGCGCAGCACCGACGGCGGTGACACTTGGACCCGGGTGCAGGGTCCCATCGCCAATATGGACGTTCACAACGTCTTGGTGGTGGAAGGCCCTCCCAAGACAGTGTTCATCCTAGTGAACGACGAAGTCTGGAGCAGCACCGACGAGGGCGAGAGTTGGACCCCGCTGGGCGTCGACGATGTATTCGGTCTGCGTTATCCCCGCGGTGTGGCCTCCAAACCCGGCGACCCCGGCACGCTGTTCGTCACCATGGGCGACGCCACCCCCGGCACCACGGGCAACGTGATGCGCTCCACCGATGCGGGGCAGTCGTGGGACAGGCTCTCTCTTGGCTCCCAGCCCAACTCGGCGATGTGGACCGTCAACATGCAGCCGTGGGACCCCGACACCGTGTTGGCCGCCAGCCGCTACGGCTACCTGTACCGCAGTGAAGACGGTGGCGACAACTGGACAAAGCAGTGGCGAGAGTTCAGCGAGGTTTCCTCGCTGGCTTGGCTGCCGGAACAATAGGTCTTCGACCTGAGTAGTCCAGGGAGGCAGTCATCGTAGACCGTATGAAAGACAAAGTGGCCCTGATTACCGGGGCGTCCTCCGGCATTGGCCGGCGCACAGGGTTGCGCTTTGCCGAGGAGGGCGCTCGGGTGGTCGTGGCTGATCGTAACCGCCGTGGCGGCGAGGAAACAGTCAGTCTCATCGGCGAGCAGGGTGGAGAGGCCTTCTTCGTGCAGGTCGACACCTCTAGGGCAGACCAGATTGAGGCAATGGCCGACGCCGCAGTCGCCCAATTCGGCAAGCTGGATGTTCTGGTGAACGCCGCTGCCGTCCTGATACGGGCGCCCAATCTGGCGGAGATCGACGAGCAGGTGTGGGATACCACCATGGACACCAACCTGAAGGGGGTATTCCTCTGCTGCAAGTACACCATCCCTCACATGCTGCGCGGTGGTGGCGGTTCAATCATCAACATCGCGTCAGGGGCGGGCATACGTGGCTTCGGCGTAGCCCTCCCCTACGCTGTGAGCAAAGCGGGGATCATCCATCTGACCACGACGGCTGCCGCCCAGTACACGCCTCAGGGGATTCGTGTCAACTGCATTGCCCCAGGGCCAACGGATACGCCCCAGATGCGGGGCAGCACCGCCAGCATTGAGGGGTTCCAAGCCAGCCAGGAAGCCCACCCCATGGGACGTGTGGGACGCCCTGAAGAGATCGCCAATGCCATCCTGTTCCTCGCCTCCGACGAGGCCTCATTCGTCAGCGGGACGACCTTCATCGTGGACGGAGGCCAGCGGGCATCCAGCTAGGGTCCGCGGGTAAAACATGAGCAACCTATCAGAAGTAGTCAACAGGGCTATCGCCGATTATGGCTTCCGCCAAGGCGTGTTGTGGGGGGCCGAGGACGTGGCCCGCCAGTGGCAGTTGAGCCCGCAAGAGCTCACGGCTCTACAGGATACGTTGATACCCGCATTGGAAGCCTTGCCCATACCGGTCGAGCCTGCCAACATCCCTGCTGAGCAGGCGAGGTTCGCTGACCTGATAAAGGCCGCTGGACTGGAGCCCTGACTCACATTACATAGTGTCCGGTTTATAGCACGTAGTGCCCAGCTTATAGCACATAGTGCGAATGAGCAGCAGCGAAGGCGGGATCGTCCCGCCGAAAGCGGTCAGGCTGGCAGTCCTTGGCTAGTGCCAAGTAGTAAGTCAGCAGCTGCAGGGGCAGCACGTAGACAAAGGGACTCCAGAGTTCGTCCACGGCTGGCAGGGTCATGGCCTCAGCGACCAGCGCCCCCAGTTCCTCATCACCCTCTTGCACCAGCGCCCACACTGGAGCCCCTATCTCCGCGGCTGCGTGCGTGATTTCCACCGAGCGGCGATAGCCGGGCCCCGGCGGCGCGATAAGGGTCAGTAGCGAGTTGGATGGGGTGGCGATGAAAGGGCCATGGAGCAACTGCTCCACTTGGAACCCCTCAGTTGACGAGAAGCTGGTCTCCTTGATCTTCAGCGAGACTTCCAATGCTTGAGCCTCGTTCGGCCCCCAGCCAGTAAACAGATAGCGCTCGTGGTCTTGGTGACGGTCCACCAATTCGGCGACTTCCTGCTGCCGGTCCAATACGCCCTGCATGAGTGACGGCACGCGCTCCAGCTCGCTCCTCGCTCCATTGGCCGCAGCGACGCCCCCCATCAGGCCCAACTCTATGGCGATCTGCGCCATGACCGCGAGGGCACTGGTATAGCTGACGGTGAACGCTGCCGACTTTTCCTGTTCCACCGTCTGGAACTTGATGTCGGCTGGCTCCAACCGGGGGCCAGGGCTGGTGGAACTGATGGCGATGGTCAGGGCGCCACGGTCACGGGCCACATCCAGCGCCTCGAAGGAATACGTCTTGGTGCCACGGTGGCTGATAATAAGCACGGCGTCATCAGGACCCAAGCCGGGAGGCGGGTAGGCGACAAACTCGAAGGAGTGCCATGCTTGGGCCTCAGGATGGATTCCCGACAGTTGGCGGAACCAGTGCTCCGCGGTCAGAGCGGCATGCCACGAGGTGCCGATTCCCACTAGGAAAAGACGACGTTTCCCAGCCAGCTGTGCTGCCACCTCCCGCGCCTGAGCACCGTGGCGTTGCAGCATGGAAGCCACCGCCTCAGGCTGCTGGTGTACTGCGTCATACATGTAGTAGGGGTGGGCTGTGCGCACTTCCGGTTGTACCATGGCTCGCCTCCTTGCCGTACAGTATAACCCAATTGCGGCTCTGGCATTGGCTTTCCGTGGCGGGTAAACTGCGCCCATAGCGCCGCCTTATGTTCGCGAATACCAAGCCAACACTCCTACGCCGGAACAAGAGAAAGGGGGCCCAATGCCTAGCGCTGAGATAACCGCATTTTGGGACCGTACCAGAGAGCAACTGGCCGAGGTGCCCATCGACGCCGATGTCGAGAAGGTCGACTCAATGTCAGACCTGCACATCGTGACCCACCGTGTAATCATGAAGAGCTTCGGCCAGCAGAAGATACGGGGTTGGTTCACAGTCCCCAACGGTAAGCCACCGGCCCGTGGCTGGCCTTCGGTGATGGTCGTGCCAGGCTATGGCGGCACCCTAGTCCTGCCGGGCTTCTTGGCCCGCTTTGGTTACGCAACTCTCAGCCTCTTCCCTCGTTCACAAGGCGAGAGCCTGGAAGAGTGGCAGATTGAGCACGACACGCGGGTTACCTACAACCTGACCGACAAAGAGGAGTACTACTATCGCGGATGTTACATGGACTGCGTGCGCGGGTTGGACTTCCTCAGCAGCCGTCCTGAAGCTGACAACGACCGGCTGGCCGTGTGGGGTTCCAGCCAAGGCGGTGGCCTCACGTTGGCAACCTGCAGTCTCGACGACCGCCCCAAGGCTGGCGTCGCCGGTGTACCGTGGCTCTGCAATTTCCCGGTGGCAGCCGAGGTGACGGCCAACCCCTACATCGAGCTGAACACTTGGCTGGCCAACCATCCCGACGACCGCGCCCAAGCCATGGACACCCTTACCTACTTCGACCAAATGAGCCTCGCAGATGGGATCGACTGTCCTGTCATCGTCAGTTGCGCCGTCATCGACGAAGTCCACCCCTACCGCACGGTGATGCCGGTGTTCGAGAAAATCAAGAGCCTGAAATCGGTGGTGGTGTACCCCGATACCGAGTTGGCCCACGGTGTGGACTTCGCCATATCCGGCATGGACTGGCTGAAGAAGTACGTCTGCTAATCCCGCGCTAACGTAGGCCGCCCTTGTGCGTGGAGGCCGCCAATGCTTGGCGCGCCTCTGCGCTGGGCGCTGGTTCTGACGGCAGCAGTGAGTGCGCTTCCTTACCGATATGCGCCGCCACTGGCACCCCATCGCAATAGACCACCCGGTTGCTCGCGATAGCAGGCACACGCTGGGCTGGGCTGGTGATGCCCACGAGGTTGAGCGGGTCAGCAGCACTGATCACGATATGCATGCCGTCGGCAGGCGAGCGCCTCGCTGCTCGGACCTGCTGCACTGCTTCCGGCAGGGCATACTGTTCGCCGGAGAAACCTGCTACGAAGCGGCCGCCACGTATTTCACCACGGGCCTCAAGCCGACGGTAGACTTTCAATAACTCACGGTAGGGCGGTAGCCCATCTTCACGCAGCAACAGCCTGTGGAATACCACCCCGTAACGGGCCAGCAGTTGTCTCGCTACGGCTTCCACTGCACCCTCTTTCCCCCCTCGTCCAGTCTCATCGTTCAGCCCATCGTCAGCAGACTGGAAAAGGGACCACCGGCCCGGCGCGGCCCTGTTGGGCTGGAAGGCGCGAGAGTAGTTGCCGTTACCCCTATGATCGTTCCGGGCCCTATCGCTGTTGTGGGAAGAATGCTCGCTCGACCGTTTCAGCAGGCTGCGAAGAGCGCCGAAACCGTCGCCGGTGACCAGACCTTGCGCCACGAGTTCCCCCAAGGCCTTCTCCACTTGGGAGGGAAGGCGGCCTGTATGGCGCGCCAAATCTTGGAGAAAGCTGGCTCCGCGTTGGGTCAGCTGTTCGAGGACCTGCGTTGCGGCAGGTGACAGCTTGGGGGTCCCGTCATCACCGGCAACAGGGCCGTATCCTGACAGCTTCTCGCGGAACATCAAGGTTACTGGCACAGACCGGATGAGACCGCTGGCGCGACCTTCAGGACTGGCTGGAGGGAGCAACCTGCCCCAAGCCAATTCGCCTGACAGGCACAGGTGGTCGAGCCAAAGCGGGTCGTAGCGACGGAGACGCGTCTGCAGCACTTGCGACTCCCAAGCCGCCGCAGGGAGATGGAAGCCTTGCAATTGCTCCAGCACCGCCACCAGCCCCATCGGGCCTTCCAGCCGGTGGTCGGGATGAGCGTGCTGCCAGACGAACAGGAAGCGCATGAAGTCGGCAGCCGACACAGGTTCAATCTGCTGTCGTAGCCTATCCAAGGTGTAGCGTTGGATACGGGCCAGCAATCGCCGGTCGCAGAACTCGGTAGCTCCCCGACCTGCGAAGTGTCCCCGCAGCACCGAGCCCCGACGCTCCAAGGCCAAAAGGGCCACTGCTACGTCGCCCTCGGCCACCCCCAAGGGGCCAGAGATATCAGCCGCGGTGACCGGCCCCAACCCCTCGAGCCTGCCCCTCACCAACTCCAGTAACGCATCTTCGCGCTCTTGGGGGCGATTCGCTTCGCCCGGCACAACGCGGGGTAGAGGTTCCATGGTCACATCCGGGAACAGGGACCGAAGGAGGGACGCCCGTTCGGCTGTAAACCAGATGGGCTGGCCTGCTTCAGCGATGCGCCCGACTCTGCCCTGCGCTATCAACGGGGTCAGATGCTGCTCCCATGGGGCGATCTCCTGCTCGGTAACAAACCCCAGCAGCAACAGGGCATCATGCAGTTCATCCGGGTCTTCTGCGGTGGGCCAAGCCTCCTCGCACACCCGTTGGATGGCATCGGGGTCCAAGTCGGTCATGCCGTCGCCGGGCTGTACGTCCAACGAGCGGCGGGTGAGCACTGCTTGGGTGCGCCTCTCCTCCAGAGGAGCATCGTCGAGGAAGGCGTAGGGTTTGACGTTCAGTATCTCGTGGCAGAAGGGGGACGGCTCAAGTGTGTCGCGGGCTAGCAGCTTCAACTGACCTGCTTCGATGCTCTGTAGCAGGGAGCGGAAACCATCGATGTCCATGGCCTCAGTGAGGCAGTCCTTGATGGTCTGCTGCACCAAAGGGTGGTCCGGTATCTCCACGTCGCCTGCCAAGTTTTCGGGGCACGCCATCTGGTCGGGGAACACCGCCGACAGAAGGTCGTCGGAGCGCATACGCAACAGCGGGTGAGGAATCCTGCGGCTGCCCTCCTGTCGCAGGATGGCCAAGGCGCGCATGGCGTTCCATCTCCATCGTGTAGCGAACATAGGGGCCGCCAGCAGGGCCTGCACCAAGACCGGTTCTACCGTCGGTTCCCGTAGGTAGGAGAACACCTCATCCAGAGGGAAGCTATGCTGCGGTCCCAACGAGAGCACGATGGCATCTTCATTGGCGGCCGCCTGCAACTCGAAGTTGAAGGTGCGACAGAACCGCTTCCGCAAGGCCAGCCCCCACGCGCGGTTGATGCGGCCACCAAATGGCGAGTGGACCACCAGTTGCATCCCGCCCGCCTCATCGTTGAACCGCTCCAGCACGATGGTGTTCTGGCTCGGAATAACGCCCAGTGCCTTTTTCTCAGCTGCGAGGTATTCCGACAACTGCTCGGCCGCCGACAGCGTAAGGCCACCCTCCTCCACCAGCCACCCTACGGTGCCCCGCCCTTCCTCCAGTAGCTCGTCCACCTGTTCCCGCAGACGGGACACGGCGACGGACAGTTCGGTAGTGCGGCCGGGAGCTTCCCCCAACCAGAAGGGGATGGTGGGAGGCAGTCCATGGGCATCCTCCACCCGCACCACTCCCGATTCCACCCGCAATATGCGCCAGGATGATATGCCCAACTGGAAGATGTCGCCCGCCATGCTTTCAATGGCGAAGTCTTCATTCAGCGTACCCACGAGGGTACCCTGGGGCTCCAGCACGACTTGGTAGTCCGCCGTGTCGGGAATGGCTCCTCCCGAGGTCTGAGCGGCGAGGCCGGCCCCACGCCGGCCCTTGATGCGCTGGCCCAACGCATCAAAAAAGATGCGCGCTCCGCCCCGTCCGTTGCGGGTGGCGTATCCCTCAGCCAGCATGCTCACAACTTGGTCGAACTCGCTCCTCTCCAAGTTGCGGTAAGGATATGCGCCGCGGAACAGCCGGAAGAGGTCATCAGCCTGCCATTCTTCCGGAGCCGCAGATGCCACTATCTGCTGCGCGAGGATGTCTAAGGGCTTTTCAGGTATGGACAGCCGGTCCAAATCCCCCTGTCGCACACAAGCCAACAGTGCGGAACACTCCACTAACTCGTCGCGGCTCAGAGCGAACAGTTTGCCCTTGGGGGTCGCCTGCATGGTGTGGCCCGAACGCCCCACGCGCTGCAGGAAGGAGCTGATAGAACGTGGCGACCCTATCTGGCACACCAAGTCCACGGTGCCTATGTCGATGCCCAACTCCAAGGACGCCGTGGCCACCAGTGCCCGCAACTCGCCTGCTTTCAGCTTCTGCTCCGCTGACAGGCGCTGCTCTCGCGACAGGCTGCCATGATGCGACGTGACAACTGCCTCGCCCAGACGACGCGACAGGTGAAACGTCAGCCGTTCGGCAAGCCGTCGCGTGTTGACGAACACGAGTGTCGTGCGCTGCTCCTCAATGAGCTGGGCTATGCGGTCGTATATCTCCTCCCACGTCTCATTGGAGCACACCGAGCCTAGCGGGGTGCCCGGAAGCTCGATTGACAGTTCCATGTGCCGGCGATGTCCCTCGTCGACGATATGGCACTGGGGGACTCCGTCATCATCTTGGCCTTCCGCCCCTACTAGGAATCGGGCCAAGTCCTCGATGGGGCGCTGCGTGGCCGACAGACCGATGCGGACAGCCGGCGTGTCGGTGAGGGCATCAAGCCGCTGCAGGCTGAGAGCGAGATGGGAGCCGCGCTTGTCCCGCGCCACGGCGTGTATCTCGTCGACGATCACCGTCTTGACCGTCCGTAGCATTGACCTGCCCTTACCCGACGTCAGCAGGATGAACAGCGATTCGGGGGTGGTGACCAGGATATGGGGTGGTTTGCGGACCATGCTTTGACGCTGCGATGGCGGCGTGTCGCCAGTGCGCACCATGACGCGGACGTCAGGAGGCTCGTGGCCTGCCTGTTGAAGCAGGGCGCTGATGCCCTCCAGCGGCTCCGCTAGGTTCTTCTGGATGTCGTTGCTGAGCGACTTCAAAGGCGAGATATAAAGCACCTGCGTCTGGTCAGCCAAGCCACCGTCCAGCCCTTGGCGCATCAGATCGTCGATGCAGCAGAGGAATGCGGCTAGCGTTTTACCGGACCCGGTAGGCGCTGCAATGAGAGTGTTCCGGCCCGACCGGATGGCAGGCCAGCCACGCACCTGCGGCAGCGACGGCGCCTCGAAAGTGGCGTCGAACCACTCGGTCACTGCTGGATGAAACTGGTCAAATGGATTCTCTACAGACATCTCGCTAGCGAGTGTACTTTGCCACACAGGCCACCCGCAACGGCGGGATGTCATGCCTCGGCGTCGTCCTCCACGCGCCTGCACCGCCAGCATCTGCTAACCCATCGCCATGAAGGGCCCGCCTCGCCTTGAATGAAAAGTCCGCATTTGGTACAGTACGTCCCACGGGGCTGTAGCTCAGCTGGGAGAGCGCTTCAATGGCATTGAAGAGGTAGGGGGTTCGAGTCCCCCCAGCTCCACCACAGTTAACCCTCACAGTACCGGCCCAACCAAGGCCATCTCTTCTACATCCAACCCCGCGTACAACTGTGATCCGGCACCTAGACCAGTGTAGCGGAAGCCTGCTTCGCCGGCGCTGACCAGCATCTCCTTCACGAAGGAGTTGATGAACGCCCGCGACTCGGGCAATTCGCGTGTCTTCGAGCCCTCGCCATCTCATGCTCCTTCAGCCGCTGAGCAGTATGGGATAGGTCAAACTCGGTGGTCTCGATGGCGGTATACCCAGGCAGCCACCACTTCACCTCGGCAAGCTCACCCTAGATCGCCTCGCTCTTCTATCGCCGATCCCTAACAGGCTGCGGAAGAATGGATATCACTGGTTCGAAGAGGCTGGTTTGAGTTGAGTTTGACGCTTTCGGTTAGCCGGAAGGCGGTTTGGGGCCCCTGCCAAGGGATCATGAGGTGATCAGCAAGGGCTGGGAGGGCCCGTCAGCCCTTACGGGCGCACTGCCACGCTCAGGGGATCACGCCGTCCGACCGACCCTAGCCCTCTCACATGCCACCAGGTTAGCCATCCGCACCAGGTTGTAGGCCGTAGCCACAAAGTACCCAGCCAGCCCCGTCCGCTCTACTCCCCGATAACGCGTCCTACGGAATCCTCCCACCGTCTTCATCCACCCGAACACCTCCTCCACCCGCTTGCGGACCTTCTGGCTCATCCTGTAGCCCGCATGCCGCGTGGTGCGTCCGTCTATTGCCGAGTGTGTCCTCCGCGCCACGTGAGGCGTAACTCCCCGGTTACGCATGGCCCTGACACACTCCCGGGTGTCGTACCCCTTATCAGCTCCCAGCGTCCTGGGACGGTAGCCCCGCTGCCGGGCATCGTCCAGCATCACGGGCACCGCCTCACGCTCCGCCCTACCCGTGGCCCTGCTCACCACGAAGTCCATCAGCAACCCGTTGTCGTTCTCCATCAACGCGTGACCCATGAATGACAACCTGGCCTCCCTACCCTTCCCCTTGCGCATCAACCTCGCCTCCGGGTCCGTCCTGCTCTCGTGGGTCTCGTTCTTCAACCTCTCTCCACGAAAGTCCACCCACGGATTGCCGGGGTCGTCGTCGGACGGTGGCTCCCCCTCATCTCTCCGTCGGAAGCTCTTGATGCTGGCCACTGCCTCTATCAGCGTCCCGTCCACGCTGAAGTGCTCGTCCGACAGCAGCCCCCGGCGGTCCGCTTCCCATACCACCTCGTCGAACAGGGCCTGTCCCGTCTTATGTTCCAGCAAACGTCTCCGGTTCTTGGTGAACACTGTCGGGTCGAAGCTACGCTCCATCAGGTTCATGTCCAAAAACCAGCGAAACAGGAGATTGTATTCCAGCTCCTCACAGAAGGCCCGCTCGCTGCGCACCGAGTAGGGGGAGATGAGCAGTGACGCCTTCAACAATCGCTCCGGTGGCACCGATGCCCGCCCCACCTTGGAGTACATCCGGTCGAACTCAGGTGAGAGACGTGCCAACGCCTCGTCGGCCACCGCCTTGATGGTGCGGAGTGGATGGTCCTTCGGCACTCGTCCCTCCATGTCCACGAAGGCCAGCATAACTTCCTGTTCCTCACGTCTTCCGCGCATCCCGCACCTCCGCTCCGTCTCCCTGGCATCCTAACTCACAAAACTCTTTTTCCGCAGCCTGCTAGATAATGGCGGGTTAGAGGTAATGATGCGGCTGGAAGTCGACGGGACAGAAACTCCTTTTCTTGCTGCCCTGACCGACGTGGTGGCCATCACGTCGCCCTAACAGGTGAAGGCAAAATGTCCTACTCTTGACACGGCTTGAGAAGTATTAGTAGTATACGTTCGCCTAGGCCGTTGGCCTATCGACCGCATAAACCACAAGGTACAACAAAGGAAAACATTATGGCTTTAGATATTCATATAGAACAGTTTGTAGATGCCGCAAGTAGAGGCGATGTGCCAACAATGGAAAAGATGGCTGCAGAGGGATTTGATCCGAGAAAGACAGCCGATTATGACGGCAGAACAGCGTTACATTTAGCCGCTGCAGAAGGGCACCTAGATGCAGTGAAATGGTTGATAGAAGTTGCCCAAGTACCCTTGAACGAAACAGCTCGATGGAACGGTACCGCATTAACGGACGCCATCAGACATGACCACAAAGAGGTGATCCAATACCTGGCATCAAAGGGGTTTACGTCTCGACCTTTGTGTCCTTTTGATACGGAGTCACATGAAGACGCCGCCAGTAAGTACCGCGAAAACACCAATCTCGAAACCGTAGTGGCAGCAAGTCTAGGTGACGTCGCAAGATTAAAGGAACTCGTCAATGCAGGCACCGCACAAGCTAATGGTGGTGATTACGATTCAAGGACTCCGATTCACCTTGCCGCATCTACAGGTAACCTTGAAGCAGTAAAATTCCTCGTTGAAGTAGCCGGCGTAGATGTCAATCCGATCGATCGTTTCGGTGGCACACCATTGACCGATGCCATTCGGCATGATTTCAAGGATATTAAAGAGTATTTGCTCAGTAAGGGAGGTAAGTCTCGCGAAGTCTACGATGACGAGATACCACCCAAAGCCCACTGGTCATATTAGCAGTCGGCAATCTATTAGGATGATTAGCCAGGACGAGGGCGATCCCCTCGTCAGCATCTCCAGGAATTGGTTGTTGGCGACAACGTTTAAGCCGGCAGCTAGGAACCCCATTAGGTACCGGACCTAGTCTTCGTTTCTGTCCATGCCATGAATGTGCAGCAGGTATCTTCTACTTAACCTTGAAAGTATCTTCACCCATCTGCGGCCGGCGCCAAGAGCCACTCTGTCTCGTCCTGCCTCTCTGTCAGTGGTTACGCGGTGGTGGTGTTCTCAGTGGCGAAGGCCCATCGCCTATCTCTCAGTCCTTGGTGAGCCACGTACCCCCACGGACGTAGCACAGGGTGCTCCCCTGCAATGCCTTGAGGGTGAATAACTCGGACGAGCAAACGCCCGACGCAGCGCATACGCCAGGCTTGTCACATCCGCTCTTCATCTAAAACCCGCTTCGGTGGCACGCATTTCCATGTTGCGGAACGAGCCCTGCAGCTCTTTGCGAAAGAAGTGCTGCCTGTCTACTTGACCCCGGCGTCATAGAGTGTTGGGCCATGTCGAAGGGCAGGCTGGTACGGTACGAGGAAATAAGGGGAGACGTTCCGGATCCCCTGCTGCCCGGTGTGCAACGCGCACATCATGAACAAGGACTCGCGTTCCTCCGTGTACCTGAACCTCTCGTTCTCCCTATGCAAAAGGGACTGCTGCTGTCGATACACGGAGCGCAGGTCTGGCACGCCTCCGTTAGCCAATCAACTAAGATACCCGCGCTCCCGCCAGTAAGCCTCTGCCCCGGGGTGCAGCGGCACCTCCAGTGGACCTTCGCGTGTGTCGACACACATGCGATCCAGAGGCAGCGGGCCAGTGCCTTCCCACGGGATGCGGTCGCTCCGCGCCTCAAGCGCCGCGCAGAGCGCGCGTACCTGCTCGTCCGGCACGGCCTCGTTGGTGAACACGGGGAAGCCGGAGAAGTCCACGGCCTTGAAATCAGTCAGCAGGTTCGGGAAGTCGGACTTGAGCACCCCGCCGCGCCGCAGGCCCAGCACCTCCAGCTTTGCGAGAGCCTCGTCCGACGGCTCCAAGAACCGCATGCCTATCGCTGCGCCGCGGTCGACCCATTGGCGGACCGCTTCGTCGAAGATTGCATCTGTCTCACCCTTTTCGACGTCGGGCAGTCGCGCGCCCGGCAGGCGGCACAAGTACGACACCTGTCCCCCCCCACGACTCGATATTGTCGAGCGTGAACCCGTGGGCCTTGCAGATCTCGTTCGCCACCAGCGGGACGGAGCCCTCCTTGGGGCCACGGATCGATACGCGCAACGGGTAGCGTTGTTCCCTCAAGTCGGCGAACGACCGCAGTCCGGTCCGCTCCATAACCCCAAGCGTTATCTGGTCGTACGACGGCAGGACCGCGATCACGCGCACCGGAAGCGGTGAGCCGAACGGGCCGGTGCCTCGATGGGCCATCGTGAGTACCGCCGACGGGTTGATCATCGCGAGGCCTGCCCCGCCCTCCGACACCTCCGTGATGCCGTCGGGGCTGCCACTGCCGATCAGGCCGAACCCAGTCTCGTCGAAGTCGCTCTGTCGGAGGTCAATGTGTGCCCGCTGGTACGGCCAGCCATCGCTGCCGACCAACTCAGCGGCTATCTCCAGGGCTAGGCGCGAACGGCTGAGTACCGGGTGTGTGGGCGGTCCATAGGATTCGAGCATATTCCCTCCTTGCGCGGTCCCTGCAGTCTACGACACGCTGTGGGACAACCGCAGAGTTGTGGGGCCCAGCTCATCGTCGTGGAGAGGGAGCGCGATGGCCCCAACGCCCCCGCGGAAGACCTGGTGCGGCAACGCCTCCGTCCCCCTGTTCTACGCGTCGCTACAATGGCGACGACCTAGTCTCGCTAAGGAAACCACCTCTTAACTCAAACGGCCTTGTGGCGAACCCGTCATTGCCCAGATTCCGTGCACAATCCATCACTCCGGCACTCCGGCTTGCGCCGAGATGACAGGATGGTAGCTTCCTTCAGTCATCATTCCCCAGCATCGCTGTCGGGGACCAACTCGAATAGGCGCATACCCCGGTCCACCTGCTGGCCCGGATGTACCGCCAACCGGCGCACGACGCCGTTGCTGGAGGCGGTGATCGCCAACTCCATTTTCATGGACTCCATTACCAGGACAGTCTGGTTGCGCTCTACTTGGTCGCCATCGCTGACGAGCACCTCCAACACCGTGCCGGGCATGGGTGCCAAGACGTCTCCAGGACCCTCCGCGGCAGCAGCGTTCCGCCGTCGGCGTGTTTCCGAGCGCTGGAAGACGAACAGGTCGCCATCCAACCACAGGTGCAGCTCTGGGCCGACCCAAGCCCAAGCGAATGGGTGAGTCCGGCCTGATTCGGTGCGGCATAACCCTTCACCGGTCTGCCGAGACTCAATGGTGAGTACGGCAATGGGTTCTGAGCCCGGCACATCGCCTTCGAGAGTGAAGGTGAAATAGCCTTCCTGCTCTTCCATCCGGTAGCGATAGACGTCCCGCGTCTCCGGGTGGAGCTGTTGCATGGCACCTTGGCTCTGGGTCATGGCAGCCTCTGATCTCCGGCGGACTGCCAGGGGCTGATAGCGACCTGGTTAGAGCTGGTGATTGCTGGGGACGCTGGGCCGACGGGCTGACGCGATGCCCAAGCCGCCACAGCTTGGGCCATCAGGCGGTATTCGCCGGTCATGGCGGGGCTCGTTACTGCTGGGTTCCACACCAGAAAGCCGGTATTGTATTCGCCCCTTTGAAACTGGGGATGTCCCACCACCGCCCGTAGCAGAGGGATGTTGGTCACCACGCCTAGGACCAAGAACTGGGTCAGGGCCGCCTCCATCCGGCGCAGACTGAGTTCGCGCTGCGGTGCCCAGGCTATCAGCTTGGCAAGCATGGGGTCGTAGTAGATGGAGACCTCCTGATCTTGGGCCACACCGCTGTCGAGACGCAGACCAGGACCGCTGGGGGGCCGCCAGCGCAGCAGTCTGCCGGCGGTTGGAACAAAGTCGCGGTAAGGGTCTTCGGCGTAAATGCGGCACTCTATGGCGTGGCCACGAGGCTGTATGTCCTCCTGTTGCAACGTCAGGGGTTCCCCGCTGGCGATGCGGACCTGCCACTCCACCATGTCCAAACCTAGGACCGCCTCGGTGACCGGGTGCTCGACTTGGAGCCGGGCATTCATTTCCAGGAAGTAAAACTCGCCGCTCTCTGGATCCAGCAGGAACTCCGCTGTCCCGGCGTTGACGTATCCGGCGTTGCGGGCTAGGGCCATAGCGGCGTCGCCCATGCGCTGGCGCAACTCTGGTGTCAGGGCTGGGGAGGGAGTTTCTTCAATAATCTTCTGGTGGCGTCGCTGTATGCTGCATTCCCGCTCGCCGAGATGGATGGTGTGTCCGAACAGGTCGGCCAGCACTTGTATCTCAACGTGGCGCGGGTTGGCAATGTACCGCTCCAAGAAGACCCGGCCGTCGCCGAAGGCAGCTTGGGCTTCCCGGCTGGCCAACTCCATACCCTGGTCCAATTCGCGCCGCTGGTCGACTAGGCGCATACCGCGACCTCCGCCTCCGGCAGCGGCCTTGACCAGAAGGGGGAACCCCCATTGCTCCACGAACTCTTCGGACGCGAGGTCCCCGGGGAGGCACACGGGAGAGCTGGGGACCACCGGGACCCCGGCGCGGAGGGCAATTTCCTTGGAACGCAGCTTGTCTCCCAAGACTTCCATACTCTCGGCAGTTGGTCCGATGAAGGTTATCTGCGCTTCCCGGCAGGCGCGGGCGAACTCCGGATTCTCCGACAGAAAACCGTAGCCTGGGTGTATAGCGTCGGCCCCGCAGTCCTGGGCGGCTTGCAAGATATTGGGGATGTTCAGGTAGGTTTCTTGGGCGGTCTTGCCCGGTAGGGCCACCGACTGTTCGGCCGAGTTCAGGTGTGGAGCGGAGGCGTCCGGGTCGGAATAGACAGCGATTGGGGCAATTCCCATGGCTCGGAGAGTCTGGTTGATCCGGACCGCGATTTCGCCTCGGTTGGCTACGAGAACTTTCGAGAACATCAGCAAACATCCGGCACGGGATTTGATTGGGGAAAATCTCGGGTTTTGGCCAAGTACGCAGCACAAGGTTAGGAGTTGATAGGAGTCACATATCCTTTCTGATCAATGTAGATGTATTTCGGTGTAGGCAGACCGACACGACTACGCTCAGAAATATTAAAGCCGTCCACTCTTTTAGGCGGAAAGCTAGGCCAATCGTCCGGTGTGTTGGCCCCAGTTGCTACTATTTTTTCGAATTCCCCTAATTCTCTCCCATTCATCTTATCCGCTTTTTCTCTATTACACTCTTCGTTTATGGGCTGGTTGTTCCACGGGTTGTCAAACTCGCGTGGGGTGGATGCCTATCAAGTCAGCCAAACTCAACGGAATAATGTGGTCTACTTCGCATTTATCGGTTATGGGTCGACCACAACCACCTAAATGGATGCCACATAGTCTGCTATCTCTGGGCATAATTTTTGACTTCACCGCTCTTAAGTGTTTTCTGTTAGGCAAGTTGGCATACTTGTTTTGCCATCGATCGATTTAATTCCCTCGTAACTGGGACCTGTAGGGGGTGGGCTTCACATTCGGAAGACGCCCCGCTTAGGCTCTGGGAAGGGGGCGTTGATGGAAGCGGCGATTCCCAAGCCTACCACGGTACGCGTGTCCACCGGGTCAATGATACCGTCGTCCCACAGGCGGGCGGTACTGTAGTAGGGATCGCTCTCCGTCTCGTACTTTTCGAGGATGGGCTGCTGCAGGGCATCTCGAGCGTCCTGTTCTAGGGTGCGGCCCTGCCGCTCAAGCTGTTGGAGCCTTACGGTGAGCAGGACCTCCGCCGCCTGCTGCCCGCCCATCACCGAAATGCGGGCGTTGGGCCATGTCCACAGGAAACGGGGCTGGTAGGCCCGCCCGCACATGCCGTAGTTTCCTGCCCCAAAGGAACTACCGATGATGACGGTGAACTTGGGGACGGCGGCGTTGGACACAGCCATGACCATCTTGGCCCCGTCCTTGGCGATACCTCCTGCCTCGTACTGGCGGCCCACCATGAAACCGGTGATGTTTTGCAGGAACAGCAGGGGAATTCCCCGTTGGCTGCACAACTCGATAAAGTGGCTCCCTTTCAGCGCGCTCTCGGAAAAGAGGACACCGTTGTTGGCGACCACGCCGACCGGATATCCCCAGATGCGCGAGAAGCCGCAGACGAGGGTTTCGCCGTAGGAGGCCTTGAACTCATGGAAGCGGCTCCCATCGACGATGCGGGCAATTACCTCTCGCACGTCGTACTGTCGCCTATTGTCCGGGGAGACTATGCCGTAAAGCTCATCGGGGTCGTGGGCTGGAGGCTCTGGATTGAAGACTTGGAAGGGGGGGTCACGCCGCCGTCGCACGAAGTTCTCGACGATGTCCCTAGTGATGGCTAGGGCATCCTCATCATCGGCGGCTTGGTGGTCGGCCACTCCGGATATACGGGTATGCACCTCCGTCCCGCCAAGGGTCTCCGGGTCCACCTCCTCGCCAGTGGCTGCCCTTACCAGTGGTGGCCCACCAAGAAAGATGGTGGCCTGCTGTCGTACCATCACCACCTCGTCGCTCATGGCGGGAATGTAGGCGCCACCGGCGGTACAGGAGCCCATGACCACCGCTACTTGGGGGATGGCTAGGGCCGACATCTGGGCTTGGTTGTAGAAGATTCGGCCGAAGTGGTCTCGGTCAGGAAAGACCTCTGCCTGCAACGGGAGGAAGGCTCCCCCGGAGTCCACTAGGTAAATGCAAGGCAGGTGGTTCTCCAAGGCGATTTCTTGGGCGCGGAGATGTTTCTTGACGGTAACCGGGTAGTAAGTGCCGCCCCTGACCGTGGCGTCATTGGCGACGACCACCACTTCTTTCCCGTGAACCACGCCGATGCCGGTCACAATGCCTGCGGACGCCTCTTCCCCGTCGTACATGTCCCATGCAGCGAGGGGGCTCAGCTCAAGGAAGGGGGTATTGGCGTCGACCAGCCCCTCAATTCTCTCTCGGGCCAACAACTTGCCTCGGCTCCGGTGCAACTCCACCGCCCGCTCTCCGCCGCTGGCGCGCACTTGGCCGAGCCGCTCTTTCAGGTCCCCCACCAGAGCCTTCATGCGGGCTTGGTTGTCCAGAAAGTCGCGGTCGGCGGTCCGCAGGTTGGAGCCGATTACTTCCATGCTATCCCCGTGGAGGCGTATTCTAGGGCTAGCCACCTAGGCATGGCGCCTATTATATTCTGCCCCAAGAACCCTGTCAGAAACCGCCGGACACGACGGCCTGCCCAGTCCCAGCTTTCGGACAGCGCCACCGATGGGCGCTGGGGAAGCCGCTGGGCGTCCCCACTCCGAGATCCAGTCGCTGGAGGAGACAGGGGCCATCGCGAACGCGCCCCAATCGGGCAAGTGGAGCCTCACCATGCCGTTGGACTCGCTTGTATCCCGCGGCCGCATGTCCATCTGCGGCCCCGACCACAAGTACAAGCTGGGCATCCCCTGACACAGTCCCTCACACCCCATCTTCTTTCTTGACATAGCGGGGGGCCGGTGGAAAGATTGCCTACACGACCGCGTACCTCAATAGTAGAGCTTCCGGCTCATAACCGATGGGTCCCAAGTTAGAACTCTGGCGGGCCCACTTTTTTCGGCTCTTGGTGCATCGAACTAACAACCCCTCCCGGTTACAGCCTTTCGTGCCAGCACGAACGCCCATGGAACGAGCTATACTCGTGTAGATCCAAAGAGGCGAGCGGAGTGCCAGATGCGTCGTCGTAAAGGCCTTTGACACAAGGTGAAACTTCGAATGAGGATTGAGCACGATGCCTACACCGACTAAAGGCCGTGCAGAGGAGCGCCTTCAAAGGGCTTTGGAGGCGATACCCGATTTAAAACAACCAAGGTGTGATTCAGCGGACTTTGAGAAATGGCGAAGAGATACTAGAGTCGCGATTGCTAACACTTTTGGAAAATCGTCTTCACCCATTCAGGACTTCGGCAGCATCGGGTACTCTGTCTCAGTGATCTTTGCTGGCATGCCCAACTCTGACTTTCAAGAGGCGTACCTTAGAGGTTTGGATTCAGCTGCCTCAATACTCAAGTTGATGATTGGTGAAGTTGAGGAATACTGGCATGACAATCACCGAGAGCCCAACTCCTCTCAAGCTCCAGAAAGCTCCGAGAGGATCAACACGAACCAAGTATTCGTGATTCATGTTAGAGACCATGGTACCAGAGATACGGTGACGAGGTTTCTCGAGGATTTGGGGTTAGAGGTAGTGATACTGCAAGAGCAACCTGACCAAGGCCGCACGGTGATCGACAAATTTGAGCAATATGCCCAAGCTGATTTCGCGGTGACTTTATTTACTCCGGACGATGTAGGCTGCTTTCATGGCGGTGACTTGAAGCCCCCGTGTCAGACAGAACGTAAAAACCAATGAGGCTGTTCTAACCACAAGCACGTGCTAGTGTAGACTCTATTCTAGGGTAACGCTAGCACTTCACAGCTATACCATGACCGCCGACAGCGCACCATTGATGAGTGTAGCTACTGTAATCACGATCGTCATTACGGCAATTAACCCAGTAAAGTGAAGCATTGATCTGTTTGATGCTCTTGGTGACGTCGGTTCAGTTCATCCAGATAGTGGTCAATTCCTACGCCGGTCCGCCGTGCCTGCTCGTCATACAGGTCTACTTAGATTGTCATCGGACAAATTCCGTAGCTCATGTATGGATAGAGCGCCCCCAGTCATTGCTGATCCCTCCAAACCAAGGTTGAAACGATGTCGGGATTGACCTAATCTTCGATCTGGTCCCGACTATACTCGCGTGGAGGCATGGCCTCGATGCCCCGTCGGCGCGCATAAGCGTTACAGGCCCTCCCAAATCTAAGAGACACGACTGCCTACTCGTCAAGATAGGCCAACTAGTAGTCATTGAGAAGGAGTGCTGCCTTGAGCTTAGGAGAATACCCCTCGAAGATGAGAGGTACGGAGAAGAGGCCGTTCAGGATAGGAATTGGAAGGAATAAGTTTGGGGACGTGTTCTGGGCGTCGCTGGGGGCAGGGCTGGGAATCGGGATAACGGCTCTTTTGTCAGCTAGGCTTTTCGAGCCGAGGGACGCACTTCTCATACTGGGGTCTTTCGGAGCATCAGCGGTACTGATTTATGGGGTAATCCTAAGCCCATTGGCCCACCGAGAAATCTCATCGGCGGGCATGTGATATCTTTCCAGGCCATCGTACCTACGACCGTTGCTTTGGGCATTCTGTCCAGGTCGGCGGCGATACAGGGAGGTGAGGCGGTGTGAAGTGCAGATCAGGCGGTGTTGAGGGACCCGCTCAAGCCCCCGTGTACAACTCCGTGTCTTGGTGGAACTGGAACCATCCGAACCAGAACGACATGTGAGTGGGTATGCGCGCCAGCTTCTGCGACTGGTCTGCAGTGTTGATTAGAAACTCCTCGGTCACCCGCCATGTCGCACCGCCGATGTCCGCTATCGAGGACGGGATGCCGGGGTGGGCACTGCCGTTGTCCGGTGGCAGCTCGAAAGTTCGATCACCACGGTAGTAGGCCCTCGCCCCTTGGCTTGCGGCCGACCCCAACACCAATATCTCCTCGCCTCCCACCTCGTCGTTAACAATGCGGTGCTCGCGCAGGGCCGCGGTGGAGTAGGCCTTATAGCTGTCGTTCAGCTGGACCCCCAGCACGACATCCTTCGTGTCAAGTCGGCCGTCCCGGTCAGGGACGGGGAACATCGTCTGAGGCTCGTTGAAGTAGCGGTAGTAGATCGCCCCCGGGTCCTCCTCCGGCACGTAGAATTCGGCGGGATACACCCCCGTCTCTTGGTGCAGCACCGTGGTGTCGGGATGAAGCTCCAGCCACTCCTCCCACGTCGTCAGCATGACCGGGAAGAAGTCCAGCTTGATCCCCGAGTCCCACAACGGCCCTATGACAGGCTCGCTGGTAAGCTGGTTCCAAAGGGAATTGGTCAGCCGGTCGTACATGACCTTGTTGCTGCGGTATAGCATCCCCGATGTGCCGAAGGTGGTTGGCTCCCCGTTGATCTTGGCGGAATACACGATTCCGGTGCCACAGAGGGTTCAATAGGCAAGGGCGATGGGTTCGCCTCCCAACACATCGTTGGCCATCTCATGGGCGTTCACGATGCGGAGGGGGTACGCCCTGTGGTCTCCGTTGATGGACACGCCGAAGACCCGGTCGCTCGGCTGCAGGTAGTCCTGCTCATCGGCATAAACCGCCGGAGCGTTTTGAAGGTCTGGGATCCCGTCGGGCCGTACCCCTCCCCACGCAATCTCGGATACGTTTATACGCGACCCCTGCTCCGCCGGAGCCAAAAACTCGCCGAACCTTGGGTCGATCTGGCTCATGAGCCCGACCTTCCACCGCACGTATCCGTCAGGGGGACTGTACTCGTCGGCGTTCTTGACCAGCCACTCCATCCACTCATTCCAAGCGCGCGAGGGACTCGTGGACTCCCGGCCCGTTATCGCGGAGATGGCCTCGTCCGTGTCTATCGCCAGCCCAGGGCCCCACAGGAAGCGGAGCATCTCTATCATCACCGGGACCATCGACTTGTCGTTGTTCGCGATGGCCAGTGAGATGGCTTGACGCGCCTCGTCTGGGTTGTGGCCCGGTCCCGAGAACATCCGGAACATGTTCTGGGTTGAGTCGTACCCCGTCGCAGAAATCGGCAACTGCGTCTTCGGCGTTACACCTGGGGTCGTCGCGGTCTGTGTGGGTGCAGCCGTCGGCGGGGTATAGGTCGGCTCAGCCGTCACGGTCTGTGTCAGCGCGGTCTGTGTCGGTGAAGCCGTCGGTGCGCTCGATGCCGGTCCGGTTGGCTCTCCCACACCCGAGCAGGCCATAGCAACGGCCGCTACGGACCCGGCCACCAGAGCTCCGCAATGAAGCAAGAGCTTACTCACAGGGTCTCTTCCCAAAACATTCTGTGCCCCCGACAGTTGTAACACCGGTTATACCACACTGAAAAGGTCGCGAGCCGAGATTGGACGAGGCTGGAGGAGAGGACGTCCATTTGCTGCACCCGCCCAGGCTCACAACCATCCTCCAAAGAGGCCGCCCACTACATCGCCCAACACTCCACCCACTCCGAATACCCCGGCAATGTCGCAACTGAGCTGATTGGCTTCACACACGGTTATCGCTATCAGGTTGATAAGGCCAGTCGGCGTGTCCGGTATTCCTCCACTCAACTGGTTATCATGTAGAGCGAGGACTTTGAGGTTGGTGAGATTGCCCAGCTCTGGAGGCATCGCCCAGCCCAACTGGTTTTTGTGAAGGAACATCCTTTCCAAGTTGGTGAGGGCACCCAGCGAGTCCGGTATCTCTCCGCTCAACTGGTTGCTGTGTAGGGCAAGGATTCTCAGGTCGGTGAGATGGCTCAATTCCGGCGGTATCGCGCCGCTCAACTGTTGCCCTGCAGTTGAAGCCTTTCCAAGTTGGTGGGGGCACCCAGGGCGCTCGGTATCTCGCCACTCAACTGGTTTCCAAAAAGATACATCCAATGCAGGTTAGAGAGATTACCAAGCTCCGGCGGAATATTCCCGCGCAATCGGTTGTTGGAGAGGCCCAATTGGAACAGCTTAGTGAGTTTGCCCAGCTCGGTTGGTATCTCCCCGTTTAACTGGTTGTTGCATAGGGCAAGGGTTCTCAGGTTGGTGAGCATGCCCAGTTCGGCCGGTATCTCCCCACGCAACCGATTATGATTTAGCCTCAGGTGCCCTAAGTTGGAAAGGTCTCCCAGTTCCGCCGGTATCGACCCGGTTAGCCGGTTGCCACGAAGGGACAGACGCTCCAGGTTTGTGAGGCTGCCCAGCTCACTTAGTATCTCCCCACTCAATTTGTTGTCGGTGAGGTCCAGCGATTGCAGGCTGGTGAGATTGCCCAATTCCGGCAGTATCTCTCCGCTTAACCTCCGCCAGCAAGCATCGAGAGCAGGACGAACTGCCACAACACATCGGTGCGAGAGATGCCGAGGAACGAGATTCCGTAGATACAGGCCCCGACAAGCATGAGCGGGCGCGCCCCGTATCGGTCAACGAATGGTCCAATCAAGAAGCCGACGAGGCCACCGACCACGTAGGCAGCCGCCCCACCAAAGGTGTACTCAGCGGAAGTCCAGCCCAAGTCCTCGGTCATAGGGCGCAAAAAGATGCCCGCGACGCCTATGCCCGAGCCTATCGCTGCGAATTGGGCAACCACAGCGCCGCCAACGATCCACCAGCCCCAGAAGATCCCGCAACCCTTCGTGCGAGGCGGCATCGAAGGTTGGATGGCGGCAGGCCCTTGGCTCATGCAGGCATCATAGCACCCAGCAGGCTACGTCCATGGATGGCGCGAATACACCCCTCGCGGCCCCTCACGGGCCTCAGGGAATAACTCCGACCTCCCGCAGCAGTGCCAGCGTTCCCTGCAAGTCGCTCAACGAACTTAGGTCGATATCAGGAGGCTCCAGTGATGCTAGAGGCGGCAGACCCTCGTAGTGAGCCACTCCGGCCACCAAGGGGTATTCCTTGGTTTCTTGGGAGAAGTAGGCTTGCCCCGTATCGGACAGTAGGAACTCTACGAACTTTTTGGCCCCCTCAGGATTGTCGGCGCCTTCCATGATTCCTACGCCAGCCACCAGTACTAGGGCCCCAGGGTCGCCCCCTCCTAGGAAGTAATTCCGCGCCCCGAAGCTCGTTCCCTCTTCCTCCAGAGACCGCATCAGATAGTAGTGGTTCACGAATCCCACATCCGCCTCCCCTTTGGCCACAGCGGCGACAATGGTGGTGTTGTCGGGGTAGTCGCGTGGGTCATTGGCCCTCATGTCTTCCAGCCACCCGCGGGCCGCTTCGTCACCCCACTTGATTCGCAAAGCAGTGACGAAAGCTTGGAATGAGCCGTTAGTAGGGGCCCAGCCAACCCGCCCACGCCACTCCGGCGCGGTGAAGTCGCGTATCGAATCAGGAAGGTCTGTTTCAGGGTCAACGGTCGAGGTGTTGTACACCACAGTGCGGGCACGGCCCGAGGTCCCCACCCAGTGCCCCTCAGGCGAACGGAAAGCCGGGTCCACCTTATCCAACAGTTCCTGCGGAAGTTGTGCGAGCATCCCAGCCGCCGACAGGGTACCTAGCGAGCCGGGGTCTTGGAGGAATACCACGTCGGCTGGCGTGTTCTCACCCTCCTCCAAGATGGTAGCGACCGTGGACGCACTGCTTGCTGGCTTCACTCGCACATCCAAGCCGCTCTCCTCCCTGAATTCCTTCAAGAGGGGATCGACCAAGGTTTGCGACCGCCCAGAGTAGACGATGAGCGTATCTTCTCCCCCGCCACAAGCGAGCGGAGCCCCGATTGCCACCAACAGAATGGCAACGGCGATCAATATTCTCGGAATGAGGCTCCGACCATGGCACCTTGTCATATCTTCAACCTTGGCCTCCCCGAGTTTGTGAGCATTGACCCTTTGTGGGCATTGACCTTGCCGATATTTGGACTGGGACATCGACATCACCCGCACACATCTGCGAAGACGCCAAAACCCCGAAATCATCTTCTCAAGGCTAAAGGCACCATACACCCAATTCAATCTTGTCCACTGCTACTGAATTGGACGCATCTCTATTGGAATGCTCCGCAGCGAGTAGAATCGAAGCTGGCGGCTTGGCTCGACACCGAGAACCGCATAGACGGGCAAGACCAGCCGTCCCCGCGGGCGCCTTAGGCCCCTGTTATCAGACCCAGTAGACTGGGTACCGTCTCGTCTTGGGAATGTTGTTTACGATTAAGGCCACCACCAAAAGCAGCAACGCACCCAACCCCGTCGGCATCAGGACGTACAGGAAGCCCAGCTCATGCACCGCATCCCCGCCTATGACCGCTATCAGCGCAGTCGCGCCTCCGGGAGGATGTATCGTGTCCGTCAAGGTCATGGCCACAATTGCCAACGCCACCGCGAGTCCCGCCGAAACGAAGTTGTCCCCCAATATCTGGAAAACAGCCACACCGATTACAGCAGACAGCACATGCCCGCCAACGAGATTCCTCGGCTGGGCCAACGGGCTCAGGATCACCCCATAAATCAGTACCGCCGATGCTCCGAAAGACGCCAGTATGAGAAGTGCATCCCGTGGCTCGAAAAACCTAGCCGACAAAAGAGCCGTTATCCCGATTCCCAGCCCCGCCCCAACCGACGCCCAGAATACGTCCCCAAACCTATCCCTCCCAATCCCTATCCTGAACGCCCTCTTCTCCACCCCCCTCATCTTCGAGAAGTACCCTCCGAGGCTCAAAACAACACTCCTTCCCAATGACTGCCTGAGTTGCTGGCGTTTGGGGAGACTATCAGCTGAGGGTCTCCAGTTACGGGCTAGTAAGTAGGCTCGGACTACCGGAGGTGGGAGTTGCAATGACCTTGTGCGGTCCTTACGAATTACGGGATGATAGTTCCACACTGGAGTGAAGGGATTGGCTACAGCTCAAGAGCCTTAGCTAGTTTTTCCAAAGTCGAGTCAACGTCGAGGGCTGAACGCCGAGCCAGTGCGTATAGACGTGCCATTTCTCGGTCCTGTTCTATTGTCGTTTCTCGGTGATCTAAGGACTCAATCACCTGTCCTGTTTCGTCATGTATATATAGGCGGTAATCGTTGTCTCTATTGTTAACTTCCACAATCACTACTGAGATTGCATCTACAGACACAACGAATCGATCATCTTGAGTCAACCGACTCCAATTTAGTTTGCCCTCTACTGTTCGTTGAACTAATCCTGTCAGGATTTGATCCAACTCGATCATTCTGCCTCTCCTTACGAATTGCCAAACCCAAGATTACTTGCCAATTCTTCTAACTCACTTTGGATATCATTCAGACTTGGATTTAATCGGTAGCGATCACGTTCGGAGATCTCGCGGGTCCCACGCCCGCGAACAACGTTCTCTATGTCGGCGACGATTATCCTTCCGGTCGCCATTCTCTCACGAATACTGGCTTGATCTTCAGGACAGCGGGCTATGACGTCCGAGAGCATCTCTCTCAACGTTTGGTAGTGCTCCTGAGACGCCTCCCACTGGTCATTGTCATGCAGCGTCTTAATACGCTGGATCAACCCAATAGCGCGCTGCAAATCTACCGCCTGCAAATGCCTGGCGATTTTGTCTCTAGCCTCATTCGACGCAACTTTCGCTGCCTTTGAAGCAGTTCTTGCACCACCAGCCAAAATGAGGGCGCCAAATGAGACTACGACCCCAACTACTGTGGCTATATCGCCCCAAGTGATCGACCAGAACTCCATCGTACCGCGCGATTATATCCCTTCGCTACGGCGTTGGCGATGCAACGAAACCGTATGTCCTTCCGACTCGGCACGCTCTTGGAGAGCCATTGGAAGAAATTTATGTTAGGTACTATGATGGTCGAGGTGGGCCCGCCAGGGTTCGAACCTGGGACCTGCCGGTTATGAGCCGGACGCTCTACCACTGAGCTACGGGCCCGTAATCTTCAATCTTTCCACCTGCCCCCTTCCTATGTCAAGGAAGGGGTGTCATCAGGGGATCCCCAGCCTGTCCTTGTAGTCCGGGTCCCAGCTCAATATGCGGCCCCGCGCTACAAGCTCGTCCATCGGCATGGTGGGGCTCGCCTCGCCCGACTGGGGCGCGTTGGCAATGGCCCCCGCCTGCTCCAGCGACTCGATCTCAGCGTCACCAACGCCCAGCAGCTCCCCCAGCGCCCATCGGTTGTGCTGCCCGAAAGCCGGGGCTGGGCCGGCGATGCCAAGAGGCGTCGCCGAGAACTTGTACGGCGCACCCATCAGGTGACGCGTCCCAATCTGCCTCTCCTCGGGAAACTGCACCTTCTCCAAGAAGCCACGCGCCTGGAAGTGCGGGTCCAAGTGCATATCCCGCCCGTCGAACACAGGGCTGGCCGCGATGCCCTCCGCCTGTAGCATTTCCATCAGCTTGTAGCGGTCGTGGAGCCGCGTCCAATCTGCAATGATTGCATCCAGTTCGTCGTGGTGTCCTTGGCGCGCCGTCACCGTGAGGAACCTGTGATCACCAGCCAGTTCCGGCTGGCCCATGAGACGGCATAGGGCCGACCACTGCGCGTCGTCGGCAACGGATATCGCCACCCAACAGTCGTTGCCTCGCGCCGGGTAAACACCTTGAGGTGCGCGATGGGGGTGCCGATTGCCGATGCGTTCCCCCAAACGCCCGTTGACCGTGTAGTCCATCAGGTACTCTGAGATGCCGGTCGCGCCCCCTTGGTACATGCTCATGTCGATCCACTGGCCCTCGCCCGTCAGGTTGCGGTGGCGCAGCGCCGCCCCAATGGCGAACACCGCCGACCATGTGGATATGAAGTCGACGTAGGAGGCTCCCGCCTTGGAGGGCGGGCCGCCCACGTAGCCGGTCACCCAGCACAGGCCGTGGGTCCCTTCCTGCGTGGTGGCTTGAGCCGGGTAGCTGGAGTAGGGCCCGTCCCCATGGCCGTAGCCGGTGTTCGACGCCATGATTATGTCCGGCCGCACCTTGCGCAACTCGGCATAATCCAAGCCGAAGCCCCGCATCACCCGCGGCGTGTAGTTCTCCAACACCACATCGCTGACGCACACCAACTCCCGAAACAACTCCTTGCCCCGGTCAGTGGTCAGGTCCAAGGTGAGGGACTTCTTGCCCCGGTTGATGAGGTTGTAGGTAGAAGAGCGGTCCCACCACTGGCCGCCAGAGTCGTTATCAGGGCCGTTGTCAGGCCTGGGCTCATTCTCCGGAAAAGTCCCGTATAGACCCCCGGTGCGGGTGATGTCGCTCCGCGCCGGGCCCTCTATCTTGATGACCTCAGCCCCCATGTCAGACATCAGCCCGCCGGTATAGGGCAATGCAAACACATACGACGAGTCGACCACTCGAATCCCCTGCAGCGGAAGAGCCCGAGAGGCCCCTTCTCCCTCAGCGGGAGAGGGTTGGAGCCTGCCCCGGACCCGATCCGGGGGTGAGGGTGCACCAGCCATCACACCACATCCATCCGACGCAGGCGAGTCAAGTCCTTGGATGTGTATCCCAGTCTGCCGTACACATCCAGGTTATGTTGTCCCAGCAGCGGAGCAGGACGTCTCAGCTGATACGGGGTGGCGCTCATGTTCAGCAACACAGCGGGCAGCCGCACCTCGCCCATCACCGGATGTTCGACCTCGCGATAGAACCCCCGTGAATCGAGTTGAGGACAGGAGGCCAAGTCCTCCGGCGTCTGCACCAAGCCAAACAGCATCCGATTCCTAGACGCCTCGTGGAACAGCTCCCACCGCCCCCGGTCCTTGATCCCCTCCTCCATGAGGGCATCCATCTCCGCGCCATTGTTGATGCGCTGGCCCGCCTCCGAAAAGCGGGGCTGGCGCAACTCCTCCATGCCATAGAAGTCCACCTGCGTGTCCCAAGTGGCCCCGCCCCCGGTCTGACCGATGACCCAACCATCGGCGCAGGCCATCGGGTTCCCGAACAGCGTGCCCTCAGCAGGGCGTCGCGCCTGCACGCCTCCGGTGTACGCATACATGCTCTGGGTCGCCAGCATGGTGGAGGCCACGCATTCGGTGATGCAGACATCCAAGTGCTGGCCCTGGCCCGTCATGCTCTGGTGGAACAGGGCCATCGTCGTCGCACCCGCCCCATTCAAGCCGCCCTCATACTGGGCCTGAAATCCCCCATGCTTCAGAGGCTCGCGGTCTCGAGTGCCACTGATGCTCATGATGGTGCTCATGGCATAGCACAACAACTCATCACCCTCATACCCGCTATACGGTCCGGTCTGCCCAAAGGGCGTGATCGAAGTAACCACCAGTCGCGGATTCACCTCCCGCAGGGCCTCATACCCCACCCCCCCCATATCTCCCAGTGAATCCAGATACCCCGGCTTGAAGCTCTCCACCACCACATCGGCATCGACAGCCAGCTTCTTCAGCAACTCCGCCCCACCCGATGCCTCCAGGTTCAGGGTGATACCCAGCTTGTTCACGTTCAACACGAAGAACAGCAGACTCTTCTCAGGGTGGGGATCGTCGCCATGGAACGGCCCCTGCCGCCTTAAGGCCGCCCCTGAGGGAGGCTCCACCTTGACGACCTCCGCGCCATAGTCGGCCAGAAGGCGAGCACAGAAGGACCCCGCGATGTCCTGGCTCAAGTCCAGGACTCGCACGCCACTCAGTGCGCCTATGGACAACGTGGCCTCCTGTGGAAGAGTTGGGGGCTGGGCAGCGGACAGACTACAGCAAAGGTGCCTTGCGGCTCAATCGTGCTTGGAAGGGATTTCGATGCGGCGCCCATTGGGTTTGTGGCCGCGTTTTCGTATCTGTTGGATGCGGCATTTCTTGGAGTTGAGGCCGCGTTTTCGTATCTGGGTGCGGCCACTTTCGTAGCTGAAATCAATGTTTTCGTAGCTAAAAAGTGCCGCATTGGCCGCAGGGTGCCGTGATTTCCAGGTAGGGGCCAGCTAGGGATGGGGGCTGCGGAAGTGGCCGCACTTTTGGGGAAGCCGGGGCAGGTGGCGTGGATGTTCCGCATACACGATAGTGATGGTGTCCTTGCATGTTCCTCTGCCATAGTTGACTCCCGAAAAATACGACGGCTGGGGTGACCTCGAGGGGTCAGTCCCCAGCGCGTGGATTGATGGTAGAGGGGTGGAGTGGGGGTGTCAACGGGGAGGTGTCTTGGGGGGGTTCCGCTTGTACTCGGCTAAAAACTCATGACGCATCTTGCATATCACTTCACCATGATCGGTTATGGCAGCGAAGAGCTCTTCATCAGTAGTAACTAGCAGCTCGGCAGCGGTGGACACATACGCATCAATGAGGTAAATATCTTCTGGAGGTGCCCAACTGTACGCGTCCGGAGAAACTATGAGCCGTTCATCTGGAGTTTGATTGATACTCCGCCCAGAGTCCCGTAGGAGTCTATGAAGCGATTGGCTCACTAGCCTTTGGGCGGGAGTATCAGCCTTCATCAACTGGTACGCTTTGCTTTTCCATCGAGCTTCGTCCGGTATCACTATCACGTCATCCGAATGTTCTAGAGACACGACGAATTCAGCTGTTTCTCGAAATGCCTGATGGCCGTTTTCATAAAGAAGGTCATGGAACATCCATTCATTGAGCACCAAGATCATGCTTTTGACCCCTAATTTTCGGTAACATTCAGGAAGGCCATCAGATCTTCTGTCTCCGAAGCCATGAATGTTCGCAGACCTCCTTGAATCTGTCCTTTTGGAGTTGCCTTTTGGGAAGTCAGTATGGTATCCCCTCTTGGATTCTCCACTAATATGAATGACACATTGTTGACATTCAGTTTGCCTGCAGCGATCTGAGACAGGAGAGCAACAACGAAGGCCTCGCTATGGGTGGAAACGATCAGCCGACGACTTTTGGTGACGGCTATTTCAGCCATTGCTAGAGCTAGTTCGCGTACCATGGACGGATGCAAATGAATCTCGGGCTCCTCTATCGCTACTATCTTAAACGGAGAGTGTAGGCAAATGGTCAGCATATACAGCAACTGATTAATGCCAAAGCCCTCGTTCGCAATTGAAGCCGGCACACCGTTACGTGTCGGAATAGAGTCTATGGTGAATATCGACGTCCCAATTTGTGCTTGGGTCTGTATCCGCCTTCCTGCAATCTTCTCAACATAGCTACTGATTTCGTACTGCTGGAACCGTTCGCTAGGTGCGGCCAGCAACGAAGCCACTTCATCTTCGCTAGCCAAATTAGCTGTTACGGAGGCCAATCCGTATGCCGGCTTCGAAAATCCTCGACGGAGTGGCACAAATCCGCTCTGTCTAGCTATTTCTATCGGAAGGTTGGCTCTCACAGTTACCTGTCTGAGCACGTCAATTTCATCCACAGAGTCTGTGTGAGTTCCAACTCTTGCGTTCGTGCCATTCCAAAAGATTGAGCCAAAGCCCTGGCCTGAGTCCTGTGCCTCCGGAGTACCACCAAGATTAAGCTCGACTTCTTGGTCGATCTGTTGGTTTGCTGGATAGGGGAGGGGGACTTTCAAGCTGAGAACATGAGGCCATGTGCCTATTCTCTGGTCCGCTGCAACGCTAGAGCGATCAAAGTGGAGTTCCGTAGTCCCTCCGGTACTATCTAGTGTTAAAGTGAACCTTGAGGAAAGTTCTTCAGGAGTGGAGACTCCGATGGAAAGAGAGATGCTCTTGTCCATTGAGTGGCGATGTATTACTTCCTGTAGTCCCCCAAGAGCCATGGAAGGATAGGAAAAAAGGCTTGGGAGATTCTGGTTGGAATTGGCAAGGAAGTTCCTCAGGGTTAAAAGTCCGTAGATCAGAGACGACTTCCCTGAGCCGTTCGGCCCATATAATATGGTCAGGGGGGCTATCTCGACCGTAGCCTCGTCCAGTGACCTGAAGTTCTTAAGATTGAGGGTATAGGTGTCCAAAACTCTCCTTCCTGCCTGCTCAACTCGCCTCGCTCCCAAGCTCTGGAGGCGCTATACGAATTGTGCACGTCCCTCCGGGCCGCCGAGAGCACTACCGTGCCAGTCCAGTATACCCCGAACCCTGCGTTCGCGCCCGAGACGCACTGTCCCTGGCGACTTGGCAAGGCTCGAACCGAAAGGGCGGACCCCAGCCTTCCGCGTGTTTAGGAGAACCCGGGGCGGTCCACCCGACCAGACAAAATCAGTAATTTTCGCGATTAGGTTTACCCCGGCTCTGCAGTCATTCCCTAGCAGGCTGCGGAAAAACCTTCTCGCTAACCAGCAAACCGAATATCTTTGACGATAAGGCAGCATAAATCATAAAAACTGCTGCGATACGTTAATATGATTACAGGCGATTGATGAATTGCGTCGTCCTAGATTATGTCTCTCCCGTCACATCGAGTTGCGACACCCATTTTCCGCAGCCTGCTAGTCTCACTCCGTGGTGAAGGCCTGCACCAAGCGATGGTACAGACTATCCTTTGCCGGAAAGGGCGACCATCAGCCCCGCTAGCGGGGCTGCAGGGGCCTTGTTTTACCTGACCACCGTCGCCGCTGCTTGGGTGATACCGGGCAGAATGTTAATCAGTCGTTCAGCAGGACGTAGACCGCGGCCGATGGGCTCCGATCGATGTGGGTATGGCCCTTGCCGGTGACGTCCTCCATGAGCCGGATGTCCCCGGCCCGCAGCACCTGTTTCGCGCCGTCGCTGGCCCCGATCTCCACCTCGCCAGACAAGTGGACAACCAGCCTGCGCTCGGGCAGGGGATGAAAGTCCATGCGGCGCGACCCGTCAAACTCCTGCACCCGCACCTCGGACACATTGATCAACTCCCCCAGCTCCGGGTGCTCCGCCAAGTTCAGGTCCTCGATGTGGCTCTCGCCGTCGGCGTCCGAAAATACCCGGTATATTGCCATTCCGCCTCCCTTTACATTTCCGTTATGGATACGTTGGTTAACCCTGTGGCAGTCACAAATGAGAACAATAGCATCTTAAGAGCACAGGCCACCACACTGGATTCAGACCTCAGGGGTGCCCTTGCCCAGTGCTGCACCGGCCAAGACTACTGCAAAGCCGCATACGCCGAAACCGCTCCCATCCCCTAAACTTGACCCCATGACATCTCCTCCTTGCCCGTCTGCCACCCCCCTGATACGCTGGAATCAGTCCAGTGTACCCCGCGGAAATGGGAGACAGATGACATTCTCGCGCAATCGCACGGCCGGCGACCTGCTTCGCGAAGCTGTTCCAGCAGAGACGCTTTTCAGATACGACTCAGCTACGAACACACGAGAGATTCGAGTATTTTCAGCTACGAAAACATGGTTTTCAGCTACAAACAGACTCGCGGCCCAGCTACGAAGATGCGAGCACCCACGGCCCGATCCAGCTACGGAACGCTCCGAGACGCGGCGAGCCTCTCTTGCATCCGGCGCTGCCCCGTTAAGGGGCACATGCGAAGTCACGTTTACACCCTTGGGGCGAGTTGCTAACCTTGGAAGACGTTCAAACATAGGAATGAGGGCAGCCTAGTGCGCCGATACGTCGATACCCCCCAGATGGACAAGATTCTCTCTCTGTCCAAGCGCCGGGGACTGGTATTCCAGAGCAGCGAAATCTACGGCGGCATCAACGCCACTTGGGACTACGGCCCCTTGGGCGTGGAACTCAAGCGCAACCTCAAAGACCTCTGGTGGCGCTCCGTGGTGCAGCAGCGGGATGACGTCGTCGGGCTGGACGCCGCCATCCTGATGCACCCCGAAGTCTGGGTCTCCAGCGGTCACGTGGCCAGCTTCAGCGACCCCTTGGTGGAGTGTCGCGAGTGCCACCAGCGCTACCGCGAAGACCAGATAGAGTCCACCGTCTGCCCCGCCCAGTGTCCAGATTGTGGCGGCGAACTCACCGACCCCCGCCAGTTCAGCCTCATGTTCAAGACCTTCATGGGGCCAGTGGAGGACACCGCCCACCAAGTGTACCTGCGCCCCGAAACAGCCCAAGGCATCTTCGTCAATTTCGCCAATGTGCTGACGGCCTCCCGCCGCAAGCTCCCCTTTGGCATCGCCCAGATCGGCAAGGCCTTCCGCAACGAAATCACTCCAGGCAATTTCACCTTCCGCACCCGCGAGTTCGAGCAGATGGAGATCGAGTACTTCGTCAAGCCGGGCACCGATGACCAGTGGCTGCGCTCATGGCTGGATGATCGCTTTAGCTGGTACACCAAGCACGGCATTCGTCCAGAGAACCTGCGCCTGAGGCGTCACGACCCCGACGAGCTGGCCCACTACGCCAAGGACACCTACGACATCGAGTACCGCTTCCCTTGGGGCTGGGGAGAGCTGGAAGGCATCGCCAACCGCACTGACTACGACCTGCGCAGCCACGCCACCCCCACCGGCCAAGACCTCACCTTCTACGACGAGGAGAGCAAGGAGCACGTCTTCCCCTATGTCATCGAGCCCTCGGGAGGGGTCGACCGCGCAACCCTCGCCTTCCTGCTGGACTCCTACGACGAGGAGCCCGACCCGCCACCCAAGCCCGGCCCGGTGACCAGTGGGCAGCCCCAGCCGGCCCCGGCGTCCAAAGATGTACGGGTGGTGCTGCGCCTTCATCGGCGACTGGCCCCGGTGAAAGTGGCCGTGCTGCCTCTGAGCCGCAACGAGCGCCTAGCGCCCCTCGCCCACCAAGTGCACATGTTGCTGCGACCCCACCTGACCACCCAGTTCGACGATGCCCAGAGCATCGGCCGGCGCTACCGCCGCCAAGACGAAATCGGCACCCCCTACTGCGTCACCGTCGATTTCGACTCGCTGGAAGACCGGCGCGCCACACTGCGGGACCGCGATACCATGACCCAACTGCGGGTGCCCATCGCCGACCTCCCGGCCATCCTCACCGACAGACTGGAGCACGGCTGGTAGCCAGCAATGAGGATTCTCCACTTCTCAGACCTGCACATCGGCGTGGAAAACTACAGCCGCACTGACGCCGAGACCGGCCTGTCCACCCGCCTGCTCGACTTCCTCGGAGCCTTGGACGAGCTGGTGGAGTACGCCCTGAACGAAGATGTCGACTTGGTGCTATTCGCTGGCGACGCCTACAAAGGCCGGGACCCATCCCAGACCCACCAGCGGGAGTTCGCCAAGCGCCTCGCCCGGCTATCGTCGGCAGGCATACCCACTTTCCTGTTGGTGGGCAACCACGACTTACACCAGCCTATGGGACGAGCCACGGCAGTGGAGATATTCCGCACTCTGGACGTGCCCAATGTCATCGTCGGCGACCAGATGCGCACCCACGTCATCCCCACCCGCTCTGGCCCCCTCCAGATAGCCGCCCTCCCTTGGCCCAACCGCAGCCGGTTGTTGAACCGCGACGACTCCCGCGGCCTCTCACTGGATGAGGTAACTGCTGCCATCGAGCGCATCTGCACCGAAGGCGTGCAACGAGAAGCCTCTAACATCGACCCCAGCATACCCGCGGTGTTCACCGCCCACGTCACCCTCAACGGGGCGTCCACCGGCACCGAGCAGAATATGATGCTGGGGCGCGACCACACCCTCTATCCAAGCGTGGTCCACCGCCCCGAATTCGACTACGTAGCGTTGGGGCACATTCACAAGCACCAAGTGCTGCGCGAAGGACCCATTGTCGCCTACTCCGGGAGCCTCCAACGCGTCGACTTCAGCGAGGAGGCCGATACCAAGGGCTTCTGCGTGGTGGACATAGACCCTTCAGCGCAGCAGGGCCAGCGCATGACGGACTTCAAATTCCGGCCCGTGTCAGCTAGGCGATTCCTCACCATCGAAAGCCGGGTCCCCGATGGAGTCCTCGACCCCACATCTCACGTTATCGCCGACATCTCTCGGCACGATGTATCCGAGGCCGTGGTGCGCTTGACCATGCACGTCTCGCCAGAGATGGAGCCATTGCTGCGGGACGCGGACATACAGCGCGCCTTGGAGCCCGCCCATCATGTGGCATCCATCAACCGCGAGGTACCCCGCGAAAGGCGCACACGAGTCCCCGCAGGCACCGCCGAGGGCATGACCCCCATGGAGGCGCTGGACCTCTACTTCGAAAGCCGCAAACTGGAGCCAGCTCGGCGAGAGAAGCTGATGCGGTACGCCCAAGAGTTGATGCCCGAAGAGGCAGAAGAGGCCATGGGCCCAGTACCCGGGGAGCATCGAGAGTCGCCGGTATAGTGGGGCAGGTGGCCCTTAGGTCCCATTCCTCCCGGACTAGGGCCACTCCCAATGGGTCTCGCCCATGAACGTCGCCGACTATCTCATGCTCGCCATCCGGTGGCTCCACACCATGTCTGCTGTGGCGTGGGTGGGAGGCGGCATCTTCTATCTCATAGTGCTACGGCCTGCTATGCGACGCTCCAGCCCCATGGATCGCTCGCTGGCCGCAGCCATCGGACCGGAATTTCGTGGACTGGTCAACGTGGCCATTGCCGTGCTCATCATCACCGGAGCAGTGCTCACCTTTGACCGGCTGACCTCCACCTTCGTGGGCGCGGCCTACGCCGGAGTGTTGGCGTCCAAGGTCGCCCTAGCCTTCTACGCCTTCTACCTCGTACGTTTCCTGCGTCGCACCAGCTATCCCGAAGAGCCGGAGAGCACGGGGCGTTGGCACCGGCGGCTGGTCACCCTCTGCACCGGAGCTACCGCCATACTGGTGGTGGGTGTGATAGTGTTCCTGCTGTCAGAGTTGCTGGTGGAGCTGTTTCAGGTGGGTTTGAGGACTAGGACCGGAGGATGAACATTGACCACTCTCACTCGAGGAACGTCATGAAGAAAGACCTGATGGAGATTCTAGCCTGTCCGGTGTGCAAAGGCACCTTGGAGTTGACCATCGCAGAGGAAGATGCGGACGACGTGATCACAGGCGCCCTCACCTGCGCCCGATGCAACGAGGCCTACCCTATAGAAGAGTCCATCCCCAACCTGCTCCCACCCGAATTGCGGTCTCTCTAGAGCCTCACGATGTCGACGGCGGGGGCGACCACATACGCACCCCCTCCTTCCCTTCCACCTCTTCCGCCAAGTCTTGTATCGACTTCCCTAACACTGAATGCTGCACGTCAGACGCAATTTCGGCTAGCGGCACCAGAACAAAGGCACGCAAGGCCATCCGTGGGTGCGGGATTTCCAAGTCGGCGCTTTCGTGAGTGGCAGAGCCGTAGAGCAGAACGTCGATGTCAATGAGGCGTGGCCCAAATCGGAAGTTCGGGCGACGCCCCAATTCCCGTTCAACCCGCTGTGTTTCAGAAAGCAAGGCGGATGGCTCCAAGTCAGTCGCCAGAGCGCAGACACAGTTCAGGAAGTCGGGCTGGTTGGTATACCCCCACGGGGCCGTTTCGTAGATAGACGATATGGCCACAACCCTCCCGCAGCGTCCCAGCAGCATGAGGGCCGCCCTCAGGTTCGCCACCCTGTCTCCAAGGTTGGTTCCCAAGCCTAGGTAGGCCGTCACCCGTCCCAATGCTCCGGCCTCCAACCGCGAACGATGGCGTCGCTCATACGGGCCACGCGCACCATCTCCCGCACATCGTGGACCCTCACCATGTCCGCGCCTCCCGCAATGCTCAAGGCAACGGTTGCCGCCGTACCTTCCAGCCGCTCTTCCACCGGCAGGCTCAATACCCGCCCAATCGTGGACTTTCGCGACGTGCCCACCAGCACCGGGTAGCCTAGGGAACGCAACTCCGATAGACGGCGCAGCACTTCCAAGTTGTGCTCAGCCGTCTTGCCGAACCCGATGCCAGGATCGACAACAATGTTGTCAGCTGTAACACCAGCCCCGATGGCCTTCCCAACGCTCGCACGCAGCGACTCCTGGATATCGGGGAGTAGATCACCATATTGATACCCACGCTGGTTGTGCATCAGCACAATAGGCGCGCCAAAACGGGCTGCCACCTCCCCAAGAGCCGGGTCCGCCTGTAGGCCCCACACATCGTTCACCATGGACGCGCCCGCTTCCAAAGCATGCCGGGCCACATCCGCCTTATAGGTATCCACGCTCACAGGAACACGCACCCTCGCCAGCACTTCCGTCAGTACTGGCATCAGTCGGGACAACTCCTCGTCGGCGGAAAGGGCCTGAGCCCCATCCCCATAAACGCGCCCTGCGGGACGGGTGGACTCGGCCCCGATGTCGATGACATCCGCCCCTTCAGCCTCCATCCTGAGCGCGAGCTCTACTGCACCCTTGTAATCGTGGGCCAACCCATCGCCGGAGAAAGAATCAGGCGTTATGTTCAACACGCCCATCACATACGTCCGCTCGCCCCACCGAAATGTGGACGGACCGATGCGCATCTCTCTGGTCTGGGGTTGTGTCATTCACCTGACCGTTGTCTACAAGGTGGCTGCATGGGGCCATTCTAGCATCACGCTTTCTAGCCATCCGTGACGGTCTTCCGCTTATTGCGGCTGCTGTCGCATATCTGCTAGCATTGCGTCTAACCCCATAGATTTACCACGGAGATGATGTGGCCGTAGAAAAGAGATCCAGCAGAGGCGTGGACGACCTACGGGCCCGGCGCCAGAAAGCCCGCCTTGGCGGGGGGGCGGACCGCATTGAGCAGCAACACCGGCGCGGCAAGCTCACGGCACGCGAGAGGCTGGACTTGCTGCTGGACGTGGACACCTTCCACGAACTCGACCCCTTCGTAACCCACCGCACCTCCGACTTCGGTCTGGGCGACAGGAAATTCGAGGGTGACGCCGTGGTAACAGGCTACGGAAAGGTCGACGGCCGACAGATCTTCGTCTTCTCTCAAGACTTCACGGTCTTGGGAGGCTCCCTTTCCGAGGTGGTGGGTCAGAAAATCTGCAAGGTGATGGACTTAGCCATCAAGGCAGGTTGCCCGCTAATCGGCTTGAACGATTCCGGGGGAGCCCGTATCCAAGAGGGCGTCCTCAGCTTGGGGGCCTACGGCGACATATTCCTCCGCAACACCTTGGCCTCCGGGGTCATACCCCAGATCTCTGTAATCATGGGGCCCGCCGCTGGAGGGGCTTCCTATTCTCCTGGAATCACCGACTTTGTATTCATGGTGCGCGGGCCGGGACAGCTCTACATCACCGGCCCGGACGTCATCAAGGCGGTGACCGGCGAGGATATCACCCACGACGAGTTGGGCGGAGCCTTCACCCACAGCGTCCGCAGTGGTGTAGCCCACTTCGCGTGCGACTCCGAAGCCGATGCTTTGGCGGAAGTGCGCCGTCTTCTTTCGTTCTTGCCCTCCAACAATATGGCAGACCCACCCCTCATGGACACGCTCGACAATCCTGACAGGCATGACCCCGACTTGGCGGACATCGTGCCCGCGGAGCCCAACCGCTCCTACGATGTACGCGACGTAATCCTGAGGGTGGTGGACGAGGCCGACTTCATGGAGGTCCAGCGCGACTACGCCCCCAACGTGGTCGTTGGCTTCGCCAGGCTGGACCGGCGCACCATCGGCATCGTGGGCAACCAGCCATCCCACCTAGCAGGGGTGCTGGACATCAACACCTCCACCAAGGCAGCCCGTTTCGTCCGCTTCTGCGACTGCTTCAACATCCCCATTGTCACTCTCGTCGACGTACCCGGGTTCATGCCCGGCATCGACCAAGAGTACGGGGGCATCATCCGCCATGGGGCAAAGCTGCTATATGCCTACGCCGAAGCTACGGTGCCCAAGGTCAGCATCATCCTCCGCAAGGCATACGGCGGTGCCTACATTGTGATGGGCAGCAAGCACCTGCGAGGTGACGTCAACCTAGCTTGGCCATCAGCAGAGATCGCCGTCATGGGGCCGGAGGGCGCGGTGAACATCCTATTTCGCGAGGAGCTCGCCGCCTCGGACTCTCCGGACGGAGAACGAGACCGGCTGACACAGGAGTTCCGCAGCCAGTTTGCGAACCCGTACATAGCCGCCAGCCGCGGCTTCCTCGACGACGTAATCGAGCCACAGGAGACCCGCCCGCGCATAGCCCACGCCTTGGATATGCTACAGACCAAGCGCGACACCATGCCAGCCAAAAAGCACGGCAACATCCCCCTTTAGTTCGCCCTCATCTAGGAATACCGAACGTTGTCGTTCACTCAACAGGTCACCGTGACTACCTGTGCGCGCTAGAACGGGACACATCACATTCACGATTTCTCCAGTCCTGCGCCGTAGCCGAGAGTCGGCAGAAGAAGTAATATAGCGCCCATGGTTCCACCCGACGGTCTTTTCGGCACCTCGGCCCACGTAGCCATTGGCGTGTACGTGTTGCTGGTGCTGGCACTGGGTCTCTCCAGCTACCTGTTGTACTGCCGTGTATTCAGGCTGATCATGATGGGACGCCCTGAAGCCCGGTTCGACCAGCCCCTGCGTCGCTTGGGCGGATTGCTGGCCATCAGCTTGGGGCAGCGTAAAGTCTTGCAGCGGGTGGGATTGCGGGACCGGGCAGGCTTGGGTCATGCCGTCATCTTCTGGGGGTTCCTATCCTTCGCTCTCAGTTACCTGATCTTCATCTTCGCCGACTCCATATGGCACCCATTCTCCGAGACACTGCTGACTGAGACCGGCGTCGCGGTCTACGCCAACTACCTCAACGTGTTCGCCGCCGCAATTCTGCTTTCCCTCACTTGGGCTGTGCTTCGGCGCTGGCTTGCCAAGCCCCACCGCCTCAGCTTCGATCTCACCCGCAGCTTCGATGCAGTGGTGGTGGTCAGCCTCATCGCAGCTCTCATGGTGCTGACCTTGCTCACCGAGGCCTTCTATGTCGCCCGGGAGGGTGATGCCGCTGGCCCTGCGGGGGCGGCGTTCATCGGAAAAGCCTTGGGGCAAGCCTTCTCCGGCGCAGGGCTGGGCTACGACGCGGCCAACGCGCTGCACAGCGTGGCATGGTGGCTCCATCTGCTGGTCATTCTCGGGTTCGCCATCTACGTGCCCTTTTCCAAGCACATGCACATGGTGGCGGCCCCGGCCAACGCGTTGTTCCGCAACCTGAACCCCCGCGGTGCCCTGCCCCCCATGGACTTGGAGAACGCGGAGCGGTTCGGCGTCGGTCGGGTACAGGACTTCACGTGGAAGGAGCTTCTCGACGGCTACGCGTGCGCTGTTTGCGGGCGTTGCACCGATAGCTGTCCCGCCAACCTCACAGGCAAGGTCCTCTCGCCAATGCACATCGTGGAGAACATCAAGGACCACCTGATCGAAAGAGGAGCGGGTCTGCGCAGCGGCCAAGAAGAGGATCCGGACAAGCCACTCATCGGCCACGCCATCCTAGAGGATGCTGTGTGGGACTGCGTGAACTGTGGGGCCTGCATGGAAGAGTGCCCCGTGGTCGTGGAGCACGTCCCCACCATCATGGACATGCGTCGTTATTTGGTGATGGAAAAGTCCAAGATGCCGGAAACGGCGATGAACGCTCTTCTGAGCCTTGAGCAGCGTGGCCACCCATGGCGGGGCACACAATACTCCCGGACTGACTGGGCCGAGGGGCTGGACGTGCCGACCATGGCTGAACACCCCCAAACTGAGGTGTTGCTCTGGGTAGGCTGCACCCCGGCCTTGGAGCAACGCAGCCAAGCCATCGCCCGCTCCATGGCGAAAGTGCTGAAGGCGGCCAAAGTTGACTTCGCGATCCTCGGAAACGAGGAGCAGTGCACCGGTGACCCAGCGCGGCGCATGGGCAATGAGTACCTCTTCCAGATGCTGGCGCAACAGAACATCGAGGCGCTGAACGGGTACGAGGTCAAAACCATCGTTACCGCCTGTCCCCACTGCTTCAACACGCTGAAAAACGAATACCCCCAATTTGGCGGCAACTATGAGGTGATGCACTACAGCCAGTTCTTCGACCGGCTGATGAACGAGGGCCGACTAAAGCTGCTGAACATGCAGCAGGGCCAGCGCAACACCGTCGCATATCACGACTCCTGCTTCTTGGGGCGCCATAATGGCGTGTACGACGAACCACGACGGATAGCGAGGGCCATTGGGCTGGACGTCGTGGAGATGGAGCGCAACCGGCAGAGGGGTTTCTGCTGCGGGGCTGGGGCGGGCCACATGTGGGTGGAGGAGAACGGCGGCACTCGCATTAACCATACCCGCACCGACCACTTCATCGAGACCGACGCCCCCACAGTCGGGGTCTCATGCCCCTTCTGCCTACAGATGCTGACTGAGGGCATTGAGGCCCGTGGTATGTCGGGCCAGAAACAGGCCAAGGATATCGTTGAACTGTTGGCCGACAGCCTAGAACAGCCGTCTCCCTGAGCTACGTCGTTTGAGATATCGAGCTCCCTGAGGAAAGGAACCCAACCATGGCAGGCTACGTAATCGCCCAGATGAGTGTTACCGACCCGACTGCTTTCGCCGACTACCCCGGCCAAGCAGGGCCGACGGTGGCTGCCTTCGGGGGCCGGTATGTGGTGCGGGGCGGGTCTATCGAAAACCTCGAAGGCGATTGGCAGCCGGGCAGGGTAGTAATTATCGAGTTCGATAGCGTGGAACAAGCCAAGGCTTGGTACGACTCTCAGGAGTACGAGGAAGCCAAAGCGTTGCGCATACGGTCTACGATCAGCAGCCTGATGATTGTCGAGGGGGCCTAGTCAAAGGCTCACCGCTCTCATATTGGAGGTGCCTGGCCTATGCCGCCCAAAGCTGATCTTCTCGTCATACCCGACGACCATCCGCCGGTGCTCTTCGGCACCCATCTGGAACCACGCATCCACGCCCTAGCCCGCGAGGTAGGTTGGCATGTGGAGAGGCCAGCCGACGAAACGCAGCTTCTGCAGTGGATAAGCCAAGCCGATGTGGTGGTCAACCTGAGGGCATCAGTCTACTTCCCTCGTCAGGTACTGGAACAATGCCCCAACCTGAGGCTGATCTCCATATGGGCCGTGGGCACCGACAACGTTGACTTGGAGGCCTGTCGCGACATTGGGATCACCGTCTGCAACACGCCCGGCTATGCTGCCATCGGCGTGGCAGAGCACGCCATTGCATTGGCACTGGCCGTGACCCACCAACTGGCAGTAGGAGACCGACGCATACGCAGCGGTGGCTGGCAGGATGCCCGCATCGCCCAACTGCACGGAAAAACCTTGGGGATACTTGGCGTGGGCCCCATCGGGCAGCGCATGATCGAACTTGGGCGAGCACTGGGGATGAAGCCAGTTGCGTGGACCCTTCACCCGTCACCAGAGCGGGCGACCGCCCTCGGAGTTGAACTGGTACCGCTGCAGGAGCTACTCCAAGTCTCGGACGTGGTGTCCATTCACCTACCCATCACCGCGGAGAGCCACCACCTTCTCGGAGCTACGGAACTGGCGATGGTGAAGCCCACTGCCATCATCGTGAACACCGGGCGTGGTGCCGTCATCGACGAGCCGGCCATGGTCCAAGCGCTCCAAGAGGGCAGACTGTCAGGTGCTGGGCTGGACGTATTCACCGCCGAGCCGCTGCCTCAGGACAGCCCACTGTGCAGCCTCGAAAACGTAGTGCTGTCTCCCCACGTAGGGGCCATGAGCCCGGAGACAAGTTTGGCTGGCTTGGCCATGGCCATAGACAACATCGAGGCCTTCTTAGCCGGAACGCCCGCGAACATCGTGGTCGGGGGGACACGCTAACAAGGGCGAAATCTCCGTCTAGCCGTCCGGCCTACGTCTCCGAGTCTACGTGGCGGACTTGTTGGACGCCCGCTGACCCATCCCTAGAACCTCGTTCATGCTGCCGGACCGGAAGCCTTCGAGGTCCATTGTGACGTAGGCATAGCCGATGGTGCGGAAGTAGCGGGTGATGTCCTGCCTGATTTCGTCCTTCAGCAATGTGCTGAAATCTTCAGGGCCGATCTCAATGCGAGCCACGGAGTCGTGATGCCTCACCCGAAGCTGGCGGAACCCCAGACTGCGCAGGTGCTCCTCCGCTTTGCCGATGCGTGTCAAGGCTTCGACTGTCACCCGACTGCCATAGGGGATGCGTGAAGAAAGGCAGGCCTGCGCAGGCTTGTCCCATGTCGGCAGACCCATGTCACGCGATAGTTGGCGAATCTCCGACTTCTGAAGCCCCGCCTCCACGAGGGGGCTGATGACGCCGTACTCTTTGGCCGCGTTCTGGCCGGGGCGGAAGTCGCCCAAGTCGTCAACATTGGTGCCGTTGGCAACCCAAGAGTAGCCCTCCGCGGAGGCGAACCCGGCGAGGTGGGTGTACAACTCATCCTTGCAAAAGAAGCATCGGTTGGGTGTGTTGGCTTGGTAGTCCTCCCGTTCCACTTCTCTGGTCTTTATGACCCGGTGATTGAGACCAAGTTCCTCGGCCAGAGCCACTGCATCCCGCAACTCGGAGGGAGCCAAGCTAGGGGAATCCGCGGTAACCGCGAGAGCACCACTGCCCAGCACATCGCTGGCCACCGCCGCCAAGAATGCACTGTCAACGCCGCCGGAATAGGCCACGATCAGCGACCCCATCCCTTCTAGGCACTGGCGCAAGTCGACCATCTTTTGGTTAACGGTCTTCGAGTCACCAGAAGAGTTGTCTGTCATGGCAGGTCGGACTCCTAAATGAATGAAAGAAAATAGCAGTCCATTCTAGCATGGGCTGAGTTGGGTTAGACGGTATGACCGAACTGCTGGCGTAGATCCGTCTTGAGCACTTTGCCCAAGGGGTTGCGCGGCAATTCTTCGACGAACACCACCGACTCGGGCCTCTTGAAGCTCGACAGACGCTGGCGGCAGTACTCGATGAGCTCTGCCTCATCGACTTGCGACGCGTTCAGCACTACCACCGCCCGGACGCGCTCGCCCCAATAGTCATCAGGCACACCGATGATCGCGGCCTCATCCACGCCGGGGTGGGAGGCCAGAACGCGCTCCACCTCTTCAGGGGAGACCATTTCGCCCCCTCGCTTGATGAAGTCCTTGGCCCTGCCGGCAAGGAAGATGTAGCCGTCCTCGTCTTGGTACGCCAAATCACCTGTATGCAGCCAACCACCCTTGATGGCATCTGCAGTGTCGACCTGCTGCTTCCAGTAGCCGGACATTATGCGCGGTCCCCGGGCCACGATCTCGCCCACGTCGCCTGGAGGCACCTCCTCTCCATCCTCATCCACCAGCATCACCTCTACGTCCTCCAACGGGCGCCCGATAGAGGCGAGACGGTGCAGCTTCTTCTCCACCTCATCGGCCGTCCCCTGCAGACGGTGGTCGTCGGGGCCCAGCATGGCGATGGTAGCGGCAGACTCCGTTTGCCCAAAGGCATTGATGAACTGGACTCCCGGCAGGGCGTCAATGGCACGGCGAATGACGTCTTGTGGCATCGGCGCTGCACCGTACGTGACTACCCGGAGGCTGGAGAGGTCGTAATGCGAGAAGGTCGGCTGATCTATGAGCTGCTTGAGCATAGTAGGCACCAAGATGGAGCGGGTGGGGCGCTCGCGCTGGGCCAATTCCAGCCACTGCTCTGAGTCGAACTGCTGCATCAAAACTAGGGTGCGCCCACCGTATACGGCCGCCAAGGCCGTCTGGAAGCCTCCGATATGATAGAGAGGCATGGGCAGCAGGTTGCTCTCGTGGGCATCTGGGTCGGGGGGCTCGACGTTGGCCAGCAGGTAAGTCGTGAGGCTGTCGTGGCTGAGCATGACTCCTTTGGGAACGCCGGTGGTGCCCGCTGTGTACATCAGCACTGTTGTGTCAGAATCGTCGGCTTCGGGGAAGCGCATCTGATCCGGCAAGGCAGAGGCCACTATCTCGCCATAGCTGCCGGAAAAGCCGATCAATCTGCAATCAGGGTTGGAGCTGGCCAGAGCCGCTTCTGCCAGTTCGTAATAGCCCTCACCCCAAAAAAGCGCTGAAGGCGAGCAGCTTTGCAACATGTACTCCAGCTCGTCTTGCTTTGCTCGAAAGCTGAGAGGAACGTAGACGGCATCGAGGCTGGCCGTAGCGAAGTAAACCTCCAGAAGCTCAGGGCGGTTGATGTCCATGGTTGCCACCCGGTCACCGGGGCCAACACCCATCTCCGCTAATGCATTGCTAAGCCTCACCACGTTTTCCTGCAATGCCTCGAAGGAGAGGCGCTGGTCATGGAAGACCACGGCCTCTCGATCTGGCACGATGGCGCAGGCGATGGTCAGGGCCTCAGTAGTATTCAAAGAGTTCCTCCAGCATGGGTCTGGTCTGAATCGGGCATAGCAACTAAGGCTCGGGCGCTCGTCCTCAGCTCTGCATCCAGAGCTAGCGCGAGCGACTGATCGGCCCCCTCTCGCACTGCCCGTTTGGTGGCCGCGGCGCATCGGCTGAGTGGCGCCAATTCCCGGGCGAGAACCTCAGCCTCGGAGTCGAGGGACTCGCGAGTGGTCAGGACCCGGTTTACCAGCCCGACTTTACGAGCCTCTTGGGCATCGATCCCTCTACCGGTCAGCAACATGTCCAAGGACGCAGGCAGACCGAGGCTGCGAGGCAGAATCTGGGTGCCCCCGGCCGCCGGTATCATACCCAATTGCACCTCCGGCATGGCGAAGGTGGCATCTGCCGAGGCCATGCGCAAGTCGCACAGCAGGGCGATTTCCACGCCGGAGCCGATACAGTGGCCATGAATGGCGCATATCACAGGGATTGGCAACTCCAGAAGGCGTTTCCACACGTCCCGCTGCCAACGCACCTGTCGCGCGACGACTTGGGATGGTGCGGTGCCGAACTCGGTCAGGTCCGCGCCAGCGCAGAAGGCGCGGCCTCGTCCCCGAAGAAGCGCCACCGCCACCTCATCATCCTCGGCAACGGCTCCCAGCGCCTCGTAGAGTTGGTCGCGCATAGCGATGTTGTAGGCGTTCAGTACCTCGGGCCTGTTCAGCCATAGGTGAGCAACTGCCCCCTGCTTCTCATACTCAATGACGGTGCTCCCATCCAAGACCACTCCTCTGCCTATTCTCCTCGATACGACGGGAGCGTCTTGTCCAAGAAGGAGCGGACGCCCTCCTCCCGGTCCTTGGTGCTTTGCAGCAGGATGTTGAGGTCTGCTTCGAGGCGCAGCCCTTGTTTCAATGGCATGTCCATGCCCTCGTTGACGGCCTCTTTGAGGTAGCGGCTGGCGATGGGCGCACCCGCTGCCATGGACTCCGCAACCTGTCGGGCGGTCTGTAGGAGGTCGGCGGGTTCCACGACCGAGTTGACCAGCCCCATCTCCAAGGCCTCCTCCGCTGGGACCAGTCGCGACGTGAGAAGCATATCCAGAGCCCGGCTGCGGCCTATAAGGCGTGGGAGCCTCTGGGTCGCCCCGTCCCAAGGTACGACGCCCCGACTGACGTCGGTCACGCCGAACACCGCTGCCCGGCACGCAATACGCATGTCGCAGGCTAGGGCTAGCTCCAAGCCGTGGTCCAGAGCATCCCCGTTCAGGGCTGCTAGGACCGGCACCGATACTGACCCCAGCGCCCAAGCCGCCCTGCGTTGCGACATCCACTGAGCAACAGAATCGCCTCCCGACTGACGCACATCGGGCGGCAATGGCTCACGTCCACGGGAGAAGACGCCGCCCGTTCCCACGATCACCAGTACCCGCACTTCTGCCTCTTGCTCCAGCAGCTCGAAGACCTCCCTCAATTCCTGGGCCATGAGGTGGTCCACGCGGTTGTCTGCGTGTGGCCGGTTCAGCGTAATCCACACCAATGGCGGGACGCTTTCATAGCTGAGAGTGCGGTGTCTGGAGGGGGCGTTAGCCATGGCTGGCCTATGGTAAGGCTCGGGACATATCTTGACAACAAAGGGGGCTTGGCCTAGGATGCATGGGAGTCTGACCCTCCATTTCTGGAGAGTGTAGATAACGTCTGAACTAATGTGATAGTAGCCTGGAAAGGAGGCCGAGGTGGTGAAGTTCGCGCCACTGGGGGAGAGAGTGGTGCTCAAGCCCCTGGAAAGAGATGAAGTCAGCAAGGGCGGGATCATTCTGCCCGATACTGCCAAGGAAAAGCCCCAAGAGGGAGAAGTTGTCGAAGTGGGCCCCGGACGTGTAGCAGAAGACGGCAGTCGAGTCGCCATGGAACTGAAGAAGGGCGACCGTGTCATCTATTCGAAATTCGCGGGTACCGAGTACAAGGACGACGACGAGGATTACCTGATCCTTCGCGAGAGCGACATCCTAGCTAAGATTTCCGACTAGACAACCGACTAGAGAAGAGCAAGGAGAAAAAGTAATGCCTGGGAAGCAAGTTGTTTACTCCGACGAAGCGCGAAAAGCGCTGAAGGCTGGGATGGACGCTTTGGCAGACGCTGTCAGGCCCACCCTTGGCCCTAAGGGCCGGAACGTGGTGTTGGACAAGAAGTTCGGTCCCCCTCAGGTTTGCAGCGACGGCGTCACAATCGCCAAAGAGATCGAACTGCCAGACCCCTTCGAGAACATGGGGGCCCAGATACTCAAAGAGGCCGCCAGCAAGACCAACGATGCCGCCGGTGACGGGACGACCACATCGGTAGTGCTGGCACAAGCCATCATCACGGATGGCTTCAAGAATGTGACCTCCGGCCGCTACCCGATGGCCCTGAAGCGTGGCATCGAGAGGGGCGTGGAGAGGGTCGTGGAAGAGCTCAAGTCGATGTCGACCCCGGTCGACACCCGCGAGCAGATACAACAGGTAGCCGCCCTCTCCGCCCACGAGGAGAAGATCGGCACCACCATCGCCGACGCCATGGAGAAGGTAGGCAAGGACGGCGTCATTACGGTGGAGGAGTCCAAGAGCCTAGCCGACGAGACGGAATACGTGGAAGGCATGCAGGTCGACCGCGGCTACGTCTCCCCCTACTTCATCACCAACGCCGAGAAGATGGAAGCCGAGATCGACGAACCCTCCATCATCATCACCGACAAGAAAGTTACCGCCGTCTCCGATGCCCTTCCTCTGCTGGAGAAAATCCTGCAGGTGGGCAAGAAGAACGTGGTCCTGATAGCCGAGGATGTAGAGGGCGAGGCGCTGGCCACCATGGTGGTCAACAAGCTGCGTGGCACCCTCAGCTGCGTCGCGGTAAAGGCCCCCGGCTTCGGCGACCGCCGCAAGGCCATGTTGGAGGATATAGCGATCCTGACCGGCGGCACTGTGATCAGCGAAGAGAAGGGCATGAAGCTCGACTCCGCCACCCTCAATGACTTGGGTTCGGCCCGCAGGGTTACCTGCACCAAGGACGACAGCACCTTTGTCGAGGGCAAGGGCTCGGAGCAGGCCATCAAGGACCGCATCGCCCAGATACGGGTGCAGATCGAAGAGACGACCTCCGAGTTCGACCGCGAGAAGCTGCAAGAGCGCATGGCCAAGCTGGCTGGTGGCGTTGCCGTGATCAAAGTCGGGGCCGCCACTGAAGTCGAGATGAAGGAGCGCAAGGGCCGGGTCGAGGACGCCCTGTCGGCCACCCGCGCCGCTGTGGAAGAGGGCATCGTGCCGGGAGGCGGAGTCGCCTTGGTGCGCAGCCAGGCATCGCTGGACAACATCGGCGAGGGTCTGAATGACGACGAGGCGGTCGGTGTGCGCATCATCCAGCGCGCCCTCGAAGTCCCCTTGAGGCTCATCGTGGAGAACGCGGGCCATGAGGGCTCCATCGTTCTGGACACGGTGCGCAAACAGGAGTCAGACTACGGTTATGACGCCGACGTTGGCGAGTACGGCCAGATGCTGGACAGGGGCATAGTTGACCCTACCAAGGTCACCCGCTCCGCCCTTCAGAACGCCGCCAGCATCGCCTCCATGGCGCTGACCACTGAGTCGATGATCACCGAAATACCGGATAAGAATCCGGCCGCGCCTTCCATGCCTCCCATGGAGTACTAAGAGAAGCACCAAGGCGCTAACCCAGTAGGCAAAGCATGTTGGCCCCGAGTCAATCGGGGCCAACATGCTTTTGCCGCAAGCTCGTGTCCGACGAGGCCCCAGTTCCAACCCAACACTCTTCAACACAAGGACAGAAGTGGAGCCACAGATCTTCACCACTCCCGGCCCGGCCCTCGCCGACCTGCCAGCAGAGGCCACCGTCATGGTCGGAGGCCACCAAGGCGCGGGCGTACCCACTGAGTTGCTGCGGGCGTTATCGGACAGTAGTGCAGGGGAGCTGACGCTGGTCTGCGACGCAAACGACCCCGGAATGCTGTCCTTGCTGACGGGCCAGCGACTGCGGAAGCTGGTGTGCCCGCCTCTCAGCGAGGAGGCTTGGCAGCGGCTGGAGAGTTCTGGCATCGAAGTAGAGACGCTGCCCTCAGGTGTACTGGCAGAGCGTATCCGAGCAGCGGGCGCGGGCATTGGCGCATTCCTAGTTGCGTCCAACTCCGATCCTTCGATAGACGACGGCAAAGAACGCCAAGAGGTCGATGGCCAGCAATGCGTGCTGGAGACGCCGTTGAGGGCCGACTTCGCCCTACTGCGTGCCCACAAGGCCGACACCTTGGGCAACCTGACATATCAAGGCACAACCCGTAATTGGAACCCCACCATGGCCACCGCCGCCACGACCGTAGTCGTCGAAGTGGATGAGGTGGTGGAAGCGGGAGAGTTGGACCCCGAAGCAGTAATCACGCCGGGTATCTTCGTGGACCGGATTGTGAGAAGCCGCCCTCCGGCTGGCTAGCCCGAAACAGATTCCCATGACTGCCACCACCTCACAAATCGCTTCCCGTGCAGCAGCCGAGCTTGTACCCGGCCAAGTTGCCTACTTCGGTCCCGGCCTGCCCGTTCTTACATCTGAGTGCCTCCCGTCCCACTGGGGCGTAGTGCTGCTAAGCGACGACGGCGCGCTGACATCCTCGAAGGGTACGAACCTGTGCATCCTGGAACAATCCGACTCTGCGGGCCTCGTCCGCGGTGGATACGTTGACGTGGCCGTGTTGCAGGCTGGGCAGGTCTCAGTATCGGGTCACCTTAGTGATCAACCCGGCGCCGTTCCCGGTCTCACGCGCGCCGCGGAAGTCGGCTCCTATGCGCGTCGGGGCGTGGCAGTCATGGAGTTGGCTACCGGCACAGGGACCCTTGTAGAGCACTATGATGGGCTCGGAGGCGCACGCGTAAGGGTCGACACAATAGTTAGCGACGTGGGTGTGTTTGTAGTCACGCCAGAAGGCTTGGCTATGAGCGAGATCGCACCCGGCTGGACATCCGACAGCGTTCGGCAGTTGGTGGGAATGGACATCGCGGTCCGGCCCGACGTGTGCGAGATGGAGCTCACTCTGCCCGTGCGCGAGCCCCACAGCAAGGTGCTCCCCTCGGCAGCGGCCGCTGTCGCCGACATACCCGACGGGTCGACAGTGCTCATCGATGGGTTCGGTGGCCCGGGCGGTATGGCCCAATACCTGATGCTGGCTCTGCGGGACCTTGGCGCCAAGCAACTGACCATGGTCAGCAATACTGCGGGCATCGCAGGCGCGGTCAGCTTTGGCACCCCTCCCGGAATGCGCACCATCGACCACAGCATATTGGTAGTGAACGGTCAGATCGGGAAGGCCATCGCCTCCTTCCCTGTCTCGCCCTCGCCGTCACGTCCCACGGCCTTCGAGTTGGCCTACCGGAACGGGGAGGTAGAACTGGAGTTGGTGCCCCAAGGCACCCTCGCCGAGCGATTGCGGGCGGGAGGCTTCGGCCTGTCCGCCTTTTACACGCCCACCGGCGCGGGTACCCTGATCGCCGAGGGCAAGCCCTCCCGCACCATCGACGGCCGCGAGCAGGTGCTGGAACGTGCCATCACCGCCGACTTTGCCCTGCTCCGCGCCGTGAAAGCCGACACGCTGGGGAATCTGGTCTACCGCGGTACATCGCGCAACTTCAACTCGGTCATGGCTCCCGCGGCCAGAATTACCATCATCGAGATCGATGAAATCGTCGAGCCGGGCCAGATCCCCCCCGACGAGGTAGTCACCCCCTCCCCCTTTGTGCAACGCATCGTCAAACGCCCACCCGAATTCTCGGCCTACCAACCGATCGAGGAAGAGTGAAGATCTCTCCCTATTTCTTGGTCCCGCCTTATGCGGGACACCTCGCTTGAAACGAGGCCTCGAGTAAGGACTCTGGGCTATGAGGGTGGGTGTTCAATATTCGATAAGGATCTGGAACAAGATGCCGTCACACAGACGGCGACCGAAGCCGACTCCACCTCGGAACGAGACCGTGGAGGCCATGCAGAACGGTAAGACGAGGTCATGATGATTAAAGAGCGGTTGGAGCGCGAGGTTATTGCCATGAGGGTGGCGAAGGAACTGGAGAACGGCTCTTACGTCAACCTTGGCATCGGCATTCCTACGCTGGTGTCCAATTTCCTGCCACCGGACCTCACGGTGTTCTATCACAGCGAAAGCGGTGTGTTGAATTGCGGGCCTTTGGCCGATGAGGGCGAGGAGGACATTGACCTTATCAACGCAGGGGGACAATTCCTCAAGGCGGTGCCAGGGATGTCCTTCTTCAGCTCGGCCCACGCCTTTGCCATGATTCGTGGAGGGCATGTCGACGCCACGGTCTTAGGCGCACTGCAAGTCTCGGAGACGGGCGACTTAGCCAATTGGATGCTTCCGCAACGGGGCGTAGGCAACATAGGAGGGGCGATGGACCTGTGCGCCGGCGCCAAGCGGGTCATCGTGGCCATGGAGCACACCGACTCTCAGGGTCATTCGAAGGTGGTGGAGCAGTGTACCTACCCTCTGACAGGTAAGGGGTGTGTCAGCTTGATAGTGACCGATGTGGCGGTGATGTCTGTGACCGAAGCCGGCCTGCTGCTGCGAGAGATGGCACCGGGTTGGACTGCGGAGGATTTGCAGGAAATCACATCAGCGCGTCTGCTCCTAGCGGACGACCTCAAGGAGATTGAGCTGTAGCAAGACCGCCGGTTCGGGGATTGCGATCTACATCTCTTCGGACGCGGCTACTTGGAACCAGCCGTCCTCGGCAGGGGGCGTATCCTCAACAGCATCGATGGGGCCTTTTGGAGAGGGGAGGACTTCAAGCTTGAGGTCTTTCAGCATCTCGTCGATCTGCCGTATAGATTGCATCGTTCCCGCCGAGGGATTCCGCTGGGAGGTCAGCTGGGCCCGGAGCGACAGCAGCTTTGTGGCCATCCCAAGGGCGAGTTCCACTCCTGCCAGATTCAGGCCCATATCTTCCACAAAGTGCTTGATGAGGCGCAGGCGCGCGATATCGCTGTCGGAGTAGGTGCGCAGGCTGCCCATACGCAATGGGTCAACGAACCCGGCCCGTTCATACTTGCGCAGGGTTTGGGGATGCATATCCAGCGCCTCGGCGACGACGCTGATCATGTATATGCCCTGGGCTTGTCTCATCAGTAGCTCTCTTGGCCATTTATATTGCCAACGACACTCCGTTGTCAATATCTGGATCATTTCCATACTCTATCGGCCTCATTGTACTCTGACTAATACCTTAAGTACTTGACACGTTCTATATCAAGTGATAGACTTCCATCGTGCAGTGTACCCATCCCATAAGGAGGTCGACGATGGTACCAACGATTCCCGCGAACGAGATTAGCCGGTCCCAGGCCATTGACGACCGTGAGCCGGCGCTGAAACTTAACACCGCCGACCTTGCCCTGTTACAGGCCCTGACGGCCGACTCGTTGGACAATTTGGTCTATCGGGGCTCCTCGCGCAACTTGTGCGCGGTAATGACCCTAGCAGCCAAGGACGGCCTACAGACCGTCCCCAAGCTCACCCTGACCCAACCGTGTTAGACGACATCCATAACGGGCCCCGTTTGCAGGTTCGGCTAGGAAAGTAAGGAGGTTGATGATGACATCCGCAATCATACCGGAAGAGGTCAAGCCCTTGGCCAACTCCGTGGTAAAGGACATCGAAGAGGTGGTGCGAGAAGTGGAGCGGGAGGAAGAGCGACCGGTGCTGTATTACACCTCGCCCATGCCGGGAGTCCGCTACTACTCACTGAAGCCCACCAAGCTAGCGCGGTAAACCTGCTGCGCTAAGCAATCCAAGCTGAGGCGCCCCGCTCATCCTTTTCCACTTGGATGTGTACCGGGAAGGCATCCTTCAGGTCCTCCAAGTGGGTGATCACGAAGATTTTCTCGAAATCAGGTTCGATGGCACTGATGACGTCCAAGATGCGGTCCCGACCGGTGGCGTCTTGGGTGCCGAACCCCTCATCGATAAACAGCGTGGGCAGCGGGGCGCCTCGTCGGCGGGCGAGTTCTTTGGACAGCGCGATGCGAAGGGCCAAGTTGATGCGGAAGGCCTCGCCCCCGCTGAATAGCTCATAAGCCCGTGCCCCTAACTCGTCGCTGATAGTGATGTCCAGCGTCTCGATGGGTCCCCCCTGTCCACCCCGTCGTTCCCTTTGAGTCTCCAGCTTCACATGCATTCGCCCGTCGGTCATGCGAGCCAACAACTCGTTGGCCGTATCCTCCACCCGTGGCAGGAGCGTATCAATCAGCATGGCCTGCACTCCCTGCCTGCCGAAAGCTGCCTCCAACTCCTGGTATAGCCCCTGGGCCTCTTGGGCCGCCAGCAAGGCCTCGCGTTCCCCGCGCAAGTTCGTTTCCATCATCTCGAGTCGGCGCAGTTCGCCCTCCACGTCGCCCTGCTGCTGCAATTGTGTCCGATAACTCCTCTGAAGTCCCTCTTCAGCAGCGGTGTGGCGGGCTAGTTCGTCTTCCAAGCCGGGCAATTCTCTCACCCCTGCGGTCTTGGCCTCGGCCGTAAGATGCAGGTCATCCAGAGCGGCGGCCTGCTCGTGGACCATACGTCGCGCCATCTCCAAGTCCTGCATCGCCTGAGGCAGGGCGTCCTCTGCCTCCCGCAGCCTGTGGGCCCGCTCTTCCACCGAGTGGGCCTCTTGCATCTTCTGATAAAGCTCCTGATGGGCCTCGGCACTGTAGCCCAAGGCGGTTAGCTCGCCTTGGACACACGCCACGTCCGTCAACTCCTGCGTGGCGTAGTCCTGACTCTCCAGACGGAGACGCACTGTCGCCGCCTGCTCATGAGCAGCGGTCAACTGCTTGGACGCTTGGCCTGCCTTGTCCAGTTCAGCATCTTGGAAGGCCACTGCACGCTGGGCTTGGTTGTGTTGCTCTTCTAAGACAGGGCGTTCAGCAAGGGCTTTCTCCGCGGCCGCCTTCTTTTCCTCGACGGACTGCATCTCGCCCCGCAAGCGAAAAAACACTTCGAGCTTCTCGTCGATTTCAGTCTGGTAAGACTGGCCGATGCGGCGGCACTGGTCTTCCCGTAGAGGTGTGCCACAGAGGGGGCAGGATGAGGATCCGTCGGATGCTTCCATCATCCTCTGCTTCTCGCGTAGTTGCTCCCCTTCCGCCTTCACCGTCTTCATCTCGGATTCGAGCCTGCCGATGTCGCCAGTCAGCGTCACCAGTACCGCTCCCTTGGCATCAAGGGACTGCAGCCCGACCGCCGCCTGCTCAAGCTCGGTTTGGGCCTGCTGCAACATTCGCTCCAGAGCAGGCACAGATTCGACGGCGGGTTCCAAGTCGTGTTGAATTAGCTTCTGCAGCCCTTTGGCCTGTTCCTCCAGCCGGGATCGTTCTTGGCCGATGCTCAGTAAGAGCCCCGATTCACGTGTTCGCAATTGGTCGTGGGCTGTCCGAGTTTGGTTCATCCCATCGTGGCGGTCTCGCAGGGCCGCCAACTGCTGCATGCCCTCCTCAATAGCCACCCGCGAGGCGATGACCATCTCGTAGCCATCGATTCGTTGTTGGTGCGCTTCGGCCTGTTTGCGCTGATAGTCCAACTGCTGTTCAGCGCGGGACGCCTGCTGCTGCAAATCCTCCAAAGCAAGTTTGTCGGCACGTAATCCGTCTACCCTCACCCTGACGGCATTCGTCTCCCCCTGCTTGGCCTTCAGTTGGTCTTCTAAGAGGGCCAGTTGCTCCGCGACCGTTTGCCGCTCCTGTTGTAGGGCTGGCTTACGGGCCAGTTGTTGTTGGATATGTTGCAGGCGACCTTCGGCCTGTAACGCCTCGGCCCCCCGCTCGCGGGCCCGTTCCTTGGCCCGGTCCTGTAGCGTGTCATATTCTCCCAAGCCAATAAGCTTGCCCAACACCTCCTTGCGCTGGCCCGGTGTCCTGTTGGTGAACTCGTCTGCTCGGCCCTGCAGCAAAAACGCACTATTGATGAAGGTATCGTAGTCCATCCCGATGATGCGCTGGACCTCGGCCTCCGTCTCCCTCAGGGTATTGCGAGTGACGGGGGTGTACTCGTCGCCCTTGGCGATTTGGAGCTGCAGGTCGGAGCTGCCGCTGCGTCCCCGTCCGTTGGGACGGGTGCGACGTCGGGACACACGATAGCGGTCCTCCCGCGCCTTGAATTCGAGCTCCACCCACATCTCGTCGGCCCCGTAATAAATCAGAGCATCGTCGCGGGCGCGAGCTTTGCCCCACAGTGACCAAGTGATGGCGTCCAGCAAGGCGGACTTGCCGTGGCCGTTCTGCCCCGAAAGGCAGGCCAAGTGAATCCCCCGGAAGTCCAGAGTGGGGATGTCTCCTCGGTAGCAGAGGAAGTTCTTGAGAGTTAGAGTAAGAGGGACCATACCGTCGCTTATGTTAACACGATTGTGCCGTTTATTGGTTTTGACGGCAGGACTTATTGGCCGCCGTGAACGGCCTTATAGTGATGTACAGTTTTGACGACAGCGGCCCAGCCAGCCTAGAATCAGGTCGGCAAGGGGGTAGGCATGTTCGAGACATTGACCGACAAGCTCAACGGCGTGTTCCAACGCCTCACGGGCAAGGGACGCCTGACCGAGCGCGAGGTGGACGAGGGACTGCGAGAGGTGCGACGCGCCCTTCTGGAAGCCGATGTGGACTTCCGCGTGGCCCGCGATTTCGTAGCGCGGGTGCGGGAACGGGCACTTGGAAGCGACGTATTGGAGAGCCTGAGCCCAGGGCAGCAGGTGGTCAAGATCGTCAACGACGAAATGACCTCTATCCTCACTGCGGGCGACCATAGGCTCACTCCCTCCAGCCAAGCCCCCACTGTAATTATGATGGCCGGGCTCCAGGGTTCAGGCAAGACGACCACGGCCGCCAAGCTGGCCCTCCATCTACGCCGTCAGGGACACCATCCGCTGCTGATAGCCGCTGACCTCCGCAGGCCAGCAGCCGTGGAGCAACTGGCGGTACTGGGCAAACAGTTGGACGTACCCGTGTACCGCGAGGACGGCTCTACGGCAGTCAAAGCGGCCACCAACGGCGTGGCCCACGCCCGGCAGTTGGGGCTTAGCTTCGCCATCGTCGACACCGGCGGACGCTTGGAGATCGACGATGAGATGATGGAGGAGCTCAGGCAGGTATACGCGGCTGTCTCCCCCCATGAGACCCTGTTGGTGGTGGACGCCATGACCGGCCAAGTGGCAGTCACCACAGCCCAAGGGTTCAACGAGTACGTGGGGGTTACCGGACTGATTCTGACCAAGATGGATGGCGACGCTAGAGGTGGCGCCGCCCTGTCCATCTCCCAAGTCACGGGCATACCCATCAAGTTCATGGGTACGGGCGAGCGCACCGATGCCTTAGAGCCTTTCTTCCCCGACCGCATTGCCTCCCGGATTCTGGGCATGGGCGATGTGCTCACGCTGGTGGAGCGGGCCCAGGAGGTGGTGGACGAAAAGCAGGCCCGGGAGATAGAGCGCAAGATACGACGCGCGACTTTCGACTTGGAGGACTTCCTGGAACAGCTTCAGGGCGTGAAGCAGATGGGGTCGTTGTCGTCCATCATGGAGATGATTCCGGGCTTCTCCCAGTTGAGCAAGAGGCTACCCTCGGACGCATTGGACAGCAGCGGGCTGGTGAAGGCTGAGGCGATCATACGCTCCATGACTCTCCAAGAGAGGCGTGACCCGTCCATCCTGAACGGCTCGCGTCGTCGGCGCATCGCCCGTGGCAGTGGGACCACGCCCCAAGACGTGAACCAGATACTCAACCAGTTCCGCCAAGCGCAGAAGATGATGAAGCAGTTCTCCCAAGGCCGCGGGCCCCGGAACCTCATGGGGATGTTCCGTTAAGGGGTAGACCACAGCCTCCGACTGTTCTTCCGGTGCGGGGCAAGATTTCACTCCCCCTAGGGGGAAGGGATTTTCGGTCTGACCGGGTCTTTGGCGCCTGTTTTCATGGCGATGACGGGCACCGCCGATTGCTGAGGCTCGCGGGCCGGTGGGCGGGCCACACCTCAACCTCGGGGGCGTTGGGTGTTGGCTGGGGCTATGAGGCCCTGGCGGCCGGCGGCGAACATGTAGACGATGGCGTAGCTGCGGTAGGGGGACCAGCGTACCGAGAACTCCTCCACATCGCGGTCTGAGAGGGTCTGGCCCTCGAAGTAGAGTTGGGATACCACCCGCTTGAGGGCTAGGTCCCCTGAGGGGAAGGCATCGGTGCGTGACAGGGCGCGAATCAGCAGCCAGTGGGCCGTCCAGTGGCCTACGCCGCGTAGGCGGGTCACCCGCTCCACGACCTCGTCGTCGCTGGCATGCTTGAGTGCCTCTAGGTCTAGTGTCCCATCTTCCAACTCTTGGGCGATGCCCAGCACATACTCCGCCTTGCGCTGGCTCAGCTTCATCTTGCGCAGGCCATCGATGCCAGCATCCAGCAAAGCCGCTGGCGTCGGGAAGGAGTGGTAGGTCTTGCCGTCGACCTCTATACTATCGCCGTAGGTCTCGATGAGCAGGGTGCGCACGATGCGGGCCACCGCCGCCGCGATCTGCTGCCCCGTAATTGCCAGCACCAATGCCTCGAACACCGACACCGCCCGCGTGGGATGCAGACCGTGTAGTGGAGACGTGATACGCTCCAGTATCGGATCCTCTTCCACTGACTTGTAGAAGCTCTGCATGTCGGCGTCGATCCCGAGATTCCAAGCCATGATGTCGCCAACAGTCTTCAGATCGCTCTCGCTTACCTGCTGTCCTTGGACTGCCACCGTGAGAGCGGGCTCGGATGTAGTACCGGTTGATCGCACATGGGCTAGTAGCAGACGACCATCGATGTTCAATAGGCGGCGATAGTCGCCACCTTCCAGCATATCTGCTCCATAGGTGCCACGGAAGTAGGTATGCGAGCCCGCCGTGAGATCAAAGTCGAATGGGGGGACAGGACGCAGCTCAGTTTCGCGGGACTCCACCATCACCTCCTGTGCCGTCATCCAGTCAGCTTTGCCGTCGCCACAACATCGTATTGCGAGCCGCCGGGCAGCGGCGTGGTGCGCATCAAGCACACCTCGTCGACCAACCACTGGTCCAATGGACCTGGGACACAAGCATCTAGGGCCTGTTGCAGCATCGCCGGGTCCGGGGGCCTGGCGCTCTCACGAACACGGCCCAATGTCAGGTGTGGCGCAAAGGGACGGTTTTCCCGGCGATAGCCCAGCGGCTCAAGCGCTCTCTCCGTTCGCTCCTGCAGCGCCGAGAGTTGCTCCATCTCTCCGCCGATCCCGCACCACAATACGCGGGCCTTATTCAAGTTGGGGAACGCTCCAAGGCTGGACAACTCCAACTGGAAGGGCGTCGGACCCACGGCAACCCCGTACATCGCGTCGGTGACGGCTTCGACTTGCGACGCCGGGATATCCCCCAGAAACTTCAGCGTCAGGTGGATGCCTTCCGGCCTCACCCACCGCACCCTAGTCAAGCCGCGTTCCTGTAGGAGCGCGATCGCGCCCTCCAAGGCCGCACGCTGAGGCGCAGGCAGATGGACAGCGACAAATACCCTGACGGTAGCAGTGCTCATGCTTGTTTCATCCCAGCGACAAACCGGCCCAATTCGCGATACCAGCCAGCAAGGTCCGACACCGAATAGCGGGCGTTGGCCGGACTCGGATTTGGGGTGACGAACACGTGGGTGTCGCCGATGCGATGAGGCTGTTCACCTAAGTCGGCTTTCGTCAGTCGGATGGCCTCAGCATGCCAGAGATAGTTGCGGTATGCCATCATGCCATGATAGCAGGCCACGGGGGGGCAACATCGCAGCAGCTTCTCCTTGAGCACCGGGGCCCACTCCCGATAGTCGGCAGCAGTCAGGCCGGACCCCTGCGACGTGGGACGTTTCACCACATCTGTGAGACCGATTCCGTGTTGTAGCAGGGTATGGTCCTGCTCCGGACCAAGCGCCTCTGCCAACCCGTCCTGGGTCACCAAGCCCGACTGATTGAACGCCGTCCAGAAACGATTACGCGGGTTGGCGAAATAGTGGCCTGCCCGTACCGAGATAGTGGAAGGGTTGAGGCCGATAAACACGATGTCCAGTCCCGGCGCAAGATAGTCTGGGAGAGTCTCCATAGCTCACAAACCCAATAGCTCAGCGGCGTTTCCTCCTAACACTCTTTCCAGAATGTCGGGAGTCAATCCAGCCTGATGCACCTGTCCCAAGGCCCGGTCGTATCCAACCAGAGGATAGTCACTGCCGAAGAGGATCCGCTGGCAGCCCGCCGACTGGACGGCAGCAGAGTAGATGGCTGACCGGTACAGAAAGGGGGTGGCAGCGCTGTCGAAGTGGACGTTCGCCAACCCTTGGTCTACCTCCGGCATCAGCGCGTAGAAAGGCAAGCCTCCACCCCAATGGGCGCAGACGATAGTGTTCTCAGGGAAGTTGCGACAGAAGGCATAGAGACGTTCAGGCGTGGTATGTCCCTTGCCGGGATATTGGTGACCCACCGGCTCGGAGCTGTGGGTCAGCACGAGCAGGCCATGCTCCCGGGCTACATCCATTAGCGGGGCCATGACGTCTGAGTCGGCGATGTCCAGCTCTTGTGTATCAGGATGGAGTTCCCCGATCCCTTTTGCGCCACCGAGGGCACAGCGCTCTACTTCGTAGATGGCAGTCTGGTCCCAAGCCGGGTTGACGGAGCAGAAGGCCACCAGACGTTGCGGATAGCGGCTGGCGCTCTCCAACAGGTAGTCGTTGGCCTCGCGGGCTACATCGGCATCCGTCCAGCCGTAGCCCATCACCGCTGCGACATCCACACCCGCTCGTTCCATCACCTCGAGTAGTTGCTCCACCGTCGTCATCTTAGACTTGGGGCTGGAGAAGAGAGCAGCGAAGGTGGCGTCGCGGCGGAGGTAGGCCTCCCTGTGTTCCTGGAAGCTGTGAGGGAGGATGTGCGTATGGAAATCGACAATCACAACACGCGATTATAGGTGCCTGCACTTACGGGTGTATATGGACACCCTTTCAGAGGGCCGATTATAATCGGCCTGCGATCGACTTGGGGGAGAACGATAGTTGGCAACAAGAAGTAATGTCTCTAGCCGTAACAATGACCGTACCATAGAAGAGCTGGAGGGCATTGCTCGAGAGCTTCGAAGGGACGCCATCGAGACCATCTACCAAGCTGGTAGCGGGCATCCCGGCGGCTCTCTGTCAGAGATGGACATTCTGGTGGCACTCTATTTCGACGTGTTGCGCCACGACCCCTCCGACCCCAACTGGGCCGACCGTGACCGGTTTGTCCTCAGCAAGGGTCATGCGTGCCCCGGCCTCTACGTAGTCCTAGCCAAGCAAGGTTACTTCCCCCGTGAGGAGCTTTGGGGTTTCCGCAAGACAGGCGCATTGCTGCAGGGCCACGCTCACCCTCGGACCCCGGGCGTGGAGATGAACTCCGGCTCCTTGGGGCAGGGCCTCTCCTTCGCGGTGGGTACGGCACTGGCTGCCCGGTTGTCCAACAGGCGTTACAAGGTGTACGCACTGTTGGGAGATGGCGAATGCGACGAGGGGCAGGTGTGGGAGGCGGCGATGTCGGCCTCCCACTACGACCTTAACAACCTCGTAGCAATCGTGGACCGAAATCGGATCCAGAACGATCGCTTCACAGACGATGTGATGAAACTGGAGCCTTTGGGGTCCAAGTGGCGCGCTTTCGGATGGAGAGTGCTGGAGGTGGACGGCCACGATATCGGACAGGTGCGTGACGCCTTGCGGCAGGCAGGACGGACCCGCAACCGGCCAACCATGGTGCTGGCCCGGACCGTGAAAGGCCGTGGCGTCAGCATGATGGAGAACAACCCGGACTTCCATGGCCGTGCCCCCAACAAGGAAGAGTACGAGCAAGCCATGAGAGAGTTGGCCTAGCCTCGGCCTAGGCCCAAATGCTGCCCAGCCCGACTAGTTCCACCCCATGATTCAGAACGACGCGAATTGAGGTGTTGATGGCAACGGCTCCCGCTTCAGCTTCCACCCGTGAAATCTATGGCAGGACTCTGCTGGAGTTGGGCCGCAAGAACCAAGACGTGGTCGTCTTGGGAGGCGACCTGAACAAGTCCACCTTCACTCACTTGTTCGCCGCTGAGTACCCCGACCGCTTCTTCGACTTCGGCCCGGCTGAGCAGAACATGATGGGCGTGGCGGCTGGGCTGGCAGCTTCGGGCAAAATACCTTTCGTCAGCACCTTCGCCGTCTTCGGCACGGGGCGCCCCTTCGACCAGTTGCGGGTGGCCATCGCCCAACCCCACCTGAATGTGAAAGTGGTATGCACCCACGCCGGTCTGCTTACGGGCGAGGACGGCATGTCAGCCCAAGGGATCGAAGACCTCGCCCTAGCATGCTCACTGCCCGGTTTCACTGTTGTGGCCCCATCCGACGCTGTAGAGACGCGACAGGCAGTGCGGGTGGCTGCTGAGACACCTGGCCCGTTCTACATCCGACTCTACCGTCCTGCCACACCTGTAGTGCACTCGGATGACTACACCTTCTCGCTTGGCAACATCGAGGAACTCGCCGGGGGCCAGGACGCGACCATCATAGCCACCGGAACCATGGTGCCCGTAGCCCTGCAGGCCTCCGGCAACTTGGGAGAGCAGGGGCTGAGTGTGCGCGTACTCAACATGCACACCCTTCAGCCAGCAGATGAGGGCACCATGCTCAAGGCCGCCAAGGAGACAGGTGCAGTGGTCACCGCCGAGGAGCACTATGTGCATGGGGGGCTGGCCAGCATAGTGGGTCGCATCCTTGGGCAGCACTTTCCGGTGCCATTGGAAGTCGTGTCGCTGTCCGGCTATGCCGAGTCAGGGAATCCAGCTCAATTGCTGGTCAAGTATGGACTGGGAGTCTCCGATGTTGAGGAAGCGGTGCGACGGGCCATCCAGCGTAAGGGCTAAGAGTCAGCATAAGAACTAAAGGGCCAGTGTGAGGGCTAGGGTCCAGCGCAGGGCAAATGGTTCGAGTGCGGCGGGCAGACGCTAGCAGCCAGGGTGGCCGTTGGTAGTGCTGTCCACATCCTGGTCGCTGAACACCCCTGCTTCGCGGCCTTGGAACACATGCACCACGAACTCGTTCCGCGCCACACCCACCATGTCAACCAACTCGTCGTCGATGGTCTCAATCAGGTCCTGGATGTCCTCTGCGGTGAAGCTCTCTGGTACGCAGAGAGTCGCATGCACCATCGTGTTCGTGTAGTGCAAGTCGACGCGCCCGATACTCTGCTCGTCATCAATGACGGCATATGACTCGGAGTGAGGCGTACGGCAGTCTCGTTCGAACCAATAGTCCGGCGTGGCGGACCCCCTATCAGGAGAGTACTTGGTCGGTCAGGGGCGCACTTGGCCATTGCCCATGACCACCCACTTGTAGGTGGTCAGTTCTCGCAGGCCCATGGGCCCTCTAGCATGGAATTTCTGGGTGCTGATGCCAACCTCGGCGCCAAGGCCGAACTCTGCTCCATCGGCGAACCGGGTGCTGGCATTGACGAACACGGCGGCGGCATCCACCTCATCAAGAAAACGCATGGCCACTGTGTAGTCTTCGGTTACTATTGCTTCGGAATGGCCCGACCCGTAGCGCTCGATGTGGTCTAACGCATCGTCCAAGGAATCTACCACGCGGACGGAAGCAACCAATGCTAGGTGTTCCTTGCCCCAGTCCTCGTCCGTTGCCTCCTGCACGGCTTCGTCTCCGCGGGGGGCCAGAATACTGAGCGCCCTGCGGTCACATCGCATCTGCACTCCAGCCTCAGCCCAGTCTGAGGATATGCGGGGCAGCCATTGTGACGCCACTTCGGAGTGCACCAGCAACGTATCCATGGCGTTGCAGACCGTGGGGCGTTGCACCTTGGCGTTGTAGGAGATGGCAGATGCCATGTCGAGGTTGGCCGATCTATCGACGTAGGTGTGGCAGACGCCGATGCCGCCAGTCACCACCGGCATGGAGGCGTTTTCTCCTACGTAGCGGATAAGGTCGGCGCCACCGCGAGGGACAAGTAGGTCGATATAGTCCCGCATCCCTAGCATCGTCTCCACCAGCGCCCGGTCAGGGTCTTCGACAAACTGGAGCACACCGCGAGGTACTTCGCTCTCGTCCAAGGCCTGCCAGACCAGTTCCACCAAGGCCGTGTTCGAACGTAGAGCCTCGTGGCCTCCTCGCAGGATGACTGCGTTGCCTGACTTGAAGCTGAGACTGAAGATGTCGATGGTCACGTTGGGGCGGCTCTCATAGATGGCCCCAATGACGCCCAGTGGCACCCGCCTCTTACCTAGTGAAAGGCTGTTAGGCAAGACTCGCCCGTCGAACATCTCGCCCACGGGATCCGGCAGAGAGGCCACGCTCCGCACATCTCCGGCCACGGCTTCCAGCCGCTCCGGTGTAAGGAGCAGCCTGTCGAGCCAAGCCTCCGAGAGGCCGTTGTTCTTGGCTTCGTCGTAGTCGGCCTTGTTGGCCAACAGGACGGTCTCCTGGTCGGCCAGCAGGCGGTCAGCCAGTTTCAATAGAGCGCGGTTCTTGGCGGCCGTGCCCAGCTTGGCCAGTTGGCGGCTGGAAGCTCGAGCCGCTTTGCCCTTGGTCTTCAGGATGTCTTTCGATGTTGCCATTGTCCTACAACAAAACCAGATTATTGCGGTGAATCACTTCTTGACCAAAGTGGTAGCCTAGGAGGTCCCAGATACGGTCCGAATGCTGACCCTTGATTCGTTCCACATCGACCGCGCTGTAGTTTGTGATGCCACAGGCTAGGCGCACGCCCCCAGTCCCCATCACGAATACTGTGTCGCCCCTCTGGAACTCACCGCTGGCCCCCATTATACCCGGAGGCAGCAGGCTTCTGTGCTCCCGCAGTAGCGCCCCTTGGGCTCCGCCGTCGATGGTTATCTCACCGTGATTGTTCAAGCCGCTGAGCATCCAACGCTTGCGACTCTCCATCCGGCTATCGGCGGGCACAAAGTAGGTGCCGATGGGTTCTCCGCTGACTAGGCGCAGGATGACGTCCGGCTCGGACCCACGGCAAACGACCATAGCGATGCCGGATAGGGTCACCTGATGGGCCGCGTCGAGTTTAGCTGGCATGCCACCGCGGGAGCTGGCGTTGTGTTCCCGACTCGCCATAGCCAGCACCGATTCGTCAACCCGCTCCACAACGCGCAATAGTGTCGCATTGGAGTCGATTCGGGGGTCGGCGGTGTAGAGGCCGTCAGTGTCGGTGAGGGTGATGAGCAGTTCTGCGTCAACTAGGTTGGCCACCAGTGCCGACAGGTGGTCGTTGTCTCCGAAGTTCTCTCCGATTTCGTCCACAGCTACCACGTCATTCTCATTTAGGATGGGCACCACGCCCAGACCCATTAGAGTGGTGAGGGTGCCCCGTATGTTCAGGTAGCGTTGCCTGTCGGAAAGATCGTTCCAAGTCAGCAGAGCTTGGGCGACGGTGACGCCATGGCGAGCGAACAATTCTTCATAGGTGTTCAGCAGGCTGCCCTGTCCCACTGCTGCCAGCACTTGGCGGAAGGGGATGTCCCGATGCTCGCTGGTCCTGCCAATCACCTGTCGTCCAGCAGCGATGGCGCCTGAGGTGACCAACAGGACTTCGACTCCCTGCTGACGCAACTGGGCCACCTGTCGCGCTAGAGACTCCAGCACATCCATATCCAGCCGGTCAGTATTGCTGGTCAGAACGCTGGTGCCAGCCTTGACCACCACGCGGTGATATTTGGGATGATTGTTGTACAACTGGTCGCCGTGGGATACCGGCTCCAGGCCATTCTGGGCCAAGTCCAAGTTCCTCCGAGCGTGGTAGGGATTAGTTCACTCATTATATCAGTCCTGACGCATCCGACGGTCTTGGAGGCCAGCCTCCTTGTCGCGCCTTTCTCCTAAGGTTAGAATCGAACTTGAGGGCTGGCCCCTTTGGGCCGGCCCCTAGCCTGTTGCCTGCGACTGGAGTCCTATGAGCCTAAAGGGCCTTTTCGTCTCACTGGAGGCGACCCAAGCCTACCAAGGCTTGATTGAGCAGATTCAAGACAAGAACGGTTCTCCCGCGTTTACGGCGGTTACGGTACTGCCCGCAGCCGCACCTCTGCTGGTGGCGTCCCTGTGGCAACGCTTGGGCGTACCCGTGCTTCTCATCGCACCTAGACCCGATGACGCTCGGAGGGTTCACGGGGAACTGCTGACCTATCTCGGCCAAGAACAATCCCTGTACTACCTACCCGAACCGGAGGCGATACCTTTCGAGCGACTGGTCTCCGACGGGCTGACCAACAATCAGAGGCTGGCGGCGCTGGCAGCAATGGACCCGCGGCAAGGCTCGAACTTCATGGTCGTTACGTCCACGGTAGGGGCGCTGCGCAAGACCATGCCTCCTGATTCCTTTCAAGGAAACAGCCACAAGTTCACTGTCGGGCAGCGAGTCAGGCTGGGGCAAATGTTGACCCAATGGGTGGAGTTGGGTTATCGCCGCGAGGATGGGGTGGAGGTGCCGGGTTCCTTCAGCCTGCGCGGCGGCATCGTTGACGTGTATTCCCCTCAAGCCACCCTTCCGGCACGGCTGGAATTGGTAGGCGACGAGATTGAGAGCATCCGCCTGTTCAACCCCAGCACCCAGCGATCGGTAGAGACTGCCGACTCGGTGACTATAATGCCGTGCCGCGAGGCCCTGCCGTCCCTCGCCAGCCGCGACGAGGTGTCGCGCCTCATCGCTGGCCTGAATTTCACCGACTGCACTGCCAGCGTAAAGGACCGCATCGATGAGGAGCTGGCGTCCATATTCGCAGGGCAGGGCACAGAGGAGCACGCCTTCTATAACGGCCTGCTCAATCAAGGCTGTCTGCTGGACTACCTGCCCCAAGGGGCGTTGGTAGTCTTGGCCGGGGCCGAAGAGGTGACATCCTGCGGTCACGAACTCACCCATCGCATGTGGGAGTTGCGTCACACGCGCGAGGGGCGAGGGGAGTTGCCCACCAACTTCCCGGCACCCCAGTTCGACTGGCCCGATTTTCAAGAGCGTTTGTCCAAAAGGCAAAGCCTTGCCCTGAAGTTGGGTGGCGACGACCCTACCATCGCCTTGGGCACCCCCCCTCTCTACTACGGCCGGTTGGAAGACTTCGCCGAACAGGCCGCGTCGGAAGCGAGGCAAGGGGCACGCGTGGTCGTCGTGAGCCGCCACGCCCGCAGAGTAGCGGAGATACTGGAGGAGGCAGGCGTCGGCGCTGCCATGCACGATGGGTTGGAAGATGCCCCCGACGCTGGGAGCGTCTCACTGGTCTCCGACTTCCTGCAGGGTGGTTGGACCTTGGAGTCCCGAGGGGTCCGCACCGTAATGCTCAGCGACGCGGAGCTTTTCGGCGTGTCCAAGGAGCGTCCGTCAAGACGACGCTCCGTAGTTCGGGGCAACGCTCCTGCCTCCCAACTCGTGCCCGGCGACTACGTGGTGCATGTGGACCATGGGATCGCCCGATTCGCTGGCACCTCCCAGAGAGAAGCTAACGGCGAGCACCAAGAGTACCTAGTGCTGGAATACGCTGAGGGAGACCAGCTGTTGGTGCCCACAGGCCAGCTCGACCGAGTATCGCCCTACCTCGCGCCCAGCGACCAAGACCCGTCGTTGACCAGACTGAACACCCAAGAGTGGGCCAGAGCCAAGGCCCGAGCCAGGGCATCCACCAAGGAGATGGCCCAAGAGCTTCTGCAGCTGTACGCGACTCGTCAGGTGGCCCAAGGACACCCCTTCTCCGGCGACTCAGCATGGCAAAGGGAGTTGGAGGACTCCTTCCCCTACGAGGAGACAGAGGACCAGCGTCGAACCATCGACGAGGTGAAGTCTGGGATGGAAGGAGTGCAGCCCATGGACCGGCTGGTGTGCGGAGACGTGGGCTACGGCAAGACCGAGGTCGCACTGCGGGCGGCCTTCAAGGCAGTGGAAGACGGTATGCAGGTGGCCATCCTGGTGCCCACCACTGTCCTAGCCCAGCAACACTACGCTACCTTCACCGAGCGGCTCGCCCCCTTCCCGGTAAGAGTGGAGGTCCTTAGCCGGTTCCGCTCTCCCAAGGAGCAGGACGACGTCATCGAAAGGCTGAAGCTGGGCGCGGTGGACATCGTCATCGGCACCCATAGGCTGCTGCAAAAAGACGTCAGCCTGAAGAATCTGGGACTGGTGATAGTAGACGAAGAGCAGCGCTTTGGCGTGGCCCATAAGGAACAACTCAAGCGGCTGCGCCGCGAGGTGGACATCCTCACCCTTAGCGCCACGCCCATTCCCCGCACCCTGTACCTGTCGCTGTCAGGAATACGTGATATGAGCACTATGGAGACTCCTCCTGAGGAGCGACTGCCCGTCAAGACGACGGTGTGCGAGTACAGCGACGACGTGATACAGGAGGCCATCCAACGAGAGTTGGACCGAGGAGGACAGGCTTTCTTCCTCCACAATCGGGTGCAATCAATACAGCGCGTCGCAGACCACATCAAGCAACTGGTGCCTCAGGCCACCTTGGCCATTGGACACGGCAGGATGCCGGAGAGTGAGTTGGAGGAGGTGATGTCCCGGTTCGCCCAAGGAGAGATGGACGTCCTGGTATGCACTTCCATCATCGAGTCGGGGCTGGACATTCCCAACGCCAACACCCTGATCATCGACCGGGCTGACCGGTTCGGCCTATCCCAACTGTACCAGCTACGGGGACGGGTGGGGCGTGCCACCCAACGGGCCTACGCCTACCTTCTCACGCCGCCAAGACGCCGCATCACCGAGGCCGCAGGCAAGCGACTGGCCGCAGTCCTAGAGGCATCCGAACTGGGGTCCGGCTTCCGCATCGCTATGCGAGACTTGGAAATCAGGGGCGCAGGCAACATCCTAGGGGCGGAACAGAGTGGCAATATCCATGCTGTGGGGTTCGAGATGTACTCCCAACTGCTGAACCAAGCCGTGGGCGAGGCCCAGCAGGAAGTTGGAGCACCTGACTTGGACGTTCCTACCGGCCCGATTTCGGCTCAATCCAAGGTCAACCTCCCTCTTACGGCCCACATACCCGAGGAGTACATCGCTCATCTACCAGCGCGTCTGGAAATATACCAGCGTCTGGCCCGTGCCGACTCTCCCGAGCAGGTGGAGGAAATCGGGGTCGAGATGCGCGACCGTTTCGGCCAACTGCCCGACCCGGTGGCAGACCTGCAGTACGTCTCCAAGGTGCGTGTCCTAGCCGACAGGGCAGGCCTCACATCGGTTGCTTGGGCCGACACCAATATCATTCTGCGCCTGTCGCACCCTGTGGGTGGGGCTAAGCCCGCTTTGGAGAAAGCGTTGGGTCCGCTGGTGCGAGTCGGCAACAATCAGCTTCAGCTAACCCATAGGCGAGGAGGTCGCCCATGGCAGGACCAGCTGGTGCTCACGCTACAACGCCTGCTGAGGTTCGAAGAAAGACTACAGTCAGAAGACTTAGGAGAGGCGGTTCCCGCGGGAGCATCGGTACCCGACTAGCTGACCGCACCCTTGCTAAGTATCTGAAGTACCGCCGTCATCACCGCCGTGGCGTCGTACTCAATGAGGTCATAGAATGCTTCGCCTTCATGGATCGCCCGGACCTCCAAACTATCCTCGTGCCCGGGTTTGCGAAAATGCGCATACGAATTCCGCCGTTTACGCGCTTCTTCTAAGTCTTGGAATTCACTCTCCCCTATGAGGTGATGGCGCTTGGCCTCTTCCAATAAGACAGACAAATTAGCGCGTTCGAGGTCGTTGCGGCCCTCCGCATAGAACATAGCAGCAAGGGTGCGTTCAATGTACGCAAGGCCCAATACGATCGTCCCCAAAAACTGAGCGTAAACGAAAGAGTACCGAGCCTCCTCGAATAGGCTTTTCGCCAGCAGGCCACCGGGAAACGTCACGATTGGAGCAGGAGGCATCTTTGCTGCTAGCCAGTCAAGCTGCGCTACCCGAGCTTCAAAGCAGACATCGTCTTCACGTTTTAGCCATTCCGGGGAGTTCGACAATACCACCGCCCCTGCCTCTGCCTCTGCCTGGCAAGTTCCTATTCGGAGGCTGCCAGCAGACCTTCGAGCTCCGACAGGCTGCTGATACGTGGGCACTCGAGAACGTCGCTGCGCAAGCCCTCGCGGTCCAGCAGCACCGGGGTGATGCCCACTGCCTTCGCTCCCTGCACATCGGCCTTGTACTGGTCGCCCACATGGTAGGCGTCGGAAGGGGCCACGTTGGCCCGTTCGAGCGCGGCTTGGAAGATGGGAGCGTAGGGTTTCTCGGACCCCACGTCGGCGGAGGTGATGTAGAAGTCCAGTATGCCTTCCAGCTTCAGACGCTTGGACAGGGCGTCCATGTCTCGTCGGAGGTTGGACACGACTCCCAGTACGAACCCCTTCTCCTTGAGCTTCCCCAATGCGGGAAGCACATCGTCGAAGAGTTCGAAGTCTTTGTGCACCAGCATGGCCATCTGCCATACCTGGTCCGCCAGTTTCAGGTTGACGTCCACACCGGCGGCGAGAAGGATACGCCTCTCGTATTCGGCGAAGAACTCGGCGCGGGCTTCAGGGCTGCGCAACGCCAATGGCTCTTCGGCGTTGGCCTCGTTAAAATACTCATCGGCTACGACGTAGCCCCTGCGGATGTCGGTCTTTCGTAAGGTAAGTCCCAACTCGCGACAAGAGGCCTGCTGGATTTCGTCCAAGGGGGGCCAGAACCGCACCAGCGTGTTGTAGAAATCGAAGAATACAGCTTTTTCCATCTATGATGCCCGTTCGGTCCGTGCTCCCAAACTGAGGAGGAACGCTCCCCCTGAAGCCGATAGCCGAGCCGGTAGCCGACCAGATGGTGCATTCTATCACAAAGGAACCTTCAACGGTATGCCGCTATCCCTCAAACGCGTCCCATCCCTCACAAGCCTCTTCGATGCCGCCTTGGATTTCGTGTTCCCCATCAGTTGCGTAGGCTGCACCACAGAGGGGGCCTATCTTTGCCCCGATTGCCTGCCAAGGCTGCCAGCCCTAAGACAGCCGTACTGCGCACTGTGCGCCCAACCCAACTCCAGCACACCCTGCCGCTGGTGTCTAACCTCCCCCCTCGCGCTGGACGGGGTCGTCGCCGCATTCACGATGGAAGGGGCCGTGCGGGAGTCCGTTTTGCAGCTGAAATACCACCAAGTGCGTGGGCTGGCTCCAACGCTCGCCGGACTCATGGAGCCAGCTTGGCAAGCCAAGGGGCTGACGGCCGAGTTGGTCGTACCCGTCCCGCTACACCCCCGTCGGCTCCGACAGCGGGGCTACAACCAGTCGGCGTTGCTGGCAAAAGCCTTGAGCATGCGACTGAACCTGCCTTGCGACGAGTCAGTGCTGGTGCGCATACGCGACACAGGCCCACAGGTTGGGCTGAGCAGAGAGAAGCGGGCACTGAACGTGCAGAACTGCTTCCAAGCCAGCGATGCCCCAAATGGCAACGCCGTAAAAGGCAAGTCCGTGGTCGTAGTGGACGACGTGGCCACCACGGGCAGCACCCTTTCGGCCTGCGCTCAAGCGTTGCGCAGGCAAGGGGCGAGTTCCGTGTGGGGTCTGGTACTGGCCCGGGAAGGGCGCCCCTCGCCGCAAAGTGGCCACGACGACGGCAATGGGCAAGACACAAGCAGGCCCTTCAGCCGCCCTTGGCGGCGTAGGAGGGAACGCCCCGGAAGCCCCAGCGCATCGTCTTCTTAGCGCAGGGGCGTACCCGCGAAGCCTGACCCGAACCCAGCCGCGTTGGCGGCCCATGTGCCAGCCACTCGTCCGCTGAAGAGGGCGGGGCCCAACATCGTGCCTTCTAGTCCCGCCTTGCCATTGATGTGCCCTCCGGCCATGCCGGTGAGCTCGCCGGCTCCGAACAAGCCCTCAATTGGCTGGTAGTGGGGGTCGAGCACTTGGCAGCGCAGGTCCGTCTTCACCCCGCCAAAGCTCTTACGCGACAAAGGGAAGAACTGGAGGGCGTAGAAGGGGGCCTGCTCCACCTTCTTCCGTCCCTGTAGAGGCCTCCCGAAATCTGGGTCGCGCTGTAGTCCCTCGTCTATGTAGGCGTTGTAGCGGGTTATGGTCTCTTCCAAGGCGGCGCCCGGCACACCCGTCTCCATGGCTAGGCCCCTCAGGGTGCTGGACCCCTTTATGTTAGGGGACTTCTCGAAGAGGTCGTCGATTCGGTCCCAGTGTTTTATGAGGCCGTCGCGGTAGTAGGGATCGGATATCTCGACGGTCTCCCGTCCAGTCTGATCAATGACGGCCCAGCAGTAAGCCGGGTCTTGGGCGAGCACCGCTGGCGTGGCCGACGCCCCACCGCTCAGGTTCTCGTTGTGGAACCGCCTGCCTTGAGCATTGACCCAAACGTAGTCAGGCAGCCCCCGCACCACCAAGCCCCGCTCTCCCTCCGGGTCGCGGTAGTCGGGTGTGGCGTAGGCGTACATCCACACATCGCCCATGTGGGTCAGGGTGCCACCCACATCGCTTACCAGCTTGTGACCCCGGCCTGTAGCCTCCACATGGGAGCCTCCCAGAATCCGGTGCGGGCGCAGGTCGGGCCGGTGCTGGTACACCATCTCCACGTTGGACATGAAGCCCCCCGATGCCATCACCACGGCTCCGGCCATCAGGTCGCGCTCTTCTCCCGTCTGCTTGTCGCGCACCCGCACCCCGGTTACGCGCTCGTCGTCCGTCAGCAGAGCTACGCCCTCGGTGTTCATGTACCAGCGGTCAATGCCCCGGGCTTGGGCAGCGGCCTGCATCGCCTCGAAGATGGCCTTGCCGTTTCCCACCGGGTGGTGCCACCGGGGAACAGTGTTCCCCTCTTGATGGTTGAAGCTGTCCCAGACCACGCCCATGGCTGTAAGCCACTCATACAGCTCATGGGCTGAGTGTTCGATATAGAAGCGGGCCCACTGCTCGTCAGCGGAACCCTGCCCGAAATGGACCCAGTCAGAGAACGCCAAGTCGGGGCTATCCTCGATGCCCTTCTCTTTCTGGAAGGCGGTGCCCACCATGCAGCAGCCTCCGCCGGAGATGGCGGTTGCCCCGCCCGGCTCGTGGTGTGAGTCAACGATGATTACGCTGGCCCCGGCATCGTGAGCATCGATGGCTGCGGCTACTCCGGCCCCACCGGAACCCACCACCACCACGTCGGCATCTCGTCCCTTTTCCATTTGCGCTTTCCTCCCAGGCTGGAATCAATCAGTGTAGATGTTATCAGCAAACCCGATGCTATTGGCGGTGCCCACTCCTGTCAATCCGCAGTTCGCTGCTAGCCATGGCGAACAGCCTCCCCATAGCTGATACGGGCCCTGGACACTGACAAATAGCCCTTGCCCCAGCAACCTTGCCTAGGTATATCATGTACCTCACGCCCTAGGGAAACAGCCCTACGTAAAGAGACCTTGACGAAAGAAGAAAGAGAAGAAGGATCGGGAAAGAAGTAACAAGTGGTCCCTTTGCCTGCCGCGACGCCCCATGGGACATCGCGGTTCCACTCTCTCAGATACAATCCAGCTGGTAGTGGGACAAATGAGACAACAATCAGATACAAACAAGATGTTCGCAGATACAAACGGTGTCCCATCCAGCTACAAAAAATGGGACACGTGTCTCACCCTCCATAGCTGCGTACCCTCAAAAAGTGGGACAACATGTCTCACCCCGCCAACAATCGAAAGGCCCCGCGCTGCCCGCTACCTGCCTCTCCTCTCTTCTTCGGGGCTATAATGGGCCGAATTGAGCCGCTCAGGAGGGATGCCCATGCCCGGACCCAAAATCACCGTTGCCATGGAACACTACGACCGCCATCTACCTCTCTTGGGGGGCGCAGTCCAAGGAGAAGAATTCGAGTTGGAAGCCGTCCACGTCAGCACCGAGGGCGGACGCCACGAGCGGATGCTGCACGAGCGGGCCTGGGACGCCGCTGAGCTCTCCCTCTCCTCCTACCTGATGGCCAAGGCGCGTGACGCGGAACTTACCGCCGTGCCGGTCTTCCCGAGGCGTCTCTTCAGCCAGTCACAGATGTACATCAACGTCAACAGTGGCATCGACTCACCCAAGGACCTCATTGGCAAGCGTGTGGGTCTCCGCAGCTACCAGACTACTCTCTCGGTGCTGGCCAAGGGCGACCTGTCACACGAGTATTCGGTGCCGTTGGACCAAGTGATATGGGTGACCAGCTCGGATGAGCCAGTGCCCTTCGACTCACCCGCAGGGGTACGCATCGAACGGGCCGACAAGAGCATCGAGACGATGTTGGTGGAGGGCGAGGTGCAGGCCTTCATGACGCCACGCATGCCCCGCGCTTTCGTTAACGGCGCACCCCAAGTGGCCCGCCTGTTCGGCGAGGCCCGCGCAGAGGAGGAGGCCTACTACCAGCGCAACGGCTTCTACCCCATCATGCATGTGTTGGCCCTGAAACCCGAGGTGGTGGCTGATGCGCCCGAGGTCGCAACGGGCCTGATGCGCGCTTTCGAGCAGGCCAAAGAAATCTGCTACGACTACTACAGCGACCCCAACTGGAGCCACATGGCATGGGCGCCCCATCAACAGGTGCAGGAACGCCACATTATGGGTCCAGACCCTTGGCCTAACGGCGTCGCCCGCAACCGGGCCAACCTGGAACGCTTCATCCAATACGAACTGGACCAGGGGTTGATCGACCGGAAGCTTGAGGTCGACGAGTTGTTCGTGGAGTCAACGCTGGATACGTAGGCGCTTAGTGGGTCTCGTGTAATCGCACCACAGGGCCTGCTAACGGGACCTCCGGCCTCTATCCGGTCTTTGCAGGCGGTCACCACACATAGTGCAGAACCCGGCATCGCCGCGGTTGGCGTGACCACAGTGGCTGCAATAGAGCTGTCCCAAAGGCCGCCCTGCCGGTGAGCCACAAGCGTTGCAATATGTGCTGGCCACGCTGATGTGTTTGCCGCAAACTGGGCACGAGAATCTTGGATAGTTTCGCCGGTAGCGAAAGGGCGAGATTTTCTGCGCCCACCCAAAGCGACTGAGCACCCACCACAGGCCCACTGCCACTATCCCCATTGCAGCGATCGGGAACACCAACGCCGTCACATTGAAGAAGCCGTGTACCAAGGCGGAGCAAGCCACACCTGCCAACACCGCCTGTGTACCGCCTACGCGTCCTTGGGCCTGCCTCCCTAGAGCGTAGCCCCAGAAGGAGCCGAATATCACATGGGCCAACGTGCTCACGGGGGCTCGAACTATCATCACCTGAGCGCCAAATTCCAAGATGTACAACAGGTTCTCCAAGGAAGCAAACCCCAAACTCGCCGCCGTTGCGTAGACCAGGCCTTTGGCCGGTTCGTCAAAGTAGAGCGAGTGGAAAGCATGAAGACGTACCGCAAGGAACTTGCTGATCTCTTCAACCGGTCCAACCACCAACAACATGGCCACGGCAACCGACCCCACGTCACTCAAGCCACTATCCAGCAGGTCCTCGTCGAGAATAATGGCGTGGATGATACCAGCCGGTATGGTGGCGAGCATCCCCAAGAAGAAGGTGACCGCGATGAGTTTCTTGGATTCGGGGCGGTACGCGTTCCGTCTAAGGAAGAACCAGAGCCAGAAGGCCCCAGGAGCAAAGGCCAGGATGGCAATTGCCATAAAGCTCATTGACCAGGCTCACTCCCCCTAGGGTCATTGCCTGTACACAACGGCAGTGTCGCAGATCAGGTCGTGGAGGCCCCGCTTGTCTCGGCGGAAGGCTACCATCAGGTAACCTGCAAAGAGCAAGAACGCGGACAGGTGGCCCGCGAAGTAGCGGGCGAGGGCGCGCACAACTCCGACTCTCGACCCGTCAGGCCTCAGCACGTATATCCCTACGACGCGCTTCCCGATGGTGGTGGACCAGATCGCCACGGCCAAGGTGTAGTACGCCGCGTCTCCGATAAGGGCAACGGTATTCAGCGTGGTCCAAAATTCTTCCGACTCGGTGAATTCCGAGACCGTCGTGCCAGGCCATAGCGCGATCAACACAAGGTTGGCCAACATCATGACCGCCCCGTCGATAAGGGCTGCCACAACACGTATCCAGAACCCGGCTGGCCTGCCAACAGGGAACATCACACCAGAATAGAGGCGTTGTTCCTCATCGAAGGGCAGACCGCAGGAATAGCAGAAGGACGCGCCGGGCTCGTTGGCACTATGGCAGCGCGGGCAGTTTGTCTGGCTACTGGGAGGCGGGGCTGGCGCGGTCTGTTCCTGCAGAAAAGCCCCACAGGAGCGGCAGTACCTGCTTCCCGGAGTGAAGGCTGTTCCGCAACTGGCACAGACGCCCTGCAGACGCGTTCCGCACTGCTCGCAAAAGGATGCGCCTTCAGGGACAGACGCACTGCAGTTGGGGCATCGCATAGTCACCGTCGCTCCTCAGTGCCTCTTAGCGACGGAAGCGCAGCATGCGGAAGCCCTCTGCATATTCATAGCCCGAGGTCTCGCCAGTGGTTCGGGCACTATCGCGCAGGAACCCGCCCACATCCAAGCCGGGGCGGTCGCCCACCTGGCTGCGGTGGCAGAGCAGGGCTTGTATCTTGGTGTCCATGGTGTCGGTGATGTCGACGAATGCGTTGGGCTCTTCCGCTCCCCACAGCAGGCACATCCCTGTCTTGAAAGGCTCCAGCCCTTCCGACTCCCAGAGTTCCAGAAAGTGCAGCCTGTCGCGGGCATAGGGGAAGGATGCGTCTATACTCACTTGGCCCGTGATGCGATGATCGCGGTGCCAGTAAAAGTTCCGCCGATAGGGGTCGGGGCACAGCACTATATCGGGGCGGAACCGGCGAATGGCCCGCACGATGTCCTTGCGGAACTCGTAACTGTCTTCCAATTCTCCATCGGGGTATCCCAGCATCACCACGTCCTTGACTCCAAGGAGGGCAGCGGCGTCCCGCTGTTCCTGCTCGCGTATGGTGGCAATGGCCTGGGGGTCGGCATCGGGGTCGCTGCTGCCCTTACCGCCGTCGGTACAAAGAACGTAGTAAACTTCTGCGCCCTCCTTTATCCACTTGCCCACAGTCCCAGCACATCCTATCTCAGCATCATCCGGGTGGGACGTCACCACAAGGACGCGTTCGGGCGTTTCGATGGTCTCCAAGGTATCAGGCATAGTGCGCACACCACCTGCAAGGGGTTGTTCAAAGGGGCCGGGGTTGTTCGAAGAAACCCATGCTGCTACAATCAGTGATAGCTGTCAAGGCCACCGCGCTACTCAGGCTTGATCCCCTCGACGACCCCACTCCCAAGATTTCGCCCACTAGCTCGACGCTTGGCGTGAGCGAGACTGCGGCCCGAGGTAATCTAGTATGTCTGTGGCACGCACCTTTCGTTGGGAGGACCTGCCTTCCCTGCTTGGGCTGATGCGCCGAGCGCGACGCTCCGACGGCGACCTTAGGACGCTGGATGAGTCCTCTCTTGCCGAATACCTGCGAGACCCGGGTTTAGAGCCGGAGCGCAACTGCTACCTCTTCCACTCAGGCTCGGAACTGCAGGCCTACCTGTTGTTGCACCATGAGCCACCCCTGCGTCGTACTGTACTGGAAGTCGCTCAGCACCCGGAGCACCGCCTAGACGAGTTGCAAGCTGAATTGCTGACTTTTGGGGTGGCACAGGGCGAGGCTGTGGGCAGCAGGGTGGCGCACATGTGCCTGCCTCATGAAGACCGCTCTTGGGACGGTGCCTTCCAGAAAGTAGGCCTGTCGCTGGCACATAGCTACTGGCTGATGCGTTGGGAAGAGCCGGAGCCGCCCCGGTCGCCTCCGCCCGACGGCTTTTCGGTGCGTACCCTTCAGCCGGGCGAGGGACACCTGTTGGCCTCGGTGCAGAATGCTGCCTTCAGTGAGAGCTGGGGGTTCTCGCCCAACACACCCGAACAGGCCGAGTACCGCGCAGGTATGCGGAGCACTGGGCCGGGTGGCGTCCTCCTGCTACAGCACGGCGGCGACATCGCAGGATACTGCTGGACTCTGACTGAGGAGCAAGATGAGGGACCGCCCATCGGCACCATCAGCATGATCGGTATACACCCTGACTACCGTTCGCGTGGTTTGAGCAAGCCGATTCTGGCCGCCGGTTTGCAGCACCTGTGTGCCAACGGCGTAGATTACGTCAAGCTGGATGTGGACTCCACCAACGAACCCGCCATCGGTCTGTACACCAGCATGGGGTTCAGGAAGACGCTGGAGCTTCACTGGTTCGAGGTGGCGCTCTGAAGCGAGCTATTCGACAATGAGTCCTCGGTCAGCGTGTCCTCGGGTCGCGGGTGTAACACCGCCTCCGGTGTGAGTATTCCACCAGATACGATGAGCTTCATGGCCTCATCCACGCTGACGTCCACCGGTATCGAGTTCTCCTCAGGGATTATCAACAGGAAGCCCGATGTCGGGACCGGCGTAGTTGGGACGAACACCGCCACCGACTGCCGTCCATCTGTGTCCTGCACCCGCGAGGTCACGAGGCCTATGGCCTTGCTTCCTGCCATAGGAAAGTCTACCAGCACGACCCCGCTGTACTTCTGGCTCGATTTGTCGACCGATAGCATCTCAGTGGCCAGAAGGAGGGTGTTGTAGATACTTCGTACCACCGGCACGGCGCCGACAATGCGATGCCCATAAGCGATGAAGCGCCGACCCAACACATGTGTCGTCAGCAGCCCGGCAATGTATATCAGCACCACCAAGGCGCCTATGCCCATACCCTCACGGTATTGGTTCGGACCTAGGATGTTGTCAAAGGCGGGCTTGAGCAGGGGATCGAACCAGTCGACCACAAGGTTGATTACGACAGCAGTGATTGCCAAGGGTATGGTGACGATCAAGCCAGCGGAGAGAGTGCGCCGGACGTGCCTGCCGGTTGCCCCAAGGGCGTGCCAAAGCGTCTTCATATCGTGGCCTAGCCTCTAGGAAATCCTACAGGCCGACAGTGTGGACTCGTAGAGCTCCAGGAGGTCAGCAGCCACCCGATCCCAGCCCATGCCCTCCGCGCGCTTCCTGCCCGCCATACCCATGCTCTTCTTGAGACCTGTGCTGGCCAGCAGCACCTCCAGGCTATCCGAGAAGGGCTCAGGACAGCGCCACGAATGCAGATAGCCGGTCTGACCATGCTGCACCACGGTTGGCAAACCGCCCACGCGACAACCCACCACGGGTGTGCCGCAAGCCATTGCTTCCAAGGCCACCAAACTGAAACTTTCGTAGTAAGACGGCACAACGCACACATCGGCGGCGCTGTAGTAAAAGGGTAGGGTATCCTGATCGATACGGCCCATGAACTGTAGGGAGTCGGCGATACCCAACCCTTGGCCTAAGCTGCGAACCTCGCCGATTTCTTCCTCTGAGTCCAAATCTCCGCCCACGATCAGCACCTTGAAGGGCTCGTCGCGTTCCAACATGGCGGCCGCGCGACACAAAAGATCCAGGCCCTTCAATGGCTCGATTCTGCCAACGTAGAGGATCAGCCTCTCCCCGTTTAGGCCCAGTTTTGCCCGAGCCTCGCCCATATCCAAGGGCCGGAATAGAGACAGATCGACTCCACAGGGGACGACGCTGATGCGCTCTTCTGGGGCCTGATAGAGGCGGCGCATGGACTCTTTTTCCTGGCCGCTCAGGGCTGTTACCAGTTGGGCCGACGCCATCAGGTCGCCCTCGATTTTGGCACGAAGGCGGTGTTCCCGCTCGCCGGAGCGCGCCTGCTTCTTGATTTCTGCCAGTGTGTGGAAGGTCACCGCGTGAGAGACACCCCATTGCGCCGCCACCTTGCGCCCGACCCATCCCGAAAGCCAGTAATGGGAGTGCACGACTTGGTACTCGATGCCCTCGGACTCTTGGTAGGCCAGCAGACCATCGGCGAACTGAGGCAAGTACGACACCAAGTCGTCCATGGAGGCGCCATCGGGACCTCCGTACAGATGGACGATACGAACGTTGTCGTCCGCCTCCACCGTATCCGCTTCCTGACCGGCATGACAGCGGGTGAAGACGTCCACCTTGATGCCCATCGTCCCAAGGTGATGAGCTAACTGCCTGACGTATACGTTCATACCTCCGGCCTTGCCCTTGCCGACCAAGGTGTTAGGGCAGGTGTGGAAGCAGACCAAGGCTACTCTCTGGACACTCAACTTCTCTTCACCACCATGCGATACAACGGGTAGTCCTTGCCACCCAGATCGTACTTGTAGGGTTCGTCTCCCCTCAGGAAGTCAAAGAAAGGCAGCCCTGCTTCGACAGCGTCTCTGATGCACAATGCTTTGAGGAGAAGGCCGACACTGTAGTAGCTGTACTCAGGGTTGAAACCGCTATTATAAAGCATCCTCGACCCGCCATAGTCGAAGCAGAGGGCCGAGGCCACTGGTTGACTCTCCAGTTCCATGAAGAAAAGCCTCACCGTTCCCATCCGAGCCATGGCCCCAATGGCGCTGCGGAAAAAGGCTTCACGCTTGGGGGTCATAAAGCGGTCCTTGTCCTCCCGGCTCAGGCGGACCAAGGCTAGGAAGTGATCAAGGTTGCCTTCCACGTCCTCGACGCTCTCGCAGCAGTACCAGCGATAGTCCCCCGCTCCCTCCAGCCGCCGCAGCTTGCGTCGTAGCTCGTGCCGGTCCTTCTTCGAAAGCCCCCCCAAGAATTGGTCCCAGTCCGCCGGGAGCCCCACTCCTGGGCACACATCCTCCTTGAGTATCTCCACCCCAAAGCCCCGGGCGGTGGCCAAGTCGGGCAGACGCTCCAAGGTAGGGGAAGTGGCGGGCAGCGGAAACAGTTCGAGAGAGTCCCACTGCTCGCCCTCCAGATAGTCCAGCAGCATCGGGTAGAAGCTGTCTTCCGTCCCGGGTGCCACCAGTAGGTCGTTGTAGTCGTACAGGTCCTCGTCACCCATGAGGGTTATTCTTCCCTCGCGCCTTATCAGAGGAGCAAGGGCATCTATTCCGTCGTTGCCCGGTAGCGAAAGCAGCAGCGCCTCGGCGCCATCGCCGAACTCACTCCACCATACCTGTTGCCACTGGGGCATGACGAATATGGTGTCCAAGCTGCCTTGAGGCAGCAGGGCTTGCCACACTTGCTGGATGTCCTGGATCGATGAGGCTTGTTGAAACGAGGTCACGCTCTACGTTACCTCCTGTGCAACTGGCTCTGTAATTGGGCGAGAAAATCGCGCCGATCAATGACTCCGCTGGCGAAGGCACCCCGGGAGGCGCTGGTAACCACCATGCTGCCTGGCTTCCTTACGCCACGCATCGACATGCAAAGGTGCTCAGCCTCCAGCACCACCGCCACGCCATCGGGTTGCAGGGAACGGTACACTGCTTCCGCCAACTCTTGGGTCATGCGTTCCTGCACCTGGGGCCGTCGAGCAACCACTTCCAATGCCCTGGCGAGCTTGCTGGCTCCAGCAATCTTGCCGCGAGGCACGTAGCCAACATGGGCTCGTCCAAAGAAGGGCAGCAAGTGGTGCTCGCACATGGAGAAGAAAGGAAGCTCTCGCAGTACCACCAGTCCGCCCTCCGCTCCTTCTTCCAAGTCCCCTTCAGGATCTTCGCCCACAGGCATCTCGAATATGGTATCGATGGCATCGGCTGCGTCCAGTCCCACACCAGAAAAGAGCTCATCCATCATCCGGGCCACTCTCTGCGGAGTGGCCCTTAGGCCTTCCCTATCGGGGTCTTCCCCAATGGCGCCAAGAATAGCGCGCACCGCCTGTTCTACTTCTTCCTGACGACTCATGGGCCTTCCTTCAGCTCTCAGCCCCGCCACCCAGATCTGTAGGGTCGCCTGGATGCATCAAGCCGTAAGGGCCATCACCGCCGTCTCCAACTCCTTCAAGTCGGCGGTGATCTTGATAGGCTGTGTCTTGGAGTAGGTGGTGGCTATCTCCCGGTCCTTCAGTCCCGTCCCGGTTATGACGCACACCACGCTCTGCCCTTCGAGGTTCAACCCTTGACGGTGCATCTTGCGCAGACCGGCGTAGGAGGCGGCCGAGGCAGGCTCGCAGAAGACCCCTTCATGGCTGGCCAAAAGTTGGCAGGCTTCCATGATTTCGTCGTCGGTCACGGAGTCGATGGCGCCGCCTGACTGGTCCCTCGCTATTTCGGCCATCTCCCAACTGGCAGGGTTGCCGATGCGTATGGCCGAGGCCACCGTGGTGGGGTTGGCCACCCGGGCCCCATGCACTATGGGGGCCGCCCCTGCAGCTTGGAAGCCCATCATGCGGGGGATGCTTTTGGCCTTACCCAAGTCGTGGTACTGGATGAACCCCTTCCAGTAGGCGGTGATGTTGCCAGCATTGCCTACCGGTATGAACAGATAACTGGGCGCATCGCCCAACTGGTCGACGATTTCAAAGGCGGCCGTCTTCTGGCCTTCAAGCCGATAGGGATTCACCGAGTTCACCAGCACCACCTGCGAGCGTTCGGTGAAACGCCGCACCAAGGCTAGGGCGTCATCGAAACCCGCGCCCACAATCATCACCTTTGCCCCGTAGGCCACTGCTTGGGTCAGCTTTCCGGCGGCCACCTCTCCCTCGGGGACGAGGACTACCGTCGAGAGCTCGTACCGTGCCCCATATGCGGCTGCGGAGGCACTGGTGTTGCCTGTAGAGGCGCAGATTATGGCCTTGGCCCCGTCTTCTATGGCCTTGGCAACTGCCACAACCATTCCTCGGTCTTTGAACGAGCCAGTGGGGTTACATCCCTCCAGCTTGAAATAAAGATGGTCGCAGCCTAGGTCCCTACCCAAACGGGTGGACCTTACCAAGGGAGTATCGCCCTCCCCCATGGTGATCATGGGAGTGGAATCGCTCAGGGGCAGGTACGCCCCGTACTGGTGCATCACGCCTTCGCCCATGTCGCTAGTCCGGCTCTACCACTCTTCGATTCTGATCATGTTACGCACGCTGCTAACGACTTCCAACCCCTCCAGCATAGTGAGGGATCTTTGTACCGCCGACTCCCGTGCAGGGTGGGTAGTGATGACAATTTCCGCAGTGCCAGTGCTTGGGTCCGAGTCTTTCTGCAGCACTGACGCGATACTTATGTCCATCTCCCCTAGAACTCTTGCGATCTGGGCCAGCACACCGGGGCGGTCGGCTATCCATAGCCTCAAGTAATAGCGGACCACCAACGACGCCACGTCGGCCACAGCGAGGGACCGGTCGACCCCTTCAGGCGGGTTGGTAGCCAGCCCGGAGCATATGCTACGTCCCACCTCGATCAAGTCGGCGACCACCGCGCTGGTGGTAGGCTCACGTCCTGCTCCAGGCCCGTGGAAAACAACGCGGTCAATCAGGTCGCCCTCCACCTCCACTGCGTTGAACGCGCCATCCACCTTGGCAAGAATATGGTCTTGCGGTATGAAACAGGGGTGGACTCGCGCCTGGACCGAATCACCGTCGCGGGCGGCGACAGCGAGCAACTTGATGGCATACCCCAACTCTTGCGCATAGCGGAAATCCTGGGCTTGCAGACGCGTGATTCCTTCACTGTACACGCTGTGTATGTTCACGGGTGTGTGGAACGCCAGAGACGCAAGGATGGACAGCTTGTAGGCGGCATCAGTGCCTTCCACATCGCTGGAGGGATCTGCCTCGGCGTACCCGCGCGCTTGGGCCTCTTGCAACGCCTCAGAGAAGTCCACCCGATCCTGGGCCATACGGGTTAGGATGTAGTTCGTGGTCCCGTTGATGATAGCGTGGATGGACCTGATATCATTGGCCAACAGGTCCCGCATCAACGGGGCAATGATGGGAATCCCACCCGCTACGCTGGCCTCAAACCGCAGGCACACATCGTTGCGCCGGGCATGGGCCATAAGTTCCGGACCGTGCTTCGCCATCACTTCTTTGTTGGCGGTGACGACGTGGCGGCCCGACTGTAGAGCTTGGCAGATGTACTCGCGGGCTGGCTCTTCTCCCCCAAGGAGCTCGACCACGATGGAGACGTCTTCGTCGTTTAAGACCTCCTGGGCGTCATCAGTGAGCATTGCTGCGGGCAGCTCCACCGAGCGTGGGCGTGATCTGTCGCGCACCAGCACGCGTCGCAATTCGACGGGACAGCCAACCTTCTGGGCCATAGACTGGGCACTGTTCAGGAGGGTGTTGGCCACGCCTCCGCCCACCACGCCCAAGCCCAACAGACCTACTCCTATCCTCTCCACCCCGTCCACTGCCGGACTAGTTCCCCTCGGGTTGGGCTTCTTGTTCTTCCCGCACGCTCTTGGCGTACTGTTCCACAACCCACTTGTACTTCTCGCTGTCGGTGTGAACCTCCACCCAACCTTCCTGTCGTCCCAAGGCCCATTGCTGGTCAATCCATTCCTGTAGGGCCTGGTTCTTGAGACCGGTCAGCCATCCCGCGTCAATCTCTCTCACTTCGGGGCCGGCTGTCGCTGTCAAGATGAAGGTCGCGTTCTCACCAGTGATGGGGGCGCTTACCTCACCCACTTTCAAAGGCTGAGGGCCGAAGATAGCCTCATCAAGTCCTGTATATGCCCCCAAGGGGACCCAACCTTGGGGGCCGCTGCCACCGCCGATCTCACCCGCCACATCGTCGAACTCCTCCAACTGCAACCTCTCAGCTATTGCCTCCACATCGGTTGATTCGCTGGGCAACTGTATCCAGCTGATTTCCATGTGCTCAGTCTCTTCGGCCTGTACACTCGACGTATCGGCCCACTGCTCATCCACTTCACGGACTTCAACGTCCGACAGTGACTTCACGAAGTAGATGCCATCCTTCGTGGCAATGGGACCGCTTACCTCGCCTTCCGGCAAAGGTTCTGGCGGGTCAGCCCCGAAAAGGGCCTCGTCCAACTCCGGGAAAACTCTTTTGGGCAGCCAGCCTTGGGGACCGCTGCCTCCCCCGATATCGTTTGCCACGTCAGCGAAGCTCTCGGTCCGCAGCCTCTCCTTAATGTCCGTGGGAGTGGGTGGAGGATTCTCCGGGTCTGGGGCTTCATGAGGCACAAGTATCCAACTGGTTTCCAAGTGGTCTGTATGCTGTGGGATTCTGTCTCCCAGCGCCTCTCGTAACGCAACTCGGTACACCTCGTCGGATACCAGTACTCGGTACTCCTCATCTGTTATCTGTGCTTCGGTGAGGAAGGACCGGTATCTCTCTTGGTACTCCGTTTCCAGCTGACCCGGCTCCACATCCTGACCCTCAGCCGCTTCCAAGAAGAACCTGCCTCGGATCGCGGCGTCCACATCCTCATCGTCTACAACAACACCCTCGAACGAGGAACCCTGTCTTATGAGTTCCGCCTCCACCATGCCGAACAATACCTGCCACGGCGCACGGCCCAAGTCGACGCTGCCCTGCGTGACCTGAAGCAGGCGCAGCCGCTTCACCAAGTCGCCTTGAGTGTAGACGGTATCCCTGACCTTGGCGGCTTGGACCCGTGGGGGAACGATGAAATTGGCGACATAAGCGTAAACGACGATGCCCGCCACCACCAAGACGATACCTATGATGAGTGCGAGGGCAAGCCGCTGACGTCGGGCCTCGCGGACACCGCGGGAACGGTCCATACGGCGGTCACCGGGACGCGCCGGGACGCGCCGACGACCGCCCGCACGCCCTGCACCTGCGGAGCTACGCCCTTGGGGCGGACGCATCACTCCACCTCACGCTGAGCGGTGAATATCTACAACCGGGAAGGAGGTCCAACTCTATCGTCGCAAGGCCATAAGGGCTACGAGATTCCCGTGGTAACCCTGGTATGTGAGGGAGCGGTGGGAAGCAAAGCCAAGTGCCTCGCCCGCTTGATGGCTACGGCCAAGTCGCGCTGGTGACCAGCGCAGACGCCGGTCTTGCGGCGCGGGTCAATCTTGCACCTCTCGCTGACGAAGCGGCGCAGGCGGCCGATGTCTTTGTAGTCGATGATCTTCACCTTGTCCACGCAGAATCCGCATACTCGCCTACGTGGTGGGAAGCGCCTCCCTCTACCTCTACCGGGAGGCCGACCGCCTCCTCTTCGCATCGCCATCAGCCAGGGTACCTCTCTTTCAACCTTACGAAACTACTTTCAATATAACCCGTGTCCACGGGGCCATTTCAGAACGGCAGGTCGTCAGCTCCAAAGCTGCCGCCGCCCGGCGGAGGCTCGTACTCACCACCGCCAGCACTACCACTGGGTCCGGGAGCGAGTCCTTCTCCGCTACCCTGGGCGCTCAAGAACTTCACATCGAAGGCGCTGATCTCAAGCGACACCCGCGTCTCTCCGTTACGGTCCTGGTAGGTGCGACTCTTTAGCCTGCCGTCGACATAGACCTTGCGCCCCTTGGCCAAATACTGATTACACGACTCAGCCTGCCGACCGAATACGGATACGCGGAACCACTCGGTCTCGTCCCGTTGCTCGCCATCTGCCCCGGTGTAGCGATAGTTGGTTGCCACGTTGAAATTGGTGACAGGCTGACCGTTGGGGGTATAACGCATCTCTGGGTCGGAGCCCAAATTGCCTATAACCATGATCTTGTTCATCGTCATGGCGTTACCCCCTACGCACCCTGCCGGGTCTCGTCGGATACTGGGTCGGGCTCATCAGGCTCGTCGGATACTGGGTCGGGCTCCGCGGAGTCTACAGGTTCGGTGGAGCCCTCAGGCTCTGCCTCGTCAGTCGACCCCTCGGCGGGGCTGTCGGACGCTTCTGCTACACCAGGCTCCTCTTGGGGTTCAGGCTCAGTGTCCGTGGCAGCAGATGATTCTTCTACGACAGCCTCAGGCTCCGCAGCCTCGGAAGGCGGGGCATCGGGGGCCTCCGCTGCTGGAGCCTCGGCGTCTGCGTCATCAGTTGTTGGGGCATCGGCTGCTTGAGCTTCAACCGCAGGAGCATCCGCTGTTGCAACATCCGCCACAGGAGTCTCGGCCACAGGAGCTTCCGACGCTGAGGCTTCGGCCACCAAGGCATCGCCTGCCGGAGCTTCAACTGCCGAGGCATCCGCTACAGGCGCATCGGCTGCTGGAGCGTCCGCCTCTCCGGCTGGAGGAGCTGCAGGGACGGCGGCCTGGGCTTCAGCCCGTGGCGGCTCCATCGGCCGAGGCGATGCCCCAATGGGCAACTCCGCCCGCACCAGTAGGTGACGGATGATGTTCTCCGAGAGACGCAGATGGGCTTCGATTTGTCTCGTTCGGCTGCCATCGGTCTCGAATCGGGTCAGGTGATAGTTGCCTTCAAGAAAGCGGTTCCCAGCCTTACGGATGGGGTAGGCCAACCTGCGTGTGCCCCATCTCTCTTGGTGGGTGACGTTCCCGCCATCCGCGGTGATCACTGCGTTCAGCCGGTCCCAAGTGTTGGTGACCTGCTCCTGGCTGAGGATAGGGCTCAGAATGGTGACTAGCTCATATTCGGGCAAAGACCGGCTCCTAAATTAAGTGCGCGAAACTGTTTGACACTACGCGAATGAGTCTGGCGGGGATTATAACACCCTGACTCTGTGAGGCTCAACTTAATCATCCAGCCCTGGGACGGGAAAGCCTGATGTCAATTCGCCCACACGCCGCCGGATGTCCTGAGAAGCCGCCTCATCCAGCGGGGACGACAGCGCCTCCACCAAGAGCCCAGCGACCTGGTGCATCTCTCCTGGGCCAAACCCACGGCTGGTCAATGCAGGTGTTCCCAACCTCAAACCGCTGGTGGTCCTCGGCGGAAGCGGGTCGTATGGAATGGCATTCTTGTTCACTACGATGTCGACCTTCTCCAGACGCTCCTCCGCCTCTCGGCCTGTGATACCCAAAGGCGTGAGGTCCACCAATACCAAGTGATTCTCCGTGCCGCCTGAGACGATGCGCAGTCCAGCCGTACTGAGAGCGTCGGCTAGGGTGCGGGCGTTTTCCATCACACCTTGGGCATAGGTGCGGAAATCGTCGGTCTGGGCTTCTCCGAAACAGACGGCCTTGGCGGCTATGACGTGCATCAATGGCCCGCCTTGGACCAGCGGGAACACTGAGCGGTCGATGCCCCGGGCGAACTCTTCGTCGCACAATACGAAGCCTCCCCTTGGACCTCGCAGGGTCTTCTGGGTAGTGGAGGTGACGATGTGGGCATGGGGAAAGGGAGAAGGGTGGGCCTCGCCAGCGATAAGCCCGGCGACGTGTGCCATATCCACCATCAGAGTGGCTCCCACCATATCGGCAATGGCGCGGAATCGGGCAAAGTCAATTCGTCTCGGATAGGAGCTATAGCCTGCGACGACAATCTTAGGCTTGTGCTCCAAAGCCAGCTTCTCGACCTCGTCGTAGTCGATAGTCTCGCTCTCGCGGTCGACACCATAGGCGACGAAGTTGTAGAGCTTGCCGGAGAAGTTGACCGGGCTACCGTGGGTGAGGTGTCCACCTTGGTCCAGCCTCATACCCATCACGGTATCGCCAGGCTCCAGCAGCGAGAAATAGACTGCCATGTTGGCTTGGGCTCCGCCGTGCGGCTGGACGTTCACATGATCGCCACCAAACACTGCTTGAGCACGGTCAATGGCCAACTGCTCTGCCACGTCGACGTACTGGCACCCGCCATAATAGCGCCGTCCCGGATAGCCCTCGGCGTACTTGTTGTTCATCACCGAAGCTTGGGCTTCCAGCACGGCCCTGCTGGCGTAGTTCTCCGAGGCAATGAGCACCAAGCTGTTGCGCTGGCGTTCATCTTCCCGCTTCAACGCGGCTGCGACCTCCGGGTCGCGTTCTGCCAAGCCGACCATGTGGCTCCTTCTGCGCAGGCCCCTCACCGATAACTGTCCTTGAAATTAGCCTAGACTCCGCCCTTCCCAAAGTCAACGAATCCACCATGCCCGCCCTCAACCCTCCGCCACTGACATCAGCCCGTTGACAGCCCCTGCCCCTCCCCACTAACCTCAACTCATGGCAGGGGACTGACCCCCAGGGGCACCCCTGCCTTTCCTTTTAGGCCCTCGAACCAGCCGACTTTTGCGTAACTACCGTCATACCGGCGAAGCCGATATCCAGAAACCATGCACGAGGAGAGGCAGCGTAGCATGAGACAACCCTGTCGAGAGGAACGTAATGCAACCACCATGCGGCACAATGCGGCAAGCTACCTCAGATACAGGCGTGCGGCATGTGCGGCATGTTGCAGATACAAAAACTTTCACGTCAGCTACGAGCTATGCCGCATCCCAGCTACGCCATCGAACAGGTGGCATCGCACCCCAGCTACAAAATCGCCACGTTTGCGCGGCGCCCTGCCGCCACAGGCAGCCTCGTGTGTCACACCGTGCCAAAGCTGTCCAGCTACGGGGATGTCACAGATGTCACACCGTCTAGCTACAAAACACTTCATCGGAGATACAATCGGTGTGCCATCCCAGCTACAGCACCCTGATACAATACACGTACAATACACGCAGCTGCACCCGGTACCCTGTTGAGGGACCCATGCCCGTAACCTTTGCTCACCCCAACCACGGAAGAATCCAACGCCGACGCCTCTCCCTGTGGAGGCTGGCCGTGCTGGTCTGTTTCACCGCCTCCCTGCTTCTCGGCACCGCCGGGGCCATCATGGGGCAAGAGCAACACGCTTTGGTGGCCAAGGTCGATGCCGATATCAACTCCGTAACCCAGCGCTATATCGAACGGATACTCGATAAGGGGGTAAAGGACGGAGCTGAAATCGTCATCTTCGAGCTGAACACACCCGGCGGAGCACTGGACTCCACCGAGAACATCGTGGAGGCCCTGCTGGAAGACCAAGTACCCACCGCTATTTATGTCTCCCCCCGCGGGGCCCTAGCCGCTTCGGCGGGCACCTTCATCACTGCTGCGGGACAATTCGCTGCGATGGCCCCAGGCACCAGCGTCGGGGCCGCCTCGCCAGTAGGGATCGGCGGCGAGGAGCTGCCTCCCACACTATCCGCCAAAGTGGTAAACGCCGTGGACGCCTTGGTGCGCAGCGTGGCAGATGTGCGGGGACGTAACGCCGATGAACTCTCCAAAACGGTTACCGAGGCCAAAACATTCACGGCAGTTGAAGCTGCCGAGCTGGACGTCGTGGACTACGTGGCCAACGACCTGTCGCACCTGCTCGAGTTACTCCATGGGCAGGAAGTGGTCCTGAATACCGCGAGTGGAGACGAGTCGCGCCGGCAGTTGCAAACTGAAGCCATCACCATCCGCAGAAGCGACATGACTCTGATAGAACAATTTCTCTCTTTTCTCGCCGACCCCAACGTCTCCTTCATCCTCATCTCCATCGGTGGACTGGGAATCGTAATCGAGCTTTTCAATCCCGGAATGTTCGTCCCGGTGGTGGTGGGAGTAATTTGCCTGGTGCTGGCCTTCCTCAGCATCGGATCCCTCCCAGTAAACTGGGCCGGCGTGGCCTTGATACTGTTGGCGATGGCGCTTCTGACCGGCGAATTGCTGGTGGCCGGGTTCGGGGTGCTGGGAGTCGGGGCCATCGTCAGTTTTGTGCTGGGGGCCCTGATACTGTTTTCGGGCCAAGAGCTACCCGACGCCCCCGAAATCGGCGTAAACCCGTGGCTCGTCGGAGGGTTGGGGGCCACCATTTTTGTCGGTGGCTGGTACGTGATGTGGACCATCCGCAAGGCGAATCGGGACCAAGACGATGCCGTGTTTCCCGCCTTGGTCGGCGATGAAGCGGTGGTGGTGGCGCGTCTGGCACCCCGAGGACAGGTCCGTCTACACGACGAGGTTTGGACCGCGGTAGCTGAGGGGACAAGCCTCATTGAAGCAGGCCAACGGGTGGTGGTCTTGCGGGTCGATGGCGCCGTTCTCACCGTGGCCTCGGTGGAGGGCGCCTGACTCCCCACAAATTCCGTGCAATTGGGCGCTCCAAGCCCATTCATGGACATTGCCTGCGGTGGATGCTAAGGTTGACATGGCTGAATCTGCGGCTAAGCCCGCCGCAGGGATATACTTCCAACGCATGTTGAACCACTAGATCGGGGGCGAAATGGCGTCTGGCATAGTAATCGTCAAGCAGTTCGAACGGCTCGTAGTCCTACGCTGGGGTCGGTTGGCGGGCGTAAACGGACCAGGCTTCCGCTTTTTGGTCCCCATCGTGTTCAATGGGCGTAAAGTTGACCTGCGCGAGCAGGTGGAGCGGGTGCCCACCCAGAAATACATCACCCGTGACAACGTGGTTATCGACATGGACTTTGTCCTGTACTACAGGGTGCTGCCCGACCAAGCGGAGAAGTCTGTGCTGGAGGTCGTCGACCACCGCGCTGCCGTCCGCGCGCAGGCCGTGGCCGACCTGAGGTCCATCATCGGAAACATCGAGCTGGCCTCCGCCCTCGCCGAGAGAGAGCGCATCCAGAACGAGCTACAGGCGGCATTGGACCAAAACACGGGTCGGTGGGGCGTGAAGGTGCAGAGCGCGGCCATCAACGAAATCGACCCGCCACCGGGAGTCAAGACCGCCATGGAGCGGGAGAAGTCAGCCGCCGCCATCAAGACTGCGGATATCACCGAGTCTGAGGGGGCGCGTCAGGCCGCGATCAACCGCGCCGAGGGAGAAAAACAGTCGGCCATCCTGCAGGCGGAGGGTCACCGGCAGTCGGAGATCCTCGAGGCCGAGGGAGACCGCCAAGCGGCCATCCTGCGAGCCGAGGGCTTCAGCACCGGCTTGGACCGCATCTATGCTGTCGCTAATACTGTAGACAACAAGACCATGAGCCTACAGTACTTCGAGACGCTGCAAAAATTGGGGGCCAGCCCGGCCACCAAGTTCATCTTCCCCATGGAGTTCACTTCCATGCTGCAACCCTTCCTTGGGGGCAGCAATCGCCAAGATAGCGGCGACAACGGCGGCGGCTAGGACTTTGGGCAACCACGAAGGTTGCCCCAACATTCGGCGGTAGGCGGCGACAGCGGCTGTTGGGGTCTGGGCAACCACTAGAGTTGCCCTTAGGTGTGGCAAGAGGCGATGACGACCGCGGCTGCCGCGGCTTGGGCAACCACCAGGGTTGCCCCTACGTTGGGCGCTTCCGGTTGGGAGAACCGTTGCCGTTTCGGGTGGCTGGGCCTCTGGGTATGGTGATGTAGCCCTCTTCTTCGGAGCCGACCAACTCGGTGAGGCCGGATTCGCTCAGCCGACCGGTATACGCCGTCAGCACTGCATCGCACCGATCATGGTTTAGGTCCTTAGCGTAGGGCTCCAAACCACCGACGAGTTCCGGCAACCGTTTCCTCAGGAACATGAGGCTTTCTGGGTTGCTCTTGGCTGGCACCTTCCCGTTGAACAGCTTCACTTTGGTAGCGTATGGGTAGGCCTCAATGACCTGCTTACCCAGCAGCTCCAGTTCGTTCCGTAAGCCGATGGCGCGATAGATAAGTTTGCGGATGATAGAACGCTTGTTGGTGTAAAAACAGCCGATGCCCTTCGAGGCCAGTTCTTCTTCGGCAACCCTGCCTTTTCTGCCCTCGACAAGGGAACAGGAGCAACTCTCCTCCAAGCAGCAGAGCCCGGAAGGCAGGCTGAGAGGCGCCCCAATGGCCACCAAACCGGCGGAATGGTGGTCGAGTATCGACACCAACTCGTCGTTGGCCTTGAATGATCCCAGCCCGGAAACCTCTCCTCCGTCATCCAGGGCCAAATAGGTGCTGGGCTTCTTGTTGGACGCGCTGAGGTCTATACCAAGTACGGTCATCGACCCACCCCCCTACACAAAAGAAGAGACCTGGTCACAGCGCCTTCGGCGCCTCCCAGGTCTCTCTTGGACTAACCTATATCGTTTCTAGTGAAAAGCCTGCTGCTCAGAGAAGGGTCCTGTAATAGGCGTAAAGCGGCCGAGTACGGCTCGGCCTCCCCGTTCTGCACGGCCACCAGAGTGGCGGTGATCTCCGGGTCTCGACGGACCATTTCCCTTGTTCGTCGTCCCAATTCCTCCTCCACCACCGCGAGGAACTCCGCTACGTGACGCTGGTCTCGTCGTGTCTGTAGCTCATTGCACCGCTCCAGATACTGGCGGTGAGAGTCGATGGCTCCCTTCAATTCTTCGACTCCCGTCTCCGTCAGCGCCTGCGTTACTAGCACCGGAGGGGTCCACTCGCCCTTAGCTGGCCCTGTGTGCAACATTGACTCGATGGCTGTCACCATTCTGTCGGCTCCCCCCAGGTCTCCCTTGTTCACCACGTAGATGTCGGCGATTTCCATTAAGCCCGCCTTGAGAGCCTGCACAGCGTCACCCAACTCAGGCACCAAGGTCACAACCACCGTATCCGACACCTGCATCACGTCCAACTCCGTCTGGCCGACGCCCACAGTCTCCACCAACACCACGTCCTTGGTAGCAGCGTCCAGAAGCCGGACGATACTCTTGATGACCCGAGGGACACCTCCGACGGTGCCCCTCGTGGCGATACTGCGGATGAACACACCTGGGTCCAGATAGTGTCGCTGCATCCGTACCCGGTCCCCTAGGAGCGCTCCTCCGCTGAAGGGGCTGCTGGGATCCACCGCCACCACACCGACCCGTTTCCCCTGACGCCTCTCGAGCTGCACCAAGGCATCCACCAAGCTGCTCTTGCCGACGCCGGGCGGGCCAGTGATACCGATGCAGTAGGCTGATCCTGTATAGGGATATAGGCGCTCCATAACCGGCCCCACCTGGCGATCACCCCTCTCCACAAGAGAGATGAGGCGAGAGAGCGCACGATGGTCGCCTTCCAGGAGAGCGGAGGCCGTTGCGTCTATTGGGATGCTCATAAAGTTTGGGCTGCCGAGACTCTAGCACCGCGCCAAAAGTGGGTGTCAAGGCTGACTGCATTACGACTAACTACTACCCTAACAGCCGATCTGTGATGGGAATCCGTATACATCTTCAAGCTACATATGATATCAACGCGACTAGCATTATGTCTATTAATGTGCGTAATCGGTCAATTTGCCAATTCTCCACACGCATTTTTGGGACCGTGCGCCATTGCCTCCCAACTCTTCGCATGCCATTGACTCCCATCGCCGAGAAGTGCTAGCATGTATCACCGTAACCCCTTGACGGATTCGGCATTTGAAAGAGGAGCGGGCATGATCGTAACGACTGAGGCCGTAGAGAAGCTGAAAGAGGTTTTGCAAGAGAACGGAGAGAACGAGGCCTCGCTGAGGGTTATCGCCGTGCCCGGTGAGACCGGCGGAGTCCAGTATATGATGTCCATGGAGCGGGAGTCGCAGCAAGGTGACATGATGATGACCATGGACGGCCTGAGTTTCCTAGTGGATGAAGATAGCGCCCCCTTCCTGGAAGAGGCCACCATTGACTACACGGAAGACTTCCCTCGGGCGGGATTCGTTATCAGCAACCCCAACTTCTCCGCGGGCGGATGTGGCTGCGGCGCTGGCGGGTGTGGCTGCGGTAATGGCGGTTGCGGCTGTGGTAGTGGTGGCTGCGGCCAAGAGCACTAGGCTCCAACCTACTCAGGTCCGACGCACTCAGGATAGTTAAAGTCGGCATGGTAAAAGAAGAAGGTGCCCTGTTCATGGGAGCCTTCTTCTTTTTGACGGACCGCCCTCTTATCCACGCAGCCGAGAATCAGCTAGCACCGGTACCCAAAAGATGATTGCCATGGGGTCATTGCAAATAGAAACCACGGTGGGCAATACGAACCGTGGTGCCATGGAACGAGTTGCGGCCATCGTTGACCCCCAAGCTACATATTCCATGTTCCCAGCATCTTTACTGACCCAACTCCGGGTGGAAGTCTGGGAGCATAACCACTGGTTCGATATCGATGGGACCGAAGCCCATTACGATTTCGGCGTGGCCCACCTAGAACTCGACGGACGGCAACTGCCCTGCTCAGTCATATTCGGACCCGAGGGTCGCTACGTCATAGGGGCCACGACATTGCAAACCTTTGGCTTGGTGTTAGCCGCAGATTGCGATCGGCTGGTGCCAAGGTAACTGACCTAAGCCCATCAACTCACCCCCACACGTATCAAACCTTAGACTCCCAGCGGCTCGACCTTCACCGTCCTGCCCATTGTGGACGACTCGATCATCGCTGTCGTCACCTGAACTACGCGGAGGCCGTCCACACCCGTGGCGGGGGGCTCCTCTCCATTCTCTACAGCACCCTGGAAGGCTTGGGTCTGCAGGCGGAACAAGCCCAACGGGTCCGGTTCGTAGGACTCGTTCAGGTTTACGGTGTCGCTCACTACCTCCAGGCTCCCCTGTAAGGCCTCCCAAAGGGAGTCCGATGCGATAGCCCGGCCAGATGTGCCGTAGACCACGGCGTCGTTCCGCGAATCAGGCATGCGTCTGCCACAGCACATTGTGCCGATGGTCCCGTCCCGAAAACGCAAGGATAGCACGGCGGCCTGCTCCAGAGGTTTCTCGCCGGTGTGGCCGTCACTGATAGCCGCCACCTCCACCACTGGCTGGCCCAGAATATAGTGGAGGAGGTCAATGGCATGAACGCCCGTGCCCATCATGGTGGAGGCGTGGCCGATGAGTTCCGGATCTTCCCACCACGAACTCAACCCAGTGCGGGCTGGCACATCCAACTGCCCGCGGGCGGCTCGGGTACCCCACTGGGCTTGAGCCATCGGTATGACCCCCAACACGCCTTGCTGCACCAGCCTCCGCATCTCTTGGTGGGCGGGGTGAGTACGCAACTGGAAGGCAGTCCCAAAGGTCACCCCAGCATGGAGACAGGCCTCCACCATCTCTTGGGCTTCGGAAACACCGATGGCCATGGGTTTCTCCACCAGCACATGCTTGCCCGCTTGGGCGGCTGCAACGGTATGTTGTGCGTGCAGGACATTGGGTGTCGAGATGAACACGGCGTCTACTCGGGGGTCTAGTAGCAGAGCATCCACCGAATCGTAGGCGGCTGGTAGGCCGTGCCGTGTGGCGAAGGCCTCGGCCCTGCCGATATCGCGGCTATAAGCAGCCACCAGCTCGGATCCATCGACGCCGGACATCGCTGGCGCAACCTTGGTGTCGGGATGCCTCCCCGTGCCGATGAACCCCCATCCGACGGCCAACGCTTCACCTCCTGCTTCACTGCCATGGTTTGGCGACAAAGGGTAGGTCAGACAGGAGAGTGTGTCAAAGATATCGCGATGCATCCGAAAAGCGACGGTCTATCAGCATCAAAAGCCTATTCAAGACGGTAAACGTGTTGACATAGCCGGATACTGATCTAGTGTCGCCGTAATTCTACTGCTCACGCCCTCATACCGTCGCCTGAGCGCACTGGACACTTCGTCACCCAGGCTTATCTCTGGAGGCATTCCATAGTACCAGCGCGCAAAGGTTTTATCGTTCTCCTCGGACTACTTCTCTTATTTGGTTTGTTCATGGCCTGCAAAGAGAAAGCAACCGTCGTCCCCACCGCCGCGCCGACGGCCGCGTCCGCCGCCACAACCGTACCGCCCGCCTCCACGGCTGCGCCTACTCAGATGTCTACGGCCGCTCAGACCCAGGTGGCTACGGCCGCGCCTGTGGCGACCGTGGCGGCAACACCTGTGGCTACGCCCGGACCCACCACGGCTGTGCCTACGCCAGCCATGATGGGGCCCGAGGGCGCCCTAAACGTAGGCCTGCCCGAACTGGGGCCTGGTGTATTCGACCTGCCCAACCAAGGGTACGAGCAGTTCAAGTTCGACGCCCTGACCACTCACGAGGCCATGTTTGCCAGCGCGCCCGAGGGGGCTGTGTTGGGACGCATCGTGCAGGACTGGAGCGTCGACCCCACAGGCTTGGTCTACACCTTCCGGCTGCCAGAAAATGCCCAGTGGCATGGCGGCCATGGCGATTGGGGAGGCCTCAACGCGGATGATTTCATATTTACCTTGCAACGTGTCTGCATCGATGGCACCACCCACTCTGGCGGGGGTCACGTCCGGCGGATATTCACTTGCGACATCTGCGCTCTCGAGAAGATCGACAACTTTACCGTCCAACTGACACGGCCCAATCCCACGCCGGAGATTACTTGGCGCAGCAGGTCCCCCACTGGCTCTGCCATTGCCTTCCATAGCAAGAGACACTTTGAGTTGGTGGGGAAAGAGGGGGCCCTGCAGCAATCGGTAGGCACCGGGCCGTGGGAACTCATCAATTTGACGAGCGGCGCCTCTCGCACCTTGCGAGCCGTGGAAGACCACTGGCGCAAGACTCCCAACTTCTCCGAGATGGTCTGGTTCGATGTCGCTGAAGATTCCACCCGTTTGGCCAACTTCCTCACCGGGGCCATCGATACCGGCTCCTTTGGGCCGGAGCAGATTCAAGCCATCAAGCAGGAGAACATGGATTGGGTCAAATTTATGACCTTCCCCGGAGCCGCCGACTACTACCTGAACCTGGAGGGCCAGCAATACCTGCCTGACCACCCTCGGCGGAGGTCGCCCGCTTCATATTCGACAACGCGATGCAGTTGCCCCTGTACACTCTGTCCGCAACCTTCCCATTAAGTCCGAAGATCGATGCGTGGGCCATCATGGCAGGGGCCAACGACTGGCTCAGCAACTGGGAGGATGTTCGTCATAGGAAGTAGCTAGGAAATATAGCTAGGATATAGCGACGCCATGCCCGATTTTGGGTTGCCCTCTGCATTGACAGGCAGCTACCGTCGTGATAATCTTCCGGCCAATTCGCCCGCCTAGTCTGTAGGGCGGAGTGTGTGCAGTTAACAAGTGAGCGGGCCTAGCCCAGGTGCCTCGAAGACAAGCCTGGTTTCGCAACTAGAGGAGGACGGACGGCATCCAACACTAGCGCAAGTGGCCTTGGAAGAGAGCAAAGAGGTCTTCCATAATTCTGACCTTCATCTCATCCTTGGTGCGCATGGCTGGATAGCGCCGAAACCGGACCGACAGAGGCAAGAAGTGGGTATTACTTACACCCTACTGGGTTACTTGGGCAGAGGGTTCTTCGGAATAATCTTGTCGATGCCACTTGGCCTTTTGGGCGTACTGTTAGGCTGGGGCAGCTTTCTCATGTTCGCTTCTCCCACTGATTGGCACTTCTGGTTCTGGAGTGTCATCGGCGGAGCCGGCGTCCTGGCTTCCGTGGGGGCTGGGCTACCTTGGCTGCTGGGAACCAGCCCTCGTCCGGCCTTAGCCTCGATAGCTTTGTTTGTGGTCACCGCCGTATGTGGCATAGTTGGGGCATACGCCGGGTACCACTGGGGCGAGGGAGTAAGAACACCCTGTTGCGCCCAACCAGACAATAGTGTCTTCGGCTACACGGCTTCAGGTGCGATGGCCGGTGCGTTGCTCTCCGCGACCATCCTCGGCATCATCGGCCAAAGGTTATGGAGGCTCCCACGACCGCCGTATCTGCTACGCAGTTCCGATAACGCACCTTCACCAACGGACTCAGATATTTCAATGCTTCCCGCTAGCGCCGCAGCTTCAATGGCATCGAGTGCGGCCATGGGCCCGATGGTGCGGTTGGAGTAAGCCACACCATCCTAGGGGAATGGCCTACAAGAGAAGGCCTATGATTTCACTATTGCCAGAGCCATAATTAGGCTCAGAGCCCTAAGCGAGCCCAGAGTTGCTTGGAAGAAGATAGGAGGAGAGGATGCAGAAGTTTATTCTCAGGCGGGTGTTGGTATCAATCATCTCCCTGTTCGTTATATCCTTCATAGTGTTCGCTCTGGCCCGGCTCACGGGCGACCCGCGCTCCCTGATGTTGGACGATTATGCGGGCCCTGAGCAATGGGAAGAGTTGGGGGAGAGACTGGGCCTAAACAAGCCGTACATAGTTCAGTACGGCATCTTCATCAGAGACGCAGTCACCCTGAACTTCGGCGAGGCAATCAACGACCACCGCCCGGTGATGGACCTGATCAGAGAGCGGTTCCCCGCCACTCTGCAGTTGGGTCTGGCCGCCTTTATCTTCTCGGTAGTCCTGGGCTTCCCCTTAGGGATCCTGTCGTCCATAAAACGTAACAGCATTTGGGACCACATGGGGAAGATCGTCGCCCTCCTGGGGCAATCGATGCCCCCCTTCTGGCTGGGCATCATGATGATCTTCTTCTTCGCGGTGAAGCTGGACTGGGTGCCGCCCTCTGGCCGGCATGACTGGAACAGCTTCATCCTGCCAGCCATCACGCTGGGGTGGTTCTTCGTGGCAGCCAACATGAGGCTGGTGCGCTCGGCCATGCTGGACGTGCTGGACTCTGAGTACATCAAGATGGCCCGGGCCAAGGGCGTGTCCCCCAGCAGGGTTATCTGGAAGCACGCTCTTCGCAACGCCTTAATTCCGCCACTGACCTTCGTGGGCATCACGTTGGGCTTCCTCATCACCGGCTCCATCGTCGCCGAGACGGTGTTCCAGTGGCCCGGCATGGGCATGCTGGCCTTCACCTCCCTGCAGAAGTCGGACTATCCCACGCTGCAAGGGATCGTAATGGTGTTCGCGGTTATATACCTGGTCACCAACTTCCTCACAGACATAGCCTATGCCTATATCGACCCTAGGATTCGCTACTCCTAAGACAGCCCCAAGGAGATAGAAGATGGCTGGCCTTCCAGTTGCAGTACCGCAACCACGGGTCTCGATTGACTCCGCAAAGCAGGCGGTGCGATGGTTTTCCCGTCGCGTCCTCCTGATATTCTCTATCGTGGTTCTGGCCCTCTTGGTGGTGACCGCGGTCGTCGCTCCGTTGATTGACCGCCACGACCCCAAGATCGGCGATTTGGACGATAAGAACACGCCTCCGTTCTGGATGGGCCCATTAACGGTGACCAAGACAGTCGTGCCAGGGATACCCCAGAACGAGCAGACTGAGATATCCCTGCAAAAGGCCAGCAACTTGTCCACGTCCGAGAAAATCCTGGACGTTAGCGGCATCCCGCTTCCTCAGTCGGCAATCTATCTCACGCGTGAAGTGGAGATAGTGACCGGGGCAGTAACCGACGTGTCCACCCAGATTGACATGGCTCGGGCGATGGAACTGGCGAACGCCGGCCTGCTTCTCCAGCCGTTCGAGGACACACCCTTGACGCCAGCTGACGTTGAGGGGCTTGGACAGGCTGAAATCAAGCAGATATACGCTGTCGTCGCCAACCCCGACCTTCAGATTGCCCAGGCTGATGCCGTAAAGGCAGCGGAGGCAGGCACTCTGTCGGACTTGTCGGGCAACCCTCTGACGAGGGCCCAAGTGGAAGGATCGGATGCTCTGGGAATGGAAGTCCAGATCGGGGGAGCAGGCGCCGTCTCGGTCCGGGAACAGCGGGCCGACGACCTAGTAGTCCAGGAAGTGCGAAGGCCAGCAGGCATAGGCACCTTCCCGCTGGGCACCGACCCTCAGGGACGTGACCTGCTGAGCCGCATTATCTGGGGCGCCCGTATCTCCCTCATCGTCGCTGCCGTGACACTGATAGTAGGTGGCACCGTCGGTGTGGCCTTAGGCCTGATATCAGGCTACTTCGGGGGCTGGGTCGACGAGATCATCATGCGCATCGTGGACATCGTGCTAGCCCTGCCACTGGTGCTTGTTGCCCTTGTTTTGGTGGTGGCTGTCGGAGAGTTCCACATCCCGTTCTTGCCACAAAAAGAGGTGCACCTCATCGCCAGCGTGCTCTCCCTCTTTATATGGGTGCGGTTCGCACGGCAGGTGCGTGGCGAGGTGCTGCGTTTGAAGACCATGGACTATGTGTCGCTGGCCCGAATATCGGGCTGCTCGACCATGCGCATCCTGGTGGCCCACCTGCTGCCGGGCGTGCTGAACACCGTGATCGTAGTTGCCACCCTACAGGTGAGCGTGGTCATCCTGCTTGAATCCATCCTCAGCTTCCTAGGCGCTGGCGTTCCCCCTCCCACTCCCGCTTGGGGTTCCATGGTATCCGAGGGACGCAATTTCCTGCGTACTGCTTGGTGGGTGAGCACCATGCCTGGGTTGGCTCTGCTACTGACCGTACTGGCTTTCAACTTGCTGGGTGACTGGATACGCGACGCGCTAGACCCACGGCTCCGGAATATCGGATAGCTCTCAACCAAAATGGAGCTTGCAGCAGGCCACCTGGAATGTGCGTTTAGAGCTGCGGGTGGCCTGCAGGTAGAGGTGAGGCATTGACAACGCTGGATGACAAGGAAACGGTCCTAGACGTACAGGACCTACAGACCCATTTTCGGACCAAGTTCGGGACGGTGAAAGCCGTAGACGGCGTCACCTTCTCTCTGAAACGTGGCGAGACCATGGGGATTGTGGGCGAATCAGGTTCAGGTAAATCGGTCACCGTCCTTTCGCTGATGCGACTGGTTCCGGTGCCTCCGGGGGAAATAGTAGGCGGGAAGATCATCTTGGACGGCGAGGATCTCCTGGAGCTCAGCGAGTTGGATATGGTGAAGGTGAGGGGCAGCAAAATCGCGATGATCCTGCAGGACCCCATGACTTCCCTCAACCCCGTGTTCCAAGTGGGGAACCAGGTTGGCGAGGCAATCCAGATTCACCAAAAGCTGCAGGGCAACACGCTGCTGGATCGGATCATCAACGTGCTCAGACAGGTCCGAATCCCCGCGGCTGAATCCCGCATCAAGGACTACCCCCATCAGTTGAGCGGTGGCATGCGACAGCGCGTGGTGGGTGCCATCAGCATCTCATGCGAGCCCAAGGTGCTCATCGCCGACGAGCCAACCACTTCGCTGGACGCCACGGTACAGGCCCAGTACCTCAGGCTGCTTAAGGACATCCAGGAACAGTCGGATCTGGCCATCGTGTTCATCACCCACGACCTTGGCATCGTAGCCAAGATGTGCGACAAGGTGGCGGTGATGTACGCGGGTCGCATCGTGGAGACAGGCGATGTGCGCGACATCTTCTACAACGCGGCCCACCCCTATACTGAGGCATTGCTGGGCTCTCTGCCCCGGCTGGATGTGGATGTGCAACGTCTTGACTCCATTCCTGGACAGCCCCCGGCACTGCACGATCTGCCACCTGGATGCCCCTTCGCTCCCCGGTGTAGGTACGTAATGGACAAATGCCTCGAAGAGTACCCACCCATCTATACCTTGAACGAAGCCCACTCCGCCAGATGCTGGAGGCTTGAAGAATGACGACTGAAGCACCCCAGACCGAACAACGACAAACTATTGCCACAGGCCAAGGCGATTCTACCCCTCAGCACGAGATTGTACTGGAGGTTTTCGGGCTCAAGAAGTACTTCCCAGTCACCAAAGGGATAGTCCTTACTAAAGTGTTGGGCCACCTCAAGGCAGTGGATGGCATCTCTTTCGGCCTGAGACGTGGCGAGACCTTGGGCATAGTGGGGGAATCAGGCTGTGGCAAGAGCACTACTGCCAAGATGGTGCTGATGCTGGAAGATCCGACGGAAGGGGATATCCAGTACAGGGGGCAGCCCATCCACAAGCAGGCTCCCGCTGCGTTGCGCAAGGAATACCGGCGGTCGGTACAAGCGGTGTTCCAAGACCCTTGGAGCTCTCTTAATCCACGCATGCGTGTCAAGCACATCATCGCCGAGCCGATGACTGTCAACTGGAGCTTATCGCGCGATGAGGTCCAGGAACGGGTCAACAAGCTGCTTATGGATGTGGGTCTGAGCGAGTACCATGGCAACTTCTACCCTCATGAGTTCAGCGGAGGCCAACGCCAGAGGCTGGCCATCGCCCGCGCCCTGGCCTTGAGCCCCGACATTATCGTGCTGGATGAGCCGGTGTCAGCCTTGGACGTGTCCATTCGCGCCCAGATAATGAACCTGCTGAAAGACCTGCAGGCGGAGTATAGGGTCAGCTATATGCTGATTGCTCACAACCTGGCGACACTGCGCTATATGTGCCACCGTGTGGCGGTGATGTACCTCGGGCGGCTGGTTGAGATCGCCGATGCGCGGGTTCTGTTTGATAACCCGGTACATCCCTACACCAGGGCACTGATTTCGGCAGCCCTGCCTGACCACCCCGACCTGCAACGCGAGGAAATCATCCTCACGGGAGAGGTCCCATCACCTCTGAACCCGCCGTCGGGCTGTCACTTCCATCCCCGCTGCCCCGTAGCGGAAGACCGCTGCTCGCAGTATGACATGGACCTACAGGAGATCGAGCCAGACCACTGGGTTGCATGCCTCCAAGCCCCCGGCTACCGGCTGCCCAGCTAGGTCAGAACTTCCTCACCCTCATTGCTGGTCCCTGCCCCAAGCCGGATGACGGAACGTCGGCAGAGGACCAGAGTGAGCGGGAGGTTCTGCGGGTGTGGTCTCGGTAGTCTGTCCATCCCCTAGTGATGCGGCATCGCCTGTCAGACTTCCAGCACGCGCCTGTTTCCTTAGTCGGCGATGCTCGTCCAGTGTGCTGAGATGTAGTGCCAACTCTTCCAAGCTGGCTAGATTGTGCACCGCCAGAAAGTCGTCCACATAGGGCAAAGCTGCCTGCATCCCTTGCGCCAAAGGCTGATAGTCTTCCATCCCCAGTAACGGATTCAACCAAATGACCCTGTAGCTGGCACGTTGAAGACGCTCCATCTCCTGGCCTAGCACTGTCGGCTCACCAGTGTCCCAACCGTCGGAAATCACCAGGACAACAGCCCCCCAACCCAATACCCGGCGCGCCCATCGGAAGTTGAACCGTTTGAGGTTCTCGCCGATGCGGGTGCCACCGGACCAGTCTGGGACTGCCTGGGACACCTCATTCACCGCCCGATCTATGTCACGGTATTGGAATTGTTGCGTGACACGAGTCAGCCGAGTGGCGAACAGAAACGCTTCCGCGCGGTCCAGTTCACCGGTAAGAGCGTGGATGAAGTGGAGTAGCATACGGGTGTAGCGCTCCATTGATCCACTGACATCGCATATCAGCACCAAGGGGCGCGGCCTCACTTTGCGTCGCCTGTGTGCCAGCTCCAGCGCCTCTCCGCCATACTTCAGGGTACGACGCAGAGTCGTACGTAGGTCCAATTGTTGGCCTCGGCCTTGGCCGGACCCCCAGCGACGCGTGCGCCTCTTTCCCAAGTCCCAGACCATCTGACCCATCATCGCTTTGGCCTGCGAGACCTCCTCTGCGGTAAACCGGGCGAAGTCCTTCTGCCTCAGCACCTCCCGGGCGCTGTAGGTCTGGGTGACCTCTATGCGGTCCGAGCTTGCGTCATTGGCATCGTCACCGGAGTCCGACGCATTGCGCCCCATTGGTGGCGGCCCCACTTGTGGCTGGCGGTACCGTCTCTGTTCTCCCAACGACCGCAGGTCCATTGTGGTCGATCGATCAGGAGGACGTCGCCAGAAGGTACGGAAAGCCTCGTCAAACAGGGGCAGATCCCGTCGGCGATGCACCAACAGGACGCGCAGGGTATGGTAGAAGTCTTGGCGTCGCGCGATATCCACATGCTCTAAAGCACGCAAGACATCCAGCATCCGCCCAGGATGGGTCCCCAAGCCAAGATGGCGCAGAACGTCACCAAAGATCAGGAGGTTGTGCAGCAGGTGCCCACTGTTACGGGGGTCATCGCGAGGTTCGTTGGCAGGATTATCGCGAGGATTCTGAGCATGCATGGGTGTTGCCAATGATGACGGCTGACGACGAGTCAGCCGCTACGACGAGCGCCCCGTGCCTTGGAACGGTTCAGCAGCGCTCGTACCTCTTCACCCCGCACCGACTGTATATCCTCACGATACTTGAGCATGATACCCAAAGTATCGTCGACCACTGACGGGTCCAGTTCCCGCTGGTCCAAAGCCACCAAGGCAGCTGTCCAGTCCAGCGTCTCGGCGATGCCGGGCATCTTGTAGAGTTCAGCAGTGCGGAGCTCCTGCACGAAGGCCGTGACCTGTTCCGCCAACTGTCGCGGGGCTTGAGGCACACGACTAGTGACGATCTGATACTCCTTCTGCAGGTCGGGGTAGTCAATCCAAAAATAGATGCAGCGGCGCTTTAGAGCGTCGTGGACCTCTCGGGTCCGATTAGAAGTGATGACCACCACTGGGGGTTGGGGCGCGGTGAACGTCCCCAGTTCAGGGATGGTAATCTGGAAGTCGGACAGCATCTCCAGCAGGTAGCCCTCGAACTCCTCATCAGCGCGGTCGATTTCGTCGATGAGCAACACTGGAGGACGCTCCCAACCTGCATCCAATGCCTGCAGCAACGGGCGGCGAATGAGGAATTCTTCGCCGAATAATTGGGGAGGCGCGGTTTCGCCGCCCACCGAGCCGCTGGCTTCCATCAGGCGTATCTGGAGCAGTTGGCGGGCATAGTTCCACTCGTAGACAGCGTGATTGATATCCAGCCCTTCGTAGCACTGAAGCCGTATCAGGCTCGTGCCCAAGGCCTCGGACAGCACCTTGCTGACCTCGGTCTTGCCCACACCAGCTTCCCCTTCCAGAAAAAGAGGCCTCTGTAGCTTAAGGGAAAGGAAGATGGAAAGGGCCAGACCACGGTCGGCCATGTACAGATGGTCACGGAGCAGCCTTTGCAGGTCGTCGACCGTGGCCGGAACAGCCTGATCGGAAGCCAACCTTGCTACCCGGCCAACTGGGACGCTCGCATGAGGGCTTCCCTCACATAGGAGGGCGCCATAGCGCGGCGGTATTCTGCGGATGCGAAGATGTCGCCCAGCAACTCTTCATCGCCAAGGTCTTCAACGGCCAACGCGGCGGCTTCTGCAATCGCGCCATCGCTCAAGGGGTTGCCCACCAAGGCCTCTTCCACACGACTGGCCCGTATCGGACGGCTCACTAACCCTCCCAAGGCCACGCTGGCAGACTGACAGCGACCATTCTCGGAGCTCAACACGACCGCCGCCCCAATCACAGCATAGCGCGACGCGGGGTGCGGGAACTTGGCATAGGCCATACCCTGTCCCTCTTGTCGCATAGGCACTATCACATCAGTCAGAAGCTCGTTGCCTTCCAAGGAAGTCTCGAAGACCCCTCGGAAAAAGTCGGCTACAGCGATACTACGCTGGCCTCTGGGACCGGTGGCCCGGAAGCTCGCACCCAGCGCCGTCAAGGCGGTGGGCAAATCAGCAGCCGGTTCAGCATGGGCGACGCTGCCCCCGATGGTACCCCGGTTGCGCACCTGTGGGTCTCCAATGAGACCGGTGACCTCAGACAGCAAGGGGCAGAAGTCTTGCATCGTGGGAGAACCCGCCAAATCTGCATGGGTGGTGAGGCATCCCACCCGAATCTCAGGCCCCTGTCTGCGGAAGCCTCTCAACGCACCGATGCGCCCTATGTCGATGACTGCAGGAGGGCGGCTCAGCCGGAGCTTGAGCAATGGGATAAGGCTATGGCCACCGGCCAATAGCGAAGCCCCCGGATGCCGTTCCAACAGCTGTACTGCTTCGGTAACCGAGTTGGCGGCATAGTAGTCGAATTCCGCGGCGAACATATAGCCTTCCCCTTTACCCTTGTTGCTTGACCACCCAGATACGGTTGCTCTGCTTAAGCCTGTTGGTGGATAGCCCGCCATACCCGCTCGGGGGTCAGGGGCATCTCAATACTCTGTACACCCAAAGGCTTTAGGGCATCTATGACCGCGTTGTAAACGGTGACAGTGGACGCGATAGCTCCCGTTTCTCCCACACCCTTCACTCCCAAGGGATGGTGCGGTGACGGGGTGGATGTGGAGAGCACCTCCAAGTCTGGAAGCACATCGGCCCGTGGCAAGGCATAGTCCAGCATGGAGCCAGTGAGCAGTTGGCCGTTCTCGTCGTACATCGCCCCTTCCCATAGAGCCTGACCCACACCCTGCACAACTCCGCCATGCACTTGGCCTTCCACGATCATGGGGTTTATCTGCAGCCCACAGTCGTCCACGGCAATGTACCGTTTTAGGTCTATCGTGCCCCGGTTCACATCCACTTCCACCACTGCCACATGGGCCCCGAATGGGTAGGTGAAGTTGGGGGGGTCGTAGAAGGTGGTAGCCTCGAGCCCCGGCTCCATGCCTTGGGGCATGTTCCAGGCTACGTTGGCCATCAAGGCGATGTCCTGAATCGTCTGGGCGCGGTTGGGCGCCCCACGGACGAAGAAGCGTCCGTCAGAGTACTCGATATCGTCGGCCGACGCCTCCAGAAGGTGGGCAGCCAACTCACGGGCCTTGTCTTTGATTTTGCGCGCGCTCAGGGCGACGGCTGCACCCGAAACAGCAGTTGTCCGGCTGCCATACGTGCCCCAACCCATGGGGGTGTTGTCGGTATCACCGTGAAGGACCTCGATGTCGTCCACGGGTACACCCAACTCATCGGAAATCACTTGGGCGAAGGTCGTCTCCTCACCTTGGCCGTGCGGCGAGGTGCCAATCATCACGTTGACCTTGCCGCTGGGGTGGAACCGTACTATAGCGCTCTCCCACAATCCACCGCCGAAGCCGACGGCACCCGCCACCTGTGACGGCCCAAGTCCACACATCTCCACGTAGGTGGTCACACCGACGCCAAGATAGCGCCCTTCTTGGCGCAGTTGTGTCTGTTGCTGTCGCAGCTGGTAGTAGCCAGCCTCTCGCAGCGCAACGTCCAAGGTGCCGCGGTAGTCCCCACTGTCGTAGTTCAGGCCAATAGCCACGTCGAAGCCGTCCTCGAACTTGGGGATCAGGTTGCGACGCCGCACCTCTACAGGGTCGACGTTCACTTCCACAGCCAGCTTGTCCACAAGCCGCTCCAGCAGGAAGGTCGCCTCAGGGCGTCCTGCGCCACGGTAGGCATCTACAGGCGTGGTGTTGGTGAATGCACCGAAAACCTCGCAGCTGATGGCCGGGATGGTATAGGGCCCGGAGTACATCAACCCGTGGAGGATGGTCGGTATACCAGGGGCCGCAGTGGAGAGATACGCGCCCATTCCCGCGTACACCCTGCCTCGAATGCCGGTGATCTTGCCATCGCCGGTGGCTGCCAGTTCCACATCTTCGATATGGTCGCGTCCGTGTATGGTAGCTTGATAGTTCTCGCTGCGTGTCTCTGTCCACTTGACGGGTTTGCCCAGCTTCATGGCGCAGAACACAGTGATGGCTTCGTCTGCGTAGAACGGTATCTTGCTGCCGAACCCTCCGCCCACCTCAGGGGCAATGATCCTGATCTTGTGTTCGGGCACACCGGACACCGTCGACAGAAGCAACCGAACTATATGGGGGTTCTGAGAGGTGCTCCAGAGAGTCAACTCTCCGCTGGCCTGCACCCATTGGGCCAAGGCCGCTCGTGGCTCCATGGCATTGGGTATCAGGCGCTGCTGCACGATGCGTTCCCGCACCACTACTTCTGGGTTCCTGAAGGCTTCCTCTATATCGCCCCCACCAGCCGACCAATGGAAAGCTTGGTTGTCCGGCGCATCGTCGTGTAGCTGCGGGGCACCCTCCTGCAAGGCCTGTTGAGGGTCGACCACGGGGCGCAGTGGCTCGTAGTCGACATCGATAAGCTCCAAGGCGTCCTGGGCTTGGTAGCGAGACTCGGCCACCACCACAGCCACGGCGTCGCCGACGTAGCGCACTACGTCGCGCGCGATAGCAGGATGGGCCACGCCCTTGATATCTGAGTTGGGTATCATCCAAGCGCAAGGGATGGGAGCAATCGCGGCCTCTAGGTCCGCCCCGGTGTAGACGGCCACCACACCCTCTGCCCGCGCAGCGCGGGAGGTGTTCACTCGCCGGATGCGTGCGTGGGCGTGCGGACTGCGCAGGATGGCGGCGTAGATTGTGCCGGGCAAGGTTAGGTCGTCAGTGTAGGTAGCCCTGCCACTTATGAGGCGTGGGTCCTCCCTCCGCCTGATGCCGGAACTGAATATCCGGGTGGTCATGACTTGCCTCCCATCGTCTTGGCCGCTTCCTGAACAGCACGCACTATGTTCTGGTAGCCGGTGCAACGACAGATGTTGCCTTCCAGCCCATGACGAATCTCTTCTGTGGCGGGGTCCGGGTTCGTCCGGAGCAACTCGTGGGCCGACATGATCATCCCCGGAGTACAGTAGCCACACTGGAGGCCGTGCTTGTTCCAGAAGGCCTCCTGTAGCGGGTGCAACTGGCTGTCTTTCGCCAGCCCCTCGATGGTCGAGATCTTGCAGCCGTCGGCTTGAACAGCCAAGGCGGTGCATGACTTGACCGCCCAGCCGTCCAGCAGCACCACGCAGGAACCGCATTGGCTGGTGTCGCACCCTATCTTGGTGCCGGTGAGTCCTGCCACTTGGCGAATGAACTGCACCAGAAGCAGGCGCGGCTCTACCTCTGCCTGGTAGTTCTGGTCGTTGATACTGATGTTGACCGGCAACCTCACTGAGGACACCTCCCAGTCTTTGCCCGGGCTAAAACAAGCCTCGGACGTACGTGAAAAAAATGGGGACAGCGACATAACTATCTTAGCCAGCGGTTAACCTGAGTGTCAAACAACTGTCAAACGTTGTTATGGCAATTTGGGCTATGCCACGTCAGCGCTTACGCAGGTCCGCCGGGCCCGTCGCCACCGCCACTCCCTACATCGCCCGACGGTAGGTCGGCCGGGTTGGTGGTCTCACGTTCCCTGCGAGTACGCCGCACCATCCCTCTCGGACGTGCTCCAGAAGAGGATGGCAGGCTGCCTAGGCCCTCAGAGGCGGCGGACTGGAGTGCCGACCGAGGCGACCATTCCTTTGGAAACTGTAGGGTGCGCACGGGGTAGTTGATGACGATATTCTCTTCTGCGAAGCGTTGGTGAAGTTGCTGCATCAGTGTGGACCGCACGATGAAGCTACCCAACCGGTCCTTTGCTTGGACGAACAACCAGAAGTCGACGTTCGACTCGCCGAAGTTCTCGTAGCCAAAATAACAGCCATACTCCTTCACCGCTTGGGGCTCGGTCTCCAGTACATCGTTCATCACCTCATAGGACACCCTTTCCACCACGGCAAGGTCGGCGTCGTAGCTGACCCCGCAGACGAGGTACACGTTGACCTGTGGGGTGGGCTCTTGGTAGTTGGTGATGATGGTCTCGGCGAATCGAGAGTTGGGGATGACCACTAGGTTGTTGCTCCAGGTGCGTATCCGGGTGCTGCGCCAGCCCACATCTACCACGTAGCCAGCTACGCCGCTTTCCAACTCGATGTAGTCGTCGGTGTGGATGACCCCCTCGGTCATCACGTAAGTGCCAGCGAACAGGTTGGCCAGCGTGGGCTGGATGGCCAACGCGACTGCCAGTCCCCCCAAACCCAAGCCCGCTATCAACGGACTGATATTTATGTTCAGTTGGTCCAACACAACCAAGGCACCCAAGCCGTATACCAAGGCTACCGCTATACGCCGGAACAGCGGCATGAGCCGGTCCGCGGTGCTGGGCTCAGCGTCGGTCCCAAGATGCGTTATGTACCAGGAGAAGGCGGTGGAGACCATGGAGCTGACCGAGGCTACTCCCAACATGACCGCCAACACACGGGCAATGGTGTTGACAGCCTTCTGGGGCGTCTCGCTCAGGTCCAACAGGGGCAGGGACAACGCCAGATAGGCGCCCAACAGCGCAATCCCAAAAGTGATGGGGGCTTTGAGCGCCGCCACAAGCCGGCCATCGAAGTCTGAGGGTGTCCAAATAGCGATGCGGAGCAGAACCCGAAAGCCGATCTTGTGGAACAGTAGCGCTATGAGCAGGGAGAGGAGAAATACGCCCGCCGCCAAGGAGGGGTCCAGCCACGCTGGATCTCCGACACCGAAGCGTCCCTGGTTCGCGTACATCCTATTAGCCCTTGAAGTGATGTCTCATCGAAAGTCGCCGGATTATATCACCGGTCAGGCACGCCCACTGATTGCGGCATCCTGCCGAATTGGGCCATTCGATGAGATTGCGACCCTCATCCCAGCTATAGAGACAATCGGTTACCCAATGCCGACAGGAAGATTGAGTTACTCGTGGTCGCCGGAACTGTAGACCGTGATGCCTTCGGACGGTTCTAGCCTAGCCAAGTCATCTCACGGCGAGGCGCCGAAATACCTGCGAGCGATAATCTCTTCAGCAATAGCCTGCTGTTGGGGGGTCATGTAGAACAAGAAAGTTGCCTTGAAATAGCACAACCCGGCATCCCTGACCGCGCATTCGGCTTCACGGTACCACGCCGGCACGTCCCCCGTACCCATCAGATGCAGATTGCGGAATCCTTGACGGAAGGCGGTATCCCCCAAGCCATGGTAGAGCTCCCAGAAGATTCCTCGCCCTAAAATGTAGTTGCAGGCTGAACTGTAGATCACACCCGAGTCCGGCTCTAGTCTCACCAAGTCGGCGATGTTGTTCCCCAGGCTGCATGAACTTTCTGGCTCAGGAAGTGGCCCGTCCAGTCGATCTCTCTCCGAAATATCCGTCAGGAATTCTGCGCCTGCTATTATCCAGCGAGTCGACCCGACCAGCCAGTTGGGCGTGACGTCCCATATGTACGCTGTCCCATTACTTATAGTGTATGCGTCGCTCGCTGAGTTTGAAGCAATGAGGCCATGCCCGGATGCACCTCCGGGGATGAGATCAGCGACGAACAGAACTACATCGCTCTCTGGAAACGCCACACCTATAAACTCTTCATACGTGCGCACCGCGTGCTCCAGTAGGTCCATGGGATCCAATGGTGAAGCCACGGGTTGCGTATCGGGCCGCTCCACCTCGTCTCCAGGCGCGATAACGGACAATACTACCTTACCTGCGAGCGGGAGCGTGATCGCCCGCCTCTCCACTGAAGTTCGTCCGGGTCCAAGAGGACCTCCAGCAGTCCCAGACGCTGGGCCGCTAACCATGTGACTGCAACGAGATTCGTCCAGTCGTCGGTGATGCCACCACGCAGCTCGGGGTGGGACAGAACTTGCCGTAGTGAGGCTTCATGGGCTGAAGCCGAAAACATAAACGCTTCCAGAGAGCTCAAAGCCAAAGCATGCAGCGATGTTATCTCTTGCAGAAACGGCATGGCGAGGATTTGTAGCGCCATGGCTTCATCTGTTCTACCTGTTGTCCCGTCCACCGGGGTGCTCGCCATGAATGAAAGGCGATTAACCACCTCCTCTTCATCTGAGGTTGAGGCCGTCCTGTAACCATTCCTTGGCGATCAGAGCACGGAAAATCGAATCAGGTCCTTTCGCGGCGTTCACAAGGGAGAGAAGGGCATTCTGCTCGGAAAGATCAATGCCATCCTGAAGCCAGGCGAGACCATTCAATAAAGCGGTCGCATCCGGATCTTGCAACTCCATGTCTAACAGTGCCACGGTGACAAACTGGCCGTCCCTGATGCCCCCATCGAGCTTGGGGTCGGACACAAGCCGTCGCAGGGCACCTTAATTGGCAATGTCCAATAGCAACGAGGTCATCCGCTTCTCATCATAACTGAGGGTTTCCAAGAACGGCATGGCCAGGACCCGTGCTGCTCCTTCGTCGTCCGCTAATGCCATATTATCGACATCGTTGACGATGGGCCACTCTGTCCAGCCATAACCGTCTCGTACCCATGGCAAGTCTAAGACTGCCCAGAACGATCTGTTGGCGCGCCGTGCCATCCTCACTAATCCCATGACGTGATTGGTCTCGTCTTCGACGACGTTCGCTGAGGGCCTCGCGTCGTAATCAGTGTAGGCTATGCCGTCTTCCACCCATGGTAAAGCCCGTATCGCTGCCGCGGTAGTAGCGTCTTCCCGGTCCAAGACCACCAACATGAACGTAGCTGTTGACGCATCGGTGATCCCCCCTTGGAGTTCAGGATGGGAAAGGACCTCCTCTAGGCCACCAAGGCTGGACTGGGCCAATCTGGGTAGTTCGCGCAAGATCGCGATATCACCCTCCACGGAGAAGGCGCTGACAGGGGCCCGATGCAGGAATGGCATCTGGAGGATATTCAAGGCGGCCGCTTCATCACAGAAGGCTATGGAAGCGTAGCGTTCGATCTGAGGCCAAGACGTTTCATCATCTCCAAAATGCTCCATCCACGCTTGGAACGCCGGTGGTGAGCCTATTGCAAGCCGTTGCAGTGCGCTGAAGGACCAAGGGTTATCCTGTTTCCAAGGCAAGTCCGTGATTACCTTCTCCTGCTCCAATGCGAGTTGCCCTGAATTAGGTACACACAAGCGTCGTGGTGTAGGTGTAGGCATAGCGGGCGTAGACGTGGGCGGGAACGAACGTGGGCGTAGGTGTGGGGACATCGGTGGAGGGTGCCGTAGGCGTAGCGGCGGGCGTGGCCATGAGGACTGGCATGGATGGTGCCGCGGGCGCAGGCGTAGCGGCGGGCGCGGGAACTGGGGTGGGTGGCGCTGTAGGCTCAGCAGCAGGCGTGGGAACCGGGGGAGCTGGTCCTGTAGGTGGAGCCGTAGGTGTGGGAATTGGGGTGGACGGTGCCGTGGGCTCGGCGGTGGCCGTGGGCGTGAGCACCGCGATGGACGCTGCCGGAGGTGTATGTGCAGCGGTGGGCGTTGCCGGAGGTGTATGTGCAGCGGTGGGCGTTGCCGTGGGGGTGGAACTGGGCGAAGGGGGCAGGGTGGGTGTTGCCGTCGTTATTAGTGTGGTGGTGGGAGTAGGTGTTAGCGGGACCGTAGCGTCGCAAGCCGATAGGAAGAGGGCAACCAGCAGGCGACTCACTAGCCAAGCCCGGGCCCATTTGGTCATGCCCTGGATTGGCAGGCGCCCAACGAGTCATGATGACAGAGGGTACTGCACGAGGAACCAGCGGTCTACAACCCCCATGGCTCCGGCCTGCACTACCGGGCAGCAGCTGCGGGATATGCCTCTTAGTTGCTCTTCCCAAGGCCCAGCCCGCCGCCTACACCGGGTTGATGGAGACGCTGACAGGCTGTGATGGCATCGTTCATGCTACACTGATGCCGCCGTCGACATAGCGGAGGTGGAGCATGAGGCTGGAAGGCAAGGTCGCATTCATCAGTGGTGGGGCCAGAGGCATGGGGGCCGAGGAGGCCCGCCTCTTCTCACGCGAGGGAGCCAAGGTCGTCATCGGCGACATGCGCGAGAACGAGGGACGACAGGTGGAAGCAGAAATCAGCGAGCGGGGCGGCGAGATACTGTTCCTGCACTTGGACGTCACCAGTGAGGCGTCTTGGGCTGATGCCATCAGCGCCACGGTCGCCCGCTTTGGCAAGCTCGACATCCTGGTCAACAACGCTGGCATAGGGGCTGCAGGCTTGGTGGAGAATACAACCGCCGAGGACTGGGACCGGGTCATGGAGGTCAACGCCAAGGGCGTCTTCCTAGGCACCAAGGTCGCCATTCCTGCACTACGCCAAGCGGGCGGCGGCTCCATCATCAACATCTCGTCCCAGTTGGGAATCGTCGGCAGCGACCACAGCAGCCCCCACTACCAAGCATCCAAGGGAGCAGTGCGCCTCTTCACCAAGAACACGGCCATGCAGTACGCCAAGGACAGGATAAGGGCCAATTCGGTACACCCCGGCCCCATCGTCACCCCCATGACTGAGACCGGCCGCTCCAACCCGGAGAACTACGGCCGCATGCTCAGCAAGATACCCATGAACCGCTACGGCCGCCCTGAGGAAGTCGCTTACGGCGTCCTCTACCTAGCCTCCGACGAGTCATCCTACGTCACCGGCAGCGAGCTAGTGATCGACGGCGGGTGGACAGCGCAATAGGCTGGGACTCCATCGGTTTTCGGGTCACCTCACCACTTCCGGCATATCCCCACCCGGCGTGATGACGGCCCGACGCGCCGTGTCCCCGTAGCGCGCCAGCAGTGTGTCCTCGCGGCTGAAGTCATATTCCATGGTGCCAGCAAGTTCTGCTAGGTACCAGTGCAGGCTGTCCTCCGTGCACCGTCTCGAGTCATACTCCGGCCAGAAGCCGAAGTGTTCCCTCGCCTTGTCGATGCTGGCAATGCGGCTGTATTGCCAAGGGAAGGGCAGAAGCTCGCGGTAATTGCCCGCCTCCTCTAACACATCGGCGTAGTCCATGTAGACTACCTGTACCTCCCGCCCCATGAGACTGGCCACCATTTGCAGGTAGCCGTTCAGGGTCACCGCGTCAGGCCCGGTGATGTTGTAGGCTTCGCCGATGCAGCGCGGGTGTCCCGCCATCATCACCATAGCGCGTGCCAAGTCCTCCACATGGCCATACTGGATATGGATGTACCCGTTGTACGGCAGGAAGACAGGCCGGCCCGACTGCACTCTCAGGAAGACCAACTGCTCACGAGAGGGTATGGAGTTGCCCGGCCCGAACACCATCCAAGGACGCACCACGCTAACAGGGAAACGTATGTCTCGATACGCCTTCAAGAGCAACTGCTCGGTGGCAGCCTTGTTGCGCCCGTATGCCAGTCCCTCCACCTCGTTATAGGGGAAGTCTTCCGTCACCGGCGCGGTCCAACGCCGCTCATACACCGCTGAGGTGCTGACGTAGATATAGTGGCCCACGCGGTCCCTAAGCAATTCCATGGTGGTTTGGGTTTCAGGTGGCGCCAGCCCTGACACGTCGTACACCACATCGTAGTCGCGTCCAGCCAAGGCAGCGCCCACCTGCTGCGAATCCTGTCGGTCAGCGTACAACCTTCCCACACTGGGCGGGAACTCCGCTGGGGTCGTTCCCCGGTTCAGCACATCGACCGCATGCTCACATCGCACCAACTCCTCCACCAACCACGGCCCGAGAAAGCGACTGCCCCCAAGAACCAGCGCCCGCATGGTTACCTCCCCAACAAACTCTCGGTTTCCAGCATAAGGGGAAGGTCGCCGCCGTCAAGTCGTGGTCATCCTGCGCTTGGCTTCATGAGGCACTTTCGCCTATCATGCGGAGGACATCACTCCGAAAGTCTACCCAGCCATGCCAGAAGCGCCTGACCTCAAAGTAGTAAGCGAGATACTCACCCGCCGTGTGGTGGGGAGACAAATCACCCATGCCATCCTGCAGAAAGCCACGGTGATGCGTCTTATGGCCAGCCAGGACTTCACCGCCGACATCGCAGGTCGGACCATGCAGTCGGTGTTCCCCAAGGGCAAGTTCCTGTTTATCACGCTGTCGGACGACGCCCATCTTGTCATCAACCCGATGCTCACAGGCGGGTTCCAGGTCTGCCCGTCCTCTGACAAGCCATACCGCCGTACTAGACTGACCCTCAACTTGGAAGACGACTTGGATTTGAGATACTTGGACGACCGGGAAATGGGTCGAGTCTACTACGTGCGTGGGGAGCAGTTCTCCGAAATCCCCCAGCTTGATGAACAGGGCCCCGACGTGTTGGCCGACGACTTGAGCTTTGAGGACTTCAAGGCCCGGCTACGTCCCTACTACGGCGAGATTAAGGGCATCCTTTGCCGTGGTGTGGTGCTGGCCGGCATCGGCAACGCCTACAGCGATGAAATCCTGTTCGACTGTGGCATCTCCCCCTTCCGCAAGAGGCGCAGCCTGTCCGACGACGAACTCGCCCGGCTTCACCACAGCGCCCGCAAAGTAGCGCTGGAGGCCGCAGAGACGCTGCGAGACAGGATGGGTGATGAGTCACACCACAAGATTCGCGACTTCCTGAAGGTGCACAACAAAGGCGGACAACCCTGCCCTCAGTGTGGCGGTCACATCACCCAACTGACGGCAAATCAGCGCATCACCAGCTACTGCCGTCGCTGTCAGCCGGGGATGCTCGTAAAGAACTAGCCCGTTTGCCGCTGGGAAAGCAGAAGGCGCTCCGGTTGTCCCTACCGGAGCGCCTTCTTATGTCCAACTGTTCTGAGGGCGAGGTTAGTCCGCCGTAGCGGCGGCTGCACCTTCCTTCTTGATTACGTTGCGGTTGAGGCCGAAGTAGTCGATGACGTTGCCCGCGAGGATGCGATAGGACTCGTTGCTGGGGACGTTGGAGTAGATTTCCTCCACCAGAGGCATGGTGTTGGGGTACTCGCACTCGATGTGAGGGAAGTCGGTGGCGAACATGATGTGGTTCACCCCCACATGGTGCCGTAGCTCCACAGCCACATGCTCGTACTGTACGCTGAAGTGGACGTGCTCGTTCACGTACTCGCTAGGGCGCCTCTTGAGCGGTTCGAAACGCAGAAGCTCCTCGGCCCAATCGATGTGCCGGTCGTACCAGAGGTCGGCATGCTCCAGCCAGAAGGGTACCCACCCCAAGCGCGTCTCCGCGAAGTACATCTGGAGCGTCGGGAAGCGGTCGAACACACCTGACATCACCATCTGGGTCACAGAGACTGCAGGGCGTAGTCCGAAGTTGGTGATCCACTCCAGCAGTGGGCGTCGCACCTTGGCCATGATGGCGGGGTCCTCATTCGGATAGCGGAACGTGGGCTGATTGGCCCGTTTCCCTGTGTTGTTGAAGGCCACGTGGCAGGTCAGGGGCATCTGCATATCAACGGCCGCAGCCCAGAACCTGTCGTCATCAGGGGTGGGGTAGCCGTTGGCGCTGGGCAGGGTGCCCAGCATAACGCCCTTCAGCCCCAGCTTGGCGCAGTGCTCCATCTCTTCGATGGCGTCGTCGACGCTGGTCCACGGCAGCACACCCATGCCGATGAGGCGATCCCGGTCGACGCTGCAATACTCCTCGCCCAGCCAGTCGTTGTAGGCGCGTACCATGGCCTTGTAGGGCTCGTCGTGGGTGATGTTGCGCCACAGGACAGGGCCAGCAACCATGTTGGGGTAGAGAACCTCGGCCGCCAAGCCATCGGTATCCTGCTCCCGCAGTCGCTGCTCGGCGGAGCCGGTACCAGCGGCGTCATCGACCTTGGCCCCGATGGGAGACCACTCGCCCGAAGCGCGGCCAGCCCGCAGGTCGATGAAGTTCTGCTCCAGAAGGGGTTGGCCTTCGATGAGCAGCCCGTCACCGCCATCGGGAAGGGGGACGCTGCGAGGAGCGCGATCACGGTACTTGGCGGGTACCCGGTGCACCCAGCGTTCAGGTTTCACCTCAAGGTGGCCATCAGCAGATATTGGCTTGAAGTCCAAAGCCATGGTTGTACCCTCCCATTTCAGTTGCGCAGGCCCACGGGCCATTGTTGCTAGGAATGTACCACACGGCATGGCTGTAGCCAACGGCTTGCCCACGACCGCTGCTTAAAGTACCATCCTGCTGCCATGTACTATGGCACTTTCGATGTATTCAGGCAAAAGGAGGGCATGTCATGGAGAAGCTGCCTCCCAATATGGAGGACTACGAGGCTACACGGCGCAGCTTCCGCTTGGACGTGCCGGAGTATTTCAATTTCGGGCTCGATGTGATTGACCGCTGGGCCGAGGACCATACCAAGCTGGCCCTTGTCTCAGTGAGTCCCGACGGCCAACAGGCCCAGAAACATACCTTCTGGGAGCTCAAAGTCGCCTCCAACCGTTTCGCCAACGTGCTTCGAGGTTTGGGCATAGGCAAGGGCGACCGGGTGCTGATCATGCTGCCACGCATCCCTCAGTGGTATATCGCCGTACTGGGAATGATCAAGCTGGGCGTTGTTCCAATGCCTGCGACGACCCTCTGCACCTCTCGCGACATCGAGTACCGGGTCAATGAAGCCGAGGCTGTAGCCGTGATCACCGACGGTGACAATGCCACCAAGGCGGAGGAGGCAGCGGGAGCCTGTCCATCGCTCAAACACCTCATAGTCTCCGACGGCGAGAGGCGCGGCTGGACATCCTGGGATACGGAGATGGCAGGTGCATCGCCACGGCTCGACGATGTGGAACGCACCCGCAGCGACGACCCTCTGCTGGTGTACTTCACCTCCGGCACCGTGGGTTATCCCAAGATGGTGCTTCATACTCAAGCGTCCTATGCCATCGCCCACACCACTACTGCCCGGCTGTGGCAGGACCTGCGCTCCACCGACCTCCATTGGGCGATCTCCGATACCGGCTGGGCCAAGGTGGCCTTTGGCAAGCTCTTCGGTCAGTGGACCGAGGGCGCGACCATCCTTCAGCACAACGCCCAAGGACGCTTCGGCGCCGCCCTAACTCTGCGGATACTGGGAAAGCACGGCGTGACTTCCTTCTGCGCCCCGCCAACTGCATTCCGCATGCTGGTGCTGGAGGACCTGAAGGCCTACGATCTGAGCAACCTCCGCCATTGCACCAGTGCTGGCGAACCCCTCAACCCCGAGGTCATGCGGGTTTGGGAGGACGCCACAGGCCTCACCATCTACGACGGCTATGGCCAGACTGAAACGGTCCTGATTGTGGGCAACTTCCCCTGCCTGCCGATAAAAGCAGGCTCCATGGGCCGTCCTATGCCAGGCTACGATATCGCCGTCGTTGACGAAGACCTCGACGAGGTACCCTCGGGAGAAGAGGGCCAGATCGCCCTCCGGGTAAAGCCCACTCGCCCCTTAGGCTTGATGAAGGAGTATTGGAAGGGCCCTGAGATGATGGAGGAGGCCTTCCAAGGCGATTGGTACCTCACCGGCGACAAGGCATACCAAGACGAGGACGGCTATCTCTGGTTTGTAGGCCGAGCCGACGACGTGATCATCTCGGCAGGGTATCGCATCGGCCCCTTCGAGGTGGAGAGCGCTTTGCTGGAACATCCCGCAGTGGCAGAGTCAGCAGTGGTGGCCAGCCCCGACGAGATTCGGGGCAACATCGTGAAGGCATTCGTCATCCTGAAGCCCGACTACGTGCCCTCCGACGAATTGACCCTCAGCCTCCAAGAGCACGTCCGCAACACCACGGCACCCTACAAGTACCCCCGCCTTGTGGAGTTCGTCTCAGAGTTGCCCAAGACAATCAGCGGTAAGATTCGCCGCACCGAGCTACGCCAGCGGGAGGTCGAACAGGCAGCCCAAGGAGGCAATTCATGACCACTCCAACGCCCGATCGTCAGACGGTGCAACGGGACCAAGCCAACGCGGCGGCCGACCGCAGCCGATGGGCCGCCAAGGCAGCCATACAAGGCAAGGCCATGACCGACGCCATCGTGCGGGGATGCGGGGCCAAGCCTGGAATGAGGGCATTGGATGTGGCCTGCGGAGCTGGCGAGCCGACGCTGACACTGGCACAAGCGGTGCTGCCGGGAGGTTCGGTGGTGGCCAGCGACTTGGTTCCCGACTACTTGGAAACAGTCCAGAACAGCGCGCGGAAACTGGGCCTGACCAATATCTCAGTACAGCAGGCCGACGCCGAAGAACTCCCCTTTCCCGACGGTTCATTCGATACCATCACTTGTCGCCTAGGGGTCATGTTCATGTCCGATGCTGAAAAGGCCCTGAGTGAGATGCGCCGGGTGCTCGTGCCGGGAGGGCGGGCTTCTTTCGTGGTATGGCAGGCGTTGGAGAAGAATCCCTTCCACATGTGCACCCACGGTGTATTCAGTAAGTATCTACCGCCCCGAGGACCCGGCGCTCCTAGCCCCCAGCGCTTCGCAGAGCCAGGGTCGCTTCCCGATGCCATGCGACGCGCTGGCTTCCCGCAAGTGGAAGAGGAATCCCTGGAGCTACCGTGGCCTTGGCCGGGGACTGTGGAGGAGGCGTGGGACGCCGCTTGGCGACGCCAAGGCTCCTTCCGAAATGCGCTGGAACGCATCGACCCCGCCCTGCATCCGCAGGTCATACAGGAAGGTCACGACGCCGTCCGTCCCTACTACGACGGGACGCAGGTGAACTGGGTCGCCAACATTCACTTGGTGACTGGAACGCGCTAATGCCCCGAAGCATCGCCAGCATCTGCCACTGGGCTCATTTGACCCTGTCCGAGTGCCTTGTTAGCCTTGCTCGTATGGCGACGCCTAGAGGAGTAACGCTATTGGATTGCGTACTACCTAGCCTACCCCATATCGGCAGGGATCTTGGCTATCCTCAGCAAGCCGCAGAGTATCGCCGAGTGGGCCGCAATCGTAACGGTTTCTGCAGGTATCGCGACAGGTTTAGCGATTACCGTGGAGGTAATTGGTAAAGTGGTGTTACTCATACCGGGCACCATCAAGAAAATACGACAAGAGGGCATCCGCCAAGGTATCCAGCAAGGTTTACAGCAGAGCAACGAGAAGAGGAAGGCTTGGCTTGGTCGGAAGGAAGCTACCGAGGCCGCCGGTGAGCCCTTTACGGAACCCTCCCCTGCGGACCGTGAGCCTACAAACGACTAGACCCTCAACCAGCCGAGTCCACGACAAGATGATTCCAGGTCTCCTTATCGATAGAGACGAGGCATGGCAGCGGACCTATCGGTTGGTACGCCCGAGCATTGGGAAAATGATGTTCCGAAACGCCTCCACCTCCGGCGTCGGCATGTCGTAGCCACCCTGCACAGTGTGGCAGGGGAAGATGAAGAACCGCTCGATCCCCGCCTCTCCAGCCGCCGTCAATAACTGATCCCCGCACTCCTTGGCGGTGCCAAACAGGCCCATGGCAGCGCATATCTGGGAGGACATCTCATCCGACACCTGTTCGGGCAGGATGTCGTCAGTTATGTCAATGCCGGCCTCTCTCAGCCAGTGGAAGTTGGCCCTGCTGGGGTAGGCCAGCCACGGTAATTGCGGTCCCAGCCATCGTTGGGGCCAACGGCGGGGCTCGCGCGTGTCGTCGGAAACAGCCATGGAAGTTATAAAGGCCACGGGGAAGTCCGACAAATCACGACCAACACGGGCTGCCCCTTTCTCCAGGCATCGCCGCGCCGCAGCCACCGCCTTGGGGTGCAGACCCACCATCAACAGGACGCCGTCGGCCACCTCGCCCGCAAGTTCCACCATCCGGGGACCAGCAGCGGTCATGAACACAGGGACGGGTGTATCGGACAGATTGCGGATACGAGTCTTATTCGGGCCGAACTCAAGCTCCTCACCTCTGAGCAGCCTGCGCATGCTGAGTATGGCCTCACGCATGAACTCCACCGACGCGCGCGGGCGGCCGATGGACCGCACGGCAAGAAAGCCCGGGCCGACAGTGAGCTTGACCCGGCCCGGCGCAATCTCTTGAAGGGTATTGGCCAAGGCGGCTAGCACCATAGGATGACGCGTCACAGGGTTGGAGGTTACAGGGTAGAGATCCAGAGTGGATGTGCGCTGTCCTGCCAGAGCAAGGGTGATATAAACATCGCGACCGCTGTGTTGGTGGTCGTGTATACCCACGCCATCAAATCCGGCCTGCTCACAGCCTAGTATGAAGTCGGCCATCTGAGACACCGGCAATCCTACCGGCACCCGTATATCGATTTTCAGCGTCGACGATTGGCTCACGACAGAGGCGTCCAACGGGGAGTCAGACTAGGACCGGAGGAACTCCAAAACGGTGCTCACAAACTCTTGGGGCTTCTCTAGCTCAGGAACATGTCCGCAATTGTCGATCACCGTAAGAGTTGAACCGGCCAGCGCATGGTTGTACAACTCGCCGCAATTGACAGGGATGATGGCATCCTGCCTGCCCCAAACGATCAGGCTGGGCATCCTGACCTGCTGCATCAGGAACGGCAGCCTCGGGTTGTACATGTAGGGCTTCCATGTGTAGCGGACCGCCGTCTCGCGGTTCTGGGTCAGGATAGCCAGAACCTCGGGGGTGGGTTCTTGGCCGAAGATTTGCTGGTATTCAGGGGACTGAGAGGGGTCGTGGAACAGCTTCTCGATAACCTGCTCCGGGCTGAGCAGAAAGATGTCGGTGATTTCGCCCACTTCAGGCTTGATACCTGCAGGACCTGCCAGCACCAGCTTGTTGAACTTGTCGGAACCCATGGCCACCAACTCGGATGCGATCCATCCACCCATGGAGTGGCCCATAAGGTTCACTCCACTCAAGCCCAAGTCGCGCATGAACCATGTGTAGAAGTGGGCTACGTCCGAGATGCTCTCCATCCAGTCAGGCCGCTCCGTCTCCCCGAAGCCTGGGTGGGAGGGGACCAGCACATCGTAGTGCTCCGCCAGCGCATCGTGGTACTGGAGCCAGCCAGCATTGCCTCCAGCTCCATGCAGCACCAATAGCGGTGTGCCCTGACCACCGCGATGAAGCTCGGTGCGAACTCCTGCTATCTCCACAAAGTCTCGCGTCCAGCTAGCCATAGACCACTCTCTCTTTTTTTCAGAAATCGCGCTTCAGACGAATTAAATCAGCATGGCCCGGCCACATGGCCGGACCATGGCTTCAGCGATAGGCTGTTTCTTTACTCAGGATGAGGCGCAACTTGTGGTGCCCACAATTGGACAATTACCCCACCCTGTTGGGTCGCTTGAAGCGACCAAGAGGCTACATTTTGATTTCGGTTTCCCAGCCCGACTGGGACATGTCCAGCACCACGCCATCGGGGCCGGTGAACTTGGTCTCTGCGTTGCTGGGGCCAGGGCCGAAGCCGAAGAGCCCACCGGTGCCGGGGGTTGCCGTGCGGCTAAGGCGATGTCCGCCCGCCTTGTCAAGTTTCTCGGCAGCAGCGTCGATGTCGTCCACTTGGAAGCCGATATGATGGATGCCGTCGTAGTAGCCGCCATTGGGGCCGGGGTCCTCGTCGTTGGGGGTCTTGTAGTTGAGCAGAGCCATGTTGATATAGCCGTCCGTCAGGAACACCTGCCCATTCTCGCTGCGCCGTACCTCGGTCATGCCGAAGACTTCCTTGTAGAAGTCGGCCAGCTTGCCGGGGTTGTCACTGGTCAATGCTATATGCCTGATCTTAGCCATGATGCCTCCTTTTCCTGTTACGGCCTTCCATTATGGGCTTGCCAAATTTGGCGAAGCGGGTACCGACTAGTCGGTACCTACCCAGCCTGACTGCGACACATCGACGATGACGTCGAAGGGCCCCTTGTACTTGGTCTCCACGTTCATGTGGCCTGCGCCCATGGTCTGGTCGGCCATGACGCGCGTTCGCCGATCCGCTCCGACCTCGTCGAGTTTGGCGCAGGTGGCCTCAGCGTCCTCCACTTTGAAGCCGAAGTGATGGAAGCCGGTGAAGCTCAGGCCATCCTCTCCCTTATCTGCGGCTTCCAGGGTCTTGAAGTTAAGGATGGCCAAATTGATGTGCCCATCGGTCAGGTAGTAGCCATCGGCCAGCGGCGAGTCCACAGGACTGTATTCCTCTAGGTCGAAGACCTCCTTGTAGAACTGTGCGGTCTTGGCCGGGTCGGGAGTGGCGATGGCAATATGCTTGATTCTGGCCACGTTCTCCTCCTTGCTGGATATAGGGCTTGCTGGATATACGACAGAATGTACGCTTCGGGGCTAAGAAGAATGTCTGGACTATAGTACGTCCGGCCCTAAGGGGTGTCAAGAAAACCCGTTGGCGGCAGGTGGGAGGCCTTGAAAACAACGGCGCAAAATGGCACTATTCATGCATGAGAATTGGCGCATTCGAGATCAACGAACCCGTCCCGGAGCTGCACCAGCCTCACGCCATTGCCATGGTACGGCCTTGGGTTGACGTAGGCAGCGTGGGCACTCTCACTCTGCGTCGCCTCGAACGGCACTTCGGCGCAAAGGAACTGGGGAAGCTGGCTCGGCCGGGGCATTTCTTTGACTTCACCCGGTACCGGCCAACCACCCGCTTTGTGAAAGACAAGCGAGTGGTCACCATTCCCAACTCCGCCATCAACTACGCCCAGCCCGAAAACGGGCCAGACTTCCTCTTCTTTCATCTGCTGGAACCCCACGCCATGGGGGAGGACTACACCGAATCAGTGGTCGAGGTCTTCAAGCACTTTGGCGTGAGCCGCTACTGCCGATTGGGGGCCATGTACGACGCCGTGCCTCACACGCGACCCCTGCTCGTCACCGGGGCCTTGGGCGGGGCGACGCCCCTCGAAGGTAAGACCGTACCTATACGGGAGCGTCAGAGCCGCTACCAAGGGCCGACTACTATCCTGAACCTGATCACTGATAGCGCCACTGGTCTGGGCATCGACACCATGAACCTTATGGCGCATCTGCCACAGTACGTTCAATTGGAAGAGGACTTCCACGGCACCTCGCGTATGCTGGACGTCCTCGCATCCCTTTACGAGATACCAGACGAGCTGGCCCCTCGACGCAGGGGTGAACGGCAATACCGCGAGCTCGATTCGGCGGTAGACCGCAATGACGAGCTCAAGGGGCTTATCGCTCAGCTAGAGACCTACTACGACTCCCACTACGATACCAAAGTCTCCGAGGAGAGCAGTAGTGGGGCCGCCACTCAACTACCCCCAGAGATAGAGCGCTTCCTGCAAGGTCTCGACCAGCAGTTGGACGGGCCGCAGACCTAGTCGCTCGACCCGTCGTCCTGCCAACCCCGATGTCGTTGTTCTGCCCTACGCGTCCTCTCGCCTGAACACCGGTGTGCATACGCTGCGGATTGGCTCGCCGTCGAACCAGTCGGCGCAGGTCTCCCGCCACTTGGTGAAATGGGGTGCCTGACGGTGGGCGTCGAGGGCGGCCTCGTCTTGGTAGACCTCATAGAGGTGTATCTGGTTGGGGTTGCCGTTGTCCTCCAGCACATCGAAGCGCAGACAGCCCGGCTCGTCCTTATTGGAACCGCGGGCATCATCCAGCATCGACGACATGAAGGCTTCCTTATGTCCGGGCTTGATGTTGATGGTGACCATCAAGGCTATCATTCAGCCTTCCTCCTAATGTTTGGTTGGACTAATGTGTAGTTGGGGCCTATGTCGTTGGGGCGCGCCAATTATATCACCGCCCACCCTTGGGTCCGGCCTTCAGATTCTCTACGAGAAGAGGCTGGGCCAACCCTTTGAGTTGGGTCCAGTGGTCATCGACTGATGCCAGTTCGGCCTCCCTCAACTCGCTGTAGCGTTTGCCCAAGGCAGGGATCTCCCATACGCTGAAGGCCCAGAAGCCGGGAACGGACGCTTGGGGGCCCGGCGTCAGAGCCACCATCCCCGTGGCCCCCTGAACCTCCCAGCAGGCCAGCAGCCGTCCGTTGTCAGCTATCGCAAGGGCCTCGGTCCAACTGGCCTGTCGATGTTCCGGCGGATAGGGACGCATCAGCTCCAGCAGTCGCTTCACCCGCTCCTCATCCGAGCCTTCCCCCGTGAGCCTGCGGGTGAGGATGCTCTGCCAGCGGTCTCCCAAGGCAGGGACGCTGAGGCCGCCGTCGCTGCACACGGCCAGCATCGAGCCGGCCTGCGACCATCCGACGGCCTTCGCTGCGGCGATCTCGGGGTGGCTCGCGCCCGTCTCTTCCGGAGGGACGTATGCCTCGAGCCCCGCCTCTTCGGGGGTCTGGCACACGAGGGGTAGCCCTTCCAGCAGCCACTGCAACCGGGCCTGTTTCGCACGGTTGGTGGTGGCCAGCAGGACGCTTTCTGTTGCAGGTCCCACGGCAACTAGTCCGGGATTACCGCGATGGCCTCCACCTCCAGCAGCATAGTGGGGCGGAGCAGGTTGGTGACCACGGTGCTGCTGGCCGGTGGGTCGGTGGGGAAGTAGCGGCTGCGCACCTCGTTGAAGGCAGCGTAGTTGGCGGGGTCGGTGATGAAGGCAGTGGTCTTGCACACATCGGACAGGCTGGCCCCGGCCGCTTCCAGCAAGGTTTTGATACGCTCGTAGATGAACTCTGCTTGGCGTCCGCAATCGCCCTGACCCACGATGTTGCCATCGTTGCCGAACGCTGCCTGCCCCGACACGAACACTATCTGGCCGATGCGTATGGCGGGGGAGAAATAGGGGCTGGCCGAGGTGCCCTCAGGCTTTATCACCGTGCGGTCTGGCATAGTTGTCCCTCCTGATATCTGGTTGACGTTTCGCTATGGATATGAGTCCGATAGCCATTATAGCGAACTGTTCACCGCGCTACGCGACTGTACGCCATTCAACCTGACGGGACGAGGAGATAGTCGGGATGCACGTATGGGGAGCGTAGGCCGATGTGGCATGTGCAGTCTCTCTTTGACAGATATATCGGCGCGGATATAATCCGCACTGCCAAAGGTTAGAAAGGAGAACAAGCTCATGTATGTAATCAGGCGGGTTGCCAAGGCACAGCCGGGAAAGGTATGGCAGGTTGCCGACCTGCTGACCAAGATTTGTGCCGCCTATGAGGCGGACGGGAGGCCCAAGGCCCAGGTGTATGTGTCTCAAGGGATGCCGGGCGAGCCCAACGTGGCCTATGCTGAGTGGACGCAGCCGACCATCGAGCCCAACTGGCCATCGAAGGTGCCATCTGCGGTGCGCCCCCTCAATGCCGAAATGCAGGCGATGCTGAACTCGTACGAGATCGAGTTCTACGAGATGGTCACATCGGAGAAGCTCTCTGAGCGGGGCATCTCCTAGGGCCCTCACGCAAAGCAGCCAGTATCCGTGCAGTACAGCCGGTACTGGTGCACCTGGATAATTAAGAAGGCCCGCTGAATCCAGCGGGCCTTCTCGTTTGTGTCCGTTCTTGGCTGTCTACTCGTAGTAGCGCAGCTCCACCACGTTGTCATCGGGGTCGAAGATGTAGAGGGAGGTGCCGTCGCCATGGGCGCCCCAGCGCTTGGCCGGGCCTTCGCGTATGCCGATGCCCAAGGCTTCCAACTCGGCCCGTACCTCGGCCAGATCTGTGGGCTCCACCACCATGCAGAAGTGGTCCTGGTTCTTGGGACCGTTGCCGATGGGCTCTTGGTCGGGGAAAGCGAACAGGTCGATGATGGTGTCGGCGTTGAGCCGTACCGAAGGGAAGGGCACCTTGCCCGCCCGGTAGTCTTCCAGACGCTCCACACCTAGGCCGAGGACCTCAGAGTAGAAGCGCAGCGAGGCATCCATGTCGTTCACCCGCAGCACGATGTGGTCCATTTCGGTGATTTTCACCTTGGGGGAGATGGTCTCTGTTGACTCCAGATACGTCGCAGTAGCCATTTCTATCCTCCGTTTTGGGCGTTTGAGCTAGTTGGGGGTTTGAGCCAGTTAGGGGCTTGAACTAGTTGGGCACTTCATCTGGTTGGGGCACCATACGATTGGGCTAGTAACCACTCATGGTAGCGACACGCCCCGATGCGGTCAAGGTCGTCTTGACAGTGGGTGACCGTGGTGAAAGGGATGAATGGGACGGGGTGTCCCATTCGGTACAGGGTTTTTGTATCTGTGGAAGGGCGAGATGAGACACTTGTTGTATCTGGTTCAAGCATTTTTATAGCTGAAAGATGTCTCATTTGTCCCATTTTGGGCGAAATTGTATCTTTTGGGTGTGTTTTTGTGAGACTGTTGTTTCCCATTTTCGAGGTCTGGGAGTGGCCATTCAGGGCTTCCATGGAAGCAAACCTGTGCTCCAGGCCGCCGGCAACGGGCGCTTGATATGCATGGCTGTGGGTGAGCACGGATTCCTCTCTCCGCTCGGAATGACACAATGACAGGTCGACTCGGAACGACAGGTAAGGGCTGTCAGTGGACTTGTCCAATTATACGAGCAGGGGTTGGGGAGATGGCAATGGGTGCTTGTCATGGTTGCCAGGAGCGACCGGGGACGGTTGCAGGGTCCGTTCAGAAAAAATAAGCCCCGCCAGCCTGTCAGCCCCTTCAGGCAGACCTAATGGTGGGGAAGATTCACGCTTGTACTAAGAATCTCTTGGACACTGTCAAATGTTCGCGCTTGGCATTCGTGGCGACCACCAACTGAAAGGTCCACCCTAACCGCCACCTGCCAGGAGACGGCCCACTGCTTCCTCGACGGCCGGGCCCTCGGCGGAGGCGCGGAGCCACTTGCGTAGCTCCTCCACAATCTCGTCGGCCCCGGCCAAGCCCGTGCCGATGAGGAAGTCGCGTATGGCACTGGTGATGTTGGCCTCGGCCTCGAAGTTGTCGCGCCTGCGCAACACTTCGGCGGCAGCCTGTTTGCCGATGGGGTTGTTGTAGTCGATTTGCTGGGACATGGGTCTCCTACGGGGATTTGCGGGAGTTACGGGCCTGCTCTGGGTGAACGGCCGGCATTGTCGTTTGTTTAGATGATTGCGTGGGTGGGGACCAATCTCTGGCCAGCGGGATCCACTGCTAGAAGGAGTTCTTCCAGCGTCACTGCACCGATCAAAGGACTGGCGGTATCCTCTCCAAAGACTACAGGCGTCACAGCGCTTTCGCCGTGTATGGAGGCTCTCGCCTCGCCGACGTCCATGTTCACAACACGCCCATCGCCAAACTCAAACTCGGCCTTTCGCGTTGGTGCAATCCCGATCTTCCTCAGCATGGCGGAGGGAAGCATGGTGTAAGTGGAGCCGGTGTCCACCATTGCTTCAACTTCCCGCGGATGCTCGCCACTGAGAGTGGAAATCGTGATCGCGGAATACAAGATACCCATGGCACCTGCCTGTCTTAGGCGTCGTACAAATACTATATCACCTGTCGCACCCGAACAATCGCAGGTTCGAGTGCTACAGGTGTGCGCTCCGGATCCGTCTAACGGGCGGTCTGCGTCCTAATGGGTTTCGAAGATTTCTTGGTATTGCTCGACTTTTGCCATGACTGCCGCGTGTTCGGCGGGGGTGGGGTTGCGTGGGTCGCGGGCGACGGGCATTCGGCCGAGTTTCATCATGGCGGCCATGAGGAGCAGGCGGGCCTTGTTGGTGTCGAGGTTGCTACCCTCTATGAAGACGTCGGTGTCGTCGGAGGGGACGCGGCCGCCGGTGTCGGCCCGGCCCACGCGGGCCACAGGCAAGCCGCTGAAGGTCGCCACTTCAAGGGCGGACATCTGGCTGCGGGAGCCGTGGCCGTAGGGTGAGCTGCCTTCCAGCACGAGGCCGTGGAGCTTGGGTGTCGCATCGTTGCCGTCTGCCTGTTGCTTTTGGGCGTTCTGGATGCGGGCTAGGATGTCGACCTCGTAGTCGGGGTTGCCTGTCTCGTCTTCCTCGCTGTAGTTGCCGTACTTGACGATATGGACCCTGGGGATGATTTCGCCGCGCAAGTCGCCTGAGTTGTCCTTCACCGCTAGTCGCACCGTGCCTCCGGTGCCATCGGCGAATTCTAGTTGCTGGGGCAGGCGGCTCAGGTTCACCTCGGAGTTGGCGGTGTGCTTGTAGTTGGGGACGTACCAGATGGTCACCGGGGGCCCGACGGTGCCGAGGATGCCGCCGTGGCCGCCGGTGGCCTTGTAATTGCCGGGGCGGTCGTCGGCCTTCTTGAACTCGCGGGAGGCGTAGATGCGCTCGTCCTGCACGCCGACGGCGCCGATGCCTATACCTGCACCGGAGAGGATGAAGTCGACGGCGTCTACGATGTTGCGGTCGCCGTCGTTGGCCAACTGGCCGTGGGGACGCTGGGCAGCGTTGCCTGCCATGGGGAGGTTGGTGTCGATGAGGAGGCTGAGCCAGTAGATGGTCTCCTCGACGGCTGGGCTGCCTTCGAGCCAGATGCAACCTGCGTAGTTGCCGCTGGCCATGTTGGCCGCGACTACGTTGGTGGCCTTGGCGATGTCCTGTACACGGGTGCCGTACCTGCTGGGCTTGTAGGGGAAGAAATCAACGCCGACGCGCTCACCCTTCTGGGTGTAGCCGCCTGGGGGCAGGGCGCGGATGAAGTCGAAGTCAGCACGACGGTCCAGAACGCTGCCTATGCCGTGCTCGTCGCGCCCAGAAAGGGTGCGGTCGATTTCGGCAAACATGCGGGAGGCATCGGGGAAGAAGAACTGGCGCCCGCCCTGTTGCATTGCCTCATCGTGAAGGTCGGCATCCTCGAAGGGGACGCCGGTCTCGGCCCCGTTCCCACGGCGGGCCATGTAGGGCAGCAGGTAGGGGCCGTCTTCAGGGCGCAGTTCCACGTCGTAGTAGTCGCGGCCGTCATCGTGGTACACGGCCCTGCCGTCTTCCTCCAGCGGGTGAGCGCTGAACTTGCGTACGCGCACCATCACCGGCTCGTGTATCAACTGCGGGGCTAGGTGGTCGTAACGCCCCTCCAGCATCTTCTCGCCCGGCAACCGGCCCTTGTTGCTGGTCACCAAAGTAGGGGAGTTGGCGATGGTGGAGTTGGGCCCGGAGAACACAGCAATCTTCGGCTTAGCCATAGCGCCTCCTTCGTGGCATGAATGTGGGATCCTATACAGATGAGTGTACCGAGAACGTTCGAGGGGCCAGGATAGGCGAATGTTAAGCCCCGCTGGGAAGGCGGGTCAACGTGGGGGCGTGTGCGCATGGGTAGAGCTCAGCTAGTAGGCAAGAGAGGACGCGGACGGTTCAGATACGACGTAGAGTGGCTTCAACTCTCCCGATGAACCTGCGGACATCCTGGACTCCATCGCGCACATGTGTATAGTCGGCAACACCTTCATAGAAATTCTGGTGCAGGCCACTGGCCCTGCGAAAGAGGGCACGCAGTTCGCGGTCGTGCGTTTCTTCCGCAAGGCCGTCAACTGCAACAAACAGGGAGGCGTGAGAGCCATGCTCCAATCCGCGTTCGGATGCGTAGGCTTTGACAACTTGTGCTGCTGCTCCCCACGCTTTTTCGGAGGTTTGGGGCGTATCTCCCGCCTCTAGTTCAAATTCTGCTTGGTTGATGAGATGCTGGCTGACAGGATAGTAGTTTGGGACTCCCGTCACAGGGGATCCTCAAACGGGAGAGTCTCATCAAGTTTGTGCATGAAACTGCGCACATCGTCCAGCCCGTCTTTTGCAAATAGGGTGGTCTGCCATCCCTCGTAGTAATTCTGGTACAGGCTATAGATACCAAGGAAGAGGCGGGGCAGTTCGGGGTCGTGGGTCTCTTCCGAAAGTCTAGTGACGACTTGAAACAGACAGCCAAAGTCGTTATGATCCCATCCCTTGTACGAAGCCACAGCTTTTACGATGCAGGTGGCAGCTTCCCAAGCTTTCCAGGATGCTTGGCTCAAGGCACCTGTCTCTAACTCCGACGTGGCATCGGCGATGAGTTGGTGGCTGGCGGTCCTGTAGTCGGTTGTGGTGGTCATGGTTTCTCAGCAGATTGTTTGTACTAGGCTGATTATAGTATAGCGGTCTACCGCAAGCGGGGCAGTTGCTCCGGCAGGTAGTGGTTGCAGCGGAATACCTGGTTGGAGATGCCCACGTCCTGCTCCTCGAAGAAGTGGGGGTTGATATATTCCCATACGACTTGCCTGTCGGGCGTCACCTGGAAAATGCGGCCGAACATGCCCTCAGTAATCAGAGTGTTGCCGTTGGGCAATCGGCGGGCCCCGGATATGTAGGGGCTGAAGAAGTTGTACAGCGGCGTGTCCTGATAGGACCAGACGATCTCGTTGGTGGAGATGTCCACCTCGATGACTCTAGAGAAGGGCATGGGGTGGCTCTTGCGGTGGACGCCGTTGTCGAATATCAGCACGTTGCCGTTGTCCAGCATGCTGGGATCGTGCTGCTGGGCCAGCGTGTCGTAGCCCAGCTTCCATGTCCACTGGCCCGTCTTTTTGTCGATGATGCCTACGGTAGAGATGTGGCGGAAGCTGACCATTACCCGGTCTCCGGGCAGGGGAACGATGGTGTTGCCGTGGGCCCACTCGTCTCGAAGGTCGCAATAGGTAAGAACGTCGGACTCGGTATCCAAGTACTCGTGGGAACGCCATTCCCAGATACGGTTGCCGGAGGCGTCGACCTCTACCAGAGTGTCGGACCACATGTTGCCCTCGATGGGCAGGCCGCCCTTGACCTTGGATGCTAGGTCGTCGGGTACCTTCTCCACGGTCATGTAGATGGCGCCTCCCGACTCAGTGCGACGGGCGTCGTGGTGGTGGTCGGGGTCGCGGTGCTCCCACACGATATGCCCGTCCCAATCGACCTCCATCATCACTCCGCCCTTGAACCGCTTCCAAGACTGGAACCTGTCCCAAGTCTCGTCGTGGGTCTTGCCCAAGTAGAAGAGGTTACCGTTGGGCAGCAAGTAGCCATACAAGCCCGGCGGGTGGGACATCTCCCAACGGTGCACGACCTCACCCTTCAGATCGATGAGGTCCACGTGGCCTGGGCTGTTGGTGGGTGTATACAAGACATACCCGGGACAGGCCAGTTCCGGGTCGTGGAGGGTGACACCGGTGGTGGTCGAGCGTCGGCGGGTCTGCTGGTCGGTAGGCAAGGGAACCTCCTGTTGGTCTTGTGGCCCCGTCAGGGGTTGGGGCCCCAGCAAGCTAAGACGGACTTCTGAATGGCCGGAGTATCACGCTGCATGATGACATATGGTGTGGCAGCGGTCGTAGCTGGCTCGTGCGTCATGTGGGCAGGACTCATAGCTGAATCGCACACCCATCGTATCTGAGAAGAACACTTTTATATCTGAAACGCTGTGACATTTGTGACATTTGTAACTTTCTGGGGCCGGAACCAGATACGATTCAGTCGCGCAGAGATGTCACACCGGTGTGACATCTCTGCGCGACTGGGGTATCGTGATTTGTGATAATGGGTAGGGCAGAGGGCGTTCCTTGCGAGGCGGCCTGTGGGGGCAATGGTGGCTTGGTGCATACATATATCATAGCCAGCATAGGGGCGGGCGTCGACAGGGAAATGTCATGGGTGAGCTGGGCTTAGCGTTCTTCCCATGGGGGGTGAGGCTCGTTGACGCAATGGAGAAAGACGAATGCGCCCGTCCTCCCCAAATGGCTGAACTCTGACGTTAGAGTCTTCACCCGGGCCTGATATGACTGGCCGTCGATGCTGCGGAGGTAGGCATGGAACGAACCGTGCTCGTCGATGAGTTCCAACATGCGCTGGGCGTTGCTGACGGTAGCCTCCAGCTTGCGCCTGTTACGTACCAAGCCGGGGTCGCCCTGTAGCCGCTCCAAGTCGGTTGGCCCGTATTGGGCTACCTTTATCACATCGAATTGGTGGAACGATTCCTGAAAGCGGGGCCACTTGTCGTTGATAACCCGCCAACTGAACCCAGCGCGGAAGATGGCTTTGGTCAGCTCTTCCAGATATCTGGCATTGCCGTCGGGGGTTATTCGAGGGGGTATTTCCGGGACTAGCGGCACTGGCAGGCTACTCCGGGGAGTCTTTCAGGTCTTGATAAAGGACGTGCTGGTAGGGGTTGTTCTCTCGCATGTCGGCCACGGAGTGGCTGATTAGCTCCCGCAGCGTGGGGAGATCGACGGCTTCCAGCCTGCTGAGGTAGAGACAAGACACGCCGGTCTTGTGCTTGCCCAGACGCTCCATGAGGGATTGATAGCGGTCGAAACCCGGCATGATGTAGAGCGTCAGGTCACGCTTTCTTGGTGCGAACCCGGTGATGAACCATTCGCCGCGACGGCCCGAATTATACCGGTACTTGTATGAACCGAAGCCGACGATGCTGCTGCCCCACATCGCAGGCTCCTCGCCAGTGATCTCTCGCATTATCTGCAGCAGCACGAAGCAGTCTTGCCGCTTACGGGAGTCGTCCAAGCCGTTGAGATATGCCTCGACGCTGTCGTCGGTGCGCTGAGTCTTCAGTTGGGTCATATTCTGCTGCCTGTTGGGTGATGCCAGTTCCGGGGCTAGGCGGCTTCTTGGGTCAGCACCCGGTCTATGACCTTCTTGAAGACCTCGTAGGGCTGGGCCCCGGTGAACATCAGGTTGCCGATAAGGAATGCGGGTATTCCCTGGATGCCAAGGCTCACTGCCTCACGGTGCTGCTCCGTGACCTGCTCGCGGTAGTGGCCCGACTCCAGTCGGGGCTGCAGTACCTCCCAGTCGAGACCGGAACTCTTGGCGAGAGACTCCAGCACATCCATGTTGGCTAGGTCCACGCCTTCTTCCCAGTAGGCCCGCATGGTCTGCCCAAAGAAGGCCTCGTCCATACCGACTTCGCGGGCGTACTCCGTGGCTTCAAGCGAGGGCATTGTGAAGGGGGTGAAGGAGGGTCGACGCATCACCAGACCCTCGGCCTCAGCCCGGGTGCCCAGAGGCTCGCGCAGCCTGTCGCCGGTCTCGCCAGCCCGGGCTTCACGCACCATGCCCTCGGGCCCGATGTCCGGCCGCAGTAGGAATGGGCGCCTCTCAATGGTGATGTTGTACTCTTGGGCTAGCTTGTCGAGGCTGGCCGCCCCGATATAGCACCAAGGTCAAATGTAGTCAGACCAGACGATAGCGCGTACCGGCTCACCATTCAGCTTGGGCCCGTTGACGGTCATGGTCGTCACTCCTGGTAGAAGTCTTGTTCTTGGCAAAAGTCCCAGCAGTAGGGTCTGGGGCCTCAGTGTTGCCACCTTACCACAAAAGCCCTTATCCGTCGCGCGGAGGCTCACTTCGGGTATAATCTTGGACAATCCAGAAACAAGGCAACGACGCACCGCTCGGAAGATGAAGGCTCTCCGGTCGGGCAAAGCGGAAGCGACTAACGAAGGCGGGGAACAGAGTTGTTCACCATAGAGGCGCTGGCCAACATACAACAACAGGTCCTGCAGCGGGCGGCATCAGGAGAGCAAGTGTACTTGGTGATGAGCCTGTCCGATGGCGAAGGGGCTCTGGTAAAGGCGATGGACTTCCCCTCCCCACCCAACGGGGTGGTGCAGTTCGAGATATACCAGCCTGAAGCGAAAAGCAAGTCCGTCAGCATCTTCGTCGCACCGGAGTCCATCGCGCGAGTGGAGGTGTGGAACGAACGCCCACCCGGGCTCGACTCCATGGGCCCCATGGGGTTCGATACGGCAGGCAACCAGTAGATGTGAGCCAGCTTGACGTGGTATGACCCTTGGTCTATACAGGACGATAGAGCCATCAATGTGGCGCCACTCAAAACGATGTGTATCAAGGGAGGATAAGATGGTAGAACGCAGCAACCCCGCAAACTTGGCCGAGCCCGGCGGGTACTCCCACGTTGTTAGGGACGGGAATGTCGTATGGATCGCGGGACAGGTGGCCCGGGACTCCAACGGCAACACGGTAGGAGTGGGCAACGCCGAGGCCCAGATGGAGCAGGTCTTCAAGAACCTGCAAGCTGCGCTCGCCTCAGTGGGGTGCGACTTCACCAACATGGTCAAGATGAACACCTTCATAACCCACCGCGAGGACATCCCGGCCTACCGCGCCGTGCGTCCCAAGTACGTGAACAGCGACCTGCCCGTCAGTACCCTGATTATCTGCTCGGGCTTGGCCGACCCCGACTTCCGCGTCGAGATCGAGTGCACTGCCGTAGTACCGTCCTAGTCGGTTAGTGGGGGCCAGTTCGGGGAATCCTTCCCTACCTTCAAGAGCGGTGAGGGGAGTATTGGAAAGCTGCCGCCCATCGAGCATGGCTCCTGAATACCGGCTTTCGCCGGTATGACGGTAGTGAGGCAACGACTCATTTACTCTGAACAGTTCGCCCCCAGAAGAAGTCAGCCAAGCAGAATTAGTCAGCCTAGGAGGAATTGTCATGCCGAGGCGTGTGCCCACCGTTACCCGCGACGATGTGTCGCCAGAGTACCAAGCGGCCTACGACGAAATCACCTCGATACGGGGGCGCCCTCCGGTACAGGGCCCAACCTCGGTGATGATACACAGCCCAGAGATGGCCATCCGGGCCAACCGGCTCTCGGAGTACTTGGAGCAGCTGAGTGAGATGCCCGACAGGCTCAAGGAACTGGCCATGTGTATCGGTGCCCGCTCCATGGACTGCCAGTTCATCTGGAACGCGCATTCCGCTGCAGGCCGCCGCGTGGGCTTGAACGACGGCATCATCGACGCCGTGCGCGACAGGCAGCCTCTGCCGGACGGGCCGAAGGATGAGGTGGTGATGGCCACCTACGGACTGGAACTCACCAGCACCAACAGGGCGAGCCAGGAGACCTTCCAAGCCGCCTTGGATGTCGTCGGCGTGCAACAACTCACTGAGTTCACCACGTTAATCGGCTACTACCGGATGCTGTCTCTGAACGCCAATGGCTTCACCATCGATCTGCCGGAGACGCGCACCGAACCACTACTGCCGATTTAGGGAGAGGAACGTGGCCTCCCTCCCTCAACGGAGTGAGGGAAGTCGTAGGAGTCTGACGCTGGACTACCGGCCGACCCTCGTCGCAGCCTCATTGAAGCGGTAGCCCACCTTCCAATGGGTCATAATCATGCGGGGGTGGTGCGAATCGTCGCCCAATTTTTGCCTCAGGTGCTGAACGTGCACCTTCAGATAGTTGTTGGCATCAACCCGCTCCGGCCCCCACACTTTGGTCAGCAACTCTTGGTGTGGCACTACGCGGTCGGCGTTCTTCACCAAGTGGCCTAGGATGTTGAACTCAATGGGCGTGAGACGGACCTGCTCGCCACGTAGCCAGACCTCGTGCCTTGCGAAGTCCACACGCAACTCCCCACTGACGAAGGGCGTCTCGTCAACGGGGGCACCCTGTTCGCGATGGACGCGGCGCATGACTGCATTGGCCCGGGCTTGGAACTCGATGGTGCTGATGGGCTTCTTGATGTAGTCGTCGGCCCCTGATTCCAGACCACGGGCGACATCGGTGTCCGCCATGCGCGTCGACAACATGATGATGGGCACGGGCGAGGCCCGCCGTATCTCGCCGCACAACTGAATGCCGTCAACGCCGTTCAGGTCGCGGTCCAACACCACCAAGTCCACATCGTCGTCCGTCAGGCGCTCCACTGCCTCCGCCCCGTCCCGCAATGCCACAACAGCCGTGCCCGGCCACCGCATCTGCAGGCAGAGGGATACCGTATCGGCGTCTTCTGGGGAGGTTTCGATTACGATAGCTTTCATGCACCCAGCGCTCTCAGTACCTCATGAATGCCATGATTACTTAACCGAGCCATGATCACCTAACCGACTTATTGAGATTATGTTAGTTTACCGAGTATAGGATAGCGGTCAAGCTTTCATAGATGGGCTTTGAGTAGCGACTCCAGCAGGGGAATTCGCCGGCTAGGTCTAATGGGTCCGGTGACATTTGGCTGAGACCTCGGGACGAACAACTGCAGAAACCCCAATTCGGACCATTCCAGACTAATACGGCTCGAAGTCTTTGAGGGCAGGGATGACCTGTTCGCCGAAGAGGCGGATGGAGCGCATAAGGTCTTCCTCGCCGAGCCAGCCTAGATTGAGTTCGGCCATCACGGTGTTGAAGACTCCTTCGGTGGCAGCTTCCCGAATCTGGCGGATGACTGTTTCGGGGGAGCCAACGAAGACCAGATTTCGTTCCAGAAGCCACTCGACGTTGGTCATGTTGCGGGCGATCTCGGCTGCGCCCCACTCGCCACGCTTCTCGTAGTTTGCGATGAGACGCTTGGCGTCGGCGAACCCGCCGTCGCCCACGCCAAACACTGCCCCGAAGGCGTGGTTGATGTGTGGGATGGCCTTCTGCACTGCCAGTTCATCGGTCTCGTCCACGTAAACCAGGGTCCAGTACCCGATGTTGGGCTTGCCGGGATGGCCTGCCTCGTCCCACAGACGCATGTACTCGCGGTAGCGGGGCCCAGCCTCCTTGCGTGGCATGAACAGCAGGTAGCCGGTGTTGACCCCCTCTTTGGCTAGGGTCTGCAGGGTGTCGGGGTCCCGGGACTGGATCCACATGGGGGGATACGGCTTCTGCAGGGGCTTCACAGACAGGTGCACGTCGTTCAGCTCGTGGAATGGGCCGGAGAAGCTGAAGGGGCCATCGGCGGCAAAGGCCGTCTTAATCAGGGGAACCAACTCGTTGGTCAGTTCGCGCCGATTCTGGAAGACCTCCTCCCGTGACTGACGGTAGTGGCTGTAGTGGCTGAAATATTCGGGGACGATGCCCGACACCATCCCCAACTCCAAGCGGCCATGGAGCACGTTGTCCAGCACGGCAGCCTCCTCGAGGATGCGCACCGGGTCGTAGAGGGGCACGATGTATCCCATGGGGCCCAGTCGCATCTGCTTGGTGTGGGCCGCGCCACCGGTGCAGTACACCGTAGGGGAGGTCATCCAGCTCTCATGGGGTAGAAAGTGGTGTTCGACAGCGAACCCGTACTCGAAGCCCAACTCGTCTGCCAACGCCAATTCACGCCAAAGCTGGTCGTACCTCTCGGCGGCGGTCATGTCGGGCTTGTTCCATACGTGGGAGAAGTGGGCGAATTTCATTGTTCAACCTCCAAGCACCTGGATTCCGACTTGCCCTACCTAGCCAATGGATCACATCGACAAGTGTCGCTCCTCTGCGTCAACTCGCGCAATGATGTTAGCCCTGACGGGAAGCTGTCAAGGCGGCAACCCTTGAAGCACTCTCATCAGGTGACGCGACCTATTACCGTCGTCTCATAAATAGCAACCTACGATATCTTTACACCACAGTGGGGACGGTTGCGGCGCATACGGGGGCGCATCCGGGCGCCATTGGAACGGCCAGATGGCCGCGTCTGCTTAGCTGGGTAGAGGGGACCGGTGGTGTGGTATAGGCCGCCCAGCAGATACGATTTGGGCAGCCCTGCGGCCACTTTTGTATCTGAGGCATTCTCGTTGGCGTGGCCACGGGGCGGCGTTGGCCCCATGTTCGTAGTATTCCCGTAGTAATCCGTTAGATATGCCGTACAGCTCCAGTTAACTACTGTTGATACATCCGTGGCAATACCGATGAGTACTATTGCACCGGCATTGGTGGCGGAGCAGCTAGGAGCCAGCTTTGAGTTGGCCAAGGCGGGGGCCGGGGGAAATGCGAATTGTGGCCGCATGCGCATGTGAAGCGCGGGTACGGTTACGTGCCATCGGGTTTGCACGGGACTCACGGCAGGGCCGGGCGGTTTCAAGAAGCAGGACATCCTATTGCTCCAGTTTGCGGGCGGCTTGGCCTACGAGGTAGCGCACGAACTCAGGGACACGCATCTCGTTTCGGATGGCGAGGCGTTCCCACCGCTGGTATTCAGCGGGGGAGACGGAGACAACGACTTTCACACTCTTGACCAGAGCAGGGGCCGTCTTCGGCACTAGGGTTTACCTCTTTTGGTTTTCAGGACGATAGGGGCAGGTCAGGTCTACTACAGGCAGACTGAAGGCGCTGAATGGCCAGTGAACAGGAGTAATATAGAACATGTGTGCGTGCACGTCAAGGCGGGAGTGTCATAGGGGGAATGACAGGTGGGAGTGCGATTGCTGTAATGGACTGCTGTTTGGCTTGTTGGCAGACGGGTCTGGAGCGGATTTGGTTGGGGGATGACACGCAGTGAGGGCGGCTTCTGGATTCCGGCCTGCGCCGGAATGACGGGTGGGGTAGTCGGGTTTCGGGTGGCCCACTCGCCCGAAAAGGGGCCGCTCTCCAGCGGCCCGTCCCCGGATCAAGCCCGGGGCAGGCCCTTCGACTGCGTGGGATGACGCGCTATCCCACTTCGCTCAGGACGGCCAGTCCTACGGAATGGAGTCAGATGCCTTCATCTTCGTTGACACTGTCCAAACCCGATTGCTATGCTCGCTTATTGGCGGTAGGCTATGTGTCTCTTCCACCACACTCTAGGGAGGTAAATATGCTTAGAGCGTCAATAGTTGGTCTACTCATTGTCCTTTTAGCGATAATTGTAGCCTGCGGGGAGGAAGCCACAGCAACCGCCGAACCTGCGGCAGCAGTAGCCCCTGCGGCTGCCACTCCCGCTGCCCCTGCGGATGCGCCTGCCCCTGCACAGACCCAAGCGGCGGCAGCCGTGGTAGCCACACCCACGGCCGCGCCTGTTCAGGCTCCCGCGGAGTCGCCTATGGCAATGATGGAGCGAACAGGCAGCCTGGACTTCGCCACACCGGAGTTGGCTCCGCTGATTTCCGACCTCGCCGCCATGCCCTACGGAGTTTTCCGGTTTCTGAACAAGACGACCCACGAATCCATGTGGGACACCAACAAAGACGGCACACAGCGGCCGCGGCTGGTGACCGATTGGACGCTGCGGGAGGGACCAGACGGAGCGGTCTACACCTTCAACCTGCAAAGTGGCGTCCCGTGGCATGACACGTATGGGGACTTTGGTGAGTTCGACGCTGACGACTTCCTCTTCTCCATCGAGCGCATCAGCACTGCTGGCACTCCCCACGCCGCGTCCAGCGGTATACGTAAGGCCTTTGGCTGCGAAGGGTGCAGCCTAACGAAGATTGACCAGTACACCGTGCAGCTAACGCGGCCGCAGCCCACCTTCGAGGTCTTCTGGCATACCAGCAACCCCACCGATGCCATCATGACCTTCCACAGCAAGGCCCAGTTCGAGGCCGAGGGTGAAGAGAACGTGGTGCTCAAGGATGTGGGCACAGGTCCTTGGCGGATCCTTCCCGATCGGTTCCTCAGTGGCCAGAGCTACACCATGGAGTCGGTGGCGGACCACTGGTTCTACACACCGGAGTGGGAGACCATGACCTGGAGCGGAATCTCGGAGCCCTCCACCAGAGAGGCCAACTTCCTTACCGGACAGCTGGACACCGCCACATTTGATCTGGAGCAAGTCGTTTCCATCCGCAACCAGGACAGGGACGACATCAGGTACATGATCTTCACAGGGCAGAAGGCTATGCGAATCCCCATTGCAGGCCTGCAATACAACCTGGACCACCCGGCCCATGTGGGCGAGGAGGCGCGGGTGCCAGTAAAGCTGGAATCCATCGACGCCAATTGCCATGTGGCCTTCATCTCGTGCACCGGGGACACCAGTTCCGGGGAATGGATACAGGCCCGCAATGTTCGATTGGCCATGGCCCTCGCCATCGACCGTCAGAAGATGGTGAACAACTTGGCCTTTGGCGAGGGCGTGCCCCGCTACGCCGACTTCTTCGCTAGCCATGACCGCCGAGCCTCTCAGTTCGGTTTGGATGAGCTCCTCTGGGACTTCGATGTCCCCCGTGCCAAGCAGTTGCTGGCGGACGCCGGATACCCGGACGGTTTCGAGGTAGACGCTGTTCTCACCCTGCGGGGCATCCCGCAGTTAGAGGCTGCATGCGCCATGTGGGAGGCCATCGACATAACTTGCAACATCAAGAACGAGCCGTGGACCGCCTACCGGCCCAAGAATGTGAGCCGGGCGGTGGACCCGGGGCCTTTCAGCAACTTCATACCCCCGGTGATCGAGCCCCTGTGGATCATGAACCTGTTCCACAGTTCCGATAACTCACTCAACTTGGGCTTCGAGCACCCCGAATTTCAAGCATTGTTGGACGAGGCGCGCGACACCAACGACGACGACGCACGTTTCAAGCTTCAGGCCGACATCACCAAGTGGATGTTCGACAATGTGATGACCATCCCGCTGTACGACGAGAACTCAGTGTTCCCACTGGGACCCGAGATTGACGAGTGGGAGCAGCAGTCGGGCGGTCTCACTTGGTTGAGCAACTGGGAGTTCGTGCCACACCGCAAGAACTGACCCCGTAGAACTCAGTGAGCGTAAACGCCCCGGCCCGTGCTATCCTACGGGCCGGGGCGCTCTTATTCCGGACAGCAGGCATTTCTGGAATCCCGCATAGCTTGAGAGTTGAGGAGGTAGCCATGGCTCATGTTATCGACGCCGATACCCACATCTCCGAGTCTGAGAGCATGTGGCAGATGATAGACCCGGACATGCGCCACCGCAGGCCGGTGGTGGTGTCGGTCCCCAACGATACCCTGTACAAGGAGCGGGATGCCTTCTGGCTCATAGACGGCAACATTTTCCCTAGGCCGGCAGGCAAGGGCAGCTTCCCACTCATCACACCTTCGGCCCAGACCCGAGAGATGGGCCGCGACGACATGCTCATAGCCAGCCGCGAAATGACCGACATCGGGGCACGCTTGAGGGACATGGACCGGCTGGGCGTCGGTAGCCAAGTGGTATACCCCACGCTGTTCCTCGTCTATCTGACCGACGACGCCGACTTGGAGCTGGCATTGGCGCGGGCTTACAACCGTTACATCGCCCAAGCCTGCGCGCTGAGCGAGGGACGCATCCGTTGGGTGATGATACCGCCCTTGAAATCGGTGCGGGACACCATCGACGAGATGGCTTGGGCCAAGGAGAACGGGGCAGTGGGCATCTTCTTCCGAGGGATCGAACGGGACCGCACCATGGACGACCCCTACTTCTTCCCTATTTATGAGGAAGCCCAGAGGCTGGACCTGCCCATATGCTGCCATGTGGCCGCGGGGTGTCCGCCGTTCACGGATATCTTCGATCTAGAGCGCAACCACACCTTCGCCGCCATCCGCCTTCCTCCCATAATCGGCTTCCGCGACTTGGTGGCCAACCGCATACCGGAGATGTTCCCCACACTTCGCTTCGGTTTTATAGAGGCGGCTGCGTCATGGGTGCCCTTCGTGTTGCACGCCCTCAAGAGACAGCTGGGAGGGGATGCATCCCACTGGGGGCCATCGCTGTTCCGAGATTACCGGATGTACGTAGCGGCTGAGGCCGACGAGGATATGCCCTACCTGCGCAACTTCATATCGGATGAGCACCTGCTCATCGGTTCCGACTACGGACACCACGGCGACCCGGCCAACGAACCGGAACTGGTGAAGATGATGGAGGCGAGACAGGACATTCCGGCCTCAATGAGAGAGCTGATGATGGTGGACAACCCGGCACGGTTTTACGGCATGTAGGGGACGCTTGCTTGGTGAGCCAGCGCCTTCGGTCTCTTGGTGTTGAGATACTGTGATTAAGAGACCGAAGGCGGGTCGTCACTTCGAAGAAGGGCGAGTCCGTACGTATAGAGCCTCATAATCAAGGCTGCCTCCGAGAGCCCACTTGACATGGTGGAGTGAGTGCTCGTAAGATTGCTGCTGTTAGATACGCTGTCTCAATAAGGATTGGCCGCGACCATGACGCCGCAACGGGGCATATCTGGGGATAAGTTCCAAAGCTCGGAACGTATCTACCAGCAGGTAGCAGTTCTCGGGCGGCGCAAACATCCCGCTAGATCCTTACCATTGACCGTGCCTTCTGTTTCTCCATCGGACCGTACTTGAGCTGCTGCTGCTGCGTCTCTTTTTTTGGCTATTAGCGATACTGTGTATCGTTAACTCAACTATTGATACCGAGTACCATAACAGTGAACAAGTGATACTTCGTCCCAGCAATAAACAGAAGTGAGACGAATTGCAAGGCTCCCGTAAAACACGATTCGGAGGGGGTTACCCCAAATGCTGTCCAATACCCTGAAGCTGTGGGCCCCCATTTTGGTCTTGCTTCTGTTGTTCACTGCAGGCTGCGGTGGCGACTCCCCGACGCAGGCGCCCCGGCAAGCCGAGAAGATACAGGTGGTGACCACCAGCAACATTATCGGTGATTGGGTGCAGGCAGTGGGACGGGACCGGGTGGAGGTCCTCTCGTTGCTGCCCGCCGATGCCGACCCCCACACCTATCAGCCGGGGGCGCGAGACATCGCGCGGATTGCCGACGCCGATTTGGTAGTGAGCGTGGGGCTGTCCTTAGAAGCCAGATGGCTGGACAAACTGATAGATAACGCCGCGCATGATACGGACGCCGTCATAGAGCTGGGGGATGTCGTAGACCCCATAGACCTTGCAGAAATCTTCTCTGACCACGCCGAGGAGGGTGAGAGCGAAGAGGAAGAGGAGGACGACCACGGCGAGCTCGACCCCCATTTCTGGTTTGACCCGCTGCGGGTGAAGCAGGCGACGAACAGGATCGCGACCCAACTCTCCGCGGTGGACCCATCGGGCGGGACTTTCTACAGTGAGAACGCCACTGAGTATGCTGGAGAGCTGGACGACCTGCACACTTGGATTCAGGAAGCGGTGGCGACCCTGCCCGAGGAGAAGCGATTGCTGGTAACCTCTCACGATACGTTCCAGTATTTTGCAGTCCGCTACGGGTTTGAGGTGGTGGGGACGATATTCCCCGTCACCACTGAGACCGAACCGACCGCTCAAAAGTTGTCGGAACTGATCGAGACCATTGAGCACGCGGGTGCCACAGCTGTATTCACCGAAAGATCCCAGAGCGATCGCATGGCGCGACGCATATCCGAGGAGACCGGGGCGCGGCTGATTGGCGGACTGTACACCGGCTCGCTGGGCAATCCAGAGAGCGGGGCGGGCACATACCTCGACCTGATGAGGCACAACACCACAATAATCGTGGAGGCATTGCAATAGCCATGGCAGCAACACACTCAAGCTCAAACCCAGCCCCTCTGGCCGCAGAGGAATTGACCGTGGAGCGCGGCGGAGTTGTAGTGCTCGACAAGGTGAGTTTCAGTGCGGGGCCCGGATGCATCATGGGGGTGGTCGGGCCCAACGGGGCGGGCAAGAGCACGCTGTTCAACGTCATCACGTCAATGCTGCCCGCCACCTCGGGACGCGTACTGGTCCACGGCAAGACCTTGGCGGAAACTCGAGGCATGGTAGCCTATGTGCCCCAATATGAGCAGGTGAACACGCGCATCCCCATGAGCGTTTGGGACGTGGTGATGCAAGGGCGCGTACGACAGGTGGGTTGGTTCCGGCGGCCCCGACGTACCGACCGGGAAGCAGCCGGGGATGCCCTGAATCGGGTGGGGATGTGGGAGCGCCGCAAGTCCCAGATTTACGAGCTTTCGGGAGGGCAGAGGCAGAGAATCTTCGTGGCCCGCGCCTTGGCTCAAGGCGCCGACATACTGCTGTTGGATGAAGCCTTCAGTGGAGTGGACCTCTCCTCTCAGACGGCCCTCATGTCTGTGCTGATGGATCTGCGGGAAGACGGGCGCACGATCATGATGTCGTCCCACGACATCAACCACATGTCCCATTTCTGCGACGAGTGCCTCTGTCTCAACTGCCATGTTTGTGCCTGTGGCCCACCGCAGGATGTGTTGACCGAGGACGTGATGACGAGGCTCTACGGACCTTTCGGGACCATCCCATTCCACGGACACGATTTAGCGGGGGACAGTCATGGACATCATCATTGAAGCATTGGTCGACCCGTTCCAATACAGTTTCATGGTGCGGGCCCTCGTTGTGTCGATGCTCGTGGGCGTCATGTGCCCGCTGCTGGGAGTCTACGTGGTCACCCGAGGCTTGGGGTTCATGGGCGATGCATTGGCGCACTCGGTGCTGCCCGGCATGGTGGCTGCTTTCATCCTAGGCATCAGCCCCTTCTTCGGAGCCATACCCATGGCCATCGCCGTGGCCCTGATCAGCGGCTACCTCATCAGGCGGGCCGGCGTGGGCGAGGATACGTCGGTGGGCATCATATTCGCTGGGCTTTTTGCCTTGGGTCTCGCGATGTTGACCGCGTTCGAGGGTATAACCGTGAACCTAGAGGACATCCTGCTGGGGCAGGTGTTGGCAGTTTCGCAGACCGATGTATATGTCACGCTGGGGCTGAGCGTGTTTGTGCTGGTGGTGACATACGCTCTGCACAAGGAGATGCTGTTCGCAAGCTTCGACCAGACGGGGGCGTCGGTCGTTGGCCTGCCCACCGAGAAGCTGGAGTACGCCTTGCTGGCGTTGCTGGCCATTGTGATTGTGCTGGCCCTGCAAGCGGTGGGCATCGTGCTGGTGATCTCCATGCTCATTACGCCGGCAGCCACGGCGCTGCTTCTGATCCGCAACTTCCAGTACGCCATGGCCTTGGCGGTGGCACTCGGAGTGGCGGCTGCCATCGCGGGCATGTACATCTCGTACTACTACAACCTGCCCTCGGGGCCGGTGATGGCGCTGGTGGTAGCCGCCTTCTTCATTGTGACTGTGGCTTGGGTCCAACGCCCGGGCCGTGTGTTGAGGCGTCAGAGGGCGTGAGTGTCCGCTGCCGCAGGGTGTGGCCGGACAACTAGGAGGGTTGCCCCTGCCGAATGTAAGCGTCGGAGGAACTCCCTATGCGCCAGGCCACCTTGACACCGGGAACGGGCGACTCCTATAGTCAGGGCCACACTGCCCGAAGGAAGAAGGCTGTTGACTACCACGCTGCCGGGTAAAGAGTTGGCTGCTGAGCTGGAGGCCCAAAGCCGTGGACTGGCTGGCACCTCGCCTTTGGACCCGGTGATAGAGGCGGCGGCTTCGGGTAACCTCAGCAACGACCAGTACTACAAGCTCATCGGGCAACTGTGGGCCTTGGAGCGGATGTACTACTATGTGTACGGCGCTTGGGGAAGCAGCATGGTGATTAACCAATACCCGCCCTCGGCGGACTACCTGTTCGCCAAGCAAATCTACGACGACTCCACGCACGAGATGCTCTACTCCCAGGCCATCATCCAGCGTGGTTGGTCCAAGGGCCAGCGCCTTGCACTGCAGCACCCCTACTGCAAGTTCCCATACGATTCGGGCATCGCTGTATTTGTCGGCTCCATGCGGGCACTGGGCATTTACGCCCAGAACGTGCGCCTGCCCGCCCTGAACTTAGGGGCCAAGGTGCTGGAGTTGGCGTGGCTGGAGCGCATGTCCGATGCCATGCCTGACCAATATCTGAGGGGCCTGTTCGCCAGCCAGTTGCCGGAGACTCGTAGCCATGTCCAGATGGGTCGCTTCATGGTGGAGCGTTATGTCTCCCAGTCGGTGGATGTGGACATGTGCCGGTTGATGACGACTACTGCTCGCAATGACTACAACTCGGCCATGACGTACATCGCCGAGTTCGTGATGGGCAACCGCACCCCAAGCACCATCACCCAACTAGAAATGCCTGACGTGGACTAGCTATGACCACCATTCGTATAGACCACGAGAAGTGCACTGAGTGTCGGATGTGCCTGATCGCCTGCGAGGAGATCGGGATCAATGCCGTGTATCTGGAGTTGGAGCCACGACACCGTCATGAAATTGATGTGAACAAGTGCACCTACCCCGGCTGCGTGGTGTGTCTCATGTACTGTCCTGCTCCCGGCTCCATCTTCGAGGTGGAGACGGGGCGCTCCCTAGTGCCGCCACCACCGGACCTGTGGCGCGACCGGGAGAAGAAGTGGCTCCGAGACTCCCTCACGTTCAAGCCGCGAAGACCAGCATAGAGCCAGCTTAGGAGGCGCTCATGGACCTACACCCCATAACCGAAGAGTGGTTGAATGACTGGGTATGGCCCACACCCTTCCGAGGGCCCGGCGTGGACTTTCGCATGCGCCTGACTGAGGAGCGCATGGTGGAACGCTGGAACCAGCGGGTGATCCGCGTTCTGGAAGGCGTGGAGCGCATGGACACCGGGTGGGACAAGGGAGAGTTCGGCCCTGCGTTCGCTGGCTATTGTAGCGAGGGGCCGGGCCATTCCCTCAACCAGATGTGCACACAGCTCCTCTCGGTGTCCATCTCCGACCAGGAGGACTATCTCGACCTGCTGCGCATGCGGGCACGGCAGGTATGGGACGAGGTGAAGCACGGTGGCCTGCATGGCGACGTACTCATCCGGGGCGGTCAGGCCAAGAAAGAGACCGACCTGATGGAAGAGCCTCGGGCCAACTTCCAAGGCAGCCGCAGCTACTTCGGCATGGTGGCCATGTTCCCACACATGCACCCGCTGGCGAGGGCAGCCTCCAACTACTACGTCGAGGCGGGGGCCTGCTTGGGGATACGGGCGATTTTGGAGAGCAGCAAGCATAGTCTGTCCATCCATGAGAATCTGAGCCAGTACTACGAAGAGGTCATGCACTTCATCGAGGGCAAGTACCAGATGGACATGTACTGTCTTACCGAGGCCGAGCAGAAGCCTGTAGTAGAAGCACTAGACTTCCTACAGTCGCCCGACTTCCTGCGCAGCACTTCCATAGGCGGCTGAGCGGTGAAGGTCTACATTTCCCAGGATCATTGCATCGCCTGCGGGTTGTGCCGGGAGGTATGCCCCGTGGGCGCTATCCACCCCAAGCTGCACGAGATCCACCACTGGCTTGAGGTGATCCCGGACGAGTGTACCGGGGACCTCTCATGCGTCGAATACTGTCCCGTACCGGAGGCGTTGGTCCAGTACAGCTAGAGGCGCGCTCGTAGGGCCATGCCTGCTCATCTCAGCAAGCCTGCCCATTCAAGAGGTATGAGTGATGGGTACTGATCTTCTGTCGGGGTCTGGTCTTCAGTCTGGCTTCGTGGTGGCGGTCATCATCGCCGCCGTGTTTCTGGCCAACCACCTCGGAGGCGGGGCAGGTCTTGCGCGGAAAGCTGCGCAAGTGGCCCTTGGGCTTGTCCTGATGATGCTGGTATTCAGTGCCACTGCAGCCTTCCACGGAGCGCCGGACATCCCCTTTGACCAACTCGACAGTATGTTCGAGTCTGAGATGGAGTTCGTCGAGACGACTAACGACGCGGCCATGCGCTTCTCCGAGGTTGGCACCATCCACATTGGGCTGGGGATCATCTTCGTTGTCCTTGGTGTTGTTGTCTTCCAGAAGATGGGGGCATTGACGCCCGGCTTGCTCCTTGGTGGCATCCTGCTCCTGCTGCTGGGCGCGCCTGGGGGTGTTGGCGATCAAGGCACTGCGCTGGGCGCCCTAGGCGGCTTCCTAACGGGGATACTCCCTGGGACCTTTAGCGATGCAGGCACAGCGCGGGAGATCGTCCGATTCGCAGTACTCGCGGTGGGGACGCTGCTACTGGCGGGCGTACTGTGCTGCTGGGACCGCAGGCACCCAGCAGCCTCTACTGATGCCCCTGGTGACGCGGAGGAGTCTCAGGACTCGTAGCCACCCGTCACGGGGTCAGGTGCGCAGGAGGTCCATCAGTGGGCCGACGCTTGGCTGCTGCTCCAGTGTCTCCAGCATGCCGAGCAGTTCGTCGACCGCATTTGAGGGGAGGACGCGTCCGGCGAGGTCGCGGAACTTGGCGGTGCGCTCTTCGTAGCTCATGGGGTTGGCCGCTGAGCCTCGGAAGTCGTGGCACCGGCCTTCCAGCGTGCGCCCGTCGGCCATCTCCGCTATTGCTGTCACAGTGTCTGTCTGTGCCGTCTCCAGCCGAATCTTCGGCAGGGTGTCATCTACGTCGGGGGAGAAGCGGCGTTGGTCGGTGAAGGAGTCGATGCCGACTGCGCCGTCTAACAGGGCGATGGTGGCGCAATACTGGATGCTGAATTTGCCATCGAGGCCTGAGCGTGGCAGCGGGCCGGAGTGGCTGCGGTGGGGGCCGGTGATGGTGAGGGTGAGCATCTGCGACGCCTCGACACCGTGCTCAGCGCGGAGGTTGAGCGCTGCTTCTATGGGGCGCTGCATGTATATCTGGGCGGGAAAGCGCTTGATGTCAAAGCCCGGTTCCAAGAGCCGGTAGGTCTCACCCAGCCCAGCGGTTACTGCGTCCCAGTCCAGTTGGCGCCCGAACAGTGCTTGGGAGTAGCCCGTCTCGGACTCCAGGGCTTCGTCGGAGCTGGTGTAGCCAGCGCGGGCTAGAATCGCGGCCTCAGTGCCCATGCGGGCGGCGTTGCCCGGATGGGTGGACTTGACCATGGTGCCGGTGTTGGCAGTCAGCCCGCCGGTACGGGAGGCGGCGATGCCCAAGGCCATGTTGGCCTGTTGTGCGTCCAAGCCCAAGACGCTGACGGAGGCAGCCGCCCCTCCGAGGGGCCCCACCAAGCCGGGCGGGTGGTAGGCGTGGGCAGTGTGGGGTGCGGATGCGGCCCGCAATCGTCCCTGTATCTCCCAGCCGAGGACATAGGCGGTGATGATGGCCTTGCCCGGCACGTTGTTGGCCTCGGCGAGGGCCAAAGCTGCTGGGAGACATGAGGAGGTGCCGTGGGTGGGCGGGTAGCCCTGTATCTCGAAGTCGAGGCAGTGCCCGAAAACGCCGTTGGCGAAGGCAGCGGCTGGGGGATTGGTCTTGAAGCCCCAACCGACGACGCCGGACTGGGGTGTGCCACCCATGTCACGGGTGTACTGGCCGATGGTTCGGGCCAAGGGTTGAGCCGAGCCTGCGACCATGTTGCCCACGCCGTCGATGATGGCGATTTTGGCCGCTTCCACCAACGCGGGTGGAAGCAATTCATACCGCAGGGCGGAGACGAACCGGGCTAGTTCAGCCGTGACTCCCATGGCTGGCACGCCCTAGAAGCCACCCTCCGCCTTCTGTTTCTCCGGGTCATAGGTCCAATTGGTCAGTGGCTTACCTTCGGCGAAGGCTTGGAGCTCTCGCCGCCACAGACGCCGCCGCTGTATTACCGTGGCATCGGAGCGGCCCAGCCGGTCGTCACGACGGTTGGGGGTGCCTTGGCCAATCTGGGCGATGTCGTCCTGCAGGCGCACCATGTCGGTGGTCTCGGGGACCACGTCTTCCAAGCGCATCCGGCCTTCAAGTATGGCTTGGGCCAGCACCTCCTTGGGGATGGAGCGGTTGGACCAGCGTACGTCCCGCATCTCGACATAGCGTTCGGCGTCGGCTGGCGAAACGCGCACGGCGTACACGGTGAACTGGGTGTGGCTCTCATCATCGACCGGAACCCACCATGCTAGGAATTCGCGGTAGGGAGCGGTGGAGGTGTCGTTGGGCAGGGCGGTGATGTGGCAGGTATTGGGCATGCCATAGTGGGCGGTACGACTGACGTCGGTACCCTCACGACGGCTGGTGACCTTGATGCCCCACTCGGACTCCTCGGCTTGGATGTCCAAACGCTCGGTAAAGCCGTCGAAGGAACCTTCCATGCCGCGGTGGACAAAGCCGACGTGGGCTAGGTCGCCGCCGTTCTCCAAGTTCAGGAAGTAGTTGCAGCCGCGGGGGTAGCTGTCAATCTCGAACAGCCCCTCGAACTCCTCGAAGTCGGGGTAGCGGGGGAACTCGGGAGGCTCGCCTTCGCCAAGATAGGCAAACACCAGCCCTAGGTAGTCGCGACAGGGGTAGCCACCGATGCGAATCTTGTCGCAGAAGGGTTGGGACTCGGCGGGTTGCTCCACGCACTGGCCTTCTCCGTCGTAGACCCAACCGTGGTAGAAGCAGCGGATGGTGTCACCCTCGACCCAGCCAGCGGAGAGCTGCATGCCACGATGGGCGCAGCGGAAGTCGACTAGGTACGGCTCGCCGTCCGTCCCACGGTAGAGGGTGTACTCCTGATTCATGACCTTGATGGGCTTGGCGCGTCCGGCTGGCAGGTCGTCGGAGTGGTACACGGGCTGCCAGAAGGACCGAAGGTAGTCCCCGGCCAAGGTGCCGGGCCCGGTGGGTGCGAAGTTGTCGTAGTCCTCGGGGCTGTACTTGCGGTTGGTTTTCGGGCTGGCAATAGTCATGTGGCTCTCCTCGCGGGGCGTCTGTTTCAACTCGGATACTGGTGCTTGGACGTTCGGTACGGGGCAGGAGCGATGAATAGACGAGGAATGCGGCCTTGACTGCCGCCGGCGACGGGGATTCGTAGCTCGGGTACTGCCGCAGGGGGGCCGCAGCTCCGTAGCTGGATGCGGCCATGTTCGTATCTGCGCAGAAGGTTTTTGTAGCTAAAATGTGCCGCATTGGCCGCATGGTTGTAGCTGAGCCGTAGCTGGAGAAGTGGCCGCATCGCTGGGGAAGGTCTGCGAAGCAGTTTTTCTATGTCGTTTCCGGTAAGGATGGACGTATGTCTCCTCTTGCAATGGTGCAGGATCGGCCGACTACAGCGTAGCAGCCGGACGGGGGGTCGGGCAATACGCACAGTATGTCCTATAGGTAGCTGGACGCTCTCAGGCTCATTGGTCACTCTCAGACCAGGCTCACTCCCCTGCGCGCAGTAGCATGAGCTCTTCCACGTCGTAGTGCCAGTCGGTGAGGGGTTGGCCCTCGTCGAGGGCGCGTAGCTCGCGGGTCCATAGCTGGCGAATCATGATGACTCCGGCGTCGGTGCGGCCCAGACGCTCGCGGGTGTGGTCGGCGATGATGCCTTGGCCCATTTGGGCAACGTCGTCTTGAAGGCGAATCATGTCGGTGGTGGTGCGATCAACATCGTCGATGTGAATCTTGCCTGCGAGGATGTCGGCGGCCAGTTGCTCCTTGGGTATGGTGCGCTTGGCCTTGCTGGCAGCGCGGCGCGCCAAGTAGTCGTCGGCCTTGTCGCCGCGCAGCCGCACTGCGTTGACGGTGAACTGGATGTGGGACTCGTCGTCGATAGGCGTCCACCATACGAGGAACTCGCGGAATCCCAACACCTCCGGCTCGACAGGCAGGGCCTTGGCGTGGAAGATGTTGGGCATGCCGAACTGGGCCACGTTGACCTGTCCACCGGGGCGCCTCACCGTGCTGGTGAACCCCCAACCGGTGGCGGTCGGATCGATGATTATGGGACCCTCGGTGGCACCGTCCCATGCGCCTGCGCCACCCCGGTGTACGAACCCCACGTGGGAGCTATCGACGCTGTTCTCGAGGTTGTTGAAGTAGTTGCAGCCGCGGAAGTAGGAGTCCATCTCAAGGATGCCGTCGATGCTGTCGAAGGTTGGGTAGCGGGGTATGGGCGGAGGCGGTGGTCCTTCTCCTATACGGGAGCCGAGGTGGGCGAACACCAGACCTAGGTAGTCCTGCACTGGGTAGCCGCCGATGCGAATCTTGTCGCAAAAGGGTTGTGGTTCGGCGGGCTGTTCCACGCACTGACCTGTGCCATCGTAGACCCAGCCATGGTAGAAGCAGCGGATGGTGTCGCCCTGCACCCAGCCGGGGGAGAGCGTCATGCCGCGGTGGGCACAGCGGGCATCGACTAGGTGCGGTTCGCCCGTCTCGCCACGGTACAGGGTGTAGTCCACACCCATGATGCGCACCGGCTTGGCGTGGCCGACGGGCAAGTCGTCGGAGTGGTATACGGGCTGCCAGAACTTGCGCATGTACTCACCCGCCAAGGTGTCCGGTCCGGTATGAAAGAAGTCGGTGTGGCGGGCACGGGCGCTGCCGTCGGTGTATACGCCGTTGTCTTGTCTTACCATTGTTTCACTCCCATCCCAACCTTCCCCCTCGAGGGGGAAGGGGTTTTTGGATCGTGGCCGTGCTTGTCATGCCTTCGTCCTTCGTCACTAGGAGACCGCAGGCCGCTGGTGGGCCCATGGGTGGGCTTCTTCGAAGGCTGCCGATGCCCTGAGGACGGCGTTCTCTTGGCCCTTGGCGCCGATGATGTGCAGGCCGATGGGCATGCCCTCTGCGGAGAAGCCGCAGGGTATGCTGGCAGCGGGCAGGCCGGTCATGTTGAAGGGCGACGTGAAGGGTGTGTAGTCCCAAGCGGGGCGGACTTCCCTGCCAGCGATGGTACGCGGCGCATCCCCGATGCGGAAGGCGGGGACGGCCATGGTCGGCGTCATCAGCAGGTCGTATTGTCGGAACAGCTCGTCGAAGCGGGAGCGCAGCACCTCCACGGCTCGCAAGGCACGGGCAAAGTCGGCGCCCGACACCTGCTGGGCATGGCGCATCGAGTCCAGAACGTAGCTGGTGAGATCGCCTTCATGCTCTTCCAGGAGATGACCATTCCCTACGAACCCGGTGGTGCAGAAGATATCGAGGAAGGGGGGTATGGGGTCGTCCAAGACGATGCCCGGCTCGTCCACGCTGCAACCCAACTCTTCGAACAGACGGGCGGACTTGCTGGTCATGTCGGCTACTTCGGGGTCGACAGCGGCATACCCCAGATCGGTGCTCCAAGCTACGCGCAAGCCCCTTACGCCGGAGTCCAGTTCCGCGGTGAAGTCGGGCGGCTCTTCGTACAAGGAGTTAGGGTCGCGAGGGTCGAACCCTGATACGGCTTGCAGGAAGATGGCAGAGTCGCGGACGGTGCGGCTCATTGGTCCGGGGTGGGACGCGAGATTGGGTGAGGGGCGTCCCAGCCCGCCTACGCGCGGGACACGGCCAAAGGTGCCCTTGATGCCGTAGACGCCGCAGAAACTGGCGGGGATGCGTATGGAGCCTCCAGCGTCGCTGCCGGAGGCCAGTGGGCACAGACCAGCCGCAAGGGCCGCTCCTGCGCCACCGCTGGAACCACCGGGGGTACGCTCGGTGTCCCAAGGATTGCGACAGGGTGGGCCGAGCTTGTTCTCGGTTATGCCTGCCGAGCCGAATTCAGGGGTGTTGGTCTTGCCAAGAATTATCCCCCCGGCTGAGCGGACGCGTTCCACCAGAGCGGAGTCTTGGTCGGGTATGGTGTCGCGGAAGACATAGGAGCCCATGGTGCTGCGGATGCCCTTGGTGACTTCCAAGTCCTTGATGGCTATGGGGAGTCCCAAGAGGGCGCCCGTCTCGCCGCGGGCTATCTTCTCCTCGGCCTCCTTGGCGGTAGCACGCGCTTCGTCGCCGCAGACGGTGAGGAAGGAGTTCAGCTGCCCGTCCAACGCCTCGATACGGCGCAGGTACACTTCGGTGAGTTCAATCGGCGAAAGCTCGCGGGAATCCAGAAGCTCCTTCAGCCTCCAGGCTGGGGTAAAGGCCAGATCGTTGTCTTGCATAGCCCTCCCTTATGTGTATGACCTACTTGTTGAAAATCCTACTTGCTGAAAATATGGACGGTTGTCACGTCGCCTGCGCCGGAGCACTGGGCCAAGCCGACCTTGGCATCGGGAATCTGCCGAGGGCCGGCGTCGCCTCGCAGCTGAAGTACGGTCTCGTGGACTTGGCGGATGCCAGTTGCGCCGAAGGGGTGGCCCATGGCCAGCAGGCCGCCGTCGGTGTTCACGGGGATGTCGCCGCCGATTTCGGTGCGGCCGTCCAGAGTGGCGCGCCACGCCTCGCCGGGGGCCGTCAACTGGAGCGACTCAATCTGCTGTAGCTCGCCGATGGTGGCGGCGTCGTGTACTTGGGTGAGGTCGATGTCTTCGGGGCCGAGGCCGGCCATCTCGTAAGCCTTGTCAGCACCGGGTTCGGTGCGGTAGGGACTGAAAGCGGAGTGGTCGCTGCCACGGCCGTTATAGGAGCCCGATGTCAGCACTGAGGCTGCGACGGTCACAGCACGACGGCGGTCTATCCCGTAGCGATCCAGAGCGTCTTCGGCGCAGAGCACGGCGGCTGCGGCCCCCTCGCTGGTGGGGCAGCACTGTAGCAGGGTGAGCGGGTCGGCTATGGGGCGGGAACGCAGCACCTGTTCTTGGGTGTAGGTCTCCTTGCGGTGGGCGTATGGATTCAGGGAGGCGTTGTTCCGCGCCTTCACCGATACTTGGGCGAAGGCCTCCGGCGGGGCGCCCGTCTCCTCCATGTAGCGACGGGCCCGCAAGGCGTAGCCAGCCATCATGTGGTCGCCGCCGATAAAGCGGTCCGGGCTGTCAGCAGCCGTGACGGTCACCGGGCCACGGGGCACCAGTTCCGCGCCAAAGGCCAAGGCGAGGTCGAACACCCCGCTACTGATGCCCCAGTAGGCCTGCCAGAAGGCAGTGGAGCCGCTGGAGCAGGCGTTTTCGACGTTGATGATGGGGACGCCGGTCAGGCCCAACGGGGCAAGGGCGGTCTCGCCCACGGACATGCCGTGGTAGTAGACGTGGCCGAAGTAGGCCACGGGGATGGCTTTCCAGGGGACGCCTGAATCTTTCAGTGCCTCCAGAACTGCCTCACGAGCGAGGGTGGCAAGGAGCTTGCCACCAAAGCGGCCGAAGGGGTGGAGGCCCACACCAGCTACCATTACTGAGCGTCCTGCGCTCATGTCGTGCCTCCTGTGTCAACGCGCCACTTGTAGACTGCCTTTTGCTCTCCGGTATCGGGGCCGGTATCGGGGCCGGTATCGGGCACGGTTATGTTACGCAGTGCTAGGGCCATGGGGATACCGACCTTCAACTCCTCGAAGGATGCGTCGACCACCTCGGCCATTATGTGCGGCCCTTCGGGCAACTCAACCTGTCCAAGGATGTAGGGCACAGGGCCGGGCCATCCGGCTGGTGGGACGTGTACCAGAGTATAACTGTAAAGGGAGCCGTGGGCGCTCAGGGACACTTCTTCCAAGGAGGCGGAGGTGCAGCGCAGGCACATCACTGCGGGGCCGAATGAGTAGACACCGCACTCGCCGCATCGTGTTCCCAGCAGCACGCCATCGCTGCCGTCTTCTGCGGTTAGCCTCAGCCGTTTGTGATCGATAGAGGTCACCATGATGTACGTCCAGGAAAGGGCAAGCCTAGCCTAGGAAGCTATGGTGAGTCAACGAACTCAGGAAATGCGGCAAGGGGCTTGAAGTCGGAGGGCGGGGCGCTGGTGACCGAGACGCCTTGCTTCAGCAACATCCCGTCCTTCGGCTGCGCGGGACTCCGCTGGACGCTGCGTCTCGCTCCGCTCAGGACGAACGGGAAAGTTAGGCGCTGTTCCGAGCCTAGATCTGGGGTTTCATACGGGTACGCGGGCCCTCGCAGGGCCATGGGCACGCGGGTAGCCTCCTAGCACACGGGCGAAGGGCGGGATGCTGGTGATCGAGACGCCTTGCTTCAGCAACATCCCGTCCTTCGACTGCGCGGGACTTCGCTGGACGCTGCGTCTCGCTCCGCTCAGGACGAACGGGAAAGGTGGGGACTGCTGCGGGCCTAAATCCTTTACTGCGGGTGATGGGCGTCTGCTAATCGCTAGACATCTGCGCCAACTCGCGGTGTACGACCTCAGCCAAGGTCTGGATTAGCTCGGGCATGACGCCGGGGGTCTGGATTCGGGTCATCTGGATACCTGATTCCGTAGCCTGCTGAGTGGCTGCGATGTCGAGGTCGTAGAGGACCTCCAGATGGTCGGAGAGGAATTGTATGGGGACGACCAAGGCTCGTCGATGGCCTGCTCGGCGGAGGGACGGAAACAACTCTCTGATGTCGGGACGCAGCCACTCCTGTGGCGTGTGTCCGGCGCTTTGGTAGGCGAACTGCCAGCGGTTGGGAGGAAGGCCAACTCGCTCTGCTACTGCTCCGGCAGTCTGACGGAGTTGTTCCAGATAGTCCGGCTCTTGGTCTGCGACGACCTTGGGCAGGCTGTGGGCCGTCATGAGCACGGCGACTTCACCGCGCTCTGATGCGGGGCAGTCTTCGAAGGCATCGCGGACACGGCGGGCAAGGGCCTCGATGAAGGTTGGGAGGGTGTGCCACGCGCTGGCCACCCGGAGCGTGAGACGCGGTGCCACCATCTCGCACGCTTCGTACCCTTTCTGCCATTCCTCTAGGGCACGGTGATAGCCGCCCATGATGTATGGCGAGTATTGCGGGGACATGATGAGGCCGATGACCTGCGACACGCCTTTCTCTGCCAGATGGCCGAGGGCCTCTTCTATAAAGGGTGGAGCGTGGCGCATGCCGACGCTTACCATGAACCGCTTGTCTTGGGGAACACCACTGGATTCAGGATTGCGCCAGAATGACGAAAGGGGCGGAGCGTCACTGGATTCAGGGCTTTGCGGGAAGGCCGAGGGGGTAGGGGGTTCTGACTCCAGCAGCGATTCTAGGGCCATTGCTTGGGCCCAAGTGTTTCGCAGCAGGGGGGAGCCTCCTGCCAAGCGGTAGCGCCGTTGAAATTCGGCCACCAGATCGGGGGTGGGCGTGGCACGTCGTACGCTCGCCAAGTAAGCGGGCACATCCTGGGGGGTGGCGGCTGCGCCGAAGCTCATCAGAAGGACGCCGATGGGAGAAGTGGGCACGGCTAGGCTCAGGACGCGCCTTGGGATGCGTGCATCCGGGCGCTGCGCTCGTGGACGTATTCCACCAGACGGGCCAAGTCGGCGGGGTCGGTCTGGGGGAGAACGCCGTGGCCTAGGTTGAACACATGGCCCGGCTTGCCGCCTGCGCGGGCTAGGACGTCGTCGGCGCCTGCGCGGACTACGTCGAAGGGGGCCAGCAACATGGTGGGGTCGAGGTTGCCTTGTATTCCGTGGTGGTAGCCGATGCGGGACCAAGCGCGATCAAGCGGTACGCGCCAGTCGATGCTGACCATGTCGCAGCCAACGTCGGCCATCAGTTCCAGCAGTGAAGCCGCGCCGGTGCCAAAGTGGATGGATGGGACGCCCAGCCTGCGCAGCTCTTGGAATATGCGTCGGGCGTAGGGCATGACGTAGCGTTGGTACTGGTCGGGGCTGAGCACACCCACCCAACTGTCGAACAACTGCACCACCTGCACCCCGGACTCGACCTGTCCGCGCACGTACAGGACCACCACATCGGTAATCTTTTCCATGAGATGGCGCCAGACGGCTGGCTCGCCGAACATGAGGGACTTGGCGTGGGCGTAGTCACGGGAGGGCCGACCCTCAATCATGTAACAGGCGAGGGTAAAGGGCGAGCCGGAGAACCCCACGAGGGCGGCGCGGTCGCCCAACTGCTGACGCAGTAGCTTCACTGCGTCCAGAACATAGGGGGTGCCCTCTTCGGGGTCGGTGACGCGGATAGCATCCACGGCGGCTCCGGTGCGGATGGGGTCTGGGATGATGGGCCCGGTTTCCGGCTCGATGTAGAAGGGGACGCCCATGCCCTCCAAGGGAAGCATGATATCGGCGAACATCACCGCAGCATCGACATGCAACTCGTCCACGGGCAGCAAGGTGACTTGGGCCGCCAGTTCGGGGGTGCGGGCGATGGCCAGAATATCGTATTTCTCCCGCAGTTGGCGGTATTGGGCAAAGACGCGGCCTGCTTGGCGCATGAACCAGACCGGCGTGGCATCCACAGGCCGCCTCTCACAAGCAGCCAACATGCGCTGTGCCCCGGTTAATTCGGTGTTAGCCATTGTCTCCTCTGTTGTTGTCTCCATGGTTGGTCAGGGCTCAGGACTTCTGGATTGCGGCCTTCTGGGTTGCGGATAGGGGCCGAATTGTCCGGTCGCCCCATAGTGGCACGGATCAGGATGAAAATGGGGTACGCTGATCTGAGGGGCGCGACTGGGGGGCACGACTTGCCCAACAGTCCGGGCCGTGGGTCCCCGCCTTCGCGAGGATGACGGGGGATGGCTGCTTGCTGAAGCTTGGATAGCTTCTTCATGGCAACGATGGAGGCAGCCGATTGGCACCCACTATTTTAGCAGGCGCCAGCTATTCTGACAGGATGTCTGCATGGAGGAAACTCGTGCAGCATACACGGACCCCCGACTCCCGCGTAGAGGCCGGAGTCGGGGGTCCGTTGCGGGGCATTTATGTGGCTCTTCTGCTGGAGCAGGTGCCTAGCGCTTGGATGCTGTCGCACTACTTGATGTAGCGGGGCCTTGGGAAGTATGGCTTGGCTATCAGCCCTGCGCCAGCGATGGCCATGAGGCTGCCCATGATCATGAGTATCAGGGCCCATAGCGGCGAGTTCACCACTTCGACCAGTATCGTGCCAGCCGAGGCCTCCTGCGGAGCGGGTTGGCCTCCCTGCGACGTGTCATCCGGGGCTGAGGGGGCGGCTTGCACCGACATGGCGGCCGAGCCGGGCTGAGCCGGTATCCTGAGGACGCCAGAACCGGAGACCATGGATGTGGGGTTAGAACGCTCCCTCGACCCGGCCTCTGGCGTGGATGTGGGTGCGGGTGTTGACGCAGGGGTAGGGTTAATTACTTCCTGGAACACTGCATCATCAGTGGACGCGGCGAAACTGCTGAAGGAAGTGATGCCGGTCACGGTAATGGTAACGATGCCTTCATCGTCGATTGCCAATGTGAACTCGACCACAGACCACGGGTCGTCTGAGCCACTGCGGGTGTAGGTGCTAATGCCACCCTCTTCGTAGGCCTGCCTCACCACGTCTGCCCCGCCCAAGTCATCAGCATCCATCATGAGCGAGATGCTGGCTGGCTGATCAAGGGTTGCATTCTGCTCTTGGTTACCCCAAGTGTCGAAGATGTCCACAGACAGGCAGACACGCAACTCATCATCATTGGGGTCTGGGCTGTCCGATGATCCACTGGAATCGGCGGAGCAGTTGGTCCGGTCGGAATCGACGCGGACCATATAGAGGGTTGCCCGGGAGTTAACCGGGAAGGTGGCGGCGGCCGCATCGCCAGGTGTCTCGATGGTGGTCTCGCTTTCGGGATACACAATTCCCCAGGCTTGGGTGGCAGAGTTGGTGATGGGCACTTCCTGGATGTCCGTGACGGTCACGGAAACACCCAACGAGTCGGAGTAGGTCCCGTCCGAGACCTCTACCGTAACCTCATAAACATTGTTCGAGCCGGAGTCCGAGGGAGTCTCAAAATTGGGCGCCGTGGCGAAGCTGAGTACACCTCCTTCAATCGTGAAGGCATTGTCGTCATCCCCTGATAGCGACCATTCGAGGTCGTCGCCCTCAGGGTCGTTTCCTGCGTAGCTGCCCACGCTGCCGGTGCCCTGTTCGGCGTAATCGACGGCGGCATCACCTGTCGCGGTAGGGCCCTCGTTCACGTTGGTGACGCTGATGGAGATATCCAGTGATGCCGTCTCTGTGCCGTCGGAGGCCTGCACATTGACGGTGTAATCGTTGTCTTGATCAGAATCTGCCGGAGCCTCGTAGTCAGGTGGGGACTTGAATCTCAGGGCCCCGATCTCGATTGAGAACAGGCTGCCGTCGTCACCTGCCGTCGACCATTCGATTTCGTTCCCCGAGGATTCTATGGCGGAATAGGTCGCCACCTTGGCCGTGCTGTTCTCCGGGTAGGATAGGGACGTCATCACAATGAGGGCACCATTGCTCTTTGTAGCACTCCCTCTGGCGAATCCCTCGACCCGGAAGTCGTCGATGAGGTTGGTCACGGTTACGGTCACATCCAACTTGCCGGTATCGGTCCCGTCAGAGGCCTCGATGGTCACCTGATAGATGTTGTCGCCATCGTCATCGTCTGGGTTCTCATGGTCCGGCGTCGAGGCGAAACTGAGCGCTCCGTTGGCTATCGAGAAATCGCCCGCGTCGTCACCCGACAGTCCCCATGCGACATCCTGTCCTTCAGGGTCAGTAGCGGTGTAGGTGGCCACGCGTCCCGTGCTATTCTCGGCGAATTGAATAGTGGTGTCTCCCGTCACCGTCGGCGCCTCTGGCACCCCAGTCACCCGGATGTTGACCGTGATCCTGTCATCACCACCGTCGCCATCGTGCACCTTGGCCTGCAACTGGTACTGGGTCCGCGTCTCGTAGTCTAGCGGTGCCTTGGTCTTCAGCTGACCCGTGCTCGAGTCGATATCGAAGGAAGAGCCATCCTTCCAGTCCACGATGCTGTATGTCAGCGCTGCATCGTCATCGTCACTAGCCGTCAGCGGGTCACCAATGTCAGTCCCGGCCTCCGTATTCTCCGGCACCGATATGTTCACTGGCCCCCTTGCATCAAACTCCGGCTCCGGCTTCACCGACTTGGCGGCCCTGCTTCCACCACCGCCCCCACCGCTGCTGCGAGTCTGTCGAGATACCACGACTTGGGTGACGTTGATGGTCACCGTAATGGTGTCGGACGCGAGGGATGGGTCGGTGGCGGTCACCGTGACAGTGTAGGTGGCCTGGTCCGCGTGGACCAAGGCGATCTTGGTCTTTATCTGACCTGACGACTCGACGATGCTGAAGGATTCGGCGTCGAGTCCATCCAGAGTGTAAGTCAGGAGATTTGCATCGTAGGAGTCGTCATCAGTCGCCGTGACCGGAGCTCCGACGTTGCGGTTAAGGTCTGCGCCCTCCACGATGCTACGGGTATCGGGGTCGGTGGCGAAAGCCGGCGCGGTGTTGGATCCGGTAGGAGCCGCCCGCACCGCGAATTCCGACACCGCCCGTGCCGCCTTGCTGTTCCCCCCTTGGCCATCGTTGTAGATGACAGTGGCCCGCAGGTAATTGTTCAGGTCCGAGGTGCTAGGCGTGTAGGTAGCAGCCTTGGCCCCGGGTATGGCCGTCCATGCGTTCTTGTCAGTCGACCTCTCCCACGCCCAAGTCATGGTGGGGGATGGTATCTCCGGGTCCACCAGCGTCGCTGTAAACCGCGTCCCTACCTGAGGTTGTCTAGGGGACAGGGCTACCATCCCAACCGCTACTACATCGATAACAGTTATAGTCACGCTAATGCTGTCGTCGGCCACTGCATCGGGCGTGCCGTCGTCGGCCTTACTGTCACTCGCCGAGACAGTAGCCGTGTAGCTGGGGGTCGTGTTGTGGTCCAAGGGGGCCTTGGTCTTCAGTTGGCCGTTCGAGTCGATGTCGAACACCGCAGCACTCGTCGCGTCCAAGGTGTAGGCGAGGGTATCACCCTGGTCTTGGTCGGTCGCGGTGAAAGCATCCCCGATAGCTCGGCCCGAGGCCGTGTTCTCCACGACCTCGCGGGTAGCCGTCTCAGAGGCGAAGGCGGGAGGCTCGTTCACGTCGGTCACCGTGATGGTGACAGTGATGGTGGCGTCGACAGTGGTGTCAGACGACCCGGCACTATTCTTGCCGTCGTGCACCGAGACGGTCACGGAATAGCTGGCCTTGGTCTCGTGGTCCAAGGGAGCCTTGGTTTTCAGCTGGCCGCTGGATGTTTCTATGCTGAAGGAAGCCGCATCCGTTCCGCCTAAGGAGTAAGTCAGGGTGTCCCCGGTGTTGGAGTCAGTGGCCCCGACGGGCAGACCGATATTCTGGTTGGCGGGAGTATTCTCCGCGACGCTACGGGTGCCCGTCTCGGAGGATGGGAACACGGGGCGCTGGTTGGCGGGGCGGCCTCCGCCACCACCTCCGCCTCCGCTAGAAGGCCTCACGTACTTGATGACGCCAATAGTCACAGTGACGGCGTCGCTCTCCAGCGAAGGGTCAATGGCGGTTACTGTCACCTCATAGCTATCCTTCGTGTCGTGGTCCAACGTGATGGCGGTCTTTATCTGCCCCGATCCTGCATCGATGTCAAAGGACTCGGCATCATCTCCACCAAGAGTGTAGGTTAGCTTGTTGACGTCATCGGAGTCGGCATCAGTAGCTGTGACCGGAGAGCCGACGTTGGATCCCACTGGAACGTTGTCATAGACTTGACGAGTATCGGTTTCCGCAGCAAAGGCTGGTGCATTGTTGCCCCCGGTAGGAGCAGTCCGTACCGCGAATTCCGACTCAGCCTGCGCGCTTTTGTTGGCGCTTCCCTGCTGCCCATCGTTGTACGTCGCAGTCACTTTCAGCCAATAACCTACATCTGCAGCAACTGGCGTATAGGCAGCGGCCGTCGCAGACGCGATGACGGTCCAAATCGCTTTGTCAGTCGACCTTTCCCAAGCCCAAATCACCACAGGCGACGTGATATTGGGATCGAACAGCGTTGCCGTGAACATCGTGTCTACCTGGGGCTGTCGCGACGATAGAGTGATCGCCCCATCTTCCACCAAGTTGGTGACATTCACAGTCACCGTGATGGTGTCGTCCTCTGCCGTATCGGCGGTGCCTGCTGCATCTTTGCTGTCACGCACCGATACGGTCGCCGTGTAGCTGGGCTTAGTCTCATAGTCCAAGGGGGCCTTGGTCTTGAGCTGACCAGTGGACGTGTCGATGTCGAAGGATGCGGCATTCATTCCGCCCAGGGAGTAGGTCAGGGTGTCGGTGGTGTCCTGGTCAGTCGCCGTCACCGGGAGGCCGATGTTCTGCCCCGCCACTGTGTTCTCGGCTACATCGCGGGAAGCTGTCCCGGGGCCGAAAGTCGGCGCGTCGTTCGCGTCGGTCACCATGATGGTGACGTCGACCTCGTCCGAGGCCCCGGCTGAGTCGGTGGCCTTTACGGTCACCGAATAGCTGGGCGCCATCTCGTGGTCGAGAGGGTCCTTGGTCTTGAGCTGGCCCGTCGATGTGTCTATATCGAAGGACGCGTCATCTGTGCCACCTCCAAAGCCGTACGTCAGCGTGTCGCTCTGATCCCGGTCTGTGGCCGTGAATGCGTCTCCGATGTTCACGCCGGCGGGGGCATTTTCGGGCACATCGCGGGTAGCCGTACCAGGGTCGAAAGCAGGCGCGTCGTTGGCGTTGGTGACCGTGATGGTAACCGTGATGGTGTCGTCGATGGTGTCGTCGATGTTCCCTGCAGCGGTCTTGCCATCGTGCACTGAAACCGTCACGGAGTAGCTCGACTTCGTCTCGAGGTCCAAGGCCGCCTTGGTTTGCAACTGGCCGGACGTCTCCACGATGCCGAAGGATGCGACATCCGTCCCGCCCAAGGAGTAGGTCAGGGTATCGCTGGTATCTTGGTCGGTCGCGGTGACCGGTGCGCCTATATCCTGGTCGGTGGCAGTGTTCTCAGGGATGGAACGGGTAGTGGTTGTGTCAGCGAATGCGGGCGCATCATTCGAGTCCGTCACCGTGATTGTCACAGCGATGGTGGCGTCGTAGGCTGTGTCGGCGCTCCCGGCGGCGTCCTTGCTATCGCGCACGGACACAGTTACGGAGTAGGTGTCCTCGTCCTCATGGTCCAAGTCAGCTTTGGTCTGCAACTGGCCGGACGTCTCCACAATGTCGAACGACGCTGCATCCGTCCCGCCCAGCCTGTAGGTCAGGGTGTCGGCGACATCTTGGTCTGTGGCTGTGACCGGTTCGCCGATGTTCACGCCCGCGACGGTGTTCTCGGCGATTTCACGGTCAGCCGTCTCAGCGCCGAATTTAGGTGCGTCGTTCGCGTCGCCCACCTCGATGGTGACGTCGATGCTAGCGGTGAGACCCGCTGCATCCTGTGCCGTCACCGTAACGCTGTAGCTTGGCTTGGTCTCATGGTCCAAGGCAAGCTTGGTCTTGATCTGACCGCTGGAATCGATGTCGAAGTCCCCGGCACCCGTCGCATCCAGACTATACGTCAGCGTGTCACCGTCATCGGGGTCGCTGGCGGTGACTGGTCCGCCGATGTTCACGCCCGCGGGTGTGTTTTCCGGGATGGAGCGGGCACCCGTCTCCGTGGACGGGAAAGTGGGCGCGTCGTTCGCGTCAATGACCCTGATGGTGACGGTGATCGTGGCATCGTTAGTCGTGTCGGTGGCCCCTGCATCGTCCTTGCTGTCGCGTACGGAGACGGTCACGGAGTAGCTCGACTTCATCTCGAGGTCCAACGTTGCCTTGGTCTGAAGCTGGCCAGTCGACGTGTCGAAGTCGAAGGACACAGCATCTGTCCCGCCTAGTGTGTAGGTCAGCGTGGCACCAGCATCAGGGTCGCTGGCTGCGACCGGATCGCCGACGGGCTGTCCGGCGGCGGTGTTTTCGGCAATGCTGCGGGCGCCGGTCTCGGTGGAGGGGAATGCCGGTGGTTCGTTAGCGTCGGTCACCGTGACAGTCACGGTGATATCGTCCGAGGCTCCGGCTAAGTCCGTGGCCTTTACGGTCACCAAATAGCTGGGAGTCGTCTCATGGTCGAGAGGGGCCTTGGTCTGCAATTGTCCAGAGGATGCGACGATGCTGAAGGACGCAGCGCTGCTCGGATCCAGGCTATACCTCAATGTGTCTCCGGCATCTTGGTCCGCAGCCGTGAACGCGTTTCCGATGTTCACGCCTGCGGCGGTATTCTCGGCGATGCTGCGGGTGGCCGTCGCGTTTGCGAAGGCTGGTGCCTCGTTGACGTTGGTGACTGTGACAATGACCAGGTAATCCACCGTATCGGTCCCGTCATATGCTCGTACCGTCACTTCGTAGTCGTTGTTCGTGTCATCATCTGCCGGAGTTTCTAAGTCAGGAGAGGAATTGAAGGTCAACGTACCATCGGTACTATGGATAGTTAAGTCGCCCGCGTCGTCGCCACCAAGAGACCAAGTGATCGGGTCTTGGTCGGCGTCGGTGGCGGTGTATTGGGCTACCGTCCCCGTGGCGTTCTCGGCGAAGGTTGGGGCGGTGGGCCCGCTTATCACAGGCGGGTCGTTATGCTCGACAACGGTGACTGCCACTTTTTTCCAAGCAGTCACACCGTCGCCGTTGGCAGCTACCCAGACCGAGTACACATTATCCCCGCTGTAGTCGGTGGGGGAACTGTAGTCTGGCGATGTCTTGAAGTTCAGCTCTCCGCCGTCGGTGATGGTGAATTTGTTGCCATCAGTGCCTGTCACTGACCACGCGAGCGTCTGCTGTGACGTGTCGGAGATAGTGTAGGTTGCCACAGCGCGAGTAGCGCCTTCGGGGTAGTTGACGCTGGGCGGTCCCTCCACCACACCTTCGTCGTTCCCGTCGGTTACCGTGACGTTCACGTGGAAGTAGGTAGAGTCGTACTGGCCGGAGTAGGCTGTCATAGAAATGTCGTAGACGTTGTCCCTATTGCTGTCCGCAGGGTTATCGAAGTCTGGTGGTACGCGGAACTTGATATCAACTTCATCACGGCCCTCGTCCAGGTAGAAGAAGTCCCCGTCCGAACCTCCGTAGCCACTGATGAGCCAACCCATATAGTAGTTTTGTTTGAACGGGCCGTCTTCGTCTTCGTCAAAGCCGGTGAGGGTTGTCACCAACACGCTCTCGCTGTTCTCAGCATAGGTTGGCTTGAAGTCACCGGAGACTTTGGGTCGCTCGTTGACATCCCGGACAGTAACGGTGACGTCCACGGTGCCTGTGGCGAGCGATGTATCGCCAGCACGGGTGGGGTCCCTAGCGAACACTTCTAGCGAGTACGTCTCCTTCGACTCGTGATTGAGTGGGTCTTTTACCTTCAATTGCCCGCTTTTGGGATCAATGTCGAAAGATCTTCCATCCGTCGCGCCTAGAAAGTAGCGAATATCGTCGCCACTATCCATGGCCTGGAACGCGGCTCCCATATGAGTCCCAGACGGTGAGTTCTCGTTGATAATTCTGGTAGCGGTTGTGTTGCTGAAAGATGGTGCAGTGTTGCTATCCGGCGGAACTGCCCGTACTTGGTTAACTGATATCGCGTTGCCGGTCTTCCCGGATCCTCTCCGGTCAATGTAGGACGCCATGGCACAGAGGTAGCCGCTATCGCTGGATGTTGGGGTGTAGGACTCGGATGTAGCGCCGCTGATGGCGCTATTACCGCAGCTGTTAGTGGAGGAGCTTGTCCACTGCCAAGTGACGCCTGATACCTCGCCATCCGGGTCGGTCAGACTGGCCACAATCGGTGTGTCAACTTGGGGCTGGTTCCAAAGGAGGTCAACGACGCCGTCTTCTTCCATGTCGACCACAGTGATCTCGACAATTATCTCGTCGTAACCATACTTGCCGTCCCTGACGCTAATTACAAGGCTATAGGAGGTCAGCATGTAGGCAGGTCTTACATTCGTGGACATCGCTTCATAGTTCAATGCCTCAGTCGTGCTAAGCTGCCCCGTGGACGAATCAATCTCAAAAGGACCTTTAGGCGCCGTTTCGATCCTATAGGTAAGGGTGTCGCCGTCGTCATCGGTGGCAGTAATCGGGGCCCCGACTGCCCCGGCAGCTACGTTCTCAGTGACGGATCGCGTTATCCTGGTGCTCCCGAACTCAGGCGGTGAGTTGCGCTGGGAGTTCTGGCCTTGGCCCGCCGCCTCCAACGACCCAGTGGTGTACAGGATGAATAGGACAAGGAAGGGAAGAGCAACAAGTACTCCGAGAAGGGCTTTGTAGCTCATGCATCATCCTCTACTGCCGTCGGCTGCTTCCCCAGCGACCAAGTCGCTTACACACCCACGGCAGGACACGACTTGGGGCGCAGAATGCTAGGTCGCCGTCTGGAGCCGCGTTCCCGGGAAAGGGACAGCGCCACTGGAATCCAGCTCCGCAAAAGCAAGGCCCCTAGGGGCCAGAGTGGACCTCGTGGCTGGAGTCGGCTCGACGACTGCAGGCATCTGCTGGCGGTGTGGCCTCTCACTAGAGTCACCGCCGGGTTTGGGAAGGGACAAGTCGGTAACGGCAACTGTCGCTCCCGGCCGCCACCACGGATTGGGGAAGCTCGTAAACCCACGTCTTTGCGGCTTATGGAAGTACATAACATCCACAAGGGATGGGCGGCGTTATGTATTTTATACAAATTTCAGTCAATTTTTAGTAATAGCCTAATATTATGTCAAGCATCGTAGCTGTAGAGCTACTGCTAGGGGTAGGAGAGGAGTAGGAATTGGGGGATGCTATTGCCGTCGTCGGGGAGCCAGCGGCTCGTGCTGCCAAGCCGGATGCAGCTATGGAAAGGCGCGGGAACTGGTGATGAGATTGGACCCGATGGGGCTTGGGACCACCCCGCGCTATGGAGATATCACACGGGGTTACCAAGGTGCGAAGTGTCATTCAACAGGAGCACCAAGGCTGGCGTTACGCCCACATCGAGTATGGTCAGGGAGCAGGAGTCGAGCTTGAATCGCCAGCCGGCATCCAAGGGAAGGCCGGTAAGGGATGTTATGAGGGTGCGCAGGGCAGCGCCGTGGCCTAGGACCAGCAGGGTGGTGGAGGCGTTGTCTGGGGCATGACGTTCCCGGACCTCGGCGGCAAAGGAGGCTGACCTAGCCTCGACCTCTCGGAAGTTCTCCCCTCAGGGGGGTGTGAAGGCGGTGTAGTCTTCCACCATCTGGGCGTAGATTTCGGGGTAAGCGGCGTTGATGGCGGAGAAGGACATGCCCTCCCACCGGCCAAAGGCCTGTTCCCTGAGGAGTTTGGTGTAGGACACGCTCAGATCACGACCAGCAACCAACGACTTCAGGGTCCGGGTGCATCGCAGAAGGTCGCTGCTGTAGGCGGCGTCCAGCCCGACGTGGGACAGTCTTTCGCCGAGACGCCGGGCTTGGTCGCGCCCCGCGTCATTCAAGGGGACATCGGTGTGGCCCTGTAGGAGGCCTTGGGCGTTCCAGGCGGTCTGGGCGTGGCGTACCAAGAGCCATCTAGACATTGGCGATCGCCCGGACATGGGCTATCGCCGGGCCATTGGCCTATCGCTGGAACGCCCTTATGTAGTGCAGACCTAACTGGCATCGGTGCGCTGGTGCCGCCCGATGTAGCCGATCACCAGCTTCTTCTCGTCGGCATCCCAAGTGAAGGCGATGCGGATGGTGCCGCGGTGGTAGCCGTTGCCGGTGCCGATGTGCTCGTGCAACTCGCGCTTGCGCCCACGTACCCACGACTCGTAGTACTCCCGGTACTGGCCCATGGTTACCGGGGATTGGGAGGGGGTGTAGTGCCAGCCACAGACTTGGCGCAGGGACAAGTCGAGGTCTGTCTCGGAGCTTCCTCTCGTCTTGGCCTCACAGTAGACCGTGGCGAGCCACTCCAAGGCATCCCAGACCTGCCGGGGCTTGTCGAAGGGGATGCTGGTGTCGGACTTGGCGTTGAGTTGGAAGTTGAGACGGCTGCTGAACCTCTGCTGCGCCAACTGTACCGTCTGGGCCACACTGTCGAAATCGGGAAGGGGGTCGGCAACCACCAAGGCTTGGGAGCGCCGAGAGTCCTGATAGGACCGCCTCCAGTTCTCCGCGAGGTTGCGGCTCTCACCAATTTCGCTCGACAACTGGCCGGTCTTCTGCCGCAAGTTGTTGTTGTCCGATGCTAGGCTTCGGTTAGCATCGGACAACCTCTCGTTCTCAGCCCTCAGCGAGGCTAGGTCGGCCTCGGATATGAGCGGCTGCTCCTGAGTCACCCGCCTCTCGGGCGAGACGGCCGCCGCCTCGTCATGGGATGGCTCCGTGGCTGGCGGAGGAGGCTGTGGCGTCTGGACTTCCAGTGCCTCGAATTGGGCCAAGACGGCGTCGATTTGCTCCTGTAGCGAAGCACGCTGAGGCCCTCTCTTTATTTCTTCGCTCCGGACATTGGCGATGGCGTGCACAGGGGCATATTCACCCATTAGATGGGCGAGCCTGCTTATAACCTGACCAGCGGCTTCCATGTCAGCCCACGGGTATGACCGACCTGCCAGCTTCTCATCAGCATCCCACTCGAAGAACTTCAACAGATCAGCACGCTGCTGAGCGATGGCAACCACTTGGGCATCGAGCTCGGCCACGGCTTGTGCCTCCACCTGCTTCTTCTCGCGGATTCCCCGGATAGCGTCCACGAATTCGGCTACATCCTGGTCCCATTGAGATGCATCGGGAGACAGCGTCCCGAGGATGTCAAGGACCCGCTGGAATTCACCGGAAAGGTCGGCTGACAGCGGGGAGGAGACTGAGGGTGACGTGTCCCCCCCGGTGTGGGCGAATCGCCCGCTGATATAAGTGCTCATCAGCACCATGTCATCCTTACTTATCTCTGGGTTCTGCTGCACCAAGCCGTCTATCGCGTCGTCCCACTGAGGATCGGGGAGGACCATCGCGATGCTATTACCGGAATAGTCCGGATCACCGTTGAGAAGCCCCTTCCCACGCAGATAGGCATCGACGCGTTCCCGAAGTGGCCGCTGCGACTCGACCCAGACCCGCAGCACAGCGGCTGCCAAGTCGTCCTTGTCCCTCGCGCACTTGGACACAGGCTCTTGGAGTAGCGGTGGTGGGGCCAACTCGGAGTTGCGGAAACCGTCCACCGTGACGTAGGCGCCCACGGCCTTGCGGAAGGCGGCGCGGGTCTCGCCGGATACTTGGAGTTGGCCGGCCAGGGCCTTCTTGACTACGCCGTCGCCGACCTCTTTGGGCATCGCCGAAAAAAGATGGGTGAGGCCGACCCTCGCCGGTTCTGCTTTCATCGTCTCTAGTTGGTGGTTGCCGTTGACCGCTGTCATTTCCCTATAACCTCAAGTTTGATCATAGACTTTGCCGGTATCGTAAGCGGTGTGCCAGCCGACTATCTAGGCAGGTTGAGGCCTCTTTCTGGCCGCATTGTGAAGACCTTTCCATACCCCCGTCTCAATGGCGCCCTCGTCTTAGCAGGGATAGCCTCCAACAACATCAGCCGCAGTGACATCAGCCGATAGAAAGGGCCCCACGTCTCTTCTGGACTCGTGACAGGCTGGGGGTGTGGGCGAGGGCAGCCACAAGGGCTGCCCCTACGGTTTGGTCTGGACGGGGAGCAGTCTTGCCAAACTCTGGCATCAAACCACGGACTACGATTCCTGCTCTTCTTCCTCTTGTTCGCTATCCAAGGGCATGCGTCGGTAGGAAATGCCCCAGCGGTTCATCAGCATCTGCACTGCTGGCTGTTGCAGCTCCGTCAACTCCCCGAGGAATCCTGCCAAGGCATGGGCGGGCATCATCTCTTGGGAGCAGACCCAGCTTCTTTCCGCTGGCACCACGTAGAGGAGCCCCTTCTGGTGGCTGCACCCCATGTGTACGCGGCTCAAGCCTTCGCCCGAACGTATCTCCAAGCCATGGTCTTCCAAGGTGCGCCTCCAGAAGAGGAATGGATGCATTCAACTGCACAAAAGTCGATTATACACAGCCTACGACTGTGGCCGGCAGGCGGCGTCGAGGACAAAGTGAGGCAAAAGAGAGTCATTCTGACCATCCCAAGCCTCAATAACGTGGTATAATCCGTCGCTGGCCGAAAAGCCAGACGGTGTTTGAAACAGAATGTACCAACCCCCAAGAAGAGAACCCGAAGTTGATTTGGAACAACTCCTGGCGCGAGTCCGGGGGTTTTTTGGCCGCTTTGGTGGAGGCGGCGTCCCCACGGGGAGTGCTGGGATGGCCGCCTTCGCAGTGTGGGGCATCCTGCTCATCGCTTTCATCGCTTGGATGCTGTTCGGCATCCACCAGGTGCAGCCGGGTGAGCAGGGTATCCGCCGAACCTTCGGCAAATTCAGTGGCATTGAGAGCCCTGGCCTGAAGTGGCACTGGCCCACTCCTGTCGGCCAGACGCGCGTAGTAGCTGTCGAGCAGACCCGCAGCATGGAGTTGGGCTTCCGCCAAGCGACCGGCGGGGTGTTGACGGCGTTCCAGAAGGAAGCGCGAATGATTACCGGCGACCTCAACGTCGTCGACGCCCAGCTTGTGGTGCAATACAAGATAGGGGATTTGGAGGACTTCATCTTCCGCGTTGCGGACCCGGGTGATCCTGACCGCCTTGGTTTGATCGAACCCGATAGTCCTGAGGGCCGCACGCTCAAGGATGCCACCGAGTCTGCCCTGCGCTTGGTCGTAGGGCAAAGATCGGTGGACGTTGTTCGCACGCAGAAGCGCCCCGAGGTCCAGGCCGAGACCCAGAGAGTGCTCCAGGGGATACTGGACGAGTATCAGGCCGGCATCCAGGTGCTGACTGTACGTCTACAGGACGTGGTACCACCCGGTGAGGTCCGCGATGCCTTCGACGATGTGTTGCGGGCCCGTCAGGAAAAAGAGACGGCAGAGAACCTTGCCGAGGCTTACCGCCGTGACCAGATACCCAGGGCTGAGGGTCAAGCGGCCCGAATAACCCAATCCGCTGAGGCTTTCAAGCAAGAGCGCATCAACAGGGCCGAGGGTGAGGCCCAACGATTTGAGGCGGTGCTGGCTGAGTATCTGCAATCCCAAGACGTCACGAGGCAACGTTTGTACCTGGAGGCTATGGAGCAGATATTGCCCAACATCTCCAAGTTCATCGTGTCCCCTGAAGCATCGGGAGGGATCATCCTGAATTCAACGCGGCAAGCCATCGTACCGGTGCCTAACACGACTTCAACCTTGGCTACGCCGGTCCCCGCACCGGTGCCAGCCCAACCTACACCGCAGACAGCTCCGTAAGATATGAAGTACGCCGTAGCAACAGTGATAATAGTTTTACTGGTTGCCATCTTTGGCACCCAGACCATGTACACGCAGGATGAGATACAACTGTCAGTGGTAACCCGTTTTGGTGAGATCAAGCAGGTCTACACCCAGCCTGGACTTAAGTTCAAGGCTCCCTTCGTAGACCAGAAGAACTACTTCGACAAGCGTCTACTCTACCGTGACCTGCCTGAAGCCACATTGCCCGACGCGGAGACCCAGTTCCTTAACATCGACGCATATGCTCGCTACCGGATCGGGCACCAAGAGAACGGAGTCGTGGTGACTTCGGCCAGCGATGTAGAAAGCTTCTTCGAGACACTGACCACCCTAGAGCGCGCCGGAGAACGTGTAGAGAGGGTAGTGGCGTCTGCCCTGCGCGACGAGGTGAGCACACGTCGGCGCGAGGAGATCATCGGAGCCACCGTCAAGACAGTGGTGGCCGAGGTGTCCGATCCTGCAACTGAGGTCAACTTGGAAGAGGCCCTCACCCTCGACAACGAGGCCGACTTGGGTGAAGAGGTAACCGTGCCCTCCCTCACGCGACAAGAGATACTGGACAACGTCAGGACCTCGGCTGAAACACAGATCGCTCAGGCTAACCTAGGGCTTACACTGGTGGATGTGCGCATCAAGCGGGCTGACTTCCCCGAGGAGACGCAGCAGGCTATCTTCACGCGCATGAGAGCCGAGCGCGAACGCTTGGCCCGGGAGTTCCGGGCTGAGGGCCAGCGCGAGCGAGACCGCATTGAGGCTGACGTGAACCGCCAAGTTGCCATCATCTTGGCAGAGGCCGAAAAGGAAGGCAACATCACGCGGGGTGAAGGCGAGGCCCAGTCAATCAGCATTTTGGCTGAAGCCCTAGGGAAGGACCCCGAGTTCTACGCCTTCCGGCGCAGCTTGGAGGCCTACACCAATTCCCTCGCCCAGAACAGCACATTGGTGCTCTCGTCGGAGTCCGACCTGTTCCGGTTCTTGGAGAGTACCGTTCCCAGCGACCCTCCCTAGTCCATGGGCCTCTTCCTGTTGCACGGTGACATACCGCAGTTGACCCTCAAGTGACCCACGTTATACTCTGTTATGTGTAGTGCATGTAGCGTGTTCCTGCGACTGCACACGCCCCCAGAAATGTGACTCCTGGAGGAGCAGAATGGCAAAGCCCTATCCGGTAACCGACAGCGACTTCGAAGAGAAAGTCTTGAAGGCATCACAGCCTGTACTGGTGGACTTCTGGGCCGAATGGTGCGGTCCCTGCAAGATGATTGCTCCAGTGGTGGACGATCTCGCCCAGGACTATGACGGCAAGATGGAGTTCGCCAAACTCGATGTGGACGACAACGCCAACACGGCTATGACTTATGGCGTACGCAGCATACCCACATTGCTTATCTTCCAGGACGGCCAGCCTGTGGCCCAAGTCGTAGGCGCGGTTTCCAAGGGCGCCCTGAAGAAGCACATCGACTCGGTACTCGACGCCTAGCCTCCGCGGCGCTCGTGGAAGCTGGCCTGAGTGGGGGAGTGGATGGGGCCCGGTGGCTCTTGCGGACTTCAAATCCGTTGTGCCTCGTAGCCCGGGGTAGGTGGGTTCGACTCCCTCCCACTCCCGCCAAGCCAAATGTATCGATCTGACAGCCTTGCGACCTGCCTTCATTCCCAGCAATCTTCTCGTTCCGTTGTGCTTCTATCTGTTCATGTCCGATGCGCCTTTTGGCTTTCGCCCTGTTCGCCCTCTACTCTTGCATTAGAACCGCAGGAACCCTATAAGATGAGAGAACGTTCGCATACTACCGTTGGGAGGTGGTCATGTCAGAGAACACTCCCAAGATAATCGTGGAGCACCATGGCCCCTACCGTGTGGTGGGTGGAGTTACGCTGTCGCGGAAGGCGCCGGTAAAGTCTGAGCATGGCGAGCCTCTGACCTGGCAGAAGACGAGGACGTACAATCTGCATGGGAACTACGCGCTGTGCCGCTGCGGGAAGTCGTCCAACAAGCCCTTCTGTGACGATGCCCATGAAAGCGGCGGGTTCGACGGCACGGAGACTGCTGAGACCACGGATTTCGGCGACCGGGCCAAGAGCTATCCCGGCACCGGGATTGTGGTGAAGGACGACCGTGCACTCTGTACCCACGCGGGCTTCTGTGGCACACGGGCGACCAATGTCTGGCGGATGACCCGGCAGACTGAAGACACTGCGGTGCGGGCCCAGGTCATTGCTATGGTGGAACGTTGCCCGTCGGGGGCGCTCACTTACAGCATTGTCGAGGGCGAAGCGGATGTCGAGCCTGACCTGCCCCAAGGGGTCGCCGTGACTCCCGACGGACCATTGTGGGTCACTGGGGGTGTCCAAATCGAGCGGTCAGATGCACAACCGTTGGAGATACGAAATCGGGTCGCCCTGTGCCGTTGCGGAGCGTCCAAGAATAAGCCTCTCTGTGATGGGGCCCACACTGAGTTGGGATTCAAGGCGGAGTAGCGACATTGTTGTCGAGGTGCGTCAATGGGAGGTGCGTGACATGACGCAACGATCGAAGATTCAGGAGTTGCTCGCCCGCGATGCCGCGGGCGGGGAGGTGCTCATCCAGGGTTGGGTGAAGACGAAGCGTTCCTCCAAGACGGTCTCCTTCCTTCAGGTGAATGATGGGTCCACCCTCGGCGACATGCAGGTGGTGGTGGACCAAGAGCTACCGGACCACGCCTTGATGGACTCTCTGAACACCGGTTGCAGTATCAGCATTGAGGGCACACTGGTGGAGTCGCCAGGCAAAGGGCAGAGATACGAAATCGCAGCCAGCCGCTTGGAGGTCGGCGGGCTGGCCGACCCCGAAGAGTATCCGTTGCAGAAAAAGCGCCACACGCTGGAGTTCCTGCGGGACATGGCGCATCTCAGGCCCCGCACCAACACCTTTGGGGCTATGGCACGGGTGAGGAGCGCTCTGGCATTTGCCGTGCACTCCTTCTTCCAGGAGCGCGGGTATGTCTACCTGCACGCCCCAATCATCACTGCAAGTGACGCGGAGGGGGCTGGGGCCATGTTCCGCGTGACCACGCTGGACCTCGAGGACCTACCTACTAGGGAAGGCGCTGTCGACAACGATGCAGACTTTTTCGGCAAACCAGCTTTCCTGACCGTCAGCGGTCAGTTGGAGGCGGAGATATTCGCCCTCGCACTCTCTGACGTATACACTTTTGGCCCGACTTTCCGCGCCGAGAACTCCAACACTTCCCGGCACTTGGCTGAATTCTGGATGGTCGAGCCGGAAGTTGCCTTCTGCGATCTGGATGGGCTTGCCAGCTTGGCTGAAGACTTCCTCAAGTACCTCTTTACCTATGTGCTGGAACACTGCCCTGAAGATATGGAGTTCTTCAACAAATGGTTCGAGTCCACTACCGTCGAGACCCTGCAGGCTATCGTCGACTCCAAGTTCGAGCGCATCACCTACACAGAAGCGGTGGACATGCTGAAGGCCTCGGGCGAGAGCTTCGAGTTTCCAGTCGAATGGGGGACGGATCTCCAGTCGGAGCACGAGCGCTATCTGACAGAGAAGAAGATCGGCAGGCCAGTGATCGTGACCGACTATCCGAAGAAGATCAAGGCCTTCTATATGCGGCTCAACGACGATGACCAGACGGTGCGGGCAATGGACGTGCTGGTGCCTCGAATCGGAGAGATCATCGGAGGCAGTCAGCGTGAGGAGAGGCGTGACCTGCTGTTGACCAGGCTGCGGGAGGCGGGGCTGTCGGAGGAGAACTACTGGTGGTACCTGGAGCTCCGCCAGTTTGGCACCGCGCCTCATTCCGGCTTCGGTCTAGGGTTCGAGCGCACGGTACAATTCGTCACCGGGATGCAGAACATACGCGATGTGGTGGCCTTCCCCCGGACCCCGCGCAGGGCCGAGTTCTAGCGCCAGCACGGACGTTATACCAAACGCTGCCAGACAGCGATCCAAGCTAGGGAGAGACTAAGGAATGGCATCCAGCAGTACCGAGGTGACCAACGACTTCGTGCGGAGCATAGTCCGTGAAGACGTGTCGAATAACAAGAACGGCGGCGAGGTGGTCACCCGCTTCCCGCCGGAGCCCAACGGCTACCTGCACATCGGGCACGCGAAATCGGCCCAACTGAACTTCGGCTTGGCGGCTGAGTTCGGCGGAAGATGTCATCTCCGCTTCGACGACACCAACCCAGACAAAGAATCGGTGGAGTACGTCGAATCCATTATGCGAGACATCCGCTGGCTGGGGTGGGACTGGGGCGATTATCTCTTCTACGCTTCTGACTATTTCGACCAGCTCTATGAGTATGCCGTCCAGCTCATCAAGTCGGGGAAGGCCTATGTCGACGACCTGACACCGGAGCAGGTGCGGGAGTACCGGGGTACGCTGACCGGTCCAGGACGGGAGAGTCCCTATCGCGACCGTTCGGTGGAAGAGAACCTGCGTCTCTTCGAGGGAATGGAAGCTGGGGAGTACGAAGAGGGGGCGCGGGTACTGCGCGGCAAAATCGATATGACCTCGGGCAATATCAACATGCGTGATCCTGTGCTGTACCGCATACTCAAAACGTCGCATCATCGCACGGGCGACAAGTGGTGCATCTACCCCATGTACGACTTTGCCCACGGCCAGTCGGACTCCATCGAGGGGGTCACGCACTCCATTTGCACCATGGAGTACGAGGACCATCGGCCCCTGTACGACTGGTTCCTGGACGAACTAGGCATTTATCATCCGCAGCAAATCGAGTTCGCCCGGTTGAATCTGAGCCATACCGTGCTCAGCAAGCGCAGGCTGCTGTTGCTGGTGGAAAGTGGCGCGGTGAGCGGATGGGACGACCCACGCATGCCCACTGTGTCAGGCATGAGACGACGGGGATACACACCCGAGGCTATCAAGAGTTTCTGCGAGCGCATCGGCGTCGCCAAACGCACCACTACTGTGGACATCGCCCACTTGGAGCACTGCCTGCGGGAGGACCTCAACCAGCGCGCCCCGCGGGCTATGGCAGTGTTGCATCCCCTGAAGGTGATCATCGACAACTACCCCCCAGGGCAGATGGAGGAGCTGGAGGCAGTCAACAATCCCGAGGACGAGACCATGGGCACCCGCATGGTGCCCTTCTCCCGGGTGCTGTACGTGGAGCGTGATGATTTCCGCGAAGACCCGCCCCGCAACTTCTACCGCTTGGCCCTAGGCCGAGAGGTGCGCCTACGTTACGGGTACCTGATAACCTGCAACAGCGTGGTCAAAGACCCCGAAACGGGCGAGGTGTGCGAGTTGCACTGCACCTACGACCCTGAGACAAAGGGGGGCCATGCCCCTGATGGGCGGCGTGTGAGGGGCACTATCCACTGGGTGTCGGCGGCCCATGCGCTGACCGCCGCGGTCAGGCTGTATGACCATCTGTTTACGGTAGAGAAGCCCGATGAGCTGGGTGCCGACTTCCGCGACGCCCTCAATCCGGAGTCTCTTGAAACGCTGACTGAGTGCCGTGTAGAGCCCAGTCTCAAGGACGCTGCTCTTGGGGCCAGCTACCAGTTTGAGAGACTGGGCTACTTCTGCGTCGACTCCATCGACACCAATCCTGACGCCTTGGTGTTCAACCGCGCGGTCTCGCTACGGGACACTTGGGCGCGGATTGAGCGCTCCCAAGAATCGGGCTAGCTACCGCTGGAGGCTTGCTCCTCTTCCAAGCGGCGACGCTCTCGATTGGTGATGAGCCGAATCGCTTCGTCGGCACCCATCCGTCCGACCGGGCCGGATGCGTACATCGACCCCAGCACCACCCCTCCGCGGCCAAGCAGGAATTCCGCCGGTTGGATGTACCCTCCACGGTCTTCAGACCACCATGCTCCTATGGCGTCGGCCTGCTCCGGAGTGACCCCGTAGGCCACGGGGAAGGAGAGTCCGCGCCCGGCCATCTCTTCCGCGTTTTCTTTGGAGTCCACAGTAGCGGCATAGACCTTGGCCCCTAGGGCTTCAAGCTCCGCCTTTTTCTCTTCGTATGCGTCCAACTGGCGCCCGCAGTAGGGTCACCAGTGGCCCCTGTAAAACAGCAGGGCTACGTAGCGGCTGTCCGCCTCTTGCGGAAGGGTAATGCTGCCGCCATCGATGAGGTCCAATGTAATAGAGGGGAAGCGGTCACCCTGTTGCAACTTGTCGCCCATGGAGTCCCTCCGATCGTCGGATGTCTAACCACGTAGGGCCTGCAGACTGGCTGGTCTCGATTATACAGCAGTGCAGGCTTTGAACCGGACCCGGAGATTCGTTCCGCCTAGGCTTGTTGAGGGTGCCCACTTGGGAGTTGGGTTGGTCGTCTGGAGCCGTCTGGACAAAGAGGGGGGCAGGGCCTATCCTTCAGCTTGATGTGCCGTGGCCTGCCACGGCGTTCCCACCAAACCGATGGAGGGCTTAAACATGGTCAGCACCACACGCGCGAACGAGTTGGAGCAAGGCGGTTCCACCAAGCCACCTACCGGCCGACCTGTGGTATATGCCACTGAAGGCGTCATATCCAGCGGGCACTACCTGACATCCATCGCCGGTATGCGAATGCTGCTGAGCGGTGGCAACGCGTTCGACGCCTTGGTGGCCGCCGGATTCGCCGCCGCTGTCGTGGAGCCAATCGCCTCCTACTCCCTAGCGGCCGAGGGTGTGTTCATGCTGTACCACCCTGCCAGTGGAGACCTGCTGTCGCTCAGCGGTCAGGGTGTGGCCCCCGCCAAGGCCAACGCTGACTTCTACAAGTCCCGCGGCCACGAGCGGATTCCGACTGGCCCCGGACCTGATGCGCCTCTCTCTTTCACCGTCCCCGGTGTGGTGGAGGCTTTCCTCGCGATGCAGGAGAGGTACGGCGTCAAGCCAATTGGTGAGGTGCTGGCCCCGGCCATCTACTACGCCGAGCATGGCATCCCCCATTACGAGTACATGCTGGAGCGGTTGCATTCCCCTGACACGCAACGGCAGTTCGACACCTTTGCGCCGGGTGGCTGGGACGTCTTCTACCAAGACCGGCAGGTGCCCCAACCCGGTACGCTGATGGTACAGAAGGGGCTGGGCAACACCCTGAGCGCCATGGCCCGCAGCGCAGCTGGCGCAACGTCCCGCGTGGACGGAGTGCGGGCCGCCCGTCACGCCTTCTACGAGGGTGAGGTGGCCCATACCATCGTGGCATGTTCCGAACGGGTCGGGGGCATACTTAGCTTGGAGGACCTCGCCGGCTACAAGGCCAAGTTCGAGGAGCCGGCGCTGGGCAGCTTCCGCGGCTATGACATCTGGGGGCAGGCGGCTTGGACTCAAGGTCCTATCCTGATGCAGGCCCTTAACATGGTGGAGGCAATGGACCTGCGGGCCATGGGGCACAACTCGGCGATCTACATCCACACTATCACCGAGGCGTTGAAGCTGGCCATCGCTGACCGCGAGGCCTACTACGGTGACCCTGACTTCTCCGACATCCCGCTGCAGGGCATGCTATCCAAGGACTATGCCAAGGTGCGGGCCGCTCTGATAGACCCGAACCGCGCCAGCCCCGACGTACCGCCTCCGGGAGACCCCTGGCACGGTGCGCAGTTGGCGAACGGGACAGTCCATGTATCAGGCTTGGTCGGCAGCGCGGCTGGCGATGGCGACGGGGCCGCAGACGGCACCACTCATGTGTCGGCGTTGGACCGCGAGGGCAACTTGGTGTGCGGCACCATCAGTGGCGGGGCGTTCGGCAAATCTGCCTTCTTCCCCGAACTGGGTTGCGCCCTGAGCACCCGCATCGAGATGTTCAACTGCGAAGAGGGGCACCCGAACGTGGTGGAGCCGGGAAAGCGCCCACGCACCACTCTGATCAACTATTTGGTCGGTCGGAACGGGAAACCCAGCATGACCATCGGCTGCCCCGGTGGGGACAATCAGGCTCAAGCCAATCTACAGATTATGCTGAACACGCTAGTCTTTGGCATGAACCCACAGGAGGCCATTGAGGCCCCGCGGTTCTCCAGCCAGAGTTTCGTCAACTCCTTCTACCCCCATGTGCACCACCCCGGCAGGCTCGACCTAGAGGCGGGCATACCGGAGAGCACGGCGGAGGAGCTGCGAGCCTTGGGGCACAAGATCAGCAGGGCGACCGTCTGTGGCATGGGTGCCACGGTGTCCCGGAACGACTCCGACACCGGTACTCTCAGCAGTGGCGGAGACCCCCGCCGCGCGTGCTACGCCATCGGCTGGTAGGGCGCCAACGGCTGTAGGCATTGAGTGGTAGCGTAGGAGATTAGAGGGCTTACCCCCACGCTCCGCGGGCCGTCTCCACTACCAGCTCCAGCTTGCGCTTCTGGTCGTCGGAGCTTATGAGGTTGCCTTGGGCCACCGATGCGAATCCGCATAGGGGACTGAGGGCTAGGTCGTCCATGTCGACGTAGCGTGAGGCCTCCTCAATGCGCTGCACCAACGAGTCCTGCGACTCCAGCGGGGCCTCCTTGGTCGTGACCAGGCCCAGCACCACAGCCTTGCCACGGGGCATGAAGCGCAGTGGCTCGAAGCCACCAGCGCGGTCGGTGTCGTACTCCAGCAGGTAGCGGTCCACATCCAACAGACTAAACATCTTCTCGGCGATGGGTTCGTAGCCGCCGTCGGCCTGCCACCGGCTCTGGTTGTTGCCACGGCAGACGTGGAAGGCGAGGATAGCCCCCTTGCTGTCGATCCCTTGAACGCATGCTTGATCGGCAGCCAACGCCTCGGTTAGCTCGCTCTCCACATCGATGCCCTGCTCCACAAACTGCTGGCGTAGACGCTGATCGCAGAAGCGCATGGGGTAGTTTGGGGCGTCCAGTTGGATTTATGCCGCGCCGTCGTCGATGGCGGCCTGTATCTCGGCTCGGATTATGCAAGCCAAGTCTTGATGCAGTTCCTGAGAATCGGCGTAGAACTGGTCGGTAACTCCCTCGCGGAACCCACCGAACCCCAGCATAGACGGGGTAGGCATCGTGATCTTGAAGGGCCCTGGCGAGTGCTGCTTCAGAAACGCAACTTCATGGTCGGTGAACCGTCGGGCCTCCAGCCTAGCAGCCACGATGCGAACGGTGGTCGGCAACATGCCGCCTCCGGGACCGTGCCATTGCCGCAGGAAGGACTCATCGCTGGGACGGAACCCCTGCAGGGCATCGGCCGGTCCGGTGAGGAAGGAGCTCCGTCGCAGCTCGCCGTCGCTGAATATCTCGATTCCCACCGAGCGCAACATGTCCAGAGCCTGAAGTATCGCGTTGTCTTCGACCTGCCGCAGCTGATCTGCAGTGGAGCTCCCATACTCATGGGTCTCACGCGCTGCCAGAACTTCGGGCGGGCGCAGCAGACTGCCCACTTGGTCAGCCCTGAAGAGTGTTGCCATCAGTGGGTACCTCCCACGAGTAGTGAGTTCCACGACAATCCTTGACTTGGGGGCTGCTACTAGTAGCGGACCTCCCGCGACTCTGTCTCCAGCACTCCGTCGATGATCTGGACTTGGTCGCCCTGCCCTGCCATCTCCACCAGCAACTCCATGCGATAGTCGCCGTAGATGTTGGCAGACCCGATGGGACGCGCGCCAATCACAACGGTGCGGATGCCGCAGGCCATGATGGCCCCACAGCACATGGGACAAGGCTGGAAGGTGGTGTAGAGGACGCAGTCGCTGAGGTCGTCCCGCCCCAAGGCTGGTCCAGCCTCGCGGATGGCTACCGTCTCGGCGTGAGCCGTGGGGTCGTGGGTGGCTGAAACCAGGTTACGTCCCGTAGCGACAATCTCCCCATTTCGCACGATCACCGTGCCAACCGCTGTGTTCCCCTCATCCCGTGCCTTGTGGGCTTCCGCCAGAGCTTCGCGCATGTAGCGTTCGTGCTGGTCCATTGTCCCCCCCCTTTGGAGGCCGCAACTTAGTCCTGTAATTTCGGATGCCAGACTCTTCCGGCATTTTAGAGCATTGTTCTGGCATTAGGGGCATTTTTGTAGCTGGCATGCCAGAAGGTTGGTATCTGTGAGAATTCTTTGTATCTGTACCCTCTGGCATGGTCGTAGCTGATTCAGCTAGTGCCATGCTCTGGCCATTTTGGGGCGAGGGCAACCACAAGGGTTGACCCTACGGTCTCATCCAGACGGGGAGCGGTCTTAAAAGCTAGAGTGAGCGCAGGCCCTGTAAATAGGGCGATGTAATGGTGGAGGTTTGTGGCCGTGATGATGGGGGTATGTAAAGGCTCGACCGATGTGGGACGGTCAGACGATCCCCTCATCTGAGAATAATTGCTTGTCCCAATCAGCGTGGGCGGTGCCCAGCAGTCGGCTGGTGTTTAGATAACAGGCCCGGCTCCAGAGGCCTAGGACAACTTGGTCCAGTATTTCCCGAGGCAGACGCATACGTTGCCCTGTCTCCCCAGCCAGCCACTCAAGGTAACCAGTGGTGAAGAACTCTACGAAGAAAGGGGAGGGTTCTTCGCCGTCCCAAGACGCGGCTTCGAGCAAGTTCGCCGGGACATCAGAGCAGAGAATATTGGGCTGCTCCCGGGCGATGGTCATGTACTCGATCTGGTTGTCCGGGTTCAACATTCTTCTTTACTCCGGGTGAGCAAGTGTGGGATTCCTGTCACACCAGGTGCCACAGGGCAGGTGAGACGACTGGCGAACAGGGGGCCAGTCGTATGACAAGACAAACCCCGGTCAGCGCGACTCCAACCGGGGCTTGCTTGTTATCTGGTTTCTAGATGTTGCGGGCAGGTTCGGCGTAAGCCGGTACCTTGTTGTATAGCTGCATCCTGCTCCGCTGGGTGTCGGCCACCACGAGGCGGTTCTTGACGGGGTCGTAGGTGACGCCTGCGGGCCGGGTGAAGTAGCCCTCCACTTCGGGCTTGCGCATCTGACGTCGGCGCTTCAAAGAGTCGGGGTTAGCAACGACCGACATCTCGGCCCACTTGGACAGTTCGCGGGCCTCGCCCCAGAAAGTGGTGACGAACCGGCCATCAGCTCCGAAGATCTGCACCCGGTGGTTGCCCCAGTCGGCGACGTAGACGTCGCCATCGGGATCCACTGCTACATCGGCGGGTCGGCTCAGTTCGCCGCGGCCGTCGCCGGAACTGCCGAAGGAGGCCTCGTACCGGCCGTCCGGACTGAACTTCTGGACCCGGTCATTCTTGTGGTCAGCCACGTAGATGTGGCCTTCCTTGTCTAGGGTGATCCCCCATGGCGAGTCCAACTGGCCATCGCCATTGCCGTGGCTGCCGAACTTGCTTATGAAGCGGCCGTCTTCCTTGGCCACTTTCTGAACACGGTGATTCAGGCTGTCGACAATCAACAGGTTGTCGTCGGCGTCGAACACCATGCTGGAGGCACCATGGAACTGGCCGTCGCCCTCACCGGCGGACTCCCACATCTTGATGAAGTTGCCGTCCCTGTCGAAGATGGACACCCTGTTCAGCCACTCGTCGCTGACGAATATGCGGTCCTGGTTGTCCATGGCGATACCGGCGGGCCAGATGAGTTCACCAGCGTCTGTGCCGGGCCGGGAAAACTCGCCTACCAGCTCTTCATCGCCGGGCTCCGTGCCCATGGTCATTACCGTGATTCGGACTGCTCGAAGGGTCTTGTCCCACGTGGTGTTGGTGCCCTGTTCCCAACCGCGGTTGACGACGTAGACCGTGTCGCCCTTGGTGGTGAGCACCTTGACAGGCGTGGTGAACCCCATGCCCGTAACTGCTCCGCGGCCGACGGCGTGACTAAAGTCAAACACCCGTCCCGCGACTACTTGTGTCAGCATATATCTTTCCTCTTAAGCGAATTGGCGTCACTTGGACGCCTGAGCTTCTTGGGGTATTACCCCTGTTGGGTTTGTCCCTACTAGGCCGAGGGCCAGCGAGCCTAAGCTGCTGGCCCTCGGAGTAGGCTCTATTCGCTTTGCTACGCTACGCCTAGAAGTAGCTCAGCTTGTCGAAGTTGCCGCGCACGATGGGGGCGGCTTCGACCTGCATCCAGTCCTCCAGGATGGAGGAGTAGACACTGCGGAAGTCCAGGTTGGGGACCAAGTCGCCCTGCGACAGGTCTTCTTGGCGCCGCGACGGGTACTCGCCGTACTGTCCGCCCTTGACCATGTCACCGACGAGGAACGAAGCCCCGCCCGCGCCGTGGTCGGTGCCCGAACCGTTGTCGTGCACACGTCGGCCGAACTCGGAGAACATGAACACCAGCACGTTATCGGCGGCGTTGTGCTCTCGCAGGTCAGAGAAGAAATCGCCGAGCGCATCGCCCACGTCGGTCCACAGCTGGCCGTGCAGGCCTGCTTGGTTGGCGTGGGTGTCGAAGCTACCGTGGTCGCAGTAGAAGACCCGGGTGCCCAGGTTGGCTAGGTGGATCTGGGCGATGCCCTTGAGCTTCTTGGCGATGGGCGTATCGGCGTACTCGATGCTGGAGGTGTAGCCCTCAGGGGCCACCTTCAGAATGTCGGCGCCCTTCATGGCCTCTAGGCCAGTCTGGCCCATGTACTGCATTACGGCGTCGGTGCCCATAACCGGGGAATAGATGCGGGAGAAGCGGTCGAGTATCTTCAACCGCTGCTGCTCCTGCTCGATGCCCGTCAGGAGACCGTAGGACTCTAGGTCGTCGATGCAGGCGATGGGGACCTCGGGGTAGACCATTGAGCGGAACATGCTCGGCCCAAAGCTGACGGAGGTGACGATGTTCTCCTTGTTGGGGTCCAGGACCTTGGTGGCCTGTCCCAGCCAACCCTCGGTACCGAGTTTGTCCGGCTCGCAGGTGTGCCAGATGTCCATGGAGCGGAAGTGGGACCGCGGGGAATCCGGGTAGCCCACGCCGTGGATGATGGCCAACTGGCCATCGTTGTACATGTCCCGCATGGCGCTCATGGAGGGGTGGAGGCCGTACTCGCTGTCCAGATGCAGGATCTGGTCGTCGGGGATCCCCACTGCGGGGCGGTTGTCCCGGTACAACGGGTCGTTGTACGGGATGATGGTGTTGAAGTAGTCGTTACCGCCCGACAGCTGGAGCACTACCAGCACGGGGTCTTTCTTGCTTGTAGCCATTCGCTTCTCTCTCCTTCCTTTCTTTAACCTAGGTCAATAGACCTAGGCGTACTGGAACTCACGCGAGGATGCGATCAGCTGAAGCATCTCGCCCACGCGCTGGGTGGTGGCATCCTGATTGCTCCAGTTGAGGGGACCGCCCTCACTGGCATGGGATACCAATTGCTCACGGGTCTCCGAACCCACTTCCATGGGTCCGAGGATGTCGAGGCAGCTGTCCACGAAGCCCCCAGGGGTCAAATCGCCCTGGTCGCGCAGACGATTCACAATGGCTTGGATGCCCGGCCGACTGGTGTCGCCCAGCATGCCAGCAGCGAAGTTAATCCGCTTCATGAGCGTGCCACTGTTGATCCACTCCACGCCCGTGTGCCAGCTCTCGACACTGGGGGGATTCATCATGTCCTGACCCATGTACATGGGCTGGCGGGACATCTCGCCGATACCGGGGGCGGGGAACTCCATGCCACCGACCAGACGGTAGGTGCTCACTACCATCTCCGCCGGGCTCTTGACCTTGGCAAACCGGGCGTTCTTGAAGAACGCGCTCTTGAAGAGCACACGCAGGATCGACTTGATGTCGGCCTTGGAATCCAAGAACGTCTGGGCCAACAGGTCGATGGCTTCCGGGTCACGGGGCGGGGTCACAGACCAAGCCGGGACCTGAGGCTCGTCTGCCACGAAGAAGTTGTAGAGGTGGCGGGCGACGAAGCGCGCGGTGGCGGGCTGGTCGCACACGATGTTGATGATGTCCTCGCCGTTGAGCTTGCCGGTGGTACCGAGGAAGGTCTTCTCACCATCGTCATGGTCCTCGTCCCTATAGAGGAACTCCCAGTCGTAACGGCTGTAGTAGTTCCTCGGGGGGCCGGGATCGAAGGTCCAGCCGGTGAAGGCCCGGGAGGCCTCACGAACGTCGACCTCGGTGTAGCTGCCGACACCCATGCTGAAGAGCTCCAGAAGCTCGCGCCCCCAGTTCTCGTTGACCGCTGCGCCGTGGTTGTCGCAGTTGTCGAGCCAGTAGATCATGGCCGGGTCCTTTGCCAGCTCTACTAGGAAGTCGCGATAGTTGCCCAAAGCGTGCTCACGGAACATGTTGATCTGGTTGATCACAATGTTGTAGTTGTCGACCTTGGACTGGCCCGTGGCGAACAGGTGATGCCAGAACAGCACCATCTTCTCTTCCAGTGGCCTACCTGTGTTGATCAGGCTATGCAGCCAAGAAGCGCTGCCCATGCCTGGGGTTGTAATGGGGCGGTCGAAGCCGGGGTGATACCGGAGGAACTCCAGCCTGTCGGCCTGGTCGCCCTCAGCATCTACCAACTCGTCGACGGTGGCGTCGTAGCCCTTGGCCGCCCGTCGCTCGAGTTCTTCCCGGCTAGCCCCGAAACCGGCTCGCCGCATTAGGTGAGCCATCAAGGCTATGTCGTTACTAGCCATACCTACCTCCTGCCCTTGAATAATAAATTGATGCGTCCTTACGCACTTCGGCTAAGGTTACACGCGTATTTTCATACCCTAGAACCCAATTGTCAACGGCCCATGTTATCAGGGATCGCCCGCCGGGGTGTGGGGGACGACCGGCCGGGGCATTGGCTCGATGGGCCTGTGAAGCCTCGCGCATCCTATCCCCCAGGTCTCCTTACGCACGTCCAAAGATATTTGCCGGAAGCCAGTCCGAGGATGGTGAACAGTGCATCCACTATCGGGAAGTATATCAGGTGAGAGGTCACGGCATCCCCGGTCTCGCTGTCGGGGTTCAGGGTCCAGAACCACTCCCAGAAGAAGAGCATAGCGAGGGCGACGGCCCCATAGAAGACGACGTTGGCAGCAACACGATCTAGGTTGCTGGCTTGGTCGCCTTCCCTACCTAGGCTGCACTTTCTATAGCAGCCCAACACTAGGATAATGAGTGTCGCCGCTGCCATGAAGTAGTTGAGGACTTTCCATATGGGATACTCCGGCGAGCCGTCGTGGGTCAGGGGCGTCACGATGAATAGGACGAACGCCGCCAGCGCGGTCGCCACGAGGTAGACTGCTACTAACTTCTTTACGACATCTGCCATGGGGACATACCTCCTTATCCTCAGTGTTCGGGCTCTTCAGCTTCCGTTCTGTGATGCTCCACCACTTCGGGTGCCTCGGTATTCTAGGACATTGCGCATTACATCCCAATGCTTTTACTTCCAGATAGAGGTGGTGTAGAGTATTTGTTATGCGGACAGGCTTATTGCTAGGGCTAGTTGTTGCGGCCCTATTTGTGCTGGCTGCTTGTGACAGCGCCTCAGAAAGCGCGTCTCCTTCAGTAGAATCTCCTGCGTCAGGGACCTCTGTGGCGCCGGAACTATCTGCCACTGCGGAACCACTAGCCGCCACCGAATCAGCAAGTCCTAGCGCAACCGCTACACAGACAACAGTTGCTCCGACTAGCCAAGCCCGGGCGGAAACGACCTCTGCAGACCAGCCTGCACAAACCCCGGCGACCACAATCACCGGCCAGGCTTCTAGCGACCAAGCATCTGGCGGGCAGGTTTCTGTCGAGCCAGCCTCCGACGCTCAACTCTCGACCGACACAACGGTGGCTGGACAACTCTCGGGAACAATAGCTGTCACCTCCGACGCGGTGCCAACCCCCACGCAAACGGTTGATGACCCAACGCCCGCTGTCACCGTCCCACCTGCCACGGACCCACCTGCCACTGCGCCTCCTGCGCCTCCTGCGCCTGCCCTTGTAGTGGGCACCAATGTGGGAGAATTGGCGCCTGACTTCCAGCTCCCAGCGGCATCGGGATCGGACCGCTCCTTGGCTTCCTATCGGGGCGACAAGAACGTGTTGGTGGTGTTTTACCGCGCCTTCTTTTGAACATTCTGCCGCAGGCAGCTGGACGAGCTGACCAACGAGTATGACACCATCAAAGACCTGAATACCGAGGTCGTGGCCATCAGTGTCGACGAGCTTGGCGACGTCACTGAAATCGCCCAAAGCTTGGGCATACCCTTCCCCATCCTTTATGACCCCGCTGGGGAGGTGGTCGCGACCTACAGGCTAACCAATCCTTCCGACAACAACCGGGCCGTGCCTTCAACTTTCGTCGTAGACCAAGAAGGTGTCATACAGTGGAGGTTTTCGGGAGGCACGACCCATCGGGCCCCCTTCCGCCAAATCGTAGAACAGCTGGAACAGCTACAGGGCTAGCGTCCAGTTCTTTGGGGCCTGCGGGCGACTGACCTTGTAGCAATCAGTTGGGCAAGCTGACCGCATAGCAGAGCAGTCCTCTTCGGGGCAGGCCAACGGCCTGCATGATGTCGGCCACCTTGATGGGGCGGCACCATTGTCGGACTCGTGGGTGTTGGGACCTGCCTGACAGGATCGGGGGCATCTTGGGAGAGGCAACCTCCCTCATCCGCCGCACCTCACCTAGGCCCGTTGTGGTCGTGGGGTTGGTCACGGCGGTCTGCCTTCTCGGAGACAGCGCCCTGTACGTTATCCTCCCCTCCAAGCTGGACGAGTTTGCCGTCACCGCTACGGCCGCGGGCCTTATCCTCGGCATCAACCGCTACATACGTGTGGTCTCCAACACCGCCGCCGGTTGGGTATTCGAACGGCTCGGGTTCCACGGTCCGTTTGTCTTTGCTATCGTCTTGGCCTCCGCCACCACCCTGAGCTATGGGCTTTTCACCGGATTCTGGCCTCTGTTTCTAGCCCACGGCGCATGGGGCATCTCATGGTCCCTATTACGGTTGGGCGGCTACCTAGCGGTCATCGAGACGGGCAGCAGTGCCACCATTGGCCGTCTCATGGGCTTGCTCTACAGCTGCGCCAGAAGCGGCAGCTTGGTCGCCGTGCTCCTTGGGGGCGTACTAGCCGACGCCATGGGCGGTCGCGAGACGTTCCTCGTCTTCGGAGGGGTAACGCTGCTTGCCTGCGGACTGGTGCCCCTCGGCAACGTGCCCGGAACGCTTGGGCAGCGCAAAGAGGCTGGTAAAGAGGCTGACACAGGGGCAACAGCGACCCAGAGCCCCAGTCCCGACCCGGTTGCTAGGCCGATGATGCTGATTACGGTGGTCAACATACAGGTGTTCGTGATGGGGCTGCTAGTTTCGGGCCTGATGGTGAGCACCGCAGCCTACATCGTGCGGACCATCGCCAGCGACGGCGCGACGGTGTTAGGGGTTACTCTTGGCGTTGGCGTGTTGAGCGGCCTGCTGGTGGGTGTCCGATGGTCTGGCGACCTAGGTCTAGGCGTGCCATTCGGCCACGCTTCTGACCGTCTGGGCCGGAGCAAGATCATCCTCGCCTCGGCCGCCATAGTCGCTGTAATGCTGGCCTTGGTATCAGTTGAGAGGTCGCTGGCAGTGGTCTTCCCGGCTGTGAGTGCACTGTTCATCGCAGGCACCGCGTTGGCGGTGTCGCTAAATGCCTCCATTGGTGAGCTGGCCCCTCCGGAACGTAGGGCATCGGTGCTGAGCCGGTACGCCACGTGGCAGGACGTTGGCTCCGGGACGGGTCCCTTGGTGGGGTTCCATCTGGTAACCACCGTGGGCTTCGGTTGGACCTACGGCGGTGGTGCGATAATCATGGCTGGCGCCGGCCTCCTCTATCTGTGGGCGATTGCAAGGACGCGGTAGGCATAGACACACCCATACAGGGTTGCGTAGGATGCCCGCACCAGAGACTTTGGCACAATCCCGCCATACCGACGGAGGCGGGAATCCAGGGTGCCTGAGCAGCGAACGGCAGCTTGTGATGCAGCCCTTTCACCCTCACCCCAACCCTCTCCCATCGAGGGAGAGGGAGTATGCAAAGGTCTCCCCTATTGGATGGAGCTTATGCAGGAACAGGCTACCGAACGACGGTCAGCTACCAGCGCCACCGTCATCATTCCTGGACTGGCGGCTGGACATGCTGTATTCCACTGGGTCATCCAGAGCTTCGTAGTTCTGCTCCCTGAAATCCAGACTGCGTTCCACCTGAATGCCGTGGGCGTGGGTGGAGCGCTCTCGGCACGGGAGATCGCATCGGGGTTGGTATCGCTCCCCGGCGGGATTGTGGTCGATATGTTGCGCCGATATTGGGGCCAACTGCTGGCAACCTGTCTGGGTGCAGCGGCCTTGGGTTCCTTGGTCATGGGAGTGTCTCCTGTCTATCCCCTGCTGCTACTTGGCATGGTGGTGGTGGCCGCTTCTCACTCCCTCTGGCACCTGCCAGCCCAAGCCTCCCTTTCTCACCACTTTCCCGAAAAGCGAGGACTTGCCCTCTCTTACCACGGCGTGGGCGGCAGCATTGGAGACGTAGCCGGCCCGCTGGCCACGGGAGCCCTGCTCGCCGTGTTGACATGGCGCGGGCTGCTGAGCATCTACGGCGCGGTGCCCATCTTCATGGCCATATTGGCCTTCTGGCTGTTTCGCCGCATCGGAAGAGCGAGGGACGACGAAGACACCGCCGTTTCTATATCCGACCGCACTGAGATAACCAAACAACTGCTGAGGAACCCTGCGCTATGGGGGCTGACCGCGGTTCGAGGACTGCGGGGCATGGCCTTGGTAGCGCTAGTCACGGTCCTTCCCCTCTATCTGGCCAACGACCTGGAACTCAGCACCTTCTCGCGTGGCTTCCACATCGGCCTGCTCATCGCGATCGGGCTGGTGGCCAAGCCTCTGGCGGGCCACCTGTCCGACCGCTGGGGACGCAGGCAGGTGCTGGTGCCCGGATTGGTCTGGTCCTGCCTGCTATCCTTGGCGCTTCTGCCCTTCTCGGATGGGCTAATGCTGACCGTCGTTGTGGCAGCGCTGGGCCTGTTCCTTTATCCTGACCAGCCGATCGTGGTGGCCTCGGTATTCGACGTTGTGGGACGGGGTGTGGCGAACACCGGCATGGGCGTCGTATCGTGCATTGCCTTCTTCATGTCAGCCGGTTCATCTCTGCTGGCTGGTGCGCTCTATGAGGCCTACGGGTTCGAGGCGGTGGTTTATTACATAGCAGCATTGTTCGCTGTGGCCGCCGTAGTCTTCGCCGTGCTGCCCCTCAGAGGGACATCCGCCTAAGGACCAGGCCGATTTCGATGGGCAATGGTAGCTGGATAAGCTTTGCCTCGGACATAAGTGCGGCTATAATCGGCGGTGATTCGCTTCCCAGACCTAGGCGCCTGCTCGGGGATGGAGAGTCGAAACCTACATCGAAGGAGAGGAACCGAATTGGAATTTCTAGGCAAGAACCTGCGCATACTAACATTAGCCGTTATGGCCATGGCGCTGGCCGTGGCGATGGCTGCCTGCGGTGGTGCGGACGAAGAAGAGGGCAGGCTGCAAACAGTCCAGGACCGTGGCAACGTTGTCTGCGCCAGCCGCAATGACGTGCCCGGCTACGGCTACACAGATGCCGATGGGAACAACGTAGGCTTCGACATCGACCTGTGCCGGGCCGTGGCTGCTGCGGTGCTGGGCGACCCCAACGCCATTGAAATCGATCTGATTACGGCTGCAGACCGAGGCCCAACCATCCAGTCGGGCGAAGTGGACCTGCTCGTTCGCACCGTTACTTGGACAACCTCCCGCGATGCCCAGTGGGGCAACTATACTCAGACCATGTTCTACGATGGACAAGGCTTCATGGTTAGGGAGTCAGCGGGCATATCCAGTGCTCTAGACCTAAAGGACGCCACCGTTTGCGTAACCCAGGGCACAACCACTGAGTTGAACCTGCAGGACTTCTCCAGCCAGAACGACCTGAACATCAGCGCGCTGACCTTCGAGGACACCGACGCAGTGGTCAAGGCATACGACGAGGAGCAGTGCGAATCGTTTACCAACGACCAATCCCAGCTCGCCGCACTACGGACAGCCTTGAGCAATCCAGCCGACCATGTAATCCTGCCCGATACCATCTCCGAAGAGCCTCTTGGGCCCGTGGTCCCTCACGGTGACGACCAGTGGTTCGATGTGGTGAAGACAGTCATGGGCATGCTCATCTACGCTGAGGCGTACGGAATCACAACCGACTCGGTGCCCACGGCTGAGACAGGGAACACGAAGGTAGACCGCCTCTTTGGCATCTCAGGCGACTTCGGCCAAGACAGCTTGGGACTGAAGAAGACTGCTGCCCAAGACGTGATCAAGGCGGTGGGCAACTACGGCGAGATTTACGATCGCAACCTTGGGCCCGCCGGCATCAACCTCCCACGTGAGAATGGCCGGAATGCTCTCTGGACAAACGCCCCCTGCACCGACTGCCCGAGGGGCGGCCAGATTTACGCTGCACCTCTGCGCTAGCGCAACTCCATATAGCTTGATCGAAGGGGTGACCGGCATCGACCGGCCACCCCTTCTTGTTCCTTACTGGCGAAGGGGCAAGCGGCCTAAGGGCCGCCAGTGAGCTCGTATCTTTCTGGTAGGCCCAAGTCACAATGTATTAGAATCGGCAGACGCAGGAGGGATTGGCAAAGGTCATCATGGCAACTCTGCTCCGCAACCTGACCTACCAAGGCATACCGGTCTGGAGACACGTGGTGGTCATCCAGTGGACGACTCAGATCGTGTCGGGCATCTTAGTCGTTGCCTTGGTCGGCTGGTTCTTTTTAAACGTTATCAGTGCCGTCGACGACCGAAACATCCCAGCCGGGTTCGCCTTCCTGGACCGCCAGTTCCAGGCGGGCATCGGCCATTCCTTCCTCCCCTACGTGTCTTCTGACTCCTTCCTGTATGCGTTCATCGTCGCTTTCACCAACACCCTGATCATATCCGTCGTGGGTGTGGCCTTGGCCACGGTGCTTGGTATCGTAATAGGTGTGGCGCGCATGTCCACCAACTGGCTCGTCGCGAAGGTGGCACTGGTCTACATCGAGTTCTTTCGCAATGTGCCTCTGCTGGTGCAACTTTTCTTCTGGTTCTATATCGTAGTCGAGTTGCCGACATGGCAGCACTCGTACAACCTCGCTGACGGGATATTTCTGAACAATCGCTTTTTGGCGACACCTTGGCCATCGCCGGGCAGCGGTGATGCGGCCCTGACGTGGCTGCTGGTGTCATTGGTGGGTATTGGGATAGGCATTGCAGCACATCGGTGGCTGGTCGCCCGCGAAGAGCGAACGGGCTCCACCGCGTATCCTGTGCTGACTGGCTTCGTGACAGTGACCCTTGTCAGCGCCATCGGCTGGGTTTTCGTGAGTGTAATATCAGGTGGACTCCCCTTTAGCATCTCGGTCCCCGACATTCAGGAACCCCGCGGTAAGGTCGACGGGGGATACGAGATACCTGCAGGCCTGATAGTCCTCATGTTGGGATTGGTCACGTACACTGCATCCTTCATCGCCGAGATAGTGCGAGCGGGCATACAGTCTGTGGGCCGTGGTCAGCGGGAGTCGGCTAGGGCCTTGGGCCTGTCCGGCATGACCGCCTTGCGCCACGTCACTTTCCCCCAAGCCCTCAGGGTCATCGTGCCTCCTTTGATCAGCCAATACCTCAATCTGACCAAGAACAGCAGCCTAGCCGGGGCCATCGGTTACTCCGACCTCACCAACGTAGCCAAGACCATGACCCAGACTGCTCCGGCGATATCCATATACCTGATGCTAATGCTGGCCTATCTGGCTTTGAGCCTCACCTATTCGGTCATCGGCAACCTGTATAACCGGCGGATACGGTTCTGACACCCAAACTGACGGAAGGCACTGACGCAACCAGAGAGTAGCTATGGCAGCCGACGCTAATATAGAGATCGCGCGACCTCTTCCACCGCCTCGGTCCACCAGGGGTGTGGTGGCTTGGGCGCGGGACAACCTGTTCAGCGAATGGTACAACAGCGCATTCACCATAGCCGCCGCCGTAGTTGTTGGAATGGCTCTCTTCTTTGGCTTGCGATGGGCCATTTTCACCGCTGACTGGACTGTCATCAGCACCCTTGGTGGCCGGCTAGCCATCGGCCCTTACAACACCGTGCAGGCCTGTTCAGACCAGAACTGCTTTTGGAGGCCCCAAGCCTCTCTTCTGCTGGTCACAGTGTTACTCGGAATGGGTTGGGGCATCGCCGGTGGTGGCCTTGCGAAGCGGTTGGCCATTGCCATTGCTGTCGTTATGGCCCTCTTCGCCCTGCTGCCCTACAGCCTCGATAGAATGGGTATGGACGTACGTCTCCTGCTGGTAGCAAACCTGCCGGCGCTGGGCTTGGGCTGGGCCATTGGCCGATACACCTCACTCGGAACGCCCAAACGGCTGGCGATACTCTGCGTTGCGACCTTTGTCGTCGTCCTCATTCTGCTTCGAGGGGTGCCAGGTGTGCCCGGCTTGGAGCCCGTTTCGGTGAACCAATGGGGCGGGCTGATGCTGAATGTGCTGCTTGCCGTAGCCGGTATCGTGATCAGCCTGCCCATTGGGATTGTTTTAGCCTTGGGAAGGCGCAGCCACCTGCCCGTAGTCAGTCTGTTGTGCGTCGCGTTCATTGAGGTGTTCAGGGGGGTGCCACTCATAACCCTGCTATTCATGTCCGAGCACTTGGTCCCCTTGGCCTTCCCCAAGGACTTCCCGGTAAACAATCTGCTCAGGGCTGCCATAATCATCACGTTGTTCAGCTCGGCCTACATGGCCGAGAACATCCGCGGCGGACTGCAGGCGCTGCATCGAGGGCAAGCCGAGGCGGCCCGCGCCCTTGGATTGCCAAGTTGGCAGACCACTCTCCTGATCTCTTTGCCACAAGCGATACGCAACGTAATCCCCGCCATCGTGGGGCAGTTCATCTCACTATTCAAGGACACCAGCCTCGTCTACATCATAGGCATGCTGGACATCGTGGAATACAGCCGTTCGTTCATTCAGGGCAACGTAGAGCACATCTCCAGTGCCAAGGAGCTTTTCATCTTCCTAGCATTTGTATTCTGGATCTTCACGTACGGGATGTCCTACGTGAGCCGGCACATCGAGCAAAACTTGGGCGTGGGCCAACGGTGAGGCAGCTATGAGGCGTTCGGGAGCACACCTTGGACTTATCCGATTCGGGAGGAGTCATGGCTGAGACGAAGGGGCCTGAGGCGAATGGCGGCGAAACCGGTGGGGCCTACGCCAGAGCGACGGAAAAGGGCGACGACATCATCATCTGCCGTGGCGTGAACAAATGGTATGGCGAGTACCATGCGCTCCGGGATGTCACCACCACCATAAAGAAGGCGGAGGTGGTGGTGGTGTTCGGGCCGTCGGGCTCCGGCAAGTCCACCTTCATCCGCACTCTCAACAGGCTGGAGCAGCACCAGAGCGGCCAGATCATCGTCGATGGCATTGAGTTGACGGACGACGTACGGAACATCGACGCCATAAGACGGGATGTGGGAATGGTCTTCCAGTCCTTCAACCTGTTCCCCCACCTGACGGTGTTGGGCAACATCACGCTGGCTCCCATAAAGGTACGCAAGCTGCCCGAGTCGGAAGCGAAGCAGGTGGCCCTCGAACTGTTGGAACGAGTGGGCATCCCGGAACAGATAGACAAGTACCCCACACAGCTCTCCGGCGGTCAGCAGCAGCGGGTGGCCATAGCCCGCGCTTTGGCCATGCAGCCCAACATCATGCTGTTCGACGAGCCAACCTCTGCTCTGGACCCGGAGATGATCAAAGAAGTTCTCGACGTGATGCAGGAGCTGGCCGAGTCGGGTATGACCATGATCGTGGTATCCCACGAGATGGGGTTTGCACGGGAGGTCGCGGACCGCTTGATGATGTTCGACCAAGGCTCCATCGTCGAGTCGGGCCCGCCGGAGCAGATTTTCGAGGACCCCCAGAGCGACCGCACCAAGCTGTTCCTTTCGCAGATATTATGAGGCGCGTGGTCCAAGTGCCGGCCGCCGTTGTCGGAAACGCTCATCAGCGTTACCATGGCAAGGCAAGTGGTCAAGGCAAACTGTCAGGAGGAGATGGCGTCTTGCTAGCTGTTTACATCGTCATAGGAGTAGTGGTAGCGATAGCTGCCATCGTAGGAGGTTTCTACGCATCTGTCCGCTTGATGCGGGGCAAGGAAGCAGCCGACCTAGAGAGATTCCTCCGCAACGACAGTTGCACATGGGCGCAAGTCCCCACACCCGAGGGAGGATTGGACACGGTCCTGTACAAGAACGCCCAACCGGAAGCAAGTGGCATCGAGATGCGGGCCTACTACTTCGAGGAAGTCCCCGAAGGGGTTGAAGACGAGGGTGTCTGTCTCTCCATCATCGACCCGAACCGGGTTAATGGAATGATATTGAATGGCTTTGCCCGCCCTCTGGACGCGATGCAGTTCGGCAACGAGATGTGGAACCAGACCTTCCTAGGCGACGTCGGCATCATGGAGCGGGTAATAGAGGAGAAGCGAGCCGCTTGGGACCAGTCGCAGCGGGAAGTCGTCATAGGTCACTACAGCCTCTGTATGTAGTCTTTTTGACCTATTCCTTGAAGTAGCAGGTTGGAAGTAACAGGCCGGGTTGGGCCTCCTTGCCTTATGTTAGTCAGCGGTTTATCCTAGCCACCGGAGCCGCCCGCAGGACGCATCAATAGGAAGAGGTGGACTGCTCCGATGCCTTGCCACCCAAGTTAGCGGTGTGGAACTGGCCCTCCGACTACCTTGGGCTCTTGAGCACCAACCTAAGTGCGAATCCCCTCCTATAACTTCAAAAGCCTCCACGGGGATCTGTTCGGCGGCGTCACAGCGGCGGTGGTGGCACTGCCTGTGGCCCTTGCCTTCGGCGTCGCATCCGGCATAGGCCCAATCGCGGGCATGTACAGCGTCATCGCCGTTGGTTTCTTCGCAGCTGTGTTCGGGGGCACCCCCTCCCAGATATCCGGGCCCACCGGCCCCATGACCATTGCCATGGCGGTGGTGGTCACCCAGCACGCCGACTCCCTAGCAGAAGCCTTCACCATCGTCATGCTGGCGGGACTGCTGCAGATTGCCTTGGGGGCGATAAGAATCGGCAGCCTCGTCACCTACACCCCCTATTCAGTAATCTCCGGTTTCATGTCAGGCATCGGCATGATCATCATAGTCATACAAGTTATGCCTCTTTTGGGTCTGGAAACCGTTTCAGGCGGTCCGCTCAACTCCGTACGCGCTTGGCCCGATGCCATAAGCGACATCAGCTACGAAGCCCTTATCCTCGGAGGGGTCTCCTTGGGGGTGGGCATCTTCTGGCCCAGCAGAGTGCGCAAGTTCCTTCCAGGACCACTAGCCGCGCTCGTCGTCGGCACCCTTGTGGGGCTTTTCTGGCTTAGCAATGCTCCCATCATTGGCGAGGTGCCAAAGGGCCTGCCCGAACTCCAGATACCACAGCTATCTCCCGGCTTTCTGGCTGGAGTCATCGAGCCCGCCTTCATCCTCGCCCTTCTCGGCTCCATCGACAGCCTGCTTACATCGCTGGTGGCTGACTCTCTCACACGTACCCGCCACAATCCCAACCGCGAGCTGATGGGGCAGGGGCTAGGGAACCTAGCCTCAGGCCTGGTGGGTGGCCTTCCGGGGGCAGGTGCAACCATGGGCACCGTGGTCAACATCCGGGCTGGCGGACGGACCCCTGTCGCCGGGGTGCTCCGGTCCGGCTTTGTGCTGGCCTTGGTGCTGGGAATCGGCTGGATAACCGAACCCATCCCCCACGCGGTGCTCGCTGGCATATTGATGAAGGTGGGGTGGGACATCGTCGACTGGCGCTTCATCACGCGGGTACGGTACATACGACGCGACTACCTGATGATCATGCTCATCACGCTGGTCCTGACCGTATTCGTGGACTTGGTGACCGCGGTGGCGTTGGGACTCATAGCCGCGGGGCTGGCCCGTGCACAAGAGGAGTCCCGCCCTGAGTTGGATAGTGTAGTGTCCGTGCCGCTACTGGAGCAGACCTTCTTCGGCGCCGGTGAGGACCTGTTGGATGAAGGCTTGGATGAGGAAGCGCTCTATCGGGCTCGAGTAGGACTGGTGGCCCTGCGCGGGAGCTTCTCCGTGGCCTCTGCCAACGAACTGGCGAGTGTGATTGGCCGCGACATCAGAGACCATGAGGTCGTCATTTTCGACTTTTCGAACACCACCCGTATGGACGATAGCGCCGCGATGGTCATGGAACAGCTGATCGACACCGCCAACGCTGAAGACACCGAGTGTATCGTGTTGAACCTGTCCGACTCGGTAGGCAAGACCCTCAACGCCCTGAACGTCTTCCAAAAGGTTCCCAAGGCCCGCTTCGTCAAGACCTTGGACGAAGCTCGGGAGCTGGCTCGGACTATGCTCGACTAAGGCGTGCCCGACACCCTGCGTCTGTCCCCGTGGCCACTCTCACAAGGACTTGACTGCGTTCTCGATGGCGGACGTGGCATCTTGGTAGTCGGTCCCCGGAGAGAAGCTCAATGGGGCCCCGAACCTCACCTCCACGCTACCACGCCTGAGGAAGGGGAACCGTTTCGGCGAGCCGAGCTTGTGAACGTGTAGACGCAGCGGGACCACGGGGATGCTCCCCTCTACCGCAACCAGCCCGGTGCCGTGCATGAATGGCTTGATGGGCCCACCGACGGTCAGCTCTCCTTCCGGGTAAATCAAGACCGACCATCCGTTGTCCATGATCCTGCCCATGTTCTCGAGACTGGGCCGCACGGATCCTTCACGGGCCACCGGGAAGGCGTTGCCCAAGAGCGGGTTGACGATCCACCAGACTGGGTTCTTCCATAGCTCAGCCGCTCCGGCGACGGCCATGCGACGACGCCACCTGATGGGAACTGCCTTGATGATCAGAGGGTTGTCCAAGCCTAGGTTGTGGTTGGACGCAAATAGCACAGGTCCGCTGATGCTCGACAGGTTCTCACGACCTGTAACTTTCAAACCGTAGGAAACGGTGATGAGCGGGAAGATGACAGCCCGCTGCAGGAAACCCCGGGTCATACGACACCACCATTTCATGCCCCAGCCGGGAAACCGCACCATTGGCGGGTTCCTAGAGCCCTCCTCTACCAAGTTTGCTAACTGCGTGACTGTGGTGTCGGGACTCAGCTGGCCCTCGTCCATGTAGACGCCTAGCTCCGCTTCGATGGCCGACAATAGTTCAACCCGGCCTAGAGAATCAAGCTTCAGGTCGTCCCCGAGGGTGGCTTGCTCCTGTACCTCGGCCAAATCTTGCTTGCTGACCTCAGCAATGATGTGCATAAGGTTTCGCGGGCCACTCGACGCCCCACCACCGGCCGACGCAGACCCAACGGAGGCGTCCTGCTGCAGCCTGCCGAGAATGGTATCGATGACCACCTGCTTCTTCACCTTGAGCGTATGGGTGCGTGGGAAGTCTTCACTGGGCCACACGGTGAAGCCGCCGATTCGCTGCTGCTCGGCCAGTTGTCCGTTGGTCCACGTCACGGCATCTTGGGCGGCGTCAGCGTCGTCCAAGATGATGGCAGCATGTACCTCCACTGATGAGCCTCTGTCCAGTCCCACCACAGCCGCGTCAGTGACATGGGGGTGCTTGCTGAGCACGGCTTGTATGTCCTCGGGGTAGACGTTCTGACCGCTGGGCAGGACGATCATGTCTTTCATGCGTCCCTTGATGTGCAGGAAGCCATTGTCGTCGAAGTACCCAAGGTCTCCCGTCTTGTACCATTCGCCATCGAAGGCTTTGGCCGTCTCCTCTGGTGCGTTCCAATAGCCGGGGGTGACGTTCTCGCCTTTCACCAGAATCTCGCCCTCGTCGCTGATCTTGACGTCTACATTGGGCAGCGGACGCCCCGTGGAGTCGGGTGTGCGTTCCGACAAGGTCTGGTTACTGATGACAGGGGATGCCTCGGTGGCCCCGTAGCCTTGAACAATCTTCACGCCTAGCAGTTCCCATTTTCGGGCCAAGTCGCCATCCAGTGCCGCTCCGCCGGATACCACAAAGTCGAGCTTGCCGCCGAACCGGCGGTGCACTTGGGCGAACAGGTAGCGTCGCAGCCCAAATGGCGTCTTCTCCGCGATGGTCAGGAGCTTGTGCCACAGGGCTTCCTTGCCCTGCCGGGCCACCTCCCGCTCGATGCCGTTCATCAGCAACTCCAAGCCTTGAGGAACGAGGAGCATGATGGTGATCTTCCGCTCGCGCATGGTGCGGGACAGCACCGTCGGTTGTCGGCTGGTGGGGTATGTAACGTTTGCCCCGGAGTGAAGGGCGATGAACAACCCACCCATCTGCTCGTACATGTGGCTCAGGGGCAGGATGGACAACAACCTGCTGGAAGGTTTGGGGATGATGTACTGGGTCACTCCCTCGATGTTAGCCGTCAGGTTGCGGTGGGTGACCATCACACCCTTGGGGTCGCCTGTGGTGCCCGAAGTAAACATGATTTCGGCGAGGTCGTTGGGCCCAATTTCCACATCCACCGGATCCGGCAGGGCGGCTATGGCGGCCTCAAGTTCTTCAAAGGTCATCTCCGGGACCCTCAAGTCCACTCCCTCTTTGGGGGTAAGCCTTGAGGTGAAGGCCAACTTGGGGTCTGTTCGGGATGCGACTCTCATCACGTAATCGGGTGCGCTGCGGAGGTCGAGAGGCACGGCAATAACGCCTGCACGGAGGCAGCCGAAGAAAATCAGCACCCAGTGGGGCGAGTTGGGCCCCCAGATGATAACCTGGTCGCCCTTCACCAACCCTCGGCGCTGGAGCATGGTCGCCACTTGGCCCGATTCTTTCCACAGCCGGGAGTAAGACCAGCGGAGATATCGAAAGGCCGGCTTGAACAGCAAGGCATCTCGAGAGCCATACCGGTCCACGGCTTGACGCAAAAAGTCGATAACGGTCGCGCCAACCGGGGCGCTCGCCCCGCGGCCCTGACTCATGGAAACCTCCTCGCTAGGCGGTCTAACGTTGTGATGCGTTAAGCGATGGGCTGGGCGCATCCTGCACAAGCGGACCACAGGGTGCGGTCTACGCTATCGTTGATGAATTGGCATGTCGCTGCAGAAACTCCTGAAGCGCTTTCCGAGGGTTGTTCCGCATGGGCGGGAAGTGGCTGAAGCATATGGTATCGAAATCTAGGTCCACCAGCTTCTCCAACGAACGCATCGCCTCTGTGCGGTGTTCGGTGACCCCCGGCGCTGGTGGATACAGCTTCCAAGCGAACTTGTATTGCAGAGCGTCGCCAACGATGACGACCCGCTTCTGGGGCAGGTGGAGCCCGATGCTGCCCGGCGTATGTCCTGGCAGATGCACCACCCGAACCTCGGTGCCGAAGGGAATCACATCCCCGTCCTCTATGCGATCGTCAACGGGGACGGGGTCCCCCATGAGTCTGCTCAGGACGGTCCATCCCATCGGCCCAATTATCTTCCATCGCAGTGGATTGGGCGCGGGCTTCAGGCCCTCAATGATATCCGCCTCAAGTGGATGGCTGGCGACGGCAATCCTCCTGCCAGCCACCAGTTCGGCCAATCCACCAGTGTGGTCGGGGTGGGCGTGGGTAACGACCACTCGCCCGATCCGGTCGGGGGATCGGCCCAAGTCCTTCAAACTATGGGCTATCACCCGCCCGCTGCCACGTAATCCCGCATCGACAAGCAGCAGATCGCCACCCTCGGCCAGCACGGTCACACGTGCCCCGATGGCCCGTATCTGGAACACCCCATCAGTAATTCGTATCGGCTTGCCGAACATTCCAAATACCCGCAGATGGCCGGTTAAGAGGCTGTTTGCAGAAGACAGCCCCGCACTCGCCACAGTGTCCCACACAGCCGCGGGACGGTCTAGCGTCGACACCAGTCCCACCACCAGCAGGGCCCGGCTGCGACGGAGGTTCTCGGCGGGGTTCTGGTATCATAGCTGTGATGGCTAGGGAGACCTTTTCGGACATGATGGAGGATATGCTCCACGCTGTGCTTACCGTGGCTGCTTTGGCTGCTCTGTTCCTGCCGCTCTTCGGGCCTTTGCTGGACCATCATTTCGCCGAGCGACAGCCAGCCCATGCCCACATCTACCTAGAAGGCACAGACCTCGAGCATCTACACTCCTACGAGACCAACAACCATTACCAACTTCATGCCCGCAGCAATGTGTACGATGATGACCGGGCACCAGCCGGGATCCTCTTTCTGAGCGACACCAATGGCGCGGGTTCGGGTTCATCGGGAGCAATGGCTTACCTGCAGCAGAAAAGCCAACTCGTATTCGACCCGGAGGGCGAGCCGGACCGGTTCGCCCTTTCCCCCGATGACTCCTTCATCACGGATGCCACCATCCCAAACCCCAAGAAGCCCCCTCGAGCGTAGCTCCTTCTTAACGCCTACGTCGTTTGTCCGGTACCGGCCTCCGCTCAGTACGGCAGGGCTCTTGCGCCCTGTCGCCAACCGAGGTCTGCCGTGTCAGCGACACGTTCTCCCGATTGTTGAAAGGAGCACTAATGAGACTGGTTTTGCGCAGAATGATATGGCTCGTGCCTACGGTGCTAGCCCTGCTGGGCCTGACACTGGGTACAGCATTGGCCCATGAAGACCAAGAAGTGGGTGAGTACAGCATAAACGTTGGTTGGATGGACGAACCCGCATACGAAGGTTTCAAGAACGGGATCGAAGTGCGGGTCACCAGACTTGCGCAGGGGGAGTCGATGTCCTCCGACCACGGGGAGCCCGAACCCGAAGAATCCAACGGCGACCACCACGATAACGGCGACGCTGAGGACGATGCCAGTGAATCAACGAGTGATACCGACAGAGACCACGCCACGGGTGGGGATAGCGACGACGACGGAGACGCCCACGAAGATACCGATAGCGAGGCTGACGACCATCACGCCGAGAGGGAGGGAGATGATCACGACAGCGGCGAGGGCATGTCGATGAGTAAAGAGGTGGCCTCGTCCGGCAGCGGACACGGCGATACCGTCCCTGTGGAAGGATTGGAAGAGACGCTTCAGGTTGAAGTGACCCATGTGGCCAGCGAAGCCTCACGGGTGCTGGCCCTCCACGCCGACATCTACGAGCCGGGCCGCTACACTGCTGCCCTCATACCTACGACCCCTGGTGTGTACCAATTTCGGGTCTTTGGGACCATTGAGGGCTCTCCCGTGGACCAGCCCTTTCTCTCCAGAGGAGGGGGTGGTGGCTTCGACGACATCCGGTCCTCAGCCGGGCTTCAATTCCCGGAAGAGCTTCCCAGCGCTCGCGAGCTTGAAAGTGCAGTGCGGGGCGCCATCGGTACAGCGCAACAGGCCCAGGACACTGCCCTCGCAGCATCTGAGGGCGATGACGATGGGTCGGGCGCAAACATCCTGCTCATACTGGCGATTGTGCTTGGAGCCCTCGCCGTTGTATCGGGCGTAGGCGGCGCAGTGATCGCCGTCAAGAAGAAGAGGTAGCGCGATCCCGATGAGAAGGGGCCTGGTCCCGGTTCTCCTCGTGGTGGTGGCGCTGTGGGTCAGCGTTGCCACTCAGATGGAGCCAGCCTTCGGCCACGCAAATCAGGCGCGTTCGGAGCCGTCTCCGGATTCTGTGCTGGAGACGGCTCCTATGCGGGTCGCGGTCTGGTTCACCGAGCCCATCGAACCGGGTCTGAGCGACATACGCGTCCTCGATTCCCAAGGGTCACGGGCGGATGATGGGGAGAGCTTGGTCGACTCCGCCGACGGGACAGCGATGTCCGTCGGCCTCCAACCTCTTCCCGACGGCACCTACACCGTTGCTTGGAAGAACGTCTCGACCGTTGACGGTCATCTGGTGCGTGGCTCCTTCCTCTTCTCCGTGGGGGAGCCCATCAGCGGAACTCCAGCAGAGGCCCCTAGCTCGCCCTCGCTCCAGTCCCCCGCCGAGCCTGTGCTGCGTTGGCTGGTGCTGCTGGGCGTACTCGTCATGGTGGGGGGCCTGACCTTCGACCTGCTGGTGTCCCGGCCTGTGTTATTCGCACGACAGGCCGACCAGCAGTTGCGAAATCTTGGGAGCCGGCTGGCCGCCCGCTCCCAAGGACTGTTGTGGCTCGCCACTGCCGTCTTTATCGCTGCCTCAGTGGCCCAACTGCTGCTCCAGACATCCGCTGCCCGCGATGTCTCGATTCTCGGCGTCTTGCCGGGACCTGCTTGGTCGATGCTGACGGACACCGAGTGGGGACGCATCTGGGCATGTCGCTTCTTCCTGTCGATCGGTTTCGCCGTCAGTGTCGCGGCAATGGCAGTCGCGGCCCGACGAGCCGCCGCAGACCAGACCTCCCTCCCACACATCGTTCTGCGCCTGCTGGCGTTGGGATTCGGTGGGGCAGCACTGTGGACTCTCAGCCTCACCAGCCACGGCGCAGCCACTGCCGGCATCCGTTGGGAAGCCTTGGTGATGGACTACGTTCACCTTGTAGCGGCGGCGTTCTGGGTGGGGGCGCTCTTCCACTTCGGGTTGAGCATTCCGCTGGTGTTACGCAGCCCGACGCCAAAGCAGCGGACAGCCTGCCTCTCGGCCATGGTGCCCCGTTTCTCCGTTGTGGCGGCGCTCAGCGTCGTCGTCCTCATCCTCACCGGCATGTTCAGCGCGTGGGCCCAAGTAAACATCCTGCCAGCTTTGGATACACACTACGGGCTTACGCTCGTGGTCAAGTTGGTCATCGTTGTTCCCCTGCTGGGGCTGGGAGCGATAAACCTGCTATGGGTGCGCCCTAGGCTGTCACGGAATGATCACATCAGGCGTTGGCTCAAGCGATTTGTTATCGGAGAGGCTGTTCTGGCGGTGCTCGTTGTGGGGTCCGTTGGCGTGCTCACCAGTTTGGAGCCAGCGCGACAGGTGGCTGGACGCGAAGGCAAGGGGGTCTCGGATTCACTGGTGTTCCGCGACACGGTGGAGGGGACGGGGATTGTGTTCGAAATCGACCCAGGGCGAGTCGGCGCCAACAGACTCGTCGTGTCTCTGGAGGACAGGCTGGGCACCCCAATCACCGACGCCTCCGACGTATCAGTGCTCCTTACCTACATCGGCGCAGATCTCGGGGAAGAGGGGGCGTCCACAGTACCGGCGGGCGACGGGAGTTACGTGCTGGAGCAAAGCCTGATAAGCATCGCTGGTGTCTGGCAAGCGGAACTGACAGTACGCCGTCCCGATGCCTTCGACGCTCGCACCGCCTTCCGCTTCGAGGCCGCGTCTTCCGGCGCAGGAGGCAGCGCCCTGATCACTCCCTCGCCCGACACGGCACGGTCACTGCTCGGCATCGGCATTGCCGGACTGGGCTTCGTATTCGCGATGGTGGCACTGCCCTTGGGCGGGAGGAATCTCCGCGAAGGGGCGGGGGTATTGGTGCCCGGGGTAGCCGCGTTTCTTATCGGAGTGGTGCTGTTGTTTACCGGACAAGCTGAGCAGCTACGCAACCCGTTCCCGCCAACACCGGAATCACTGGAAGCTGGGGAGACTGCATACCTGACAAACTGCCAGACCTGCCACGGTACGGAGGGCAGAGGCGACGGGCCAGCGGCGCATGGGCTGACGCCACCCCCAGCAGACTTGGTTGTGCATGTGCCCCTGCACCTCGAACGCGACCTCTTCAGCTTCATCCGCGACGGTATCCCAGGCACGGCCATGGCCCCCTTGGGCTCTCGATTAGGCGACGATGAGATGTGGGATGTGGTGAATTACATCAAGACCTTGGGCCGGTGAGGGAGGCAGATTACTCCAAGCCTATCGGGAGCGGGTCGTTCTCGCTGGCTAGTGCCTGCGACTCCCGGATAAAGAAGTCCAGCTTCATCTTGTCGCCCCACAGGCTCTTGAGGTAGGTGAGAACCGCCAGTATCTCTTCGTCGCTCAGGATTTCACCAAAGGCTGGCATGCCGCTCTTGAATCTCGGCACCTCAGGTCCCTCCTGGATTTTCCCGCCTTGGCTGACGACGCGGTACAGGAAGCCGTCCCCATGGTGCCAGGTATGGCCGTCGCCGTTCAGCGGAGGGGCCGGCAGTATTCCGTTGTCTTGTGGAATGTGCCAGTTGGGCTGTCCCTCACCCATTTGGCCGTGGCAAGCCGCGCAGTTGGCCGCGAACACCTGCTGCCCCAAGGGAGACGCCTCCACGGGAGGGAGGGCGCTACCGGAAGCGGGAAGGGCGGACGTAGGCGTCGACGAACAGCCCAGCGCCAACGCGCACGCAATGACGATTACTGCTACAGCAGATGTGAGCCTCATGCCGACCACTCCATGCGCCAATACTAGCCAGGCGACACTTCATTCAGGGGTCCGGTGACACAATCGTAGATAAAGCCGCGGACCTCGTCTTTGAGCGGGATGAAGGGGTTGGCTTGGATGCGGGCGATGGACTGGAGCACGTCCTGCTCCAAGCCGAAGAAGTCGAATGAAGCAGTAGCGTTCACGTTGGTGAACCCAGCTTGCACCAACAGGTTCTTCAGCTCCTGCCCCATCTGGGGATGGCCGCCATTGCCCGCTAGGAGCCGTGAAAAAATCACCCAACCCTCTTCCAGATTATTTTCCACAGGCTCTAGGAAACACGAGGGGATAATGGACTCGCGGCTGGCCATGATGCCCCCCTGGCTTCAGCACTCTCTTTACCTTGGCAAGGACGGCCGTAGTGTCCGGCACATGCATCAAGATTGCATGACAGTGGGCCACGTCGAAGAAGTTGTCCTCAAAGGGCATGCTGGTCACATCGCCGACGTGAAAAGTAATGTTGGCATGGCCTCCTGCCTCGGCGGCCGCGCGGGCCAGCTCAACCTGCGAAGCCTCCGCATCGGTCCCATGAATCTCTCCAGGTTCGACGGCTTGGGCCAGTCCCACAGTGATGGTGCCGGGCCCGCAGCCAAAGTCGAAAACGCGCAGACCAGGCTTCAAATGTGGCAACAGGTGCGCGGCATGGGTCTGGGCGCTGCGCCGGTCGAGGAGTTGTAGAAACTCATCGCTATAGCCCATTGTGTAGCTGGACGCTGGAGAGTTGTGGCTCGACATTGCCGGCCCTTTCCTATATTACGGTCTCTCCTCGTCTATGCCTTTCGTTGGGTTCTTCGCATTATACAATTCGGCTTTGTAAGAAACCGGGCCTGCTTTGCAAGAAACTGGGCATCAGGGTACGATGCGGCAAGCCGACTGTCTGTGCCACAAACAGACTTCGGAACGGTGTTGCAACCTGCAGGTAGGCACGTTGCAGGTTACCCGCGCACGGAGGATGAGCTGTGGGTAGGTTGGATGGCCAAGTGGCGATTGTTACCGGCGGGGCGCAGGGCATCGGAGGAGCCACTGCACGACGCCTCGCTGAAGAAGGCGCTCGTGTGCTCGTTGCCGACATCGATATGCCGACCGCCGATGCCAATGTGGCCACCATCCGAGAAGCAGGGGGCACCGCCGAGACCGTACGAGCCAACATTGGCAGACATGACGATATTCGAGGGATGGTCACCACGGCCACCCACCTGTGGGGACGGCTGGATATCTTGGTGAACAACGGCTACAGCCCCACCCACGGTCGTGGCAGGGGAACCGCCCTAGACGTCTCCGAAGAAGAATGGGATGTCGGTATGAACTTGCTGGTGAAATCCATCTTCCTCGGCGCCAAACATGCCGTGCCGGAGATGGAGAAGACAGGATCTGGCAGCATAGTGAACATGGCCTCGGTGCACAGCATGTTGATGGCTCCTGGGAAGCTGGTATATGAAACGGGCAAGTCGGCGGTGATCGGGGTGACACGCCAGATGGCAACCGATTTCGGTCCCATGGGCATCAGGGTCAACGCTATCTGCCCTGGGCATATCGCTACTGAACGCATCGAAGCCGCCGCTGCCGAGAACCCGTCGGGCAGGCGCTTTCTGGAGGGCCAGTACCCATTACGAAAAGTGGGGAGGCCCATAGACGTGGCCAACGCCGTCGTCTTCCTCTGCTCGGACGAGGCATCCTTCATCACCGGCCACGCCCTTGTGGTCGACGGTGGCCTGACGGTGCAGTTGCAAGAGGATTTCGGAGTACGACAGGCCCTCTACATCCAGGAGAACGCCGACACCATCCTTCCCTAGCCCTCGACATTAAAGTCTTTACGACAGCAAGAACAGGCGCTCCCTCTCACGGTGAAAAGGAGCGCCTGCGTCGGCAGCATAGCTAGCCGTCACTCTGCCAGCCTACGGGCTATAGCCTGATGGCCTTCCTGCCTCGCTGGAATTGCGGGTGATGTGTTCCATCAGGAAGGCTAAGTCTTGATAGGCACCCAAATTGCCCAGCCTGCTGTCCAGCGACCGGAGTTCGTCGGTCAGGCTCAACAGGTCCCGATGCACCGAGGAACTGAAGGAATCGGCATAAGGAAGGCTGCTGTAGCGGTCGGATGACAGGGCAACCAACGCCCCAAGCTGTAGCAGCGAATCGTTCACTGCCTCGAACCTGATGTCCCCTTGCCCGATGATGGGAGCATGTTGACGGTTAGACTCACCGGAGGCAGGGGTCACCCACCTGACCTCAACGTCGCCGAGCTTGGCCGCTGTGCCAAGGCCTTGGCGCTTGAGCTCCAACTCGTAGAAGACGGTAGTCGCCGCCCCCGCCGGTATCTCGGCGAACTCCCGACGGGCTTGGCTAAACGACTCATCTGAGGTGATACGGTTCTCATATCCCACGATGCGCCAGGTATCGACCATGTCGGGGTCCCAGGTTACCTGCGCCCGGGTCTGGTCGGCGAAGGGTATCGACAGGGCCAGCCAGTTCTCCCGGCTGAAGGTAGCGCTCGCTTGGGAGGTATCGCTCAGGTAGCGGTACCAGCCGTTGCCATGCTGGGCAAGCTGCTCAAGCAGGTAGTCGTTGTAATTCTCGATCCCCACGCCGATGGTGATGAGGCGCAGGGGATTGCTGCTGTCGTAGTCGCCGGCGGCCTCCAGAATGGCGAAGGGGTCGGTGGCATCCACGTTGGCCACGCCATCGGACATGAGGATGATGTAGTTGTAGGCATCGGGGTTGTCACGCCGTGCCCGGTCTGCCAGTTGCACACCCCGATCTAGGCCCGCCTGCACGTTGGTGGAGTCCTGTGGCGTCAGGCGGCTGATGGAGCGTGCCACGGCTGAGTCGTCGGGATGCCGGTGGTCCACTGTGTGCTCGTGGAGGACCTCGGAGCTGAACTGCACTACCGCTATGCGGTCGCGGTCGCTCAGGCTGCGCCTGATACTTTCGGCGGCCTCCCGGGCGATGGCGACGCGGTTGCCCGTGTCCATCGACCCGGAGGCATCCAGCACCAGCGTAACATTGACCGGCCTAGCGTCGTAATTCATCTCCGGTGCCTGAAAGGCGACGCGGGCCATGTGCATACGACTGTCCAACGGGTGCCGGAAGACCTCGGAGGTGACGGCAAAGCTGTCATTCCGCAGCGGACGCTCGTATTGATAATCGAAGGCGTTAATCCATTCTTCGGCCCGCACGGAGTCAGGGTCCACCTCGTAGCCCGTCCTAGCCCAGTTGAGGGCTAGGTAGTAGGAGGTGCGATCTGTGTCGAGGCTGAAGGTAGAGACGTTGTCCAATGCCGCGGAGACAAACCGTTCCCGCACATAGTCTTGGAAGTTGGTAGCAGGGGCAGGCCCACTTGGACCTTGTGGGCCAATGGCTGGGGCTAGGGTCGACGCAGGGGCGCGTACCGGAGCGGCGGGGGCGGCAGTCGGAACGCGTCGGACAGGTGGAGCACCGGCAGCGGCTGGTGTCGCTGCTGGTGACACCAGCCGCTGCACGCCTTCGGCAACGGTCCTTTGCGACTCACCCCGTCCGGCGGGTGCCTCTGTGGGAGTGCCTTCATCTCCTCCTCCACAGGCCACCAGTGTTATCAGAATGACTATTGCCAGTGATACGACAGCCAGGAATCTGGTCATCTCATTCCCTCCTAGCAGGTTTGGTCTGGGCATCATCTTTACCTGGACGCGCCACATGGCGGAAAAGTTCCTCGCCCCGGACTCCCAGCCCAGTGTCCTCTGATGGGGATCCGACTCCGACCAGTAGGTCTCTCAAGCAGAGGCACGCCGGACCAACAACCACACCCCAGAGGCCACGTTCATGCTCTCGGTTGCAGCCTACCGGCTATAACCTGAAGGCTGTAGCGCTTCCTCGGAGTTACGGGTAATGTGTTCCATCAGGAAGGCGAGGTCTTGGTAAGCGCCCAAGTCGCCCAACTGACTATCCAAGGACAGTAGCAGCTCCTTCAGGTGAAGAAGGTCTTCGTGTACAGCCGGACCGGAGGCGTCAGCGTAAGGCAGGCTGCTGTACCTGTCCGACGACAGGGCGACTAGAGCACCCAGCTGTAGCAGTGAATCGTTCACCGCGCCGAACTCGATATCACCCAGACTAAATATGGGGGAGTGTTGACGGTTTGACTCGCCGTTGGAAGGCGTCACCCAGCGCAACGCAACGTCCCCGAGCTTGGCCGCGCGGGCGAGTCCTTGGCTCTTGAGCTCCAACTCGTAGAAGACGGTAGTCGCGGCTCCTGCCGGTATCTCCGCGAACTCCCTGCGTGCTTGGCTAAAGGACTCGTCGGAGGCAATGCGGTTCTCATATCCCACGATGCGCCAGTTTTCGACCATGTCGGGGTCCCAAGTGACCTGGGCCCGGGTCTGGTCGGCGAAGGGTATCGAGAGGGCAAGCCAGTTCTCTCGGCTGAAGGTGGCGCGTGCCTGTCCGGTATCGGTCAGGTAGCGGTACCACCCGTTGCCGTGCTGGGCCAACTGCTCCAGCAGGTAGTCGTTGTAATTCTCTATGCCGACGCCGATGGTGATGAGGCGGAGGGGGTTGCTGCTGTCATAGCCCCCGGCGGATTCCAGAATAGCGAAGGGGTCGGTGGCATCGACGTTGGCGACACCGTCGGACATCAGGACTATGTAGTTGTAGGCATCGGGGTTTTGGCGACGGGCGTCGTCGGCAAGCTGCACACCCTTGTTGAGGCCCGCCTGCACGTTGGTGGAATTCCTTGGGGTCAGGTCTCTGATAGAGCGCGCCACATCTGAGTCGTCGGGACGCCGATGATCGACCGTGTACTGACTGAGGACATCGGTGCTGAACTGCACGACGGCGATACGGTCGTGGCTGCGCAGACTGCCCCTGATGGCCTCCGCCGCTGCCCGCGCGATGTCGACGCGATTGCCGCTACTCATTGAACCTGATGCGTCCAGTACCAGAGTCACGTTCACAGGCGTGGCATCGTAGTCCATCTCCGGTGCTTGCAAGGCAATGCGGGCCATGTGTACCTGGCTGTCAAGTGGATGTTGGAAGACATCGGTGGAGATGGCAAAGCTGTCATTCCGCAGTGGGGGTTCGTACCGGTAGTCGAAGGCGTTAATCCACTCCTCCGCTCGCACGGAGTCGGGGTCGACCTCGTACCCGGCTCGGGCCCAGTTGAGGGCGAGGTAGTAGGACGTGCGGTCAGTATCGAGGCTGAAAGTGGAAACAGAGTCTTCAGCGGTAGAGACGAACCTTTCCCGTAGGTATTCCTGGAAGGTGGTGGAGGATGGCGTCCCCCCAACTGCCAGCGGCACAGGAGTGGGGAGTGGAGTAGCGGCAGGCCTGGGGGCTGGGGTGGGAGTGGGGGCCGGGGTCCCCGTGACACGTGGGACTGAAGTAGCAGTTGGCGCCGGTGTGTCGGGCGCCCCCGCAATGATGAGATTGGAGCCAGGGGCCGCAGTGGCCGTAGGACTCGGAGCCGGAGCTGCGGTTGGAGTTGCGGCCGAAGTTGCGGCGGTGGCCGCCATCTCCATTGCGGATTCTTCTTCGGCAGCCATGGCCTGCTCCATTGCCTGAGTGACCACTGCTTGCACGTCGTCGACGGACAGATTTGATTGGGCCACCTCCGACATGGCACTTCCCAACGCGGATTGTATTTCCTCTGCACTGACACCTTCCGGTGTCCGGGTTTCAAGGGCCGCCTCCACCAATTCAATTATCTCTCCCTCGGATACGCTGGCTGGCGCATCGGCAAGGGCAGCGAAGTCAATGGCAGACGAATCTCCTGCGACCCCGGGAAGTGTCGTCTCGACGGAGGCAGGTGCTGCGGTGGGGATGGGTGCAGCAGTGAGTAAGGGTGCGGCAGTAGGTCCCGACTCCTCTCCACATGCAGCGAGTAATAAAACGACTATTGCCAAGGACAAGATTGCCAGAAATTTGGTCATCACAGTCTCTCCTTGAAGCTTTTGCATTGGGTCTGTGCATAGAGACGGATGGAAGACGGGAAAAGTTCCAAGTCGACGGAGGGGAGCATGCTGCCTTATAGTCAAGGCATGCTCAAGGTGCTCGCAGTCTTGATCCTTCTTGCCATCGGAGGCACGACCGTGGCCTTGGCTTGGCCCGCGCCCGCGCCCACCCCTGCACCCCAAGAGCAACCGAGTGTCATCGTCGGGTTCTACGAGAACACCACCGAGGGGTTCTCCGTCGTCCTGCCGGAAGGGTGGGTCGGCCAAGAGAATGAGGACAACTTCCCGCTGCTCGAAATCCAAAGCGGGGAGGAAGACACTCCTGTTTCGGCCCGCGTGTGGGTCATTCCGCTATCAGACAACTCATCAGCGCAGTCGTGGATCGAGGACCAACTTGCGGGGCTACCCACTCTCAGTAGCGAGGCCTACCCCTACGTGGACGCCGATTCCGGTCACCAGCTGACCACGAGCAGGCCTACGGAAGAGGGGGACGTCCTCTTCGAAGTCTGGACGGCTGTAGCGCGTGGTTCGCAGATGTTTCTACTTCATGTGCGCACGTCCGAGCAGTCTTGGCCGCCCAATGAGCCCCAAGCCAATGCCTTCATAGACAGCTTCACCCTCCAGTCGCCGATGCCCTTCGGTGCGTCGCGGGACGACTCACTGTTCCAGTATTGGGGCGAAATCATCTCCATCGACCCCGCTCTCTCCCGAAGGGGCGCCGGGGACATCGTTGGCGGCATCTTCAGCGGCCTCGTGAAGCTGGATACCAACCTGCAAGTGGTGCCGGACATGGCAGAGTCGTGGGAAGTGTCCGACGACGGCACGGTCTTCACCTTCACGCTGAAGGACAACGCTCTGTTCCACGACGGGCGCCCCGTGACGGCTGAGGACTTCAAGTACTCGTGGGAGCGGGCATTGCACCCGGACACCGCGTCCCCCGTGGCGGACACCTACCTAGGCGACATTGTGGGAGCCGAGGCGATGGTCGCCGGCGAGGCAACCAGCCTCGAAGGTATTGAGGTTTTGGACGACCGGACGCTCCGGGTCGCCATCACCGACCCATTCTCCTATTTCCTAGCAAAGCTGACGTACCCAACCTCCTTTGCGGTCGACCGGGCCAATGTGGAGACCGGGGATGACTGGACGGACGCCCCCAACGGGACCGGCGCATTCAAGCTGAAGGTGTGGCAGAAGGACCAGTTGCTCATCCTGGAGCGGAACGAGGACTGGTACGATGGCCCTCCAGCCTTGGCCCATGTGGTCTATCGGATTTTCGCTGGCAGCCCCATTCAAATGTACGAGAATGGCGAGATTGACCTGACAAGCATCTACGTCAACAACATCGACCGTGCCCGCGACCCGGCCAACGATCTGAACACCCAGCTCATCGAGGGCACCGAACTCTGTACGTTCTATTTGGGCTTCAATGTTTCACAACCGCCATACGACGATCCAAAGGTCCGGCAGGCCATGGCCCTAGCCATGGAGGTAGACAAGGAGTTGGAGGTCACACTGAAAGGCTTGGCCAAGCGGGCGGCTGGCTTCGTACCACCGGGCATGGTCGCCTACAACGACGCCTTGGAGCCCTCGGCTTTCGACTCAGGGACTGCCAATCAATTGCTGCGCGAGTCCCGCTACGGAGGAGCAGAGGGCCTGCCGACCATCAAGTCCTTTGCCGAGGACGATGCCATCCACTGGGCATGGCGGGAGCACCTAGGGCTGGAAGTCGAAGCTGTGTCCGTATTCGAGTTTTCCGACTTTCTGGACAGGCTGGACAACGAGGAGTTTGGCGTCTTCTCCTCCGGTTGGTGCGCCGACTACCCCGACCCACAGAACTTCCTAGAAGTCCTGTTCCATAGTGATAGCGCTGAAAACCGGTTCGCCTACAGAAACGAACAGGTCGATGCGCTGCTGGAAGAGGCGGCCGTGGAGTTGGACTCAGCCCGCCGGGTCGCCCTCTACCAAGAAGCCGAGCAGATGATTTTGGACGACTGGGTAGCCGTGCCTTTGCGACACAACAGTTCGTACCTGTTGGTCCGACCCTACGTCAAGGGTTTCGAGCTCACTCCCATCGGCGTGCCGCAACTACAGAACATATCCATTGAGCGTGAGCAATGACACGCCTGTTGCTAGCCGCAGTTCTGGCAATCGCCGTTTCCTTGGCTACCGCGGCTTGTGGGTCCGGAACGCCCACGCCCACCGTAACGACCACTCCCGTTTCGCCATCGACGAGCGCGCCTGTCCCAGTGCCCACAGCTACCCCCGCGCCGTCTCTGGCTCCTACGTCTACTCCTGAGCCAGAGCCCACGGCTACACCGGCTCCATCTCCGGCACCTACGGCTACGCCCACACCATCTCCGGCACCTACGGCTACGCCCACACCATCTCCGGCACCTACGGCTACGCCCACACCATCTCCGGCACCTACGGCTACGCCCACACCATCTCCGGCACCTACGGCTACGCCCACACCATCTCCGGCACCTACGGCTACGCCGGAGCCAGCGCCCCCACAAGCCGACTTCGCGGTGAGCATGAGCGAGGCAACCTTGCACTTGCCCGACTCCATCTCCTTCGCCTTGGAAGGCCGCGGCCAGCGTCCCATAGAGGTGGTCGATGTGGAGTTCGGCACCGACCATGTCTTTTCGTGCGCGTCGACCTCTTACTGGAGCGCACGTACCGAGTTGGAACCGGGACAGGATGTGGCCGTCACATGGGACTGGGATATGCGTCGAAGAGGATCCATGCCGCCTGGAGCAGTCATCTGGTGGCGCTGGCGCGTGGTGGACGACTTGGGTCAGGAGTACCGCACCCCAAGGGAGGAGACCGTCTTTACCGACGACCGCTTCGAGTGGGAGTCTCACACCGCAGGCAATGTCACCTATAACTGGTACGCGGGCGGCCCGGACTTCGGCCGTCGTATCGCCGACGGCGTGACGGATGGACTTGTCACCCTAGACCTAGGCAAAGAGTTGGTAGCGCCCATCAGGGTGTTCGTCTATGAGAGCGCTCAGGACGTGCAGGGCGCGGTCCTGTTCGCCCAAGCCTGGACCGGCGGATTAGCCTATGTGAACCACAACATCATCCTGATCGCCGTCAACCCGGATGACTTCGAACAGCAACTGCCGGGGGTCGTCCACGAGTTAGCCCACCTGCTGGTGCGCGAGGTTACCTTCAACTGTTTCGGAGACATGCCCACATGGTTGAACGAGGGACTTGCCGTCTACTCGGAGGGTGGGTTGGCCGAATTCCTGCAGCGGGCCCTCGATGAAGCGGTTGCCAACGACGACCTCATCAGCCTGCGCAGCCTAAACAGTAGCTTCCCAGCCGCCGATACGGGTGCATCCCTTTCCTATGCCCTCAGCTATACCCTCGTCGACTACCTCATCGCCACCCACGGTTGGCCCAAGATGCAGGAACTTCTGGGTGTGTTCGCTGAAGGCTCCACCGACGAAAAGGCTATCCAACAGGTGTATGGGTTGGACTACGACGGCTTGGAAGGCGTTTGGCGCCAGTCCCTAGGACTACAATAGCGTTCGGCCCTAGTCCGGGACATCGACCAACATCCGCGACCAGTACCCCTTCAACTACCTAGCACCTCCTAGGCAGTCGGCGGTCCAGCCACCATGAGCATCTGCGCCCTGCCCGCTTGGATCTCATGCGTCCAGTGGTGGGGCCCGGAACCCTTTAGCCAGAGAATCGAGGCGAAGCATTGCCACGACCGCCGTGGGCGCAAAATGCTTTGAGCGCTCGTCGCCTCCAGCAACACAGTGGGAACAATCACACCGGTATACATGTGGACGACAGGCCCCGAAACCAGCCACACCCATCAACCGGAGTCTGGCCAGTCGCGTTCGGCATTGGGGCTGCAATCTACGCTACCCATAGACTGCAGCCGTACCGCCGCCTGAGAGGCGCCTCAAGACGCTCGGCCTCGCCCAGTGACGCCCAAGCGCTCGCCCAGTTTTCGTTCTAGTCGGTGATGGGGCCCAGCGTAATGCCGGTCAGGTCCGGCTGACCCGTTGGCAACATTCGGAACCCTTCCACATGGGGGCGAATCAAGACGTAGTCTTGAGCGTGGTAGAGCGGGATTATGCCCCCGTCGTCCATTAGCAGCTGTTCCGCCTCTTGGTACAGGGCCAACCGGGCAGCGCGGTCTCTCTCGACCCTGGCTCGCTCCACCAGGCTGTCGAACTCCTTGTTCTTATAACGTCCATCGTGGGCCTCGGAATGCAGCAGCAGGTCGAGGAAGTTCTCCGGGTCAGGGTAGTCGGCCACCCATCCGTAGTTGAACAGGTGCTGGCCCAAGCTCTCCAGATTGTAGAAATACTCATCCCCGTCAACCAAGTCCACTTTCACGTCCAGATCCAGGTTCTCTGTCCAAGAGTCCAGCATGAACTGGACCAACGAAGAAGGCCGGCCGTCTTGGTCCACTGCCGTGTAGACTATTTTCGGGAGACCACCAGCATACTGGGACTCGGCCAGCAGTTGCCGTGCCATCTCCGGGTCGTAGGGGATGCCACGCAAGGACTCGCTGTAACCAGGGATGCCCGGCGGCAATAGCCCGTTGGCAAGTCTCACGCCCCCTTCCAACTCCTCCTCAATCAGGCGCTCCCGATCGAGGGCCAAGACAAGAGCGCGACGCACCTTGGGATCGTCCAGTGGCGGGCGCGTCGCGTCCATTACCACGAAAAAGCTGGTGAGTTGATCGAACTCATGAAGTTGCTGGCTCAACTCCGGATGTTCCCGCACGAAATCTAGAGACCTGATGCCAACGAACGCGGCGTCCCACGCCCCGCCCAAGTACATATCCAAAAAACTGGCCCCGGGGAGAGGCCTTCGCGGCGAGACCAAGTATTCCAGGTTGGCCGGAGTGTGATAGTCCTCGAACCGGCGGAGGACGACTACACGGCCGGGTTCCCACTCCCACAAGCGGTAGGGGCCCGATCCGTTGACTCTCTCGGCCATCCACCACTCATCGCCCCGTTCCTCCACGGCTCGCCTATCAACTACGTAGCTTGAGGGGTAGCTCAGCTTGGCTAGGAAGTAATCTTTCGGGGCGTCGATGGTGATGCGCAGGGTGCTTTCATCCACCACCTCCACTCCAGTCACTTCGTCGGCCTCACCTTCCAATTTTTCGTGCATCCCCACGATATCCCCGAGATAAAGGGGTGCGGTATTGCTATGCAGGTCCGGATCGGAGGCCCGCTCTATGGAGTACTTGAAATCGTAGGCAGTGATGGGTCGGTTGTCTTGAAAGGTAATTCCCTTTCGGAGGGTGAAGGTATACACGGTGCCCGTCTCGTCCACCTCCCAGCTCTCGGCTAAGTCTGGCGCCGCAGAGAGATTGGAGCCCAAACGTACGAGGCCGCTAAACACGCTGCTCACAAATAGGTGGGACGTCGTCTCCCTCGCCAGCGCGGGATCCATGGTGCTGGGCTCGCCAAGGAGCATGATGAGGGCACGGTCATGCGGTATGCCATAAATGGCCGGCACCGAGGTGGTAATGCTGGACATCACAGTGTCGAAGGTCTTACCCCAGCGCTCCACTTCTCTTATGTAGGTTGTGAGCACCAGCGCATAGGTGAAAGTGGTGCGCTTGGTGACCTGTAGACGGCTCAGAATGATGAGGTCCTGGCCCAATGAGTGAGTGATGTCAGCGCGCTCGGCTTCAGATCCGTCCGCCAGTGTAAAGGAACCTAGGTTTTCCACCTCCGCTTCTATGCCCTCCGGGATCTCGTCACTATTGATGAATGACTCGACTGCGTCGGCCAGCCTGTCGCTCAGGGGTGTATCAGAGTCATGGAACAGGGTAAACAGCATAAGACGGGCATCTGAGGTCTTGTCGATTGCCCGCATCCACACGAAAGAACTGGCCTGTTTGTTGGCATCCCACCAATCAGGGTAGGCAAAGCGGATTCCGATTTCCGGGTCTTCATACAGGGCATAAGGCCCAGGTGGCAAAGCTGGCACGCCGTCGGTCTCCTCTGGCGGAGTTGGTGCAGGCGTAGGTGTGGCAGTCGGCACCGGCGTGGGTGTAGGCGTCGGTACCGGCGTAGGCACAGGCGTGGGGGTTGGTGTGGGCGTCGGCACCGGCGTGGGTGTAGGCGTCGGTACCGGCGTAGGCACAGGCGTGGGGGTTGGCGTGGGTGCAGGCACGGGCGTAGGGGTTGGCGTGGGAACAGGTGCAAATGTCGGTGTAGGCACAACGGTTGGTTGTTCTGCGGGAGGAGGCACTGTGGGCGATGGAGTGGGATCTCCACCACAGGCTAGGACTAGCATCAGCAGCAGCGGTATCAGACCGATGCCAAGAGCACGCTTCATTTGCACTGTCTCCATGGGGACCGGCGACGTTCGAGGTCCCATCAAGATGTTCACCGTAAGCTCTACGGAGCTACCATATATATTTTGCTAACCGACGAACTTCGTTAACGTTGGACATTTCTGAATCAGAGTTTGTGCATTGAGGATGGCAGGGGAATCATCCTGGCGACCTGTTGTCGGGGTCCGAGGTGACCCTCTGGGTCAGTTCGTCCTCGACCTCAGCCATCAGAACTACCAAGTCCAGCACGTCATGGCTGGTCACCGTGCCAAGAAATTCGGCGGCGTCCCGGTCATGTACCGGGATAACGGTAAGCGAGTGGCTGGCCATCCGTTCCAGCACATCATCAATAGGTTCGTCGGGCCAAGCCTGTGGCGTGTGCAGTCGGAGCACGTTGGAGAGGAGCGTAGTCTCCCACGAGCCTCTAGGCACAAATCTCAGACGGCTCATGGATAGTATGCCCACCACCTTCCCATCACCCAGCACCACGTAGTCGTGCTGACCGGGTACAATCCAGTTGTCGACAAAGCTCTTGACCGATATATCAGGCCCAGGATATGTCCGAGTCCTGTCCAACACGCTGTTCACCTGGACCCCTTCCAATGCGTAGCGGGCGAAGGATGGAGGCATCGCCTCGGGCAATGTCAGCGGGATCGACAGCTTGGCCCTATTGACCGCGAATTTGATGGCTAGGGGCATCAGCAGTATGTAACCAAACATTATGAACACAAGGAGGGAGAAGACGTCCTGCTGGATGACGCCACTCTCCAGCATAACCACCAACAGGGCAATCTCCGCCACACCCTTGGCCATGAGCCCTGTCGCCAGAGCAAAGGGAGCATCCAGCCGGATAGCATAGGTGCTTATGAACGCACCGGCGAATTTGCCCAGCAAAGGGACTAGGACCAAAGCGGCTATGGTGGCCCCGGATAGGTCCAGGAAGGACAGGTCGAACCGCAGCCCAGCAGAGGCGAAGAAGAGCGGGACGAACAGACCCTCCGAGGCGCTGCGCATCCCCGGCAGGATGTCCACACGCACTCGCTGGGGCAGTCCCGATAGGGCCGTGCCAAAAAGCAGTGCCCCGATGGATCCGTGCAGCCCGATCTCTTCGGCCCCCACCACCATCAGAAAGAGCCCGCCGAAGAGCAGGCCGAAGGAGAGCTCCGGCACATTCAGGAAACGTTGCAAATACCCGATAGCAGGCGAGAGCACCTTAGCCGAGAGCACCCATGCCACAACTACGAATGCCGCGATCTGACCCAGAATCCGCAGTGCTCCGGTTATGCTGAGGCCATGGTCGTGTCCCCCTATGGTGAACCCCACAACCAGAAGGGCCATCACCTCGGCGATGACTACGGTGGTGAATATCTTCAGGCCGATGGGCTCCTTCAGATGACCGCCGTCGGCCAGCGCCTTGGCCACTATGCCCAAGCTGGACAGAGAAAGGATGCCAGCGAGGGCCAGTCCCTCGATGAAGTCCAAACCAAGGGCAAAACCAAGCGGAAAGAGGTCTGAAGTGACCACCAACGCAGCGGACAGCGATATGAGCACCGAGATAGCCGCGGCCACGAAGTATCGCCCGCGTATCGTCGACAAGAACCCCCGTAGATCGATCTCATCCAAGCCGATGAGAAAGAACAGAACAAAGACACCGATCCCCAGGAACAGGCCGGTATCCCCAGCGGGCTCGACGATGCCGGTTACAGGCCCCAGAACGATTCCGGTGACCGTGTAAGCGACAATAGAACTCAGGCCGAAGCGCTCAAAGATACCCTCCACCAGTTTGGCCGCCACTAGGAGCAGCCCTATTGGAAGCAGTACATCTATGAGGTCCATTGCACCCTCGAAACCTGTCCGGCGGCCTCAAGACCGTCAGAGATTGTTGGCCGTATACGTTAACACGCCCCGGCATCGAAAGCACAATGCTATCGGCCAAAAGGGGACGCACTGTCCTACACATCGGGCCAGACGAGCGTCTTGTGGCCGATGTGTAGACAAAGTGTAGTGGCCCGATGTGTAGGTAAATCAGATAAGTCGCTGAATATTCGTAGCCGAGCCCGTTGACGAACTCGGTTATGTCTACTTAGAATCGCCAGCGTCAAGCCTTTCAAGCCGACCTGGTTCAAATCGGATACGGTGAAGCAGGGCGATCGCCCAACCGCCCCAGAGCCAGGTATCGGATATATGGGAGTCAGACTATCGTGGGGCACCGCCTTCCTCAAACCCCCACCTTGGGGGCCGCCTACACGCGGGGCCGTGATGCAAAGGGCTCGAGGTAAATAATGGGCCTTATTGACATCAACGACATATTTCCCAACGGGCTGGACTTCTACGACGCGTTCGAGTTGCTGTGGCCTGGGGGCTTGTACCTCCTCGGCATGGCCGTCTATGCCATCTTTATCTTCAAGTTCTATCGGTTCGTTGCTGCCCGGGACATGTTCGAGATGGACCTGTCCAAGTACGAGGAGTCGCGCTTCCGTTGGGTACGAGGTTTTCTCCACCTGGTCATGTACGTTGCCAAGTACATCATCCTATTCCCGATGTTCGCCTTTTTCTGGTTCGCGGTTCTCACGCTGATCCTGACGTTCCTTTCCAAAGACAGGGCATTCTCGGAAGTTCTGCTTATTGCCCTAGTCACTGTCAGCGCCATCCGCGTTACTGCATACTACAGGGAAGAGCTCTCGAGGGACCTGGCCAAGATATTGCCCTTTGCCGTGCTGGGCATCTTCCTGATTGACGCCTCGTTCTTCGAGGCCGCCGACTCGCTGAAGGTATTAGCGCAGATTGAGAACCACCAAGAGAGCATCCTGTACTACATGATGTTCCTGATCGGGTTGGAGTTCGTCCTGCGCCTGTTGATGGGCATCACTGCCTTGTTCCTCGCGATTCTGGACCGCTTGTATAAGGAGCCGACCGACCAAGAGGAGGTTGAGGCTTCCGAGCCGGAACCGGAATTGGCGTCCGAAACTGAAATGGCAGTCGGAGCCGTGGAGGAACCGGTCCAGGAAGACGAAAATCCGCAGGGCCCCATGCCTGCACCCGCGCCCGCGCTACCGACTATCCATTCTTCCCGAGCCTAGACCGCTGCATTATCGGCTGTCTATTCCGCCCGTATGTTGAGGCGGTTTTCCAAGACTTTCTCGATGCCAATGGATTAACATTGCGACGGACCCAGCTGGCTCCATTGCCCCCCCTAAACCATCCAGCACGCATGCATCGTTCGCCAGTTGCCGCCCTGCGTACTGATTCAAGCCTATCTGGTCCCTAACATCGCCAAGCGCACCAACGGCCAAGTGGAACTCTCGGTGGTCAGCTTCCCTGAGTTGGGTCTGGCTGGCCCGGAGACCCTAGACCAGGTGAGCAACGGCACGCTGGACATGGCCAACATCTATGCAGGTTATGTGGCCGGCTCACTGCCAGCCCTTGAGATACAGAGCCTCTGGGGCCTGTCCGGCGACTGGGAGACCTCCTACTCATCACTCACCGCTGTCGCCCCAGAAGTAGACGAGATAATTCTTGAGGCTACCGGTGGCAGCCCCGTATTGAACCGCAACTGGTTCGCCGGCTCCGACAACTGGTTCTTCAGCAAGGAGCCCCTGGCCACCCTCGTGGCCTTCAAGGGTAAGACCATCCGCTCCCATGGAGCCGCCATTTCCGACTTCATAAAAGGCATGGGGGCCGAGGCGCAGTTTCTTGGAGCAGGCCAGTCGTACATCGCCTTGGAACTGGGCCAGGTGGATGCGGCCGCTTACACACTCATCCCGTCGCTTTCTGAGAAACTACACGAAGTGTCCGACTTCATGGCGGGCCCGGTCATTGGCTTCGGCTACACCAACAACGTCATCAACAAGGACGTGTGGAACGACCTCCCCGAAGACCTGCAGCAGATCATGATTGAGGAAGGGGCCAAGGCTGAATTGGAAGCCCTTCGTCTCGCCCCTTTCGAGAACCTTTTCGGTCTACAGGCCAACTTGACCCTGGGTGTGCAGCCTGTGCCTTTCTCCAAGGAGATTCTGGACCACATCAGAAACGTGGTGGTCCAGGAGCATGTCCTGCCTGGTTGGCTGCGCCGTCTCGGATTCCCAGGCAAGAGCGAAGCAATAGTGAACGCTTCAAACGAGAAGTCGAGCCCCTACCACGGCCTTTGGATCAACGACGATGGCACCATCAGCGAGGTACCTATCACCAAGGGACCAGGCTCCAGATAAGCCCTTATGGACTCTTAGAGCGTGGTTCGTAGTCACTGTGTCAGGGATGGCGCCGAGCGGTATGTCATCCCTAGCAGCACTCGGACATTGACTTAGGAAGGCCCGTTATCGCCTCCACAAGCCTGTCGACCTACACCGGACGGCGTACCCCAGCGCTGTATCTGTTGTTGGGTTTCCGGTCGGTCGTACAGAAGGCCGATCGGGTCTACTTCTTCCTCGGTTACATCTGTGGGCTGGAACTGCTGCTCCTAGCCTTCTTCATAACCTACCAAGCGATAGCGCGAAACCTGGACTGGCCCGTAGCCCCTGGCGGAGGCGTCATGGCCGGATACGCACTCGCCATGGCTGTCACCTGGGGGTTCGCCTACTCGCTACGCAGCGGGGCCCAAGTGCGCATCGATGTCCTCCTGCCACGCATGAGCCCGCGAATCCGGGCCATCTCCGACTTCTTCGCTCACATAGGCCTAGCTTTCTTGGCATACGTCTTCACATGGAAGATGTGGGAGAATGTGATCAGCGACTACCAACGGGGAACGCTTACCAACGACTATCCTCTGACACCTCTCTTCATCCCCAAAATCGTAATCGCCCTAGGGTTCACGCTACTGGTCATTACCGCACTGCAGATGATGCTGTCGATGATTGCCGAGAGGTGGCTGCCCAGAATCCACAAGGCCATGGGCGGGGACGACATCGAATGACTAACGAGCACCCTGCCTACGCCACCCATCAGCCACGCATCGCCCATCGGCACCGAGTCGCAATCAGCCGCCCCCGTCATTCCCCCGCAGGGAGACCAGTGCATAACCCCTTCGCCCTCAATAGGGAAGGTCGGGATGGGCGTGGAAGAGCTGCTTCGCAAGCTATGCCTCCCTGCTCAAGCCCTCTGGATACCGGCCTTCGCCGGTATGACGAACGCGACGCAAGGTTTCCGGAGGCCAGGACATGGTCGTAGGAGTTGCCTTCGGCCTGATGGGGGCCTTCTTCACCGTAGGCATGTACGTCGCGGGGGCCTTAGGATGCCTGTCTCTCATCATCATGTTCTTCTTCTCCGACAAACCCCTCTGGAACCAGATGTCGGCCATCGCGTGGCGTGGAAGCACCGACTTCATCTTGGTGGCGGTGCCCCTCTTCATCCTGATGGGCGAGCTCATGAACCGGTCCGGCATGGGCGAGCGCATGTACGCCGTCATATCCCGTTGGATATGGTTCCTGCCCGGCGGGCTGATTCACACCAACATCGTGTCCTGCGCCATCTTTGCCGCCTGCTCCGGCTCCAGCGTTGCGACTTCCGCGACGATCAGCAGGGCATCGCTGCCCTCCTTCCGCCAGCGCAACTACTCAGAGCGCATGGTCATCGGATCGCTGGCTGCCGGAGGCACCCTAGGCATACTGATACCTCCCAGCATCGGACTCATCCTCTACGGTGTGTTGGCAGAGGAATCAGTAGGGCGCCTCTACATGGCGGGTTTCCTGCCGGGCCTGCTGCTGTCCATAATCTTTATGGTGATGATCGGCATCTTAGCCCTATTTTGGCGTGGCATGGCCCCCCGGGAGACAGGGGAGAGCTTCACCACCTGGGAGAGCTGGAGACTGCGACTTTTGGGCTCCTTCCAGCTCTTGCCGGTGCTGGCCCTCATCTTCATCGTCCTAGGAGTCATCTATCTGGGTATCGCTGCCCCCAGCGAGGCGGCTGCCTTTGGGGTCTGCGGGGCCTTTGTCCTGGCGATACTGCTGAATTCACGCGAGGTGCTGACACCCCTGCTGGGAGGCATTCTTAGGCGCACGCCCATGATCTATCTCCTCACCCAGAGCACTCGAGAGACCCTGCGCACGGCGCAGAAGCCTTCCGCTGAAGTAGTCCGGGAAGTGATAGGGCGAAACGTGCGCATCGTGCAGGACTCCTTCATCTCCACGGTGCGCACGACGGGGATGATTTTCCTGATATTGATGGCCGCTTTCACCCTCAGCTATGCCTTTGCCAGGCTGGGCACCTCGCAAGAGATAGCGGAGGCCGTCGTAGGACTGAACCTGACCGATTGGCAGTTGGTGCTGGCCTTGGTGGTGTTCTACCTGATATTAGGTACCTTCATGGAGAGTTTCGCCCTGATGGTCACCACCATCCCCATCCTCATTCCGACCCTGAGGGCAGCCGAGGTAGACCTCATCTGGTTCGGCATAATAATGGTGCTCTTGGTCGAGGCTGCCCTCATCAGCCCGCCCGAAGGGATCAATTTGTACGTGCTACACGGCGTGCGCCAAGATGTGGACCGCGAGGAGGCAGAACGCACCGGTATACCGGCGCGCGAAAGCACCATCTCCGACGTATGGCTAGGTGTGCTGCCCTTCATGGGCTGCATGGCCATCACCATTGCCCTGGTTATGGCCTTCCCTGAAATTGCCCTCTGGCTGCCCGACAAGCTCTTCGAAAGCAGATAAGGCATTCGTCCTTTACTGTCCCTGCATTGCCCCATCCGACTGCCTGCTCTACTAATTGAGATGAGAGTAGTCGCCCCTATGGACAATAACGGAGGATGGGGTATGTCCAGACATCGATTGAGCGTCATAGTACCGGTGCTTTTGCTCCTAGCAGGTGTAGTTGCCTTAGCAGCATGCTGCTCCGACGAGCCAGCACTGCCAGCTACATCCGCCGATCCGGTGATTGCTTACTTGGATGAAGTGGACTACCAAGGCTCTTGGGAACTATGGCCTGACAAAGGGGAGAAGTACCCCGGCGAAGACCCCCTTGGCATGCTTCTAACTACCTACCTCAATCCTGCTGCCTATGAGGCCTTGCAAGATGAAGCAGGAGTAATGCCCGACGGGGCCATAGTGCTCAAGGAGAACTACACTCTCACGGGAGACCTTGCCGCGAGCACGGTCATGTACAAAAAGACCGGCTACAATCCCGATCACAATGATTGGTTCTGGCTCAAGGTCCTAGCCGACGGCACTGTAGAAAAAGAGGGCATGGTCGCAGGTTGCCAAGAATGCCATGGCGACGTCAAAGACAACGACTACATCTGGACCGGCGCCCTAGACTAACGTCTCGCGTTCAATCACAAGGAACATCCCTATTCCACATGCCCGGTCCAAGGAAGTCCGGCTTCCATTCGTTCGTTCTGTGCGGAGTACGAGGGCGCTTAGGTAGCGTCCTCGTACGCAGTCGAAGGGCCGGACGCTGGCGATCGAGATGCCTTGCTCCGGCAGCCTGTTCCCAGCCTACATCTGCCTTCTCATCCGCATAGGCGGCCCTCACAGGGCCATCCGCAATTCCATCGCAGGGGCACCTTTACAAAGTCGCACCCCCCTCGACAGGGAAGGCCGGGAAGGCTGGAATGGGGGTGAAAGACGGCATTGCAAGTGACGCCTCCACGCCCAGGCCCTCCGTCATACCGGCGAAAGCCGGTATCCAGGGATGCTTGCCGTAGCTAGCATCGCCCTTAACTCCATACCTCTCCCAAGGGCGAGGGAATTACGCAGAAGTCTCCGCAGGCAGACCTTCCCCAACCCCTTCGATGAGAGAGGGTCGGGGTGAGGGTGAAAGGGCTGCATCACAAGCTGCCGCTGGTTGGCGCAAAGGCGGGCAACAAGCTATCATTGCACCTACACTTGAACGGGCCACATGCGAGTGCCCGAAGGAGCCATCGATGGCACAGGACTACAGCATCACCATCGGCACGACAGGACGAGGCACTTGGAACAGCCTCGACAGCGGACAATCATGGATGCTCCAGCGGAAGTGGTTCTTCCCGCCTGAGAGCCCCATAGTGAGGGCCCTGACCCTCCACCCATCGCAGACCCACACTGTGTACGCAGGAGGCGACCGGGGAGTCCACCGTAGCGTAGACAACGGCCGCAACTGGGAGATGCTCAGCACACCTGGGGCCCTCTCCAACGTGTGGTCCATCGCCATATGCCGGGACGACCCCAACACCATGTTCGCCGGTGTCAGCCCCACAGGTCTCCATCGCTCCCGCGACGGCGGCTATACATGGGAGAAGTTGTCTCTCCCTCATCTCGCCACTGAGTGCGAGGTCGGAGACCCACGGGTCACCCAGATGGTGATCGACCCTGACGACATCCGGATCATCTGGGCTGGCATCGAGGTGGACGGGATACTTCGGAGTACGGACCAAGGGGACACATGGACCCGCGTCCAAGTGCCCGATGAGGACATCCACAGCATGGTCATCGGGGAAGGCAACCCCAAGCGCATCTTTGCCCTGACCCCCCGTGAGCTCTACGTCACCACCGACATGGGTGAAAGCTGGGAGCCCATGGGCACCAAGCGTTTCGCCAACGCAGACAACAAAGGTCACTACCAACGGTGGCTGGCCCATAAGCCCGACGACCACAGTGTGATGTTCATGGGCACCGGCAGCTTCAATGTGGGAGACTCCGGCAACATCTTCCGCAGCATGGACTTCGGCCAGAGCTGGGAACCTGCAGGCCTCTCCAAGTACACCAACTCCACGGTGTTTGGCATCCACACCAATGCAGCCGAGCCCGAGCGCGTAGTCGCCTGCGCCGTCAACGGTGAGGTATGGGCCAGCGACGATGTGGGCGATACGTGGCGTCTTATCGAGCAGACCTTCGGCGAACTGAACTGCATTGCGTGGCAGCCCAACTCCGAGCAAATCAAAGCCGAGTACACCCCTACCGGAATGCAGGCTGGTTTGGGCGGCGACGTGATTGTACCTGGAGCCTATTAGTCTAAACGGTGCATAGTAGGTCCCGGTTCCCGATTCTCTCAAAGAGGGGCTGCCACATGAGTACACGATCAACGGGTGAGAAACCAATGAGTGAGAGAGCGCCTTTTCTAGACCAGCGCTACGGCGCATACCACCATAGGTTCGTGCCTAACGACGACGAGGAGTTGACCCGCGTAGGGCCCGGCACACCTTGCGGAGAGTACCTGCGCCGGTTCTGGCACCCGGTAGTCTCCACCGCAGAGCTTAAAGAGTTGCCGATAGCCCTCCGCATCATGGGGGAAGAACTTGTCGTGTTCCGCGACCGTTCCGGCAGGGTGGGCCTTCTGGAGTTGCATTGCTCCCACCGGGGCACCTCGCTGGAGTACGGCCAGATAGAGGCGGAGGGCATCCGCTGCTGTTATCACGGCTGGCTATTTGGCGTCGACGGGGCCATTGTCGACACGCCGGGCGAACCCCCGGAGAGCACCTTCAAGGATAGGCTGTGCCACGGCGCTTACCCCGTCCGAGAATATCAGGGGCTGGTCTTCGCCTACATGGGGCCACCCGACAAAATCCCCGAGTTCCCCATATACGACACGTCCAACCTGCCAGGGTATGACCACTACAACGTCCGGGTCCATCACTGGCCATGCAATTGGCTCCAGGTCAAGGACAATTGCATGGACCCCTCCCACACTGCCTTCCTGCATACTATCGAGATGGGCCATGGCTTCAGCGATATCCACAAAGAATTGGGAACGTTGGACTGGATGGAGACGCCCATTGGGATGATCTATATCCATTGCCGCCGCGTGGAAGACAAGGTCTTCGTGCGGATGACCGACTACATATCCCCAACCCTGCACCAGATAGCGACAAACGCCGAAGACGCGGCCGAGGAGCACAGCTTCTATCGCGCCACCAACACCTTCTGGCTGGTGCCCATAGACGACACCAACTGCTTTACCATGGTTCTGCGTCGCCAGCGTCAGGACGCCCCTCCCCCAGGGCCATCCTTCGGTCAGGATGGAGAGAGGCCCTACGAGGAGCGCCAGCGCTCCCCTGGCGACTGGGACGCTCAGGTCACCCAGAGGCCCATCGCGGTACACGCCATGGAGCGTCTGGGTGCCACCGACAGGGGAATCATCATGCTGCGAGGCGAGGTGCGCGACGGCATCCGGGCGGTGCGCGAGGGGAGAGACCCCAAGGGCATCCTGCGGACTCCGGGCGAGGTCACAACCTACGCCAACAACTCGGTATGGCATGTCCCGCCCGCGCCCACTCCCGAAGAAGACCGCGAGCTGCTGCTGAAGACCGGCCGACACGCGGTCGAGATGTACGTGGCCAACCCATCTTTGGAGACCGCCCCCTAGAGTCGGGGCGCAGAAAGAGGTAGTCCAGTATGCCCGACGCCAAAGTCAACGGAACAGAAATATACTACGAGACCCACGGTGAAGGCCCGGTCATAGTGTTCGCCCACGGAGTGGGCGGCAATCATTCGGTGTTCTTTCAGCAGGTTGCCTACTTCGCCCGCAGCCGTCAGGTCATCACTTTTGACCATCGCGGGTTCGGACGGTCCAAGGAGATTCCCGAAGGGCCCGACCGCGCCGAGTTTGTGGAGGACCTGCACGGCCTCTTGGACCACCTGAACATTGAGCACGCGGCTTTGGTAGCGCAATCGATGGGTGGCATCGCTTGCCTCGGACTAGCCGCTAGATATCCTGAGCGTGTGTCAGCCCTGGTCATGGCCGACACCGTGGGCAGCATGGACGACGAGGGCCTTCAGGCCCTGACTAGCTCCGACCGCGAGTTCTCCGACGGACTTTCCCAGCTCGACCGGGCAGTCTCCAAGGGCTTCCAAGTCAGAGAACCCGCCATGTCGCTGCTGTTTCTTCAGCTCAACTCCTTCAACAGGACCAACCGCCGCCTGCTCCGGGACAGCGGCTACGTGGGCCCCACTCCGGACGCGGTGCAGAAGTCCGGCGTCCCTGTAATGTTCCTTGTGGGACAAGAGGACGTGGTCGCCTCGCCTACGACAGTTCGGGGAGCCCACAAGCTGCTGCCCGGCTCAGTCCTAGCAGAGGTGCCCGACGCGGCCCACTCCGTTTACTGGGAAAAGCCCGACGTTTTCAACTACCTGGTGGAAGGGTTTTTGACCAAGCACGAGTCGTGAAATCGGCACGGTATGGGACTTCACTGCCGCAATGCCCCAATATGTAGTAGGCCGCCTTGACGCCAACTACATCAGGGCCGTAGCATACGCCTGCCACTGTGAGCGGTGTCGGCCCCAAATGCTGGCGAGCCAAACGCCCACTGCCAAAAGGCCACTGCCCAGAAAGTCACTGCCCAAAGGTTACTGGAAGGAGATAGCTTGTTGTTTATCAGAGGCAAAGCACTTGTATTGGTAGCAATCATCTCGCTACTAGCCATCATCTTGGCTTGCGGCGGGGAGGCTACGCCCACCCCGGAGCCAGTCGACACCAACGAACAAATCATCATGGCAGTGCAAGAGGCCCTGGAGGGGCTGCCTGCCCCAGACCCGGGCGGCCCCACGGCCGCTGCACTCGCGGCGCAAATACAGGCAGCCGTGACAGCGTCAATGGCAGCCACCGCCGGCTCTGCTCTCTCACAAGAAGAAGTGGCAGCCATGGTCGAGCAGACCATATCCTCCCTCCCATCGACGGACATAGCTCCAGAGGAGATAGCCAGACTCGTTCAAGCTGCCGTATCTCAGGAGATCGAGGCGATGGCAACACCCGCCGCTATGCCGGAACCTACGGCCCCCCCTGCCATGATGGGGCCAGCCGGCACATTGGACGTAGGTGTCGTTGACCTAGGGGTCAATGTCAATGTCTTGCGCAACCAGGCCCTCTCGGCTTTTCGGTTCGACAATCTGGTGACCCACGAGCATATGTTTGCCACCACCCCTGACAACCGAGTGGAGAACCGGCTGGTCGAAGACTGGAGCGCCGACGCCTCAGGCCTAGTTTACACCTTCAATCTGAAACAGGGAGTGCCATGGCACAGGGACTATGGAGACTTCATCGCCGATGACTTCATCTGGTCTATCGAGGACGTGGTGGCCGACGGCTCGCCCCATGCCGCCTCCGGCCACATGAGGCGCATCTGGACCTGCGAGGGCTGCGAGATGTCCAAAATTGACGACCATACAGTGCAGCTGACTCGACCCAGCCCTACCTTCCAGATCACCTGGCATAGCCGGTCGCCCCGATCAGGCTCGGTGATGGCCATGCACAGCAAGGAGCACTACGACGCAGTGGGTGAAGATCAAGCCAACAGGGAGTCGGTTGGCACAGGCCCTTGGGCGGCCGTCGAATTCAGGAGTGGGGACAGGAGAGTCGTCGACGCCGTCCCCGATCACTGGCGCAAGACCCCCAACTTTGAGCGGATGATCTGGCACGAGATACAGGAAGCCGAGACGAGAGTGGCCAACTTCCTCATTGGGCTGCTGGATACGGGCCAGTTCACCTCAGCCCAGGTGCAGACGATCAAGCAGGAAGATCTAGACTGGGTAGAGTTCATGCAGGTTCCCGGCGGCGCTACCTTATACCTAAACATGCTGGGGCAGCAGTACCAGACCGACCATGCGGCTCATCAACCCGATGCCGAGGGGAACGTCGCGGTGCCCTTGGGTGAGAACCCCTATGACTGCACCGTCGCCTATGTGTCCTGCGACCGGGACCTGGAGTCAGAGGAATGGGAAAAAGCCCGCAAGGTGCGGCTGGCCATGACTCTGGCCATCGATCGCCAGAAGCTGCTCAATAACCTCGCATATGGCGAAGGTGAGCCTTGGTTTGTGCAGTGGTGGCTGGGGCATGACTTCAGGATGCAGCAGTTTGGCCTCGACGAACTCAGTTGGGACTACGATCCTGACCGTGCCAGAGAACTTTTGGCAGAAGTTGCACCCGAAGGAATCGAACTGGACCTCGCCCTGAGTGAAGGCTTCTTCCCCGGCGTCATACCCGTCATCGAGGCCGTGGGGACCATGTGGGAAGGCGTGGGAATCAGCACCAAGGGCTTCCAAATACCCTTCTCGGCCTACCGGCCCAGCCTGGTGAATCGCACGGCAAAGGCAGTACACCCCTTGGGCGACAATCCAGGTCTATCACCGCTGCCCGCCTATAACCTATTCTTTGACCCCACCAGTGGCTTGAACCTGGGTTTCGAGCATCCCTGGTTCACGGCGAAGTTGGAGGAAGCAGGGACCACTCTCGACGACGACGCTCGTTGGGCCGTCATGGCTGAGATGGCCGAGTGGATATTCGACAACGTGATGGTGCTGCCCTTGTACAGGCAGGCCACCGTTGCCCCAATAGGACGTGAGATTAACGCCTGGTCCCTACAAGCCTTGGGGTCCAACCTGTTGAACAACTACGAGTTCGTGACCCACAAGGAACAATAGCCCCCGATAACTCGTCTCCGATAGGGCATTGAACGTGAGCCCTGGCCTAGCCGGGGCTCACGTCTTGCCACCAAACGGGGCCTTGGGAACGGTGACCCGCTTGCAGAAGCAAAAGGAGCCATATTATCAGTAGTAAAGTCAGGTTCGGAGTAAACGGCGTACTACACGGCTCTTACCCTGAGATGCTGCAGATGTGCCGTGCAGCCGATGAAGCCGGGCTCGAGATGCTCGGAGTCTCCGACTCCCCCATGCTGACTAAAGAGCTTTACGTAGTCTCCACCTACTGCGCTTTGAACACCTCCAAGGTAAAGGTGGTCTCTGCCGTAACCAATCCGGTGACGCGTCATCCATCGGTAACCGCCAGTGGCATCTACGCCTTGAACCAGCTTGCTCCGGGCAGGATCGGCCTTGGACTGGCCACAGGCGACAGCGCCCTTTGGGGCATCGGCAAGAAGGGCATAGCCACAGTCGCCCACCTGAAGGAGTACATCCTTGCGGTCAAGGGACTGCTTAGCGGTGAAGAGGTGCAATACCGTGGCGCCACCTTCTCGCCCCACTGGGAAGACTACGACCCGACTTCCGAGGTGCCGATATATGTCGCCTGCTCCGGGCCGCGTGTCCTAGCCATGGCATCCCAAGTCGCAGACGGACTGATCATGTCCATGGGCTACGGCCCTGACAACATCCAGTACATCAGGGGCATCATCTCCGAGAGCTGTGCCAAAGTCGGCCGCGACCCGGAAGAGTTGGACGTATGGTGGCAGACGGCCCTCAGTTTCTCCTCCAGCGTCGAGGAGGGCATGCGCACCAACCTAGGTGTCAACACCAACTGGATGACCATGGGCAGCATGGAAGGCAAGCTGATACCAGAAGAGTACCGCGAAGCTCTGTTGCAGTTGACCCACGATGAGCACAGCTTCTCCGCTACCTACCACAATGTGGACCGGGGGACATGGACGGTGCAACGGTCGAAGGAGCTGGGGATATACGACTGGCTGGTCAGCCGCTCAGCCCGCTTATGGGGCACCCCCCGCGATATCAGCCACCGCCTGTCAGAGTTGGCAGAGATGGGCGTGACCAACTGGCTCTTCTACGCTGGCTTGCCGGGCATCGACAAGCAGGACTTGGTACGAAAGCTCGCTCGTGAGGTGATTCCCAACTTCTGAACGTCAAATTCCCACTTGCCCACCCTCCCTCACGTTGGTAAGGTTGGCACGAACGATACATGGAGGCGAATCTATGGCGACCAAGCAGACCTCTTTTCTCACCGAAGAATACGCTGGCTACCACCACAACCAGGTGCCAACTGAAGACCCGGAGCTCACGCGGGTCGGACCGGGGACCCCCGCCGGAGAATACTTCCGCCGTTTCTGGCATCCCATAGCCCTGTCGGAGGATCTCACCGATATGCCCATGGGAGTACGCGTCCTAGGGGAAGACCTTGTGCTCTTCCGCGCTGGCAACGGAAAACTGGGCTTAGTGGAGCTCCACTGTTCGCACCGTGGCAGCTCTCTGGTCTACGGGCAGGTCGAGGAGGAAGGGATAAGGTGCTGCTACCACGGCTGGCTGTTTGGGGTAGGTGGAAGGATTCTGGATACGCCGGGAGAGCCTCCCGACAGCACCTACAAAGACCGGCTGTGCCACGGCGCCTACCCCACCTACGAGTATAGTGGCCTCATCTTCGCTTATATGGGGCCTCCTCAGAAGCGTCCCGAATTCCCCATCTACGACACTTTCGCAGTTCCAGGCACCCGCCTTGTTCCCAATGGGGGCTACCTGGCGCCCTGCAATTGGCTTCAAAACTATGAGAACATCATGGACCCGGTGCATACTACATTCCTCCATGCTCGCACTAGCGGTGTGCAGTTTTCCACAGGGTTCCTCTCCATCCCCGTTATAGACTTCCTGAGCACACCCACCGGGATGGTATACGTAGCGGCACGACGTGTTGACGACAATATCTGGCTGCGCATGACCGATTCCATCCTGCCCAACCTCGCTCAGATCAACCGCAACGAAGAGGACGGGCTTACGGAACATCCCTTCTGGCCTGGGTCTACCACCGAGTGGTTTGTGCCCATAGACGATACTCATTCCGTCACCTTCGCGCTGAAGCGCATCCCGGACGACGCGCCGGAGCCACCCCGCTCGTGGGGCGAGTTGGCCGACTGGGACGACCCTTTTGAGGAAAGACAGCTACACCCCAGCGATGGGTCTGCCATCGTCACCCAGCGCCCGATAGCCGTGCATGATTTCGAGCACTTGGCCGACACCGACCGCGGGGTTATCATGTTGCGGGGTAAGTTCCGTGAGAGAATCCGGGCAGTGGCAATGGGGGAGGACCCGCCAGAGGTCCCCCGGCAGAACGGGGTAATACCGACCTACACCAACGATACGGTGCGGCGCGTTCCCCGGGCCGAGACCCCAAAGGAAGAGCGAGACCTGTTGCACAAGGCCGGAGTCGCTTGGGCCCAGGAGTATGTGGACCAGCATCCTCCCTTCATGGGAACGGCGCCCTATGAGCCGAGGCTGAATCCGCGTGTCCCCGGCAAGCCGGGGCGTGCATATTTCGACTTTCTCAAGAGCTAAAGGAACGCGCCACGAGCATGAGTAAGGTGGGTTAAGATGCGTTTCGCTGCCATGCTCCCCAACTTGGGGGGTATCCCGAAGGCAGAGGCCATTGAGCCTTATGCCCGACGCATCGAAGAAGCAGGCTACTACGGGTTGTTCGTCGGCGACCACATAGCCCTCCCGGTGCAACCGGAGACCCGCTATGTGGGCAGTTCGACGGGCGTGGCCGAGTTCACCTCCCAGCACGATATCTACGAGTCATTCACCCTCCTCGCCTATCTTGCCGGAATCACCAGCAGGGTGCGGCTGGGCGTCGCAGTGCAGGTGCTCCCCTACCGGCCGCCACTTTTGAATGCCAAAATGCTCACCACGTTGGACGTGCTGTCCGGTGGACGCGTCGTCCTTGGCGTCGGTACCGGTTGGTGCCGAGAGGAATTCGAGGCCTTGGACGCCAGCTTTGAGGACCGTGGCTCCATAGCTGACGAGCACATCCGGCTGTTCAAGGATGTCTGCTCAGGCGAAGAGCTCAACTTCCATGGCCAGCACTACCATGTAGAAGGTACGAGGATCCTGCCCCGTCCCCTCCAACTCCCTAACCCGCCCATCTGGGTCGGGGGCGGCAGCCCTGCGGCCATGCGCCGCGCTGCCCTGTTGGGCGATGGCTGGCACCCCATACGCCTGACGCCCGATGAGCTGGCGGAGAAGAGGAAACGCCTACTGGAGATGCGACACTCCCACGGACTTCCGGTTGAAGACTTCCCCACCGCCTTGGGCATTCCAATGCACTTGGGCGACCAGCCCCTCCCGGATGCCTACCGAGTGGCTCTGCAGGGTTCGCCCACCGATATGGCCGCCCAAGCGCAGACATACGCCGAGGCGGGAGTCGACACCTTCATCCTCCGCAGCACCGAGACCGACTTCACCCGCTATTTGCAAGCCATGGAGCAGTTCGCGAAACAGGTGATGCCTGATCTCGCCTCGTAAGGTGCGACCCTCAGTGCAGAATCGCGTCGTGGGTTTCGCGGGCGAATATCTCCTCGGGAGTAACACGCCCCTTTGTCAGTCCCTGCTCTTCCATGTGACGGAAGAAGGTCTCCAGCAACCCGCGGTTGGCCTCCATCCCATAGATGAAGGGGTCTGGACCTAGGATTGACTCCTGATGCTCTAGGTGAGGCCCAATCCAAGGCATCATCGAGAACAGCGCGCTCATGCTGTGTTGCCTCTCGATGGCCTCTGCCTTGGCCTCCACAAAGGCTTGGCAGAGGCTCAATGCCACCCATGGCGCACGTTCGTATATCTCTCGCTTGATCACGACTGTATGCATCACCGGAAGTATGCCGGTACGCCGGAAGTAGTCCGCCTCAACCTCCTGGTAGTTGGGGAAGAGGCGGCCAACATTGGGCGAGCGCCGCACGAAAGAAGGCGGGTCGGCGGCCCACATCACCGCGTCGATCTCCCCGTCATCCAGCATCTTGTCCAGCCACTTGTCTTCTGAGATGAAGTGGGTACGCATCGAGGCTGGCAACTCGATGCTTATACGCTCACGGTAGTTAGGTTCGGGGCTGGTCATTGGCCCGAAATACCAGTCCATCTGGTCCAGACCCACCCCGTGCTCTTGCAGATGCGCCCTCTGCCAGATGCCCGCGGTCTGCAGGTACTCGTGTACACCCATGCGTTTACCGATCAGGTCTTTGGGCTCCTTGATGCCGGAGTTGGTGTTAATGAATATCTCCGAGTGCCGGAACTTGCGGGAAGGAAAGACGGGGATGGCGATCATGCGACGGTCGCCTTGGGCGTGCAACGTGCTGTAGGTGCACAACGACATCTCGCAGGCATCGAACTCGGCAAAGCGCGCTTGGCGCCGGAAAATCTCGCCCACGTTGTTCATCAGCAGGTAGTGTAGATCAATGCCGTTGGGCCGGACGGTCCCGTTCTGCAGGGCAACGGTACGGTCGTACAGGTTGCAGGCAAAGGTGATATCCAAAGCCATGATGGTAGCCTCCGTCGGTAGAATAGTCAGCGCATGGAGCCTTTCGACTTATCGGGTCTTTCAACTTATGGAGCTTTCGATGCATTGGCCCTAGCGCATCGGAGAAAACGATGCCGGGGTCAATATCCGGTTTTCCTGACGCATCATCATGTGTCCCGTATTGGGGGGCCAAGCCCCGTGCTTCGCAGCCTCGGCCCTGATCCGGGCTCGCTCATCGAGGCTGGTATAGGCCCAGACGCTTATCCACTTGAACTGGGTGCCGAACTCGGTATACCAGCAGGCCGCCAGCGGGGAGTAATTCTCCCGCTCGGGAAAGAACTCGCCCCAAAGACGGACCATCTCACGAATGCTCCCCGGCTTACAGACATAGCTCCGCATCTCATAGAAGTTGCCCAACTCCTGAACGCCATCCCAAGGGCGCATGAAGGGCACTGGGTTCAGTATCTCCACATATTCCCCCAGCAGCCCCGTAATGCCCGGAGGGGGCCAATTGCCATCTGCAGCCACGGCAGCCCGCACCTCATTACGGTGCTGCAGGTCCTCGTAAGGCCAGACGTGGATCACTTGGTTGAGGGTGCCTATCTCCGAAAGCCACAAGGCCCCCAGCGGAGAGAACGTAGTGCGGTGTTCGATAACCCCGCCCAACTTCGCCACGAAGTCGACAGCATCGTTATGTTGGGCAAAGGTGTCGGTGCGCATCTCGTAGATCAAGGACAGCTCCTTCGATGTACTGACAAAAATCAGGAGTCAGGGCAGCCTTCGACAATCATTCCAGCCTTGAGCCGGAATCCAGGAGGCCTAAGTGACAGGCCCCGGCTCAATAGAAAGAGGTACTTAAAGGCGAGCGGCGCCACTCTGCCTATGTGTGGCGGTGCCCATCCCATCGATGGACTCGCCACATTATATCAGCAGGGTTTAAGGGGGGCCGGCAATGAGCGCTTTTTCAAGCTCCAGGCCTCGACTGTGAGGTCCCATCCATCCAACCTTCCCCAGATATAATTCTGCCACTCCACCAGCACTCTGCCGCCAAAAACTCTGGCACAACCCCGTCCATCAACCCTACACAGGTATACTGCATGACCCACAGTAGCAGGGCGCAAAGGGGCGATGCTATACTCGGCGCGCCTTCTGGTCTCTCGGAACCGGACATGCTCCCCAGCCTCATCAGAACTAGGAGTGTCTTTATGGCCAAAACAGTAATCAGAAGTCAGAAACTTGGCGACGGCGACGATGGCGCCCGTGGCGTCAAAGTAGGAAACATGATTTTCCTACAGGGCCATGTGGCTGTGGACGCCAACCGTCAAGTGGTGTGCGTCGGCGACATGCGCGGTCAGACCGAACGCGTCTTCGAGAGAATCAGGATTGCCTTGGAGGAAGTGGGCGCCACCATGGCCGACATGGTCCAGTACACCGCCTACGTGACCGACGTCAGCAAGCTGAACGAGTTCCAGGAAGTGCGGGACAAGTACATCAACAAGGCCAACCCCGCAGCCGGAACCCTCGTTGAAGTGAAGTCGCTAGCCTTCCCCGACTACATGATCGAAATCGAAGGCATAGCCGTGACCCAAGCCTGAGCGAGCGCTACACGGCCTAACCAGCGAAAGCATCCCTCAGCATACGGAATTCTTGCTCCAAGGCCTCCTTGGCCTTGTGGATGTAGGCGGGGTACATGTGGAATACGTGGAACATTCCCTCGTACCGCACACAGGTGGCCGGTACGCCCGCTTTCTGAAGCATCTGGGCGTAGGCCTCCCCCTCGTCACGCAACTCGTCGTACTCCGCGGTGATAATCAAGGCTGGGGGCAGCCCGGCGAGATCCTCGGAGGCCATGGGGCTGGCGTAGGGGTTTTCGGCGTCGGCCTCATCGGCAAGATACTGCTTCCACCACCAGTCCCTGCTGCTCGCGGGGGTCAGTTCTCGATCGACGGTGAGAGGCTCGAAGTTGCGGTGGGTCACTGGGCAGCGCAGTGATTGAAATCGTATCTCCGGGCCCCTCTTGTCCCGGGCCATCATGCATGCCACCGTGGAGAGATTCCCCCCCGCACTGTCGCCACACACGGCAATTCTGCGAGCATCCCCATTGATACTCGCTGCGTTCTCGGCTGCCCATAGTATGGTGCTGTAGCAGTCCTCAGGAGCAGCAGGAAACTTATTCTCTGGCGCAACCCGGTATTCCACGCTGACCACAACGCAGCCTACCCCCACGCAGATGCGCCGCGCGTTCCCATCGTAGGTGTCGATGTTCCCGAATACGAACCCTCCGCCATGGAACAACATCAGGATGGGGAACGGGCCGCTGCCTGAAGGCGTATAGATGCGGACAGGTATGTCGCCCCGTGGCCCCGGCAGCAGCCGGTCTTCCACACTACCCACCTCAGGCCCCGGCTCACGCCAAGTCTGGTTGAAGCGCTCCCTCCGGTCTGCCAACGATGCGTCCGGGCCTAGGGGAGGCTGGATTGAGGCATCCCTTCTTTCGATGACGGTCAGAGCTTGGGGGTCCAGAGGCATCTCCCACCTCGCATTCGAATTCGAAGATTATACCATCCGCCACCTTCCACCCTTCACCGAACATACCTCACTCACCCCGCTGGGCTCGAGAACCTGCTCGGCTCCATCGCTCTCCCCCAAGCACTGAAGCTCGCTGGACATGGCCGAGATTGAACTGGGCATCTTCAGCAGACAGCTCTAAACAGCGGGTTCAGCAACGACATGGCATTGAAGCCGGAGGTCTCGCCACTCACCGTGAGGACAATAAGGCTGCCCTTGTCATCGACTGACCTCTCCCATCCGAACACTTCTCAAGGAAGAGCGATCACGTACAAGGCTCAGCCATCCCCCGACGCCCCATTTGAGGTTCTGCGCCCTCAACAAGTGGGTATTCGCCGTCAGGAGGCTTTTGGCGTTAGGGTCACTCGGGATCCTCCTAGGGGTTCTGCTCGCTGCCGTCGCCCTTCCGCTTGCGGAGACGTTTCGGCTCAGGTGGAGATGCGGCCACGTCTACTCTTAGAGGTTCCTCCGCCTCCCAATTGTCCGTCGGCGAGGAGGTTCGTATACCAATACGGGTGGCTGGAAGCGTGGAGGACGCGGTGGATGAGCCCAGACAAGCCGACATCTACATCTTCCAAGCAAGGAGGAAGAGACGCATCTGATAGTGGCGACCTAGGAAACGTTGCCGGCAACCTCACCGTGTCTCGTGGAGAGCCCGGAGTCTGGCGAGTACGATCTTGTCGTGTCGTCAGATGATGACTCGGTGAGACCACAGGCTCTTACACCATCTCACAGGTGAACAGCCTTAGATGAAGTCCTCCTCTTCTTTGACATCGTCAATTCTCATCAGTAAGGCCGGCAGAATGGCAAGCAAAGACAGGAAACCCGCGATCATGAAGAGGTTCTGGAACACCGTCACGCCGGCTTCTATTAGGGGGGCTTCAGTCTCCTCGAACGTCGATCCAATCGTCACATGGGCAGTCAGGCTGTAGAAGCGCTCTATACCCCAAGCGGACAAGGCCGCCAGCCCCAACGCCATCCCCACCATTCGCGATGCGGTAACCAACGAGGCGGCCGCTCCCCAATAGTGGCTGGGTGCCGCGCTTAGAGCGCTGACGCTAATGGCGGGGATGACAAGCCCAAATCCCAAGCCCGCGGAGGCTAGAGGTAACGATAGCCTGACTTCGTCCACCTCAGTCTCCCAACCGCTCATTATCAGTAGGCCCACTCCTATCAGTCCAAGGCCGGTTATGCACACCGCCCTGACTCCCGCCCAACGCAGGATGTAACCTCCCACCACCGCTCCCACCGGAATGGCGGCAGTAAGACGCACCAATTGGAGGGCGCTCTGCCAAGCACTTTTTTCCATGACGGTACCGGCCATCAGGGGCACGGTTACCAAGGAAATGATCAAGGCAACCCCCACCAGAAACTGGGTCATGTTGGAAGACAAGAACGCCCTAGAGCAGTACAGGAAAGATGCTAGCAGAGGCTGGACTGCCCGTCTCTCTACCACAATCAATGCAGCGACCAAGAAGACCCCAAAGGCGGCCATCACATAGGGGATGATGGACTCCCCTGAAAAAAGACTTCTTTGGGAAAGCGCCAGGGTCAGGACGGTGAGGGCCCCTCCCAGAGCCAAGGCTCCGAAATAGTCCATCCTAGCAGCGGGGTTGGCTCGGTTCGGTATGATGGCGAGAAGCCCTATCAGGATGAAGCTCTGGGGTATGTCCAGCCAGAATATCCACCGCCAGTCAATCAACTCGATAATGGCGCCTCCATAGAGGGGGCCCAAAACGGACCCTGCTTCAGCTGAGGCAGCCACAAGTCCCAAGGCAACTCCCCTTCTCTCCGGGGTGACGGCTCCCACCGCCATGGCCAAGCCGATGGGGACCGTGGCGCCCCCTCCGATGGCTTGGAGTACCCGCGAGGGCACAATCCAGGCAAAGTCCGGCGCAACCGCCACGAAACCCGACCCTACAGAGAATAGGAGCAGCGCTACCTGGAACATCCTGACGCGGCCATAGACATCGGACAGGCGCCCAGCCAAGGGCATGGCTACTGTGTAGCTGACCAGATACCCGGTTACGATCCAGGATGCTTTGTCCAGGTCCGTGAGGGGGATCTCGAGGTCCTCCATTACGCTAGGCAGGGCGGCGACGACCACGGTCTGGTCCAGGGCGGTCGAGAAAACTCCCAAGCAGAGGACCCCTAGGACGACCCAGGAAGAAGACCCCAGTGAGGTGAGGCCCGACCTGACAGAACTCACGGTCCAGAAGCTATATCGGGAAGTTGGATGTCAACCGGGATGTCGATGCCTTCGATGGTCAGCAGACGCGTGGTTTCCGGTGCGTCGTCGTCGAAGATCTGGCCCCCTATCCTCATTTGCTGCAAAATATGCCCATCAGCCTCAATCCACAGGGTCAATATGACGGCATGACCCGAACCCACGGATTTGATGAGGTCCAACAGGTCCTCGGAGGTAACGTTCCCCTCCACCCGGATGGTCTGCGTGCCACCGAGCGACTCCTGTCCTACAATGGCCGCGTCCTTGATGTTTGGCAGCAGTTCGCTCAGAGCCACACCGATCCCACCGAAATCAAAGGGCACCTGCTCAAGGGGCAGAGGGACCCATGGAGCGTCCTCGGAGAACTGTATGTATGCTTGGTCCCCGATGGCCATCATACCTATTTCCACAAATCCAAAACCCGGAGATACGACGTCCACCCGCATCCTGAAGCTGTCGGGAGTTTTCACCTCTCCTTCCAAGCGCTTGAAAGTGGTCCCAAAGAACTTGGTTCCCGATTCGAGTTCGTCGACCAACTGGAACTTTGCTGTCGACATGGCGGCCAGTTTTGCCCCCGCGCTTGAAAGCAAATCATCCACCGACAACTGCGGGGTTGCCGTGAGAGTCGGTGCAGCGGTGGGCACGGGAGTCGGCGCAGCGGTGGGCACGGGAGTCGGCGCAGCGGTGGGCGTTGGGGTCGGCGCAGCGGTGGGCGTTGGGGTCAGTGCCGCCGTGGGCGTTGGGGTCAGTGCCGCCGTGGGCGTTGGGTCCGCTCCACACGCGGCGGCGAGCAACAGGACACCCATCATCAACATTATGATCGATACCTGAAGACGGAGTGTCTTGGACAAGTTCATCTCCTTAGTTCCCGGATCACGCGACTGGTCGGGAGGCGGCAGTCTTACGCTAAAACAGTCCCTTCCTTCAAGTCAATGACTGGCGGATAGCCCACGCTGGCCAACACTCGCTCCGGCACACCTCTCGGTATCGTAGAGGGCATCCTCAAGTGTGGCCCACGACGGCAATCGTACTCCCTATCTTGCCAGACCGGGTGTGTCCGGCTTTGCAAGCCCTGATTATGCTGCTACCATCTCGTTTGGGATGCACCATGAGTCGGAAGACTCCCAAATATGGGAAATTAAGTTGGCGAACGCACGGGGCTTCAGCAGACGGCCCCCCGTCATCCCGCGAAGGCGGAGACCCACGGCCCTGACCGTGCGCCAAGTCGCGCCCCCGTAGATGAACGCACCCCATTTTCATCGTCTTACATGGCCCCCAACGCCATGAGCAATTCCCCAGGCAAACCCCGCAGCCATGCCCTGTAGCTATGACAAGCCCCCATTGAAGGCCCGCCCACACCCTGCTGGTACAATGGACGCCAGTCCATGAGACCAGCCCATCGACGCCCCAGCGGCCACATCCGCAGGATAAACTGGATAAAGCCCCATCGGATGAAGAAGGAGAGTGAATGACCAGGATGGTCATTACCAGCAACCTCTACCCGAGCACAGGCAAGCCTGCATGACGACCACCCCACGCCACTCCCGTGCGGTCGGAACGCCGCACCAAACTGGCACAAAACGTATCCGCCCGTTCCAACGTTGAGACAAATGCGACATGCTACAGATACAAAAACCTCGCACCGGATGCGACATATCGCCGCCCCCATTTCCACAGCCACAGCGAGTATCGCCACTCAGCCTCTCCCGCAAGCTCGAGGCCAATTCTGAGACACCTATGTCCCCGACGCTGGACGCACCAGCAGCAGCGGAGAAGTCTCGGGACGGGCTTACCGGCCTACCGGCTTTCGAGCGCAAGTGCCGAGCGCGCCGGTGATTGTGGTCCGGATTCTGGTCGTGATTAACGCGTCCGCCCTGTGGGCCCGGCTGGCAGAAGACATGACGGAACACAATGCTATTTGCATCTAATATCAGTAAGGGCTACTCCGACAGGACTCTGTTCAGTAACCTCACATTCAACGTAGCGGCGGGCGACCGTATTGCCCTGATTGGGGCAAATGGCTCTGGTAAGACCACGCTCATGGATATCCTGGCAGGCATCACCCTTTCGGAAACAGGCAGCCTGTCCACTCAGCGCAACGTCTCCATCGGCTATCTCAAGCAGGAGCCTGCCCTGTTTGCCGGCAAACCTCTACTCCAAGAGGTGCTCGACGCCAACACCGAGGCGATCGCCCTAGTGGAGAGTATTGCTGCCACGCAGCAGGCCCTCTCATCGGAGACCGACCCCGAGCAGCAGGCCGATCTCTTGCAACGCCTCCGCCAACTCGATGCAGCCCTCGAAGCCTCTGATGGCGAGGGCAGGGAATACGAAGCCAAGACCATCCTGTCGGGCCTCGGTTTCAAGCAGCACGACTTCATTCGGCCCATGGGCGAGTTCAGCGGCGGCTGGGTCATGCGGGCAGGTCTTGCCCGGCTGCTCTTTATGAGGCCCTCCCTCTTGTTGTTGGACGAACCAACCAATCACCTCGACCTCGATGCAAACATCTGGTTCGAGAAATATCTGTCCTCCTTCCCAGGCGGGGTGATAATCACGTCCCACGACCGCGCGTTCTTGAACCAAACCGCAACCCAAGTCCTCGCCATCGAGTTCAACGAGGTAATCCTCCACCGGGGAAACTACGATGACTACCTCGTTGCCCGCGAGCGCTCCCTGCAGGCCAAGCAGGCGGCCGCGGACAGGCAGGAACGCGAGATAGCGAAGCAAATGCGCTTCGTCGAGCGTTTTCGTTCCAAGGCACGAAAGGCCAGCCAAGTCCAGAGCCGCCTGAAGCAGCTCGAAAAGATTCAGATTATCGAGTTGCCGAGAACGACGAAGAAAGTCCGCTACTCCTTCCCTGAGCCTCCCCGCGCTGGTCACACGGTTATATCCCTGACCAACGTCAGCAAGTCCTACGGCGATAACGCGGTCTATCGTGGCATTGGTCTGGAGCTCTACCGCGGCGACCGGGTTGCCCTAGTCGGACCAAACGGCGCTGGCAAGACCACCATGCTGAAGATACTCGCCGATGTTCTGCCTCTTGATGCGGGCGAAAGGAAGCTCGGCCACAACGTGGTGCCAGCCTACTATGCGCAACATTTACCCGAACTCCTGAACCCGCGCAACACACTCATCCAGGAACTCCACGAGTCCACGCCCACTGAGACAGAACAGAACCTGCGCACAACCCTCGGCGGCTTTCTGTTCACCGGAAATGATGTCTACAAGTCAATATCCGTGTTGTCCGGCGGAGAGAAAGCCCGGGTGGCCCTAGCCAAGCTCCTCCTCCGCCCCAGCAATCTCCTCCTCATGGACGAGCCCACCAATCATCTCGACATGGCCTCCCGGGAAATACTCGCCGACGCCCTCGACGCTTATCACGGTACCATTTGTCTCATCACCCACGATCGGACTCTGATTCGGCAGGTCGCCAACAAGATAGTCGAGATTGACCATGGCAAGCCCGCCATATTCCCCGGCGACTACGACTCCTATCTCCACCAGAAGCAAACCCAGCACCAACAGCAGTTCGAGCACCAGAAGCAGCCTCACAATCGTAACGGAAGCGCGAGTCCAGCATCCAACGGAGGTACAGCCGCCGGCTCCAGTGGGCCACCTGTTCTCGGGGGATCTGGTAGCGGAAGATCCGGCAGAAGACGCTCCGGACGCCCGCTGAGCCCCGAAGAGGAACAGCGTCGGTTGCTCGCCAGCGAAGCTCGCAGGTTGGCTGCATGGACAGAAGAGATAAGCGTGACCCTATCTGACCGGGAGAAACGCATCGCGGCATTGGAGAAAATGTTCTCCCGCCCAGACCAGTTCGACCACCACGATCAACTGGTCACCACAGGAGAACAGTACACCGTCCTCAAAAAAGAGGTCGAGTCCCTGTGGGAAGAGTGGGAGAGGTTGTCCCTAGCAGCCGAAGCCATCGACAGCCAATTGCAGGAACTGAAGGCGGAATAGGCTGGCGCAGGCCGTTGCCGTTGCGCCTATGCGGTGACAAGTCCGGGAACATCAGTGCCGCCCTACGCCGGTGGCCGGTCCTTGCCCCGTCAGCGCTCTCCTGCCTCATGAGCAACAACATCGAGTCAACTGGCTACTGAACTAGGTGGACAAGTCGTAGAACCTTACAATAGATTGTGACGCAGGAAAATTCCGAACTTTGAGGGTAGGATAAACAATGGGAAACCCAGTAGTGCACTTTGAAATTGCCGGCCCGGATGGGCCTGCCTCGCAACAGTTCTATCGCGAGTTGTTCGGATGGAAGATTGACGTGCAGAGCGAAGAGATGGGCAACTACGGAGTGGTGTCGGCAAACGAGGGCGGCATCGGTGGTGGCGTGTTTCCTACGACTGAGGAAATGCCGGCGCGCAGCTATGTCGCCTTCTACGTGCAGGTTGACGACCTTCTAAACAGCACTCGATAAGGTGGCAGGCATGGGTGGGAACGCCATCATGCCACCGATGGAGATAGCGCCTGGCATGGGTTCGATCGCTATGTTCGGGGACCCTGCTGACAACTGCATAGGGCTGTATTCGCTACCGACGGAATGGGATGGACAGATGCCACCCAAGGGGAACGCTCCGCCGGCGGTGCACCTCGAGGTTGGAGGCAGCGACGCTGCGTCGCTCGCCGAGTTCTACGCCGCAATGTTCGACTGGCAAATCCACCACCACGAGGAGGCCAACTACCGCCTTGTCCAACAGGAATCTGGAGGGATTGGCGGTGGTATCTTCCAACACACAGAAGTTATGCCTCCCAACCATCCGTCCGTCGCCGTTGTGGTCGACGACCTGCCAGCGTATCTTGACAAGGCCGTAAGCCTAGGCGGCAGCGCCCTAGTGCCTCCCACAGAGGTTCCCGGCGGATTCGGCTCCCTAGCCATATTCTATGACATCGCTGGCAATCGCATATCACTCTTCAAGTCTCCTGAGTAGAAACCGCGTCGCTGGCTGGATTGGTCCCCAACACGGCGCATCGGAGCCCTCATAGGATGATCTGAAGACACGGGGAGGACACCGCATCGTGGTGTCCCAGGCGCTACCCGTTGGCCGACCACGTCGAGCACCGCATGGCAGGCTTCCTCGACCTGCTCATCGGCGCTGAGGTCAACAAGTACGAGGGCCATGGCTCGGACAGGACATCCCAGTGGGCGTCCTCGCCGATGCCCGCGGTAAGTCCCTCACCCTGACTTGCACCCCCTTTGGTAGCTACAGCTACAACCCCATCCTATTCCACCTTGCTCTACCGGTTCGGGTAGTCTCCTAAGACGACCTCCTTCTCGATGTCAAACAAGTAAGTGATAGACTGGTTCTAGGGAAGCCTTCCCGAAGGGGACTTGCAGGAGAGGATTACCCAAGGGCTCATAGACCACGTCCACCACGGTAGAAAAGGCCAGAGAAGCCGATAATGGGAGGGTGGACCCGAGAGGGGTGCAACCCTCCAGACCGATGTAAGCCGTATTACACACAGGACCTCAGGGAGAATACGTCATGTTCAAGCCCCTCACGGACAGATCACGGGCCCGGCTGGATGCCCTCCTCCAGACCTTCGAGGAGAGGGCTGGCTTCCAGGTCGGATACCCCTGCAACCAGGACTTCGACTACTCGGAACTGCTGCCGTTCCTCCAGTACTCCGCCAACAACGTCGGGGACCCCTTCCGGGGCAGTAACTTCGGAGTCAACACCCACGAGTTCGAGCAGGAGGTGGTAGCCAGCTTCGCCAGCCTCATGGGACTGCCCCAAGACCAGGCTTGGGGCTACGTGACGTCGGGCGGCACGGAGGGGAACATGTATGGCCTCTACATGGCCCGGGAGTTATTCCCCGACGGCACGGTCTACTTCTCCGAGGACACCCACTACAGCATCCCCAAACTCCTCCGGGTCCTGAACATGCGGAGCATGATGATCCGCAGCCAGGAGAACGGCGAGGTAGACTACGAGGACCTGCAGGAGACCCTCCGGATCCATCTGGATACCCCCGTCATTTTTATGGCCAACATCGGCACCACCATGAAGGGGGCGGTAGACGATCTGGGCAGGGTGGGCTCGATCCTTCGGGACCTGGGTATCACCCGTTCCTACATCCACTCGGACGCCGCACTGAGCGGCATGATCCTGCCTTTCGTGCCAGAGCCCCAGCCCTTCGGATTCGACGCCGGTGCCGACAGCTTGGCCATCAGCGGTCACAAACTCATCGGCTCGCCCCTGCCCTGCGGGGTCGTCCTGACGAAGCGTGATTACGTGGCCCGCATCGCTCGCTCCATCGAGGTCGTGGGTGTCATGGACACCACCATCCCGGGGTCACGGAACGCTTGGACTCCCCTCATACTGTGGTACGCACTGGAAAGGTACGGCAGGGACGGCTTCACTCGGCTGGTGGGTGGGATGCTGGAGACGGCCCGGTACGCCGTCGACCGTTTCAACGATCGGGGCATCCCGGCATGGCGTAACCGGAACTCCGTCACGGTACTGTTCCCCCGGCCGCCTGATCCGATCATGCGTAAGTGGCAGCTGGCACCGTCCCAGGACTTGGCCCACCTTATAACCATGCCCCATGTGACCCACGAGATGGTTGACGGGCTGGTCGAAGACTGCAGGATGTAGAGGAGAGAACAAATGGAGAGAATAGTCATCATCGTCAGGGACCGGGTCGGCCTCATCGCCGACATCGCCCGAGCCTTGGCCGACGCGGGCGTCAACATCGAGTCCCTGGACACCGGGGGGACCGGTGCGCAGGGCATCATCACCCTCACGACCGATGACACGGACCTGGCGCTGCATGCCCTGAAGGACGCTGGGTACCGGGCCGCCACCGATGACTCGCTGATATTCCGGCTGCCGGACCAGCCGGGCTCGCTGGCTAGGGTAGCGGAGCGGTTCAAGGAAGCGGGCGTGAACATCCAGAGCCTGCACATCCTGGACCGCTGCGAAGGCCAAGCGACCGTGGCCCTCACAACCATGGACCGGACGCAGGCCGAGGCGTTGCTAGACCCGGACTCCATCGTGTGATCAGATGTGTGGGACCACTAAATTCTGCGGTAGCCAGGGGCGATGGATTGAGATGGCGGCGGAATGTTACCTATTCCATTACCATGCCCGAGGACAGCAGGACACCCGGGGAACGCCGAGGATGGAGCTCATGACGGGTTCGGTACTGGCTACCGTCCAGTGTGGTGGGCAGTAGAGGACTCGAACCTCTGACCCCCTGCGTGTAAAGCAGGTGCTCTAACCAGCTGAGCTAACCGCCCGTGGGGGTTCTATTACAGCAAGGGCGCGGGACGGTGTCAACGCCGCTCGTGGAGACTGGGGTGCGACAGCGCGGTTCCTCGTATCTGGAAGAACGGAATGGTACACTATGCCCTGCAATTTTGGAGTTTGAGTTGACGAGGAGATAAGCATGGCCTCAGAGGAAGGCTATCAGAGAGGGATGGTAGTTATAGCCCATCCCGACGATGCGGAGTACGGATGCGCCGGTACCGTGGCGAAGTGGTGCCGAGAGGGCATGTCGGTCGTCTATGTGGTGTGCACCGACGGTAGCAAGGGCAGCTCCGACCCCAATGTGGACGTCGGCTGGCTGATAGAGACCCGGCAACAGGAGCAGCGCAACGCCTGCAAGGTGCTGGGTGTTGAGGACGTCGTCTTCCTGAACTACGAGGATGCCATGCTGGAGCCCACCCTCGACCTGCGCCGTGATATCGTGCGTGAGATAAGGCGCTTCCAACCCGACGTGATGATATGCGAGACGCCCATGCGTACCCTGAAAGGGCACGGGTATATGGGCCACCCTGACCACTTCGCCTCTGGCGAGGCCGCCATGGCTGCCATGTTCCCCGCGGCCCGCGACCGCCTCACCTTCCCCGAGCTGTTCGCCGAGGGGTTCGAGCCTCACAAGATACGCGAGTTGATGATCATGACATTCGGTGACGACGGCGCCGACAAGTGGGTCGACGTCACCGACACCGTGGAACAAGGATTGGAAGCCCTGAAACAGCATGTGAGCCAAGTGGGACACATGGGAGAGGACCATTTCGATTTTGTGCGCCAGTGGAAGGTGAGCGCGGGCAAAGAGAAGGGCATGGGCGCCGCCGAGAGCTTCAAGAGCTACGTGATCGGCTGAAGTGACCGACTGAAGGGTGCCTACCCCTAAGCCAGCACCTTCTCCATCACATAGCGCCCAGTTCCTTGCTCTCCGGCAGCGTCGGGGTCTCGCATTGGGCGAGGCACTCTGGGTGCAAGCCGTCGAAGACCAATACTATGGTAGTGGAGACCCCCCGGCTACCTGCCCCCGAACAAGCGGGAAACGCCCCTGAACAGCTTATCTATCAGACTGCCCCTCTGCGATTGCGCCATGCGTTTCCGGCCGCATTCTACACACGTGCAGGCGGCCGGATGGTTACCCCTTACGTAGTCTCGATCAGATAAAGGCAATTTGTCCGTCCCTCAGCTCAGCTTTCTACTATCCCTTATCCCTATTCTGCATCTGCGCCATTGTATCTCCCTCCCGATGCCTTGCATAACCCGCCTCACCTCGATGACAGCTATGGAACGGCTCGGGGGGCAAAAGAAAACCCTGGGCACTTCCTCCCATGAAATGTGCCCAGGGTCGAGGTTGGCGGTATGCGGGAGCTATCCGCGGAAGAGGTGAGTGAAGACGCCGACCACCTTGTTCACATGAGACTCGCGTGTGATGGCCTGCAGCACTACGTCACTCAGAGCGCCGATGCCAGTGCCGAATGCCACTGCAACAACGTGCAAGCCCATGAACTCCGGCCCCGCCAAGCTGTAGACGCCCCATATTCCTTCGGCAGCAACTAGACCGAGCAGCGGGAAGGCAGCCATGCGCATCCATGAGTCGTACCTGCGGTCCAGTATGTTATACCAAAGGACACCAGTGGCATAAGCCATCGCAAAGGCCAAGACCACTACGCTGAAGTTGTCCATCTACCATGCTCCTGTCGCAAATTAATTGAGTCTTTTCGGGGTTGCCCCCATTTCGCCCTGAGTCGTCTGCTCAAGGCGCGATCTGGCATGCTATTCCTCAGTTCATCCCTCCTCTCCAACGCCGTGGGGGTTGTCGGTTCCTGTATCATGCGGTGCGCCATATGATCGGAGGGTGGGGACCATTGGATCTGAGATGACGCGTAGCACATGACCTTCACGGGTTGAGATTATGGCGAGCCTCAAACTCGAACGCCATGGAAACGAACGGCGACTTTTGGTCAGATTTTGAAACAGTGACCAAAGACTTGTCGGCTCGATGCGTCTGGCGATAGAATGCGGCCCAACATAACTGGCTGGAGAGGGGAATCGTTATGTCAGTTGTCGTCGGTAGCGGGAAATATACTTACCAAGTGGACCAAGATTGGGCACAATTGCCCGAAGGCGTGGAGATACGCGCAGCAGCTGTAGCAGTCGACTCTCAAGACCGCGTCTACTGCTTCAACCGCTCCGAAGAGCACCCCGTGATGGTTTTCGCCGCCGATGGGACCTACCTGCGCTCATGGGGTGAAGGTCAATTCGCATTCCCTCATGCCATCTATGTCGATGCCGAGGACTACGTCTGGCTGGTGGACCGCAATCATGGACAAGTCATGAAGTTCACCACAGACGGCGACCTTCAGCTCACCATCGGGACGAGAGGCTATCGCTCCGACTCCGGCGCCACCGAGCTCAGCTCCACAGCCTACACAGACGTTACCCATCCCGGAGGCCCCTTCAACCTGCCCGCGGGTGTATGCGTCGCTCCATCGGGCGACATTTTCATCGCCGATGGTTATGGCAACTGCGAAGTGCACCGCTTCTCCGCCGATGGAAGGCATCTCCTGTCGTGGGGCCAGCCGGGTACCGCACCCGGTGGGCTCACCCTCCCACACGGGGTGTGGATTGATCGCCGGGACCGGGTGTTGGTGGCGGAGCGCGAGGGCGACCGGGTGCAGGTTTTCAGCCAAGAGGGCGAGGTGCTGGATATCTGGGAAACGGACCTCATCGGCCCAGCCCTCTTCTACGTGGACGAGGATGATGCGGTCTACATACCGGAACACAATTCGGGTCACACCAGCATCGTGACCCTCGACGGGGAACGTCTGGCCCGTTGGGGAGGCCCGGAGTTGCGCACCTGCCACGGCATCTGGGTCGACTCCCACAAGGACCTCTACGTAGTCCAGCCCGGCGATTGGGGGCCCGGCCGACGCGTCGTCAAGTTCACGCGCATCTAACACGAATCCTCGCATGATATCCCTGCGCCGTAGCGGGGGAGCGGGGAACTTCAACGCGGCATTAATGTGGCCACGATGCCGCAAAGAACCGGCCCCGCCAGATACGATCTGGGTGTTGAATGCGGCACTGATCGTATCTGAGGAAAAACGTTTCGTAGCTAATCTCCGCCGCGTTTGCCGCGGTGGAACATGGTCCAGATAGGATTTGGGGGATGTTTCGCGCGGCAAGGATGCCGCGATTGCACTTCCGTAGCTGGCGCGAAAATTTTTGTGTCTGTGTGTGGTCCAGATTGTCGGACGACAGGTTCGGGTCAGCCTTGACGAGGTGGCCGCGGCGGAACCAAGCCCGCTCTTGGTGTATGGGGTTGTGCTTCGTTAGTAGAGTTCCCGCGCAGGGTTGAGTTGCTAGTCACGGTTGAGCGCTCCAAATTGCTAAGTTGCCTGAATAAAAAAGGCTAGGGGAGACCGCCTGTCCATGCTCCACAGGGGTCAGTCCCCAGCCGTTTCTTTACCGGACCACATCAAGGGTCTATGCACATCAAGCGTATGGCAGAGGACGACAATACGTCAACACGAGAATGTCATGGCGGAATGGACTCTTGCTTGCCCGACCTTTGGTGGCATGCGATACTTTGGCACTCACGAGTCCAAGACTCTGATGAGCCGAACCCTCTCCTGAGCTCTCTAGGAGGCGCAAATGGCGACGGACCTACGTGGCTTGGTTGATACTGACCGGGGAATGATCAGCAAGCAAATTTTTATCGAACCGGACCTTTACCAGAAAGAATTGGAGCAGATTTTCGCCCGTTGCTGGCTGTTCCTCTGCCACGAGAGCCAGATACCCAACCCCGGCGATTTCTTCTCCACGTACATGGGCGAGGACCCCGTGCTCGTCGTGCGTCACACTGATGGGACAGTCGGTGCGTTTCTGAACGTGTGCCGTCACCGGGGCAACCGCGTCTGCCGTGCCGATGCCGGCAACACCTCCTCCTTCATCTGCGCCTACCACGGCTGGACATATGGCACAGATGGCAAGCTCATCGCGGTGCCCAGCTTCAAGGAGGCCTACTACAACGAGCTGGACACCAGCAAGTGGGGCCTTGCTCCTGTAGCCCAAGTAGACAGCTACAAGGGTCTCTATTTCGGTACCTTCGACACCTCCGCGCCATCGCTGCTGGAGTACCTTGGCGAAATGGCTTGGTACCTCGACTTCTTCTTCGACAGGCGCGAGGGAGGCGTGGAAGTATTGGGCGCCCCACAGCGCTGGATTGTGCCCTGCAACTGGAAATTTGGGGCCGAAAACTTCGCTGGCGACTCCTACCACATCCAGTGGACGCATCTTTCCGCCGTACTGTCCAACTTTTCCAACTCTCCTTCGGCCGCGCCAGACGGGAAGGGCACGATGCTGAACGTGCCTTGGGGTGATGGAAGAGGGGGACACGGCGTCATATGCCACGGGCCCGACTCCGACTCCGACCCGCCCAATACCCCGGTGCGGGAGTACGAGGATTCCGTCCGCGACGAGGTGCGTAAGAGATTGGGGCCGCGCATGGATTTGGTGAAGCCAATTTCGGGCAACCTCTTCCCCAACTTCTCCATGCTGCGTTCCGCATCCCGCCTGCTGCGTGTGTGGCATCCCCGCGGGCCCGACAAGGTGGAAATCTGGTCGTGGGCCTGCGCCGACAAGCTGGCCCCGCCCGAGGTCAAAGCCGCCATCCGGCAGGTGGGGGCCCGTGGCTTCGGCCCATCCGGGACCTTCGAGCAGGACGACATGGACAACTGGCAGGAATGCACGAACACCTGTCGTGGCGTTATGTCGCGTCGCGTTCCTATCAATAACCAAATGGGCATGGGTCACGAGCGCTTCAGTGAAGAGCTCAAGGCTTGGCATAGCGACTACCGCTGGACCGAAGAGAACCACCGTGCCTTCTACGACCGCTGGCACCGCATGATGGGTGCCGAAAACTGGCGCGACGCCTAGAATCCCGAATGGCAGGGCCACTGTTGTGCGTGACGGGTCCGTAATAGGCCCCCGATAGTCCAGATTGACGGACGACAGGTTGGGGTCAGCTTGACGAGGTCGCCGCGGCGGAACTAGGCCCGCCCTTGATGCGGGGGTGTTCTTCGTTAGTAGAATTCCCGGGCAGGGTTGAGTTGCTAGTCACGGTTAAGCGCTCCAAATTACTAAGTTGCCTGAACAAAAAAAGCTGGGGAGGACCGCCTGTCCATTCTCCACAGGGGCCAGTCCCCAGCCGTTTCTTTACCGGACCACATCAAGGGTCTATGCACATCAAGCGTATGGCAGAGGACGACAATACGTCAACACGAGAATGTCATGGCGAAATGGACTCTTGCTTGCCCGCCCCGTGGTGGCGTGCGATACTTGGGCACCCATAACTTGGACAACCACAGGCGGGGCTCCCTGGAGATTGACTCTCGTGGGCCTTTTGAGGAGGCGCGAATGGCAACTGACGTGCGTGGCTTGGTTGATACCGACCGCGGGATGCTCAACAAGCAAATCTTCATCGAGCCCGAGCTTTACAAGCAGGAACTGGAGCAAATTTTCGCCCGCTGCTGGCTCTTCCTCTGTCACGAAAGCCAGATACCCAATCCCGGCGATTTCTTCTCCACCTACATGGGTGAGGACCCGGTGCTGGTGGTGCGCCATACCGACGGGAGCGTTGGCGCGTTTCTGAACGTATGCCGTCACCGCGGCAACCGCGTCTGCCGGGCTGATGCCGGTAACGCCTCCTCCTTTGTTTGCGCCTACCACGGCTGGACCTATGGCACCGACGGCAAGCTGATTGCTGTGCCCAGCCTCAAAGAGGCTTACTACAACGAACTGGACACCAGCAAGTGGGGCCTCGCTCCGGTGGCCCAAATCGACTCCTACAAGGGCCTCTACTTCGGGACCTTCGACTCTTCTGCACCCTCACTGCTTGAGTACCTCGGTGAGATGACCTGGTACCTCGATTTCTTCTTCGACCGGCGCGAGGGTGGTGTCGAGGTATTGGGAGCGCCGCAACGATGGATTGTGCCCTGCAACTGGAAATTTGGGGCCGAGAACTTTGCTGGCGACTCCTATCACATCCAGTGGACCCATCTTTCCGCCGTGATGGCCAACTTCTCCAACTCCCCTTCTGCAACACCCGAAGGCAAGGGCAGCATGCTCAGCGTGCCTTGGGGTGATGGACGCGGAGGCCACTGCATAATCTGCCACGAACCCAACTCCGACTCTGACCCGCCCCAGACGCCGGTGCGGGAGTACGAGGACGCGGTGCGCGACGAGGTGCGAGAACGCTTGGGGCCGCGCATGGACTTGGTGAAGCCCATATCGGGGACGCTGTTCCCCAACTTCTCCATGCTGCGCACCGCCTCGCGCCTGCTCAGGGTCTGGCATCCCCGTGGGCCGGACAAGGTGGAAATCTGGTCTTGGGCCTGCGCTGACAAGAAGGCCCCGCCCGAGGTCAAAGCCGCCATCCGGCAGGTGGGCGCCCGTGGCTTCGGACCCTCCGGTACCTTCGAGCAGGACGACATGGACAACTGGCAGGAGTGCACCAACACATGCCGTGGGGTCATGTCGAGGCGGGTTCCCATCAACAACCAGATGGGTATGGGACATGGGAGCTTCAGCGAAGAGCTCAAGGCATGGCAGAGCGATCACCGGTGGACGGAAGAAAACCACCGTGCTTTCTACCAGCGCTGGGCCGACCTTATGGGCGCCGAGAGTTGGCGCGACGTTTAGTCAAGCACAACGGAACAATAAGATAGTCGGCCGGGCGATAGCGCACGAGGAGGTGTTCCGGTGAAATTCGCCCATTTCACCCAGACGTTCCCCCGGGAGGGCGAAACAGCAGCCGATCGCTACGACCAGATGTGGCGCGAACTCGAGTTGGCCGATCAGGTGAATTTCGACTACGGCTTCTCCTCCGTGCATCACTTCAGCCGTCTGCGTCCCACGTCCTCTACCTACTGCACAGGAGCGGCGGCCCGCACCAAGAGGCTCCGCCTTGGCCCCATGGGGTACACCGTCGGCCTCTACAACCCCATCCGACTGGTGGAAGAGGTTGCCCTGCTGGACAACATCACCCACGGGCGCTTGGAGGTAGGCCTCACCACCGGAGTGACACCCGAAGAGTTTCGCATCTACGGTGGTGATTGGGACGAAAGGCATTCGGTGGCCACGGAGGCGATGCAGTTGCTGCGCAAGGCTTTCACCAGCGGCGACCGGCCTTTCACCTTCGAGGGGCCTCACCACCAGTACCACAACGTACCCTTGGCGGTGGAGCCGTTGCAGCAGCCGCACCCTCCTATCTGGCTCCTTTCCATGTCCCCTACCCAGTTGCAGGCAGCGGCCCAAGAGGGGGCGCATACCGGGTATGTCTTCTTCCGAAGGCGCGAGGAGGCGGCGCCCAGCGTTGCCGAGTACCTGCGCATGTGGCAGCAGTACGACCACCCTTACAACCCCAACGTTGCTTATGTCGCCTTTGTGTATGTCGACGAGACCGACGAGAAGGCGGCGGAGACCGCGGCACCCCACCTGCTGCACAGCATGCGGACCATCTATGGCCGGGCCATGGGCGTCAGCGAGAGCAATGAGGTGGAGTACTACCAAGCAGGGACTCAGCAGGTGACTGAGGGCTTCAATGAAGACCAGTCAGACCGTCTCAAGTGGTACGACTTTGATTACCTGCATAAGAACACCTTGGTGTTTGTCGGCTCCCCTCAGACCGTAGCGGAGAAGTTACACGACGCCTCGGCGACTGGCCTGTTCAATGTCTACTGTGGGGAGTTCAACATTGGGCACCTGCCGGAAGAGGACCTGATGCGCTCCATTCGCCTCTTTGGCACCGAAGTCATCCCCGCACTCAAGGACTTCGATTCCACCATAAAGCATCTGTCCTAGGGCCGACGGGGCTGGATACCCGCGAACACTGGTATCACGGCGACTTTCCGAAGACCTCCAATTGGGGAGCAGGCAACAGCAGGAGGTGCATGGTGACAACAGACGTTCGAGGCTTGGTCGATTCCGCCCAAGGCCTGGTCAGCCGGCGCATCTACATTGAGCCGGACATATACCAGCAAGAGATGGAGCGCATCTTCGCCCGCTGCTGGCTCTTCCTCTGCCATGAGAGCCAGTTGCCCAACCCGGGCGATTTCCTCTCCACCTACATGGGCGAAGACCCGGTGCTGGTCACCCGCGACTCCAAGGGCAAGATCAACGCCTTCCTCAATGTCTGCCGTCACCGTGGCAACCGTGTCTGTCGGGCGGACTCGGGCAACGCCTCCGCCTTCGTGTGCGCGTACCATGGCTGGACTTACGGCAACGACGGCAAGCTGATCGCCGTACCGAGCCTCAAGGAGGCGTACTACGACGAGCTGGACACCTCCAAGTGGGGCCTGATGCCTGTTGCCCAGATCGACAACTATCGTGGCCTCTACTTCGCCACTTTCGATCCCGAAGCACCGCCTCTGCTAGACTACCTCGGCGAGATGACGTGGTACCTCGACAGCTTCTTCAACCGCGCCGAGGGTGGCTCCGAGGTTATCGGCGGTATATATCGCTGGACGCTCAACACCAACTGGAAACTCCCTGCTGAGAGCTTTGGCGGCGACTCGTACCATGTGCAATGGACTCATACCTCGGCCATGCGGGCAGGTTTCAGCGAGGCCCAGGCGGGCCAATCCACCGGCTACGGGAGGCCGGTGACGCCTGGCAACGGCCACGGTGTGCAGTGCAACGCCCCTGGCGAGCTCACCAGCCCGCCCGTCGACCACATACGGACTTGGGAGCAGCAGATTCGCCCGGAATCCATACGCCTGCTGGGGCCCCGGACCGAGCTTGTCGACCCCATCGTAGCCACGGTTTTCCCCAACTTCTCGGTGACCCGCGCCACCTCCAACCACTTCCGGGTGTGGCACCCCAAGGGGCCAGACAAGATTGAGATATGGATGTGGGGTTTCGTCGATAAGAATGCCCCGCCCGAGGTCAAAGAGGCCCATCGCATCAACTGCATCCGCACCTTCAGCCCCTCGGGCACCTTCGAGCAGGACGACATGGACAACTGGCAGGAGTGCGCCCAGACGTGCCGTGGCGTTGTCTCCCGTCGCCTTCCGGTCAACCTTCAGATGGGCTTGGGCCACGAGGGATTCAATGAGGAACTCAAGGCTTGGGCTGGCGACAACCGCTATTGCGAGAGCAATCATCGCGCCTTCTATCAGCGCTGGTCCGACCTGATGGCAGCCGACCGCTGGAGCAATGTTTAGTGGGCTCTTCTACGTGACCTAACCTCCCCGAACGACTTGGTACCGAGAGGAGGACCTGCTTAGCCATGGTCACGAGGCTCATAGCCAACCGAGCAGAGGGACGTATCTTCTTCGGCTGGTTCGTCGTTGCTGCCAGCCTGCTGGTGTCTTTCGGCGTCATCGGCAGCCAGTTCTCCTTTGGCGTCTTCATGAAGCCCATGACCGAGGACTTCGGCTGGAGCAGGGCCACCCTCTCACTAGCCTTTGGCACCACCTTCATGCTGTCGGGCCTGTTGCGACCGCTGACCGGATACCTAGCCGACCGCTATAGCGCCAAGTGGGTCGCGTTGAGTGGCGTCGCAATCATGGGGGCCATGCTGCTGGTGCTGACCCAAGTGAACAACCTGACCCAGCTGTACGTCGTGTTCTCTGCCATGGCCCTTGGCATCACTCTAGGCTCCGGCTCGGCCTTGGCCAAGATTGTCAGTGCCTGGTTCCACCGCAGCCGTGGCGTGACCCTAGGGCTTCTCACCGGCGGAGGCTCCATCGGCGCGGTCATCCTCGTGCCAGCCTCCTCGTCTTTCGTGGAGTTTTTCAGTTGGCGCGAGGGCTACCTGTTCCTAGGTCTCTTCCTCATTGCCATTGTGCTGCCTATGGGCCTGCTGTTCCTGCGTGACAGGCCCCAAGACATGGGCCTAGAGCCACTGAAGGCGAACCAAGAGCAGGCACCTCGCAAGACCGACCCGTCCGAGGTGCTATTTGGGCGCGACGCCACCTTCACCGAGGCCTTGGGCACAGGACTCTTCTGGAGGCTCACCTTCGGCTATTTCGTTTGAGGGTACTCCATGAGCTTCGTGAACGCTCACTTCATCTCCTACTTCCAAGACTTGGGATACCCTAGACTGGTAGCAGCCGCCTGCTTCAGCCTCATCGGCATATGGGCCATCATTGGCACCGTGGTCTTCGGCCATATCTCCGACAAGTACGGGCGACGCAAATTCCTCAGCTTCTCCTACCTCCTGCGCGGCTTGGGGTTCTTCATAGTGCTGCTGTCCATGGGCGTATCTGTCCTCCACATCCCATCACTGGGGCTAGCCGCACTGCTGGTAGGAGTCATACTGGTGGGCATCTCCTGGAACGCCGTGGTGGGCATCACCGCAGCCTATACCGCGGACCGCTTCGGCGTGGGCCACATGGGGACAATCTACGGCACGATGTTCGCGGTCATGCCCTTGGGTTCAGGGTTGGGGGCCTTTCTGGGAGGCTACTTCTACGATCAGTACGACAGCTACCAGATGGCGATCGTCACCAACCTAGCTCTGCTGCTAGCCGCCGGCCTCGTGGTGCTCATCCGCGAGCGCCCACCCATGCTCCGAGGCACACCGGCAATAACCAGCGGGTAGCTGCATCTATATGACAGAGTTTGTGGCGGCAGCGGGTACGGTAGTTGTTATGCATTGATCCGGCCCGCGTGGGTCGCCAGCCCGGGTCACCGGTAAGAAGGGGCCAACGTGTAGTACGCTGGCCCCTTCTTACTTCTCCCACTGGTGCGGAGCTTACTCGTAGCGCAGGGCTTGTGCCGGAGCTATGGCCGCGGCTTGCCGGGATGGGAGGAAGGTGGTCAGCAGGGAGAAGATATAGGCTCCCACGGCGATGAGGACGACCTTCGCCCAAGGTATAACAAACTGGAAGGAGGGCTCGTCGGTCCGTATGTCGGCAGCTACGTTCACCGATGTCAGTATCCCCAAGCCCAAGCCCACAGCTATGCCCAGTATGGCGATGAAAGAGGACTCGCCGAGGAAGTTGAGTTGCACCATTCCACGCGAGTAGCCGATGGCCCGCATCACGCCGATCTCGTGTCGTCTCTCCACCACGGCGCGAGCACTGATAACACCCAAGGCAACGATGCCCACTACCAGCCCTAAGGTCATGAAGCCCAGCACAAGGTCGAAGAAAGCGCGCTGCTGCGCTTGGGCATCGGCGATGGCCTCCTGCAGGTCTATGGTCTGCAACCCGTGTTCGAACAAAGCCGCCTCAATCTGCTGGTCGACATCGGCCGCGTCGGGGGCCGTGTTGAAGAAAAATTGAGTGGCGGTGACATCCTCGGGCAGGACTGCGCCCAAGGTATTGGAAGATGTGAACACGCCTGGGGGCAGTATCTGTCCCTGAGAGGCGAACTCGTCGAGCACACCCACAATGGTCAACTCGAAGGAGGTGTTGCTCTTCAGGTGCTGAACGGTGATCTGCACAGGTTCTATCACATCGTTTTCGATGTACAGGCCTTCGACACCTTCGAGAGTGAACCCGTCGAAGGGAGGCGCGAAGGCAGAGTCGTTGCGGGTGGGAACCAGCAATGCGTTGACCACAGCCAAGTTTGGCTCGTCTCGTAGGTCGTTCCACAGGGCTTGGTGGTCGATGCCCGATTCGGTGACGTACTCGGCAGTGGTGAGGGAGAAGGGGAAGCCACTGGAGGCCACGAAGTCGTCGTCCACTCCGGTCAACACTGTGTCATCGCTCTCGGCGTCTGGTGTAGCAGACAAGTGGGCGGTGGATTGGTAGTCGGTGCGGAAGGTGCCAACCTGTGCCTGGCCGTTCTCCCTCTCGATTATGGTGAGATTGGGGTCCGCTTCCACCCGCGCCGACAGGTCCGCTATGGGGTTCAGGTCGTTGCCCGCGAAGGCCAGCACATTGTAGTTGCCAGCAAATCGCTCTTGGTCCTCCCACAGCTTGTCGAAGCCTGCCAGAAGAATAGACATGACGGTGACGGAGAAGATGACGACCGCGAACATTGCCACAGACACGCCGGTGCGAAAACCATAGCGCAGAGGGTAGGCGGCTGCCGACTTGACGATAGGGGCAAACGACATGCTCCGCCCCAAGCTGGCAGACAACAGACGCAGAACAATGGGCGAGTTGTTGACGATCACCAGCACGGCCCCAGCGACCAGCAGGGCACCGGACACGAAGAAGATGGAGAGGTCTTCGTTCCACTGCTCCTTCATGCTATCTGTGACGCTGGCTGGCAGCAGCCACCACACCAGCAGGACTACGCCTGTGCCGGTGAGCACCCACCGTTGCCCCACACCCCTCCATCGCAGGATAAGAGCAATGCCCACGGGTATCATTGAGACGCCAATGCCGAACCCTGTCAGGTGGTCCGCATTCCAAGAGAGGAGGAGCACGACCACTCCCAAGATGGTGATGACCAGCCCCCAAAAGAGGGTGGCGCGGCTGGCGCGGGAAAAGCGGGGTTCGGGTATGTCGCGAATAGCCCGGACGATGTTCAGCTTGCTGATGCGCCACGAGGCAAAAATGACGGTGATGAACGTGAGGACGCTGCCTAGGAAGAAGGATACCAGCATCGAGGTCGCCTCGACGTGTGGATCGAAGTTGAAATCAGCGGTGGAGGCGCTGGAGCCGAATATCTCGCCTACCACGACGACAATCAGATAGCCCAACCCCACTCCGATGAGAGTGCCGACAACGGCTGATCCCAAGCTGTAGAAGGCCCCTTCCGCCATGAAGGTGCGTATCAAGTGGCGGCGCTGCATGCCCACAGCCCGGGCGATGCCCATCTCGCTTTTGCGCTCGGCTGCCAGCATGGTGAACATCAGGAATATCAGCAACAGCCCCACTCCGATGGAGAAGAGGCCGAAGGTTGTGAACAGGGAGACGAAGATGTTGCCGATCTCGTTGGCGATCTCTACAATTTCCTGCTTGACTCCGAACAGCTCAAGGCCGGCTTCCTTCAGAGCAGGCAACTCGTTGAACCGATCCACCACATCGTCAGTCAGGGCCTCACCCTCGAAGTAGTCGCCCTTGTTGGATATCAGGATGGTCGAGATGAGTCCCGGCTTGCCCAGCAACTCTTGGGCATGCGACAAGGAGGTCATGACGACGACATTGGTCGTCGACTGTTTGTAGTACCAGCCGTCCACGACTGCCCTGACCTGGAGGTCGGTCAGAAGACCCGGCCCCAGAGCAAGGCCGATGGTGTCGCCTGCTTGGGCTTCGAGGGCGTCGGCTCCTTCGGAATCGAGGTACACCTCTCCAGGGGCCAGTGCCGCTAGGTCGACGGGGTTGCCTTGGGTGTCGGTAAGGCTCTCGAAGGTGGCGGCGCTGGCCGGCTCCAAGCCGGTAAGCAGGGCATCCACCTCAAACTGCCGGGAGCCTTGATTGATTACAGCAGTCGACTGGGCCAAGATCGGCGCGGCGCCATCTATGATGTCGGTCGCCGCCGTCAGCTGTGGCGCGATGTCCTGGTACACCGATTCGGCGAATTCTTCCGGCAGGGCGCGGTCCTGCCACAGCTCGGAGTCCTCGTCGAAGCGCACCACCTCATCCAGAGAGCGCAGGCTCTCGGTGGCGTTGAGCTTGATGCTGTGGGTCACGGAGTCGCCGGTGGTGAAGGCACTGGAGATAATGGCAGTGGCCAGCATCAGCCCTACCACAACGAGCACACCACGCAGCGGACGTCTGACTACGTTGCGCAGGGCCATGCGCACCAGCACGTTGTCACGAATGAAAATGTAGAGCAGGGCCGCCACCACGAAGGCAAAGGCGATGGCCAGCACGAAGGCTATGCTGCTTACAGGAGCGCTGAAAAGCTCATCCATGGCTAAGCCGTGGCCGCGGGGTTTGCTGTCACTCGGGCGTCGCTTGCGATCTGGCCGTCCTGCATACGGATGAGGCGGTGGGCCCGGGCCGCCACTTCATCGGAGTGGGTGACGATGACGAAGGTGTGTTCGCTCTCGCGGTTCAGCAGGCTGAGGAGGTCCATGATGGCCTTGGAGTTCTCAGTATCCAAGTTGCCTGTGGGTTCGTCGGCCCAGACGATTTCCGGCTCGTTCACCAACGCACGGGCGATGGCCACCCGTTGCTGCTGTCCGCCGGAGAGCTCCGAGGGATAGTGACGTGCCCACTCGCTCAAGCCTACCATCTCGACGGAGGCCTCGGCCTTCTCCCTAGCTTGGCTAGACTTTGTGCGGGACACCAGTAGGGGCAGCTCCACATTCTCCATCACGGTGAGCACCGGCAGCAGGTTGAATGACTGGAAGACGTAGCCCATGCGGGTGGCACGGTAGCGCGTCTTCTCGTTGTCCTTCATCCCCACCAGATCAGCCCCGCCTATGCTGATGCTGCCCGAATCGATTTCATCGAGGCCCGACAGGCAGTTGAGGAGAGTGGTCTTCCCACAGCCACTGGGACCCATGATGGCGACCATCTCGCCGCGGGTTACCTCCAAGTCCACACCCCTTAGGGCGTGTACCTTCACCCGTCCCGCATCGTAAGTCTTGTAAACATCCTTGGCCGCTATGATGGCCCCCGCACGGCTCCCCGACAATTCGTCCTCCCTCATGGCACGTCTCGTTATTTGGCGCGTTTCGTGTTTTGGTAGGCTAGTGACACTCCACCTAGTATGCAGGCCATTCGATTGTTGGCGGGGTGGGACATGATGTGCCACTTTTTGAGGTTGTGCAGCTATGAAGAGTGAGACAGGGTGTCCCATTCTTGTATCTGAATGAGACACTGTTTGTATCTGCGAAACTTTTCTTCGTATCTGATTGTTGTCCCATTTGTCTCACTACCAGCTTGGGTCGTAGCTGAGAAAGTGTAGCCGCGGTGTCCCATGGGGCGTCCGGGCGGGCAAAGGGACCACCTTCTTTCTTCTTTCGCCAAGGGCTCTTTCCCCAAGGCCTTGAGTACATGATATACCCAGGCAAGGTGACTGGGGCAAGGGTTGCTTGTCAGTCAGGCCCCGCATCAGGTATGGGCAGGCTGTTCGTCGGGGCTCGAGTGGGAAGGGTGTGGATAGTCGAAAGACCCTAGTGCAGTATGGAGCGCTCACTGCTCCTTGCCTACCTGTCTCCGACCTGTCCTCGCAGGAAAATCCGCAGTGCGCCTTGGTTGGCCAAGCCTGACAGGCTGGTGGCTAGGTTGCCCTGCCGGTCGATGAAGTAGGTGCTGGGTACGCCCTGTATCCGGTACGCCCGCGCCACGTCTCCTGTCTGGTCCAAAGCCAACGGGTAGGTGACGCCGACCTGCTGGGCAAACCGGCTGGCCTCCAACTCCGTATCGTCCACAGCTACACCGAGGAACACCACCCCTTGATCGCGATGCTCCTCCCAAGCCTGCTGGAAGTCGGGCATCTCCTGTCGACACGGCTGGCACCACGAGGCCCAGAAGTTGAGTACCACCACATTCCCCCTCAGCCCCTCCAGGCTCACCTCCCCGCCATCCAACGCCTGCAACTCAAACCCCGGCGCCGCCTCCCCCACAACCAGCGGCGACACGTCCCGCGAGAAAGTCGCAGGGCTCGTGGTGGAAGTGAGAGTGGTGGCAGCAGGCGCCCGCCCAGCCTCAGACATCGGGACTAGCGTCCGCTCAGCGCAGCCGAGGGCAAGCGCCAGCGCGATCGCAACGAGTGCGGGCAGGATAGGGGTCATGGTGCGGGGAGTGTAGCATGTGTGTGGGGCCGTTGACGCTGCGCTGAGGCATTGTTAGACTGCCGTACCGACCCGCAAATTACTCGGGATGTCAGTATGCCGACTTGGAGGTTGGCCTTTGGAAGTAGACACGATCCTTTTGGGAGACTGTCGTGACCTTCTACCTAACCTACCAAACGACTCAGTCGACCTAGTATTCACTTCACCACCCTACGCCGACAATCGCAAGGGTCCTTATCATGGCATTCCGATAGAAGGTTACGTCGATTGGTTCATGCCTATTTCCGAAGAACTCCTTCGGGTCCTTAAGCCGCAAGGTTCGTTTGTTCTCAATATTAAGGAGAGGGCTGTTAACGGCGAAAGGCATACGTACGTTTTGAAGTTAATCCTAGCCATGCGAGAGCAGGGCTGGCTTTGGACAGAAGAATATATCTGGCACAAGAAAAATTCATATCCAGGCAAATGGCCCAACCGCTTCAGAGACGCATGGGAGCGGTGTCTTCACTTTACTAGGAATAAACAATTCAAGATGTACCAAGAGGCCGTGATGGTCCCCATGGGGTCGTGGGCCAACAAACGACTTGACAGTTTGAGCGACGTGGATCGGACCAGACATGAATCAAATGCCGACAGCGGTCTCGGCCGAAGAGTAGCTAATTGGGTCGGCAGAGACAAAGCCTACCCTACTAATGTCCTTTATATGGCAACCCAGTGCTCTAACAGAAACCACAGCGCTACGTTTCCGACGAAACTGTCATCGTGGTTTATCGAACTGTTCACTGCGGAGGGTGACGTGGTACTTGATCCATTTATAGGATCTGGAACCACAGCATTGTCCTGCATCGAAACTAATCGGCGTTTTCTTGGAATCGAGATTGACGAGATATATCATCAGCTAGCTCACAAAGCGATAAACGAGAAACAAGTAAAATCCACACTTCCGGATCGTACAGCAACACCGAGGTATTTAAATGGTAAGTACAGCCCGCCCGGTGTTGATAACCTACAGTCAGCGCCACAGGACGTGACTAACTATTCGAAGGCTAAGGATTATCCCTTGTCTCGGTGACCATCTCGGTGTAGCGGTCTGTATTTCGGAAAAATTCCCTGAGGTTGTGGAGCTTATCTGCTCGTTTCTCCACTCCAATGATTAGCGCTACCGCGCTGCGAGCCTTTGCAAATAAGCCATCGAACCAATCATCAATGGAAGCCCACCGTTCACTACAGACAGATGCGTCCAGGATTTCGCCTTTCGGTACATTAGCCAGTCTAAGCTGCTCACCAATTAATGCTGTCATATGCATGCGAGCGTAGGGCAACCAATTGCGCTCTGAGAACCTCTCGGGTTCCTGGTCATCCACAGGCTTTAGGGCAGCGAGACGCTGCTTGACGGCTTGCTCTATTCGTCTTCCGACGATCACGGGAAGAGCGAGTTGTGATGCCTCATTGCTCTCGACAAAGATCAGGCGATATAGCCGTTCTCCGTCGTTATCCTTCCGTTCGAAGAGTCGCTGCAGGTCGTACTTAGCAAGCACCGGCTGTGCCAGGAATGCGACGCCGTATTGGCCAACCTCAGATGCGGATAGATTGCGGCCTCCATAGCGCTGTCGATGTGATCGTTTCCCGGCGGCATTTAGGAATTGTACATACCCCTTTTGTTTTTCGTAAAACCATGGTGGTACCAAACGGTCGAACTTATGCTGTATTTCATCGTGTTCTGCTCCTAGCGACGCTAGTTGCTCAGGCCGGACTGCAGTTTGATAGTTGCTTGCTTTAGAGATTTCGTTTGCCCAAGGTCCGTGTAACCCTTCAACTACTCTCACTGTGACTTTCACGTCATCAGTAACATGGTCTCTTAATCTGTAGAGCGTGAACACAGTTTGACAACCATTAACAATCTGGAAGTCCGTTACCTCGAGGACGCTACTGCGTTGATTGTAGGTTATACCATTGGCCATCGACGTGAGACCATTGTTTAGAAGGTGGAAATGTCGCTTAAGAGTAGTGTCCTCGAGAGTGTGCTGAATCTCCTTATTAACTTTGTTGGACCCCAGGGGTCCTCGTGGATTGTATCTGAATATAGCAGAGCGATACTGGTCGTAAGCGTCGATCAATATGCGGGCAGGGACCGTGGCCTGCACAGCAGGGAAATCCCCGCCCATATAGTGGAAGCTAGGGTTGTTGTCCACGATCGTTACAGGCAATTCTAGGTAGGGTTCTATAAGGTCTCTGAGAAGGTCGTCACGAAGGGAGCTAAGCTCGGTAAGGTCCAAGATTTGAAGCTGTATCTCTTTGGTGTGGTTGTCGTCGCCAATCTGGAATTGCCAATTTTGTGAGCTTGTGGTCCTTGCATACGAGCGTGCAGTTGGAGCTACCTGTCCGCCACATGCCAGCACTGCCTGTATAGTATAGCTATCATCGATGAGAGCTTCCAGAAGCTCGGGGTATATCTCTCGTATGACTTCGTTAGCATGTGCATGGACATATTCCGGGTCTATCAAGGCCTCAATGTCTGACCGAAACGCCGTCGCCTCATCTCGCCTCGTTCTCGCAGAGTATTTCGCCTGTAGCAAGATGAGCCGTCTGTTGAATTCATCGATCCAGTAACCGTCTATTCCCAGATCACCATCCCCTACTGCGACATGGTCGCGAAGGTCATTGCGTTCCGGTTGTTGATCGGCCAGTATGCAAGACAAAGCCCAGTAAGGGAAGGCGTCTTCCTCTCGGCCACTATAGTCCCTGATTGCGATTTCGTGTATCTGTTCTTGTGGCGTACCTGGCATCGCTCCCCTTTCGTCTGGGCTTACCAAGAGTCATGTGGCCCGGCTGATGGGACACATCCTGGTTGCGCCGCCACACAATGACATGTTACTACATTTAGAAACCACCCTGAAGGAAGAGAGCCAACACCATGACGAACCTACCCGTATCTCTCGTCCGCGCGGACGAGCGCACTTCAGACGACAGGGCCGCAACCCCAGGCATGCACCGTGAGCTCGCCTACGACCGCGATGGGGCGTGGGTGGGGGTGGTGCATACGGAGGCGGGGGTGACCTCGGGGTGGCACCATCATGGCGAGTACGACACTTATGTGTACATCGCTACCGGGGCGCAGCGGGTGGAGTACGGCGGTGGCGGACATGAGGACTTGATGGCTGGGCCGGGGGACGTGATTCATGTGGGGAAGGGCATCGTGCACCGCGAGTCGAACCCATCGGAGGGGGAGACGGAGACGTTTGTGGTGCGCGTGGGCACCGGGCCGTTGGTGGTAAATGTGGATGGACCGGATGGGCCAGACGGGTAAAGAGCTCTTCACCACCATCCCGTCCACGGCTTAGCGGCTTCCGCTGGCGGCCAACCCGAACGCGTCTATGAGACCGGCCCTCCAATCGTGGAGATATACGCCTCACTCCCGCGCGTCCAGCCGCTCCATCTGTCCCGTCCAGTCAAGGATGCGCTGGTCCGCGGTCATCAGTTGGTGCCCTCCCAATGCGGTAGCGACGATGATGCGGTCGGCGGGGTCGCCGTGGAGGTCCGAAAGAAGACCTGCGCGGACGGCAATATTGCCGTCGACAGGAAGCTCGAGCAATCCCTGATCCAATAGGCCCTGTCGCCAAGCGCTTAGGTCGATGAGCAAGTCAAGCTGGCCCTTTTGTATTCGCATACCCACTTCCCAGAAGGAAATGGCTGAAACAGATGCGTCGCCTTCTTGCACCGCGCACTCAACGGCGCGGCGGGCCTGTGGCCCCATTCTCATGTCGGCTCGCTCCAGCCACAGCAGGATGTGGGTATCTAGGAGAATCAAAACAGGCCTTTCCGGGTGTCTTCGGGTTCACCGAACCACTCCGCCGGCATCGGCGAGACAATGTCACCGTGAATCTGAACGATGTCACCGTCGCGACTAAAGGGCGCATGTTTCTTTTCCCGATACGGCGCCAGCTTCGCCACTGGCTTCCCGTTCTTGGTAATCACTATCTCGCCGCCACCGTCGGCGACCTCATCCATCAGCTTCAGGCACTTGGCCTTGAATTCGGAGGCCTTCATGGTTCGAGTAGACTCTGGCTTACCGTCCGTAGACATGCCGCCTCTCCAGTCTGATGGCGTGACCACTATTCTAGCATGCTCATGACCATGGTCACGGACACGTTGTGCGAGAGAGTTGGAGCCTAGCCCCGCCCCTATCTGGCGGGCGTCGGGCGCGCCACGACCAACAGCAGAGCATAGATGGCACCGATGGCCGGTATTACTGCCAAGACCGCCGCGATTTCCCAGTCGCCCTTTATCGTGCCTTGGGAGATGCTCCACACTAGGTACAGGTCGGCTGCTACCGTCGCTATCAAGAGGATGGCGACGGCTAGGGCCAGCACAGTGGCGGTCCGGGGCAAGAACATCAGTGTTAACAGGCCTGCGGCAGCGAGGGGATGGAGAAGGACCAACACCAGCCGTTCGAAAGCCGTTCCGCCATCGGCGAAGGACCCCGCCAGAGCCAGCAAGACAGCGAAGACGGTCTGCACCACGGCTAGGGCTAGAACTATTCTGCGAAACGTCGCCATCTCCACCACTCTCGGCGCGACTCGATCAGGTGCGCGACGTGCCCTTCCAGAGGTGCGCGCTCACCGCGCCTACCAGCACTATGAACAGGGTGTCGATGACCACCCAGAAGTTGCGGCGGGTCTGACTCTGCCCATCCTCAACAGTCAGGTCATCGAACCAGTTCCAGAAGAACAGAACCGCCAATATGGCAGCAGCGTAGAAAGCCACGCTGACGCAGATGTACGTATTCGTGTCGCCGCCTTCGCCCCCTGCGCCTTTCTTCTGAATGCAGGTCACTATCAGCGTAACGATGACGCCGACCGCCATCAGCCAGTTCACTATGTTCCATATCTGAACAGTATCGACCAAGTCCTCGTAGAAGGGGCTGAACACGAAGTGGACCAACACAACCACGACCAAGAGGCCGAGAATCACGGACAGCGGCTTCTTCAGAATGTCCACGACTGCTCCTCAGGCTCGGTTGCTAGAGCGGCTTGGTTGTTCGGGCGCCTTGGTTGCTCGGAGATCGCTGACCGGCGTCGGCGATGCGTATGGTTCAATAGTGGGCGTTCTCGTCGGCGCAAGTCAAGCAGTCTTAAGAGCACGTCTACCAGCACTGCATCCGCCAGCGGTCCCGCGATCAGAAACTTGCCGCACCAAGAAGTTGGTTATGTAACCAAGCAAACGGATTTAGTGCTATGCTCATTAAGAGCCATCTGCAATAGAAGCCATCTGTAAGGCAGGAGGACACGCCGTGAAGACCACAGTTGAGTTCGACCCCAGCTACGCCATGTTGACCGTAGACCTGAATCCGGGCGAGGCCATCAAGGCGGAGCCTGGGGCGATGGTCATGCAGGAAGGCATAGAGATGGCCACGGGCGGTGGGGGAGGCGGCCTGTTTGGCGGGCTAAAGAGGATGGTGGGCGGCGAGTCCTTCTTCGTCAACACCTTCACAGCCGAGGGAGGCGGCGGACGCATCAGCCTAGCCCCCAGCTCGCCAGGCGACATCGGCTCCTTCGATCTGCAGCCCGGTAAGAACATCTTCATTCAGTCTGGTTCTTTCCTCGCCTGCACCGCCAATGTGCAGACCGACTCCAAGTTCCAAGGCTTCAAAGGCGTCTTCAGTGGCGAAAGCCTGTTCTTCATCAGGGCCTTCGCTACCGAGGGCAACGGCACCGTCTTCTACAATTCCTACGGGGCCATCAAGCAGGTCCAGGTACAACCCGGCAGGGAGTTGGTGGTGGACACCGGCCACTTGGTAGCATTTACAGACGACGTCGAATACTCCATCGGCAAGGTAGGCGGTATCCGCTCCCTGATAGCTGGCGGAGAAGGCTTGGTAATGAAGCTAAGGGGGGACGGCCACGTATGGGTCCAGACCCGCAACCTCGCCTCCTTGGCCGACAAACTAGTCCCCTTCCTGCCCAAAGCGCCCAGCAAGTAGCGGCCTCTTCTATCCCGACAGACTCCCTGTATTTCGATGATGCTAACGTGAGGCGTGGGCTCCTTGTACACGGGGCGTAGCTTGCAATTCATGTCTTCCACCCCCATCCCAACCTTCCCCTAGCTTTGTTCCAATAATCCTATTCCCACGCCATTTTTGGAACAGCTGGCCCTTCTGTTCCAAAAATTTTTGGTGGGCTGAAAACCGGAGTGATTCCCAGTTCGTAGACCGACTGAATCAAGACGCAGATATTATGGCATAGAATCTTGGTCAGCACTTCATTGACCTGGGCCGTCGGAGTCTTGGACCGTACTCGTGCGCCAAACTTTGCCTTGATCATGTGAAACGTAGCCTCAACGTTTGATCGTTTATGGTAGTGCTGCAGAAACTCCTCTCGGTTGTAATTGTAGTAGTGGAACATCCTGAGCCAAAGGTGATCCCCCGCTGCCTTGGAGTTGTGGGCCACGGAGTTGGTCTTGAAGGGGATGTAGGCTGTTCCGCCGAGCGCTTGCACCACCCACAGGTTCTTTCGACTTAGGTAGGCCTTGTCCCCGGAAACCTCGTTTAGTTTGAAGTTTTGCGCCGTGGTCTCCACGAATGCTGGCCAGTACTGACTATCGTGGGCTTGGGTGACAGTCGCCTCTGCGGAGGTCACGATGTTGGTCTTGACCCCAGCAATAAGGTGGGCCTTCACCCATTGGGACTCCTTAATCGTCTTGCCCCATTTGTGGTCATACCATCGCTGATACGTGGTGGTGGAAAACGCACTGGAGTCCACGGCAAAATCGACTTCCACTGATGAGAGCGGTAGGGCACTCTGTTCAATCAGGGATTTTAGGACCGGAGTAAGGGCAGGGTTCTCAATGTAACGGGCCACGCTAGTAAACGAGGGCACATGATCCATCAACCCGTTGGCCTTGGCAGTACGGATATTCGACATCGCGCGGCGCCCCGGGAACGTGGAATAGACCTTCAGAGCAATACCGAGTACCACGTCACCCAAGGGCAGGCGCGGTCTGCCCTTGCCCTGCTGCGTTGGCTGTATCACCACCGCGTCACAAAGGTCACGCAGTAGTGTCACGAAGTGCTCGGCCTCGTGGGCCTGCGCGGCATTGTAGGCGGGCCAGTCTTGTCCGTAAGTAACGCGGACAGCTCTAGTGTCCATGACTGTACCGTCTATCCGTTCCTCACGCTGTATCAGGAACTCCACGGCATAGACGTGTTTGCATCTAGCTAGTCGCTTCTCGAAATCTGGACAACTACAATACGGGTCTTCATCGGAGACATTTACGACGTAAGTGCCGTTGCCAGATTGTGACGGCACTTTGTATCCCAGCTTGTTCTTGCTGATCTGAGCTATGGCTGCGATGGCAAGGCCCCGCGATTGGCGGCCAGTGTCACCGTCGTCGGGATCGTCGGGGCTTAGGGCCGTGACCACTTCGAGCATCAATCGGCTCCCAACTTAAGGAACATCCTCATACTCTAACGGTGTAGCGTGTCGTTGTGCCAACCGTGATGGTCTATACTTTCGGGGGATTTATGGGACGTGCACCTGATTGTCTGAAGACACAATAGATTGCGGTTGCCACGCTGGTTGCTACCGAATGTCGCAGACCTAGAGACTTGGCCGGATCCAGAGGCAGCGGAACGTGCAGGGTCACAAAGCGACGGAGATAAGCTGCTTAAGGATGCATGTGCTGCCCGTGGGAGCGAGAAGGTATGGAAGTCGGGGACCATAAGGCATCTGTGGCCTTCGAGGCGCAGGGCGCAAAGGGGTACCCGGTCCTAGGCCGACTCGGGCATTGTTGGAGAGAACACCGGGTTAATCCCCAGCTCGTAGGCGGACTGTATAACCACGCAGACATTGTGACACAGAACCTTTGTCAAGACCTCGTTGATCTGTGCGACCGGAGTCTTGGCACGGACTGCGGAGCCAAACTTCGCTTTGACCATGGAGAACGTCGTTTCCACGTTGGACCTTTTGTGGTAGTGCTGTAAGAACTCAGCCCGGTTGAGATGATAGTAGTGATACATCTTGGTCCAAAGAGGGTCCCGCTTCACCTTGGGGTTACTAGCGACGGAATTGGACTTAAATGGGATGTAGGCAGTACCTCCTACCTCTTGGACCGCGTGTAGGTTCCGTTTCGTCAGATAGGCCTTGTCGGCGGAGACTTCATTGACGATGAAGTGTTGCGCAGTGGTCTGCACGAACGGGGCCAGGTAAGGAGCATCGTTGTCTCGAGTTACAGAAGCCTCGGCAGCCGTCACGATGTTGGTAGTAACTCCGCAGATCAGATGCGCCTTAACGAACTCCGCCTCCTTGATCTCCTTGCCCCACTTGTGGTCAAACCATCGGTGATAGGTCGTGGTGGCGAACCCGCTGGAGTCCACGGCAAATTCGGTCTCGACGGACGTGAGGGCCAGGGAGCTCTGCTGAATCAAGGACTTGAGCACAGGCGTCAGGGCAGGATTCTCCAAGTATCGGAACACGCTGGTGAATGAGGGCGCGTGATCTAGGAGACCGTTTGCCTCAGCAGTGCGGATGTTCGACATGGCACGACGCCCGGAGAACGTTGAGTAGACCTTGAGGCCGATGCCGAATACCACATCGGCCAAAGGCAGCCGTGGGCGTCCTTTACCTGCCTGTAGGGGCTGTGGCACAGTGTCGCAGAGTTCCCGAAGGAGAGTATGGAAGTGCTCACCCTCGTGGGCCTGTGCCGCATTATATGCGGGCCAGTCTTGCCGATAGGTCGGCCGGAGGCTCTGAGAGTGCACCACAGCGCTAGATTGTTGCCCCTCGCGCTGGATGAAGTACCGTACTGCGTAGATATGCTTGCAAGACACCTGTCGCTTCTCAAAGTCTGGGCAACTGCAGTAGGGGTCGTCGTCAGCGAGGTTCACCGCATAAGAACCCTCGCCGGATTGAGAGGGGACCTTGTAGCCCAGCTTGGTCTTGGTGATGCGAGCGATGGCTGCAATCGCAAGGCCCCGCTGCCGACGGCCATCGTCGGAACCGTGGAGGTCAAGTTCGGTGGCCGCTTCCACCATAGCATCACCCTATGCTCAGTAGTATACTAATACTATAGAGTATTACGGGTTGTAGTGTCAACCCTAATACTCTATAGTATTAGTGAATTGCACCGGAGGTCAAAGGTGGCGACCGCAGACGACGACGGCAAACGTCCAGGTTCATTCAAGATCGAGGTAACGGCCTACAGGTGCCGTTGCGGACACGAGTGGACCAGTAAAGGTTTGAACAAGGAACGGCCACGCGTCTGCCCAAAGTGCAAGAGCGCCAACTGGGACAAGGAATACCGCTACCGGCGTGGGAGCTGAGGCAAGGAGCTGGAAGCGCAGCCCGCTTGGCCAGTTTACGTGGCTCCGGAATTTATTGAGAGGCAGCTTGCAACATTACGTTGTGTTGCCTCTCCTCTAGGTCCTGATCACCCGTGCAAATTGTCGCATGTCTATAAAGTAGTGGATGGCTATGAAATCACCTAGCACCAGCCAGTTGATTGCACGCTTGGAAGCTGCTTACGGCCAAGGCCGAAGCTGGACGTCTCAGGCGGGGTCTTCAGCGAGAGCTTGGGAAACGTCGTCCTACCACCTCCTGTGGGCCGATCACGCAGCGAGCGATGCTGATCTGCGCAGATTGTGGGAAGCTAGGAAAGGCCGTCAGCCCCATCCAGTCGTCTTGCTGGCTCCTTCAGACCAGGAAGCTAAAGTACGCGTCGCTGGGCCACAGGATGCCCGCCCAGTTCGCGAGCTGCCTGCCCATCGAGTCCTTGGCCTGTTGGAGACGAGCCGAGGCTTGGCAACCCGTGAAGCCGCGTCGTTCTTGGCGCGGGAGTTCAGCCGTCTTGAGGAGGCAGTGGTCCCCGGCCTCCGGGTCAAGGACCTCCTTACTCCTCATTTCTTGCGGGACCGCCTACGCTGGCCCATTAACGAGCAGCGACTGTCCCGTGCCATCGAAGGCATAACACCTACTGCCGGTATGGACTGGCGTGCTCTCTTCCAGGGCATGGGCTACCAGGTCGAGCAGTTGCCCCAACGCGGCTACTTACTGAGATACGAAAAAACTCCAGTTGCCGTACTCCACCTTCACCGCGACGCGAATCAGTTCAGTCGCCTCACGGACAACGGCGAACTGCCCGAGGGGATGGTATTGGCAGACTCTGCCCAACACGGAGCGTATTGGGGTGTGTTAGCTGCAGAAGGCCGATATCGTTTATTTCAGCGGAGACCCCCGGTAGGACCTGCGACTGGGCAGCATGTGGAGATAGACCTGGGTGAGTTGGAGCGGAAAGACCGCCTCTACCTTGGCCTTCTCGCACCGGAATCGCTGAAGGAGAACGGGTGGCTAACTACATGGGTCAATGAGGTTAAGTACTTCGGAGAGGAGCTACGCAAGGGTCTAGAAGAGAGGCTCATCCAGGATGCACTGCCGAACATAGCACGAGGGCTTGGAGAGTGGCTTGAAACACAGGGCGCTGACTTAAGCGACCGAGGGCAGCTCCGGCAGATAGAAGAGGCTGCACTTACCTTGGTATTCCGTTTCATGTTCCTGTTGCACACAGAAGCCCGCGGTTACTTGCCTATTGGATCGGCAGCATACCAGCCACATAGCGCCCTCCAGCTTGCCGAAGATTCCCGACTGGCTCAGTCGTCTTTGAGCCGGAGAGCTACACAGCGATGGGACCGGCTCCGTACGCTGGTGCGGATGGTGCGGACGGGAGACCGGTCTGCCGCGGTGCCAGCCTACAACGGCAGCCTTTTCGCTGCCGCCGGCTTCCCGGGTAGCGATCTGCTGGAACGGGCTGAGGTCGCTGATGTGTATCTGGTCCCGGCATTGATGGCCATCGCCTATGAAACCGACAAGCCTGACGCTCCGGGCTTGGACTATGCTGGCCTGCAGATTGGCCACCTTGGAGCCATTTACGAAGCGTTGTTGACCCTGCGCCTTACGCGCGCTCCCGAAGATTTAGCCTACGATCCCAAGCAGGACGTGTTTAGGCCTGCGCGCGCCGGGGAGCAGCCGGAGGTGACTAAAGCACAGCTCTACTACCAAGCCGAGGCGGGTGGACGCAAAGCTGGGGGCGTATTTTACACAAGGCGTGAGTTCGTAGACCATCTCCTCAACCATTCGCTACTTCCCGCTCTTGATGAACACTTGGAAGAAATCAGGAATGTGGCTGTCCGAAACCCCAAAGAAGCAACCCGCAGGCTGTTCGATTTTTCAATTGTGGACCCTGCAATGGGTAGTGCCCACTTCTTAACAGCTGCCTTGGGCATCATAGCTGACCGAATGGGGATTTTCCTCGCGGAAGTCGGCGGACTACCTAGTATTGCCCAGCAACTCAGCGAATTGAGCCAGGAAAACGGGCTGGCCTCGCGGCCACCTGAGGACGGAGAACTGCTTCGGCGGCTCATCCTCAAGCGTTGTATCTACGGCGTTGACCTTTCACCAATGGCAGTGGAGGTGGCAAACGTCACTCTGTGGTTGGCTTCCTTCGTCCCTGGTCTAGCTCTCTCCTATCTGGGCAGCAATCTCAAGTGTGGCGACGCCCTCATTGGAGTGGCCGACCCATTGGTGGTGGGCGCAAATGATAGCCCGATGTTCACCGGTCAGGCCGTCGCTGATGCGATGACGCGTGCGGCCGATCTGCAGCGTACGCTGGCTGAGAACCCAGACCGAACCCCCGACGAGGTGAAACGCTCCGAGGAGATGGGCGCAGACCTTCACGGAGCCACTGCAGGTCTGCGGTCCGTCTTCGACCTGTGGGCGGCGGAACCTCTAGGTCTGGAAGGTGCCCGTCACACACTGGAAACCCATGCTGACGCGATCGTCGCGCGTGACGACGGCAGGACCACTGAGATAGCAACTGTAATGGCCGAGGCCTCGGGCACCGCTGCCCAGTACCGATTCTTTCACTGGCCACTGGAGTTTCCCAACGTCTTCCACCGTGAGCGCCCGGGGTTCGACGTGGTCGTCGGTAATCCCCCGTGGAACGAAGTCACCATCGAAGAACTGCGCTTCTACTTATTGCGGGAACCCGGACTGCGAGGTATAAGCAATTTGACGGACAGGCGCGCACGTATTGCAGCACTTGATGAAGAGAACCCCAACTGGCGTGGGGAGTTTGAAGCGGAGCAAGTACGTCTAGCAAACATCCGGGCGTTCTTTTCCCATAGTGGAGGATATCAGCTGCAAGGCGTGGGCGACACAGACCTTTATCAGCTTTTCTGCGAGCGGTACAGCCACCTCGTCAGGCAGGAAGGGCGTCTGGGCGTGGTGCTACCCAGAACAGCGTTCCTTGCGGAGGGAGCTAGGGGATTCAGGGAATGGCTATTTGGGCAGACAACAGTGAGCAAGGTGGACTATCTGCTGAATGCAAAGCGCTGGGCGTTCGATATGGAGCCTCGTTATACGGTGGCGCTACTGACCGGCCAGCGTAGCACGCCTTACGAGTTAACCACCTTCCGAATCACGGGGCCATCATCAAGCCTCAGAGAGTTCCAAGAAGTCACCCGTAGTCAGGGCGTTAGTATCCCGGCATCCTCTTTGGGAAGTGCCAAAGTGGTGCCTCTCCTACCAAGCCAGATACATTCTAACCTGCTGACGAAGATACGGGGGGGAGTTCAGTTCGACTGTCTACAGAATCCCCAAAGTACAACGACCGCAACAGGGCGCGCTGCTGCGTCTCATCTAGTTCCCTATGCGGAATTACATGAGACGCAGCAGCGCGCCCTGTTCTCCCATTCTCAAGGTGTCGCAGTATGGAAGGGTCGTTCATTTGACCAGTACGATCCGCATGGCAATGAACCTGCTGGATACTGTGTGTGGGATGAGGTTTTAGACTTTGTACACAATAAGCGAATGCGTTCCCGTGTTTTCAAGAGCATATTCCCGTCCACTTTCCTCTCAAATCCTGACACTCATCCAATAAACCACTGCCGAATTGCTTATGGGCACGTCACCAACCGAACGAACTCGCGCACCATGAATGCATGCATAGTGCCTCCCCGAACACCTCTTACGAATGCGGCTCCCTATCTGGTATTCAGTGGATGGAATGCACTGCCACAAGCAGCCGTATTGGGTGTGATCAATTCAGTCACATTCGATTGGTTAGCCCGTAGATACGTCGAGATGAACTTTAACCATTTCATTCTGAATATGCTTACCTTCCCCCCTCCCGACAACACTCCATGGGTCCGCATTGGCCGACTTGCGGCGCGATTGTCCTGCGTCGACGAACGATTCTACGAATTTTCAATTGGGGCCGAAGTCGAATATGGCCCGCTGACCGACGTCCAGCGCAACGATATGCGAGCAGAGATAGACGCGCTGGTGGCGAGAGCCTACGGTCTTGCGGAGGATGAATTGCGTTTCATCTTCACAGACTTCACTGAGGACGCCGTTGGCCCGGCCTACCGCAATCAGGTGGTGGAGAAGTTCGAGGACCTTTAAGGTAAAGAGGGAGATATGACGGCCAGCAGCAACGCCTCGCAACACGGCTCCTATGAACTGGTGGACAACGTTGACTACGGTAACCACCACCAAGCGTTGGTATGGCTGGCAGAGTACTACTCCGCGCCGCTGAATGTGGCCACAGGCTATATTGGTCTTGAGGGGCTGGACGCGCTAGCCAAGATAGCCGCGGGGAGGGAACAACCTACTCGCCTGTTGGTCGGAGCGGTGCCAGAGGGATTAGCTGGCTCGCCGGGGGAAACCGTGGCCGACCGTTTCGACCAGTCCGTGTCAGCTCTGCGTCGTGAGAGGGACTTCTCTGCCTTTCCAGCCTTTCGGCGGGCTGTCTTGGACCGGGTGACCCGCTTCTTTGAATCCGACGCTGTTGCAGTACGTCGTTACATTCGACGTTTCCTCCACGGCAAGGCTTACGTCATCGGTCAACTGAATGACGGCGGATCTACGATTGGACCTGGGGCGGCCCTGGTGTCGTCGGCCAACCTCACGCAAGGTGGACTCGTCGCCAATCTCGAACTGGGCATGGTGCACTACCAACCCAATGTTGTTGGCATGGCGTTGGGCTGGCACCGGCGCCTATGGGACGATGCCCTGGACTTCCGCGAAGAACTGTTGGAACTGCTGCGACCACCTGCCTTGGAGAGCGACCCTCAGACCGTCTTCTTACGAGCACTACTGGAACTCTATGGAGACGAACTGGATGACGAAATGCCGATACCTGACCTACACGCCCTAACCGCTTTCCAGCGAGATGGGTTGGCGCGGGCAAAACGGATTCTGGACCGCTACGGCGGCGTCCTGTATGCCGACGGCGTGGGCATGGGCAAGACTGAGATCGGCGTGCAGTTGATCCGGGAGCACACCCGCGACCTGGGTCAGCACGTGCTGGTAATCTCCCCGGCCCAGCTTCGGGACCGCCTGTGGGAGCAGCGCCTAGCCGAGGAAAACCTGCCTGGAACCGTCGTGTCCTATCAGGAGTTGGCGCAGGACTGCCAACTGGCTTCCAACGGCGGGCGACGGGTGCTTCCGGTGAACAAGGACGTGTACCGGTTCGTCATCATTGATGAGGCCCACGCCTACCGCAATATAAACAACACCTGGTACGCAGCTCTGGACCGGCTGATGGGAGGCACTACGAAGAAGCTACTGCTCCTCACTGCGACTCCGGTCAACAACTCCCTCTGGGACCTGCATAACCTCTTCCTCCTGTTCGGTAGGCACGATAGTGCCTTCAACGGCGAGCCGCTGAAGATTACCAGTCTGCGGACACTCTTTGCTGAGGCCGGGGCGTCGAAGTCAGAGAATCTGTCGGAGGCGAAGCTGTTCCCCCTAATCGACGCTCTGACAGTGCGACGGGACCGGGCCTTCGTCAAGGAACGGTACCGTAACGAGCGATTCGTGGACGGGACGCCTGTAAAGTTCCCAGAGCCAGAGTTGCACGAGCGCCGCTACGACTTGGACAGCGCACACCCTGGAATCGCGCAATTTATCTACGATGGAGTCGACGGTCTGACAATGGCGAGGTACCGCTTATCTGCCTATAGGCTAGACAATGAGGGCGTATCCGCTTCAGAAGATGCGCTTGCCGGGCTGATGCAGTCACAGCTGTTAAAACGCTTCGAGTCGTCATGGTACGCGGCTCTGCAAACTGTGAACAGGATGAGAAATGCGAATGACGTGATGCTCCATGTCATCACAGAGCGGGGAGTGGTCCCCCCGCCGGAAGTCATCCGCGACTTGGTCGGCGATGCCGATGACGACACGTTCCTCAGCGCTGACCTGATCGACGAGGCACTGGCTGGCTCGGAGGGAGGCATTCCCGCCAACAGATTCGACGACCAGTTCTTGTCTGACTTGCAGAGTGACCGGGATAGCCTAGCTACCCTGTCGGCGCGGTTGGAAAGCCTGAGGCACAGCCCCGACCCCAAGCTGGATACGCTGAAGGACGTCATGGCCGTAACGCCGTCTCAGAAGGTCGCCGTGTTCACGGCATTTCAGGACACAGCAACTTATCTGAAAGAGCAAATCGAAAGGCAACCGGAAGTGCTGGACAACCGTGATTGGACGGTGGTCATCGGCTCGGAGACCAGTGCGGACGCCCGCACCAGAGAGCTTGAGCGGTTCTGCCCAGAGTCCGTGCGGGACGAGCCGGGATTTCGACCAGATGGCGGTGAAGTGGACGTCATTATCAGCACCGACATACTGTCTGAGGGCCAGAACCTACAACAGGCTCAAGCAGTGCTCTCGTTCGATATGCCTTGGAACCCTCAGCGAGTGGTGCAGCGTAATGGTCGCATAATTCGCCTGCGCAGCCCCCACGACACCGCATATCTCTACACCCTGCTCCCTAAACAGGGTGACCTTGACAGGCTGCTCAAGCTGGAAGCCAAGCTCCAGTCCAAGATCATGGCTGCGAACGCCTCAGTGGGCATGGAGACCCCTGTATTGGCCGACGTAGAGATGGAGTCGCAGGTTTACGCAGACCTGAGCACGTTTGTGGAACGTCTTTCCAAAGGGGATGCTGCGCTGTTGGACGAACAGGAGGGCGTTGGGGGCTCGGCATTCGCGGGTGAGCTTTTCCGCTCCCATCTCCGGCGCGCCGCCGAGGAAGGTGAAGTGAGCAGGCTCCAAGGTCTGCCTTGGGGAATCGGGGCCGCTTTCGTGCAACGGTCGTCCACACTGGCGGAGCCTGCGGTATTCTTCGCCTGTCGGACACGCAGGGATGAGCGCTATTGGCGCACTGTGTCCCAATCAGGGGAAATACTGTACCGCGAAGACTTGCCGATGGTTCGGCTTATAGACCCCCAACAGCAGGCCGGATGCCCTCTCCCAGAGGGGCTTGACCTTGAGCACCTCTTTGCGGTGGCCGCCGATGACATCTGCACGACTCACAACGCGCTCCTCGACCCCGAGACAAGGTTTGCCTCCCTGCCTGCTAGTCAACGTTGGGCGTTGGACGTGCTGCGCTTACCGGACGCTCCTACTGGTAAAGAATATGACGAGGGAGACCAGGCCCTGTCCACCGGCAGGAACAACCTCGTGCGCCGTGAGTTGTCGGACCTCCGCCGGGAGTACGAAGGCGGCGGGATCACTGTGGCGGACTGCTCCCGCCGCATCATCGAAGTTGTCGCGAGGTTCGGCCTACGGCCGGTGGAGGCACCACGAGCTCCTGATCCCATCACCGAAGACGATCTTGGCGTCGTCTGCTATCAGGTAGTGCTACCGACGTGAGAGGGGTCATGCTGCGCAGCGTGAACCGGGCCCCGCCCCGCACTGGTTAGAGTAGATACCCCATAAATGTCGTAGCAAGACCTGCTACCGTGATGCCTTTCTGGAACGACACTACGGGTATGGCGCGATGGAGACAGCGCTGACGCCTCCACTGCTGGCCGTTCCCGCACCGGCCAACAACCTCATCCGATAACTCTGGTAGACGACGTACCAGCAGGAACGGTCCCGGTCATCCCTGAAGCGGCCGGCCCTCGGCGTGCTCGGTAGGAATAGGCCCTGTCCTGCGACGCTGTCCGCTCACCTAATGTTATAGGAGAGCAACAAGATTGCTTTGCCGAACACTCGCCGCGACCTCAAGGAGCTTCTCTATTTCCTAAACGAACAGCGTTTCATAGGGCTCTTATCAGGCAATACATTCATCGCTAATTCCCTGAGACCCGCACAACCGTCCAACTAATTGCTACGGCCACGGGGTGTGCTTTGGAAAGAGGACCCAACGTAGGAGTCAGGGGCAAAACCGCCAAAGTGGCACTAGCCTCTCGCCACAATAGCCAATTCGTTGGGAGAGGCCAAGCCGCATTAGGGGCACCATGGCCTACGGGAACTGCTGGCCCGTGCTGTCCCCGACATAAGAGAACGGGTCGGTGCCCGGAACTCTCCACACGTGATGGCGACGCACACCACGTGTGGAGCCTCTGGCGCACCAATGCGGCCGTATCCACGCCTGGCCACCATTGAGAGGGTCTTCAAATCGGTGAAGGAATCGCGCCGGTTGGAGCGACACCGCCTGCGAGGGTTGCGTCAAATCACCCTCCACGCCCAAATGTCTTGCTTGGCCTTTCTAGCTACAGTGCTTATGCGGGTGAAGGCGGGACAATCCGCGATGATGCGCTGGATGGTCCGGGCGGTAGCGTAGGCGGGGGAGCTGGGGCGCTGGCGGTTTCCGCAGGTCGACAGTGGCGTAACCCTGTGATAGGCTTCCCCAATAAGCACCACGCTTAGACTACAATTATTGCTTATGGTCAAGCGGACGGTACGATAGCCGAGCGCTTGGAACGAGCTATTGGGGAGCTGATGCTTGCGGCCCTCGTGGACCACCCCCAAGGCCACGGCAGATACCCGAGTCACAGATGACACCGTACGGGGTGTCTACTAAATGTGTGCTCGGCGTTTGACCTTGCGTTCTTCCCGAATATGACCGCAAAGTCGTATTCACACTGCTGCGGACCCTACAACCGCGAAGCCGTGAATGACTAGAATGCCCTCCACCTATCCACCATCTCCACTCCTTGATCGTGTGTACGCCGACCTTGACTTAGTCAGCGGCATGTTACTTGAAGCCACGGAAGCCCCGTCCTTTGACTCCAACCGGTCTAGATGGCGCGAAGTAGGTGACTGGCTGTTGCTCGCCGCACGTGTCAAGGCGGAAAGAGTCTTTTTTCTGAACGATGATCCGGTTCTCGTCTTTACGTCTCTACCAGCCGAATCGGATGAACGCGATGTGCTCCACTGCTACCGTCGAGCATGGAGTCTTGCCCGGCCTCGATATCTGTTCTTGGCAGTTGGAGACGAGCTTCGTGTCTATTCGCTCGCGAGTCTTCCGACGACGCCCGGCGTTAGTAGGAGGCCTTTGACGCCTCTAGAGGTCGTGACAAGAGCGGCGGATGTTGCAGAACAGCTCTCTCGTTTCCACAGGTCTCGCCTAGAATCGGGCGTGACGTTTGAACATCCTCAAATGGGTAATCAAACCGGACGGGCCGACCAACAGCTGTTGCGTGATGTCCGCTCGGCTACTACAGCCCTTGTATCGGCAGGGTTAACTCGTAGGCTCTCTCATACCCTTATTGAGCGTGCCATTCTTGTCCGTTACCTCGAAGACCGAACCATTCTCACCGATGCATACTTTGATGAAGTAGCGTCGAAGCTTCCGGAACCACTCAATCGAGTCGGTGTCAATGAGGCTCCAGTAGACTTTGGTCCGACAAGTAACTTCATTCGATTCTTGGCGAGCAAAGAACTTACTTACGCCCTATTTGACCAACTCGCTGGGCACTTCAACCGCGACCTATTCATCGCCGAAAATGACGAACGCGAAGCTGTCACTGAGGAACAACTATGCCTCCTCCAGAGCCTACTGAAAGGGGACATAAGTGCTAACCAAGAAAGGCTCTTCCTTTGGGCGTATGACTTTAGTGTTGTTCCTACCGATCTTGTTTCCAATATGTACGAACTGTTCCATCATGAGGAGGTGACCAAAAAGTTAGCTGATGCCTATTATACCCCTCCTGAATTGGTTGGGTCCGTTATTGCTGACGTACTTGATGACAACACCCTTGAGCAAGAGCCCACCGTCTGCGACCCTGCATGTGGGTCAGGGATTTTTCTCGTCGAAGCGTATCGTCGAATAGTAAGGCACGAGATGTTGAAACTGGAACGACCCCTAACTAGGGGCCGTCTCCAAGAGTTACTATTGCAGCGTATTGCAGGGTGCGACATCGACGAAGGTGCGATTAGGCTAGCTGCCTTCAGCCTATACATCGCGTTTCTGAATTACCAACAGCCAAACGATATACTGAAAGCCGGGCCTCTTCCTAGGCTAATCCACCAGCGCGGAGAACAGGGACGGAATATGGCACCGCTTGTCGTGGGTGACGCCTTCTCGCCCAGGCAGGGAGAACATACCTCGAACAACGAACATTATACCGGGCAACAGGACGGATTGCCTTGGACGACAGAGGGCTTTGGCGTTGTAGTTGGGAATCCGCCATGGAGTGAACTTAAAGGCGGTAAGTCTAAGGCAGAGCAGTGGGCTTCTCGGCTCAATCGTACCATTGGAGACCGAAGTCCGTCGCAGCTCTTCTTATGGCGAGCCTTAGACCTCTTGGCGACCGGTGGGGTGGCTGCCCTCTTAATAAGTGCGAAAGCCCTGCTAAATACTAGGCCCACGTCTCGCAGATTCCGTGAACAGTGGCTTGGAGAGGCGAAACTTGAACACGTAGTCAACTTCAGCCATGTCCGGAGAGATTTCTTTAAGACTGGGGTCGCTCCGTTTATGTTGGTCCGGTTTCGTCGTGCACTAGACCAAAGAAGCGGGATGGTCGTCTACGAAACGGCTCGCCCCGTCCCTCGCGGAAGACGTGGGTCATCCGCACTTGCGCGTATGGACCGGCAAATGGTGGTGCAAACCTCATTACGTACCCGTGACTATTTGTGGAAAACGTATACTGCCGGATCTCCGCGTGATGACGCTTTTTTGGCCCGCCTTGCGGTCGAAGACCAATTGCGCGATTGGACGGAGTCCAAGAAGCTTTGTGGTTACGGTTTTCAGAGAGGGGACGACTCAACAGGACATTCGCCGTCGATGACACTGCGCGACTTGAGGAGCCTCGTTAAATTCGACTCTTGGGGAGCCCTCAAGGATGAGTGGTTTGAATCTGTCCCATCGCGCGTTAAATTTGTGCCGGACGAGCGTCTGTTCAGGGGACAACGCTTGCTAATACGCAGGGGGGTGTCCCCTGGATTTGGACCACATGCCAGGCTTGAAACAGAACCCTTTGCATTTCGCCATACGACATACGGGATTTCTCTCACCCATCTGCAACCATGGCAGGCTGAGATCATTCTTGGGACCCTTGTGTCGTCCTTGGGGCGTTATTGGTTATATATGGTGTCTGGATCATGGGGAACCTGGGCAGACGAGGTACGCTCAGGGGACCTACTCGAACTTCCAACACGGATGCCGGCAGTCTGGGACGTAACCACTCGCAAGATTCGGACGGCCGTCGGTGACTTGCGCGACATGAACACGCTCGGTGACCAAGTCGCAAGACATGGTATTGCCGCTCATATGGCTCATGTTGACGAAGCGGTGGCTGACCTTTTCGAACTCACAGACTCAGAGCGTAGCCTAGTGGCCGATTTCTGGGTAAGTCAGAGTACAGACGCAACTCAATCGGTTGCTCACATCGCCGCGGTGCGAGGTACCGAAGCTGACCTGGACCCCCACAGTAAAGAAGGGCTGGACCCGTACTTGATTGTGTTCCTTAGAGCTTGGAACCAAAGGCTTCGTGCTATTGGAGAACTTAGTTGGAGGATATGGCGTGAGCCGGTGGAAGGTGTGGTCGCAGTAGTTTTTGAAACCCTCGGCGGTGAAGGGAATAGATTCCCCTTCCCGAATAAGGAGGGAGACGAGGGTTGGTGGTCGGCATTGAATCGGCTCGGAGTGGAATGGAACAGAACCCAAGCGCAATCAATGTTGCGTTACGGCACAGTGCGAGCTGTGACTGACACATCGATCATAATCGTAAAGCGTGACGAGCGACGTTTATGGAGTGCTAGTGCAGCTTGGCAAGATGCTGACGCGACAGCCGCGCAACTGATGTCTGCCAGAAGGCTATGACACGCCCAGTATTCTCATCCATCGACCTTTGGAGCGACCACGTGAGGACCTGCGTAGAGTTGCTGCGCGAAGCTTTGATGTTGCTTGGCGACCAATATCTGGATGCGGATGAGAATAGCCTCAACCGTGAATTGTACAAAACTCTAATTCGCGTGTCCCATCGAGCCGGGCAGCATATAGCGCACATTCCTCCGGCTGTTCTTGACGGTCGTAACCTGCCGGCACCATCAGACCTACACCAAACTCCACGAGAGTTCAAAAGACCCGACATTTATTGGCCCTATATCGACAACCTCGCGGAGGATGAAAACGATGCCTGTAAGCAATTCGTGGTTGAGTGCAAACGGCTGACCGATCCTGCCACCAGATATGCCCGCGAGTACGTTAGATCGGGTATCGCCCGCTTCATCGACGAAGATCATAGTTATGGAAAGGGGATGCAAAGCGGCGCAATGGTGGGCTACTTGCAGAAGGTTCTTCTGGATGACGCGCTGACTAGAATTAACTCCATCGCTGTTACGGAGTCTGTTCCACCCTTAGACATCAGGCACCGTGACGGTGAAACAACCGCAGAATATGAACACGACTTGGTCCGCGGTTACCCTATCTCGCCCTTCCGCCTTACCCACCTGTGGGCTCGCGTAGGCCACCACTCTACAGTGTGAACATAGGAACATTTAATGGCCCACCGCGCCTACGGCCAGCTAGCTATCCGATGAAGGACCAGCTAGCACGTCTGGCCAGTCCAGTCCGTCGAGTGTGGCCTCCGAACTCTCCTTATCGGGTGCCATAAACCGAAAGTCTTGATGCGAAGCCCAATGTCCTCGGTGGGGATTTTGTAGCAGGATGATGTATTTTGCAGCAAGAGGCTATTCTGATGCAAAGCCCTGCTGGAGATGGTGATGGAACTGCCGAAACAGTAGGGCGACCGGGAGACCCTGCAGCAGGAGAAGGCCATCCGAGAATACCGCGTGACGGACTCCGAGGAGTCCCCAACAGGCAAGTGGTCGAGTTGCAACGCAATTGCCCCCGATGCCGTTCCGACAATTCGCGCCTACGCCATACCCCCAGAAGGTGGCGAGTGGTACAAGATACCGGAGAGTAAAGAAGCATTTGGCCACGCGTATCCATCCGGGCGCGGGGCAGGTAGGTTATGGTACTGCCCGCTGGCCTTGTCGCAAAACCTAGCTGCTGTTGCGAAACGCTGGAATTGTGCAACAAAGCCTCGGTGTAGGCCAAAACCCGCATGTCGAGCGCCGTCTTTCTCAACCGCTTACCGCGTCGACAAGATATCGTCCTTGTGCCGTCACGCCTAGATGCTTCTCTGCAGCCCCCCACTACTAGTCAACTGGGCTAGCTTTTTTGGAACAACTCGCCGATTATTGGAACAAGCTAGGTTTTTGGAACAAAGCCACCTTCCCCTTTCGAGGAGGAAGGGGTTTTGCAAAGTATCCTAGACGGGACTCTACGGCTTGGACTACTGGGCAACTCGGTATTACGGAGGCCAATCAAGCCGGACAGACGCCTGGATCCTGAACAGTCGCATGGCCGCGCCTCGCCGATGCTGATAAGGGCCTGTGTTGCTGAGTTCATAGGCACCTTCGGCCTGTTATTCGCTGGAGCTGGGGCCATCATGGTCGACGAGCTCAGCGGCGGACGGGTGACCCACCTCGGGATCGGCCTCACCTTTGGGCTGATCGTGGCGGCCATGATATTCGCCACGGGCCACATCTCAGGGGCACACATCAATCCGGCAGTCACCTTGGCCTTTGCCATCAGCCGCCACTTCCCTTGGAAGCGAGTCCCCTGCTACATCCTCGCCCAACTGGCAGGCGCAGCCGCCGCAGGACTGACCCTCCTCGCGATTCTGGGTGACGTGGCCAACATGGGGGCCACTCTGCCTACTGGGAACGACCCACAAGCACTTGGCTTGGAGGTCGTGCTCACCTTCTTCCTGATGTTCGTCATCATGGCCGTGGCCACCGATGCCCGCGCCGAGGGCAACATCGCCGCAATTGCCATCGGCGCGACTGTGGCCTTGGAGTCTACTTTCGCTGGCCCCATCGCCGGAGCCTCTATGAACCCAGCCCGCTCTCTCGGCCCCGCGCTAGTCGGCTGGACTTGGACCAGCCAGTGGCTGTACATCGTCGGACCGGTAGTGGGAGCCGCGGCCGCGTCGCTCGTCTACACTTGGCTGCGAGGCGCCGACAACCGCAAGGGTACCCAAGGCTAGTATGAATAAGGGTACCCTCGTCCCTTCCCCCTCAGGGGGAAGGTTAGGATGGGCGTGCCCTGACTCCCCATGACCATGGAGTTACCACATCCCAGTAGAGCGGAAAGGCGGCTGACATGTTCGCAGTTCTCTATCGCTGGCGTGTCAAAGAAAACAAAAAAGACGAGTTCCGCGACGCATGGCATCGCGCCACCGAGGCCATCTACCGCCACAAAGGCAGCCTCGGATCCCGCCTCATGCGCTCTCAAGACGGCGACTTCTACGCACTAGCCCAATGGCCCACCCGCGATCACTGGCTCGCTCGCAGCCAACCCACCGAAGCCGACCCCACCGCCTCCCAGCAAATGCGCGAAGCCATCGAGTACACCCACCCGCCCGTCGAGCTGGAGGTCGCCGACGACCTGCTACGGGCGGCTCCCTACCGGGCTGACTGCTAGCCCGCTCATCGCGTGCATCCTCACACGTTTGGCAAGACTCCCGACTTCCGCCAGAATCGCTTCCGGCTGGCCCTGCAGGTCGAGGGACGCTATTTCGATCGTCTTGTTAGCGTACTTGACCCGGTGGCGTGTGGAAGCCGCCTCACCTTTCGCGTACACCAGCAGGCCCGATGGCAGGTTGGCGGCCGTGCAGTAGGCCAGCATTTGGTAGATGTCGGCATTGGGGAATCCGGTTGGCGTGAGGCGCTTGTACTTGGCGTCGCCTACGAACAGCCAGCGTTGATCCCGCCGCCAACAGAGGTCCGGCTCGAGATTGATGTTGTCCGCTTCGTCCAATGTTAGGCGGTCTTTCCGCCACTCACTCTCAGACAGCCCCAGTGCTTCTTGCAACGCGGTGAACATGAACTTCTCGAACACCTGATTCATGTTCAGCAAGAAGGACGCCCCAACGACCTTCCCATGAATGAGTTCGAGGCTGCAGTTTTCTATGATCAGGCGCGCCAACTCCACCGCCGGACGGTAGTGCTGGTTAAGGCGCGTATACTGCACTATCGGCAGCCTGCCCTTGCGGTACGCGCCAAGGCTGACCTCGTTGAACGCGGGGCGAAGGGCGCGGACATCGCGTTGGGCCTGTGGCGACCGCACCCGCATGTGGACCAGCCGATACAGCGCCGCTTTCAGCAACCGGTTCTCCTCGATATCCTCGGTGAACTCGTCGTACACCACCTCCAGAGGCAGTGGGATGCCGTACCGCCGGTTGATCTGGTCGTCGAATCGAATACGACCACGAACTGTTGGCAACGCATCTTCCTCGCGCTTGTACGACCGCAGCAGACCACGTTTTATGGCTTGACGTGTGTGGTGCACGAAGGCCGGAATGATGGCTTCCAGAACATCGGCCTCCGGTTGCAGGCCGAAGGGGTATTTTCGCCAGTCCTGGGGATCGAGTGCGTAGGCGACGAGAAACATCACCCTGTCGATGGGTACCTTGGGGCGCACCAGCACGGCCAGATCGCCGACACTCAGCGCCCCGATATAAGACGATGGCGTGAGAGTGTATGTCTCACCCTCCGTCGTCGACGGGGCTACGACGATATGTGCTTCCGCCAGCGTCCGCAACTGGCCCTTGTCCAGGGGGACATTGACAGATTGAGGCTCGTATTCACTCAGCGTGAGAGTCTGCATCGTCTACCATGGTCGATGTATCGTCCAATGAAGAAGCACCGTCCAGCTCCCGTTTCAGACGGTCGAATTCAAACTGTCTCAGCCTCGCGTCGTCTCCATAGAACTGCTCCTCGACGTAGGGCATGACCGCTCGTTCCCAGATGCGGCGGGCGCGTTCTTCGTCCAGAAATCTGCCGGTGTCCATGAAGTAGCTGGGGCCTATCCCCATATCACGCTCCAGTTTCTTGTTGGTCAAGTCGACCAAGTCCGCGACCCAGTTATCCCAACCCTGCTTGTCCAGCCAACGTCTGAGCAGTCCCTTGATTGGCGGCTCGGCCGGAAAGAAAGGCTCGAAGTAGAACCGACGACGCAAGGCCGCGTCCATGAGTGCAATCGACCGGTCCACGGTGTTCATCGTGCAGATGAACCAGAGGTTGGGAGGCAGGCTAAATCGCTTTCCACCTTCACCATATTGGAGCCGGACCTCCTCGCCACGATATTCCAGCAGGAAGTACAGCTCGCCGAAAACCTTGGCAACGTTGCCCCGGTTGAGCTCGTCTATCACCAGAATGAAGGTGGACTCTGGGTTCTCCGCGGCCTGTTTGGCGATGCGCTTCAGAGGTCCTTCCACAAGGTTAAATCCAGGCTGGCCTTCAAAGAGCCGAGGGCGATATCCCTCGACGAAATCCTCGTAGGAGTAGGATGGATGAAATTGGACAATCTCGAAGTCGCCGCCGGATTCCAGGCAATGTTCTGCGAGGCGTTTGGCCACATAAGTCTTGCCGGTGCCCGGAGGCCCGTAAAAGATTACCTGCCGCTTCTCTTGCAGGTCATCGATGATTCCTTGTAGATGGTGAGGTTCCCAAAGAAGCTCCTTGGTTAGGGCATCTACATTGTCTTGTGACCACATGTCGTACGGTTCCGCAGGACTAATCATTGGAGCTACGTCATCGGCCACGGACTCTCCGAGAAGATCCACTATGGTGTCCAAATGCTTGCTGACTTTGAATACGGTTCCCTGACCGTTGAGCGAGTTTAGCAGCTTCTCTGGAAATGCGGACCGAGGCAACCTCTTTAGCCAAGTTACCTTTCTGGTCTGTGTGTATTCTCCAGACATCCACTCGGGCCAGTACTCACAGGGTCCTTGACAGCGTCCTATCAAAACGTCGCCTCGCCTGCCTGTCGGTGGCGTAACTATCCAGTCTTCTAAGTCGACGTCAAACAGGAACAGAGCAATCTGTCTCCTTTGTCTCTCGCTCAAATCTGGATTGTCATTTCGAAGTATGCTCTCTAGTTCTTGGGGGCTGCGGGCGCGCGACACGTCGCCCAACCCGTAGTCTATCGCAGCAACCGAATTGGCCTCAAACTTGTCCGAGATATCCGGCTCAGTTATCCCGCCGCTGCGGACGACCCAGGCTTCCATTGCCACCTCCCAAGCGGGTATTGTCTGGAATCATACACCTATGAACCACGGGCACGTTACATACGGAAACCGCCTACCACCAAATTCCACACGCTCTTGCCCACCGCTTCGGATGGGGGCATTCCCCAACCCCCATGACATCCCCCCATTGGCCAACCGCACCCCCACCCTCTACCCTGATTTACAGTGCGCTGGGGACTGACCCCTAAAGAGGTCGCCCCGGCGTTCTCTTTTGAAAAACGATTCTTCGGGGCCAGACCTTCTCGACCAAATCTTCTCGAAAGGCAGGACCGTGGAAACACACACCAACCACGCCCAAACCCAAGACTCCGCCAGCAACCCTACTTACAACGACTCTGTCCTCGCAGCCAAAAAACAGAAGTTCCTCTCAGCATACCAAGTCGGTGCAACCATCGCCGAATCTGCTCGATTCGCCGGTGTCACCCCCTGCACTCCCTACAACTGGCGCTCTGGAGACGCCCAATTTGCCCAAGCTTGGCGCGACGCCCGCCAAAAGTTGGTCGAAGACCTCGAAGCCGAATCCTTCAAACGCGCAATCCAAGGCAACGACCGCATGCTCATGTTCCTGTTGAAATACTACAAGCCCGACCCCGCCAGCGAGCGACAACAGCCCAAGGGCATGACCATTGCCGATCTAGCCGGTCTTGCGGAAAAGGTGAGCACATGGACATAGACGCAGGGCCTTACCCCCGCCATTGCCATGAAGGCAGCCGCACAGTCCGACCGCGCCACCGCTCCCACAATTCCCGGTCCGGACTGCTTGGCAGGTCGCTTAGAGAATTTCACCCCGTGTGAAACGGATGTCCCGAGAACCAGCTATGTAATTCAAGGTAATTTCATAAATTGCACATCATCCAGATACAAAAAAATTCGCGGCAGATACAAACGCTGTGAAATATGTGCAATCCTCAAAGCTGGCCGAGCCGGAACGGCGACAAGAAATTGCACACCTTATGCAACAGTCTCCCTCCGCGGGCACCCCGGCGGCGTGGTTCCCCAACCACCGTACTCCGTTGACACGGTTCGGCTGCTCACGTAGTGTTTCAGGGGCGGGGTAGCTGCTTGGGAGGTGGGCGGGAGCCCGTGGGAGGTTTGAATGACCAGTCACATGGTGGGGCAAGGCCAGTCGATAGATACCCGCAACCAGCTTCTTGGCGAGGTGCAGGACCGTGTGCTCTGGCTGGCCGTCAACATGGTGCATCACGCCAACCAAGTGCGCCCCAACCCCGATGGCCTCAAGGTGGGAGGCCATCAAGCCTCCAGTTCTTCCGTAGTCACGATTCTCACCTCCCTTTACTTCGACTTCATGCAGCCTGGCGACAAGATCGCCATCAAGCCCCACGCCTCCCCTGTGTTCCATGCCATCCAGTATCTGCTTGGCAACCTCGAGCCCGAATACCTCCAGAGGCTCAGAGACTTGCACGGCCTCCAAGCCTACCCCAGCCGCACCAAGGACCCCGACGACGTGGACTACACCACCGGCTCGGTGGGCTTGGGTGCGGTAGCTCCCAATTTCGACGCTTGGGTGGGCGGTTACCTTAAAAGCCACTTCGGCGCAGGCCCCACTGCCAACTCCCGGTACATCAGCTTGGTGGGAGACGCCGAGCTGGACGAGGGTTCGGTGTGGGAAGCGATCGCCGAGCCCATCTTCCACGGCTTGGATAACGTGATGTGGGTCGTCGACCTCAACCGGCAGAGCTTGGACCGGGTGATACCGGGCATTCGGGTGGGTGTGTGGCGCCAGATGTTCGCGGCCAGTGGCTGGCGTGTGGTGGATGCCAAGTTCGGCAAGAAGCTGGAGAACGCCTTCGCCCAACCCAACGGCGAGCTTCTGCGCGAGGCCATCGACGGCATGCCCAACGAGCTCTACCAGAGGTTGCTGCGAGTATCGCCACAAGCTGTGCGTGAATGGCTGCCCAGTGCCTGCTCCTACCCTCAAGACTTGGAACGGTTCATCGGGCAGTGGGACGACGAGCAGCTCATGGACCTCATGATGAATCTGGGAGGCCACGACTTCGATTCACTGCGTGATGCCTTCCAAGAGGCTGACACCGGCGAAGGGCCGTGCGTTGTCTTCGCCTACACCCTCAAGGGGTGGAAGCTGCCGTCGGTGGGTGACCCACAGAACCACTCGGTAATTCTGTCCAACGAGCAGATCGAGGAACTGCGTGAAAAATTGGGCATCTCCGAGCACTCCGTCTGGGACCGGGTCCCGTCCAATACGGCAGCCGGCAGGTTGTGCGAGACAGTGGGTCGGCAGTTGGCCAAGCCTCGCCGCGCGAACCGGGGCCAAGAGATCGAGATACACCCCAGCCTTGCCCGCCCCCACCAAGGGCGGATGTCCACCCAGCAGTCCTTCGGGCTGATTCTCACCGAGATAGGCCGGAGCATCCCCGAGGTCGCCGAGCGCATCGTCACCGTAACGCCCGATGTAGCCAGCTCCACCAGCTTGGGGGGTTGGATCAACAAGGTGGGGGTGTGGGCTCGAACCGAGGGCCATCCGATGCCGGAGGACATAGTGCGCGCCCTCCGCTGGGAGGAATCGCCCGATGGCCAGCACTTGGAGTTGGGCATATCGGAGAACAACCTGTTTGTAGCCCTTGGACAGTTGGGGTCCTCCTTCGAGGCCCACGGCGAGTTGCTGTTCCCCATCGGCACGCTCTACGACCCCTTCGTGCGTCGGGGCTTGGATGCCCTCTTCTACAGTGCGTATTCAGGGGCCAAGTTTATCTTTGTCGGCACCCCATCAGGCGTCAGCCTCGGACCTGAAGGTGGCATGCACCAGTCGGTGATGACCCCATCCATCGGGGCGGAGTTACCCGACACCGCCTTTTACGAGCCCTGTTTCGGACAGGAGCTGGAGTGGATTATGCTCCACGCCTTGGACCAAGTGCGACTGCGGACCGAGTCATCCTACCTGCGCCTTACCACGAAACGAATTGATCAAGGCCTGTTCCCCTCTCCGTCCACCGAGACCGGCGCCGAGAGGCTGCGGCGCCAAGTGGTAGCGGGCTGCTACCGGCTCATCGACCGTAGCGACGATCCTGACTACACCCCAGGGAACGTGGTCAACATCTTCGTCTCAGGGGCCATGGTCCCTAGCGCGATGGAGGCAAGCGACCGCCTTCAAGCCCAAGGCGCGCTGGCCAACGTGTTCAACGTCACCGGCCCAGGGCCGCTGTACCGCCGCTTCCAAGAATGCGCATCAGGAGACGGAGAACACAGCCATTTCCTCAGTGACCTGCTGGCCCCAGAAGAGCGCACCGCACCTATAGTCACTGTGGTCGACGGCCACCCGCGGTCCTTAGCCTGGCTGGGGGGTGCCTTGGGGGCGCCCGTCTACCCCTTGGGCGTAGCCGACTTCGGCCAGTCGGGAACGCCCTCGCAGTTGTACCGTGAGCATGGCATCGACCCTGCAGGCATAGTGGCCACCTGCTACCGCGCCCTCGGTGTGTAAGGGCGGCTCTACTCCACCGTCACCGTTTTGGCTAGGTTGCGGGGTTGGTCCACGTCGCAGCCTCGACGCAGCGCGATGTTATAGGCCAGCAACTGGAGTGGCAGGACGGACAGCATTGGCGACAGGATGCCTTCACACTGGGGTAGGTAGATGATGTCGTCCACCAGCGATGCCAAGGTTGTGTCGCCCTCGGTGGCCACGGCGATCACCGAGCCTCCCCGCGCCTTGACCTCCATGATATTGCCTACCATCTTGTCGTAGAGCGGCCCAGCAGTGGCGATGGCGACCACCGGCATCCGACCGTCGATGAGGGCAATGGGGCCGTGCTTCATCTCACCTGCAGGGTATGCCTCAGCATGGATGTAGCTGATCTCTTTCAGCTTCAACGCGCCCTCAGCGGCGATGGGGTAATGTAGCCCTCTCCCGAGGAAAAGGAAGTGGTCGTAGCGGGCGTACCGCTGGGCTATTTCCCTGTATATGGCCCGCTGCGCGAGCACGCTTCCCATCAGCCCAGGGGCCCGCGCCAACTGCCCCACCACATCCGCACGAGAAGCAGTGTCGCGCGCCTGCCCCAAGTATCCCGCTAGCAGGGCCAGCAGGGTCATGGAAGCGACGAAGGTCTTGGTGCTGGCGACGCCCACCTCAACGCCCGAGCGCATGTACAGGGTGCCCTCGGCCATCCTAGTGGCCAAGCTGCCCTCTACGTTGCAGATCGTGATCAGCCTCCCGCCGCGTTGTCGCACATCCCCCATGGCCGCCAAGGTATCGGCGGTCTCCCCGGATTGCCCGATGGCGACCACCAAGGTCCGCTCGTCGATGACTGGCTTGCGATAGCGGAGTTCCGACGAGCTTTCAGCGGACGCAGGTATGCCCGCCAACTCCTCGATGAGCTGCGCTCCCAGCATCCCAGCGTTGAGGCTGGTGCCGCACCCTACGAGCATGATTCGTGACAGGCTGCGTATTTCGGCATCCCTCAGAGGAAAGTCCTCCAAGGTGATCTGTTCTTGGTCGAAGTCGACCCTTCCCCGCAGAGCGCTGGAGATGGCCTGAGGCTGCTCCAGTATCTCCTTCAGCATGAAGTGGTCGTGTCCCTCTTTGTCCACCCACGCTGAGCTAAGGGGCACGGTGAGGGACTTCTTCGCAACGGCAGAGCCACTCCTACCCACAACCTTCACCTTGCCGGGCGTCACAATGGCCATTTCACCATCGTCCAAGGGGCAGACTTCCGAGGAGAAGGACACCAAGGCTGGCAGGTCGCTGGCGAACATTGCCTCCGCCTCCCGACTGGCGGCCACCAGTCCGCCTGCATAGCCCAGCCTCAAAGCCAGCAGCTTGTCGGGTTCGTCGCGTCTCAGGGCTCCGATGGCATTGGCCCCGCGCAGTTCGCCAGCCACCTGCAGCAGAGAAGCCTCGAAGCTCAGGCCGCGGGCCACCTCCTCCTCCAGAAGGTGAACGATGACCTCGGTGTCAGTGTCGGATGTGAAGCGGTGCCCAGCCGAGATCAACTTGCGCTTCAGATCTAGGTAGTTCTCCACGATCCCATTGTGTACCAGCGCGATGCTTCCAGAGCAGTCGCTGTGAGGGTGGGCATTGGGGTCGTTGGGGGCCCCATGAGTGGCCCAACGTGTGTGCCCGATGGCTGTAGTGCCGGAGGGTGGCTTCTCACCGGGAGGCGGCTCCAATTCCTGGACCCTTCCCGCGCTCTTCCGTATTTCCAATGCTCCATCGGAGCCGATGACGGCGATTCCAGCGCTGTCGTAGCCCCTGTAGCCAAGACGATGCAAGCCGGAAAAGACTATGGGCCAAGACTCACTGAAGCCGACGTATCCCACGATGCCGCACACGGCGCCTCCGGTGTCCGAAACTGACCTGAGAATGACTGGGCTGAGGATGGGAAGAGGAGCAGTCGGGTGCTGCTGGGCCGTTGCTAGAAAGACCGTTCCCCTGCTGCAAGGACCGACCGCTCAGCCCGCTCCTTGCTCACGATCGACATTATAGTCTCGGCGAGCAATAACGGGTCATGCCGCAGGTAGATTCCTGCTGCCAGCAGAGGAGTCTGTACCACATGATTGGCGCACGTTCTCGTCTGCTCCAAGTCAATGGGCACTGGGTACTGTCCAAAGGCGGTGTACTTGCGCAATGTCCTCTCAGGGAAGGACGCATCGTTGACCACCACGTAGTCCAAGAGCTGGTTCGTCTTCAGGTACTCCTGCACCAGCCTGGTAAAGTCCAAGGTGGTAAAGCCGTCGGACTCGCCGCGTTTGGTCATTATGTTGCACACGTAAATCTTGGTTGCGCGGCTCTGTCGAATGGCATCGGCCACGTCCTCCACCAGCAGATTGGGCACGACGCTGGTGTAGATGTCTCCCGGACCAAGCACGATGGCATCGGCTTCCCAGATCGCCTCAAGCACCGGAGCATGAGCGTAGGCCGTGGGTTCCAGGTAGACGTAGTCGATGGCCACATCGGTATCGTCGGTACGCTGGTCTATGGTCGACTCGCCAGCAAGGGTGGAGCCGTCCACCAAGCATGCCTTGAGAGTGGACTTGCTTAGCGTGACCGGCAACACTGTCCCCTGCACGTTCATGATGCGAGAGGCCTCTTCGATGGCCGTGGCGGTATTGCCGGTGATCTCGGTGAGGGCAGTGATGAACAGGTTGCCGAAGTTGTGACCGTTGAGGCTGTTCCCCGCGCTGAACCGATAAGTGAAAAGCTGGCGCATCAGAGCGCTGGAGCGGTCGTCGGCAGCCAAGGCCACCAAGCACTGGCGAAGATCCCCCGGCGGTAGCTGGCCCATTTCGTCACGCAACCTGCCGGAGCTGCCGCCGTCGTCCATCATGTTGACCACGGCGGTGAGGTCGCATTCTTTCTGCTTCAGCCCGGTGAGGGTGGTGTGGTTTCCGGTGCCGCCGCCTACGACCACAATCTTTGGGATTGACATACGCTCTACTTCCGGGACGTGTGCCCTAAATCATGTGGGTCAAGTCCGTTAGTCAAATAAGTAAGATGGCTTGCGCGAGAATACCCGGCTATAGGCAACCAGGACAGGGGAAGAGGATGGCAATCTAGGATGGCTGTTGCGCCTTATAGTAAAGCTTGGGTTCGGTGCCGTCGATGAGGGCTTTGATGCGAGGGGCATGGCGCCATAGCACCAAGGCAGCCACGAAATAGCTGGCGATGGCCGCTTGGGGGTACAAGAAGTAACAGAAGACGGGCATGGTCGCCATGGCCACCATTTGACCCAGCACCAGCCAACGGCTGACCGCCACTGTCAGGAAGAAGCTGAGCACCCAAAAGCCCACGATGAAGGGATGAAAGTAGAACCCCATGGAGGCGGCACAGGTGATGCCCTTGCCCCCCTTGAATCTCAGGAAGATGGAGTAGTTGTGTCCTAAGATGGCTGCAACGCCAGCCACAGTGGCCCCAATGTGGTCTCCACCGACAGCCCATGGCCATGGCGCCGCCCCGGAGTCCAGCCCTGCCTGTCTTGCCAACAACCAGCCAATCATGATGGCGGCATAGGCCTTGGTCAGGTCGCCCAACAGAGTCAGCAGGGTGAGTCCCTTGGAGCTGGTAGCCCGGTGCACGTTGAGGGTTCCCACGTTGCCCGTGCCCCAGTCCATCACGTTCTTACGAGTGAAGAACCGTACAAGCAGGTAAGCAGTAGGTAGCGAGCCCATCAGGTAGCCCACGGCCGCCGCAGCCACCCATATCCAGAAGCCCTCGACCAAGCCGCGCCTCCCACTGCCTGCGTGGGGCCTATGTTGCTGCCAGCCGTGTACCGTTGTCAACCATTACTGCCGGAGGGGAAAACAGTTTTGAGGAGCACAGTTTTTGATGGCCAGGTAATGAGACAGCTGGTTTGACAGAGCAGCAGGGTCTCCCCATACTAGCCACCACGCAAAGAGGGCGCATGCAAGCTTTACAGTTCAGGCACAACCCCTTGCGCTACGCTTGGGTGCGAGGGACTGCCGGTGTAGCAGGCGGTGCCTGCACCGGCCCCGGCTCCTTTATACGCTTGGCCGACATACCCGAACCTGCCTTGCCCAGCCCTCAGTGGGTGCGTATTCGCCCCACTCTCAGCGGGATATGTGGCTCCGATTTGGGAGTTATCACTGCCCGTGCCAGCGTCTACCTCTCCGCCCTCACTTCCTTCCCATTTGTGCCAGGCCACGAGGTCGTGGGGACGATTACGGAGCTGGGAGGCGAAGCGAGCGAACAGCTGAGTGACTTCCAGGTGGGACAGCGGGTGTGTCTCGAGCCAGTGTTGGGCTGCCGAGTGCGCGACATCAGCCCCCCATGCCACCCCTGCGCTCAAGGCCGTTATGGCAACTGCGAGCACGTCACCGAGGGCAGCATCGCCGCTGGGGTGCAGACTGGCTTCTGTCGAGACACCGGTGGAGGGTGGGGGGCCTCTCTCGTAGCCCACAGTCTCCAGATCCACCCCATACCGGACAGCCTCGTCGACCGCACCGCTGTGCTGGCAGAGCCACTGAGTTGCGCCATACACGGCGTCCTCATGTCGCAGGTGAATCCCGATTCACGCGTCTTGGTGGTGGGCTGCGGCACCATGGGTCTGCTGACGGTAGCCGCCCTGCGCGCCCTGACCACCGCGGGCTGCATCGTGGCCATGGCCCGGTATGCATACCAGCGCGACCTCGCCATGGCCTTAGGGGCTGACGAAGTGACCCCATCCGGCGAGGAAGGCTACCGCCGGCTCAGGGAGTTGGCCCCCAGCGCAGTCCATTCCCTGCCTATCGGCAAGCCAGCGGTCACTGGCGGTTTCGACGCCGCTTTCGACTGCGTCGGCTCAGCCTCATCGTTGGATGATGCGCTGCGCTGGACACGAGCCCAGGGACAGGTCACGATGATCGGCATGCCCGCACCAGGCCACATCGACCTGACCCCCTTCTGGTACCAAGAGGTGCGTCTGAACGGCTCCTATACGTATGCCATAGAATCTCATGAGGGTGCCGACATCCCCACATTCCAACTGGCCTTGGACCTGCTACAACGCGCCGATATGTCCTCTACACTAGGCGGCTTGGTGCGCCATACCTTCCCTTTACGCAGCTACCGCAAAGCCATCGCGACCGCCATGCGCCCCGGACGTCATCAGGCCATCAAGACTGCCTTTGACTTGGAGAACGGCTGAATGTGCGGACTTCCCGCTTCCAATGACCCCTCCCGAAGTAACCCCCTTGAAAGTGAAATCAGGCCCTTGGAAATCGACAAGGAGAAGCTGGTCACGTACGTCGAGAATGCCAAGCGCCGCTACCTCTTTCACAACGGCGAGGGTTTCCGATACGAAACACTGCCCCTTGGTACGCGGATGGTGTACCCGCCACCTCCCCTGCCTCCCATCGACGACGTAGACGGGGCTATCGAGCACGCCTTGGAGAACCCCGTGGGGGTAGAGCCTCTCTCTGCACTGCTGCGGCCGGGCATGAAGGTGACCATCGCCTTCGACGACATGTCCCTACCCCTCCCTCCCATGAAACGCCCCGACATACGTGGCCGCATCATAGAAAAGGTGCTGGAGAAGCTGGCCAGCGCGGGGGTGGACGACGTCCACCTAGTAGCCGCTTTGGGGGTACACCGGCACATGACCCCAGGGGAGTTGAGACACGTGGTGGGTTCACGAGTATTCAAGGCATTCTACCCCGATCGCCTCTACAATCACGACGCCGAGGACCACGACAACCTTGTGGTGCTGGGTAGCACCCGCCATTCGGAAGAGGTGGAGGTGTCGCGCCGAGTGGCAAAGTCCGACCTGCTGGTGTACGTCAACATCAATCTGGTCTCGATGGATGGCGGGCACAAGTCCATCAGCACCGGACTCACCAGTTACCGCACCCTGCGACACCACCACAACGCGCACACGCTGCTCCATTCCCGCTCCTACATGGATCCGCCGAATTCTGCCCTGCACCAGTCCTGCGAACGTATGGGGACGCTGGCGGAGGAACACCTGAAGGTTTTCAAGATCGAGACCACTCTGAACACCCACATCTACCCCGGACTGTTACGTCACCTCCAGGTGTCGGAGTCGGAATGGCACCCTTGGGACCATGCGATCTTCGCCGCCAACCGGGGATTAATGAAAGCCCTGCCCTTCTCAGCTCGACGGAGCATCCTCCACTCGCTGCGAGCCGAGTACGGCATGACAGGCATCACTGCCGGCGAGACCGAGGCCGTGCACGGGCACACCTTGGCTAGGGTCGCCAACCAGCAGGCAGTACCCGTCTCCGGCCAAGCCGACATTCTGGTCGCAGGCCTCCCCTACTTGGGGCCGTACAATGTGAACTCGGTGTTGAACCCTGTGCTGGTGCACTGCCAGTCGCTGGGTTATCTGTTCAACCTGCACCGTGGCAAGCCCCTGGTGCGCGAGGGCGGGGTCATCATCTTCCTCCATCCCATGGAAAACAGATTTCACATGGGTCATCACCCTTCCTATTATGACTTCTACCATCAGGTGCTGACCCAGACCCGTGACTCGGCTGAGATGGGGCACAAGTACGAGGAGGAGTTCGCCACCAACCCCCGCTACATCGATCTCTTCCGCAACTCCTACGCCTATCACGGGGTCCATCCTTTCTATGCTTGGTACTGGGGCTGGTACGGCCAGAGCTACGTGGGAAGGGTGATTGCCGCGGGGGCACGGGATCCTGAGGTAGCCTCAGTCCTCGGATACGACACTGCCCCCAACTTGCGCCAAGCCTTGGAGATGGCCAAGGACACTGTAGGCCGCAACCCAAAGGTCACTGTCTTCCACTGGCCGCCCATCTTCATGGCCGACGTCAGCTAGCTCATGCGATGGCACATCATCGCCAACCCGGTAGCTGGCCGTGGTCGGGCCCGCCAATGGGCTCCAAAGCTGAACGAGGCCCTGAAGGCTCGTGGCGACGAGGTGCAACTCGCTTACACCGAGGACTCTTCCAGTGCGGAGGAGTTGGCACGGGAGGCCGCCGGACAAGGCGTTGATGGCGTGGTGGTCTGCGGTGGCGATGGGACGGTGCACCAGGTAATAAACGGCCTCATGGCAGACTCACAGGCACGATGTGACATCGTTTTGGGCCTGCTGCCCATGGGGCGATGCAACGACCTCGCCATCGCCTTGGGCATCCCACGTCGAGATGGCGATGCCGCCGTCGACGCCATCCTCACGGGGACTCCTCGCCCCATAGACTTGGGATGGGTCGGAGGACAGGGCCGGACCGAAGGGCGGTACTTCTCCACAGTGGCTACGCTGGGGTTCGACTCAGAGGTCGCGGGCTACGTCGGACAGGGCAAGCCCCCCCGGTTCCTCAAGGGCAGCCTCGCTTATGTCTACGCCATACTTGTCAAGCTGGTGCACTACCGCGACGTGACGGTGGACATGGAGGGCGACTTTGGCCGATACACAGGCGACATCTTCCTAGCGGCCACGGGGAACACTGCCTACTATGGGGGCGGTATGATGATCGTGCCTCCCGCCGACCCACATGACGGACGGCTAGACCTGTGCTTGGTAAAGTCGGCCCCCCGGTTGGACGTGTTGCGTATGATTACGAAAGTGTTCTCCGGGGGCCACCTGAAACACCGCGCCGTATCGGTGCATCAGTTGCAACGGCTGGCGATAAGCTCGCCCCAATCATTGTGGCTCTGGGCGGACGGGGAGCCCATAGCCCAATTGCCCGCTACAGTGGAGGTGGTCCCAAGCTGCCTCGATGTGTTGGCCCCAGCCCATTCGTCGCCCACTTAGCAACGGTCCGGAGAGAGCAACGGACTGGAGAGCAACCACCACGATGGCGCTGGTTTGCCTTGACCCTCGAAAGGCGGTCATGGTACGCTGGCCTACTTTCCCGAAACGGACAGGATAGGCTGGCCGCGTTGCGCCAAACCCAACCCCATCAGGTACCAGAAGCCCCGTTGCCGCATGTGGCTGCGCCGTTGGACAGTCCTGCTGAAAACAGCGTAAGCGAGGGGCCTAGGATCGAGCAGTATTACGCTGGCAAGCGCCTCTTGGTCATCGGGGGCACCGGCCTTGTTGGCCGTGTACTAGTTGAAAAGCTGCTACACGATCTGCCGGGCATAGACCGCATCTACGTCCTGATACGCCCCCGGCAACGGGGCGAAAGGACCATTCCCGCCAAAGACCGCATGTGGCAGGAGCTCTTTGCCTCCTCAGCCTTCGACCGGCTGCGCCAAGACCTCGGCAAGGCTGCTTTCACCGAACTGGTTGAAAACAAGGTGCATGCTGTATCAGGAGACTTGGGCCAGCCCCGATTGGGCTTGGACGATGAGACCTACGGCCGACTGCAGCAAGAAGTGGACCTGATCATCAACTGCGCTGCGTTGGTCTCTTTCGACGCCCCCCTTGACGCCGCGCTGAGCCTGAATACCCTAGGCCCCCTACTCATATTGGAGTTTGCCAAGGGGGCCAACGGCGTTCCGGTAGCCCACGTATCGACTTGCTACGTCAACGCCACCCGCGATGGGGCTGTTCCAGAAGAGCCAGTGGACCCCACTCGCCTTGGCCTCACGGCAAAGGGCGCTGCTCGCCTGCCCTCGGACATAGACGCCGAGGTAGAGGCTATCCAGAAGCGCATACGCCAAGTGCGTGAACAGGACACGAGCCTGCTACATCGTCTGGGTTTTGCGCTGAAGGCCTGCATCCGGCTCACACACCGCAAGCCGGCCGCAGACACACCGCAGCCCAATGAAGCAGCACGACCTCAACCCGACTGGGTGGAGCACCGCTTGGTCACCGAAGGCATGCGCTGGGCCCGCTATCGTGGATTCCACGACACCTACACCCTGACAAAAACGCTGGGCGAGAAGCTTGTGCAGCGCCACCGTGGAGACGTGCCCACCCTCATCATGCGTCCTTCAGTAGTCGAAAGCGCCTTGGAGAGTCCCGAACCTGGCTGGCTCGACGGGATGAGGATGATCGACCCTCTGATAGTAGCCTATGGCCGCAACCTCGTGCCCGACTTCCCCGGCCAAGCGGAAGGGGTCATCGACGTTGTGCCGGTCGATATGGTTGTGAATGCCTTGGTAGCTACCATTCCAGGAACGGCCCATCGTGGCGGCTTGGAGATACACCATATTGCCAGCGGCTCGGAGAACCCCTTGCAGGTGAAGCGATTCTGCAACCTCGTCCGCGAGGTCTACTCCAAGGAGAGCCACGGAGCCGAGCCCACCCAATACCCCGAGCTGACCTTCCCCACCACCAAGGACTTCCTGCGCCGGCTGCGCTATCGTTACTCCCTGCCTCTATTCCTTCTCTCCTGGTTGCCGACTGCCAGCTATTTCCTGCCCAAGGGTAGGCGCATCCGTAGTTGGTACCGCGCCAAGCGACTCGGCGTCGAGCGGTTGACCTACTACGCCCGCATCTATGGCCCTTACGCCGAGGCCAAGTGCCTTTATCTGACGGATCGCACCAAGAGTGTATGGGACAGCCTGACAGCGGAGGAGCAACGCAAGTTCAACTTCGACGTTGCCAGCATCGATTGGCGGGAGTATATCCAGGATATACACATACCGGGTGTGAAGCGGTTTGTGCTGGGGCTGCGTCCGGCTCGCCCCTCAACTGCGGCGACCAACGGGCACGGCGGAGTGGAAAAAGCGCAGTCGCAGGACAGCGGCGCTGACTCGAACGAGCCTGCGAATAAGCAGACTCAATGGGTCCGACACATTCCCCTGCCGGCCGACACAGAATTGGATAAGTGGATAAAAGGGGGACGCCGCTGGCTGCCTGTCCGACTAGTGTTCCGATGGATACTGAGACGCTTCCTGTGGCTGTTCAACAGGCTCAGTTCGGATGGTATGGCGAACATCCCTTCAGGACCTTTTATTCTTGCTTCAAACCACTGCAGCCACTTCGATACCGGCGTGCTCATGGCCCTCCTCTATCGTGGCGGCAAGGTACACCCCATGGCAGCCAAGGACTACTTCTTCCGCAACCGGGTTTCGGCTTGGATTGTGCGCAATTTCGTCGACGGAGCGCCCTTTGACCGTCAGAGCTACACGCCGGACAGCCTGAGCCTAGCCCTAGGCCTGCTCTCCCGCGACCATTCGCTGCTCTATTTCCCAGAAGGCGGGCGCAGTCCCGACGGCACGATGCGAAAGCTGAAGCCTGGGGTGGGCTTGCTGGCCTTGGAAGCCGGTGTCCCTGTGGTGCCCGCATATATCTCAGGCAGCTACCAGACCCTCCCCAAAGGCAGAACCGTACCCCGCCCCCACCCCATTCATGTACGGTTCGGCCCTCCCCTGTACTCCGAACCCTTCTTACGCTCCGCCAACGGAGAAAGCGCCAACGAGTTGGTGCGCCTTTTCACGGAGGAGATAGAGAAGGCCGTAAAAGCCCTACGCTAGGCTGACGCCAGCGATGCGGGCAGCCTTTTTCGATGTCGACGGCACCTTGGCATCGTCCAACGTAGTCAGTTGTTATGCCCACGCCCAGATGCACGCCAAGAGCCGCGGTTGGCGGATGCTGTGGGTGCTGCTCTTCCTCCCTAAGGTACCGTTCTACATGCTGGTCGACTGCATCGACCGTTCCATGTTCAGCCGACACTTCTTCGGGAACTACCGCAGCATCGTCCCTTGGCAACTGGAGCGTTGGATTCAGGATGCCGGCGACAGTTATTGGCGTCGCCATCTGCAACCCGAAGCGTTACGCCGCATCGAGTGGCACCGCGAGCAAGGCGACCGGATTGTGCTGGCCAGCGGCGGCGTGGAGCAGTCGCTAGTCCCCTTGATGCACCTCGTATCTCCGGACTATGTGGTCTGCGCCCACTTGGAGCGACAAGAAGGACGCTTCACCGGACACCTCGAGGCTGGGCCAATAGTGGGCCAAGCCAAGGCGGATGCGGTTCACCGTCTGGCAGCCGAGGCCAACATCGACCTAGCCGCGTGCTATGCCTACGGCGACAGTTTCTCCGACCGCGAGTTCCTTCAAAGCGTCGGACATCCCACGGTGGTCAACCCCGACCGTGCCCTGCGGCGGCTGGCAGAAGCCCAAGATTGGCCAGTCCTTGATTGGCGTGGAAACTGAACTGAATAGGAATGAACCCCAGCTAGCCGAGACCAGAGGCTAACAAACACCGTCGGCTGACAGACGTGGGCTAACCAGGAGGCTACCCCACCAATTGCGATCGAGCCTCGCCCAACACCTGCTGATACAACTCTTGCAGAGGCAGGCCCAATTGTAGGGCGAGTTCCCGGCAGTCCTCGTATTCGGGTGCAACTGAGACAGGCAACTCCTGCAGGTACTTCACCTTCACCCGCAGGACGCCGTATTGGGACCGGAAATGTACTGTCTCACGGTGAGCAATCTGGCGTTGCACCGGCCTCACGCGGACGCCGAGAGTGGGCGTCTCGCGCAGGATAGTTTCCACCGCCGCTTCTTGCAGCGAGGCCGGGACCAGCGCCGACAGCACCATGCCGGGACGGTTCTTCTTCATCTGTATCGGCGTTATCCAGACGTCCAGCGCCCCTTGGGCAAACAGCCGCTCTTGCGCATAGCCCATCACCACGCCCTGCGCGTCGTCGATATTCGTCTCCAGCAACACCGCTGTCTCGCCCGCGCCCGTCTCCACTGCCTGCCCCAGCCAGACTGACGTCACGTTGGGCACACCCGGCAGGTCGGCACGGCCCGCGCCGTACCCGACCCGCTGCAGCGTCAGTTGAGGAGGAGTCTCGAAAGTGGCCAATGCCGTGAGCAGAGCCGCCCCCGTGGGAGTAGTCATCTCATGGGAGACATTGGCCCGCGTTTCCAAGGGCACTCCCGCCATGGCGGCCAACTCCAGAGTAGCAGGTGCAGGCACCGGGTAGTTACGGGGGCGGTCTGGCTGCCTATTGCCCACGACCAGAGGTGAAGAGAGGACCCTCTCAACTCCTAGACTCTCCAGCCCAGCCACTGTACCCACGACATCGATCAGCGTGTCCGCACTGCCCAACTCATGTAGGTGCACCTCATCCCCGCCGTTGGCGCGGTGTACGCGACGCTCCGCCTCGAACAGAGTGTTCAGCACGGCCATTGAGGTGGACTTGATGCCATCGGGCAGGGCGCTGTCATTGACGGCATCCAGCAGTTCACGCGGGGAGAGGCCCAGCCGCTCGCCCGGTATCTGAACGTCAAGCAGGGTCGCTGTGAGGTGGCCTCTCTGTACTGATTGGACAGCGAGGCTATGCTCAGGCAGGGGGAGAAGTCGCAGCGTATTTTGCAGTTGCTCCAATGGCAGACCAGCATCCAGCAGCGCCCCAAGTAGCATGTCGCCGCTAGCCCCGCCGATAGACTGGAAGTGGGCTACTTTCATGGGCTGCCTTCAACCATACCGTATAGCGTGCTGGCGATCAGGACCCAACACTCAGGGCCAGCGCCCCTACCGCCAAGCTCGGCAGTTCCACGTTCAGACGGTGCCACGACCGGCCACGGTCAGCACTTCCATACAGCTTGCCCGAATCGGTGCCAGCGTAGACGCGCTGCGTGTCTACAGGGTCCCACGCGAAGGCCACGGCCATGTCGTCGTCGGCCCCCAAGTCCCACAGGCGCGACCACTGCGCCCCGCCATCGTCCGACACGTAGGCTTGGGCCCCTTTGCGTCCAGCATTGTTAGCCACTGCCAGCAGTACACAGCGTTCGTCGTCTGGGGCGGGAGTAACAGGCACGGTGTAGAGACGAGGCAACTCGTTCGTGATGGGCTGCCAGCTATCGCCACCGTCATCGCTGCGGAAAGGCCCTCGGGCCGTTCCGGCATATACCGTGGAGGGGCTGTGGGGGCTGAAGCAGACGGAGTGGATGTCGTCGTCGGTGCCTTCGAGTTGCTGCCAACTGGCCCCGCCATCCTTGGAGCGCACTATCCCCCCGACCTCGATGCCGGCGTATATCAGATCGGGATCATGGGGAGCGAGCTTCATGTCACGCACATGGGAATCGCGGGTCTGGGAGTGGAAGAACCACTTGTCCGATTCCGGCACTTGCTTGAAACCGAGGCACTCCTGCCAAGTCAGTCCACCATCTTCAGAACGATAGATGGCAGCTGGCTCGCCTCCCACCAGAATCCTGTCGTGATCTTCTGGGTGCACCACGAGACTGTGGGCGTATTCGCACGGGTATTGGTCGAGCCGGTGCCAGCTCTCACCGCCGTCGTCGGTGCGGTACACCCCCGACTCGTAAGCGGCTAGGTAGGCCCGCCGCGAGGTACTGGCGCTGGAGGCCAGACGAGAGGCTGCATGTGTTAGCGGTGTAATGGGGCCGCGCTGCCAAGTGTCGCCGCCGTCGGAGCTGGTTAGGGCGCAGACACCGTCATGCATCCCTGCATAAAGTCGCCTTATATCCGTCATGGCATCACCGCCGAGCATCAGTTTAAGTACGCCTAAGGACGGCCAATGGAGATTGCGTTCCATTATACAGCCGCATAAACTCATGGCGAGGGGTAGGAGGCGCTGCGCCGATGGTGACATCTGAGGGCGCAGGCTCGAAAGTTCAAATGCCCTCTTCCTTTATCATTCCATGTCTTGACACAAGACACGGTGGTGCATACTATCTACCCTAGCGAAAAATGCATATGACGCTGGGAGCGGGAGTAGTAGGCGGACCCTGTCTCAGAGAGCCGGCAGATGCTGGGAAGCCGGTGACAGTGAAGCGCCGAACTCGCCCGGGAGCGACCCGCCTGAATAATGTAGGGCGTGGCGGCCGACACCGTTAACAGTCTTGGAGTTGTTTTTCTCTCTTTTGAATGCAGGGAGGAGAAACGAAGGGTGGTACCGCGCGGCTGACATGCCCGTCCCTTCAGGGACGGGTTTTTCTTTTATGTGAGACGTGCGTTTTGGGCTCTGCCCAAGACCCTTGGCTAAGGAGACTACAGAAGGAGACCCATGAAGCTCACTGGTTCGGAAATCGTTTGTGAGAGCCTTCTTAAGGAAGGGGTAGAGGTTACCTTTGGCCTGCCCGGCGGGGCGATCCTGCCCCTCTACGGCGTGATGCACCGCTACCCTCAACTACGGCACATCCTTGTACGCCACGAGCAGGGCGCTGCCATGGCGGCCGACGGCTACGCTCGTGCTACGGGCCGCGTCGGCGTGTGCATGGCCACCTCCGGCCCCGGCGCCACCAACCTGGTGACCGGCATCGCCTGCGCCCAGATGGACTCGGTCCCCATGGTGGCCATCACAGGCCAAGTGGGACGGGCTGCCATCGGCCGCGATGCCTTCCAAGAAACGGACGTAACTGGCATTACCCTACCTATAACCAAGCACAACTACTTGGTAATGAGCGCGGAGGAAATCGCGCCTGCTATCAAGGAGGCCTTCTACATCGCCAACACGGGCAGGCCAGGGCCTGTGCTGGTTGACATACCCAAGGATGTCCTCCAGTTCGAAACCGCCGAATTTGAATACCCCGAAAGCGTCGACCTGCCGGGCTACAACCCCTCTCTGCAGGGGCATCCCTCCCAAGTGCGTAAGGCGGCCCAACTCATCGCCCAAGCCGAGAGGCCTCTCATCCTATCGGGGCACGGCGTCATTATCTCCCGGGCCTACAACGAGGTCAGGGAACTGGCAGAGAGGGCCCAGATTCCGGTGATCACTACCCTGTTGGGCATCAGCTCCTTCCCCACGCGCCACTCCCTCAACGCAGGCATGCCTGGGATGCACGGGCTGGCCTCAGCCAGCTTGGCCATCGACGAAGCCGACCTGCTCATCTCCCTCGGCATGCGGTTCGACGACCGGGTGACGGGACGGTTGAGTGACTTCGCCCCCAACGCCAAGGAAATCATCCATGTGGACATTGACCCGTCCGAAGTTGGCAAGAACATCCGCCCCACGGTGCCCATCGTGGGCGACATCAAGAACGTGTTGGAGGCGCTGTTACCCCAGGTGAAGCCGCAGACCCGCACCGAGTGGCTGCGGCGGATGGAAGACCTGCGGGCGCAGCACCCCTCTCTCAAGATACGGGACACCGACAAGCTGCTGCCCCAATACGTCCTGCGCGAGCTGTCGGAGGCAACCAATCACCGCTCCATCATCGTTACCGGCGTGGGCCAGCACCAGATGTGGGCCGCCCAACACTGCTCCTTCGAGGAGGCCAACACCCTTGTCACCTCTGGCGGTTTGGGAGCCATGGGTTTCGAGGTCCCAGCAGCCATCGGCGCCAAGGTAGCCCGGCCCGACATGCATGTGTGGTCCATCGCAGGCGACGGTGGCTTCCAGATGACTATGTGTGAATTGGCTACGGCGGCCGAAAACAACATCGCGGTGAAGTTCGCCATCATCAATAACAACTTCCTAGGCATGGTACGGCAGTGGCAGGACTTCTTCTATGACAAGATTTACACCGCCACCTCCTACACGGCCAACCCGGACTTTGTGAAGCTGGCTGATGCCTTTGGGATCCCCGGCATCCGGGTCACCGATAAAGCTCAGGTACGCTCGGCCATTGAGCAGGCCATGCGCGAGCCTGGCCCGGCCTTGGTGGACTTCATGGTGGAGCCTGAGGAGAACGTCTACCCCATGATTCCCGCAGGCGAAAGTGTGAAAGAGCTCTTGGAAGAGCCGGTGCAGGAGAGAGTCTAATGGACGAAATGCACCACACGATAGTCGCCTTAGTCCAAGACAAACCGGGTGTGCTCAACCGGGTGTCCAGCCTATTCCGCCGTCGCGGTTTCAACATCACCAGCTTGGCAGTGGGTGCTTCGGAGCAGCCCAATCTGTCACGCATGACCTTCGTGGTAGAGGGCGATGACGATACCGTGGAGCAGGTAACCAAACAGCTCCACAAGCTCATCGACGTAATTCGCGTGTCCGACCTGTCGGATATGGAGATCGTGGCGAGGGAGCTGGCCCTCATCAAAGTACATTGCACCACCTCCACCCGCAGCGAAATCATGCAGTTGGTGGAGATATTCCGGGCCAACATCGTCGACATCGGCCCACATTCGCTGATCATCGAGGTGACCGGCGACGAAGATAAAATCAGCGCCCTGTACGACCTGTTGCGGCCTTTCGGAATACGCGAGGTGATGCGCACTGGCCGCGTGGCCATGGTGCGCGGCGCGGCCGAGGGCCGACCCCCACGGCAGCGCAGCACCCAAAGCAACGGCCACCGCAGCAGCGACGCTGGGTACGCCCTAGGCAGCGTCTAAATCACGAGGAGTTGAATATGGTCAGCGTTTACTACGACCAAGATGCAGACCTTTCCCTGCTTAGCGGGAAGACCATCGGCATCATCGGTTATGGCAGCCAAGGACACGCCCATGCCCTGAACCTGAAGGACAACGGCCAGCATGTCATGGTCGGGTTACAGCCGGAAAGCAGCAGCCGCGAACGGGCTAGGGAAGCCGGCTTGGAAGTTGCCGATGTCGACGAGGTCACGCGCCAGTCGGACATCGTCATGGTTCTCATACCCGACCACCTCCAAGCAGCCGTCTACCGCGAGCAGATCGAGCCCAACATTCGCGGCGACGCGACCCTGATGTTTGCTCACGGATTCTGCATCCACTACCGACAGGTAGTCCCCTCGGTGGGCTTGGATGTGTCGATGGTCGCCCCCAAAGCGCCAGGACACCGTATGCGTGAGCTGTTCACCGAGGGCATCGGCGTTCCCTCCCTGCTGGCCATCCACCAAGATGCTTCGGGCCACTGCAAAGACATTACGCTGGCCTACGCAAAGGGCGTAGGCTCCACCAGTTCCGGTGTCTTGGAGACCACCTTCAAGAATGAGACTGAGACCGACCTCTTCGGTGAACAGACCGTACTCTGCGGAGGCGTCACATCCCTTATCCGCACCGCCTTTGAGACGCTGGTGGAAGCGGGCTACCCGCCGGAACTGGCGTACTTCGAGTGCCTTCACGAGATGAAGCTGATCGTTGACCTGATTTTCCAAGGCGGCTTCAAGTACATGAGGTACTCGGTAAGCGACACAGCTGAGTACGGCGACTACACACGGGGTGGCAACGTCATCGACGAGCATGTGCGCGACAACATGAGACGTGTGCTCGCCGACATCCAAGACGGCAGTTTCGCCCGCGAGTGGATTGCCGAGAACGACGAGGGCAGGCGCCGCTTCCTGCAGGACCGCGAGGCAGCCAACAACCATCAGATCGAGGACATCGGCAAAGAGCTCCGGGGCATGATGCCTTGGATGAACCCCAAGTAGGGTGCGACTAGAGCGATGAATACAGCACCGATTCAGATAACGGAGGTGGTGAACGTAGTTCGCCGCCGCACTCGGGTCATGGCAGGGCTCAGTGTGGCGGACTGCGTTCCCCTGGCGTCTCAACGGGTGACCCGGCCTTAAGGGCGCACGCCCTTCCCCCAAGTAGCCGGGTCAGACCAGTGGAGGTCTGACCGTTGGGCGCCGACAACACGAAAGAGAGAAAAAACAATGGCTCAAGACCGAGTAATGATTTTCGACACCACCCTCCGCGACGGCGAACAGTCGGCAGGCACTGGTCTGACCGGCGAAGAGAAGATGGAGATCGCACGGCAACTGGCCCGCCTCAAGGTTGACGTCATCGAGGCTGGTTTCGCTGCCAGTTCCCCCGGCGACTTCGACGCGGTGCAAGCCATCGCCCGAGAGATCGAAGGACCCATCATCGCCTCGCTGGCCCGGGCGCATCAGGTTGACGTGGATGCCGCTTGGAACGCGATAAAGGATGCGGCCCAGCCCCGCATTCACGTCTTCCTCTCCAGCTCAGAGATTCACATCGCGCACCAGCTCCGCAAGAACCGGGAAGAGGTCCTGGACTTGGCCACCTCCATGGTGGCCCGTGCCCGTGGCTACTGCGACGACGTGGAGTTCTCCCCCATGGACGCCACCCGCACCGACCCTGAATACCTCTACCAGATGCTGGAGGCAGTCATTGAGGCGGGTGCCAAGACGGTGAACATCGCTGATACCGTCGGCTATGCCATTCCTTCCGACTTTGGGCGTCTCATCGCCGATATCAGGCGCAACGTTCGCAACATCGACAAAGCTACTGTCAGCGTACACTGCCACAACGACTTGGGGTTGGCTGTGGCCAACAGCCTCGCCGCTGTGCAGGCAGGAGCGCGGCAGGTCGAAGGCTGCATCAACGGCATCGGCGAGAGGGCCGGCAATGCCTCCCTCGAAGAAATCATCATGGGCCTGCACACCCGGCACGACCTGTTCGACCTGAGCACCGGTGTCGACACCACCCAGATTTACAGCACGAGCCGCATGGTGAGCCGCCTCACCGGCATGTCCATTCAAGCCAACAAGTCTATTGTGGGCGAGAACGCATTCCGCCATGCTTCGGGTATCCACCAAGATGGCGTACTCAAGGAACGAACCACCTATGAAGTGATGGATCCCGAGGTAATCGGCTGGTCGGGCAACGCTTTGGTACTGGGCAAGCTCAGCGGACGTGCTGGCCTGCGCTCCCGCTTGGAAGACTTGGGCTACGTGCTCTCCAACGATGACTTGGTCCGCGTGTTCGAGTCCTTCAAGCTGCTGGCCGACAAGAAGCGCGAGGTCACCGACCGCGATTTGGAAGCCCTGATGGCTGAGGAAATGCGGGTGACCATGGAGCCCGTGACCTACGAGTTGGAGCAGGTACAGTTCTCGGGAGGCGACCACGACATGGCCACCGCCACGGTGCGGATCATCGGCCCCGATGGCGCGGTCTACAGCGATGCCGCCACCGGCAACGGCCCAGTGGACGCCGTGTGCAATGCTATCGACCGCGCGATCCACATACCGGCCAAGCTCGTGGACTTCAACGTGCAGTCGGTCACCGAAGGGCTGGACTCCTTGGGGCAAGTCAGCGTACGGGTTCAGCGTGAAGGCCGCATCTACATGGGCCGGAGCACCTCCACGGACATCGTGGTGGCTAGCGCCAAGGCCTACGTGAGCGCCCTCAATCGCCTGCTGGCACAAGAAGGCGGGCGCGAGGTCCCCGAGCCGTTGACGACTCCCTAAACCAGCAGGCGGTGACCCGTAGGCCAAAGCCCTCTTGAGAATGCCTACTTGAGTTAAGGAGCTACTATGCCGCCCAAGACCCTGTTCGAAAAAATATGGGACGCCCATGTTGTACACGAGGAGCCGGACCGTCCCTCCATCATCTACGTCGACCTGCACTTGGTGCACGAGGTCACGTCAGCCCAAGCATTTGAGGGGCTGAGGCTGGCAGGACGCAAAGTGCGACGGACCGACCTGACGATAGCCACGGCGGACCACAATACGCCGACGTGGGACCTGTCGCTACCGGTCACTGATGAGATCTCCAAGCGTCAGCTTGAAGCTCTGTCCACCAACTGTGCCGAGTTCGGAGTCACCCTCTATGACCGCTTCCATGCCAACCAAGGCATCGTCCACGTCATAGGACCCCAGCTCGGCTACACCCTGCCGGGCAAGACGATAGTGTGTGGCGACAGCCACACCGCCACCCACGGGGCCATGGGGTGTTTCGCGTTGGGTATAGGCACCTCCGAGGTGGAGCATGTGCTGGCCACCCAGACTCTGCGCCAGTTCAAGCCCAAGACCATGGAGGTGCGGGTGGACAAGCCCCTGCCCTTCGGCGTCACCGCCAAAGACCTGATTCTGGGGGTTATCGGCCAGATTGGCGTACAGGGCGGAACGGGGCACGTCATCGAATACACCGGAGAGGGTGTGAGTGGCCTCTCTATGGAAGGCCGCATGACCGTGTGCAACATGAGCATCGAGGGCGGGGCACGGGCAGGCATGGTGGCCCCCGACGACACCACTTTTGAGTACGTAACGGGCAGACCCTTTGCCCCCAAGGGCGAGGCTCTGGAGCAGGCCATCGAGCAATGGCGCACCCTTCCCACTGATTCTGGGGCCACTTACGACAAAGTGGTGGAAATCGATGCTCCCAGCCTGCAGCCATTCGTCACTTGGGGCACCAACCCCGGCATGGTAGCCCCGGTGACCGCCCGAGTACCCGACCCCGGCTCTTTCGAGGATACCGGAGCTCGGGAGGCTGCCGAACGTGCCCTGACCTACATGGGCTTGGAGCCGGATATGCCCATCCAGGAAATCGAAATCGATCGCGTCTTCCTCGGCTCGTGCACCAACAGCCGGCTGGAGGATCTGCGCGCCGCGGCCGAGGTCATCAGGGGCAAACAGGTCAACCCACGGGTATACGCCATGGTGGTACCTGGCTCGGCGCGAGTGAAGGCCGAGGCTGAGGCTGAGGGGCTGGACGCCATTTTCAAGGATGCTGGGTTCGACTGGCGGGTGGCAGGCTGCTCCATGTGTCTAGGCATGAACCCTGACATCCTGGAGCCCGGCCAACGCTGCGCCTCCACATCCAACCGCAACTTCGAGGGACGCCAAGGCAAGGGGGGCCGCACCCACCTCGTAAGCCCCCAGATGGCGGCAGCCGCTGCCATCGCTGGCCATTTCGTCGACATCCGGGAGTGGTAGGACCCGGGGCAAGTCCAAGCATAGGGTCGAGAGAATGAATACGCTTTCCGACACCGCCCGCGGCGACAATGGACACGCCGTTTTCCAGCGGGACGGATTCACCTGCGTCTATTGCGGATTCGATGGGAACGGCTTCGACCGGTGGCGACAATTGACGGTCGACCACCTGAAGCCCGTAAGCGCCGGTGGGACGGAGTCCAGCGACAATCTGGTCACCGCCTGCAATTTCTGTGCTGTGGCAACTAGCTGGATGGAATTCACCGCCGACGCGAGTGGCGATGAATTCCTGACACAGAAGAAAAAGCACGTAGCCGCTCGCCTCAAGAGTTTTTACGAGTTTTGGGAAAGAGAAGTTGCGCCACGTGATGATGCACTGACTCCCGAACAAGGTGGGCTTTACCTGCCTCACCGCCTAGTTTTGAGTGTACAGGGACTGGAACTCACGGATGAGCAACTCACCACGCTGACCGCGGAGAACCATGACTTGCAATGGGAACGTACCGCGAAGGGAGAGTTGGTCATCATGCCTCCGACTGGCCATTATGGAGGGAGGCAAGAGAGTCGCCTCCATTTCCTAGTAGCCGCATGGGCCGAACGAGATGGGACCGGCATCGCCCTGAGTGCATCAGTGGGATTCAGGTTGCCCAATGGGGCGCTAGTTGCCCCGGACGTCGCCTGGCTTCCCCACGAGCATTGGGAAGCATCGACCCGAGACGACACCAAGACTTTCGCCCGAGCTTGCCCAGACTTTGTTCTGGAGCTCCGCTCGCGGTCCGATACGCTGGCCAGCGTTCAGCGGAAGATGGAAGAGTACATCCAGAGCGGGGCCCGGCTTGGTTGGCTCATAGACCCGGTGCAGAAACGGGTGCATATCTACGGGCACGATGGACCAGTCGAGGTGCTGGACAATCCGGCAACCGTGTCGGGAGAGCCTGTCTTGCCGGGATTTGAATTGAATCTACAAGAGATATGGTAACGGGAGGGAATCTGTGGAACCGTTTGTGAACCTTACGGGCGTCGTTGCCCCCATTGACCGGGTGAACGTGGACACAGACCAGATCATACCGGCGGTGTACCTGAAGCGCATTGAGCGCACCGGCTACGGCGAGTTTCTGTTCACGCCGTGGCGCTACCGGGAGGACGGCAGCCCCAATCCTGACTTCGTGCTGAACCAGCCCGCCTACTCCTCGGCCAGCATCATCGTATCGGGGCGCAACTTCGGCTCCGGCTCATCCCGCGAGCACGCACCTTGGGCCCTGCACGACTACGGTATCCGCTGCGTCATCGCTCCCAGCTTCGCCGACATCTTCTACAACAACTGCTTCCAGAACGGCCTTCTCCCCATCGTACTGCCCGAAGAGACGGTGCGGGAAATCCTGGAACATTCCAAGAACCAGCCCGGTTACCAGCTGAACGTCGATCTGGAGTTGCAACGCATATGGGACTCCAATGAAGAGTTGACGGCCAGCTTCGACATCGACCCCTTCCGCCGTCATGCCCTGATGAACGGCCTCGACGACATCGGCCTGACCCTAGAGTACGAGGACAAGATAGTAGCCTTCGAGGGTGGGGCCAGCGGCTCATAGCCAAGTCTGGCCTAGGAAGGCTTCCGGACAACCGCCCTAGCGTACCTGCCAGCCTAACGGTATAATCCAATGGCCCCTACCGCGAGAGAGCGGAATCCTATTCGAGAGGTGCGCAGGGATATGCCCGGACAAGTAGGTGACAAAGCGCCCGACTTCAAGCTTCCCTCTCCCGACCACGGCGAGGTTACTCTAGGCCAGTACGCTGGCGAGAAGCACGTTATCCTTTCCTTCCACGTATTCGACTTTACCGCTGGTTGAACGCAGCAAGCATCCTTGTTCCGGGTCCACAACCCCCGGATCGAGGAGAAGGGTGCCCAGGTACTGGGCATTAGCTGTGACCACGTAGCGGCCCATCGGGCTTGGGGTACGGCCCTCGGAGGCATCCCCTTCCCAGAACTTTCCGACTGGCACCCCCATGGCGAGGTGACCAAGTCCTACGACCTGTGGAACCCCGATCGTAGCGTGGGACGCCGCGCAGTGCTCGTAGTAGACAAGGGCGGCGTGGTTCGCCATAGGCGTGAGTACGAGCCAGGAACCCTGCCCGACCCCAGCGAGCTGTTCGACATACTGGACGAACTGAACAAGTAAGGCCCGCGACTCAAGACCGCCTGCACGTACAGGCCGGAGTTCCATATGGAATCCCGGCCTGTCTGCTATGTAGGCTGCGCAGCCACACAAGAAAGATCGGGACAGGAACACAACAACATATGGACCGTACCGACGCCGCCTTCCACGAGGGCGACATGGCCATGCTCATCGACCGCAAGGGGCGCCGCTACTTGGTGCGTCTGACCCCGACTGGAGCCTTGCACACCCATGTGGGAGTCCTGCCTCATCAGCACATCATCGGCAGAGACCAAGGCAGTTGGCTGCGCACCACCATGGGGCAGACCTTCCTAGCGCTCAAGCCCACCTTGGGCGAATACGCCCAGCACATGCCCCGCGCCACACAGGTCATCTACCCCAAGGACTTGGGGAACATCCTCATCATGGCCGACATCTTTCCCGGCTGCCGTGTGGTGGAGGCGGGGCTAGGCTCCGGGGCACTGACCATGGCCCTGTTACAGGCGGCAGGGGCAGAAGGCTGTGTGACGTCTTACGAGGTGCGCACCGAACAGGTGCCCAGAGTACGGTCTAACCTAGAAGCCTACTTGGGGGACATTGACAACCTAGAAGTTAAGGACGGTGACATCTATCAGGGCATCGAACAGCAGGATGTGGACCGGGTAGTGCTGGACGTGCCCGAGCCTTGGCACGTAGTCGGTCACGCCGCGGATTCCCTCAAGCCTGGGGGCATCCTGCTCTGCTTCCTGCCCACTGTGCTACAGGTGCACCGGCTGGCGGGGGCACTGGACGATGACCGGCGCTTTCAACTGGTGGAGACCGTGGAGACACTGTTGCGGCCATGGCACGTCACCCAGCAGAGCATGAGACCAGCCCACCGCATGGTGGCCCATAGCGGGTTCATCACCACTGCTCGAAGATGCGATCCACGTCCCGGAGCAGTCAGGCCGGACCCTGGCCAAGACGACTCAAGAGAGGAGGCTGACGATGGAGAATCCAGCGACGAATAGCCAGGCGCCCCAAGCCTTAGAGGCAATAGACAGGCAGAAGGTCCTGGACGATCTCAGTCAGTACGTCAAGGGCGACATGCTCATGCGCCACCTACTGGCGGTGGAGGCAGCCATGCGTGCGTATGCGCGTCACTTCGGCGAGGATGAGGAGCGCTGGGGCATCGCCGGTCTGGTGCACGACTTCGATTGGGAGATAGTTCCCACCCTGGAGCAGCACCCCGAATACGGCGCTGAGATTCTGCGTGGCTTGGGCTACCCCAACGATATCGTGCGAGCAGTGCTGACCCACGGCGAGCACTTGGACATCAAGCGCGAGACCCTCATGGAGCACATGGTGTTCGCCTGCGACGAGCTGTCGGGCTTCATCCGTGCGGTGACGCTGGTGCGTCCCAACAAGAGTCTGGACGAGGTGACCCCCCGCTCGGTGATTCGCAAGATGAAGGATAAAGCCTTCGCCAAGGACGTGAACCGCGACGACATCGTCAATGGGGCCGCCGCGGCTGGGCTGGACTTCGAGGAACACATCTCGTTTGTCATCGACAGCTTGAAGCCCATTGCTGGACGCCTTGGCCTACACTCCGAGTCGGACCAAAGCTAGTCCGACTCGGCCACCTCAGCGCCCGGCCACAGGTACTCGTAACTCTCAGCCAGATGGGGGTAGGTGCCCTCCAGAAGTGGCACATGCTCCGGCGACAGTCGAGGCACCACGAGGTCATCCAGAAGCGCTTGCAGCTCTTGTGATGGCTCCAAGCCCCACAGGGCAGTGGGATCCACACCTTTAGCTTGAAACATCACTTGGAAGTCGCCCATGCCTCCTAGCCGGATAAGCTGCTGCATTCCCATCCGGTTGGCGTTGGCCTCGGCCTCACCCAAACCGACACTCAGCGACGACAACCATCGCTGCATCCCCATATTCAGCAGGAAGAGGCGTTGGCTTGTGCGTCCCCAGCACTCCAGCCCTGCATCTCTGCCTGCCAGATCCAAGGCCGTGAAGTCGACTTGCGCCGTGATATCCTGGTAGCCGACATCCCGTAGACGGCTGTCAGTCTGCACATGGTTGCGGAAGGTGGTAAGGGTGCCTCGTCGCCTCTCCGCGGAGTAGAGTTCGGCTGCCGACCTGCCGTAGTCCACGGTTATGACAAGTCCTCGGTCCAGACAAGCTGCCGCCTCCGCCGCCCAATCGTCAATTGACAGGTTGATCTCAGCCTCCCATCCCTCTTCCAACGAAACACCCACTTGTTGGAGCCGCTCCTCCAGAGCAGGAGTCGACGGCGCTCCCAACTGCTCTACCAGACGACCCTCTTCCACGGTCACGTACACTTCCCGCAACGACCCCTGCTCCATACGGACCCGATGCACAGGAAACGCATCCAACAGCTCGTTGGAGAGGATGACGCCCACAACTTGTCGGAATGGCAGGCCCAGTGCCCCCACCCACTCTTGGCCACCATCGGTGGGCATCCTATCGCGTCGCCATGGGCAGCGCTCCACGTAAAAGTACCTCAATGTGCGGCCGAACTCATCCGGCAATTGGCTGGAGAAAGCGGCAATGTCGCGCCCAAGGAGACCGTTCCCCGCGCCCGGTTCGATTACCCAGAAGGGGTACGGCTTTCCGAGCAGGGTCCACGCTTGGTACAACTGTAGACAGAGGAGAGCTCCGAAAGCTGGGTGGGCCGCCGGTGCGGTGTAGTAGTCAGCGGAAGCAGCGCCAGTTGTGTAGTAGCCACCGTCGGGCCAGTAAAGGGCGAGTTCCATGAACTCGCGGAAGGTTATCGGGCCGCGCCGCCCGATGCGACTCCGTATTTCATGTTCCGCACCGGAAGCCACTACGACGGCCCCCTCAAACAATCAAGCGGCGTGTAGGGCCTCCTGACGCACTTGGCTCCAGTAGGGTCAGGTCGTAGGAGCTACCGTTGGTCGAGGGGCACGTATTCCAAGTCCATCTCTCCCTTGTACTCCAGCAGGGGACGCAGGAGGATGTTGTCGGCGTACTGCTCCATGCACTGTAGCGTCCAGCCAGGGATGCGCCCCAAGGCGAAGATGGGTATGAACAGATCGTCGGGTATCTCGAGCAGGTAGTAGATTGAACCTGCGAAGAAGTCGACGTTGACGAATATGCCCCGGTCGCGGTAGGGGGCCATCACGTTCTGCTCGAGGTAGGTGAGTATCTGGAACCAGTGAGGCTGGCCTTTTTCCTGACCCAGCTTCTGCGATCGCTCCCTCAAATGACCGGCCCGTGGGTCCTCGGCCTTGTACACGCGGTGACCGAACCCCATCACCCGTCCGCCGCCATCCAGCAGGCGACGGGCATACTCCTCGGCGTTCTCCGGCTGGCCGATCTCCAAGGCCATCTTCATGACTTCTTCCGCTGCTCCGCCGTGCCATGGGCCTTTCAACACACCTACACCGGCGACCACCGCCGAATGCAGGTCCGAGAGGGTCGATGCCACCACGCGGGCCCCGAAAGCAGAGGCGTTAGCCCCATGCTCAGCATGCAACACGAAGTCCACATCAATCAGTCGATTCTCTTCGTCAGTGGGCTCTGCGCCCCGGAGCATATACAGGAAGTTCCCTGCATGGTTCAGGTCGGGGTTGGGGGCCACCGGCTCAAGGCCGTTGCGTATGCGGTGGTGCGCTGCCACCAGAGTCGGGGCCTGTGCCGTCAGGCGTATGCCCTTACGTCGGGTGCCCTCCTGCGAGTTATCGTTGACATCCGGGTCGAAGGCCGAGAGGACGGAAAGGCCGGTGCGCAGGGCATCCATGGGGTGGCAGTCCTTCACCACCCGCAGAACATCTATCACCTCTTCGGGCACTGCGCGGTCAGCCCTAAAGCCGCCGTCGAAATCCCCCAACTGCTGCCGGTTGGGCAGGGCGCCGTAGAGGAGGAGGTAGACTATCTCTTCGAAGGTGGCCTTCTCGGCCAAGTCGTGGATGTTGTACCCGCGGTACAGCAGCTTGCCTACGTTGCCATCAATAAAGCTGGCTTCGGTGGTATCGAAATAGACGTCCTTCAAGCCCCGTTTAATATCAAATCCCTCGGATGCCATCAGGTAACCTCCTCCTGGGACTCGCCTGAAAAGCGACGATAGGGCACGCCACTAGCAGGCTTTAATGGTATGGCTGGCATGTTTCCCTCGGGGCCGTGTCAAGCTGGAAGCAGCTACGCCATGGCGTGGCCGGACACGGGTAAGGGACGTTGAATGTTAGCATCGGCCACTTTGGAGTGTCAAGATGAAGTGTCAGGGACACAGGGCCCTTCGATTGTTGGCGGGGCGTGACATCATGCCCAGATAACCGGCATAACTATGGCCATAACCGTGGTACACCCATTGCATATCCGTTGCATATCCGTGATATACCCATTGTATATCGGTGGTATAACCGTAGCATAACGGTGGTATTTTGCCAGCTTTGGACCGTATCTGAGAGTGTGGCATGCGGAGGTAAGAAAAGTATTTTTGTATCTGATGCTGTAGCATTCGTCTTATTACCAGCTTTGAATCGTATCTGAGAGAGTGTCTGATGGGTTCCGGTGGGATGGGTTCCGGCGGGGGCGTGGGGCGGGCGCTCTGGCAGGCAAGGGGACTATCTTCTTTCTTTCGCCAGGGGCTCTTTCCCAAGGTGTCGAGTGCATGTCATGCCGTAGTGATTCCTCACATGATATACCCAGGCAAGGTGGGTGGGGCAAGGGCTGCTTGTCAGCGTCCAGGCCCCATATCAGGCACGGGCAGGCTGTTCGCCCGGCACTAGGGGAAAGGGTAGGGATACAGGATAATCGAAAGGCCCTGCGTCGGGCACCGGCCCTAGCGGCCTCGTCCTAAAAGCCTAGCGCTCGCTTGAGATCTACCATCCCTAACACCATGTTCCTTGTGTCATCCGTCGGCGAACCGCGTCGATGGCATTCACCGATGAGGGGTCCACCTCGTTCAGCATGGCTAGGTAGCAGCTGGCGTAATCGCCTAATAGGACCGTGGTCATTATCTGACTCAGAGGATTGGAGCCATGACCGCATACTTGGCTCCAATCGGTGCCGCGTCGCGTTAGCAGCTCGGTCGTGGCTTGGTAACGGGTCTGCAAACGCGGGTGGGCCCCGTCGGGCCTCAACAGCACCACATGGATGTCACGCTTCAGCGACTCCGGCAACCGGCTCTCTACAGTGTTGTGATGCACTTCGGGCAGGGCCTCGGTCAAGGCCCAGGATTTCGCGTTCTCGTTCAGTTGCGTCTTCCAGCGACGGGCCACTCCGAGGAGGATGCCACCACCGTATATTACCGGCAGCCTGTCATACAGCTTGTGGGCCAGACCCTTGGCCTCGTTCTGCTCTGTAGGCACTTCTTCTGCGATCCGGTCAATCAGCGCGCATACCTCTTGCTTCATCTCCGCCCAGTGGCCTGCGTTAGCGGGCAACAGACCCATCCTCTGTAGAAGCCGCAAGGGGCCTAGGAAGCTGTAGCCGATGCCACTACGTGGTTCGCCTTGGTAGTCAAAGGCCACCACGGGCAGTCCTGCTTCCCTTGCCTCCTCGGCCAGTGCCGTGCCTCCCGTCATCACAACCGTTGGCGCTTTCAGTGCAACCGCACGCCGGAACCCAGCGAGAGATTCTTCAGTCTGCCCTGAGTGGCTGCACACCAGCACCAGCGTCGTGTTGTCCACCCATGCTGGCAGGTCGTAGTCGCGCCAGACCGACACGGGGGCAGACCCTTGGTGCGCTGCCACATCGGCCAACAGCTCGCCGCCGATGGCCGAGCCGCCCATCCCCACCACCAGCACCCTCTGGGCCGACAGCAGCTCCGATGGTAGCTCCATCCGGGCAACGGCTTCTTCGACCCGGGGAAGCTGGGACGGCAGGTCCCTGAGCCTCTGGAAGAAGTTGGACGGGTCGAACCTCTGGTAGGTGGCTTGATCGTCGAGGTGGTTCAAGAGGTCCCTGCGATGGCCGGATGCCGACACAATACTCCACTGCTTTCGAGCTATCAACGGTAGTGCTGCTGTTCCAACATCAAAAGGCCACCAAGACACAGGGTTTATCACGCACTGGCATTGCCGTGACCTGCTGGGTATGATGGGGGCATCCTGGTCCGTCGACTGGAGACCTGATTCTGTTGGCGATAGACCAACCTGTAGGTGTGCAATGCCAAATTACAGGATGATTTCTTCCGATTCCCACATCATCGAGCCCGAAGACCTGTGGAAGAAACATATCGACAAAGAGTTCCGCGAGCGGGGACCACGACTCCTCCATGAGGAGGACAACGACCAGTGGATTTGCGATGGCCTGCGCTTCGGTGCCATCGGCATCAACCAGCAGGCCGGGGTACGTTTCGAGGACCCCGATAAGTTGACTACGGGTGGCACCATGGAAACTGTGCCCCAAGGAGGGGTCGACCCCCATGCCCACGTCAAGGACATGGACGTGGACGGAGTGGAGGCGGGCGTCCTCTACCCCTCGCAGGCACTGACTCTGTACCGGGTGCCGGCCAGCGACGTACTCTCAGCCTCCCTTCGAGCCTACAACGACTACCTCGCTGAGTTCTGCAGCCCCTACCCGGACCGGCTCAAGGCTATCGCCATGCTCAACCTCGACGATGTGGCCGATGGCACGAAGGAACTGGAACGCGCGTCGGCCAAAGGTATGGCGGGGGCTATGATATCCGTCAGTCCCATGGTGCCCTACCACCACTCTAGCTACGAGCGCTTCTGGGCCACGGCACAAGACTTGGACATGCCCCTGAGCCTGCATGTGGGCACAATCCGCTGGAAGCCGGGCCAAGAGTTGGGTGGCTTCGCCCTACAATCAGGCGCCGACTTCCCCAACCGGGAGTACGACCCCCGCCAGTGCGTCTACAACATGATCTTTTCAGGAGTGTTCGAGCAGTACCCCAAGCTGAAGGTGGGGGTGGTAGAGTACGAGGTCGCATGGGCGCCCTACTTCATGAACCGCATGGACGAGTTCTACAAGCAGCGCGCAGTGGGCGTGCATGGCAAACGGTTCCAAGGAGACACCCTACCCAGCGACTTCTTCCGCAGCAACATCTTCATCGGGTTCCAGGAAGACGACATCGGTGTCGAGATGCGCCATCACATCGGCGTGGACTGCCTCCTATGGGGCTCCGACTATCCTCACGCCGAGGGCACATTCCCCAAGTCCCGCGAGATACTGGAGCGCATCCTCGAGGGCGTCCCCGAAGACGAGAAGGCCAAAATCGCCGCCGAGAACACGGCCAAGCTGTACAACTTCTAGCAACCCTTGGGCAACCAGCCCACATCCCCAAGGGCTGAACTCACCGTGACGGTGCCTTGCTCTCGCCTTCCGGCAAGCTGGAGATATGGGGCAGGTAGCCGGTGTGGATTGTGGGCCTAGCCTCCGCTTATGGGGCACTCATGTGGGTGGGCGGGCATCCATCAGCATGTTACAGATAACAGGCCACGAGGTTGAAGGCATGGAGGCATTCGAGCTATCTCACCTCTTGGAGCAGCATCGCCGCTCCGGTCAACTTTTTCTGGAGTTCCTCAACGTGGGAACATTGAGCGTTGGAATCTACGAACTGGCAGTTGGAACAGATGACCCGCAGAGGCCTCACACGGAGGACGAAATATACTATGTGCTCGACGGTAGAGGCCAAATCCGGGTCGACGGGGAAGACCGCACGCTGACTCCCGGTTCCATCGTATTCGTCGGATCTGGGATCGAGCACCGTTTCCATTCCATCTTGGAGCAGCTGACACTACTGGTAGTGTTCGCGCCCGCGAGGGGTTCCCGCGGGTAGCCGGATACATCGGCGGCACCCGTCAAGGATATAACAGCAAGTCAGACCGATAGACCATGGGCAACAGCAACCAATTGACCGCTGTGTTGAGGCCAATCGGGATCTGGAATACCGAGCGTTCATCAAAAAAGATTAATGGAGGAATACTCTTATGCAGGTAGAGCAACGAATGGAAGAGCTTGGCTTGAAACCTGGGGCTTTGGTGCATCGGACCAATCGGGTCGCGGCCTTGCAGCACGGGGACCTCGTGTACTTGTCAGGACGCACGCCGGTGTACGCAGACGGGAGCAGGGTCAACGGCAAGGTGGGCAGCGACCTGACGTTGGAGCAGGGTTATGAAGGAGCGCGGCAGGCGGGCGTGAATCTGCTGAACGAGCTCAGGGAGTTCATAGGCGACTTGGACCGCGTCACTCAGGTGATCAAGCTTCTGTGCATGGTCAACACCGCCGAGGGTTTCTACCAGACCTCCGAGGTATCAGATGGGGCGTCCGACCTGCTGTTCGAGCTTTACGGTGAGCGTGGCCGCCATGCCCGGTCTGCTGTGGGCATAGACTGTCCCGCGGGGAATGCCTGCATCGAGATCGAGATGGTTGTAGCCGTCGAGTAGGCTTAGTCGGCGTCCCATTCTGAGGGCCGCCTTCACGGGAGATATTCCCTGTTACACCTCATCTGGTGGAGGCGGGGGGAGCGTTATTGGCCTACGCGTCGAGCTGGGCTTAGTTGCCTAGAGGGCTGGGCGAGCGCAGGTTTGGCTCCGCCCCCGGACCACCCTTCCACTATTGCCCACCGGGGCCCGGAGCCCCAGTGGGCCTGCCATTTGCCGACGGCTTTGGAAGCGGCCTAGCGTATGTTGTAGGCTTCCTCGCCGTGTTGGGACATATCCAGCCCCTCTTCTTCCTGCTGCTCGTCCACCCTGAGCCCTATGGTGTACTTCATGATGACCAGTATCAGCAGCGTCCCGACGAAGGACCAACCAAAGGTTGCCCCGATAGCGATGAGCTGCTTGACGATTTGCTCGCCCCTGCTCAGGTCGGTGAGCTCGCCTAGGCTCATGAAGCCGATCCCTATGAAGAGGCCAAGGGCCAGCATTCCCCACATTCCGCCTATTCCGTGTATAGCCCAGACATCGAGAGTGTCGTCGAGCTTCACCCGGGTCTTTATCCAGACGGCGGTGTAGCACAGGGCGCCAGCGCCCAACCCAATTATCACCGCGGGCATTGGGCCCACGAACCCCGATGCTGGGGTGATGGTTGCCAGACCGGCCACAGCCCCCGTCGCCGCTCCCACGACACTCGGCCTCTTGTTGATTATCCAGTCCAAGGCGACCCAAACTACCGCGGCTGTTGCTGCCGAGGTGTGCGTTACCACAAAGGCCGAGGTCGCCTTGGCTGCCGAGGCCAGATCGCTTCCGGCGTTGAAGCCAAACCAGCCGAACCAGAGGAGCGAGGCTCCAAGTACTACGAAAGGCACGTTGTGGGGGCTCAGCATTGGCTGATACCCCAAGCGTCGCCCGAAAATAATGGCCGCAGCCAGAGCGGCCGTTCCAGAGCTTATGTGGACCACGGCTCCCCCGGCAAAGTCGAGGGCGCCCTCGTTGCCCAGCCATCCGCCAATCCCCCACATCCAGTGAGCCAATGGAGCGTAGATGATGGCCGACCAAACGACAATGAAGATCACGAAGGTGCTGAACTTGATGCGCTCGGCGAATGCGCCGGCAATCAGCGCTGGCGTGATGATGGCGAACTTGGCTTGGAAGACCATAAAGGCTTGGTGCGGGATTGTCTCGGCATAGGGACCGGCTTCCGTGGCTGACACGCCTCTCAGTCCGGCCCACTCGAGGTTTCCGATGAATCCCCCGATGTCGGGGCCGAATGCCAGGCTATAGCCAAAAAGGATCCAAGTCAGGCCCCCAACAGCTAGAGCCATGAAGCTCTGCATGATGGTGGCCAAGGCGTTCTTCCCGCGCACCAGCCCAGCATAGAAGAACGCCAAGCCGGGAACCATGATGAAGACTAGCGCGGAAGAGGTTAATACCCACGCGGTATCCCCACTATCGATCAATGCTACCTCCTAGCTCACCCGTTCGGCACAGCATCGAATTCCGAGGCTACAATACTCCTAGAAGCACTAGTGTTTCAAGTGGCCCTTACGCTCCCGAAGGGCGCCGCGACTGTTGACCCAGTTGTGGCCAGGCGACTGGGGCGCCAGCCTTCTCGATGCGTTCCTCCAAGGGCAGGGATTCATCCCAGTCGAAGGCGATGAACCGCCGACCATTGATCCCGTTGGACGCCTCAGACGCGAGCCAGACGACGGGGGCCTGCATCACTACCGGCTGGATCATGCCATCACGATCAGGTCCTCCCGGGGCCAGTAGGTTGGTGTTGGCCATTCCGCCCGGCACCAGCACATTCGCCGTCACGCCCGTGCCCTCCAGCTCTTGGGCCATGGTGGCCATCAGCGCTTCGTGGCCTGCTTTCGATGGGCCGTAGGGCGAGCCTTGGGCCCGGTACATCGTGTCCATGCTGGTGGTGACCCCTATGATGCGTCCCCAGCCACGACTTATCATCCGCTCCACCACTGCACGGGCCATGAGGAAAGGACCGGTGAAGTTCACCGAAATCACTCTGTTCCAAGCCTCCGGGGATGCCTCCCAGAAGTTGGCCGCCATGCCCGATCCCATCCCCGAACGCCAAGGATTGGTGCCAGCGTTGTTGATGAGGATGTCGACGCCTCCCATCTGGTCGATAGCCTGCTCCACCATGCTGGAAGTGCTGTCGGGGCTGGACACATCGCCCACGAGGGTCATCACTGCGTCATCCCCGCCGATCTCACGCATATCGTTGGCGGTCTGCAGCAGCGCGGTCTCGTCGATGTCCACCATGGCCACCCGTGCCCCCGCCCGCACCAACGCCAGCGTCATGGACTGTCCCAGCCCGATGTTGCTGCCTGCGCCGGTGATCATGGCCACCTTGCCCTGTAGCGGCCTGTCCTGCATCGCTCGCCTCCCCTGTCGCCTATCGGGATTTCGTATCTGATTTTCCTATGTCGGACGCCTACAGGTAGCCCTGCTCCCGCCAGAACTGCTCCGCTGCCGGGTGCAGAGGTATGGTAAGCGGGCCGCCCGGAGTATCCATGCACATCTCGTGCAGGGGTAGAGGGCCGGGGCCCGAATCTCGCGGTATGCGGTCTTTCCGCGCCTCCAAGGCTTGGCAGATGCTCCTTACCGCTTGGTCAGGCACATCGGCGCGAGTGTAGACAGTGAACCCGCTGAAGTCCAGAGCAAGGAGGTCCTCGGCCAGCCCTTCGTACAGCCTGCTTTCGATAGTGCCGCGGCGAAAGCCCATGGCCTCCAGCTTTTGCAGGATGTCCTCTTCCAAAGGCAGGAAGCTCATGCCAACCCCGAAGGCCTTGTCGGCCCAAGCCATGACGCCTTCGTCGAATATGGCGTCCAGCTCGCCCCGGTCCACTTTGTCCACCTTGCCCAGTATGTCGTTGACGCCGGGGTGGTATTCGAGTTGTGCACCCCAGCTGACCATGTCGGACAACGAGAAGCCATAGGCCGCCAGCACCTCGTCCACCACCATATGCACCGAGTGGTCGGCCTGTCCTCGCAGCGAAACGCGGAGGGGCAGACGACGGTCGCGTATATCGGCCAGCGAACTCACCCCCGTGGGGGCTGCGACGGCGAAGGCTAACTGGTCATAGGAGTGAATCACCGTGATGGCCCGCAGGTCGGCTGGCTCCTTGAACGGCCCCGTGCCCTTGGCAGCTAGGGCCAGCACCACGCTGGGATTGAGGATGGCCATTTGGACATCGCCATTGATCACCCTCGGCAGGCCCGCTGGGCTATCGCTGGCCAACAGAGTGATGGCCCAATCACCCCCGACTTGGTCGCGCATACTCAGTTGCACCTGCTTGTGAGGCCATTCAGGCATGGCCGAAAGCTCGCTGGCCACCTCCAGCATGAAGCGTGACCGCACCGTCACCGGTCCGAAGAATCGCTCCTCGTTCATCATGGTCAAACTCCTTGAGGATCTATGGGATCCCGCTCTCAAGCATCTGGGGCGTGGGTCTGGCCGATATCTCGGCGTGTATGGGCGCAAGATAACTTTGCGAATGAGGACTGTCAACGCGAATGAGGGCTGTCAACGGAAGGCATGATATTTCCCTCTACGGCCTAATTGACACAGGAATACGGCGAATATACCGTATCCGGTGCCAGATGTGGTGCCACAGCAACAAAATCGGTGAAAAATTCGAGGGAATACGCTATGAAGATCGTTGCAGTCCTCTATCCGGGCGGTCCAACGGCCCACAGCACCCCCGAACTACTGGGATGTGCCGAGAATGCCCTCGGTCTGCGTGAAATGGTCGAGTCCCAAGGACACACACTGGTGGCCATCACCGATGCTGGGGCGGAGCTGGATAGCCACCTGCCCGACGCCGACGTGGTCATCGCCACTCCCTTCTGGCCAGCCTACGTCACAAGGGAGAGAATCGACGCCGCTCCCAACCTGAAGCTGCTGCTGACCGCAGGCGTCGGGTCGGACCATTTCGACCTAGCAGCCGCCGCCCAGCGCAACGTCATCGTGGCCGAAATCACGGGCAGCAACGTGGTAAGCGTCGCCGAGCATGTGGTTATGCAGATACTGACGCTGGTGCGCAACTACATCCCCGCCTACTTCTCGGTCATAGAGGGGCGCTGGGATATCGGGGCCATAGCCTCCCGCTCCCACGACTTGGAGGACAAGACCGTAGGCATCGTGGGCATGGGCCGTATCGGCCAGCGTGTCGCGGCCCGCCTCAACCCCTTCGACGTGGACATGTACTACTTCGACTATAGGCGGCTGACCACCTCGGAGGAGCAGGTCCTAGGCGCACGCTACATGGCCTTGGAGCCCTTGGTGGCACGGTGCGACGTGGTCAGCATCAACATACCCCTGACACCTACCACCGATGGATTGTTCGACAGCCGGTTGCTCGGCAGCATGAAGCGCGGAGCCTATCTAGTGAACACGGCACGCGGGCGCATCGTCGACACCAACGCCCTCGTAGAGATTATGGAGAGCGGCCACCTAGCGGGTTATGCTGGTGACGTGTGGTATCCGCAACCCGCTCCCGCCGACCATCCTTGGCGCAGCATGCCGCACCACGCCATGACCCCACACACATCGGGAACATCCCTAGAGGCGCAGCAACGGTACTCCAACGGAGTCCGCGAGTGTCTGTCAGCCTTCTTCGAAGGGCGCCCCATCGACCGGGACTACCTGATAGTCGACGGCGGTCGAGTGGTCAGCCCCAGCTACAGCTACGCCTACGAGGGTTAGGTCGCCCCAGCTTCGGTAGGTCTCCTTAGATGCCAAAGACCCACGGTATGCTTACGCCGAGGCCGTAGCCGATGGCCGCGGCCACAGCGCCCACCAACAGTATCTCCAAGCCTTGGAGCAGGGGTGACTTGCGCACTATTTGGCCCTTGCCCACGCCCAAGGCAAACAGGCCTAGCAGGGCGGCGCCTGACGAAGTGCCTATCGCTGTGTAGCCTTCCAAAAAGAAGAACGGGAAGATGGGCACCATGGCAGCTACGATGAAGGCCAAGCCCATCACCATGGCATCCTTTATCGGGTTGGCAGTGACCTCGGAGCTGAGGCCCAGCTCCTTCTCCACCATGGTGCGCAACCAAAGGTCCCGGTCCGACGCGATGTGCTCGGCCATGTCTTGGGCCTCCCGCATGGTGAGACCTTCTCGCTGAAACATGACCACCAACTCCGCCAACTCCTCGGCCGGGTGGGCATCGAGCTCCTCGGCCTCCTTGGCAATCTCCGCCTTCTGTACGTCGCTTTCTGCTTTGGAGGAGAGGTACGACCCGCTGGCCATGGAGACCATTCCCGCCAGTGCTGCTGCCAGCCCGGCCACAAGCACCCCTGTGGTGCCTCCCACTCCAGAAACTGCCACGGCGGTGACCAACGCCACGGTGCTGAGCAACCCGTCTTGTGCGCCGAATACCACCTCGCGTATGCGTCCAAAGGCGGCGACACGCCACCGCTCCCGGTCCAGCTCCCGCGCGGCCGCCCGGTATGCCGGAGACTGTTCGGGGTAGGCTTCTATCCGCGGCGGGGCCTCGAACCTGGCGGGCGTCGGCTCTAAGTGACCCTCGATTTGAGTGGTCGACGCCTCTCGTAACCTGTTCTGCTTGGTCTCCAAGAGGTCCAAGGCCCGGCTGAACACCTCCAGATGGTGCTGCTCTCTGTCCATAGCGATGGTGAGGGTCTCGGCGGCGTCCACGCGCCCCTCATCCAAGGCATCCTTGATCATGCGGGGATAAAGGGTGGCCGCCTCTTTGGCCTCGCCTTCCATAACCGTACGCAGGTTCTCCGCCGTCGACTTGATATCGCCCGCCACTCTAAGGTGGTTGATGCCGTGTATGGTCTCGGCACCAGCAACCTCCTGGAACACTTGGGCCACCTCGGGGTAGCCCTCTTCCATCGCCTTGTAGGAAAAGGCGTTGTACTTCAGGTTGGCCATAGCCTCGCTGATGATGGAGTTCCACAGGTTGCGGTCGGTCTTGGAAAGGCTGCGTACATCTGCCATATATCTATCCTGCGCGTGGGATGCTATAGCCGGTTACCACTCGTTACATCAATCATAACATGCCGTCTGTGCTGACCACGGGATAGTTGCAAGAAGCAGAGCCGTCGAGCCATGGGAGTGCGTGTGGGGTATCATATAATCGTTGGCCCAGCGGGCGGACACAATCTTTGGGTGTTCAGGGGTGAAGCAGGCTGTGGGCTACCAAGACACACTCCACGGAAGCCTGGAATGACTGAAGCGCTAGTCACGCCCAGTGTGCTGGCATGGGCTAGGCGACGCCGCAGCCTCAGGGCGGCTGAACTTGCGTCTAAGCTAAACGTGCGGCCTGAAGCTGTCGACGCTTGGAAGTCTGGAGAGAGGAAGCCAACTTTCAGGCAAGCTCAACGTATGGCTGAAGTGCTTTACGTACCGTTTGGATACTTGTACCTCTCCGAGCCCCCGACGCTAGAAATGCCGCTTGCAGACTTTCGGACTTCCGAAGGGCAAGACGCACTAAACCCGAGTCCCGATTTCCTGGACTTGTTGCACGATGTAATGGGCAAGCAGCAGTGGTTTCGGGATTATCGAGAGGCCGTGGGGCTTGAAGTGCTTCCCTTTGTTGGTCGCTTTAGTACGAAGGATCCCGCGGAATCTGTGGCTGATGATATTCGCGCCGCGGTGGATGTTGACGGAGCGAGAGCCCGAGCGGGTAACTGGGAAGGCTTCCTACGGGAGTTGGCCCGCAATGCGGAACGGGCGGGCATCATGGTCCTGCGCAGTGGCGTTGTTGGCAACAACAATTATCGCCCGCTGGACATTCAAGAGTTCCGAGGCTTTTCGATAAGTGACTACATTGCCCCCCTCATCTTCGTTAACGGACGGGACTATAGAGGATCACAAATTTTTACCCTCGCCCACGAGATGGCCCACATCTGGGCGGGACACGGAGGCGTGTCTAACCCCGACTACGGGCTCCGCTCGGAACGGTCCGACAGCGCAGTCGACCAATTCTGTAACCGCGTGGCCGCCGAAACATTAGTGCCGGGTGAGGATTTCCAGTCGCGGTGGGCGCCGCAAAGCTCCAAATTGGAAGATAACATGAAGACCCTGACCCGACACTATCGGGTTAGCGCCATGGTGATCTTACGACAAGCGCATGACTACAACCTAATACCGACTGCGTTGTATAGGGAGATGTTCGGCCGTCTGGTTGAACGAGTCAGCGCGGGAGAGCCGGCAGGCGAGTCTAGTGGGAATTTTTACTACACCCTGACAGCCCGTAACGGGAGCGCGTTCACTGAAGCGGTCGTATCCAGCGCAGCGGCTGGGGAGCTTCCTAGTAGAGAAGCAGCAGACATACTCGGCGTCAAGATAAGAACTCTTCCTGCCATCGCCGAACACCTCTTTGGAAGCACTCTGTCTCTTGACTGAATACTGGTTAGATACCAATGTGTTCGTTGAGGGGAAGAAGGGGCCATACGGATTCGACATCGCACCCGGTTTCTGGGCAATGATAGACGGCTTAATAGAAGCTAGCCGAATAGCTTGTCCCGCCGAAGTCTACGCAGAATTGCGCGACGGGCCAGCTGATCTAACCAGTTGGGCGGGGGAGCGCAGAGCCCTGGGACTGTTCGTGGAATCCGATGCAATAGCGGTGCAAGAAGCTTTCAAGCGCGTAGTAGCACATGTGATGCGAAACTACCCTGATAACCCGGCTAGACGCAGGTTCTTGGATAAGGCTGACCCATGGGTCATAGCACACGCTTAAGCAACTGGTGGCACAGTCGTGTCGCTCGAGCAGGAAGTCGGGCCGACTTCTAGAGTTGTGAAAATCCCAAATGTGTGTGATCACTTTCGCGTAAGGTGCATCACCACCTATGACATGCTGCGAGAGCTAGGGGCCTCATGGGGTACTTAGTCAGCTATTCTGCCGATGTTTATTATGACCACCATCTCAGCGCACGTCGCAGAGGCCTTTCCGCCGTAGGCGGTAGCATCGCGAAAAGAGACTTGCCCACTCATCGGGCATAGGCAAGATCATTGAATCCCAATAAAAAAGTGCCCCCAGGGGGCTTCGATCCCCCGATCTCCACCTTGAAAGGGTGGCGTCCTTGACCAGGCTAGACGATGGGGGCACGGCGAACCGTTAGGGGCACCTCGGCATTATAGGCTCCTCACGGATAAAGTGCCAGACCTTCCAGAGCCGTGGTCTCCGGGAACCCGTACATCACGTTCATGTTCTGGATGGCCTGCCCAGCGGCCCCTTTCACCAAGTTGTCGAGGCAGCTGATGACCATCAGCGTACCCGTCCTCGGGTCCACGCAGGGGTAGACCAAGCACATGTTGTTGCCCAACGTGTGCTTGGTATGGGGTGGGGCCTGGGTAACTTCGACAAAGGGCTCGTCGGCGTAGAAGTTAGCGTATAGCTGCCGCACCTCGTCTTGGGCCTGCTGCCACGAGGAGAACCTACCCGGCGAAAAAGTGGCGTAGCACGAGCTGAGGATGCCACGGGTCATGGGTATCAGGTGGGTCAGGAAGGTGACTTGCGGTGGTGTCTGCGCCACTTCCGCCAGTTCCTGGCTGATTTCAGGCAGATGACGGTGGCCGCCCACCGAGTAAGCCATTACGTTCTCGTTCACTTCGGAGAAGTGGGTCGTGAGGCTGAGACCGCGGCCTGCGCCCGACACTCCGGACTTGCTGTCGACAATGACCCCCGGCTCGATGAGGCCCTCCTTCACCACAGGAGCCAGTCCAAGGATGGCGCTCGTGGGGTAGCACCCAGGGTTGGCGATCAAGCGTGCTTGGGCCACCTGATCGCGATGCAATTCTGTGAGACCGTACACAGCTTCCTCAAGATATTGTGGACCAGGATGCTGCACGCCGTACCACTCCTCGTACTCGTCGACCTTCTTGAGGCGGAAGTCTGCGCTGATATCCACCACCTTCATGCCGTCCTCGATGAGGGGTATACAGGCATCGGCGCTGGCCTTGTGCGGCAGCGCGGAGAAGGCGAGGTCCAAGCCATCCTCAAGCTCCGGCTCAATCATCAGGTCGATGCCTGACAGGTGGGGGAAGAATTCATCTAGGCGCTGCCCCGCGCCACTGCGCCCGGTGACGCTGGCAAGGGTGACATGCGGGTGCTGGTATAACAGCCGGGCCAGTTCACTCCCAGCGTAGCCGGTGACGTTGACGATTCCTACTTTCACTGCTCCTCCTAGCGGGGCTATAGCTGGGCTAGCTGGCTTGGCTGGGTCCTGAACGACTGTTCTTCTGTGCCTGGGCTTTCTCAGGCTGCTTCTTCTTGTTGGCGGCCGCCTTTGCCTTGCTCTCAGCTTTCTTCTTGGCCACGATGGCGGCCTCCCTCTTCTTGAGACGGAGGGCTTCCTGCTTCTCGAACGTTGGGCGCGAGGGGCAGCGTTCCCACAACACACATCGGGGACATAGGGGACGTGGGGCCTTGCAGACCTGCCTCCCATGGGTGATGAGAGCCACATGGAGGGGGTATACCTGGTGGTCTTCCACCATCTCCTCCAACATATGTTGGGCCTTCTCCACAGTGGTCTTGGGCCCCACCAAGCCCAGCCGCTTCACCACGCGCTCAATATGAGTGTCCACCGCCATGGCCGGCATGCCTAGCGAGAAGCAGAGTATGATGCCTGCGGTCTTGGGCCCGACCCCAGGCAACTCCTTGAGCCACTTCTTGGCGTCTTCGAGAGGCATCTCCCGCAGGAAGCTCAGGTCCAAATTCCCGCACCGCTCCAGTATCAGATTGAGCACCTGCTTGATCCGAGGCGCCTTGATTCGGGCCAACCCCCCTATGCTGATGCGCTCCTCGATGACCTCGACATCGCCCGCCGCCAAATCCTCGAAATTGTCGAACCGTTCCATCAGCCGGGCGAAGGCCCGTTCAGAATTACGGTCAGAGGTATGCTGCGACAGGATGGTGAACACCACCTCGTTGATGGCGTCGTAACGCGCCTCCCACGGGAAGGGGGCGTACTCCCCCTCCAAGGACGCCAAGGCCTCTTGGGCGGTCAGCGGTGGAGGCCCCTTTCTTGAGGCCCTCTTGGAGGTGTTCTTGGGAGTTGCGGTTGGTTTCTTGCTGGTAGTCGTCATGCTGAGCACATGGCTGCCGAGTTGGTGAAAAGATACCATGGGAAGAGCCGGCGTAGAAGCCCGCAACAAGCTTCCGACACTGCTTGACTCAATAGCTGGCGTCTGGATAAGGTATTGTTTGAGGGTGAGCATCAGGTGCGGGCCAGGTGTGAGCCAGGTGTAAGGAAGTAGAGCCGTTGGGTGCGCTACCCTAGCCCACCTACTACCGAAACCCCAAGACAGCTACGGAAACTTGAAGAAAGGGGGGAGATAATTTTGCCTCTGGAAGATTGCCTCACCGAACTGTATGACGAGGACACCCCCCTTACCTATTCCAACCTCATTGAACTCTCCGACATGGTCTCCGCGGAAACTCCCCAGTTCATCGCCGCATGGAACCAGGTCACCGCCGAAAGACGGGCCCAAGTCATTGAGCGCTTGGTCGAGTTGGCCGAAGAGAACGCCCAGCTAGACTTCACCGCGGTGCTCAAGATCGCCCTAGGCGACGACGACTACGATGTGCAGGAGAAGGCCATCGCAGGCATGTGGGAAGCTGAGGACCGCACGGTAATCCCTCTGCTGCTCAACATCCTGCAGTCCGATGCTCCACCGCCGGTGCGAGCATCGGCTGCCGCTGCGTTGGGCAAGTATGCCCTTCTGGCCCAAGAGGACAAGATTCTCCCCAAGGACGCCCAAGCCGTGCAGGAATCGCTCATGCGCTCCCTTCAAGATGAGAGCGACCCCTTGGAGGTGAGGCGTCGCGCCTTGGAAGCCGTCTCCCCCTTCAACACCCCACGCATACAGGAGTACATCCGCTGGGCCTACGGGAGTGGGGAGCAGACGCTCAAGGGCAGCTCCATCTACGCCATGGGCAAGACCCAAGAGACGGCCTGGCTCCCCGCCATCATCCCGGAACTCCACAGCACCCACCCCTCCCTGCGCTACGAGGCCGTCTGCGCCTGTAGCGAGCTGGGCGAAGAGGACATGGTGCAGCACCTCATACCCCTGCTGGAAGATGACGATACCCAAGTGCAGATGGCCGCCGTTAGCGCCATGGGCAACATCGGCGGCCCCTTGGCCAAGCGCGCCCTGCGACGCTGTATGCGCAACGGCGACGAATCCCTCAAGGAAGCGGCACAAGAAGCCTTGGAGGAGATGGAAGGGTTGGAAATTTAGGCGTTCCTACTTGACCCCGTCGGGCGCGACTTCTTGTATCTTGTATATGGAGACTTGACTTGCCGCAGTGCCGGGGCCGTGGATTCCCGCCTGCGGAGGCCTTTGCAAAACCCCATCTCCCTTGATGGAAGAGGGTTGGGATAAGGGTGTAAGGGCTGCATCGCAAGCTACGTCTTCCTGTGCAGACTCCCTGGATACCGGCGAAAGCCGGTATGACGGCCGTTATGCAAGGGTCTCCCTGAGCGGGAATGACGGAGCGGCAAGGGGATGAGTGTGGCTGAACTCTCGCCAAAAGAAAAAAAGGCCATCAATGCCATGCGCGTGGCCCATTTGGCCTCTGCAGACCCTCAGGGGACTCCCCACCTCATACCCATCTGCTTTCACTACGATGGTGACCTCTTCTATAGCGTGCTCGATCAGAAGCCCAAGCGCACTGCCGTCACCAACCTCAAGCGCGTACGCAACATACTGGCGAACCCAAAGGTAGCACTGGTAATCGACCACTACCAAGAGGAGTGGCAGGGCTTATGGTACGTACTCGTCAATGGAACGGCGGAGCTGCTCTACGAGGGTGGGGAGCAACAGAGCGCCATTGCGGAGTTGCGCAAGAAGTACCCCCAATACCGCACCATGGACCTCGACACCAACCCCGTAATCCGCATCACCCCCACCAACATCATCCGCTGGGGCCACCCCGCCGGCTGTTGACCACGGCCGCGACCTGCCCCAGCTATCAGACGATGCCGTTGCCACCTGTGGGCCGTCCGGACCAAACCCTGAGTGTCACTCCATCCGGAGAAAGGACCTGAGACAAGAACCTATGGGGAACCCCTTCCCACATACCATGACACGCAACTGTTCAGACTTGAGGGGATCTTCTTGATCGGCGGTGTCGCCAATAGGCACTTAGCTTTGAGCAATGTTCTATCCCCAGGCTCCGCAGGCATTCGTCTCACCAACTCTGAACAGCTACGGTTGAGACATTCACGTTGACAGAGTGGTCCACCGGGCCTACAATCGGTTATCCAGAGGATGGGAGCAGTGGCTAGCGGATTCCCGCTACCGGCGCCACTCCCCTCGGGGGTCGGCGCTCTTTGAATCCCCGTCCTCTGGCCTTTCTATCTGCGGGTCTGTATTTCCCCTTGGTTGGTCTGCCTGTGGGTCAGTATTTCTCCCCTGATATCGGAATCAGGGAACACTTTCACCCCGAACTTGCCCAAGAGACCGTCGTCCCGGCAATATATCTTCTTGCTGAACAAGGGCCACCGACCGTTTTCTGTCACGCACCCGTCACGCACCCACTCATATAACTCCCTGGACACCATGTCTGCCAGTTCTATGGGGTGTGAGCCGCTCTTGGGCATGAATCGGAGACCGGTCTCCAGCCAATATCGAAATGCCGTTCCCGGAACCCATTGAGACCCATCGAGTAAGAGCCCTGCGTAGTCCATTTGGTGTTGCGCATCTTCCTTCGGGCCGATACTCTCAAAAGTGACACGACCACTGCTCCTAGGGTTAGCCCTTGTAGCAAGGTAGTCAACGTAGCGTTCCATCAACATCGTGATGGCCAACGCGTACGCGTCAGTGGGCAGATAGGGATCAATGCCCGTTTCGACAAAGTCTCTCCGAAAGGCTTCCTTCCGTATTCCCGCCCCGAACACCACAAAGCGCGAGTTCTCTATCAGTGATGCTAGCTCCTTATCGAACGCTCCTTGGCGGCTGATAGCCCCGGCGAAATAGTATGCTCCAAAGTGTCTTCTCATGTCTGGTTCGTGGAAGGTCATGTCCGTGGTACCAAAAAACCGTCGTTTGATCTCGTCAGCCCGTTTTATGTAGTCGAGCTTGTCTTCCTCCGTTCCAAAGGCCACCGCACCTAGAGCAAAGAATTGGGGCGAGTGAGCAGGTTGGGGAGCCGATCTTCCACTTTCGTCAAGGAAAATGTCGTTTATGCTCCTCTTCTCCCACAGGGGTTGCGAGCTCTGGAACTTAAACCTCTTCCTGGACTCGATCCGTCCATGGTCGCGAAGAAGAGCGGCTTGTTCTTCCCTAGTGATCTGCCCAAGCAGATCTCTGCATGAGCCAGCCTCTACATTGGCCCGCTCCAAGAGGGCAAGCAGTGCCTGCGCCAACCGATTGGCTTCGCCAAGCGCTGCAGCCCTGACTCTAGATGGCCTTATGCCTTCGGAATCTCCCCGTTCGGACACAACCTATCGAGTTTACCACGCTGGCTGGATGGTTGACCGTCACGGCATCAAGATCAGGCCTTACCTCACCTCGCCACCCCGTAACTGTTCAGACTTGAGGGGATCTTCTCGATCAACAGTATCACCGACAGGCAAACTTGGCTTTCGGCAAGGTAGTATTCCCGCGCTCCGCAGGCATTCGACTCACCAATCCCCACCCCCAAGACGCCCTCCCCTTGACCCCCAACTCCACCCTCTGCTAACCTCATCATATGAAGCAGGCAGGGGACTGACCCCTCAGGGTCGCCCCTGCTTTTCTTTTTTCTGCTCCTGACTTCCGGCCCTTGACTTCCGGCCCTTGACTCCAGAGAGAGCGGCAGAAAAGATGACCACAAAAATGCGGCCAAACGAGGCAAGCTAACCCAGATACGATGATGCGGCCAATGAGACCACTTTCAGATACAAAAAATTTCATTTCAGCTACGAGAGTGGCCGCGCGCAGCTACGAAAGGAGACCACGCGGCTGCATGCGGCAAGCCAACTCCTATGTGACGCTGCGGCACACGCGGCGCGTTTCAGATACAAAACCATCGATTTCAGCTACGACTGTGGCCGCATGCAGCTACGGATTGAGTACATCTACGCGGCTCCCCGACGCTGGAGCCCAGCGCGTCACAACCAGGGTGGGTCGCGCCTGTGGTAACCTGTCCCCCCCGAATACACCCGTCCGCGAATACCGCAGAAGGAGGCCGAGGCGTGGCTAGCAGCGATGGCTCTTACGAAGTCCTCGTCTGGGAGGACGTGATAACCCCCGCAAGGGACGGCATAGCCCTGTCCAACGACGTCTACTTCCCCGCTCGCAACGGCACCGCCGTGCCTGACTCACTACCCGTCCTCCTCGAGCGTACCCCCTACGGCAAACGCGAGGCTGAACGCGCCGAGCGGGCCCGTTATTTCACCCGCCACGGCTACGTCGTCGTGATTCAGGACTGCCGTGGTTGCTTCGATTCTGAAGGCGACCTCTATTTCCTCCGTGATGAGGCCACGGACGGCTACGACACAGTGGAGTGGATCGCCTCCCAAACTTGGTGCAACGGCAAAGTCGGCACCTTCGGCACATCCTACGCCGGCTGGACACAGACCAGCACGGCGGCCCTGAATCCGCCTCACCTCGCCTGCCAGATACCAACCATGGCGGGATGGAACGCCCATACCAGCACGGTGCGACAGGGTGGTGCCTTCGAGCTGCGGTTCATGGCATGGGCCTTTTGGCACTCCGCCACCAACCCCAACACCCGACTCAAGTCCAACCCCGGCGCCAAGGAAACGCTGGACCGCACCGACTTCCGCGACTGGCTGTCGAGCCTGCCCCTGAAGGAAGGCCACAGCCCACTGTCCCAGATCCCCAACTACGAACGTTGGCTATTCGACATCTACACCAAGGCCGACTATGACGAGTTCTGGCGACAGCCCGGCTTCGGAGTGGAAGAGTACTTGGAGCAATACTCCGATGTCCCTACCTATTTCGTGGGCGCATGGTACGACTCCTACACCCTAGCCACCATGGACAGCTTCAAAGCCCTCTCCACCCACAAGAAGGGGCCGGTACACGCCATCATGGGCCCATGGACCCACGGCACCTACACCACCGAGTTGACCTACTCCGGCGACGTGGACTTCGGTCCCGGAGCCGCTCTGGAAAGTTTCGACGACTTGCACCTGCGCTGGTTCGACCGCTGGTTGAAGGAGGGGGCGGAGCAGCCCGAAGGCGAGTCACCCCTCACCATCTTCGTCATGGGAGGCGGCAGCGGACGCAAGACGGCCTCCGGACGCATGGACCACGGCGGCAGTTGGCGTTATGTGCCGGAGTGGCCACTGCCAAACACACGGCAGACTTCCCACTACCTGCGGGCCGACGGCAGCCTCAGCGGCGAGCCGGAGACGCTGCCAGTATCCTCTTCGGAGTACGAATTCGACCCCAACAACCCAGTGCCGACGGTGGGCGGCAATTTCTCCTCGCTGGCCTACATCAAACAACTACCCGCGGGTGTAGACCCGGAGACCGTGCCCCGCGGCAGCCGCACCGAGATGGTCACGCCCAATGGCGGTTTCAACCAGCACGAGGGCGCTGCCTTTTACAGCTCGAAAGCGCCCTATCTGCCCCTCGCCAGCCGGCACGACGTCGTGGTGTTTGAGACTCCTGCTTTGAAAGAGGATCTCCTGTGCATCGGGCCGGTCGAGGTGGAGTTGTGGGCTTCCTCCTCTGCCATCGACACCGACTTTACCGCCAAGCTGGTGGATGTGTACCCGCCCAGCCCCCACTACCCCGCAGGGTACGCCCTCAACATCGGCGACGGCATCATCCGCGCCCGCTACCGGGACTCGCGTGAGAAGGCCGAGTTCATGGAGCCAGGAAATGTCTACCGCTTCACGGTAACCCTGTTCCCCATCAGCAACCTGTTCGTCAGGGGACACCGCATCCGGCTCGACATCTCCAGCAGCAACTTCCCACGCTTCGATGTTAACCCCAACACAGGGGAGCCGCTGGGACGCAACCGGCGCACCCAATCCGCCATCAACACCATCTATCACGACAGCGAGCACCCGTCCCGTCTCGTCCTGTCGGTCGTGCCGGAGTAACTTATGACCGAACAAGCTGAACTCATCTACGAATGGGAGGTGGCCCACATCGGCGATTCGTCGCCGGTGTACGAGTACGAGGTCACGCGGGAGAACATCGCCGATTATTGTCGCGCCGTGCGGTACGAGAACCCCATATACACCAACGACGGCGCGGCCAAAGAGGCAGGGCTTCCTGGCGCAATGGCCCCGCCTACTATGATGTACACCTACGCGCCCCAGCGACGATCCGCCGTCATCGAGGCTCAAGGCTACATCGCGCCGGAGCAGTCGCCGACCAACCCCCGCAGCACCCCCTTCGTATCAACCAAGGTCCACTTCCAAGGGGCCTACGTACGGCCCGGCGATGTGATCACCAGCGTCACCCGCATCTCCGAAAAGTTCGAACGACGCGGCAACAAGTTCATCACCTTCCACGTCTCAGCCACCAACCAGCGAGACGAGCCAGTCGCCGAGTACGACTACGTCTGCCTCTGGCAGTACGCGGGAGGCACTAATACGAAGGACTGATACGGGCAGGTGCGTCCTCAGCAGCCTCCTTTCCCGCTTGACCAGAGAGAGTGTGCGACTGAACCAGCGACCGCTCCCAGAACCCTCAATGCCTTGCTGATCCTACCGGGAGCCGTCTCACCTACCCCAGCTTCAACACTTTCTGTGCGTTCTCCAACAGTATCTTCGCCCGCACCTCGTCAGTGAGGTCCCACTCGTTGAACTCGCGCAGCCAGCGGTCCGGGGTGATGAGGGGCCAGTCGGAACCGAAGAGCACCTTGTCCCGCAGGCGCCTGCTGCACTCGTGCACTAGGTTCTGAGGGATGAACCGGGGAGACCAACCGGATAGGTCCATGTACACATTCGCCTTGTGCAGAGTGACGGCGATCTGCTCATCGACCCAAGGCCAACCGGGGTGGGCCATGATGATTATTAGCTGAGGAAAGTCTGCGGCCACGTCATCGAAACAGGGTATGGGAGCACTGTACTTCAGCTTCAGGCCGGACCCGCCCGGCATGCCTGAGCCTGCGCCAGCATATCCGGAGTGGAAAAGCACAGGGATGTCGAGCTCGACACACTTCTCATATAACGGATAGAAGTGCTCGTCATTGGGGAAAAACCGTTGATGTACAGGGTGCAGTTTGAGCCCCTTCATCCCCAAGTCCCGCACGCAGCGCTCCACCTCGTTGACAGCGATCTCTCCCTTCCACGGGTCCACATTGCAGAAACCGATGAACTGCTCAGGGTAGTCCCGCACGATACCCGCGACGTAATCGTTGGAGTCGGGGAGGTCGCCGGTAGTCGTCTCGGTATCCACGGAGAATATCACGCCAAGGATATCCAGTTCCTTGTACTTGTCGGCCATGTCCTCCACCATGGGAGGCGGTGGCGAACGGAAGTACTGCCGCAGCTGGGCGTCCACTGGCCGCTCGGGCAGCCCCGGCTGCCGTGGAACGTGCATGTGCATGTCGATTGCCTGCATGGTTGGCCTGCCTTTCGTCTCTCAGGACGGTATAGGGTGGGGAACATTGTAGTGGCAGCGCTGTTGCGGAGAAAGCGCACGGTCTCCCGCAGAATTGCGAATGGCCCTGGCGAGGGCCGCGTATGAGAATAACCCTCCCGTTCGTCCTGAGCGGAGCGGGACGGAGCGTCCAGCGGAGTCCCGCGCAGTCGGCCCCAGTCAAACGATGGAATGCTGCCGGAGCAAGGCGTCTCGATCTACCAGCGCCCGCCCTTCGACTGAGTACGAGGCTACCCACGCGCCCTAGCAAAGGCGGAACGGCATCCGCTCGCCCAGCCCCGCATGCCAGTATTGGCCTCTTACGTCCATTGCCGTTACCATGGGTACAGCCCGGCGGTTCGCGTGTTCAGGAGGCAATTGCATGGAGTTCGGACTATTCTGCGAGTGGCCAAATCCGGCCCTACGCAGTTGGAAGACCCTTTTTGAGGAGGGTGTAGAGCAGATTCAATACTCTGAGGAGTTGGGGTTCGATTACTGCTTGGTAGCCGAGCACCACTTCTCCAACTACGGCAACTCGCCCTCGCCGCTGCTGCAGGCCCTGCACATCGGGCAGCGCACCAAGCGCATACGCATCGGCACCGCTATTCTGGTATTGCCCGTGTGGCAGCCTCTGCGGCTGGCGGAAGAGGTCGCCGTGCTGGACAACCTCATCGACGGCCGGTTCATCTGTGGCATCGGCCGCGGATACCAGCCCCACGAGTTCGGCGGCTTCGGCGTCACCATCTCCGAATCGCGCAAACGGTTCGACGAGAGTCTCGAGGTCCTGCTTAAGGCTTGGACCCAGGATGAGTCCTTCGCCTACGAGGGCGAGTACGTCAACATCCCCCGCGAAGTCACGGTCTGGCCCAAACCCCTTCAGAAGCCCCACCCACCCCTCTGGCTGGCGGGCACTAGCGTGGAATCGATGCAGGTATGCGCCCAGTGGGACATGATGCCCATCACAGCAGGACTGATGGGCCACGACGGGGTGCGGGCCCACGTGGCCTCGCTGGTGCATGCTCACCAAGGTTTGGGAAAGCCCATCGACGGGCTGGAGGTGGGCCTACAGTGTGTGACCCATGTCGCCGAAACCGACGAAGAGGCGCGGGCCCAACTGCCCTACGCCCGCTGGCAGAACCGAGCGGGGCGCGCCTTGAACCGGCTGGAAGTGTGCAACGGACGCGTTTCCCCCAGCCCGTTCGACGGCGAGCTGGATGACGACGACTTCATGGAGCGGCTTTACTTCGGCAGCCCCGACACACTGATCAAGAAGTTCAAGCAGGCCGCCGCACTGGGCGTCACTCACGTCAGTTGCTGGATGATGTTCGGAGGCATGGAGCACGAGAAGCTGATGCGCTCCGTGCGTCTTATGGGGGAAGAGGTAATTCCCGCCCTGAAAGACGTCCACCCCCCAGCCCACCTAGCCCAAGAGCTGGCCAGCGAACCCCTGGTGACCACCGACCAGCTCCAAGCCGCCCGCGCCGGCCTTCCCACCACCAGCCCCCTCATGACGTAGGCGTGGCACGAACAAAAGGCGTAGTATACCGACACACGATGGGACTGCTGTCGTGACCAACGCGTTTCAACCATAACTGAGGGCCGACCCATGCAGGTCGAAAGCATTGAAATCAAGAACTATCGTCTTTTCCGGAGCATCGAACTTAACAACCTTCCGCAAATGACGGTAGTGATCGGCACCAATGGCTCGGGGAAGTCTACTCTGTTTGATGTGTTTACTTTCCTCAAAGATGCCTTGGCAGAGAATGTAGCTGCAGCGGTGGCACGGCGCGGAGGCTTTCGTGAGTTGGTTAGCCGCGATTCGGATGGGCCCATTGAAGTAACCGTTAGATTTCGCGAAAGCGGCGGCCGATTGGTCACCTACCAGTTAGCGGTTGGTTTCGAAAATGGCCGCGTAGTAGTGGAACGAGAGGTCTTGCGTTACAGGCGAGGGCAGCGGGGGCAACCCTGGCGTTTTGTGGATTTCAGCCGTGGTGCAGGAAAGGCTATCACCAATGAGTCAGCCTACGGAGAAGAAGGCGCGGTTGAGGAACGTATGGACTACGTCCTAGATGATCCCAGCATTCTCGCGATCAAAGGTCTAGGACAATTCCGGGAGTTCCGAATTGTCTCCGAATTTCGCAGCCTGATTGAGAATTGGTACATCTCCGACTTCCATATCGCCGATGCCCGACCCAGTGTAGATGCTGGTTACGCCGAGCATCTCTCGAATCGAGGCGACAACGTCGCCTTGGTAGCACAATACCTCTATGAGGCCTACCCTGAGCGATTTAGCCAAGTGCTGCACGCGATGCGACGTAGGGTTCCCGGCATAAGTAGCGTGGAGGCGAAACCAACCGATGACGGACGACTGGTGCTGCGTTTCCAGGATGGCAGTTTCAAAGACCCATTCATTGCCCGTTATGTATCGGACGGCACCATTAAAATGTTTGCCTACTTGGTCTTGCTCTATGACCCTAAGCCTCATCCGTTACTTGCCGTAGAGGAGCCTGAGAATCAGCTATACCCCCACTTGTTGTGGGAACTGGCTGAAGAGTTCCGGGCCTATGCCACGCGAGGAGGACAGGTTTTTGTCTCTACCCACTCCCCTGAGTTCCTGAATGGAGTTGACATAAGTGAAGTCTTTTGTTTGATTAAGACGAACGGCTTCACTGAGGTCATCCGACCGAACAATAGCGATACTGTGCGCAATCTGGTCAATGGAGGAGATCTTCCTGGTCGTCTTTGGAAGCAAGGTTTGCTTGAAGGGGTAGTATAGCAATGGGCCGGGTGATATTCCTGCTGGAAGAGCCGTCCATGAAGGAATTGTTGGAAGGCATGCTGCCGCGCTTCTTTCCCGATCTGGCCTTCCTCTGTGTGGCACATGATGGTAAACAGGACCTTGACCTTAGCATTCCACGTAAGCTTCGAGGTTGGCGCGAACCAGGAGCTCGTTTTGTCATATTACGGGACAATGATGGTGGCGACTGCCTGGCCCTCAAACGACGAATTCGTCTGCTTTGCCAAGGGACTGGGAATGATGCCGCCATGATACGCATAGTTTGCCAAGAGTTAGAAGCATGGTATCTAGGCGAGCCTGACGCCTTGGCCGACGCTTTTCACGATCACTCTTTGCGGAACATCAAGCGCCGACCCCGGTTTCGGGACCCCGACCTCCGACATAAGCCGTCAAAGGACCTGCAACAGCTCTGCCCCGAATTTCAGAAAACGTCTGGTGCCCGCATGATGGCGCATCACCTCACACGGGGACGCAACAAGTCTAGGAGCTTTCTGGTATTCCTTAATGGAGTAGCGGCTCTCAACACAAGCAAGGACATAGAACCCTGCGATAGTGCTGTAGAATGACCGCAAGCGGTGGGCGGCCAAAAAGAAGGGTTGGCTCCCCGGGTAGGACTCGAACCTACGACCAATCGGTTAACAGCCGACCGCTCTACCGCTGAGCTACCGGGGAATGGACGACCAGAGGAGAGTCTGACTAACTTATATTCTAGCATCCGGCACTGATGGCCTTCAAGATGGCTTGGATTCCAGGGTCGGGCTTAGCGGGGCCTTCCGGGGCCTCAGATGACTTGTACCGCTCCGCATAGCTACCAAGACATCATTGACCCTATAATAGCCAACCGCAAGCCTTCCAACCGCTACCAAAGGCACTCCCGGACTCCCATGAATGCAATACGGATGCTGTCTACCGCTTTGCCGCGACTGAACTACGGGTTGGCCGACCTGCGCGGAGACATTCTCGGGGGCGTGACCGCAGCTAGTGTGGTGCTGCCGGTCGCGATGGGCTACGGAGTAATCTCCGGTCTTGGTCCAGCAGCGGGCCTGTATGGCGCGGTCGCAGTCGGGTTGTTTGCGGCGATGTTCGGCGGAACCCGGGGCATGATTTCCGGGCCAAACCTGTTCGTGACTATTTCGATGGCAGTAGTGGTGTCGGAATATGCCACGAGCATCGCTGAGGCGGCAACTGCCGGGATACTGGCCGGCCTTATGTTGATTGCCTTTGGCCTCCTAGGGTTCGGACGGTATGTGTCATACATCCCCTATGCTTCTCACCTTCCTTCTCGTCGTGTTCGTGGACCTTGCTTCTGGCGTGGTGATTGGACTAGTGGTAGCCGAATTCCTAGGCGGGCGCCGTTTGGAACACCTGGAGGTGGGCGAGTTGGTCTCGGTGCCTCTGCTGGACAAGGCCATCCTGGAAGATGCCGACTTGGAGGATGAGTGCGACCTCTTCCAAGCTCGCACTGGATTGGTGGTATTCCCGACTAGGGTTACGGTGGCGTCGGCCCGGGAGATTGGCCGCATAGTCCGTCCAGACATTGGGAGGCAGCAAATCGTGGTCTTTGATCTGTCGCGGACGGCATACGTGGACGATTCGGCCGCCGTAGTCATAAGTGAGCTAATCCAAATTGCTACGGCGCAACAGTCGCGGACATTCGTCCTCTCCGGCATGAACGATGACGTGGCAAGAACGCTCAATTCCATGGGTCTCCTGGACCAAGTGCCCAAGGAGAATATCGGGGCCGATATGGAGGAGGCGAAGCAAATCATCCGCCCGATACTGCGCCCTCACTGACCCAAGCCCACGGTGGGACCCAAGGAACGCGCGGAATCGGGGGCCCCACTTCGCCAGTCTTCAGGACAAAAGTCTGTGGTTGACGATTGCCGGGGCAGACGCCTACTATCGCCCCAACGCTAGGCGGGAGGTGTTGGATGGCTCAAGAGCAGGCCCACGACCACGAAAACGGGGCCATCGAAAAACTGGACATCCGAATTGAGTATTGCGTGCCTTGAGGCCACGCCTTGCGGGCAGCTTGGATAGCTGCCGAGATTCTGGAGCGGTTCCCCAATGATATTCGCTCCTTCAATCTTGTCCCCGGCGGGCACGGCCAACTGGACCTCTTCTTCAATGACGAACTCATCATCGGACACATGACCCCGGAGGCGGGCTTCGGCCTTGGAGCCGACGACGCCCGACGCTTCCTCGATGCCCGCATCGTCACCGCCAAGATAAGGGAATGGCGGGACTCGGTCGGAAGGCCGGTGGAGAAGGCCATAGGCGGCCGAGTCGACGTTACCGATGAGGACTTGGGGCTGAACCCCAACGACCCGCAGCTACAGTCCAAGCTGCCACCGGACCACACACCATCTTCCAGGAGGGGGTAAGTTATGGGTTACAAGCCGAAGTATCTACAGCACGCCAACCTGTTTGTACGCGACTCCGAGGTGTCACGGGAGTGGTACGCCGACATTCTGGGCCTGCACACTTACGACGTGGTGCCCGGCAAGATTGCCTTCCTCACGTCGGACTTGGAGCAGTCCCATGAGGTCGCCCTGATATCGGTCGGCGCCGACGCGCCCGGCCCAGAGAAGGGTCGCGTGGGCCTCAACCATACCGGCTGGCAGATGGAGAGCCTCAATGACCTCGCGGAGTTCTACAACCGCGCCAAGGCAAAGGGCGTCGAGATTGACTTCGTAGCCGATCACGGTATATCCATCGGCATCTACATGAAAGACCCCGATGGGAACGGCGTGGAGGTCTCCTACGAGTTGCCCCGCAGCCAGTGGCACAGCCAAGAGAGCATCTTCTCCGGCGACACCAACCAGAAGGGCCACTTCCCCGGTCCGTGGGCCGAGGCCAACGTGGAGATGATGGTCCCCTCCCGCTAGCGGTCAACTCGTTGTGAGGGAGCGCCTAAGAGGTGCGCTCCCTCACAATCGCCTCCGCCACGCGCCGCCCGGTGTCGCGAAGCAGTTGTCTGTCCTCGGCGTGAGTAGTCGCTGGGGCCAGAGGCAATATGGTGCCACTGGAGAAGGTCGGCACGCGAACTCCCTGCGCGTCCATGGGTTGTTCAACTGCCCCGCCGCTCTGCAGTTCGCGGATGCTCCGCCGTATCAGGTTGCGCATCATGATGATGCCGCGGTCGGTGCTGCCAAGATGCTCCAAGCCATGGCGGGCGATGGGGCGCTGGGTGACCTGCGCGTCGTAGTCACCGGGCCCCCGCTGCCTCTCCTCGTAGGGTCTGTCGTCAGTCTGACCGAACTCGATGCCTGCCGGCGGGGTCTCCCCTTCCTTCAGACGGGCCAGACCCATGAACATGGTGTGGGTATCGTCGACAGGTACTGCCCAGTGGGTGCGCTCAGCGTGTTTCACCGACTGCCGTTCACCCGGCGGGTTCAGCAGGAACTGGTGGATGTAGGGCGGGATGTAGTCGGCCAGACGCACCCAAGCCTTGTCCCCCAAGCGGCGGGTATCAACGTAGACCATCCCACCGGTGGGCACCTCCATGAAGTCCATCTCCGACTTGATGGCTAGGTCATCCTTGAACTGCACGGTGCTCACAGTAGTGTGCAGGAAGTACAGGTGGGCCGGGTCCATGGAGTTCTCTTTCACCTGAAGCCAGTTGCAGGGAAAGATGTACTTCTCCATCAGGTAGTACTCCACGTCAGGTACCTGGAATGTGTCGTACACGGGCAGGGGCGGCATCAGATCGGGCGGGCCCATGTATGCGAACACGATCCCCAGATGCACCTTGGTGGGGTATGCCCCGTGGCATAGCCGTTCCTTGAGGGTGCTTTCCTCAGGCTCGCCGGGAGTCTCCAGAATCGTCCCGTCATAGTCGTAGCGCCAGCCGTGGTAGCAGCACCTGATGCCCCGCTCGCCCACTATGCCGAACTCCAGCGATGAGCCCCGATGGCTGCAATGCAACTCCAGCAGGCCGATGGTGCCCTGCTTGTCGCGATAAATGACTAAGTTCTCGCCCAGTATGCGAATCTTCTTGGGCAGGCCGCCCAAGTCCTGCTCGTAGGCCACAGGCACCCAGTAGCGGCGCATCCACTCACCACAGGGAGTCCCGGGCCCCACGCGGGTAATCTCGGCATCCTCAGCAGGGATGTCGCGGTGCTGATAGCCTCCGTAGGTCTCAGTCAGAAAGGGTGCCCTTGTAGCCATCTGTAGGACCCTCCTAGCGAAATCAGATATGCCGCCAAGGCCCGAGCGACTAGGGACGCTCCCTAGAGGCCATTGACGACTAGCCCGTCCGCTCCTTCACAATCGCCTCCGCCACGCGACGGCCGGTCTCGCGGAGCAGTTGCCTATCCTCGGCAAAAGTCGGCGCCGGCTCTAGCGGCAGCACCGTTCCACTGGAGAACGTAGGCACGTTGATCTCTGATCTGTCCATGGGCTGGTCCGGGGATGCCCCATTCTGCGAGGCGCGGATGCTGCGCCGTATCAGGTTGCGCATCATGATGATGCCCCGATCGGTGGACCCCAGATGCTCCAGACCGTGGCGCGCGATGGGCCTCTGCGAGACTTGCGCGTCGTAGTCTCCCGGCACCCGCTGCCTCTCATCGTAGGGCCTGTCGTCCGTCTGACCGAATCCAGTGCCCACTGGGCGGGGGTCTCCCTCCTTGAGGCGGGCCAAGCCCATGAACAGGGTGTGCGTGTCATCGACGGGAACGGCCCAGTGAGTCCGCTCAGCATGCTTCACCGACTGGCGCTCCCCCGGCGGGTTCAGCAGGAACTGGTGAATATAGGGAGGCACGTAGTCGGCAAGGCGCACCCACGCATTGTCACCCAGCCTGCGGGTGTCGATGTAGACCATGCCTCCAGTGGGCACTTCCATGAAATCCATCTCCGACTGGATGGCCAAGTCGTCCTTGAACTGCACCGTGCTCACTGTGGTATGCAGGAAGTATAGGTGGGCCGGGTCCATGGAGTTTTCTTTCACCTGAAGCCAATTGCACGGGAAGATGTGCTGCTCCAGCAGGTAGTACTCCACGTCGGGCACTTGCAAGGTGTCGTACACAGGCAGAGGCGGCATAAGATCGGGCGGCCCCATGTATGCGAACACGATCCCCAGATGCACCTTGGTGGGGTATGCCCCGTGGCATAGCCGTTCCTTGAGGGTGCTTTCCTCCGGCTCGCCGGGAGTCTCCAGAATCGTCCCGTCGTAGTCGTAGCGCCAGCCGTGGTAGCAGCACCTAATGCCCCGCTCGCCGACTATGCCAAACTCCAGCGATGAGCCACGATGGCTGCAATGCAACTCCAGTAGGCCGATGGTGCCCTGCTTGTCGCGATAAATGACAAGGTTCTCGCCCAGTATGCGAATCTTCTTCGGCAGGTCACCCAAGTCCCGCTCGTAGGCGACAGGTACCCAGTAACGGCGCATCCACTCCCCACCGGGAGTGCCCGGCCCCACTCGGGTGATTTCCGCATCTTCGCCGGGAATATCGCGGTGCTGATAGCCTCCGTAAGTCTCCGTCAGAAAGGGTGCCCGTGTAGCCATAAGTCGTACCCTCCTAGCGAAATGGAATTGTGACGGCAATGTACCGCCTGCTGGCGCCATCTTATCGTCGACGGTGGAGTTTGGCTAGGGACATGCGCAATGTGAACATTGTCCCATCATCCGCCGCCGGTCAGGGCCTGCTCCAAGTCTGATATCAGGTCATCCGCGTTTTCCAGCCCGACCGAGACACGCAACAGGTCATCAGGGGTACGGCTCTCCGGCCCCTCGATGGACGCGCGATGCTCGATCAGGCTTTCGTAGCTGCCCAAGCTGGTGGCCCGGGTAAAGAGCGACGCGTTGGCAGCAACTCTGAATGCCTCTTCCCTTCCGCTCAGTACCCGGAATGAGAGCATGCCTCCGAACAGGCTCATCTGACGGCGAGCGACTTCGTGTCCGGGGTGACCTTCCAGCCCGGGATAATACACCTCCGTGACTTTGGGATGAGCGTCAAGGAACGCAGCCACCTTGGAGGCGTTCTCCGAGTGGGCCCGCATACGGTACGGCAGGGTCCGTATGCCCCTTAAAACCAGCCAGCAATCAAAGGGAGATGGGATTGCTCCTCCGTTCTGCTGTACCCTGCTAATCTCCTCAAATAGTCCGTCCTGTTGGGCGCACACCACAATACCTCCCGTTACGTCCCCATGGCCGCCCAAGTATTTGGTGGTCGAATGGACGACCAAGTCGGCTCCTAGGTCAAGGCATCGCTGGAGCACCGGGCTGGCCCAAGTGTTGTCGCAAAAGCAGGTAATCCCGCGTTGGTGGGACAGATTTGCCACCGCTGCAATATCGGTAATCTTCAGCAGAGGATTCGAGGGAGTTTCAACTACAATGAGTCGTGTGGCGGGATTTATTGCCCGGCGGACTTCATCAATGTCCGTCATGTCCACAAAGGAGGTCTGCAGATTCCAGCGGGCCATCGACTCCCGAAGTAGACGGGCCGTACCGTGATAGATGTCCTGAGGGGCGATCACGTGGTCCCCTGGCGACATGGCTTGGAAGATGCTCATGATGGCGGCCATGCCCGAACCAAATGCTGCTGCGGCAGCTCCTCCTTCGAGATCTCGGACACATTCCTCCAAGAGTGTGCGCGTAGGGTTGCCGGTGCGTCCGTAGACAAACCCATGTGGGTACGACCCATCAGCCTCGCGCTCAAAAGTGGTGGACATGTGTATCGGCGGAGCAACCGCGCCGGTGACGTGGTCGACGGAACGCCCGCTATGTACAGCAATGGTCTCGATATTCATCTTACGTGTCGACACTTCCCCAGCCCTTCTGCTCAAGCGAAGTAGACGCCAAGGCACCACCAAATCGCTGCCATGCTATCGTCGACAGTGGAGTTTGGCTAGCCAGCCCCCCTATAATGCCCCCAAGGAGCATCCCTCTCATGATTACCAACATCACACTGGAAAACTTCAAGTGCTTCCGCAAGGTCAGCATCAGCCCCAAGCTAGTCACCCTCTTCATCGGCCCCAACGGCACAGGGAAGTCGGGAGTTCTGCAGGCACTGCTGCTGTTGAAGCAGTCGAATGATGCACGTAAGGGTTTGGACCTCGGCGGCCCGCTGATGAGTTTTCCTCCAGAAGAGTTCGTGCTCCATGGCGTTGAAGATGGAGCCACCAATGTCAGCTTCGGAATATTCGGGTATTGTGGTGTCAAATCCGAGGGACCCGTTCCCGGAGAGGAAGACTTCGCCACCCAACTCTCGTACTTCGACAACGCAGAGACTGCTCCTATGGCTTTAGGATTATCCGCTGCTATGAAAACGGTGGTCGCGCATTTGAGGATTGTCCCTGCTGTAAGGGGCCTATCCCCAGCAGGTCTATCATCTGGGGACCACCTCACATGATCACATCACCTCTACTGCCGGTCCCACCCAGCAGGAGGAGGAGGTAGCTTCCACTCTGGCCTATTCCCGATCAGATGTCTTGAGGGTCTCGGGCTGGATGAAGCAAGTAACTGGGGTGGGATTCCAGACAGAACTAATCCCGTCTCAGTCGATAAAACCAGTCTCCATCACACCCACCGGAGAGGTCAGCCTCGTAGCTGAAGGCTTCGGCACCAACACCCTCGTCCAACTTCTCTTCGAGCTCGCCCGGGCCGTAGAAGGCGCCACGATCCTCATGGAGGAGCCCGAAATACACCTGCACCCCAAGGCCCAAGCCGAACTCACCTCCGTGATCGTCGAGGAAGCCAAGGACTCCAACAAGCAAGTCATCATGACCACCCACAGCGAACATATCGCAGGCCGACTTCTGACCCTAGTAGCCGAGAAGACTCTGACCCCTGACGATGTCGCCATCTACGCATTCGAGAAAGACGAGGAAACTGGCGTCTGTTCGGCTAGTGAAATCGAAGTCACCCCTCGCGGACAAGTAACGGGAGGCCTGAAGAGCTTCTTTGAGACGGACAGGGAAGAGTTGCGCCGCTACGTCAATGCCATGCGGACTCACGAGTGACGCCCCGCTTTATCCTCGACGAAAACGTCGTCATCTGCGCTCAAACAGGGACCGATGACCATGGTAATCCCAGCACCCTTTGCACCGACTTGATCGAACTCATAATCGATATCTGCCATCCCATAGTTGTCGATGATGTGTTGTGGGGGAAGTACGAAGACCAGCTGTACAGCCCGCGCTACCAAGATGCGTCGCTAGGCCCTGCCATTATGCGCGACCTCTGGAACGCTTATTCGATTCCCGATAAGATCGACGGCTTGGGACGCCTTGCCGAAACTTTCGAGGGAGAGGACACCATCCCCGCGGGAAGCCAAGACGATACGTATATCGTCAGACTAGCGGTGGAGAGCGGCGCCATCCTCGTAACCACTGACGAGGCGCTGCGCGATGACCTGCGAGAATGCGGCATCGAAAAAGCCCGCGACCTGACCATCGTCTCCCCCGGTGAAGCGCTAGGCCACCTCTGATCCTCCCCTATTACCACCATACGCCCCGAATCTGATACCATCAGCGAGGTGCTGGATACCCAGCAGCGACGCCCCGAAAGGACTGTGACGATGAGCACAATGGCTAGGGACCTAGTGGAAGCGCAGGGCGGGTTGGTCAGCCGCCGCATTTTCATCGAGCCCGAAATCTATCAGCAAGAGCTGGAGCAGATTTTCGCCCGCTGCTGGCTCTTCCTGTGCCACGACAGCCAGATACCCAACCCAGGAGACTTCTTCTCCACCTACATGGGAGAAGACCCCGTGCTCGTGACCCGCGGGCAGGATGGCGTCATTCGAGCGTTTCTCAATGTCTGTCGACACCGCGGCAACCGGGTGTGCCGCGCCGATTCGGGCAACGCGTCGGCATTTGTCTGCGCCTACCATGGCTGGACCTATGGAAGCGATGGCAAGCTCATCGCCGTTCCCTCCCTCAAGGAGGCCTACTACGATGAGCTCGACACCTCCAAGTGGGGCTTGGCCCAAGTGGCTCAGTTGGACAGCTACAAGGGGCTGGTGTTCGCCACCTTCGACCCCAATGCACCCTCTCTCTTGGACTACCTAGGGGAGGCGGCTTGGTACTTGGACGTATTTTTCGACCGGCGAGAAGGCGGCGTCGAGGTCATAGGCGGTGTGCACAAGTGGACTTTGTCCTGCAACTGGAAGTTCCCCTCCGAGAGCTTTGGCGGCGACCCCTACCATGTCGGCTGGACCCACCTTTCGGCTATCACCACAGGGTTCGGGGGCAACTTCCGTGTGCGGCCCACCAACACTGGCAGAATGGTGTACCCAGGCATGGGACACTGCATAAACAGCACCGGCGTGGGGGAGCCAATCGACCTTCCGATTCCCGAGTTGAATAGCTACGAAGAGAGCGTCCTCCCTGAAGTGGAGAAGCGTCTGGGCTCGCGCCTCTCCATGGTCAACCCCATCGTGGGCACCATTTTTCCCAACTTCTCCATTCTGCGCTCCAACACACGCAGTTTCCGGGTGTGGCAACCGCGGGGGCCCGACAAGATCGAGATATGGTCCTGGCTGTTCGCCGACAAGGACGCTCCGCCCGAGGTGAAGGAGGCTCTACGGCTGTCAGGCATCCGTACCTTCAGCCCCTCCGGCACCTTTGAGGTCGACGACATGGACAACTGGCAGGAATGCACCCAGACGTGCCGTGGCACAGTATCCCGACGCTCCTGGGTGAACGTGTCTATGGGTGTGGGTCATGAGGGCTTCAACGAAGACCTGATGGCATGGACCAGCGACTGCCGCTTCAGCGAGATGAACGGCCGCGGCTTCTACAACCACTGGGCTCAGATGATGGACGCAAAAAACTGGAGCGAGCTATCAGGCCCACTTCCTCCGACACGGTGTTAGGAGCAAGAAGCGTTAGGAACAAGGGATGCCGCACATACCCGTCGCTGCCATGGAAAACAGGTGCTCCACCCATGACATCAGCCCGTTGACAGGCGTCCGCGTGTCTTATACTTTTGATAAAGGCTGGGGACTCACCCTGCAGGGCGTCCCCAGCTATTTTTTTCGAGACCGCTTCTCGGGTTCGGCCAAACCCTGGAGGCAGTTCTCCCGGTTGTGCTTGCCTTCAACCATGGAACGAAAGGAAACAGGGACACCAGCGGATGTCACAGTGTGCCATAGCTGACTCAGCTACGACCATGTCACAAATGTCACAGGGTACAGATACAAAACACTTTTCGCAGATACGAGTGATGTGCTACGGCAGCTACAAAAGTGCCCCCAAAATGCCACAAACGCTGGCCACCCCTGAGCCAGCAACCCACAAGAGTCAACCAACGAGAGGAAAGGTATGCAGAGCCAGCAGGTCCGCTTGACCCAGCTTTCTCACTGCGCCGGTTGAGCAGCCAAGATTAGTAGAGAGGACCTCGTGCAGGTCCTGAAAGACCTCCCCTTAGTGCAGCACCCCAACCTGTTGGTGGGGACGGAGACCGGCGACGATGCTGGAGTCTACAAGCTGCAGGACAACTTGGCGCTGGTGTTCACCATGGACTTCTTCCCGCCCGTGGTCGACGACCCCTTTGATTTTGGGGCCATTGCCGCTGCCAACTCCCTGAGTGACGTATACGCCATGGGAGGCAAGCCCCTGCTGGCCTTGAACATCGTGGGCTTCCCCAACAGCCTGCCCAAGGAGATTCTCGGGACCATCCTGCAGGGCGGCTATGCCAAGGCACAGGAGGCGTCGTGTCTCATAGTCGGCGGCCATACCGTGGACGACGAGGAGCCGAAGTACGGTATGGCAGTCGTGGGCACCGTCACCCCCGGCCAACAGGTGACCAACGCCAGCGCCAAACCCGGCGACCAACTGGTCTTGACGAAGCCCTTGGGCACAGGGGTAATCACCACAGCCGCCAAGCAGGGCGTGGTGTCGGACGAGGTGTTGCAGGGTGCGGTCGACACCATGGCCACGCTGAACCAGCGAGCCTCAGAGGCCATGATGGAGGTAGGCCCTCATGCTTGCACCGACGTCACCGGCTTCGGCCTGATGGGCCACTTGGAAGGCATGGTCCGAGGCAGCGAGGTCGCCGCCCGGATTCACCTCGGCAAGATCCCCATTCTTCCCGGAGTGCAGGAACTGCTCGCCCAAGGTGTTGCCCCCGGCGGAACTCACCGCAACCTGGAAGGCGTCGAGCCAATCACCGACTGGCATCCCGACATCTCGCCCGAAAACAGGCTGCTCCTTTGCGACGCGCAGACATCAGGCGGCCTACTGATTTCGGTGGCGTCCGACAAACTAGAAGGACTGCTGACGGCACTAAAGGAGCGAGGGGTGGAGGGAGCATGCATGGTGGGGGAGATTACTGATGCCCCCCAGCCGCGGATAGAAGTGTCGCCCTAAGAGCCTCAGCCCCCGCCGACGGGCCTGACGATTTCCAGCACATCACCCTCAGCGAGTGTGACTGTGGAGAAGTCGTCTTTGTCCAGCACCTCGCCGTTGTACGCCACCGCGATGAAGTTGAGGTTCACCCCGAGCCCTTCCAGAAAGGCCATTAGCTTCTGGCTGCCGTCGATCTCCCGAGGCTTTCCGTTGACCATCAGGTTAACCGCCATTGCGTCCCCTGCTGGCAGAGGCTGGGGCACGGTCCGGCGCTAACGTCATCCGTTTTTTGATGTCAGCGGCGGACTCCTGCGGGCTGGGAGATGAAAGTATGGCGCTGATGAGGGCCGCGCCCGATGCACCGGCTCGCATCACATCGGAGACGTTCTCGGTGGTGATCCCTCCAATGCCTAGGAACGGGATTTTAGCCTGTTGCGCAACCTGAACCAAAAGCTCCACCCCGGCCGGCTTTGCTCCCGGATGCGAACCCGTGGTAAAGATAGTCCCCACTATCAGGAAGTCGGCCCCCTCGCTCTCGGCTTGTATCGCCGCCTCCACACTGTGCACGGAGCGCCCGATGAGCTTACCTTCACCCAGTAGGCGCCGTACCACCGTCACCGGCAGGCCGTCCTCTCCGAGCTGCACCCCATCGGCATCGCAGGCTTGGGCTACATCCACCCGCTCATTGATGATCAAGAGAGCGCGGCCGTCGATGGCCTGCTTCAGCCTCTGACCAACCTCCAGCAGTGCGCGGCCCGGCAGGTCCTTCTTGCGTAGCTGCACCATGTCCACGCCACCCTGCACCGCGGCCACCACGGCCGCTTCCAAGGCAGCCTCCCGTCGGGCCGCCCGGTCGGTGACGAGGCACAGCGTTGACGTGGGGAGGGCACCCATGACGCTAGTTAGCCGCCACTGGCTGCGGTACGTCGACAGTGGGGCTGCTTGCAGCGGCAGATGCCCTGCGCGGTATACGCCCAGCGACGTACGCCTCGCGTCCGGCCTCCACTCCCTTGCGGAAAGCTTGAGCCATCAAAGTGGGGTCCTGCGCTTGGGCGATGGCGGTGTTCACCAGCACCGCGTCGGCCCCCATCTCCAGCGCCTGCGAGGCATCAGACGGCACGCCAAGACCAGCATCCACCACCACAGGGACACGCGCCTGCTCGACGATGATGCGTATCTCCTCGGCAGTGTGTATGCCTTGACCGGAGCCGATAGCCGATCCCAAGGGCATAACCGTAGCGCACCCCGCATCTTCCAGCCGCTTGGCCAGAACAGGGTCGGCATGAATGTAAGGCAGCACGATGAAGCCTTCTTTGACCAAGAGTTCGGCAGCTTCCAGGGTGCCGATGGGGTCGGGAAGCAGGTAACTGGCGTCGGGGATGACTTCCAACTTGACCCAGTTAGTCTGCGACACCTGCCGCCCCAAGCGGGCAACGAAGAGTGCCTCTTCTACCGTCTTGCAACCGGCAGTGTTGGGCAGGATGTTGTACTTGGTCCAGTCGATGTAGTCGAGGATGGTCTTCTCTGCTGGATTGTCCAAATCGAGGCGCCGGATGGCAACCGTCACCATCTCCGTGCCCGAAGCATCGATGGCTTCGACCATCTCCTCCATGGTGCGGTAGCGCCCTGTGCCCACGATGAGGCGGGAGTTGAAGGTCTTGTCGGCAATTACGAGAGCATCGGACATGGCTCCACTCCTTGCATCCCGCCCTGCCCCGGAAAAGAAAAGCCGCCAGGGAGTCTGACGGCACTTGGCCAACTCCCTCCGCCGGCATTACCCGGATCAGGTTCTAGCGGTCGCCCCGAATCCGTCGGGGCCTCTCAGCCCGGCTCCACCAAGCTCCCGCCTGGGACTAGGTTGTTATCTCTTATCTGGCATGTTAGCACCGGAAAAGGAGGACGGTCAATCAGCCTGCTCCTCCATGCCGCCACAACAGGCCAGCCATTTAGGCCTTGAGTCAGAATGACGGTAGGTTCCCCGACACCGCCCATCAACTCCGGACAATCACGAGTGACGCTGCCCGCTTCCCGCTATCGACTGGTTTTGATATACTGCGCAAGTTTGAACGCAGAACGTAGGAGGCTGCATGCCCGCGTATCCGGTTATAGGTGGCCAGTGGGGCGATGAGGGGAAAGGCAAAGTTGTTGACTTCCTTTCCAAGGACAGCGACTGCATTGTTCGTTTCGCGGGCGGCAGCAACGCAGGCCATACCGTCATCAACGACAATGGCGAGTTCCGCCTGCATCTGGTCCCCTCAGGCATCTTCGCTTCCCAAGCATCCAGCGTGATCGGCAACGGTATGGTGGTGGACCCGGATGTCCTTTTGCAGGAACTCGAAGAACTGACTTCCCGCGGGGTGGATACGAACCGTCTCTATGTCAGCCAGCGGGCCCACCTGATCATGCCCTACCACATACTGTTGGACCAGTTGGAAGAAGAGCGGAGGTCCCAAGGCGCCGGAGCCATTGGCACCACCGGCCGGGGAGTGGGCCCTGCCTATACCGACAAGACCAGCCGCATCGGCCTGCGCGTCGGCGACCTGCTGGACAAGCAGCACCTACGAGACCGCTTGGCGCAAGTCATGGAACTCAAGAACAAGATGATTACCCGAGTCTACGATGGAGAAGCCCTTTCCGTGGACGAGGTGCACGAAAAATGCTTGAGTTGGCGTGAGAAGCTCTATGGTCACATAACCGACACCGAAGGGATCATCCAGGACATCCTGAACGACGGTGGCAAGGTTCTGCTTGAAGGGGCCCAAGGCACCCTTCTCGACTTGGACCATGGCACCTACCCTTATGTAACATCCTCTTGGCCCTCTGTGGGCGGGGCCTGCATCGGCATGGGGATTAGCCCTAAGCATATCGAGAAAATTACGGGGATATTCAAGGCATACTGCACCCGCGTTGGCAGCGGGCCTATGCCTACTGAGATGCAGGACGCAACGGGAGAGCTGCTGCGGGAAAAAGCTGGCGAGTATGGCGCGACCACAGGCAGGCCACGCCGTTTGGGTTGGTTCGACGCTGTGGCCGGACGTTACAGCGTTGGCCTCAATGGCTTCCATTCGCTGGTCCTCACCCGGCTGGATATCCTCGACGGGCTCCCCTCGGTAAAGATTTGCGTAGGCTACCGCGCTGCCGACGAGGAAGTGAACCGCTTCCCTGCAGATACGCTGTTGCTCGAACGGTGCGAGCCGGTCTATGAAGAAATGTCAGGCTGGGACAACCCCACTGCAGGAAGTACCCAAATGTCGCAACTGCCCCAAGAGGCCATTGCGTACCTGACCCGTCTAGAAGAACTGGTGGGTTGCTCCTTCAGTATGGTCTCCACCGGACCCAAGCGCGAGGAGACCATCGTCCTGAACTAGCCGACCTATTCCCTCATATCACCATATTTGCCAACGGGCACAAAACTGGCCAATACAGGCCTAGAGAACAACCAATAAGCTCAAAGGGAGGAAGAGACATGAAGTTGGTACTGTATGACGACTGGCGTCTTGGCGTGATAAACAGCAACAACCGGGTTGTTGACGCCGAGGCTGCCTTAGCGGGTCACCACATCCACAAGCCCATGGACAAGATTGAGGCCGTCATCAACGACTGGGACAATCTCAAGTCCAAGCTCGAAGAGGCGACTCACGGCAAAGAAGGCGTCGCCGCCGACAGCGTCAGGTTCCGGCCCCCAGTACCCAAGCCCACCAAGCTGATCTGCGCCGCCGTAAACTACCTAGAGTTCGGCCAGCGCGAACCAGCAGTGTTGGATGCCTTCCTCAAGTCGCCGACCGCCATTATTGGCAGCGGTGACACCTGTGTCTTGCCCGATGCACCCGCATCAGTATTCCACCATGAGCCGGAGTTGGCCTTCGTTGTCGGTAAGACCGCCAGTAACGTAAGCCAGGAAGACGCCTACTCTTACATCTTCGGCTACACCAACTTCCTGGACATGTCGGCTCGGGGTCTTCAGGGTGCGGTGGGCAACAGCTTCTGGCTGGGCAAGTCATGGGATACCTTCGCTCCCATGGGGCCCGCCTTGGTGACCGCCGATGAGATCCCCGACCCCCAGAACATCCAGGTGCGCCTCTGGAACAACGACGAGCCCCGTCACGACTTCCCCACCAGCGACATGGCCCACCCCATCCGTGAACTGGTGTCCGAGATGTCCAAGCTGGCAACTCTGGAACCCGGGGACGTTGTGGCCACAGGCGTGAACCACCAGCAGATTGGTGCGGTGCAGGACGGCGACGTCATTCGCATGCAGATTGACGAGTTGGGCCCGCCCCTTATCATCAGCATCAGCGACCCCTCCAAGAGGGAGTGGCCCCGTGGCATCGACCACGACATGGCCGCACGCGTGATCGCAGGAGCCCCTCGCCGCAGCTAGCACATCAAACACGAGCCACAGAAAAAGAAGAAGGCCTCCGTCAGCGGAGGCCTTCTTCTTTTGTCAGATAGTTTCCCCCTATTGCAAGTCGAGGCCTGCTATCTCCACAATTCTCCGTACGAAGCGTTCTACCTTCACGCGGTCTTCCGCTATGACGTAGTCCTCCATAAAATCGTGATAGAAGTTGGCGTGGAACTTCTCGGCTACTGAAAAATCCGCTGCCAACAACGGTTCATCGTTCTCACGGGCCAATCTCTCCGCAGCATTTACCATAGCCCTGTGTTGCCCATGAGGCCAGCCTCGCTGCAATGCTACGGCCATGTCAGCGTGGCAAGCAGAACCCCATAGCTTTTCCGAGCCCTGCAAAATGTCACCAGACTCAAGCTCTCGCCGCGATTCTTCGAGGAATACCAAAGCTTGGCGCAGGTGTGCTTGAGACGTCATCCTCTCTTTGGTGGTCATTGTTAATTCCCGCCTATCTCAACCCTACTCCGGCAACGGCAGGTCGATGTCGTAGCGCTCCAGCAGTGCGTCGATTTCGGCGGCGCCCTTCTCATCGGGGGGTACTAGGGGCAGGCGTGGGTCGCCCACGTAGAAGCCGACACGGTTCAGGGCATACTTCACCGGGATGGGGTTAGACGCGATGCCGGTGAATCCCTTGCCGATGGGCAGCAGGTGGCGGTGCATCGCTGACGCCTCTTCCCGCTTGTCCTCCAAGGTGAGGTTGATGAGCTTCTTCATCTGCTTGCCTACCAAGTGGGAGACGACGCAGACGACGCCATAACCGCCAATGGCAAGCATGGGATAGGTGTCGCCGTCGTTCCCGCTCCAGTAGCGAAAGTCGTGGGTGGCCCCGTCGAGCACACGAGCCACCTGCTCAAAGTCGCTGGTGGCCTCTTTAACGCCGACGATGTTGTCGATGTGGCTGAGTCGAATCGCGGTTTCAACCGACATGTTGATGCCCGTCCGCCCCGGAATGTTGTACATGATGCAGGGCAGGTGGGTGCTGCCGGAGATGGCCTTCATGTGCTGGTAGATGCCTTCCTGAGGGGGCTTGTTGTAGTAAGGGACCGTCAACAACAGCCCGTCGACCCCAACCTCTTCCGCCTGCTTGCTGAGCTCGATGCTCTCCCAAGTGCTGTAGTTACCGGTGCCGGCGACAATGGCGGCTTCTTCCCCCACAGTGGACTTGAGTTCGGCGTACAGGCGCAGCTTCTCCTCATTGGAAAGAGTGGGGGCCTCACCGGTGGTGCCTCCCACAAGGAAACCCTCGCTGCCCGACTTCATCAGGGCCCGCACCAAGCGCTTAGCCTGCTCGTAGTCGACGTTCCCCCGCTCATCGAATGGGGTGACCAGTGCGGTGATCAGCCTGCCCAGCTCTACCATTGCGATTCTCCTCCCGATAACTTACCTGCTGTCCAATTAGACTCTCGTGATGCTACTCCTTGATGACTTGACGGTAGGATGGCTTCATCGCCAGTCCCGTACCATCGGTGAATATCTGCTTGACCTCCATGAAGTCGTCCATACCGTAGGGGCCCAACTCGCGCCCCATGCCACTCTCCTTGAAGCCGCCCCATATGCCCTCGGCGGGCTGCTGGTAGTTGTCGCGTATCCACACCGTGCCAGCCTTTATCTGGCGTGCCACCCGCAGCGAGCGGGCGTGGTCGCCGCTCCAGACACCGGCCACCAAGCCAAAGGGCACATCGTTGGACATGTGGATGGCTTCCTCCTCATCCTTGAAGGACATTACGGCGACTACCGGACCGAATATTTCCTCTTGTCCTAGCTTGGAGGCGTTGTCCACATTCGCGAAGATGGTCGGCTCCACGAAGTACCCGTTGTCGAAGGCGCCACCCTGAATTTTGTTCCCGCCCAGCACCAAGTCGAACCCAGCATCCTGACCAAACTTGATGTAGTCCATCACCGTCTGCTCTTGGGAGCGGGATATCATGGGGCCCATGTCAGTTGCTGCGTCCGCGGGATCCCCTACTTGCAGGGTACGCCCCAAGCGCACCACATGCTCCAGAAACTCATCATGTATGCTCTCCTGAATCAGCAGCCGAGTGGTAGCCCCGCAGGCTTGACCCGCGTTGCGGAACATCCCGAAGATGGCGGCGCGGGACGCGCCCTCGAAGTCGGCGTCGTCGAATACTACGTAGGGGGCCTTGCCGCCCAACTCCAGGCTCACACGCTTGATGTCGTTGGCGGCTTGGGCGGCGATGCCCTTGCCTGTGCCCGTTTCGCCGGTGAAGGATATCTTGTCGACGCTGGGACTACGGACCAACTCGTTTCCTACTGTGGAACCGGGGCCGGAGATGAAGTTGAGTACCCCCTTGGGCGCTCCCGCCTCATGCAGTATGCGCACCAACTCGTATCCCGCCATGGGCGTATAGCTGGCAGGCTTCAGCACGACGGTGCAACCTGACGCGAGAGCAGGCGCCACCTTGCGCGCGGTCTGGGTGAGGGGGAAGTTCCAAGGCGTGATTAGTGCCACCACGCCGATGGGTTCCTTTATCAGATTGACCTGTGATCCCGTTGGCAGGAACATGGTCTCTCCGTACATCTTGCTACAGAAACCGGCGTAGAAGTCGAAAACGTCGGCTGCCGCCGCCACATGTACGGCCGCTTGGCGAGCCGGCATGCCCACTTCCAGTCGCACCACGTCTGCCAGCCGTCCCGCGTTTTGGCGAATGAGTTCCCCTGCTCGGAAGAGCACCCTCTCGCGCAGCTTGTAATTCGTTACCCAAGCTTCCGTGTTGGAGTCGAAGGCATGGCGGGAGGCATGGATGGCGTCGCGCATGTCCTCCACGGTCCCTTGCGCTGCCTCGGTGACTACCTCGTTTACGTTGGCGGGGTTCTCCCTAGAGAAGCGGCGGCCACCGCTGGCCTCCATCTCCCGCCCATTGATGACTAGGGGGCACTGCATAGGCTGTTGGGTTGCCATTGGTAGTCCTCTCTCTCGAAACGGATAGCGGGGTCAGGGAGCCGAGGCCTGCGAGAAGGTGGGAGCAGGCTTCAGACAGTCCCTCCGCATGACTTCTTCGGCAATTTGTATGGCGTTAAGGGCAGCGCCCTTTCTCAAGTTGTCGGCCACCACCCACATGGCCAAGCCATTGGGGTGCGACCAGTCCTGCCGGATGCGCCCGACGTAAACGTCATCGCTGCCCGCCAAGTCCCACGGCATGGGGTACTCACTGCTGGCAGGGTCGTCCACGACGGAGACGCCCGGGAAGGAAGCCAGAATATTGCGGGCGTCCGGCACAGACCACGGCCCCTCGGATTCGATGTGCACCGCCTCGCTGTGGCACACCAGCACCGGCACTCGCACACAGGTGGCAGAGACAGCAATGTTGGGAGCGTGCAGTATCTTGCGGGTCTCCTCCGACATCTTCTCTTCTTCCTTGGTGTAACCACTGGAGAGGAAGTCGCCAATCTGAGGGCGAAGGTTGAACGCTATGCGCTTGGAGGCGGTGTCTCCGTCGGCATCCTGTCCGTTCAAGGTGTCGGTTGCCTGTTGCCTGAGTTCTTCCATGGCCCCACCGCCAGCCCCAGATACCGACTGATAGGTGTCCACTACGATGCGGCGGACCGGGTTCGCCCTATGTAGCGGGGCCACGGCCATCACCATCTGGGTGGTAGAACAGTTGGGGATCGATATTATGCCGTGGTGCTGTTCAACATCCTGCCCGTTGATTTCGGGCACCACGAGAGGCACATCGGGCCACATCCGAAAGGCGGAGCTGTCGTCAATGACCAGCGCCCCTGCTTGCACTGCCTGAGGGGCTAACTCCTCGCTGAGCTCGGAACTGACGGAAATGAAGGCGATGTCCACACCCTCGAAACAGCCGGGGCTGGTCTGCTCCACGGTGACAGGCTTGCCGTTCACTGAGAGTTGCTTGCCGACGGAGCGAGGTGAGGCAAAGAGACGGACTGAACTTACCGGGAAGGCGCGTTGCTCCATCACCTTGAGAAACTCAAGGCCGACGGCGCCGGTGGCGCCGACAACGGCTATGCTGACATCTCCCGCCATATCCCGCAGCTAGAGTCCAAGTAGGCGTTCCAAGCCTATCACAAGCCCCTTTTGCTTCACAACCTCGCGTATGGCCAGCAGAACACCAGGCATGTAGCAGTCGCGGCCTAATGTGTCGTGGCGCAGGGAGAAGGTCTGCCCAGTCGTGCCGAAAATCACCTCATGGTGAGCACTGCGCCCCGCCATCCGTATGCTATGAACACCCACGCCGTTGACCTCGCCGCCACGGGTCCCTGCTAGGGGCTCCTTCTCGCTATGGTTGCGCTGGAAGCCGCCCTCTTGGGCAAGGCTCTGCGCCAGAGCCAAGGCAGTGCCCGACGGGCTGTCGATTTTCGCCTCGTGGTGCATCTCTATGATGTCGACGTACTGGAAATATGGGGCGGCGCGTTTCACCAACTGCATCATGACTACCCCGCCGATGGCAAAGTTGGGCACCACCAAAATGCCAACGCCATGCTCATCGGCGGCGATACGAAACTGCTCGAAGTCGGTCTCCACCAAGCCACTGCTGCCGATGATCGAGCCGACTCCCACTCGAGCCGCTGCCAAGGCCGCTGGCAACGCGGCAGCGGCGTTGGTGAAGTCTGCCATTACCTGAGGTTTGGAGGCCTCCAAGGCATCGGGCAGGGATGTGAACAGGGGAATGGACGTTGTGCCGTCGGGTGCTGTGAGGGTGTCACCACGGTCTTGGCGGCAGACAGCCGCCGCTGTGTGAATGTCGGACTCGCCCCCAATAGCAGCCAGCACCTCGCGACCCATCTTGCCGGTAGCGCCGTGCACTACTACGTCGATGGTCGCCATTAGGTCACCTCACGCCAGTATCTGTATGGAGCATGTACGATGGCAGTCTGAGTCATCTCGCCCCAACAGATACGTCGTGGCTACCTAGAGGGCCGGTACGGTCCCGAGGGTCGACTGCCGGGTCTGGGAGGTCGGTTCCCTCCGTCAGTCCGTGGCCCACCTGGACTGGACCGCGGGAAAGGCGGTCGCTGGCCAGCAGGGCGGGGGGGTCTGCCATCGGGGCCCTCGGCGCCTTCGAAGAGGGCTCGCCGGGAGAGGTTCACCCGGCCCATGGCATCGATCTCCAGCACCATCACCGTGAGTTCTTGGCCCACCTTCATCTCTTCTTCCAAGTCGGTGCCAGCCTCGCTGGAACGCAGCAGGCCATCCTTGCCCGGAAGCAACTCTACGAAAGCACCCAAGCTCGTGACCCGAGTGACCTTGCCTGTGAAGATATCGCCCACTGCGAGCTCGCGGGTCAGACCATCGATGCGTGCTCGGGCGGCGTCTATCTTGGATTGGTCGTTGCTACCGATGGTGACGGAGCCCTTGTCGTCCACATCGATACTGGCCCCGGTCTCCTCCTGGATGCCCCGGATATTGCGACCGCCGGGGCCGATGAGGGCGCCAATCTTGTCGACGGGTATGGATGTGCGCACCATTTTGGGGGCGTAGGCGCTCACTTGGGGCCGTGGCTCAGTAATGGCCTCGGCTATCTTCCCAAGGATGAAGAGCCTCGCCTCCCGTGCCTGCTCCAAGGCTTGGGTCAGCACCTCATGGGTGATGCCCTTGATCTTTATGTCCATCTGCAGGGCGTTGATGCCCTCGCTGGTGCCCGCGACCTTGAAGTCCATGTCGCCCAAGGCATCCTCGAAACCCTCGATGTCGGTGAGGACGGCGAACTGCCCGTTGTCGCCACTGATTAAGCCCATGGCTACGCCGGCTACCGGTGCCTTGATGGGCACACCTGCGTCCATCAAGGCTAGGGTGCTGCCACATACGCTGGCCATGGATGTGCTGCCGTTGGAACTCAGCACCTCAGAGACCAGCCGTATGGCATACGGGAAGTCGTCCAGCGAGGGAATGATGGGCTCGATGGCCCGTTCGGCAAGGGCTCCGTGGCCGATCTCGCGACGCCCCGGAGAGCCGATGCGTCGCACCTCGCCCGTGGAGTAACCAGGGAAGTTGTAATGATGCATGAATCGCCTGGTGGCTTCCGGGCTCAGTGTGTCTAGCGTCTGCTCCATGGCAGGGGAGCCTAGGGTGGCTACTGTGAGCACTTGTGTGAGGCCTCGGGTGAACAGACCTGTGCCGTGAGTGCGTTCGAGAATGCCGACCTCGCTGCTAATCGGTCGGATGTCGTTCAGGCCACGCCCGTCGGGACGCTTGCCCTGATTCAGAATCTGGGATCTTACGGCCTCTTTGAGTATGCTCTGGAAGGTCGCCGAAACCTCGGCCTTGTTGTCATCTTGGGCCAGCGCGGCTACGACTTCGCCTTCCAAGGCTGCCAAGGACTCTTCTCGCTCCGTCTTGTCGGCGGAGGAGTCCAGCATTTGTGCAAGCCTGCCGTTGAGTACGCGTTGGACCTCCCCCTCTAGTCCGTTGTGAGAGTGAGGCGCATGGTATTCCTCTTTGGGGGTACCGACGGCAGCCATCAACTCTTCGATCATGTCGACGACTACGGCGTTGGCTTCCTGCGCACGGCGCATGGCTTCCAGCACCACCTCTTCCGTAGCCTCGTCGGCCCCGGCCTCCACCATCATCACGCCGTCACGCGTGCCAGCAACCACTACGCTGAGGGTGCTGTCGTTTATCTGGGCGTAGGTGGGGTTGAGGATGTACTGACCGTTGACGTAGCTGACGCGGGTCGCTCCCACCGGTCCGTCGAAGGGGATGCCCGACAGAGCAAGGACCGTCGAGCCGCCAATGATGGCGAGGACCTCAGGGGGGTTTTCCTGGTCCACTGAAAGAGCGGTGGCGACTATCTGGATTTCTTTCTTCAGCCCCTTGGGTAGCAATGGCCTCAGGGGGCGGTCGGTTAGACGGCTGGTGAGTATTCCATCCTGGCCGGGGCGTCCTTCCCGGCGGAAAAAGCTGCCGGGTATCTTGCCGATGGCGTACAGCCTCTCCTCGTAGTCCACGGTGAAGGGGAGGAAATCGATGTCCCGGGTCAGTGGAGCGGAACAGGCTGTGACCAAGAGCATGGAACCGCCATAGCGCACGGTGACGGAGCTATCAGCTTGGAAGGCAAAACGCCCTGACTCAATGGTAAGGGTATCGTCGCCAATTTGGCGTTCAACAACATGGGGCATGGCTGGTTTGCGACCTCCCTATTAGTATCGAGCGCCTAGAAACAATACGCCCCGAAAGGTTTCGGGGCTATCGGCGCAAGCCCAGCCGGCTAATGAGGGAGCGGTATCTCGCTACGTCTTCACGGGTAAGGTAGTTCAACAGCCTGCGACGCTGTCCTACTAGCTTTAGGAGGCCGAGGCGACCACGCACATCTTTGCGGTGCGTGCGTAGATGGCCGGTGATTTCCTTGATCCTCTCGGTGAGGATCGCCACCTGTACCTCGGCTGACCCTGTGTCCGTTGTATGGGTACGATACTCTGTAATGAGTTCGGACTTGCGGGCCTCGCTTATCATTCCTGTGCTGGACCTTCTCTTTCTTTTGCGTCGCGGATTATAGCACGCTACCTACAGGTACGCAATCAGGTACGCAATGCGATGCTAAGCAGGCAACTGCTAAAGAGTTGCCGGGCCTCGTCGCAGGCCCGGCGTCATCTTCGTAACGAACGGCGTCCCACCGGACAGGCGCGCTCCGACGCTCGGCCGACCTACCTGCTCCCCTTAGGCCCCACCCCCTACGCCGCCACAGCCACACCCTGCTTGTGGAAGACCAGCCGGTCCGACACAGGGTCCAGGCCCACCTCGACATGGTCACCCTCAGCGTAGTGGCCAGAGAGGATGCCCTTGGATAGCGGGTTTTCCACCAACCGTTGCACAGAGCGCCGTAAGGGGCGTGCCCCAAAGGTGGGATCGTAGCCTTCCTTGGCCAGCCACTCGCTGGCGGCGGTCGTCAGCGAGAAGCTGATTCTCCGCTCCTTGAGGCGCTCCTGCACCTCGGCGACCATCAGGCCGACGATGGACACGATCTGCTCTTGGGACAGGGGATGGAAGACGACAACCTCATCAATCCGGTTGAGGAATTCAGGCCGCACGTTGCGCTTCAATGCCTCCATCACCGACTCCCGGATCCGCTCGTCTTCCGTCACATCCGCCCGACCACCCACCAGCCCCAAGCGTTGGCGGCCCAACTCTCCCGTGCCTAGGTTGCTGGTCATGATGATGACGGTGTTGCGGAAGTCCACGGTGCGCCCGTGGCCATCGGTGAGACGCCCGTCATCCAGCACCTGAAGCAGGACGTTGAACACCTCAGGATGGGCCTTCTCGATTTCGTCGAACAACACCACGCGGTAGGGACGCCTGCGCACCGCTTCTGTCAGCTGTCCGCCTTCATCGAAGCCGACGTACCCAGGAGGCGCCCCGATGAGACGCGCCGTCGTGTGGCGCTCGCCGTATTCCGACATGTCGATGCGCACCATGTTGCTCTCGTCATCGAACAGCGCCTCCGCTAGAGCCTTGGCCAGCTCGGTCTTGCCCACGCCGGTAGGTCCAAGGAACATGAAGCTCCCGATGGGCCGCCGTGGGTCGCTCAGGCCAGAGCGGGAGCGCCGAATGGCCTCGGAAATAGCAGACACGGCCTCGTCTTGGCCCACCAAGCGCCGGTGCAACTGCTCCTCTAGGTCCAGCAGCCTCTGGGCATCGCCCTGCAATAAGCGGGCAGTGGGGATGCCGGTCCACTTCGCCACGAGATCGGCGATATCCTCTTCCTCCATGGTGGTGTCGATTTTACGTTCCTTGAACCAAGCATCATGTTTCTCGTTGTACAAAACCTCCAGCCCGATCCTTTTGGTCTTCAACTCGGCGGCTGCTTGGAAATCATTGCGTTGGTTAGCCGCTTGTTCCTCATCAGAGACGTCACGGATTTCAGCCTCCGCACGCTTGAGGTCTGGAGGCAGGCTCTGGGAGTCGATGCGTATCTTGCTGGCTGCCTCGTCGATGAAGTCCACTGCCTTGTCGGGCAGGTGGCGGTCGGTGATGTAGCGGTGGGAGAGGGATGCGGCGGCCGTCAGAGCCGAGTCCTCAATCTTCACCTTGTGATGGGCCTCGTAGCGGGGACGCAGGGCCCGCAGTATCTCCACCGTGTCCTCCACTGAGGGTTCCTCGATGTAAATGGGCTGGAACCGCCGCTCCAAGGCGGCGTCTTTCTCGATGTACTTGCGGTATTCGTCGGTGGTGGTGGCCCCTATGCACTGTAGCTCGCCCCTAGCAAGGGCCGGTTTCAGCATGTTGCTGGCGTCGATAGCCCCCTCGGCCCCGCCAGCCCCGACCACGGTGTGGATTTCATCGATGAACAGAATGACCTCACCCTCGGCTTCCTTCACCTCTTCCATCACCGACTTCAGGCGTTCCTCGAACTCGCCCCGGAACTTGGCCCCGGCAACCATTCCGCCCAAGTCGAGGGCCATTACGCGACGGTTCTTCAGGCTGTCGGGCACATCGTCGGCTGTGATGCGCTGGGCCAATGCCTCAGCGATGGCCGTCTTGCCGACGCCAGCCTCACCAATCATGACGGGGTTGTTCTTCCTGCGCCGCGTGAGGGTCTGCATCAGGCGACGCACCTCATCCTCTCGACCCACCACGGGGTCCAGCTTGCCCTCTCGTGCCAAGGCGGTGAGATCGACGCTGTACCGCTCCAGTGAGCGGTACTTGGACTCGGCCCGCGGATCGGTGACCCGATGGGAGCCCCGTACCTGCACCAGCGCTTGGTACACCTTCTCCTGGTCGATGCGGTGCGCCTCAAAGATGCCGGCAGCCTCTCCCGGCTCCGCCAGAGTAGCGGCGATGAGAATGTGTTCTGTGCCTATGTATTCGTCGCTCAGACGCTCGGCCTCCAGCCGCGCGTTCTCCATCAGCTTGGTTACCCGTGGCGTACCGTATATCTGGTCCCCCTCCGAGGCCATTTTGGGGAAGCCCTCCAATTCCTTCCTTAATTGCTGACGCAAAAGGTCGGCAGGCACACCCATCTGACGCAAGATTTGCACCGGCAAGCCATCTTCAATCTGTAGCAGTGCCAGCAGCACGTGTTCCACGTCCCACTGGCTATGACGGTACTGTCTTACCAGTTCTTGGGAGCCAGCAATGGCTTGTTGGGCTTGCTCTGTGAATTTCTCTTGTCTCGGCAACATTGAGACACCTCCTGATGACAAACGAAGCATCGATGACAGGGAAAGCGCGCACGACACTCAACGGGGGTACTGGAATCCGGGTTGGCCGGACTGCGGGGTTACCTAGAGCGGCGGGCGGACGCGCCGGATGGCCTCTGAAGTTGTTGTATTTCTTGCTGAAGACGCTCTACGTCGCCCTCAAGCTTGGCCACTTGGTCCAGCAGCTTGAGGATTACCTCGACGCCAGCTAGGTTGACGCCCATGTCCTCCGTGAGGGTCTTGATACGCTGCAGCTTCTGCACCTCGCGCAACGAGTAAAGACGCTGTCTCCCTCCCGACCGAGACGGAGAAACGAGACCCACGCGCTCGTAGTAGCGGAGTGTCTGGGCGTGGACGCCCACCATGCGCGAGACCACGCTGATGAAGTAACAGGGCTCGTCTTCCAAGGTGCCTCGCACCATCATCGCTTCAACCTCTTTCTCTTGTTCTCATATCTCCCGATGAGGGCTATTTCGATGACATCGTGGGCAGCAGTTCCTTGAGTTGATGGAACAGGGCTCGCCCCAATTCGTCCAAGCCCGTGGGCAGCACGACCTTGATGGTGACGTACAGGTCTCCCCTAGACCCCTGCTCAGCAGACCCTTGGCCCGATAGGGCAGTCATACCCTGGCCCCTGAGCCGGAAGGTCTGCCCGTTCTGGGATTCGGCAGGCACGATCAAGCCGAGGTTCGTGCCCTTCAACGTGGGCACCGCAACTTCAGCCCCTAGTACAGCGTCCACCATTGGCACCGGCACCTCGGAGTAGAGGTCTACTCCCTTGCGCTGGAATCGCGAGTGGGGGCGGACGTTGACCTCCACATATAGCTCGCGCCTGCCATCCTTGCCGGGGATGTGCACTTGGGAGCCGGTGTCGACCCCGGGGGGAATCTTCACCTCCAGCCGCTTTGTGCTACCACTATCGTCGGGCACATCCACATACCGCGCGGCTCCATCAAGGGCTTCCAGCAAACTGACCTCAGCAGACACCCGCAGCGGTGCACGGCGGGCGTTTTGCCGCCCACCAAACAACTCCTCCAACAAGTCCGCCGAGGAACCACCACCAAAAGGACTACCGCCAAAAGAGCTGCCACCGAACGAATTCCCATATTCATCGCCAAAGGTGTAGCTGGAAAAACCGCGACGGGACCGGGCGTTTGCTTCAGCCTCCTCTATCTGGTCGGCATGTTTCCACCTCTCGCCGTACTTGTCGTACTTCTCGCGGCTCTCCTTGTCGGACAACACCTCATAGGCATTGTTGATTTCCTTGAATTTGTCCGCGGCGTCGGGATCATCCCGGTTGACGTCGGGATGGTGCTGGCGGGCCAGCTTCCGATAGGCCTGCTTTATGTCATTCTGGCTCGCGCCTTTGGCCACGCCCAGAACCTCGTAATAGTCTTTCATAGCTAGGGGTGTACCTCCCCATGCTTATACCATACTTGATAGTCTCATTATAAGTTTATAGCCATATTATTATCAACCATCATATGTCAGAAGATAAGAGAGAAGAGCCAGAAACATTTGACGGTCGCCATGGCGGCGCATAGCATGATGATCCACGACACACCACAATCCAGCAAGCTGAGAGGGCGTTAGATGTCGCGCAGACAATGGGCCATCGGGGGGCTGTTACTGGCCCTAACCTCCATGTTGGCTCTAGCTGCCTGTGGTGGTGAGGCAACCGGGGGACCTAGGCAGCAACCTGCTTCGGCAACGCCCGCGGCAACGCCGGATTCAACAGTCCCCGCCATACCCCTGCCCGATGCCCTTGCCTACTACAATCGCGGCGCCGACTACTACGAACAGGGGTTATTTGAACGCGCCATCTCCGATTTTGACACTGCCATCCGCCTTGATCCCGACTATGTCGGTGCCTACTCCTACCGGGCGGCAATGCACTACGAACAGGGTTTGTTTGACCGCGCAATTTCCGACTACGGCACTGTCATCCGCCTCAATCCCGCAGATGTGGAGCCCTACATCAACCGAGGCCTTACATACCACGAGAACGGGTTGTTCGACGGGGCCATCTCCGATTCTGACTCTGCCATCCTCCTCGATCCCCAGCTTATGACTACCTACTACTCTCGAGGGCTTGCCTTCTACGAGAAGGGGTTGTTCGGCCGAGCCATTGAGGACTTTGACATTGCCATCCTCCTCGACCCCGCTCAATCGGCAGCCTACAACAGCCGGGGCAGTGCCTACTATGGACAGGGGTTAATCGACCGGGCTATAGCCGACTATGACACTGCCATCCTCCTCGACCCCGAATTTGCCTTGGGCTACTACAATCGCGGGGGCGCCCACTACAGCCAAGGATTGTTCGACAAGGCCGTTGCTGATTTCGACGCTGCCATCGGCCTTTACCCCGGCTACGCGCTTGCCTACAACGACCGGGGCCTCGCCTACTATGACCAAGGCTTGTCTGACCAAGCCATTGCCGATTTCGACGCTGCCATCCGTCTCGACCCCACCGATGGACTCGCCTACAAAAACCGGGGCCGTTTCTACTACGAACAGGCGTTATTTGACCAAGCCATTGCCGATTTCGACACTACCATCCGCCTCGATTCCACCGATGCGGTTGCCTATTACCACCGAGGCAATGCGTACTACGCACAACGGTTGTTCGACCAAGCCATTGCCGATTATGACACTACTATCCGAGTCGTCCCGGACCATGTGGACGCCTATAACAATCGGGGTGGCGTCTACTACGAAACGGGTCTGTTTGACCGCGCCATCGCCGACTACGACACTGCCATCCGGCTCAATCCCAATCTTACGCTCACCCGTTACTACCGCGGAGTTATCTACTATGAAGAGGGATTAATTGATCGAGCCATGGCTGATTTCGATGATGCAATCCGGCTCAATTCCGACTTTGCGCTAGCATACTACGCCAGAGCCTTCGCTCACCGGGACCTAGGTGACGCAGCGGGGGCGGAAGCGGATTTCCGCAAGGCCGGTGAACTGGGCTATGCCCCGTAACACACCCCCTTACATATAGGACAATTCGGCGGTGAGAGGGGCTGCTGCCTAGAGTCCGGCGCTCCACGGCGGGCTTGATGTATTGGGCCAAGGGCTGTGATAGACTTGAAAACCCATACGGTCAGGCCCATACCGTCACCAAGGATGTGTTCCTTTGGCCACCGATGCCGTTGAGAGAGCCCAGGAATCGCTGCGACGCTTGGTGGACAACGTCGAGAAGGTGATCCTAGGCAAGAGACCCGTGATCGAACACGCCTTGGCGGCCCTGCTGGCCGAAGGGCATGTCTTGGTGGAGGACCTGCCCGGAGTGGGCAAGACCACCTTGGCCAAGAGCTTGGCAGTCACCATAGGCTGCTCCTTCAAGCGCATTCAATTCACCCCCGACCTGCTCCCCTCCGACATCACCGGCATCTCGGTCTACAACCAGAAGACCGAGGATTTCCAATTCCGCCCAGGCCCCGTGATGGCACAGGTGGTATTGGCCGACGAAATCAACCGCGCAACCCCCAAGACCCAGTCGGCACTGTTGGAAGCCATGGAAGAACGACAAGTGACCAGCGACGGTATAAGCCGCCCCTTGGACTCGCCTTTCTTCGTGATGGCAACCCAGAACCCCATTGAGTACGAGGGTACCTTCCCGCTGCCGGAAGCGCAGTTGGACCGTTTCCTGCTGCGTCTCACCCTAGGCTATCCGGGGCGGGACCACGAGCTGACCATCATCGACCAGCAGGAGCGAATGCACCCCATAGTGAGCCTGGGACCTGCAGCCCAGTCGGATGAGATCGCCTCGCTACAGGAAGAGGCCAAGAACGTCTACGTGGACCCCTTGCTGCGGGGCTATATCGTGAACATCACTGAGCAGACCCGCACCATGTCCGATGTGGGGCTGGGAGCTTCCCCTCGCGCCACTCTGGGGCTGTTCAAGGCTTCCCGCGCCTTGGCGCTCGTGCGGGGAAGGGACTACGTGATCCCCGACGACATCCAGGAACTGGCCGAAGAGGTCATCGCCCACCGTATCATCGTCTCGGTCCAAGCCCGAATACGAGGGGTCGACGGCAAGAGCATAGTCACTGAGATACTGGGGAATGTACCTGTGCCGGGAGTGCGGTCCCGGCCCGTGGCTCCCCGCTCCGGCGGGTAGCTGGGTGCCCTATGGGGAATGTCCCTAGGCCTAGCAGACTCCCATGCAGTTGCTGCGGTGAGCCTCTTGCTAGTCGCCTCGAGGCCACTGACCGGTCATCCTCGTCGCCGACGGGCATCCACTTCGCCCCGTCATTCCCTAGCAGGGAGGCCATGACAACGCCCCATTGCCAAGCCACATAGACCCCAGTCATATAATCGGGGCAGCCCAACCAAACCACCGATCACCTATTACGGAAACAGGTTGAATGACAGCGCTCAATACGCCCCATCCACATCAAGCCGACGGCGCACAGCACGGCCCTCATGGAGCCCATGCCACAAGGCGCCCAAGATTCCTGGCGCCACGCCGGCGCACAAATGCAACACAACACTGGCGGCAAAAGTCCTCCCAACAGATACAACCTCAGAACAAAATGCGGCAAATTCGACACGAAACAGATACAAAAACAATTTTCCCAGATACAAAGAGTGTCGCATCCAACCCCTCCACAGATACAAATCTGCCACTCAAACAGCACACTGTCGCCGCAAACTGTGGCCACCGCTACCCAACCATCCACACAGACGAGGTTCGACGCACTTGTCGACAGGCCGGACCTGCTCCACTCTTTGGAGACCACGCCCATGACTAGGCCGATGCCGGGCATTCTGGCCATCATTGGGCTGGTCGTTGCTATCTTCTTGGGATGGGGCAGCGGATTTGCCATCTACTGGCGTCTGGCCTACGTGCTGGTGCTCGCCGTGGTGGTCGGCATGGCGTGGTCTTGGCTCAACCTTTGGCGCCTGGAAGTGGTCCTGGAGAGACGGGCCACGCGCGGCCAGGTGGGCGTGCCTTTGGAGGGACGGATGCGCATCCGAAACCCCACCCGGTTGCCCCGCCCATGGCTGGAAGTGGAAGAGTTGACCGACCTGCCCGACCCCCACAGCGGCCGGGTGGTCAACCTGTCGTCGGATGACACCCGCTCCTGGCGACACATAGTCCAATGCAACCGCCGTGGCGTCTTTACGCTGGGTCCGGTGCGCGTCACCAGTGGCGACCCCTTCGGCCTGTTCCGCGCAAAGCGCGATTTTCTGGGTCAACAGCAGTTGGTGGTCTACCCGAGGGCAGAACCTCTGCCCAACCTCAACCTGCCATATGCCGGTCTGCCCGGCGATGGGCGACGCAGCGAGCGTAGCCAGCACACAACCACCCAAGCCGCCTCCATTCGTCCCTATGTGCAGGGCGACAGCGTGAATCGTGTCCACTGGCCCTCAACGGCCCGCATGGGCAACCTTATGGTCAAAGAGTTCGACCAAGGGATATCAGCCAGCGTTTGGCTGCTCTTGGACATGCAGCAACGGGTGCAGGTTGGCGAAGGCTTCGACAACACCGAGGAACTCACGGTGTCCATCGCCGCATCGCTGGCCACACAACTGCTGAGGACCGGCATCCCGGTGGGCATGGCGGCCTACGCCGACCACCCTTACCTGCTACGGCCCGACCATAGTGTCGGTCAAGGCGAAAGGTTGCTGGAGCTTCTAGCCTTGGTGCGGGCCCAAGGGTCACTGCCTGTGGGCCAAGCACTCTTGAGCTTGGAAGCCTCACTGACTCGATTGGATACCTTGGTGATAATCACGCCAAATGGGTCGACCAACTGGCTTCCTTCCGTGTCAGCAGTTAGCGAGCGCGGAGTGAGGATGGTCTCCATTCTGGTCGACCCGTCAGACTTCGGCGGGTCGCCCGGGACGGTGAATATCGCCCCTGCCATAGAGCAGCTTTTCGCCCACGACATACCCACCTACATGGTCAAGCGCGGCCAGAGCTTGTCCCAAACCCTCACATCGCCACTTAACGCCCGCCGCTTTGACATTCCGGTACGCGTCGACCTGGAGGTGCAGGTATGAGTGAGCAGGTTGCTGCCGAGCGAACTGCTCCTAACCTGCAACCGTTATTGCATGGCCTACAGGCCGTCGCCCTCTGGCTGCGCCCGCGAGAGGGATATCTGGCAACCCTGCTGCTCATCGCACACCTGCTGGTCGTGGTGTGGACGGTAGAGCGTACGGAATGGGTGCAGACGCCCAACATGGCGATCACCTTGGTGCTCGCCGTGGTTACTGGTCTGGTGTTGAGCCGCTTTCGCGTTCCTGCCGTGCTTCTGTTGCCAGTTGGGCTCGCTTTGGGGTTCGGCCTCATCGTATGGCAGCTCGTCGCATACACGCCTACCCACTCTGATGTCTCCACTGTGGGAGAGCTCTTCGACCGCTTGGGCGTCTGGCTGGACGCGGCTCAAGAGGAGTCGATCAGCATCGACTCCATTCCCTTCGCCTTCGTCTTGATGGTGGCCACTTGGTGCATCGGCTTCTTCAGCGCATGGTCCCTCTTTCGCTACCACCGCTATGGCGGCGTGGTCATCTTGGGCGGAGTGGCCATGGCCCTCAACCTGACCAACATCGAGAAAGCCCCCATCGCCGACTGGATGCTGTATGTGTTCACCGCCATCATGCTGCTAGTCCGAGTCCACTCCGTACACCGTCAGAACGACTGGGAGCGACGGGGCTTGCAGTATGACCGGAGCGTTACCTGGTTCACTCTGTCCGACGGGCTTTGGTTCGCCGTGGCCATTCTCGTGCTGGCGTTGGTGTTCCCCTACAGTCAGGGTTTCCGTCCTCTGAACGCCCCGTACAAGTGGTTCAGCTCTCCTTCCGGTGGGCTGAGCGAGGACTTCAACCGCCTGTTTGCCGGCCTTCCCGGCAAGAAGCCTCGGCCATACCGGGACTTCAGCCATGTACTGCCCCTGCGGGGCGCCATCAAGAACACCGCCAACCCGGTGCTACAAGTCGAATCGCCCTATCCCCTGTACCTGAAGGTGCGCAGCTACAGCACCTACACTTCCAAAGGATGGACCATGGGCCCCACCTCCATGCAATTCCCTGGGTGGACACCCGAGGTCAGGGCGGAGCCCGTGGAGTATGAAGACCGGTTGCCAGTGGAACAGCGAATAACCGCGGTATTCTCCAACAAGAACATCTTCACCGGCGGACAGGTGGTCGCGGCCCCACGCGCCAGCTTCTTCGAGACCTACGAGTCCCCAACTTACGTGTTGGATCTGGGGGAACTCGACTGGCGAGGCCAACTACCGCGGGGCTCCGAGCGCGTGGGTGACCTAGTCCTCCTAGCGTCGGAGCAGTTGGGCCGGGGCGATGCGGAAGCGTTCTTGGAACAGAGGCTCCCCGAAGACTGGAAGGTGCAGTCCGTCGAACGTCCCTTGGGGACTCCGGAGGTATTCACTCTCCGCATAGCCGTCCCAGACCCACCGGAGGTACTGTACCTGCATCCGGGAGACAACAAAGTGGAGCCGGGCGAGACCTACGCTGCCACCACCTCGGTGTCCTTCGCCAGCGGTGATCAACTTCGCGAAGCCGGGGAAGAGTACCCAGCGTGGGTGATGGCGCGCTACCTGCAACTGCCTCAAACATTGCCCCCACGAGTGATGGAACTGACCCAAGACCTCACGGCCCAATGGGAGACTCCGTTCGACAAGGCCAAGGCCATCGAACGTCATCTCAAGACCTTTGAGTACACCAGAGATATCGACGCGCCTCCCTTTGACGCCGACAGTGTGGACCACTTCCTGTTCGAATCACAGCAGGGCTACAGTGAGTATTTTGGCTCGGCAATGACCGTGCTGTTGCGGGCGGCAGGTATCCCGGCACGGCTGGCCACCGGCTACAACCATGGCGACGCTACGGAGCGGGATGGCACCTACGTCATCAAGGATGATGACAGCCATGCTTGGACGGAAGCTTTCTTCCCCGAATACGGTTGGATCACCTTCGAACCCACTCCCGGGAACGTCAAGGCTCAATTGGCGGTACCCGAAGAGTTGGGCGGGCCGGGCGGCATCTTGAGCGGCCTCCTCCCGGACACTATGGACGGATTTCTAGAGGAAGAAGAGCTGTTGCTGGAGGGTGGTTTCGGCGTGGGAGGCCCTCTCATTCTCGAAGAGGGGTCGCGCCAATATTACTGGTTGTTATACTTCTTAATCATTCCCGTGGCGTTGTTGGCCCTGTGGCAACTGGTATGGTACCGATTCATGCGACCCTCGGTCGACCCGACAGTGGCCTTCCGGCGTCTGACCTTACTTACCCGAATGGGGGGGTTGTCTCCTACGCTGGGCCAGACGCCTTTCCAATACCGCGACCAGCTTCAATATGCCTTCCCCACCAAAGCCCGTCACATAGATGTGCTGGTGGGGGCCTACGTGCGCACCCTCTACGGGCGTAAGGAGTTGACCGACGCCCAGAGAGGCGCTTTGGCTATGGCATGGGTACAACTGCGGGGCCAATTGGTCGTGCGAATCTTCCGCAGGGGGTAACCCCCACTGGAGGCAGCTATGGAAGGCTTGCGATACAACGTGCTCGCTACTGAAATGGGTTGGGTTGCCATCCTGGTGTCCGACGCAGGACTCCGAGCCGTGACACTTCAACCGTCGCCCCAAGAGGCCTTGGAAAGGCTCGGGCCTGAGGCGAGACAGGCCACCCACGATCCTACCGGCCTGTTGGACCAATCCTGGGCCATACAACGTTACTTCGAAGGGGAGTCGAGCGCCTTGGACAGCCTAGATCTGGACCTTGAAAAAGCTCCCCCCTTCTTCAAGGCAGCATGGGAGGCGACCCGCAGCATTCCCCCCGGAGAAACCCGCACCTATAGTTGGATCGCCCAAGAGGCGGGTCGACCCCGCGCCTTCCGCGCTGCAGGCCAAGCCATGGCCCGCAACCGACTGGCCTTGGTCATCCCCTGCCACCGCGTCATCGGCAGCCACGGAGGCCTCCATGGATACGGCATGGGAGGTCTCGCGGTCAAAGCCAAACTGCTGGACATGGAGCGAGAGTTCGCTGAAAGCCAGAGTGAGGACCAGGGGGCGTCCGCGCGACCAGAGCAGCACATCCGCGAAAGCATTCCGTGAGCATCGGGGTAGCTCTACGCTGTTTCCACCGTCCTGGAGTTGGCTGTGTGCCTTGATGGCCTTGTGGCAGCGGGGACTCGTTCCAATGGGGACGCTGAGGGGCATAGCAAGTTTTCACTGACCCAGTCGAGCCTCTGGACCGTTGCTGCAGGCCAGGCTAAATTGACACTCTTCGTAGCTGGATGGTATATTTGCCCCCTCAAGATAGGCTGTCAACCAAAGGGGCAGGGATAGCCTTAGGGCATGAGCAAGGGGGCTTGGTAGCCAGTGGAAGAGTTTTCCTTCGCCAACATATGGTCGACAGTGCTGCTTGCCGGGGGCGTAGGCATCTTGGCCATCGTGCTGATGTTTGGCGCGGCCATGTTCCTCTCGTCGCGGCGCCCCTCACCCCGCAAGCTGACCCCTTACGAATGTGGTATCGAGCCTGCCCCCTACACTTGGTCTCAGATAAACGTCCGCTACTATATCTTTGCCATCCTGTTCCTCATTTTCGATGTTGAGGCCGTCTTTCTGTTCCCGTGGGCGGTGATATTCTTGGGTAACACCGTCGCTTTCTATGCCATGGCGTTATTCTTGGGTGTTCTTCTGCTGGCCGTGGGGTACGCTTGGAAAAAGGGAGCCTTGGAATGGTCGAGATAACCCAGCTCTCCGGCAACACACCAGGCCCCAGCAACTTCAACCGCGCCATGCCCGGCGTGGTCACCGCCAAGGCGGAGGAGCTTTTCGCTATGGCCCGGAAGTCGTCGCTGTGGACTCTGACCTTCGGGCTGGCATGCTGTGCCATTGAGATGATGTCCACCTACATGGCCCATCACGACTTTGATCGCTTTGGCGTCGTCACTTGGCCGTCGCCACGCCAGTCCGATGTGATGATCGTTGCTGGCACAGTGGTGAAGAAGATGGGCGATCCCATCAAGCTGCTGTACGAACAGATGCCCGAACCCAAGTGGGTCATCGCCATGGGCAGTTGCGCCACCAACGGCGGCCCCTACTATCGTTCCTATTCGGTAGTGATGGGCGTGGACCACCTGATCCCTGTGGACGTCTATGTGCCGGGATGCCCGCCAAGGCCTGAAGCCCTAATGCAGGGCATCCTGAAGCTGCAGGAAAAAATCATGCTGGACTCCAAGAGTGGCCGAGCGAAGGCCTAGGCCAGAGGATCACTCCCCCGAAGCCGAGGCCAAGCTGGACCCTAAAGCGCAGGCGCTTCAGGACCTGCTGGGTGAGGTGCTGGCCCCCTATGGCGTGACCCTAGGCGCGGTAATCGACATCCCTGCTATCGGCGTACATCCCCAGCACATCCCCGACGTATGCCGGCTGGCCAAGGAAGACCCCCGTCTCGATTTCAAGATGCTCTTGTGCCTAGGCGGGGTGGACTACAAGGAATACCTGCAGGTCGTCTACATCCTCCTGTCCCTCGACTTGGAGCAAAAGTTGTTCATCAAAACCGACCTGCCCTCCGACGACCCGCATGTCTCGTCTGTGGCGGGCATATGGCGTGCCGCCGACTGGTACGAGCGCGAGGCCCATGATCTCTATGGCATCGTGTTCGACGGACATCCCGGCTTGGAGCCTCTGTTGCTCTATGAGGGATTCGAGGGTTTCCCCGCACGCAAGGACTTCCCTTTCAACGACTACCAGGAGTTCTGACCCCCCGTGGCCGAGTACATTTTCGAAGCTAGAGTCGTGCCCCAGGAAGACGGGTTCCTAGCCACTGTAGATACGCTTTCTCTTCAGGTGAAGGGCGATAGCTTGGAGACCGCACAGGACAACCTGATAAGCCGGTTCCGGTCGTGGATTGAGGCCCACGAGGAAGCGGAAGACTTGGCGGAGTCCCTAGCCGAGGTGGGGATCCCCGGTGTGAAAGACGACACGGAGCTGGAGCTCCATTTCGTTGAGTAGACCCATTTTACGGAGTAAGTCCTATTATGTGGACTAAGTCCTATTATGTGGCGTAAGGAAAGCTAGTGGAGACACAGCCAGTAGAGCTGATGATCAACATGGGGCCGCAACACCCCTCGACTCATGGCGTGTTCCGTATGGTGCTCCAGATAGACGGCGAGAAAATCATCGACTTGGAGCCCCACATCGGCTACCTGCACCGTGGATCGGAGAAGCTGTGCGAGGGCGAGCAGTACGCTCAAATTGTCACACTGTTTGACCGTATGGATTACCTGGCCAACTTTAACAACGAGATGGCCTTCTGCTCAGCAGTGGAGAAGCTGATGGGCTTGGAGATACCAGAGAGGGCCGAATACATCCGAGTGATCCTGTGTGAGTTGAACCGCATTGCCAGCCACCTGTTGTTCGTGGGTACCATGGGGCTGGACGCCGGGGCTATGACTCCGGTGATGATCGCATTCAGAGGGCGCGAACGCATCCAAGGGGCTTTCGAGTCCATCAGCGGGGCCCGCATGATGCACAACTACATCCATGTGGGCGGTGTGAAGGAAGACCTGCCCGACAACTTCCCTCAGATCATCGACGAACTTCTCCCCTTGATAATCGAAGACATTGAGGAGTGCGACCGGCTCCTAACCTACAACGAGGTCTACCTAGCCCGCACCCAAGGCATCGGCCCCATCAGTGCCGAGGATGCCATAGACTTCGGCCTCACCGGCCCCTGCCTGCGCGCTTGCGGTATCAATTACGATGTGCGCAAGGCAGAACCTTACTCCATCTATGACCGCTTTCATTTCGAGATTCCGGTAGGATTCACCGGCGACACTTGGGAGCGCTACTTCGTGCGTGTCCAAGAAATGTACCAGTCCTTAGAAATAATCGAGCAGGCCTTGGCCCAGATGCCCGAGGGACCGATCAATGCCCTTGGGCGACGCCTGTTGCGCCCGCCCAAGGGTGACGTCTACATCCGCCAGGAAAGCCCCCGCGGAGAGATCGGCGTCTACCTTGTGAGCGATGGCACCGACAAGCCCTATCGCGTCAAGGTGCGCCCGCCTTCCTTCTGCAACCTCTCGGCACTCCAACACATGCTACGTGGGGTGTGGATCGCCGACTCGGTGATGATCCTTGGCTCCCTAGACATCGTGATGGGAGAGGTGGACCGCTAGATGTCCGACAACAGCGCACTGGACCTGCTGATAATCGTGGGCGGGCTGCTGGTGTTGTTCGGCGCCCTCTCAGTGGTGGTGCTCTCACTGACGTGGATCGAGCGCAAGTTCCTAGGGCGACTCCAGAGACGGTTGGGTCCCACGCGCACCGGCCCCATGGGCCTGTTCCAGCCCATCGCCGATAGTCTGAAGCTGATTCTCAAGGAAGACATCGTCCCCGCCGAATCGGAGCGGGCTATCTTCTGGGCCGCTCCGCTGCTGGTCGTCGTCCCCTCCTTCATGCTGTGGGTCACCATACCGGCCTCCAAAGACTTGGTAGTGCGCAACCTGGATCTCGGCCTCCTCTTCATCATCGCCTTCTCGGTGGTAACCATCGTCGGACTGGTGATGGCGGGCTGGGGCTCCGCAAACAAGTATGGAGCGCTGGGAGGTCTGCGTTCAGCTGCCCAACTAATCAGCTACGAGATACCCATCATCATGGTCGTCATATCCGTGGCTATGCTGGCCCAGTCCATGAATCTGGTACAGATAGTCGACTTCCAGTTCCCCGGCATCCAAGGCGCTGGCACGAACCCCGAAGGAGATGTGGTCAACATCCCCTACGTGGCCCTGCTGCCCTTGGGCGCGTTGATCTTTCTCATTGCCGGTCTAGCCGAAGTTGGACGCACTCCATTCGACATCTACTTCGCCGAGTCGGAGATCGTCGGCGGTCCCTTCGTGGAATACAGTGGCGCCCACTGGTCCGTTTTCTTCTTGGCGGAGTACATGAACACTTTCGTCATTGCCGCCCTCACCGTGTTGCTCTTTCTCGGTGGCTGGTACGGTCCCTACAATCCCACCTCGCCGGAATGGTTGGGCAATCTCCTATCGATCATCTGGTTCCTGGCTAAGACCTACCTCGTGATCCTGATCATCTTCTGGATACGGGGCACCTTCCCACGGCTGCGCATCGACCAGCTTATGTCATTTGGCTGGAAGGTAGTGATTCCCATATCCTTCGTCAATGTCGCCATCACCGGGGTGTACATGTTTTACGGGTGGCCATGGTGGAGCCTGACCATCATGTCTACGGTTTCACTGGGTGTGGTAGGATACGCGATATATCGCGGCCTCACCCTCCCGGCGCAGCGGATGAGGCGGCTTTACGGCCCAACCGGCAGGAGGCCCGTTCATGCTGGCCAGCGTTAAGGGTATGCTCATTACCTTGGTTTCCACTCTCAACGGGTTCCGCGAACCCGTGACCCGGCAGTACCCCACCACGCCTACGCCGGTGAAACCCCGCTACATGGGTTTCCCGGCCCTGACGTGGGACGACAAGGTGGGAGAGCCTTTCTGCACCGCGTGTATGGTGTGCATACGCAACTGCCCCACCCAGTGTATGAGCGCGGAGATGAAGGACAACCCGCTGCAGCAGGAGGGCAAGAGCCACCGCCGCAAGATTGTCGAATCCTTCGAAATTAACCTCAACCGCTGCATCCTGTGTGGCATATGCGTCAACGTATGCAACTTCGACGCCATCGTCATGAGCCACGAGCATGAGTTAAGCACCTACGAACGCAACGGCGACCGCATGGACCTGCCCAACCTGCTGGAAATGGGCATGCAATACCAAGCCGACACCGCTTGGATACCCCCTACTCAGAGAGCCAAGGCCGCCGAGGAGAAGGCCGCCCAGGAGAAGGCTTCCGAGGAGGCCTCCACTTAGAATGTCCTGGTTTCTTTTCGCCCTCGCCGCCTTCTTTGTCTTGGGAGGAGCCATAGGGGTGGTGGCCACCCGTAACGTGGTATGGGCCGCCCTCTTTCTGCTGGTTTCCCTAGCCTCTGCGGCTGGCGTCTACCTGCTGCTCTACGCCGAGTTTCTGGCCTTGGTGCAGGTGCTGATATATGGCGGGGCCGTCACCATCGTCCTGCTCTTCGCCATCATGCTGACCCGCAGCCGCGACTATCCTCTGATATCAGACAACCGGCAGTGGCCTCTGGCCATCGTGGCCGCAGGAGGCGTCTTCGCCGTTCTGATGGCCGCTTTCATGGTCAATAGAGTGACCACCAAGCAGCCTGAGGCTGACGACATGGGTTTCACCCGACACCTAGCCGAGCCACTGTTCACTCAGTGGGCCCTGCCCTTCGAGATTGCGTCGCTGGTGCTGTTGGTGGCCTTAGTTGGGGCCATCGTGCTGGGGCGCGAGGACAACGGCCGCTGATGGTGCCCCTCTACGCTTTCCAAGCCTTGGCTGCCGCCCTGTTCTGCATCGGCCTCTACGGCGTGTTGGCGCGGCGTAGCGCGGTGCTCATCCTCATGTCTATCGAATTGATGCTGAACGCGGTCAACATCAACCTTATCGCCGTGGCCGCCTACCGCTTCGGCATAGACGGTCTCGTAGAAGGTGCGTTCAACGACTTCTCAGGCCAGATTATCGCCATCTTCATCATCACCGTGGCCGCCGCCGAGGTTGGCTTGGCGCTAGCCATCATTCTGCGCATCTTCAGGGCCAAGTCGACGGTGAACGTCGATGAGGTCGACCTGATGCGATGGTGACCGCTGGGTAGGGCGCAATGGAATGGGCTTGGCTTATACCCGTCTTTAGCTTTGCCTCTTTCCCTGTAATCGTCCTGTTCGGGCGGTTCCTGCCGGGGAAGGGTGCGTACGTAGCCATCCTGGCTATCGCCGCCGGGTTTGTCACCTTCTGGTTCGTCCTCTCTTCCTTCTTGGACCAAGGCGCAGGCTGCGGCTTGGGGCAAGGGGTGGTGGACTGCTCCCGGGAATGGTTCAGCGTGGCGGGCGTCCAACTGACGTGGGGCATGATCATAGACCCCATCTCCATCGTGATGCTGGGATTGGTGACCTTTGTCGCCCTTATGGTGCAGGTCTACTCTCTCGGCTACATGAAGGGCGATGTGCGATTCGGCTGGTACTTCGCCGCCCACTCGCTGTTCGCCGCCTCCATGCTTACTCTGGTGTTGGCTGACAACTTCCTGCTGCTGTACGTCGCATGGGAGCTGGTCGGCCTCTGCTCATACCTGCTTATTGGCTACTACTACGACCGCCGTTCCGCCGCCGAGGCTGCCAAGAAGGCGTTTATCACCACTCGCTTGGGCGACGTCGGACTGCTCATCGGTATTCTGTGGCTGGGTCGCGAAGTGGGTAACCTACATGGCTCCACATTCGACTTCAGCATACACAACGCACTGGAGGCCGCCAGCGCCGGGGCCATCAGCGAAGGCGCGCTGACAGGCATCGCTCTGCTGCTGTTCTTGGGGGCGATGGGCAAGTCGGCCCAATTCCCCTTCCATGTCTGGCTGCCAGATGCCATGGAAGGCCCCAGCCCCGTCAGCGCCCTGATACACGCTGCCACCATGGTCGTGGCCGGAGTCTTTTTGGTGGCGCGAACCTTCCCCATCTTTGAGGCGGCCCATCCTGCTGCCCTGCAGACGGTCGCCGGAGTGGGGCTGTTCACAGCATTAATGGCATCGACCATTGCCCTCGTCTCCACCGACCTAAAGCGCATCCTAGCGTACTCCACCATCAGCCACCTTGGATTGATGATGCTGTCCCTAGGTTCCTTTGGAGTGGCGGCCGCCATGTTCCACCTGATGGCTCATGGCTTCTCCAAGGCGTTGCTCTTTCTTGGCGCCGGAAGCGTAATGCACGGTGCGGACCAGACCGATATCCGCCACATGGGCGGGTTGAGACGAGTGATGCCAATCACCGCGCTCACCTTCACCATTGGGGCCCTGTCCCTAGGCGGTGTGCCTGTATTCGCAGGTTTCTGGAGCAAGGACGAGATCCTGCTGGCCACCTTGAACAACTACAATGCTGCCCTGCTGGTCCCCACATTGATCGTTGCCTTCCTCAGTGCCCTGTACATGGCGCGGGCGATGCTCGTGGTCTTCTACGGGCGACTGTCACCAGAGAACGAGCACGCCCACGAGGCCTCGCCCTCCATGGCCTTCCCTCTGATTCTGCTAGCGGTGCTGGCAGTAGGATTCGGCTTCATAGCCATCAACTACACCTCTTCCTACGGGGGGATCTCGAACTTCTTCGATTCGCACCACCACTTCGAGATAAATTGGGGCCTAGCTATAGGAGGCAGTGTCATCGCGCTGCTGGCCTTCCTGCTGGGACTGATGGCCTACTACTGGAAGAACCTGTCTCTGGATCCTTGGAAGGCACGATTCACCGGCCTGCTGAAGGTGGCAGAGGCAAAGTACTACGTGGATGAGGTCTATCAGCTGGCCATCGACCGGGTGATACTGGCCTTCTCGGGCGTGTTGGCATTGTTCGACCGCATAGTTGTGAACGATACCGCAGTGAACGGGCCAGCCAACGCACTGCGGGCTTTTGGCCGCACGCTGCGGTTGCATGTCACCGGCAAGGTATACAACTACACGCTCGTGATGACGGCGGGCCTTGTATTCCTCGGACTCCTCTGGTGGGGGCTCACCTAGTCCCTTATGGAAGACTTCAAGAGCATAGCCCTGTTCCTCACCATCGTGGTGCCCCTTGTGGGTGGCGCGATCATCGCTTTCTTCCCTCGCGACAGGGTGACGGAAACGCGTCTCTTCGCCAGCGTGGGCGCCGCTATAACTCTCGCCCTCAGCGTTGCCGTCTTCATCATCTACTCGCATGTACTTCTGACCGAGGGGCAGGAAGCCGCCAACGCCCAGTTCGACCGCAGTTGGGTATGGCTGGAGGCCCCGCTAAACATCACGCTCACCATGGGGATCGATGGCATATCCGCCCCCATGATCTTGCTGACCGGCATCGTGTTCTTCGCCGGTGTGCTGATCTCGTGGACGGTGACGCCCCGGGCCAAAGACTTCTTTGTTCTCTATTTCACGCTGGTAGCGGGCGTCTACGGCGTGTTCGTCGTTTCAGACCTCTTCTTCCTGTTCTTCTTCTACGAGCTAGCAGTGCTGCCCATGTACCTGCTCATTGGCGTTTGGGGCAGCAGCAGCGACTTCGGCACCTTCATCCGCACCAAGGAGTACGGCGCCCTGAAGCTGGTGTTGTACTTGGTGGCTGGCAGCGTGTTGATCTGGATCGCCATCCTCGCCCTCTACTGGAAGACTGCCGACGCCAGCCCCGAAATGTTGCAGGCCTGCGGAGTGGTGGGAGGTAGCTTCTCCCTGACCGACCTGAACTGCATGTGGCAGCAGGGCGCATTCCCCGAAGGCTTCCAGAACCTCTTCTTCCCCTTCTTCGCCGTCGGATTCGGTATCCTAGCTGGCCTGTGGCCCTTCCATACCTGGTCGCCCGACGGGCACGTAGCAGCCCCCACAGCCGTCAGCATGGTGCATGCTGGCGTGCTGATGAAGCTGGGGGCCTACGGCATCATCCGCGTGGGCATGGAGGTGATACCCGACGGGGCCGAAACCTGGATGCCGGTACTCATCGGCTTGGGCACGGTCAACGTGCTCTACGGCGCGATATCGGCTTTGTCGCAACGAGACCTGAAGTACGTGGTGGGTTACTCCAGCGTGAGCCACATGGGCTACGTAATCATGGGCATCGCTACCCTGCATCCGCTTGGCTTATCCGGCGCGGTATTGCAGATGTTCTCCCACGGCATCATGACAGCCCTCTTCTTCGCCTTGGTGGGCGTGATCTACGAACGGTCCCATGTACGCGATATCAATGTGCTGGGAGGCCTCAGCCGCAGAATGGGGGTGACGGCCAGCTTCTTTGCTGTGGCAGGCCTAGCCTCGTTGGGGTTGCCGGGGCTCAGTGGCTTCGTTGCCGAGCTTCTGGTGTTCCTTGGTGCTTTCAAAACTTACCTGCCCTTGGCCATCCTCGCAGTGATTGGCGCCGCCATTACGGCGGTTTACATCCTGCGGCTGCTGGCCAAGACCTTCTTCGGCCCCATGGACCCCCAGTGGGAGCACCTCACCGACGCCTCGCGACTGGAGATAGCTGCCACGTCCCTGCTGGTGCTGTCCCTGATTTTCGTCGGCGTGTGGCCTGGGCCCCTTCTGGACGTTATCGACATCGGCGTCTGTAATCTGGTGTTGGTGAGTTGCTCCTAATGGACTTGACCGCCAACCTTCACCTGCTGCTGCCCGAGTTCCTGCTGGCCGGACTTGCCCTGTTGGTGTTTGCCATCGACCTGTTCCTGCCGGAGAACCGCAAGCACCTGCTCGCGTGGCTCAGCGTCGTTGCCATCGCGGGGATCATCGTAGCGGGATTCCTAGTGCAGTGGGGCGAGGACGTGGCCCTCTACAAGGGCTTGGTGGTCATCGACAGCTACACCCTCTTCTTTCAGACCTTCTTCCTAGTGCTGGGGGCTGTCATCATCCTCAGCTCCATGGAATACCTGACCAAGCATCTCGCCTATCCGGGCGAGTACTACGCCTTGGTACTGTTGTCGATTCTGGCTATGACAGCCATGGCCGCGTCGCGGGAACTGCTGACGGCCTATATTTCCTTGGAGCTGATGAGCTTCTGCTTCTACACCATGGCCTCCTACGGACGGGACAACCCCAAGTCCAACGAGGCTGGCGTTAAGTACATCCTGATCGGCGCGTTCTCATCGGCGATCCTGCTGTTCGGCCTCAGCATGCTCTATGGAGTGCTGGGAGTCACCAGCTACGCCGATATCGCCGCTCAGCTAGAACTGCTACAGGGGGCCGAGGGAGTCAGCCCCGCCCTGTGGGTGGGCTTGGCCCTGATACTGGTAGGTCTGGGATTCAAGATGGCGGCGGTGCCGTTCCACATGTGGGCCCCCGATGTGTACGAGGGCGCCCCTCTACCGGTGACGGCCTACCTGGCAGTGGGATCCAAGGCGGCGGCCTTCGCCCTAGTGTTGCGCTTCTTCGGCGAGGGACTTATGCCCTCGGTGGAGGACTGGAAAATCATCGTCGCGGTTCTGGCCGCCATCACCATGCTGGTAGGCAACTTGGTGGCCATCGCTCAGCACAACATCAAGAGGCTGCTGGCGTACTCCAGTATCGGGCAAGTGGGCTTCCTGCTGGTGGGTATCGCATCTCTTTCTGCCGATTCGTATCTTGGCTCCAACAGTATCATGCTGCACTTGGTGGGCTACTCTGCCACCAACATGGCCGTCTTCATTGCTATCATCGCCTTTTTCAACGCCACCTCGAAAGAGGAGATATCCGATTTCGCCGGGCTGGCCGACAAGAACCCCTTCATGGCCGCATCCATCGCCATCGGCCTCTTCTCGTTGGCGGGCCTGCCCTTCTTCGCAGGTTTCGCCACCAAGTTCTACCTGTTCACCGCCGCTGCCAATGAGGGCCTGCTGTGGCTTGCAGGACTGGCCATCTTCAGCAGCCTCATCTCCCTCTACTACTACATCATGGTCATACGCCAGATGTATATGGTGCCGGCTGAATCGAACGAACCACACCCCACATCCCCGGTGCTGGCGGGGTTGCTGGCCCTCGCGGTGTTGGGCGTTTTCTTCATCGGCATCTACCCCGCGCCGATAGTAGACGCCGCTGGCGCAGCCTCCGCAGCCCTGTTCAGCTAGCGCCCGCTGCTATAATCGGCCTCAAGTAAAGCTCGTAAGCGAGGCGCAGTCATGGAATCCTCTCCTCCACTGATCATCTCCGTAGTCGGCGGATACGCTCCGCCCCCCGAGGCGCTGACCATCGCTGAGGCGGTTGGACGTGAGTTGGCTTCACGCGGGGCCACCGTCGCCTGTGGCGGGCTTGGCGGCGTGATGGAGGCGGTCTGCCGCGGTGCCAAGTCGGCAGGCGGTCAGACCATCGGCATACTGCCGGGCAAGGACCACACCGCCGCCAACCGCTACGTGGACATACCCATCTGCACATCCATGGGCTACGCCCGAAACGTGATGGTGGTGCATACGGGGCGTGCTGTCATAGCCATCGACGGGGCCTACGGCACCCTGTCCGAAATCGCCCACGCACTATCCGAAGACATACCGGTGATAGGTCTGGATACCTGGAGCATCTCACAACGCGGGCAGGTCGACCCGAAAATCGTGGTGGCCAGCAACCCCGTGGATGCCGTGGAGAAGGCATTGGCAGCCGCGAACAACCGAGAAGCCTCCACGGAGACCGGCAGGGCCACAGCATGACCACCATCTTTGCCATCCACGCCCGGGAAGTGCTCGACTCACGCGGTCACCCCACTGTAGAGGCGGAAGTTCGCCTATCTGACGGCGCTACCGGCAACGCCATGGTGCCGTCTGGGGCCAGCACCGGCACCTACGAGGCAGTGGAGCGTCGGGACGGCGACCAAAGCAGGTTCAACGGCCGCGGCGTCTTGGATGCAGTGGCGGCAGTAAGGGTCGACTTGGGTCCGACCCTCGTGGGCAAGTCCCCCTTCGACCAAGCGGCCATCGACGAGGCGATGGTGACCTTGGATGGTACGCCCAACAAATCGCGCTTGGGAGCCAACGCCCTCCTCGCAGTGTCTATGGCAGTAGCTAGGGCCGCCAGCGAGTCCCAGAAGCTCCCACTCTACCGCTACCTCGCTGCGGGAGACTCTTTGACGCTTCCGGTGCCCATGTTCAACATCCTGAACGGCGGACGCCACGCCCGCAACTCCACTGACATCCAGGAGTTCATGGTCGCGCCCGCCGGGGTGGACACTTTCGCCGAGGCTTTACGTGCCGGCGTCGATGTATACCACGCCTTGGGCCGTCTGCTGGTCCGCTTGGACCAAAGCACAACCGTGGGAGACGAGGGCGGATTCGCGCCCTCTCTGGCCTCCAACAAAGAGGCTTTGGACCTAGTCGTGCAGGCCATCTCGGACGCGGGGTATCACCCCGGAGAGGACTGCATGGTGGCGCTGGACGTGGCGGCCTCAGAGCTCATCAGCGACGGTGAGTACGACCTAGCCCAAGAAGGCCAGCGCTACTCGTCTGACGGTCTCACGGCATTGTACGAAGAGTGGTCGACCCAATACCCCATAGTCAGCATCGAAGACGGCCTCGACGAGGAGGACTGGCCGGGCTGGCAGACCCTCACTGCCCGCATAGGTGGACGAGTGCAACTGGTCGGAGACGACCTGCTGGTCACCAACGTAGAGCGCATCCAGCGGGCCATCGAAGGCGGCGCAGCCAATGCCCTCCTAGTGAAACCCAATCAGGTGGGTACCCTCACCGAAACACTGCTGGCGGTCAACACCGTCAAAGCAGCAGGCTGGGGCACCGTCATGAGCCACCGCTCAGGCGAAACGGAAGACACCACGGTGGCCGATCTCGCGGTAGCATGGTCCACCGGCCAGATCAAGGCAGGTGCCCCCTGCCGTTCCGAGCGCGTCGCCAAGTACAACCGGCTGTTGCGCATAGCCGAGGAGATGGGGACACTGGCCAGCTACGCCGGAGCCAACGTATACGCCCGATTCAAGAGCAGGGGTTAGACGAAGTGAGAGGCAGTTTTCTTAGCCTCTAACCGGGCGGCCGACTTGGTTTCGAGCTCGTCGGGGCAAGAAAGACACACCGTGCCGAAAGCGTTTCTATCCGGAACCTTGGTGGTCCTCATCGCACTGGCTTCCTTGGCGGCCTGTGCTAACCGAGAACCATCCCAAGCTCCACGTCCTACCGAGTTCTCAAGCACTGTCGAAGCCACCCGAGAACGGGCTCCGGGTAAACGATTTCGCGCCAACACAATTCTAAGGCAGGCAGTCCAAAAGGTGTTTGACACTTGGACCCAGGCTCTTCGGGCTAACGATGCGTCACTCCTTCATGCGACATTGAGCAAAAGCCTCGCTGAATCCTGTGAAATATCCAAAGTGCAGGAATGGATTCAGTGGAATGGAGCATCCGTCCTAGAAGACCAAGCCACCCAGGTCATATCCGTCTTCTTGGACGCAGAAAATCCAGACCGGGCATTGGCTGCACTACACGTTGGCGCAGGCCCTGACGGCACTGAATCTCAATCACGACCCGCCGCCATGAACCAAATCCAGCTTTTCCCCTTCCCGATTGTCATGGAGGAAGGTATGTGGCGAATCAGCCTTCCTTATCAAATTCTCGACTCATCACTCCAACCCTGCCCCTTTGAGATGCCTGTGCTGCCGGAAGAGGAACGTCTAGATTCTCCCAATATACCCGGGCTTGATTTCGACGAGCTGTATGGTTTGTCCCTAGACAGTCCCCTTGGTAGCATGCGCAGTTTCAGTTCCCGGAGGAGTGGTAGGTCTAGAGATTGTGGCACATATCCCTATCGGGCCTTATTCGTACCACGATGACCTCCGGCGAGCTGATGGACGTCTACCAGGAGCGCATGGTGCATCCGAGCTGGGATATCCGAGGAGAGGGCAAGGGAACCGAAGGAGCATGGCTCACTTGGACGGTCCACGATGATGAGGATCGTCTATGGTATGGATCGTTAGCCATAACGTCCGCTGGTGTGAACGCGCAACAGGCTTGGATGTCACTGCGTTCGACGGACCTCGCCCAGCCCTAGCAGCTTGGGTATCTCCCGCCGTCTAACAGCCTCCATCGGCAGCGAGGCTGAGCTCTTCTCTCTCTGGTGCCGCAGCAAGCGTGGAAACGCTTCCCGTAATCGGTTTCGCCTCCAGCGACGCCTGAGCCGCTTTCAAATAGTCCAACAGCAGGCGCGGAAGCAGGAAGTGCTGCCGCACCCGCTCCTTGGCAGCAGCACCCATCCGCGAAGCCATCTCCGGGTCAGTCAACAGTTCCACCAAGTAGCGACCCGCCTCTTGCGGGCTGTCCACCAGATAACCCGATTCGCCATGGCGTAGCTGGTACTCGATGCCTCCCACGTTCCCGCCAATGACCGGCGTCCCCTTCCACATGGCCTCGGTAACGGTAAGGCCGAAGCCCTCCCGGGTTGATTTCTGCAACACCACCTGTGCCGCCACTTGCACTGCGTTCACCACTTGGTCGATGGGCGCGGGCAGGGTGTCGACATCGTGTACGAGGTGGATATCGGGGTCGCCTTGGGCATAGTCTTGGACGCTCCGTATCATATCGGCTGCTTCCGGGTCGTCCTTCGCCTCCACCACGCCTAGGTAAACCAACTGAAGGCCAGGCACCGACTCCCGCGCCAGACGATATGCGTCGATAACCCCCCAAGGGTCCTTCCATACGTCAAAGCGGGACACTTGGGCCACCAGAGGGCGCTGCACATCGACTCCCAAGCGGGACACGATACGATGGGCCCGTGGCAACGACAGGGGCTGGTTCTTGCTCTTCAGAGGGTCTATTGCGGGCGGGATGATATGCACCGGAACGCCGTTGGTGCCCGCAGGCGCGTAGGACTTCAGAGAGAACACCAGACCATCGTGGTAGTGCGCCAAGGGCAGCAGAGCATCCAGGGTGCTGGGGTTGGGAGTCGAAAGATCGATGTGGCATACCCAGAGACGCCGCTCGTGCTCCGACCAATGCACATATTGCGACAGAGGTAGAATCTGCGGATCGTGCATGAACCATACGTCGCCCATCGACTCGTGCTTCTTGAGGTATCGCGCCTCGGACTGGGCTTGGTCCAGATAGACGTCCATCTCGTCCGGCGAGAGACATCCATCCTGCCCTTGCAGCAGGTTGTGGATGTGCTTGGTAACCCTAAAGTAGGACTGATGTGGCTCCAGCACGTACCAGTCCGCTTGGAGTCCAAGGCCCCGCATGAGGGGCACCAGCGAACGCAATATCTCCGCCACGCCTCCGCCACGGCTGGTGCTGTTCATATGCACGAAACGCAGGTGTTGGAGGTCGGAGGCAACTCCTTGCAGCTCGTCGGCAAGGCCAGAGGGTATATGGGGTATGTAGTCTTCGAAGTTGCGTTGAGGAAGTCGGATTTTGTGGAACATTTAGGCGTCGGAACGCATTCTGTTTACGGCCTCACCAAGAACAGTATACTCCGCCACGGCCCACACGCCCTTCCGCAAGAGAAGGCCTCGGCGGGAACGTCAAAACTCGAAAAAGTCTACCACCACGGGCCGCCGTTGTGTCAACGTGCCACGACCTGAAATGCACCAGTTTATGTCGAGCTACGCCACGTCAGCGCGTCGGTCGGCCCCCAAAGCATTAGCCGTCCAGAATGGCGATGGCCTCGATCTCAATTTTGATGTCGGGTGTGCCCAAGGCCGCCACCTGCACCTGTGTGCTGGCGGGAAAGCCCCCAGCGAAGCGGCGACGGCGCACCTCACCGATCTCCGGCCCCTCGCGCAGGTCGGTGACGAAACTGGTCACCTTCACCACGTTTGCCAAGGAGGCGCCGTTGCCCTTGAGGATGACCTCCATCTTGTCCAAGATGGCATCCGTCTGCTCCCCAGCCGTTCCATTCTCGGCATTCGTCCCGCGGGCCGTGTTCCCGCACAGGAACAGCATGTTGCCCCACCGCACCGAATGGTGGAAAGCCCCGGCGGGGGCCGCCAGTTCATCATAGTCTCTTCGCTCGAGCTCTGGCATGGTTGCCTCCTAAAGTTTAAGTTCCTTCTGAATCGAAACACTCCTAGACTATATGTCTCTTACGTGTTCTCACGGCGACGTGGGTCTGAGCCCGAGCATCAGGCCATCAACAGGGATCAGACGCTGCCCCACAGGGTCCACGGCGAGCGCCAGTGTTTCCAAGGCAACGACGCCAAGCAGAACAGGACCGTCATCTGCACCGAACACCACTACGTTGGTTCTTTGAATGCCAAGAACGCGCAAGATAGTCTCTCCGATGTCCCGCTCCACCGTCGAATCGTCAGCCAATCGGAACCTCATCCGCCCGATGGGACCGACTCCCAGCCCGGTTAGCGTGCGCGATGGCACAACGGTGTATGTGGCCCCAGTGTCCACTGTTGCCTCGACGGTCTCGAAGCGCGTGCCCCTAGGGTCGCCTATCTCAATTGGTTGAACAACCCTACCCATATCGTTGCCTCTTTCGTCGCTCGCCTAAGTCGATGCCCGACCACGGCGCACTGCCCGCCCTGCGAGCACGCCGGTATGTTCGTTCTGCTCCACCACAATCTTACCGTTCACCAGCACGTACTCAATGCCTATGGGGAACTGCTTGGGCTCGGTACGGGTGGCAGGTGACTTGACCTCTTTGGCATCGAACACCACGATGTCCGCCTTCATGCCGTCCTTGAGCAAGCCCCGATCGGGTATGCCAAGGCGCTGCGCAGGGAAGGACGTCATCTTCCGTATGGCTTGGGCCAAGGACAGGAAGCCCTCTTCGCGAACGTAAGCCCCTAGGATGTGCGGGAAGCAGCCGTAGGAGCGTGGGCTGGGGTTGTCACCCAGCAGCAGTGCATCGCTGCCCACCATGGAGACGGGATGAGCGATGAATTTCGGCAGCGACGCCATATTGGGCCCAGGAATCACATAGGACACCTGCAGGTCTTCATCCAGCAGCAGATCGCACAGGGCGTCGACGGGGTGCTTACCCATCATGTCGGCGACGATATCCACCGGCATGCCCTCGTACTTCTTGTTGTGGGGACGCTTGAAATAGGTGAGCCACAGGTCACGCCAGTGCTGGCCTCTGGGACCAACCTCCTTGCGCAGACGCTCCCGTCCTTCCGGAGAGCGCATCACTTCCTTCAGCTTCTCCGGGCCTCCGTCGTGGGCCCACTGGGGGAAGATGATGAGTATGCGCGTGCTGCTGTAGGTGTAGGGGTAGCTGTCGAAAGTGACGTCGAGCCCCTCATCCCGACCGGCCTCGACCAGCCCCAGTATCTCGTCAGCACCGCCGGGAGCGGTGACCCGCTGGTACAGATGAGTGATGTGGGAGGGAATCCCACTGCGGCGACCAATATCAATGGCTTCCTTCAGGGGATCGAGGAATCTGTCACCCAAGCTGTTGCGTACGTGGGTGTGGTAGATGCCACCCAGCCTTGCGCCCTGCTCGCTGAGGGCCACAAGCTCATCGGTGCTGGCATAGCTGCCCGGCGGATAGTCGAGGCCGGTGGACACGCCGAAGGCCCCCTCTTCCATACCCTCACGCAACAGGGCCTTCTGGTTCTCCAGCTCAGCGGGTGTGCAGGGCCGGTCATTCCAGCCCATGGCGCAGATCCGCAGGGGTGAGTTGCCGATGATGTAGGCGATGTTCACCGCTACCTTGTTGTCGAACATGGAGAGGTACTCAGCGACAGTCGACCAGCGACCCGGCAAAGGAGGGTTACCATCTAGCCCCGAGTTGATTTCCACAAACCGCAGAAAGTCCTCGTGCGAGTGGAAGGGGGCATAGGAGTTGCCATCGATGCCGATCAATTCAGTGGTCACACCCTGACGCACCTTGGGCTCGTGCCTTGGCTCAGCTAGAATCACCAACCCTGAGTGAGCATGCATGTCAATAAACCCCGGAGAGACGACCTTACCCGTAGCATCGATAACCCTAGCCGCATCCACCCCCGACAGGTCCCCACGGTGCACACTGACCGTCTCGCCCTCGACACCCACCGCCCCATAGAACCCAGGGTTGCCACTGCCATCGATAACCGTCCCACCCCGAATCAACAAGTCCAGCATGGCAACCTCCATTAGCACATGAGCAGTTAGGCACACGAAGTAGGGGGATTGTACAACCGGCAGGTATTAACGGCCAATGGCCTGGTGGGAGGCCACGGGGGTTTCCAAGTGGTTCTGCACCTAGCCGGGGGTGACCGCAGAGACTTTCCCTCACAAGGCTATCAGCAGCAGCGGAATATTGATTTAAGATGCGCCTATCGAAGCTGAGCCGGCTTGTGGTACATTCTTGGCCAGTAGACCATGGGAGTGCCCAAGATGAACGTCATCTGGATAGTTGCTGATACTTTTCGTAGAGACCATCTAGGCGCATACGGTAATACGACCATTCGAACGCCCTCTCTCGATGCGTTGGCGGCTAGGGCAATCAGGTTCGACCGCCACTATGCTGCCGGATTCCCGACCATGCCCACCCGGGCCGACCATCAGACAGGCCGCTGGACCATGTCTTTCATGGGATGGGAACCACTGCCCTCAGGCGTCAATACCCTAGCAGAGACGCTGGCTGGCCGAGGCATCCACACGGCGGCCGTAGTGGACACCCCCTACTATCTGAGAGACGGAATGAACTATGACCGGGGCTTTCAGTCCTTCTTCATGGAAAGAGGCCAGGACACCCTGTGGTCTCTCGTCCCTCAGGCTGGATATCATCACGAGTCCCAAGATATCCGGGCAGCATGGCGATACGAGTCCGACCGCATGGCCCCTCGAACTTTGACGACGGCCATGCACTGGCTGGAGCATCACTACAAAGAGCACTTTTTTCTCTACATCGACACATGGGACCCCCACGAACCTTGGGACGCCCCTGCCCACTACACCGAGCTCTACTGGCCCGGTTACGACGGCGAGATAGTGCTTCCGCTCTATGGGAACTGGCATGATGCGCCAGGATACGACGAAAAGACGCTTCAGAAAGGTCACGCCACCTATTGCGGCGAAATAACCATGGTCGACACATGGTTGGGCTTCTTGCTGAAGTCAGTCGAGAACATGGGCTTGACGGACAAGACTGCGATCATCTTCACCACAGACCATGGTTTCTACTTTGGAGAACATGGCGGCCTCTTCGGCAAGATGAGCTCAGAGAAGTCCCCGGACGGGACGCTCCGTCCCTACGGAGACTCGGGATCGAAGTGGACTCACTCACCGCTTTTCGAGGAACTCATCCACCTGCCACTCTTGATCCATGTGCCTGGAGTTCCTTCGGGCACATACAAGGGCCTGAGCTCCGCGGTCGATGTCATGCCTACTGTGCTTGAACTGATGGGGGCGGAGATTCCGGAGTCCGTTCAGGGCGTGTCCCTTATGCCCGCGATGAAAGATGCTTCACTTGCGGGGCGGGACTACGTAGTCAGCAGTATCCCCTTCGCGAATCCTGGCGATCCAGTCCATTCTGTGGACAACCTGTTGCGTCCTCTCGCAGACTATCCGGTCACCACCATCACTTCCGGGGATTGGAGTCTGCTATACACCCCTCGAGATAGCGTGTCGGAACTCTACAATCTCACCTCGGATCCCAATCAGCTGAAGGACTCAGTCGGAACAGACAGAGACAATGCTAGGGAGTTGCATCAGCTCTTGGTCAAATTCATGCATGAGACCAATGTTCCGGAACGTTTGCGAAGACCCCGTTTGGAACTCCGTTCCTAAAGCCCCTGAAGATTATAAGATTGACGGAACGCCCGGAGGGAAATTCTCAACCATGAACGCAAGACCGGACTTCTCCGAAGTGTTCTACAAGGATCATGCTCAGCGTTACGCCGAGGTCTCCCACGGCTTCATCCAGTCCGTCTATATCAACGCCTCACACCCCGGACTGAAAGGCGATACGGACCTGATAGACCGCCTCCAAGAGTTGGTCCCCACTGGGTCGCGAGGACTCGATGCTGGCTGCGGCGCGGGCGCACGCGACGTCTTCTCCTACTGGCAGAAGGGCTACGAAATCTATGGGGTCGACGCCGTCGAGGAGAACGTGCAGGAAGCGCGCAGTCGTCATCCGGAGATCGCTCAGCGGGTGTCCGTGGGCGACCTCCGCCAGCCTCTTGGATACCCTGACGCCTCCTTCGACTTCGTCCTGTGCAACGCGGTCATCCAGCACATCGCCCCGGACACAGTCTTGGAAGTTACCCTGCCGGAGCTTTCCAGACTGCTCAAGCCTAGGGGCATTCTCCAGCTGATGTTCAAGATTGGAAGAGGAATCACAACTGTCTACGATAGGGACTACGGCGCAGATCGTGCCTTCCAACTCTACGATGTAGACGAGGTGGTCGGGGTCTTGGAGGACCAAGGTTTGAGTGTGATTCCTGCGGACGGTGCTAAGCTGGGCGGAGTCATGTACTTCACCGATCCCAAGCCCATGGACCACTGTGTCTTCTTTGCCCGCAAGATATGATGGAGGGGCAGACCCGCCCTTTGCACACCTCCCCATACCCCCTGTAGTGCCGCGATGAATAGGCTGACGGTTCCCCAAAACCTCCAGGACATTACTGCCTCTTGGCTGACCGAGGCCTTGGCCGCCAGCGTGATATCGGACCGCGCCTCCGTCACCTCATTCTCCGCAGAAGCCATAGGTGCGGGCCAGGGTTTCATGAGCCATATGTTCCGCCTGAAGCTTGGCTACGACCATGACCACCCGGACCTCCCCCGCACCATGATAATCAAGCTTCCTTCCACAGACCCCCAGCTACGTTCGCTCTCCGACAGGTTGCAACAAGGCCAGCGTGAAGTCAGGTTCTATCAGGAGAACCCAGCCTATGGCCGCCTCCAAGTACCCGACGCCTACTATTGCGATATAGACACAGCCACGGGTAACACTGTTCTCCTATTGGAAGACGTTGCTGGCGGCCGCCAAGGGGATAGTGTGCTTGGGTGCTCTCTACCAGAAGCCCATCACTGCGTAAGCCGGTTAGCTAAGTTCCAAGCCTATTGGTGGGACCACCCCAATTTGCACGCTCTGGACTGGATGCCGCTGAAGGACGCCGAAACCCGCCTATACCAAGAGCTATACGCCGACTCATGGAAGTTCCTCATTGAAAAAGCTGGTCACGGTATGCCTCAGGCCCTGCGGTCCGTGGGCGACCGGCTGAGAACCGAAATACCCAGAATCAAGGCCAAGCTCGCGACGCGTCCCCTTACCATCATTCACGGGGACTATCGCCTCGACAACTGCTTCTTCCCCACAAGCGCCGGCCCGGAGTCTGTGGTCATCTTCGACTGGGAGTTCTGTGCACGCAGCAGGGGGACCTACGACGTGGCCACCTTCGTCACCGAGGCCTTTCCCCCACACCAGCGTAGAGCCGAAGAAATCGGTCTTCTGCGGACGTACCACTCCAGCCTGTTGGGTAATGGTGTGCGTCACTATTCCTTCGAAGAATGCCTACTGGACTACCGCCTCTCAATTCTGGAAGTCCTCGTCTTCTGGATAGTTACAGGAGCCTGTTGCGACTTCAATGGAGAACGGGCCAAAACCTACCTGCACAACGCATTGCACCGCCTAAACGCCGCCATCTCCGACCACTCCTGCACCGACCTGCTTTTGAGTTAGCAGCCCACACGAACTAGGCTACTACTGCACAACTCGTGATTGTGTACCGAGGCCTGCCTTGGCCGACCCGCCTCGTCCGCACGCCTATGCTAACCTGACTCAGCAAGATATCGTTGATGGACACGTTCGCAACTACAGTGGGATCGACTCGTCCCGTCACTACTGTTCCAATAACCTCGCTCAGAAAACTGGCATCAGTGTGAGCAATACGAAACTCTGCCCTACGACTATTTGGCAGAAATCCTTGGAACTCCCCGATAAGGATTACCTGATCCTCTCGAATGTTCTCGTCGTCTAAGCGAGCCTCACTACGTCGGACTTGGGCCGTATCTGTAAAGCCGAATTCCGCCCCTTTGTACTCCAAGGCGCATGTCGCGCCACCGTCGGCCATAGCTTGGAGAAAGGCTCTAATGGCGCTCAGCGAGCGCTTATCAATATCGGCGATCGCTTCAGTCAAATCCTCGTCTGTACCGATCGAGGCCTCAAGAATATCTTTCACTTTTTCGATCGCGTATCCAACGTCGGTGGAGTGACCAAGCAAAGGCGTCTGTTGCGAGGCATCTTCAAGGAAGAACACGAAGGAGCCCGAGGTAGTGCCTGTGATCAATAGCTGATAGTCTTCTTGGTGGGGGATCGGGCCACTTGAAGCCAATGACCCACGCCGTCCCGCTCCTACGGTCGTGACTGCTTCTGCAAACGCCTTGACAGCGTCTGGACCAAAGTTTGCCCGGATACCCCGGTTGTCGACTATAGGCTTGCCCCTAAAGGCTAGACGTGCCGACGTGACAGTATAGTCGTAACCCTCATACTCCACCAACTCTTCTTCGACTCGGCGCAATCTGGATTCAAGACTCAAGCGGCCGATCACATTACCTGGAGATGACTGCGCGACCAAGTTCTCCAGAGTAGTCCGCTCAGATAGGAGAAAACGATAGTTGTGGAGATTCAACTCTAACCTCCCGCTTCCGTGATTAACTCGTGGAGGCGTAGGAGTGCTTCGTCGTCGTTATCCGACATGTCTACTGTAAGATACCCCTTCCACCGGCCTCCCTTGGTATGCGACCAAAGGCTGTACCAATACGTGGACTCGTTGACGGTTTCTTCCGACGTGGTTTGGTTGAGTTGAGCGTAGTATGAGTCGACACTATATAGGTCTTTTATGTTCTGCCGATCAAATAGGCTCGGAAACCTTCGGACGAACTCCTCTGCCGAGTAGTCTTCCGGAATGTAAAAGAATGTGACTACGTCAATATCGTTAGGGACCCGACCCCCTGCCGTTTCGATGTCTTGCGTGAAGCTTCCATCCACCCATTGGAACCCTCTCTCTGCACCTGCCTCGTGCAAAGCACGGCGAAACTCCAAAAACCCCCGTAACAGCCCCCTGCGATGCTCCGTGACCCCGAAGGCCACCACCAAGTCTATGATGGATATACTATAAGGAGATCGAGCCCGAGAAACGGGGTCAAGCTCGTCCATGGGCGGAAGATATCCGTCTTGGCCCCAGTACGGAACCCCTCTCAGATTGCTAGTCATTGGAAACCTAGCATATCAGGAAGGATACTTGCAGGCGAGATCCCCAAGCTCCCTTCCAGACCACAGAGCGGGCCACAACCTACCTGCACAACGCATTGCACCGCCTCGACGCCGCAATCTCCGAGCTCTCCTGCACCGACCTGCTACTTGAATAGCGCCTGCGCTACTGCCACGATTTCAGGTTTGCTCTCCCTCATTGGACGTCAGGCTCGGGCCACCCATGACAATTCTCGCTTGCGAAGCCGGCTAGAACGCATGTACCATTAGTCCTAGTCACCCCATAGCCACGAACAGGACGAGTATGAACGCAGCGGGAGAAGTCGCCCGAAATGAACGAAAATGAGCGAAAACGAACGGCTTTTCAAAAAAGGCCACTGGAGCACTCCGGTCCCCCTAGATCCTCTGCTACCCCAGCCCCGATATGCGGCAACCTCTCCCAGCTACCGCTCAGATACGAAGCTGCGGCAAATCCGCCGCAATTTAGCTACAAAACCATTTGCGCAGATACGGACGATGCCGCATTTTGATATGCAAATGCGGCGGCTGCCGCCAATCTCCAGCTACGGACCCCTGCCACATTGCGGCGCAAGTGCCGCATTCAGATACGAGAATGCTTGCCACAACGCGGCAGCATTGCCACATCAAATCCCCCAATGGTGCCCCTACACCCGACGCAGCGCCCTCCCCGGGTGCGCTCCCGTGTGGGCCCCGTTCTGGATCACTGGCTGCCCGTTGACCATCACATGCTCAATGCCCACCGGGAACTGCTTGGGGTCCTCGAAGGTTGCCGTCGCCCGCACCGTGTCCGGGTTGAACACCACGAGGTCGGCCTTCATACCGTCGCGCAGGATGCCCCGGTCCCGCAGACCCAGACGCTGGGCGGGCAGGGAGGTCATCTTGCGCACGGCATCCTCCAAGCGCAGGATGCCCTCGTCCCGCACCATCTGGCCGAGGACATATGGGAAGGTGCCGTAGCTGCGGGGGTTGGGATGTTCGCCCGTGAGCAGGCCATCGCTGCCCACCATCTGGGCGGGGTGCTTCAGGATAGCCCGTATGTTGTCGGGGTTACCAGTGCGGGCGACGAAGGCCACCTCCATCCGCTCCTCAATGAGCAGGTCGCACACCGTGTCCACCATGCTCTTGCCTTGCGAGCGGGACATGTCGGTGACGGAGCGTCCCTCCCACTCCCGGTTCTTGGAAGAGCCGAGGCGGGCGAAGATGTAGTTGTCCATGCTGCCGCCCCACATGGGGTCGATGGCGTCGGCAATCTGCTCCCGCACCTCCTGCGTGGAGATGCGCCGCAGCATGGCATCGGGTCCGCCCGCATGCACCCAGTAGGGCAGCAGCGAGTGCAGCACAGTAGAGGAGGCAGGGTAGGGGTACTGGTCGTAAGTGACATCCACATCGCTATTGCGCCCCTCCTCCACGAGGGCCACCATCTGCTCACCCATGCCGTTCACCGGGCTGTGGTAGTGCGAAATCTGCACCGGCACACCAGCGCGCCGCCCAATCGTCAGTGCCTCGCGGAAGGGGTCCAGCAGCCGGTCTCCCAAGGTGTAGCGGGCATGGGTCACGTAGATGCCCCCGAACTCCTTTATAGGCATGGTCAGGTCCACCAGTTCATCGGTGTCGGAGTAGGCCCCCGGAGTGTAGGTCAGGCCCGTGGAGAAGCCGAATGCCCCGTCGCGCATACCCTCCCGAACAAGCCTCTGCATCTGACGCATCTCGCCCTCGTTGGGAAGCCTTGCCTCCCAGCCCATGGCCTCCACCCGCACCGCCATGTGGGGCACGAAATAAATCACGTTGGCCGAGGACCTGTTGTCGAACAGGGACAGGAAGTCGGCCACACTGCCCCACCGCACATCGTCGGGGGGCCTGCCGTTGACCGCTGCCAAATAGGTGAGGATCGGGTCCAGCTTGTTGGGAGTGATGGGGGCGTAGGAGAGGCCATCGACACCGATGACCTCGGTGGTAACGCCCTGCCTCAGCTTTGGTTCATGGTCCGGGTCGGACAGGAGCGACATCTCCGAGTGGGAGTGCATGTCGATGAAGCCCGGACAGACCACCATCCCAGTGGCATCTATCACCCGCCCAGCATCCACGCCCGGCTGCTGACCCCGCTGTATGGTCACCGTGTCGCCATCCACGGAGACATCGCCGCGGTACCAAGTCTCCCCGGTCCCGTCCACGATGCGTCCGCCCCGAATGAGAATGTCCGGCATGATTGCCCCCTTGCTTGCAGACTTCCATTAGCTAGTTGTCTGGGTTCATTCTAGATGAGATGACTGCGGATTGTGCCCAACGGGCGATGCTGGTGGCAGCGGCCGGGTTTGGGGGTTACGGGGGCTCGGCAATAGGCCGTGCCATGTGGGGTCCCACGAGAGACCTTTGCGGAACCCCTTCCGCCTCCAAGAGTGGGAAACCTGAGATGGGCAGGGGCTGTGTCCTGCAGATGGGCTTGGCCTTCTGTGGGACATCAGCCCCCTGCAGGGCCACCGCCCAAACCTGTCTCGGTCATCTTGTCCGGGCGCATCAGTTCCTCCAACTCCTCCTCGGAGAGGTCCGTCTCGCGACGGGCTACTTCGCGGATGGTGAGGCCACTGGAGGCGGCTTCTTTCGCGATCTGGGCAGCCTTGTCGTAGCCGATGGCGGGGGACAGCGCCGTGCCCAGCATCAGCCCCTTCTCCACCATGCCCGGCCCCACGTCGGTCGCCTCAAGGCCACTGACGCACTGGTCAGCGAAATTCTGCGCCGTGGTTGCCAGCAGGGCAATGGACTGCAGCAGGTTGTAGCCGGCGACGGGCATCATCGTGTTCAGCTCGAAATAGCCTCCGTTTGAAGCCATGGCCACCGACAGATCGTTGCCCAGCACCTGAGCGCTGACCTGTACCAAAGATTCGGCGATGACCGGGTTCACCTTGCCCGGCATGATGGAGCTTCCGGGCTGGACTTCGGGCAGGGTAAGCTCGCCCAGACCAGCCCGTGGCCCGGAGCCGAGGAAACGAATGTCATTGGCAATCTTGTGCAGGCTGATGGCCACGCTGCGCAAGGCACCGCTGGCTGCGATTATGCCGTCAAGGGAGCCCTGGGCTTGGAAGTGGTTGCCCGTCTCCCACACTTTCACACCCGTCAAGTCGGACAGGTGGCCGCAGACACGGCCAGAGAACTCCGGATGGGTGTTGATGCCTGTGCCCACGGCGGTGCCTCCCAGCGCTACCTCACCCAACTCCTGCTGCGCGAATTCCAATCGACGCAGGCTGCGCTCCACCTGTCCCTCGTAGCCACGGAACACCTGCCCCAGCCGTATTGGGGTGGCATCCTGCAGATGGGTGCGGGCAGTCTTGATGACGGGCCAGAACTGCTCCGACTTACTACGCAGGGCAGAGCGCAGGCCTTCCAGAGAGGGTTTCAGTCCATCGTGGATCTCCATGAGGGCGGAGAGGTGGATGCAGGTGGGTATCACGTCGTTGGACGACTGGCCCATGTTCACGTGATCGTTGGGATGGACTCGTTTGCCGGGCTGGCCCAGAATCTGGGTGGCACGGTTGCCGATGACCTCGTTGGCGTTGGTGTTTGTGGAAGTGCCTGAGCCGGTCTGGAAGATGTCCACTACAAAGTGGTCGTCCAAGCCGCCGTCCGCCACCTCTCGGCAGGCTTGGACGATGGCTTGCGCTACATCCGGTTCGACCAACTCCAGCTCCATGTTGCTCCGGGCGGCAGCCAGCTTGATCAGGCCGAGAGCGCGGGTGAAGGTCCTAGAGAACCGCAGGTCGCTAATGGGAAAGTTCAACACAGCCCGCATGGTTGATGCGCCATACAAGGCATCGACTGGCACTTCCATCGTGCCCATGGAGTCGCGTTCCGTCCTAGTATTCCTCTCTGCAGTCACCCTGTGAGCCCTCCCTTGCGGACATCATCTTCAACGGTCGTGCGGTCGTCCAGCAGAGATTGTATAGCCTGCGCCAGCGTTTGAGTACCGCAGGACCACCGCGAGCGCGACCTGTGGATGTCACTGGTATCGGGTCAAGCGGCGTCGCTTCCCAAGGGTGCTCTCTGGCTACCGGCTTCACCAATGACTGGCGGATGTCGGGGGCATCCTAGTAGAGGTCCGTGCGCTAGGGAGTCAGCACGCGACGCGACGCATGGGCAGCGAGGCGCTGCGACTAGCTCCTCACTCCCTCGAGGACGCCCCTGACTACCAGTCGTTGGTCGTAGATTCCGCGGGGCACGCAGGTAACCATGAAGAGCTGGGCCGTGCCATCATCGGTCAACTCAAACTGTCTTTGAGGCACAACGAGCGACTCGACGATGCGGTAGCGGTAAGACTCGGTGCCATTTTGCACTACGGCAAACACCTCTTCATTACGACGAAGCAGGCTCGGTATTTCAGGCAACTGGGCGAATACATTGCCCTGATCGAGTATGGGACTCTCCAAATGCCCGAACATCCAGACGCTGCCGGACTCGCCCGGGTTCGCGGTCTCTGGGATGTGCCCCACCACGCCATTGGGTGTTTCATAGGAACTGCTGTTAACCAAGCTCAATATTCTCAGTTGCTGGACCTCTGAGTCGACACCGATGCTGGGGATTGTAAGTCGTGTGGGGGCAGCTCTCTGCCCCACCGGGACGGGGGCTGCATCCGCCCAAGGCCCCTCATCCACAACAATTGGACCTCGCGCCCCTAAGAGGTCGGCCCAGTCGGGTGCTTGTACACCGCCACCAGGGTAGAGGATGCCGAATCGGACAAGTTCGGGGGGCAACTCGGACACTGGGGTAGGTGCAGGCCTCGCAACTATGGCTTGTACGGGCGCGGTAGTGGGAAGGGGCTGGGCGGGTGTAGGGGCCGGAGTTGCAGGAGCTGCAGACGGCGCAGGCGCAGGAGTGGACTGCACCTGAGCAATTGCCTCGTCTATAGGCTCTTCTTCAGAGCCACTAAACACGAAAGCGAAGAGACTCCAGATGAGCACTCCTACCAGCGCCAGTACCACGACGCCGACTCCAGCAAAGGGGAGCCATCTTCGCATACCGCGAGACCGGCGATTGACCAACAAATAGTCGTAGCCCGCTTCCATTCTACCCTTACCCTACTGACCAAAGTCTCAGACCCTGCTCGGGTCTGGATGGTGCGAAGTGACCGGCTGTGCGAGGGGACGATGGGCAAGTCCCGCGGGTGTTAGTAAGCCATCCTCCTTACGATTCTATAGCCTGCGGCGGAATTTGAGTACCTAGGGCTACGACACATAACGAGTAAAAGTCGAGGCAGCCCCTTCCCAGCTAGTTCCCTCACTCGATAGTGGGGGCAGACCTGGCCATGGGCCCTTGCTGAGCCATCTGCAACCGGGGCTTTCGGAGAGCCCTAGCGTTTACAGCACTTGGAAATGCGCTTCGGTGGGTACGCAGTCCACTCCGTTGATGGGCACCATGTCTTGGGGGCAGGTGGAGAAAGCCACCACGCAATCCATCTCGGCCCTCAGCAACACATAGTCGCCTGGCTTGCATACCGGTGGCTGGAAGGAGAGGCTGCCGTCGGCTTCGACCGGGATGTTCATGAACAGGTTCCAAGGGCTGGGAGTCTCAGCAGACGTCAGACCCAAATCTCCTAGGGCCTGCGCTAGGTTATCGGTGCAATTGTCGTGATACTCGGTGCAGCCGAGCAGTTCGTAACGATAGCGGTCGCAGGCCGCCAGCAGGGTGTCGTGGATCCCAGGCGTGATGTCCTCCACCAAGGTGAGGATAGGGCGGCGGTGGTTGGTCACCATGCTGGCGCCGACGGGGGCCATGATGCGCCCCAAGGCAGTCCTGCTATGCTCCATGGACATGAACTCAGTCAGGTCGTGACGATTAAAGGCCCATGTGTCCACCACCTGCTGGCCATGGGTGTTAATCAGCTTCACATGCTGTCCGCTTTGCACCAAGGCCGCCTTGCCTCGCCGAGCTTCTATGGTGATGAGGGATGCGCTCATAGCGTTCCACCTCTCAATTTTCGGGCTCTCAACTACCCGAGTATTCCGCGATATTATAGCGTGCCGTTACATCCTGACGTGGCTACGACAATAGCCAAGCGATATCATAAGCGCACTCAGAATCATGTGTGATTGGGAACGGAGGCGCCATGCGCATCGCATCAGTCGAGACTGAGTTGTACCGGATCCCTCGTGGGCCGGGGTTGGCCAGCGCGAGCGCCCGCATCGAGGCCACCAGCATGTTGGTGGCACGCGTTCGCTCCGCCGACGGCTTGGAGGGGATGGGGTGGACTTACAGCCATGGCTCGGCGGGGGCAAGCCTCAAGACAGCAGTGGACACCCTGTTCGCGCCACGACTGGTGGGCGAAGAGGCGGACGATATCCGACGGCTGTGGAATAGCCTCTGGTACAGCATCTTCCCCAACATCACCATGGCTGGCGTGACCACAGTGGCCATGGCACCGGTGGACATCGCCCTGTGGGATTTGGCGGCCAAGGCGGCGGGCAAGCCCCTCTTCCAGCTACTGGGGGGCTATCGCAGTAGTGCGCCCGTATACGGCAGCGGCATCGACCTTGCCTATACCACCGAAGCACTTCTGGAGGAGGTTGGAGCCTTCGCCCGTGACGGCTACTGGGGCGTCAAGATTAAGGTAGGACGCGAGAGTCTCGAAGAGGACGTGCAACGGCTCCGGGCGGTGCGCGACGTCATAGGTCCCCACGCTCGTCTGATGGTCGACGCCAATCAGCGGTGGAACGTGGGCGAGGCCCTTCTGCGTGCAAAAGCCATGGAAGAGTTCAACCTCTTCTGGCTGGAGGAGCCCATTGTTGCCGAGGACCACGCTGGCTACGAACGGCTGAGCCGCACCGTCTCCGTACCTCTTGCCGGAGGGGAGGGGCATCTGCGGGAAGGCGAGTTCCTCGACCTGTTCCAGCGGGCCTGCATACAGTATGTGCAGGCAGACGTTTGTCGGGTCGGGGGTATCACTCCGTGGCTAAAGATCGCCGCCCTTGCCGACAGCTACCACCTGCCTATGGCCCCGCATTTGGTGGAGGAGATATCGGTGCATCTGGTCTGCGGTGTGCCCAACGGCTACTTGGTGGAGCACCTCCCCACCCTCAACCTGAACAACACCGGCGTCGTGGCCGACCCTCTCATGCCTCATCAAGGCGTGGTCACGCCGAGAGAGGAGCCAGGCCACGCTGTCCATTTCGACCCAGAGGTGTTGGCCAAACTGCGTGTGGCCTGACGGCGGTGGGGCGGCTGGAAGCAGGCCTGTGGTCTGCTGTGGCTGGAAAAGAGGGCCTCCGGACGAGCGTATGAGAAAGGGCCGCGCTCCGGTCAAGCTTCTTGCGATGCCGGTGAGGTGACGGTGCCTTCCTCTTCGAGGTCGGGGGTCTCCTCAGACGTGGGGCCCACTGTGTAGCTTGGCTGGCGTCCCTCGTCCGCTGCCAAGGCCGTCTCCATGGCATGGATCGCGACCTCGATTTGCGTGTCGTCGGGTTGGCGCGTAGTGAGGCGTTGAAGGGTCAGTCCTAGGAATGTGACCGCCTTGGTGCCTGGGTTGCTGGAATGGGCTCCGCAGAAACGAATGATTTCGTAGCTGAAGGAGGCGATTGCCGGTATCAGCACTATTCGCGATAGTATCCGCCACTCCAAGTCGGGCCGGCCGAGGAAGGCGAAAGCTACGATGGCCACCACCATCACCGTCAGCAGGAAGGCGGTGCCACATCGGGGATGGGCTGTGGGGAAGCGCCGGACATGCTCGACATCCAAAGGCAGACCTGCCTCGTGGGTGTGGACCGCCATATGCTCTGCCCCGTGATAGGCGAAGACGCGACGCACATCAGACATCATTCCGATAACGCTGATGTAGGCCACCAGAACAATCAGTCTGAGCACTCCCTCAATGGAATTGCTCAGGATGTCGGAGGTAATGGCGTCGTCGAAAGCACGTACGGCAAACAGGGGCAGCACAAAGAAGAGGCCTATACCGAGAACAAGAGAGATAGCCACGGTTCCCGCCAAGACCCACCATGGCATCTCCCCATCGTCGTCCGACTGGTCTGCGGCGGCCATGACGGCAGAACGATTGAGGCACCTTATCCCAAGGAATAGGGTCTCGATGAGGACCAAGATGCCTCGGAGCAGGGGAATACGGCGCCATACGCCTGTGAAAAGAGGACTGAGGGGCTCGCAAATGGTATCGACTTCGCCGTTGATCCGCCGCACCGCAAGACTGTAGTGGCTGCGGCCCCGAATCATCACACCTTCTATAACGGCTTGGCCCCCATAGAAGAAACGGGGCTCTGACAAAAGGACCCCCTTGCTCCGCCTACACTGCCCCTAGGGACGATGCCTTGGTTCGGGCAGCGCCCAAGAGAATGACCACTTGGGAAATTTCGTCAAGCTGGTCTATCGAGGCTGAAACGACGCCTCAGGCGCTCGATCCGACCCTCGGTGTCAACCACCCTCTGCTCGCCGGTGTAGAAGGGATGGCACTTGCTGCAGACCTCAACGCGGAGACTTGCCTTAGTCGCGCCTGTATTGAAGGTATTCCCACAGGAGCACGTCACCAAGGCTGCACTAAAATATTCGGGATGAATTTCTTTCTTCATAGCTCGACCTTCACTATTCCCCTAGGGGGACTATTCAGCAGCGGCGATGGGAAGGACACTGGCCATGCGCTTGCCCTTGGCAGCCCACTGGAACTTGACTCGCCCCTCGGAGAGGGCGAAGAGGGTGTGGTCGCGGCCCAAGCCCACGTTATGGCCGGGACGTATGCGTGTCCCGCGCTGGCGCACGATGATGTTGCCGGGACGTACCAGTTGGCCGTCGAACAACTTGACTCCCAAACGCTGGGAGTTGCTGTCTCGACCGTTCCGGGAGCTTCCTCCCGCCTTCTTATGGGCCATTAGCGTGCTCCTTCCTCGTCAGGGGACTCGTCGTCGGAACCGGCCTCTTCGGTTTCGTCCTCGACTTCTACGTCAAGCTCGTCTGTGGCCTCTTCTTGGGCCTCTTCCGCGTCGGCTTCTTCGACATCGGGTTCGTCTGCTTCGGGTTCGTCCGTTTCGGGTTCTTCCGCTTCAGGTTCTTCCATCAACGCGGTGTCCTCGTCTACATCGAGGACTGCTACGGCCGCCTCCGGCGCTTCAGCGACGACTCCAGCCTCCTCGCCCTCCAACAGCAGTTCCCGGATGGCTAGGCGGGTATAGGGCTGGCGGTGGCCTCTCTTGCGGCGATAGCGTACCTTCCGCTTGTACTTGAAGACGATGATCTTGCGGTCGCGGGTCTGCGCCTCGACTTCGGCAACAACCCGGGCCCCTGCCACCAATGGGCGGCCGACCCGCAGGTCGCCGTCGCGTGAGATGGCCAGCACATCGGTCATCTCCACGTAGACCCCTGCATCGACAGGGAGCTTGTCCACGTCTATAACGTCGCGCGTCGTCACTCGGTACTGTTTTCCGCCGGTGCGGAATATGGCGTAATCCATCTAAAACCTCGACCGTCGATTCTATCTGCGGCCCCATGTGGTGTCAAGGCGAACTCATGACGCGAAGTCGCGACGATGCCTCAGATTGCCCCGGCTCCGCACCTCAACCCTTACAGGTCTCGTGTACCAAAGAGGCCCTGATCAGCCGGAGGTCCTGGTAAGGTTGCGACTTGAAGTCCTAGTAGGACGGCGCACTAGAGATCAACGCCAGTGGCTTCTGCCACGATGTGGATGTCCTTGTCACCACGACCGCTAAGACACACCAAGATAATTTTGTCGGAGTCCAATTGGGGAGCGAGCGTGGAAGCGTAGTAAACGGCGTGACTGGGCTCCAAGGCAGGGATGATACCTTCGGTGCTACACAGCAGGTGGAACCCCTCCAAGGCCTCGCGGTCATTGACGCTGACGTAGGTTGCCCGGCCCGTCTCCTTTAGGTAGGCATGTTCTGGGCCGACTCCGGGGTAATCAAGGCCTGGGGCGAGGCTCTGGGCCTCCAACACTTGGCCTTCTCTATCCTGCATCAGGTACGACATGGATCCGTGCAGCACCCCGGGGCGTCCGAAGCTCAGCGGGGCGGCGTGGTTCTGACCCACACCTTGGCCGGTGCCCCCAGCCTCCACACCAATCAGTTCGACTGTCTCGTCGCCCACGAAGGGGTAAAACGTTCCGATGGAATTGCTCCCGCCTCCCACGCAGGCGACCACGTAGTCGGGAAGCCGTTGTTCTGCGTGTAGCAGTTGTGACTTTGATTCGCTGCCGATGACTGACTGGAAGTCCCGCACCATGCGCGGATAAGGGTGGGGACCCACGGCGCTGCCCAGCAGGTAGTGGGTAGTTTCCACATTGGTGACCCAGTCTCGAATCGCCTCGTTGATGGCATCCTTCAGGGTACGACTGCCCGACTCGACTGACCGGACCTCTGCCCCCAGTAGTTTCATGCGGTACACGTTCAGCGACTGCCGACGGATGTCGTCCGACCCCATGTAGACGATACAGTCCAGGCCAAGGAGAGCGCAGACGGTGGCTGCGGCCACGCCATGCTGTCCCGCACCCGTCTCGGCGACGATGCGGTGTTTGCCCATGTGCTTGGCCAAGATCCCTTGGCCCACAGCGTTGTTGATCTTGTGGGCCCCGGTGTGGGCTAGGTCTTCCCGCTTCAGGTATATCCTAGCGCCTCCGCACTGCCGCGAGAGATTAGAGGCGAAGTAGAGCGCGGTGGGCCGCCCCACATAGTTGTGGAGCAGGTCGGTCAACTCGTCTTGGAACTGCTGGTCTTCTTGGGCTGCGCTGTAAGCTTGGTCCAGTTGTTCCAAGGCGGGCATCAGGGTCTCCGGAACGAAGCGCCCACCAAAGCGACCGAAACGCCCGTTGGAGTCGGGGACAGAGGCGGTAACTGATGGAGTACTCATAGTCCGCTCATTGTATCACCCAGCAGCAAAACGCGCCGCAGCGATGAAGGCCCTCACCTTGGCCGGGTCTTTATCCCCATCGGTCTCCACGCCTGTGGAGACGTCTACACCCCAAGGCTGGGCTGCTGTGACCGCATCGGCCACATTACTGGGGTCCAACCCTCCTGCCAACAGGAAGCGATGGCCACCGTCAGAAAGGAGACGAGCAATCCGCCAGTTGAAGGACTGGCCGGTTCCCCCCTGTAGCCCTTCGACTCGCCGGTCCAAGGTCACCCAGTGTCCAAGCTCTGTCAGGCCTTCAATCTGCTCGGTCAGGACGCCCACGGCGTGCTCCACCTCCCACGAGGGCAGGATGTGCAGCACCTTGATGACAGGCACTTCCACTTGGTCGCAGTACTCGAGGGACTCGTGACCACAGAGTTGCACCATATCCAACTGGCAGTCGCGGACGATGCGGTTCACATCATCAAGGGGTTGGTCGGCGAACAGGCCCACCATAGGTGGGGGCTTCTCCAACTGTCTTAGGGACGTCATCACCGCTTGGGCAGTCGCAGTATCCCGGCAGCGACGGCGTCGAGGGACGAAGACCATTCCCACCAAGTCCGCGCCCGCCTCCACTGCCACGAGGGCATCACCGGGTTGCAGGATGCCACAAATCTTGACTTGCATCGGGGATGTCGTCACCGAACGTCAGTGACCAGGGGCACACCAGCATCGGCGGGCGTACCCAAGAGGTGGCGCACGGCCGCCCCCACATCGGGCGAAGTGACCAGCGCCTCGCCAACCAGCACGGCATGTACGCCGATGTCGCCCAACTGAGCGATGTCCTGTGGTCCGCCAATCCCGCTCTCACTGACTATAGTCTTGCCCGCAGGGACTTGGGGAGCCAAGCGTCCGGTCACCGCAAGGTCGGTATGAAAGGTGTGCAGGTCCCGGTTGTTGATGCCTATGATCTCTGTTCCAGCGGAGACAGCGGTCTCCAACTCCTCTTCGTTGTGGATCTCGACCAAGCAGTCTAGAGACAATTCAGTGCCGAGAGCCAGCAACTCCGACAGTTGTTCAGGCTCGAGCATAGCCACAATGAGCAGCATGGCGTCGGCCCCGGCAGCCCTAGACTGATAGACTTGGTATGGGTCGAAGACGAAGTCCTTGCGCAACGCTGGGGTGGCCCTGCCCAGAGCTCTCTTTACCTCGGAGAGATGCGCCAGTTCGCCTTGGAAGTGGGAGTCGGTGAGGACGGATACGGCTGATGCTCCGGCACCGGAATAGGCGGTGGCCAGTTCCACTGGGTTGAAGTCGGCCCGCAGCAGCCCGCGGGAAGGTGACGCCTTCTTTACCTCAGCTATAAGGCTCACGCCAGCGCCAGCAAGAGCATTGGCGAAGCCACAGGGAACTGGCGCTGCGGCGCACCATTGTCGCAGAGTCGCCAGCGGAATCGCTTCCTTCTGCTGTTCGAGCTCCACCTTCTTGGCAGCAACTATCGTATCGAGGATGGTCAAGTGGAAGCTCCTTGGACCAGCGTGACTATCAAGAAAATCCTAGGCGGTGGCTAACTGTCGGCTGAGTTCCACGAGATCGTTCAACGTCTGGGAGGCCTTGCCCGAATCGATGGCTTCTTCCGCGATGGGCACGCCGGCGGCCAAGCTATCGACGCGGCCACCCACCAGCAGGACGGCGGCCGCATTAAGCAGGACAACATGTCGCAGCGGGCCTCGCTCGCCTTCCAGCAGCCGGCGCAATATATCTGCGCTCTCTTCGGGGGTGCCTCCCGGTATCTGATCTGTGGTGACTCGAGGCAGCCCGACGTCTTCCGGGACTACCGAGCCAGCCCGCACCTGCCCATCTTTGACTTCCCAGACCCGGGTGGGAGCGCCCAGAGTAAGCTCGTCCATGCCATCCTCACCGTGGACCACCATAGCATGAGCAGAGCCGAGGATGCGCAGAACTTGTGCCATGCGCTCACCCCAAGCAGGGTCGGGAACGCCGAGCAGTTGCCCTGCAGAGCCTGCGGGATTGGTGAGAGGCCCCATGACGTTGAACACGGTGCGTATACCCAACTCTCGACGCACCGGGGCGGCATGTCGCATGGCTGGGTGGAAGGTGGGGGCGAACATGAAGCCGATTCCCACCTCTTCGATGCAACGTTTCACGCCTTCGGGGCCAAGGTCGATCTTCACCCCGGCGGCCTCCAGCACATCGGCGCTGCCACAGGCACCCGAGGCGGCGCGCCCGCCGTGCTTGGCCATCTTCACCCCTGCCCCAGCGCCTACCAAGGCGGCGGCGGTGGAGATGTTGAACGTGCCCTTGGCGTCCCCTCCAGTGCCGGCCGTGTCCACTGTAGGACCGTCGACCTCCACATGCAGCGCTTTCTCGCGCATGATGGTGGCCATGCCCGCCATCTCCTCGGCGGTCTCGCCTTTTACTCGCAGTGCAGTGACAAATGACCCCAACTGGGCCGGTGTGGCCTCACCGTCCATGACTTCCCGCATTACCGCGCTGGCCTCGTCCATGGTGAGGGACTTGCCAGCCACCAAGGCTTCTATTGCTTCTCGAATCAAGGTCTTACCCCGTCCAGATGAAGCGTTCCGGCGTGATGCGCAGGATAACTAGTTCGTCGTCAGCCAAGGAGTTGGCCCACTCCTCCCCTTCTTCTTCACCCAAGTAGCGCACCGACAGGCGGCGATTCAGCTTATGGGCCGCATCGTTATCGGGGATAATTTCGGCTAGACCACGTACCGTCAGGGACCGGATATTCCGGGTGGTATCGGTTATGCAGAGGGCGACCTGCGGGTTGTTCTCAATGTTCCGCACCTTCACGGCAGCCGCGTCGGTGGTAGTGCTGAAGACAGAGCCATCGTAGTCGTACCAGACGGGGAAGGCTTGGGGGCCTCCGCTGGGGTAAATGGTAGCCAGGATGGCAAGATAGTTGCGCTGGACGAAGTCGCTCAGTCTCTGTCTTCCAGAGCTTGCCGCCCCTGCTGAGCCCATTCCTTGTCGTACTGTCGCCAACTGAAGACCTCGTGTTAGGGATGCACTGCCTGTCACGGATATACTGACAATGATAATGCGGCGGCAAGGTGGAAAGCTAGCGGCGGGCCAGGCTGATGGGGGGAGCACAACCGCTTTACACTGTCAGGCCCATCGGAGAAACTGGCCCTGTTCTGCACTGAATTATCGCTTGGAGGAGGGCCATCTGGGCACGCTTTACGTGGTGGCCACGCCCATCGGCAACCTGGAGGACATCACCCTTCGAGCCATGAGGGTTCTGGGGGAGGTGGGACTGGTGGCCGCCGAGGACACCCGCTCGGCCCGCAGGCTGCTCACTCATTACAAGCTGAAGGCTCGCTGCGTCAGCTTCTTCGAGGCCAATAAGATTGCGAGGCTCCCATCGCTTCTGGAAGCCTTGGAGCAGGGAGATGTCGCGCTGCTGTCCGATGCCGGTACGCCGGTCATCTCCGACCCAGGGCGGGAGTTGGTGACCGAGGCCGCAGAGCGAGGTTTCCCCGTTGTGTCCTTGCCAGGAGCGTCGGCGGTCACGAGCGCACTGGCCATCTCCGGGTTCGACGCCAACTCCTTCCGGTTCTCTGGATTCCTGCCCCGTCGGGCAACCGACAGACGCCGAGCGTTGACTGCCATGGCCTCCGGCAGCGAGACCATGGTCATTTTCGAAGCTCCGCACCGACTACGGGTATGTTTGCGTGACATGCTGGATATGCTGGGCGACCGGCATGTTGCCGTATGCCGCGAACTTACCAAGATGTACGAAGAGGTATTCCGAGGCGCAATCTCCCATGCCATCGCCCACTTTGAGGAGCCCCGAGGCGAGTTCACCTTGGTGGTGCAGGGTGCGCCTGATGTCGCAGTGGGAGTCGACCCAGAAGAACCCCTACGGGAGTTGCAGCGCCTAAAGGCGTCCGGCATAAAGGCGAAAGAGGCGGTGGGCACTGTGTCGCAGGCTTGGGGTCTGCCACGACGCGAGGCCTACCGTCTATGGCTTTCGCTGCCAGTCACTCCGGAGGATGCCGAGAAGTGACTTCAGGCGGTGCTGACGACTATACGTAGCGCAGGGCTTCGGCTGGGTATATCTGGGAGGCTTGGCGAGCTGGCAGCAGCGTGGTGGCTAGGGAGAACACGTAGGCCAAGCCCACTATAATGACAATCTGCACCCACGGGAAGCTGAAGGTCAGGCCTTCCACCCCCTCGAAGTCGCGAACGTCGTTCACAATGTTCCATGAGATGATGGTGCCCAAGATTACTCCGATGGCGATGCCAAGCAGGGCGACGAACGATGACTCGGCGAGGAAGCTGAGCAGCACCATGCGACGACGGTAGCCGATGGCTCGGAGTACGCCGATCTGCTGCCGGCGTTCCACCACTGCCCGCAGGCTCACCACCCCTAGGGAGGCGATACCCACCAAGAGCCCCAAGGCCATGAACCCTGTGAACAGGTAGTTGAAGGCACGTTGCGCAGCCGATCGCTCCGCCACTAGATCAGCCAGCACCTCCGTCTCCAGCCCGTTGCCGCGGAATGTCTCCTCCAAAGCAGCAGAGACTGCGGCTGTATCCACGCCCTCCGCAACCTGCAGGCGGTAGTGAGTGATGGGGACGCGGAAGGGAAGGGCATCATTCAAGTAACCCCGACCGCTGAACATGCCGAAGAAGACTTGGCCAAAGTCTTCGGCCAGCACATCCATCACCCCAACGACGGTGAGTCGTACCAACCCTCCCGTGCGGGGTTCGCGCACTTCTATCTCGAAGGGCGACATGGACTGGTCTTCATATTTCACCCCTTCCACGTTGAAGGGGGCCCAACCCGTGTCGCCGACCCCGGTACGGCTGGGAACGGCAGGGGCGTCGATCACCACGAGGGTGGGGTCCGCGTTCAGGGCGCGCCATACGTCCGATAAGCCCGGCCCATAGCCGTCGGCTATTATCTTCAGTCGGTGTCCGGTGTTCTCAAGGAAGCCATCGTCGGCCGCCTTCACCACGTAGGGCTTCCAACTGCGCTCCTCGGCTTCGGCTTGCCGTGCTTCAATGGGGATGATGGTGTAGCCACCTATCGCTCCTAGGTCCTCTCTGTTCAGCCCCGGAGATTGGACGATGGCCTGCTCCAAGTCGTCGATGGGGGTGTTGAGGTTGACCGATGCTTGGATATCCCAACCGCCGGAGAAGAGGTCGGTGTCGGTGCCCACCCGTCCGAACGCACTGGTGAGGATGGACATCACGATGAGAGTGAAGATGACCAAGGCGAACATGGCTAGAGTCAGCCCGGTGCGGAACTTGGAGCTCATGGGGTAGGCCACCGCCGTCACCATCACCGGCCTGAATTTGCCGAACCCCCCGCTGGCGAGCGTCAAGCCACGCAACAGCAGGTCTGAGTTGTACATCACGGTCCAGACCCCGGCTGCCACCATGGAGATGCCCGACACGAAGAACATCTCCGGGCCGCCGCTGAGGTCGCCCGATACCTTGCGCAGCAGGTCGAAGGGCATCACCCAGAAGGCCAGCATCACTACGCCTATGAAAGTGAAGGCGATGCGGTCTCCGGTGTCCACCCGCAGGGGTGTACGTCGCAGCCCAACCCGAAGCATCAGCCCCAATCCGATGATCATCAGGGTTACACCCATACGGAACCAGGCGATCTGCGAATCGATGCCGCTCCAAGTCAGCAGCATCCCCAGCAGGAAGGTGAGCCAACCTTGGGACAGGGGAGGCCACAGCAAGCGGCCCACGGCCGCCAACGCCAGGAACGGAATGGAGACGAGCGACCATGTCAGACGCAGAAGGGCGTCCACGATCCGGCGCGGCTGAAAAGCCACCACCGCCTCTGCCAACGACCGAGGCGCGTTGGCAACCCTGCGGATTTGGAACGTCAGCGGAACGAGGCTCTGCCGCCAACTGCCAGTGGAGATGGAGACGGGGGCGGACGGCAGGTCCCGCACTGCTGATACTATGTTCAGTCGGCTGACTCTGTATGCCGAGAGGCCAACGGTAATCAGCGTTATAACCATCGCCAAGGAATAGGCCACGATGATGCTTTCCGGCTCGAAGTGGCGGGTCATCTGGAAGTCCCCGGCACTTGAGCCGCTCGCTTGGAAGATGCTGTTGGCGATGACGACAATAAGGGAACTCACGCCCAAGCCGATGCCCACTCCAATTGCGGCCGATATCAGGGAGTAGGCCGTGCCCTCGAACACGAACATCTGCACCAAGTGGACACGTCGCGCACCCACCGCCCGGGCCATGCCCATCTCGGTGCGTCTAGCCGCCGCCAGCATCACGAAAATGAGGAAGATCAGGAGAACGCCAACTATGACGGAGAACAGTCCCATGACGAGGAAGAAAGTGGTGACGAAGCTGCCGACTTGGTCCGCCTCCTCCAGCACCTGACGCTTTACGTCCAACACCCTGTACTCCGCCAAGTCAGCGAACAGGGAGCCTACTCGCGTCTCCAGTGCCAGCTCGCCCTCAGGAGTCTCTCCAAGATCGGATCTCGACAGGGCGGTCAACACCTGCTCCTGCACATCTTGGTCCGCCAGTAGGGCCACCAGTTGATCACCGACCTCAGCCTCGCGTAGGGCAAGCATCAGCTGGGCTAGGTCGCTCTCCTCAGTCCCAGCATCCGCGTGCGCATCCCCTAAGGCAGACATGGAGCTCGAGTTGACCAGGAGCCACTTGATTTCCGAGGCTACCGCACGGTCCGAAAACCTCACCCTGAGAAGGTTGGTGACGTCCTCGCTGAAGTCCACTCCCGTTCGTTCGTCGCCACGGTTGGAGACGGCGATGTAATTAATCTGGCCATCGCGATCGAAAAGCTGCTGCACCCGGGACAGAGGCAGCAGGAGAGTGGGCGAGTCCCCGGCTAGACCACCCTGCTCCACGACGCCCTTGACGGTGAAGACGAAAGGCATCGTCTGCTCGTCCTCCGCTGGTAGAGTCAGAGCCAGCCGGTGACCTGCCTCGACCTTCATTTCCGTGGCGGCTTCCTGGTTGATGTATCCTTCGTCGGGGGCCAAGTTGTCCAGCCGCGCCCCACCTCCCGACGAGAAGACGAGCCCTCCGAAGCCTCCCAAGTGAGCCGGGTCCACGCCCGCCACACGAAATGCGCCCTCACTGAGGTTAGTATCGAGGTTGACCGCTGGCACCGTTTCTCCGATGCCTGGCGTGAGGCCATCGATGCTGACGATGCTTCCTAGGTCATCCTGCAATTCTTGGAACTGCGAGTAGGGCACGTAGGGATTGCTTCCGAAGCTGTCGGCCTCAGTGGCGCGGGCTGGGACGATAATCTCGTCAATGGGCCCCAGCACCTTCACCGCTTCCTGACGTATGGAGTAGCTGATGGTGTCGCCGGTGCCAAAGGAGGCCGCCGTAATCACCGCACTGAGCATGATGCCCACGATGATGAGGATGGTCTGGGCCTTGCGACGGGGGATGTTGCGAAGCCCCAGTTTCACAAGGACTGGGTTGCGCCAGCCGCGGTAGAAGATGAGGGCCAACGCTGGCACGAGAATGGCCAGCAGCACGAACATGTAGACTTTGATGGAAACGCCGAAAAGCTCTTCCATTCAGCAGTCTCAGGTGTCGCCGTTGTCTCCGGTAGCGGTAGACACGGCGGATGGCGCCGCAGATGACCCTGAAGGAGCGGAGGCAGGCGGTGTTCCGAACCATGTGGCCGACGACGGGTCCAATTCCTCGCGCTCAATGGCCCCATCCCTCATACGCACGATGCGGTGAGCGCGACGTCCCACCTCCAGAGAGTGGGTGACGACCACGAAGGTCTGGCCGTTCTCGCGGTTCAGCCGAATCATCAGGTCGATGATGTCAGTGGCGGTCTCGGTGTCCAAGTCGCCGGTAGGCTCGTCGGCCCAGACAATAGCGGGTGTGTTGACCAAGGCGCGGGCAAGCGTCACCCGCTGGCGCTGACCGCCGGAAAGCTCCCCGGGTAAATGTTGTGCCCGGTCCGACAGCCCCACCAAGTCCAGCAGTTCCATGGAGCGGTTGCGTGCTTCCTTGGGGCTCACGCCCGAAACCAGCAGGGGCAACTCCACGTTCTCCACGGTCTTGAGCACCGGAAGCAGGTTGTAGAGCTGGAAGACAAACCCCATATTGTGGGCGCGATAGTCACTGCGGTAATCGTCGGGCAGGTCGTGGAGCACTACCCCATCGATGAGGACTTGGCCCTCATCGATTTCGTCCAGTCCTGAAAGGCAGTTGAGGAGGGTCGTCTTGCCGCAGCCGCTGGGGCCCATGATGGCGACGACCTCCCGGCGGCGCACACGAAGGTCTATGCCACGAAGGGCATGAACCTCTAGTGCGCCGGCACGGTAGATCTTCCGGATGCCGGTCGCATCGATTATCAGGTCTTCCATACTATCCCTCAGACGGGGTCCCTGAATGCCAAGAGGCAATAGGTCATCAGCACCCTGGAAGCCCGAAGGCAAGGCGGAAGGCGTGGTCGGCTGGGAAGACCTATCTGGTCAGGGGGACGCCAGCCTAGAGCTTGCCTACGCCCGCGTTGGCGCAGTCCTCGTCCTGCTGAGCGGTACCTCCGCCGACGCCACAGGCGCCTTCACACGCACCGTCGCGCATGATGGGCACGGCGCCTTGGCCGGGGATCATGTGCCCCTCGGCGGCCACGATTCCCCGTAGGGTCACGCTGGTGTCGTAGTTCTGTTGAATGAGCCCGCTGGACCTGGCAAACCCCGCCGAGGCTACAGCCTTGCCTTGGGAGCCATAGACGCCTCCCCAGATGGCGCCGTCCATGCGGTTGAAGGCGACCAAGCGTCCACCGGAGTCGACCACGGCAGCGCTTATCTTGATACCCAGACTCTCGGCCTCGGCGATTGCGCCGGCCACGATGTTGTTGGCTTCTGCCATTGTAATTGCCATACTTATGCCTCCAAATTATCGTTTTGGCACCCTTGTAGGATATCGGTCATCCCGGCTCTCGCCGATTCCGGCCGAGTCCTGCGAGCCGAACACTCTCCCAACCCCTATCTTACTCGAAAAGGAGAATGTCCTTTGATGATTTAAGGGACTAGGACTCTAGAAAGCTCGCGATATACGCCTTCACCACCTCGACCAGTCGGTCGCTCTGAGGGCCTGGGGTGTTGCCGAAGCTGTGAGGCTGGTCTGCGAAGGCCTCTAGTTGGGCCCGGCCTCCGGCCTCGTTGTAGAGGGAGCAGAACCGCTCCGCTCGCTCGAAGGGCACGTTGGTGTCGGCAGTGCCGTGTATCACCAAGGCAGGGGGCAACACACACTTCTCTCCCCGATCCAGCATCTCGACGGGATTGGCCTCGTGCATCGCCTCCTCGCTGAGGAAGTAGCCCAAATTCTTGGCCGACAGTTCGGCATTCCCAGAGCTCTGGGAAATCATATGTCGCACGTAAGGGTCGATAACCGGCCAGCAAACGCCCATCCAGCCCACCGTGGCATCGGCATCCCCGTCCAAGGGGATGGCGTTGTACTGGGGGTCGTTGGGCCGCATAGCCGACAGGGGCAGCGTGTGTCCCCCGGACGAGTAGCCAATGGCTCCGATGGTGGTCGGATCGCCGTTGAACTCGCTGGCATGCTGCTTGAGCCAGCGGGTACCGTAGTTGGTATCCTGCACCTGGGCTGGGTAGGGGAATTCGGGCGCGACTCGTAGGCCAATAGCCGCCACCAGCACACCGCTGGCCGCGATGGGACGCGTGGTCACCGAGTTGTTCTCGTGGTTGCCCGAGCTCCAAGCCCCGCCGTGCACGCTCAACAGCACGGGGAAGGGACCGTCTCCCTGAGGCTGGTAGACGCGCACCTGCCGTGACTCGCCTTGGTAGTTCAGGTACTCCCGGTCAAATTCGCGCACGTCATAGGTGGCGTTGGGGTCGTAGCGCACGGTCCTCTGTGTCGTCATTCATCCCTCGCTTTCTTACGTTGACCTAGGTCTGGGTCTATTCTTGGGGCAGTTCTTCCGCGATTTCGAGAATGCGGTGAACATAGAGCGTCACAAACTCCCTCGCTTCTTCCAAGTGACCGCTGCCATGGAACGGCTCGAACCCATGTCGATAGAACTGCTTGTGCAAAGTGCCTGCCAATACAATGCCAGAATCAAGGAAGTCGTCGTTCCGGTCTCGGGCCAATTGATGGGCCCCGTTGGTGTCATAGACCGCCTTCCATCTTAGCCGTCTTAAGAGTCCAGAGAGATGAAGCCCGGCCTAGGGCCACTGCCACGACGCTGCATGGCCGTGGACATGTCTTCCACTGCCTGCGGGCCAGCCCGCTGCAGGGCCTCCTCCTGCTTGGCTTGGTCGCTCCAACGGTAGCCGACTACCTCGGAGTAGAAGGGAGTGAGGCGCACTCCCTCGCGGCGACGGGTGCGGCAGTCGATGATGTAATCCAAGACGTTCTTGATGGTGGGAGGGTCGGTCCAATCGGCGCGGAAGAGCACCCGGCCGCTGCCACGAGCCACGATATAAGTCATGTTGGGCAGCGTGCCGTAGAGGTCATGGCCGGTCCCGATCACGTCGTCGACTAGGATAGGCCTCTCGATGCCCAGAATCTGCTTGAAGGACATAGCATGAGAGATTTTCTGCTCGATGCTGCGATGGGCTGGATAGTGCTCTCCGGGATGGGCCTCACGGGTGTATACGAAAATAGACTTGAAGCCCTTGGGTTCGTACTCCTTGGCCATTGGCTCCAACGCTGGCGCCGCCAGCGAGCAATATGGTCAAGTAAGAGAGCCGAATTCGATGAGCAGGTCCTGCTCCTCCCAGTAGCTGCTCACATTCACAGTCTCGCCCGTATCCAGAAGGGTTGCCGGAAAGTCAGGGGCCTTTTCGCCCGCCTTCATGTGCTCCCGGAACTTCGCAAAGTCCGAGGCACTGGATCCCGGCCCGAAGTTGGCGTAGTTGTACGTCTCAACCGCTGTATCGGTGGCCATGGTAGCCTCCAGCCCTACTCGTTCGTGATTGACTGGCCCCCGTGCCCATCTCGCTCGTGATTGGCAGTGATATGACCCATCCGTGAGTCTAGTCGGCGGGTGCAGCCGCCTGGCTGGGTGCAGAGTGCTGGAAGGCGGGCATTACCTCGTCTGCGAACCGCTTGAGTTGCTCACTGAATTCGACGAACGGCATTCCCTCGGGCCAGTGCAGCACAATGTGTTCCAAGCCGGGATACTTCTCCTCGGTCTCCTTGAGGTAGGAGACAAACTGGTCCGACGGGCCGCATATCCATGCCTTCTGCTCTACACCGTCCTCAATGCGTGGCAGGCGTGCCGGAGCGCCTGGGGTGCCCCAAGCACGGCCCTGCTCGTCGGTGTAACGCACGAATCCGAAGGGAGCGAACCACTTGTACCGCTCGTCGTGGGAGGCGCGCACATGCTCCATTGCCTCTTCCTGTGTGTCGGCCAGATAGAAGCCGACATTCAGGGCCAGACCCTCGCCCAAGGCAAGATCCCGGCCATGCTTGGCGGCATATTCCTGGTAGTCGCGGAAGAGGCGGTCTACCAGCAACTCGCCGGTGAGGCCCACCATGGCCTTGATTCCCTTACTGGCCATCCATTGCAAAGTCTTGCCACTGGCGATAGGCTGCCATATCTCCACCGGCTGGTGCGAGGGTCTCGGCACGAGAGTAATATCCTGCAGGTCGTAGCCCCGGTAGGGAACCTTGGCCGGCAGTTGGTAGTGCTTGCCCTCATGGGTGAAGGATTCCTCGCTGAAGGCCTTGAAGATGACTTCCATTTGCTCTTCGAACAACTCGCGGTTGGCATCGTTGTCGATGACGGGCGAGCCAAAGGTCTCCACCTCACGACTGTGGTAGCCCCGGCCCACCCCGAAGATGATGCGTCCACCGGTGAGGAAGTCGGCCATGGCGTAATCTTCCGCCAAGCGCAGGGGGTGCCACATGGGGGCGATGTTGAAAGCGCAGCCGAATTTGAGGTTCTTGGTCTTGCCTGCCAAGTGGGTGCCCAACAGTATCAGGTTGGGCAGACACTCGTAGCCCTCGCGTTGGAAGTGGTGCTCGGCGGTCCACAAGGCGTAGAAGCCCAACTCGTCCAACAGCACCGCCATCCGCTCCGAGTTTGCCAAGCCCTCTGTGAGGCGCTCGTTGGGATAGCGTCGCTCATCGGCGGGAGTACCCCCGCTGCCGATGTTGTCCAGCTCAATTTGACCTACGTACAAAACAGAGAACTTGTCAATCATGCCTTCCCCTCCCTGGCAGAAAACTAGCCGATTATACTACAACCCAGTCGCACACAGCAGGCCGGGTCATCCGTGGACCTCGTGGGAGGGCGACCTCTGAATTGCCCGGAACCGGCGGGCGAATCCCTTCTTATGTAACGGTCAGCCCTTGATATACTCCCGCCTATGAGTCTCAGCGGGGCAACCGTACCCAAAGCGCGCTTCATGGCGACAGCCCGCAAGGCTCCAGCCTTGATGCTCGCCTTCCTCCCATTGGTCTTGGCCTTAGGCTGTGGCACCGGTGGCGGTGCCATCACCTTCATCTCCGAACGCGACGGCAACCCCGAGGTCTACGTCATGCAGGCCGACGGGTCGGAGCAGGTCCGTCTGACAAGCAGCGAGGCCTTGGACTCTCGCCCTCTATGGTCTCCAAACAACCGCTGGATTGCCTTTGCTTCCCAGACTTCCGACACCGACTTGGACATTATCCGTATAGGCGAGGACGGTACTACTAAGGAGAAGCTCGCCACTTCTCCCGGACTCAACTGGCAGCACATATGGTCGCCCGGTAGCGAGCGCCTAGCCTTTGTGTCAGACCGGAGCGGCGGGCCAGAGATATGGCACCTCGGCGTCGACGGCACAGATTTACGCCAGTTGACCCATGACGCCAGCGGGCCCGTGCTGGGCGACTGGTCTCCCGGCGGGGAGTCACTGATTTTCACGGTGGCCGACCCACCGGGCATCATATTGCGCAATCCCGATGGGGTGAACGTGCAGAGGTTGACCGAGGGGGCCGACCACTCGCCACAGTGGTCACCGGACGGCGAAGCGGTCGCGTTCGTCTCGGCGACGGAAGACGGCCAACAGGCCATCTTCCTGATGAACGCCGACGGCAGCGACCGGAAGACCCTCACCCAAAATGCTGGCGACAACTATGATCCTAGGTGGTCGCCCGATGGCAAGTGGATATGCTACGTCTCCACCGCCGACGGCGACGCCGAGATATTCGTGATGAAGGCCAACGGCAGCGACCAGCAGCAACTTACCAAGAACGATGTGGAAGAGGCTTCCCCGGTTTGGTCGCCCGACGGCAAGAGAATCGCCTTCGTCTCCCACCTTTACATGGAGGGGGAGATTTTCGCCATGGACCGCGACGGCACTAGCCAGAAACGATTGACCAACAACGACGTTGAGGACTACCAACCCGACTGGTAAACGCCCGACTGGCAGCATACGTTGTACTGCGCATGGTGGCAGGTTCCGGGCCCTATGACACTCCCGCCTTGACGTGCACGCACACATGTTCTATATTACTCCTGTTCACTGGCCATTCAGCGCCTTCAGTCTGCCTGTAGTAGACCTGACCTGCCCCTATCGTCCTGAAAACCAAAAGAGGTAAACCCTAGTGCCGAAGACGGCCCCTGCTCTGGTCAAGAGTGTGAAAGTCGTTGTCTCCGTCTCCCCCGCTGAATACCAGCGGTGGGAACGCCTCGCCATCCGAAACGAGATGCGTGTCCCTGAGTTCGTGCGCTACCTCGTAGGCCAAGCCGCCCGCAAACTGGAGCAATAGGATGACCTGCTTCTTGAAACCGCCCGGCCCTGCCGTGAGTCCCGTGCAAACCCGATGGCACGTAACCGTTCCCGCGCTTCACATGCGCATGCGGCCACAATTCGAAATTCCCCCAGCCCCCGCCTTGGCCAACTCAAAGCTGGCTCCTAGCTGCTCCGCCACCAATGCCGGTGCAATAGTACTCATCGGTATTGCCACGGATATATCAACAGTAGTGAACCGGAGCTGTACGGCATATCTAACGGATTACTACGGGAATACTACGAGCATGGGCCAACGTGCCGCCCTGTGGCCGCGCCGACGGGAATGCCTGTCCTTGCCGAGTCATACCGCGCAAGTTTCGGAAGTGGCCCCACGTTGCCCCCATGGCCCCAAGCCTCCCCCGGCAGGTCCCGGGCGCAACCTATACACCTGAAGCGTGCGCGTATATACTCCCATCGGTGTTATGCTCAACAGGAAATGAACTCGTGAGCACTCCCCTCCCTCCAAATGGAGAGGTATTCGCCAAGCATCTGACAATCGCAATCGACGGCCCCGCTGCCTCTGGAAAGACCACTGTGGGCCGGCTCCTAGCCTCTAGGCTGGGACTTCGCTTCCTCGACACGGGCACCATGTATCGCGCCTTGGCATGGTGCGCCCTTCACGAAGGAGTCTCCCTCTCCGATGGACCCGCGTTGCGGGCCCTAGCCTACAGCGATGGCCTTGCCTCCCTCGTGGAGGAGAGTTGGCAAGAGGCTGGAATGGTAGCCTCTGAACATGGACGGGGTCACAAGCTGTACACCCCAGCGGTGGATGCTGCCGCCTCCCAAGTAGCCCAATGGCGCGAGGTCAGGGAGGCCTTGGTGGAGAAGCAACAGGACATCGCCGCCAAGGCCTCCATAGTCATGGTTGGCCGTGACATCGGCACTAACGTTGCCCCCCAAGCAGACCTGAAAGTCTTTCTGATGGCATCCGCCGAGACGCGTGCCCGTAGACGCATGTTGCAAATGGGGAATGCGGACTCTCTCTCCCAGGTGTTGGCCCACATTACCGAGCGGGATGAGCGCGATACCCAGCGCAGCCACTCGCCGCTGGTACCGGCGAAGGACGCACACAGGCTGGATACTGAAGAGATGGACGCCCAGCAGGCAGTGGATAGAATCATGGGCTGGCTCGGAGCCTGCTGATGGGTGTCTATTACCACATCGGCACTGAGATCGCCCGAGTGGGCATGTCATGCTTCGCCCGAGTCGACAGGAAGGGCAGGGAAAACGTGCCACGGCACGGCCCATTGATTGTCGTCTCCAACCACATGGGCAACTCGGATATCCCTCTGGTGACCAGTACTGTGGGGCGATACGTCTTCTTCATGGCCAAGGATTCCCTGTTCAGGGGACCGGTGCGCAGCCATGTGTTACGGGGCCTCGGCGCATTCCCTCTGAAGCGCGACGGGAACGACCCGGAGGCGTTGCGCTGGGCCATGCGCCAGTTGGACCAGGACAGGTGCGTCGGGCTCTTCCCCGAAGGGGGACGCAGCCCGGAGGCCTCCATGCGCAGGGCCTCCCCTGGTGTGGCTTATCTAGCCCTCAAATCACAAGCCCCGATACTGCCGGTGGCGGTGTGGGGCAGTGAGAAGATACACCCCTTGTGGCGGACCCTGTTCGCCTTCTGCCATATGTCGGTGCGGGTTGGCCAACCCTTTACCCTGCCGAACATTGAGGGCAACGTCAGTCGACCAGTGCTGGAGCATTTCACAGACAACATCATGGGCCGCATAGCCATCATGCTCCCGGAGCAGTACCGTGGGTACTATTCGCTGGAACGCATGCGGACCAACGCAAGTTCTCCCAGCAAGAGACCGGAAGGCCAGGACGGTGACGAATGCAGCACGACCCTGCAGAACCCAGGGCAACAAGATTTGGCATCTACGTGAACGCCCAAGAGGGTAAGGCGGTACGCATCAACTCGCCTTACTGGTTCCCAGAAGGGCCGGACTGGGTATTCCTTACGGCCGAGGTCAACGCCACCCTGTTGCAAATTCGCCAGTTGGCCGGGGAGCAGGGCTTGGTGGACGATGCCGACTCGTTGACTTGGGGCACGCTGCCCCAGCGAGACTAGCTACGGTGAGAGATTAGTCACCCACCGATGCGCTCCCCGAACGGCTTTACCCGTCTGAACAATGTTCTGCCCTCCTCCATGAGGTACGGGCAATTCCGCTACTACTGGATGGTGTTGCTGGCCCAGGTGACGGGCCACCAGATGCTCCTCAACTTCACTTTGGGTTGGCTGATGTACGAGCTGACGGGTGAAGAGCAGTACCTAGCCTTCCTAGGCGTGGCCATTGCCCTGCCAGCTCTCGCCCTGAATCTGGTGGGCGGCGTGCTGGCGGACAGGCTGGAGCCGAAGCGAATGGTCACGCTGTCTCAAGCCACTTCCGCCACCGTGGTCACCATCCTGGCAGTCCTGGTACTGACCGACCGGGTCGAGGTGTGGCACGTATTGGTGACCGCCTTCACCATCGGCGCTGTCTCCGCCATAGACCAGCCCAGCCGGTCCAGCATCTTCCCGAGGCTGGTCAGGCGAGAACACATACTGAATGCCGTGGCCATGGAGAACATCGTATGGAATGCGGTGCGCATCGGGGCGCCCGCGGCAGCTGGCTTGATCATCGAGAACTGGGAAATACATACCTCCATGTTCTGTAGCGCCGCCACCTTCTACATGATGTCTCTCGTCATCTCACTCCTAAACCTGCGAGAGCGTGCGCCTGCTCAGGGTCGCGTGGTGCAGCAGGTGCGCGAGGGGTTCCGCTACGTCCGAGAGCACACCATTTTCGCTTTGGTGATGCTTCTCACTTTCTTCAATAGCCTATTTGGCATGTCATACGTTCTCCTCATGCCCTCATTCGCAGATGAAGCCTTTCATGTGGGGGCCGATCGCGTGGGCTACCTGTTGGGCGTTGCAGGGGCAGGCGCCTTGGCAGGCACGGTGCTTATCGCCAATCTGAAACCCCATCACCGCAAGGGCATAGTCATCCTGACCGCAGCTGTCTTCTATGGGACCACTCTGGTCTTGTTCTCCCTTGCCGCTTGGCAAGGCGAATATCTTCTGTCCATGGCAGCCCTCTTTTTCGTCGGGGTCTCCTACTCGACCTATCTGGTTGGCGGGATGAGCACCCTACAACAACTGGTGCCCGACCAACTGCGGGGACGGGTTATGGGGCTCTACGGCGCCACATGGAGCTTGGTGCCAATGGGCATGGCCATCGGAGGGACGGTGGCCCAGCATACCAATGCCTCCACGGCAGTCGCGATCGGCGGCGCGGTCATCCTTCTCGTGGCGCTGGCGGTGTTGCTCTTGAGCCCTCAGATGCGGGCCCTACGGGGTTATGTGCCCGAGGCCCCGCCTCAGCGTGAAGCGGATGCGCAAGAGCGCACGGGCGAACCTGCCAGTCGCCCTCGCTCATAGTCCCGGTCCATGAGCTCGCGCGCCTAGCCCTCACACCTGGAGAGAGTAGTCAATCTAGCTGCGGCTGTTGGTGAGGGCGCCGTAGGTGGCGACGCAGAAGGGTACGCAGAAGGTGAGTGGAATTTTCCAATAGAGGTCATTGTCCCATGAGCCGCCGAATATGATGGTGCCTTGATTGATGGCGGTCAGCAGTGTGCCCACCAGCAAAGAAGCCAGCAGCGAACGACGCACCATGGGCCAGTAGAGGAAGCTGCACCGGAGGCACCGTGCCTGCTCGGTGTCCACTCTCTTGAAAACGAAGCGACGGCCCCGCTTAAGGGGCCGCCGACATGACTGACAGATGTAATCCGGGGAGGCGTCCACGTTGTTTATAGCAGCACTTGTCCGTGCTAGGCAGAGGCGAGGCTCTACCTAGCGTTGGCGACGGCCTCCTGTAGAGCTCGCCGGGTCATGACCCTAGTCAGGTGGGCACGGTACTCGCCCGACCCGTGTATGTCTTCGTTGTAGAGGGTTACGGCACGGCTGGCCTGGTTGGCAGCCCGCTCGATCTGGCGGTCCGTGGGGTCGCGCCCTTCCAATGCGCGCTCCGAGGCCCGTGCCCGCACTGCCTTGGCGCCAGCCCCGGTGATGCCGATACGCACCTTCTCGCAGTTGCCGTCGCGTCCCAGTGTCACCTGAGCAGCCACACCCACGATGGCGTAGTGAGAGGCCTTGTTCGCGAATTTCTTGTAGGACTCGCCGGTACGGGCCGGGGCTACGGGTATGCGTATCTCGGTCAGTATCTCGTTGTCCCTCAAGCGGGTGGAGAAGGTGTCCACGAAAAAGCGCTCGGCAGGGATGGCGCGTGTGGCCCTGCTGCTTCGCGACTGTATCTCTGCTTCAAGAGCGAGGGCGGCGGCGGGCATATCGCCCGCGGGGTCGGCATGGGCCAACGACCCGCCGATGGTCCCCTTGTTGCGCACCTGGATGTCGGCGACTTCAGAAGCAGTTGCGGCAAGTCCGGGGCGCTTCTGAAGCACGAGCTCGGAGGACATGATGTCCCAATAGGTGGTCATGGCTCCTATCGCCAAGTGGCCATCCTCTTCGCGGATGTAGCTGAGGCCGGGAACACGGCGGAGGTCTATGACCGTTCCTGGTCGGGCCAGCCGCAGCTTCATCATGGGGGTCAGGCTGTGGCCCCCGGCCATTATCTTGGCGTCTTCCCGGTTCCTGCCCAGCAGCCTTAGGGCGTCTGCCAGCGTGTTGGGCGACTGATATTCAAAGGAGGCTGGGATCATTTCGTACCACTCCTCATGCTAATTGCAGCTTGTACAAGACATCTCCCGCACAGGGCACCTACGGGGACATCTTGTTGGCGGCGTACTGAATGGCCTTGACGATGTTATGGTAGCCAGTGCAGCGACACAGGTTGCCCGCCAAGCCGTGCCGGATTTCCGCCTCGGTGGGCCGTGGTGTGCGCTGCAATATCTGGTGGGCGATCATGATCATGCCTGGAGTGCAGAACCCACACTGCAGGCCGTGCTCCTCCCAGAAGCCCTCTTGGATGGGGTGAAGCTCGTCACCTTGGGCCATACCTTCAATGGTAAGCATGTCCGCGCCATCGGCTTGGACCGCGAACAGAGTGCAGGACTTAATGGCCCGCCCATCCACATGAATGGTACAAGCCCCGCACTGGCTGGTGTCGCAACCTACGTGGGTGCCTGTGAGGCCCAATACGTCGCGCAGGTAGTGCACTAGGAGCAGCCTAGGCTCCACATCGTTGGTGTAGCTGGTCCCGTTGACAGTCACCGTAATACTGGGCATCAAATACACTCCTCCCGAAACTGGGCCTTCCTGTAGCCCAAGGCGAACCCGTCAGACACTAGGTTTGACGGGAAACCGACGGCATTCTACTTGAGGTATCGGTGCGAGTCAATCGCAGCATTGCCATCTCGATCGTTGGTCGCTGTTCAATTACCGGCTGATTGAAGGGGTATTGCCGATGCACTAAGTCTCGGCTGCACCAAGAATCTACGAAGCTTCCGGACAACTGCCGTCATTGTGGCCTCAGCCGCAATCCAAGGAGATACGCAGAACGTGGTGGTTGGCAATCCAAGACCCTCCACGCCCATCCTAAACTTCACCCTGAAGAGGAAGGGACATACGTGCCCTTGTTCAGAGGTTTCCTGAGCCTAGTGCAACCGTTAAGACTGTTGCACCAGTCGCACCACCTCGTCCCCCATTTCCTTGGTCGTGGCGTGGCCACCCAAATCTCCAGTCTTCACACGACCCTGCTCCAAGCAGGTCTGCACAGCATGGCTCAGAGATTCGGCGGCTTGGGACTCGCCAAAGTGGTCCAGCATCAGGGAGCAGGCGAGAATGGTCGCAAGGGGATTGGCGACACCCTTGCCCGCGATGTCGAAGGCTGCCCCGTGGACAGGCTCGAACATGGAGGGGTACTGCCCAGTGGGGTTGATGTTGGCACTGGCCGCAAGCCCCATGCTGCCGGTGATGATGGCGGCGATGTCCGTCAGTATGTCAGCGAACAGGTTGGAGGAGACGACCACATCGAAGTGTTCGGGCCAGCGGATGAAGTCCATGCAGGCCCGGTCCACCAGCAGTGATTCGGTCTCGATATCGGGATAGCCTTGGGCCACTTCCCGGAATACCTCGTCCCAGAAGACCATGCTGAAGGCTTGGGCATTGGACTTGGTGACGGAAGTCACCTTTCGCCCCTTGTCGCGCTTCTTGGCGTACTCGAAGGCAGCCCGGATGATGCGCTCGGTGCCGTGGCGGGTGAACACTCCCGTCTGTACTGCCACCTCGTTCGGCGTACCTGGGTAGAGGCGACCCCCGACGGGGGCATACTCACCCTCGGTGTTCTCCCGGAATACCACCATGTCGATGTCGCCAGCCTCTTTGCCCGCCAAGGGAGAGGGCACACCTTGGTATAGGTAAGAGGGACGGAAGCACACACCTTGGTCCATTCCCCGCCGGATGGGCAGTATCAGCCCGTGGAGGGTAACGTGGTCCGGTATCTGCGGGTCTCCGACAGCTCCGAACAGGATGCCGTCGTGGGGCTCCAAGCGTTGCAGACCGTCCAAGGGCATCATCATCCCCGTCTCACGGTAGAAGTCGGAGCCCCAAGGCAGATCGGTGAACCGGAAGTCGAGGTCGTCGCTGGAGGAGGCCACGGCTTGCAGGGCTTTCTTACCTTCGGCAATGACTTCGGGGCCCACCCCGTCTCCGGCAATAACAGCTATTGTGTACGAGGGCAAAGCAATGCCTCCTGATAGTAGTTAAAGGGGCCTGACCTGATATATTGACCCTGATATATTGGGTTGGAGAGCCACATCTCCGCGCCGGGCCATAGTAGCGCGGGCGACGGAGAGGGTAAAGCCTGTGGCCCGACCGGCTAGGGCCTCCCTATGGCGTTCCATACTACTAGACGAGCATAACTATCCCCGATTGACCACCTGCAATTGCCTCCGTATATTGAGGTAAGTAGACAGTCCTTGCGAACATCAGTTGGGTGGGGATAGAGGCAACCCGGACCATCGTATTCGTGTGAACCGTTGGGAGACAACCAATGCCCTACAAGATATCAGCGAAAGACCAAGCGGTTGCAGACCGGATTGTCGAGGCTATGGGAGGCATTCAGGGATTCGCTGAAGAGATGGAAAAGTTCCGGAAGCTGAACGCTCGCTTTTCCCGGGACCAAGCGGCACTAACAGCCCTGCACCCACACAAATGGGTGGCTGTGGACATAGATGGGCTAGTGCTAGTTGGTGACTCGATGGAAGAAGTGTTTCTAGCCTGCGAGGCCCGAGGCTTGTCCAATCCCGAGGTCGTAGTCCATTACCTAGACCCGGAAATGCCTGTTTTCTTGTGATTCTTGGTTCACTAGACGAATCCCAGCATCCCTATGTCGAATGTCTGGTCTATATGGATCGGTTCAGCAGAATAGCAACCGTACGTTTCCGCGTCGATACGGGAGCGGATATAACATGCTTACATCCAAAAGATGCGCGTTCATTGTCCGTCCCCTTTGACCAACTAAATCCAGCTAGGACGGGCCGTGGTGTTGGCGGCCCCGCCCCTTATTGCCCAGAACCAGCCTTGTTGATATTCGAGGATGAGGGTCACCCTGTTCCTCGCGGTATAGAGCTATGGGTAGCAATTCCCACAGAAAACAACCAAGGCTTAGACTCTCTCCTAGGGATTGACGTCTTGCGGAATTGGCGAATGGTGTACGATCCGCCGCAATCACAAATGGGGTTTGTCGTTCCGCCCTAGCTCTCACCTTGTTCGGCCGACATTGGAAACCGGAGTGGGAGGCTATCCCCGTCTGATTGCCGTGCATTGCCTGAGTAAACACCGAAGGCAGATAAGGACAAAAGGAGGCACGAAATGAACAGGCTGCTATTGCTGACAGGACTGCTTACCGCCCTGGCTGCTGCTTTCAAGGTGAGTCCTTGGGTCTGCCGCAAGATGAGCACCACGACGAGAGCCAATGTTGGACGGTGGCCGCCCGGCGGGCGAAAAAGATAAGGGGCCCGACTGGGCCCCTTACTGGTTGCGCATGGTGGTGGGAACGCCTCTACCGGCCTTGCATCGTGTCGGAGAGGTTCCCCAAATTCGGAGGCTGAGAGCCGAAAACCTCGGCGTATTCAGGGCGTGGGAAGGGGTCGCCGTTGGGGACCTTCATCATCTCGGAATATATCTCCAAGAGATTGCCATCGGGGTCCTTGAAGTAGAAGGACCGGCTACCGCTGCCACCCATGAAGTTGGCGGGCGCACCCATGGAACCCTCGGGGCCGTGAACCAGTGGCCCGAGGATGATGGGTACGCCCTTGCGCCGCAGGTCGGCGAGGGCCTTGAGCCACTCGTCGCGGTCCGTGACCTCCATGGCGATATGCTGTAGAGCGTTGTAGCCGAGGCTCTTGGTCTCGTCGTCTACCTCAGTGGGGTGGGTGAACAGCACGATATTGTGGTGGTCCTCATTGAACCGCATGAAGGCGATGGCGCCATCCTCGCCCATGGGCCACTTCCCCGTAAGGGTTAGTCCCAAGGTCTGGGTGTACCATTGCAACGAGCGGTCAAAGTCGGTCACCTGTATGCCGACGTGCCCGACCCGGCTGATGTTAAACGTCTTGGCCATGGCGGCTCCCCTTTCGCCGGAGCTATCTAAACAGAGCTGTCCGAGACAGGGTTAGGGTACGCTTACTTCTTGAAGACGTCGGCGTACTCGGCCCTAGGGAACTGCTCGTCGTTGGGCACCTTCATCATGTCGGCGTAGATCTCCAAGCGGTTGCCGTCGGGGTCATTGAAATAGAAGGAGCGGCTACCGCTGCCACCCATGAAGTTGCCGGGACCCGTGCCTTCGGGGCCGTGGATCAGGGGGCCTTGCACGATTTCGACACCCTTGCGCCGCAGGTCGGCCAGGGCCTTGAGCCACTCGTCGCGGTCGCTGACTTCCATGGCGATGTGCTGCAGGCCGTTGTAGCCCAAGCTGCGGGTCTCGTCGTCCACCTCGGTGGGGTGGGTGAACAGCACTATGTTGTGGTGGTCCTCGTTGAACCGCATGAAGGCTATGGCCCCGTCCTCACCCATGGGCCACTTGCCGGTGAGTGTCAGGCCGAGGGTCTTGGTGTACCAACTGAGGGATCGGTCGAAGTTGGTTACCTGGATGCCTACGTGCCCAACACGGCTGATGTTGAACGTCTTGGCCATGGTATCTCCTTTCAAATATGTAATCCCGCTGGACTTCAGCAGGGTACATTCCTACCTGTGGTAGTTGGGCCACAGTCTAGGGCTGGCCTATGGGCATGTCAAGGTTGCAGAAGAAGTGGGAGCATGGAAGCGTGCCCGTAAGAGAACGCCTAAGAGGACGCTGTTGATTGGCACCTTTCATCGATCCACGTAGATCGGCCTACATTCGTCTACCAGCCCACATTCGTCTTGCTTCGAAAATAGAGTGTCATGCAACCTCGATGGTCAATTTGAAGCCGCGGCGTTAGATACGCTAGATGGGACGGCAGACGGTGGAGAGGCGGTTGCGCCGGTCAAAGTAGTTGCCTCCCGGCTCCCGGTAGCGGCCCCCACCGCAGCATGTGGTAGATGGCCACCAGCGAGCTGTGGGCCAGTGCCAGAATGGCCCGTTTGTACCCCGTTTTGGGTGTCGGCCGCCGGTATCGCGCCTGAAATCAGGTGCCCTTGGAGCGCACCGCCAGCCCTCTTTCACCAAGGCCGCCTTGAGTCATGGGTTACCTCGCCCCGTGGGTCCGCTTCTGCGCTTACCCGCGCTCTGGCTGTTCCGGGGGCACACCTTGGCCCACGAGCTCAGGTGCATCGCCGTGGGGAACCGGGACATATCCGTCCCAATCTCCACCAGAACTTCCTCGGCAGTGTGGCGCCCAACTTCGGGAATCCCGTCCAACCGTTCCACCGACTCCTCAAAAGAGCGTGTCCGCTGCGCCACATCCTGGTCCCGGGCCACGATCTCTGCACTGAGGTTGTCCAGCACCCGCAACTGGCTGCGCAGCATGAACCGGTGGTGCGCCCCTATCCGCCCCTCCAATGCGTCATGCTTCTTACGCAGCGCCCCCTTGGCCCAGCCAGCCAGCGCATCGAGGTCCTCCGTCACCTGCGCCAACCCCTCCAGCATCACCCTACCGGAGACCCCCACCTCGTCAGTCGCCACCGAACTCAGCTTGATGTTGGCGCTGTCCAGCACCTTCTGAATCCGGCTGAATACGGCAGATGGTCTGGGCCCGTTGCTACACCAGCCCCCGCCCAGAGCGGACCAGTTCCCGCTGCTCCCGCTGGGGGATGAATCTCCCACGCAGCAGTACGAGGGCACGCTGGTCCCACCGAGGCCGAGTTGGCCCGCGCCAAGGGGCGCGACAACGAGCCTACGCAAGCGCATCCTGTCGGAGCGTCGCGCCCGCTGGGAGATGCAACCGAAGCGCCGTGGCGGATACAGGGGCCCGCCACGCTAGACACATACGACCTCCCGGAGTTGCCGGAGGTTGGGTGTGGCCGAGCGTGGAACAGGTGGCTGACGTTGTGAGCGGGCAGACTCCCAAAGGCATCCTCGAAGTAGCCAACGCCTCAACACCCGGACTTCCGCGGTATCGAGTGAGTGACATGAATACCCATGGCAATGACGTGGAGATGCGCCGAGCGACGCATGCACTACTGAGAGATACTGGACATATTTCTCGCATCTTGTGTGGAGGATCGGTCTGAGAACTATGACCGCGTAGTATGACAGTCTATTGCTCAGCCGGCTCAGCCTGGATGCGCTGGTCATCGACCGCAACGCCCGCCTCCTCTACCATCCTGATAGAAGCTAGTGCCCCGATAAGGGACATTGCGGACTGTAGCGTTCCCTTCGCTGTAACCAGTCGGCCCGCTTCCGTTGTCCCTTGTAGGTGCCCCAGAGCGTCAGCTACTCAGCAGCTCACGGATGGCGTCATCTACGAACTTGGTGTCATCCTCATTGGCCCCGGGCCCTCCCGCCAAGTGTCCCCAGATGGACTCGATAGGCCGGAGTTCGGCATTGGGCATCTGGCTGACCTCTATCGCGTTGTCCTCGGGCGGGAAGTAGAGGTCGGTGCGTCCGGGCATCACTATGGCCTTCGCCTTGATGGCCCCTAGAGCCTTCTTGAGATCGCCACCGTAGATGGGATTTGCGCTGATGTCTGCGTTCTGCCAACTCCATAACATTGCGAGCAGGTCGTTGGCATCGGCCGCCATTCTCCGTCCCTCCCAGAAGGCAACCAGATAGTCCTCCAAGGAGGAATACCCTATCTTCAGGTAGATCTCTTCCCGGTAGAAGGCCTGAGAAACGGCCCAACCGGCGTAGACTCGTCCCATTGCCCGCAAACCCTTGTTGGGGGGCTTGTCGTACCAGCCGTTGGCCCAAGCGTCGTCGGCGGTCAATGCCGCCTTCACCCCCTCGAGGAATACAAAATTGTGACGTGAGGTCTTGGCGGAGCCACAGACGGGGAGAATGCGCTCTACCATTTCCGGGAAAAGGCTGCCCCAATGGTAGGTCTGCTGGCCTCCCATGGACCAGCCGGTGACCAAGGCGATGGTCTCGATTCCGAAATTCTCCGTTAGCAGCCTGTGTTGACACATGATGTTGTCGTATAGGGTGACAGGAGGGAACCGCCCTCTATCGTAGGGGCTTGGGGTGTTGCTCGGAGACGATGAGAGCCCGTTACCGAACTTATTGGGCACGATTATGAAGTACTTGCTGGGATCCAGTGCTTTGCCCCTGCCAATCTTTCCCTCGTTGAGCGTGTGTTGGCCCCCGTAGGAGGTGGGATACACAATAACGTTGTCCCGCTTGGGGCTCAGCTCCCCGTAGGTCTTGTAGGCCAGCATGGCGTTCCGCAGCGTTGCTCCCTGTTGCAACACCACGTCACCCAGCTCGAACACGTCGTAATCAGGCATAGTCAGTCCTGTCAGAACGAATGATGGGTCCGGTCAGCCGTGCCAGTATATCCAAGCCATATACTGAATTACAGTCTGCAGCGGGATCACGTCTCCCGAGGGGGCTTGGCACCAAAGTCCACATGCGGGTGGAAGGCTGGGGTAAACCAGTGGGCTTCGTTCTGACCCCGGGGCAGCAGGGCGAGGCCAGTGTCTTCGAACAGTTGATGACCCAGGGTCGGATGAAACCGCCGGCATCAGGTCGTCCCTGTAGCAGACCCCAAAGGGTCTGAGGCTACAAGAGTTGTGGCAGCCAGATTCGCCTCTATCTCCGGCGGCGGAGGATCGGTCACACGATCCCCAGGAAAAGGAACGAGGCACACCAGACCTCCTAATAGAGCCCAGTATCGGCTGCTATGTAGAGCGGACGATCAACCGGCTAAAAGCAGTCCCGCCACATTGCCACCCCGGTACACGAACCAGGCTGAGAGCTACTTGGCGATGCTGCATATCAAGCCGCAATCGGTACGGACCAGCACCCACGTGGGGTCGCCTCCGCAGGCGGTCACAGCTTGATGCACTCGGTCCGCCACCAGTCGGGGATGCTCCACGTAGTTGATCTTGGTGTCAATGACACCAGCCACCAGAAGCATGCCTTCGGGCAGCGGATGGTTGTGGGGAAACGCCATGTTCATGGGCGTGGCGCGGGTTTGCCATTTCTATGACCAACGCGCCTACCTTGGCTTCGTAAAGCAGGTCGAGGATGTGCTCCAAAGGCACGTCGTAAATGTGCCCTCGCTATTGACCCAGCGGACGTGCAAGCGCACCCGATCCCTCGGGATGTTGGAGAGGGCGTGATTGATGGCCCGAATATGCAGAGCGACCGGGTCCTGAAAGGCCGACAGGTGCGCGTCCTGATATGAAACATGCCGTTCCATGGCCAAGTCAGGGCAGTCCGCCGCAGCGTCAGGCCATTGGCGACGATTATCTCGTACTCCTTTCCCAGTTCTTCGGTCAAGCGAATACATAGTCCTCATGGCTGTCGTAGTAGCGGTTGCCTAGGGTCAGCGAGACGACGCCCGGTGACGCAGCGGTCATGAACATATCTTCCGGCTCTCCCTCGGCAGCATTGACAGCGTCAATTAGCTGCCGCCATTCGTGTTCCACCAAATCCAACCTTTCGTACGACACTGGGCCGACGCAGGTGGGAACGCCGCGTGTCAACTGGACAACACGGAGCCGCACCACGGACGGGAACTCGTTCTGGTCACGGTGGCCACGCCGGTCCCAAGAGCCAGCAAAACCGGACATCCTCTGGGTAACGTAGGTGGAGAAACTGACGCGGGACTGTTCTCCGTTGTTAACCACATCCACTCCAGCCGCCAGCTGCGCCGATACCACTCCGACGGTGGCCTGGCCGGCCAAATTTTCCGGAGTCGCGTCGTCAACCCGCTCACCTCGCGACACCGCGGCCAGCATCTCTACCAACCCGTCGGGCCGGGGCAGGCTACCGGTATGGGTAGTCAAGACACGTGTTTCGCTACGCTTCATGCATGCCCTCATTCATCTAAAGATATCAGTTCATTCTCGGCAGGATACCACCACCCGCCCGCTTCCTGAATAACTTCCAATATCAAGGTTGACTGAGTGCAAGTTATGGCCATTGGGGTGTCAACGTTGCGTGTGCACCCAACATGCTCCACCCGACTAGACAAAATCAACAACCTTCACCATCAGGTTCCTTCTGATACTCTGACACCGCTGACCAGTCCCGGCCATTGTGGCTCAGACCTCCCCGGGCGCAACGTAGGGCCGCACAGGGGGGGATCGCTTGTTACCATGGCCCCGGCGTCGCTGGCCAAGGACAGTGACACTTGGCTGATCTTCGGCATGACGAATCCTCCTCATCCTTCCCGCGGTTCATCCTTCTGCCGGCTTTTGAACAAGCATGCAGATCGCACATAGTCACTGAATAGAGGAGAGGATGTCCACAGGTTCTCTTTACGATCCCGTCCACAAGCTCCACCTCATCGCTAGTGAGAGAAGTTGCCTAGAGGAAGTTTCGCGAAGCTAGCGAGCACACTCACTGTGCCGCTGTTAAAAGACTTGATCAGGGATACCATACCCAAAGGCATGAACGCCGCCGTCTTCGTCGTCATTCCCATTGCAGGCGTTGTAGAACGCGACAAGTGGATTCCGGGTGATATCGAGCAGTCGAGTCCTCAGGCCGTGGAGCTGAGCGAGAACCACTGCGCCAGAAAGCCTTCGGGCTGCCGGGTCATTAGATCGTCCAGCATTTCTCCTTCAACCGAGCGTAAAGGCACTTCTCCAGCTTCAGGGTTCCTCATCGCTGAGGGGCACAATGCTGGAAAGCAGCGGCTTTCACCCCGAAGTACAGAACCACTTCGTCTCCGTGTATTTCTCTGAACTCGCGACATCTGGCCAGCAAATCGTTGATGCCACCGATTTCCTTTTCATCGAATGTTTGAGAGGCAACACTATCATTAGTGGACGGCCAAATATAGTAGAGCGGTCCACGGCCGAACCAGAAAAGTTTGCACTAGTTAAGTCCTCGTTGTAGAGATGTGCTCCACGCAGAGTGCGTTGTAAGAATCTTGTTCCCTGTAGTTCGGCACCGTTGAACTGGGCTGCGGTCAGGTCATGTTCAATGAAATAATGTCTTGATGAACTTGACGAAGTGGAGGCGAGCACCCCTCGACGGACCACGAAACAACTGACCCCCGGTTAAATCCGACCCTGTCAACTTGACACTATTTAAATTCGCCATATAGAACTTGGCGGCGGTGAGGTCCGTGCCCCGTAGCGTGCTGTTGCTGAGATTCGCTCCAGAAAAGTTGACATCCTGGAGTCGAACACTTATTTCACTTATATCTTCACGTTCATGGCCACCCAATGCCCTTGATATGTCTTCAGAGCTGAGGTCTGGATCAAATTGTTGGATTTGTCGCCTTGCGTTCCACGACCTCTCACCTTCCTTTAGCCAAGCTATATGCTGAGGATCCGCCATCAGACACCTGCCGAGTTGTAAGAGTCGTTTCCCAGAGTCGTGGTGGCTGAGCGGACTTGGGCTATTCGATACGCGTGCTCCACTTACAGTATAGACTCCTGAACGCAACACAGGCCCCAGCCCATCAGAGTCTGCCCCAAATATGACCTGTCGTCCTCCAATGGCGTGGGAGCCTCCTCCCTCTGCGCCCACACTTATCCCTGAGGGCGGCACACCCACGCCCGCCCCCGTGCCAGGAGGCGACACCATGGAGGATGTGACTATAGATGTGGTCACAGAACCATCCGCTCGATGACGCCGCAAAGCGACTGGTCATCCACATATTTGTCAAGCCGGAGCTTCAGCGATGTCTTGAAGGTTCGAGTCTGATGGCGCAATGTGTCCCAATCATCGGGCGCGATTTCGGTGTCTATGTCCAGAATGCAGTGCAGGGAGAATTAAGCGGTGCTGTCCGGTGTCGGTGTTGGCGAAGCGGTGGGCCCGGGCACCATTGGCGTTGGAGAGGGGCGGGAGTCGGTGTGAGCCAGGCGAATCGCTCTAAGCCCCTAGAGCTACCCGGCGTGGAGGTGGCATGATACTGGAGCGATGCACCTGGAGTTGGCGCATTCAATGATCGTGCTGCAATACGCACGAGAGCTAGGAAATGGACCGGAGCGATTCGCCTGTCACAGTGTAGGCCAAGGATGTGAGGATGAATGGCAAGGACGCTGTGCTGGGTTGCAGGAAAGGAACAACAGGAGGTGCCAAACCAATCGACGAGACTTCTTTGAGCGATCCCCTCTGCAGAACGCGTCCCGCATGTTGAAACGAACCAGCGAATGCCCCTATGCGGCGGACTAGTTCGATAAACTTCACTGACTCGGCTTTGAGGCGAGTACGGGGCTTCTCCTATACAACGCAGCCAGTCTCGTCTCCGCATTGGAGCCCCGGCTTCATTTCCAGGCTTTGCCGAGCCTGCTTTCTACCGACGAATCAACCGACCTGCTCACAAGAGGTGAGCGTAGGGTCAACTAGCGAGACATGTAGCAAATAACGGCTCTCCAATGCTTGAAGAAGGCTACCAAATACGAATATACCGCAAGGGGGGTTTCACGAACTCCACGACCGTCTTCGACGGCGGTTCGGTCTCTGTATCAATGTCCGAGCCGTTTTACACGGCGCTCGAAGGTTTCACTTTGGCATACGAACGAAAACCCCCGACCATTCATCGACTCCTGTCAAGCTCAGCGGAATCTGCAAGGCTGAGCCTAAACGGGACGCGGACGTTAGGACGATGTTGGGGATTGCTGACCTTCGGGCTTCATTCATCGTCACGTTGTTACGGCGCAGAGACGCTGTTCACATCATACGATGCCACCGCCCCAGACTTGGGAATGCTAGGAATTGGGGAGAGCAATCCGAATCACCTACAACCATCCAAGGGCTGATTATTTGTCTCGTGCATCCCGTATGCGCTCCAATTGATGTCTCCTCTCCGTCACGGTCTACACCTTGCGCACCTTAAGACGTGTAGGCCGGTATCGTAGGCGACAGCCACCGCCTGCTCCTTGGAATCATAGGGTCCATGCCATCTAACGCCTCCAAGCTGATTTTCCTGTGGGTGGCAGCCGGAATTGGGCACAAACTTGTAGACCCTATGAACTCGCGCGACGTTACTAGGAACGTCTTCGCTTACCCTGTACGCCATGGGACATCACCACCAGACAAGTCTCTATCAGCATCTCCCCGGATCGTAGCATGACGTTAGCACGGGATGCCTACCATTCTCAGCGCAGGGTATCACTCATTACACTCCATATTGGGACAGAGCCACGTTACTCACCTTTCCTTACGGTTCGGGAAACAGTAGTAGAAACAATGATTGGTTGATCGACAGAGAACACATGCAAACGCCAACCGAGGCAGCGATCTAGCCACCCTCTCGAGCGCTACGCTGCTACCGTCGCCACCTTCCCTTGGGGCAAGTAGTTTCGCCCGGTTCCGGACAGTCCCGAAAGATTGGATATTCCCTTGTCCGCCGGTTTGCCATCGAAGCGGGCAGCGCGAACATAGCTACCTATATCCCAGGCAACATCCATCCCCCGCAAGGCCCGATAAGCTGTAACGACTACCTCCACTGTTAAACGTCTACCATCCCTGCAGCGAAGCGGGCACTCCACATGTTTCAGAGTGGTATGTGATGAATGAAGCGGCAAAACGCCGGAGGCTGTCACGCACGGCCCCCGACCTTCCTTCTTATCGAGGGGTGAAAGCGGCTATCTTCAGGTCCTGGACCTAACCTCGTAGGCGACTCCTCCACCAACTGCCAGCACCGTCGAGATTATGACGAAGATGAGAGCCCCCAGTGGGAACCCACCCTCCTCTTCAACCACTGGAGCGATAGTAGGTTCCGCGGTCGGTGCCGGGAGCGCAACCATAGCCCCCCGTGCCCCTAGCAACATCCATCCCGCGCAAGGACCGATAAGCAGTAGCCCATACCTTTCCACTGGTGGATCTTTAGCATTCCTGCAGTGCAGCGCGAACTTGAAGTGCTTAAGAGTGGTATGCGATAAATGACGCGGCAGAACGCCGGAGGCTGTCACGAACGGCCTCCGGCGTTGCCTTTTATCGAGGGGTCCGCGTGGCTATCTTCGGATCCTGGTCCTCACCGCGTAGGCGGCCCCTCCACCAACTACCAGCACGGCCACGACGATGATGAGGATGAGAGCCCATAGTGGGAACCCGCCCTCCTCTTCCACCTCTGGAGCGACAGTGGGCTCCACGGTCGGTTGCGTTGTCGGGACCGGCGTGGGCACCGGCACCGGAGCCACCGTGGTCGTTACAGGCGTGGCCGTCGGCGTAGCAGGCACCGGTGTGGCTGTCGGCGCTGGGGTCGCTGGCACCGGCGTAGCTGTCGGCGCTGGGGTCGCTGGTACCGGCGTAGCGGTCGGCGCTGGGGTCGCTGGTACCGGTGTCGGCGTAGGCACGGGCGTCGGCGTCGCTGGTACCGGTGTCGGCGTAGGCATGGGGGTCGGCGCCGGAGTCGCTGGTACCGGTGTCGGTGTAGGCATGGGGGTCGGCGCCGGAGTCGCTGGTGCCGGTGTCGGCGTAGGCTCCGGCGTGGGTGCTGGCGCGATTGGTACCGGGTTGGCGAATGCCTTCACCGATTCCTTCTCAGCCCCGTCGACGTCCGTATACATTGCAATCGCCCGCAAGTACTGACCCTCATCGGGTTCGCTCGCCGTATAGGTTTCGGACACGGCGCGCTCGATGGCGGTCCACGTGACCTGATCAGAAGACCGTTCCCATCGCCAGCTGACGACCATTGGGGTGCCATCTGGGTCAGTCAAGCTCACCGTTAGTTCGCTGCCCAGCGCTGGCGCTTCCGCCGACACCTCGATGATACCTTCCTCATCCACATCTGTGATGTTGATCGTGACGCTGATGTCGTCGGTCCGATCGTCGGGGTCGGCGACCCGCACTGTGACGCTATAGGACCGCTTGGATTCGAAGTCAAGATTTGCACCGTCGGCCACGGTTATCTGACCCGTCGCCTTGTCGATTTCGAATTCGTCGACTGCAGCTCGGAACTGGTATGCGAGTTTGTCGTTGTCGCGGTCTTTGGCCGAGATCGGTTCGCCCACCGCGGTGCCGCCAGCGGAGTTCTCGGCGACTGACCGTGAGGCGTCCCCACCTTCAACGAACGCTGGGGCTCGGTTGCGGGTGGGCTCCGGTGCACGACGGCCTCCCGTGGTGGGAGTCGTAGTGGTTGTACGGACAGTGATGCTTGAATCGCCCCTCACCGGGTAGGTCATGGGCACGGGCATGTCGTCGGTAAGCTCGCCCGCGAACTTGAACTCACCAGCGGTCGCAGATGCGGTGACCTGATAACTGAAGGCAGCTTCTCCGAGGAGCACGAAGCTAAATGACTGACCTACAGGGTCAACGACTATATCGCTTGGACTGACGGATTGGGCCACATACGTGAAACCCTCTGGCAATGTTTCCGTCACGACGCCAAAAGCGCCGTACTCCGCAGCTGTGATGCTAACCGTGATCCTAGCGGATCTGCCCACTGCGCTGGAAGAGAAGGACCTGCTCGCCCTAGGGCCAGTGGCGGCTCCCACCATCACGTCAGTGTCGCCTGCCAAGGCGTATTCAACCCCGCCATCGTCGACCAAATTGCCAGAGAAGGAGTAGGAGCCACCTACAGATGACGCGGCAACCCGATAACTAAACGAGGTCTGCCCACTTAGGGTGAAGCTTACTGTCTGTCCAACGACCCCGGCCACGATGGTGGACGGGGTTACTGAACCTTCTACGTAGCTGAAACCCGCGGGTAGGGTTTCCGCTACCACTCCTGAATTTCCGTAGTTGGATGCCGTGATGTTCACCGTCAGTTCGGCTCCAGCATCCACCAAGCTCCCAGATAAGGACCTGGAGGCATTAGGCGCATCGCCGCCCGACACCGTTACTGTGGCATCGCCCCCAACACTAAATTCCGCACCGTCACCGACCACCTGCCCACTGAAGATGTGATCGCCGGCCTGTCTCGTAGCATTCACACGGTAAGTGAAAGATGTCTCGCCCAAAAGGACGAAGCTCAGCGTCTGGTTTTCGCGATCAACCACGATCTCCATAGGCCGTACAGAATTCTGAACGTAGTTAAACCCTGCTGGAAGGGTCTCGTCAACCGTGGCGAACGCCCCGTAGTTGGCCGCGGTGATCGTCACTGTTATCTCCCCGCCTGCCGACACCGAATCCGCTGAGAAAACCCTGCTGGCATTAGGGGTAGTGACACCAGGGGTGTCGGGGTCAGGCTCTACGCCGGGGTCAGGGTCAGTGGCTCCGACTTCCACCGTCACCTGGGTTTGCCCGATGATGGTGTCGCCGTCTACCAGTCCTGTTCTTTCTATCCCAGTGAACGTATAAGCGCGTGGGGTCGTGGGCACCGTCACCTTATAACTAAACCACTTATCTGCCGTCGTGAGTGTCACGAAGGCTATCGCGTTGCCAGGTTGCGGCCTGGCGAACTCCCCGTCCACCATCGCCGTCCCGTCAGAGAGCGTGACGGTCGAACCCGGTACGTAACTGAAGCCGGTGGGCAATGTCTCGATGATGATCCCGGACACTAATGATCGGGCATCTATGGTGACCGTTAGCTCGCCGCCTGGGGGCACCGTGTCTGCGGAGAAGGACCTGGTTGTGATGTGATTAGAGGCGTCCGCGGTGCTGGGACTCAGCAGCGCGACCATGCCGACGGCTACGGCTACAACCGCCATGATCCCCAGCAACGCCAATGCTCGTGTAACCAAGTTGCCTCCTCCGCTCTTAAGCCGCTACGTGTCCTGTCGCTTTTCGGGGCCCTAGACGATGCCGCTGTATAGTGCGAAAACCTCGGATGCTATGGCCCTGCTTACCTGACCTCGGGAGAATTGAAGGATGGCCACCGATGCTTCCGGCCTGTCGATTCGACCATCCTCGTTGGTGTCATACCGCTCCAGCACAGTCTGGGGTGCGCCGACGGCAGCAACTGCCTCGTTGGTCGTCTCCTCAGCCCTCTTGCCGGACCCTTGGGCATCGGTGTACCTCACCCTAGCCACCAGGAAGTTCTCGGCGTCATCCGCCACCACTGTGTAGGTCCTGGAGTTGGCCCCAGGTATGACCGCAGAGTCTCTGACCCACTCCCAAGACATGTTCGTTATCCCGCCATCCGGGTCGGTCAGAGTTGCCGTCAACACCGTGTCTACCGCGATCAGCGTGCGTGGGCTGATCGTTACCGCACCCGGCTCTTCCACGTTGGTCACGCTGACGGTCACGCCGCGCGTGACGCTCTCCCCATTCACCGTGGCGTTCACAGTGAATGTGTAGCTGCTCTTACTCTCGTAGTCGGGTGCGCTCCTGAAGCTGACCACACCGCTCTGACTGATACTGAAGTGCCTCGCGTCGCTGCCACTCAGCCTCCAAGAAACCGTCTCGCCGCCAGCACCCGAAACACTGTACCTCCCAACTTCACCGCCGACCCCCTCAGCCTGAGAAGCTGCCGACGGACCGGTTATTGCCAGGCCACCGCCCGTAGCCCTTATCACTGGCTTCTCGTCCAAGTCGGTCACATGGACCGTTACTGTGATCGACGCGGTGTCATTGGCTCGGCTGGACGAGTCCTTGGCCGTCACGGTGACCGTGTACTCGTTCTTGGACTCGTAGTCCAGCTTCGCCTTGGTGCTGACCTCCAACTGACCGTTCTGCCTGATCCGGAAGGAGTCTGCATCCGCCCCGCTGATGCTGTAGGTCAGCGTATCTTCCGTGTCGGCATCCCGGCCCATCACTGGCCCGCCTCCAACGTTGTCCGCAGGGTTGTCCGTTGAGGTCTCCAGATCATCATCCGCCGTACCCGTCAACGCCCTAGTGTTCTCCTCCACCAGCCTCGCAGTGCTCGCGCCGTCCACGAAACTGGGGGGTTGGTTCTGGGGGTTGTCCCGCACAGCGGTCGTGGGGTCCGACGTTGCCGTGTTCATAAAGCCCACGAACATATCGGTCGCGCCATTATCTTGGTCATCGTTGTCCTCGTCCCGCGTCCGGTCGGTGTACATCACCTCCGCGATCAGGAGGTTGTCCTTGTCTGCGACCACCGGGGTGTACGCATCGGACATATCGCCAACCACCTCCACCACTGCCACTCTATGTCTGTGAAGGTTCCTTCCGTGGGTACGCCACCGTCGGAGTCAGTGAGAGTGGCAGTCAGCTCCACCCCGATTTCCGCATCTTGCGACGACAGCATCACCATTCCGGCCTCGTCCGTGTCGGTGACTTTCACAGTCACCGCCCGGTCTGTGTACTTCTGTCCGTCGGAAGCCCTCACAATCACCGCATACACATTGTCCGTATTACTGTCCGCCGGGTCCTCGAAGTCCGGCTTGCTCGCGAACGCCAACACCTTACAGTGGACAGTCGCATTCGCCGTTGTTCCGGCCGAAGGCCTTCCGGCCTCCGGGCAATCCGCAATAGCGGACGGCCTCTCAGTCAACTCAAAGTCGCCAGCATCCGCGCCCATCAGGGTGAAGTCGATGTTGCCACCCTCCGGGTTCCACGCTGTGTACAGTGCCACGTCGCGTGTGTAGTCCGCGCTGTCTACGCCTTCCTCGGCATGGTCCGGCGCCGTCCCCTTGGTGTTCCGTTGTGCCGGCGGTGGTGTACCGTCGGTGGCTATCGTGCCGAATACCGGCTCTTCATTCTCGTCCGTCACCGTGATGTACACAACAATAGGTGTCGCCGTGTCCGCGCCGGACGAGTCCGTCGCCATCACACTGATCTGATAAATGTTGTCACCAGCAGTGCCCGTTTCTCCGGGTGTCGGATGGCCGGTGCCTTCATCCTGAGGGTTCTCAAAATCCAAATCCTCAGTGACACTCAACTGGCCCGTCTTCTGGTCGATGGCGAATTTCTCATTGTCGTCCGTGTTGTCATCGGTCAACGCGTAGTTCAGTACGTCGCCATCCGCGTCGCTGGCCGTCACTGGCGACCCGAAATCGCCCGAGGTGTTCTCCACTATCCTTCTGGCTACGCTCGCCGTCGCGAATGCGGGCACGTCATTTTCCTCGCCCAACACTCTTTGCACCGGGTATTCGGAAACAAACGCAGCGGTCTTGTTGGGGCCTCGTTCGTCTTCATATGTAGCCACAACCCGTAGGTATTTGCCGCGGTCGTTGGGATCGGTCGGCGAATCTACGACGGTGTACTCCGGTGTGTCCGCGCCACTTATGGCCGTCCCTTGCGCGGTCTTGCTCGTCGACCGGTACCATTGCCACGCGACATTGGTCACGCCGCCGTCCGGATCCGTGGGCTGACTTGCAGTCAGCACCGCGCTGGCATTGAACTGCAACAAGTTCTGGTTGGCCGGTTCTGTCCCAGCTCCGTCCGGGTCTACCGTCCATGACACCTTGCCGTCTTCTTCCTCATCAGTGACATCTACGGTTACCTTGAACCAGTTGAGCTGGGCCGTCTGTCCACCGTCCGACGCTTGCACAACCACTCGGTGTTCGTTGTCACCACCCTCCACGAAATCTGGGGCACTTTTATAAGTAAGCACCCCGTCCTGGCCGATGTCGAAGAGGGCATAGTCGACCACGTCGTCGGTGCCCACATCATCGTCTGAATCGTCCATTTGATCGGGCGTCCCATCGACATCGGTGAAGATTCCCAAGTCCTGGGTACCCGTGGCATCCTCCAAGAACGACCACACGATGGGGGTCACGCCCTCAGGGTCCCGGGCGGTCAGTCTTACAACGTGGTCTGTTGTGTTCTCCTTGAATGAGACTTGCTGCTGACCAGCGGCGCTGGCGTCGTCCCTGTCGGTTATCACCGGAGCTTCATCCAGGTCGGTCACGTGGATAGTGACGGTGATGGAGGCGGTGCTATTGGCCCCACCGAACCCGTCGTCAGCGGTCATCGTAATGGTATGCGTCCTGCTCTTCTCGTAGTCCAGATTGGCACTGCTGCTCACTTCAAGCTGGCCATTGTCCCGCACCCTGAACATGCCAGCGTCGGCACCGCTCAAAGTATAGGTAGGCGTGTCCCCGTCGGCGTCGGTGGCCACTATGGGCGTTCCGCCTACGTTGTCGGCAGGGTTATCGGTCGTCTCCGCGTCATCGTCGGCGTCGGCGTCACCGGCGTCGCCAGCCAGAGCCTTGGTGTTCTCCGCCACCACCTTGGCCACCCTGGCCCCGTCTGCGAACACAGGCCGCTGGTTCTGTGGATTGTTCCGCACTGCTGTCGTCGGGTCCGAGGTTACCGTCTGGGTGAACCCTACGAAATTATCATCAGCGTCATTGGTTTCGGGGTCGTTGTCCTCGTCCCGTGTCCGGTCTGTGTAGCTCACCTGCGCCCTCAGGAACCTGCCTCTGTCGGCGGACGCGGGAGTATAAGTGTTGGCGGTGGCCCCGCTAATTTCGATAACCGCGTTTTCAACAGTGCTGTCGAGCTCAGTGTTTGCAGCCACCAAGCTGAGCCATTGCCACGACATGTCGGTGAATGTCCCGGTAGCCGGAACTCCGCCGTCCGAGTCCATCAGCGTCGCCTCGAGCTCGACCCCAATCAAGGCATCCTGGGCCGACAGCTCCACCTGTCCCGTCTCGTCAGTATCGGTCACCTTCACGGTTACCCGACGGTCCCGTTGCGTCACACCGTCCGAGGCCCGTACCGTCACGTCGTACACGTTGTCGCGGTTGCTGTCTGCTGGTGATTCGAAGTCAGGCTTTCCCGAGAACGCCAGAGTCTTACAGAAATTCGGCGCTGCGCAGTCTGTCGCGTCAGCTGCAACATTATTCAACTCAAAGTCGCCAGCATCCGGCCCCGTCAGCGAGAACTCCACCTCCCCACCCTCTGGGTCGCTGGCTTGATAAATGGTGATGTCCTGCGTGTAATCATCCTGCCCACCTTCCTCAGCATGGTCTGGGGCGGGCCCAGCGATGTTACGACCCTCAACTACGGCGAAGTTTGGCTGTTCGTTCTCATCGGTGACGGTTATGTGTACCGTCACAAAAGCGCTATCTGCACCCGAGGAGTCCACCGCTCTGAGCGTGACCTCGTAGACATTGTCTCCCGCTGTTCCGCCTGTTTGACCGGCTGGCAGGCTCGTGCCTTCATCTGTAGGTACTTCAAAGTTCAGTGAGCCGGTCACCGTCAACTGGCCGGTCCGCTGGTTGAGACTGAACTTGTCGTTATCTTCCCCGGCGTCGGTTTCAGCGTCCGGCAACATGACGTAGTTGAGGACATCTCCGTCGGCATCCGTTGCCGTGATGGCCGCGCCTATGTTGCCCGAGCTGTTTTCCACGATCTCGCGGGTCTGGGCAGTAGATGCGAACTGGGGCGCGGTGTTGTCATCCCGGGCATCTTGCACCGGGTAGTCAGAAACCCGGTAAGCGGTCTTGTTCGGGCCTCTATTGTCCGAGTAAGTGGCCACCGCCCGCAGGTACATTCCCACATCGCTGTTACCCGAGGTGTCCTGCACCGTGTAGACGTCATCTGTGGCCGCGCCTATGGCTGTACCGAGTGCACTGCTGCTTGAGGACCTGTACCACTGCCACCGGACATTGGTTACAGGCGTGTCGTCATCAGTGACGCTGGCTTCCAAGCTGGCCCCAGGCTGGAACTGCAGCAGCGCCGAAGGGGTTCCTGCGGTGTGAGGGTCGCCACCATCGGCGTCCACCGTCCAGGTCACCTTTCCGCCTTCTTCCATGTCAGTGACGTTGACGGTCACCTTGAACCAGTTGACGAAGGACGCGCTCCCGCCGTCGGAGGCCTGCACCACTACCCGGTAGGTGTTGTCGTCTGCAGCCTCTTCCAGGTCGCCGGTCCCTGCTTGCCTGTCACTTGCTTCGTCATAGTCGGGTGGACTCTTGAAAGTAAGTACTCCGTCCTGGCTGATGCTGAAATCGGGGTGGTCCACCACGTCCTGTGGCCCTACGTCGTCGTCCGAATCGTCAATATTGTCATCAGCTTGACCGGTTCCCCGGCCATCGTCAGTGAAGATCCCCAGGTTCTGCTCTCCGGAAGCGTCTTCCAGCAGGTCCCAAACAATGGGACTCACACCCTCAGGGTCTGCTGCCGTAAACGTGGCCACCGGGGCCTCCCCGTTCTCAGGGTAGTCAACGACCATCTGGGCTGACTGGGCTTGCACTAGCGTCCCGGAAAGCCATAGGGACAGGCCTACAGCTAGAGCCGCAACAAGCGCAATGATAATAAAAGAGAAGGAGCGTCTGTTGGCCCAGCCAGCGGAACTGGCCAAGACAGAAGAAATAGGCCCATTGGGGGGAGAATGGGAGTCGGAGGGCTTGGGGTGGGGACTGCCCGGCAATCTGCGTCGCAGGCGTTGCCCTAACGAGGCAGAGTGGGCTGTCTTGTGGGTTGCGTCCCCTTGGTGAGGGTCCCTGCGAATAACTGTACTCATTTTGTTAATCAATCCCTCCGCGTAGTCCGGTCCCGCTTGCAACGACTTGGGCTCCATAGTGATTACGCCCCTTATGAGCAAATAGGGACGCCAGCGGCGCAAATCGCCGAAGGCGCGACCCAACGGGCACTAACTTAGCCAATCTATAGGCATCCTGTCAAGGGCCATACACTCCCATACATTATAGATTGTTTTCTTCTCACATCAGGCCAACCCGCCAAGCCCTCCCCCAGCCCATCAGAATATCCCCTCTCCCCCAGAATCTGTCTCAGAAATCCCCCCTCCTCGCCCCCCGCTCCCCCGGCTCCCCCCAGCTCAGCAAAACCCTTTGCATAGCTACTGTCACACGGGCGTCATACCGGCGAAAGCCTGTATCCAAAAGCCATGCACCATGGGCGGCGGCTTTGCAATACACCCATTTCACCCCCATCCCAGCAGCCTCCCTCCTCAAGCGGGAAGGGATTGTGCAAAGGTCTCCCAAGGCGGGGACCCACGACCCGGAACGCAGGACGAGTCGGCATCCCCCTGACAACTGCCCATTGCCAGCCCACCAAAGGTGGCGGGCCAAATCCGACCAGCACGCCACGCCCCTCGATTTCGTCAAGCGTGTTGGCGTGGCGATGGTGATATTGTGGCGCGCTGTTGATGGGTGATGGTGTGGTGGGCCGTCAGGGATTCGAACCCTGGACACCCGGATTAAAAGTCCGGTGCTCTGACCAAGCTGAGCTAACGGCCCGTGGGCTTGGGGGTACCAATGGGCTTGGGGGTACCACTTGGGCTTGGGGGTACCACTTGGGCTTGGGGGTACCAATAGATTCAGGGTCCTATCGTACCACTTGCCAGCGGTCGAGCGACAGCCGCGTTCGTGCGCTCCTAGCTGGAAGCCCGGTTGACCCTTCGACAGCTTGAGTGTAGCCTTTCACCTACGATTCCGTATGAACGGTACGTGACCTTTGACTAACCCCACTGACACTAACCCGACTGAACATCGCACGAGGTACGGCTTTGGCGCCCTCGGTGCATAGCAGGGCGCGGGCCACCGTGGTGGAGGCTGCGACGGCCCTCGGGCCTGATATCCTGGCTTGTCGCGACGAGATGGATTCCGGCCGGCAGTTGCCCCCCCGCTTGGTCCAAGGCATGGCCGCTGCCGGTCTGCTGCAACTCTTCCTGCCTCGCTCCATGGGCGGGCCGGAGCTCGACCTGACGACGGCCTTTCGCGCCGTGGAGGCAGTATCCAGAGTCGACGGCTCGGTGGGCTGGTGCTCCGTCATCTCCGGCGGAGGCTCGGTGCTCCTAGGGTGGGCCGATGCGTCAGTCGGCATGGCCTTCTTCGGCCGCCCTCCCGACTTCCGGCTGGCAGGCAGCATGCGTCCTGAAGGTACGGCAAGGCCCGTTGCGGGAGGCTACAGGGTAACCGGGCACTGGGGATTTGGCAGTGGCATCACCCACGCCAACGTCATCCTATGCACCTGCAAGGTGGAGCCCAACGAGGCTTCCGGGGCCTCCGGCGCCATGCAGCAATCTCCTCCGATACGCGTGCTGATGCTGTCCCCAGAGGCGGTCACGATACACGACACTTGGTCAGTCGTGGGTATGTCGGGCACCGGCAGTCACGATTACTCCGTGGACGACTGGTTTGTGCCTGATGAGCACACCTTCTCCCTATCCAACCCCCCGGTGGAAACGGGCCCCCTCTACCACCCTCGGCTGGTGATGGTTGTAGTCTGGACCCCCTATGTGGCCAACCTGCTGGGCATGGCCCGCGGCGCGATGGACGCCTTCATGCATTTGGCTGGAGAAGTGGCTTCCACCGGCTCGACGGCGACGCTGCGCGACCGCGCCTCGGTACAGCAAGTGGTAGGAGAGGCGGAAGGCATCATAAGCGGAGCGCGGGCCTACGCACTGGACGCCATAGACAAGGCTTGGCAAGCCGCCTGCAGAGGTGAGCCCGACCCCACTCAAGAGGTCGCCCAAGCACGTCTGGCCATCACCCACGCGTCGCGAGAGGCCGTCAGGGCAGTCGACCTACTGTTCCACGCCGCTGGCACCAATGCCATCTTCCGCAAGCATCCGCTTGAACGGTCCTTCCGCGACGTTCATGTCGCGATACAGCACCTAGCTGGGCATGTGTCCAACTTCGAGTCAGCCGGAAAGGTGATGTTCGGGCTGACTCCTAAGGAGTTCGGCTGGTAGCAGTCGGGCCAGTCCTACATAACCTCTTCGCGGCTCTTGGTCAGCAGGTCCAACGCAGTCAGGGCGTAGACCTTGGCGCAAATCTCCAAGTGGTCTGTGTTCACCACCTCGCCGTACTCCGGGTCGTAGGCTGCATGGCCTCCTGGTACCACTCGCGAGACGCCTGCTGGGCCATAGGTGATGCTGGCGGCCCCAATATCAGCAAATACATGGTTGTCGCTGGAAACTCCGAACCGCTCGGCCTCAGGCTCAAAGGGGTCTTGGCCGGTGACCAAGCGGTGGCTGGCCCTGGCCAAGCGGGGCAGGTACTCATCGTGACCTATCTCGTACCCATTGGCCACCATGTAGATGTCCCACTCCAGTCCCAAATCCGGGTCTCGGTCATTAAGCCGTTGCACCAGCGACCGTACTTCCCGCTTCACCGATAGTATGTCGGTGCCGGGAAGCAGGATGACGTCCACGTAGGCGTGACAGAAAGCAGCCACCAGAGGCGGGTTCTGGGGCACGCCTCCCTCAATGGCTCCTACATTGACACGGGGGCGCATGAAGGGGTGGGTGTACATCTCCTGATATTCAGCTTCCCATGCCCGGACCTCAGGTATCACCTTCTCCATCTTCATCAGGGCGTCAACCCCGTACTGCCGGTACGAGGCGTGCTGCACTACTCCACGAGTGGTCATACGGATGAACATGTAGCCGCCGTTGGCAATCTGCACACGTAGACCGGTCGGCTCGCCGTTGATGACGATATCAGGGGGCTGCCCGTGGCTGGCAAGGTAGCGGGCTCCGTAGCCTGCACCACGGCACTCCGCTCCCTGATGGGCCCCGATGGGGGCGCGCTCGATCTCACCCACGACTCCGGCGATGCGTACATCACCCCGGGGCTGGATGCCTGCTTTCATCAGCATCTTGGTGGCCATGTAATAGCAGGGGAAGGCCGACTTCATGTTGGAAGCGCCGATGCCTGCTATCCAGTTTCCGTCCACCATCTGGGCTTCAGGCTTGCCAATGCCGGGAGCGTAGTCCATGTGGCCTAGGAAGAGCACATCGGGACCGTCACCGGTGCCGCCCCAAGTGGCGATGACGTTATTTCGTCCAGGCTCCACTTCCTGCTTCTGTACCGGCAGACCCAAGTCAGCAAAGCGGGTGGCTAGGTAGTTGCCGATGGCCTCCTCGCCTCCGGTGGGGCTGTCAATGTTCACTACGTCTTTGCACATCTGGATCAACTCTTCGCGGTCCAGAAAAGAGAGAACTCGCTCTTGCAGTCCGTCCATTGTCACCTCGTTACCTCCGGCAATACCTCTGAATTTCGTAGTCGCTTCTGGGAGACTTTGGCGGGGCACTGAATTCTATATTTGCGGGCAGTTGTTCCGGCTTATCGTGCTGCGGGAACTGTGGTCACCTGGTGGGCTTGAAGGTCGGGCAAAACTTCCTCGGCGAATCGGCGTATCACCCGCATGTTCATCTCGTGGGGCATCGCCCCTTGGTTGAAGTTCAGCATGATGGTGTTGGCCCCAACAGCCTCAGCTTGGCTGATCAGGCGGTCCCGCACCTCTTCCGGGCTGCCTGCGCACCATCGGTCGCTGTCCTGCATGTCCTCCAAGGTGATGCGTCGCCGCACCTCACGCGCCGCCATGTGCGCCTGCAAGCTCTCGGGGCGCAGGTGGCCCAAGTCGGCCTCCCCCGAGTAGCCTTGGCGTTGGGCCTCGCTGAAGCTGAGATCGCTGCCGTGACCGAACAGCGTGCGCCAGTAATAGAGCGCGTATGGGCCAGCCTCCTCCAATGCCTGCTGGCGACTGTCCGCCACGTAGCAGTGCACTCGCATAATCAGATGGTCTGGTGTAATGGAGTAGCCGTTGCGGTCCAGTGATTCGGCATAATGGCGGATGATGTCTTCAGTGACGCTGCGCACCGAGCCTTCGCCGGGAGTGATGGGTATGTTCTCTCTGCCCGCCCACTCGATGGACGACTTGCTTACGCTTACAGGCATCCACACCGGCGGCCGTGGCTGCTGCACCGGGCGGGGCCAGATGGACACATCGTTGTAGGACCAGAACTGGCCCTCGTACGAGAAGACTTCATCTTCCCAAGCGTGCTTCATCACCTCGAAGGATTCTTCGAACCGCGCCCGCGACTCGCCCATGTCCACGTTGTAGACCAGGTACTCCCGGGGGATGCCACGCACTATGCCTGCAATGAGCCGGCCCTTGGTGAGGCAGTCCACCATCGCTATCTCCTCTGCCAGTCGCAGAGGGTCCTGGATTGGGAGCACGTTGCCGTAAATCAGCAGCTTCATGCGATTGGTGCACTGGGAAGCAGCGGCCGCCATCAGATTGGGCGAGTTCATAAGGCCATAGGGTGAAGCGTGGTGCTCGTTGAACGACACCCCGTCGAACCCCAACTCGTCCATCAGCGCCCAAGCCTCCAAGTGCTCGCGGTAGTTGCTGACGGCCGCATCGGGCTGGAAATGGCGCTTGGGCAGCGGATAGGGCAACTGGTCGCCGCCACCCTCCACCAAGTTTTCCAGCCGGACCGGATAGCTTACGTGATCGAAGACAAATACCTGCATTCCTGATTTCCTCCAGCTACTGCGTCTCTCTCAGGCCCCAGTCCTTGGCCGCGACAGTCGGGGGTGGTAACCTTCTAAACTGACTGGCAACGGGAACAGACCGGCTACGCAGCCTACCTATTGTAGGGGCGAGCCAAACGGTGTCAACGCTCCTCGTCCAAGGCGAGGGTTGGCAACCCAGTGAGGAGGTCCCAAGTGTCGAAAGAGGAGCAGGAGTTCCACCCAATTGGTCATGTGCCTTGGACGGCCCCACCGGGAGGGTCGGGGGCAGCAGCCGAAGGAGTGACGGAGAAGATTCTTAACTTCGACCCGTCCAAGGGCATCGGCAGCAGGCTATTGCATTTCGAACCCGGCAGTGACACCGACGAGGTCATCACCCACGACTTCTGGGAAGAAGTCTACATTCTGGAGGGTGGCCTCCACGACAAAAACCTCAACCAGACCTTCACCGCTGGGATGTACGCCTGCCGCCCACCAGGAATGCCCCACGGCCCCTACTCGTCACCCGATGGCTGCACCACCTTCGAGGTCCGCTACTACGAGTAGCGAGGGACAGCGCCCCGAACCCCTTGCCTCCAGCGGGAGGTCTTCGCGAGGCTCCTTCCCTTGGGGAGAACCCTGCGCAACTCCGTCTCCGGCCGCGAAGACGGAGTTGCGCAGAAGAGAGTGCATAGCACGCGGCAGTTCTGATGATGCCGTCCATGCTAGACTGATGGGAATGAATCTGCCCACCATGCCGGAGGGCCGACGATGACGACACCGCAAAACCTCAAGCCTCCGCCTTCTCCGCCCGCCGATGAGGTCCCTTGGTACGACCTGATTGACGTCGCAGAGCTCCCTGAGGACGCCATGCAGCAAGACTGGGTGATACGGCCGCTAGCGTCAATTCTGGAGGCGCGCTATGCGCATGACCCCAGCGTACTGGTGGCGGGCCCCACTAACATCATCTACGACTCAGCGAGGCGTGGCTCCTATGTGGCCCCTGACTGCTATGTGGTGTTCGGGGTGGACACCACGACGATAAAGCGGGACCGCAAGAGCTATCGCATTGAGGAATGGGGGCCTGTACCGTCGTTCGTGATGGAGGTGGCGTCGGAGAGCACAGCCGCAAACGACTTGGGGAGAAAGCGGGAGCTATACGCTCAGATAGGCGTGCCTGAATACTGGCGTCTGGACAGGCTCGGCGAGTACTACGGCGACCCGTTGGTGGGCGAACGACTGGTGGACGGCAAATACCAAGCCATTGAGTTGCGCCGGGAGGACAACGGCGACGTATGGAGTCGCAGCGAGGCGTTGGGGGTCGACTTCTACTACCGGGTGGAGGATGGAAACGGCCTATTCCTGGTCAGGGACAGCCGGACAGGGGAGTGGCTGAACGACTTGGTCGGGGAACGGGCGGCGCGGGAGGCCGCGGAGGCACGAGCGCAGGCTGCCGAGGCAAGAGCGGAGGCCGAACAGGCGGCGCGTCTGGCCGCCGAGGCGGAGCTGGCCCGCCTGCGGCGCCAGCAGCAGGGCAACGCGCCAAAAGACATCTAGTACAGGGCACATCTAGTACAGGGAGTAGATGTCGCCCTTGGCCCCCAAGCTCTGAATACTGGCTTCCGCCGGCAACACGGTTGACTTACTCCCCTGTCCGGAGGACTAACGGCCCTACTGCGCCGTATACCCTCCGTCCACAATTAGCGGTGTTCCCGTCACGAACGATGACTCGTCAGATGCGAGGAAGAGAGCCGCGTTGGCGATTTCGTCCGCAGTGCCCAGACGCCCCATGGGGTGCAATGCCTCCAGCTTGCCCAGCGCCTCGGGGTCCCGTTCGGTGAGAGACCGAGTGAGGTTGGTGGCTATGTAGCCTGGGCATATGCAGTTGACCCGTATGCCCCTCTTTGCGTAATCAATGGCTAGGTTCTTGGTCAACTGTAGAACGCCACCCTTGGAGGGCACGTAGGGGTTGAAGCCGCCACCCAGCCCAGAGCTGTATCCCACCAAGCCCATGATGGACGCCAGATTGATGATGGAGCCACCACCGTTGCGCTCCATCTGAGGCACGGAATGCCAGCACATCAGGTAGGTCCCCTTCAGATTGACCTCCATCACCCTGTCCCATATCTCCTCCTCAGAGGCGCCGGGGTACATGGCGTTCCTGCCGGTGATGCCCGCGCTGTTTACCAGCACATCGACACGCCCATAGCCGTCGATAGCCGCCTGCACCATTCGCTCTGCATCGGCTGAGCTGGACACGTCTCCGGTGATGATGGAAGCTTCGCCGCCGGCTGCCCTGATTTGGGACTGTGTCTCGGCTGCCGTAGTCTCGTCCAAGTCCGAGACCACGACCTTGGCCCCCTCCCGGGCGAACATCTCCGCCGAGGCCCGGCCAATCCCAGACCCGCCGCCTGTAATCAGGGCTACTTTGTTTTCCAGTCTCATCTGATCACCCGCAGCACCGCAAAGGTATGCTGCTTCTCCATTCTTCAAAGTTTCCTCAAAGGTATTGGTCGCCATTCTGCCCGTCAAGCCCGCGGTTACGAACGGCTGACCTTCATGAGAACTTCATAAAGGCGGGCGTACAATAGTATTTAGGTATCTGTATCGGATACTCGGGGAACAAATAACGAAAATGCCCCGTCTAACGAGAGAACACCGTCTGAGAGAACACCGTCCATATCTGGGAGACCATGATGACTAGCGTACTGAGCGCGTTCAAGACGGTGAGCCCGTGGCAATGGCTGGTCCTGCTCGTCCTCTTTGCCGCCGGGGCCAGCGGGATCTATTGGGGTTACCAATGGGTGGCCGACTCCGAGGATGGCGCACTGGCGGAAGACCAGCAGCTCATCCCCGTACAGCGCGACGACCTCGTTACCTCCATATCCATCAACGGTAGCTTGGCGTTCCCCAACACTGAGACGGTGAGCTTCGAGACTCCAGGCACCTTGGGAGAGTTGGCAGTGGAGGAGGGGCAGGCTGTGACCGCCGGACAGCCTCTGGCCGTCTTGGATGGGGCCGCAGTGGCAGCCTTGCAGCTGTCTTTGGCACAAGCCCGGCTGGACGTGTCCAACGCTGAGGAGGCTTTAGCCGAAGTCATCTCCCCCTATGATCTGCTGGAAATGGATCAAGCCAAGGCAAAAGTAGCCGGCGCTCATGAAACAATCCGCAACACCGAAGAGGAGCTGCTGACCCTGCTCCAGCCCACCGAGGATGACATAACCGAGGCCGAATCAACCATTGTCGACGCCATACTGAAAATCGATACCATCCACGATGATATCGCCACGCTAACCGGTGGCCCCGACCAAGGTGAGCTCGACGACCTGCACTTCCAAACCCAGACGGCCCAAGTGACCTTGGACAATGTCCTGCGTGACCAGTCGCTCACCGTGGAAGACTGGAACGAGAAGATCACCCGTGCCGAGGACGACATAGCCACGGCCGTCGAGGAATACAGGCTGCCTTTCGAGAAGTGGCTGGGCGCGGAAGCACAGGCCGTCGACGATGTCATAGCCCCTGACGCCCTGCTCGACCAGTGGGGCGCGGACCTCGAGGCCCTCTTCGACCGCAGCGATGTCGACCACCGACTGATCTCCCCTACACCCAACGACGACCCAAGCACGGCTTGGAACGAACAGACCATCTACGCCTTCACCCATCTCTCCCCTTACGACATTCGGCGCTCGTGTGACGAACCCCCGGACGACCCCAACGTCTACTGCGTCTTCCATGAAATGTCCGAGGCTTGGGACAAGCTCGTCGTGCTACGCTCTGCCTTGGACGCCCTGAGCACCGAGTCCGCCACTGCGCTATCCAAGGCCCAAGATGCCGTGGTCAAGGCCGAGGAGTCCTTGGCAGACATCGCGGACAAGATTGCAGACCTTCTGGTGGCACCCGACCCCCTCGCCCTCCGTACCAAGGATAACGAGTTGGTGCAGGCCAAGATGGCCCTAGCCCAAGCCGAGTCCGACTTGGCTGACCTGCAGGAGCGTCTGGCATTGGGCGTCACCTTGGAGGTGACCAGCGCTGAGCCGGGTGCAGGCGAGGGCATCGACACGACTATGCTGGACGACGACGTGAGCGAGCCTCTGCGGACGGATTTGCTGAATATGCAGAAAGACGTGGAAGACGCACTGCTGGCTCTGCGTGAGGCGGAAGACTCCCTGTCGGATTTGATCCAAGTTCCAGACCCGCTACTGGTAGCATTGCGGCAAGCCGAACTGTCCACCGCCGAGCTGGAGGTGTTAGAAGCAACGCAGCATCTTTCGGGTGTGAGCCTCACCTCTCCGATAACCGGCATCGTGACGGAAATCTCCGTCCAAGTCGGCGACGATGTCAACCGCAACACATCGGTGCTGACCTTGGTCGACCCCAATGTAATCGAGGTCAACGGGTCAGTGGACGAGATCGACGTTCTCTACGTCCAGATCGGCGCAACAGCCAACGTCGTCATGGACGCCCTGCCCGGCGAGGTCTTGCTGGGAACGGTCTCCTACGTCTCGGCCGACGCCGTCAGCCAGCAGGGCGTGGTCACCTACGAAGTACGTATAGCAGTGGAGGCCCCACCGGGTGTGGAGCTACGCTCAGGGTTGACCGCTGTGGCTGAACTTGTCCTGCGCTCCGAGCCTGACGTGCTGCTTGTCCCCCTAGAAGCTCTCCGCGGGAGCTTCGCCCAGCCGACGGTGTTGGTATCTGAGGAGGGCGTTGTGGCCGAGCGGCCCATCACCACCGGGGCTAGCGACGACTTCTGGGTCGTGGTGGAGTCGGGCCTGAGCGAGGGAGACCTGATTGTGATGGAGGGTGTCGGAGACGCATCGAACTTTGGCTTCGGCGGGTTTCGAGGCATTCCCGGCGGTTTCGGCGGTGGCGGGTTCCGCTCTCCGCGTGGTGGGGACAACTAGTGGTGGGGGGAATCGCTAAATGATACGCATTGAAGACGTGACTAAAATCTACTCCATGGGGGCGGTCGACGTAGCCGCCCTCCGCGGGGTCTCGTTAGACGTCCAGCAGGGGGAGATGGTGGCGGTCATCGGCCCTTCCGGATCAGGTAAGTCCACCCTGATGAACGTGATTGGCTGTCTCGACGTTCCCACCTCTGGCCGCTATTTCCTAGAGGATGCCGACGTCGGTCTGCTGGGCGACGACCAGCTGGCCGCCATCCGTAATCACAAGATCGGCTTCGTATTCCAGTCCAACAACTTGCTGGCCCGCGCCTCGGCCTTGGCCAACGTGGAGCTCCCATTGCTATACAGCAACGACAAGGACCGCCGCCGTCGCGCCTTGGAGGCGCTCGACCACGTAGGGCTGGCCGACCGGGCGAACCACAGACCAAACCAGCTCTCAGGGGGCCAGCAACAGCGCGTGGGCATCGCCCGCGCCTTGGTCAATCGTCCAGCGATACTCCTAGCCGACGAACCCACCGGCAACCTCAACAGCGAGTCCAGCCAAGAGATCATGCACATCCTTCATACCTTGAACCGCGATGAAGGCCAGACGGTGATAATCGTCACCCACGAGGCCGGAATCGCCGCCCAGACCGGCAGGATAATCTCCATGCTCGACGGCTTGGTGGTGAGCGACCAGCGCATCACAGACGATGGCGCGAATGGGGCCCGCGACGAAGACAGGACTGACTCGTGACACCTTTCACCATCATCACGACAGCCCTCACCTCGCTGGGGGCCAACAAGCTCCGGGCGGGTCTGACCCTGCTGGGAATCGTCATTGGGGTGGCCGCCTTCATCACCCTGATGGCCATCGGCAGAGGCTCCCAAGAGAGCATTACGTCCAGGATCGAATCTCTCGGTTCCAACCTCCTCTTCATCACCCCGCCCTTCAGCTTCGATGATTCGTCTGGTTTGACTCTGGACGACGCCGATGCCATGGTGGACCCTGTTTTCACTCCAACCGTCGTCGACGTGTCACCCGAGATCAACACCTTCGCGCAGATCGTCTACGGCAGGGTAAACACCTCAGCCCCTGTCGTCGGCGTGGCCCCCAGCTACGAGTCCGTGCGCCTCACTTCCGTCGCATCGGGGCAGTTCATCACCCAACGCCATGTGGAGAATCGCTCCACAGTGGTCGTCTTGGGGTCGCAAGTGGCACAGGACCTCTTCGGCCTCCGTGACCCAGTGGGCCAATCCGTACGCCTGAACGGTCGTAAATTCACCGTCATCGGAGTGCTGGAAAGCAGGGGCGGTACCGGCATCGGGCAGGACTACCAAGCTCTCGTGCCCATCACCACTGCCTATTACCGCCTTAGCGCTCAGCGCACCACTCAAGGCGGGGTTACCATCCAGGGCATTACCGCCCAAGTAGTGGACGAGGAGTCCATGGACGCCGCCACCCGGCAGATTGAAACGCTTCTGCGACTGCGACACCGCATCAGCGGAGACAGCGACTTCACCATCATCAATCAGCAGGACATTCTCGAGACCGTGGAGGAGACCACCGAGACTTTCGTCATATTCCTCGGAGCCATCGCTGGCATCTCCCTCGTTGTTGGTGGCATCGGCATCATGAACATCATGCTGGTGTCGGTCACCGAACGGACGCGCGAAATCGGTATACGCAAGGCTGTAGGCGCGAAGCGGCGCGACATCCTGTTCCAGTTCATGTCCGAGGCCACCATCCTCAGCATTGGCGGTGGCGGCGTGGGAGTCCTCTTGGGGTTGGTGCTGTCACGTCTGATAGATGGCGTCACTTGGGGGCCCCAATCCTTCGCGACGGTCACCACCGCAGACATCCCCATCCTCGCGCTGATAGTCTCCGCCGGCATCGGCCTCTTCTTCGGCATATATCCCGCCATCCGCGCTTCCCGGCTCCATCCCATCGAGGCCCTGCGATACGAGTGATGCCACGCTGCCAACTATCGTCGCCCACCAAATGCCCGTGTTATACGAGTGACCGATAGGAGCGACCATGACGAATAAAGCGTTCTTCTGGCTGGCTCTCTTAGCCCTGATGCTGGGCGGGGCATTGGGCGGCGTCCTCATAGTCGTCCTTGACGACGAAGGAGCCGACGCGCCCGCCGTATCAGCATTGCCGGGTCCCACAGGCGACGGACCTAGCTTGCAGAGGCTCGGCGAGTTGACACAGCAAATCGAGGCGGGCGACGCAGACCCCGAAGACGTGGAGGAGTTGGAGCAAATCGTTGCTCAGCTACCCAGCGACCCCAGCAGCGCCCAGTTCCCCGGAGCCGGGGACGGACCCCGCGCTCGACCCGGCGCCAGTATGATAGGCGTCGTGGAGTCCTTGGATGGAGACGTCCTATCCGTCAACTCACCCATTGGGCCGCTACAGGCCACAGTCGGCGACGACACTGCCATCAATGCGATCTCCAAAACCGACGGAACTCTGGAAGACCTGACCACTGGCCTGCGGGTCACTATCGAAGGAGAACGCAACGAACAGGGAGTTTTGACGGCCGCCACCGTCAGGGTCGTCCCGGAGGGTCTAGGAATACCCCTACGAGGCCAATTGGCTGGCCAGCAAGGCCTGGAAGGGTTGCCTGGTCTCGGCCAGCTATCTGATCAGCAGATGGCCCTGCTGGCACAACAGGCGGCCATAATGGCTTCCGGAGCCCGGCGCAGCGGGAGCGTGACCGTAACTGATGAGGAGGCCCTCGCCGGCCCGCCCCCAGGAGCCTTGGCTATCCCAGGCGCGAGCAGGACTTTCTCATTCACAGCCCCCTCCCAAGACGGCAGTGCCGCCGCTAGCCCCGCACTTACCGGCGTCCTTGAGTCTGTGGACGAGGGAGTATTGGAGCTAACCACCCCTCGAGGGCCAATTCGAGCCACGGTAGGGCCGGACACGACCATCAGGATCTTCAGCGAGACCACAGGCAAACTGGAGGACCTGACTCCTGGAGCACAGGTGCTCATTTCAGGCGAGCCCGACGATGCCGGCTCCCTTCGAGCCACAGCCATCACCCTTCTCCCCGAAGGCCTCGACATCCCTACCGGCCCCCGATTCGGCGGACAGGGAGGCTTCGGTGGGTTTCCGGGTGCGTCAGGAGAGGGCCAAGGAGGGTTCGGGGGCCGACGGGGTAGAGGCCAGTAGTCCCATACTCCCGAGGTCAGTAAGTTCCATATTCACAACGTATGGATAACTCTTCAGGATTCGCGAGCCTGCGCAGCTTGTCGCCGTCTACGAAATGGCCTTTCAACTGCAATTAGATACCGTTAGGGCTCCTTCTTGCCAAGAAGGGGCCCAACCTTTATCTTCAGTATGCTGGCTGAGGCTTATACCCGACAGCTGGCGTTCGTATTCGCGGCGAAAGGTCGACTTGCCATGTGTGGAGTCTGCGGGATACTGCATAAGGGCGGGGCAGGCGCTGGACCGGCCCCCATAGGCGACTACCTCGTCAAGATGCTGGGGGCCCTGTCCCACCGCGGAATCGATTCTACCGGTGTGACCGTCGCAGGCCAGCCCAAGGAGCAGGACCTCATCCTGCGCCTCCGTATAGAGTCGGACCAACGCGACACCATCTTCCAACGAGTGCGCCAGACCATCAGCGAGGTGGGCGGCGAGGTGGTTTCCCACCGGTGGGTCGACGACTATCTGCGCCTAGCAGTGCAGTACGGAGGGAGGGACGAGGCCCTCCACTATCACGCTCGGCCTCTCCGGTCAGGAGTGCGCATCGGCGGACGGGCTGAAAGCATCGCCGACGCCCTTGTGGCACTGGACGGTGTCGAGGTGCATAGCATCGGGGAGTGCTCCGAGGTCATCAAGGACGTGGGCACGGCTTCGGCCCTGCAGGACCGGCACAACGTCGCCAGTATCGGCGGCTCCCACGGCATCGGACATGTGCGCATGGCCACCGAAAGCCGGGTCGACATCACTCACTCTCACCCCTTCTGGGCCTGTCCCTACCCCGACGTCACCGTGGTGCACAACGGGCAATTGACCAACTACCACAAGCTGAAGCGCGCCTACGAAGACCAAGGCTACGAGTTCCAGACGGAAAACGACTCGGAACTCATCGCCGTCTATCTAGCCGACGCCCTGTCCAAGGGAGCCACCCTTGAGGAGGCTCTGCGACAGTCGCTGTCGGACCTCGACGGCACCTTCACCTTCCTGATATCCACCAAGGACGGCTTGGGTTACGCCAAGGATCAATGGGCCGCCAAGCCTCTGGTGACAATGGAGACCGACGAGTTCGTGGCGATAGCCTCGGAGGAGGTCGCCCTGCGCAGCATTTTCCCCGAGGAGCAGGAACTCATAGAACCTCAGGAGAGCGAGGTCATGACTTGGTCGACATAGATGCGGCCTCCCTGTCCACTCGCGAGTTCAACCAGCGTATCAAAGAGTTGACGGCCAACGGGGAGACGGAGATACGAGTCGTCAATCCCCAAGCACGACACAACTTGGGCGTCTGCATCCTAGCCCCCTGCCGGATTACTTTCGAGGGCAGCGTGGGCTACTTCTGCTCCAGCCTCATGGATGGCCCCGTTGTCACCGTCGAGGGCAACGCTGGCTGGGCTTTGGGTGACAACCTGATGGGCGGCAGCGTGACCGTCACCAAGAACGCCGGGGCCTCGGTCGCCAGCTCCATGCGAGGCGGTGAGGTCACGGTCCACGGCAACGCTGGGGCACGAGCTGGCATCTCCATGAAGGGTGGCACCCTGCTGGTGCAAGGCAACACCGGCTTCATGACAGGCTTCATGATGCAGAAGGGCAAGATAATCGTCTGTGGGGACGTCGGCGATGCCGTGGGCGACTCCATGTACGAGGGCGAGATTTACGTCGGCGGCAACGTCGGCTCCCTAGGGAGCGACGCCAAGTACGACCCCATCTCCGAGGACGAACTCATCGCCCTCTGGCAAACGCTGGAGCAGCACGGCATCCAAGACCGGCCGCAATTCAAGAAAATCGTTTCCGCTAAGAAGCTCTACCACTTCGACCAGTTGGAGCGGCTCGAAAAGATGGTAATTTGAGGGCAGAGAGCTGGAAGACAGGCGACGCTACGCCCGCAACGTCATGGCCAATCCCACTCCCCACGACTGGAAGCGTCGCCATCCGGATGTCCAGAACGACTGGATTGAGCGGACGCTAATATCTCCGGACTATCAGGAGGAGGATGTGGACGGGCGAGCCCTCTATTTTGGTAAGGTGCCAGAGAAGGGCAATTGGCTTAAGGTAGTTGTGGAGAATCATCAGTTGCATACGGCCTATCTTGACCGTCGACTTATCAAAAAATGGGGTAAGCCATGAGCACGGACGCTTTGGAGGAACTGTATGTAGACTATACTCCCGAGACCGACACCTTGGTTTTGGCGTGCGGTCCGGTCTTGGGGTCCTACGGCGAAACTGTAGCCCGCAACCTCGTAGCCTTTACCAATGAGGATGGCGACACTGTGCTTGGCATCGTGCTGGAGCACGCGAGCGAGACACTGCGTCCCGTGCTGGAAGATATGTTGAGGAGACGGGCTGCGGGCTTTGCCTAGACGCTGCCCCTAGCTGCCCCACGGTGATTCTGAACAGGAGCCACGCACTATGGTAATGGGCCGCAGTCAGATTTGGGCGCCTTGGGTGGTCGACGACATACACGCCAAGGCGGAGGTCGGTCGCTATCGAGTGCGCGGGTTCAGCACTTTCCAGAAAGTTACCCACTTCGACGACTTGGTGTTTGACGGTATCCGGTTCCAAAGGCGCGTCGGGAGATGCTAGAGGAGATCGTCCACGGTGACATCGAGGGCTTGGGCAATCGCGGCCAGCGTCTTGGCGGAGCCGGAGCGCTTTCCCCTCTCTATCTGGGAGAGGTACAGGGAATTCATGCCGGCGGCGGCGGCCAACTCCGCTTGGGACATGCGTCGATGCCGGCGATAGACGCGGACCGGATTCTGCCCAGCCAGAAGCAGGTCGACCACCTCCATGGGAAAAGACTCACCCCCATCTTTCTTCGCACGGTCATAGAGCTCTGCGTCGCCCGACAGCGCATCGACCTCGTTGGTCAGGCGTTCGTAGTCCTTCCACGGGATGACCGCAAAGGCTGGCTGTCCGTCAGCATCGACGATGACTTGGGGCCGGTTCATTCTCTCCTCCTACTCCTGATAAGCCTGACCGCGGGGTGCGATACGCAACACGTCGATAACCCGGGTGACGTCGTCCCGCTCGAAGATAATTCGGATGTCGCCGACCCGGAGGCGAAAGGCGGGGCGCCCTGCCAGTGGGGCTACGTCGAGGTCCCTTCGCCCTGGGTCTTGGGCCAACATGTCCAGGCGAAGACGAATACGCAGTGCTTCCTGGCGCGGCATCCTTTGCAGGGCGCGTATGGCTTGCCGCTTGAGCGCCAACTGCTAGGGTCTGTCTGCCACACACTAAATATGACATATCGCTTTAGTAAATTCAATCGTATCGCTTCACTTTCTCTCGTGAGCCGTTGTACAGGTCGGTCGAAGGGCTCCACCGCCAGCCAATTGGACAATTCAGACCGGAAAGCCGATACCGGGAGGAGCCACGCACTATGGTAATGGGCCACAGTCAGATTTGGGCGCCTTGGGTGGTAGACGACATACACGCCAAGGCGGAGGTCGGTCGCTATCGAGTGCGCGGGTTCAGCACTTTCCAGAAAGTTACCCACTTCGACGACTTGGTCTTCCTCTCAACAGGCCTTACGCGCTTCCCCCTTGAGGGCTATAAAGAGCGGTGCAACACCCGCACCGTCATCGGCCACCGCCATGCCCAGAACCCCTTGGTGCTGGAGACGCCGGTCTACGTCACCGGCATGAGCTACGGTGCCCTCTCCCGCACCGCCAAGACAGCCCTGGCTCGCGGCACCGCCATGACAGGCACGGCCACCTGCACCGGCGACGGCGGCATGCTCCCCCAAGAGCGGGAGGAGGCCGCCAACCTCATCTATCAGATTCTCCCCAGCCGCTACGGCCTCAGCCCCCACGACATGGTGCGGGCCGACGCTCTGGAGATCGTTGTCGGGCAGGGCGCCAAGCCCGGCACTGGCGGCCTCCTCATGGGCGTTAAGGTACTGGACGACGTGGCAGCCATGCGCGACCTGCCCACAGGCATCGACCAGCGCAGCCCCACCCGGCACCCGGACTGGCTCGGCCCCGACGATCTCACGGTGAAAATCGAGCAGTTGCGGGAGGCCACCGACTGGCGCGTCCCCATCCATGTCAAGTTGGGCGCATGTCGCGTCAGCGACGACGTGAAGCTGGCGGCCAAAGCCGGGGCCGACGCCATCATCATCGACAGCATGGTCGCGGGAACCGGCGCATCGGCCGAGGTGCTGCTGGACCACAGTGGCATCCCCACTGTTCCTGCCATAGTGCAGGCCCGTGAAGCCCTGCGGGAGATCGGCCTCTACGGAGAGGTCAGCCTCATCGCCTCAGGAGGCATCCGTAGCGGTGCGGACGCCGCCAAGGCCCTAGCCCTAGGCGCCGATGCCGTGGCCATTGGCCTAGCCGCCCTCATCGCCCTCAACTGCAACAAGGAAATCGAAGAGTCTGACTTCCAGAACGAGATCGGCGTCCCCGCTGGCATGTGCCACCACTGCCACACCGGCAAGTGTCCCGTGGGCATCACCACCCAAGACCCCGAGCTGGAGAAGCGTCTCGACGTCCAAGGCGGGGCGGAACGGGTCGCCAACTTCATCAACTCCATGACCATGGAGATGGCTCTCCTAGCCCGCTCCCTAGGCAAGAGCGACGTCCACAGCCTCGAACCCGAGGACATGGCTGCCCTCACCATCGAAGCCTCCGCCATGGCCCGAATCCCCCTAGCAGGCACGAATAAAGTGTTTGGGTGGTGAGGACGTGAATCCAACACGACGACTAGGAGATGGGTCGGTTGGAAGGTGATTTCACCCGTTGGTGAGAGCAAGGAGTGTAAGTCCATGAAGGCAAGGGAGACCACCTATACCGAGACGCTGAGCATCGTGGGGAACTACATGACGAGAGAAAGGTCGGGGTTTGCCGACATCCCCGTCATAGTCTCCGTCGTAGCGTTCACCGCGCTGGCGGGGCTGGTCGTCTCTGCTTTCTGTCTGGTAAGAGGGATCATCGCCTTTTCCAAGGAGGTCATGGCCTTTGTCATGTGGGCCCAGCAGAAGATAGAAAAGTCAAACAGAGCCAGGGTCAGGTCCGGGGCCAGCAACCGCCCGAACACGTCTAGGCCCATGAGCAGGACAAGGAAACCGAAGCAACTCAAGAAGCCCGACTCGCGCCCGTACCTCTACGCGGACACCTGAAAGATCGATAACTGGCTCCGAGCGTGGCTCGGGCAATATCGTTAGGCTTGGAGGTCACGTGATGATTGGGCAACTGACTACCAACCAACCTTTTGCCTTGAAGCTAACGCTCGATTGCGGGCAGGGGCATCGCTGGCTGCTGGAAAAGGATGGCAAGGGGAAATCTACAGGTTGGTACTCTAGTGTGCTCTGCAATGAGCTCATGCGCATTCGTCAGGTGGGCGGCCCAAATAAGCCTGTCGAGTATGAATATGAGACCGAGGAGGAACAACCGAGGGTCGAGGCCATGCTACGCTGGCAATTTAGACTAAGAGACGACGATGAGGATGTCGGGGAGGTCTACACCCAGTTGGAGCGCGACTCCCAGATGAAGGCCTTGGTAAGTCGTTATCGTGGTCTTCGAGTGATGCGTGTTGATCCATGGGAGTGCTTGGTGTTCTTCACACTCACGGGCAACACTACCACGATTGAGCAAACCCATGCCTATATGGAGAAGTTGGCTGAGGAATTCGGGAACCCCATCGGCACCGATTGTTCATTCCGTTACTCATTCCCAGATGCGGCGGCGCTGGTGAAGAGAGGGCAGCCTGAGCTAGAGAACTTGTATAAGCGGCTTGGGATGCTTGTTTCATCGCCGAAGAGTGTCGCCCAACAAGTTCTGGCTTGCGGGATCGTCCTTGGTGCCTTGCCTGGCATGTCCTATCAGGCTGCAATCCGAAGCTTGATTTCCCTCTATCAGGTCGCTGATAAGAAAGCTAACTGTGTAGCACTGTTCTCTTTGGGCAAGCTGGATGCCTTTCCCGTAGACCAGCATATATATCGGTCGCTCCATCACTTGTATGGTACCGTCGCAGGGTTTCCCGAGAAGAAGCCGCCCTATACTCCAACGCTTCGCAAGAAGGCACAAATGCGCTTCGGCCGATACGCTGGCTACGCTTCCCAATTCCTCTTTATTTGGGACCTCAAGGGCCAGCCCAAACTGTCATAACACCCTTCCTCACGGAGCAACACGCATGACCACCCGAGAAGAGATCACCCAACGAATCAAGGACGACGGCATCCGTTATCTGCTGGCGCAGTTCGTGGATATGCACGGCAGCCCCAAGGTGAAGATGGTGCCTGCCAACTGCTTGGACGACGTGCTCGACACCGGTGCGGGGTTCGCAGGGGCGGCGGTGTGGGGCATGGGGCAGGGGCCCCACTCCCACGACATGCTGGCGCGCATTGACCTCGACACCTACACTCCCCTGCCTTGGGCCCAGGGTGTGGCCCGCTTTGCCAGCGACCTGTACGTGGACGACATGCCCCATCCCTTCTGCCCGCGGGTCAACCTCAAGCGGGTGCTGGGGCAGGTGCGGGGCGAGGGGTACGTGTTCAACGTGGGCGTCGAGCCAGAGCACTTCTTGGTGGTGAAGAACCCCGACGGCTCCATATCGCCGTGGGACCCCACCGGATCGGAGGGGCTGGAGAAGCCCTGCTACGACTTCAAGGGCCTATCGGGCGCGATGGCCTACCTTCAGGAGATGATGGACGGACTCAACGGCCTCGGCTGGGACGTGTACCAGTCAGACCACGAGGACGCCAACGGCCAGTACGAAATCAACTTCGTCTACACCGACGCCCTCACCACCGCTGACCGCCACACTTTCTTCAAGATGATGAGCAGCCAAGTGGCGCAGAAATATGGGGCCACCTCAACCTTCATGGCCAAGCCCTTCGGAAACCGCACCGGCAGCGGTGCACACATCCACTTCCATCTGGCCGATTCTGAGACAGGCGAGAATATCTTTCTTGATGAGTCCGACCCCCGTGGCTTGGGGCTTTCCCCCCTTGCTTACAACTTCATCGGCGGTATCTTCCAACATGCCCAAGCCCTGTGTGGCATCACATCGCCCACGGTGAACTGCTACAAGCGGCTACAGGTTGGCTCAGCACTCTACGGGTCTCTCTCGGGCTTCCTGTGGACACCCGCCTTTATCACCTACGGCGACAACAATCGCACCCAGATGGTGCGCACCGCTGGGCCAGGCCATTTCGAAGACCGCACTATCTCCGCAGGCTGCAACCTCTATCTCGCTCTAGCAGCCTACCTAGCCGCTGGGCTGGACGGCATCCGGCGTCGGCTGGACCCAGGCGAACCCAACCTAGGCAACATGTACGCCGTAGGCTTGGAGGAAATCGAGAGACGAGGCATCCGCCTCCTCCCCCAATCGCTCCCCGAAGCCTTGGACCACCTCGAGCAGGACCAAGTCGTCCTCGACGCGCTGGGCCCCATCGGCCCCGAATTCCTCGGCCTGAAACGCGCCGAGTGGCGACAGTACCACCGCACCGTAGGCTCCTGGGAAGTCGACCGCTACCTGACACTGTTCTAGGCCAATACTTGTGGTTGTGACTATTGTCAGACGAGAAGCCTCCAACGTCATTCCCGCGCAGGCGGGAATACACGGCCCGGACTTTTGGCCAAGCAGACTTCCACTAGGTCATGAAATTGGCGGTCTAGGCACCCTTCCGAAAGGCGAGAGTTCTTGGCCTTCTGGCTGACATGTCCCAACTGCGGACGGCGAAGCGTGGAGGAGTTCCGCTTCGGGGGAGAGGTGCTATCACGCCCCGACCCCGAGGCCCCAACCTCCGAGTGGAACGACTACTTCTACAACCGCAAGAACATCCAGGGCCGGCAACGCGAATGGTGGTACCACCGCTTGGGATGCCGCCAGTGGCTCATAGCCGAGCGCGACACGCGTGACAACACGGTCGTGAGCACAGCGTGGCGCGTCACCGCCAATCCAGAGAACCTGCAAGGCTAGCATCACATCTGGTCCCTGCCACCTTGGGCAGCTCTCTACACCAGCTGGCAGAGGATTGGCGAATGACCACGAACGCTGCCAAGATTTCCAGAGACCTCGACAACATCGGACAACTATTCGACCTTGTTGGACCGCCAACCCTTCGCTAGCCCTCGCAATCTAGGCGTATAATCCCACGGTGAACGCCGACCGCCTGCCCCCAAGCGCCTCACAAGTTACCTCGCCCACCCTGCGTGTTACCTTCACCTTCGAGGGCAAGCGCGTTGAGGGAGTGGAGGGCGATACCGTAGCCTCCGCCCTCTATGCGTCAGGCGTTCGCACCTTCACCCGCAGCTTCAAGTACCACCGTCCACGGGGACTACTGTGCGTTTCAGGCAGTTGCCCCAATTGCCTGATGAACGTCGACGGTGTACCCAGCGTGCGCACCTGCACTGAACCCTTGCGCGAGCGGATGGCGGTGCGCCATCAGAACGCTTGGCCGTCACTGAAACACGACCTCATGTCGGTCCTTGATCGGCTGGATAAACTTCTACCGGTTGGCTTCTACTACAAGACCTTCATCCGGCCACGCTTCCTGTGGCGAATGGTTTCGCCTTGGATGCGACGAGTCGCCGGTCTTGGCAAGATAGACGTGGACGACCCTCCTGGCAATCACTACGAGCATGTGCACCAGCATACCGATGTAGCGGTAGTGGGCGGTGGCCCCGCCGGGATGTCAGCCGCCGCCGAGGCAGGGCGGGCCGGCCTACGGGTAACCCTTATCGACGACCAACCCTCCATCGGGGGCCATCTACGCGCCGATTCCCGCGTATACCAGGACCTGCCCGAAAGTGAAGCATCAGGCCGCCCCGGGCACGATATCGCCGAGGGGCTGGTCCAAACACTCAGCGAGCTTCCCAACGTACACGTCTTAAACCACGCCAGTGCCTTTGGCCTGTACGAGGGCAACCTGCTCGGCATCCTGCAGGACAAGCGAGTCATCAAGCTGCGGGCCGACTCCATAGTCGTCGCCACCGGCGCCAAGCAGATACCCTACATCTTCCGCAACAACGACCTCCCCGGCATCATGTTGGGAGCAGCCGTACAACGACTGATGAACCTGTACGGCGTGAAGCCCGGCCGCCGCGCCGTGGTGGTGACCGACGACGAGAGTGGCTATGGCTTAGTGAAAGAGATTTTGGCAGCCGGAATCCAAGTGAGCGCCCTGGTGGACCGCCGGACGGTCAGCGACACTGACCCCTACCGCGCTACGGAGTTGGACCAAGCAGGAGTTGCCATCTACCAGGCACACCACGTAGTTCGGGCTCATGGCACGCGCCACGTCCGGGGCCTCACCGTTGCCCACAACACCACCGGCCCCGGAACCAATGGCCCTGGAACCAATGGAAAAAAGACGCGCATATCGTGCGACCTCGTCTGTATCGCAGGCCCGTACCAGCCCGAATCCGCCCTGCTCCAGCAGGCAGGATGTCGCATGGCCTACGACGCAGTCCTAGGAGAGACTATCCCCACCGACTTACCTCAGGACGTCTACGCCGTGGGCGATGTTACCGGCATTCACGACCTATGGCCGGTCATCCTCCAAGGTCGTATCGCGGGACAGGAAGCAGCGGGCCGTATCGCTGGACAGTTACCCCGGATGAGAGGCGACCTAGCGCGCCAGACCCAATTCTACCGGCAGGGCGCCACAGACTCCGGCATCCGGGGTGAGATGCCATCAGCTGGCCCCAAGGAACGGAAAAAGAGCTTCGCCTGTTTCTGCGAAGACGTGACGGCCAAAGACGTGTCCGACGCCGTGTCAGAGGGTTACGGCGACATTGAGTTGCTGAAACGCTACAGCACCTTTGCCATGGGGCCCTGCCAAGGGCGCATGTGCCAATCCAACGTCCGAACCCTGTGCGCCCACGAGACAGGCCACCCGATAGAAGAGGTTTTCCCCACCACCTCGCGCCCTCCAGCCCGGCCCGTGCCGCTGGGCGCATTGGCTGGCCCCGCTCACATGCCGATGCGTCTCACCCCCATACACTATCTGCACCTAGAGTTGGGCGCAGAGATGGGCGACGTAGGCCAGTGGAGACGTCCCCACCACTACACAACAATCGAGGAGGAGTGCCGCGCCGTCCGCGAGCGGGTGGGCATCATCGATGTCAGCACCCTGGGCAAACTGGACGTCCAAGGGAAGGATGCTGCCAAGCTGCTGGACCGCGTCTACACCAACACCCACTCCAACCTAGCAGTGGGGCGCACCCGCTACGGCGTGGTCTGTTCCGACTCCGGCGTCATCATGGACGACGGCACAGTCTCCCGTATCGGCCCGGACCACTTCTACCTGACCACCGGCACAGGCAACACCGACCTGATGGAGGAGTGGTTCAAGTGGTGGGCAGCCGGTCCGAATAGCTGCGTCCACGTCACCAACGTCTCCGCTGCCTATGCCGCCGTCAACGTGGCCGGGCCCAACGCCCGCGACCTGCTGCGCAAGCTGACCGACGCCGATCTCGCCCCCGACTCCTTCACCTACATGACCCACCGCGAGGCGGTTGTGGCTGGAGTGCCAGTCAGGATGATTCGCGTTGGCTTTGTCGGCGAGATCGGTTGGGAGCTCCACTGCCCAGCGGAATACGGCGAACACCTATGGACGACTATCATGGAAGCCGGGCGCGAGTTCGGCATCTCCCCCTTTGGCGTCGAGGCGCAGAGGGTCTTGCGCTTGGAAAAGAAGCACATTATCCCTGCCCAGGATACCGACGCAGTCTCCAACCCACTCGAAGCCGACATGGCGTGGGTAGCCCGCATGCAGAAGGACGATTTCATCGGCAAGCAGGGCCTGAGGGCGGTGCAGGAACGAGGGCTGCGCGATAGTTTGGTTGGGTTCGTCATGTCCGATTCCGTGGTCCCCAGGGACGGAGACCCTGTGGTGGCCGATGGACAACCTGTCGGTCGTGTGACCAGCTCTCGTTACAGCCACGTTTTGGGCAAAGGCATCGGCTTGGCTTGGGTGCCCATCTCCATGTCCGAGGAGGATACGGAGATAGGGGTCTTGGTGAACGGCAAGCCTGTGGCTGGCCGAGTGGTGACCCAACCCTTCTACGACCCTGACGGTGGCAGACTGCGGGAGTAGTGGAAAGCCATGGCTGACGTACTTCCAAACTGCATCAGTTCGCTCCATCGCCGCCACCTGTTTCTAGGTGCGGAGATGGTCGTCGAGGGCGGCTGGTATCGCCCAACCCACTACACCTCCACCAAACAGGAGTTGGCCTCGGTGCAGTCCGCTGCCGGCCTATGCGACATCAGCCCCATCGGCAAGTTCTTGCTTCAGGGGGATGCCATCGAAGCGCTGCTGAAAGCGGCGCTCTCATGTACAGAGGTCCCGGCGTTCGGCAGGGTCGCATTACACGCCACAAGCCAGCTTTTGTGCCGACTAGCCTACGACCAACTCCTGCTGCTGACTCCCCCCAATGCTGTCGACGGCACACGATCAGTCTTGGAGGGAGCCTCGCAGGACGACTGTGCCCACGTCGTCGACATGTCCTCCGGCTTGACCGGTCTCTGCCTCGCTGGACCTCACAGCCAAGATGTGCTGAGCAAGCTCACCGACCTCGACCTGTCGTTGCCCGCCAATGCCAACATGAGCTGCACCCAGACCAGCCTGTCCGGGGTGCAGGCGATGCTCGTCCGCGCCGATTTCGGAGACATGCCTGCCTACCGAATTTTTGTCTCACGCGACTTAGGCGAACACGCATGGGACATCCTCACCGAAGCAGGCTCCAGCGAAGGACTGACTCCCTTTGGGTCTGAGACCCTGCGTCTGTTGCGAGGGGAGGGCTGACCGGTGTTCCGCCTGTTCAAGAAGACCCCCATGTGGCGCCGCCACACTCTGCGCGATAGCTACGATGTGGTGATCATCGGAGGCGGGGTGCACGGCCTATCCACTGCCTATTACTTGGGTAAGATGGGCGTCAAGAACGTGGTGGTGTTGGACCGTGGCTACCTCGGCGGAGGGGCCAGCGCACGCACTACGGCCATCATCCGGGCCAACTACCTGACCCCGGAAGGCATCCCCTTCTTCCGTCACAGCCTCGGCCTCTACGAGAAGCTGGGACAGGAGCTTAACTTCAACCTCATGTTCAGCCAAATGGGACGCCTGGACTTAGGCCACACCGAGTCCGCCGTTTTCGGGCTACACATGCGCGCCCAATTCAACACCATCCTAGGCGTCAACAGCCGCCTCATCGGCGCTGATGAGGTGAAGGAACTGGTCCCCATCATCGACCTCAGACAGGGGAAGCAGTTTCCCATTCTCGGAGCGCTGTACCACCCTCCCGGCGGCGTCATCCGCCACGATGCCGTAGTCTGGGGCTTCGGCCACGGGGCCGACCGGCTGGGGGCGGAGTTGCACCCCCACACCAATGTCACCGCCATCGAGCAGGATGGCGCATCCGCTTGGCTCGTTCACACCGACAAGGGCGACGTACGCTGCAAGACAGTCGTAAACGCAACCGCGGGGTGGTGCTCCACCATCGCCCGCATGGTCGACTTGGACCTGCCCATCATCACCTACCCCTTGGAAGCCTGCGTCACCGAGCCTCTGAAGCCTCTCCTGCACCGCACCATCTCTTCCGCCAACCTGCACGTCTATGCCTACCAGACCGATCGTGGCGAGGTGGTAATCGGTGGCGCGGTCAACCCTTACCCCGGCTACAGCGTGCGTTCCACTCTCCCCGCTCTCCAGACGCTCACCTCCCACCTGCTGGAGATGCTGCCCTGCCTGCGGGAGGCCCGAATCCTGCGGCAGTGGGCCGGTTTGTGCGACATGACGCCCGACTATGCTCCACTGATGGGTGAGGTCGAAGGGATGCCTGGCTTCATTCTTAACTGCGGATGGGGCACTTGGGGTTTCAAGGCGGCTCCGGCAGCCGGTGAAAGCGTGGCGTCCCTCATTGCGACGGGTTCTACCCCCGAACTCATCAAGCATTTTGGCATTGGCCGGTTTGCGGATGGGCGACTGGTGAACGAGCGGGCCGCAGCCCCTGCGGCCGCCATTCAATAATCGTGGTTCCGGTCTTCAGCTACGCCCTTCCCTGTGTGCTATCATAGTCCCAACCCGCATAGAGCCTATCGGAGGCTTGGCATGGCTACCGTCAACAGGCCCGTCAACGAGCCGATCAACAAGCCCGTCGACAAGCCCGTCAACAAGAAAAAGGCATCAGCGGTGCCAGCAGGCGTGGAAACGCCTTGGTACGACCTTATCGACGACCCTGTGCCTCCTGAGGATGCCATGCAGCAGGACGACACACTCCACTACGTGATGTCAGGAATCAGGGCGCGCTATGAGGACGACCCCACAGTCCTCGTCTCCGACGAGACCAACCTGATCTACGACTCAGCCCGCCCTGGTTCGGTAGTTGTCCCCGACGGATACGTTGTGTTCGGTGTGGACACAAGGACGATAAAGCGGGAGCGACGCAGTTACCGTATTCAGGAGTGGGGCAAGACTCCAGACTTCGTGCTTGAAGCCGCCTCGGAAAGCACGGCACCGAATGACTTGGGGCGAAAAAGGCAGATATACGCCAACATGGGTGCCCAAGAGTACTGGCGGCTCGATCGGACAAGGCAGTACTACGGCGAGCCCCTGGTTGGCGAGCGACTGGTGAACGGCGAGTACGAGAGGTTCGAGCTACACACCGCCGACAATGGGGATGTGTGGTCGCGCAGCGAGGTGCTCGGCTTGGACTTCTACTACCACATCGACGAAGACGGCTACGGCGAGTTCCTGCTTCAGGACGGCATCACCGGCGAATGGATAAGCACCCTCGGACGTGAGACCGCCGCTAGGCGGGCCGAAGTAGCCGCTACGCAGGCCGAGGCCGCTAGGGCAGACAAGGCTGAAGCTGAGGTACTCAGGTTGCGGCAGCGTCTCCAGGAATTGGGCCACTCAGACGAATCTTAGGGTCAGGGTAAAGTGCGGGCCGTTGGCACATCGGTCCGGAACGGAGCAGTAACAGGGATTGTCCAACAGGTTCCAACTCAGTGTGGTAGACCAGTCCCCCGTGCGCAAGGGCGGTTCGGCCGCTGACGCCCTGCGAGAGACGGTGAGGCTGGCCCAGATCGTCGAGGGTCTGGGTTACAGCCGCTACTGGGTGGCCGAGCACCATAACTCTGGCGCATTCGCTGGCACCAGTCCCGAAGTGCTCATCGGCCAGATAGCCGGAGCTACCAACTCCATACGCGTGGGTAGCGGCGGCGTAATGCTCTCCCACTACTCGTCGCTGAAGGTGGCCGAGCAGTTCCGTGTGCTGGACGCTTTCTTCCCTGGACGTATCGACCTCGGCATCGGGCGCGCCCCAGGTAGCGACCGGATAACATCAGCGGCCTTGGTCTACCCACGGCCCCAAGCCGACATCAACAAGTTCCCTCAGCAGGTCTCGGACCTCATGGGCTACCTCTCCGGTGATTCCGTCGGAGAGCAGGCCTTCGCTGGCATACGGGCACAACCCGGCTCCGAACCCAACTCCATACCCGAAGTCTGGCTGCTGGGATCCAGCTTCTACAGCGCCCAGTTGGCGGCCATCCTTGGCCTGCCCTTCTCCTTCGCTGATTTCTTCGGTATGACCAGCTTCCACGGCCCGGAAGCCGCCGCCGTATACCGGCAGGAGTTCAAGCCCTCCGCCTCTCTCTCGGAGCCCAAGGTCAACGTCACCCTTCAGGTGATATGTGCAGCTACAGCCGAAGAAGCGGAGTACCTTGCCACCAGCCGCAGGATCGACCGTCTACGCATAGCCTTGGGCGAACGCCAAGGCCTGTTGCCACCGGAAGAGGCGGCGGCCTATACCTTGAGAGACGACGAACGCACCTACATCGAACGCAATACCGTCGGCAACATCGTAGGCGAGCCAGAGCACGTGGAAGAACTGATCGTGCAGGCCGCGGCCCGATACGACACCGCCGATGTGGGCATCGTCACCAACTGCTACGACTTCCAAGCCCGGGTCACTTCATACAAGCTGGTAGCCGAGCGGTTCAATCTGCGATCTCCCGCGGAGGCCCCGCCACCGTCCCAGCAGCACGCTCGCTGAGTCTAATATACGCAAGGGACTTCACAACCATGACCATGCCTAGGACCAACTGGTACAGCAACCATCCACCCGCCTGCACCTGCAAGGACTGCGAGGAGCGCAGGAACATCCTGCAACGCCACGGCAAGCTCGGTCGCAACGAGCCATGCCCCTGTGGCAGCGGCAAGAAATACAAGCGCTGCCACGGCAGCTAAGCCACGCTCCGGCTCTCCCACGAAAACGTCATCCCCGCGGTTCCCCCCCGTCATTCCCGCGGAGGCGGGGACCCACGGCCCGGACTGGATGGCGAGTCGCGTCCCATAGATCAACCTACCCCCATTCTCATCCTCATACGTGACCCTCGCAGGGCCATCGGCGATTGCCATGAAAATAGCCTCCACCCCCTCAGGTACCGGCCACACCCCCGTTATTCCCGCGATATCTCCCGTCATTCCCGCGGAGGCGGGAACCCACGGCCCGGACTGGATGGCGAGTCGCGTCCCATAGATTAACCTACCCCCATTCTCATCCTCATACATGGGTCTCGCAGGCCAACGGCCATTGCCATGAAAATAGCCCCCAACCCCTCAGGTACCGGCCACACCCCCGTCATTCCCGCGCAGGCGGGAACCCACGGCCCGGACTGGATGGCGAGTCGCGTCCCATAGATTAACCTACCCCCATTCCCATTCTCATACGTGGGTCTCGCAGGCCAACGGCCATTGCCATGAAAATAGCCCCCAACCCCTCAGGTACCGGCCACCCCCCGTCATTCCCGCGCAGGCGGGAACCCACGGCCCGGACTATTCGGCAAGTCGCGTCCCATAGATCAACCTACCCCCATTCCCATTCTCATACGTGACCCTAGCAGGCCCATCGGCGATTGCCATGAAAATATCCCCCAACCCCTCAGATACCGGCCACCCCCCGTCATTCCCGCGCAGGCGGGAACCCACGGCCCGGACTATTCGGCAAGTCGCGTCCCATAGATCAACCTACCCCCATTCCCATTCTCATACGTGACCCACAACGGACATCGGCAAATGCTTCGAAAATACACGCCAACGGAGCCAATCGGACCGAGAGTCCCTTCCCCCCCAGGGGGAAGGTTAGAGCCTGCCCCGGACCCCGATCCGGGGACGGGGGTGGGTGGACAATCGAACTCTCATACTCGCACGTGGCCCACAACGGGCTATCGCCAATTGCCATCAAAAAGCTGTCCAAGCCTTAGCAAGCAGCCGCCCCCCGTCATCCTCGCGAAGGCGGGGACCCACGGCCGGACCGTTGGGCAAGTCGCGCCCCGTCCATCAACGTACCCACATTTTCGTTGGTTGTGGTGTGGGTGGCCAACATGCCGGATTGCTATGAAAAAGCCGTCCGAGACAGGGCCCCACCACCAACCCAGCGACCTAACTCCCCCCTACCCCATAACCACCACCGCCCCCGCCAACGTCTCCCCCCGCTGCTCCGGCTTGTAGTACGAGTACACCTGCGACACGACCTCCTTCGCCCGCACCGGGTACTTGGCCCTTGCCTGAAACGCGAAGCTCAGCCTCTCACCCGGAGACATGTCCTCTATGTAGAGAATCATCTTTCGACCCGCAACCTCAAATCGCTTCAGTTTCTCATTCTCCTCCACCAGCGACTCAATGGTATCGCGCACTGGCTCGAATCCCGTCGGCACTGCCACGTCCAGCACGACCATCCCTGCTTCGATATTCTCCGGAGGGTTGAACTGGATTGACGCCGAGACGGTTATAAGGTCGTCCACCTCTACATGGTCGGTGCCGTATTCGACAGTTATGTCAAACACATCCTGCTCCTCTGTACTGCGTTCCGGCACGGAGTACCTCAGCACCGACTGGAGCACTACATCGCCCTTACCTGCCGACGTCACGGTGACCGTGCCATCCAAGGGCACCTGCAATGTTTGCAGAACGTCTGCGTTCTCCGGGGTGACGCGCACCTCTTTCCGCCAGTCGCCGCTCTCCAGCGTCACCGTCGCGTCCACATCGGTCCGCGACACAGTTGAGAAGGCCGTGAGGGCCTGTAGCCCCACCACCGTATCCTGCGTGGAGCCGAAGCCACCATAGGCATTGCGCTGCCCAGCCAGCCACTTGGCAGCGCGGGAGGCGTTCACCAAGTCTTCCCGCTCTACCAAGGCCAGAAGCGCATACCCGGTAGTCTCTATGGCTGCGCTCTGCCCTACTCGGGACAACCCAATGCCGCGCCGTGCATCGGACTTCGGCACTATCCCCGACGCACCGCTGCTCCAGTAAAGCGCATCGCCATCTTGCTGGGCTAGGGCCATCAACTTCTCATGGGCTTGGTCCTTGAGGGGGCTATTTGCCAGTTCCATGGCGTAGGCCGTGATTGCCAACGTATATGGGTCGTCCATACCATCCAATCGTCGTCCCAGATAACCGATGGCACTGGAGGCAGCGCCGTCGCTGCCTGCTTCCATGAGAGCAATCGCCACGTACGCCGTCAGGGCATCCTTGCCTTGTAGTCCGCCCAACAGCTCCTGGTGGTGCAGGAACCCGACATTCTCAAAGGAGCCATCGCTCCGCTGGTGTTTCTCAATCCAAACCGACGCATCGCTCAGCACCGCGGGGTCGATGTACATCAGGTCCTGGGCTTCGGCAAAAGTCTTGAGCACGAAGGCCGTGAGCCACAGGCTGCCCTCTTTGTCGTTGTCGCCAAATGCGGAGAAACTGCCGTCTTGTCTCTGATAGGTCATCTCCCGTTGGTATCCCACCAGCATCAGGTGCTCCGCCTTGGCCATGACTTCAGGCTTCAGTTGGCCTGTCTCTCTCAGGTAGCGCGCGACGAATACGTTGGGCGCAAACAGGATCATGTTCTGCTCGCCACAACCGAAAGGCATCCTCAGCAAGCCCTCCAGCCCCTCGATGGTCTGCGTCATCAGATTGCCAGTCAGGGCAACGTACGCCCGACCGGAGCCCTCGACAGCGTTGGAGGGCAGATGTGTGCCGAACTCGTGGCTCCCGCCAGCAGAGAGCACATGGTTGCCTACGGACTCCACCCCCACACCCTCCGGCTCTACCAGAAGCTCCTTGATGACGGCATCGGCGGCCTCGGTGCTTCGAGCAGTGATTTTGACCGGCGTAGACCCGAGCTGTTTCAAACGTACAGTGAACTCAATGCCTCCAATATCGTTGGCGTCGATAGTCACCGACTTGCTCTGCTCGTCCAGCAGGTCGAACGCCTCACTCTCCTCGATCTCTACAAATATCTCCTGGCTCGTCTCCAAGTAGTTGAACATAGCGACCTTGACTGGCAACTCCTCACCACGAATGGCCGAGTAGGGTAGGTCGACAGTCAGGAAGAAGGGCTGGAACACTCTCAGTTGGTCTTGCCCAATTCCCAAGCCATGCTCCTTGGACATGCCCACAGCGCGCAGCATCCAAGTGGTGATGCTGTCGGGAGCCTCCACCGGCACGGTAGCCGACCCGCTTGCATCGGTAGTCACATCCTGCCACATCCAAGTCTCTGGGAAGAACTGGCGCACACGCTGCACCTCCATTAGCTCTTTTGACGCGCCAGCCGCTGGCACTGGCGCCGCCGCCGGTACGGGCAAGCTGCCGTCGGCGACAGCGGCACGCATCATCATGGCCTCCGCCACCTCCACGCGCTCTCGCTCAAACTCCTCCCCAGAAGGGACCTCCTTGTTCGTGATTACAACAGTGCCAGCATCCTCGAAGGTCTCCCACGCACCCCGTGTCTCCACATCGTCCTCGAGCCACAGATCGATGAACCCCGCCTCGTGGAGCTCTACCTGTGGCTCCAGGAAGAGCTTCTCCAACTCGTTGAACACCTCCTGCAGGTTCAGCCGGTTCTCCGCCAGAATGAACACACTCTTGTCCACCGCCACCAACCCGACCCGCGACTCGCTTTGGGTCTGGATGTTGATGCCCACCGCGCTTCCCGGCCTCACCTCCTCTTCGCTGAAGTCGACCTGCACCTGCTGGGGGTAGGACGCCTCAACGCTGAAGGGCAGGTAGTCCGCGGCGATCTCGTTGTTCGGCAGAATCTGGTACACCAAGAGGCGGGACGAGGGGGCCATCATGTGGCTGGCCGTGATTTGTATATCGGGGCCAGCAGAGAAGTCGCTGAACAGCACCGCACCCCGCGAAAGCACCTCGTAGTAGAAGTTGCGGGCCTCGCCCGTGGAGCTGACCTTAAAGTGCACCGCATCACCCACCTCAATGTCCCCCTCGGTGACCTGCTCCAAGTGGATAAAGTGTCCGGAAGGGGAGTGCCCTGCCCGCAGGCTGAGTACGGTGTACGCATCGCCAGCCTTCGCGTCGAGGGTGAGTGAGACCACATCAGCCGGCGGCTTTGTTTTCAGCAGAGCTTTGCCGTCAGAAGTCTTGACCCGCACGGTGCTGCTCTCGGTCTCCTCAAACTCTCCGTTGAAGTATGAGAAGTTGAGCGTCACCTCGGTATTCACTGGCTGGCCGTCGGGTGTCTGGGCCACCACCAGGTACCCCATCTCCAAGCCGGGCTTGAACACTCTGCTTTCAGGCACAACCTTCAGCACCACAGGAGCAGCCGCTACGGTGAACAACTGCGTGGTCTTCTCCTCATACCCCGTGCCCTTCTCGCGTATGGTCACATCGAGGGTCACGTTCCCCTGCCCTCCCGCTTGAGGCACACCAGCCACGAAGCCCACCGCGGGCAACTCAAATATGGCCTCACCGTCGATGGGCGCGGTGAACCGGGCGTACTCCTCCCATTGGCCCACATACCGAGAGGCGACGATTTCGACCTCACCCACCACCGGCTTGCCAAAGGAGTACTCGCCCCTGACAGTGCCCTCGATCGGCTCGTCGGCCAGCACCCACTCGCGTTCGGTGTCCACGGTCACCTCGTACTTGGGAAGCACGTACTCCTCCACCCGCACGTCAAGCTGCGTCCGCCGGTCGCCAGCCAACGCAGTCAGCTTCCAAAGCCCGAGATTGGGCTCCGTCGACAGAGGGAGGTCCGCAGTGGTCATACCATAGTCATCGGTTGCGACCTCCTTCTTGAACACCTTGATCCCCTTGGCATCCTGCACCTCGATGGTCGCGCTGGAGGGCCACGGCTTCAGCCCAGCATCCAGTGTCATCAAACGGATGTGGACGGTCTGACCGGGCTTGTAGATGGGCTTGTCGGTCTCCACCAGCAGTAGAACACCCTCCTCCACATCCACGGGCGCCCGCTTGCTCTCTGCCACATCGTCTACGGCCACCTCCAGTTCATGCCCTCCTTGGGCCGTCCGTGGAACTGCTAGGTCCACACTGCCAACGCCTTCTATGTATGCCGATCCGGTGCTCACAACCGTGTCTCTTGCCAGTAGGGACAACCGGACATTCCCAGACGCTGGCTGGTCGCCGTTGAACAGCGACACCGATACCTGCTCGGTATAACCGGCTCGTAGGGTGCTCGGGGCTACGGCCACAAAGCTGTCCGCCTTGACTCCCGGCTCTACAACGATGCCCGGCGTAGGTACGCCAGTGGGTGTGGGCGTAGGACGGATGGGCGCGGGTGTTGCAGGGACAGGGGGGCTGGTCGGAACAGGCGACGGCGTTGGCACAGGGCCAACCGTCGGGGTGGGTACGGCAGTGGGTGTCGGCGCCACAGTCGCCTGCGACGGAACAGCGGTCGGAGTCGACAACGAGGGTGTGCGTGCCGGCCCGTGCACCACGTCCGGTTCAGGGCCTCCACAGCCAACCAAGGCCGCCAACAGCAGCCCCATCATCGCCAACCCCAACAGCTTCCACAGTTTCATTGCCAACCCTCCTGTTGCCCGATTCTACGCGCGTACCCACTCACTTGATAAGACGCACCAGCCCCCGAAAAGGTTCCACCGTCGGGAAGTTGATGTGAGGTTCCACCGTCAGGAACCTCACGTAAAGCTGGTCCAAAGGTCTCCCCAACCCCCCCTGACATTCGCCCGTTGACGCCACCACCACCCCCTGCTAACCTCAATACAGGTAAGCAGGCAGGGGACTGACCCCTCAGGGTCGCCCCTGCCTTTCTTTTTCAGCCCCCGATTTTCGAAGGACCCTCGACTTTCGAAAGACCCCCGACTCTCGAAAGACCCCCGACTCTCGAAAGACCCCCGACTCTCGAAAGAGAAGATGCAGCGAAAGCGCGGCCACATGTGGCAAGCTAAATCAGATACGAAACTGCGGCCAATGAGACCACTTTCAGATACGAAGAACTTGCTTTCAGCTAGGCTAGTGGCCGCACCCCAGCTACGAGTCTGCGGGCTTGCGCGGCAACCCTGCCGCACGAGCCCCATGTCACACTGTGCCAAAGCTGCGTCAGCTACGGGGATGTCGCAGATATCACACCATTTAGCTATAACGGACTTTTCTCAGATACGAACGGTGTGCCATCTCCAGATACGGCACGGCCCTGCAACTTCCCACAACGCCTGTATTGCCGACCCGGTCCAAAGCGGATACCCGGTCCAAAGCGGATACCCGGTCCAAAGCGGATAGAAGAGAGCCCTTGCCGTGCCCGATACGCGAATTGACCCAACCCCCCTTGGGTGCTAGGGTTCTGGTGCTAGCTTTAAGCCCCGTTACGAAAAATCCTCCCCAGCGAGGTGTCACATGGCCGAAACTCAGATAACCATCCAGCGCGACATGGAGTTCGGAGTACACGACGGAGACTCCTTGACCGGCGACCTCTATTCCCCGGAAGGGTCTGGCAACTACCCAGCCATCGTCGCCCTTCACGGAGGTGGTTGGAAGCTTGGCTCGTCTCAGAGCTACCAGTATTGGGGACCGTACTTGGCGGAGCGGGGATACGCCCTCTTCTCCGTCAACTACCGCCTCCTCCAAGGGGCCAAGAACCGCTATCCGGCCTCGGTGCACGACGCCCGCGCCGCGGTTCAGTTCCTCAAGAGCAGAAGCGAGGAATTGCGCGTCGACCCCGACCGCATTGGCCTCATGGGTGACTCCGCTGGCGCTCACCTCAGCGCTATCACGGCCTTGGCCGGCGACACGCCCCTCTTTGCCGACGCCTACTCCGACGATCCCTATGCCGGGGTGAGCACCTCGGTGAAGACAGTAGTGGGCATCTACGGCGTGTACGACATGCTGGCCCAGTGGGAACACGATCAAGTGAGTCGCCCCTTGGACCAGATAACCCAGTCCCTCTTGGGGAAGAGTCCCATGGAGAGCAAGTGGCTCTTCTACGAGGCCTCCCCCACGTCCTACACCACAGTGGACAACAACCACACAGCCTTCCTCATCGTGTGGGGCGACGAGGACGATATTGTCGACCGCCATTCCCAGTCCGAGGCCTTCGTCAACTCACTCAAGCAGGCTGGCTTCTTCACCCGCTCGGTCATCGTCCCCGGCGCACCCCACTTCTGGATGTCCGACCCCCTCGACGAACCCCGCAGCCACCCCGCCTTCCTCGCCCCCCGGCTGCTACGCTTCCTCCAAGACCGCCTGTGAACAGACTATCCCCTCTCCCCTCGCGGGAGAGGGCTAGGGTGAGGGGGACGCCGCTGCATTCGGAGAGCGATATCCCTTCCCCCTGAGGGACGAAGGTCAAGGTTGGCGAGTGACCCCTTCCCCCTCAGGGGGAAGGTTAGAGCCTGCCCCGGACTCTGATCCGGGGATGGGGGTTATGAAAAGTATGAGGAGGCGCGATGCTCCCCGATAGCGTCGTCGAGTTCGCCAAGACCACCCACCGCGGGGTCATCAGCACATTCCGGCACGACGGCTCCGTGCAGATGAGCATCGTGAGCTGCGGCCCCTTCCGCGATGGCATCGCCTTCACCGTGACCGAGGACCGCGCCAAGCTCAAGAACCTGCGCCGCGACCCGCGCTGCACCCTGCTGGTGTCTAAGGAAAGCTGGTGGGGGTTCGTCGTCCTGCAGGGACGCGCTCAAATCATGTCGGCGGACAACACCGACCCCGATGAGTTCCGCATGGCCCTGCGCGACGCCTACCGCGCCGCCTCCGGCTCGGAGCACTCCAACTGGGACGAGTACGACCAAGCCATGCGCACCGACAGGCGCTCCATAATCGTCGTCGTCCCCGACCACATCTACGGGACGGCCCTCTAACAAGTTTATGAGACTGCCTTCTAAGAGGTACGCATCACGAAGGAGAATAAACAGCCATCCCCTCTCCCCTTGGATGCTGCTCACCCTAACCCTCTCCCGCCGGGGGAGAGGGTTAGGGTGAGGGGGGAAGGTCCGGACCATGGGTCTCCGCCCAGAAATCGTCCACCCCCGTCATCCTCGCGCAGGCGGGGACCCACGGCCCGGACTATTCAGCAAGTCGGTGCCCCATGGAACAACGTACGGTTTCAGTTTCAAGAGAGTGACCCAATCCAATGTACAGACCTAATCCAGCGCATAGAGAGGTGACATGATGGCGGAGCTTGTTTCTTATTTCAACGGTGACTTCGTGCCCGACAGCGAGTGCAGGATTCATATCTCCGACCGGGGTTTCCGGCGGGGCGATACCATCTACGACGTCTCCCGCACCTTCGGCGGGCGAGTGCACCGCCTTGGAGAGCACCTCGACCGGCTGTACCGTTCGTTGAAGTATTCCCGCATCGAACCCGGCATGACCCAGGATGAGATGGAAGAGGTAACCCACGAGGTGATACGACGCAACCCGCCCCCGGACGGCGGCGACTGCATGGTCTGGCACACGCTGGTGCGTGGCTATGCGCCGGCTCCCGCTCGCATCAACACGCCGACCCCGGCGACACTGTGTATCCAAGTGAAGCCCATCGAATTCCGGGACTTCGCACACCAGTACAGCGACGGGGTTCCCGTCATCTTCCCCCGCACCCGCAGCTACCCCTCCAACTCCCTAGAGCCCAAGCTGAAGCACTACAGCCGCATGAATTTCTCCATGGCGGAGCTTGAGGCGACGGACCTAGACCCCGAAGCCCAAGCCGTGCTCTTGGACATCGACGGCAACATCTCCGAGAACACCTCAGGCAATTTCTTCATCGTGACCGACGGCGTGATTCGCACCCCCTCCGACCGCAGCATCCTCCAGGGGGTGTCCAGGCTCGACATCTTCGATCTCGCCAAGGGACTGGGCATACCAGTCTCGGAGGAAGACCTGCAGCCCTACGACGCCTACACAGCCGACGAGGCGTTCCTCACGAATACCATATACTGCGCCCTGCCCGTCTCCCGCATCGACAACCGCACCTTGGGCACAGAAGTCCCCGGCCCAGTGGTGCAACGCATCCTAGCCGCATGGAGCGAGACGGTCGGCGTGGACATCGTGGACCAAGCCCAACACCAAGCAGGCGCAAAGGACCGCTAGGGGCACATGCTCCAACATCCCTACAACCGAATGCATCATTCCCAAGATGGAGGCCTCCGCATAACACCTTCCCCCTTGAAGGGGGAAGGTGTTGCAGGTTGGGATGGGTGTGGAACGACTGCATCGCAGTCTACCGCGGACCGTGGACACTCCCTAGACACCTCCGAAAGCCCGTATCTAAGACCATCATGCGGTCTCCTTAAGCTGGGAAGGCTCTGAGAATGACAGGCTTTATGCGCAGTCGCCTCCGGTGAGCCACCAGCCGAGCGAGAAGCCGCCCTCTTCCCGAGTAGATGTCCAGCCCCGGCCATACCGGTTTGTCATTGGCGCCATGTTCGCGGTGGTCACCGCCACCGTTACCATGAGCATGTTCGCTGTGTCCCCGGTGTTGCCCCTCATTATGGACGACTACGGCATCAACCGGGGCACTGCTGGCCTGCTCACCTCGGTGGTCCCCCTGATGCATGTGTTGGTTGCCCTGCCATGCAGCCTGTTGGTAGGCAGGCTGGGACCCAGGACCCTAGTCACGTTGGGGGCCCTGCTGGCATCGGCCCCGGCGTTGAGCATCCTCGCCAGCAGCTTCTACATACTGCTGCTCACGCGCATCGTCTACGGGCTGAGCTTAGCCCTGATGATGGCTGCCATGGCCCCGTTGCTGATGCAGCGTTTCCGACCCAGCGAGTTATCCTTCATGAACGGCATGTTCCTCGCCTCCATCAGCCTCGGCGTTACCATCTCCTCCTTCATCGCACCCCGAATCGCTACCGAGCTCGGCTGGCAGGCAGCCTTGAGCCTGTTCGGCTTCGCCTCCCTCGCAGCAGCCCTCTGCTGGCAACTCGTGATGTTGCGCGAGGGGAAAGACGCTCCGGTATCGGCCCCACGGTTGCCATTCAGGATGTTCTGGGAGGTATTGCGCTCCCGCACCACGGTATTGCTGGCGGCGGCAGATGCCGGGCCCTACGCCCTTTACACCGCCTCCCTAGCTTGGCTGCCCTCCTTCTACCACGAGGTGCACGGGACAACCCTGGAAGAAGGCGGTGCCCTGTCGGGAATGATTTCTCTGACAGGCGTATTCACACTCCTGCTGGCCAGCATCCTCACGGTGCGAGTGCACAAGCGCCGGCCCTTCCTGCTCCTGCCGGGAGCCTTGGCCGGTTTCGCTGGTCTCGGCACCATCCTGCTGGCGGGCACCCCCGGCGTGTACGTCGCCGTCATCGCCTTGGGGTTCGTTTCCTGGTTCTACCTGCCCGCCCTCCTGACCATTCCGATGGAGCTGCCGGGCACCGACGAGACCCAAGCGGCAGTGATGCTGGCCACACTGCTCAGCGTCGGCAGCATCTTCACCTTCGCCGCCCCGCTGGTAGTAGGTTTCTCCACCGACTACCTAGGCACCTACACCCCCGGCCTAGCCCTCTTCGCAGTCCTCTCATGGAGCCTCCTAGTCGCCGGCTTCCTACTCCCCGAAACAGGCCACCGACGGTAGGCCATCCTAGCGGGTGTACAATGGAGCCCTATATCCGAAGAAGTCCGGTCCACAATCCCCATTCCAACCTCACGATGGGCCCGGAATGCTGGAGGGCCTATGGAAGACAACACCACCATCCAAGACTACATACAACAGTCGAGAGACTTTCTCCGAAAGGCTAGGCAGTATCTCGCAGAAGACGACCTGCACCAAGCGTCCGAAAAGGGCTGGGGTGCCGCCTCCCATATGGCCAAGGCAGTCGCCCACGCTAACAACTGGGAGTACGAGAAACATCATCAGTTCAACGTGGTCCTCAACAACACCCGCCGCAAGACAGGCAGAGACGACCTACTTGATCTCAGCGCCGTAGCAAATCAACTCCACGGGAACTACTACGAGCGTAAGAGATTCTTGGACGCCCAGGCGATCGGCCTCTCCTTAGATCGTGTCGAGACCTTGCTGGGTATCCTGGAGCCGATGGCCGTAGACCCGTCCTAGCCATCGCATCCCGTGGGACGACCCTTCGGTTGGGTCAGGCGGCATCTACTGAGAGGCTTCCGCCTCTGTCGAAGCTTGCGTTTGCTCCCGCAGCGCGTCTATCTCGTCCTGGATGGCTTCCTCTTGGGCTTGGGCGGCGCGTAGCCTCGCGGCGACGTTGGACTGGTAGTTGTTGAGGCTCTCCAGGAAAGCCCGGCTGATGGCGTTGTACTCCTCGACCTGCTGGGAGAGCGTGGCCGTAAGCTCCTCAAGCTCGGCCTCCACCACCTCCTGCTCCGCAAGCCACTCGCTGGTAATGCGGGCCCGCTCTTCCGCCCCCCGCAGACGCAACTCAATCTGCTCTTTCAACGGCACCGCCAGTTGGCTCAGGGTTGCCAGTCTGGCGACGAGTGCCTGGGTCCGGATCTGCTCCTCCTGCTGTATCTGCAACACGCGAAGCCGCTCTTGATGGAGTTCGAGTTCCGCTAGGCACGCATCCACCAACGCCAGTTGGGATGTCATTTCGGGAGGTGCTGAGACAGGGTTGGTCCATATGAAGTAACGCTGGACATTGGCCACCGAGGGGTTAACCGCCACGACTAGCAACACTTCAGCAGTTGCGGTGGTATAAAGGCGAGTGAGCTCCGGGAGCTCGCCGATTCTCCAAGACGCACCGCTTAGAACGTCGACATGGTCTGGTCCATACTTAAACTTTGACCTAGATCCGCTAAGGCTACCAAGGTTCGCAATTGGGGGCTTACCGTTGACTATCACGCGGCGGGAAGTACCCCAAAAGTTCTTTTGGAGCACTGGGTCATCCCACACGTATGTTACAAAGCTAGTTTTGCGTTCGGGAGGAAGATCAGCTGCGCCAATACCGTGGAATCGAATCCGCTCTCTACACATGGGGTACTCGGGGTAGACCTCGTATGTCGTATGCGTCACAGATGTAGGGTTGGGCCACTTGCACGGCGAAATCTCGTTGCCTGGCACCTCACGGTCTTCAGGGTCGCAATGACTGGATGCTTGGGCCAGAACACCTCCGCCTGAGGCGATCCCAACGGCCAGCACGAGGCTTGCTAAGACGCTGAACAACACCAGCCTGTTCATTGGCCGGTCTCCTTTGCCAAGTACTCGTTCATGCACTGCACCAAATCGTCGGTCAGGTCTGATGTAGCCGCAGCGAGCAGACCCGCCGTGTCGGTCTCGTCGATGCCCGTGCAGTTAGCCACGGCCCGCGCCGTAAGGGTCACTGCGGCGAAAGCAGGCTCGGTCACGATGTCCACCGGCGCAAAGGTGCTCGTGGGTCTTAGGGTAGCGGGCGTAGACGGCTGGGGAACGACAACGGGGATAGCGGTTGGTGCCGTAGTAGGCACGGGGATGGCCACAGATGCAACATAGCTATCGATACAAGCCACTAGGTCATCGCTTAGGTCAGACTCGGCCACAAGCAAGAGAGCCTGCGTATCCGTCCCGGCAATGCCGGTACACTGTGACAAGGCTCGCGCCATGAGCGTCAACGGGTCGAAAGCAGATTCGTCCACGATATTCACAGCCTCCGCTGACGGCATAACACCAGTCACAGAAGGCGGCAAGGTCACTACAGGCAGCGCAGTCGCGATTGGACGCAACGTGGCTACAGGGACGGCAGTCGGCGTGAATGTAGGGGTCACCGGAACGGCTGCTGGGGTTGCGCCCGTCACGCTCGGAGGTGGTGTGTGGGTCGCCTCTGGAGTCGCAGTAGGCGTCACAGCATCCCCACCACCACAAGCCGTCATCAATACCACCACAAGCACGACCAGCGATACCAGCGCTATCGTCGTCTGCTTCACATTTGTACCAGTCATGTCCCCGCGGCTATCCGCGCCCTACCGCATGGTCGCCCCACCATCCACCGCCAGCGTCTGGCCTGTAATGAAGCCGCTGTCCGGTGTGCACAGGAAAATGACAGCGCCGACGAGGTCTTGAGGGAGTTGTGTGCGCTTGATGCTGCGGGCCTGCTGACGCTGGCGGTCGCTCTCCAAGCGGGCTTCGTCGGGGTCGTCCACGCTGATGGTGAGGCCGGGAGCCACGGCGTTGACGTTGATGTGGAACTCCCCCAACTCCTTGGACAAGGCCCGGGTGAAGCCGATGACGCCCGCCTTGGACGCCACATAGTGGGCTACCCCGGCCGCCCCAAAGTGGACAGTGCCGGAGCTGATGTTGATGATGCTGCCACCGCCCTGCTCCTTCATGTAGGGGACGACGGCCCGGGCGCACAGGAAGGTGCCTCGCAGGTTCACCGCCATCAGACGGTCCCATTCCTCCACCGACACCTGGTCGAATGGCCCGCGGGTCATGGCCGGACGCTGGAAGACGGCAGCGTTGTTGATCAAGGCGTCTATCCGTCCGAAACGCTCGATGGTGGCCTTGGCCATATTGTCAGCCTGCTCGACATTGGAGACATCCACGTTCAGTGCGATGGCGTCGTGGCCCTGCTCTCCCAAGGAGCGGACCAGCTCATCCGAGGCCGTGGTATTGATGTCCGCCACGACCACGTTGGCCCCCTCTGCTGCCAAGCCCTCGCAATAGGCCTTGCCGATGCCGAGGGCACCTCCAGTAACGATTATCACGCGATTGTCTAACCTGCCCATTTCATCCTCCTTTTGATGACCTTGGGATGTGACCCATCATGCCCATCAAAGTGCGAATATACACCGCAGCTGCTTTATTGGGACGGCCATTACTTGATCCGTTCGTCCTGAGCGGAGTGGGACGGCAGTTACTTTGATCCGTTCGTCCCGAGCGGAGTGGGACGGCAGTTACTTTGATCCGTTCGTCCCGAGCGGAGTGGGACGGCCATTGCTTGATCCGTTCGTCCTGAGCGGAGTGGGACGGCCATTGCTTGATCCGTTCGTCCTGAGCGGAGTGGGACGGCCATTACTTTTGATCCGTTCGTCCTGAGCGGAGTGGGACGGCCATTACTTTTGATCCGTTCGTCCTGAGCGGAGTGGGACGGCAGTTACTTTGATCCGTTCGTCCTGAGCGGAGTGGGACGGCGCGTGGCTAACGCGTCGTCCCACGCAGTCGAAGGGCGGGACGCTGGGGAGCAAGACGTCCGGCTCAGCCCCCTCCCATCCTTCGACTGCGCTCCCCCTCCACCGCCGTTCTCTCGATGCGAGAGGGGCGGGGGAGAGGCCTTAGCTACTGGTTCATCAGCTCTTCTGCCAGCTTGCGGGCGGCCTCTCGCAGGACTTCGCGGTCGGCTTCGGGCGTGTCCGCCGGGGCCACTTCCACCATCGCGTCGCGGGCGTAGGTGGTCAGAACACCATTGGTTTCCCGCAGTACACCCTTGGGGTCCTGCCCCTCTTGGACATCGCGAATTCCACGCCTGATCAGGTTGCGCAGCATGATCAGGCCCCGGTCCGTGTTCCCCAAGTGCTCCAACGCATGCCGCGCAATTGGGCGCTGGCTCGATTGCGCGTCGTAGTCGCCCGGCATACGCTGGCGCTCCTGGTAGGGACGCTCAGAAGTCTGGCCGAAGGGAAGGCCGGCCGGCGGCTCTTTCCCCTCCTTGGTATGGTTGAACCAGAAGAGTCGGGTATTCGAGTCGTCTATTGGGGTGGCGTAGATGGCCATGTCGGGGCGCCCAGAGAATTCGTCCTCACGAAAGAGCACGCCACTGGGCGGGAACTGATGCAGGATCGGGGCTAGAAAGTCGGAGATACGCACCCACGCCTTATCGCCCACACGCCGGGTGTCCAAGTAGAGCATGCCGACCGGGGTCTCGAGATATTCCCATTCCGGCTTCTCTGCGAAGTCCTCCACCACTTGGGCATGGGAGGCCTCCTCTGAGTCGTCGCCGATGGTGTGCAGGAAGAGCAGGTGGGCCGGGTCCATGCAGTTTTCCTTGACCTGAAGCCAGTTGCAGGGGAGGGTGCAGGTTTCGCCAGCCCAAGAAAGGTAGTCGGGCCTCTGGTAGGTGTCATATATCGGTAGGGCCGGGCGCTTGTCCGGCGGCCCCATGTAGGCGAACACCAAGCCCTTGTACTCCGTCGTGGGATAGGCCCCATGACACAAGCGGTCCTTGAGCGTAGAGTCCGCCGGCTCGCCCGGGGTATCCAAAATGCGACCGTCTACGCCAAAGAGCCAGCCGTGATAACAGCAGCGCAGCCCCTGCTCGCTGATCAGCCCGAACTCCAAGGAGGTCCCGCGATGGGGGCAGTGCAGTTCCATCAAGCCCGTCGTGCCGCTGCCGTCGCGGAACACCACGAGGTCCTCTCCGAGTATGCGAATTCGATGGGGCAGGTCCTTCAAGTCTTGGGAGCGGGCGACCGGTACCCAGAAGCGCCGAAAGTACTCGCCACACGGGGTGCCTGGCCCCACATGGGTCAACTCCGAATCTTCCGGGGGTATTTCGCGGTGGTGATAGCCCCCGTAGGGACTCGCTAGGAATGGCGCCCTACTGCTCATGATTCCTCCTTGCGCCTGATAAGGCCCGATTACTCCCGATTAAGACTGTAGGCAACCACGAGGGTTACCCTTATGTTGGATGGCACCGTTGCTACTAAGACCATCATCCCAACCTTCCTCCCGAGGAGGCTGTCTCAAACATCCCCTCTCCCCCAGCGGGAGAGGGTGAGGGGGATAATCTTCAATCGCAACGCTCCTACAGATTCGGCATCACTTTCTCGGCAAACAGCTTCATCGACTTCTTGACCTCTTCGTGGGGCACCAAGCCACCCAAGTTGAACCAGCAGATGCATTCATCGTTGCGCAGGGCGTGGTTGACCTTGTGCAGCCGGTCGACAACGGCACTGGGCTCGTCATAGACGGCGGTGTCCCGAAGGATGTCCTCGTAGGGGATGCTGAGGTAGTTGGGATAGCGGGGGCCTCCCGCAGCTGCTGTCTCTTCTGTGGGCCGAGGGCCGGGCCCCAAGATGCCGTCGACCTCTCGCATGTAGTTCATGGTGCTGGTTTGGGGCAATTCTTGGGCGGTGGCCCGGTCCTTTGCTGTGAACACGGGCAGGGCTAGCGACACTTCCTGTTCAGGGTGTCCGTTCTCTTTCAGGGCATGGCGGTAGGTGATCAGGCCTTCCTGCAGGCGCGGCAGCGGGTTGATGAGGATCCATGTGAAGACAGGCAGTCCCAACTCCCCTGCCAACGGAAAGGTGTCGGCGCTGTTGGAGGCCATGCGCAGTGGCGGATGGGGCGTTTGTAGAGGCTTGGGGGCGATGGAGACGTCATCCAGCTCCCAATACTTGCCCTTATAGGTGACGTTGTCCTCAGTCCACACCCGCTTCAGGATGTCCAACGCTTCGTTGAAACGTGGCCGGCTATCCTCTTGCGGCACGCCAAAGCCGTGGTGAGCCAGCCGCGTACCCCTTCCGATGCCGAATTCCAGCCTACCGCCGGTGAGGACATCGGCAGTAGCGGCCTCCTCTGCTAGGCTCACCGGATGGTGTAGAGGCAGCAGGTTGACCGCGATGCCCAAGCGGATGCGCTTCGTACGCTGGCCCGCCACGGCCGCCAGCATGAGGGGCGAGGGCATGGCGGAGAAAGTACCACGGAAGTGGAGCTCGGCAATCCAAGCGCGGTCGAAGCCCAACTCATCCGCCAACTCTATCTGCTCCAAGGTTTCCTGGTACCGCTGCGCCACCGACTGATCAGGGGCGCACGGCACCTGGTAAAAGACCCCAAACTTCATATAGCCTTCATTCTCCCCAGATTCGTACCATGCGCGCAGTCATGTACACACTCATGCAAATCAATTGTGGGGACGTTCGATATCGGCCCCATGTTACCGCCAGCAGGCCCGATAGTACAGATTCACCGACGAATCGAGCCTCCTCACGCCCTTGCCAAGCGTACCTACCCCCCATCTCTTCCCTCCTCACGAGCCTGTTTCAAAATCCCCTCTCCCCCGCGCGGGGGAGAGGGTTAGAGCCTGCCCCGGACCTGATCCGGGGGTGAGGGGGATAATGTTGAATCGCAACGCCCTTTGCTTTTGATGACCCTCTCACATCGAGAGAGGGGATGGATCAACGCCCGAATTATGAGACAGCCCCCTCTCCCCCGACGGGAGAGGGTTAGAGCCTGCCTCGGACCTGATCCGGGGGTGAGGGGGATCGGCAGATGGGCGTACCCTACCTAGGGACACTAAGCCCCACGCCCCAGTTTCACCCTCACCTCAATCCTCCCTCATCAAGCGGGAGGACGGAACAACGGGCACCAATCGACGCTTATTGACGTGGTAATGCCCAACTCCTAGACTCCCGATAAGGATGAGATGTGGATTCCGGAATCTAGGCTGTCTGGGCTGACCGCCTTGCCCGCTGCGTTCGTCCTGAGCGGAGCGGGGCGGAGCGTCCAGCGGAGCCCCACGCAGTCGAAGGATGTAGATGCTGGAATCCAGGGTGTCTGGGCCGAACGCCTTGCCCGCTCCGTTCGTCCTGAGCGGAGCGGGGCGGAGCGTCCAGCGGAGCCCCGCGCAGTCGCCCCAGTCAAAGGATGTAGATACTGGAATCCAGGGTGCCCGGGCCGAACGCCTTGCCCGCTCCGTTCGTCCCGAGCGGAGCGGGACGGAGCGTCCAGCGGAGCCCCGCGCAGTCGCCCCAGTCAAAGGATGTAGATGCTGGAATCCAGGGTGTCTGGGCCGAACGCCTTGCCCGCTCCGTTCGTCCTGAGCGGAGCCCCGCGCAGTCGAAGGATGTAGATACTGGAATCCAGATGTCTGGGCTGAACGCCTTGCCTGCTCCGTTCGTCCCGAGCGGAGCGTCCAGCGGAGCCCCGCGCAGTCGAAGTATGGAGTCAGGACACCAGTCGACTCGTTGGAAGTTGGCATCTCTCCCCGGCAATGGCGGAGGGGATGCAGGGCAGTGGCGAAGTTATCCAAGAGTTGATGGTGCGCGATGCAATCTACGTCTGAGAGGTGAGCCATGGCTGATGGACCCGTAAACCTGTTCGAGTACGAAGAACTGGCCAAGGAGCGAATCAACAAGCCGGACTATGACTACATCGCTGGCGGGGCCACCGACGAGATTACCATCCGGCGCACCCGTGCCGTGCTGGACTCCATCATGCTGCGGCCCAATATGATGGTGGACATCAGCCAGCGCGACGTATCGACTACAGTGCTGGGCCAACCCATAAACCTTCCCATCATGCTGGACCCGGCGGGCCACCACTCAATGGCCTCCGATGAGGCCGAGATTGCCACCGTCCGGGCCGCCGGGGCCATGGGTACCGTGATGGTGCTCAGCTCCCACGCCTCCCGCACACTGGAGGATGTGGCACAGGAGTCGTCAGGGCCCATCTGGTTCCAGCAGTACCTCTTCAAGGACCGCGAGCTTACCTTGGAAATGGCCAACCGCGCTGAGGAAGCAGGCTATAGCGCCCTCTGCCTCACCGCCGACGCCAAGGTCCCGCCCAAGCGGGAGCGCAACATACGGAACAACTACGTTGGCGGCGCTTCGCCCAACTACTCCAAGATAGACTTGGGCACCCATAGCTCGGTGTTCGGGGCCGACGCCCCTACAGGCCCTCGCGACATACGCGACCCAGCAGCCACTTGGAACGACCTCGACTGGCTGGCCTCCAACATAAGCCTGCCAGTGGTAGTGAAGGGCATCATGCGTGGCGACGACGGCCGACGTTGCGCCGAATACGGGGCCAAAGGCGTCATCGTGTCCAACCACGGCGGGCGCTACCTCGACACCACCTTCGCCAGCATCGAGGTGCTGCCCGAGGTCGTCGATCAGGTCGAGGGGCGCATCGAGGTCTACCTAGACGGCGGCATGAGGCGAGGCACCGACATCCTGAAAGCCCTCGCCTTGGGCGCCCGCGCCGTCCTCATGGGTCGCCCCCTCTTCTGGGGCCTCGCCGTCGACGGCGAAGCCGGACTCCGCGCCGTCCTCACCATGCTCCGTGACGAGCTAAACGGCGCCATGGGAATGTGCGGCCGCCCCACCATCGACTCCATCGACCGCGACGTCATCGGCACCGTCTCCCCCCTCCTCGGCCTCTTCCCCCAAACACAGGCCTTCCGGTAGCGGATACTGGAATCTGGCTTCATAGCTAGAACACATAGTTAGGAGACACCTTTTGTACCAGACGGGCGGCACAATAAGAGAGATTTTGAACGACATCCAGCGCAATAATATCGTGCTGCCCGCCATCCAGCGAGAATTCGTCTGGCAGCCGGAGCAAATTCGCAGACTCTTTGACAGTCTAATGCAGGGTTACCCGTTTGGTACTTTTCTCTATTGGCAAGTTGAACCCGAGAACAGCGCCCGGTACAGATTCTATGATTTCGTCCTCAACTACCATGAGAAAACCAATCCCCATTGTCCAGCTCTCCCGGTAATGCCCAATCAGCGTCTAACGGCAGTCTTGGATGGACAGCAGCGTCTGACAGCACTGAACATAGCCCTTCGCGGGAGCATGGCGTGGAAACTGCCACGTGTGTGGTGGAATAACCCTCATGCATTCCCGAAGAGGTTGTTTCATTTGGACTTGCTCTGGCGTCCCGACGAGGACGATGAATCAGGATTGCAATACCGATTCCGCTTCCTAACCAATGACCAACTTGAGGCAGCTCGCGACGCCGAATGTTGGTTCCCCGTAGGGGATATCCTATCGATGAACGATGGTCCACCTATGGTCCGGTGGTTAAACGAGCGTTTACCACAAGAGCGCGTGGACCAAGCCTATGAGACGCTCAATACTCTCTACCAAGTCGTGCACAACAGACACTTGGTAGCCTACTATGTGGAAGGCAGTCAGGATTTAGAAAGAGTTCTGCAGATTTTCATTCGGACGAATAATGGTGCAACAATCCTGTCGTACTCTGATTTGTTGCTCTCTGTTGCGGTGGCACAGTGGACTCAGCATGATGCACGTGAGGAGATACACGCCCTTGTGGACGAGCTCAATGGCATTGGCGCATGGTTTACATTCCCCAAGGACCTTGTCCTCAGAGCTGGACTGATGCTGAGCGATATTGGCACTGTAGGATTCAAAGTTGAGAACTTCAACCGCGAGAACATGGGTATCTTCGAAAACAAGTGGGACGACATCAAGCGCGCGTTGACTCTCACAATCCAACTAGTTTCTGATTGCGGATTCAACGGACAGAATCTGAGGGCGCACAACGCCATACTGCCGATTGCATATTATCTCTACATGAAGAACCCTGGTGAGGCCTTTCTAACACACACCCGGCACGAGCAAGATAGACGGGCCATTCGCGAATGGCTAATCCGGAGCTTATTGAAGTCTGGCGTTTGGGGGAGCGGCGTGGATACGTTGCTGACTGCTTTGAGAGACGTTATCAAAGAGAATCACGCGGACGGATTCCCGGTTGCCCGCATCTACCAGGCGATGGCCCGCAGAGGCAGACCACTGGTCTTCGATGATGATGAAATAGAGCAGCTGGCGGATATGGGATATGGTGACGGACTCACCTTTGCCCTCTTGTCGTTGCTCTTTGATTTTGTTGACCTGCGTAATCAATTCCACCTCGACCACATCTTCCCACAAGCAAGACTTACCCAGCGCACACTCCGAGATGCTGGCATTCCAGACGAGGAAATAGAAGGTTACACGCAGTGCATGAATGGGCTCGCCAATCTTCAACTGCTCCAAGGCCCGATGAACCTCGAAAAAAGTGCCACTATGCCGGCTAAATGGCTTCGCCACACGTATCTTGTCGATGGAAACAGGCGAGAATACGAGCATCTTCACCTATTGGGAAACGTGCCCGCCAACATTGAGGGGTTTGTCGGCTTCTACGAGGCGCGACGAGCGCGGTTGAAGGATAAGATCGGTGCCCTACTGGGTAGAGACTCCCAAGCTGTACCCGGTGCTTTGGAGGACAGTGTGGCGACATCGATAGCAGATGATGACGAATGAAGCTTGCCCGCAGAATGGTTCAAAGAGGCTCCGCCTTTCCCCCTACCCCCAGCGTTCCGGTAGCGCACCGTGCCAAGCAACGGCCCTCCACTGACAACTCGCTATCGACGCCCGAGCCCCTCACCGTTATCATATTAAACATGCACTCAGCTTCGACTGGCTCCCGCCGCCCCCGTCATCCCTGTGCATGGAGACCCTTGCGCAACCGCTGGCCTTCCGACACGGCCCACCCACACCCACCTTTCGCCCCGGACGGCGATCAGCGACATGGGGCCTAGTGTCCCCTCCCATGACAATCTGCTAACGAGAAATTGTCCTCTGCCCGGTATAATGGCATAACAATCTATGGAGGGCCGCAACCTCTTGCATCCCCCTGTTGGAATGGCACCATCAATATCAAAAAATCGCGCGCCCGCGTTGGGCTGGACTCATAGCTGGCCCGTAGCTGCGCCAGTACAATTCCCGGTGCAATAATATACAGCCGGAGTTGCACTGGAGTTCCACCAGAGCTGCATCGGAATACTACCGTTATAGTATCGGAAGCCACCGGGAATACTACCATTTGGGTGAAACCATCAAACACTACAGGTCGCCGTTAGGAGACAACCAATGAAACTCGCCAGCCGCATGGATGATCTGGGTACCGAGGCCGCCTTTGAGATGCTGGCCAAGGCCCGCGCCTTGGAGGCCCAAGGCCAGCACATCGTGCATATGGAGATCGGCGAGCCCGACTTCGACACCCCTGAGGACGTGGTCGATGCTGGGGCGAACGCCCTGCATCAAGGCTACACCCACTATGGCCCCACTGCAGGCCTGCCGGAACTCCGGGACGCCATCGCCCGCGACGCCGGCCCTATCCGCGGCGTCGAGTTCTCCCCTGATTCGGTGGTGGTGACTCCCGGTGCCAAGCCCATCATGTTCTTCACCATCCTAGCCTTGGCCGACTCCAGTAACGAGGTCATCTACCCCAACCCTGGGTTCCCCGTTTTCGAGTCCATGGTGCACTTCTGCGGTGCCAAGGCCGTGCCAATGCGCTTCCTCGAGGAGAAGGCGTACCATCCTGATCTAGACGACCTCGAAGCCAACATTAACGAGAACACCCGCCTCATCATCATCAACTCGCCCCAGAACCCCACCGGCGCCGTGATGACCGCCGACGAACTGGGAGCAATCGCTGAGATGGTGCGCAAGTACGACGACCTCTACATCCTCTCCGACGAGATATACAAGGACATCATCTACAACGGCGAGCACACCAGCATCCTCGGACTGCCTGGCATGCAGGAACGCACCATACTGCTGGACGGATTCTCCAAGAGCTACGCCATGACCGGCTGGCGCTTGGGCTACGGCATCTTCCCCGAGCCGCTGGTCCCCCACATCGTCAAGCTGTCGGCCAACAGCGTCTCCTGTGCCGCCACCTTCACCCAGCGGGCTGCCCTGCAGGCACTGGAGGGCCCGCAAGACCGCGTAGTCGCCATGACCCAGGAGTTCAAGGCCCGCCGCGACCTCATCGCCAAGGGCCTTCGGGAAATCCCCGGAATCACCTGTCCCGATCCGGAAGGAGCCTTCTACGCCTTTCCTTCTATCAAGGGCACGGGCATGACCAGTGCCGATTTCGAAGACCGGGCCTTGGAGGCTGGGGTCGCTCTGCTCTCCGGCACCGGGTTCGGCGAGTACGGCGAAGGCTACGTCCGCCTCTCCTACGCCACCTCACAGGACAACATCAAGCTGGTGCTGGAGCGCCTGCGGAACATGGTGACGGCAGCAGGCGCCTGATACTGCCCACGGCTGCCGATTACTGCCTACGGCTGCCGATTACTGCCTACGGCTCCCATTCGTTTGACAAGAAAGCACGGCAACGCTAGCATCGCTAGCACGTTACTCCCAACAAAGAGGAGGAGATATGACGGTAAAACCCATACAGTTGAGCCACGTCAACATGTTCGTCAGGAACAAGGAGCGGTCGGAAAAGTTCTACTCCGACATTCTGGGCCTGACGGTGATGAACAAGATGCCCCGCACCACCTTCATGTCGGCCAACGAGTCGACCTCCCACGAGATCGCCTTGGTGGAAATCGGCGAGGATGCCCCTGGGCCTGAGCGCGGCCGGGTGGGCCTGAACCACATGGCCTGGCAGATGGGCACCTTCGAAGACCTGAAGGAGGTCTATCGCAAGCTCAAGTCCAACGATGTGGAAATCACCCGAGTCAGCGACCACAACCTCTCGATTGGCGTCTACTTCAAGGACCCCGACGGCAACGAGAACGAGGCCTACTACGAGCTGCCCAAGGACCAGTGGCCCGGCCCCGGCGACGACGGCAACATCTTCCAAGGCAAGAACCCCTTCCCTTGGGACGTCGAGGACGATACGCCGGTGGACTCCCCGCGCCTCACCGTCACCCTAGGCGTGTAGGCCCAGCCCGGTCCATGATGATCTAAAGGCAACAATGAGAGACGGATGGCAACTGAAGCGGATACCGGAGAGCAGGTAGAAACCTCCGACGTGTCGAGGTCCATAGGGCGACTGGAGGGAAAGATGGATGCCATGGAGAAGGGCCTCCAAGATGTCCGCAATGCGGTACGCGACGTCCACAGGCGTATCGATCTTCTCTTTTATGCGATCCTAGCCGCTTCCGCCGGAATGGTGGGAGCGATCTTTGCCAGCCGTTTCGTCGGCTAGATAATAGCAACACATAGGCAAGGAGGGGACATGGGCGCCAAGGCAATACAGCTAAGTCACGTAAACATCACCGTCAGCGACATCAAGCAGGCCGAGGAGTTCTACTCCGATGTGCTGGGGCTCACCGTCATGTTCCGGCAGGGCGAGCGCGCCAGTTTCCTTTCAGCCAACGAGGCCTGTAGCCACGAAATCGCGCTAATCCAAGCCCGCCCTGAAATACCAGGGCCAGGCGAGCCAGGCAAGAGGCTGGGCCTGAACCACATGGCTTGGCAGATGGGCACCTTTGAAGACCTCAAGGAGGTCTACCGCAAGCTGAAGGCCCGCAACGCCGAGATTGTGCGAATCGGCGACCATCATTTCTCTCTGGGGATTTACTTCCGCGACCTAGACGGCAACGAGAACGAGGTCCACTACGAGTTGCCTCTGCATGAGTACCCCCAAGGGGAGAACGGCGAGCGATTTTCCCGGGCCAATCCCTTCCCCTACCAGTTGGACGACGATACCCCGGTGGAATCGCCGGTACGCGAACTGTCCCTGACATAGTCGCAACCCAGAGATTACTACCAACATCGAAACAAGAATGACGGGCGGTGCCAACTGAAGGTCGAGATGCTACTTTTCGCCCTGTACCGAGAGAGGGCGGGGACGGGCAGCCTGATGCTGGAGCTGTCCCAAGGGGCCACTGTGGGCGACGCCGTATCAAGAATGCGCGAGTTGTACCCGCAACTGGCCCCGCCGTCGGTGAGCATAGTCGCTGCCGTCAATACCGACTACGTGGACGATAGTCGCCCCCTGCACGAGGGTGACCAAATCGCTCTCATCCCGCCCGTGAGTGGAGGCTCGTCCTGATTCACCTGACCCATGACCCACTGGACCCTGATGAATTCACTGCCAGCGTGCGCTCCGAGCTGAACGGCTCGGTCATCACCTTCCTAGGCACAACTCGGCTGTTCAACGAAGGCCGCAAGGTGCTCTACCTAGAATATGAGACCTACCCCGATATGGCGGCCAAAGAACTGGAAAAGGTGCGCCAGGAAATCCGGGAGCGTTGGGGCATCAGCGACGTGGCCATCGGCCACCGCTTGGGTCGGCTGGAAATCGAAGATATCAGCATGATCGTGGCTGTGGCTTCGCCCCACCGCAAAGAAGGGTTCCAAGCCGCCGCCTACGTGGTCGACAGGGTCAAAGAGAGCGTGCCCATCTGGAAAAAGGAATACTTCGAGGGCGGCTCCCACTGGGTGGCCTGCGACGACCACGAGATGCACGAGCAGCACGAGGCGCCTCCCACGCCAGCGCGTGCCGGGTAACCGCGCTGCACTGAGCCACCAGCTCGAGATTCGACCCAGAATCCCTTCATGGAAGCCCTCTCCCACTCTTGCTTACTGTCTCCGCATGATGCATACTATTGCTTGTCCCTTGGTGGTTAGAGCGGGGTGGACCCACCCGTTCCCATCCCGAACACGGTAGTGAAACGCCCCAGCGCCGACGATACTGCTTTGGTAACGGAGTGGGAAAATAGGCCACCGCCGGGGGGTCACCCATACAAGGCTACGAAGTCGCAAGCTTGCGCCTTTCTTAATGCCCTTGGGCTGTGGTATCTTAACAGTGCTCTAGTTTGTTAAAATATTCACAAGCGACTTGGGGGCAAACCCCAACAATTGAGCGGACGTGGATTTATGTTTTCCGCTCTCAAATGCACAATCTAGGCCCAAACGCTCGACCCGTTAATTGCTTTGGCTGGGTCGGCAAGGTAGTGGGGGGGCAAACTGCTCCTCCCAAACGATAAAAACCCAGAAGGGGGTCACCTCGATGGGCAGCAGGTTTGAGAAGTTCTCAGAGCGGGCGAGGAAAGTGCTATCCCTCGCACAGGAAGAGGCCCAGCGCTTCAACCACAACTACATCGGCACCGAGCACATATTGCTGGGCTTGGTGCGAGAGACGGAGGGTGTGGCGGCGCGAGTGCTGGCCAACCTAGGGGTGGACCTCAACAAGGTCCGCTCTGCCGTAGAGTTCATCATCGGCCGTGGCGACAAGCCCGCCCAAGGTGAGATCGGCCTGACCCCCCGGGCCAAGAAGGTGGTTGAGCTTGCCGTAGACGAGGCTCGACGCATGAACCACACCTACATCGGCACGGAGCATCTACTGATCGGACTGCTGCGCGAGGGTGAGGGTGTAGCTGCTGGCGTGCTAGAGAGTCTCGGCGTCAACCTGGAGAAAGTGCGCGGCGAGACTCATCGCGTGCTCAGCCAGAGCCCGTCCCAACCGGCAGGCCACTCCGGCCGCTCCCAGACCAAGACTCCTACCTTGGACCAACTCGGCATCGATCTGACCCAAGCGGCCCGGGCCGGCAAGCTGGATCCGGTCGTTGGCCGCAGCCAGGAAATACAGAGGGTCGTTCAGATCCTCAGCCGCCGCACCAAGAACAACCCTGTTTTGGTCGGCGAGCCCGGCGTGGGCAAGACTGCTATCGTCGAGGCATTGGCCCAGCGGATAATCAACGGGGAGGTCCCCGATTCCCTGCAGGGCAAGCGGTTGGTGACCCTGGACATGGGTGCACTGGTCGCCGGGACCAAGTACCGTGGAGAATTCGAAGAACGCCTGAAGAAGGTGGTCGACGAGATCAGGAACTCAGGCAACTGCGTCCTGTTCATTGATGAGATACACACCATGGTTGGCGCTGGCGCTGCCGAGGGCGCCGTGGACGCTGCTAACATCCTCAAGCCCTCCCTAGCCCGTGGCGAACTTCAGTGCATCGGCGCCACCACTATGGATGACTACCGCAAGCACGTCGAGCGCGACCCGGCTCTGGAGCGTCGCTTCCAGCGGGTAGCTGTGGAAGAACCCACCACCGCTGAGACCGTGGCGATCCTCATGGGTGTCAAGTCGCGCTACGAGGAGCATCATCACCTGACCATTGGCGAAGATGCCGTGCAGGCTGCCACCACCCTAGCCTCCCGTTTCGTGTCCGACCGGTTCCTTCCCGACAAGGCCATCGACGTGATGGACGAGGCGGCCTCCCGGGTTCGCCTGCGCACCAGCAGCACTCCGCTCTCGGTCAAAGAAGCCATGAAGGTGCTGGAGAACGTCCGCAAGGAGAAGGACGACGCCATCGCCGGCCAGCAGTACGAGTACGCCGCGGAGCTACGCGACCGCGAGTTGCGACTCATGGAAAAGCTGGAGAGCGAGCAGCAGGAGTGGCGGGATGACCAAGACAAGGACCAACCCGCCGTTACCGAGGAAGACATTGCAGAAGTCGTCAGCATGTGGACCGGTATCCCGGTCTCACGACTGGCCGTAGAAGAGACGGCCCGCCTGCTGCACATGGAAGAAGAGCTCCACAAGCGGATCATTGGCCAGGAAGAGGCCATCGTCAACATATCCAAGGCAGTCCGCCGTGCCAGGGCAGGCCTCAAGGATCCGCGTCATCCCATCGGCGTCTTCCTGTTCATGGGCCCCACAGGCGTAGGCAAGACCGAGTTGGTACGCGCCCTGTCAGAGTTTATGTTCAGCAGCGAAGACACCATGATCCGGCTGGACATGTCCGAGTTCCAAGAGCGCCACACCGTAGCGAGGTTGATCGGCGCGCCTCCCGGATATGTGGGCTACGATGAAGGCGGACAGTTGACTGAGGGTGTGCGGCGTAAGTCCTACTGCTGCATCCTCTTGGACGAAATCGAGAAAGCCCACCCCGAGGTGTTCAACATCCTGCTGCAGATTTTCGACGATGGGCACCTGAGCGACGCCAAGGGCCGCAAGGTTGACTTCCGCAACTCCATCATCGTGATGACCAGCAACTTGGGGTCCGACCTGATCACCCGCGAGACAGGCATCGGCTTCTCGATCAAGAGCGACGATGCGAAGACGGAGCGCATCGGCTACGAGCGCATGAAGGATAAGGTACTGGAAGAAGTGAAGCGCTTCTTCAGACCTGAGTTCCTCAACCGCGTTGATGCCACTGTGGTGTTCCATGCCCTCAGCAGGGACCATATCCACTCCATAGTGGACCTCATGATCAACATGGTGCGGGCCGAACTGGCGGATCACAAGGTCTCGCTGGAGATCACCGACGCCGTGAGAGACTTCCTGTCAGAGCGTGGGTATGACCCGGTCTTTGGAGCACGTCCGCTACGCCGGCTGATTCAGAACGAGATTGAAGACCGGCTCTCGGAAGAGGTATTGGGTGGCAGGCTGAACGCTGGCGACACCGCCTACATCGATGTGGAAGAAGGCGAGATTGTCATACACTCCAGAGAGCCCGCCCTTTCCCAAGCCTGAAGCATCAACGGCAGGCAACTGCAATCGCAGAAATGAGTAGAGCCCGCGCCACTGTGCGCGGGCTCTACTTTTTCTTCCTATAGGGGCCTTCAGCGCCTCGACAATATTCCCCAACATAACCAGAGTGTGATAAGCACCCTCCGTCATACCGGCGAAAGCCAGTATCCAGGGATACTTCCCCGTAGCTGAGAAACGCCCGAACCCCATCCCTCTCCCAAGAGAGGGATTTCGCAAGAGTCCCGCAGTCAAGAATCCACGGCCCTCGCCGAATCCCTTCCCCTTTAGGGGGTGGTTAGAGCCTGCCCCGGACCCCGATCCGGGGATGGGGTGAAGGTATGTCCAACCGCCTCCCTAGCCGGCGCACCTCAATTTCATCCTCGCAAGCGGCCCACATGTTCATAAGCAGTTGCCACCAGAATGGGCCGCCCCGCATGGGCCATGGGGAATTGCCAGGAAGGTATGAACAGTCACCCTGACATCTGCTGGTTGGCGCGCGCCTCCATCTCTGATATAGAAGAGGTAGCCGGAAATAGATGCTGACTATCCGACCCATCATCCGCCATGCCCATCTACCAGGGAGGTGAATGTGCCCCGGAGTCGCGTTCGAACCGCCTACCGCTGCGAGTCGTGTGGCTACCAGAGCCCACGCTGGATGGGCTTCTGCCCCGGCTGCGACGTGCGCTCGCCATTGATAGAGGTGCAGACTGCCTCGAACCCTCGGCGCGGCATCGCCCACCCCATCGTCTCCGCCAGTGAAGAGCTCTCCCAAGTGGTGGCGAACACCACTGCTCGTCTTGAAGTGCCCTTCGACGAACTCTCCCGGGTGCTGGGAGGGGGGTTGGTGGCTGGCTCGGTCGTACTGATGGCGGGCGAGCCCGGCGTCGGCAAGTCCACCCTGTTACTACAGACGGCGCAACATATAGCAAGCAACTCAGGCCGTGTCGCATACGTGTGCGGTGAAGAGTCCGCCTACCAGGTCAAGCTGAGGGCGGATCGGCTGGGATTGAGCGGGGCTGGCATTCAGATGTTGTCTGAGACGGACGTCGGCCTAGTGCTCCAGCAACTGGAGGCCATGGAGCCTGTCATGGTGGTGGTCGACTCAGTACAAACGCTACACCAACCCGAAGTAGGCTCCGGGCCGGGTAGCGCGGCCCAAGTCAGGGAGTGCGGCCTGCTGGTCACCCGTTGGGCCAAAGACCATTCGGTCCCAACCATCATGACAGGCCACATTACCAAGGATGGCAACGTAGCGGGACCCATGGTGCTGGAGCACATGGTGGATGTGGTACTGCAACTGGAATCCGACGAAGTGGGGCACTACCGGCTGCTTCGGAGCATCAAGAACCGGTTTGGCTCGACCAACGAGATCGGCGTCTTCCAAATGAGTGGCACAGGCATGGAAGAGGTGCCCGACCCCTCCTCCACCATGTTGGCCCAGAGAGGAGAGGGCGCAATAGGGTCGGCCATCGTGCCTGTCATAGAGGGCACACGCCCGCTTCTAGTGGAGGTGCAGGCCCTCACATCCCCCACCGTGCTGCCGGTCCCCCGCCGCATCGCTAACGGCCTCGACTTCAACCGTCTCCTCATGCTGGTGGCCGTGCTCACGCGACGGGTTGGTATCAATCTCTCCAACCAAGACGTCATCGTCAACGTGGCGGGAGGCTTCAAAGTGCGGGAGCCTGCTGCCGATCTGGCGGTCGCTCTAGCAATAGTCTCTAGCGCACGCGACACACCCTTGGACACGGGTCTGGCAGCCTTGGGGGAAGTTGGACTCAGCGCGGAACTCCGAGATGTGCCTCAAGCCGAGCGGCGGTTGGCTGAATTGGGACGACTCGGCTTCTCCGCCTGCGTTCTGCCTACCTCAGCCCGCGAAAAGATAGAATCCGCTGGTGTGCGTCCAATACAGGCGGCCAACTTGAGGCAGGCCATCGCCCACGGCCTCGCCTCCCGCAGAGAAGAGCCTCCATTCGAGTAACCGCTACCGGTTGGTCACTCCGACCGGCCCGCTCTCGTCTCCGTGGTCAGGGGGCAACCAGCTACGCCGAGCGCAGAAGATTCTAGCTCTAGTGCGATATAATCGCGACACACCGCAAAAGACCCAGCCAGCACGGGACGGGTTGATTTCCCAGACTTCAACTAGGAGGTGGCCTCGTGCCTGACTCCAACGAACTGGACCGCTACCAGCAAATGAATGTCCGGTCGAGGGCTGCTTGGGAGAACGCCAAGCAGCACCTTCCGGGAGGAGACAGCCGCACCAGTATCTTCTGGGCCCCCTACCCGGTGTTCGCCGACCGCGGCGAGGGTTGCCTCCTATGGGACCTCGACGGCAACGAGCGAATCGACTTCGCCAACAGTATGACCAGTATCATACTGGGTCACGCCAACCCTCAGGTCGTCGCTGCCATACAGGAGCAGGCCGCCAAGGGGTTCGTCTACAACGCCCCCAATGAGCATCAAGTGGAGCTGGCCCAACTGCTATGCGAGCGCATACCCTCCATGGACTTGGTGCGCTTCACCAACTCCGGCACCGAGGCCACCATGAACACCCTGCGTGGGGCGCGAGCCTTCACAGGCCGCACCAAATTCGCCAAGGCCGAGGGTGGCTACCACGGCACCCACGACGCTGTAGAAGTCAGCGTCCGCACGGATCCCCGACAAGCGGGAGACCCAGAGCGACCTCTGGCGGTCCCCGGAGTGGCGGGCCTGCCGCCGGAAGTTGTCGACCAGGTGGTGATACTCCCCTACAACGACACCGCAGCAACCCGCCGCCTGCTGGAGGAGCACCGTGGCGAGCTGGCCGCCGTCATGGTGGAGCCGGTGCTCGGCGGGTCAGGCATGATTCCCGCCGACCCGGAGTATCTGGCAATGCTGCGCGACTTCACCCACAACGACGGCTCGGTGCTCATTTTCGACGAGGTCATCAGCTACAGGGTTGCCCCAGGCGGCTCCCAAGAGTACTACGGTATAACGCCCGACATGACGGCTTTGGGCAAGATCATCGGCGGCGGGTTCGCAGTGGGTGCATTCGGAGGACGCACCGACATCATGCAGCAGTTCGACCCCACCCAAGGCCCCAAGGTCGACCACTCTGGCACCTTCAACGCCAACCCCATGACTATGGTCGCCGGGGCCGCTACCCTGAACCAGCTACAGCCGGAAGCGTACACGCGCCTAGCGGAGCTTACGGAGAGGCTGCGGGAAGGGGTCCGACAGGTGGCCTCCGAACTGGAGACCCCATTGCAGGTCACAGGCCTCGGCTCTCTGTTCGGCCTGCACTTCACCAGCGGTCCGGTGCGCAACTACCGCGACGTGGCTGCCAGCAACCGCGAGCTACGACAACGGGTCTTCTGGGGCCTGATGAACGAGGGCATCTTCTGCTCCCCCAACCTAGTGCTATGCCTGTCCACGCCTATGGGAGAGCAGGAGGTCGACATCTTCATCGAGGCCTTCCAGAAAGTCCTAGCCCGCAACCTGCCAGGCTAGAAAGACATTCGCGGCAATCCCGGATCAGGCAGCAAAGCCCTTCCCCCTCGAAGGGGGAAGGTGGGGGAAAGGTTGGGATGGGGGTGGTACGACCTCCCCGTCTTAAACCGACTGGAGGGGCGTCACCTGCCCAGCGCTCACATGGAAGCAGGTAGCCCCACGCAGGAACTCCCTTCCCAGCGGCTCTAGGTCGGTGGTGGTTATGATTACCTGCTCATAACTGCTGGCTCGACGCAGCACTTGGGCGCGACGACGCGCGTCCAGCTCCGAGAGCACGTCGTCCAGCAGGACGATAGGGCCGTCGCCCCGCAGCGTCGAGAGGTAAGCGGCCTCGGCTAACCGCAACGCCAGCGCTACCGTGCGAGCTTGACCACGGGATGCGTAGGTGCCCATGTCCACGTCGCCCGTCAGAAGCCGCAGGTCGTCGCGGTGTGGGCCTACGACTGTTGATCCAGTGGCCACCTCCCGAGGCCTGAGCGCCTGCAGCGTTGCGTAGAAGCGCTCTTGCGCCGCAGACGTCTGCGCCTCGTGCTCGCGCTCATCCTCCCAAGCGATGTCATCGGTAGAGAGGGTCGACTTGTACACCAGCCGTAGTTGCCTCTCGTCGGAAAGTTCGGCATGAATGGACGATGCCGACTCGTTCAACGTGACCAGCGCACGCTGGCGCTGGGCCAGAATGTTGGCCCCTTCCTTGACCAGCTGCTCGTCCCAGAAGGGCAACTCATCATCCCCTGCCCGGCGGTCCTGGAGCATGCGAAGTAGCTGGTTGCGCTGCTGGATTACCTTCTGATAGCGCTGGAGAGAGCGCAAGTAGGAGGAGTCGGCTTGCGACAGCAGGATATCCAGATATCGTCGCCGTCCGCCCGGAGCGCCGTACACCAGTTGCAGGTCGTCCGCGTTGAACAGCACCGCGTTGACCAGCCCGATGAGCTCCGCGGCTGTCCGCCGCACGCGGCCCACGGTGGCCTGCTTTCGCACCAGGAATGGGACATCGCGGTCCTGCCCTGCAGGAACACACTGGTAGCCCATGGTCACCCGCTCGCGCCCTGCCTTGCGTTCGACGATGCCAGCGACCATGGCGTGGGACGTCTCGGCTGCTGCCTCCCAATTGACAACTTCACGGTCGTTCTCGGCGCGAAAAGAACGGGCGACAGCCAGCAAGTAGATGGACTCCAAAATACTGGTCTTGCCTTGGGCGTTGGACCCCACGAGCACAATGGGGGTGGGAGGCAGGTCCAGGTCCATTTCGCGGATGTTGCGGAAGTTGGTCAGGCTGAGGCGGGACAGGTACAAGACGAGCTAGGAGGCAGCTTCTTCCAAGCCCTTGATTCGCTCTTCCAACTGCTGCACACCCTCCTTGTCGCCCTCCAAGAGCCTGTAGCAGCGGTCCATGTAGAGTTGTGTCAGCGTGGCGCCCTCGGGGTCGGGCCCCATCATTGCCGCGAGCAGCTTGGTCACCTCGTAATTCGCGGGCATGTGCCGCCCCACTGCGACGATCTCGTCGCAGGTCTCCTCGCTCAGGGCGCTGTCCTTGCCATCAAGAGCGAACCTCAGCTTGCCAACCAGCTTCGACAACTCCTGCAGTCGGTCACTGTCGTTCATCAGGCTGTAGAGCACCTCATTGACGCCCAACGAAGCATCGCCCAACGATGCGCCCGACGACGCCGAAGAGGTCTCCCCTCCAGGCTCCACAATCGTAGCAGACGAGGTCTCCGGCTGGCTCTCAGTCCAGAGGCGCTCATACTCCTGAACCGCGTCGCCCGCCATCTGCATCATCTCCGGCAGGTCGTTGGTGGGCACCGAGCCCCCGCAGACCAGATCGTCTGAGCGCGTCTCCGACAAGCGCCTCAGGTACTCGTAGCTCTCCACCTCCTCCGGCACAGGAGGCAGGGAGAAGGCCTTCAATTCCTTCAGAGGGTCGGCAGCCAGATGGGCCGTCAGAAAAGGAGGAACGAACTTGGAGAAGTCAAAGGTTATGGGGAGAGTGATGGCATAGATGGCCAACAACCTCTCAGGATCATACCGGGCCCGAAAATAAATGATGGCATGGCCCTTAGGCGAAGTCGCGCTACCGCTATCAAAATCCAAGGCCATGCCAAACCCCCCAATCCGTCGGCCTACCCACAATTATACGCCCTCGGCGAGTTGCGGGCTACCGAGCCGCCTCTCCCCCGTCATCCTCGCGAAGGCGGGGACCCACGGCCCGGACTGTTTGAGGGAGGGATGCACCCGGTAAGCCACGCACCTTTTCATCCTCATACGTGGCCTCCCCGAGCCATCCGCAATTCCCGCCAAAGGACACCTCTGCATAGTTTCCGTCATACCGGCGAAAGCCGGTATCCAGAGACCACTCACAAGGGGCGTCAGCTTTGCAACATGGCCGTTTCCCCCTCATTTGAACACTCCATTTCGAGGAGTCTGTCTCCGAATCCCCCTCGCGTCGGTCAGCGAGCTGGAGGTACGGTTCCCAGGGGCGTGGCTCCGTTGTCGATGGCTTCGAGTGTGTCGGCCAACCTGTCCAGATCGCGGGCGTGCATGCCGACCGCTTCCTCGCTGATGACCCGGCACTCGATGTCTGAGATGGTCTCGATACCGTCCCGAGGCTGTGAACCGGTTGCGTCGTAGAAGAGAAGGGTGCTCCCTCCGTAGCTCCAGTCAGCCTGGAGGCCAGTCGGATGACGATCTTTGAAGTTCGCGAAGGCCGGGATGGGGTTGTGGTTGTGGTCTTTGGACTCCTGTTGTGACACCATAATCACCGAGAGACCCAACGACCACGGTCTCAGCGCCCAATCGCCGTGACCATAGCTTGCTGACCCGGGACCGCGTTCATAGACCTCAGCGCCTCGTCTGCGAAGCCGCTCCAGTCCGGAGAAGTGGTAGTAGCAGCCCACGATCGCCTCGGCCAGATAGGGCATGAACGTCGGATACGGAGTGTTGCCTTTGATCAGATTGGCACCCCGTAGACCGCTGGCCTCTGGCAGCATGGTCGTGGGCTCGGCATGGAACTTGGCCTCCTGGTAGGCGCCGCGCTTGCCTCCGTAGATGTCGGCGTAGGTGCCCAATATGTGCTGGATATGGGGAGCGTCGACGCCAAGGGATGCGAGCCCCGCAACAAGCTCACATCTTCCGAATCGAGCCTCGATAGCGTCCTTGTGCTCAGAGTCCAGGTGGTCGTCATAGAGCTCTACAAGATCGTGTGTTCGGGGGGGTGCACCTTTCGAGCGGAGAGCGAAGGCCTTCAACGCCAGTTCGACTGCGGTAACCAGCAATAGCAGCGAAGGCATGACTTCGACCAGTGTTTGCGGGAGCCGTCCCGGCTGCAGTAGCACCCGATGCTGTTTCAGGTATTCTTTCGCGAAGTCCGCCATCAGGTCAGGGTCGCCGTACCGGTCGACTCCTCTGCCGGTTTGGATCCTGGCTTCGTGCATAGGCCACAAGATACCCTGATCGCCGCTATGCACGAAGTTATAGTCGACGAATGCATGTCTGCTGCCCGCGTCAGGCCACAACGATATGTGTCCCCTTTGGAGGCCATCTGCCTCGGGCTTGTCGTCGTTCCACAGATGCATGAAGTGCCAGAAGCCCGTTCGATTCCGTCCCTGGAGCTGGAATTGGAACTCGCTGCGACATGGCCGACAAGATAGCGTTATAGCAGCCTGCTGCAGCTCGCTGATATGGGGTATGCCGAGACGGAAGCGACTGACGTAGCCGATTCTCAGATCCTCGTTTCCGCACTTCGGGCATGCGACGCCCATGACGTACCCCCTCCGGGTTTGGGACAGCTGTGGATATAGAGCCACCAACCAAGCGCAGTATGCCATGGGACACCAAATATAGGTCACCCTATGACAGGGGCAGAAGGTGCTGGCGGTGAGTGTGAGAACGGTGCGATCAAGCGTCAGTACGGCCGTCGGTTAGAGTGTAGCGTGGCGGCCCGCCGGTCAGCCACAACACCTCCGTCGAGGCACCCACCCCCATGACACCGCCCCATTGACACCCCCAAGCCCCAACCCCTAACCTCAAGACACGGCAGGGGACTGACCCCTCAGGGTCACCCCTGCCTTCGCTATTCAGCCCAGCAACGAGCGGAAATGAGCGGAAATGACAGGAAAAACAAAAATTTCTCCTTTTGAAAAGAGCGGCGGCGCAGCTCCAAAGCTGTCCCCGCTACGACCATGCGGCAAAGCGGCATGCCACAGATAGAAAAACTTTCTAGCCAGCTACGACCGCTGCCGCAAGCAGCTACGGATACCGCGGCTTCTTGCGGCCTTTTTGCGGCGTTTTTGCGGCGCCCTGCCCGCTACAAACCGGGATCCAGAGGTCCGTGGGAATGATTCGCTCTCTTGGCAAAGCTGACGGCTGGTCGACCCGTCCCAAGGGTACAATACCCCCAACCCCCCATTACGGAGGTAACTAATGCAATACGGCGCCATGATCCCCAACCTAGGCGCAGCAGTAGACCCGGTGGAGATTTCCGCTTTGACTCAGACCGTGGAAGAAGCCAGGTATGACACGCTCATGGTCAGCGACCATGTGATTCTTCCCACCTCCCTAGAGTCGCGTTATCCCTACAACTCCAGCGGTATACCCACCTTCAACGCCGACCATGACATCCTCGAGCCATTCACCCTGCTGTCCTTTCTGGCGGGCATCACCCAACGGGTGCGGTTGGGCATCAGCGTGCAGGTGCTGCCCTATCGCCACCCCGTCCTCAACACCAAGATGATCACCACGCTGGACGTCCTTTCCCAAGGCCGCATCATCGTGGGCGTAGGCGTGGGCTGGCTGAGGGAGGAGTTTGAGGTCCTGGACGGCGACTTCCCCAACCGTGGCACAGTGAGCGACGAGCACATCCAGTTGTTCAAGCTGCTCTGCACCGAAGAGGAGCCGGTGTTCCACGGGCAGCACTACCACTTGGAGGGCTTCAAGATGAAGCCCAAGCCAGTGCAGAAGCCCCACCCACCACTATGGATTGGAGGCACCACCGGGCCGGGGAAACGTCGCGCCGCCGCTATGGGGCAGGGCTGGCACGCCGTCGCGGTGAGTCCTGAAGGCATCAAGCGACACCGCGCCGACCTGATGGGCTACTTGGCGGAACAGGGCCGGGACGCCTCCGACTTCACCGTCTCACTGCGCACCAGCCTGGAGTTCACCAAAGACCCGCTGCCCGACGGCCGCACACCCCTGACGGGCAGCACCCAGCAGATCATCGACGACGTCAAGCGCTACCAAGAGGTGGGGCTGGACCACATGTCCGTCGGCCCCCGCACCACCGACTTCCAAGAGGCCGTCGAGTACATCGAGCGGTTCGCCTCGGAGGTCATACCCAAGGCGGAGGGGTAGCGGCGCCGCTGCTCGCTCACCCTCTCCCTCCAAAAGAGAGGAAATCCCGACAAGGAGGACGACGCCATGGCAATGCTCACAGAGGCGCGACAGTTGGTGGAGAAGGTGGCTACGGGCAACCGCATACTGGCCCGGTCGGGACTGGCCGACGCCATCCGCATATCGGTGGGACACGTCAGCGCCCGCATACCCAACACCGACCTGATTATCCTCAAGGGTCGCGGATACCCCATCGACCTGCTGTCGAAGATGACCCCCGAAGACATGATTATCGTCGACATCAATAGCAACTCAGTGGTGGAGGGCCCGCCCGGTATAACCATCCCCAAGGAGATACCTCTGCACACTGCCGTCTTTCGACAGCGCGCCGAGGTCATGAGCGTGGTACATGCCCACCCCGAATACACCACGCTGATGAGCGTGATGGACGCGCCTCTGACCATCCTGCACCACGAGGGTGCCGAGGTCGTCTATCAGGGCGTCCCCAACTTCCAAGAGTTCCGGGTAATCGACAGCGACCCGCTGGGGGACGACATGACCCGCGCCATGGACGGCAAGGACACGCTGATGCTCAAGGGGCACGGCGCGGTGAGTTCGGGCCGCTCAGTGGAGGAAGCGCTGGTCAACATGATGGGCCTGGAGGACCAAGCCAAACGCAACTACATGGCCCTAACCTGTAGTGCGCCTATCAGCGAATTGCCACCGGAGCAGGTGAAGGAATACGTCGAGACCCGGTCGCTGGGGGCAAGCCCGCCCATCGCCATCGCCATGTGGCACTACTACGAAGAGCAGGTAAGGCTCTAGGCTACGGCGCGTTCGGGAATATCCCGCGCCAGCTATCGGCCTCCATGAACTCCAGCCAGCGCTTGAAGTACCAGCGAGGGTTCTGCTCGCTCATGAACTCAGTGAACACTGCGTCCCGCAGCCCCTCCACAGGCTCCTCGTAACCCGTGGCCATCTGGTAGTTGTATGAGTGGCGGCGCGCAATCGTCCCAGTGCTGGCCACGGTGGCATAATTCCAGTTCTCCATATCGTCCTGCTCCGTCAGGCCAGCAGGCCCGCCATAACGCATGTAGTAGTGGCGCAGAAGCTCCTTCACCTCATCGGGAGCGGAACGGTCCACGAAATACCAGCGCCAAGCCTCGGTGAGCTGAGGGCCGCGAGGATGCCACACCGCGATGCCACGCGGGAACCATGAGTGGAAGGAGATGTTGGGGAACACAGTGCCAGTGGCCGCTGGGGCGTACAGCTTGTCGCCGATGCGCCGGTCACGCTCCGCGGCCACCTGCCGGAAGTACTCTTCTACCTCAGGATTATTGGGGAAGTCGGGGAACTGCTTGGTGCCGCCAAGGATGGGCGGGCCGCCACCGGAGCCATGCCCCAGTCGAGTGAAGGCCACATTCCCGCGAAAGCGCCCACGAGGAACCCTGCTGCTGCCACCATGCCTCTCGGTGCCGGGGCCGCCCGGACCCGTGCCGACGAGGATCTCCGAGCGATGGCTGATGCCGTGATAGTGGTCGCCAAGGAAGTTTTCCGCGCCGAACTTCCAGTTGGAAGGGAACTGCCACTTGGAGACGGTTCCGATGATCTCCGACCCACCCTCACTGCCGTCACGGGAGTCCAGCAGGGCATCGATGTACAGCTTCATGTCGCCCATGTAGTCGAGGAAAGAAGCCGCGTCGGCGTCCCAGTTGGCCCAGATAGTCCCTTTGTAGTTCACCATCTGGGGCACCTCGATCAAGCCCCACTGGCTCCTGTCCAGCTGCTCGTGGTAGGCCTCCTTGAAGTAGGGAACGCCCACCAACTGGCCGTCAGTTCCGTAACTCCAGCCGTGGTAAGGGCAGCTGAACACCGGGGCGTTCCCCTCGTCGTATCGGCACACCTTCATGCCCCTGTGCCGGCAGGTGTTAAGAAAGACATGGATGTGGCCGTTGCGGTCGCGGGTGAGAATCACCGACTCCTCGCCCATGCAGGAGACAAAGTAGTCACCCGGACGCGGTATCTGGCTCTCATGCCCCACAAACAGCCAAGCGCGGCTGAATAGTTGCTCCTGCTCCTGCTGGTAAATCTCCTCGTTGACGAAAATCTCGCGGCTGATGGTGCCTTGGGGCAGGTCTACCAAGCCTTGGAGTGGCTGCCAGCGTACGTTGATGGCCATCAGCGGGCCTCCCGATGTGGAAGTTCAGTCCTGCCAGCTTAGCACAAACAGCGTGGGAGGTAGCATTAGCAGGGAAGGGCTGTACGTCACACAGCAACCCGGCAGCCCAGCCGGAGAGGCACCAATGAAACCTGCTGGAGGGAATATAGACAACTCACGAGCGTGCGCCTATATTGCAGTCCACAAACCCGCTACCAACAGGTATTCGGCAGAGGGGCAATACATGCGAAATGGGATGAAGGTCTACGACTCGGATACGCACGTGTCCGCACCAGCGGAGGGACTGGAGCTGTACCTCCCCTCCTCGTTGAGGCAGGAGCTCGAAAGCTACAAGATCCCGATCAAGGGCACGACTGCCGGCGGGACTTTCGAGCCACCCTTCACCCACCGCTACGACTTCGGCGGGGCCGCGGGCGGTTGGGGGCAGGACGCACCTCGTACCTTGGGAGAGGCCGGACCTACGGCGCGGACCCGGAGCCGCACCCAGAAGTTTATGGGCAGCAAGCTCCCTGCGGCCGACGCGGAATGGGTCGTGGAAACCCGCCTCAGAGACATGGACGAAGAAGGCGTAGACGTGCAGTTGATGGTCCCCCGGGCGCCTCGAGGACATCAAGACCCCGCCGTGGATGCGGAGCTCATGCGGGCAAACCACAGGTTCCTCAACGATTTTTGTGGGAAGTCCCCTCATCGCCTCAAGGCCCTCCTTACGCTGGATGCCAGGTTCGTGGAGGACTCAGTACAGGAGATCAAGGCTTGGGGGAGCAGTTCTTGGGCGGTGGGGATATGGCTCAACCTGCCACTGGACTTCCCATTGGATCATCCGTCCCTAAACCCGGTCTGGGCCGCCGTGGAGGAGGAGGGGCTCTGTGTAGTGCACCACTCTTTCTCTGGAGGGTATCCGGGGTACCGAGACCTGTGGCAGAATCCCTTCCTAGGGAGGGCGGCGTCGCATCCTTGGGGGGCGATGAGAGCCGTAGCTTCCTTTATCGGCTCCGGGGCTATGGACCGCTATCCCACAATACGGTTTTCCATTCTTGAATCCGGTTTCGGTTGGCTGCCCTTCTGGGCGGCGCGAATACAGGACCAAGTGGAATACATGGGATACGTTCCCGAGCTTAGACAACCCATTAAGGAATACTTGACAGGAGGCAGGTTTTTTGCCTCCATCGTGCTCCACGAAGGGCCGGAGATGGTCAGCATGGTCTCTAGCATGCTTGGTGACCAGATGCTGATGTACAGCTCCGACTACCCTCACCCCGAGACGCGCTTCCCCGAATCAGTGGACCTGGTCCTCAACTGGGAAGGCATAGGCAGCGAGTTGCTGCCCAAGATTATGTGGGAAAACGCGGTGAAGTGCTTCGGCGAGCCCTGATCGCCTCTGAGTTCCTAGATAGCGGTCAGTCAACCCCGAGTGCTCGGTCTATAATGAGCTAGTACACCCACGGAGGGATGGCCGAGCGGTTTAAGGCGACGGTCTTGAAAACCGTTGTACGTGCAAGCGTACCGTGGGTTCGAATCCCACTCCCTCCGCCAGATACGCCCCTCACTCGCCACCTTAAGGGCGGTCCTGCCCCTACTTCCATCAACTATTCGTTGTGGATAATGGGCGTGAAGAGCTCCTCCAAGGGTCGTGCCTCCCCAATGAAGCCCTGCTGAACTAGGTAGCCCTGCAGGGTTTTCAGGATGGTGGCGTTGGCCTCCAAGCCGTAGGGCCAAGGGTCCTGGGAGCCGAACACACCGCCTATCTCGTCTAGGTCATCGTATAGCCAAGGCAGCATGTAGCGCATGGCGCCAGTGAACAGCATCTCCTCCAAGCACCGGCGTTTGGACTCTTCCATTGCCTTGTACACGCTCTGGGCCACCCATGGAAAGGCTTGATGCAACTCCTCATTGATGACCATGGTGTGCATGATGGGGAAAACGCCCGTCTTGAGATAGTAGTCACGCTCGACTTGGCGGTAGTCAGAAAACAGCCGCTGGACGTGGGAGCTACGGGCGAAGCAGGTCGGTGCCCTAGCCCCAATGACGGCATCCAACTCCCCCTGTTCAAGCATGGAGCTGAGGCTCTGCTCGGGGCCAATGTTGGTTACCCGGCTCCCCTGCAGCGTCTGATGGTCGATGGGGTTCTGGTATCCCGGTGCGTCCAACCCTCCTTGGTGCCAGTGGACGCTTTCGAGGTTAACGCCGTACTCGTTCTGGAGGATTCCACGTATCCATACCACCGCCGTCTGCCCGATACTGGGGAATCCCACCCGCTTGCCCTCTAGGTCCTTGGCCGATTGGATGCCCGAGTTGGTGTTGATGAAGATGAAGCCGTGGCGAAATAGCTTGGAAGGAAAGACAGGCAGGGCGACAAAGGGGAAGTCGGCACCGGAGGTGTTGTTGCGGCGAGTCAGGTAGTGAGAGCAAGACATTTCCGCCAAATCGAACGCCTTGTGCCGAAGCATCTGTGCGAATATCTCTGGAGGGTCCTGGATCGCCAAGTAGGTTAGATCGACTCCCTCGGGCTGCACCTTACCGTAGCGAAGGGCTTCGGTGCGATCATAGGGACCACAGGCCATGGTCAAGCGCAGGTTCGCCATTGCAAACCTCCTCGAAGAGATGTCTGGTTATGCCGTCAGACTACGTGGGCACCCAGCTGCGAGGGCCGAGTGAGCATGGTGTAGGCGGAGACGCCGGCTTTAGTCGCAGCGGATCGCATACCGCCAGCCACGCTCTGCTCATTGCCTTGGGTCAACGCAAGAACTGTGGAGCCGCTGCCTGACAGAAACGCGCCCAGCGCTCCTCCCGCCATGGCCCCGGCGAAGATGTCATTCATGGCGGGGAACAACTGTTGCCGATATGGCTGATGCATCCTGTCGTGAGTGGCCCACGCCAAGTCCTGCATCCTGGATGACGCCATGGCGTTGACCAAGGCCGCTACACGGGACATGTTGTATACGGCATCCGCTCGGCTGACCTCTAACGGAAGGACGGCCCGGGCTTCCTCAGTAGCTATAGTCACATCTGGGACGAGGACCACGGCGTTCAACCCTTGGGGGACCGGCACAGGACAGGCGATGACGCGCCCTTCGTGGTTGGCCACCAATTGCATCCCGCCATATAAGGCAGGCGTAACGTTGTCGGGGTGGCCCTCTATCTCCGTAGCCAACTGCAGCAGGTCGTCCTGCCCCAATGGCGAGCCAGACAGATGGTTCGCTGCCACGAGCCCTCCCACAATGGCCGCCGAGCTGCTGCCGAGTCCCCGCTTGAGCGGTATCTGGTTGTTGCACCTGATCTGCACAGCGCGGGCCCCAATACCAACCCGCAGCCACAAGGCCTCCATTGAGCGACTGACGAGGTTGCCTCTGTCTCCTGGCAGCTCACCAGCCCCCTCGCCCTCCACGGTCACCCTGATGACTCCACCGGAGGTAGGGTGCAATTCAATGGTGTTCCAGATATCGAGGGCCATCCCCAAGCAGTCGTAGCCCGGGCCCATGTTGGCACTGGTGGCCGGCACTCTTACAGTAAGTGGAGGGAAGGACATCGCCAGCCCCTACTGGAAGGTGATCACGCCACGGCCTACTTCGCCGCGGTTCAAGTCTTCATAGGCTTCGTTGATACGGTCGAGTGGATAGCGGCGCGTGATCAGCCCGTCAAGGTCGATCTTGCCCGAACGGTACATCTCGACCATCCGGGGGAAGTCCACAGGTGGACGAGCTGAGCCGTAGTAGCTGCCCCTCAGCACCTTTTCGTTACGTGTCAGGGAGACGGCATCAATAGATGCCTCGTCACCAGCAGGAGCGATGCCCACTACTGTCACCGTACCGCCCTTGCGTGCCATGGCGTAGGCCGTCTCTATGGTGCGGGCAGACCCGAAGACCTCGAAGGTATAGTCGGCCCCCAGACCGCCAGTAATCTCACGCACACGGGCCACGGCGTCCTCGTCGGACGCATTCACCGCATGGGTGGCCCCAAACTTCATGGCAAACTCGAGCTTCCCCTCGTTTAGGTCCACTGCTATCACCTGCCCGGCGTTCGCCAGCCGTGCCCCTTGCAGCACGTTCAACCCGACGCCGCCACAGCCCACCACTGCCACAGAAGAGCCAGCCTCGATGCCAGCAGTGATGATGGCAGCCCCGATGCCGGTGGTGGCGCTGCATCCGATGAGTGCTGCGCAATCCATAGGGAAGTCGCTGGAAACCGGAACACAGCCTGCCTCAGGCACCACAGCCTCCTCGGCAAAGCAGGCCACCTTGCCCATGTGGCTGATCCGCTGCTCGCCCTTGTAGAGGCGGCTGGTGCCATCGTACATGTAGGGGCCGGTGGCGGCGTGCCGGTCGCACAGGTTGGTACGCCCAATGACACAAAAGTGGCAACGTCCGCAGCCGGGCACAAATGACAGTATCACATGATCCCCAGGCTTCACTGAGGTGACGCCCTCGCCGACGCGTTGCACCACCGCGGAGCCCTCGTGGCCGAGAACCGTTGGCAGCGCAATACGGGCCTCGCCCTTCATAAAATGATAGTCGCTGCGACAGACGCCAGCGGCCGCGATGCGCACATGAACTTCACCGGCCTTGGGATCCTCAAGATCCACATCCTCTATCACCATGGGCTGGTTGTACTCGTAAAGCACGGCCGCTTTCATCGCGTTCCTCCTCAATCGATACGCATATCATCATGCGGGGGTATCCGAGTGTCAAATGAGGGGCAACGGGAGCGTCCCTGTCTTGGTTCGTTATAGTATATTTGTTGCGCCAGGTACGCACAGCCTAGGCAATAACCGGCTGAAATGTAGTACCCAGCTACAAATAGGGAAACTACCAGAGGATTGACGTGAGCCTACCCGATCCACAGGAGCAAGCCAAACGCCAAGCCGCCATAGAAGCGGTGCGCCTCATCCCCGACGGAGCGATCGTCGGCTTGGGCACCGGCTCTACGTCGTACTACGCCATAGTCGAGCTGGGGCGCCGTGTCCGGGAAGAGGGGGCCTCCTTCACCGGCGTCCCTACTTCGTATTCCGCCGAGGCCCTTGCCCGCCGGAACAACATCCCGTTGACCTCCCTGCGAAACGTCAGCAAAGTGGACGTGGCCGTGGACGGGGCCGACGAGATAGACCCCAACCTCGACCTGATCAAGGGCTATGGCGGTGCGCTCACACTGGAAAAGATGGTCGACTCCTACGCCGATTGTTTCGTGGTCATCGCCGACGAGTCCAAGCTAGTGGAGCGGTTGGGCCATTCAGCGTCGGTACCGTTGGAAGTCCTCCCTTCCGCCATGTACGCAGTGGAGAAGGGCATCACGAGGCTGGGAGGCACGCCCAAGTTGCGCGTGGGCTCGGGAGGCCCAGGCCAAGATGGCCCCATAATCACTGAGCACGAAAACCTGCTGGTGGACGTGCGGTTCGATGGGATAGAAGACCCGTGGGAGATGGAGCGCTCCCTGAACGCCATACCCGGCGTGGTGGAGAACGGAGTATTCCCTCGAATGGCCCACATCGTTCTGATTGGGTCGTCGGAGGGGGGCACTGTCCGAAGGCTGGAGCGCTGATTCGCGATCGGGCTGATTCGCGATCGGAAGGTGGAGCTTGAACGTTCGGAAGGCGGTGATACCTGCGGGTGGGTTGGGCACCCGGTTACTGCCCCTGTCCAAGGCAGTCCCCAAGGAGCTGCTACCCGTGTTCCACAAGCCGTTGGTGCAACGCGCAGCGGAGGAGTTGGCCGAGGCTGGCATAGAGGAAACCATTCTGGTGGTCAGTCCGGGCAAACGGGCGTTGGAGACGTTCTTTCAGCCCGACCCGCAACTGGAGCAAACGCTCCTCACAGCCGGAAGTCCGCAAGCGGATGTGGTGGCCGCCATCCCCAAGCTGTCACACTTCTCCTTTGTGGAGCAAGCCCAGCCTTTGGGACTGGGGCATGCCGTCCTGATGGCTGCCGACGCGGTCGGCAACGAACCCTTCGCCACTGTGCTCCCCGACGACCTGGTATTGCACGAGCGCAGTGCTATGCAGCAACTTCTGGACGTGTTCCAGCAATATGGCGGATGCGTGTTGGCAATAGAGAAAGTCCCTACCGAGCAGATCAGCCAGTACGGGGTGATCGACGGGGCGCAGGTCGCAGAGGGTGTGTTCCGAGTCAACCGCCTGGTGGAGAAACCTGCGCCCGAGGAAGCCCCTTCCAACTTCGCCATCGTGGGACGTTACATACTGATGCCCCAGATATTCGAGGCGCTACGCCACACCACGCCGGGCGCCAAGGGCGAGCTACAACTCACCGACGGCATCGCCCTATTACTTGACGAGCACCCGGTCTATGCCTGCGTACTACAGGGCCGACGCCACGACGGCGGATCGCCCCTCGGGCTCCTCAAGGCCAGCATAGACATCGCCTTACAAGACCCACGATGGGAAATGGAACTGAAGGACTTCCTAGCATCGGTCCTTTCACACGACGACCTTCTTGCCTTGGCGACTATGCGGACGCGAGTCTGATTCCGGATGCCCCAGCACTGCTAAGCCCTATCGATATTGCAATGCTTACTCCGGCCAGCTACACTTGCCTCTAATCAAATCCCAATCGGTGACTGCCTACATGCCAGCGATTCTCAATGTCCCAAGCCAGTTGCGACCTTTTGTGGACGGCAATAGGGCCTTGGAGTTATCAGATGGCACACTGGATGGTGCGTTGAGTGAGTTGGATGGCCAGTTTCCCGGCCTGCGTGACCGGCTCATTGACGAATTCGGCGAAGTACGTGCCTTTATCAACATATTCATCAACGGGGACGACATCATATACCTCCAAGGCCTGCTGACACCCGTAGGAGACGGCATCGAAATAGATATTGTGCCGTCCATAGCAGGCGGTCAGCAAAAGAATATGGACGACGACAAAAGGTAGAAGGAGGCCTTAATGCCAGGAAGGCAGCTTCTCAGCTTCGAAGTGAACGGAATGCCGGCCCAGGTGGCAGTGGATCCTAGAGAAACCCTACTCGAGGTTTTGCGGGACGACTTGCAACTGATGGGTACCAAGGAAGGTTGCAGCAACGGCAATTGCGGTGCTTGCACCGTCATGGTGGACGGGGCCAGCGTCGATTCGTGCATCACACTGGGCATGGAAATAGAAGGGCGCAAGGTCCTGACCGTAGAGGGGCTGGCCAGCCCGGACCACCTTCACCCCATCCAGCAGGCTTACATCGACAACGCCGGGTTCCAGTGCGGCTTCTGCACGCCAGGATTCATCATGTCCACGCTGCATCTGCTGGAGAAGATACCCGAGCCCACTGACCATGAAATACGGCTGCACCTAGCAGGCAACCTCTGCCGGTGCACAGGCTACGACAAAATTCTGCGGTCGGTGCATGCCGCCGCAAAGATGATGCAGGAGGTGAAGTCGTGACTCAAGGCAATGGACACGGCAACGGCTTTCAGGTCATCGGCCAAGGCATACCGCGGGTCGACTCCGACGAGCGGGTCACCGGTAAGGCGGTGTTCGCGGCCGACTTGACCCTTAGGGGCACATTGCATGCCAAGATGGTGCGCAGCCCCCATGCCCATGCCCGAATCAAGAAAATCGACACATCACGGGCCCTCGCGTTGCCCGGAGTAGTTGCAGTGGTCACGGGCGACGACCTGCCCGAGTTGGAAAATGCGGGAGCCAGCGTCGGTGGCGAGACCACCATGGAGGCACGGTATCTGCGACAGTACCTGCTGGCCGAAGGCACTGCCCTCTTCCAAGGCCACCCCATCGCAGCCGTTGCGGCCACCACCCCGCAGATTGCGGAGGAGGCAGTGGGCTTGGTGGACGTGGAGTACGAACCGCTCCCGGTAGTAGGCGACATCCTCGAAGGGATGGGGCCCGAATCCCACATCATCCATCCTGAGCTACGTACCCGCAGCTTGGCCGGTCTCTCGGCCGACCCCACCAACGTGTCCCTTCATGTCAACTCAGAGAAGGGCGACGTCGAGAAGGGTTTTGAAGAGGCTGATGTGATAGTGGAGCGGGAATTCCACGTCGAGATGGCCCACCAAGGTTACATCGAGCCCCAAGGTTGCACTGTGGAGATGGACAACGTAGGCCATCTGACCATATACAACACCACTCAAGGGGCCTTCCGTCTGAAGGCTCAAACCGCTACTCTCCTCAACCTTCCCCAGAGCAAGGTGAAGGTGGTGCCCCAGGAGATCGGCGGCGGCTTCGGCGGTAAAGGTTACACCGTCCCAGAACTGCCAACTGCCCTTCTGGCCATGAAGACCCGTCGGCCTGTAAAGATGATTCTCAACCGCACCGAAGTCTTCCAAGCCACGGGCCCTGCCCCCGATAGCTACTCGACCATGAAGGTGGGGGCCAAGAGGAGCGGTGAGATTACCGCTATCCAAGCCAACTTCATCCTGAACGCTGGCTGCGTTCCCGGTGCAGGCTTGGCCCTGAACAACATCCTCGTCGGCGGCTTCTCCACCTACAAGACACCCAACCTGAAGTATGACGCCTACGAGGTAGTGACCAACAAGCCTCGTACCCAAGCCTATCGCGCCCCCGGCATGCCCAACAGCGGCTTCACCGTGGAGTCAGTGCTGGACGAGGTGGCCGAGAAGCTGGCAATGGATGCCCTCGACTTCCGCATCATGAACGTAGCCGAGGACGGCGCCCCAATGACCGACGGCCGGCCCCTGCCCAGCACCGGCTTCAAGGAGATACTGCAAGAGGTCAAGGATCATCCGGCATGGAGCGACCCACTACCCGCAGGGCGCGGAAGGGGCGTGGCCATGGGCATGCGCCGTGAGGGCGCAGGAGTATCCAGCGCTCACATCACTGCGAACGGCGACGGCACCTTCAACCTCGTCATTGGCTCGGTGGACCTCACGGGAGTGCGCACCAGCTTGGCGCAGATCGCTGCGGAGACGCTGGGGGTGGACGTATCTGACATCTCCGCCAGCGTCGGGGACACCGACTCGGTGGGCTTCACCGATGGCTCGTGGGGCAGCCGAACCACTTACGTCACAGGCACCGCTGTGCTCCGAGCCGCCCAGGATGCCCTGCGCCAGCTCAAGGACAGGGCCGCCTTCCGGTTCAGCGTCGACTCCTCAGCCATCGAGTACGCCGACCGGAGTTTCTACGTGCAAGACAACCCCGAGCAGAGGGTCACCTTGGCAGAGCTCTGCCGCACCAACGTGGGCCAAGGCGTCGGCTCGATCCTGGGATCGGGCGTCGCCGGAGGCTTGGCTGCGGTCACCAGCACCGGTGTGCAGATCGCTGAGGTCGAGGTCGACCAGGAGACGGGCAAGGTCTACGTGGTCCGTTACACCGTCTTCCAAGACCCCGGGCAAGCCGTCAACCCAGTGGAGGTCGAGGGCCAGATGCAGGGTTCGGTAGCCCAAGGAGTGGGTTGGGCCCTATGGGAAGGTTACGACTTCCAGAACGGGTTGTTGCGCAACCCCACGTTCCTCGACTACCGAATACCCACCTTCCTCGACCTGCCCACCATTGAGGCGGTGTTCGTCGGCGGGCCAGCCAAAGAGGGAGACTTGGGCATACGTGGCGTAGGCGAGGTGGGAATCATCCCGCCACTGCCAGCCATAGCCAACGCCATCTACGGTGTAACCGGCGTGAGGATGAACCATGCGCCGATGAACCCCCAGAGGGTGCTGGCCGCCTTGGAGGCCGCGAGCGTACCGGCCTAGCGAGGACGTTCCAAGGTCCGAGAGGTCGCCATGATGCAAGACCCAGTGACGCAAGAAGTTATACAGGCCCGTATTGAGGGGCTGCTGGCGCGGATAGCAGCAGCCGCCTCTCGTGCGGGCCGCGGCCCAGACGCAGTGACCCTGATGGGGGCCTCCAAGACCGTCGACCCGGAGCGCATAGCCTTAGCTACCGGGTCCGGTATTCAGCATGTGGGCGAGAACTACGTGCAGGAGGCCGCCGACAAGCTCGGCCAGATGGCCACACTGCGACAGTCGGCCACTTGGCACATGATCGGTCACCTCCAGACCAACAAGGTGCGCCAAGCCTTGGATCTGTTCGACGTCATAGAGACTGTCGACAGTGAACGCTTGGCCCACCGCATCGACACCGTGGCCGGGGAGATTGGAAAGAAATTGCCAGTCTACCTCGAAGTGAACATGGGGTCGGAAATCTCCAAGACCGGCGTAGACGCTGAGCAACTGCCCGGTTTAGCCCAAGCTGTCTCTGCTTGCGACAACCTGCAGGTCGTCGGCTTGATGGCAGTGCCTCCCTTCACCACCGACCCACAGGGCGCTCGCCCCTACTTCCAGATCCTCCGCCAACTCCGCGACGGTCTGAACCAAGCGCAAATCTTCGACTACCCGGTAGAAGGCCTCTCCATGGGTATGAGCCACGACTTCGAGGTGGCCGTGGAAGAGGGTGCGACTGTAGTGCGCTTGGGTAGCTCCATCTGGGGCGCACGGCCTGCTTAAGGGCTACGCCTGCTCAATGACGCACCGAGCCGGGTCAGCCTCCGACAGCGCCGACGGCCTCTCCCCTGTATGGATATAGTCCGCCAGCAGCTTCCCCGCCATCGGCCCACGACCAAACCCCGAGCTGGCCAGCCCGCTCACGATGTACAATCCCTCCCGCTGCGGGATGCGTCCGATAATGGGGGCTCCGTCCATAGAGAAGGGCATCAGCCCCGCCCATGTGCGCTCAACAGGAATAGCCGCCAGCCCTGGAACTACCTCAGTTGCCTGGCCCCGGTTCACCTCAATCCCCTCGGCCTCCGTAGTCACGCTGTCCGCAGCAGTACCCACTACCTGACGGTCACCCCCAAACGCAATAGCCCCACTGCGGGTCTGGCCGCCATAGAGATGTCTTGTGATGCGCACACCCTGCTCATGGGTCAGGTTCGGGGGCAACTCGCTGCCGGTCGCCGGATGCTGACTCCAGTAGTGGTACGACTCACTGGAGGTCAGTACGTGGAAGAGAGTTGGAGGCAATGGTGCTGTGGCCCACATCTGACCCAGCACCGGAACGATGGGCACATTCAAGCCCAGCATGCTTCCTGCTTGGGCGCTCCAAGCTCCCGTGGCGAGAACGAGGGTCGGAGCAATAAACTCCCCCTGCTGGGTCTGGACTCGGTAGGAGTTGCCATTGTGGTTGATGGCACTAACGTGATGGTGGGTGAGAATGCGGGCGCCGGACTGTCCGGCTGCATTGGCAAAGGCGTGAGTGGCCAGCACTGGATTTGCCTTTCCCCTAAGAGGTGCATAGATGAAGCCCAGCAGCATAGGGTTGATCGCCGGCTCGATCGATGCAGCCTGACGGGGACCCAGAAGCTCCACTGTGTAACCCTGCTCCCTCAGGCTGCGCACTCTCCTCTCCGCATATTCCATTTGGGCTTCGGTGTGGACGGCTTCCAGACCGCCACACTGCCTGAACTCAATGTCATATCCCATGTCAAGCTGTATTCTCTTGAACAGGTCGACGCTCCCCATGGTGAGGTGCGATTCCAGCCCAGGTGTATCACCCCAACCCAGCGCGCCGATACCTCCCGCGTTCACTCCCGACGCCTCCGACGCGATATCCCCCCGCTCCAGCAGCACGACCCTGCGTCCCTGCTGGGACAGAAAAAAGGCAGTGGATACCCCCGCAATGCCTCCCCCGATAATCAGCACCTCAGCTTCCAAGTGCCACCTCGTTCAAAGAGTTTTGCGCACCCTCCCGGTGCCTCAACAGGAGTCGCCCAGAGCATTCCAACATGACTTGGCCCCTCGCTTGACTGTAGCCCCCCATACTTGACCGCAGCGGTTATCATATGACGTTGCTCATGACATACCGGACCTCAACAACGGCATCTAATCAACACCTCCCACGCATTGTCCCCCACGAGTTCGGGGCCAGCCTTTGCTGTTAGCCCTAACCTTCGCATTTGCCGCTTCTGTCGGGTTCGGTGCCGGCTCCGTCCTCATACGGGTCGGCACGCAGCAGGTTCCTTCACCAGTCGCTACTACCCTTGCCGTGGGCACCGGTGCAGCGGTCTCTACTACCTTGGCCCTCATATTCGATTTTGCCGAGTTGGGGGACCTGCCAGCCATCGCCTTCGCATGGTTCTTCGCCCTTGCAGTGATGGGCTACCCCTTGGGGCGTTTGCTCAACTACACTTCCATCTCCATGATTGGCGCAGCCCGGACAGCCCCCATCGACTCTTTGCGCCCACTGTTCGCCATGGGACTGGCAATCGCCTTCCTTGGCGAGCGGCCCGGATTGCTGGTGGCCCTCGGCACCCCGGTCATTGTGCTGGGGTTGGTCTTGGTTATCATAGGTGGCTCCCGCGAGGGCAGCCAAGCCGCCATCACTAACAGGTTGGGGTTCCTGCTGGCCGCAGTAGGCGCTTTCAGCTTTGGCGGCAGGGAAGTCATTACCCGGCATGTCGTCTCCGGGATCACCACCCCCCTGCTCGCGTCCTGCTTCGGGTTTCTCATGGGTGCCACCATGCTGTCGTTGATGAGCTTTCCCGCCATGTCCCGCAGCATGAAGCGACCTTTGATGACCAGCATGGCTATATGCGTCCTCGCTGGCGCAACCCAGGCCTTTGGCAACATCTCGGTATTCTATGCCTTGAGCAAAGCCCCCGTGACCGTGGTCAGCCCCATCTACTCCGCCACGCCTCTCATAGTTCTCACCCTGTCCCACTTTTTCCTCCAGAGGATCGAAGCCGTCAATCCCAGCCTCGTCCTGGGTACCCTTCTCAGCGTTGGCGGCGTCGCCATGGTCGTCGTCGGGGCAGGCAATGCCGGACAGTTGTAGGGCCCATGGGCTGACCATCCCATATTGACAATACCCGCACAATAGTTCTATAATTAACCCACAACCCGCCGGGCACTGCCCGCCCCGGACTCCGGTCCGGGGACCCCACAGGTCACCCAGCGCGTGCTCTACCCGGAACAATCCCAAGGAGGTACCATCGTGCAAACTGGACACCCATCGCGGGCCCCCACTCCGCCATCCGCGCCCCCACTCCTCCATCCACGCACCCGCACGGCCCGCATTCCCCTAGAACCCCCTCAGGGGGGTGTCACACTGTGACACTATCTGGCCAGCTAGCACAAATGTCACACTGTGGCCCATCTGTGACACCCCCCAGATACAAAATCCATGTCACACTGTGACACTATCTGGCCAGCTAGCACAATGTCACAAATGTCACACTTTTCAGCTACAAAAACGCGTTTTTAGCTACAAACACGTGTGACATTGTGACAGGGCCCGGCCAACATACCCCCACCGCCGGTCGGGTGTTACACTTCCACCCACACTTAGTCAGGACGGAGAAATGGCACGCATACAATCTCTCGGCCCCGACATATCCTGCGTCAACGCCGGTGGCATGATCACAATGGAGGGCGAGCCCCGCCTCGAACGTGGTCTCACAGCGATGGCTGTCCGCGACGGTCGCATTGTGGGGTTGGGTAACGACGCCTCCATACGGGAGATGTCCCCCGGAGCGACGATGGTCGACCTCGAAGGCGCCGTGGTCATGCCCGGCCTCATCGACTGCCATAACCACTTCCTGCGCACCACCCTTGGCTGGGACTCCCTGCAACTGGCGAACGTCCGCTCCATCGGCGAGTTGCTGGAAACAGTCGGGGAGCAGGCCCGCGAGATGCCACGCGGCGAGTGGCTGGTATGCTCCAGCCGTTGGCATGAGACCAACCTAGCAGAGAGGCGCATGCCCACCGCCGAGGAGCTGGACCAAGTGGCCCCTCACAACCCGATCTATATGCCCCGTGGCGGCCATGTTGTGGTGACCAACAGCCTTGGCCTACAGCGGGGGGGCATCGCCCATGGTAGCGAGAACCCGCCAGGAGCCGAATACACCCGCGACGCTTCGGGGCGTCTGACGGGTATGCTGCTGGAGCGTCCCGCTTACGCCGCCCTGACCCGGCAATTGCCTCAACCGTCCGCCCAACAGAGGCAGGACTCCATCCGGGCAGGCATCGCCGCTTACAATCGGGTGGGAATCACTGGGGTGAGAGAGCCTGGGCTGCTGGCCAGCGATATACGCGACTTCCAAGCAGTGATTTCACAGGAGCAATCCATACGCGTCAGCCTCATGTGGCGCGTCGACATGAGCATATCCCCCGAAGAGCAGCGCCAATGGGTGGACAGCCTAGCCCCCATCAGCGGGTTCGGCAATGAGTGGCTGGACATCTGGGGCCTGAAGATCGTGATGGACGGTGGCGTGGAAGCCGCCTACCTGCACCAGCCCTATGCCAACAACCCCCACTTCCGTGGCATACCCTTCACCACGACTGACAACCTCAAGGCCCTGCTCCATGGTGCCCACGACATGGGCTGGAAAATAGGCATCCATGTTGCGGGAGATGCGTCGATGGACATGGTGCTGGATGCCTTCGAGCAGGTGGACCGCGAAACGCCTGTCGGGAGCCGGGGGCATGCCTTGGAGCACGCGTTTTCACCCGTGCCCGGAGCTATCGAGCGCACTCGCGATCTTGGCATCGCCGTCACGCTGCAACATGCCTTGGTCTACAGCCTTGCAGGCAACATGGTCGCCTACTGGGGCGACCAGCGGGCCGCCGACTGCACACCCTCACGAGCTTGGCTCGATTCGGGCACGGTAACCGGGGCGGGCACCGACTCGCCGGTGACCAATTATGACCCATGGCTTAACGTCTACGGCTTCGCCACCCGCGATACCGAGGTGGCTGGCGTCATAGGGCCGCAACACCGCATCTCCATCGCCGAGGCCCTGAAGGCCTACACCGTCGGGTCCGCCACCATCCAAGGCAAGCAGCATGAGCTGGGGTCTCTGGCGGAGAGCAAAGCAGCGGACTTCATCTGCTTGGATCGCGACCCGTTGGCCTCCACACCCGAACAAGTGCGGGGCATGGAAGTAAAGCGCACAGTTATCGCGGGTCGCGAGGTGTACGCGTCCTAGACCGCTCCCGCGGCCGTCTTGCAACTTGCTATAATTCGGCGATAGCCATGTGTAATTACCACGAGCAGGGACGCTGCGCCCAGGGGCGATAGAATTCGCGGAGTCACAACGAAGTCGAAAGGGGACTCACGATATGAGCACTGCTAGGGCATATTACGACGCCGATGGACACGTTATCGAGCTGGAGTCTGATATTCAGGAGTTCTACGAGGAGCCCTACGTAGGGATACCCAGCAGGGCACTCCCGAGTCTCGACAGGTTCCACACCCCCAACATCGCCTCCACCGCCCGACAACCGGGGACTTTCGAGCCAGCCGACGCCAAGAAGTGGCTGGAGTTCCTGGACAAGGCCAATATCGAGTGGACGGTGCTGTACCCCACCGCTGGGCTGGCCTATGGGCGCGTGATTTACCCCGAGTGGGCCACGGCCTACTCCCGGGCTTACAACAACTGGCTACACCAGAAGTTCACCTCCGTCAGCCCACGCCTCAAGGGGACGGCTCTCATTCCTTTCCAAGACGTCCCCAATGCTGTACTGGAGTTGCGCCGAGCGGTAAACGAGTTAGGGTTTACGGCCGCCATGATTCCATCTAACGGCCTCAACAGTCACGTCAGCGACCGTAAATACTGGCCCATATACGAGGAGGCCGAGAGGCTGGACTGCGCCTTGGCCGTACACGGGGGCAACTACGACGACCTAGGGTTCAATACCTTCACCGTCTTCCCAGCGACACGCTCTCTCGGCATGCCCTTCCCCTTGGCTATCGCCTTCACAGGCATGGTGGTGGACGGTGTGCTGGACGCTTACCCCAACCTGCGGGTGGCGTTCCTAGAGGGTGGCACTGCTTGGGCCCCCTTAGTCATCGACCGGTTGCGTCGCGAGCGGGAGTACGGCGGCCTAAACATCGCCAAGGATCCGGAGGACTACTTCCACGAGGGGCGGATCTTCGTCGGCTGTGAGGGCAATGAGGAATCGTTGACCTACGCCATAACGCGTATCGGCTATCAGTCAGTAGTGTTCGCCAGTGACTTCCCCCACGAAATCAGCATGGACAACTGCATGGAAGAGATCGACGAAATCCTGGAGCGCAACGACTTGGAGGAGGCCCATAAGCAGGCCATTCTCGGCGAGAACGCCCGCCGGTTGTACAAGGCCTAAGACCCTTGGGCCGGGACGTGGAGGTGTGGCAGCCTGATAACGCCGCCTTGTTCCATTGGGGCCCGGGGTGAGCATCTCTCTTACACGCAATGACACTACCGGGGCAACCTCGGAGGCTGGAACGGCGTCCAACAAGTCGCTCCGCACTACAGTGGTTCTCACGCTCGTGGCCCTATTCACCTTGGTCACCATAGGCGGGCTGGTGCGGGCCACTGAGTCAGGGCACGACTGCCCCGAGTGGATGGGCTTGGCAGTGGAGACGCCGAGGGTTCCGACTGGCCCTGTGTTGGGACCCTTGTGCGGGGGCGATGTGTCCACCGGCACTTTCATTGAACTTAGCCACCGGGTGGTCGCGGGCATCGCGGCCCTCATGGTAGCTTGGATCGTGCTGCAGGCTTGGAGGCACTACCGCAGGCAAAAGTGGGTGCTCTATCCCGCCATACTCTCTTTCGTGCTCATACTGGCGCAGGCGGGTCTGGGTGGAGCCGCCGTTCTCACGGAGTTGCCCCGTTGGTCAGTGATGAGCCACTTGGCCATGGCCCAGTTAGTCATCGCCGGAGTTCTCGTGGTCTACGCCGCCTCCGGCCTGTCTCACCAGGCATGGGACGACGAACCAAGCGTCTCGAGCATAGGCCTATCCACCTTGGGGAGGTGGGCAACGTTATCTCTTTTGGCCGCCTTCGTGTTGCTTATGGCAGGTTCATACGTGGCCAATACCGTTGGCGCTGGGCAGGGATGTGGCGATTCCTGGCCCCTATGTCGCGCTCAGTTCCTGCCGCCCTTAGACCATGCTTCCATTCCGCACTTGGTCCACAGGCTCTTGGCCATCTTGGTGGTCTTGCCGCTGGCAGGGCTAGTGGTCCTGGCTTGGCGGGCGCGAAGCGTTCATCTCCACCTGTGGGCTCTTGCTCTGAGTGGTGGTGTCTTCTTCGTAGCCCAAATCGTGGCTGGCGCCTCCAATATCTGGTTCGACTTCGCAGTTCCAGCTAAGGTCGTCCACCTCTCGCTGGCCACGGCCCTGTTAATGAGCCTGACCCTGCTGGTGCTGCTGACGCCCGGCTGGTTCCCTCAGAATCTCGGTTCCACAGCAACACAGAGAACGCAACCGCGGGGAGGCTTGCCCGGTGCAGACTGAAACACCAAGGGCACCCTTAGACCTACGCTCGCTGGCGGCCGACCATCTGGCCCTGACCAAGCCACCTATCGTGTTGCTGCTTCTGGTCACGGCCTTGGGCGGGTTGTTCATGGCCGCGAAAGGGACTCCGCCCTTGGGCGTCACGTTATGGGTGCTGTGCTGTGGGGCCATGGCCGCTGGGGGCGCCAACTCCATCAATCACGTCTTGGACCGGGATGTAGACGGCCTAATGCGGCGCACCAGCCGCCGGCCAGTAGCCACCAACCGAGTGACTCCAAGGGCAGCGATGGGGCAGGGGCTGGTTTTGAATACAGTCGCCTTCGGCCTGCTGACTTATTACGTGAACCCGCTGACAGCCCTGCTTACATTGAGCGCGACACTGTTTTACGTACTTGTCTACACCAAGTGGCTGAAGCGTACCAGCACCCAGAACATAGTCATCGGAGGAGCAGCGGGCGCGGTGCCGCCTATGGCGGGTTGGGCAGCAATCACCGGCGGCCTCGACCTGCCGGCAATCTACCTGTTCGCCATCATCTTCTTCTGGACCCCACCCCATTTTTGGGCGCTGTCGCTGTTACTGAAGGACGACTACGCGCGGGCAGGCATCCCGATGCTGCCAGTGGTGCGGGGAGTGCCGGAGACCGTGCGCAGCATCCTGCTTTATTCCGTCCTGCTGGTAGCCCTGACTGCGATGTTCTTCCTCCTCCCTGAGGTGGGGCTGGTGTACCTGATTTTCGCTGCGCCCCTAGGGGCGGTGTTGCTGTGGTTCGCTTGGCGCCTATGGCGCACCAGCGGCGAGAGGGGTTCCAAGCCCCTGTACCTCTACTCTTTGCTCTACCTGGCTCTGCTGTTCGCCGGCGTGATGATAGACAGCTCGGTTGCCTTCTGAAGTCGTTGACACTCAAATGGGGGCTGTGCTAGAGTCCCTGCGTTGTGAAAAAAAGCACATTCTTGTGTGCATGGAACGACGCTCCTCTTCTATGCCCCAAGAAGGCGGGCAAACGCGGGAGAACTCTCTTTTGGTAACCAAGCAAGGTAACTAATGACCCGCCACTTCCCCTTTCGCAAATTGGCTTCCGTGCGTGTGACTGCGCCGCTATTCCTCTTATTGGCGCTGTTCCTTGTCAGTGCGTGTACACCAAGCCATCCCCAGTCCACCTTCGATGCCGCAGGACCTGTGGCAGCGGACCAGCGCTTTCTGTTCCTCTTCATCTTCTGGGTAGCGGTCGCCGTCTTCGTGGTCGTGGAAGGGGCCCTGATATACACCGTCATACGTTACAGGCGCAGGCGGGGACAGGGCATGCCCGAGCAGGTTCACGGCAACCGCCCTCTGGAAATCGGTTGGACCATCGCCCCGGCTATCGTACTAGTGGTCATTGCCGTCCCGACTATCATGGTGTTGCTGGAAACCCAAATAACACCCCCAGAGTGCGAGAACGGCGACACCGACAAGTGCATCAATGTCGAGGTAATCGGCCACCAGTGGTGGTGGGAGTTCCGATATCCCGACAATGGGGGCCTTATCACGGCTAACGAGTTGCATATGCCAGCAGGCAAGAAGGTGAACTTCCTGCTGGATAGTGCCGATGTTCTTCACAGCTTCTGGGTTCCCAAGCTGGGTGGAAAGACGGATGTATTTCCTGCAGGCGGGAACCAGATGTGGCTGGAGGGGTCGGAAGCGGGCACTTTCCAAGGGCAGTGTGCCGAATTGTGTGGCATCTCACACGCCAATATGCGCTTCATGGTGATTGTGCACCCCACGCCGGAGATACCCTGTGTCGCTGGTCGCCACCAGCCCCCGCTGGTGGAAGTGAGCACACCCGCCTTGCAGAACGGCTGCCCCGCCAACACCTTCGAAGAATGGGTGGAGGAGCAGCACCACAATGCTATTGTTCCTGAGGCTGAAGGCGCCAAGCGAGGGGAAGCACTGTTCCTTTCCAAGGGCTGCGTGGCTTGCCACACCATACGGGGTAACCCCGTAGCCGCTGGCAAGATCGGGCCCGACCTGACCCACTTCGGCTCGAGGGCCACGCTGGGGGCCGGGATGTTGGCCAACAATGCCCAGAACCTAGAACGCTGGCTCACCGATCCCGACGACGTCAAGCCAGGCAACATAATGACCCGTGACGCACCGGTGTATACCGGCGAGCTGGAACCTCTAGACTTGGCTGACATTGTGGAGCTTTCGGCCTATTTGGGAAGCTTGCAATGACCTATTGCAAGGTATACCCTTCCTTGCACACTTCCCAGCTACGCGCTAGCTTGGAAAAGCACTCGGCACTAACTCATTTTAGGGGCGCCCAATGGCCACAATAACCGAGACGATTAGCGGGGCCTTGGTAGGCGGCATACCCCGGCCCAAAACCTACCACGGGGTGTTGGGGTGGATCGCCACCATTGACCACAAGCGCATCGGGATACTCTACGGAGTAACGGCCTTCTTCTGGATGCTGGTGGCTGGTGCTGAAGCGCTGACCATGCGCGTCCAGTTGGCGCAGCCCGAACTGTCGCTGGTCGACCCCGAGACCTACAACCAGTTCTTCACGATGCACGGCACCATCATGATCTTCCTGGTGATCATGCCGATGGGAGCCGCCTTCTTCAACTATATGATACCGCTGATGATTGGGGCACGCGACGTAGCGTTCCCCCGACTCAATGCCTTCAGTTACTGGATGTTCCTAGCTGGAGGCATATTCCTAAACACCAGTTACTTCCTCGGCGGCGCCCCGAATGCTGGATGGTTCGGCTACGCCAACCTCACGGAGACGGCCTACAACGCAGGACATGGTATCGACTTCTGGGTAGTGGGCTTACTGCTGTTGGGAGTCTCCTCCTTGGCAGCGGCTTTCAACTTCCTAGTGACAATCATTAATATGCGCGCTCCGGGTATGACCCTGATGCGCATGCCCCTGTTCGTGTGGATGACCTTGGTGACATCCTTCCTGCTCGTGCTGGCGTTCCCAGTGATTACGGTGGCCCTTATCGAGTTGATGTTCGACCGGGCTTTCGGGATGAACTTCTTCGTACCGGAGTCCGGCGGAAGCCCAATCCTGTGGCAACACCTGTTCTGGCTCTTCGGGCATCCCGAGGTATACATCCTGATACTGCCCGCCATGGGAATCGTATCGGAGATACTGCCCACCTTCGCCCGCAAGCCCCTGTTCGGCTACTCCTTCGTGGTCTTCTCGGGCATCGTCATAGGCTTCATGGGCTGGGGCGTGTGGAGCCACCACATGTTTACCGTGGGTCTGGGAGCTGCAGCCAACACAGTGTTCGCCCTGACCACAATGGCCATTGCCGTGCCCACCGGAGTCAAGATATTCAACTGGATTGCCACTCTGTGGGGCGGTTCCATCAGAATGGCCACACCCCTCTGGTTCGCCGTTGGCTTCATCTTCATGTTCATAATAGGTGGCCTGAGTGGCATCAGCCACGCCTCGGCCAGCGCAGACCCGCAGCAGCAGGACACCTACTACATCGTGGCCCACCTCCACTATGTGCTCTTCGGAGGGAGCCTTTTCGCCATCTTCGGAGGCATCTACTACTGGTTCCCTAAGATGACCGGCAGAATGATGAGCGAAGGATGGGGCAAGCTACAGTGCTTCTTGATGTTCGTGGGTATGAACCTGACTTTCGGACCCATGCACAACTTGGGCATGGATGGGATGCCGAGGCGCATCTACACCTACGCCCGGGACCAAGGCTGGGATGAGCTGAACCTCTTGGCTACTGTAGGCTCATTCATCATTGGCTTGGGCATACTGGTCTTTGTCTACAACTACATAAGCAGTCTGACCCGTGGCCCCAAGGCCCCTGCCGACCCGTGGGATGGGCGCACTTTGGAGTGGTCCATACCCTCACCCCCGCCCATATACAACTTTGCCGAGATACCTGCGGTGCAGGGCGTTGACCCGTACTGGGAGACCAAGGCTGATCTGATGGCCGAAGGCAAGGATCGCCGGACGGCCATACGGGAGGCCACAGCAACCACCCCTGAACAGAAGGACGACTACGACGGCATGGCGGAAGCAAAGCGTCGTGGCATACATATGCCTGACCTCTCTTACTGGCCCATAGTGCCTCCCATAGGCCTGCTTACGGGAGCCTACGGGATGCTCTTCGCCTTCTGGCCCGTGGCCGTGCTGGGGCTGGTAATCACTCTTTGGGGTATTTATTCGTGGGCCTTCGAGCCTGTAAACGATGACCATGGACATGATGATACCCATGGGCACGAAGATTCTGAACACGAAGCCCACGGGCATGCAGAGCCCTCCCAGGAGCCGGCGGATTGAGCGAGATAGTCCACCACGCCCAAGGCGTCGAAGAAGAAACCTCCACAGGTCTTAGTCATCGGAAGCTCGCCATCTGGGCCTTCTTGGGCTCGGAGTGCATGTTCTTCGGTTCCCTCATCGCCACCTATCTGGTGGTGCGCGGCCGCAGCGCCGTAGGTCCCTGCGCAGGTGACTGCGTACTGCCTGCGGTACCCGGTGGCGATCTGATTGAATGGGAAGCGATTTTCAGCATACCGGTCACCTCGGTGAGCACCTTCGTTCTGCTGATGAGCAGCATGTCTATGGTGCTGGCCTACGCAGCCATCAGCCGGAATGACATCAAGGGCTTCCGTGTCTGGATATTGTGTACGGCCATCCTAGGAGCGACCTTCCTTGGGTTCCAAGTGTTTGAGTTCCGCACTTTCGCCGAGGAGGGACTGAACCCGACCACCAATATCTTCGGGTCAGCTTTCTTCACACTGACGGGGTTCCATGGGGCTCACGTTACCGTTGGCGTACTATGGCTCCTCTCACTATTCGGTTACTCCATGTGGGGCAAGGGTCTGACCCAAGCCCAAAGCCTGCAGGTTGACATGGCGGCTCTCTATTGGCACTTCGTCGACGTGGTCTGGATTGTGATCTTCACTGTGGTTTATCTACTGGGGGTCGCCCTAGCATGACGATGGGCGCAGAACTATTGGCACGGCATAAGCGATGAGTGAAACTCAGCACGCCCCCGAGCGTGGGCACCCGACTCCCTTCACTTACGTGAAGGTGGCTTTTGCCCTATCGCTCATCACGGGCATCGAGGTCGGGCTTTTCTATATCGATATGGTGCCAGCCCTATTTGTGGCCTGCTTCTTCATACTGTCGGCCACCAAGTTCGTCATGGTCGCCCTGTTCTACATGCACCTGCGCTACGAGGCGCGCCTCTTCTCCACCCTCTTCTTTGGCGGAGTTACGTTGGCCATAATCGTGGTGGTGTCCGTGCTAGCCATCTTCGGCGTCCTGCTGGTCGACCCCACAAGGGAGTCGCAGGAAGCGATCAAGGAATCGGAAGTGCACGCCGCAACGATGGTGGAACAGCCCGAGGCTATGGTCAGCCTCACCGGCGGCAGCATCAACGGGATGTCGCTGGTCCTGCCCTCGTACAACGCTGGCACGGACATCACTTTGGCTACCGATGCCGACGGCTCCCCCAGCTCGTCCGCAGGCGCCTAGAGCAGGCGTCCCCGAACCGCATCCCATAGCGGAAGCGTGAACCTTGCCACCTGATTTTTCTTGGCTCGATTGGTCCGGTCATCCCTCCACCCTAATAGGTGTGCTCGCTTTGCAGGCTGCCTACATCTATGGGGCTGGGAGTATGCGTTACCGGCTGGCAGGAGCGAGCGCAGTATCTGTCAGGCAAGCAGCGTCCTTCACCTTGGGTATGTTCGTCATATACCTAGCGCTCAACTCCCCCATTCACGATCTCAGTGACCGCTATCTGTTCAGCGCCCACATGGTGCAGCACATGCTGCTTCTCTGGATCATGCCTCCGCTGGTGCTGTGGGGGCTGCCCGACTGGCTGCTGAGGCCAGCCATATCAGCGCCAATCAGATTGCGAGCAGCCAAGGTGCTGGTACACCCGCTGGTATGCTTGGCCGTGTTCAACGGTATCTTGATGGTCTGGCACCTGCCCGCCGTCTACAACGGGGCGCTGGCACATCATAATCTGCACATCTTCCAGCACATCTGCTTCATGGGTGCGGGCATCCTGATGTGGTGGCCGGTGCTCAGCCGTCTGCCTGAGCTTCCCCGCCTGCCCTACGGCGGGCAGATGCTCTATCTATTCCTTATATCCCTGCTACCCGCCATCGTCGGCGGTATCATCAGTTTTGCCGATAGCGTGCTATACGACTGGTATGCCGAAGCCCCGCGGTTGTGGGGCATCTCGCCAGCTGTAGACCAGCAGATAGGTGGCTTGATAATGAAGACAGCAGGACTTATTGTATTCGTAATAGCCTTAGCTGCAGTGTTTTTCGCTTGGGCCGGACGAGAAGAAGAGCGACAGAGAGAACGAGAAAAAGCGCGGACGCCTGCTATTGCCGACGCCAGCGCATGGAACACGGAGGACCGGGAATGAAACTGCCAATGAGCATCTGGTTGCCAGCTTTGGCGGCACTGTTCATCGCCACTATCGGTGGCGGGCTGGGAGTCATCTTCATGATACTGTTGGCAGTCGGGCACGATACCATCCCCAAGTCTTGGGGCCGCACAGGCGAGGAGCTGTTCGTCATAATCCTCGGTATGGCCATCGTGGTTGGGGTGCCAGTGATGGGAGCGCTGGTGCACAACTGGGTCAGCAAGCGGCCATGAATACCCATTTTACATAGCTTCCATCAAGCGCCCACCTGTCAGCAGGTTCTGGTCGCACGAATCGCCATGGAAGCCGGGATCAACGGACCTTTCGGACGCTGCCACGCATAGGCTAGGACCAAGCAATCGGCCTCTGCCGTCGTTCCCTCGCAGGCGGGAATCCACGCCCCGGACCCGTTCCGGAAGTCGTCCTCCCCAAGGAGACGCCCATTTCCATGTTCATGTGTGCGCTCTTCGAGCCGTGGCAATTCCGACCGGAAACAGGATGTAACGGCGGATTGTCCGTGGACCAACCGTTCCTCGCCAACCACGAGTCTACCTGAGTGCGGAGGTATCCTGGGGCCTTCGCTGCACTCGGAACGGCATGGACACCGGTCCCCAAAGTGCCTTCGTAATGGGGGTCCACGTCCCGGAACTGATTGAGGCAAGTCGGGACCTGTCCAGGTAGCCTACCTTTTCATACTCATGCGTAGTCTTGCGGGTTCGCCAAGAACTCCTGCCCGTAGGGGCCCTCGTCGCAAACCTTTATCGCTTGAGGGGACGGGTGTGTCACAAGGTAGGACTGGGCAGGAATGTGCCTAGGAACAGGCTTTAGCGAGAATGCTCCATGCCGAGGACGGAAGAGGCGCAGACTGTGTACGAAGCCCACTTGTCAAGTCCCGTCCGTGGGTTGCCGACTGCAATGCATTTTCTCACCCCCCTTCCTACGTTCCCCCTCAACGGGAAAGGGGCTCCCTGCACGGGGGACGACGGCAACTGATGATCGTGGGTTGGGTGGTGAGGCGAAGTGGCTTAGTCGCCCAGCTGTTGGCGGGCTACGGAGACCAGTTCGGCGAAGGCCTCAGGCTCCTTCACTGCGAGGTCAGCTAGCACCTTGCGGTCCAAGTCAATCTCGGCCAGCTTCAGGCCATGCATTAGTTGGCTGTATGTCAGGCCGTTCAGACGGGAAGCAGCGCCGATACGGATGATCCACAAGCTGCGGAAGTCCCGCTTACGCTGACGCCGGTCGCGGTAAGCATGGCTCCAAGCATGGATGAGGGCTTCTTTGGCCCATTTGTACTGTCGGCTGGAAGAGTGCTGGTAACCCTTGGCAGCATCCAGCACCTTTTTATGGCGTCGGTGTTTGGTAACTCCACTACGGGCCCTGGTCACAGGTCAACTCCATGCGCCTTATGCTAGAAGGCAGAAGGTATGAGGCGGCTAATCCTAGGAACGTCCGAGGCGTGTAAGGCGTACTTCTTAGCCCCGAACTGCCGGCGTACTTTCTTGGGTTTCTTCAGACGGTTGTGGCTGCTCATCCTCTTCCGCCTCATTATCTTCCCCGAGCCCGTCACGTGAAACCGTTTCTGAGCCCCCTTGTGCGTCTTCAATTTCGGCATCTTGGTCTTCTCTTCTATCCCTTGTCTTTCGTTCGCTTCTTCGAGGCAGGGGTGCCAAGGTGATGGTCAGGTGTCGCTGCTCGAAGCTGGGCGCCTGCTCCATCTTGGCTTCCTCCTGGAGATCGTCCACCACCTGTTTGAGGCGCTGCATGCCTATCTGCTGGTGGGTGACCTCCCGGCCACGGAAGAAGACGGAGACCTTGACCTTGGAGCCGTCGTCGAGCAACTCCTTGATCTTACGCACCTTGGATGTCAGGTCATGATCGCCTATATTTGGGCGGAAGCGCACCTCGCGCAGCGCCGTGTTCTTCTGGGCCTTCTTTGAGTCCCGTTCTTTTTTGGCCGACAGATACCGCAGGCGACCATAGTCGAGAATGCGGCATACGGGCGGTGTATTGGTCGGGGCGACTTCCACAAGGTCGAGATTGCGCTCTCGGGCTAGGGTAAGCGCCTGGGAGGTGGGCATGGTGCCCAGTTGGTCACCGTCGGCGCCTATTACAAGCACTTGGGGAACCGTGATCCTCTCGTTGACCCGGTATTGTCGTGCTATACCAACCCTCCAACCAAGCAGGTGTGCTTTGGCCTGTCTGTATATCATACACCAGAAAGCAAGTCAATTCAGCAATGGCGGGTCGATTGACGAGGATATTCAGACCTGCTGTGCTCTCTGCCCCATAACCTCCTTCTTAGGTCTTCTAACATTGAGGCTATAGGTGGGCTGGACTACAATGGGGTCAGCCGAATAGGAGATCGTTTATGCCTCCTCAAGACAAAGAACAGTGGCGTCGGGAGACGCTTGAGCCAGCCCTGAAGCGGCATCCCGCCCGTCGGGCGCAATTCCGCTCTGACTCGGGATTGGAATTGGATACGGTCTACGGACCGGAGGATCTCCGAGGGCGCAACCTCGACTATGATGAGGACCTGGGCTACCCCGGCGAGTACCCCTATACCCGTGGCGTGCAGCCCAACATGTACCAGGGCCGGGTATGGACCATGCGACAGTACTCGGGGTATGCCAGCGCTCGGGAGTCGAACCTGCGTTATCGTTATCTGCTGGAGCAGGGCCAGACCGGTCTCTCGGTGGCCTTCGACCTCCCGACGCAGATCGGCTACGACTCAGACCATCCCCTAGCCGAAGGCGAAGTCGGAAAGGTCGGGGTCCCTATCAGCAGTTTGGTCGACATGCAGACCCTGTTCGAGGGAATCCCGCTGGACCGTGTCAGCACCTCCATGACCATCAACGCGACAGCGTCGGTGTTGCTGGCTTTCTACATAGCCACTGCCCGCTCCCAAGGGGTGGAGTCCAACCTGCTGAACGGCACACTGCAGAACGACATTTTGAAGGAGTACATCGCGCGCGGGACCTACGCATACCCTCCCGCCCCGTCGATGCGCTTGGTGGTCGACGTGTTCAAGTACTGCGCCGAGCTGGTGCCCCAGTGGAACACTATCAGCATCAGCGGATACCACATGCGCGAGGCGGGGGCAACGGCGGTGCAGGAATTGGCTTTCACGCTGGCCAACGCCATCTCCTACGTAGAAGCGGCCCAGAAGGCTGGGCTGGACGTAGACCGGTTCGCTGGGCGGCTCTCATTCTTTTTCGCCGCTCAGAACAACCTATTCGAAGAGGTCGCAAAGTTCCGGGCAGCTCGGCGCATGTGGGCCCGAATCATGCGGAACCGCTTCAAAGCCGGGGACCCCCGCTCTTGGATTCTGCGTTTCCATACCCAAACGGCAGGCGTCAGCCTCACCGCTCAGCAGCCTGACAACAACGTAGTCCGCAGCACTGTGCAAGCCCTCGCCGCCATCTTGGGAGGTACGCAATCCCTGCATGTCAACTCACGCGACGAGGCCTTGTCCTTGCCCACTGAGGAGTCGGCCCAACTATCGCTGCGCACCCAGCAGCTCCTGGCGTACGAGAGCGGCGCGGCCGATGTCGTGGACCCGCTAGGTGGCTCCTACTACGTGGAAAGCCTCACCAACGAGTTGGAGGCCAAGGCGCTGGAATACATGCAGCGCATCGACGAACTGGGCGGGGCGGTGGCCTCGCTCGAGACTGGCTACCAGATGCGCGAGATCACCGAGACCGCATACCAGCACCAGAGAGAGGTGGAGCGAGGCGATCGCACCATCATCGGAGTTAATGCCTACGTGGACAACTCTCCTCCACTCGAGGGTCTGCTGAAAGTGGATGCTGAGGCGCAGCGCCAGCAAATCGATGGTTTGGCGCAACTGAGGCGGAGGCGCGACGCGAAACGGTCGCAAAGGGCGCTGGACCGTCTGGAAGAAGTCGCCCGTGGAGACGACAATACTTTGCCCGCCATTCTGGAGTGCGTGGAATCGTACTGTACGCTGGGCGAGATTTGCCAAGTGCTGCGCCAGGTGTTCGGCGAGTACCGGGGCTCCATGGCAATCTGACCATATAGCCATCCGTTTACACTGACTAAGCCCAGTCGCCATTGCCGGTTGTGGCGACTTGGCTTCTAACGTAGTCCAAGGAGGTCTCCAATGACCGATCTGCTGCTGAATGAGGAAGAACGCATGCTCCAAGCGGCGGTGCGCGATTTCGCCGACCGGGAGTTGGCGCCCCGCGCCCACGAGGCCGACGAGCACGAAAAGTTCTCTTGGGATACATGGAAGGGCATGGCAGCCTTGGGGCTCACCGGCATCGGAGTCGACCCAAGGTTAGGAGGCAGCGGTGGCGGCTACCGCCAGATGGCCATCGCCGAGGAGGAAGTGGCCCGGGGCGACGCAGCCGCCAGCGTGAGCTTGGTGGCCCACATGTCCCTAGCCGTTCAGACCATCTACCAGTTCGGGGACGAGGACCAGAAGCTTCGGTTCGTGCCTGCCATGGCGCGAGGCGAGGCTATCGGGGCATGGGCCCTCACCGAGCCGGGCGGTGGCTCCGACGCGGCCGCCCTCCAGACCACTGCCGACCTGCGCGGCGACACTTACCACCTGAATGGCTCCAAGGTGTTCATTACCAACGGAGACTTGGCCCGCTTCCTAGTGGTATTTGCCACCCAGGACCGGTCCCTGCGATCGCGGGGAATCGGTGCTTTCGTGGTGACTGAGCGGGCTGACGGGTTCCGAGTGAACAAACAACAGGGCAAGATGGGGATGCGGGGTTCCCCGACGACGGAGTTGGTCTTTCAGGACACGCCCGTGCCCCAGTCTGACCGGCTGGGCGAGGAGGGCCGAGGTTTCAAGCACGCGATGGATATACTGGACTCCAGCCGCATCATAATCGCAGCCCAGTCGGTAGGCATCGCCCAAGCCGCACTAGAGGCGTCTCTAAGCTATGCTCAACAGCGCCAGTCCTTTGGACGCGCCATCGCCGAACACCAAGCTATCCAGTTCATGCTGGCGGACATGGCAACGGAGATTTACGCTGCACGGGTCGCCTCTATGCACGCCGCTACGCTGAAGGACAGCGGGCTGCCCTACGTCAATGAGGCATCCATGGCCAAGCTGTACGCGTCGGAGACGGCCGTGAGGGTGACCTCTAATGCAATCCAAGTGCACGGCGGGTACGGCTACTTCAAGGAATCGCCCGTAGAGCGCTACTTCCGCGACGCTCGGGTGACTACAATCTACGAGGGCACCTCGGAGGTACAGCGCTTGGTCATCGCCAGACAGATACTATCCTGAATTCCCCGTCGTTCCGTTCGCGTCCGAGCGGAACGACGGTTAGCTGAACGAGGCGTAGTCGAAGGACATTTGAAATGCAGAGTTCTCCCTCTTGCACAGTTGACTACATCGACCATGTGGGTGTGGCGGTCCAAGACTTGGACCGAGCCATGGCCTTCTTCCACGAGACCTTTGGAGCGCCCTTGGTCGAGGCCCAGGAGCTAGATGACCAAGGGGTGCGGGCTTGCCTCATATCGATAGGCCAGACCCGGCTGGAGCTGCTCCAACCGCTTTCGCCCGACACACCTGTAGGCAAGTTCCTAGAGCGCCGTGGTGAGGGTCTGCACCACTTGGCACTCCATGTAGACAATGTGGCTCAGAGCATCGGCGGCCTGCGGGAGAAGGGCCTGCGGATGATTGACTTGGAGCCGCGCGAGGGCCTTTCGGGCATCATAGCGTTCGTGCACCCGCAGTCGGTTCACGGCATACTCACGGAACTGGTGCAGACGGCGCGGAAGGACTAGGTGGCCGGAGTCAATAGATGGCTAGGGTCGAACACAGGATGTAAAATCCAGCCGTACTTAGGAGGATAAGACTCAGTGGTTGAATCCGCTAGACCGATCAGGGTGTTGGTGGCCAAACCTGGGCTGGATGGCCACGACCGCGGTGCCAAGGTGATCGCCCGGGCCCTGCGCGACGCAGGTATGGAGGTCATCTACACCGGTATCCGGCAAACGCCCCAAATGATAGTGGAGGCGGCAATCCAGGAAGATGTGGATGTCGTCGGCCTAAGCGTGCTGTCGGGGGCACACATGACTCTCTTCCCGCAGATAGTGCAAGGCTTGTCAGAAAGGGGGATGAGCGACGTGCTGATAGTGGCAGGGGGCATCATACCGGAGGAAGACCGTCAGCCATTGTTGGATAAAGGGGTCAGCGCTCTTTTCGGGCCTGGGGCATCCACCCAAGACATCGTTACCTACATCGAGCAGGCCACGGCTGGACGCGTCTGACGTGTACGCATCAGACTCCACACGTCCGTTGACGCGCCCTTCTGCGACGTCCGGACTCAGTTGACCAAGACATAGGTTGTTGCTTTTCGCGCAGCCGCCCCTTGACAGTGCACTTGAACAAGACCTTATAATTTGCCGATTATTTTGCAAGCTTAGGCGTCTGTGTTTGATGCGTTACAACGTGGCGCAATTACTTAAGGAAGATATCGGCTCTACCCGGGCATACGCTATCGGGCAAGAAGGTAGCTCCCACGATGGGGCAGACCACATTCGGCTCATGCGGACCGACAGGGGTATCTGGGCTTCGGCCCGATTGAACACAACCGACCCCAGTGTTTGTAGCCGATGCCTTATGCCATTCACCCAATCCTTTGACCTGACTATCGAAGAGGAATATTATCCCGTTGCCGATGTGCATACGGGTAAGCCTGTTTCGGTGCCCGACGAAGAAGGCGCTTTCACCATTAACGATGCCAACATACTGGATCTAACCGAAGCAGTGCGCCAGTACCGAATAGCCGTGGGACCCATGAAGCCCCTGTGCCAAGACGATTGTCAGGGGCTATGCACCGTCTGCGGTGCCAACCGCAACCAGCAGGCGTGTACCTGCTTGGACGATGCGATAGACCCACGACTGGCTCCTCTGCTGCAGTTACTGAGCCGCGAGGGATAGCTCTGAAGGACCCGAATCCAAGAGACCTGCCCAAAACGACGTTGAATCGGAATAGGAGGACACCCAAGTGGGAGCCCTACCAACCAAGAAATTGACCCGTGGCTACAAACGACGGCGAGCCGTAGCCTACAAGCTGAAGCCCGTACACCTTTCCCGGTGCCCCCAATGCCGGGCGGCCAAGTTGCCCCACACTGCCTGCATGAATTGTGGCACTTACAAGGGAAGGCAAATCGGCAGCGTAGACAGATAGAGCGGATCTCGCAGCAGTTAGATATGACAGAACGCAGGGGCTACAACCCCTGAATATTAGCAATAAGGAGGTAGGTACGGACAGTCAGGATACGGCCAGTACAGCGTATCTGTTTCCAGGCCAGGGCGCCCAAACTGTGGGGATGGGCTTGGAACTTTACAATGCATCACCTGCTGCCAGGAAGCTGTTGGATGAAGCCAACGATATCTTGGAAATGCCTCTGACCGATCTGATATTCGAGGGGCCGGCGAAAGAGCTGGAGAGGACCGAGAACTCCCAGCCCGCAATTCTAGCCGTGAGCTTGGCATGTCTGGAGGCGTGGCGCGAGAAGGCGTCCACACCACCGCCACAGCCTGCGGCACTCGCAGGACACAGCTTGGGCGAATACACCGCCTTAGCTGTCTCAGGCGCGTTGGACTGGGGCGATGCCCTGAGGCTGGTACGGGAACGTGGCCGGCTTATGCAGGAAGCATCTGATATGCGGGCGGGCACCATGGCGGCTATCATCGGGCTCGATGAGAGCATCATGGAAGAAATCTGCATGGAGACAGGCGTGGAGATCGCCAATGTCAACTCCGACGACCAGTTGGTGATCAGCGGTGACCGGCTTTTCGTGGCCAAGGCCATGGACTTGGCATCCATGCGCGGCGCCAGAAAGACCATTCCCTTGGCAGTGGGTGGCGCTTTCCACTCCACCCTTATGTACCCTGCTCAAGAGGGCCTCATCGAGACAGTCAAGAATCTGGAGCTACGCGACCCCCAAGTGCCCATAGTCGCCAACGCTACGTCCATTCCCCTCACTACAGCTGCCGCAGTGAAGACCGAGCTCATGAACCAGCTGTGCAGTTGCGTACAATGGAGCAGGTCGGTGAAGACCATGGCCAACTCGGGGGTGTCCCAGTTCATTGAGTTTGGGCCGGGCAAGGTGCTGACCGGCTTGGTAAAGCGCATATCACGAGACTCGACCGCGATGAACGTCGCCGACCTTGATTCCATCGAAAAGGCGACAAAGTAACTCAACGTCTCAACCACTAGTGAAGGCTAGAAATCATGTTGGCGGAGAGTTCCGGCCACCTACGGAGGCGCTCTCGGTCTTTTGCACTACAAACCCTCTATGAGATTGACCTATCTTCCCATTCAGTGGATGGTTCGGTAGGATGGCTCAGGGAAGAGGAAAGGCTACCAGCCGAAGCCCTTCCGTTTGCCTTGCAACTGATTAAGGGCGTCATAGACCATTGCGATGAGATTGACGATCTTATCCAGCGGCTTGCCCCGACTTGGCCGGTGCGCCATTTGGCAAGCATCGACCGTAATATCCTTAGGTTGGCCCTGTACGAAGTAAAGTTCGAGGCTGGTGTGCCACCGAAAGCTGCGATCAACGAGGCAGTAGAATTGGCCAAGGCCTTCGGCAGTGAAACTACCAGTAAATTTGTGAACGGAGTAATGGGCACGGTAATGGGGCTGGAGGGCACGGACCCATAGCAAGCTATGACATCCCCCATTCGCCCAGCCGGAACGGAGGCACGGCGATCGCCACAATATACGAGCGAGTCAAGACCATAGTGGTGGACAAACTTGGCATTGATGAGAAGACTGCAACTCCTGAAGCCTCGTTCGTGGAAGACCTGAGCGCCGACTCCTTGGACTTGGTCGAGCTCATCATGGCCTTCGAGGAAGAGTTCTCCGCCACAGATAACAAGCTGGAGATATCCGACCAGGACGCAGGCCGGATCCTGACCATCCAGGATGCAGTGGACTATCTCGAAGCGCACGGTATCCAGGACGGCTAGACCTACGAAGCCTCGCTCTCCGTTCCCTTGTCAATGGACCCTTGTCAAAAGGCCCTCGTCAACGGGCCCATAATGGGACGTACCAAGAGGGGACAACCCATGAGGACAGAGCCGTAGGCACGAAGAGCCTTGCTAGCAGATGGGAGGTTGTCCTGGATGAACACACTTGAAGAGATCGGGGAAAGGGTTCGAGCTTGTACCGAATGCCCTCTGAGTGAAGGCCGAACTCACGCAGTGCCGGGAGAGGGCGCGAGCAATGCCCGGGTCATCTTCATCGGCGAGGCTCCAGGTTATCAGGAAGACCAGCAGGGACGCCCCTTTGTCGGCCCCGCAGGACGGTTTCTAGACGAACTACTGGGCAGCATAGGCCTCAAACGAGAAGACGTCTTCATCGCAAATATGATCAAGTGCCGTCCACCTAACAATCGCGATCCCTTGCCGACCGAGGTCGCCGCCTGCACCAAGTATCTGGACCGCCAGATAGAGTTGCTGCACCCGGACCTGATCGTGACCTTGGGCCGTTATGCGATGAACAGGTACTTCCCCAAAGAGAGTATCAGCCGCGTGCGTGGCAAGGTGCGCACCAAGGACGGACAGCGCATCCTTCCTCTGCTACACCCAGCCGCCGCCCTTCACCAAGGCAACCTGCGCGAGAGCATCGAGCAGGACTTCCGCGTAATTCCTCAAGCCATCGAAGAGGCGAAGCAGTCTCCGCCCAGCCCCAGCCAATCCCCGCCGGCTCCTGCTAGTCCGCCCGACCGCCAGTTGAGCATGTTCTAGCGTGCCCTCTTCCCTACGAGTGATTCCCCTAGGCGGTCTAGGGGAGATTGGCAAGAACATGATGGCTTTAGAGTACGGTGACGACATCGTCGTCATCGACTGTGGCGTACTCTTTCCCGAAGAAGACATGCCAGGGATTGACCTCGTCATACCCGACATCGCTTACCTACTCGAGAATACCGACCGCATCAGAGCCATACTCATCACCCACGGACATGAAGACCATACCGGGGCGCTGCCCTATGTTCTGCCTCGTCTTAGTGTGCCCGTATACGCCCCCCGGTTGGCCCACGGTCTCATAAGCGTCAAACTACGGCAGCGCCATCTGTTGAACGACAGCCAACTGGAGATCGCGGAGCCAGGTTGTCCCATACCCTTGGGCAATTTCGAAGCCGAGTTCTTCCGCGTATGCCATAGTATCCCCGACTCGATGGGCATCGTCCTCAGGACACCCTTGGGGACCGTGGTGCATACCGGGGACTTCAAGATTGACCACACGCCCGTGGATGGAATGCCCACCAGCCTAGGCGCTATCGCAAGCCACTGCGAGGGTGGCATTCTGCTGCTTATGTCCGACTCTACCTACGCCGAACTGCCTGGCTACACCCCGTCCGAGCGGGTGGTCGGAGAGGCCTTGCAGCGAGTGATTGCCGATGCCCCAGGGCGGGTGCTGGTGGCCACCTTCGCCTCCTTGATTTCACGGATACAGCAGGTGTTCAACGCCGCCGCGGATAGCGGGCGACACGTTGCAGTCGTAGGCCGTAGCATGGTGGACAACGTCCACATGAGCATGCAGATGGGTTACCTTTCTGCACCCGATGGGCTATTGGTCTCGTTGCACGAGGCAAAAAAGGTGGATGCCGACCATTTGGTGGTGTTGACCACCGGCAGCCAAGGCGAACCTACCTCGGCGCTTGCCCGCATAGCCAACGGGAACCATCATGAGATTCACATCACTCCCGGAGATACCGTCGTGGTCTCGGCCACTCCGATCCCGGGGAACGAAATGTCCATAAGCCGCATTATCGACAACCTGTTCCGACAGGGTGCCCGAGTTCTCTACGACCGGGTGGCGCTGGTTCACGTACACGGCCACGCCAGCGCTGAAGAGCTCCGGCTCATCCTCAACCTCACCTCACCAAGCTACTTCGTGCCTGTCCACGGAGAATACAGACATCTAAGGGCACACGCATCCCTAGCCCTCGACGTGGGAATCCCCGACGAGGGAGTGTTCGTGCTGGAAGATGGAGATGTCCTGGAGATCGACGAAGAGGGCGGCCGTGTAGTCGACACTGTACCGGCGGGCCATGTCTTCGTAGAGGGGAACACTCTGTGGAGCGCCGACAGTCCTGTACTGCAAGAGCGGTGGCGTCTCTCCCGTGACGGCATCATGGTAGTCACCATGCAGGTGGACGACTACACGGGCTTGTTGGCGAACACCCCGGAGATTACCTTTCGAGGGGTGGTCAAGCCTTCCGATGTGTCCGACCTAGCGGAAAAAGTGGGAGACGTCGCCGACAAGCTGCTGAAGCAGGCAACTGGAGACCCCGAAGTATGGGCCGGGACTAGGGCAAAGTTAGACCAACTCGTTGCAGATTTGGTTTACAAAGAGACAGGACGGCGGCCTATGATTGTAGTAGTAGCCGCAGAGGCTCTTTAGAATCTCCCAGCGGCGCCCCGAATCCCATCTTTCGACAGGCAGCAAAAACCCTCGCATGATACGACGTCTATTTTCTCTGCCAGTTTTCTTAGCCCTGACAGCGGCGGGCTTGGCCCTGGTGTTTTTGTACTGGGACGGTGTTGCCCGCTGGGCTTGGGTGCGCTTGGGCTTCGCTTGGATACCGGCTGTCCTGTGGCCCCTCGCCTTCCTGCTAGTGATGCGGTACCGCGCCCTCTGGCTAGCTGTCTACTGGCGCGATTGGGTTGGGGCTGCGTTTCTGAGCTTGGGCGCGATCGGGCTCCTGTCGCTATTCACCGTCGACCGCTGGTGGCTTGAAGATGCCACGCTGGGCGGGCATTGGGCCACTGTTTTCGGTGGAGAGCCTTTCTCTCAGAAGTCACTCGGAATACTGAAGGTCATAGTCCTTTTCGCGATTGTCCCTCCCATCATCTCGCCACGCTTGGCGGGCGGGATGTACAAAGAAGGGGCAAAGAAGTGTCTTGTGGCTCTCTGGAGCACGTTCCTCTGGCTACGACACACCGCCGGCCCCGCCGTGGTAAGGACCGTCCGCGCTACTCCAATGCCCAGCAGGATTTTCCTCAGACTCAAGGTGGCACGGCGCAACTTGGCGAGGCGCATGTCCGGCCAGGAACCAGCTGAAGAGTCCGTCCTGCCGGAGCCAGTTCCGGTAGCGCAAGAAGAGGACATCGACACCATTGAAGCCGGTGCGATGCCTGCCCAAGCCTCTTCGGCAGCCGGAAAACCGTCCCCCAAGATATTCGGATGGCACCTGCCGACCCTGGAGTTGCTGGCCAAACCAGAGGGGGCGACCCAGCAGGCGCCTCCCAACAACCTGTCGGAGCAGATCGTATCGACCCTCAGCGAACATGGCATTGACGTGAGCATCAAGAATGTCAAGGTCGGCCCAAGGGTAATCCAGTTCGGGTTGGAGCCGGGATGGGTCTCCCGTGGCCGCGACAGCAAGGCAAGGGCACCAGGAGGCCTTCCCACATCCGATTCCGTGCGGGTGAAAGTCCAGAGCATCCTCGCACGAGAGAAGGATCTCGCCCTAGCCCTGCGAACACCTCACATCAGAATCGAAGCCCCCATACCCGGCGAGGCGGCCGTCGGCATTGAATTGCCCAACCCCACGCCTAGTAAGGTGCCCCTTCGCTCGGTGCTGGAGAGTGCCAAGTTCCGCAAGCTGGCGGAGAAGGGTGGCCTGCCCATAGCCTTAGGCGAGGATACTGCCGGGGATCCCGTGGCAGTCGACTTGAAGAGCCTGCCACACCTTCTCATAGCAGGCGCAACAGGTTCCGGCAAGAGCGTCTGCATCAACACTGTGATTACCTCCTTGCTGCTGACCAACACCCCGGAACGACTGCGTCTTTTAATGGTGGACCCCAAGCGGGTCGAGTTGACGCCGTTCAACGGCATCCCTCACCTAGTGGCCCCCGTGATTACCGATGCCAACGAGGTGTTGGGCGCACTCAAGGCCATCGTCGCCGAGATGTTCCGGCGCTACCAGGCCATGGAGGAGTTGGGGGTGCGTAACATAGAGGGATTCAACCGCAAGTCGCCAGATCGCATGCCTTTCCTAGTGCTGGTCATCGACGAATTGGCCGATATGATGATGGTAGCGGCCTACGAGTCGGAGCAAGCGGCCGTGAGGCTGGCCCAGCTGGGTCGTGCCACGGGTGTTCACTTGGTGCTGGCCACCCAACGCCCCTCGGTTAACGTGGTCACTGGCCTCATCAAGGCCAACATCCCCGCCAGAGCTGCCTTTGCCGTCGCCTCACAGGTGGACTCCAGGGTAGTGCTGGATGCTGTGGGCGCAGAGAGGCTCTTGGGCAAGGGCGACATGCTCTTCCTGTCGCAGGATGCCCCGCGGCCTCGCCGTGTACAGGGCACCCTCGTCGACGACGAAGAAATCGAGGACTTGGTAAATTTCTGGAAGGAACAGAAGGGCCCGACGCTGCCTTCCATCATGCCCACAGACTGGGGAGAGAGTGGCCCGGGAGCAGCCTCTGGCTCAAGCGATAGCGACTACGATGATGAAGACGAGGATGAACTCCTAGACCGAGCACGGGAGTTGTCGATGGAGATGGGCAGGATATCTCCCTCTGTACTGCAGCGCAGGCTAAGCATCGGGTATTCCAAAGCAGTGCAGCTGATGCAAGCCTTGGAAAAGGAAGGCCGCACGGCTGCCCGCGTAGGATAACCTTAGCCACCCTTGCCCATCACTATTGGGCCCATCACTATTGGCGCTATTTCCCTATCAGAACTATGTCTATGCTAGGCTACCAGCGGGGCCGAGGGAGCTACGATTTGGCGAAGTCGACAGGCGGTAGACCTACAACCACATCCGAAGACTGAGGGTAAGATTGGAGAGACTAGATGCTGAATCATCGAACCATCATAGTCGGAATATGTAGTCTCGTTCTGGCGATGATTTTGGCCTGCGGCCAGGAGGCCGCTCCTGCTGCCGTTCCCACAGCTACTGCTGGTCCCTCCGTAGACACGGCGGCCCTAGTTGCAGATGCAGTGGCGGCCGCCTTGGCTGCGGCGCGTGGCCCAGAAGGGAATGCGGGTGGTCCAACCGGAGCTGAAATAGCGGAGCAGGTACAAACTGCAGTCCAGGCAGTGATGCCCGACCAAGGGGTCAATGAGCAAGATATCCAGGCTATGGTGGCAGCGGCGCTAGCCTCTCTGCCTACTCCGACACCCGCAGCAGCCCCAGTGACACCCACGGAAGCCCCTGCCCCTCCATCCGACGAGGTGAAGCCCACCGGTACCTTCCAGACGGGCATGACCCAAATGGGAGCGCCAGTGTTCCTGCTCAAGAACCAGGGTTTCTTCCAGTCAAGGTTCGATGACACAGTGACACACGAAGACTTATGGTGGACAGATGCCGAGGGGAAGCTATTGCCGCGGCTGATCAGGGAGTGGGAAACCAGCGCAGATGGCCTGGTACTCACCTTCCACATCCAGCAAGGGGTCCCCTTTCACGAGGGCTGGGGGGAATTCAACGCCGATGACTTCCTCTTCACCTTGAACAGTGTCATCGAAGAAGGCTCCATACATACAGTCACCGGCAGGGTTAGAAACACGTTTTTCTGCGATGGCTGCGAGCTGACGAAAGTGGATGACTTGACAATACGGCTCAGTAGGCCAAGTCCTACCGTCGACCTTACCTGGAACAATCGAGGCAATCTCGCGTTTCGCAGCAAGCTTCACCAGGAAACAGTGGGTGAGGAGCGAGCCAACACGCAGTCTGTAGGCACTGGCCCTTGGAAGCTGGTCGAGGCCAAGGAAGGGCAGTTCAGGACAGTTACGGCAGTAGAGGACCACTGGCGCAAGACTCCCGAGTTCGCTGAGATGACTTGGTGGGAAATCCTGGAGGAGTCGACGCGTTTAGCCAACTTCCTTGTAGGACGCCTAGACACCGGAACATTCAGCGCAGACTCCATCCAAGCTATCAAGTCGGAAAATTTACAGGAAATCAAGTACGTCAGCCGTCCCGTGGGGCTACAGTTCTTCCTCCTACTGCATGGCCAGTATTACGACGTCGATAGCTCATATCACGTTCCCGACGACGAGGGCAACATACCTCGACCATTGGCCACTACCTTTGTTGAAAATTGTAAAATCCTGCCTTGGGTATCGTGCGACCCGGAAACGGACTCAGCAGACTGGGAGAGGGCACGCAAAGTGCGCGAGGCCATGGCCATCTCTATCGACAGGCAGAAGCTTGTCAACAATCTGGCATTCGGCGACGGCAGAGCCTCTTACCATCAGTATTGGCACGGTCACGATGGCAGACTGAAGGAGCAGGGCTTGGACTCTCTCACCTTCGAATATGACCCTGACCGGGCGCGACAGCTGTTGGCAGAGGCCGGTTATCCTGAAGGGATCGACCTGGACATGACGCTCACAGAGGCTTCGGTAGCAGGCCCCATTGCGGTTGGCCAAGCAGTCGCCACTATGTGGGAAGACGTGGGCCTTCGCTCCACCCAGCAGGTAACGCCGTACTCCGCTTGGCGCCCGTGTACTGTGGCCCGTAGTTGTCAGGCGGTAGCTACCCACGCCAGCGGTGGAGTCCCAGAACCCCTGAGAGTATTTCCCATCTTCTGGCACCCACGAAGTTCCATCAGCTTCGGCTTTGAGCACCCGTTTTTTACCGATATCACCAACAGGGCTCTGCGAACAGTCGATGATGAAGCACGGTGGGCTTTACAGGGCGAAGCAAGCAGATGGATTTACGATAACGTAATGACCCTTCCGCTGTACGAGCGCCTCGACATCTGGCCCTTGGGATCCAAGATTGACCCCTGGCCTCTACCGACGCTCGGAAACTCTTTTATAGGTAACTACGAGTTCGTGAAACACCGGCAGTAGGCTTGGGTACGACCAAATAGCGCAAAGGGACCGGCTCGGACGATCCTTAGCCGGTCCCTTTGGATTCTGCCACGATGGGTGTGACGAGCGTCGCTATATGAGCAAACCGGGCCTGCCCAGTGGGCGTTCGCAGCCACTCAGAAGGCGGGAGTTCTCGGCCCTTATAAGTCGAACCCGTATAACTTGGCTACGTTGCCTCGGGTGATCTTGTGCCGGTCCTCATCGTTGGCCCCTTCAAAGTCCCGGTTCACGTAGTCGAGGGAGTTGGGCCAGGTAGATGCGGCATGAGGATAGTCAGACGACCACATCATCCTGTCGACGCCTATGAGGTCGCGCATGCCCACACCCACATGGTCGTCTATATAGGTCGCGTACATCTGACGCCGGAAGTACTCGCTTGGTTTGAGACTAAGGTTGAACCCGCCACGGTCAACCCTGCTGTCCAACTTCTGGAAGAAGAAGGGTAACCACCCACAATCGTATTCGGCGGAGATAATGGTCAGCTTGGGAAACCGCTCCAGTACCCCAGAGAGGATTATCCTGCTCAGCGATTCCTGTATCTCATGCGCCTGCGCCGAGGGTCCTTTGTAGCGGTCGCCCGGAGCAGGATCGTCACGGCCCACGCCTGCCATCCCTGTAACGACGTGGAGGCTGACAGGAAGATCCAGCTCTTGCGCAGTTGCCCAGAAGGGATCGTAGATATCTAGGCTGTACGGCTGGCTCTCGGGGGGGATGCTCCAGATGGTGGCGCCCTTGAGTCCAATCTCGGCACATCGTTGCAGTTCTTTGGCCCCTTCCTTGGGGTCGTATAGAGAGATCATACCCAGACCGACCATACGTTTGGGGTCGTAGCTGCAAAACTCAGCTAACCAATCGTTGTAGGCCCTGAAGCATGCCTGTTGCAGGCCAGCGTCTTTGAGCCAAAAGGTGCGGAAGCCCAAAGTGGTATATAAAACTTCTGCTTCAACGCCGTCCAACGCATTGTCCTTGATACGCCGCGCCGGGTCCGCGCCGGGACGGTCCTCGGGGTAGTCGGCGGTATCGAGAAAGCTTTTTCTCTCCTCATTGCTTTTGCCGGCCGCCACTCCTATTCCAACGGGATGTGGAGGCAGTCCCTCATAAGTGATAAAGGTGCCCTTCTTTCCAGGCGGGTCTATTAGTGGTTGAGGGGCCCTGTCCCGGTAGGCCTTGTCCACTCTAGTTACCCACAAGTCGAGGGGCTCGCTCATGTGGGAATCGCAGGAAATCATCTTATAGTCAGGCATTATAGTCCTCCTGGCCCCGGTCTCGGGAAGACCCACTCTCAGAGGAGAGAAGCCTGCCCTCTTAACAGAATCTTGCCGTGAGGGAATGATACCATGTCGTCTCTGACAGTGGGATTCGTTAGAACCTGCTCATCTTACAGCCTGTCGTGGCGGCTGACTTTTGTAGTACCATATACGAGCATTTTTTCTTTTACCGAGTAGGGGCCTACGTGAGAAACTTGTCGGACCTGCTGGTCTATTTTCTCGGGCGCAACACCAGCCTGAATCATGTATACCTGTCCACGGCTCGTGATCATTGCCTCGTCTGTGGCGAGAGCGTCAGTGAGTCCGACTCGTATGTCCATCATCGCGTCTGCCCTACATGTCGCTTCCATTACAGCCTGACGGCCCGGGAGCGTATCGAGCTGCTGGTCGATAGGGGGACCTTCCGCGAGACCAATCGGTTAATATCCTCCCTTGACCCCCTCACTTTCTCCGGACGCGCCAAGCGCAAGGAGAAGAACAAGGACGAGGAAGCCTCTGAGGGGACAGAAATTGGGCGTGTGCCCAGTGACCAACGTCGCACCGGCCTTACCGAGGCCGTGGTCACTGGGCACTGCACCATCGGGGGCTCCAAGACTACCATAGCCGTTCTCGACTTCGGCTTCATGGGTGGCACCATGGGGACCGTGGTCGGGGAGAAAGTCACACTTGCCTTCGAAGCCGCCGCCAAAGGGGGACGTCCCTTGGTGGCAATCGTAACCGGTGGAGGCATCCGAATACAGGAGGGAGTCCTCTCGCTGCTACAGATGGCCAAGACCGCTACTGCCGTGCGACACCTGAGGGAGAAAGGACTGCCCCTGATCGTGGTGCTGGCCAACCCGGCAACTGGGCAAGCTTATGCGAGCTTCGCCAATCTGGCCGATATCATGCTGGCCGAGCCGGGATCTCTCATCGGTCTTGCTCCCATGCGCACTCTGCGAGAGGCCACCAAGAAATCATTGCCCTTGGATGCTCACACCGCCGAGGCTCATCTCAACCACGGCCTGCTGGATGACGTTGTGGACCGGGAAGACCTAAAGGAACGCATCTCAACCATCCTTCAGGTTCTCGGCGCCCAGCGCGCCGGCAACGGCAAGAGCGACAAGGAAGAGAGTATTCTCGTCCCTGACGCCGACATCGCTGACGTTGAGTTGCCTGAAGCGGAGCGGGCAATTCGCCGCATTGATCGCCCTACTGCCAAAGACTACATCCGGTCAGTGATCGATCACTTCATTGAATTGAAGGGCGACCGCGTGAGTGGAGATGACCGTACCGTCGTAGGAGGCCTTGGTTACCTGCGAGGTAACAAGGTGGTTGTGTTGGGCCAGCAGAGGGACATACAGCTGGACCACGAGATACACCATATGTACCCCAAGGGGTTCCGCAAGGCGCAGCGCCTTATCGGCCTGGCTTCATCGTTCCGGCTTCCAGTGGTCAGCTTTGTCGACACCCAAGGGGCGCATCCGGGGCTCGAATCCGAGGAACAGGGCATCGGCAACGCCGTCGCCACCACAATGTCACTAATGGCAGAGGCCCCGATACCGGTGGTGTCTGTCATAGTGGGGGAGGGTGGCGGTGAAGGAGCGCTGGCCTTGGGCCTAGCGGACTCCATGCTAATGCAGCAGTATGCCGTTCTGTCCCCTGCCCCACTGCATACCGGCGGAGGTAGATCGAACCGGGACCCGGCCAGGGCGCGAGAAGCGGCCCATGCCCTGATGCTGACAGCGGCCGAATGCCGGGAGTTGGGACTTATCGACCAAGTGGTGGCGGAGCCTGAAGGCGGGGCGCACGAGGACCCTCTGACGGCAGCCCACTATCTCCAGTTGGCAGTGGCGAAAGAGTTGGATAAGCTGGGCAAGCTTTCCACAAAGAAGCTGATGGACCGGCGCCACAAGAAGTTCCGACGGATGGGAGAGCTGACCCCTTACGCCAAGGAGGCTCTGAACCGCGAAGTCGAGCAACTTGAACACATGGTGGCTAGGGAACACGCTGGCCGCGGGGCAAGGCACTCCAATCGCAGAACCACCGAGGAAGACCAAGCGGCCGACTAGCCTAGCGGGTGCGGCGGAGCGACAGCTAGATACGCAAGGACTAGCTGTCAGCCTCGGTCTGGACGCTTTCCAGTGACTGCTTCAACTGCTCAGCGATGTACTGGAATTCGCCCATCACCTCGCCAGAGTTGAGCACTGTAGGCTTGGAGGTGTCCCGGTAGTCAGGGCGTAGGGTGAGGGCACCCAAGAAGGGGCTGCCCAATTCTTCCGACAGGGCTGGCCCGGAACCAGCGCCGAACATCTCGCCGGTGTAGTTCTCCACAATCCCAAGCACATTCATCTTGAGCTTGCGGATCATATGGATGCACCGGCGCCCGTCCAACTGCGCCAACTCTTGGGGCGTCACAACCACCACGAAACCGTCCATGGGGATGGTCTGCATCACGGTGAGAGGAGCGTCGGAAGTGCCGGGAGGCAGGTCGATAATCAGAAAATCGGCGTCGCCCCAGTCAGTCATTTGCAAGAATTGATTGATGGCATTGTGAATCATCGGGCCGCGCCAGATAATGGCCTCGTTCTCGTTCTCTTGGAAGAATCCCATGGATACGGCCTTCACGCCGAACCTCTCAGCAGGGATCAGCTGTCCATCCACCTGCTCCGGCTTGTCCGTTACTCCCAAGACCTTGACCACGTTGGGGCAGTCGATGTCGACATCCAGAAGCCCAACCTTGTGGCCCTGTTGTGCCAGGGTGGTGGCGAGGTTCACGGCTACGGTGGTCTTGCCCACGCCTCCCTTGCCGCTGTAGACGCCGATTTTGGCTTTGATGTTCCCCAGGTTGCGGGTTATGGCCCGCTTCTGCTCCCAGCTACGCTTAATGGACTCAAGCCGGGCTTTTTCCTGTGGAGTAGTCATGTCAGTCTATCCCCAACAACTTCTTGCCATCTTCGGAGATATATTCGGGGTTCCAGGGAGGGTCGAAGACCATCTCCACCTCCACGTCCTCCACACCGTCCAACTCGGAAATGGCCCACTCGGCCTGCTGGGCAATCATTGGGCCCATGCCACAGCCGGGAAAAGTGAGGGTCATGTCAACCTTGACGTTCCCCTCCTCCACCTCAATGGCATAAATGAGACCGAGGTCCACCACGTTGATGGGAATCTCGGGGTCATATACATTCTTCAGGACCTCTTTTACGCCGTCCACGGTAACAGCCATATCGCCCCCCTCAGAGGTGGTCGTATCTAAACGCAATTGTAGCTAAAGTCGATAGAGTAGGTCAACTTTTACGGGAGCGGGCCTTAGACCGCGACGAAGGCCCATAGGTACCATCGGAGCCGTTGCGAGAACGCGCCTTCTGGGGAGGAGCAGCCGGTTCCGGTGTGCCTTCGGTTGGGGCATCGGCAGTTGCAGCACCGGCAGTTGCGGCACCGGCAGTTGCGGCACCGGCCCCAGGCCGGGAGCGTGGCTTCTGGCGTGGGGCCTCCTCGGACATGGCATCGGGTCCAGCGTAGTCGATGGCCATCACCCGCCTCAGCTCGTACACCTCGTCCCGCAGCATCGCCGCCTTCTCGAACTCTAGGTTACGGGCGCAGTACTTCATCTGCGTCTCCAAGTCCTTGATTACACGGAACATGTCTTCTCGGGACATCTGTTTACGCTCGGTGCGGTAGGCGCCCCGCGGCTCCGCAACTGCCTTGATCCTATCGGTGATGTCCCGCACCGCCTTGGTAATGCTCTGGGGCACGATGTTGTTGGTCTCGTTGTAATGGTGCTGCAGGGTACGTCGGCGCTGGGTCTCGTCGATAGCGCGCCTCATGGAAGCCGTGATGTTATCGGCGTACATCACCACATGGCCCGAAGCATGGCGGGCCGCCCTGCCGATGGTCTGGATGAGGGAGCTGTCGGAGCGCAGGTAGCCTTCTTTGTCCGCGTCAAGGATAGCAACGCAACTGACCTCCGGCAGGTCCAAGCCTTCACGCAACAGATTGATCCCCACCACCACGTCGTACACGCCTAGGCGCAGGTCTCGAAGTATCTCGCTGCGGCCCAATGTCTTGATTTCGGAGTGAAGGTAGGTGTTGCGTACACCCATCTCCTGCAGATAGTCGGCCAACTCCTCGGCCATGCGCTTGGTGAGAGTGGTCACTAGGACCCGTTCGCCAACTTCCACCCGTTCCTTGATGCGTTGGATAAGGTCGTCGATCTGGCCCGCCGTGGGCTTGACCTCAATAGTGGGATCCAGGAGGCCAGTGGGACGGATGATCTGCTCCGCCACTTTCTGGCTGACTTCCATCTCGTAAGGGCCGGGCGTAGCGGAGACGAACACCATCTGATGAATCCGCTCCTCGAACTCACGGAAGTTGAGGGGCCGGTTGTCCACTGCTGAGGGCAGCCGGAAGCCGAAGTCCACCAGTGTTGACTTGCGGGAGATGTCGCCGTTGTACATGCCGTGAAGCTGAGGAAGGGTCATGTGGGACTCGTCTATGAAGAGAACAAAGTCCTCGGGGAAATAGTCCAGCAGGGTCCACGGGGCGCTACCCGCGGCGCGGCGGGAAAGGTGGCGCGAGTAGTTCTCCACGCCAGAGCAGAAGCCCGTCTCCCGCATCATCTCCAAGTCGTAGCGTGTGCGCTGTTCGAGACGGGCGGCTTCCAGCAGCTTGTTCTTGGCTTTCAACTCTCCAAGGCGCTCCCCAAGCTCGACTTCTATGTCTTCCAAGGCCAGTTGCATCTTCTCCTTGGGCGTAACGAAGTGGCGGGCGGGGTAGATGACCACTGAGTCCCGTTCCGCCAGCAACTCGCCGGTAAGCGGGTCGACTTCGACGATGCGCTCGACCTCATCCCCCCAGAACTGGATGCGCAGGGCCATTTCTCCGTAGGCTGGAACCATTTCGAGGGTGTCGCCGCGGATGCGGAACCGCCCACGAGCAAGGTCCATATCGTTGCGCTCGTACTGCATGTCCACTAATTGGCGCACCAACCGGCTGCGGTTGCGAAACTCGCCCTTCTTCACCTCGGCAATGAAGCTGTAGTAGTCAGCGGGATCGCCCAAGCCGTATATGCACGAGACTGAGGCGACAATCACTACGTCACGGCGGGTCAGCAGGGAGCGGGTGGCCGAAAGGCGCAGCTTGTCCAGTTCCTCGTTGACGTCGGAGTCCTTGGCGATGTAGGTGTCGGTGTGGGGTATGTAAGCCTCAGGCTGGTAGTAGTCGTAGTAGGAGACAAAGTATTCCACGGCGTTGTTGGGGAAGAATTCCTTGAGCTCTGTGGCCAACTGGGCTGCCAAGGTCTTATTGTGGGCGATAAGCAGCGTGGGGCGCTGTATCTTCTCGATAATCTTGGCCATGGTGAAGGTCTTACCGCTGCCGGTGACGCCCAAGAGCGTCTGGTAGCGGTGGTTGTCTGCGAAACCGGCGGCCAACGCCTCAACGGCTGTTGGCTGATCGCCCATGGGCTGGAAATCGGCTACTACTTCGAAATCAGGCATGTATAGCTCCGTCCTTTGGAGCGGAGAAAGCATGCGCGGCATGGGGGGCAGTATCAGGCGACCCAACGCAACACAGGGGGGCAAATCCCGTACCAATAGATTGCACTTCCCGTGTACCTCCAATACACATCTTCATCATATCTTGTGGCACTCTATGTGCATACTGTTGGCATTGGCTTTGCAGACTCGCAGATAGGAGCCAGCTTTGAGTTGGGCAAGGGAGGAGAAGCGAATTTCGAAATTTGGTCGTTCCGTAGCTGATGGGTGTCGCGTGTGTCGTGTCATCGTATCCGGGTTGTAGCTGATACATGGTCGCGCCGACCCAGGCATGGCCCCCAGATTCGGGCGTGGGCGACGGGCCTGCAAGCGTGGGGGCATCCTGATTGTCGTCGGCAAGAGGATTGGCATGAAGGGTTCCGGATAGCACATCCGCTGCTTGCTGTATCCTCTCATCCACCGTAGTCTGCTTCGTACCAAGGAGCACCCTAGTCCTCTTCCAGTGTGTCCGAGCCAGTGACTCCGGGCCAACGGCCTCGGGGGCATTGGGGGCGGGGTTTAGCTGGGTCAATGTCAATGATAGCGGGGGCGAGGGCGGGCGTCGATAGAGAGATGTCAGTGGGTGGGAAGGGGTTGGGGTGGAAAGGGTTGGTTAAAGCTACCATTCAGTATGCGCGATGTTCTGGATATCGGCCTGCGGCCGGTATGACGGGGCGGTGTGGGGGCGCGGAAAGTCCGCTAGCAGCTGGACAATGGATATCATCCCAAGCGCTGTAGGGCGATGCGCAACAGCTCATCCATGGACATGTCCTGGCTCTGTTCGATGGATGCCACTGCTTGGGAGGCTTCACGCGCAGTATAGCCCAAGGCGGTGAGGGCGGATATCGCCGCGGGGCCGTTGCTGGCGATCACGGTCGCTGGCTGGTGAGACAGTTGCCCCAGCTTGCTCTGCAGCTCTACCACGATGCGGGCAGCGCTTCTCTTGCCCACGCCTGATACGCTACTCAAGGACGCCTCGTCGCCGGATGCGATGGCATTGACCAAGGTCTGGCCTGGCAGCGAGGAGATGAGGGCCAAGGCAGTGCGTGGCCCGATACCCGACACGGTAATCAGCATCTGGAACAGGCCCAAGTCGGTGGGAGTCACGAAGCCATACAACGAGGGCTGCTCGTTCTGCACTATCATGTGAGTATGCAGGTGCATCTCTTGGCCGATGGGCCCAGCAGACTCCACAACAGACCCTGGGGCCGATACGCGCAGCACCACTCCACCGACGCTCAGGTCCACGTGGCCCCCGCCGGTGGCCTCCAGCCTGCCCTTGACACCGACAATCATGCCTAGCGTCCGATCCAGCCGGAAGATGACTGCTGATAAACGACGTTGTCGGAGTGGCGCTTTCGTATGTGGCAGAGGGCCGCGGCCAAGGCGTCAGCAGAATCGGGCTGGGCGAAGACTGGCTGCAAGCCCAACTGCCTCGCTACAAGCTCCTGCACCTGCTCCTTGGAGGCCCTGCCATAGTCGGTTACCGCCAACTTCACCTCGGCAGGGGAGTAGCGGTAGACGGGCAACTCGAAGCGCGCTGCCGCCATGAAGGCCGCTGCTTGGGCCTGACCTATGGCGATGGCTGTGTTGGGAAAGGTACGCGCCCCACGACCCAAGAAGGGGTCTTCGACGGCCACTTCTTCCGGAAGCTCACGCTCAATCAACTCGCTCAGGGCGAGGTAGACTTGGTGCAACCTCTGCTCCAAGGCAGGTCCATTCCTGCCTTTCTTGAAGCTGATGGCTCCCCAGTCGGTGACGACCACCGACCGGTCCGCCGCAAGAAACCCGTAGCCAGTGGTCCATGTGCCTGGGTCAATCCCGAGGACACGCATGGGGACTCGCTACTCCTTGCTGTAGCGCTGCAATACTTCGTCGGGGAAATCTCCGTTGGAGTAGACCTTCTGCACGTCCATGAGCTCTTCCAAGTTGTCCAGTAGCCTCAGCGTCTGCTCTGCTTCCTTATCTCCCAAGGAGATAGTGGACTTGGGGGCCATGGATATTTCCGCCGACATCACCGGCAGGTTGGCCTGTTGCAACGCCAGTCGCACAGCCTCCAAATCTTCGGGGCGGGTCTGCACCTCGACGAAGGCTCCATCGATCTGTACGTCCTCCGCTTGAGCATCGATGGCCAGAAGGGCCACATCTTCCGCCTGTTCGGCGCTCACTTCGAGGGTGATGATGCCCTTGGTCTCGAAGTTCCAAGCCACGCAGCCCGCCTCACCCAACGACGCTCCCGCCTTGGTAAAAGTGGAGCGCACCTCCGAGGCGGTGCGATTGCGGTTGGGAGTCAGGGCTTGTAGCAGAATGGCGGCCCCACCCGGGCTATAGCCCTCGTAGAAGATTTCTGCCAGATCGTCGGCCCCTTCGCCGCTGCCGGATGCCCTCTGAATGGCCCGCTGAATGTTGTCCAAGGGCATATTGCTGCTTTTGGCCTTGTCGATGGCCAGCCGGAGGCGGAAGTTCATGGTGGGGTCGGGGCCGCCGCCCTGACGCACCGCCAACACGACATCTCGGCTCAGCTTGGTAAACAGTTGGCCCCGACGCGCGTCAGTAACGCCCTTCTGATGTTTGATGGTAGACCATTTGGAGTGACCAGACATACTACCGTCCCACCTTCACAAGGCTACACCACCCCCGTCAACGCGGGGCCAGCGCGAGGTTCAAGCTGCCGCCGATTGTACCATCGGCGTTTCGGGAGGGTCAAAGCGAGAGGTGGCACGACAGGAGCGTGGCTGCCCGGTTGTTGACGTGCACAGGGCGGAGCTTCAACTACCTGACATGGCCTGAAGAGAGTAGTCTTGGCGCACTGGCCAGACGAGTCTCAGCCACTGACCGGGGCGCCTTGGCGCGCTATACGCGTAACTGCTCCCAGCACGCTTAGCTGCTGGCCGACGTGCGACACAAAAGGCCTCACCGCAGCCCTTCGGGCAGGTCCACGAGCATGCGGCGGGCCTCTACGTCGACCTCACGGATGACGTCATCCAAAGCGGGGACTAGGAGCTCGCGGTCCCCACCGGTGACAACGTAGACATCGTTGCTGCCTGTCTCGATGATTTCGGAGATGTGCCCTAGGTGCTCGCCCTCGGAGGTATAGACCTCCATGTCCATGAGCTGGAAGTAGTAGTACTGGTCCTCAGGCAGCGAGGGAACACGCTCGCGGGGGACGAAAAGCGATTCTCCGCGCAGCGTTTCAGCATCATGCACCGAGTCGATGCCCTCCAGCTTGAGGACCACCAAAGCGTTGCGCCATTGAGCGTATTCCAGCCGGTGGGGGCGGCCTGATATGAGCAAAACTTGACCAGCGGCAAATCTGCCCTGGAAATCGGTGAGGGGTTCCACCTGCAACTCGCCGGAAAGCCCACGAGGCCTAAGGACTCGACCTACAAGGACGTCAGCTTGGCTGGAACTTGGCATATGCCATTTGGCGTGGGGGAGATGTCGAAATGGGAGGAAGTGACGGACGCTTTAGACTATTTCCAAGACTGCCCTGGTGCCGTTCTTCACTGCGGCTACCCGGAGGAGGACACGCATGGCTTGGGCCACACGACCTTGGCGACCAATGATCTTACCTTTGTCTTCGGCCGCCACCTCCAGCTTGAACACCACTCGGTCGTCTTCCAACTCCTCGGTGACCTTCACATCGTCGGGCTGACTCGCCAGCCCTCGGGCGATATACTCGATGAGCTCCTTCATTGAGCGGAGGCCTTCTGATATATCTCGTTCCACTGGAAGATCCTTTTAACAGGGTCGGAGGGCTGAGCTCCCTTCTGTAACCAGCTAATGGCCCGTTCCTCATTGAGGGTTACCTTCGGGGGATCTTCCAGAGGGTCGTAGTGTCCGATCCAGTCCACGAAGGCCCCGTCCCTGGGGCTTGCGGAATCAGCAACGACGATTCGGTAGGATGGGCGCTTTTTCTTGCCGACCCGGCACAGACGAATTCTTAACATTTCCTACCTTATCGTGTCTGTTTCGTATCTTGATTCTAAGGCGTACCCCCTTCCTTTGTCAACGAGGAGGGCTCACAAGAGCGTCCGTGATACGATTTTCGATGCCTTCTGCTGTGAGAGAGCGTCACCCTGAAGCCCTAAAAGCATCACCTCAAAGCCGTAGCTGAAGGCCCAAAACGCCTCAGGATCCTACATCGGGCCCCATGACTTGGATGTCGGGGGGGCCTACCGCTTGAGGGGTTGTTGAAGGGGCTAGCCGAATGGCCACCACCAACGGCGCTTCTTTAAGGTGGAGGCTGCTTCCCTAGAAGCTGGGGCGGCAGCTCTGGGCAGTTGGATGGGCTGACTGCTGAAGAGCCCCAGCTGACCCAGCACCCTGTTGAACTGCTCCAACTGGAGGGGCTTTTTGGCGTGCCTGCTGGCGGGTATGGAATATGAGTCTAGGAGGCTGGCCTCTGCTTCCGTACCAGTCAGGAGCATCACCGGGATGTTGGCTAGGTTTTCATCTTGGCTGAGGTCTAACAGCACCCCCATGCCGTCCTTTTTCGGCATGCGCAGGTCGAGGAGAATCAGATCCGGCCTTGCTGCTCCTGCGTGCTCCCCTTCCTTTCTCAGGACCGACATCGCAATCTCACCGTCCTCGGCGTGGATGATGTTCGCCGGCTGGTTCGACTGCTGTATGGTGTCCTGCGCTAAACGAGCATCGGCTGGATTGTCCTCCACGAGAAGGATTTCGATTGGTTTGCCATCCTGTCCTGAAGCCATCGGGAGCACCTCCTAACTGGTCGGTTATCTTACTAGCGGATTTGTCACGACTAGCTGACTGGTCATGCTAGTCGGCAACCGGGATGCTAAATCTGAAGGTTGACCCTTCGCCAACCTCAGAGTCGACCCAGATACGGCCTCCGTGTCGCTGGGCAATCTTGCTGCAGAGGGCAAGCCCTATACCTGTCCCCTCGTATCGAGACATGGAATGAAGGCGGGTAAACATCCCAAAGACGTTCTGTTGGTGTTCCGGTGCTATCCCGATCCCGTTGTCCTGCACCGCAAACACCCATTCGTCACGTTGACGTTCGGCCCATACTCGAACGCTTGGTCTGTCCTTATCACGGAACTTCAGGGCGTTGGAGATGAGGTTTTGCAAGAGGCGTGCCAGCTGAAGCTCGTCGCCGCTGACTACGGGCAGGGGGGAACACTCGACAGCTGCGTTGCACTGGCCGATGGCTTGTCCCAAGTCCCCCAGAACGGTCTCTGCGACACGGTTGCAGTCGACGGGTTCGAAGGCCCTGCCATGCATGTCGACCCGAGAATACTCCAGCAGGTCGTCGATGAGCCTGCGCATCCGATCAGCGCCGTCGACGGCAAAGTCGATGAACTCCCTAGCGGTGTCATCCAGCTTGTCTGCATACCTGTCGCGGATAAGTCCGATGTAGGAGGTAACGGACCTGAGCGGTTCCTGGAGGTCGTGAGAAGCTGCGTAGGCAAACTGCTCCAAATCGTCGTTGGAGCGGGCCAAAGCATCCTGCGCCCGCACTATGTCAGTGTAAAGGAGAGAGTTGGCCACGGCTGGAGTGATCTGGGCCGCCACCCTCGACATGATTTCGGCGTCCTTCTCGGTGTAGGCGTTCAGCATAGAAGACCTAGCATTCAGGACACCGAACAGCTCCCCCCGGTAGATCATTGGGGCCAAGACGACCGATGGGTAGTCAATGAGATTGGGGTATGTCTCCTCCAGCGATTTCAGGTCTCCCTGTACTACACGAGCACGGCGAGAGACGACGGCCTCGTTGGTGACGGTGCCCTCCAGCGACGCTACGTCGCCCCTCTCCCGTCCGGGCACTGACTCGCCGAGTACATAGGCGTTGGTGAAGGTATTATCGTCCAGATTGACCAAGCTTATGGCCAGTCGATCGAATTGGACGAGGGTACGGAGCTTGTCGCCAAAGCCAGAGTAGACTTCATCCATATCCAGGCTGGAGCTGATGATCCGGCCGATTTCGCCCAACAACTCGTGCTCTTGGGCCATCTTCCGCATTTCTTCGCCTGCCACACGCATCGCCTGCTCCGAGGCCTTGATGCGGGTGATTTCGTGGGAATAGATGCGGATGACGAGAGCTTCCGGGATGTAAACGACCTTCTGGTCGAAAGTTGCCTCTTGGACCTCCACTTCGCGTGAGAGGACGCCGCTGCCTTCGCGCATGAGTCTGCCCAGCAGGGGCCCCAAGTCCTTTGCAAGTGGGTGAGAGGCCCCTCTCTCGTACTTGACGCCGAACAGTTCCTCGGCCGCTGGGTTGAGGTAGGTGACGTTGGCGTCGAGGTCGGTCTCCACCACCGGGTTGGGATTGTACTCTGGAAACGAGGCGAGTCTTTGGGCAAGCTGCTCTGCTTCGGAACGTCTTCGCTCTTCCGACATCTCGCCGGCACCCACAAGGCGCCGAACTATCCCTGCTAGGTGGCTTTCGCGGTCCTGCATCCGGATTCCCTTGATTTCTTGGCCTCTACACGGAACACTAGGCGAAGAATGATGACGCTTTCCGTACTATATCTCCGATTTCCCGTTAGAGCACACCCAAAAGCTAGACCCAAATGCGTACTATCAAGTGGTTCACTGTAGCATTGCCAGCCACTGGTTGGCAACGTGGCGAGGGTGATGATAGTACCATTTTTCTTGACCCCCAAGGGGGCGAGCTACTTATAATGGAGTGTTGTCAGATTTCGTAACCGATGGTGAGCTAGTACTCGTGGCCACTCAAACTTTATTGCAACAGATTGAGGCTGTGCGTCAGGAAGCCCTTGCCTCTTTGGACGCCCTCTCCAGCCCGGAACTGGTGGAGGAGTGGCGTGTGACCCACCTAGGCCGCCGTGGCACCCTGACTACCGCTCTGCGTGACATCGGCACTCTGCCTGCCGAGGCACGCCCGGAAGCAGGGGCCGCTGGCAACCGCGCCAAAGTCGCCTTGGAAGAGGGATTGGCCCAGAAGCTGGATGCACTGCGGGAGTCGGAGGCCTCCCGGCTGGCCAATGAACACCAGCTGGACGTAACCCTGCCTGGCAGGCCGATGCTCCACGGCAGGTTGCACCCCACCACTCAGATCATGCGGCAGATATGCGACGCCTTTGTGTCGATGGGCTTTCAAGTGGTGGAGGGGCCGGAGATTGAGTGGGACCATTACAACTTCGAGTTGCTCAACATCCCTCGGGACCATCCGGCACGCGACATGTGGAACACGCTATGGGTCGACCAGCGCAACGAGGCCGGCGATTACCCCATGCTGCTGCGCACCCATACCTCACCCATGCAGGCTAGGGTGATGGAGAGCATGCAGCCCCCTGTGCGGGTCATAGTGCCGGGAAAGTGCTACCGCTACGAAGCCACCGACGCCACTCACGAATGGCACTTCTACCAAGTAGAAGGTCTGGCGGTGGACGACGGCATCACGTTCGCCGACCTCAAGGGCACTTTGTACGAGTTCGCTCGCACCCTTTTCGGCTCCGAACGCAAGGTGCGCTTCCGGTGCGACTATTTTCCTTTTGTCGAGCCGGGCGTCGACATGTCCATCGACTGTTTTGCCTGCGACGGCTCAGGCTCCGGGTGCCGCATCTGCCGCGATACGGGCTGGATCGAGATTATGGGTGCAGGCATGGTACATCCCCGGGTACTGGAGGGCGTCGGATACGACTCCAGCAAATATACCGGCTTCGCCTTCGGACTCGGCCCCGAACGCATCGCCATGCTCAAATACGGCATCGACGACATCCGTCACTTCTACGCCAACGACCTGAGATTCTTGAGGCAGTTCTAAGGGGGAGCATTGGTCCGCGACCATCTAGGCCATTCCAGAGACATAGGCCACTGTAGAAACACGCTTTCCCACTGCCGGACACGAGGCGCATGAACGTCCCTCTTTCCTGGCTCAAGGAATACGTAGACGTCAACATTCCTGCAACGGAGTTGGCAGATCGATTAACAATGGCCGGTGTGGAGGTGGGTGGTGTCGCGGAAGTCGGCGGCTGGGACAACTGTTACGTGGGTGAGGTGTTACGGGTAGAGCCTCATCCCAACGCCGACCGGCTGCGCATGTGCACCGTCAACATTGGGCGGGAAGAGCTGCGCGTTGTATGTGGAGCACCCAACGTGGCCGCAGGTCAACGGGTGCCCTTCGCCACCATCGGCGCACGTCTGTTCAACACTCATACCGGAAAGCACGAGGCCTTGAAAGCCTCCCGCATACGGGGCGAGGTCTCCGAGGGGATGATCTGCTCCGAATTGGAATTGGGGCTAGGACAGGACCATAGCGGCATCATTATCCTGCCTCAGGACGCACCTCTGGGTCAGGACCTGACCGAGTACCTAGGCGACCAGGTGCTGGAAGTAGAGATCACGCCGAACCGGCTCGACTGTTTGTCCGTGCTGGGCGTCGCGCGGGAAGCAGCAGCGCTGACGGGAGGAACAGTACGGGAGCCTGATCTTTCGTATCCCGAAGAGGGCGAGCCCATCGCCCAGCTAACCTCAGTGGAAATCGCCGACCCCGACCTGTGCTATCGCTACACCGCCAGCCTGATAAGGGGCCTGAAAATCGGCCCCTCTCCTCAGTGGCTACAGCAACGGCTCACGAGGGCCGGTCTGCGCCCCATCAGCAACGTGGTGGATGTAACCAACTATGTGATGCTGGAATACAACCAGCCTCTGCACGCCTTCGATTTCAACAAGCTTCAGGAAAGTCGCATAGTGGTGCGGCGGGCCTCTTCCGGCGAGACTCTGGTATTCCTGGACGGTGCCGAACGCAAGCTGGACGACTCTATGCTGGTCATAGCCGATGCCCGCATCCCGGTGGGCTTGGCAGGCGTCATGGGTGGGGCGACCACTGAGATCACTGACGACACCACGGCTGTCATCCTTGAATCCGCCACTTTCAATGCGCGATGCACCCGTCGCACTTCCCAGAAGCTGGGCCTGCGCACCGAGGCGTCGCTACGTTTTGAGAAGACTCTACGACCGGAGCTGGCTCCCTTGGGGCTGCGCCGGGCGACGCAGCTATTCTTGCAGACGGCTGGGGGAGTTGCGTCCCAAGGCATCATCGACGTCTTCCCTGGAGCAGGAACACCCGCCCCGGAAGTGACTCTCACTCCAGCCCGCATGAAGAAGGTGCTGGGCATCGGTTTCGAACCGGAACGGGTGGAGCGATGCCTTTCGTCCTTGGGTTTCACCTGTCACTCCGCTGACGAGGGGGCCCTGCGGGTCACCGTTCCATATTGGCGCAGCGACATCTCTATTGAGGAAGACCTCATCGAAGAGGTGGCTCGCACCATCGGATACGACGAGATTCCGACCACGATGATATCCACGCCCGTGCCCCACCACCGCCCAGAAGAGTTGCGGCAGATGCGCGAAGAGGCCAAGGATGCGCTGGTAGCCGCCGGTTTCCAAGAGGTCATCAATTACCCCGTCGCATCACTGGAGGCATTGCAGCAGGCCGCCAATCTTCCTGAGATAGCCGAGCCTCTCAGGTTGTTCAATCCGCTGAACTCTCGAGCGCCTTATCTACGCACCAGCTTGCGGGCTGGCGTGCTTTCCACATTGGCGGCCAATCTCAGCCATCACAGCGGGGCCCTATCCCTCTTCGAGGCAGGCCGGGCCTTCATCCCACGGGAGGGCGACCTTCCGCGAGAGCCCGAGATGGTGGTCGGCGTTATGTCGGGCCCATTACGGGAAAGCTGGTGGCAGGAAGGCGATGCGTCCCCGGTCAGCTTCTACGACGCCAAGGGAGTGGTGGACGGGTTGCTGCAACGCCTGCACATCGCTGCGGGGTACGAGCCTTGTACCGATCCGGTATTCGCGCCGGGCCGGGGGGCTTCTCTCGTCGGAGAAGGCGGCTTCTTGGGGATGGTGGGTGAATTGCACCACACGGTGGCGGAAGCTTTCGACTTGGGGCCGGGGACGACGTTGTTGTTCGAGTTGGAAATGGAGCCGCTGGTACAGCTGAGAGACCAAGGTTCGCGGAGATTCGAATCGCCCAGCCGTTTCCCTGCTGCGGTGCGCGATCTAGCGGTGAACGTAGACCTAGCAGTGCCGGCCGCCAAAGTGCTGGGTATCATAACCCGGCACCGCTTGGTAGTGCGGGCCACTCTCTTCGACGTATACAGCGGGGCCAACGTGCCCGCAGGACAGCGTTCCTTGGCGTATCGCATCGAGTTCCAGTCGAAAGAACAAACCCTCACCGCGGAACAGGCCAACCGGGCGCTGAGGGATGTGCTCGGCTCCTTGGAACGAGAGCTTGGGGCTACCCTGCGAGGCCAGTTATGAACCCGTTTGGCGTTATTTCCACCAAGGTCTAAAGCTGGCCTTGGGCACACCCTTTGACGGGCCGTGTGGTGGGAGTACAATGCTGCGAGTATTCAAGAAGGGGCACATGGGGCAGGGGCATGTGGGACAAGGAGAGAATGATGGCGTCTCATGGCGGTCATGGCCACGGCCATACCCACGAGGACATGCTCAGCGTCGAAGACGCCTATGACCGAATCATGGCCTACTTCAGCCCGCTGGAGGCTGAGGAGGTCGAAGTGACGAGTGCGCTGGGCCAGGTTCTGGCCCAGAACATCCACTCGCCGCTCAACCTTCCCCCGCTGGCCAACTCCGCCATGGACGGTTACGCCGTCCGCTTCGATGACTTCGCCAACCTTGCAAACGGGGGCGGCGACCATCGTACCCTGGATGTCATAGGCCACGTACCGGCAGGACAGGTGGCCAGTCGCTCCGTGGAGCCCGGGACTGCCATACGAATCATGACAGGCGCTCCGGTCCCAGAGGGCGCCGACACTATTGTCCCCTTCGAAGAAACGGACGAGTTGGAGCGCAAGGCCAAGGGCTTGGACTCCAAGCAGATTACCATCCAGCGGACGCCTCATCAGGGACAGCATGTGCGTCCCGCGGCGGAAGACGTGGCCACCGGTGACTTGGTGCTACAGGAGGGCACGCCCCTACGGGCGGCCGAGGTAGGTGTGCTGGCGTCGTTGGGCCTGCAGACCGTGAAGGTTACCAGGCGCCCTGTGGTCTCCATCATCGCCACCGGCGATGAACTGCTTATGCCGGGCGAGCCGCTGGAGCCCGCCAAGATATACGATTCCAACAGCTTCAGTCTCGCCGCATCGGTGCTACAGTGTGGGGGCATTCCCCGATTGTTGGGCATCGCCCGCGACACCGTTGAAGAGGTGCACGCCAAGCTGGACGAAGCTGAAGACTCGGACCTGCTACTGACATCGGCAGGTGTATCCAAAGGGGACTACGACTTGGTAAAGGATGTGCTGGCCGAGCGCGGAGAGATCGGCTTCTGGTCGGTGCGCATGAGGCCAGCCAAGCCTCTCGCATTCGGTCTGATACGCGGAGCAGGAGACAGGCGCGTCCCCCATATGGGACTGCCCGGCAACCCGGTCAGCGCCATGGTCGCCTTCGAGGAGTTCACCCGCCCCGCCATCCTGAAGATGTTGGGCAGGAAGCGCTTGAGTCGCCCCACAATACAGGCAGTGTTGGAAGGCGCCATCAGAAACTTCGACGGACGGCGAGTCTACGCGCGAGTGCAGGTGCGTAGGGAGAATGGTGGCTATCTGGCCATGCCAACGGGCGCTCAAGGATCGAATATCCTGACTTCGATGTCCAAGGCCAACGGATTGGCCCTGTGCCCCGAAGACATGCCGGTGAAAGAGGCTGGCGAAACTGTGACAGTGAAAATGGTCGACTGGAACGAGGAGGTCGATATATGACCACTCCCCAAACTGGGGAATCTCAAGCATCCGACGGAGGAGCAACCTACCGGATTGACCCCGTCCGGTTCGAAGAGCTCAACCGTTCCTTTGAAGTTCTGCTATTGACGCGCCGTTGCGACGGTTGCCAGGCGGAGCAGGAAGTGGATGTCGCCCATCCCCCTCCCGTTGCTGAGCAGATCGCCCACATACTGGAGTGCTGCTCTCACGAGGAGTCTTTCATAAAACCGGGCATGCCCATGCAGGAGATTGTGTTTCGCATGATCCTAGCAGGAGGCAACATCGCGGTCCCTCTCAGCCAACTGCACTACCAGATTACCGAGCAGTGGGCAACACCGGGGAACCTCATGAACGTATCGGTGGAGGGTCTGCGACGGGTGTTGGAAACCGACGATTACTACGGCTTTAGGCGGGCTGAATAAGCGGGCTGGTAGAAGGGTATTCGAACGCCCGCAGTAGCAGCACTATCCGCGCGCCATTGTCCGGGTACCATTATCCGAAGCGGAAGACCCGTACTGCCACCGCAGCCGTAACCGCAATCCAGCCTACCAACAGGGACAGCTCAGGCCATGTCGCCCACAGAGAGCTGTCATGTATCGCCACGTCCCTCATCGCGTCCAGCATGGGTGTGAGGGGCAGGAAGCGGACCACATCCGGCAGGAAGCCGGGCAGCGAGTCGCTGGCCCAGAACACCCCGGACAGGAACATTAGCGGCAGGGTGATGGCGTTGCCCATGCCCGATGCGGCTGCCCCATTGTTGCTGTAGCTGGCGACGATGAACCCTAGGTTTAGGAAGACCACGTTGCCCAAGGCGGCGATGGGGAATAAGAGCCACACACCTGATCCAAGATTGCCCCCGAATATCCACACGCCCACGGCTAGAATGACCGCCGTCTGCACCATTGCGAGCAACAGGTGGGCAAGCACCTCCGAGACGAAGTAGTTGCGAACAGGCAGCGGCGTCACCAGTATCCGCTTGAAGATGGCCTGACTGCGGTAGCTGCTGACCTTCACCCCTAGGGCTATCACCGAGTGCACCATCAGCCCCATGCCGACCAGCCCGACCAGCACTAGGTCGAAATACTTGACCTGCCTCGCCGAGACGGCTTGGGGAACGACGCGCACTGCTTGAGGCGTACTCGCCAACGTCATGTTGGCTTGGGCCGCTAGGTTATACAGAACTCCCAACACAAGCTCGTTTTCTTGCAGGTTGGCTTGGTCGTAGTACAGTCCGACAGGCGATACGTCGTCAGCAGCCGCATCCCCCAACCCCGCCGGCAACACCAGCAGGTAGTCCAGATCCCCATCATCGATGGCCTCCAAGGCTTCCTGTTGGCTAGTGTACGCGTCATCAACCTCGAGCAATTCGAGTCCCCCCATTTCTAAGGCTATATCCCGGGAGGTCTCGGTATCCGCGAGGTCGATGACGGCTAGGTTGGCGGTCCCAGCCCCTTCGAAGTCCACCAATCCGAATACGGCCACAAATATCAGGGGGAATATCAGGGCCCAGAACAGGGTCTGGCGGTTGCGGAGCATCATGCGCAGGTTCGCCAGAAAAAGCCGTACCATGGTTACTCTTCCAGACCGCGACCGGTCAACTTGAGGAACACATCCTCCAGCGTGGCTGGCAGCACCTCAAGACGCTGCAACTGAATGCCATGCTCCGAAGCGTGGTGCAGCAGGACCTGAACGGCCGACGCTGGCTCTTCCAAGGCCAACTCGTAGTGATACTCGTCGCCGTTGCGGCTCGCCGCGAAAGCTGAGGCTCCTCCAGCCAACCCCGCGACCGGGAGCTCGCAGGCAGCGGAGACACGCACCCGGTGACTCGCGCCCAGTTGTCCCACAAGGTCGTCGGGGCTGCCCACGGTGAGGATTCGGCCTTGGTGCATGATGGCGACGCGCCCGCAGAGGGTGGCGGCCTCTTCCATGTAGTGAGTGGTCAGGACGACTGTCTTACCTTCGTCCTTGATGAGCCTGATCAGGTCCCATATCTCGCGCCGAGCACGAGGGTCGAGGCCTGTGGTGGGCTCGTCCAGTATCACCAACTCAGGGTCGTTCACCAAGGCCGCGGCTAGGGTGAAAGCCTGCTTCTGTCCGCCGGACAGCTTCCTGAGGAGGCTGGTGCGACGCTCGTACAGACCCACTTTGCTCAATAGGTCATCTGCTGGGACACAGCGCCGGTAGAAGCTGCCGAAAAGCTGGAGTAGCTCCGCCAAACTGAGGTGGTCGAAGTAGGCCGCCGCCTGCAACTGCACCCCGATACGCTCCTTCAGCTGGGAGGAGTGACGCTGGAGATCCATACCCAAGACGGAGGCCCGCCCTTCAGTGGGTCGCTGCAGGCCCTCCAGTATCTCGAGCGTGGTGGTCTTACCAGCCCCGTTGGGACCGAGGATGCCGAAGACCTCACCGGATTCAACGGTGAACGAGATATCGTCTACGGCGGTCAGGCTGCCATAGCGCTTGACCAAGCCTTCAACCTGAATAACCGACTCCATGCGGAGAGGGATTATAGCACGGCCCGTCCCCGTACCCATGTCCCCCATTGCTATAATGCGGGCAACCAATGGAGATTCTGGTAAACCATTCTGCGTGATGGCGGGCTTGGACGTTTAGAGCCGGGCTCGACGAGGAGGAACATAAGTGAAGGTAGGATTCGTGGGCACCGGAAACATGGGCGGCCCGATGGCTGCCAACCTCATCAAGGCAGGCCACCAGTTGACTGTGCATGACCTGCGACGAGAGTCGGCGACCGACCTGTTGGAGATGGGCGCTGAGTGGGCCGATTCTCCAGCCGAGGCCACCCAAAACAACGAGCTGGTGCTCACATCTCTGCCTGCACCACGGGATGTGGAGGCGGTGGCACTGGGAGAGAAGGGTGTGCTGGAGGGGGCTTCCACGGAGACCATCTACGCCGACCTCTCCACCAACTCCCCCACCATGATTCGCCACATCCACAACGTCTTCGCACAACGAGGCATAACAGTGCTTGACGCTCCTGTAAGCGGTGGCACCTATGGGGCGGCCGCTGGCACCCTAGCAGTGATGGTGGGCGGAGACGAGGAGGTCTACAACCGCATCAAACCCACGCTGGGCGCCATTGGCACCAACGTAGTCTATTGCGGGGCCATCGGCAGCGGCATGGTCTGCAAGATTTGCAACAACCTCATGAGCATGGGCATCGGCGTGTTGCTCACCGAAGCCCTGACTTTGGGAGTAAAGGCGGGCGTCGACCTCTCGGTGCTGGCCGATGTCATCAACAAGAGCTCCGGCGGCAGCACACGGCTACGCGAGAAGTTCTCCCGCTTCCTGTTTCAAGGCAACTTCGAACCCGGCTTTGCCGCAGCTCTTGCTGCCAAGGACGTGAGACTCGCCACCGACATGGGCCGTGAGTTCGGAGTACCGATGGACCTGTCGAACCTAGTGGACCAGCGCTACGTGGAAGCCTTGGGCCGAGGCTGGGGGCCCCGCGACTCCGATATCGTCTCCGTCATTCAAGAGGAGAAGGCGGGGGTGGAGCTGCGCACTACTAGCTAGCGTCGAGTGCCTCAATGTCGGCGAAGGACAGGGTTATGACAATCCCGATGGACGCGCAGACCATATTCCAGGATGCCCATGAGATGCACGACGCTGCATTGAGACAATGGGATAGCGGCGATTGGCGCGATGCTGCGGAAAAGGCATGGTGTGCGACCCTGCGGGCTACCCAAGCTGTCATATTAGCGCACACTGGCGAGATGCCAGATACAACCAGGGATACCCGCCTAGGTCTAGACCGGCTGGTAGACTCGAATGAGAGGTTCGATACTCTGGTCGGACGCTATCATACGCGGCAGAACATGCTGCACGGGTCCTGTTTCTACAACGGCATCGCTGAACCCATCAGGACTATCGAGCGTCGCATACGGGAGACTGCGGCCTATATCGACGATGCAGAGCGATTGGCGGACAGGTAACCGCACCGCGGTAGACCCTGCGCCGCCTCACCCCTTCTTCTCGAAGAAGTCCAAGTCTATGGCGAAGGCTGCCCCTAGGATCAGCCACCGCATAGATTCGGGCATGCTGAGATCGCTGAACTCCACGTGGAAGTTGTCGGCTACGGAGAAGGCCTCACGCGACAGACCGCTCCATCGCTTGGTGATTTTGGCCAAGTCGCCCCCACTATGGCGAAACCAGAAGGTGTGAGGGCGATATATTGGGCCATCCACATGAAGGCCACTGCCTTGGGCGTCGGTCAGGTCGAAGCGACGATTGAGGAACCGGAACCGCCGCTGCATGCTCCCCATCTCCTGGCCCTCCGGAGAGGAGAAGTGCAGGTGGGAGAAGAACCAGAAGAAGTCGCGGCGCGCCGTCAGCACGGGCCTCCCGCCCCCATCGACGATGTGCAGCGTCATGGGGCGGTGTGATTGCAGGAAGAGGCGTGAGAGGGTCCCGGACTCCTCGTAGGCGTACAGGACGTCTTGCCCGTCGGGGTCGAGTATCCGATAGCGGTTTCTGGTCTCGAAACCGGTGAAGACCTGCAGCATCTCCACTTCTTGCCTTACCGTCAGGCTCTGGTAGTTCTGTAACAAAGCTCGCCCTCCTGCTCCAGGCCCCAGCGTTGGTTGAAGCTACGGCTCCAACTGGGTGGTCTTGCTGTCGATGCTGGTGACGGTTATGTGGGACATAGAAGTGCTTGGAGTGGCGCCGTGCCAATGCTTCTCGCCGGCGGGGACATGTATCACGTCTCCCTGATTTACGACGTGCTCCTCGTTTTCGGTGGCGACGATACCGGTGCCCTCAGTAATGAGGAGCACTTGGTCGCTGGTGTGGGTATGGTAGTAGTTGCGGGCCCCGGTGCCGAAATTGACGATGTTGAACGTGAAGTTCTTGCCAATCTGCTGGGTCACCATCTGTTGACGCGTGACCTCGCCGCCGGTGAACAGGGGGCTGTCGGCTGGCTCGACGGGCACATCTTTAATCCGAAATACTTTCATAGCATCCTCCTAGGTGGGGTCAAGACGTGGGCTCAAGACATCATAGTACAGGTGTCTGCGACGGGCCAAGGGCTGGGCTGTGTCCTTGGAGTCTATAACCGAGCAGCATGGCAGGGGCAGCGATGTCTTCTCATGGAGAAGGGCATCTTTCCGAGATAACAAGAGTTATGGTAGGCTAGGGCCATAAGTCTACGGGTCCCCCTTCGCCTTTCAAGCTTGGTGAAGGGACGCGTTATCCGACTATCGCATCATTACTATTTCTTCCAAGGGACCCGAGAGAGGTGTCGAGATGTTCCGTAATTGGCCATTGCGCCTCTTGGGGGCTGCCGGGTTCGGCGCCCTAGGGTGGCGCTTGGGAGGCATGGTCTCGCAGGTTTCCACCAGCAAAGAGGAATTCTTGCCTTGGGGTTTGGCCCTATCACTATCGGGGCTGCCCATTGGAGCCTTTGTGATGCCCTATATCACGACGGTCCCCTTGGGTAAGGGGATCGACCGCTTCAATCAGGTGCCCGCGGCCACGTTGATGTCGGGTACCATCGGTCTTTTCATCGGTTTGGTCTTCGCCTCGCTCTTATCGGTGCCCCTGTACTCCTTGGAGGGCTGGCATGGCTGGGGGGTACCTCTAATGCTGAGCTTCGGACTGGGCAGCATGGGTCTGCTGCTGGGGATACAGCGTGAGGCGGATGTGGGACAGGCTTTTCTTGGAATGGAGGCCCGCCCCAAGGAAGTCGAAGGTGCCGAGCCTGCCCGCATCCTGGTCGACACCAGTGCCGTTATTGACGGCCGAATTGCCGACCTGACGCAAACCGGGTTCGTCGAGGGCACCCTCGTAGTGCCCCGCTTTGTACTTGATGAGTTGCGCCATATCGCCGACTCCAGTGATCCGATGCGCAGGACTAGGGGCAGGCGCGGCTTGGAGGTCTTAACCAAGCTCCGGGAAGATGATTCGGTGGCGGTGGAAGTCCTGGACCAAGACTTGTCCAACGGTACAGAAGTCGACGCAATGCTAGTGAAGATAGCTTGCTCTATGGGCGCAACCATCCTGACCACCGACTTCAACCTCAACCGGGTGGCGGAGCTTCAGGGCATCAGGGTGCTCAACGTGAACGAGTTGGCCAACGCCCTTAAGCCGATAGTCCTACCCGGTGAGGAACTGCACGTCAGCATCATCCAAGAAGGCAAGGAGGCTGGCCAAGGGGTCGCCTACTTGGACGATGGCACCATGGTGGTGGTGGAGGGCGGCAAGAGATTCATCAACACCAACCGTGACGTGACAGTGACCCGCGTGTTGCAGACCGGAGCCGGGCGAATGATCTTCGCCCAAAACCGCCAAAACTAACATGGCCGAAGGTATGCCTTCAGACCACGGCGTTCGCGCTTGGGCTAATGCCCATGGCAGTGAAGGTGAGACAGTTGGCGCCGTGGTCGTAGCAGCCGGTCAGAGCGTTCGCATGACCGGCTTGGACAAGGTGTTCGCGACTGTCGCTGGTCTTCCCCTCATCGCCCACTCGGTCAGTGTGTTCGAAGCGTCGGACGCAGTCGATCAAATCGTTCTCGTTCTCTCAGCGGCGCGCTTGGAAGAGGGCCGAGCCATGGTTCGACAGCAGGGATGGCATAAAATCGTTGCTCTGTGTGCTGGGGGAGAACGGCGACAGGACTCCGTGCGCGCTGGTCTGGAACGCTTGGAGGGTTGTCGCTGGGTGATAGTGCACGACGGGGCCCGCCCTTGCTTGACCGGCGACTTGGTAGCTCAAGGGGTACAGGCGGCTCGGGAGACCGGCGCGGCGGTGGCAGCCGTCCCCTCCAAGGACACCATCAAGGTTGTCTCTGACGAAGGCATAGTGGAAAGCACCCCGGACCGCAGCAAGCTATGGTCGGTGCAAACTCCCCAGACCTTCCGATACGACCTTCTTATGTCAGCCCATCAGCAACTTGACAGCAGCTTCACCGACGACGCGGCCATGGTGGAAGCTATGGGAGGCCGAGTGAGAGTGCATCTCGGCGCTTACGACAACCTCAAGGTGACCACCCCGGAAGACCTGCCTATAGTCGAGCGGCAGCTTTCGGCACAAGGCGTTCGGCCTTAAGCCGTGCGACGCAACCCATGAGAGTCGGCTTTGGGTTCGATGCCCACCCCTTGGTCGCAGAGCGGGCGCTGGTATTGGGTGGTGTGCCCATACCCTTCGATTTGGGACTGTCGGGTCATTCAGACGGGGACGTGCTGACCCATGCCATCATGGACGCCCTACTGGGGGCCGCCTCCTTGGGCGACAAAGGCCTCCACTTCCCGTCGTCGGACCCTCAGTACCGGGACATCTCCAGCCTCGTGTTGCTCCACCGGACGGCCGAGTTGGTAAGGGATAGCAGGTGGCAGGTGGCCAACGTCGATGCTACAATGTTGGCGCAACGGCCCGTACTGGCCCCTTACATGCAAACCATGAAGCAGAATATCAGCGCCGCGCTGTCCATACCGGAAGGCGACGTAAGCATCAAGGCCACCACAACCGACTACCTGGGATTCGTTGGTCGGGGAGAAGGGCTGGCGGCCTTTGCGGTGGCACTGGTGGAGGCGACGGCGTGAAGCTCTACGACACTCTCAGCGGCGAGACGCGGGAGTTCGTTCCCATGGATCGCAAGGTACGCATGTACGTGTGCGGCATCACACCCTACTCTTCCTGCCATGTCGGGCATGCGATGAGCTACATCATATTCGATGTGTTGCGCCGCTATCTGGAGTTCTGTGGCTTCGAGGTAGAGCACATACAGAACTTCACCGACATCGATGACAAGATCATCCAGAGGGCCCAGCAGGACGGCGTTTCCATTGACCAGTTGGCGGAGCAGTATATCGGCGAGTTCCTGACCAACATGGACGATCTCAACGTAAGGCGGGCCCACCGTTACCCCCGCGCCACCGAAGAGGTGCCGGGCATCATCAAAATCATCCAGCGCTTGGAGGAGCAGGGCTACGCCTACGCCTCCCAAGGCGATGTCTACTTCCGCGTGGACCGGTCCGAAGGTTACGGCAAACTCAGCAGACGCAATCGCGAAGGCCTGCTGGCAGGGGCGCGAATCGAACCGGGAATGGGCAAGGAAGACCCCATGGATTTCACCCTGTGGAAGGGGGCCAAGCCTGGCGAGCCAGCTTGGGACAGCCCATGGGGACAGGGCCGACCGGGTTGGCACATCGAGTGCACCGCCATGTCCATGGAGTACCTAGGTGAGACGGTGGACATCCACGGCGGCGGGCAAGACTTGGTATTCCCGCACCACGAGAACGAGCTCGCCCAGAGCGAGGCCTACACCCAGAAGATGCCTTTCGCAAGACACTGGGTGCACAACGGTCTGCTCCACATGGGCGAAGACAAGATGAGCAAGTCACTGGGGAACCTGGTGGCGGTGTCCGACGCGCTGCAACGCCACACCTCCGACGCCTTCCGTCTGCTGTTCCTCAGCACCCACTACACCCATCCCCAGACCTACAGCGAGGACAAGTTCAACTCCATGGAGCGAGGGGCTGAAAGGCTGCGCACTCCCATGCGTCAGCCAGCCAACGAGAATGCCACCGACAGCGCAGACCCGGAACCCTACCGCAAGCAGTTCCTGGAGGCCATGGAGTCGGACCTGAACACGCCCCAAGCCCTAGCTGCTCTGTTCGACCTAGGGCGGGAGATCAACCGCGCTTCGGAAGAAGGCAAGTCTGTCAAGCAAGCTCAGGAAACCCTTTCCGATTTGAGCGGCTTGTTGGGTCTGACGCTACAGGACACGCGACAACGTGGCTCGCAACAAGTCGGACCATTTGTCGAACTGCTCCTAGGCATCCGAGGAGAGCTGCGCACAGCCAAGGAGTACGCCTTGGCCGACTCCATACGTTCGGGCCTTTCGGAGTTGGGCATCTCGCTGGAAGACACTCCCCAAGGCACCGAGTGGCGATACGCCAACATAGCATCTCCTGAGGACTAGCCGTGGCGGGCTACGCGACTCACAGCCATCTACGGCCTCAACCAACTGGCTAACCATTTACTGGCCATCCACCGACTGGCCAACTGGGGCTAAGCATCCATGTTGGATCCCGCTTTAGTACGCGCCATCGCACAGATAGTCGGTGAGGAAAACGTCCTTGCCGAGGCCAGAGACCTTGATCACTACTCCGGTGACGCCTTGACACCATCCCGGGCATTCCGCGCCGCCGCTTTGCTGGAAAAGACGGCCGACCTCGTGGTAGCGCCTAAATCTGCTGAGCATGTCGCAGCTGTGGTCAAGCTGGCCGCTGAAAGCGGCACACCGATCGTCCCTAGAGGCGGGGGCACCGGTGTAATGGGCGCTGCTCTGCCTGTACAGGGTGGCATCGTGTTGGACCTGAAGCGTTTGAACGCCATTCTCGACATTGACCCTCAGAGTCGTATGGTGCAAGTGGAGGCTGGGGCGATACTGGAGGATGTCAACCGTGCGCTGCACGGCCACGGCTTGATGCTTGGCCACGACCCTTGGAGCGTGCCTATCGCCACGATCGGAGGCACCATCTCCACCAACGGAGTGGGCTACTTGGCGGCGGCAAACGGTCCCATGGGCGAGCAGGTGTTGGGCTTGGAGGCGGTGTTGCCTACGGGCCAGCTCTTGAGCACGCCCCCCGTCCCCAAGTACTCGGCCGGGCCCAACCTCAACCACCTGTTCATCGGGGCGGAGGGAGTGTTCGGCGTCATTACGCAAGCCAGCCTGAGGGTAGCAACGGTCCCGGAAGCCCGGTCATTCATCGCCTTCAGGTTCTCCACATTCGACCATGGGTTTAATGCAGTCACCGAGGCCTTTTCCTTGGGGTTACGCCCCACACTGATGGACCTGACCGAGGAGGGTCCCGACGGTGCGATTCTCTACCTGATGTTCCAAGGCTATCAGGAACTGGTGCACGCCGAACTGGCCCGCTGCCGTCAGCTATGCGCCCAACACTATGCCGAAGACCTAGGCCCGGGGCCCACGGAGGAATATTGGGAGCAGCGCTACGATATCGCCCTCGACTACCGCGATGAGGTACAACACCTACCCCGCAAGGAGCGGTGGAGGCGCCGCAGGTGGGGATTCGACTACCTCCACATGGCTCTGCCAGCCTCCAGGGTGCTGGACTATCGCAAGCGGGCCTCGGACCTTCTGTTCCAACGGGGTATCGAAGTGAGGGAGTACGCCGTGTGGGGACGCCCCGAACTCTTCTCGATGCTAGTGCGGCCTGCTTCTGGCCAGCTGGAATCCGCTGGCTTCGCCGACGCTGTCGACGATGTGCTCCGATTGGCCCAGGATATGGGTGGCACCATGGAATATTGTCACGGAGCAGGCATAAAGCTGGCCCACCTGCTCGCTCGCGAGTGGGGCGTCGGCTTGGACGTGGTACGCTCCATGAAGCAGGCACTAGACCCAGCCAACATCATGAATCCTGGTAAGTTGGGGCTTTAGGGGCCAGAACTCCGATCGAGCCAGAAAGGCTCGCTTAGAGTTTCAGCGGTCTCGTCCTGCTAAGCAGTCCCCATAGCCCGACTCACGGCGGCTATCACCCTAGCCGAATTGGGCATGTAGGCATCTTCCAGCGCCTTGGCGTACGGGACTGGCGTGTGGGGAGCCTGCACGCGAGACGGCGGCCCATCGAGGTGGTCAAAGGCCTCCTCGGCGACTACGGCGCAGATGTCGGCGGCCACGCTGCAACGGGGTGTGTCCTCGTCCACCACCACCACGCGATGGGTCCGCCGCACCGAGTCGATGATCAGGTCATAGTCGATAGGCGAGATGGACAGCAAGTCGATGACCTCTGCATCAATCCCGTTGTTGCTCAGGGTGGCAGCGGCTTCCAAGCAGACATGAGTCATCCGCGAGATGCCTATGAGGGTTACATCCTTCCCAGGCTTCATCACCCGTGCCTTGCCCAACGGGATGGTGTAGGACTCTTCCGGCACCTCTCCGGTCATCCCGTAGAGCAGCTTGTGCTCGAAGTAGACCACGGGGTCATCATCGCGTATGGCCGATATGAGCAACCCCTTGGCGGTGTACGGGTCGGAGGGGCAGACCCCCTTGAGACCCGGGATGTGGGTGAAGATGGAGTAGAAGGACTCGGAGTGCTGGGCTGCAGAAGCAGTGCCAGCGCCAATTCGAGTCAAGAGCGTCACCGGCACCTTCACCTGACCACCATACATGTAGCGCATCTTGGCGGCGTTGTTCAGTATCTGGTCGAGACACACGCCAGCGAAGTCGACAAACATCAACTCGGCCACTGGGCGCAGACCGGTGGTAGCGGCCCCCATGGCAGCGCCAATGAATCCAGCCTCGGATAGAGGTGTGTCGAGCACACGACGGTCGCCGAATTTCTGGATCAGGCCGACAGTGGTGCGAAAGGGGCCGCCCCAAGCATCGATGAAGCCTTGATCGGCTTTGCCTGGGGCTCCGGCGATCTCCTCGCCCATGATGATGATGGTCTCATCGCGCTCCATCTCCTGATGCAGGGCCTCGTTGATGGCCTCGCGGTACTGGATAGAACGCCCAGTTGTGGTGGCCATGGCGGCCTCCTGACTAGCGTTGGGCTCTTGCTTAAGACAGCATCCCTGCGCCGCGGCGCAACTGATCCATGGGGTAGTCCACGTATACGTCGGTGTACAACTCTGACAGATCAGGCGTCTCTCCGGCTTCGGCGAACTGGATGGCTTCGTCCATCATCTGTTCCACACTTGTATCGATATCGTTCAACTCCCATTCGGCAAGAGTCCCGTCTCCGAGCACCGTAGCCCTCATCTGCTTGATGGGGTCCTTGGCGCGCCATTCCTGCTCTTCGGCTTGTGTACGATAGGTATGCGGGTTATCACGGACAGTGTGGCCGTAGTAGCGGTAGGTCCGACACTCCAGAAGCGTGGGACCCTGCCCAGCGCGGGCCCGGCCCACGGCTTGGCCTGCAGCATCGTAGACAGCGAATACATCCATCCCGTCCACTATGACCCCGGGCATGGAGTAGGCTGCCCCACGGTCGGCCACATTCTTCACAGATAGAGCGTATTCCACGGGAGTCGACTCGGCGTAGAAGTTGTTCTCGCAGACGAAGATAACCGGCAGCCTCCACACCGAGGCAAGGTTCATGCTCTCGTGAGTGGCTCCTTGGTTGGCTCCACCATCGCCGAAGAAGGCGACCGCCACCCGGTCCTCACCGCGAGTCTTGATACTCAGCCCGGCACCGACCGCGAGAGGCACGCTGGCTGCTACCACACCGTTGGCGCCCAACATACCCTTCGACATATCGGCAATGTGCATGGAGCCGCCCTTGCCGCCGTTGGTGCCGTTGGTGCGGCCGAACAATTCGGCCATCATCCCCTTGGGGTCAACACCCTTGGCAATGCAATGGCCATGTCCGCGATGAGTACTAGCCAAGTAGTCGTGCTCGTTGAGGTGAGCGCAAATTCCAGTAGGCACAGCCTCCTGACCTGCGGAGGAGTGCACCGAACCCGATAGCGCTCGCTGAGTCACTTCGAACAAGCCGCGCTCCTCAAACACGCGGATAGTGGCCATGGTACGGTACATTTCGAGGAGGGTCTCACGGGTTACTTCCAGCCGGCCCGGTCTTTCCATGTCGCCCCCTTAACAAGAGACGGATAGCTACGGTTACAGGAAACCAATGGTAGCAGCATCATGCACATCGTGTCACGCTAAGCCCCTGCACTTCCATTGCGGCTGCTCTCAGAAGGGTAGGCCCCAGCCACTTCAAGGACTGCCCCAACCCTGCCCCAACCCTGCTTCCATCTTCGTAGACACCGTGTGACACGTACGGTGCGCTTCATGTTAGTGCGAATCATAGCATGGCTAACGAACAACCCGGACGGCATCGCCGATTGCCGCTCCGAGCCGCTCTCGCGCACTAGCGTTGCGCGCTGCCACCTCCAAGGTATCGAAGCTGCCGATAATGGCTAGGAGCTCCCCGCCCTCGGCGTAAGACCGGCTCATGCCGGATATGGAGCGGCCCTTTACCTCAATCCGCAGCCCATCGACTTCACCCAGTAACTCCCCCTCGATGTCGGTGACCAGGTTGCCATAGTGGTCGATATGGACCACACGGCCTGAGATGGAACCTCCCTCCCAAGACGGCTTGGTATATGGGAGCTGGACCAAGCGTTGGACGTCCACACCCATCTCGGCAGGGGCAACCCCCAACGACAGGTGGGCTGCTACGGGAGCGAACACGTCACGCCCATGGAAGGTGTGACTGACAGGCAGTCTCCAGAAGGCAGGTACGGTCAGGGAGTAAGCTGTGCAGTCGGTGGCCACCTCGCCCTGCTCATCGCAGATGCCGAGGCGTCCCAGCACACCGTTGTCCGGTGCCACGAAGAGTCCGTGAGACGTGACGACAACCAAGGCCTGTCTCATTGTGCCGACCCCGGGGTCGACCACGACAACGTGGACTGTCTCCGGGGGGAAGTAGTGGTAGCTCTTGGAGGTCAGGAAGGCGGCCTGCTCCACCGCTTGTGGCCGTACGCCGTGGGTGAGGTCCAGTACAGAGGCTTGGGGGTTGATGCCAAGTATGACCCCCTTCATCAAGCCGACGTAGGGGTCGCTGAGGCCGAAGTCTGTGGTAAGAGTGATTATGGGGCCCGCCATGGCGGCAGCGCCCTAAAGCAGCTTGGCGCTGAGGATGGAGACGAGGACGAATACGATCCCCAAGACGATAGTGCCTTGGAAGAGGGTCCGCTCCACACCACGACGGGTACGGTAGCTGGCCTGTCCGCTACCGAAGATGCCACTGCCGGCATCGCGGACCTGCAACAGGATTATGAGGACGAGGACGACGGAGATCAGTATCTGGGCGAAATTAAGTGCGCCTTCCAAACTATATGTCCCTTCTCAGACTGAACGCACCATCAGACAGAACGCATCGCCTGAAGCTGCTCGGCCAACATCTCGCCCACCAGCGAAGGATTAGCCTTGCCCTTGGATATCTTCATCACTTGGCCCGTCAGGTATTTGGAGGCCGTCTCCTTGCCTGCAAGGTAATCAGCCACGGCCGCCGGGTTGGCATCCAAAGCCTGCCTGACCGCCTCGCCTATGATACCAGCATCACTCACCTGAACGTAGCCCCGCTCCGAAACTATCTCGCGCGGTGCCTTACCTGAGTGAAAGGCTTCCTCCAGCGTCGCCTTGGCCAGCGAGCTGCTCAGGGTGCCCGACTGCACCAGCGCTGCCAACTCGGCGAGGTGGGCCGGAGTGAGCGGGCAGTTCTCGATTTCCTTGCCCTCCAAGTTTAACAGCCCGTTGACCTCGGTGATGAGCCAGTTGCCCACCATTTTGGCCTTGACCTGCAGGGGAAGGCTGGCAGCGGCTTCGTGAGCAACTGCGGACTCAAAGAATTCGCTCATAGCCTTTGAGACGGTCAGCAGGTCGGAGTCGTAGGCCGAGAGACCATAGTGTTCCGAGAAACGGTGACGCCGGGCAGCGGGAAGCTCCGGCAACTGAAACCGGACTTCTTCCACCCACTCAGGCTGGATAACCAGCGGAGGAAGGTCTGGCTCGGGGAAGTAGCGGTAGTCGTGGGCATACTCCTTGGAACGCTGGGAGAAGGTCACGCCCTTGTCTTCGGACCAACCGCGGGTCTCCTGCTCGACCCGTCCTCCCTCGTCGAGCACCCGGCCCTGTCGTTCGACCTCGAACTTTAGGGCGTAATAGACGGAGCGGAAGCTATTGAGGTTCTTGACCTCGACCTTGGCTCCAAGTTGCTCGCTGCCCTTGGGCCGCAGACTGACGTTGGTGTCGCAGCGGAAGTTGCCCTCCTGCATATTGGCAGTGGAAACCCCGGTGTACTGGAGGATGGCATGCAGGTTCGTCAGGTAGAGGCGGGCTTCTTCCGCCGACCGCATGTCGGGCTGGCTCACCACCTCCATGAGGGGCACACCGGAGCGGTTGACGTCCACCAGCGTGTAGGGCTCGGCGCCGTCATCGGTAACGTGCTGTAGCTTGGCCACGTCCTCTTCCAAGTGCACCCGCTCCACGCCGATGCGCTTTGTGTGCCCGTCGACCTCCAAGTCCATATGCCCGTCGGCAGCGATGGGGTCTTGGTACTGCGATATCTGATACCCCTTCATCAGGTCGGGATAGGGGTAGTTCTTGCGATCAAACCGGATGGTGTCGGCTATGCGGCAACCAAGGGCCAAGCCGGTGGTGATAGTGTGCTCCACAGCGCGCCTGTTGATCACCGGCAACATGCCGGGCATACCCAAGCACACTGGGCAGACATGCGTATTGGGAGGCGCGCCTTGATAGCGGGTGCTGCAAGAGCAGAACATTTTGCTCTCGGTAAGCAGCTGGACGTGGACTTCCAGCCCTATGACGGTTTCGTATTCCAAGGGGTTCACCTTGCGGTAGCTACGAAGAGTATAGCTTGCGGCCGGAGTTTTGTGGCATTTGGAAGGATTTCAGGGTCTTTTTTGCTGGCATGTCAGACCGTTCGTATCTGCAAAAAGTGCTTTTGTAGCTGCACCTTCTGGCATCTGTGGCATGGTCCGGCGGGAGAGGGTGAGGGGGATGCAGATCCTCACCTGTTTGGAACCTTTGTGGTCCGCGGTGACGGGCATTTCGTAGCTGGGCGGGCGGCCATGGGGGACGGTGGTGTAGCTGAGGTGAGACCACTTTTATATCTGGAACGAACAGTTTTGTATCTGAAAACGGTCTCATTGGTCTCATAGCCAGCTTTGTTTCGTAGCTGAAGCAGTGGTCCCAGGCTGGTGGGAGACGGTTGGTGGCACATCGGTGTAGCTGTCGATGGGCATTTTCGGGGCGTTTTGTATCTGCGATGCCAGATGGGACGGACTTGTATCGAGACACTTCATATCTGGAGCGTGGGACATTTGTGGCATCGTCAGCTTTGTTCGTGGCTGGCTCAATGTGGCATTTTGGGTGAAACCTGTCGTTCTCGCTGATTTTGGCTTGAGATGCGGTTTGCGCTGGGCATACGGATGGGCGGGTCCGGCTTGGAGCGCCAGTATTGAGGCTATAGGGAGGTTTGGTGGTGTGTCAACGGGCGGATGTCAGTGGGCAATTGCAATTGCAGGGGAACACATCAAGGCCCTTTGAGTGGGTACGATGCAGGGGCAGGGCGTCGTTTCTCGCAGCCTTCATGGACTTTCCTTGCCCGCAGGCTACGTTGACTGCGGGAAAAGGAGCAGCGTATCGTTAGGAGCAATCAAGATCAATCATCCGGGAATAGCGGAAATAGCATAGCCAGGAGGGTCTGTGGCAGCCCCGAATTACAAGCCTAGAGAGATCGCGGCACGCGGAGAGGCGTTCTACCGGGAGCACATTGAGCCACAGGCTGAGTCACTGACGAAGGGAAGCTTCGTGGTCATAGACGTCGAGACAGGCGAGTATGAGATCGACGACTGGGACATTGCGGCCACCCGGCGACTGCTAGAGCGGAGACCGAATGCTGTGACTTATGGAGTGCGGGTTGGTCACCGGGCGGCATACAGCCAGCTCGGACCCTTTGGGATACCCATCAAGGGTGTTGATTGAAGAATTTGGCGCCCGCGCTATGACGCAGTCCTAGTCCCCTGTCTGAAGCAACTCATAAATAGCCATGAATCAAATACGAGTAGGCACTAGGGCCAGCAGGCTGGCCTTGGCCCAGACCAATGAGGTGGTGGAGAGGCTGCGGGCCTCTTTCCCTGGGCCTGATGTGCCGCGGCTTGATGGGCCGGGGCTTGATGTGGAAGTGGTGGGTGTGCGGACGCAGGCCGATGCCTCGCCGGAGGCGTCGCTGGCTGGGATGGGGCGCGGCATGTTCGTCAAGGAGCTGGAGGATGCGCTGCTGCGGGGTGAAGTGGATCTCGCGGTGCACAGCCTCAAGGATTTGCCCACCGTGCTGCCCGAAGGCCTCGCCATTGCCGCCATTTGCCAGCGCGCCGATGCTCGGGATGTACTGGTCAATCGCTGGGGATGCTCGCTGGCGCAGCTTCCCGCGGGTGCGCGCATCGGCACCAGCAGTCCACGCAGGGCCTCCCAACTCAAGAATGCGCGGCCGGACTTGAAGGTGCTGCCCATGCGGGGCAACGTGGAGACGCGCTTGGGCAAAGCCAAGGGGGCAGAGTACGACGGCGCAGTGCTCGCCGCCGCAGGCATTGACCGGCTGGGCATTGACGGGGAAATGGCCGAGCGCCTCTCGATACGAGAGTTCGTCCCTGCGCCGGGTCAGGGTGCCTTGGCCGTACAGACGAGGGCAGGCGATGACTTTGTGGCAGAGTTGGTCGCCTGCTTGGAACACGGCCCTACGCGACAGGAAGTGGTCGCCGAGCGTTATTTGCTGGAGCTTCTGGGCGGGGGGTGTCAACTGCCCATGGGGGCTTACGGGTACCTGCAAGATGGAATGCTGCACCTGATTGGTTACTTATCGTGGGGGGAGTCCGGGGGGTCCGATTCCTGTCAGACGTACGCCTTTGGCAGTCCCGACCCCTATGCTGTAGCTGCAAGCTGTCACCAAGCAATGATAGAGGCGGGAGCGCCGGTGTCGAACCCACAAGATGGCTAACTCGAATCAGACCGATGGACCGCTGCAGGGGCTGCGTGTACTGGTCACCCGACCACAAGCGCAGGCCGCCTCGTTGTCGCGGCTGCTGTCCCAAGACGGAGCCACGCCAGTGGAAGCACCTCTCATCAGCATTCACCCATGCGAGGACGATGACGGGGCCATCCAAGAGGCCCTCAGGTCGCTGTCCAGCTACGACTGGCTGGTGTTCACCAGCGTAAACGGGGTGGAGGTCTTCTTCGACCGTCTGTCCAGTCTTGGCCTGAACGTGGACGCCCTTGAAGGCCGCTCTGTGGCATCCATTGGCCCGGCTACGACCCAGGCACTTGAACAAAGAGGGGCGTTTGTCGCACTGATGCCGGATGAACACCGCACCGCTGCCATTGTGGAGGCCATGAGCGCCTTGGACATGCGGGGCAAACGGGTGCTTTTGCCACGGGCCAAGGCTGGGAGCGCCGAGCTTCCGCCGGGCTTGGAAGCACTGGGAGCGGAGGTGCGCCACCTCTCCTTGTACCGCACCGAAATCCCGCATGATGCACGGGGACGCGTACTGGAAGCGTTGAATACTGGGCTGGATGTCACTACGTTCACAAGCCCATCTGCCGTGCGCAGTATGGTAAGTGTGCTTGAGGGGCATGTGGAGCTACTGGCCCCGGTTGTGCTAGCCTGTATCGGGCCGGTCACCAGCGAGGCGGCTCGGCAAGAAGGACTTGATATTCAGGTAGTAGCTTCGGAGCACACCAGCAAGGGGCTGGTGCAGGCTCTGAAGGAGCACTACACCAACGGGAGGACACGGCAATGGTAGGTTTTCCTCAGGCGCGCCTGCGTCGCTTGAGGGGCACACCATCCCTGAGACGGATGGTGCAAGAGACTCGCCTCAGCCCCAGCGAGTTCATCTATCCCCTATTTATCACCCACGGGCACAACGTGCGCCAAGAAATTGGGCCGCTGCCCGGCTGCTATCAGATTTCGCTGGACCTGCTGGAGCGCGAGGCAATCGAAGTCGCTTCATTGGGCATACCCGCAGTGCTGCTTTTCGGCATCCCAGAGGTGAAGGACGCCGTGGGGTCGGGCGCGTATGACGACGACGGCATCATCCAGCAGGCGGCAAGCCTGATCAAGAAGGCGGTGCCGGAGTTGATGGTCATCGGGGATGTCTGCCTGTGCGAGTACACGGACCACGGCCATTGTGGCGTGGTAAAGCATGAGGCCATCGACAACGACGCCACGCTGGGGCTTTTGGCTCGCGCGGCTGTATCCCAAGTGGCAGCAGGGGCCGACGCAGTTGCTCCGTCCGCCATGATGGACGGGCAGGTGGGAAGCATCCGAACTGCTCTGGACAGCGCTGGCTACACTGATACGCCTGTCATCGGCTACTCGGCAAAATACGCCTCTGCTCTCTACGGGCCTTTTCGCGTAGCCGCCGAGTCTGCACCAAGTTTTGGCGATCGCCATACATACCAGATGGACCCCTCCAACTCCCGGATGGCCATGCGTGAGATAGAGACCGACATCCAGGAGGGGGCCGACGTGATCATGGTCAAACCAGCCTTGGCCTACCTCGATGTCATCGCCCGGGTGCGCCAGCAGTACAACCATCCCATCGCCGCCTACAGCGTCAGCGGTGAGTACGCAATGGTGCATGCCGCCGCTCAGAACGAGTGGATCGACGGCAAGCGAGTGGCCCTCGAATTGCTCACTGCCATCAAGCGGGCTGGGGCCGACATGATCATCACCTACTTCGCCAAGGACGCCGCCCGCTGGCTGGCGGAAGACTCGGCTTAGGGAGCGCGCGAGGGCTTCCCCCATCGCGATGGGGGCCAGAAGCGAAACAGGATCGGGCCTAGGAACTGCTCCGCTCCCACTGGTCCGAACCTGCGGCTATCGAAGCTGTCGCCCCGGCTGTCCCCCAGCACCAAGTAGTCTTCTGGGCCGAGGTGCCACTCCTGTCCGACGAACTCCTGCGGGATACGTTGGTCGCCTAAGTAGGGCTCGTGAACGGCCTCGCCCTCCACCACGACGGCCTCCGTCTCCAAGCACACCCATTCCCACGGCAAGCCCACGATGCGCTTCAGGTATGCTTGGTCGTCAAGGGGCAGGCTCAAAACCACGACATCGCCGCGAACAGGGGTGCGCCGCTTGTAGGCCAGACGGTCCACCAAGAGGCAGTCGCCGTCGCGGAAGGCGGGCTCCATGCTCGTCCCACGCACCACAAAGCGGCGAGTGCGGATGAGGGATGCGAGGGTCGGGATGATGGGCAAGCGCAAGGATACCTCCTGTGAGAGATTCTAAAGGGTCTGGGCGTCTTTGATTCCGTTAGCAATGTAGCTATAAATTGCGTAGAGTATGTCCTAGTGATGCGCCCATCCCATCGTACTCAGAAATCCACCAGCCACGAAAGGACCGCCTATGAAGAATGAGGACTCGGGCTTGCCCTTAGCCCAGTTGGCGGAGCTTCAGCTCTTGGCGGGGATGCCCGATGAAGAGATCGACACGTCCGATGTCCCCGAAATTCTCGATTGGCCCGACGCTCGGCGAGGCGTGTTCTACCGCCCCGTAAAACAGCAGATAACCCTGCGTTTGGACGCCGATGTGCTGGTCTGGTTCAAGAACCGAACTCCGGCCGGACGCGGATATCAGACGCACATCAACAGCGCCCTGCGAGAATATGTGCAGCGTGCGCAGGCTACACATACGGAGACCAGAGCGGGCTCATAGCACTCGATTGCCGCTTAATTGGCCCTCTGGTACACTGGGGGCCATCGACACATCAAGCTACGTGGAGGAAACATGCGACTATTCGACCATGCGCTTCGCAGCCTGGCTCGTGTGGTGACCCCGGAAGAGGCCCACGCCCACTGCGACGTGCCCTGTGGCATCTACGACCCCCACCAGGCCCAGGTGGCGGCCCTCACCATACTGCGGATGAACCAGCTCATTCGCGACCTTCCCAAGCCCGACGCTCATGCCCCCGCCGACGAGGTGGAGACCCACGACGCCAAGCTGGGCCGCTTCATCTCTTCCAAAGAAGAGCACGCCGAGATGTGCAAGCGCGAGTTGCGCATCCTCTGGGCCGACTACTTCAACCCCACACTCCTGGAGCAGCACCCAGGCGTTCACGACCTGTTCTGGAACGCCATGAAGCAGGCGTCGCGGGCCCGGCAAGAGGTGGACATGGCGGCCGCCGAGCAGTTGATGGCCACCACCCAGCAGATCGCCGAGCTCTTTTGGCAGAGCAAGGGCGCCCAGACCCAGCGGGTCCCCACCCGTCATGCCGTTGGCGGCGAGTTGGTGCATCCCATCCCTTAGGTCGCTCTTAGGCGCTGGATTAGCCAAGGGAATTCCTTGGCGCCAGTATCCGAGGCAAAGCACCCCCGAGCCAAATTACCCCTAAGAAAGGAGGGGACAGTGGCTAACAGAGAAGACATCGCGCTTATGGCGCACCTCATGCGACGCGCCGGGTTCGGCGCCACACGCAGCGAAATCGAAGCCCGTTGCGAGAGGGGCTACGAGGCTACCGTGGAAGAGCTGCTCAACCCGGATGACAGCGTTCCCCAAGCGGACCGATACGAGATGCTCCGGTACCATCCTGGAGCCCTCCTCGCTGGAGGCCAGCCTCCCATGGGCAACGTGAACTGGATGTATCACCTGCTGAACACCCAGCGGCCCTTGGAAGAGAAGATGGCCCTCTTCTGGCACCATGTGTTCGCCACGGGCAACTCCAAGGTCGACAATTACGACCAGTTGTGCCAGCAAATCGACATGTTCCGGGCCAACGGAATGGGCAACTACCGCTCCATCCTGATGGACCTGGCGACCAACCCAGCCATGATTTTCTGGCTGGACCAGAACGAGAACCACGCCCAAGCCGTCAACGAGAACTGGGGGCGTGAACTTCTGGAGCTCTTCAGCTTGGGTGTGGGCAACTACACCGAGGTGGATGTACGCGAGGCCTCGCGGGCCTTCACCGGCTGGACCTTCGAGTACAAGATCCCGCGTCTGCCCTACGGTCGCTACCCTTGGAAGTTCGAGTACCGCTCTGAGGACCACGACGACGGGGAAAAGACCTTCCTAGGGCATACCGGTCAGCTCAACGGCGAAGACATCCTCGACATCGTGGTACAGCAATCTGCCTGCCACCGCTTCGTGGCGCGCCACCTCTACAACTTCTTCGTCGCCGACGAGGTGCAGGTGCCAGCGTGGCAGATCGACGCGCCGCGGGACCCGCAAGCCATCGATACCCTGGCCACCAGCTTGCGAGACTCCGGGCTGGACATGAAGGCCGTCCTGCGCACCCTGTTCAACTCTGACTTCTTCAAGGATGAGGCTGTCAGATACGCCCATGTGAAGAGCCCCGCCGAGGTTGTGGTGGGCACGCTTCGAGTGGTCGGCGGCTCGTCCTTCCCAGGGCCTGGCGTCGGCGACCTGTCGATGCAACCCACCTATATGGGACAGGACCTGCTGAATCCCCCCAGCGTGGAGGGATGGCACACAGGTGAAGAGTGGATCAACAGCGGCTCCCTGATGGCCCGCATCAACTTCATGTCCGACCGATTCGGCGATACCGACCTGCCGGGTGTCCGCGACATGATCGACCGGCTGCGGTCTGCGGGCAACATGACGGCGGAGCAGTTGGTGGACAACTGCCTTGACCAGATGGGCCCCTTGGAAGTGGACGCTGACACGCGCAAGGAGCTGCTGGACCAGGCCGCCGCCGATGGCGAGGTCCGGTGGAGCGCATCCAACGCGGAGGCCCGCGTAAGCTCCATGCTCCAGCTGATCGCTGCCACCCGCGAGTTCCAGTTCGCGTAACACAAGCACACAAGTTGGGAAAGCAAAAGCCGGGGTCAGAGGGGCGCCCCCTGACAGACCCCCAAGCCACCCAAGAGGAGGAGCAATGACTGCGACAAAGAAAGACCCGGTGTTTGTGGTCTTGCAGCTCAGCGGCGGCAACGACTACTTCAACACGGTAATCCCGTACAACGACCCGCTGTACCGCGACAACCGTCCGGCAGTGGGCCTCCCCGAAGACCAGATCATCAAGCTGGATGACGAGGTTGGCTTCAACCCCGCCATGGGGGCCATGAAGCGGATGTATGATCAGGGCAATGTTGCCGTGATTCATGGCGTGGGCTACGCCAACTCCCCACGCTCCCACTTCCGGTCCATGGACATCTGGCACACCTGCGAGCCCGAGACCGTTGGCACAGAGGGCTGGCTGGGCCGCGCCACGCGGGAGCTGGACCCCGGCCAAGAGAACGTAATCACAACGGTCAACATCGGCCAGGGTCTGCCCCGTGCGCTGGTAGTGCGAGGCGTACCCGTAGCCTCGGTGCCCGACTTGGCCACATACGGCCTGTTCACCGGCATGGAGATCGAACAGCAGCGTAATTCCATGCTTGACACCTTCTCCAGGGTCTACTCCCCAGCCATCGGGCGGAGTCAGGTCATGGAGTACTTGGGCAGCACGGGCCTCGACGCCATGAAGGGCGCCGATATCCTGAAGGAGGCCCCGGCCAGCTACTCCTCCACAGTGGAGTACGCCGCGAGCCCCATCGCCCGCCGCCTGCGGGATATCGCCCAGATTCACCTCGCCGGTCTCGGCACGCGGATCTTCTATACCGAGCACGGCAGCTTCGATACCCATGCGAGCCAGGTGCCCGGCCACCACAAGCTGTGGACCGAGGTCTCCGAGGCAGTTGAGGACTTCTTCGAAGACCTGCGCGAGCACGACGCCGCCGACAACGTGGTGATGCTCCTCTTCTCCGAGTTCGGCCGACGCGTTCACGACAACGGGTCAGGCACGGACCACGGCGCGGGCGGAGTGGCCTTCATGGTCGGCGACGGCGTGAACGGAGACGTTTACGGCGAGTACCCCTCCCGCAAGGCCGAGGACCTGCAGCAGGGCGACTTGGTGCCCAACCACGACTTCCGGGGCGTGTACACCACGATACTGGAGAACTGGTTGGGGCTGGAAGCGAAGCCTATCGTCAACGGCAGCTTCGAGCACTTCAACTTCCTGTAAGTAGTGCCTTAACGCAGGCAACATTCGCGAAGAACATTCGCCAAGCAATAGCAGTCGCCAAGGCTGGCAGGCTAAGCCCTGCCAGCCTGATGACGGGGAGCGTGAGATGGAGAGCCTTGTGCATCGCTCACTTCCCCGGTGGCGGCAAGTCCGTTAAAGGAGGAAGCATCGTATGGCTCTGACGACGACTGTCGCAGGACGGACCATCAACTACAGCCACACCGTGGGACGCCAGGCTGCTTCGGGCAACGGCTTCACCTACCCCATAGGCCTCGCCCTAGGACTTGGGCGGGTTGCCTACGTGGTCAGCCGCGCCAACGAGAACAACAACACCCCTCACACCACGAAGATCAGCATCCCCGATCCCGGTGGAGAGGAAATCCTCGCCGAGTTCGGCTGGAGGGGTGATGGCGACGGTCAGACCACTTGGCCCACAGACGTAGCCGTCGATAGCCAAGAGAACGTCTATGTCTCGGACGAGTGGCTGAACCGTATCAGCATCTTCGACAACCAAGGCAACTACAAGGCCAAGTTCGGAACCGCTGGTTCAGGAGACGGCGAGCTGAACCGTCCTTCGGGGATGGCCTTCGATTCCAGGGATAACCTCTACATCGTGGACACCGAGAACAACCGCGTGCAGAAGTTCACGTCAGACGGGAAGTTCTTGGGCAAGTTCGGCTCCCTCGGCAGCGGCCCCAGCGACCTCAATCGTCCTTGGGGCATTACCACGGACTTGGACGACAGCGTATACGTGGCCGACTGGAAGAACCACCGGGTACAGAAGTTCACGTCCAATGGAGCCCACCTAGCCACCTTTGGCTATGGCCATGGCGACGGAGCTGGTGAGTTAAACCACCCCACCGATGTTGCGGTAGACGACGACGGCGACGTGTACGTTACCGACTGGGGCAACGACCGTGTGCAGATCTTCGACTCCGCTGGCGTCTTCCTTACGTCCCTCGTCGGTGACGCACAGCAGCTCTCCAAGTGGGCCCAGATGGCAGTGGACGCGAACCCGGACTACGTCAAGGCACGACGGCGGGTGAAGAGTCTGGAACCCGAGTGGAAGTTCCACATGCCCACAGCAATCAGCTACGACCGCTCCAACCAGCGCATCGTAGTGGCCGACACCCAGCGAGGACGCCTGCAGATATACGTCAAGGAAGACAACTACTCGGACCCGCAGGCCAACCTGTAACCAGCCAGAGGCTGACACGCAGCACATCGCAGGGGCAACCCTTGTGGGTTGCCCCTGCTTTTTGCCTATAGGGCACCATGACACGAGCACATTGACGGACGCAGAGGCCAGCCGGTAACATTCGGCCTTCCCAAACAGGAAAGGCCGAATGTGCCGCATGAACAACGACGCACCACCATACGCAGCAATGATCCGCGACCTCCCCGCAGCGGAGCGGCCGAGGGAGCGCCTGCGCCACTATGGGCCTCAATCGCTGAACAATGCCGATCTGCTGGCCATTCTTCTCCGCACCGGAATGCAGGGCGAGAATGTCATCGCAATGGCCCACCGGCTCATATCCCACTTCAGCGGGCTGGAGGGGTTGGGCAAGGCTTCTTTCGCTGAGCTGGCCCGCGAGAAGGGGATCAGCGAGGCGAAGGCCTGCCAACTCTTGGCGGCTTTGGAACTGGGACGACGTGCGGTCTCCCTCGCGAGGGAGGACCGGCCTCTCATCAATCACCCGCGGGACATATACAATCTCCTCGGCGCAGAGATGAGCGGCCTCGACCAAGAGCACATCAAGGTAGTGCTGCTGAACACGCGCAACGAGGTCATACTGGTAAACGAGATATACAAGGGGAACGTGCACACGGCGGTCATCCGAGTGGCCGAGTTGCTGCGGCCAGCCATACGCGAGAACGCGCCGGCCATGGTGGTGGTACATAACCATCCCACGGGAGACCCCTCTCCCAGCGCCCAAGACGTCGGGATGACCGCAGATGTACGTCAAGCAGCTGAATTGCTGGACATCGAGCTAGTGGACCACGTTATCATAGGGAAGGGTGAGAGGTTCATCAGCCTGAAGGAGCACAACCTAGGGTTCCACTAAGCTCCCAGTAGGTGTGACAGGACGGGACTGAAGAAACGCGCACCCAAATCGTCCAGCTAGGGATTCACAACCGAATGTTCTCGACCGTACCCATTCAACTACCGTCGGTTAGACTACTGTTGGCCCTGATCGCTGGGCTGTTGCTTGCAGCTGGCCTGCTCTTCACCACGCCTCTTATGGCCCAATCGGAAGAGCCGATGATTGTGTCCGACAGCGTGGAGAGCAACTTCCCCGATGGGCTGATATTTGGTGCAGTGGCCCGTGGGCCCGACCCCATTGAGCATGTGCGAGTGCTGTTGAGGGTCCCAGGCAGCAACACTTTGACCAACGGACGCCTCGACATCACTCCCGGCACCGAGGTCAGCGGGGAGTACTCCCTTCGCACTCGCGCCGGCGGACAGTACGTTCCTCCCGGCACTCCAATCTCCTACGTATACGAGTTGCGGGACACCGCGGGCCGCATAGTGCGCACTCCGGAGAAAGAGGTCATCTACGAGGATAGCCGATTTCAGTGGCTACAGGTTTCCAAGGGGCTGGTCACGGTCTACTACTACGGCGGCAGCTTGGCCGAGTTCGTCAAGAAACGGGCCGAAATCGTGCTGGACGCCGCTGTGGAGACGGTCGACAACATGGGGCCTGTGCTGGGAATCGACCCTGATATTCCCATACGGGTGGTCTCCTACAACAACTACCGGGACATGAGTGGCGCCCTGCCCTTCCGCTCCCAGGCGGTGCGTGAAGACCTGCGCACTCAAGGCATGGCGTGGCCCGACGAGCGAGTGGTGCTGGTCTTGGGCGACGAGACCACCGTCACCGGAATCACTTCTCACGAGTTGACACACATCTTGGTGGCCGAGGCTGCTGGCAGAGGTTATTCCCGCCTGCCTGCTTGGCTCAACGAAGGCTTGGCAGAGTTCGGCAACATCGACCAAGACGAAGGCTACACACAAGCCCTGCTCCACGGCATCTACACCCGCCGCGTAAAGCCCCTCTGGTACCTGACCGACTTTGGCGGCGAACCGGAAGACATCGTCATCGCCTACGGCCACTCGCGGTCAGTGGTGCGGTACCTCATAGGGATTTACGGCCCGGACAAAATCGCTGAACTCATGCAGACGTTACGCTCCACCCTAGACCTCGATCAAGCCTTGGAGCAGGTCTACGGGTTCGACCAGCATGGCTTGGATACGGAATGGCGCCTGCAGATTGGGCTGGACCCGCTCCCCGAGCCCGATGCCTTGGAAGAGTTGCGGCGCACCGAGCCCCAAGAGTCTCCTGCTGCGACGCCCGCCCCCGCTGCGACCCCTGCCCCTGAGCCAGCGGTGGAAGCGGCCGCCTCTGAGACGGAGCCGACGCGCCGCACGGGCTCAAGCTGCTCCCCGGCCAGTGCAGACGCTCAAGCCAGCATCCCCATAGGGATGATTGCGCTGGGGCTTCTCGTTGGACCGCTGCTGTTTCGGCGTAGACGAGGCTAACGGGCGCGGGGGTTCAGGGCATCGTTCAAGGCATCGCCCAGCAGGTTGAAGGTAAACAGCAGCAGGGCTAGGGTGGCTGCAGGAAAGAGCAGCAGGTAGGGCTCGGTCCTCAGCACGGATACGCTGCCATACTCGAACATCATGATTCCCAAGCTGGGCGTCGGCGACTGAATCCCGATCCCGATGAAGCTGAGGAACACCTCAGAGCCGGCGATTGTACCCATCCCCATGGACACCAGAACTACCACCGGGCTGAGGATGTTGGGCAGCACATGGGAACGCAGGATGCGCCAGTTGCTGGCCCCCACCGAGATGGCAGCGTCCACATACTGGTTCTCCCGTACCGCGAGCACCTGCCCACGCACGATGCGCATCATCCCCACCCAAGAGAAGGCCGACAGGGCCCCGAACACGATGAAATAATCCACGATGCCCAAGCGTATGATATCGCGCCCCACTCCCCCGTACTCCCGCACCCAGTCGACCACAGGAGGGCGCACGGCGGCCGCCAGCAGTATCACCAATAGTATCGAAGGGAAAGCAGTGAACAGCTCTCCGATACGGTTGATGACCGAGTCTACCCATCCCCTGAAATATCCCGCCAGCAACCCGAACCCAATTCCCAGAAAGAGGCTTCCGGTCACTATGCCTGCAATGGTGACGATGACCGTGGTGCGCAGGCTGTAGATGACTCGTGTGAACTGGTCCCGGCCCAAGACATCAGTGCCAAAGAGGTGGCTCCACGATGGGCCCTCGCACAGACCACAGAACCTTGCCTCCATGTCTGGCTCGGTCAACTTTTGATCGTTGTAGCCGTAGGGCGTCACCCAGGATGCGAATGCTCCAGCGAAATAGATGACTAGGATGATGGCTAGGGAGACGAGGCCTATCTTCTTCCGTACCAACCGTCGCCAAGCCTGACCCCAGTAGCCTTGGGTCCGGTACTGCGCGAGGCTAATCTCCGCGAGTCCCTCGCTAGCCACCGGGCGCTCCCTCTTCCAACCGTATGCGTGGGTCCAGCAGCGGATAAACCAAGTCCACCAGTAGGTTGGTCAGGAAGAAGGCGGCCCCTCCGATGAGCACCAAGGCGGTCACCACTGGATAATCACGGCCGAAGAGGGCCTCGATGGCCAGTGACCCGGCTCCGGGGATACCGAAGAACCGCTCGATTATCACGGAGCTGATGAGAAGTCCTGACAGGGACATTCCAAGGACGGTGACCACGGGTATGAGAGCGTTGCGAAGAATGTGGCGAGTTCGCACCGCCATCTCCCCCAGCCCCTTGGCCCGCGCTGTGCGCACGTAGTCTTGGGACATCACTTCCAGTGTGCTGGCCCGAGTCAGCCGGGCGACGACGGCGATACCTGGTATACCCATTGCCATGGCAGGCATGATGATGCGGGTATCGAAGAAACCTCCCCATCCCTGCACAGGCAGTATATCCAACCACAGGCCAAATATCATGATGAGGCCCGGGGCGGTCAGGAACACGGGGAAGGACATACCCAGCAGCGTCGATCCGATTATCAGTGGGTCAATCCACGTCCCCTGCTTCAGGGCTGCGTACAAGCCGAGGGGAATGCCTAGGGCGAATGCCACAATCAGACCAGCGAGGTCCAACTGGAAGGATACCCATATCTTCTTGCCCAGAAGCTCGTTGACGGTGGTGCCTTGACGAACATAGCTTTCGCCCAAGTCGCCGCGCAATGCGTTGGCGATGTAGCGCCCAAACTGCACCGGTATGGGGTCGTTCAGGCCCTTCTCTTCGCGGATGCGCTCCAGAGCTTCAGGGCTGGCCCTAGGTCCGAGACGCGCCTGAAAGGGGTCGCCGGGCACGACGCTGCCCAGAACGAAGGTGACGAAACAAACTATCAGGAGGAGCACGGGTGCCCACAGGAGGCGTCGCGCGATGTACACCCACATGCCGCCCCCGGGCCCGGCTCCTCTATTCCTCTAGGTAGACGTATCGCAGCTTGGGTATGATCAATGGCGTCTGGTGGTAGTCCTTCACTTCGGGCTTCACGAGGATGTACTGCTCCCCACCATGCCACAAGGGAATCCACGGGGCTTCGGCTAGAATCAGGCGTTCGATCTCGTGATACTGGGCGTAGCGTTCCTCCGGGTCGCCCAACCGGGCCTGTTCCAGCAGCGAATCGACCTGTGGGTTGCTGTACCCGGTGTGGTTGTTACCGCTCTCGCTGTGGAAGAGGATATCCAGGAAGTTCTCCGGGTCGGGGTAGTCGGCGATCCATCCGATCTCGAACATCTGGAAGATACGACTGTGCAGGTCTTGCAGGTAGACCGCGTAGTCGGTCTGTTGCACATCCACTTCGATGCCAAGGTTCTGTCGCCACATCTCCTGTATCACTTGGGTATCCAAGCCCACGTTGGCCCCGAAGCTGCCCGAGGTGGTCAACACAATGAGGCCGAGCGCATCCGGATCATCGCCGTACTTGGACTCCGACAAGAGTTGGCGCGCCTTCACAGGGTCGTACTCGTAACCGCCTATGGCTGTGTTGTAGCCGGGGAAGTTTGGCGGAAGGATCCCCTTGGCTGGCACCACCAAATCGCCGAGCACGATGTCCGCGATCTCCTCGCGGTCGATGGCGTAGTTCAGGGCCAACCGCACCTTGGGGTCGTCGAAGGGAGGCTCATTGACGTTCAGGCCAATGTAACGGGTGTCGAAGGGTGGGGGGGCTTGGCGCAACTGGCTGCTCAGCTCCTCGGCCGGATCGAGAAGCCTGTCCAAGTCGGCGAGTCCCACGCCTGTGATGTGAATCTCGTCGTTCTCGTACATCAGCATGGCGGTACCGCCACTGAGGATGAACTCAACAGTCTTGAGCCTCGGCGAGCCCAGGTGATAGCCGTCGTGGCGCTCCAACACCATCCGTTCGCCCAACTCGTAAGAGGCCAGCTTGAAGGGGCCGGTAGCGTTGGGACGTCGGAACCAGCGGTCATCGCTCTCGATCTGGTTACGGTCGACCACGAAAGCCGTGGGATAGGTCAGCTTGGCGAGGAAGTAGCTCTTGGGAGCATCGATGTCGATGCGAATAGTGACGTCGTCCACGACCTGAACGCCGGTGATCTCGTTGGCCTCGCCCTCCAGCTTGGCCTCCACGCCGATGATATCGCCCAAGTACTGGTCTGCGACTAGAGAGAGGGTCTCGGGGTCGGTGGCCCTCTCCATCGACCACTTCACGTCCTGCGCAGTTACCTTCCTGCCGTCGTGGAAAGTGGCGTTGGACCGTATGTGGAACACATAGGTCCTGCCCTCATTCAGAACCTCCCAGTGGCTGGCCAAGTCGCCCACAATCTCCAAACTCGGGTCGATGGTAACCAAGCCTCCGAACACCTCGACGATAATCGTAGCGGAGGTGGCATCGGTGGTGAGGTGGGGGTCGAGGGTCGGCGGGTCGGCCCACAGCCGGACCAGCTTGCCTCCTGCCGTGTCATCCTCACCATCTCTGTCCTCGATATCCGCCGAAACGGCGGCGCCGGTCGCCACGGCCCCAATAACTGGCGCGTCAGGCGTGGCCGTAGCCTGCGGGCTGTCCTCAGCAGTCGTCCCGCTGGTGGCGGGCCTCGTGGTGCAGGCGGCCACTACCACGAGAAGGATGACGGCAAGCAGGCCGACCTTGCAGGTAGATAAAAGTGCTCTGGGGATTTTTCTGTCCATTTCTAGCGCAAGCCTTCCAAGAGCTACTGTGATAATCAAGACTTTCATTGTATCCAGCAGACATTGACGCTTGCAAGTTGCCCTACCTTCAGAACAGGGCCTTTCGATTGTTGGCGGGGTGGGACATCATGTTCCACTTTTTGAGGTTGCGCAGCTATGAAAGGTGTGACATGGTGTCCCATTTTTGTATCTGGATGAGACACTGTCTGTATCTGCGAAAATTCTGTTTGTATCTGATTGTTGTCCCATTTGTCTCACTATCAGCTTTGGGTCGTATCTGAGAAAGTGTAGCCGCGGTGTCCCATGGGGCGTCGTGGCAGGCAAGGGGGCCACTTCTTTCTTCTTTCGCCAAGGGCTCGTTCCCCAATGCTGTTTCCCCGGGTCCGGGAGGTACATGATATACGCGGACAAGGTTAGTGGGGCAAGGGTTGCCTGTCAGTGTCCTCGCCCCATATCAGGTACTATCGACAAATAGCCCCCCGGAGTCCCTTCGCCTCTTTCATCATCGTGCGGGGTTCATGCCGGGCCAATCTAATTGGATGATATACTTATCGCGAGAGACCCGACCTGACCCAACAACGCAGGGAGGGATGACGTGACCACCACTGACGTATCCGGTCTGATCGACACGCAACGCGGCCTGATGGACCATAGCGTATTCATCGACCCGGCCATCTATCAGCAAGAGTTGGAGCAGATCTTCGCCCGCTGCTGGCTCTTCCTGTGCCATGAAAGCTCCATTCCCAGGCCGGGCGACTTCTTCTCGACCTATATGGGGGAGGACCCGGTGCTTGTGACCCGCGACTCCAACGGCAAGGTTGGTGCGTTTCTCAACGTGTGTCGTCACAGGGGCAACCGGGTATGCCGTGCCGATTCGGGCAACGCCTCCGCCTTCGTCTGCGCCTACCACGGATGGACCTACGGGAGCGATGGCAAACTCATTGCGGTGCCAAGCCTCAAGGAGGCCTACTACGATGAGTTGGACACCAGCAAGTGGGGGCTGGCCCCCGTAGCGCAGGTAGACAGCTACAAGGGACTGGTGTTCGCCACCTTCGACCCCACCGCGCCGTCACTGTCAGACTACCTAGGTGAGGCCAAGTGGTACTTGGACAACTTCTTTGACCGTCGCGAGGGCGGGGTGGAGGTGTTCGGCGGGATGCACAGGTGGGTGGTGCCGTGCAACTGGAAGTTCCCCGCCGAGAATTTCGCTGGAGACAACTACCATGTGGCGTGGAGCCACCTCTCGGCCATCCGCACGAATTTCAGCAGTGGGACTAGCGTAAAGAACCCGAGTGCCCGAGGCCCTAATGTCGGTTTGCAAAACGGCCACTGTATGCTCACTTTCGGGCCGGACGACAGCGCTGACCCGCCTTCGGGTGCGTTACTTGGTTACGAGGAGCGCATTCGTCCTGAAGTGGAGGAGCGGCTGGGGCCGCGGCGCTCGTTGGTGAACCCCATCGTGGGCACCATCTTCCCCAACTTCTCTTTCCTGCGCACGACCTCCCGGAGCATGAGGGTGTGGCAGCCTCGCGGACCCGACAAGATCGAGATATGGGCGTGGACTTACGTGGACAAGGCGGCCCCTCCCGATGTCCGGGAGGCGATACGGATAGGAGGTACTCGCGGGTTCAGCCCCTCGGGCAGCTTCGAGCAGGACGACATGGACAACTGGCAGGAGTGCACTCAGACGGCCCACGGCCTGATCTCAAGGGGTCTCACCCTGAACATGGGTATGGGCTTGGGGCACGAGGGGTATCGTGAGGACCTCGCTGGCTTCGCCAGCCACTACCGGGCCAGCGAGAGCAACCACCGCAACTTCTACGGCCACTGGGCACGCATGGTGGGCGGGGTGAGCTGGGACGAGCTTTAGGCGTGCTAGTCGCCTAGTGGCCGGACCAGCCTTTCATCACGCGCTAGTGAGTCAGGAGCTCGCATGATGGGCGGTGCCGGTTGGGGTGAACTGTAGGGCCCATCTTTTATCATGTTCTCGTCTGGCAGGAGCACGAAGTCAGACAGGTGCAACAAAGTAAGGCGTATTGGACCCGAACGGTTGCGGTGCCGAGTGGCCAACGTTCAATCTCCGGCTAGTTCCCCATATAACGAAACCCATAGAGGCCATACCCCAGTAACGCTGATAAGGCCACTCCCAGCACGATACCTGCTATTGCCAGTGCCAACATGGAGCGGTTTCTGTTGGGACTATTCCGCAGCGTCCCCGTCGCCATTGCTGCCGTGCGAAATGCCCAAAAGCAGGCAAAGGACAACGCCCACATTGGCCATGTGAAAAAGGAGTCCCACATTTCTGTGAGAAATACACCTAACCAGATGGCAGCCGATCCCGTGGCAATGGCTATGGGAGTTCGGCCTCTTACGGCGATTATTACACCAGACACCAACACAGCCGCACTGAGCACTATGACGAACGCATAAGCCATTCGCTTATCCTATGTTTAGAGCAGCCTCATACACTGCGTCCGCATGTGAAGGGAGCCGCTTGGGGCGACCTGTAGGATCGGGTTTCAAACGCGGCCTACTACATTCTGAGGGGCGGCTCGAACAGCGTTACTACCTGGCGGGCCAGCCCTTGATGATGGTCTCCTCGACGGCGTAGCTGGTCTCGCGCAGGTGCTGGCTGGGGTCGGCGACCATGCGGAGGGGCTTGTTGGTGTAGGTGGTCAGGCGCAGACCGCCCGGCTCGTTGTAGCTGGTGTGACTGATCCCTGCCTCTGCCATGGAGGTCTGGCCACCCTCGATGTAGTACTGGCCATGCTCTGTCATTTGGGTGACGCGGCCTGAGAACTGGAACCAGAATTCGTCTTCATCGTAGCCACGATGGGCACCGGGCTGCTTGCCTGGGTTTGAGTAGGTGCGCTGGCGGAAGGTGGAGTTCTCCCAGAGCAGCGAAGTGCGGACCTTGAGTGCTGGGTCGTCGGGCGCGGTGGTGTAGTAATTGAAGGGGCTGACCTTGTGAGGGCGGTAGCCGGTCTCGCCGCGGCCCTTCACGTAGTCGTATGTTCGCATGAAGATGTAGTCGTCTCCCGGCAGGGCATCCCATTGGGTCAGCCTCTCGGTGACTTTCCGGGTTTCCGGGATCTGTATCTCAGGCAGTTCCTCCACTTCAAGGACTTCTCCCTTGGCGTGCATCCCATGGCGGATGTCGGTGGTGGCATCTTCGGGCTGCATGCTGGGATAGATGAACTCCTTGGGGTAGTAGACCATGCGGCGACAGTTCTCGCTGCCGGTTGTCCGATGGGCCACCATGGCGGGAACAAGCAGGGCTTCGCCGGGCTCCAGCACGTAGTCCCCGAAGCTGGTCTCCACTAGGGACTTGCCGGAAAACTGGAAGAAGATGGTCTGGAAATCGCCCGCCCGCAGGAAGTGCTGCTGGGTGCCAACGGTCCTCTGGCAGGCCACACGCAGGGTTTCGCCTGCATACAGGAGCAGCTCGGCGTCGCCGCCGCTCTTGGCGTCCATGTCCGGCAGCATGTCGAAGGGCCGTAGCTTGCGCCAGTCCTGCCGGCCTGTGCCCTCAAGGATGCTGTCGGAGATGTCCTCTATGGGCTGGGTCTCCCAGAGGACTGAGTCGGCCTCCTTGCCCCACAGGGTATAGAAGCACCGCTCGAAACCCTCCGGCACTGCCTGATTTCCTGAAGACTGGACTTGTCGCATCATGGAGTCGCTTTGCTGCTGCGCCATCCTGTCCCTCCTTGTGCGGTCTTGTCGACATTGTTTTGGGCGCATTATGGTGTGGGCCAACACGAGGGGTCAATGCGCCAGGGCCTTCCGATTCTTAGCTGGGCCAGTTGGGCAACCGCAAGCGTTGCCCCTACCAGTCAAATTGCTTCCGAATGTGGGCGAATGTAGGAATGTTCTTGTGGTTTCCCACGATCGACAATCGAAAGACCATAGTCAATGCGTCGCAGTAATCCAGGTTGCTGCCTTGCCTATGTTAAACTCTCATCACACTTGTCCACTCCCTTGCCACTGGTGGCCGAGGGCCGAATTTCCTGCCATGGGAGCGTAGAATGACCACCACCACATACATCGGGGCGCCCATCACCCGTAAAGAGGACCTCCGTTTTCTGACCGGGAGGGCGCGGTACGTCGATGACGTGAAGCTGCCTGGAATGCTGCACGCAGCCATACTGCGCAGCCCTCATGCTCACGCCCTCATCCTCTCCATAGATGCCTCGGAGGCGCTGAAGCTCCCCGGCGTGGTGGCTGTGTTCAGCTTCAGGGACTTGGAGCAGGCTGTGGAGCCACGCACCATACCGATGCGCCGAGGCTCCTTCGAGGGGCTGGAGCGCTTCCTGCAATATCCCTTCGCCCGCGACAAAGTGCGGTACGTGGGCGACCCGGTGGCCGTGGTGATCGCTGAGAGTCGCCACATAGCCGAGGATGCCTTGGACCGGGTTCGCGTGAGTTACCGGCCCTTGCTTGCTGTCGCCGATGTGCATACCTCGATGGAAGAGGATGTGCTGCTGTTCGAGGAGCACGGCACCAACGTGGCCTACGAGTTCTCTGGCGAGCTGGGAGACACCGACGCAGCTTTTGCGTCTGCGGACTACGTCGGCGACGAGGAGTTCTATTGCCACCGTCACACTGGCAACCCACTGGAGACTCGCGGGCTGGTGGCATCCTACGACCTTGGGCGTCACGACATCACCGTCTGGGGCGAGACCAAGGTGCCTCACTTCAACCGCGGTGTGCTTGCCTCGCTGCTGCAAATCCCGGAGCACCGCATCCACTTCATTGAACCCGATGTGGGCGGCGGCTTTGGCATTCGAGGCGAGTTCTACCCAGAGAATTTCATCATCCCCTTTGCCTCCATGAAGGTGGGCCGGCCAGTCAAGTGGATTGAGGACCGGCGTGAGCACCTGACTTCGGCCAACCAGTCGCGGGAGAGCGCGTGTCGCCTAGAGATTGCGGCCACCAAGGACGGCATGCTTCTGGGCATGCGGGCGTTAATCTACGGCGCACTGGGCGGATACGTTCGCACCCACGGGGCCAGTGTGCCCATAGGGACGGCGGCGATTCTCACCGGCCCCTACCGCATCCCGAGCTACCGGTGGGATGTGAAGTGCCTGCTGACCAACAAGGTGGGCATGGGCACCTTCAGTGCCCCCGGACGCTACGAGTCCTGCTTCTTCCGCGAGCGGATGTTGGACATGGTGGCGGGCGATCTGGGCATCGACCCAGCCGAGCTACGCATGAAGAACCTGATTCCTCCTACCGACATGCCCTACGAAGTTGGTATCACCCGCCCAGGGTCGACGCCCATGGTCTACGACAGTGGCGACTACCCTGCGGTGCTAAGCCGCGCCTTGGAGAAGGCCGACTACCCCTTTCTCCGTGCGGCGCAGGGCCGGGGCGATGACGGGCGCCTCCATGGTGTCGGGGTGGCCTGCTTCGTTAAGAGCACCGGAAGCGGGATGCCCTACGAGGGTGCCCGTGTGGTGGTCACCGGCCCCCGCGAGGTGGCTGTCTACTTGGGCATCGCCACTCTCGGCCAGGGCCACGAGACCATCATGGCCCAGATTTGCGCCGACGGTCTCGGCGTTCCCATGGAGTACGTCAGCGTCTACCACGGCAGCACCGATTACATGCCCTACGGCGGGGGCACCCACGCCAGCCGCTGCACTGTCATGGCGGGCAGCGCGACCTACATGGCCGCCCAGAGGCTGCGGGACAGGATATTGAGTGTCGCAGGGGCCCGATTGGACGTCCCCTCCGATGAACTCCAATTCAGTGGTGGCGCAGTCTCGCGCACCGGCTCGGCCGCAGGCGACACGCTGCTCGACCTAGGACAGGTCTTGCAGTTGACGGGCCCCATAAGCCCCCACAATCTAGGCACCATCGGCTTGGACGACACCTACTACTTCCACGCCAGCCAAGAGTGTTACCCCTTCGGCACTCACGTAGCCCATGTAGCCGTAGACCCTGAAACGGGGGCCTTGGAGGTGCTGAAATACGTCGTGGTGGAGGATGTGGGCACGGTGATCAACCCGCGCCTGCTACAGGGGCAGGTGGTGGGAGCAACTGCCCAAGGCATTGGGGCCACCATTTTGGAAGAGCTGGCCTACGATTCCGAGGGGCAGCCCTTGGCCACCACCTTCATGGACTACCTATTGCCCACCAGCACCGATGTTCCCGCCATAGACAGTGAGGTGATGGACTTGGCCCCGTCGCCACTGAACCCGCTCGGAGCAAAGGGAGCGGGCGAAATCGGCATCGTCGCCACGGGGGCCTGTCTTTCCAACGCGGTATCCAACGCCCTGTCGTCTATCGGAACGCAGGGTGGGGTGCAGGTCCGCGACATGCCCCTGAGCCCTGACCGTATCCGGTCCCTGGTCAGGGCAGCCTCCGAACGAAGAAGGCAGGAAGGTGAGGACAATGGCCGATAAAGACATTCGCTGCGCCATCGGAGTCGACTTGGATGCCGTGGCCGGATGGCTTGGCTCCTACGGGGGGGAGGACTCGCCCGACGACATCTCACGGGGCTTGTTCGCCGGAGAGGTTGGGACGCCGCGACTGCTGAAGCTCTTCCGCAAGTTCGCCCTCACCACCACTTGGTTCATCCCCGGCCACTCCATCGAGACCTTCCGACCTCAGGTGCAGATGATCGTGGATGATGGCCACGAAATCGGCCTCCACGGCTATTCCCACGAAAACCCCATCGCCATGACCCGAGAGCAGGAAGAGGCGGTGCTGAATCGCTGCATCGACCTCATCACCGAGGTAACAGGCAAGCGGCCCACCGGCTATGTCGCCCCGTGGTGGGAGTTCAGCCCCGTCACCGCCGAGCTTCTGCTGTCCAACGGAGTGAAGTACGACCACAGCCTGATGCACAAGGACTTCGAGTGCTACTACGTGCGGGTGGGCGACAAGTGGACCAAAATCGACTTCGAGCAGCCCGCCGATGCTTGGATGCAAGCCTTGGAGCGGGGTCAAGAGACAGGGCTGGTCGAGATACCTGCCAACTGGTATCTGGACGACTTGCCTCCCATGATGTTCATCAAGAAGTCGCCCAACAGCCACGGTTTTGTCAACCCTAGGGACATCGAGCAGATGTGGAGAGACCAGTTCGACTACGTCTATCGGGAGTTCGACGACGCTGTGTTCCCCATTACCATCCACCCTGACGTCAGCGGTCGCCCTCAGGTGCTGCTGATGCTGGAGCGCATCATCGCCTACCTCTCGTCCCACCCCGGTGTCCGCTTCTGCACCTTCAACGAGCTAGCCGACGACCACCTGCAGCGCAACCCTCGAGACGGAGGGTAGTGGGAGCGAGGCTACACTCGCCCACTGACCACATCCGCCAGCGCCGATACATCGGACAGGTCCTCCAAGTTGGCGGCCATCTCGATGGCACGCTCCACCGCTTCTGACGAGACAGGCAGCAGCGAGTGGGATGCACAGTCGCGGAACTTGGCGGCCAACTGCTCGTCGCTGAGGGGGTTGTCCGGCTGACCCAAGGGTACGTCCACACGCTGCGTCAAGTGCGCGCCACTAGTCGTGAACACTTCCATGATGCCGTTGCGCTGTTCCAGCGAGTCGTCGTACGAGTGCTCCATCCTCTGTGCCAGCTGGAGGACGTCGGGTTGGGCCATGCCCTCGGGGGTGAAGTCGGCCAAGGTCACCTCGCCGTTGATCAGTGCTTTGGCTGTGCCGAAGACAATGCTGTTAGCCGCCGATGCCGCGGTAGTAGGCTCCCTACGTTCCTCGACTGGCTCGAACCAGTTTTTGGTCTGGGGGTGGCCCGTCAGGTGGATGCGCTGGATGGAAGCCGGGTCGATGTGTCTCTCCTCTCGCAGTTTCAGGGCGGCGTCGATGAAGGGATGACACATGCCACTGGTGGCCCAGGGCTTGAAGACAGTCTCGAGGATGTGGAACCGCTCCCCCAAGCCGTCACGCAGAGCCTCCGGGGCGTAGACGCCTTGGTAGAACATGTTGAACAACCCCGCCTGCCCTTCAATGGCAGCGCACCGGCCTTCCAGTCCTTCCTTGGCCATCAGGGCACTGAGCACCCCACCTTGGTTGGGGAAGGCGGCGTAGATACCCTTGGAGGGCGGGTCGCCGTAAAGCACGACTTGGCGCGTGCCCGACACCTGCATCAACATCAGCCCCAAAGCGCTATCCATCTGGTCGGCGTTCAGGCGCAACACCCGGCCGGCGCTCAGCGTTGCCCCAAGGTAGCTGAGGACCTGGCCCTCGAGGAAGTTCTGGCGAGTGTCGACCCCTGCCTCAATCAGGGCCGCCACGGCCCGCATCTCCACCTCTACGCCTGCTACCAAAGATGCGATGAATTCCTTCCCGTTGACTGCGCCGACCCGCTCGGCTACGGCCAGTGGGGCCGTGAGGCCGAAGGCCCCAGGATGGCCTCCCCTCGCACCGATGGCGTCGTAGTTCAGGGCGTGCACTGTAGCCCCGTTGGCCAAGGCAGCCATCACTGCCGACGTGCGCTCGCTGGTGCCCAAGACACTGCTTTCGGGCACGCCACCAGACGCCCGGACCACGGCGAGCGTCTCGCGACAGCCGTCGCCCATGGTCGTCCCAGCCAAGGCGGCCCCCAGCGAGTCCAGTACCAGTCTCTTGGCGGTGGACACGACTTCAGAGGGCAGGTCTTCATAGCGCAGATTGGCAGCGTAGTTGCACAAGAGGCCTGTCAAGCCTTGTTCTTCTGCCATGGGGTGCCTCCCTTGTATTCCGGCTAAGTCTGTATTGCGGTCCAAGGCGGGTAGACCTAACCGATTATACCCGCCTAAAATCGCCCCAAATGGCCAAGCAGCCCATGAATAGGCGAAAGGAAGGTAGCGTCTGCGAGCTGTGCGAGCGGGAGGTTGGCCGCCTGACAAGCCATCATCTTGTGCCCAAGGCCCGAGGAGGCAAACACGGCCCGCAGGTCCTGCTCTGCCCGACCTGCCATCGCCAGCTTCACGCCCTCTTCAGTGAGGCGACCTTGGAGAAGGAACTGAGCACCGTCGAAGCGTTGAAGAGCCACCCTGGAGTGGCCAACTTCCTCTCATGGATGCGCAAGCAGAAGGGACAAGCCAACTTCCGAGTGCGCCGCGCGAAGGGGCGGGTGTGAGGAGCAGGCCAAGCGTGTCAGGCGTGCTTCGGGACTTGAAACCGCCCCTAGCTGGGGGTATGCTGTGGTGGGTCTTGCCGCGCTTGGTGAGCACGTGGTTCCGCCTCTGAGGGATGCTTGCCCGTTATGGGAGATACATGACGACTGATGCTGAGACGGACCAACAAGTAGATTCAGGCCAAGTGTGGCGTGCTCTCGGACGTTTGGAGAGCGATGTGGCCTCTCTACATCAAGGGCAGACTCAACTGAGGGATGAGCAGCGAGAGACGAGGGCTGAGATGGCCGAGGGCCAGCGAGAGACGAGAGCCGAGATGGCCGAGGGCCAGCGAGAGACGAGAGCCGAGATGGCTGAAGGCCAGCGAGAAACCAATCGTCGCATTGACCGAGTGTTCTATACCATCATAGCTATCGGAGGCGCTCTCATTGTGGCGGTCATCGCCAGCCGATTTATCGGCGGCTGATACTTCAACCAACACGAACGGCGCAGACCAACCAATTAAGAACGGCACAAACCCCCAAGGAGGTTCCAGTATGGTGGACTTGGATAGGGATGTTGCTCAGAACGGAAGCCATGCGAACGGCAGCAGCGCCAACGGTAGTCGTGCCAACGGCCACGGTGCCAATGCGGGCACGGGCCATATCTCCAACGAATACTTCTTCGGCGCCAAGATGACCCATGATGCCGAGACCGCATGGCGCGAGGCCCAAGGTGCGTCGCAGATCGGGCCCTTTGACTACGTGCCGCCCATGGGCTTCCGGGAGTACTGGTATCCCGCGCTGCTGAAGAAGGATGTAGGCACGAAGAAGCCGGTATGCGTGAAGATGCTGGGCGAGGACATCGTCTTTTTCAGGGGCAAGCAAGATAAGATATACGCTCTGTCCGACTGGTGTCCACACCGCAGCGCACGCCTGTCGCAAGGCGAGTCGTTGTTCCCAGGCACCATCACCTGCGAGTACCACGGATATACTTTCGACGGCGTTGGCGCTTGCGTAGCCGGCCTCATCGAGAGCGCCGATTCGCCCATGATGGGCAAGATGAAGGCCAAGTCCTACCCCACTGCCGAGCACGAGGGCATCGTGTACGCGTGGATGGGTGAGACGGAACCCGTGCCCTTGGAGGACGACCTGCCTCCGGAAATAGTGGACTCCAGGACCCACTTCTACCACCACACCGCGGTTTGGGACGCCAACTGGACCGAGCCGGTGAACCAAGGCATGGACTATCACGAGGCTTACCTGCACCGCAAGATGTTCAATCACTTCGGCGGATGGAAAGCCCCTCTGAAATTCAAGTTCCACGGTATTATCAGCAAGGACTTGGGGTTCTTCCGGCACCGGTTGGCCAACTACGGAGGCATCAAGGTCGTCCATGAGGACGAGAAGCGGGTGTGCAGCAACCCCCTCGCCCCTGCCTTCGGCGAGGTGTATCACCCCGGCGTCGATGACAAGTGGCCCAAGAACCGTTGGTATATGTTCCTCAAGAGAGTTCCTCGTCCCAGCATGGCCATGGCGAATGGGCAGACCAGCCTGCTCGGCATCCCCAGCTTCGCTCACGGGGTCGAACTCCCATCGTTCATCCGCGTGGGCAGCGGCGGCTTCAAGCCTGCCACAACTATGTTCCTGCGGTGGATGGTGCCGGTGACCTTCGACACCTGCCGCGTGTGGAGCTATAGCATCGGCCCACGGCCCAAGAGCTGGCTGGGACGCCGGTTCAAGGACTTGTGGTACCACCTGTGGCGCAAGCCCAACACCATCAAGCGCATTAACGAGTGGGAAGACTTGGTGACCTTCCAGAAGGACCGGCTGCGGTACGACCTGCCACAGAAGCTGAGTATTTTGGACACCAACGTCATATTCTTCCGGCGGCACCTTGCCCAGCGTTCACGGGACTTTCAGCGACTGGGCGGCGCCTACGACTCCAAGCATCCTCCAACTCGGACCGGCGCAGAGTGGAGGGAGCTCCAAGTAACCCAGAATGGGGCAACCGAGAACGGGGTCGCCCACAATATCGAAGCAGCCGACAAGGTCAAGGTGGAAGCAGACTAAAATCCTACTTGGACATGGTGACTTTTCCGGCCTTGTATCACTTTGAAACCAGTCCTACTAGTCAGTCTAGGCCATGCTCCTCCTGGGCCAGACCCGCCGCCACGGCGAGCGCGGTCTCGATTGAGAAGTGGACTCGACACCAGTCGATACACTACTGACATGTCCGTCTTGCCCCACTGTCGTCTAGTTGCTACGCTATATCGAGCCTGGCCTACACCGCCGGGGAAGAGGTACATGAGCGCAAGCATTGGAAACGGCATCAAGACCTGCTTCGCGGACCTGCTTTGGGGATGGCACAGTGTGTCACATACGACTCAGATATGAAGATGGCACAGATGGCACACAATTCAGCTACAAAAAACTTTGGCACAGATACAAACGGTGTGCCATCCCAGCTACGAAGCGGGCACAACTGTGCCGCACCTCAGCTACAAAACGTCACGAAGCAGGCACACAACCGTGCCATTGGGCGTTCTCCCGCCTTGCTGGTGGGAAGCATGAGACGCCTCAAGCCTATACAGGGAGGAAATGATGGCAGACAACGGTAGGGTCATCTCGGCCGATGGTCACCTAGAGGTTTTGCCGGAGCGTTGGACCGACAGAGTGCCCCAGAAGTACCGCGACCGCGCACCGCGCACTGTGGAGTTGCCCAATGGCGGACAGGCCCAGATGATTGAGGGTCGGCCCCTGCAGGAGGCCTTCTTTCTTGATCTGCGCGCTGGCCGCCCCGATGGAGAATGGCAGCCCACAGGCCTGCGCGTGGAGGACTCGGCTGGAACGGGGCCTCCGGAGCAGCGCCTCAAGGAACAGGACGCCGACGGGATGTCCGCCGAGATCCTCTACCCGGCCATGGTCTCCGGCCCCGGTCTGTGGCGCAGCATCCGCCACGACGATGTCTATAAGTCCATGGTCCGCGCCTATAACGACTGGCTGGGGGAGGAGTACGCTCCTCTGAACCGCAACCGGCTGGTCACCATGGGAGTCCTGCCTTGGACGGGCGTGGACGACTGCATTGAGGAGATGGAGCACTGTGCCAAGCTGGGCCTGAAAGGCGTCATGCTGGGCACCTTCCCCAGTGCCAAGGGTTACCCTACTCCCGAGGACGACAAGTTCTGGGCCGCGGCCTTAGACATGAACATGCCACTCACCGCCCACGTACAGTTCGATCGTTCCGGGCCGCGGGCCAACGACCCCACCTTCCTGTATCCCAACAACGACCCCGAGGTGCTGGGCTCCCTGCGGCGTCATTTCCTCGACTGGATCATATCGCAAGGAATGGGCCCAGCTCTGAGCATCACCCAGATGGTGCTGTCCGGGGTATTCGACCGCTTTCCCAAACTCCAGATGTACTTCGCCGAGACCCGCCTTGGCTGGGTAGCCTTCTGGATGGAGCATGCCGACCTCTGGTACCAGCGTCATCTTCACTGGGCCGAATCGCAGTTGGGCTTCAAGCCCCTCAAGGCCCTGCCCAGCGAATACATCCGCGAGCACGTCCACTTCAGCATCCAGTACGAGCGGGTGGCCTTGGAAAACCGGCACCACGTCGGCGTGGACCACATCATGTTCGCCACCGACTTCCCTCACATTGAGTGCGAGTGGCCCAACAGCCAGTCCTTCATAGAGAACCTGTACCACGACGTGCCCGAAGATGAGAAGCGAAAGATACTGTCGGACAACATGATCAAGTACTTTCACCTCGAAGACGCCTTCGAGGTGAACTAGACGCGGTCAGTCCAACTCCGTTCGTCCTCAGCGTGGCGGAGTGGAGTCTGAGGACGCTGAACCTATGGAGTGGAGTTGGGGCTAACGTGGACCTGATTATTCGCAACGCCAGCCTGCTGGACCGGCAGGGCAGCTGGGACATTGGCATCCAAGGCGGCCACATCGCGTCGGTAGAGCAACGTAGCGCAGAGCAGGGCGATGAAGAGTTCGACGCGGCTGGCCGCTTGGTGGCCCCCACCTACGTCAACGGCCATACTCATTTGGACAAGTGCCATCTGGGTGACGTGATGCGCCCCAACGAGACCTACAGCTTCCAAGAATGCTTGGCCATCACTTGGGAGCACAAGCGCACCTATACCATAGACGACATCGTTGAGCGTGCCAGCCGAGCCATACGCGAGGGGATACTCAACGGCACCACGGTGCAACGCGTGTTCGCCGATGTCGACACCATCGGCGGCCTGCGCCCTCTGGAAGGCATCTTAGCCCTGCGCGAGAAGTGGCGGGGTGTGCTTCCCATAGAGGCCGTCAACTTCCCCCAAGAGGCAATCCTGCGCGACCCCGGCACCGCCGAGCTGATGGAAGAGGGCATGCGCATAGGGGCCGACGTTGTGGGTGGGCTCCCTTGGCACGAGCATTTGGATGAAGATGTGCGGGCGCACATCGACTTCTGTTTCGACCTGGCCAAGCGGTACGATAAAGACATCCATATGTTGGCGGACGACACCCTGAACCCCAACAGTCGCTCTTTGGAGTACCTAGCCGCCCGCACCATCGCCGAGGGCTTCCAAGGGCGGGTGTCGGCCAGCCACTGCGAGGCCATCGCCGCCTACGACGAGTATCACGCCCACAAGGTGATGGACTTGGTGCAGGAGGCTGGGGTCAGCATATCCTCCAACGCACACATCAGTCTTGCACTATCGGGCCGCCTGCATCTGGAGCCTATCCCTCGTGGCATTACCCGCGCCAAGCAGATGTGGCAGAGGGGTGTCAACCTCTTCACCAGCCAAGACGACATCAACGACCCCTACTACCCCTTTGGACGCAACGATCAGCAGGAAGTGGCGGCCTACCTGTGCCACACCGCCTTCATGACTTTTCCTGACGAAATCCGGGCAGCATTCGACTTCATCACCTTCAACGCCGCCCGCGCCCTGCGCCTTGCCGACTACGGTTGCGACCCTGGCTGTCGCGCCGACCTCAACGTGCTAGCCGCACCTACGGTGCAGCATGTCCTCCGCCTGCAACAACCTCCCGCGCTAGTACTCCGCGGGGGCAAGGTACTAGCCCGCAACGAGCTGCGGCGCGAGCTTCTGCAAGACGCATAGTACTGAAAAGCGCAACTCTGCTGTTCCCAGGGATTACCTGTGTCTTCTCGCCTCCGGTCCAGTTCTCCATTGGCGGCAAGCGTTCTCTCATGTGACCTGTAGCGACACTTCGTAGATCAGTGAATAGGTGTGGGCGTTGGATGGAGGCGCTAGGCGGTCTCGATGTCTGTGAGGGCGAAATCGCGGCCCTTGAACAGAAGGGGCTCGCCAGTGATCTCAGCTAGGGCATAGGCGAAGCAGTCTCCGAAGTTCAGCGCCGCGGGGTGATTGCCCTTGCCGAAGCGCCGCCAAGCTCGCCGGGCGGCGTGCGCTTGCTCGGGAGTGACAGGTACCAACTCAATCTGCGCATCTTCCAGGAGGGCGTCAAGCTGTTGCCCAGCTGCAGTCCCATTGCGGCTTTCCAGGACAATGGCTGTTTCTAGGAAGTTGGCGAGCGACATGCGGCACGGGGCAACTTCCGCTAGGGCCAAGCCGTATCGGTCCGCGTCGCTTTCTCGGAATAGGACTGCCAACACAGCCGAAGAGTCGACGATCACTTGGGAAGCCCACGCTCATCATATAAGAAATCGCCGTGCTCAACGGCCGACGGACCGGGTCGCAGCATCGCAGCAGAGCGCTCGGATATGGCCCGTATCTTCGTGAGGCGTTCCTGAACGAGGCGCTTCCGCTCCAGCCGCTCCTTGAGGGCGGCTGTGATGGCGTCGACCATAGCTTCGCCGGTCAGCTCTGCCAACTCGCTGGCCAACCGACACGTCTCTTCGTCCTCGATGTTCAGGCTCACCGGACCTCCTGATGGCGTGAAAACTTCCGTGGGGTGCGGGCACATTATACCGTACCGCTCCCTTGCGCGACGTCGTCAGGGCACCTGAGTGGTCTGGCGAACCCCTACCTGAACTTGGGGGCTATCTGCTCGCTGAGCATGCGCAGGGAGGCGACCACCTTCTCTCGGGACATCAGGCTGCGGTGGGTCAGCATAAGGTTGCGGACGCCAGCGTCGCGCAGGGCGGCGATCTGCTCGGCCACTCGGCGGGGCGAGCCTACCAGTTGCTGCGGTAGCTCGGGGTCGGGCTCGTCGCCATAGCCTTCGCGGTCTAGTGGGATAGTCTGAGTGGGCATCGCGATGTCTTTGGGGTTCCAGCGCTCCTGGATGCCTATCAGGTGCTTGGTGGCGCCCACGAAGGCGGGAATGAACTCGTCGAGAGCTTGGTCGTCGCTCTCGGCCAGATAGGCCTCGCGCCAGACCCAACACTGGTCGAGGCAACGTTCCACTTCCGCGTCGGAAAACCCAGCGCTTCGAAGGGTGTCGGAATAGAGATTGAACACGCGGGCGAGGTCGCTGTTACTACGACCCCGGTAGAGGATGGGACGCCCTACGCGGGCCATTTCCATGATGTTGTTGTCGTCAATGCAGGCCCGAGGCAGGGGTGGATGGGGCTTCTGGTAGGGCCGGGGACGCACCGAGGGAAAGGACACCTTCCAATACTTGCCGTCGTAGTGCACTTCGTCCTTGGTCCATGCGGTTATCAGCAGGTCTTCGGCCTCGCGCAACTGCTCCACCCCTTGGGCTGGAGTAGTGCCAAAGCCAACGTATTCGAAGGTGTTGAAGGTAGCCCCTCGGCCCGTACCCAGAATCACGCGTCCGTGGCTCAGGTTGTCCAGCACTGCTGCTTGGATAGCCAAGCGGACGGGATGGTGCAGGGCCATCTCCACGATGCCGAATCCTAAGGACACCTTCTTGGTTTTGGCTGCAATGGCCCCCGCCAACACTAAGGGGTCGCCGTAGACCACCTCTCCGGTGAAGTGGTGTTCCGCGAACCAGATGGCGTCGAACCCCAGCTCCTCCACCAACTGGGCCTCAAACATGCATTCATCGATGGCCTGAGAATCGCTGGAATCATCGAATATCATGGGATAGAAGAAGTGACCAAACCGCATCCGGTGTCCTCCGTACTCCGGAATCCCAGCTTGTGCCGGAATCCAGGGACTTACCTCAAGCCTAGGGCACCCATACCCTATCTCCCCCATAGGGAGGAGTGGGCCATGAACCGTCACCCATTATCGGCGGGCGTGGGCAGCTTAACAACCGCGTATCTTGCTATACTGCCACAGGCGGCCAGGCAGACCAGAGGCTCGGCGCAGCGGCAAGGAGAGGATGATGGTCCAGAGCTATATCGGCGCTTCTATCACCCGCAAGGAAGACGTGCGGTTCCTGACAGGCAAGGCCACCTATACCGATGACCTGAAAGCCCATCACCTGTTGCATGCCGCCATTCTGCGAAGTCCTCATCCTCACGCCCGCATCCTTTCCATCGACGCCAGTAGGGCGTTGGAATTGCCCGGCGTGGTAGCGGTGTTCACCTTCAAGGACATCGCCGAGACCGTAGAACCGCGGCGGATACCCATCCGAGTCGGCACCAACGCTGAGCTTGATCCCTTCCTGCAATACCCGTTGGCGAGCGAAAAAGTACGCTTTGTCGGTGAGGCAGTGGCTGTCGTGGTCGCTGAGAGCCGTCCCTTGGCTGAAGATGGGCTGGACCTCATGGACGTGCGCTATGAGCCTTTGCCTCCGGTTGTGGATGTCGAGGACTCCCTAGAGGGAAAGTCGTTGCTGTTTGAAGAGCACGGCAGCAACGCCGTAGTGGACTACACCATGGAGATCGGCGACTCCGACGAGGCCTTTCGGACCGCCGATTACACGCGCAAGGAACGGTTCCGCTGTCACCGTCACACCGCCAACCCCTTGGAGACCCGAGGGTTGATGGCCTCCTACGACACGGGCAGAGATGAGCTTACGGTCTGGGGCGAGACCAAGGTGCCTCACTTCAACCGTGGCGTGCTGTCGCACCTGTTGCAGATGCCGGAACATCGCATCCACTACATCGAACCCGATGTTGGTGGGGGCTTCGGGGTTCGTGGCGAGTTCTACCCTGAGAACTTCTTGGTGCCCTTTGTCTCCATGAAGCTGGGACGCCCGGTCAAGTGGTTGGAGGACCGTCGTGAGCACCTGCTTGGTTCCAACCACTCCCGGGAGCATGTCTGCGAAATCGAAATCGCCGCCAAGAGTGACGGCACCCTTCTTGGGATGAGGGCGCGGATACTCGGAGCCTTGGGCGGGTATGTCCGCACCCACGGAGCTTTTATCCCCATGTCCACCGCTGGTCTCCTGATGGGCCCCTATCACATTCCGAGCTATCAGTGGCAGGTAATCTGCCTGCTGACAAACAAGACGGGGATGGGCACTTTCAGCGCACCGGGACGCTACGAGTCCTGCTACTTCCGTGAGCGAATGCTGGACATCGTCTCCGGCGATCTCGGCATCGACCCGGCTGAGTTGCGACGGAAGAACCTGCTCCAGCCGTCTGATATGCCTCATACCGTGGGCGTCACGAGGCCGGGTATGGCGGAGATGGTCTACGACAGCGGCAACTATCCCCAAGTGCTACAGGAAGCCCTCAGTGCCATGGACTACGACAGTGCCAAGGCAACAACGGGCAGGCAGGCCGACGGTCGCTACACCGGCGTGGGTGTCGCCTGCTTCGTCAAGAGCACCGGCACCGGGCCCAGCTACGAGGGGGCTCGTGTGGTGGTGAATGGGCCGCGACAGGTGGCCGTCTACCTCGGCGTGGCCACTCTGGGTCAGGGCCACGAAACCACCATGGCCCAGATATGCGCCGACGGTCTGGGTGTGCCCTTGGAGTACGTGACCATCTACCACGGCAACACCGACTTCATGCCCTTTGGCGGGGGCACCTTTGCCAGCCGGGCCACGGTGATGGCAGGCAACGCTCTCTACATGGCGGCCCAGGAACTACAGAAGAAGGTGCTGCGCATCGCCGCGGGTTACCTTGATGTGGACCCGTCGGAGTTGGAGTTCGTCCAAGGCAATGTGGTGCGTCGCGGTTCGGACATCGAGGGGTCGCTTATGGACTTGGGGCAGGCCGTGCAACTGGCGTCCCCCACCTCCCGGTATAACCAAGGAGAGATGGGACTGGAAGCCATGGCCACCTTCCACCTCGGCCATGAGTCCTTCCCCTACGGCACCCACGCCTGCCAAGTGGCCGTCGATATTGAGACGGGCAAGATAGAAGTGCAGCGGTATGTTGTGGTGGAAGATGTGGGCCACGTCATCAACCCCCTCATCGTGCATGGTCAAGCCATTGGGGCCGTCGCCCAAGGCATCGGCGCAACTATCCTGGAAGACCTTCCCTACGACGCCGCAGGTCAACCGCTGGCCACCACATTCATGGACTACCTGCTGCCCACCAGCACCGAGACTCCCAATATCGAGTGCCAAGTCCTCGACCTCGCTCCCTCGCCCCTGAACCCTCTGGGAGTCAAAGGCGCAGGCGAAGTCGGCATCGTCGCTACTGGCGCGGTACTCTCCAACGCCGTATCGCACGCCCTCTCTTCATTCGGAGTCCAAGTGCGCGATCTCCCGCTGAGCCCAGACCGCATCAAAGCACTGGTACGCGAGGCGTCCGAATGATCCGTCGTCTCATACGATGCTAAGGGTCTTCCGGCCGCTGCTCGTCACTCGCGAGAGGCGCGAGGTGCTGTTAGCACTAACTTCGGCGTACATGCTGGTGCAACTCTCCAGCTTGCCGGTGGCTTTGGTGTTGCCCACTCTTGGCGAGGTCTTCGGAGTCAGCATCAGCGATGCTGCTTGGGTCGTGGTGATGTACCTGCTGGTGCTGGGAGGGTTCGTCCTTCTGGCGGCTAGGCTGGGAGACCGGTATGGGCATGCCCGCGTGTTCTTCCTTGGGATTCTCGCGTCCACAATCGGTTCGGGCCTAATCGCGCTGTCACAAGACCTGTGGCAGGTCGTGATGTGGCGTGGTGTGGCAGGCTTGGGATCGGCCATGATCCTAGGCAATTCTAATGCCATCCTCGCGGCCACCTTCCAACCCGACGAGCGGGGACGGGCCTTCGCGGTGCCTATCATGGGGGCTAGGTTCGGCACCTTGACAGGGCTGGCCCTCTTCGGATTGTTCCTGCAACTGCTCAGTTGGCGTTTCATCTTTATCAGCTTCCTGCCCTTGGGGGTGCTGGCCATGGTGGCCTGCCTTCCCATGCTCCGCCACGCCCCTCCCCCGCCCACAGCCGGCTCCACCGGCAGAATCGACTGGCTGGGCGGGGCACTGCTGGTGGCCACGGCCATGGTGCTGATTATGTCGGGCAGTCACCTGCACGGAGGGGAAGACTCTTTCGTCACCAGCGACGGCCTCAGCTACCACCTGCCGATGCACGCTGCCTTCATCGCACTGCTGGCGGTGTTCGTGCTGGTGGAACTCAAGGTAACCAATCCTGTCATCGACATGAAGCACTTCCGGCAGACGCATTTCTCCATGGCTCTAGCCTCCAACGTCACCTATCACTTCTCCATGCTGGCGACTATGACCCTCGTGCCTATCCTGGTGGAAGAGGGGTTCGGTCTATCGCCCCTCTACGTGACAATAGTGCTGGTGCCCAGCCAATCGTTGGGAATCTTCATGCCCATGGTGGCTGGTTGGGTATTCGATCGCTACAAACCAAGACTGTTGCGTCCGGGCACCATGGCCCTCATCGCAGGCGGTTTCCTGCTGCTGGGGCTGCTGACGCCTCATGTGCCGTTTTGGACCATGCCACTACTAATGCTTCCCATAGCCGTGGGTACTAACATGTTCAACCCCATCAACAATGCCACCATCATGAACTCGCTGGCGTTGGAACACCGCGGAGTTGCGTCCGGTATGCTGGAGACCACTCGCGAGTTGGGGCACGCTTTGGGAGCGACGGCGGCCGCTGGTGCGCTCGCCTTAGCTCTGCCCGCCTCCATTGACGCCCTGTCCGGGATATCGGCGCAGTCGTACTTCCTCTCCGGTTTCAGGGCCTCAAGCCTGATGGTAGTCCTGGTGCTGCTGTTCGGGGCCACCCTAGCCTTTTTCCAGCCGGCGACCTCCACCCATGCCCTCTTTCGTCGCCCACCTGAACCCCAGCAGTCCGGGGCGGCCGACGACTAGTTGCCTCCACCAGCCTTCGCCGATATGATTCGTCCCGCGCTCCACGATGGGCGCGAAGGAGACCATTGGGATGAATGGTGCAGCCGCATAGGCTACGAGAAATGCTACTCCCGTCATTCCGGCGGAGGCCGGAATCCACAGAGGGGCCTCCATAGAGAGACTTAGCACTAGAGTAGAAAGAGGTATACCCATGCCAAGACGCGTACCCGTAATCAAGCGAGAAGACGTCCCCGCAGAGCACCAGCAGGCATACGACGATGTGGCCGCCGGATTCGGCGGGGCCTTTGGCTCCGGGCCAACGTCGATCCTAGTCAACAGCCCCGAGATGGCGCTCCGGGCCAACAATCTGGCCGAGTACCTGCGCAAAGAGTCGGCTGTGCCTCAGAAGATACGTGAGCTGGCCATGCTGATCGCGGCCCGCACCATGGACTGTCAGTTCGTCTGGAACGCCCATGCCGCCTTGGGTCGTCAGGCTGGCCTCAGCGATGCCACGGTCGACTCGCTACGCGACCGTCAGCCAATACCCAACTCCGTCCCCGCCGACGAGGCGACCGCGGCGCGCTACGGTTTGGAGATATGCCAGCAGCACCAAGTCAGCGACGCCACTTTCAACGCAGCGTTGGAGCACTTCGGAGCGCAGGCCCTGACGGAGTTCACCACCTACATGGGCTACTACCGGATACTGGCGCTAAACGCCAACGCTTTCGAGATCGACTTACCGACGAACATCACCGAGACACTACTACCAGTCTAAGGCGCGAGACTTCAAGCCCTCATCCTGACCTGCGTGAAGGGTTTGTCTCAGATGTACCCTCGGTGAGGGGGCAGGATCCGGGCTGTGGATTCTTGCCAACACAAGAATTGCGCATGGCCTTGGGGGGCACCCCATAAGAGTATGACAATTTCTCCCCGTTCGTCCTGAGCGTAGTCGAAGGATGGGCGGCCGCCTGAGCTGGACGTCTGGCTCGCCCGCGCCCCACCCTCGACTGGGTGTGACCATATGCTACCGCGCGCCATCCCACTCCGCTCAGGGCGAACGGATCAAGTGAGCGCCTTGTTGCTGTGTGCAACCGCCACTTTTATAGCAATGACGGATTAGATATCTAGCCCAATGGTGTTCCAGAGAGCGTCCGATCCCTGAGGGATGGCGTCTATTACACCTTGGCCAGCGCCTCGAGGTCGAAGTTGTAGAGACTGGCGGCGTTCAGGCCTACAATTTTGGCCCGCTCCTCTTCCTCCACTCCATCGAGGATCTGGTCCAGTATCTCCATGGACCGGGGGAACGTGGCCTCTGCGTGGGGGTAATCGGAGCCCCACATCAGGCTGTCGACGCCGATGACGTCCCGCAGACGGATGCCGACGTGGTCTTCCTGGAAGCTGAGGTAAACGTTCTGGCGGAAGAAGTCACTGGGCATCATGTCGTTCTTGAAGCGGTAGGAAGCTTCCTTCTGACGTTCGATGTAGGTGTAGTCCATGGTGCCCAGCAGGTGGGCCGCCCATGCCAACTCGAACTCGACGATGGCCACCTTCAGCTTGGGGTAGCGGTCGAACACGCCCGAGAAAATCATGTCGCACAGTGACGTGGAGGGCAGGAATACCTTGTTGGCCCGGTTACTCGCTACCCGCACCGAAGATGCGCCTGCGCCCCTGTTGTTGCCCACCCTGCTGGTGGCCGTGTGCAGGCTGAGGGGCATGTCGAGGTCTTGGGCTAGGGCCCAGAAGGGCTCGTATTCAGGGAGGTCGTAGCGACGCTCCTCCGGCGGATACTCGCTGATCATGGCACCAGCCATGCCCATCTTCGCAGTGCGGGAGAGCTCGCGCATACCGTCTTCCACGTCGTCAAGATTGATCATGGCGATGCCCTTGAGCTGCTTGGGGTGTGTGCTGCAGAAGTCCACCAGCCAGTCGTTGTAGGCGCGGAAGATGGCCGACATCAGCTCGGAGTCCGGCACTCTGAAGTAGAAGAGGCCTTGGGAGGGATAGAGAATCTCGGCCGATACGCCGTCGGTCTTCATGTCGCGGATGTGCTCGCCGGGCTCGTAGCCACCTACATGCACATCCTCGAAACGTGCCTCGTGGGTGATGTCTTCGGGGTTCTCGAAGCGCATGCCTGCGCCGGAGATCAGGCCGATGCCGGCGAGGAACTGGTCGCCTTCAATGAAGAGGTGGTCCATGCCGTCCACCTGCCTCATGTGGGGCGCCCGCTCCTTGAACTCGGAGTCGATGCGGGTGGTCCACAGGTCGGGCGGCTCGAAAACGTGGGAATCGGAGGATATCACTATTGCCCGTGACATACTGACCTCCTGGCTCGTTGCGGGTGTTCGTCTTGGGAGCGGCTAGATACCCAGCAGCTCTTCTAGATTCTTCCAGAGAATCTTGTCCTTCTCCTCGCGGCTTAGACTCTCCAAGCTCTCGATCCAGCCCACCGGAGAGGGGTCCCACGCCACGTAGGGCCAGTCGCTTCCGAGGATCACTCGGTCGATGCCGACTTCGTCGATGAGGAAGCGCAGAGCGCCCTCGCTGGGGGATACCGTGTCGTAGTAGATGCGGGGGATGTAGTGGCTGGGAGGCTTGCTGATGTTCACCCTTGCCTCGCTGCGGACCTGCCAGCCACGGTCCAAGCGGCCCATACCGTAGCAGGCTGGGCCCGCGCCGTGGGCGATGCATACCTTCAGGTCGGGGCACTTCTCCATCACCCCGCCGAACACCAAGGCGCAGTAGGTGAGCACATCTTCCACCAGAACACCGAACAGGTTGCCCAAGGCGTAGGGGTTGGAAGCTGCCGACACGATGTTGTCCTGCGGGTGGGGGTGGAAGAAGAGGATTGCTCCCATCTCCTCGGCAGCCTTGAACAGTGGCATGTACCGGGGATCGTCCCACGACACACCGTTCACCACTGTGTCCAGTTCAGCTCCCTTGAGACCCAGCACGTTGACCGCCCGCTCCAGCTCGTTGATGGAAGCTGCTACGTCTTGGGTTGGCAGGGTGGCCAGCCCGGCGTAGCGGGTGGGGTGCTGCTTGGCCATGGAGGAGATCTCATCGTTTACCTCGCGGGCCTGCTTCAAGCCCTGGTCCGAGTCCAGATGATGACCGAACCATGCCGTAGCCAAGGACACAACGTGTATATCCACGCCTAGGTCGTCCATGTCTTTGATGCGCTCCTCAGGCGAGAAGCGTAGCTTGGGCGTGGGTATGGCATCCCGACGCACTGGGCTGACGGTGGTGCCCAATCCCTGCCCGGTTTCGTATCGGAACCCGTACCACTCTTGACCAGCGTCGAAAGCCCGCCACGCGCATTGGGGCAGAAGGTGGGCATGGACGTCGATGGTGCGCATCTAGCGACCTCCGTTGATTCGTTTCGTGTCTATGCTTGGTTGGTGCCTGCCAAGGTGGCTCTACAGACCCAGCAGCTCTTCCAGGTTCTTGTGAAGGATGAGTTCTTTCTCATCGTCGTTGAGGTTTTCCAGACCCAAGAGCCAAGAGACGGGCCAGTCGACGCACATGTCCGCAGGCCAGTCGGTGCCCAGGACCACCCGGTCGGCCCCGACTTTGTCGATGAGGAAGCGCAGGGTGGCGTCGCTCTGGGTGATGCAATCGTAGTAGAAGCGGCGCAGGTAGGAGCTGGGTGGCTGGCTGGAGTTGGCCCGGACGAAGGGGCGATTCTGCCAGCCATCATCGATACGCTCTATGGTGTAGGGGATATACCCGCCGCCGTGGCATAGCAGCACCTTCAAGTCGGGGCACTTGTCCATCACGCCACCCAATACTAGGTGGGCGAATGTGAGGCTGCGCTCGGCCAAGTTGCCGACCGTGTTGGGCAGGTGGTAGCGGGGGATGCGGTCGGAAACGATGGTGCGACCGCCTTGGTGGAACATGACCAGTGCCCCAGCCTGCTCCGCCGCTTGGAAGAAAGGCAGGAACTCAGGGTCGTCGAAACGGCGTCCGTTAACCGTGTCGTCCACCATCACACCCTTCAACCCCAGCTGTCCTACTGATCGTTCCAGCTCGGCGACGGCCGCTCCCACATCCTGCATGGGCAGGGTGGCTAGGCCCGAGAACCTGTCGGGCGAGGCCGACACCATGGAGGCTATCTCGTCGTTGGTCTCGCGGGCGATGGCCGTGGCGTCGTTCAGGTCGGCATCATAGCTGTAAAGCAGGGGATACACCGATACTACCTGCATGTCCACGCCTAGGGAGTCCATGTCGCAGATACGTTCCTCAGGCCCCCATTGCAGGCGTCCGTCTAGGCGCCACCGCTCAGAACGGTTGTGGATGATGTCGCTTCCCTTATCGTCCTTGTCAAGAGTAACTCCATGCCAGTCGTTGCCTGCTTGAAACGCCTCGAGGCATCGCTTGGGCACCAAATGGGCATGGACGTCAATACTGCGCATGTATATGTTCTCCCAAGTCGGTTCTAGTAAACTTCCAAGTCTCGCAGGGCAGGCATCACCTGCTCGCCGAAGAGGCGTATGGACCGCATCAGGTCCTCCTCGGGTATGGAGCCGATGTTGAACTCGCACATCATGGTGTTGAACATCCCCTCATGGGCGGCTGAGCGTATGCGCTCCGCTACCGTCTCCGGCGAGCCCACGAATATCAGGTTGTTCTTCATCAGGAAGTCCATGTCGCCCAAGTTCCTAGCGATTTCGACGACTTCATTCTCGCCCCTAGCTGTAGTCATGGAGTGCAGCGCCTGCTGGTTCGCGCCCGGATTGTCCCAGCCGTGTCGGAAGGTCACCCGCATTGCGTGCATGATGTGCTCGGTCGCCTTGGCGATGGCTGTCTCTTCGTCCTCGTCCACGTACACCATGGTCCAGTAGCCGATGTTGGGCTTACCGGGGTTGCCTGCTTCATCCCACTGGCGCAGGTACTCGCGATAACGCGGGGCCACCATGGCCCGGGGGTAGAGGAAGATGAAGCCGGTGTGGCTCCCCTCTTTGGCAAGCTCGGTCAGGGCGTCAGGGTCCCGGGTCTGCCGCCAGATGGGCGGGTGGGGTTTTTGCAGTGGCTTCACCGAGAGCGTCACGTTGTCGTACTGGTGGAACTGGCCTTTGAAGCTGAAGGGGCCGTCGCTGCCATAGGCTGCCTTGAACAGGGGGATGATCTCTTGGGTGAGGGCACCCCGGTTCTCGTAGTCGGCGCCAGCGATGTGCTTGAAGAACTCGGGCAGGACGCCTGATACGAGGCCAAGCTCCAAACGGCCGTTGGTGATGTTGTCCAACACCGCAACCTCTTCCACCAGCCGTATGGGGTCGTACAAGGGTGGTATGAACCCCTGTGGGCCGACACGCAGATGCTTGGTGTGGGCTGCTGCTCCTGCACAGTAGAGAGTGGGGCAGGGCATCAGGCTCTCGGCAGGGTTGAAGTGGTGCTCCACCGTGAAGCCGTAGTCGAAGCCAAGGTCGTCAGCCAACCCGAGCTCCCGCCACAGCTGCTCATATCGATCGTGGGCCGTCATTCCTTCGCGGCTCCACACATGGGAAAAGTGGGCGAATTTCACCCTTAGACCTCCTGGTTCGCTAGTGGGATGGCGCTCCCGCGGTGAGGTTCAAAACTAGAACAGGTTCTCTGGAAGCTCCGCCAAGTAGTCTTCTACGTCTTCCAGGGTCACCACGTCTGCGGCCCAAGCGTGCATGTTGAACAGGGTGACCTTATGAGACATCTCCCCGCGGTCGAACACGCACTCCTCCACTACCGACACCTTGAAGTTGTGGGAGAAGCCGTCCAGCACCGTGGCCAGCACGCACCCGCTGGTGACGGTGCCCGCTATTATCAGCGAATCGACTTGCAGCTCGGTAAGGTAGCTGATGAGGGGCGTGCCGAAGAAGGCGCTGGGCTTGTCCTTGAATATGAGGATGTCCTCTTCTTGGGGGGCGATCTCTTCCACGATGGCGTTAGCCTCGTGGGTGGCCTCGGTGAATATCTCCGCGGCCCGATAATTCTTGCCCGCCCAGCGCCCAGCAATCACCGACTTGCGCCGTGGAGGGGCGGTGGTATAGATGATGGGCAGGTTCTTGGCCCGGGAGGAGTCTAACAGCTTCTTGATGGACTTCACCGACTCCCAGCCCTGCTCGCCACAGCTGTTGCGGAACTTCTTGATGGAGTCGAGGATGGGCTCCGGTGTGTCCCCTACGAAGTTGTAGCTGACGTCCACCACAATCACTGCGGGCCGGCTGCCATACCCTTGGCGCTTCCCATACCCCGCCGCATCGAAGACTTGCTTGTCACTCTCGGGTAATACGTCGTCCCAAACAGCCATGGCGACCTCCCATAGTGTGGCCTCGTCGTAGGGAGCGAGTATAACACGGGGCCGGTATCTGAGGCAGCCAGCCGCTCGTTGCCGTGGGACGGCCACGGCGATACCCTGACCGGTGCAACGAATACGAGGTACAGGCATCAAGCTATGGCCAAGCGTCCCAACTGGTACCGAAGGCATCCGCCAGCATGTACGTGTGTACAGTGTGCGGCCAACCGCCAGTCTGTGGTTCCCACCGAGATCCATGAGCGGGCACGGATGGAGTCTCGTGAACGAACGCGGAGAGGGGGGACACCGCCGGGGCCTCCCGGAGCATTGAACCGGTCGGCCCGCCGACAGTCCGGGGCGGGATGTGGGATGCTTATTGGCGTTGTCATTCTGCTAGCTCTCGTGGCGGTTGGCCTTTACTTCTATAACAGCGATGTACGGTCCACCGTCGACGAACTCGTCGAGCGGGTCCAGGGAACGCCTGTCCCTAACCCTGCCAACACCGGCGAACGTGTGTCTACCACCGAGCTGCAGCCGGTCGCAGAGGCAGCGCCAACGCCTCTGCGACCGCAAACACCAATACCGACCCCTACCACGATGCCAACGCCCGCATCTACAGTGGCATCGACACCCGCAGGCTCCCAGTTACCTACGCCTGCACCCACCCTGAAGCCTGCGCCTGCATCCATCTCGATGCCGACACTTCCTACAACGCCACTACCCACACACGAGCCAACACCTACTCCCACACACGAGCCAACACCCACCCCCACTCCTACGCCGGCTCCCGTTGCTACCCCGCATCCAAACCCCAACAGGAGGCACTTCGAAGAGAAGCAATACATGCTGGAGCTGATCAACGACGCTCGCGTTACGCATGGGGTGGCTCCGGTTGCCTTGGGTGACAACGTTGCAGCCCCACTGCATGCCGAGGCCTCTCTAGAGAATTGCTTCTCGTCCCACTGGGGCGTCGATGGCCTAAAAGCGTACATGCGATACAGTCTCGCCGGCGGCTACCAGTCCAACAGCGAAAACGCGTCTGGTCTTGACTACTGTATCAGGAGCTCCGATGGGTACCGGGCTATCGACAGCATTGAGCGGAAGATTCGTGAGGCTATGGAGGGCTTGATGGACAGTCCGGGTCACCGTAGGAACATCCTTGACCCCTGGCACAAGATGGTCAACATAGGTCTCGCGTGGGACAGTTACAATTTCAAGGTCGTCCAACACTTCGAAGGCGACTACGTTGAATACGACCATCCGCCTACAATTGAAAATGGCTTCTTGGCCGTATCAGGAGTAACTAAGAATGGGGTTATGTTTAGTCAAGACCGCGACCTAAGTGTACAGATATACTACGACCAACCTCCGCACCCGCTCACGAGAGGGCAGGTAGCCACGACCTATTGCCTTGGCAGCGGGATTCGAATAGCCTCGCTCAGACCTCCTTTACGTCGGAATTCCTACTACTCCGAACACGAGTACACAACCTCGCACACTGCCTGCCCCGATCCATATCAGATTGCCGCGGACGCCCCAGCTCCTCTCTCCCCTGACGAAGCCCACGAGTTTTGGCAGGACGCCTATAATGCGTCCCAGGCCATGGGAGAGCCTTCGATCACGGTCCCGTGGATCACCGCAGGGTCGTGGAATGCTGACGGAACGTCCTTCGAGGCGTCCGCCGATATTGACGACCTACTCAGTGAGTATGGAGCCGGCGTCTACACCATCACCATTTGGGGACCCATTCACGGAGAGAACGTGATCATCTCGGAGTACTCCATCTTCCACGGCGTGACGCCTCCCGACACTTACAGCCATCAGGCCTCAGCAGGCCAACCCTAGCAGCATTCTGTTGGCCTGTCCCCGTTGTCACTCCCTCGCCTTAAGATGATAAGGTAGGCGTGGTCGCTAGCCAGCGTGGGCCAGGCTACAGGGTTTGCGCGACCCTTCACACAAAGCGGATGAGGTACAGGGTGCATGAGCCGGATTCTTATTTGGATATTGGAAGCCATCGTACTAGCCGGGGTAGGATTCACTATTTTTGTAGTTGTTTACTTCATCGTCACAAGGAGCGGAAGCGGCGAGGAGTCTGATGATTCAACGCCCGCCGCCACACGTCTCCCACCTGCTGACAGTGCATCCGAGGTTTCTCTGCCATCACTTCATCTGCACGGAACGATAGGATAGGGTAGGGGCCCACTCACGACCAAACCACGAGGTGCGCCTTGACGAACAATGAGAGTACGCGGCCTGACCTAGAGGCCCTGTGGGCCGAGCACCTGCGGCATGAGTTCGATACCAAGAGCACGCCCGATACGCTGCTGACCATGGTGGAGAACGCCTACGTCAACCATGTGCCTGTGATGACCGGTGGGTATGGGAAGGAGAGGCTGGACGCTTTCTATTCCACCCACTTCATCCCCCGGATGCCTGCCGATGTGGAGTTGACGCGAATCTCCCGCACTGTTGGGGAGGACCGGCTGGTGGATGAGTTCATCTTCAAGTTCACCCACGACATGGAGATGGACTGGATGCTGCCCGGCATCGCACCCACCCACAAGCGGGTGGAAGTGCCCTTTGTGGTCATCGTGCAGTTCGAGGGCGACAAGCTGGCCCACGAACACATCTACTGGGACCAAGCGACGGTCCTGATGCAGGTTGGGCTGCTCGACACAGGCAACCTGCCCATCACCGGCGCCAGCCAAGCCGCCAAGGTGGTCGACCCACAGTTGCCGTCGAACGAACTGATCGCCAACCAGTAGGGTCGCTAGTTTCCTGCGAACGCCTCACGCAGTGCGGCGGACGCTTCGGCGATAGCTTGGCGGCCTTTGTCCATCAAGTCGGGCATGCCGAAGAAGCCGTGTACCATGCCGTCGTAGCGGGTGCAGGCGGTGGGGACTCCGGCTTGGGTGAGACGGCGGGCGTACTCCTCGCCCTCGTCGCGCAGCGGGTCGAATTCGGCGGTGATCACCAAGGCCTGAGGCAGGCTCGAAAGATCACTGGCCCGCATGGGGGATGCGTATGCCTCGGCCCCGTCGCCCTCGTTGCCCAAGTAGTGGCCCCAGAACCAGACCATTCCGTCGCGGGTCAGCAGGTAGCCGTCAGCGTTCTCAATGTAGGAGGAAGTGTCCACGCGGTACTCGGTGACTGGGTAGACCATCAGCTGGTGAACCAAATCCGGGCCGCCCTTATCCCGTGCCATCAGAGATACCACTGCCGAGAGGTTTCCGCCCGCACTGTCGCCGCCCACGGCAAGCCTGCTGGCGTCGCCATTCAGAGAGGCTGCGTTGGCTGCGGCCCAAGCAGTGGCTGCGTAGCAGTCGTCGGCGGCTGCGGGGTATTTATGCTCCGGCGCTAGGCGATAGTCCACCGAGACCACCACGCAGCCTGCCTGTACGCACAGGTGACGGCAGATGGCGTCGTGGGTCCGCACGTTGCCGATGACCCAACCCCCGCCGTGATACCACATCAGTATGGGGAAGGGGCCTGCGCCTTCCGGGGTGAAGACGCGAACAGGTATTTGGCCGGCTGGGCCGGGAACGGTCCGGTCCTCCACGTTGCCCACATCAGGCCCAGCGGCCCTAGGGCGGGCCTCGAAGTTGGCCCGGGCCTCATCGGGTGACACCTCGTTCACCGGGGGCAACCCCAAGGCCTCCACTGCCTCTATGACTGCTGCAGCTTGCGGGTCCAGTGGCATGTCACACCTCCCTGATTATCCAATTTATGTTTGGCTCCGTGCTGCGGCTATCAGCTCTTCCTCAGGCCTGCCTGCACCATGAGGGGCAGCACTTTCTCGTTGAAGGTTGCTACGCCAGCCTCGTAGTCCACCCAGTGCAGTGCGATGCCCGAGAGGCCGACACGTTGCAGCTTGATGAGCTCGTCCACGATCATTTCCGGGGTGCCCACCAGAGCGTAGCCACCCCATCCCGCGATAAGTTCGCGACGCATGTGTATGATGCGTTCCGGGGGCATGCTGCGCTCTCCACTGCCGGTTATGGCCGCGATGAGACCGTCCACGGCCTCCCAGTCGCCCTTCTCGTCGACGTAGTAACGAAGGTAGTCTTGGGCCTCTTTTTCGGTGTCACGGCACACCACGTAGCCGTGATTCAGGATACCCAAGTCCCTGCCGTACTCCTCGCGGGCTAGGCGCTTGCTGTCCTTCACCAAGTCCTTCATGGTCTCAAGCTCGGGCATGGACTGGAAGCTGAAGTCGGCGTGCTTGGCCCCGAAGCGTCGACCCGTGTCCGATTGGCCGGCGCTGACGATGACGGGATAGGGCTTCTGCACTGGTTTGGGTTGCAGGTGGGCTTTCCTGCTTTGGAAGTACTTGCCTGGGAAATCGAAGTCCTCTTCCTCGGTCCACAGGCGCTTCACCAAGGTGAGCCACTCATCGGTGGCCTCGTACAACTCCTCATGGCCGATGGGGTCGATGCCGAACATGCAAATCTCGTCTGGCTTCTGGCCTGCAACCACGTTGAGGGCCGACCGGCCTCCAGCGATGTGGTCCACTGTACAACCCTGCTTGGCCGCCACCACGGGGTGGAAATAGCGGATGTGGGAGGTGTACATGACCTGTATCTGCTTGGTGACGGCGGCGATTCCAGCCGCCCAGGTGAACACCTCAAAGGACTTGTCGTTGAACTCGACTTGGCCTCCGAACCCGCGCCAGCGTCCCAAGGGCAGCAGGAACTCCCAACCTGCCTCGTCTACGGCTTGGGCCACCCGCACGTTCTCCTCCCAAGTGGGGGTCAGGGTGCCCTCTGCGTGGGTGATGGCCGTGCCGCCGCTCACGTTGAGGCAGAAGATGCCCAGCTTGAAGGCGTTATCGTTGTACAGGGGTAGCTCGCCGCGTTCCATATCCCGCCCTTCTAGGCCCGTATGACTGCTTGAGGCAGCTCGATTAGCCGGTCGCCTTCCAACTGCAAGAGCTTGCCCGTATCTTCCATCCCCAGCCGCGAGGCCATCACGAAGCCATTGCCCACATGGTCGGGGCCCGGCAGCCGCTGGCGCACGTCTTCGGGGGCTTCTTCAGTGGCAATGGCCCCGCCCGGCGAGATGGCTACCACGCAGATGTTCCGCCCCCGCTCCTCCTCGGCCACAAATCCCGTGAATTTGCGGATGGCCTCCTTCGACACGCCGTAGGGGCTGGCTCCGTCGCCCATTTGGGCCGGGTCGGTCCCGCCGTAGAGGCTGATGATGTGACCCGAACCCTGCCTCTCCATGTGAGGCAATACGTGCTTGGTGCAGAGGAAGGTGCCTCCGAGGTTGGTATCCATCACGTTGCTCCAGAATGCTAGGTCCATGTCAGCCACCCGTGACCAACGGGGTGCCCAAGAGAAGTGGGTAACGATTCCGGCGTTGTTCACCAAGGTGTCGATGCGTCCGTAGCGGGCGATGGTGGCATCGATCATCTCCTTGACGCTGTCCTCACGGCGCACGTCTCCGTTGAGAGGGAGCACCTCGACCCCCAACTCACCCACCTCGCTGACCACCAAGTCGGTCGACCCGATGTCGGCCAGTGCCAGGCTGTCACCCTCCAAGGCAAAGGTGCGGGCGATATGGCGTCCAATGCCCCGAGCCGCCCCGGTAATCAGCACCACCTGCCGCTTCTCAGCCATTGCCAAACACTCCTTCATCCATGTCCATGCATGGGCATGGATGGACATTCACCGGCATTTACCGGCATTCACGGGGCCACGACCTGCCGACTGGGACTGTTGGTGGAAGGCTAGCACTGCCCCTTAAGCGGGTCAACCAAGTGCGGCCAGATTGGGGGAGTTGCTATGGGTAAGAAGCCGTGGGAGAGGGGTCCCAACGGAAGGTGGCGTCGATGATACCATCGCGAGCTGCGGCGTGGGGCAGGAGGGTGTTGACGATGCTTTCGGGGTGGGGGCAGGTGCCAGCTTCGCGGTACCTGTTGAAGAAGGAGCCGAGGAACCCGAAGCTCGGCAGACGGATGCCGGCGTCGACCAGCTTGATGACGAAGGGATGGGTCTCGGGCAGGGACTGGTGTTGGTCGCGGGCCACTGCCCACTGATCGCAGAACTGGACGGCGAGGGGGCGCAGACGCATGACGGTGAGGGGGAGGGCGTATCTGCGCTGCAGGGCTTGGATGCGATTGCGGATTCGGGCTAGTGACATGGTTTTGCTCCTTAGTGTTCTTTTGTAGCCGGATGGATGCAGGGCAGCCTGGATGGCGGCCTTCGCCGCTGTGGCGTACCCAGAGGTGTACATCACCCTCTCGACTTGGGTGGAGAGGCGTCGTTGGTGGTTCGGATGGCTTCTTCGAGTTCCTGCAGGCTGGCCTTGAGGGTCTGGACTTCGGAGAACTCGATGGCGAAAGACATGGCATAGCGGGCGGCGCGGAGGCGCAGGGCGAGGTCGGGGCTGTCCATGGCCTCGGCGAAGACAGAGAGGCAACGTGGCAGGAGAATTTGGGCTTGCTGGCGGGCGAGGTCGGCGGACTCGGAGCGGAAGTGGTCGAGTTGGTGGCGGAAGTCGGGAACCTGAAGCCAACGGCGAAGGGTGGACTCGCCCACGCCCGAATCGCGGGCGGCTTGGGTTATGGTGGGAGCGAAAGCGATGGCAGCCAGGGAGGCCTGCTGGCGGAAAGTGAGGGAGGAAATTTCAATTTCCCGATCATTTCCGGTCATTTCCGCTCGTTCCAGCTTGGAGGCGGGGTCAGGGTTGGCGAGGGAGATGGGCTGGGGCTGACTGGAGCGGGAGCCGGCTTTTGTGGTGCGCTTTTCAGACATCAAACATCGTGTGCCTCAGTGGCTTGTTGGATTTAGTCCGGTGTCGGGCATGGTGTCCCGGGGGGGCCGGACCATGGATTGATGGTACATTAGTTCTGATTATGGGGCAAGGGGTGTTTGTCAGGGGGGTTGGGTGCGGTTGTTGCTTGGCTGAGGCCGAGTTGGGCTGTAGTCCGGGCCGTGGGTTCCCGCCTCCGCGGGAATGACGGTGGGGGGAGGGTGTTGGTTAGCTGGAGTTGAGTTGGGCTGTGGTCTGGGCCGTGGGTTCACGACTGCGCGGGAATGACGGCGGGTGGAGGGGGTGTTGCTTAGCTGGGGCTGAGTTGGGCTGTCGTCTGGGCCGTGGGTTCACGACTGCGCGGGAATGACGGTTGGGGGGCGGGGTTGCTTGGCTGGGGCTGAGTTGGGCTGTGGTCTGGGCCGTGGGTTCCCGCCTGCGCGGGAATGACGGTGGGGAGGCGGGGTTGGTTAGCTGGAGTTGAGTTGGTCTGTGGTCCGGGCCGTGGGTTCACGACTGCGCGGGAATGACGGTGGGTGGAGGGGGTGTTGCTTGGCTGGGGATGAGTTGGGCTGTGGTCTGGGACGTGGGTTCCCGCCTCCGCGGGAATGATGGGGGGGAGGGGGTGTTGGTTAGCTGGAGTTGAGTTGGTCTGTGGTCCGGGCCGTGGGTTCACGACTGCGCGGGAATGACGGCTGGGGGGCGGGGTGTTTGGTTAGCTGGGGCCGAGTTGGGCTGTGGTCCGGGCCGTGGGTTCCCGACTGCGCGGGAATGACGGGGAGAGCGGGGGTTGTGCCACGGTCAGGGGGCAGACAAGAGGTCAGGCGCCGAGAGCGCCTGACCCTTTCTGCGTTGGCCGCTTGTTACGGGTGCGGTTTCCTAGCGGTGATTGGCGTACTCCCAGTTATTCAGCCAGTCCACCACGCGTGGCATCACCTCCCACTCGTCCAGTCTGGGGCCCAGAGGGAATATCTGGGGCTTGGTGTACAGGGGCATGTCGAGGGCATGGTCGAAGAACCAACGGGCGCCCTCAGCCTGCTTGGCCCACCGCTCATCATCGTCCAGAATGGCCTGAGCCTCGGTGATGATCCGTTGCAGCGTAGGGTGCTCCAGACCTTGGTTGTAACCGGGGTTGGCCGCGCTGAAGACGGTGGACCAATACCTGATAGGTTCCACCTGCGGATTGTCGCTGCGGGTGTACATGCAGCGGGCGGTCCGGGCGAGTAGGGTGGGGTGGAAGGCCGAGTGGGGCAGGTTGATCTGGTTGGTCTCGACGCCTATTTGGGCCCACATGCCGGCCACAGCCTGGCCAGCCTGAATGGCCTCGGCGGCCAACCCCGGACGGACCACCAAACACATGTCCAGCTCGAAGCCTCCACCGGGGTAGCCTGCCTCCACCAATAGTTGCTTGGCCTTGTCCACGTCATATTCATACACCAGCTTGTCCAACCCGAATTGCCTCATGCGAGCCTCATGGCCCATCCAGGTGACAAGGTATACCGGTTGGCCTTCTCCGAAGGCGATGTTGTTTATCAGCTTCTGGCGGTCGATGGCGTGTTGCAACGCCAAACGCACCTTTGTGGCCTGCTGCCACTCCTCCGAACTCTCGTCTCGGTCGCACGAGATGTACGCGGGGGTACAGTCTCCCGCGTCAGACCCCAGCGAATTGCCGACTTCCCCATCCAACCGGGGCTGGTAGTCGGTGAAGTACTGGGAGCCCGTGGGCATAATGCGAATCATGAAAGCATCGGACAGCGTCATGAACTTCGTGTCGTCCGGTGGGTCTTCTCTGATGGCCTGAACGGACTCGGCGCTGAACAGGGCGGTATCCAATCTTCCTACGATGAAGTTGGCCAACCGGGTGGACTCCTCGGCGATGTCCAGCCAAGTCATCTCGGCAAACTGAGGAGTCTGTCTCCAGTGGTCCTGCACCGCCTCCATGTGGCGATTCTCGCCGGTCTTGAAGTCCACCAGATCCCACGGTCCCGTGCCGACGGCCTCGAAGTTGGCCCGTTCCTCCCCTAAGGTGTCGTATTGCAGCTTGCTATTGAACGACAAACCTGTATCGGGGTGCCAACTACGCCAAGCGATTTCAAAGGTCGGGGTAGGCCTAGTGAGCTGCACTGTGTAACGGTCCAGCTTTGTGAGCTCGCATCCCTCGCAAAGGTAGATGCGCCGGATGTCGCCTGAAGAACCGTGTACCGTGCCCTCCTCGGTAATGCCGCTGACGCTGAAGAGGAAGTCGTCGGCGGTGAACTCACCCCAGTTCTTGTGGAACTGCACTCCCTGTTGCAGGTGGAAGGTGTAGATGAGGCCCGTGGCGTCGACCTCCAAGTCGCTCACTAAGCGCGGGATACGTGCCCCTTGGCCGTCGGACCCGAACATCATCTCGTGGGTGGTGGTGCCGAGGAACTTGTTATTCTGGTAGTCCTGGTTCTTCAGCACGAAGGAAGGAGACGCCAACTCAGCCACTGAGAAGAAGAGGTGCCCAGTGGGCTCCATGCCGGTGGGAGCTACCGTCGGCTCGGGCATAGCCGCGGGTGTTGGCTGAGTGGCCATGGAAGAGGTCGCCGCCTGCACGGCGCTCGCCACCATAGCCTGGATTTCGTCGGGGCTCGCACCCTCGGGCGCAGTCGCCTGTACCGAGGCTGCGACTGCGTCCTCTATCATCTTCTGAACATCCTCGCCGCTAGCACCCTGCTGGCTCGCGGAGGCGGCCAAAGCTGCTGCTACCGCTTCCTGCACAAGGGCTTGATTGGCGGCAGCATCCGGAGTGGAAGCTGCGGTAGGTACGGCCGTAGGTGCGGCCTCCTCGCCGCAGGCCAGAATAAATATGAGTATCAAAGCTCCAAGAACAAAAAATAGGCGATTTGTCGATATCCTTGCCATGCTTCCCCCCTGACGTATCAAGTACACGATTTCCTACCAAGTATGGCTGAATATGGCGTGAAGAACAATAATCGGTGCATGATATAGTAGCGTTAACGCCTAGTCAATGTCACAGTCCTTCTGCTATCACCCTAGGCGCAGAGCGTGTATCATTTAGTCTCAAGCTAGAGAAAGCTGGCCCCAACAAGGCCTATTAAAGGTCGGAAGGAGGAAGACATGGCGCCTGTACTGAACCACACTATCGTCAGTTCGAAGGACAAATGGGCGTCCGCAGAATTCTTCGCGCGGATCATGGGGTTGGAGGTGGAGCGTAACTCCCCGACCCACTTCGCGCCGGTGAAGATCAACGACAACCTCTTCTTCGATTTCGATGATGGGCGCGAGCCAATGGCTCACGAGCACTACGCCTTTCACGTAACCGATGAGGAGTTCGACGACATCTTCGTCCGTGTGAAGGATGAAGGTCTGCCCTATGGAAGCGAGCCCTTCGCCCAGGACAACATGCAAGTCTACGATAAGTGGGGCGGGCGTGGCATCTACTTCCCCGATCTAAACGGCCACAGCATCGAGATATTCACCCGCCGCAGCCCCGACGGCTCGTACCCGCCCTAGAGAGGTTTCCCTTTGTGGGGGTGAGGGGTGAGGAATTGACCCAGGGACTGATCGGCGGAGCCGTGGCCGCAGTAGTGGCGGTCCTAGTCTCCCTGCCCCTTCATTCGCCCAACGATGCGCTGTTCAACACCTTGGCTGTGGCCATTGCCTCGTTGGTGGTGGGCGCAGTCGCTGGTGCGTTTTGGACCCTGCTGGCTGGTGGGCGGAGTCCCCGATTACGCTTTGCCGTCGTCTGGCTCATCGCCTTTGTGGTGGTCATCGGCATCCTGTTCGGCATGGACACCCAACTAGACCGCTCGGTGTCCTTTGGCGTCCCTCTCGCGGCGATAATCTTTGGGGTAGTCGGCCTCTCGATGTTCCTCGAGGCGTACCTCGGGCCCTTGGGCAGCTGGCGTGTGGCAACAGTCGCCGTGGTGGTGGCCTTGGCCTTGGGCGGACCGCTGGCCACGCAAGGCGACCAAGAGAGCGGAGAGTTGAGCATCCCGCCCCGAGCCTCCATCATAGTAGATGTACCCCGCGACGTTTTTTAGAAGTTCTGATCCCTGATGACGCGGAGCTACCGTACGCCCAGAACATCTCTAACGTTGCGTTCTTGGAGGCTCCACAGGCAGTGCAGAGGTGCTTGGCGGTGCCGGTGTCGCCGTCCTTTGCACCACACCCACACGGGCATTATGGTAGGTCCGCGCGACGTTTTTTTGAGGAGTTACTGATATCTGATGACACGGAACAATCCGGCTACCCGCAAAACCACTGTAATAGCACTGCTAGTGGCCTTGATGATGACCGTCGCCTTGCTAGCCTGTGGTTCGTCCGACGAAGAGACAACAGAGAGTCCAGAACCTACCGCTACTCCCGCAACGACGGCTGCCGCTGCCGCGACGACTGAGGCGGCAGCACCCACTGAAGCGGCGGCCATGCCTGAGCCTGCTCCGTCGCCCGCCCCCGCCGAGGCCGGCCCCCGCGGGATCGGCGATGTGGAGGGCATCACTTTCGAGGTAGGTGAAGGCTCCGAAGTAACCTTCACCGTGACCGAGCAGTTGGCGTCCCTCTCCCTGCCGAACGACGCTGTCGTGCGCACCACTGCACTATCTGGTCATGTGGACCTGAGCGGACAAGAATCGGTGATTCACATTGACCTGCTACAGTTGTCCAGCGACAACTCCTACAGGGACAGGTACATCCACGAGAGAATGTTCGCCGATCATCCCACAGGGATGTTCAGAGTCCAAGGCCTCGACCAGTTGCCTGATGGGTTTACTGATGGGGAAGAGGTGTCTGACAAGGTTGACGGTGAATTGACGGTGCGTGACGTGACCGTGCCTCTGACCTTTGACGTGGATGCGCGGGACGACGGCGCCGTTGTCTACATCCACGGACGTACCACCTTCACTTGGGACCAGTTGCAGATACCCAAGCCCACAGCCCGCTCCGTGGTAAGCCTCGAAGACGAGGTGCGTGTGCAGGTGCTCCTAGCCGTGCGACCTGAAGGAGACTCCATGGCTATGGAGCCTACGGCGATGCCTGAACCAGCTCCGTCACCTGAGCCAGGACCTACGCCTGCCGGGACGGTCCAGCCTGCTCCAGAGTCCACATTGGCTCCGACCATGCCGAGTGCGGGCGTTCTCATAGTGCCGCCCATAGACGGCGACCCCGAAGCCTTCCTCGGCCAGTTACCGGCAGACGAAGCTGCATGTGTGAGCGGCGCAATCCCGCCCGACCAGCTTGCCACTCTGCTGGGCCCTGCCGGACCCATGGGGCCGCAGGGCGAGGTACTCCTCGGATGCCTCGGTGACCGCACAGTTGTGCGCATCATGCTCGGTTCTATGCTTGCGCCGAGTGGAGGACAGCCTAGCCCCGAAACCCAAGCCTGCTTGAGCGCACAGCTTGATAACGAGGCCGCGTTGGTCCCAGTAGCTGGACAGTTCAGAGGGCAACTGACCGGCGCTGCTCCTGAAAACCCACTAGCCATGTTCGCACTGATCCCCTTTATGCAGTGCCTTAACCCTGAAGAGGCCGCAGCCGCAGAGTTGGGGGATCCCGCGCAGATACAGTGCTTCCTGGAGGCACTGGGCCCTGAAGGCTTGGCCGCCCTTTCTGAACCCTCGGATGATCCTGCCCAGATGGGGGTATTGATCCAAGCGGCCTTTACCTGTGGTATGGCAGGAGGGCCCTAAGTTCCTGTATAGGGCGCCTCCCGGTGACAACCGTTGCTGAGAGGCGCCCTTCCAGACGAAACGCGGGCTTCTCACAAGGCGGCACTAGCAAGACAAGGAATGCGCGGAAGGGCGAGGTTAGAAGGGTTTGTGGCGACCCGGATGGGACTCGAACCCACGGTCTTCGCCTTGACAGGGCGATATGTTAACCAGCTACACCACCGGGCCGTGTGTGATACGGTACATTACATTGTATTCCTTATCCCAGCCAATGGTCAATTGGCTGGGCAGGCTGGGTAGTGCGTCAGTTTGAGCCTCAGGTACCTTGACTATGCCCAACAGGAAACCGATTCTGCGGGCCGTCTCAAATTACGCAGGACGGGTTAGGAGAGTAGTGAGCAGGGGTGGACGAGACCGAATAGGTCGCTCCGGTGAACACTATGTAGCGGCGGAACTCAATCGGCGTGGAGCTTACGCATCACCATGGGCTGGGAACTTGCCTGAAATAGACATAGTGGCAATGAATGGCGAGAGATCGCGCACGATGTACATTCAGGTCAAGACAAAGGGCCACGGACAACGTGACTGGCAAATGGATATTGGTGAAGGATGGGATTTACCGGCACTGAACCGCGATGGGAAGCCTTCCTTGAAGCATCAATGTGCATCTTGGGGAGGCTGTTATTCTCGTGACGAGTGTGGAAGCCGTAGACACAAACACAACGTTCTACATGGCAATGAATGCTTCGACCTCCGTTACATAGACATACGGAGGGGACAGAGGGGCCATTACTGGGTCTTCGTGTCCCTAGACGGGCTAGGCGGGCCAGAGTACTGGATAGCTCCTGATATGGAGGTTCGTAAGGTCATCCGAGAGGGACACTCCGAGTACCTTAGAATCAACGGGGGGCACCGGAACGAGGCACATCACTCCACACATACAGTGATAAAGTCAGAGCAGCTGGTGGAATATGAGGGGAAATGGGACATCCTCGCCTTAGACCGTACTAGGCGTATCAGCACAACGGTCTATATAGCGAACAGTGGGTTAGCACACTTGGGAGAGCTACGCTACGACTCTGACCACGACTTTTCAAGAGGAGAACCCATAGGTGAAGTATATAGCGATGAACCGTTCGATACACTCAAGGCAACGAATAGGTCCCTCGCTGAGTGGATGGCCGACTTTCATGAGGACCCAATCTCCGTATACAACCCCTATCAATTCGTAACAAATCTAACTTATCGACTTTCTACCTACTCGTATGTACATTCCGGCTACGCGGTGGATACTGAAACAACCAGCAGTGACGAGGGGTTTATCGTCGAACCCAAGGCCAACTCCGACACCTCCGGTTCGCCTATGCTCTCGGTACCCTGAGAGCCGTCTCCCCGGCAGATTCCAAAGCATTGTTGCGGTTGACCTATATGCCGCGGAGCGCCCGTATTCCCTGTGTACGCTCCGCGGACAGACACAAAGTGGCTGGAGAGGCGGGAGCTTCCGAATAGGTGATTTGACCCAATTCAAACTGCGGCACTACCGGCAGGCTGCCTCTGCCGTCTTACCCCGCTGAAGGTCGTATACATGGCTTTCAGCGCAGGACTTCAACTCAATGCTGAACAGGCTAGGGGAATACTGAACAGGCCACGGAATGCCACGGTTCGAGGTAGCCCCGGCTTCCTGGATCGGGTGACCTGAAGACTTCTACCTCGGGAACAGGACGCCCTTCCAGCGTCGCTCTCGCAATGCCGTGATGATAGGTTGGGCCGAGCGGGACATGTAGGTACATACCACCAACGCGGTCATTGCCCAAGCCATGATGATCACGAAGGTGCCTTGCTGAGTAACAGTCACCGCGATGTCGAAGCCGATAAATCCGGCGAAGGCAGAGAACACTAGGTGGCGTGTGGCTAGGATAAGCAGAGCTGCGCCTCCCACAGCGATGGCCCCGTAGATGGGTGACAAGGCCAGTCCGATGCCGAGCACGGTCGCCGCTCCCTTGCCACCCCGGAACTTGAGGTAGATGGGCCAGTTGTGCCCCGCCAAAGCTGCGGCTGCTCCCAGTCCCGAGACCCACTCGGGAGATCCCAACCACGCTGGCAGGAAAAAGCCCAACGCTCCCTTTCCCGCGTCGGCAGCCAGTACCGCGATGCCCCCCGCAGGTCCCAGCTGCGAGTACGTGTTCAGAGCCCCCACGTTGCGGCTGCCCACAGTGCGTATGTCGATGCCCTTCACCAGCCGAATCAGAATGTAGGCAAAGGGAATCGACCCCACCAAGTAGGCTAGCACCACCGCTATGATCGACCCGGCTAATAGCATGTAACGTTCTTTGTCACAATCACAGTCTTACTATGGATGTCGTTGTGGAGTCTATTGGCTCTCGGCGAGGCGGTAGATGTAGCCGTCGAAGGACAAGAGATACACCTCGCCCTCTTCGTCCTCGCCGAATGCGGAGACCCTGCGGACCGAGTCGTTGAGCAGCGTGTGTTCAGTCACCGATTCCCCGTCGTACCGCAAGCCCCATAGCTCGCCGCTACAGTAGTCGGCATATAAGTATGCCCCCTCAAGCCACGGTAGACTAGGCCCACGGTAGACCACTCCGCCGATGACCGAACAACGCGGCCCTCGCAGTGAGTATTCGATAACGGGAGCCTCCAGCCCCTCTCTATCACAGTCCCCCACGCTGGAAGGGAAGCAGTGATTGGCCTCCATCCGGTTCCAGCCATAGTTCTCCCCTGCCCGAAGCAGGTCCACCTCTTCCCAGCTGTTTTGTCCGACATCTCCGGCCCAGAGATCGCCCGTCTCGCGGTCGAATGCGAACCGCCACGGGTTGCGCAGGCCATACGCCCATATCTCCGGGCGGGCGTCATCGTGCACCAAGGGATTGTCCGCAGGAATGACATATGGGCGCTCCTCGGATGCACCCGCTACGTCGATGCGCAACATGGCGCCCAAGAGCGTGTCCAAGTCTTGGCCGCTGTTGAGCGGGTCTCCGCCAGCCCCCCCATCACCCAGCCCGATATACAGGTAGCCGTCAGGCCCGAAGGCTAGGGTACCCCCGTTGTGGTTCGGGTAAGGCTGACGGACGCGCATTATCACAAGCTCAGTATCGGGGTCAACGGGCGGCGCCGCAGCACTGCTGGCGGTATACCGGGCGACTATCGTATGGCCCTCAGCGGTGTAGTTGACGTAGAAGTGGCCCGTAGAAGCGTATGCGGGGTCGAAAGCCAGTCCCAACAGTCCCTGCTCACCGCCTGACGTCACCCGCTTGCTTATGTCCAAGAAGACATCCGGCACGGAGACCCCCGATGCAGGGTCGAACTCTACTATCCTGCCTTCCTGTAGCACGACGTAGAGCCTTCCGCTGCCATTGCCGGCGTGGGTGACATGCACCATGTTGGACATCGGTTTCAGCGAGGGGAAAGCCAAGACCAAGTCGACAGGCTTCAGGGTGGGCGGCGTTTGAACCGGACCATCCAGAGAAGTTGGTTGCGCCGCGCCGCCGCTGGATGCTGGACTGGCCGGCGGCAGGATGACAGCAGTGGGGTCTGGCCCCGGAGGCGTACTATCCGCGCAGGCAGTCGCCAGCAACAAATACAGCCCCAAGAGTAGGAACCAGCCAGGGAACACTCGGCTAAACAGTCTGAACATGGGCTATATCAGGAGACTAGAAGGCGATTGCCGGTCATACAAAAGGGGTCCACCCTCTCAAGGATGGACCCCTTGTTCTTGCGTATCAAGCTGTTCGCGGACAGTCCTTAGGCGCCCTAGGCGGCCGATCCGCCTGACCTGCGCCGCGTGGCGAAGAACATCACCGAGCCCAACAGCACCAGCATAATGCTGCCGATGAGCCCGTACCTTACCATCTGAGCAATGACCGGTTCACCTGTGGGGGGAAGAGGAATGGGCACGCCTACAGAGTAGGTGCCTAGGTCCTGGGTACCGGTATAAGCCATCCCGGCAGACCCCGCTGCGGCCTCCATGTGGGTCACTACATTCACGAGGTGCAGAACAGCCACTTGTGTTGATGTGGCCGCCGTGGCCAAAGCAGCTGCTGCGGTAGCGTTATCACTACCTGATTTGACGGCGTTCGTTGCGCTCTGGGTGGCTTCGTTCGCGGCGGCAACGATGTCGTCGTCGGGAGCAGCTTGTCCAGCCGCATTGGCGGCAGCAGCGACGCTATCGGCATGGGCCGTGATCCCTACGCCATCGCCACAATCCGAGCTACCCTGGATAATCCCGAGCATGCAGGCGATATGCTCCCGGGCAATCTCCAAGTCTCCGTTGGTTGCGGCCGCTTGCGCCTGGCGCGCACTGTCGGCTGCCATATCTGCCTGCGTTCGAAGAGAGACGGAGGCCCCAGGGGTCTCACTTGGAAGAAGGAGGAGCCTTACCTGCTCCAAAACTCCAGATGCCACGGATCCCTTATACGCTATTTCCTCGGAAGGTCCGGGGTCATCGTCGGCGACCGGCTCTACAGTGATAACAAAGGTATTGAAGGCTTCAAACAGATTTTCCCCAGGGTCGGCGACGAATTCGTGGCTTATGGTCCCCTCTGCAGAGACCTCAAGGATGCCAACGCTCTGCTTGCGTTCCCCATCATCAGAGACGAGCCAGCCCTCTAGTACCATTTCTTCTGCGGGGGCCGCCACGCCAGACATGGAGATGACCAGCTTGCCGCTGGGGACCGTTGTGGGGATGTCACCAGCGAAGGGGTCTCCGAGTATGACCGCATCGCCGACAATGGCAGTTCCCCTAGGATGGCTGTCGGCGTGGGCTAGGCTCACGGGCAACAGCAACGCGACTAGACCTAGAATCAACAGAAACCGTAGAGCCCGGGTACGAACCATCCCGCCTCCTTATATCGTGGACACCTGAATACGGGGGTGTCCTTACAGCAAGCAATGTGCGTTAGCCTGTAAGCCAGTGCCCAAGTATATGCACTTAGCTGCTCTGTGACAAGCTGCCAGCGCACGCAGAAGCTAACAAATTTCCCGTCGGTAGTCAACGAGCCGGGCCAGCGTTTGCCCTCGCAGGGGCATTCATCGGGCGAAGTTGCCATGGCTAGCGGCGATGGCCATAATGCCTCCCTATGGAGGTGTCTCATTGGCTAGCGATTATGACGTAGTGGTAGTCGGTGCGGGCAATGCCGCCCTCTGCGCCGCCATAGCTGCCCGGGAGCAGGGTTCCAGCGTCCTCATGCTGGAGAAAGCCCCCGACTACTTCCGTGGCGGTAACACTTACTTCACCGGCGGCATCATCCGCTTCCCCTTCGAGGGCATTGATGACATCAAGGAGCTCATCCCCGATATGGGCCCTGAAGAAGAGGCTTCGATCGACGTGGGACGCTATACCGAGAACCAGTACTACGATGACCTGATGCGCGTGACCCAAGGTCTCTCCGATCCCGAGTTGGCCCAGACCTTGGTCAGCCAAGCCCGTCCCACCCTCCGCTGGCTTAGGGAGAAGGGTGTTCGTTTCGTCCTTTCCTTCGGGCGCCAAGCCTTCAAGGTGGGCGACCGCTACCGCTTCTGGGGCGGCCTCATCGTCGAGGCCGTCGGTGCAGGCAAGGGCCTCTCCGACCAGCAGTTTGAGGTAGCGGACCGCAACGGCGTTGCGGTCCGCTACCACACCAAGGGCGTCCGCCTGATACAGGACCGCGCAGGCCGCGTTGTGGGTCTCACCGTCCAAGGCCCCGAGGGGTTCGAGGATGTCCGTTGCAGTAGCGTGGTGCTAGCCTGTGGCGGCTTCGAGGCCAACGCCGAGATGCGCACCCGTTACTTGGGCCAAGGCTGGGAGTTGGCCAAGGTACGTGGCATCCCCTACAACACTGGCGACGGCATCAAGATGGCCCTCGACATCGGCGCCCAGTCCCACGGCCACTGGAGTGGTTGCCATGCCGTGGCATGGGACCTCAATGCTCCCGCCTTCGGTGATCGCGTGGTCACCGAGCTCTTCCAGAAACACTCCTACCCCTTCGGCCTCATCGTCGATATCAATGGAGGCCGGTTCGTGGACGAGGGGGCCGACTTCCGCAACTACACCTACGTGGCCTACGGACGCGAAGTCCTGAAGCAGCCCCAGCGAGTGGCCTTCCAGATTTTCGACGACAAGGTCAAGCACCTGCTCCGGGACGAGTACCACATCCCACAAGTCACCATGGCCACTGCCGATACCATCGAGCAACTTGCCGACCGGCTCGACATCGACCAAGAAGGGCTGGTTCGCACGATTTCCGAGTACAACGCCGCCGTGCAGGACGGTGAATACAACCCCACCATCCTCGACGGGAAGCACACTGAGGGAATCGAGCCGCCCAAGACCAACTGGGCCTTGCCCATTGATACGCCCCCGTACTTGGGCTATGCCGTCACCTGTGGCATCACCTTCACGTTCGGCGGCCTCAAGATCGACAACCAATGCCGTGTGCTGGATGAAGAGGACGTGCCCCTGCCCGGCTTGTTCGCCGCCGGCGAATTGGTGGGAGGGCTCTTCTACCACAACTACCCAGGAGGCTCCGGCTTGGCCGCAGGCGCGGTGTTCGGCAAAATCGCCGGCAGCAGCGCCGCCGACGCCGCCAAAACAGCCGGAGAGTGATGCTGTCAACGCGCTGCCAAGGCGGCCGGCGAGTGATGCCATCAACAGGGCGATCGGGGTTCACTGCAACGCTGGCGGTGTGTTCGAAGGGGCCTTCGACAAACTGTAGTGCGTCTAATCGGGAACTCAGAAACTCTGAGACCACCGCGAGTAGTGATGCGATGCGAGCAAGCGCCCCCAATACCATTGGCATAGGCATTTGCGTCATCAACAGAGCGCTTCCTTTGTCCGTGCCCTTTATGTGTATACTGCGCGTGTACAACCGCAGACGACTCCACGAGAATCGCTAATCATCTTATTATGGATAGCTTCCTTGGGTTTAATGCCGCTCCCTGATATACATTTGCGATGCTCCTGAAGAGGCAAATTCACTACGCCTGGATCATCGTGGCCATCGCCGCGATCATGGGGCTCATCAGCTCTTCAATGCGCTTCGCCGGTGCTGCCTTGGTGCCCCATCTAAGCGACTCCGTAACCGGATTCGGCTGGAGCTATGGCGCCATCAGCTTTGCATTCAGCCTCCAGTGGGTGGTCCTTGGCCTGGTGAGTCCCTATGTGGGATGGCTTGGAGACCGCTACGGCGTTCGCAGGCTCCTGTTCCTTGGAGCCCTTCTATTCATCCTCGGCATGATGCTCACAGGCATCATGACCGATCTCTGGCAATTCTACCTCTTCTTCGGCGTGGTCTTGGGCGTTTCCGCCACCATGTTCGGTGTCCTGACAATCTCTGGCGTCACCCTGTGGTTCAGGAGAAAGCTCGGAGTCGCCATGGGGGTCGTCTGGTCGTTCCAGGGAATGGGCACAATAGGCTTGCTCCTCCTGATTGGCACAGCCTTCGACCAGCTTGGAATGCAGTGGATCTTCTGGCTTCCCGGCATAGCGGGCGGCGCAATAATGCTCTTGCTGGCTCGGTTCTTCTATAACGGACCCGCCGAGATAGGCCTGAGGCCCTTCGGCGCTCAACGGGACGAGACGGTCCAACCCCGGCAAAGAGACGAGTCCGCAAAGGTAAGAGCCAAGGTCTTCATCCAGCAGGCCAAGCGCACCACTACCTTCTGGAACCTCATCGGCATCCACTACTGGGGATGCATGGGACACAACATTATCAACGTGCTGGTCGTGGCCATTGCCGTTGACCGTGGCCTGTCCTTGGGATTGGCCGCCGGTGTGCTCGCAACCCAGCAGGCCGTCGGAGTCTTTGCCCGCGGGGCCATGCCCGTTATAGCGGAACGCTTGGGTTGCAGGACGGTCTGGATCGTAGGCATGTCCCTGCAGGTTTTCCCGCTTCTGATCATCCTCTTCCTCCACGACCCATGGGCCTTCTACCTGTTCGCCGTCCTCTTTGCCTTCGGACAGAGTTCCGAAGTGCCCACATTCCCCATCGCCAATCGCCAGTACTACGGGAACGTCCCCCAGAGCGGTCTTTACGGTTGGCAAAATGTGGGCAACGGCCTCGGCATGGGCATGGCCCCCGTATGCGCTGGAATTCTGTGGGACGTCACCGACACCTATGCAGCCCCGTTGATCATGTCCCTCGGCTTCAGCACGTTGGCCCTCATCTCCGCTTGGTTCCTGCCCTCACCCCGCACTAGGCTCATCCCCGACTGGGAGAGCCACCTGCCCGCCAGCCTCCGCACCGCCGGTTAGCCCGAAGTCGGGGAGGGGCCGAAAGCAGGGCCTTTCGATTATCAGAGGGCCCGTACCTGTCCTTTCCGTTCGTCCTGAGCGAAGTGGGATGGCGCGCGGATAGCACGTCATCCCCACGCAGTCGAAGGAGCCTGCCCTGAGCCCGTCGAAGGGCCTGCCCCGGACGCGATCTTGGAGGACGGGGTCTTGGTGGAGAACTGACATACATCCCCTGCTCTATGCCGTGACCAAATGCGACCTGCCCGGAGGGACCTGACTAAGAAATAGAGCGAGCCCCCTCGGATCCCCATCCCAACATCCGCCAAACCTATGCGCGACCCCTGACATCAGCCCGTTGACATGTCCTGCCCTCCCCCTAAAGTGGAGAACAGGCAGGGGACTGACCCCTCAGGGTCGCCCCTGCCTTTCTTTTTTCGGCCCTGACTTTCAGAGAAAGGCTGCCCCGTCATTGCGAATGAGAATTGACCACCCCCTCGGTAATCAGCCGCCCCCGGTCATTCCCCGCGGAGGGAGACCTTTGCGTAACTACCGTCATACCGGCGAAGGCCGGTATCCAGGAACCATGCGCGAGGGGAGACAGCTTAGCAATATTGCCATCTCACCCCCATCCCAACCTTCCCTCTCAAGGGGGAATAGGTTACGCAAAAACCTCCGGAGGCGGGAATCCACGGACGCGATGAAGCGAAAATGCGGCCAGACGCGGCAATCTAACTCAGATACAACGGCGCGGCCAATGCGGCATGTTTCAGATACGAGAAAATTGCTTTCAGCTACGATCATGGCCGCGTCCAGCTACGGACGCAAGACACTACGCGGCCCCCTGCTGCTGATGAAACACACCATGTCACAGTGTGACCCTAGCTGGACAGATACGACCATGTCACAAATGTCACATCCTGCAAATACAAAAAACTCTTTCGCAGATACGACCGGTGTGCCATCTCAGCTACAGGACTGCCCCCAAAACGCCACAAATGCCGGACAACTCCGGGCCACGGCGCCCCGTACCCACCCGCTCCTGCCCCGTAGCCGCTCGCTCCTGTCAGTAGTACACTCTGCGGGTTGGAGTCGCTGATTCGGTCCACGCCAGCACCGGAGGTCAGTACGAAGAACCCCTCTCCAAGCAACCCGTCCCTCGGGCTACGCAGGCCCCTCTACTACGGGTGGGTGCTCGTAGCCGCCTGCTTCCTGCTGTCCATGGTCACCACGGGCTCCCGGCAGGGCTTCGGTGCCTTCTTTACTCCCATGCGCGAGGAGTTCGGCTGGTCATTCACTGAGATCTCCATCGCTGCCACCGTGGGGATGCTGTGCAACGGTCTGTTCCAGCCCTTCATTGGTCGCATGCTGGATCGGTTCGGAGGCCGGGTTGTCATCCTCGTGGGTTTGGTGATCCTCGGTACATCCACCTTCCTTCTAGTCCTGACCCCGAACATCGTCTTTCTGGTGCTGATGTTCGGGGTGATCAGTTCCATGGGATTGAGTGCTGGCTCCATCAATACCTGTGGCGCTCTCCTTACCCGCTGGTTCCGGCGCCGCCGGGCCACGGCGCTGGGAATCTGCACCAGCGGCGCTTCCATGGGAGGGCTCGTTATCGTTCCCGTCTTGGCTTACCTCATCGGCGAGGCCGGTTGGAGGGTGGGCTGGATTTTCAGCGGAGCACTGATAGTGGGTGTGGGCTTGCCTCTGGCTTACTTCTTGTTGCGTGACGACCCCGCGGACATGGGCCTGCAACCCGACGGTGACCCGCAGCCTCTGCAAAACAGTGCAGGCACCGGACCTAGGGGCAGGGGTCCGCTGGAGGTTGACAAGCTGGGCGAGTCTTTCCGGTCGCAACCCTTCTGGCAATTGACCGGGGCCTACCTAGTGTGTGGGGCCACCACTGCGGTGATGTCTGTACATTTCATCCCCCACGCCGAGGACTTGGGGATGTCCACGTCCTCGGCAGCTTTGGCCTTTGGCGTTATGAGTGGCCTCAACGTGGTGGGGGTTTATGTGGCCTCGGCATTGGCCGACCGCTTTCAACGGAAGAACGTACTGGGGTGCCTGTATGCTGGACGTGGCTTGGCCTATCTCGTGCTGCTGACAGTGCCGTTGGTAGCCCCTCCTCACTGGGCCATCTGGGCCTTCGCCATTGTCGTAGGCTTCTCCTGGATCGCCACCGCACCGCTCACCACGACCTTGGCGGCAGACGTGTACGGTGTGAAGTTCATCGGCACCATTTCGGGGCTGATGTTCCTGGGTCACCAGATTGGGGCGGCTCTCAGTATCCAGTTCGCGGGCATCATGAGGGACGTCACCGGCTCCTATACCCTGCCCTTCGCCGTCGTCGGATCATTTCTGCTCGTCGCCAGCATCATCGCCTTCTCCGTGAAGGAGAAGCAGTATTCTTCCAAGTACCAAGAGCTGAGGCCAGTGGCCGCCTCGCCATCTGCCGCCGACTGAGCCATGCTGTTTCGCCTTTTGCCCAACTTGGCGGCCCATCATGCCGACGCCGCCGACCCTGAGTTGCTCGAGGCCATCATGGAGCGTATCGACTCCATTGTCCCTTTGGGTCCAGTGGGCATGATCATAACCCTCACCGCCATCATTTTGGCGGTGCCGCTGCTGGTGTTACTCGTCTATAGCAGGTACCGCAAGGGCGCAGACATATAGGTTGAGTGCCTGCTCCCATAGCTGCTTATAGCCATCATGGATCCTGCTTCGTTTGACACTCCGATGGCCCAATGCTATATTTTCCGCCTGTCTGACCCCTTCTTCCCTGGGAGCTATCAATGCCTCTGAACATCATTGTCCTTGCCAAGCAGGTCATCGACCCTGAGATGCCGCAGTCTGCCTTCAAGGTGGACCGGGATGCACGGTCGGTGGTCACGCCGCCCAACATACCGCCGGTGGTCAACGGCTTTGACGAGAACGCGGTGGAGGCGGCTCTCCAGATCAAGGACGGGCAGGAGGCCAGCATCACCGTCATCTCCATGGGCAAGGCTTTCTCCTTGGATGTGATGAAAAAGCCTCTTTCCATGGGGGCCGATGAGTTGGTGCTACTCCAGGATGATGCCTTCGAGAACATGGTTGACAGCTACAGCACCGCGGCAGTGCTGGCCCAGGCTATCCGCAAGCTGGGTGAGTTCGACCTGATTATCTGCGGACGGCAAGCCTCCGACTGGGACAACGCCCAAGTGCCCTTGGCATTGGCCGAGAGCTTGGGCGTTTCGTGCGCCACCTTGGGCAAGAAGGTCACGGTGGACGGCGGTACGGTGACGGTCGAGCGCATCGTCCCCGAAGGGTACGAGGTCATCGAGGCTCCGCTCCCTGCCTTGGTCACGGTTAGCAACGAGTTGGGCCAGCCACGCTATCCCACGTTGCGTGGAATCATGGCCGCCACCCGCAAGAAGCCGAACATCATGACCGCCCAAGACTTGGCCATAGAGTCGCTGTCGACCTCCCCTCAATTGGAGCTTCTCGACCTCTTCATACCCGTGTCGGATAAAGAGTGTGAGATCGTGGCTGGTGACACTGAAGAGGAGGCTGGACGAAATCTGGCCCTCAAGCTACGGGAAGCAAAACTGATATAGCATTCCAGGGATTCTACCGGCCAGAGATTCTACCGGGCCAGAGATTCTACCAGGCCAGAGATTCTATCGGGCCGGAAATCCAGCCCGGAAACATGACATCAGGGGGAACCATGCCCGGCGAGGTACTGGTGGTCGGCGAGCTTGCCGACGGCCAGATCAGCCCCACGACAAGAGAGTTGCTGGCGGTAGGCCGCCAGATCGCGGACGATTCGTCTGCTGTGTTGGCCGTCGCGCTGGCCGGAGCCGCGCCTGAAGACGCCTCAGCCGGGGCAGGACCCGCTGGCGCCGACAAGGTCTACGCGGTACAACACCCACTGCTGGCAGAATACCAGGTAGACCTGCACCTTATTGCATTAGAGAACCTGTGCCGTCAGTCGGAGCCAAGCGTCGTGCTGCTGGCCCGCAGCAACACTGGGCGGGAGCTGGCCCCCCGACTGGCCGCGCGTCTGGGTGTGGGCTTGGCCCAAGACTGCTTGGAAGTGAAGTGGGATGGCGACGGTCAACGCTTGTTGGCCAACCGTCCCGTATACGGTGGCAACGCCATAGCCGTTGTGGCCTGCGTTGCCAGACCTCAGATGGCCTGCATACGCCCCAAGACCTACGAGCCACTGGACCCAGACCACTCGCGACAGGCCGAGGTGGTTCCGGTGCAGGTCGACTTGGACGCCTCCATGGCCAAGGTGCGGGTGGTCAATGTGGTGGCGGAGGAGAGCGAAGGGGTACGCTTGGAAGACGCCCGCATCGTGGTGTCCGGTGGTCGCGGGCTGGGCGGCCCTGAACCCTTCAGCCAAATCGAGGCGCTTGCAGGGGTGCTCAGTGCCGGAGTGGGAGCATCCCGGGCAGCCGTCGATTCGGGCTGGGTGCCTCCCGCTTGGCAGGTCGGGCTTACCGGGAAGACAATCACCCCTGATCTATACATCACCGTAGGAATCTCCGGGGCCAGTCAGCATATGGCAGGCTGCTCCGGTGCCAAGGTGTTGGTGGCCATAAACAAAGACAGTGAGGCCAACATCTTCAAGGAGTGCCGCTACGGTGTGGTGGGCGACTGGCAGAAGGTGCTGCCCGCCTTCACCGAAGCAGTCCGGGAATTGCTCGAATCTTAAGCACTGCGAGGGGCCGCATGAACGCGGATTTTCCAGTGGAGATGAACGAGGTCCTTCAGACCATCGAAACGTCTGAAGTGATCACGATTCTGTTCCCCATCATCAGGCACAGCTTGGTGGTGGATGCCCGTACCTCATCCGAGGTAGGGCCCATGGTGCGAGCCATGCCCCAGACCAGGGGCTTGGAGGAACGCATCCGCGCCGTCCACCGCCTGCGCCCCCAATTCGCGCGGCCAGACCACTTGGTGGTTATACCATGGCCCAAGTACATCACCAGCTTGGTGAGTCTCGGTGTAGCCGATGCGTTGGCCAAGAAGCTCTCGGCAACGGGCAGCACCGAGGCAATGCGTGAATTGCGGCAGGCCATTGAGCAGTTGGCCCGCTTGGAACGCCAAGAGATGGTGGCGGTGATAAGCGGCGAGGGCAACTATCGCACCATCTGGTCAGCGAACCAGTAAGAAGGGGCACCCCTAGTGGGCGTCCGACCGCCCCGTATGTCCGGGCATGCGTCCCGACCGTCCTGCCCGATCGTCCTGGAGGAACGAAGCCTTAGGCGGCGACTTGAATCTTCCGGGCCACCTCCAGCCCCAACACCACCTCTTCGCCCGCCACTTCAATGGTGACTGTTCCTTTGTAGGGCGCAGACTCTTTCACCAGAATCTCCGCGCCCGGTCTGACATTGATTTGGTCAAAATAGGTCAACAGTTGAATATCTTCTTCAGGGACCTGACTGACCTTCACGCTTTCGCCTTGGGCCCCCTCGGCCAACGGTCGCAGCTTCACCGGAGTACTGTTGTAGCCCGGTATCGGTAGACCGTAGGGGTTCGTCTCGGGGAACCCCAGAGCCTCCACCAGCTTGCGTTCCACATCGGGCGAGATAGCATGCTCCAAGCGATGGGCCTCGCGGTGGGCCTTATACCACTCCAAGCCCAGCATCTCGATGAGCATTCGCTCCGCGAGGCGGTGTCGGCGCACCACTGATTCAGCCACCTCCCGGCCCTTCACGGTGAGGGACACTTCTTTGTTGCTGGCCGCCTGCACCATCTCCTGCCGAGTGAGCCTCTTTACAGTGCCTACGGCAGTGGCTACCGACACACTCATCACCTCGGCCAACCGTGTCGGCGATACGGCCTCGCCGCGCTCGCCCAGCTTGTAAATGGCTTGGAGGTAGTTCTCTGTGACAGCGCTGACCTCTGGCTTGGGTTCGCCCAACATCATGTCGGTGGGTCCCCTCTTTCAAGCTTTGTGCGATTGTACCATTCCCTAGTGCTTTGACCTATAGACCCTATGGCATTTCTGTTGACAGTGTGACTTGGCTTGGCTAGAGTCATCCGGTTGTTTAGTAGGCACATATCAATATAGTTATGACATACAGTCGAGCGCGTCTAGCCTGCACAATGGGACGGAAACCCAGCCTGTGGTGACCGCAGGGAAACTGCTTTCCCTGCGCTTGGGTAGCCGGGCCAAGAGGCACAACGCGCCTCCGGCCCTGCTGTGGGGACCGGCTTGTATCGTTGCAGCAGCCATGGCCTTGCCCTTGGTCTACCTGCTGCTCAGGGCCATTGGGGCTGGAGACGATACGTGGGACCTCCTGTTCCGCACTCGCACTCTGGAGACGCTGGGGCGCACCTGCCTGCTGGTGCTGACCGTCACCGCCGGATCTGTGGCCTTGGCTCTTCCGCTGGCTTGGCTCACCGAGCGTACCGACCTGCCGTTCCGACGTGCTTGGGAGGTCATAACTACCCTGCCACTGGTTGTCCCCTCCTACATCGGAGGCTTTCTGGTGGTGGTTACCCTAGGACCCAAGGGCATGCTGCAAGACCTGCTCGAGGCTTTGTTCGGGATAGAGAGGCTACCTGAAATATACGGCCTTCCCGGAGCTACATTGACCTTGGTCCTGCTCAGTTTCCCCTATGTCCTCCTGCCGTTGCGGGCTGCCCTGCGGCAGATGGACCACGGCTTGGACGAGACGGCCCGCAGCTTGGGCTTTGGCGCGTGGACCATCTTCTTCAAGATCACGCTGCCCCTGCTGCGCCCTGCGTTGCTAGCGGGCGGGCTGTTGGTGGCTCTCTACACGCTGAGCGACTTCGGCGCGGTGTCGTTGCTGAACTACGAGACCTTCACCCGCGCCATCTTCATACAGTACGAGTCGGCCTTCGACCGGAATCTTGCTGCTGGGCTATGCCTTGGCCTGCTGGCGCTGGCGGTGCTGGTGCTCCTCGGCGAGAGCCTCGCCCGCGGTCGCAGCCGCTACGACCGCAGCAGCGGCCGTGTGTCGGCCAAGCCGTTACGACTCTCCCTTGGACGTTGGCGTTGGCCCGCCTTGGCCTACTGCACCCTCGTCTGCATCTTCTCTCTGGTCATCCCGCTGGGTGTGCTGGTGTACTGGCTGGTGCGCGGGCTGGATGCAGGCGAATCCCTTTCGCCTCTATGGAGCGCAGGCTGGCGCTCGCTGTACGTCTCGGCCTTGGCCATGCTGGCCGCTGCTGTCGCCGCACTGCCGGTGGCCATACTGGCAGTGCGCTATCCGGGACGGGCCACACGGCTTCTGGAGCGGGCATCCTATGTGGGGTTTGCCCTGCCAGCAATCGCAGTGGCCTTGGGACTGGTCTTCTTTGGGGCAAGTTACGCCACACCTCTATACCAGACTCTGCCCCTGTTGGTACTGGCGTATGTGGTGCTTTACCTACCGGCATCAGTTGGGGCAACGCGCACCTCCATGCTGCAGGTCAGCCCAAAGGTGGAGGAGGCCGCCCGGAACCTCGGCGCCAATTCTCTGCGCAGGCTGCTGACCGTCACCGTGCCCTTGGTGGGGCCCGGCATCCTAGCAGGGGCGGCCTTGGTATTCCTCCTGACCATGAAGGAACTGCCGGCCACGCTCATACTCGCTCCGCCGGGCTTTCAAACCCTGGCCACCTCCGTCTGGTCAGCCGCCTCTGAGGCCTTCTTTGCCCAAGCGGCTATGGCCGGTCTGCTGCTGGTGGGGGTGTCGGCCCTGCCTATGGTGCTGCTGTTCCTGCGCGGTCAGCGTTAGGTACCCAATTCCCTGAGGCTTACTGGGTGAGGTCGAGCAGTTGACGCAGGTCGTGCTTAACCGTCAGAGTATCGGCCCATAGGTCGCCCAGAGCCTCAACTCTCGGCGGCACGGTCTCGATCGTGAAGTCGGTGGGGTACACCCGGTCCAGTTCGTCCCAGCGCAGGGGTGTGGAGACCGGGCCTCTTGCGAGGGGCCGCAACGAATAGATCGATGCCATGTTCTTGGAACGCACATTCTGATTGTGGTCCAAGAACACCTTGCCATTGCGACGGCTCACCACCCATTCCATGGTGATGTCGTTGGGCATCTGCTGCATTAGGTACCGTCCGATGACCTCGCACGCCTTGCGCGTGATGGAGTAGTCGTATTGCCTCAGCACAGGCACGTAGACGTGCAGCCCCGTCTTCCCTGAGGTCTTGAGGTAGCAAGACAGGGAGAGTTGGCTCAGCACCTCTTTCAGGGCATGGGCCACCCCCACAGCTTGGCTGAACGCGTCGCGGTTGAGCTCGGGCTCTTCTCCCGCCTTCTCCTTACCGGAGTAGGTATAGGGATCAAGGTCGAACACCACATAGTCAGGATAGTTGAGCACGCTGGCCTTGATGGCCTCCTCCGAGCCCGTAAAGGTGTCGGGTAGGTTGGTGGCATCGGGTGTGCGCACCACCCGCGACAGCCACGGATGCAACTCGATATCCGCCAGTTGGGCCAACCACAGGAGGGTCGGCAGGTTGTTCACAATCACATAATCGCCGTCGCCCTCGTTGTGAGAGGAGAACACCCCCACTGTGTCCGCGTAGTCGGGTACGCCCTGCGCCCAATGCTTCTGGTAAAAGCTCTCGCCATCGATCCCGTTGGGATAGCGGGTGAGAGTGAGGGGGCGATCCCGCAGATGCGGCAGGATTCCCGTCGAGATACGTACGTAGTACCGGATCATGTCGCCCTTGGTGATGGCGGTATGACCATTGGCTTCAGGCCACAACGGCTTGTTGAGATTGGTGAGGGCGATGCGGTGTCCTGCCACCTCCACCAGCACCCTATCAGGTGTACCCTCAAGCTGCTCCAGTATGATCTTCGCTTGTTCAGCAGTTGTGGAGAGCGTCTGCTGTGGCGCAGTCAAAGCGCTTGTCCACACGAGTTCCGAACTCTCGCGGCGTACGCTCTTGGAGTCAACATCGGTGCGCAGACCCATGAACACGGGAGCGCGTAGCCGGTGGTCGTCGGTCCACTGGGAGAACTTGATCTGCGCCACCATTTCGGGACGCACCCACACGGCGTCGGTCTTGTCCACCTCAAGGTTCGGCATGAAAGGGGAAGCCTCGATCTCCAAGGGCCTCATGATTGAGAGCAGGTCGTCGATAGTCGCGAGCTCGAAGCCGCTGCCGACGCGCCCGGCATAGCGCAGATTTTCGCCCTCGTAGACCCCAAGGAGCAGAGCCCCAAAGGTGTTGGTGCGGTAGCCCTCCCCGCGGGTGTAACCCCCGATGACGAACTCCTGGGACTGCAGGGCTTTCACCTTGAGCCAGTGGCGGCTGCGTGCTCCGGGCTCATAGGAGCTATCTGCCTTTTTGGCCACCATGCCTTCCAAGCCCAAGCTAGCGGCGCCCTGAAAAAAGGTCTCGCCTTCCGCCTCCACGTACTCCACCAGTCGCAGATGTTCATCTGGTATGAGGGCGCGATGCAGCCACTGCTTCCGATGGGACAGTGGCGAGGACAGGAGGCTGGCGCCATCGAGGTGCAGCAGGTCGAATACGTAGTAGAGAATCGCATTCGAAGTACCGTGTCCTTGACCCACAGCACGGCCCGCATCGCCGCGGAGGCGTTGGAACAGGCTGAAGTTGGGCAGGCCGGCGTCATCGAGAGCGACAAGCTCGCCGTCCAGCACCATCTCCTCGCGGGGCTGCGCCTCCAGGGCAGCGACAACCCCCGGAAACTCGGAGGTGATGTCATTCCCGCCTCTACTGCGGAGGGTCACTTCGCCTCTCCTCAAATAGGCCATGGCACGTATGCCATCCAGCTTGGGCTCGAACAACCAATCAGCGTGACTGAACGCACCGTCGGCCAACCGAGCCAGCATAGGCTTGATTCTGTCGGGGAAGGGAACCGGTGACTCAGGGGCGGAAGGAACAGCAGGCAACGCTCTGCCCGCCTTCAGGTCGTCCGTGGTAGCGCCCGACAAGGCCGACTGCTCGTTTTCCAGGACCTCTCGGTCAGTGCTGGCGTGCCCGTCTTGGTGCTTGATGAGGAGCCAGTCCTTTGGGCTGCGACTCGTGCGCACCAAGGTCCAGGATCCGCGCAGCTTGTGGCCCCGAAGGGTGAAGGAAAGCTTGCCTGCATCGACACCCTGCCTCATACGTTGCTGGGCATCGTCACGGTCAGTGAAGGAGAGTCGCCCATCCTCATCGGGGGAGTAGACGCCTGTGTCCCAGACGATAACCTGCCCCGCCCCATAGTTCCCCGCTCCGATGACTCCCTCGAAGCTGCCGTAGTCTAGGGGGTGGTCCTCAACCAGTACCGCCAGCCGCTTCTGTGCCGGGTCGAGCGACGGCCCTTTGGGCACGGCCCACGACTTCAACACGCCATCCAGCTCCAGCCGGAAGTCATAGTGAAGACCGCGGGCCGCGTGCTTCTGTACGACGAACTTAAGCGCCCCCGATGAGCCGGATGCCGGCTCTGGGCCGGGTTCAGGGGTAGCACTGAAGTCTCGTTTGCGACGGTATTCTTCTAACATTGCAGTATCGAAAGGCTCGTATGGAAAGAGAGGAGGGGGTGTGATGCGGGAGGACTACAGGGAGTGTGCCTTCAGGCTCTGCTGCAACTGCTGGGCGAACTCCGGCCCCTTGCCTTGGTCTTCGTGCTTGAAGTAGACGTACACATCCTGCCACACATCGGCCCTCTGCGCGATAGCGTCGGCCCAACCGTCGATGTCGCTGGCCTCGTAGCCCTCATCGCGCAGGCGGAAATAGCCGTAGTTGGCGGTGGCCTCCATGGGTGTCGTGCCCTTCTCGCTGTCGGTGACGCACAGGGCTAGGTTTCGTTCCCGCAGCCGCTGAAATACTGCGTCATCGTTCCATGAGGCATTGCGGAACTCAAAGGCGGCCCTGACGTCTTGGGGGAGCCAAGTTAGGAACTCGTCCAGCCCGGCCACGTCCTTGCGGAACGAGGGAGGAAGCTGGAACAGCAGGGTGGCCAGCTTGTCGCCCAAGACACCGGCTCGGTTGCAGAACATCTCCGTGAGGTCGCGGCAGTCGGCGAGTCGGGCGTCGTGGGTGATGCGCCGAGGAGCCTTCAGGGTGAATGTGAATTCCGCCGGTGTTTCTCGGGCCCAAGCGGCCACGACCTTCTCGTTGGGCATACGGTAGAAGGTGTAGTTGATTTCCACGGTGGAGAATCGCTCCGAGTAGTAGGGGAGCATCTTGGTCGAAGACAGGTCCGAGGGGTAGAAGTTGCCCTTCCACTCCTTGTAGTTATAGCCGGAGGTGCCGATGCGGATCATGACTAACCGACAGCCGCCTCGGTCGCAGTACGCTCCGAGGCGGGCTCTTCTTGGGACTGGGGCTGGACCTCCGCCATCTCCACGGAGGCCGGGGCCTCCGCAGTGGCAGGCTTGTCCCTCTTCGCGGCCTCGATGCTGGCCCGCAGCGCCTCCATGAGGTCACCCACCTTGCCTTGCGGCTCCGGGGGAGGAGTGGTCACTGCCTGAGGCGTCCCCAGCTTGGCCTCGATGACTCGTTCCAAGGCGTAGCGGTACTGGTCAGCATGTACCTCCGGCGAGAACTCCGCGGTCAGTTGGTCGATGAGGGCGACTGCCATACCGACCTCAGCATCGCTCAAGGATGCCTGCTCTTCAGGCAGGTTCAACTCGTTGGTTCCCCGGATCTCGTCCGGGTAATGCATCGTCTCCAGCAGCAGTCCATGCTCGTAGGGGCGCAGACAGCAGAGGTGCTCCTTCTGTCGCAGCGAGACCTTGGCAATGGCCACCCGAGAGGTGGCCTCCAAGGCCTTCTTCAGGAGATAGAAAGGCTTGACGCCCACGCCCTCAGGCTCCAAGGCGTAGCTCCGGTCGTAGAACATGGGGTCGATGGCTTCCAATTGCACGAACTGGGAAATCTCGATGGTGTGCTTGGAAGGCACTGGCAGATTGTCGAAGTCCGCCGACTCCATGGTCACGTACTGCTCTTTAGCGTACTCGTAGGCCCGCACCTCTTCCGACTGTTCGATGATGGCCTCGTGATGGGGGCAGTAGTGCCTCTGGCGTATGCGACTGCCACAGGAGCTGTGCAGCGTGACGAAGGCGATGTCCTTGCTGTCGGTAGCGTTGTAGACCTTCACCGGAATGGCAACCATGCCAAAGCTGACGGCCCCCTTCCAGATAGCGCGACGGGCCATGATCGTCCTCCTCGAACCTGTGATGGCAGACTTGTCGGTGTGCCCCGTGGCCAGGACTGCTTCAGGCGCGGTACAAGAGCTCGGCAGGCCAGCCAGGAGCATCTTGAAGCGTACAGTCGGGTGGGGCCTTGTCCTCCCGCATGTTCATGTAGACCGGATACCGCACCTTGCCATCCATGGAAAACTCACCGTATTGCACTTGGCATACCAACTCGGGCCGGCACCAGAAGAAGAATTTCTGCATGGAAGGCAGCGCGTTGAAGGGGCACACATCGGTGTGTCTATGGGTCAGTGACTTGTAGACCTGCTTGGCTTGGGGTTTGCTGAATCCCGTGCTCACGCTCCCCACGTACTCCAGTGCTCCCTCCCCGTTGTACAAACCCAGCAGCAACGAAGCGAACAATTCGCCCCGTTGCCCTCCAAAGGAGTAGCCACCGATGGTGAACTCGCATTCCCTACCGCGCTTTACCTTCTGCCAAGTCGAAGCGCGTTTTCCGGGAGAGTAGAGGCTGTACTTCTCTTTCGCCACAATGCCCTCCAGCCCAAGCTGGCAGGTAGCATGGAAGAAGGCCTTGCCTTCCCGCTCGATATAGGCGCAGGGTTGCACCACCTCGCTTGATGCCAGAAGCTGGTGCAGAAGGGCCTTGCGACGATGGAGCGGCTCATTCATCACCGAAAGCCCGTTGACATACAGCACGTCGAAGACGATGTAGTTCGCTTGCGCATTGCGGGAGCGAGAGTGAGGATGGGTCAGGCGCTCATGCAGCAGGGGAAAAGAAGGACGCCCCTCTTTATCCAGACAAACGATTTCGCCGTCCAGCACCGTGCCGTTCTGCTTGCCTTGCACCTTGATCTGCGACAGCTCCGGGAACATGTGGGTGATTTCGCGCCCGTTGCGGTCAGTCAGAGTGGTGCGTCCTCCCTCCACCGTGGCCAAGGCCCGAATGCCGTCCCACTTCAGCTCGTACAGGTAGTTGGGCGAATCGAAAGGGTGCCGCGCCAAAGAGGCCAGCATCGGTCTGACGGTTGCTAGGTGGTTCTCTGCTAAACTAGCTGCGATGGCCATTTGAGTACATGTTAGAACGCGTGACCCGCACCTGCAATACTGATTCGGCTTCCGTTGACGAGAAGTTGGGGAAGTCATGAGGAGAAGCCCATGAGCCGACACCGGATGTTGGTCTGTTTCGCCCATCCCGACGACGAAGCCTTCCCAGTGGGAGGGACTCTCGCCAGCTACACTGCTCGTGGGGTGGACGTGCGACTAATATGCGCCACCTCGGGGGAGGAGGGCGAGATTCGCCAGCCCGGTTCAGCCACACGTGAGACGCTGCCCCAAGTGCGCCGTGAGGAATTGAAGGCCTCATGCTTAGTCTTGGGCCTGCAGGAGCCGGTGGTCCTGTATCACCGCGATTCAGGGATGCAGGGCGATGAGGCGAACAGCCATCCTCAGGCCTTCATCAAAGTGCCCGCGGATCAGGTGGTGGAGCCTCTGGTAGCCGAGATGCGAAGCTTCCGCCCCCATGTCGTCCTGACCTTCGAGCCGGGAGGCCTCTATGGGCACCCTGACCACTGCGCCATGTCGGACCATGCCACGGCGGCCTTCCATCTAGCCGGAGACCCACAAGCATTTCCCGGCCAACTGACCGGCAGCCTGCGGCCCTACTCGCCCCAGCGCCTGTTCTACAGCGCCCGCCCGCGCGGCTTCCGCATGGCGATGGCCACCCGCTTTCGCGAGGCCGGACTGGACGTCCCCCTGCCCTCCGCCGAGCGACGTAACGATGGTGTGCCTCCCGAAGAAATACACTTGGATATGGACATCTCCGCCTACTTGGATCGAAAGAAGGCATCCCTGCGCTCCCACTTCACGCAGGTGCAGGTCGACTCACCCTACTGGAAGGTATCCCAAGAAGTGCTGGCTGAGACGCTGGGACGCGAACACTTCATGCGCGGCTACCCCGCGGTGGCCCTCGGCGAGACGGTGCCGCCCGACTTCTTCGCTGGCATCGAGGCGACGGGCTAGCGACTGGATCGATGCTCATGAGGTGCATCGGACACCTTTGTGGTGTCTAATCCACCCGCTTCTGTTAGTATGTATGATCTGCCGATGGACTTGGTTCACGTCAGAAGAAAAAGCCATCCAGGGCCAGGAGGTAGGCCATGCCCAAGGCGCCCATCAACGGCATCGACCTCTACTACGAGAGCAACGGCGAGGGCCCTGCCATAGTGTTCGCCCATGGGCGGGGCGGCAACCACATGAGTTGGTGGCAGCAAGTGGCAGTCTTCTCCAAGACCCACCGCTGCATCACCTTCGACCATAGAGGCTACGGCCAATCAGTGGACGTGCCCGACGGCCCAGGACGCCACGCCTATGTGGACGACCTGAAGGCTTTGTTGGACTACCTCGGCATTCAGGAGACTCTTCTCGTAGCCCAATCCATGGGCGGCCTGTCCTGCCTGCCCTTTGCCGTAGCCTACCCCGAGCGTACCAGAGGTCTGGTGCTGGCCGACACCACGGGCGGCATAGGCGACGAGAGCGTGGCCGGCTTGGTCCGGGAGTATACGGCACCTACCGACACACTGGAGCGGACGCTAGCACGCTCCTTCCGCGATAACCATCCAGTGAAGACCTTCCTCTACCTGCAAATCAACTGGCTGAATCCGCCACGACAGCCCGATGTCATATCGGGTTTTTCCAGTGGCGAAGGCCCCAAGGCCGACGAGCTTGCCCGCATGAACATCCCCACAATGCTCATCGTGGGCAAGGAGGACGCCGTCTTCCCGCCCTACATCATGAAGGCAGCTCACGATCTCATCCCTGGCTCCAGGCTGGAGACGGTGCCCGATTGTGGCCATTCGGTGTATTTCGAGCACCCTGAGGTCTTCAACCGCTTGGTCACCGAGTTCGTCGCCGAAGTGGAGGGCGCAGCGGTAGCCGCCGACTGAGCGGGCGCTACTGCTCTAGGGAAATCAACACCACCGCTGCCGAAATGGCCACAATGCCGCCCACTTGGGTCAGAATGTTCTTGGTGGTAACCCAGCCGGGAAAAGCCCGTGGGACCATACGTACCAAGGCCACGGAGTAGGCCAGTATCACAGCGGGTTGCAGCGCCCCGATGGCGGACACCTGTGACACTGGTCCCAAGCTTATCGCTCCTAGGTTGAGTGCTATCGCCCCAGACGCCGTGACTTCGCTTAGCACCACCAGCCCCATGAACCCAGGCTGTCTGTACATCCCTAGGGCGCGGCGGCGTACTTCCGCGGTGCATATCGACGCCAATCCCATCGCCACACCGATGCCGATGCGTGAGGCTGCGAACACATCCCACAATGGCTCTGTGTCCAGAATCCACTTCGCGACGATATTGGAGCTGGCGAAGATGAATGCCGCCAGTAGGGCATAGACTTGGGCCCGCGGTTGGCTGAAGGCCCCACCAGCCCCTTGACCCTGCCAAGTGACCAGCCCCGCGCCTAACACCGAAAGGACTATCGCCCCCCATATGACCCCAGAGAGCACTTCGCCCAAGAAGATGGCGCTCATCGGGGCGACCATGATAGGGTTCAGGTAGTAAACTGGGGCCACCCTAGCCAGCTGACCGTGCCGAAGAGCAGCCAGCAGCATGAGCAGGCTGCACGCGCGAATGGCCCCCAACAGCATGCCCGCTCCGATAGCGGACCAGTCGACCCCACCTAGGCTAAGGCCCAGAAGCAGGAACACACCGAGGGGTATCTCCAAGACCGCGATCCAGAACGCGTATAAGTAAATGCTGGGGGTGTAGCGCTCCACCACCATCTTGTCGACCACGTTCAGCACCCCGAATGTAAAGGGGGCCATGAGCGCCATGAACATCCAAAGGGGCAAGAGAGGCCTACTTCCCTGCAAGCCGTCTTGGGACGGCCAGCTCGGTTTCGTCACCCAAGAGTGGAACGCGCCACGGGATTATAGCAGAGGGTCACGGCTGCGCCGCCCGGTCATCACTGCCACGTCCCAGCGTTAGCATCCCCACCAAGACCACCATGCCCGCCGCAGCCAACCCCGCAGCCATCAGGAACACCTCGCGGTAGGCAGCCACAAATGCTTGAGCGTCCACCTGTTCCGCGCCAGGAACGAATGGCAAGCCCGTCTCGTGGTGGCCCATGCGTACCGCAAACAGGCTGCCGAACACAGCCACAGAGATTACGCGGCCCATGGATTCGGCTACTCCCAAAGCACCAGAGGCCGTGGCGGCCCTGGCTCCGGGTACCCCGTTCAGCGTCAGCGTGTAGACGGTAGCCATCGTGAACCCAAGCCCGAATCCCGTGACCAGAATACGGATAGCCACCATCCATATCTCGGCATCCTCACCGAGGTATGCCATCCACGCCAACCCGCAGGCCAGAAGCCCCAACCCAACAGTTCCGACGTGGCGGGGATGGGTGCGGTCTGCGAGCCAACCGCCTACCAGCGCGGCCGTTGACATGCCGGCCGCCATCACGGCCAGCATCGCCCCCAAGGCGGGAGCGCCACGCTCCAGGATATCTGAGATGTAAAAGGGAAAGATGAACCATATGACGAACACACCTGTCCATCCCAAAAGCACCGACACGCATGGCGCAACGAAGGCTCGAATCTTCAACAAGTTCATATCCATGGCAGGCCACGATGCCGTGCGCTCGACATGCCACAAGACCACCAACAGGACGGGGGCCAACACCAGCATTACGATGGGCAGCGGCTCGGACCAACCGCTGCGCCCGCCTACGTGCAGTCCAATAACCAAGGCAACCAAACTGCCGGAGAGGGCCAGCGCCCCCAGTATGTCCAGAGACTTGCCGTTGGCACGCTGCGTATCCTTCTGGAGCAACATCATTCCCAAAAAGAATACACCCGCGCTGATGGGCACCCGAGCTAGGAATATCCATCGCCAGCCCAAAGTCTCCACCAATACCGCCGCCCCAAGAGTCGCGGCCAGCAGCCCCAACGCTTGGCTGGAGAAGGCGATGCCCATTACGCCGCCCCGCTGATGTGGTGGGAAAGCCTGTGCCGCCACAGCCGGAGATGCGGCCAGCAGTATGCCCGTGCCGATGCCCTGTAGCACTCGCAGGCCGAATATGGCATAGAGGTCGGGTGTCAGGCCGACAGCCAGCAGGGCCACAGTGTTGCAGGCCGCCCCCACCAGGAACACGCGCTTCAGTCCCAGAAGATCACCCGAACTACCAGCACCCACTGAAAGGCCAGCCCTAGCCGCCACGTGAGACACAATGATCCACTGGATGGTCTGCATGTCGGTGCCGAAGTCGGCGGTGATGGCGGGCAGGGCTACATTCACGCCTGTGTCCATGGCCCCCAGGGCCAAGCCCGACCCAGCACACAGAGCCACCAGCCAGCGGCGATATCTGGAGTAGGTTTCCGCCAGTGCGGTCAAAAGCTCTGCGCCGCTTCCCGGCGGTCGCGAGCCATCGCTAGAGTGCCCAGCCGACAGGAGAAGAAGCGCTGGGTATTGCCCCGGACTGCAGGGCCCTCTCCAGACTGGCCCGCTGCGGGCGGTTTAGTCCTACATGCTGGCGTTTGGAGCGCATCAGATCTACGGAGTCGTCCACGGTGTCTGTCACGCCAGTGGCCAGCAGCAGCCCAGCGACGAAGGTGGCGGAGCGTCCGTGGCCCAAAGTGCATTGCACCAGAACTATCTCACCCTCCTTCAGGCGGTCCAGCGCCCAACTCACGCCATGGGACAACTGCTGCACCGTAGGCCCCGAAGCATCCAAGACAGGCACAGCCAGATAATGACGAGCGTCGGCAGAAGTCCCAGGATCGCGCGGTATCTCAGCGCACACATCCAACACAGCCGAAACTCCATGCCCCGCGAGGGTAGACCGGTCCCAAGGCAGTATCCGCCCTCCAACCAAGACTCCGTATCCGACATCGGTAGCAGCCGGCTCACGGGTGGCCACTCGCACCACAACAACGTTGACATACCGGCTGATGACGAAGGGCAGGTACGCCAGCAGCCAGAGAGCAGGAATCGTACCGTTATCTCTCTTGCGAAACAGCCGGCCGCCCATGCCATCTGTCCTCTGCATCAAGTACGCCATGGCCGGCAGCAGTTGGGACAGCGCCATCCAGAACAGGAGCGCGGCGGGCAATATCAGTATCCCATCCAGCAGAAAGACGCCCGCAGCGATCAGCACCGCGGCGACCAGCATGAAGCCGACAGCCTGTCTCAGTTCGCACCCCGGTCAAGGAAAGCTTGGCGCTGCGCGGACTTCTCTTCGTCAGACATAGGCAATCTTCGCTGAGACTATCGTGGAATGTTCCTCCGAGGCCAAGAGCGTCCTTCAAGGGCGAAGGCACGTTTCCCGCTATAATAGCACGTAGCTATCGGCTGTTCGGGAGGCTGAAGTGCTGCTTGGCGTCGTATCCGACACCCACGGCTACATGGACCCGCGAGTGGCCCCGCTTCTACAGGGTGCCGACCACATACTCCACGCCGGCGACATCGGCACAGGCGACATCATCGGCCAACTGGGCCTCATCGCGCCTGTCACCGCCGTGCGGGGCAACAACGACCGCGACCCCCCGGAGTCCCTCTACCCCGAAGAGGCATCCCTCGAACTGGAGGGCTGCCGGATATTACTGACCCACCAGGTGAAGGTGCCCAAGGACGCTCAAAGCCGCCTTCTGAAACCCTACCGCGAGGCGGGGCGCCACATCGTAATCTCTGGCCACAGCCACATCGCCCTCCAGCGTGAGGTGGGCGACATCCTCTTCTTCAACCCCGGTGCGGCTGGCAAGCGCCGCTTCAACGTCGTCCCGTCCATCGGCCTGCTGGAGTTGAAGGGTGGCCGGGTCTACGGGAAGATCGTCCCGCTGTAGCGTGGCTCGGTAATGGCTCAGAAAGCAGCCTGAACGGGGCTGTTGTGATGAGATACCAGATTCTCTACTTCCCGTACCTGTTTGGAACTCCTGGGACTCGTAGGCCTTGTCTCCGTACGCCGCTATCTCATCCCCACCCACCAACTCATCGGCCACCTCGCTTCTCGTACACGTTGGTCAGGGTGAAGGCCGCCGGTGGCGCCGCGAAGGACGGGCGGCTGGAACGCGTTTTGTTCCGATTGTTCTTTCTGCGCAGCTTGGGGCTCATGTTCCGACTGCTGGGTTGCGGAGTGGCGCGGCGGGGGCGCTGGCAGCTACGAGGACGGGGGTGGGCGAGAGGGTGAGGGGTCGATCATAGGTTTTCTTGTTCCGATTATTGTAGCTGTCCAGCTTGGGATACGTGTTCCGACTGCCGGATAGTGGAGTGGCATAACGGCGGCGCTGCCAGCTACGAGGGGCGGGATGGGAAGGGGGCAAAGTGGTGGCGACGGAGGTGTTTCGTAGCTGGACATCGGAACATGGTCGTAGCTAGAAAGTTGTTTTTTGTAGCTGAATTTGTTCCGATTGTTCCGATTGTCGTAGCTGTCCAGCTTGCGGATTGTGTTCCGATTTTGGGACTGTCGGCTGGAATGGCCGGGGCGATGTCTGGAGTGAGTTGCGGATGTGAGCGTTTCCAACGGGGTTCCCTCCCTAGGAGATTAGGTCAACGAAAAAACTGGGGAGACCTGTAGGGTCAGTCCCCAGCGCATGGGTTGATACTAGAACTAATGTGCGGTTTAGTCAAGAGGAGATGTCATGGGGTGAGAGCGGGTGCGATATAGATGCGGTCCGGTAAGACGAGGAGTTGTGCAAAGGTCTCCCTCCGCGGGAACGACGGGGGCGGCTGGTGGGTCAGGCTCGCGGGGCTATTTCAGCGCAATGACGGCGGGGACTCGAACACTACCCATCCAACTCTGAACAGCTCAGCTAGTCTTGCCTGCTTTTGGTCTTGGCGGGGCTGTGATATACTTGCGCCCGCAAATTTGTAGTGAGACTGGGCAACATGCCAGGCACGATTGAACAGGTACAGGACGGCTCGATAACCACTCCGCGGGGCTTCTCCGCTGGGGCCACGGCCGCAGGCATCAAGACCCATGGCGACGAGAAGTTCGACTTGGGGCTGCTCTATTCGACGGAGCCCTGCACTTGGGCTGGCACCTTTACCACCAACAAGGTGAAGTCTCCCTCCGTGGTGTACGACCAGAACATCCCCGCCGATGCAGCCATACGGGGCGTGGTGGCCACTGCCGGCATCGCCAACGCCTGTGTCGGCGCTCAAGGTCTGTTGGACGCCAAAGAGATGGCCGACTTGGCAGCACACCGCATGGGCGTCGAGCAGGGGTCAGTGCTCGTGGGCTCCACCGGCGTTATCGGTGTGGAGCTTCCCATGGCGCTGATACGGGCCTCTATCCCTGCGATAGGGCTCGCAGACGACGGTGGCCAAGACCTGGCCAAGTCCATCATGACCACAGACACCCACCACAAGTACGCCGCCGTGCAATTCGCCGTCGGTGGCGCCACAGTATCCATAGGTGGTATAGCCAAGGGTGTCGGCATGATTCATCCCAACATGGCCACCATGCTCTGCTTCTTGAGCACTGACGCCTCTGTGCCTCAGCCCCTCTTGCAGAAGACGCTGCGGGAGGCGGTGGATGGCTCGCTGAACATGCTGTCCGTGGACGGCGACACAAGCACCAATGACATGGCCGTGATAATGGCCAACGGAGCGTCGGGCGCTCCTGCGATCGCCGAAGGAAGCCCTGAAGCCGACACCTTCCAAGCAGCGCTCAACCAGCTTTGCGTGGACCTGACCAAGCAGTTGGCAGCCGACGGCGAAGGGGCAACCCACCTCATAGAGGTGCGTGTGGAGGGCGCAGGCAAGGTAGAGGACGCGCGGGCGGCCGCCAAGACAATCGTCTCCTCCAGCTTGGTGAAGTCCGCGGTACACGGTGCGGACCCCAATTGGGGACGCATCCTCGCGGCCCTCGGGCGCAGCGGCGCGGATGTGGACGAGGAGAAGGTTGCCCTATACATCAACGATGTTTGCATTATGGAAGGAGGCGTGCCCATACCGTTCCACAAGGATGCCGTGGTGTCCCTCATGCGGCGACCACAGGTAACCTTCCGGATCGGGCTGGGCTTGGGGACGGCCTCAGCCACGGCTTGGGGATGTGACCTCACCGAGGCGTATGTCGTCATCAACAGCGCCTACACCACGTAACGCGGTCCCTCCATGTCTTCAAGCCTCCTGTGGCCGCCAACAGTCCGGAGAACCCCGTGGCGCCCCGCCCCATAGTGGTCAAGATCGGCGGCAGCACCTTGGGTAGCCACGACACGACTCTGCAGGACCTAGTCACTTTGCAGCGTGACAACGTGAACGTGGTGGTGGTGCATGGCGGAGGCAACATCATTTCCCAATGGATGGGACGCCAAGGAGCCGTGCCACGATTCGTTCGAGGCCTGAGGGTCACCGACCAAGAGGGCTTGGAAATCGTCGTCGCCGTACTGGCCGGGCTGGTCAACAAGCAGTTGGTAACATCCCTGACTTCCATGGGTGCAAGAGCCATCGGCCTGAGCGGTACCGACGGTGGGATGTTGAAGGCTAGGGTCTCCGACCCGGAATTGGGGTTGGTGGGTCAGGTCACGGAGGTGGACCCCACGTTGTTGTCTTCAACGATGGAAGCCGGCTACATGCCGGTGATCGCCCCCTTGGGGTACAGTGAAGATGAAGACGGTGGCGAGGCTGGGATACTGAACATCAACGGAGATACCGCTGCCGGTGAGTTGGCATTTGCGGCCAACGCCGAGAGACTGGTCTTTCTGACCGATGTGGAAGGCGTTATGGATAGCAGCGGACGGGTCTTGGCCCGTCTGAACACACGGCAGGCAAGAGCCCTGCTGGATAGCGGTGTGGCGGGTGGTGGCATGATTCCCAAGCTGCAGGCATGCCTGCGGGCCTTGGAAGGCGTGCCCACTGCCAACATCATCGACGGACGCAAGCCCGGCGCTCTGGTGGAGTGCCTTCAGGGAAGGGGGGACGGGACCAGAGTGCAGCCCTGACGGAGCTGCGCGAAGTCCCATCAATAGAATGTTTCTCAATGTGTTTAATGGCGAACGCCCGCCCCCAGGCCAGTTTGGCACGGACTTGCCGATGCGCCCGCCCGACATCAGGCGCTGGGTGGTAGTCGGTGGGATAATCGCCGCCCTCATCGCCCTGTTCATTCTCCTCACCCAAGCCATCGGCGTCTTTACCGACTGGCTATGGTTTGGCAACTTGGGTTTCCGTTCCGTGCTTGCCACGATCCTAGGAACGAAGATTTGGCTGTTTTTCGCTGGGGCGTTGGTTTTCGCCGCGCTCTTACTGTCGAATCTCTACTTTGCTCATCGTTTCTCCCGTGGCACCACGTCGCTACAAATCCCGGATGAGATGCTCACAACCATAAGGTGGGGCTCCATCGCCGTGGTCGCCTTGGTTGGGCTTGTGATGAGCATAGTGTTCGGCGTCGTGACGATGGACCGGTGGGAGACCTTCCTGGTCTTCATGAACCGGGTCCCCTTCGGTATGGAGGATGCCCACTATGGCAAGGACATCTCCTTCTACGTAGCCGTGTTGCCGGTGCTTCACTTCATTCAGGGATGGATGATGGGCGCAATCATCACCATCGCTGTCGCAATGGCGGGGTACTATTTCCTGCGGGCCACCCTTCACGGGCAAAAGCTCGGTCTGACGGAACCTATGCGGCGTCACTTCGCGGTGCTGGGAGCGTTGCTGATGGTCAGCATCGCCGCCGCCCATCACCTCGACACCTACGAGCCGCTCTTCTCCGGCGGCGGGGCTGCCTTCGGGGCCAGCTATACCGATGTCACCGCTCGCATCCTTGCGCTGCACATCATTACGGTCGTTGCTCTGCTCTCCGCAATCGGATTCGTGGCCAGCATATTCTATGGAGGCCTGCGGTTCATGGTGGCCTCCTTTGCCCTGTGGATACTCTTCGCCATAGTTGTTGGGGCATTGATTCCACTGATGGTGCAACGCTTCAGCGTCGACCCGGACGAGTTCAACAAAGAGAAGCCCTACATCCAGCGCAACCTAGATGCCACGCGGGCCGCATACGGTCTTGAGGGCATAGAGCTGCAGGACTTCCCCTACCGTCCTACCCTGACGGCGGCAGACGTGGAGGAGAACAGCCAAACCATCAAGAACGTCCGCCTGTGGGACCCCGTACCCCTCACCGCCAACTACAACCGGGTGCAGTTCTTCGAGCTGTACTACGACTTTGTGCAGATGGACGTAGACCGCTACAACATCGACGGGGAGTACCGGCAGGTCATGCTATCAGGCCGAGAGCTCTCGCCCGAAGACCTGCCCGAAGAGGCTCAGCGGTGGGTTAACCGCAAACTGCAATACACCCATGGCTATGGCGTGGCCATGAGCCCCGTGACCAGCTATACGCGGGAAGGCACCCCTGAGTTCCTGCTGCGCGACATACCGCCCACCGGGTCTGTCGAACTGACCAAGCCGGAAATCTACTACGGTGAGAACACTAACGACTTTGTAATCGTCAACACCCTGACGGAAGAGTTCCACTTCCCCGGGCCCGACGGAGAGCCGGTGCGCACCACCTACCAAGGCACCGGTGGAGTTTCTGTGGGCTCTTTCATACGCCAGCTCTCGTATGCCTGGCAGTTCAAGGACGTCAACATCCTGATTAGCAACCAGTTGACCGGCGACAGCCGCGTCATGTACCGGCGCAACGTCTCGGAGCGAGTAGCGCACGTAGCCCCCTTCCTGCAGTTGGACTCCGACCCGTACTTGGTGATAGCCGATGGTAAGTTGTGGTGGATACAGGACGCCTATACCACCACTGAACGCTACCCCTACTCACTTCCCACCGCGGAGGGGTTTAACTACATACGCAACAGCGTCAAGGTGGTAATCGACGCCGCCAACGGCGATATGCGCTTCTTTGTGGTGGACCCAACCGACCCAATGGTGCAGATATACATGCAGGCCTTCCCCGACCTGTTCGAGCCAGTGGCCACGCCGGACCCCTTCATGGCTCTACCCGAAGGCCTTAGGCCCCATGTCCGCTACCCCATCGACCTTTTTGCCATACAGGCCGAAAGATACTTGCAATACCACATGGAAGACCCTCTCGTGTTCTACCAGAAGGAGGACCAGTGGGCCTTTGGCAACGAGCTGTTCCGAGACGACCTGCAGCAGGTGAAGCCCTACTACGTAATCATGAAACTGCCGGGCAAGACTGAAGAAGAGTTCGTGCTGATCATGCCCTTCACCCCTTTCGAGAAGAAAACGATGGTGGCTTGGATGGCTGCGCGGAACGACGCGCCCAACTATGGAGAGTTGCAGACCTTCACCTTTGCCGGGAACGTATCGGGGCCGGAGTTGGTGGAGGCGCGGATAACCAATGATGACGATATACGCGAGCGTTTGACCCTGCTGTGTCCGCCGGAGTCCACGACTGTATTCTGCATACGGGGCAACCTGCTGGTGGTGCCGCTTGCTTCACAGGGAGACGAGGAGGACAGCACAGTGCTCTACGTGGAGCCGCTGTTCATACGTCCTTCTACGGAAGACTTCCCGCCACTGAAACAGGTATTCGTGGCCGATGGCACCTCGGTGGTGATGGCCGACACGCTGCAACAGGGAATCAGGGAGCTGGTGAGTTTGGGGGCCAGAGAGGCCGGGGACGACCCAGTGATCGGCGAAACCGCGCCATTGACCACTCCAGACCAGCCGGGTGCCCCAAGCCCTGCCATCGACTTCGGCCAACTTACGCCAGAGTCGCAGCAGAGATTGGACGACCTGCTTGACGATATACGTACACTGAGACAGGACTTAGAGGAACTGGAGAGAGACCTCGAAGGGGCCGCCGCACCAACCGAAGGGAGTACGCCATGACCAGCAACTGGATCGATATGGAGAAGCAGTACTACATGTTCACCGTGCGCAGGCAGCCGGTGGTCATCGAACGGGGCGAGGGCACACGAGCTTGGGACGTCGATGGCAAGGAATATCTGGACTTCTGCGCAGGCTGGGCCGTGAACAACCTCGGCCACTGCCATCCAGCCATCACCCAAGCCATTGTGGAGCAGGCTTCCACGCTCTTGCAGACTTCCAACCAGTTCTACACCCTGCCACAGTTGCATCTGGCGCAACTGCTGGTGGAGAACAGCGCCATGGACAAGGTGTTCTTCAGCAATAGCGGGGCCGAGGCCAACGAAGGCGCAGTGAAGCTGGCCCGAAAGTACGGCAAGAAGAACCGCGACGGGGCCTACGAGGTTATCACCGCCTTCAGCTCCTTCCACGGGCGCACCATGGGAATGGTGGCCGCTACAGGTCAGCCCCACTATCAAGAGGCATGGCAGCCCCTTACGCCGGGGTTCGTGCATGTCGACTTCAACGACTTCGAGGCCCTCGTCGAGGCCACCAACGACCGCACCGCGGCCGTGTTCCTAGAACCGGTACAGGGTGAGGGCGGCGTCAACATACCCGACGACGATTACCTGCCCCGGGTCCGCGAGTGGTGCGATTCCCAAGGGCTTCTGCTGGTCTTCGACGAGATTCAGACCGGTCTTGGGCGCCTCGGCACCCTCTTCGGGTACGAGTCCTTTGGGATAGAGCCCGACGTTATGACGCTGGCCAAAGGCTTGGGCGGAGGGGTCCCCATCGGGGCCTTCATGTCCAAGGACCAGTGCATGTCCTTGGAGCCGGGTGACCACGGTTCCACCTTCGGCGGCAACGCTTTGACTACCGCAGCAGCCCATGCCTCCACCAAGTTCATCATCGACAACGACATACCTGCCAACGCAGTAGCCATGGGCGAGCGCCTGATGGGCGGGTTGAACCAGTTGCGGGGCGAGTTCTCCTCCATCAGCGACGTGCGGGGTAAAGGCCTCCTAGTCGCCTTGGAGTTCGACGACAACATATCGGGCCGCGTCGTAGCCCAGTGCAACGAAGAAGGTCTGCTGCTGAACCCAGTGAAACCCAATGCCATCCGGTTCATGCCTCCTCTCAACATCACCCCCGAAGAGGTGGACCAAGGCGTGGAGCGTTTGGAATCAGCCCTGCGCAAGATTTAAGAGCGTCCCTCTCGTGGGACGTGAGCGGTCCATGACTCGCATCTCCCCCGGCGGGAGAGGGTTAGGGTAAGGGGGAAACGCGAAGTCCGTCGATGGGCCGGTCGAGGCATGAATAACCCCTTCCCGTGGGACGGGAGCGTCTCACAATTCCCCCTTCCCGAGCGGGAGAGGGTTAGGCCATAAGGGCCCAGACCCCAAGCTCCGAGAATAGAAGGGAACCGTAGCCGTGGCGCAACAAAAAATCGTGCTGGCCTACAGCGGCGGACTGGACACCTCGGTTGCCATCCGCTGGCTACAGGAACATTACGACGCCGAAGTGGTCACCCTGACCATAGACCTCGGCATGGTGGACTTGGAGTCCATCAGGCAGCGGGCGTTGACCATCGGAGCGGTCAGCGCCGTGGGCATCGACGGGCGCAGGGACTTGGTGCGGGAGTACCTGTTCCCCGCCCTCCAAGCTGGGGCCATCTACGAGGAGCAGTACCCGCTGGCGACGGCACTGGGCCGTCCGCTGATCGCCCGCTACCTAGTTGGCGTTGCCCACGCAGAGGGCGCCTACGCCATCGCCCACGGCTGCACGGGCAAGGGCAACGACCAAGTGCGCCTCGATGTGTCGGTAGCGGCCCTAGCCCCCGACCTCCAGGTGGTAGCCCCCATACGCGAGTGGGGGATGAGCCGCGACGACGAGCTGGAGTATGCCAAGCAGCACAACATACCGGTCCAGCCATCCAACTCCCGCTACTCCACCGACGAGAACCTGTGGGGACGCAGCATCGAGGCAGGACCTTTGGAAGACCCGTGGCACGAACCCACTGAGGACGTGTACATGTGGACCAAGCCACTGGAGGACACGCCCGACACGCCAGCTTACGTCGATATCGAGTTCCTCAGAGGACTCCCTATCGCACTGGACGGCGAGGAAATGGGCGGCGTGGACTTGGTGGGCCAAATGAACGTCACGGCAGGAGCGCACGGAATCGGGCGCCTCGACCATGTAGAGAACAGGCTCGTGGGCATCAAGTCCCGCGAGGTCTACGAGGCACCAGCCGCCGTCGTTCTGCACACTGCTCACAAGGGGCTGGAAGCCCTGACCCTCTCCAAGGAACAGTCCCGCCTCAAGGCCCGCATGGCCCAGGAGTACGCCGACGTGGTGTACAATGGCCTCTGGTTCACCGCCCACCGTCATGATCTGGACACCTACGTCGCCAGCACTCAGCAATACGTTTCCGGCACGGTGCGGGTCAAGCTGCACAAAGGCACCTGTTCAGTGGCAGGACGACAGTCCCCCCACGCCCTCTACCGCCACGATCTGGCCACCTACGGGCAGGGCGACACCTTCGACCAGAGGGCAGCCGAGGGATTCATCAATATCTATGGCCTGCCCGTCCGCACCCAAGCCTCTGTCCATGGCAGGCCCGATGAGCAGGCCCCGTAAAGTGGAGTAGAATGGGCTGAAACCACTCAGCCCGTTCTTCCTGTCATGACCAGCTACACAGTCTCGCTACACTACGATCGGCGCCTCTACCGGCAGGACATTGCCGGTTCCATCGTTCATGCGCGGATGCTCGCCCGTCAGAACATCATCGATGATGAAGATGCTCGGCGTATCGTAGAGGGGCTGACTGCCATTCGCGATGAGATCGAGGCTGGCCGATTCCCGTGGCGTGACGAACTCGAAGACATCCACATGAACGTGGAGTCCCGCCTCCACGAACTCATCGGCCCATCTGCCGGCAAGCTCCACACAGGACGTTCCCGCAACGACCAAGTGGCCGTGGACATGCGGATGTACACCCGTGAGGTGCTGGATGAGACCGAGGCTGCCATCGCCAAGCTCCAGAGGTCGTTGCTGACCCAAGCAGAAGCTCATTGCGAGACCGTCATGCCCGGCTACACCCACCTGCAGCGGGCCCAGCCCGTCCTGCTCGCTCACCACCTGATGGCCTACTTCCAGATGTTGCAGCGTGACCGCACACGTATGAAGGAATGCCATAGCCGCACCAACGTCCTGCCCTTGGGCAGCGGTGCCTTGGCGGGTGTGCCCTATCCTTTGGACCGCTATTGGGTCGCGACTGAATTGGGGTTCGAGAGCGTCACCGCCAACAGCATGGACGCCGTCTCAGACCGCGACTACCTGCTGGACTTCCACGCGGCCGCCGCCACCTGCATGATGCACTTGTCACGCCTCAGCGAAGAGTTGGTGCTCTGGTCCTCCAGCGAGTTCGGCTACGCGGCCATGGCTCCGGAGTTCTCCACCGGCAGCAGCATCATGCCCCAGAAGCGCAACCCTGACTTCGCGGAGATCGCCCGTGGCAAGACAGGGCGGGTCTATGGCAGCCTCATGGCGTTGCTCACGGTAATGAAGGGCCTACCCCTGACCTACAACCGGGACATGCAGGAAGACAAAGAGGGCTTCTTCGACACCGCCGATACTCTCCTAGCAACCCTTGGAGTGATGTCATCAGTCGTCTCCACCATGGAACTAAAAGCGGAACGCATGGAGCAGGCCGCCTCCGACAGCTTCATGCTAGCCACTGACATGGCCGACTATCTCGTTGGCAAGGGGATGCCATTCCGGCAGGCCCACGGCGTCGTTCGGGAGCTGTGCGCCTACGCGCAGGCCAACAACCAAACGCTAGAACAGTTGCCCTTGGAGGACTACCGGCGCTTCTCAGACCTCTTCGAAGATGACGTCTATCACATCACTCCACGCGGTTCGGCAGAGGCTCGTAACGTGGTTGGTGGCACAGCGCCTGCTCAAGTGCGGGCTGCCTTGGTTGAAGCCAAACGATGCTTGGGAGAAAAACAATGAGCAGCTCCACCCCCAGTCCCAACCTACAGAAGATAAAGCTCGCCCCCTCCATCCTCTCAGCAGACTTCAGCCGCTTGGGCGAGCAGGTCACCGAGGCCGACCAAGCCGGGGCCGACTACATCCATGTGGACGTGATGGACGGCCGCTTCGTGCCCAACCTGACCATGGGACCAGTAGTCGTGCAAGGCATCCGCGGTTCCACCCGCCTACCCTTGGATGTGCACATGATGGTAGTAGAACCGGGGCGCTTGGTGGACGGCTTCGCCAACGCCGGGGCCGACCATCTCATCGTGCAGGCCGAGGCATGCCCCCACCTTCACCGGGTGGTGCAACAAATCAAGGAGGCTGGTTGTAAGGCCGGAGTAGCCGTCAACCCCGGGACGCCTCTATCGGCCATCGAGGAGGTCTTGCCCTACTTGGATGTAGTGCTGGTGATGTCGGTAAATCCGGGCTTCGGAGGACAAAGGCTCATCCCGGAAACGGTGGACAAAGTAGCCCGCATGAGGCGGGTGCTGGACGAAGGCGGGTATTCGGCAGAGCTTCAGGTGGATGGTGGTGTGAACGAATCGACCGCCCGCACTATGGTGGAAGCCGGAGCGACGGTCTTGGTGGCCGGATCTGCGGTATTCAACGACAGGGAGACGGTAGCCGATGCCATGGACCGCCTGCGAGCCAGCCTCGAGGCCTAGAAATCTCCGTCACAGCCACCGTCATTCCGGCGAATGCCGGAATCCTAGGTATTCCTTAGCTGCGAGGCAGCTTGTGTTGCGTGCGCAGACAGCGCGTACAGACCGACACCTTGCGCGTCGTCCCGTTAACCGTCGTGGTGACCTTGTGAATGTTGGGCATGAAACGAGTGCGGGTTCGACGCTTGGAGTGGCTCACGTTGTTGCCCCACATCCCGATTTTGCCGCAGGTGTCGCATTTCATGAGTTAGATTCCTGTTTGACCGTTCTTTGGGCCTTCGCTAGAATCGACGCAGAAGCCTACCACAACAGCCGCATGGCGACAAGGCACGCGTTTGTCTCAAGTCCCTGAAACCCTAGGTGGCCCGGAGCTCCGACTAGCCTTCGAGGCTGCCATTCGCTGCTTTGAGAGGCATCGCGACGACATGAATGCCCTCAACGTTTTCCCCGTGCCCGACGGCGATACGGGCACCAACATGCTTCTTACTATGCGCCAAGCCGCCGAAGAGGGCGACTTGGGCAGCATCCCCACCGCCAGCGAGGTGCTGGCCCACATAGCTAGGGGCGCGTTCCTCGGAGCGCGGGGCAACAGTGGTGTGATCCTGTCCCAGTTCCTCAAGGGCTTGGCCGACGGTAGCCACGACAAGGACCGGTTGACTGCCTCCGATGTAGTGGACTCGCTGGAAAAGGCCTCTGCAGCCGCCTATGCCTCAATGAGCAAGCCAGTGGAAGGCACCATGCTCACAGTATCCCGGGAGTTGGCGGAGGCCGGGCGCCGAGCTTCAGTCAGCGAAAGTCCCCATCCCGTGGGCGTGCTCCAGGCTGCGTCTGCCGGTGCACGGGAGTCCTTGGCCAACACGCCTGCGCTGCTGCCCGTCCTGCAAGAGGCGGGAGTGGTAGATGCAGGTGGCCAAGGCATCGTTCTCTTGCTGGAGGCCATGACCGCCTGCCTCGCAGGCCAAGACGTGGACTCCATAGAGTTCGAGATTTGCCGGCCCGCCCAAGGTACGCTCGACGGGGCCATCACGGTGCATCAGGACTACCTGGATGCCGCCGAGCAAGAGGAGTACGGCTTCTGCATCCAGTTCATGCTGGAAGGCGAGGGCCTCCCGCTGGAAGAACTGCGAGAGTGGTGCGCCGGTGTGGGCAACTCCGTTGGCGTCATCGGAGACAACTCCTTGGCCCGCGTCCACCTGCACGCCCCCGACCCCGAGGCAGTGCTTACCCATGCAGGCTCCATCGGCACTGTCAGAGGTGTCCGCGTGGACAACATGGACCAGCAGCGCGCGGGGTTCGTGGCGCACCACCGCGGACAAGTTTCAGCCTCGGAGCAGGCAATAGTCGCCGTGGCCCAAGGTGAGGGGTTCTCCAATCTGTTTCGAGAGCTGGGATGCAGCGCCGTCGTCCCCGGCGGCCAGAGCATGAACCCCAGCACCCAAGAACTCCTGAATGCAGTGCGATGGCTGGGGGACAACGTGGTGCTATTGCCCAATAACGGCAATGTTGTAGCCACCGCCAACCAAGCCGCCCAAGCCCATGGACCGGGTCTGCACGTTGTCCCATCGAAGTCCCTGACCCAAGGCATATCAGCCCTGCTGGCCTTCAACGAAGCCGAACCACTGGAGCGCAACATCGAGGCTATGACCGACTCCCTAGATGCAGTGGTGACCGTCGAAGTCACCCAAGCCGTGCGCTCCACCAGCATATCCGGCATGGCGGTCCAAGCCGGCCAGTACATCGCCGTCAGGGACGGGGAACTGGTAGCCTCTGGGGATTCGGCCAACGCCGTGCTGGTCGATGGGCTGCTCCACGGCGATGATGTATCAGGTTGCCTAATAACCCTATACTGGGGGGCGGACCTGCATGAGGAAGACGCAATGCAGGCCGCCAGCCTCTTGACCGCGGATGACCGGGACGTAGAGGTGGAGGTCCACTATGGTGGGCAGCCGTTCTACCAATACATTGCTTCCTTGGAGTGACGACATCCTATGACTGTTTCCATCGTTACCGACAGCTCTTGTGATCTGCCTCAAGACATCTTGCAGCAGGCGGACATACGCATCGTCCCCTGTAGCGTATCCTTTGGAGACCGCACCTACCGGGATGGCGTGGACATCGACCGTGAACAGTTCTACCAGATGCTCACCGGCGGTACGGTTTTCCCCACCACTTCCCAACCTGCGGTCTCCGAATTCCAAGAGCTGTTCTCCTCCTTACGCGAAGAAGGACGGGAGGTGGTTGCGGTGCTCCTTTCCGGGCAACTGAGCGCCACGGTCAACTCCGCCACCCAAGCCAAGAATGCCTTGGACGAGAACGGACCCATAGACATCATCGACTCGCAGCAAACGTCCATGGGCTTGGGGTTCATGGCCCTTGAGGCGGCCAAGCTGGCCTCCGAAGGAGCCTCGAGGGAGGATGTGGTGGCACGGGTGCTGAGTCTACGGTCCCGTACCCACACCTACGCGATGCTGGATACGGCAGAGTACCTGCGACGAGGCGGCCGGGCTGGCCGTGCCCAGAGCTTTCTGGTGTCGGCTTTGCAGTTCAAGCCCATCGTCACTATCAGCGAGGGTGTGGCCGCCCCAGTCGCGCGCCCCCGCACCCGTCGAAAGGGGCTGGACGAGATCGCCGCCAGACTGCAGAAGCTCGGGCCCCTCGAATGCGCCGCCGCGATGTACACCACCGACTGGGAAGATGCTGAGGCCGTCGGCCAACGCATATCCTCCGCATCCAACATCGAGGTCATCCAAGCCCGCTTCAGCCCCGTGCTAGGCGCCCACATAGGTCCAAGGGCCTTGGGCGCCGCCGTAATCACGGCAGAATAGCGACTCTCCCACCTTACTCCCATCCCCGATTAACCTTCTCCTCTATGCGGCGCCGTGTATGGCTTTATCCTAGGTAGGCACCCGGCCCATTGGTGAACTGGTGGATGGTAAACTGGTGGGAAGATGGCGGTTACGGAAGAGCGCCAGCCCACTTTCGACTTGCAGTCGTTCCGCAAGGTCCTCGAGCTTGAGCGCAGCAAGGGCTACGCCGACGGATCAGTCATCGGCGGCCTCGACGAGTTCCTGAAGCGTTGGGCCCCTGATCTGGCGGCCCTGCTGGGAGACCCTTCGCTGGCCCCCCGCCTAGCGCAACCGCAGTACCGCGAGGCCAACACCGCTCGCCGCGAGAGGCTGGTCGCGCGTCTGTTCGAACTGATAGACAGCGTTGCTCCCACGCTGGTTGAGCCAGAGGCCAGCCCACTGTCGGAGACCGCCCCGACGGAGCCCGTCCTTCCGGAGGAACCGGACCCCGCCCCCGGCAAGCCCAAGTCCAAGGCGCGGGCGAAGGCCAAGGATGCTCCACCACAAAAGCCCGGCGATGGCTTGGACTCCACCGTAACCCTGCTACGTGGCATCAACTCCCGCACTGCCACCCGGCTGAAGCGGCTGGATGTCGAAAGCGTACGGGACATGCTCTACTTCTTTCCCCGGCGTCACGATGACTACGCGGCTGTTTCCAAAATCAGCGACCTGAAGCCGGGTGAGACCCATACCATCCAAGGCATCGTATGGGAGGCGCGACAGTCTGTGCGGGGGATGCGCAACCTCAAATGTACTGAGGCGGTGGTCAGCGACGAAACGGGCAACGTACGGGTTACCTTCTTCGGGAACCCGTACATGGCAAAAAATCTCAGCACCAACAGGCTCGTGGTACTGAGTGGCCGGGTGGAGATCTACAAAGGACAACTGGAATTCCAGTCGCCGGAGTACGAGTTCATCGATCAGCAGGACCAACTGTTGAATGCTGGCCGGCTGGTGCCAGTGTACCCACTGACCGAGGGCCTAGCCCAACGTACACTGCGACGCCTCACATGGCAGGCCTTGGAGCGTTGGCAGAAGAGCGTCGAGGACGGCGTGGACCCAGAGTACCTCACCCACATCGCGCTCATGGATCTGACGCAGGCCATCGCGCAGACCCATTATCCGGCGGACCGGGAAGCACTGGAGGAAGCCCGTCGTCGACTGGCCTTCGACGAGCTGCTGGTGTTGCAACTGGCGGTGATGCTGCGCCGTGGGGCGGCTAGCGTATTGGTCCCAGGCATCCCCATCCCGCCGGATATACCGGCGGTTTCCAACTTCATCAGCGGACTGCCCTTCCAGCTTACCGACGCCCAGAAGCGCTGCACGTCTGAGATTAGCGGAGCCATGGAGAGCGATGGAGCCCCCATGGACCGGCTCCTACAGGGCGACGTTGGCAGCGGCAAGACAGTTGTAGCCTTGGCTGCCCTGCTGGCTGCGGTAGCGGCAGGATATCAAGGGGCCATCATGGCCCCCACTGAGGTGCTCGCCGAGCAGCACTTCAACACCGTCTCCGCCCTGCTGGGCGACCTGCCCCGCTCCGACCTGCAGGAGAGCGTCTTCTCGGTAAGCATCGAGTCTCTGCCTCAGCCCTTGTCCGTGGGCCTGCTGGTGGGCAGTGCCTCGGCGGCGGTGAAGCGAGAGGTGCGTCGCCGTCTCTCCGAGGGCACTCTGGACATCATTATCGGCACCCATGCCTTGATACAGGAGAAGGTGAAAATCCCAAAGCTGGCCTTGGCAGTGGTGGACGAGCAGCACCGCTTTGGCGTGCTCCAGCGGGCTGCGCTGCGTGAGTCCAGCGATCAGAATCCGCATTTGCTGGTGATGTCGGCCACGCCCATACCCCGCACCCTTGCGATGACCCTGTATGGTGACCTGAACATCTCGACCATAGACGAGATGCCTCCTGGCCGTGAACCGGTCCGCACCGGGTGGGTGCCAACTTACAAGCGCAACGACTCCTATCGCTTTGTACGTCAGGAAGTACAGAACGGACGCCAAGCTTTTGTGGTCTGCCCGCTCATCGAGGAGTCGGAGTCGGTGGAGACCCGCGCTGCATCGGTGGAATACGAGCGACTGTCGCAACAGGTATTCCCCGACCTCCGTTTGGGGCTGCTGCATGGCCGGATGCGTCCGTCCGCTAAGGAGGAAGTAATGCGCAGCTTCCGCGACGGGGAGCTGGATATCCTAGTGTCGACTCCAGTGGTCGAAGTGGGCATCGACGTGCCCAACGCGTCCGTGATGCTGGTGGAAGGGGCCGACAGGTTCGGGCTAGCCCAGTTGCACCAGTTCCGTGGACGAGTCGGGCGTGGGCAGCACCAGAGCTACTGCCTGCTGCTGGCCGACGATCCCGGCGACGAGGCCAAGCAGCGTCTGGAAGCAGTATCCAGCATCCAAGACGGCTTCCGGCTCGCCGAAGTGGACTTGGAGCTGCGTGGCCCCGGCGACTTCTTCGGCACCCGCCAGAGCGGCCTCCCCACTCTACACATGGCTCGCCTCTCTGACAGCGACCTCCTATCCAAAGCCCGAGAATACGCCACCACAGTCCTGGAACAAGACCCCTCGCTCACCGCAGAAAAACACCGAGCCCTAGCAGGCCAGGTACAACGCTTCCTCCAAGAAGCCGTCTCAGACGTGGGCTAAGAGCCAGAACATGGACGCCAAGGGAGCCAGTCGCCCCAAGAATCCCTTCCCCCAGAGGGAAAGGTTAGGATGGGCCTTTCCGCGCTAACCCTTCCCCACCCCACTGACATCTCCTCCTTGCCCACCCACCGACCGACTGATACGCTTGAATCAGCCCAACCTGCACAATGGGAGACACGTGACCAGAAACGCAGCCGGAAACCTGCCCCGCAGACCTGACCCACGAATGCGACACTGTTTCAGCTACGACTCAGCTATGACGATGCGACAAATGCAACACACTTTAGCTACAAAAGGATTTTCCGCAGATACAAACAGTGTCGCACCCAGCTACGGAGATGCGACACCCTGCGGCAACTCTTCAGCTACGAAGCACAACGAGACCCGCACGAATGCGGCATTCAACTCTGCCCCGCCCCGCCGGGCGGATGCGGGCCGGACCGAGGCGTCTCAATCACCAGCGTCCCGCCCTTCGACTACGTGCGAGGACGCTACCCGCGCGCCCTCGCACTCCGCTCAGGACGAACGAGCGGGAGGCCGGTCTCCAGTCGATTCGTTGGGGTTCGGTGTCTATGTTCATGGCAATGACGGGGCGTCCGATTACTGAGGGTTAGGCGGATTTTCATGGCACCAGCTAATCAGCTAATACGAGAAATCATCCTGTCCCGCGTGGAGCAAGCTTTCGAGAAGCTTCGCGCTCAAGGCTTGTTGAACGTGGACGCGCCCGACGGAATCGCGGTGGAGCGTCCCGCCAACTCCGATAACGGGGACTTTTCCAGCAGCTTGGCGCTGCGCCTAGCCCGCCCCGCGCGGCGTAACCCCATGGAGATCGCCCAAGCCTTGGCTGAGCAGGTGGAGCAAGGCGAAGAGTTGGCGGAGGTATGGGCTGCGCCCCCAGGGTTCGTCAACTTCCGGCTGAACGACGCTTGGCTGGCGCAGCAAGTGGAGGCCGTGCGCAGCGCCGGAAGTGATTACGGGTCCATCGACCTAGGGCACGGGCAGCCCGTGATGGTGGAGTTCGTCAGCGTGAATCCCACCGGCCCGGTGCATGTGGGTCACACCCGAGGTGCAGTGCTGGGGTCGGCGCTGGCCAAGGTGCTGGAAGCGGCAGGCTACGATGTCACCCGAGAGTACTACATCAACGATGCCGGCAGTCAGATGGAGAACTTCTACGCCTCGCTGCTGGCCCGCTACCGGCAGTCGCTGGGCGTAGCGGCCGAGTTGCCCGAGGGCGGCTACCAAGGCGACTACATCATGGACTTGGCCCGCGAGATGGTGGAGCAGGAAGGCGAGCGCTACCTGCAACTCCCCACCGAGGAAGCACTGGGAGAGATCGCGCCCCGTGGTCGCCAGAAGATGGTCGACCTTATACGGGATGACCTAGAGCAGATCGGAGTAGAGTTCGACAACTGGTTCAGCGAGGGCAGCCTGTACCGTGGCGATGAGTATGAGGAGTCCATGGGCCTGTTGCGTTCTCGCGGATACGTGGCAGAGGAAGACGGGGCGGTCTGGTTCGCGTCCACCGCATTGGGGCAGGACAAGGATAACGTCTTGGTGCGCTCCAACGGGGCACCCACCTACTTCGCCTCTGACGTGGCCTACCACTACAACAAGTTCGCCCGGCGCGGGTTCCAGCAGGTCATCGACATCTGGGGGGCAGACCATCAGGGGCATGTTCCCCGCATGAAGGCCGCCATGGAGGCCATGGAAATCGACCCCGATCGCCTGACCATCATGATTTCGCAGATGGTGACCCTGAAGCGGGGAGACGAGACGGTGCGTGCGTCCAAGCGCACCGGCGAATTCATCACCCTGCGAGAACTGGTTGATGAGGTGGGGGCCGATGCCTGCCGCTACAACTTCCTAGCCCGCACGCCCAGCACCCAGATGGACTTCGACATGGACTTGGCAAAGAAGGAAGGGCTGGACAACCCGGTCTACTACCTTCAGTACGGCTACTCCCGCATCGCCAGCATCCTGAACAACGCTCACGAACGTGGTATCGACTGGTCCGAGGGCGACGTCTCTCTACTGCAACACCCAGCAGAGTTGGCAGTAATACGCAAGCTGCTGGTGCTCCCTGAGTTGGTGGAGAACATGGCGCGCAACTTGGAACCGCACCATCTGCCCCATTACACGCTGGAGCTGGCCACTGCCTTCCACTCCTTCTACGAAAACTGTCGGGTGCTGTCGTCGGACCCTGCCGACGCGCAGATGATGCTGGCCCGGCTGAAGCTGACGGAGGCAGCACGGGTGGTGGTGGCCCGCTGCTTGGAGCTAATGGGTATGTCAGCGCCGGAGCGCATGTGAGCGGAATTCGTAGCGAGAAAACCGTTGCCCGCGTGGGCTGGGGAATGGTAAGATTTACTCTGAACTGGGGATTAGTCTAGCGGTAGGACGCCTGACTCTGGATCAGGTAGCCCTGGTTCGAATCCAGGATCCCCAGCCAAAGCCCCCAGCCAAGGCAATGGCGCATTCGTCTAGTGGACTAGGACGCCGCCCTCTCAAGGCGGAGATCGCGGGTTCGAACCCCGCATGCGCCACCATTCGACGACTCTCTACTAATTGTTGTCTTCAGGCCGCGAGTCTCCTTACGCGTTTGTCCCCAACTCGGCGTTTCGATTCAACATAGCTGGCTAGTTTCGCACGACGGCTGGTGTTCGAGGAGGCCAAGCTCCGATGATGACCGCCGGTGGCGCGACAACAATCGGTGGCCTCCGCGGTCAAAGGTTGCCGGCAGCGACCGTCATGGTCTGCCGGATCATCGCACCAGTCAGTGACCTACCTCGAATAGTTCGCTCGGAAATCTGCTGCCCTCTAGTCGCGGGTACTGGATTTACGCACTCGAGGTAGGCGACCAGTTATAAATCCTCGCCAAGGTGCCGCCCATGAGTGTGGCGCGCTCTGAGTCGGAAAGCTGGTCGGTAACTCGAAACGCTTCGACGCCCTGCTCGTAGGTCAGGAGATTGACAGCGCGGGTCCAATCGGTGCCCCACATGCAGCGGTCGAGGCCGAAGGCGTCGAATATCCTGCGCAGGGGCTCCCAGATATCTGGGTAGGGGAAGGGCTGATGGGACAAGGTGCAGGCACCAGAAATCTTGATGGCTACGTTATCGCATTCTGCAAGCGCAAGCACGTTGGCCATGTCGTCAAAGGGTTCGGGCGGCAGCTCGGTGTGAATCTCCGCCTTGTAGGCGCATAGGCTCGCTGGCGCTTGACTTGGTGCATCACTCACACGTCTGGCTTCGACCGATGGGGAGAGTCAGCGCACTCCCAGACACGGTGAAGCAGTCACTCGGCTGCAGAGTCAAGGTCACGCCGCCGTTGCACTCGGCCGCCCCGTACAGCGACTGAGTGTAGTTTTCGACCCCAATAGCAAGTCCAGCTAACAGAACACCTGAACTTGAGGGTCGCGCCCTGTACCCTCCAACTCCAACCACCTGACCTTAGCCCAGCGCTAAAGGCACCAGCCGCGAACTCCGTATCTTCTCATCCCTTGTCAGCAGAGCAATGTCGTGTACCATGCTGGTCGCGGCGATGAGTTCGTCGGCAAGATCGCCACGAAAGTCCGGTCTGTTCGAGGTCCACTCAGCGCCAATACCCAGATGTGGGTATCGAGACTAAGCATCGGCCTCCCAAGACTCTCCAGTGGTGAAGATGTCTCCCGTGACTTTGATATTGTGCCGCATACTGCCTATGAGGTCCGCAGAGTTTCCTCGGTAGGGCAGCACCCGTGCTACTGGCTTTCCATGCTTGGTCACTACAAGTCCCTCTGAATCCAACTCGTCTAGCAGGGCCAAGCACTGTTCCTTGAACTCCGCAGCTCCTATAGTCTTCACGTCTCGAGCTCCAAAATAGTCTGGACAGATAGTACGACCGGTCGGATTTTATATCTATATCAGGGCAGCCCTATGCGGTAACTCTTGGGAGAAAAATTTTCCTCGCCCACCCCCTTGCATCGACAAGAAAATCGTGTGCTATAATTTTCACAAGCTCCACGGAGGTGACCCTCACGAGCTACGTAGGCCAGTCCGTCAGGCGTCTTGAGGACCATCGGCTCCTCGTTGGAAATGGCGTTTACCTTGACGACCTGAAGGTTCCTGGCCTTCTTCACGCCTCCGTCCTCCGCAGCCCTCATGCCCACGCCAGCATCCTCAGCATTGATGCCTCCCGCGCCCGCCAACTGTCCGGCATCGTATCCGTCATCACCGCTGATGACATCACCGGCATCACCGCCAACATTCCCACACGGGCCCGCGCCGACGCCGACGAGCTCCACCCTCCCTACCATCCCCTGCTGGCAACCGATCGGGTCTGCTATGTCGGCCAGCCGGTCGCCATCGTCGTAGCGGAAGACCCCTACATGGCCAGCGACGCCTTGGAGATGATCGACGTCCAGTACCAGTCTCTCCCCAGCATCATCGACCCTGCTGATGCCCTAGCCGACGGCGCACCAGTGCTCCACCAGCACATCGGTACCAACCTGACCCTCCAGACCCTCAGCGCCGGGGGCGACCTCGACGAGGCCTTCGCCTCCGCCGACAAGGTGGTGACAGGCACCTACCATGTGCAGCGTCTGGCCCCAGCCCCCATGGAGCCCCGCGGTCTGTTGGCCGACTACCAGCCCCAAGCCGACATGCTGACGGTTTGGGACTCCACCCAGCATCCTCATGAGATACGCGACCACTTGGTGGAACTCCTCCAGCGATCGGAGAACAGCGTCCGCGTGGTGGCCCCCGATGTTGGCGGAGGCTTTGGCGAGAAGGCAGCCCTCTTCCCCGAAGAGGTGGCCATCCCCTACCTGTCGATAATGCTGGGCCGCCCCATCAAATGGATGGAGAGCCGCCAAGAGAATATGCTGGCCTTCCACGGCCGCGGTCACACCGTCGACGTGGAGGCAGCCGTCACCAACGATGGCACCCTCTTGGGCTTGAGAGTCAACATTCTGGCCGACCTCGGCGCCTACTTCTTTATGTCGACGCCCACGGTGCCCATCTCAACCAGCCATCGCATCACCGGGCCCTACAGCACCCCCGCCATGAGTGTCGCGGTCAAGGGCGTGGTGACCAACAAGACTCCCACCGGCGCCTATCGCGGTGCCGGCGGACCGGAAGCCGCCTTCTGCATGGAGCGCACCATCGACCTCGTAGCCCAAGAGCTCAGCCTCGACCCCGCTGAGGTTCGTAGGCGCAACCTGTTGCAGCCCGACGCCTTCCCATACCTCACCCCCACCGGCATCACCTACGATTCGGGGAACTACGAGCCAGCCCTCGATCGTGCGCTGGAGCTTGCCGACTACGATCACTGGCGCAGCCAGCAGGCCGCCTCTAACTCCCTCATAGGCATCGGCTTGGCTACAGTGGTCAAGGGATCTGGGGCCCTCACACCTCGCCTCACCGACTACGCCCGCGTCATCATCCATCCCTCAGGCGAGGTCACCCTGCACACAGGCCTTTCGCCCCACGGCCAAGGCACGGCGACCATCTTTGCCCAGTTGGCAGGCGACGAGTTGGGCGTCGCTCCCGATAAAGTGGAGTTGGTGCACAGCGACACCGATATCGTACCCACCGGAGGGGGCACCGGCGGAAGCCGCGGCCTCATCGCTGGTGGAACAGTCATCCATCTGCAACTCAAGGAGGCTCGAGCCAGGCTCATCGCCATCGCCTCTCACCTGCTGGCCTGCTCCCCTGATCAGGTTGCCATGGAAGACGGCGACTACTTCAACCAGAACGACCCATCACGCCGTGTCCCCTTCCCCGATGTAGCCGCCGCCGCCTACGACGAAGAACTGCTCCCACCCGATGTCGAGGTCGGCTTGGACTTCTCCGGCATGAACACCCTGCCTCGAAGCCCCTACGCTTTCGGTGCCCACGTTGCGGTGGTGGAAATCTCCCCCGATACAGGCGAGGTGACCCTGCTGAAATACGTGGCCGTCCACGATGCCGGCCGCATCATGAATCCCATGTTGGCCGATGGCCAAGTGCATGGAGCCATCGTCCAAGGCGTAGGCCAAGCCTTGGTGGAAGGCATGGCCTACGACTCCCAAGGCCAGCCCATCACCGGCAGCCTGCTGGACTATTCGCTTCCCACCGCCACTACTATGCCAGCCATGGAACTGGATACGATCGAAACCCTCTCGCCCCTGACGCCTTCCGGACTGAAGGGCATAGGCGAGTTGCCGACCCTAGCCGCCCCCGTGGCCGTGGCCAACGCCGTCATGGACGCGCTGTCCCCTACCGGCGTTCGCCACATCGACACACCGTTGACACCCGAGAAACTGGAGCGGGCCCTTCAGTCCAGGAGGTCTCAAGCCTCAGGAGGACCAATTGGCCCGCGCTAGGCAGAGGAGCAATCCACTCGCATGATGTGGAGAGGCCCAGCGGAACGCTTTATTCGCGTCCGCGGGCCTCTTTATTTTTCCGGTCTTGAAGCGTGAGGAGGGCATGTCGTGGGACTCCCCGGCCTGCCCTTGGCTACAGGTTCATCCAAATCACCAAATTTCCTTTGTTCAGCCTATTATTCAGCACTAATTCAGCCCTAGTTCAGAAAGAGTGAAACTACATGGCAATCTCACACTGGCCCAAGTACGTGTGTGCCGTCACCCTCATAGTGCTAGGCATGGTCGTGCTGGCGGCCTGCGGAGCCAGCGAGACCTCCACCTCAGACACGATGGCAGAGCTCAGTGGCGTCATAGAGATCGATGGTTCGAGCACCGTTGCTCCTATTTCGCAGGCTGTGGCTGAGGAGTTCGAAAAGATAAACGGCAAGACCCAGCCCATCGTCGGTATTTCCGGCACAGGTGGCGGCTTTAAGCGCTTCACCGCCGGCGAGACCGATATCTCCGACGCCTCTCGTACTATCAAAGAAGCAGAAGCTACCACAGCAGCCGACAATGGTATCAAGTACTTGGAGCTCAAGGTCGGCACCGACGGGCTTTCCGTCATGGTCAGCCCCCAGAACGATTTCGCCGACTGCCTCACCATGGACCAACTCCACGACATCTGGAAGCCCGGAAGCACCGTCCAGAAGTGGAGCGATGTAAATCCCGAGTGGCCCGACAGGGACATCCGCCTATATGGCGCCGACAGCGATTCCGGCACCTTCGACTACTTCACCGAAGAGGTCAACGGCGAAGCCAAGGTAAGCCGCGACGACTACACCGCGTCGGCCGACGACAACGTGCTCATCCGTGGCATAGCAGGCGACCGCAACTCCCTAGGCTATTTCGGCTACGCCTACTACATCGAGAACGCCGACCAACTGAAGCTGCTGGGAGTCGACAACGGTGAGGGCTGCGTCAAACCCAGCCCTGACAACATCGCTTCCGGCACTTACAGCCCGCTATCCAGGCCCCTGTTCATCTACGTGAACGTGGAAAGCCTGCAGAAGCCCCAAGTCCTGGAGTTCGTGAAGTTCTACATGGAGGTGGGGGCCGAACTCACCGTCGAGGTGGGATACGTGCCCGAGGACGATAGCGTCTTCCAGAGCAACCTCCAAGCCGTGTTGGACGCTGCAAGCTAGTCGTACCCAGCAAGCTAGTCGTACCGAGCAAGCGAAAAGTAGAGTGCGCAGGCTTCCCCGTTACTTTCTAACCGCTAGTGGTGATATGCTGATACCAGCCAACGATGACCACCGCGGTGACGTGCTCGCTACCACCCGCTACCACCCGCTAAAGATGGAGTTAAGCAGAGTGACGGGCAAGGCAGCACCATACACGCCCCCACCAAGTAAAGGGAGCAGGCAGGCCGTTCGAATGCCTCAACGACGGAGCAGGGCATGCGGTAAGCCGTGGATCGTGGCCTTAAAAGAAATGAGAGTCTGGCGGGCGCAGTCCCTCAGGAGGGACGCGTCCTGAGGCGACGTCGATCTAACATCATAGAGGAGAGGCTGGTCCGCTGGATCTTCGCCTCCTGCGCCTTGGTCTCCGTCGTGACTACCGTGGGCATAGTAGTCCTGTTGCTCAATCAGTCAATAGGCTTCTTCCAGGAAGTCTCGGTGTGGGAATTCATCACCGGCACCCGCTGGTCCCCCATACTGAAACCCAACTCCTTTGGTGTCCTCCCCTTGGTATGCGGCACCGTTCTGGTGGCCGTCATCGCCGCAGCCGTAGCCATCCCCGTGGGGCTGGCAACAGCAATCTTCTTATCAGAGTACGCCCCCGATAAAGTCCGGCGGGTAATCAAGCCAGCTCTGGAGATACTCGCTGGCATTCCAACCATCGTCTACGGGTACTTCGCCCTCAGCTTCGTTACCCCGTTGCTACAGAAGCTGATGCCCGACCTCCTGGTTTTCAACGCCTTGAGTGCGGGCATAGTCATGGGGTTGATGGTCATCCCCATGGTCTCCTCCCTCAGCGAGGATGCCATGCTGGCCGTGCCCCGCTCCCTGCGGCACGCGGCCTATGCCCTAGGAGCCACCCGTTTGGAGGTGGCCATGAAGGTGGTCGTCCCCGCAGCCCTCTCGGGCATTGTAGCAGCCTTCATCCTTGGCCTCTCCCGGGCCATCGGCGAGACCATGCTGGTCACCCTAGCAGCCGGTGCCACGCCTAGGATGACCTTCAACCCGCTGGAGAGCATCCAGACCATGACCGCCTATATCGTTCAACTGAGCCAAGGCGAAACGCCCCACGGCTCTGTCGAATACAACACCATCTTTGCCGTCGGCTTGGTCCTCTTCATCATGACTCTGGTCATGAACATGTTGGGACAATGGGTGGTGCAGCGCTATAGGGAGACCTACTAATGCAAAAAGAGAATCCAGCCTTCACGGCCAACCTGCCTTTCCGCAAGGGCATAGGAGGCATCGCCTACGTCGTCTTCATACTGGCAGTCTGCGTCGGTCTCGTAGGACTGATAACGCTGCTGGTACAGGTATTCTGGCAGGGTATCCCCTGGCTCAGTTGGCAATTCCTTACCGACTACCCCTCCCGCCACCCGGAGGAGGCGGGCCTCCTCCATGCCATTGTCGGCACCATATACCTCATGGGCTTGGTGGCTGCCTTCACCATTCCAGTGGGAGTGGGGGCAGCCCTCTATCTGGAAGAGTACGCGCCCAAGAACCGCCTCACACGACTCGTCGATCTCAACATCTCCAACCTAGCCGGGGTGCCCTCCATCGTCTATGGCCTATTGGGCTTGGGGCTCTTCGTGCAGATGTTAGCCATGGGCAGGAGCCTGTTGGCTGGCGGTCTCACCCTCTCCCTGCTGGTCCTGCCGGTAGTGATTCTTGCCTCCAGGGAGGCCATCCGCGCCGTTCCTCAAAGCCATCGCGACGCTGCCTATGCCTTGGGCGCAACCCAATGGCAGGTGGTAAAGGGCGTGGTGGTCCCCCAGAGCCTTGCTGGCATCCTCACCGGCGTGATTCTGGCCATGTCGCGTGCCATCGGCGAAGCCGCTCCTGTTATTGCCATCAGCGCCCTTGTATTCCTCACCTTCCTGCCCACATCGCCTCTGGACCGGTTCACCGTGCTGCCCATCCAAATTTACAACTGGGCCGCCGACCCGCGCCACGACTTCCAATCGCTGGCTGCTGCGGGTATCATCGTGCTGCTGGTCATCCTGCTATCCATGAACGCATTCGCCATCTACTTCCGTAACCGCTACCAAGGCCGGTCCGAGGACTAGCCTTCTCCCGCTTGGCGGCGGCGGAAGGCGTACACGATGCTGGTGGCGATCGTACTAGCTTTCTGTTCCGCTGCCGGCTTCGGCACAGGCAACATCTTCATACGGACCGGCACCCAGCGCCTATCGGGGCCCACGGCGACCACGTTTGCTGTTATTACCAGCTCCCTCGTGGCCTTCATCCCCGCCCTGGTGGGGCATGCCTCCGAGATCACCACACTCTCCTGGAAGGCCTACGCTTGGTTCGCCCTCATGGGGGCCATGTCCTACCCTGGGGCGCGAGTGCTCAACAACACTGCCATCAGCATGGTGGGCGCATCCGGGGCTGGACCCTTCGCCTCTCTACAGCCCGTGTTCGCTTTCATTCTGGGTTTCGTTGTATTGGGAGAGCGACCCGACCTACTGCTCTATTTCGGGACGCCAGCCATTGTCTGCGGCCTGATACTGGTGATCAGGTCTCGGTCAACACCCTCATCCACCACCGTGATACGCCGCAATTACTTGGGGTACTTCATGGCTGCTGGAGCAGCCGCCACTTTCGGTACACGGGACACCATAAGCCGCCACGTCGTCTCCTCTCTAGCGCCCTTCTCCGTTACCGCAGCCCTGTCTCTATCCATGGGGGCGCTGATGATTCTCCCCTTCACCTCCCGTGGCGTCATCCGAAGCCTAACGGACATTCCCCTTCGTTACGCCTTGTACTGCTGCTGTGCCGGCGTTTCCCAAGGGCTTGCTTTGGTTTGCCTCTTCGGGGCCCTCAGCCGTGCCGACGTAACCACTGTCAGCCCCATCAACTCCAGCGCCCCGCTGTTCACCCTCGTCTTGGCCCACCTCTTCCTACAGCGCTTGGAGTCGGTGAACCTCTTGTTAGCTATAGGTACCATCATGAGCGTCTGCGGCGTCATCCTAGTGATATTCGGAGCGTCATCCTAGTGATATTCGGGGCCTCCTCCCAGTAGCCCCAATCTAAATAAAATCCCCCTATGCCTCGCCCCTACCGTCATTCCCGCCCCCAGCCGTCATCTCCGCACCCCACCCTTCATCCCCGCGAAGGGAGACCTTTGCATAACCCCTTCCCCCTTGAGGGGGAAGGTTGGGATGGGGGTGGAAGGGTTGCAATACAAGCTGGCGCTCGCTGTGCCTCAGTTTTGGATTCTGGCTTCCGCTGGGATGACTGAAGTTATGCAAAGGTCTCCGAAGGCGGGGACCCACGGCCCGGACTCCGCGGGCAAGTCACATCCCCCAATCGCTCCCCCATACGCAGCCACCGAAAGAGCCATGACATCCGTCCATTGACATCCACGCCCCTTCCCCACTAACCTCAATACACGGCAGGGATTGACCCCACAGGGTCGCCCCTGCCTTTGTTGTTCGGCCCTCGGATCGGCGGAAACGAGTGAACCAGAGCAAATGAACGCAAGCCCCAAAGAATCAAGCCCTCTCCCTCTCCCTCTCCGAAGCACCGAATTCCACGCAAATCGGAACAAACTCCTCAAGCTGTACAGATACGACAATCGGAACAATCGGAACAAAACCAGCTACGAAAAAACACTTTTTAGCTACGGCCATGTTCCGACTCCCAGCTACAAGCCCCGTCCCTGCCACCACGCCCTGCCGTCCCTTGGCCCTAGCAGCCAACCCGTCTCAGCTACGACCATGGGGCGAACGCAATGCCCCTCACATGCAGGAATCGGAACAAGCTGCAAAGCTGCCTCAGATACGATGACTGGAACAATTCCCGCTACCGAAACGCCCATTACAGCCGCCACCAACCCGTCTCAGCTACGACCATGGGGCGAACGCAATGCCCCTCACATGCAGGAATCGGAACAAGCTGCAAAGCTGTCCCAGATACGACAGTGGGAACAATCGGAACGGCTTTCAAATGCGAAAAACCTGCCCCACTCACGCAAACCACTCCGGAGGCAGTGGAAGAGGCCTGCCCAACTCACCAAGCTTGCCTCCCTTCCCAGCTCTTGCCTACAATCCCTCGAAGGCCCTGACCACGACACGCCCAAGATGAATGCTTGCCCACGCACCTAAGCCCACGCACTAAGGAGGACCAATGCCGAACCTGACCGGGGCCCACCTGCTGATACGCTGCCTCCAGATGGAGGGGATCAAGAAAGTCTTCACCATCGTGGGCGACACCATGCTCCCATTGGCCGATGCCGCTGAGGATGAGGGAATCGAGTTCATCGATACGCGCCACGAGGGCGCCGCCATGGCCATGGCCGATGCTTGGTGCCGCATCACAGGCGAACCCTCGGTCGCCATGTTCACCGGCGGGCCGGGCTTCTCCAACGCCATCTCCGGTTTGCCCCACGTCTACACCGCCGAGAGCCCCGTTGTGTTCATCGCCGGATGTGGAGAGCTGCCGGAGCGGGGCCTCTTGGGCTTTCAAGAGGTGAACCAAGTGGAGATATGCGCCCCAATGACCAAAGGCTCCTGGCTCGTGCACGATCGAAGACGCATCCCCGAATACGTGGCCACTGCCTTCCGCACCGCCATGTCGGGCCGCCCTGGGCCGGTGCACCTGACCGTGCCCATGGACGTACAGGAACACGCAATCGAGGAAGAGGATCTGCCGCCATACCAGCCCAGCGAGTACAGGCACCGCGGGCGCACCCACGGAGACCCAGCCCTGATCTCAGAAGCCGTCGACCTGATGCGTCGGGCAGAGAGGCCCGTTGTCATCGTCGGCAACGCCTCCCGGTACTCCCTCGGCTCCCAGCAGTTGGAGGCATTCGTGGAGGCCTCAGGGGTTCCCGTGTTCACCATCGAGCAGGCGCGTGGACTCATCGACGATGCTCACCCGCTGTGCTACGGCATTGCCGACCCCGGCCTCAACCACACAGCGCGACGTTTCCGAGAGGCCGACGTGGTGTTGCTGCTGGGCAAGAGGCTGGACCATGGCTACCGCTACGGCAGGGCCCCATTCTTCAGCGGCTCTGCGAAGCTGGTGCAGGTCGACCCCTCCTCCGCCGAGATCGGACGCAATCGCGGTGTCGACGTGGGCATCGCCGGCAACATAGGCGCGGTCGTCGGCCAGCTGCACGAGCAGGGGGCCAAGGCCCAGTGGAACGACTTCTCCCCTTGGCGTCAGCAGTTGGACCAGTCCCGCGCCGCCTTCCGGGATGGGTTGGAGTCCCACATCAGCGATGCCACACCCCTGCACCCCATGAAGGTGTTCAAGGAGGTGGAGCCCTTCCTCCAGGAAAACAGCTTCATCATCCTAGACGGCGGGGACTATGTTCAATGGGGACGCTCCTACTACCAAGCCCATCAGCCGGGCCATTGGTTGCGCTTGGGCTCGCTGGGGCATCTGGGCTGTGGCCTGCCATACGCCCTTACGGCCAAGCTCATCGACCCCGATGCTCGCGTATTCCTGTTCTCCGGCGACGGCTCCATCGGCTTCTACTTCATGGAGTACGACACAGCCATACGCCACAACCTCCCCTTCACCACTGTGATGGGGAACGACTCGGCGTGGGGCATCGACAAGACCTTCCAGTTGGCCTACTACGGGCGTCCCATTGCCACGGACCTGCGTTTCGTGCGCTACGACAGGATGGTGGCCGAGGTAGGAGGCCACGGCGAGTACGCCGAGCGTGCCGAGGAAATTGCTCCCGCGGTACAACGGGCCCTCGATTCGGGCAAACCCTCCTTGGTGAACATTGCCGTGGCACCCGGGGCCAGCCCCATGGCGGAGGCGATGATTGCCCGTCGGCGCAGCTCCTAGCCAGCATCATTCAAGTTGATGACGGATTTCGTAAACAGATGCTCTTAGGACTATCCAAAGGGCCCGTCGTCTCTGACCCGGACGTAGTGACAAGCGAAACCGTGAGGTTCTTCTATTGACATAGCGCAGGCGTCACGACACAATAGGCGGGTTGCTGCCCCACCAGTGTCGGTGGGGCATGGATTTGGCCATTGGTGGCCTCTACACATTCGTAAGGGAGGACCAACTTCTATGCCGAAAGTAGGACACGTAGTCACCAGACCTGGTCGGAGAGAGCAGGACCCGCCCGTGGAGATCCCGGTCTCCGAAGACTTGGAAACGGTGCCCGGCATTCCCAAGCACGAGTCAGACTTGGAGTTTTACTCCCGCGAGTACCCGCTGGAAACCATCAACATCGACGAGCGGGCGTCCCGCGACTGGGCCAACCGCATCCGCGACGGCCACCTAGAAATGCGTGAGATACGCCGCGAGCACGACAGGCTGAACAAGCCCATCGTCATGGCCGGACGCATGACTGGCGAGATGGAGCCCACCACCGAGCCTGTGGGCGAGGACATCACCGAGCTGGTCAAGGCCAAGGCTAGGTCCTTGGGCTTCGGCGAGGTCGGAATCACCCGCTACGACCACCACTATACCTATGTCAGCAAGAAGGACTGGGTCAAGTTCCCCCATGCAATCTGCTTGGCTTACGAGCAGGACTACGAGCCCACCCAGTCCATCCCCAGCGTACCCGCCGAGATCGTCCACTCCAGCACCTACCGCACCGAGGGCGCTGCCGGTCTGGAACTGGGCAACTACATCCGCAGCTTGGGCTATCGCGCTCAGGTACATAGCCCCAACGACAACACCGGGCCTTACATCCCCATGTTCGTCGAGGCTGGCTTGGGTCAGCTCGGGGCCAACGGCCAGTTGTTGTCGCCCCATTTCGGCTCCCGCGCTCGGCTGATGGTCATCACCACCGACGCCAGCGTCTCCTACGACAAGCCGGTGGACTACGGCATCCACGCCTTCTGCAACATCTGCCAGGTGTGCGCCAACCGCTGCCCCGGCAGGGCCATCATTCGCGACAAGATCTGGTGGCGCGGAGCCGAGAAGAACAAGCTCATCTTCAAGCGCTGCCGCCCCGTCATGGCCCGCTACCTCGGCTGCGGCATCTGCATGAAGGTCTGCCCCATCCAGAAGTACGGCATGAAGCCCGTCATGGAGCACTACATCTCCACCGGAGAGGTCTTAGGCAAGGGCACCGACGGGCTGGAGGGCTACGAGCTCCACGACCAGGGTTACTTCGGCCCCGGCGAACTGCCCACCTTCGACGGTCAGTTCTTCAACATGCCTCATGGCAAGGCCGAGGACTGGGTGTTCGAGCAGTTCAAGGAGAAGCTGGTCGCAGCTGGCGGCATCGAGAGCACGGCCGGCGACGACGCTGTCGAGGAGTTCAAGGACAAGCTGACCATGGCCCTCGCCTTGGATCAGGACGCCTTCGGCATGGGCGACGACGAGAACCCCGACTACATCTAGTCTCGTCTCCTACCGCCGTCACAGAGGAAACCCAAAGGGGGCTGGTATACCAGCCCCCTTCCCTTTTCCCAAGATGCCCGGCTGACTTGCTGCAAACGCCGCCCCCAATCCAGCGAATTGTCTGGGCCGTAGTTTTCCGCTAGTCTGTCTCCACGAGGTGGGAACATGCGACAGGTAGTGATTTACCCTGGCGAAGATGGATATTGGGTCATCGAATGCCCCAGCCTTCCCGGTTGCGTTAGCCAAGGTCAGACCAAGCAAGAAGCAATCACGAACATCAGGGAAGCAATTCAGGGGTACATCCCTAGCTCTTCAGGACGACGGCCTGCCGGCGCCCGAAGAGAGGTTCGAGACGCTGGTTCTGGCCGTATGACCAGTTCTACGACAGCGGGGCAGCCACATGATCCTTCGTCGAGACAGTCCTTTTGCCCAAGTCACCGTCCCTAATCACCGCGAACTGGATAGGGGACCGCTACGGTCCATCCTCAAGCAAGCCGGACTCAGTGTGGAGGAGTTCACGCGCCTGATATGAGTAATCCCCATCCCTCAGGACGTTTTCACTTGCTATACTCTCTCCTGAACTCTTCGATGCGAAAGGGAGCGCAGCTATGGCCAACTTGAGCCACGTTCAGGTCGCCTCGCATGGGCGTGATGCCATCCAAGACTGGCGGAATGAGCACCGCAGCGAGAGGCTAGACCTGAGCGGCGCTTTCCTCAGCACAGCACAGCTACAAGGGGCCGACTTGAGTCGCAGCGACCTGTCCGAGGCTGACTTGAGCGGCGGCCACCTGCGGGGCGCCAACCTGCGAGGCAGCAATATGGAGCGGGCCCACCTCCACCGCGCCGAGATGGCTGACACCGACCTGAGCGGTGCCCGCCTGATGGATGCCTACCTGCCAGGGGCCGACATGTCGCAGTCCAAGTTGGGACGAGCGAACCTTCGAGGGGCAGACCTGAGCCGGGTCAACCTGTCAGGTGCAGACCTCTCTCGGGCTAACCTGACAGGAGCAATACTGTTCCGCGCATCCCTTCGAGGAGCCAACCTAGCAGGTGCCACCCTCACCGGGGCCGATCTCAGCTGGACTGACCTCGGCGAGGCTGACTTGAATGAAGCCCATTTCATTGAGGCCAAATTGGCCCATGCCAACTTGGAGGGAGCCAACTTCCATCGTGCCTTTTTGCTGAACACCATATTCGCAGACTGCGATCTTGGACGCGCCAACCATCTGGAGGAGGCGCTGCATCGAGGACCCAGCACAGTCGGCATCGATACGATGCTAAGGTCCGCAGGTAACATCCCATCCGAGTTCCTCCGTGGCGTCGGGGTGCCTGATGCCTTCATCGCCTACGAGCAGGCCACCCCAGGAGCAATCCGTCGCCGCTACGGCTGCTACATCTCCTACGCCCACGCCGAGCGAGAGCTCGCCATCAGACTTCAGTCCGACCTCAGGACGCGAGGAGTGGAATGCTGGCGCTTTCCGGCGGCTCCCACCGGAGCAGGATATCTGGAGGAAGAACTGGACCGGGGTGTGCGCTTCTACGACCAGTTGGTGGTGGTGTGCTCCCAAGAATCGCTGGCCAACGAGTCGGTACGCAACGAAATCTCACAAGCTGCCCAGAAGCAGCGGGAAACGGAAAAGTGGGTCCTGTTCCTAGTGGTAGTGGATGACACCATCTACCAGCGTCAGGACCGGCCCACACGCATGCTGAGGCAGCATGCATTGCTGGACCTGCGCCAGTACGAAGACGAGGAAGCCTACAGGGTGGCCATAGAACAACTGGCTGCCGACCTCAACAGCGACCACGACGCTTCCAAGGGGATGGTCACTTCCTGAGGACGTCGTAATTGACTCATCTGTTGGCGCTGATGACAGCACGGCGGTGGGTGCCCTCACCGATCTTCTTATCGCCATCGAAGGCAGAGACACTGAAAACGAGGCGGTTCCGGTCAATCTCCGTGAGCTCGGCCCGGGCTACTATCGTCGCCCCGATGGACGAGGGAGCCAGATGTCTCACATGCACCTCGTAGCCCACTGAGGTCTGCTCCGGCGTCAGATGGCCTCCCAAGGCCACCAAGGATGCCTGCTCCATCAGCGATATCATGGAGGGAGTGCTGAAGCGGGGTACATGAGGGGCCACGTTGTGCTCGCACACAATGGTAGATTTCTCTCCTGCCAGTCCGGGGGATAACGCCAGCTCCACCATGGCCACCCTCCTGCCTTCGATTCCCGGTCCCTCGACCCATTGCCTTGAGCCTCTGCCCTGACCGTCCAGAGGATACCACAGGCCGGAAGGGTGCCATTGGCGTGACACTCCGTGGTTGAATGCGTAGGCCACCCTGCGCTATGATGCAAGCCCATCGAAGCACATCGAAGCACATCTGGTGAAGAGCACATCTGGTGAAGAGAGACCTTCTGTCCATAACCGACCTGACCCCTGATGAGGTAGGTAACGTCATCAACAGGGCCATTCAGCTAAAGGCAGGGACCAAGAGTCACGCCCTAGCCGGCAAATCAGTGGCCCTGCTGTTCGAGAAACCCTCCCTGCGTACCCGTGCCAGCTTCCATGTCGGCATAGACCGGCTCGGAGGCTACTCCTTCTACTTGGGGAAGGACGAAGTGGGTTTTGGCGGGCGAGAACCCCTCTCCGACATGGCCCAAGTGCTGGAGCGGTACGCAGACTGCTTGGTGGCACGTGTGTTTGCTCACGACTCCCTCGTGCAGTTGGCCCGTTACGCTGGCATCACCGTGATTAACGCCCTCTCCGATTGGGAGCACCCCTGCCAGAGCCTAGCCGACCTGCAGACCATCTCCGAGCACAAGGACGGGCTACAGGGACGCAAGATTTGCTTCGTGGGTGATGGCAACAACGTGGCCCGGAGTCTGGCCCTCGGAGCCTCCGGTGCCGGTGCGGACTTCTGCTGCGCCTCTCCTGAGGGCTACGAACTGGACGAAGCCAGCCTTGCTATCGCCCAAGAGCGGGGCGTAAGCCGTGGAGGTAGCGTCCGCCAGCTCCAAGACCCCCAGGAGGCCGTACGAGGCGCCGACGTGGTGTATACCGACGTATGGACCAGCATGGGCCAAGAGGAAGAGTCGGCTATCCGCCTCAAGGCCTTCCAAGGCTTTCAGGTAAATCCTGAGCTCCTGTCGCTGGCCAAGCCCGACGCCATCTTCATGCACGACATGCCCGCCCACTACGGTGAAGAGGTGCCCCCCGGCATGCTCGATGACCCTCAGTCGGTGGCGTTCGATCAAGCCGAAAACCGGCTGCACGCCCAAGCTGCTGTGATGGAGTTCCTCTTGGCCCCTGCCTCCTTCCCGTCATCCAATTCATAGCGCGATATCTGTTCTTAACTCGATTTTCGGTTCATAGCCCATTCTCGGTCAGAATTAGGAGGGCTCCCATGCCCCCTCCCCTTGTCGCCATTGTGGGGCGACCTAACGTAGGCAAGTCCACACTCTTTAACCGCGTCGTCGGTCGGCGCGAGGCTATCGTCAGCGACATACCCGGCACCACCCGCGATCGGGTTATAGCTGTCACCTCTTGGGACGACTTCATCTTCACCTTGGTGGACACGGGTGGCTTGGAGCCCTTCCCCCAAGATGTAATGCGTGACCAAGTGCGGGAGCAGGTGCAGATGGCAGTTGACGAGGCCGATTGCATCATCTTCATGGTGGACACTGCCGATGGCGTGACACTGATGGACGAGGAGATCGCTCAGTGGCTACGCCGCACAAGCAAGCCCGTCGTTCTCGCCGCCAACAAGGTGGACAACCCGCGCCGCGAGCTCTTGGTCCCAGACTTCTACCAGTTGGGCATGGGCGAGCCGGTCATCATGAGCGCCTACCACAACCTTGGCTTGGAAGACCTGATGCTGGCCGTCCAAGAGATGCTCCCAAACGCAGAACAGGATGAAGACCAACAGGACGGCCCCATGCGCTTGGCCATCATCGGGCGGACCAACGTCGGCAAGTCGGCCTTGGTGAACGCTGTATTAGGCCAACATCGGGCCATAGTGAGCGATGTGCCGGGAACCACTCGCGATGCCTTGGACACCTACATGGAGTACGCCGGTGAGCCGGTGGTGCTCATCGACACAGCAGGCATACGTCGCCCCGGTTCGATCAAACGGGGTATAGAGCGCTACAGTGTGTTGCGTTCGGTACAAGCAGTACAACGCTGCGATATCGCGTTGCTGGTGATGGATGGGGCGGAGTTGGCCACCAGCCAAGATGCCCATATCACTGGCTTGGCTTGGGACGCCTTCAAGGGCATCATCGTAGTCGTAAACAAGAGCGACCTGCTTCCGGAGGACCTAGGCGCGAGAGAAGTGGCGGTGCAGCAGGTAAGACGCACGTTGCACTTTGCACCCTACTTGCCTATCTGCTTCACCTCCGCCTTGGAACGCACGGGTATCGACGACCTCATGAGGACGGCTAGGGCCACTTACAACGAGAGAACTCAGCGGGTGACGGCCCCAGAGCTAGTTAGGGCGATGCGTCAGGCGTTGGCCAAGAATCCCCATCCTTCCCGCAAGGGCAAGTCGATACTGCTGGAGGCCGTGCGACAGGTGGATACCAACCCGCCCACCTTTGTCTTCGCCGTCGACAACCCCACGTTGGTCCACTTCTCGTATCAACGCTACTTGGAAAACCACCTGCGACAGTGGTTCGGGTTCACCCACACCCATCTGCGCCTAGTCTTCAAACGCAAGACATGACCCTGCGCAGCGCCGGCTTGGCCGTGGCCGTCGGCTCTCCCCTGTTCGCCCTCTACATATTGGGTGTCTTGCTTCTCCTAGACTTGGACTCAGCGCCGGGCCAGTATGCTTTGGCGGTGCCGGTGGCCATATTCCTAGGCTTCGTGCCTTGGGGCTTCCTGCTGGACCAGATACTGGCTTCCGGCCAGCAAGGAGCCTTCAGCCAGCAAAGAGCCTCCAGCCAACAAGAGGCCCTCAGCCAACAGGCGCCTGACCAGAGAGCAGAAGCAAGCGCAGGCCCAGGTTGGCTCCCAGGCTTCATTGGTGTATTAGACGTGGGGAAAGGAGCCCTTGCCGTTGGCCTCGGATGGGCAGCCATCGACGCAGGACAGGGCACAATGGCCGTGGGCTTGGCCGTGCTGGCAGGACACACGGCGTCGTCCCTCTTGTCGGGACATGGGCGTGCCGGCCCAGTCACGGTGGGGGCATTGCTGGTCATCGCACCCTTGGCAGGTATCGTAGCAGTCGCATCCGTGCCACTGGCGTTTCTAGCGGTGCGCCGCAACCTGCCCGGTGGCCTCTTGGTGACCTTGGCGGTCATAGTGGGCACTTCAGTCATGGCTCTGATAGGCCAAGCAGAATACATCCACCTAGCCTTCGCCGGACCCGCAGCCGCGTTGATGCTTTACCAGTACCGGAAAGAACCGTCCTAGGCGTCGGCACCCAACTCTAGCGCCCCAGTTCCCCCCCAAGCTCCCCATGGGAATACATAGCGATCGTGACCGCGGCGATGGCTGCCGTTTCCGCCCGTAGGATACGTTCTCCCAAGGACACGGGCACAGCGCCATGATTCCGGGCGAGAGCTACCTCCTCGGGGTCCCAGCCCCCTTCAGGGCCAATGAATAGGGCCACCCGGTCGTGATCGTCGGCGGCGTGCAACGCCTCTCTGATTGGGCGTTCTCGCTCGTCCTCGTAGGGGATCAGAGCGATGCCGTGCGGAAGCTGTTGCAGGGCATCTGCCAAAGGCATGGCCGTGTATACCTCAGGCAAGACTGACCGCCCAGACTGCTCGGCTGCCTCGGCTACGATGCGTCGCCAGCGTCCCATCTGCTCCTCGCCTCGCTTGGCCCGTGCAATTGAACGACGGCTTAACACAGGCACAAAGGCAGACGCACCTAACTCGGTACCTTTCTGTAGCACCCAGTCCATCTTGTCACCCTTGAGGAGTGACTGGTACAGAGTGACGTGGGTCTGAGGCTCGGCCCGTCCAAGGTCGCTGGACAAAATGCGCCCCTCGATGCCGTTTGCGTGGAATGTCTGAAGCTCCGTCAGGTATTCGTTGCCGGAGTTGTTCAGCAGCACGACTCGGTCCCCCGGGGACATACGCAACACCCGCGCTATCTGGCGAGAGGTCTGATCCTTGAGGGTGGCGTGCTCATCATGCAACCACTCAGGAGGCACGAAGAAGCGGTGCAGACGCTCATTCATCCGGTGTTGCCTGTGGCCAGATGTGAGTGGATCAAACTCTCCGAGCTACGACGCAGGCCCATTCATCGGTGTAGTCGACGCTGAGATCGTCGAAGCCCGCTCCTTGCAGCCTCTCCATCACATCGGGCGTCTGGTCCCGTATGAACCCTGATGCGATGAAGCATCCTCCCGGTTTGAGGGCTTCCAGCGTATGCGATGCCTTGTCTTGTATCACTCTAGCGCTGATGTTGCCCACGGCTAGATCGAAGGCCTCGGCCGGGGCTTGAGCCAAGGGCAGGGTGCCCCGCACCAAGCGTACCTCCCTGCCCAATCCGTTGGCGTGACAGTTCTCACGCGCCACCTTGACCGCATTGGGGTCGGTGTCGATACCCACTGCCGAGGCCGCACCCAGCAGGCGGGCAGCCACTGTCAGTATGCCGGAGCCTGTCCCTATGTCCAGCACCTTCAGACCGGGCGTCACCAGTTGCTCCATGGAGACGAGGCACATGCGAGTGGTGGGATGATACCCCGTGCCAAACGCCATGCCAGGGTCGAGCGTAATCACCAGTTCGTCGGGCTCCGCCTCATACTCAACCCAAGAGGGACGAATCACGAGGCGGTCGCCCACTCGGAACAGGCTGAAGTGGTCCTTCCAAGCCGTCTCCCAGTCTTCCTGCACTAACTCACGGGTGACCAACTCAGCCTCAGGCACCAGCGTTCGCACCAGCCTCACGCCGATGTCAATCTGCGCCAGCTTGCGGCGAGCATTGGAAGAAACGTAGGTGCGGAGTACAGCATGATCGGCTTCCGGCTCTTCGATCGAGAAGCCTCGGCCATGGCGGTTGAACAGGTAGGATACGGGTTCGACGAACTCACGGGGGACCCTGACACTAAGCTCTAGCCACTTCAAAACACATGCCTCACAATGGGTAGATGCCAATGAGCAGATGCAGACCGATAGGACAGCGTGTCTTGAGGCCCGCCGTTGGAGCGGTTAGTCAAAGACATCCTTTATCTTGTCGAAGAGGCCCTTCTGGCGGCTGCCACCATCGTCGTCCTCCGGTGCGTCTCGCCGGGCCAGCTCTTCGAGGAGCCTTCGCTGCTCGGAGTCGACGGAGGTCGGTACCTCCAGTTTCACCGACACCACGAGGTCGCCGCGCCGACCAGAATTCACATGAGCAAGGCCCTTGCCCCGAATACGGAAGACCGCGGCAGGTTGAGTTCCCGCGGGTATCTTGAGACTCTCAGCGCCGATCAAGTTGGGCACTTCAAGCTCGGCGCCCAAGGCGGCTTGGGGGAAGGACACAGGCAAGTCATACAGGAGGTCTTCGCCGTCGCGCTTGAAGAAGGGGTGCGGATTGACGCCGATGGTCAGATAGAGGTTACCCGACTGGCCTCCATTGGGAGAACTGTCACCTTCGTGACTTAGGCGTACCTGCATTCCTGATTCCACACCGGCTGGGATTTTGACAGCGATGCGACGCTTACGTCGTTCCGTACCCTGCGCATGGCAGTGGGTGCAGGGGTTGGTGATGGTCGCGCCTCTGCCCTTGCAGGCAGGACACGCTCCGACCTGGCTGAAGGCGCCGAAGACGGTGTGCTGGCTCTGCCGCACCTGCCCCATGCCGCGACAGGTGTGGCAAGTCTCAGGCGTGCTGCCGGGGGCGCTGCCTGACCCGCTACATGTAGAGCAGCTCTCGATGCGATTGACTTCCACCTCGCGCTCGGTACCGAAGGCGGCCTCTTCGAAGGGGAGGACCACCTTGGCCTCGATGTCGCGCCCTCGCTGTGGACCGCGCCTGCCACGGCCTGAAACATCGCCAAAGAACGAGTCGAAGATGTCGCCGAAGCCACTGAAGACGTCGTAACCGTCGAATCCGCGGGTGCCCCCTGCCTGGGAGTTGACGCCCGCGTGGCCGAAGCGGTCGTACTGTGTGCGCTTCTCGGCATCGCCTAGGACTTGGTAGGCTTCGTTGATTTCTTTGAATTTGTCTTCGGCGTCGGGTCTCTTGTTGCGGTCTGGGTGGAAGTCCATTGCCTTGTGGCGGTAGGCGCGGCGTATGTCCTCTTGAGACGCGTTGCGCTGGACTTCAAGGATTTCGTAGTAGTCGCGTTTCGATGTCATCAGTTATGCTGCGTCAGATGCATGTTTCGTTGACTGGCATTCATAGCGTTCATTATACTCATTCCAGCTATGTGCTCCTAGTGTTTTTCTGGAGGAAGTGTGCAGGCTGCCACACCACGCGCAACGCTCGCTGACGCCGCCTTCCCGCCTTTGTCGCCTGACAGGCGGCTGACTCTGGGCGGGTGGGGGATACCCCTGTGGTTGGTGCGGGACGTGGGGTTGGTGGTGGGGTTTGCTTGGTTTGTTGCGTTGTGTGCGCAAATCGCGGTCCAAGCGCCTTGGACGCCGGTGCCCTTTACGGGACAGACTTTTGCGGTGCTGGTCACGGGCGGGGTGTTGGGGGCTTGGCGTGGGGGCGCGAGTCTTTCGGTGTATATGTTGATGGGGATAATTGGAATTCCTGTTTTTGCGCCGAGCTTCGGGGATACGGGGGGGTGGTACATCCACTTCATTCTGTCTTCGAATGGGTTATGGGATGGGACGGCGGAGTATGTGTGGAACTTGGGGAGCGGGGGATACATCGTCGGGTTCATCCTGAGTGCGATCCTGGTGGGCTGGCTCGCGGAGAAGCGATGGGACCGGGGGCCGTGGGTGCATTTGGGGATGTTATTGGGGAATGTGGTGCTGTATGTGCCGGGGCTTTTGTGGCTGGCTTGGTGGATCGCGGACAAAAACTTAGTGGGTGATGACGTGGGGTTGTGGGCGCAGACGCTGGACTGGGGATTGTACCCGTTCATTGTCGGTGATTTGATGAAAATGTTTTTGGCGTCACTGGCCTTGCCTGTGGGTTGGGCTCTGGTGCGACGCCGTGGGGAGTCCGACAGGAGGGGGTCCGACTAGTGGATGTAACTTGGATGGGGCATTCGTGTTTCCGGTTGCGGTCGGAACAGGCGATGCTGGTGACGGACCCGTATGACCCGGATACGCTGGGGTTGGGGATGGGGGATGTGTCGGCGAACACGGTGACGATCAGCCATGAGCACCCGCACCACAATTCAGTGGCGCGGGTGGGTGGCGATTTCAAGGTGTTCCGTGGGCCGGGGGAATATGAGTACATGGGGGCCTTGGTGAAGGGGATTATGACCTCCCGAGGGCCGGGGGACCCGCCGGAGAAGCGGAATACGGCGTACCACTTCGAGGTGGAGGGGGTGCGGTTGGCGCACCTAGGGGATGTGAATAGCCCCCTGACGCCGAACCAGGTGGAGGAGTTGACGCCGGTGGATGTGGTTTTTTTGCCGGTGGGTGGGGTTTGCACGGTGGAGGTGGCGCGGGTGTCGGAGATGGTGCGGGCGCTGGGGCCGCGGGTGGTGGTGCCGATGCATTATGCGTTGCCGGGGCTGGTGGTGCAGTTGGGGGCACTGGATGTTTTTCTGAGGGAGATGGGCGCGGGCGAGGTGGAGCCTCAGGCGCGGTTGAGTGTTACGCCGAATAACCTACCCCCTGAGTTGCGGGTGGTGGTTTTGAATGCGCAGGGGTTGCGGGCGGTGAGGCCGGGGCAGGGGGCGTTGTTGTAGGTTTCGCCCCTGAGGGGGGAGGTGTTGCGGTCGGTGGTGTTCTTGGGGGGTTCCCGTGTCATTGCTAGGTTCGGATGCACATCCGATGCACTTCTGGGGTACATCCCGTGGTATTCCGATGACATTCCCGTGGCATTCCGGTCAGATTCCCGTGGCATTCCGGTGATACTTTTTCGTAGCTGGACAGATACGACGGGGTGTTGCTGAAGCAAAAGGGTGGCGAAAGTCTCGCGCGGAGCGTATTCGGGGGTGTTTGCGGCACGAGGGCGGGGTTGGGTCTCCATTTTTTCTCCTGAAGGTCCGGACTGAAAAGCGCAGGCAGGGGCGACCCCGAGGGGTCAGTCCCCTGCCTGCGCTTTGTGTTTATGGTAGGGGATGGGGTGGGGGGGTGTCAATGGGCGGATGTCACAGGGGGTTGGGGGGACGGGGTGCAATGGGATGGGGCTTGCAGCGGAGGTATGAGGGGTTGGAGCAATGGAAGGGGCGGGCTTGTGGGCCCGCCCCTTTTTTGTTGGCTGGTTTGGGTGGGGGTCAGTTGTGAGGCCCCTTCGACCCGCTAGGAGAGCCCCTTCGACTCGCTCAGGAGAGCCGACGGCGGGCGTAGAGGAGGCCGATGACGCCGATGATGAGAAGGGCGATCCCTCCGTACAGGATGCCTTGAGCGAGTTGGGGCACGATGGGCTCGCCGGGGATGGGGAGGTCTGCCTCCGGCGTGGGTGCCGCCGTTGGGGTAGGGGGCGGGGTAGGCACTGGTGTGGGCACCGGCGTGGGCGCAACTGTAGGTGTGGGGCTGGGCGTGGGGGCAGGTGTAGGCGTGGGCGCGGGGGTAGGCGTGGGCACTGCACCGAAGGTGAGGTTTATGCTGAATATGAGGTCGGTGGGGCTGTTGCTGCCGTATGTGGTGGTTTCATCGGCCTTGACGCGCCCGGTCTCGCTAATGATGAAGAAATGCACCGTGGCCCGACCACGCTGGGATTCGGACTTGCCTTGGGCGGTGAGTGCGAGGAACTTGCCGTCCGTGGTCACTGCGTCAGCGCTGGATGGGAACTCGGGATGGCCGGGAGCACAGACCAAGTTGTCGACGCAGGCCACCAGCATAGTGCCCTCGGGCGCTGGCTGGCCATCGACAGTGGCGACTCCTAAATAGATGGCCGGACTGGGCGGGATGCCCTGAGGCAATGTGGCCCCCAGCAGGGCCAGCAGCACGACTCCGTATACCAATAGGACAACTACTTGGAATATTCTGCCTCGCAACCCGGACCTCCACACTAGCTTTGGGCACACTCTACTTTCCATAAATTATTGAGGAGAGAGGCCACAGTTTGCAATGGCCCGCTTGCCTGATTTCGGGCGTTTCGGTCGCCGCTACCCCTATCCCTTCCCTGACCGATGGATTCAGGAGCACCCTTCTAACCCGGGACCTTCACTTCCGCGCTTCCCCACCACCACATGCGCCTTAGCCCCTTGAAGACCACTCTCCCTATGTGGAAAAGAAGAGGCCCCGGATGGCTTCCGGGGCCTCTTGCTGTTTCCGGTCTTAGGGCGGGGTTACGGGGTAATTATGGCATCCTCGTCGTACAGGACCCAGTAGCCCATTCCGATTTTGACGGTCGGCCCCGTGGTCAGGCGCTCATCGCCAGCAGGATCAGGATCGATCTTGCTCCAGCTTCGGCCGTTCCAGCCGAAGGCGGTTCGGAAGTCTCCTAGGTAAGCATCTGCATCGATTTCCGTACCAGGAGCAGCGCCCGCGTCAACCGGTTCAAGGCTGATGACGGGGAGCAGGTTCCACTGGCCGCCCGTCACTGCTATGTATGGCGGGGGCGCCAACTGCGACGTGGGCGGGATGTTGATTTCCACCTTGGCAGAGTTGGAGGAACTGACCCAGTAGGCATGCTGGGAATCAATGCGGTCCAGCGTACCTACGAATGTACCAGGGGCATCAGCATTTCGCAGGGCTACCAAGGATTGTCCGCCATCGAAGGTGAAGACCAGCTCGATTTGTTCAACGGCGCCGAACAGGTCATTCACGCTGGTGCTGCCCGGGTCAGCAGGCAAGGATATCAGATTCATCCCAGCGCTGAGTTCCAGGTCCCACGTAGGCACTGCTTGCACGGTGAACCTGAGCACTCTGTCAACGGCATTGGTATTGCCCAAAGCATCTTCGGCGTTGTACTTGAGGACATGGTCGCCCAGACCGATTTCTGCGATGGCAAGACGGAAAGCTGTGTCGCTCTGGCGTGCTTGGGTATCCAAGACATCTGTGCCATCCAGCTCGGCCTTAGTCAGCTCGACCATACTGCTGGAGTCGCCGGGATACTCATCTTCCTCACCTTCCCATGAGAGTTCGATGATAAAGGGGTCGGTGATGGACACAGGGAGGTTTCCAGCAGCGTCGTGCTGGGGCATGGTCTCGGCGGATTCGCCGTCAGCAAGCTGTTTGTCGATTTCGAAGACGGTTGCGCCGTCGGCCATCGGATCGCCCTTGCCGCCGGTGCGCCTGTTACGATTTGCGTCCTCGGCGGTGGCAGTGGCGGCGTAGCGGTCATTTCTGCCCACGTTCAGGGCAAAGGTCCAACTGGTAGAGGAAACCTGCTTGCCACTGGGGTTTGGCACTCCCATCAAGCCTCTGGCTGGGTCGGCATCGGTGCCACTGTATTCCACGGTGATCGCATTGCCCTTTGCGAGAGCAACGGTCCCGACCATTACCTTAACCTCGCCAGTCTTAGCGTTGACCCCATCTACGGCAACTTCTGTGACGAGGCCGGTGGGGTCGCTAGATACCGCTACATCGTCGTGGTCGATCGTTCCGTCGTCGTTGGCATCGAGTATGGGGGCTTTGCTCACCCGTAGGATCAACGTGTCCCCGGCCTCGATCTCACCACTGGAGTGGAGGTCGTTCCCATCAGCATCCCGTAGGACCAACGGGGTTTCGACATCATCGGTATCCTCATTTTGAACAGTGAAGGTGTCGCTCTCGTCGCCGTCCACGCCGTTGGAGATGTAGAGAGCCAAGTCCGGGCTAAGGGTCCGGATACGCTCGTCAGTCTCGACGGTCACCGTTACCTTCTTGTCGCTCAGGGTTTTATCGACGCTAAGCGTTGCGGTGGGAGCAATGCCGTCATCGGCCTCCTTGGTGCCGGAGCTAGTGGCATTCCCCGCTACGTCGCTTACTGAGCCCACTATCCTGACTTCAGGAGTGCTGTCGGCGTCCATTGCCGGCACCGTGAGGAATACGCTCTGACCGATATGGGTGTCCTCGTCGTTGTCGCCGTCGTCGCCCTCGCCATACCACCCGGCTGCGGTGGGGGCAGCTCCGTCGACACTGAAGTCGTCGGGCGAGATGGAGTCGCCATTTACGCGCTCGTTGAAGATCACGCGAAGGCTGGTGTTGTCGGAGGCGCCGGGCAGGTAATCATCTACGCCAACACGCCGGTCCCCTTTTACCTTATCAGCCGCGTCGTCGAACCAGTCACCGGTATAGACGCGCATGATCTCAGGGTCCTCGCCGTCCACATTGAACACATAGCCCTCGTTAACATCGTCGGTGTCTGCGTCAGCATCGCTGCTACCCGAATTCCCAGCATTGTCCTTGGCCGTAGCGGACCACTCTACAGCGGTGGTTTCGCTGGCGTTGATATTGGGAACGTTTTCGATGTCGTCCAAGAAAACGGATGCGCGATACCCGCCGGTAATTTCGGAGAAATCGAGGTCTTCGTTGGGCACTGGGAGGGACGTAGCCCCACCCACTGAGACTGTAAGTGCGATGGTGTCCTGGTCCACGCCAGCCAACTCGTCGGTGACATCGATGGATATCTGTTGGGCATCATCGTCGGTTGCGCCTTTATGGGACGGGCTGGGGTTCGAGAAGACAGGACCATCCACCTCAGCGTCCACGGTTGCCCTGTCGTTGTCCGAGGTGAAGGCCACCCGGGAGCCAGCAGAGACTGCGATAATCGGCCCTACGTAATTGTCATCATCCTCGCGTACGCCGGGCAGGAGAGCATTTCGGGGGTTGGCCCCGACCCTGAGAGAGTAAGCCACGTCGATGGTGGCGTCATCTGAGGCGTCGCTTGTTAGTTCGAATTCAACGTTACGTCCATCGACGCCCATAACGGTGGGAGCTGTGGCAAGTCCATTCCTGTTTACGATGGTGATGTCTTCGCCATCAATGATATATTCGCCGTCGTCGTCTTTGTTGTTGCCCGCTGCGTTGACAGGGTCGAAGTCCAGCGTAGCGGTAAACTGCTGACCTTCCTTCAAGTCGCCGTCCACGCTAATCCGCTCGGACCCCGAATAGCTAATTCCCAACACGCTGATACGCTCGGACAGGGGCGTAGGCTCATCGCCTTTCGTAGGCGGAGTCACGACGCCCAAGCGGACACGGCAATCCTGACAGGGATCATCCACGCCGTTTCCGATGCTTATGATTTGCAACTTGTCCATGGGTGACTCGTCGTCGTCGGTATCGATCATGGGCACCACAATCGTTATGTCCGTATCCATGTCTGAGTATTGAATGGGCCCGTGATTAACCTCGATGTAGAAAGAGTCAGAGCCGAAGTAGCTGATTTCGAGGTCGTCGTTGTTGAAGTTCTGGTCGGGTCTGACATCCAGCTTTACGAGACCGGTTCTCGCGTCACTTCCGCTTGCGTCGATCTCCAAAGCTGAGCGATCTATCGTCACGCCAACAAAGTTGCCGTTGCGGATAGGTGGTTTGGCAACCTGCACCCACAGACTACCCGACGTTAGTCCGCCATCATCGATGGTTAGCTCGGTGCTGGTGGTTGCATCGGCGTAGAACTTAGTGATTTCCTCGTCGTCCACCTCGACATAGCCGCTCAGCCCGGCGGGGACAGGGTGCTGCTCGTGTACGATGCCGCCAGTCATCGAGATGGTGACCTCTTGAGCGGCCATAACCGTGGCGGAGTAATCGCCAGAGGGGCCGGCTGGGTCCTCCACGGCCAGCAGATCGAAATTACCTGAATCGCCGGACACGTTGAGCAGACCCGTCTCTTGGGGTGAAGTCTCGAAGGAGAGGACAATTGTGTCATCGACATCAAGATTGGCATTGATTGGGAACTCGATTATGCCGTCAGCACGGTTTCTCACACTGGGGGTGCCCACCTGCCCTGACGTGACCGAGGACTCGCCCCTCGGCCCGTAGTCAATAGACACATCGCCCGTGATGGGCAATACCTTCGTCACCATTCCTTCGTAATCCAGCGTGGTATCGTCGTCTTTAAGGTCGACATCCAGCAAGTCACTTGTAGACGTCCCATCGAGGAGGTCGACAGTTATAGAAGAATATGTGACCGCCATGATGGGATTATTGACCGTGAGCGTGACCGGCCCAAAGTCGCCGTCATCTTCCACGGTCTGGGTGATGTCCAGGCCCGAGTTGCTCAGGGTGACCTCAATCATGGCACCCCCGTCATCCGTGGGGCTGACATAGCCATCGTCTGTGCTGAGATTGCCTGGATCCAACTGGCCAACGGCCCCTGCCGGGAGGGCCCAAGTGAGTGTAAGCAACAAAGTCATGATTGTTACGAGTCCGCCAAGGTAGAGCCACTTACGATTGAGTCTCACTGTATCCCCCTCGAATCTGTTCTTGTGCCGGTCCGGCTCGGTGGCCACTCTCTAAGGATATTATGCCGCAACGCATAATGCTCCCGCACTATGCAGTGTAGCACCGACGTACTTGATAACACCTAGGCGAAAGGGGTGTCAAGGTTGAACGTGGGCCGTATTCGACGAAACTTGAGCCAACTTACGGTCGCTCCCTCTTGTGGCCTTCCGGCCCGCCCGCGCTTGTAGCCTTCCGGGCTGGGGTCAGGCCAAGTGGCATCGGTGCGTTTATACGAGGCGCGGCTCACGCGGAATCATACGGGGGGCTGGCGGCTATGTCAAGCTGTGAGGGGGGTGTGGAGATAGGGTTTTCACCCCCATCCCAACCTTTTGTCTGAGGAGGGCTGAGGGGGAAGGGATTATCGATCCGATTGGGTTAGGGGCCGCCTAAATTACTATTTTCAGATATTTACGTGGCATTTACAGATATTTACGTGGCAGTGAGGTGGGGGCAACGAAAATGTGGGTACGTTGAACTACGGGGCGCGGGAGGATACCGGGGGGTGAGCGACTTGCCCAATAGTTCCGAGCCGTGGGTCCCCGCCTTCATGGGAGGGGCGCGAGGATGACGGGGGAGGGTGAGCGGTATTGTGTGGGGGCGTATAATGGCGGAAATGGCAGGACAGGAGGAGTGCAGCATGATTTCTGTTAAGAAGATAGGACATGTGGGGATACTGGTGGCGGATGTGCAGCGGTCGCTGGAGTTCTATAAGGATACGATGGGGTTCACGGTGACGAGTCTGCGGAAGGATGCGGAGGGGAATGTGGTTGGGGCGTTCATGCGGTTCGACGAGGAGCACCACAACTTCGTCATCGGGAAGGCGCCGGAGGGAGTGGATGTGGAGAGCGGGGAGATGCGGGACCGGCTGGTGCAGCAAATCAGCTTCGAGGTGGAGAGCCGGGACGAGTTCCTGAAGGCAGTGACGCATATCCGGGCGAAGGGCGCGAAAATCGTGGCGGGTCCGCTGATCCACGGGTTCGAGGGGGATGGGAAGAACTTCAACGGCAGCGGCAGCCGGTCGGTGTATTTCAGCGACCCGGACGGCAACCGGCTGGAGATCTTCACGGACATGATGAAGGTGCCGAACGGCGAGCAGTTCCCGCGGGCGGAGTACGCGGACTTGTTTGAGACGCTGCGGGCGGAGGCTGGGGTGAGCGGGGATTAATTGTTCACCGCTATCCTGGATGTAAGGTCAGATGTAGGATTGAAGGGCGGGACGTCTCGATGAGCAGCGTCCCGCCCTTCGACTGCGCACGAGGATGCTAACCGCGCACCCTCGCACTTCGCTCAGGACGACCGGGTGTGGGGGACTGCGCACGAGGATGCTACCCGCGGATGCGGCCAGGGCAGCCACGAGGGCTGCCCCTACGGCGACGAACGGTTGGGGGATGCCTGGAGGGCGGGGCGTCTTGATGAGCAGCGTCCCGTCTTTCGACTGCGCGCGAGGATGCTACCCGCGCAACCTCGTACTCCGCTCAGGACGAACGGATGGGGGGCGGACTGACGCTGGGATGACGAATTAGATGGCAGCTGAAGCAGGACCAGAGCCGGGCGCACAGATCGACGCAGGACAGGTGTGGCGGGCGATCGGGCAGGTGGAGGGGAGACTGCGTGGGCTGGAAGACAGCGTGCAGGCGCTGCGGGAAGAGATGCGGGAGATACGGGTGGAGTTGCGTGACATACGGGCGCAGATCCAGGCGCTAAACAAACGCATCGACCGTCTTCTGTACTTCGGGATAGCGTCGGTGCTGGCGCTGCTGGGGACGTTGATTGGCATGCAGGTGTTCGGCTAGACGAGCTGCACGCCCCCCAATCAGAGCACACAGAAAAGGAAGGCTCGGACCGTGTGGTCCGGGCCTTCTTTTTGTGCGGGGCCAGGGCAGCCACGAGGGCTGCCTATACGGGGACAATGGGGGACGACCAATCGGAGAGGGGGGCGTCGCCTACCAGAGGCGCTGAGATGCGAGGCGGGCGCCCTCGGCTAGGGCCTGCATCTTCAGCCAGACTACGGAGGGGTGGACCTCGGGTTCGACGGTGGCTTGGGAGGAGAAGCCGCAATCAGAGCCGCCGATGACGCGCTCGCGGCCGACGATGTTGGTGTAGCGGAGGAGGCGGTCGGCGACGAGTTCGGGATGCTCGACGAGATTGGTGGTGTGGGAGATGACGCCTGGGATCAGCACCTTGTCGTCGGGCAGGTCCACATCCTCCCAGACACGCCACTCATGTTCGTGCCGGGGGTTGGCGCCCTCGAAGGAGTAGGCTGACGCCTTGATGCGCAGCAGGATGTCGACGATATCCTTCAGGTCCATCTCATGGATGCGCGGGCCGATGTTGATGCCGTAGCAGGTGTGGAAGCGGATGCGGTCGACGGGGATGTCGCGCAGGGCGTGATTCAGGGCGTCGACGCGGACCTCGGCCCAGCGGCGGCAGTCTTCGACGGAGAGGTTGGGGTTGACGACGTAGTAAGTCAGGAGGCGGGGGTCGTCGACCTGCAGCAGAAAGCCAGCGTCGACGATGGCGTGATACTCCTCGCGCATGGCGTCGGCGATGGCGTACACGTACTCTTCTTGGGTAGCGTAATACTCATTGCGGCGCGGACCCTCGATATTAGTGGGCGAGCTGGCGGGCATGAAGACCTCTTCCGGAGAGACGTCACCCAGCTCATTCAGGGCCGCCTTGAGGGAGGCGATATCGCGCTGCACGGCGTCGTGGCCACGATAGGTGACGGGGGAGGTGCAGACGAGGGCGAAAGGGGCGGCAACGCGCCGGATGCCGCCACCGCCGAACCAGCGGTAGAAGTCGGGGAAGGCGAGAGTCTCGCGGGAGCCCTCCCATGGACCAGCGTCGGGCTGATCGCCGACAGACTCGAAGCCGGAGAGGCGCTCGGCTACATACGTGAAGAATCCGGGCTTGCCCTGCTCCCCATCGCACACGATATCGACGCCTGCCTCAACTTGGCGGCGGACGGCGTCCGCAACAGCACCGTCGACGGCGGAGTCGTAGGCGTGCTGGTCGTAGGGCTGGCCCTTCTCGCGGGCGCTCATGAGTTCGAGTAGGCCGGCAGGGCGGGCTAGGCTGCCAGCGAAGGTGGTGAGGATACGATCCGTGCTGCGCTTCATGGTCGCCTCCCGATGGGTATGGGATGGGGGCAGGTGCGGCGATTCTATGCGGTGCGGTGGCGCATGGCTAGGGGCCAAGGACTTATGGGGCGGCTGTTGTGCGGCTGACACGATTTGGGGGGGCCGATTTGCTGGCGACGATTTACTAAGGCGGCGGTGACGGGTACTCTGTACCCAACATCTGAAGGGGGTGCCAACAATGGCAGACAGACCGTTTATTTCGATGGCCCAAGCGCAGGCGGCGATGCAAGCGATGATCGACAAGGCTATGGAGACTCCGGACGCGCCGGTGGCTATGTGCATACTGGATGATTCGGGGAATATGGTGGCCTATGCGCACATGGACAACCTGCGGCTGTTCAGCAAGCGGCATGCTTTCCGGAAGGCCTACACATCGGCTATCACCGGCCAGAACTCGGTGACCTACGGGGAGGGCACGCATGCTCGCGGGTCATCGGTGCCGGAGATGAGTGGCGATGGCAATTTCACGCCGGGCCAGGGCGGGTTGGCAGTGCGGTCGAATGGCGTGCTGATCGGCGGTATTGGAGTGGGCGGCTACCCAAGTGGCGTGACGGATGAGGAGCTGTCGAGGGTTGGCTTGGAGGCCATGGGGCTCTAGCCGTAGAGATGTAGCCACACACGCAGGAGGCAAAGGATGGCCGAAGAGATTCACTACAAGCCCGCCTTCGAGCTGGCGGAGCTGATTCGCAGCAAGGCGCTGTCACCTGTAGAAGTGGTACAGGCCCACCTAAACCGCATTGAAGAGCTGAACCCGAGGCTGAATGCCATTGTCATATTCCCGCAAGAAGACCCGCTGGCCTTGGCGCGAGAGGCAGAGGCGGCGGTGATCCGCGGAGACGAGTTGGGTCCGCTGCATGGGGTCCCATTCACGCTCAAGGACTGCATCGAGACGGCGGGTCTGCGTATGACCTTGGGCTCGAAGCTACTGGCAGACAACGTGTCGGAGCAGGACGCGCTGGTATACACGCGTCTGCGGCAGGCGGGGGGCATACTGCTGGGCAAGACCAACATGCCAGAGTTTGCCTTGTGGTGGGAAACGGGCAACCTAGTGTTCGGGCTGACTCGCAACCCTTGGAACCTAGAGCACACTGCGGGTGGCTCCAGTGGGGGCGAGGCCTCGGCCATCGCTGGCGGGCTCTCGCCCCTAGGCTTGGGCACCGACTTGGGTGGATCCATCCGGGAGCCCTCGGCCTTCTGCGGGCTGGTGGGGTTGAAACCGACCAACGGCCGGATTCCCTACACGGGAATCCAACCCCAGGTGATTTTCCGCGCGATACACGTGGGCCCGATGGCCCGCACGGTGCGGGACGCAGCCCTTGCCATGTCGGTGCTGGCCGGCCCCGACGACGCGGACCCCTATGCCATGGACGCCCCGGTGCAGGACTACCTTGCCTTGGACGGACCTGTATCGGGGCTCCGGGTGGGGTTCAGCCCCACCGCAGGGATCGCAGTAGAGCCAGAGGTGCAGAGCGCGATAAATGCTGCTGCTGAAGCCCTTTCCGGCTTGGGGATGCAGGTGGAACCGGTGGAGATACCGGGTCTTAGGGAGAAGGACGCTGGGGAGATATCCGCGGTAGTCTTCAACGCTGAGGCGGGTTTCTACGCAGGACCGACTATCGCAGGCCGAGAGGGTGAGCTGACGGAAATCTTCCGGAGTCGATTCGTGGATACCCCACCGCGGACGTTGCATGAGTACTTGGGGGCCATGACCCAGTGGGAGCACCTCAAGAAAGAGGTGAGGGAGTACTTCTCGCGGTACGACCTGTTCCTAGCCCCCACGGTGCCCATGCCAGCCTTCCCGCACGGGCAGACAGAGTTCAACATCGAAGGTGCGGCCCTGAACGGGAGGCATGCCCTGCGGGGGACGGTACCTTGGGACCTCACAGGGTCGCCTGCGGTGTCAGTGCCCTTCGGCTTCACTCCAGACGGGCTGCCCCTAGCGGTCCAACTCATTGGGCGGCACTACGACGAGGCGACACTCTTGCGGGCGGCCCATGCCTTGGAGGGGTGTGTGACGGACCGGAGGCATCCGGCGCTGTAGGGAGAATACCCCGGATACTGGAACGGAGAGTATATGAGCACCTTTGAGGTAGCGGTCGGCGTTGGGCACATGCTCTACGGGGACATGGTTGACACCACGGTCTTGGTTGACACCGGTGCGACTCACACGATATTACCCGCCTCTTTCCTCGGCGAGATACAAGTGCAACCCGATACGAAGCTCAGGATTGCCTACGCCAACGGCGAAGTTCGCGAGGCTGACTCAGGGCAGGCCCGCATCGCCTACGATGACATGGAGCGAGTCTGCCCTGTAATTTTTGGAGCGGACGGCGTCTATCTGTTGGGGGCAACCACACTGGAGAACCTGAATTTGATGGTCGACCCTGTGAATCAAGCCTTGATCACAGCCCCGCCTATCCGGGGACGACCCTTCTAGTTGAACAATCAGTTACCCCAAACGTGGGCAATAGGCGCAGCCAGAAACCATGAAGCCTCCGATGGTTGGCACAAATGCCAGTACCCGCACCCTGCTCAGCCCAACGCCTTTCTCATGTGGCGGAGGTGATAAGGCGGCGGCGTGGCTTCATGACGGCTGTCAGACCTGCCACAACTGAGCCGGTCAGTCCGAGCGTTATATCGCCCAGCGTCTCGGAATAGGCCGTGGCGAGGTCAGACGAGCGGCAAGCGGAGTAGTCCTAGCGCTGGGTCAGCAGCTCGAGGCTGTGGCCGTTGGGGTCTTTGAAGTAGAAGCCGCGCCCTCCGCGGTTGGTGTTGATTTCCATGTTGTCTTGGGCGCGGGGGCTACTGCCGTAGGCTAGGCCCTCGGTCTTCACACGTTCGAAGATGGCATCGAAGTCCTCTTCGGTGACATGGAAGGCGTAGTGGTGGTGCTCGAAGCCCTCGCGGTTGTCGAAGTCCATGGTGAGGGTGTCGTTGAGCTTGACCGGGGCGAAGTGACCGTGAGGCCCTTCGTACTTCAGGCCCATGATGCGGGCGAAGAAGCGGGCTGACTCCTCGTGATCCTTGGCGGGGACGATGGTGTGGTCTAGGTTGATGATGGCCATTGATCGCCTCCTTGTCGCAGCCCTGAGGGCCGCTGGTTTAGGTCAGGATATCACAAGACGAGAGATATAGAACTCTCTAAAGGTTCGCGCTGTGGTGGGCCCTCGCCCCAACCCAATCCCGATAGACGCCGGGACTCAGAACGCCGCCAATAACACCCTAATTTGTCACGGCCCGGCGGGAACCTGCTGGGCTGGGGCCAAACCGTGCTCAGCCAATACCGCGTCCACCAAGGGCTCAAGAACGACTGGAGCGCACCTTATGGACAGGCCAACGACTTCGTCTCGCTTCTCTCGGTCGTAGAACACTACAATACCCTTGGCGATGGTCTCACCTTCGCCGAAGGGGGGCCGGTCCTGATGTACAGATAGTCGTGCTCCAAGGTCACGATGGGTTCGGGTTCGTACTCTGGACTGGTATTGTGTTCTGCCACGGTCGTTCTCCGTATCGGTGTTTTGCCAATCGCCGGTCTTGATAGGCTGTGTCAAACAGTCCTGCTTCCACGGATGTTCCTTGGAATACCACCTTGACCCATTGGCCCAATCTAGGCACAGCCCCGGATATCAGGAAAGACTCCTGCCCTCGCTTGTCAATCTCGCGCCAAGTCTCCCGGGGGTTCTCTACTACGGCCATCACCTCGTCCGGGTTCACATCGGGGTGCCGTTCGCCAGTACTCCACTGCGCCTCATGTTGTGTCTTGGGCAAGGCTTGAAAGGCTTGGAGCCGCCGATTCCGTTCACTTGATTGAGTTTCACTAGACGGGAGGGCCATCCCAGTGTTCGGAGTCTGTTCCCTCGCCCGACTCGCCTCACATCCTGATCCACACCTCTCATCATATCATCCGGCGGGGACTGCGAGCTTCCCCTTAACTTCCCCAACGGCGGTCTAATATGGAGGCTGCCTCCCAAATGGTAAGACCAAGTTCGGCGTGCGAGCAAAAGCCCCTGCACCTCGTCGGGGGGCACTTGCAGCCGTTGCCCGCCTGCTTGTGCCGCTGCTTGGGCTGGGTTATGTTGGTGTCGCAGGAGGAATGTATGCGGGTTGCCGTATTGGGGGCCGGAGCGGTCGGAGGATATTTTGGCGCCGTTTTGGCGCGGGCTGGCAACCCTGTGGCAATGATCGCTCGTGGGGAGAACTTGGAGGCGATGCGCCAGCATGGGCTGCGGGTGCAGGGCCATTGGGGCAGGTTCGAGGCCCAGGTGATGGCGACCGACAACCCTGCAGCGGTCGGGCCGGTGGACCTGGTGCTCTACTGCGTCAAGACCTACCAGAATGGTGAAGCCCTGCCCTCGCTGCGCCCACTGGTGGGCTACGATACCTTGGTGATTACAGTGCAGAACGGTGTGGACAGCTACGCCGAGGTGTGCAAGGCCATTGAGCGGGACAACGTTCTACCCGGCGCGGTGTACATCGAAGCCGCACGGACGGGGCCTGGGCAGATAGCGCAGTCAGGCGGTGTCGTGCGCTTCGTGTTCGGCGAGATTTCGGGGCCATCCACTCCTCGTTGTCATCCCGTCACCGAGACGTTCCTAGAGGCTGGCATAGAGGTGCAGGTTTCCCAGGATATAGCGAGAGAACTATGGAGTAAGTCCCTGTTTATAACCGTGCTGGCGGGCGTGACATGCGCCGCCCGCACCGGCCTGAGCACAATCATGGCCTCATCTGCGGGCCGGGATACGCTGCTGGCTGCCTTGAACGAAGTGGAGGCAGTGGCTAGGGTGAAGGGCATCAACCTGGATGCCGATATCGTCCCCAAGACTTGGGACTACATGGAGGGCTGGGCCAAGGACCTGAAGGCCTCGATGCAAATCGATATGGAGTTGGGCCGGCCCTTGGAGCTGGATGCTCTGACAGGGGCAGTGGTGCGATTGGGTAAGGAGACGGGCGTTCCCACGCCGGTCAACGATACGCTGTACGCGGTCCTGGAGCCCTACCGGCACGGTCCACCGGCGCCATGACCGGAGACGCCTTGGAGCTTGGAACATGACCTTGGAAACCGCGAGACATTGCCCTCATGCGGGGCTCCAAGCTGGGCTGGGCTAATCCGGCATGAGATGGACATCGTGGGGGCGCCCCGGTATCGTCGCATTGGCGGCCCTTCTGCTATTGGCGGCGTGCTTGGGCTGCGCTACTCGAACGGGAGATACGGCCGGAGAGGGTCCGGCATCAGGGGATGATATTGCAGGAGCGACTCCAGTGGACCTGATCGCCTACACCGGGGCCGATGGGGGACTGTTCACCATCAACCCCGACGGAACAGGCTCGCGCAGGCTGGCGGGCGGCGGTGTGGAAGGGGCCGTGGGGCGAATCAGCGCTCAAGGACTGACCCCCGACGCGCTGTTCACTTGGCCCACATGGTCGCGAGACGGGCGAAGGCTGGCCTTTTCGCGAGTGTTGCCTCGGAATGGCAGCGCGACTACATCCATCCATGTGGTGGACGTGGATACAGGGAACGTCAACCTAGTGCACGAGAATGAACCAGGGGCCAGTCCATTCATCGCAAGAGATGCGGCACACTACCTGTATTGGTCGCCGGACAGCAGCATGCTTACATTCATATCCTCAACATCCTCCGGCCTCACCCTCTTCTCGTCACCCGGAGACGGGTTAGACGCGCCTAGGCCAGTCGCCACCATGGGCCCCATCTACTACAGCTGGGCAGGCGATAGCAGTGGCATTCTGATGCACCTGCGCAACGGCTTGGAGGTGATGGATGCTCCAGCTCTGGACCAGCGCAGCCGGCTAGGTGAGGCGAGCTCCATATACCGGGTGCCCGCCTTCTCGCCGGTAAGCCGGAGGGGCGTGTATGTCGAAGAGAATGATGGACGAGATTCCCTGTTCTTGCTCAACCTAGGACCTGCGGACGACGCCGGACCTCCTGTTGCCCTGACCGATGTGGGGCCGGGAGCAGCTTTCCTCTGGTCACCTGACGGCCAGGAAATCGCCACAGCAGACTCCACGAGTGCCACCCTGCCATCGTACCAACGGTTGAGGGTGGTGCAAGCTGACGGCAGTGGTGAACGCACCGTGGTCGACGAGTCGTTCCTCGCCTTCTTCTGGTCGCCCGACGGAGAATGGTTGTTGTTCGTGACCATCGCCCCCAGTGAACGGGCCTTGGTGTGGAAGGTCGTGCCCGCGGCTGGGGGAGAGCCAAGAGAGTTGGTGGAATTCGGGCCATCGTCCGAGCAGTTCACCATGATCAGCTTCTTCGATCAGTACGCATACTCCAACTCCCTATGGGCCCCCGACAGCAGCCGATTCGTGTTTACCGGCACCCTGAGCCACGGCGCGGGACAGACCAACGGTGTGGCGCCCTCAACTGACAAGGTCTACGCGGTCGACCTCGCCACGGGAACGGCCACCGAGCTCGCGTCGGGCCGCATCGCTTTCTGGTCGTGGAACTGAAGAAGCGGGTCCCCGGCGCAGGACGAGCCGCTGGGCTTGTCATCCTCCTGTGCCTGCTGGCAATGCTGGGCGGGGTGGGTTGCGAGACGACAACTCCGGCTTCGACCGTAGTGGCGGAGCCTGCATCCCTGCCTGACGCCGAGACACTAATCGAGGCTTCAGCCGCCCGCATGTCGGCCATATCGTATGCGAGCTTCGCCTTGGTGCACGATGTCGGGTCATCCTACCTCGGCACGTTGGGCCTCAATCTGGAAACGGTAACGGGCCAGATTGCCATGCCGGACCGCTACAGCTTGAGGATGGAGGCCACGACGGCCAACCGCAACGCCTTCGTGGTGGTGGAGGTGATTGGTGTGGAAGGCATGTCTTACATGAGCCTCTTGGGACGCTGGGGCGAAACGGATCCCACCAGCCTCCCCTTCAACTTCAGCAGCTTGGGTCTGAGGCTAGCCGACATCATGCGAGCCATCGAGGAGTCCAAGGTCGTGGCGGAGGAAGAAATCGAGAATGTGCCGGTGTGGCACATCGCGGGCGTGGTGGACTCGGGCGACTTCCGCGGTCTGCTGGTGAACGCCTCCCCGGGCGAGACGATAAAGCTGGACGCTTGGATCGGACAGGATGATTCTCTGCTGCATAAGGCGCGAGTGGAAGGCAAGCTCTTCTCCGACGACCAAGTCGGTGCGGTACGTGTGCTGACCATAACGGCGGTCGACGTCCCGGTGGACATCGAAGCACCGCCCCTGTAGTGGGCAGAGAGTAATGAGCCAAGGCCCGTTCCTTTTCTTTTCGCGAGGGCCGCGAGGGGTTATGTCCCCACAGTGGGTGATGCTGGTCATCTGCCTTGGCGTGTTCGCCGCTGCCCTCGACCAGACTGTGGTGGTGACGGCCCTGCCCACCATCATGGCCGACCTGAAGCTGGAGGTGCCCAAAGACGCCACCAAGGCGGCTTGGATCGTTACCAGCTACATCGTCGGCTACACCGTGGCCATGCCCCTATTCGGACGCATTGCCGATGTGTATGGGTACGCTAGGATCTACCAAGTCTCGCTGGTCATCTTCATCATCGGGACCTGCGGAGTGGCACTGGCCGACAACCTGACTTGGGTTATCGGGGCGCGCGTGGTGCAGGCTGTGGGCGGCGGGGCTACGGTGCCCATCAGCATGGCTATCGCCAGCACAGTGCTGCCAGCCTCTCAGCGTGGCATGGCCATCGGTCTGGTGGTGGCCTCGGCTGAGGCGGGATCACTGCTGGGCCCAGCCTACGGCGGGGCGATCATCGAACTGCTGGACTGGCGCTGGATATTCTGGCTCAACGCACCACAAGCAGCCCTAATTATGGCCGCCTTGGTATGGCTGCCCAGCCGTCGCCAGCCCGATGCGAGGGTGGACTGGCAGGGAGGTATTCTGCTGGCGGGGGTGCTGTTCGTTCTCACATTCGCCCTTTCCCAAGAGGGGCTATTCACCCTCACATCGGCGACCCCCTTCCTGATTGGAGCCCCCGGACTCCTCCTCATGGCAATACTTGCCTTGGTGGAGCAGGGCAAGAGTCAACCTCTGCTGGAACCAGCGTTATTGCGAACCCGGGCCTTCATCACGGCCAACGCCACGCAACTGCTGGAGGGGGTGTCCCTGATTATTGCCATGGTGACCATCCCCCTGATGGCCAACACGGTGATGGAACGAGACCCCCTGACGGGTGGATGGTGGCTATTGCGGCTTACGGGTGCCTCGGCTGTGGGTGCCCTGCTGGGGGGATGGCTGTTGAACTTTGTGGGGAACCGGCCAGTGGCGATCTTTGGACTGATGACCACCGCGACCGGCTTGATACTGGTCAGCACATGGCAACTGAACATAGCCGAGCCGTGGCTCACGATTCACTTATGTCTCGCCGGCGTGGGTTACGGGCTGAACAACACGCCCCTGATGGCCCGCGCCCTCAGCTCGGTGGACGAGGGGTACCGTGCCACTGCGGCTTCGCTGGTCACAGTCTCGCGGATGATCGGGATGGCACTGGGCTTGGCCGCGCTGGCGGCATGGGGTGTGGAGCGGTTCCAAGTGCTGACAGCAGGATTGGAATTTCCCAGTCAAGCTACGTCAGAGGCCCTCAACGCCTACTTCGACGGAGTGGCCGAGGCTGGGCTGACGCTATTCCACAGCTTCCTGCGCATCTCCGCCGCGATGGCCCTGCTGGCGGTGGTCCCAGCATCTCTGATGCGCCCAGGCGCGCGAGAACTGGCCGAACGGGAGGGTGCGGAGTAACAGGAGCCGGGCGTTTGACGGAAGCTCCTTACGTTTGTACCATTTCGGTAAGGAGGCCGCACATGATCGTCAAAATCACAGCAAAGCGTCAGGTTACATTCCCAGCCCGTGTGCTGGATGCGATGGGCGTCGGTCCTGGCGATAGTCTCGAATTGGAGGAGGGGCCCGACGGTTTCATTTTGCGACCGAGGCGCATTGACCGCACGCGCCTGGCACCTCTCAAGGACAAGATCCCTCGGGGTTACCCACCGTTCGATATCAGGAAGTTCCGCGAGGAGGGATATGACCCCACGCTACGGGATTGATACTTCGGTGATGGTGCGGTTGCTCACGGGCTTACCGGAGGATGAATTCGAGCGATGCGACCGAGAACTGAGTGCCATGGTCGAACGTCGCGGCGTGGAAGTCCTAGTATCGAACCAGGTTGTCGGCGAGGCATATGTCGCTGTCCAACATCACTATGGACTGACTATGAGCGATGCACGCGCTGGACTGCTTCGCCTTCTAACGTCTGGGTTGGTGGCACCCCTGAACGGGCGGGCGGTCTTACAGGCTCTTGAGTCCAGCGGCGGCCCAAGCCTGTTTGACCGGCTCATCGTTGAGGGTTACTCCCACGCCGGACTGGAGACTCTAACCCTAGACCTTGCGATGGCGTCCTTGCCCAGGGCACACAGGCTGTAGGCTTGATGCTGAAGTCCGAATCGACGGGATGGCAGGGCTGGTAGCTAGGCGGCCGTCACCCCGCCGTTGATGTTCATCGACTGGCCTTGAATCCAGTCGGCGGCTGGGGTGCAGAGGTAGGTGATGAAGCTGGCGACCTCCTCGGCGGTGCCAAGACGGCCCATGGGTATGTTACGGGCGATGCCGTCGAGTTGCTCTTGGGAGAGCACATCGTTGCGGGAGGTGTCGAGGGTGCCGGGGCAGACGCAGTTGACGTTGATGTTGTGGCGGGATATTTCGCGGGAGAGGACGGCGGTCATGGCGTGGACGGCAGCGTTGGCCGCGGCATAGGCCGAGGTGTTGGCCAGGAAGTCCTTGGCGAGCACGGTGGACACGTTGATGATCTTGCCCCCGCCTTGGCTCACCATTTGAGGGATGACTGCTTGGCAGCAGAGGTAGGTGCCCAAGACCTTGACGTCCATGACGGTGCGGAAGATGTCTTCCGGCAGGTCGACGAGGGGACGGCGATCGGGACCGCGGGCTGAGGCAGCGTTGTTGATGAGGATGTCGATGCGCCCGAACTCGCTCAGGGTGCGCTCGACCATGGCGGTGATGCTGGATGCGCTGGTGACGTCGAGGACCAAGGGCAGGGCACGTCGGCCCTCAGCGAGGACTGAGTCGGCCACGCTTTCGATGCCCCGCCAGCCCATCTCCTGCTCCTCAGGTGGGAAGGTGGAGGGGTCGCGCCCGGTACCTGTCACCACTACGTCGCAGCCTGCTCGGGCTAGGGACTCGGCCACAGCACGACCCAGACCGCGTATGCGTCCTACGCCGGTGACGATTGCTACTTTGCCGTCGAGTTCAGCCATGAAGTCCGTTTACGTCCCCCTCACCCTGACCCTCTCCCGACTGGGGAGAAGACACTTCCAGCTAGAATCCGGAGGGTGTGCAAATCTCCACGCGGGTGCCGTCGGGGTCACGGAAGAAGATGTAGCGCTGGCCGTCGTGGCGGGTTCCATCCCGCTCCACAGCGACGCCGTTGGCCTCTAACGTCTTCCATGCGGCGTCGAAGTCTTCCACCTCGAAGGCATGGTGCACGTTCTCAGGGCGCACCGGGGCCTCGTCGGTCTCGATGAGGTGGAGCATCACCCCGCTGGGCAGTTGCAGCCACGTGATGTTCTCGTTGTCCACCATGCTGGGTATGTGCTTGAAGCCCAGCAGCCCGCAATAGAAGTCCATGCTACGCTGGGTTTCCTTCACCATGGTTACGACATGGTTTACGCCGGTAAGTTCAATGCCGGAAGTGGGCATGCTTCACCTCGTATGGGTGTCTGCGATAGTTCCGTGGAAGGGCCTCAGAATAGGGTGGCCCTCCCTCAGTGTCAAATTTGCACGGGTCGGGTGAGGACCGAACCTTTCGGCTAGCTCGCAAACGCCCGCAGGGAGAAGTCCGGGGGTGTGGCGTATCGCGGATCGGCGATAGGCTGGCCCGGCTCTGGCGGTTCGAGGAAGGTGATGCTGTCGTAGAAATCATCGAGCGCAATAAAGATGCCTTCTTCTTCCGCCCATTCTCGCATCCGGCGATTGCAGCTATGACTCCACGACAGGATCTCGATCCGCCACCCTCGGCTGCGCATCCGCCTCAGGTCCGCATAGAAGCCAACACCATCGGCAAAGCCGCTGCCGTCGCCCGTGAGCAGCACGACAATACCGGGGTCTCCGTTATAATCCAGTGCATCGCGCAGCATTGCGGTCTGCAGTAACTGGTCAACACCCTGTTCCCGGCCTTGCAGCGCGCCGCGCTCTAGCAACTGGACCGTGACTCCCTCATTTTCCAGCCGGTTCCACACATGTCGCAGCTCCGGGGGAATGGAGCCAACGGCGATGGCGTGTTCGATCTCCCGCCCAGCACACGCCAAATCCAGCATATGTCGGAAGTCCAAGCGGACCTTGTGGCGGGCTGAATCGCCTTCACGCTCCTTTGCGACTTGTTGCGAACTGATGAAAATGTTGGAGTTGTCCCAATATACGAACACCTTGTCCACGTTGGCTCACCTTCCCCCAAATGTCAGTTGGGACTGCCCTCAATGATACAATGCTCGTCAGATTTGAGGGAGTGGACATTGTGGCAGGGATGAACGCGCGCCATTTTCTGGCGGAGGTGCTGGAGCTGCTGCGGATTCAGTTGCCAGGCGAACTGAAGGAGTTCGAGAGTGTGGGGCCTTGGCACGGGCTGATCAAGGTGCACTACGGAGACCCCTCGGCTCACTACGAGTTGCACATACAGAGACGCCACCAGCAAATTGAGCTGGGTCTGCACTTTGAGGGGGCTGCACAGGACAACACGCAACATCTGGAGAACCTGATGGGACGTGCTGGTGAAATCAAGCAGCGACTGGGGCCTGAGGTGGAGGCCGAGCAGTGGACTCGAAACTGGACGCGGGTGCATGAGACCATTGAATTCCAGCCGTTAGACGAGGACTTCCTGATGGAGTTGACGGCCCGGCTGTCGCAGTACATACGGGTGCTGGAACCGATGGTAGAGGAGGCGTGAGGGGTAGTCTCCTGTCTCCATGTATAATCATCCGACAATCTGACATATCTTTAACTCATTCTGTTATTCGCCCGATAAATCGTTCGAGGAGGTAGCCGTGGCTGGCGCATTGGACGGCATTCGAGTGCTGGATCTCACCCGTACCTTGGCAGGCCCGTTCTGTACCCAACTGCTGGGCGACATGGGGGCAGATGTCGTCAAGATTGAGGAGCCCAGCCATGGCGACGAGACCCGCGAATGGGGGCCCTTCTGGGACGACCTCAGCACCCAGTTCGTCTCCTTCAACCGCAACAAGCGTTCCATCGCACTGAATCTGCGGGACAAGCGAGCTGTGGACGTATGCCTGAAGCTGGCGAGCCAAGCCGACATCATGATCGAGAGCTTCCGGGCGGGCACTGCAGACCGCATGGGCATCGGCTACGACAAGGTGGCTGAGTTGAACCCGCGCATCATCTACTGCGCCGTATCGGGTTTCGGGCGTACCGGACCCATGGCGGACCGCCCGGGCTACGACCTCATCATCCAAGGCTATGGAGGCATGATGAGCACTACGGGCGAACCCGACGGTCCGCCCCTGCGAGTGGGCTACTCCATGGTGGACCTGTTCACCGGCATGATGGCTTACGGCGCGGTGACCACCGCTCTGCTGGCCCGGGAGAAGACGGGCAAGGGGCAGTTGGTGGAGGCTTCGCTGCTGGAGGGGCAGGTGGCAACCATGAGCTACCACGCCACGGGGTATATGGCATCGGGTCGGGTGCCGGGGAGGCTGGGCTCGGCGCACCCATCGCTGGTGCCGTACCAAGCCTTCCCTTCCTCCGATGGGCACTTCATCTTGGGGTGCGCCAACGACGGTCTGTGGCAGCGCCTCTGCCCCGCCATTGGGCGCAACGACCTAGCCGAGGACGAGCGCCTCAAGACCAACACAGGACGGGTGCAGAACCGCGAGGAGGTCATCAACAGGCTGTCAGAGCACTTCCGCACCAAGACCACTGCCGAGTGGGTCGACATCATCATGGAGGCAGGCGTGCCCTGTGGCCCCATTAATCGTGTGTCCGACGTGGTGAACGACCCGCAGGTGCTGGCCCGCAACATGATAGTACCCGCCCTTCATCCCCGCGTGCCGGATATGCGGGTTCCCGGCCCGCCCCTCAAGCTGACCGACCACCCGGCCACCGTCCGCCGCCACCCACCGGACTTGGGAGAGCACACCGCCGAGGTGCTGGCGGAGTTGGGATACAGCGCATCGGAGATTGAGGAGTTGGGGCGTGAGGGAGTGGTTCGGCAAGGAAATCACACGTGAGGCCCAAGGCCCCGAGCTTGCAGCAGAGTTGGGGTGAAATGGGAGAAACACACATTACAGCCTTGATCAGAAACCCGGCCGATCCTGACAAAGTCTGGGAAGGTCTCTTCTTGGTGGACACCAGCGCCATCGATTGCGTCGTGTCACGTCCCGACTTGGAGTCCATCGGTCTGCGGGCCGAGGGGCAGCGTGTTTACACCCTAGCCAATGGCTCCGAAGTCACGATGGATATCACCGGCGCTCGCATGGAGTTCATGAGAGAGGTCGTGTGGGTCACAGCCGTTATCGCGGAGGCGGGCACTGAGCCTCTGCTTGGCGTCACCGCCTTGGAGTCGGCGGGCATTGAGGTAGACCCACGCAATGAGAGGGTGAGGAAGCTCCCGTCCATCGGCCTCAGGGGGCTGGGCGGTTCGGCCCGATAGGAGGAGTTGGGACATTGGCAGAGACTAAGGAGATTCACAGTATGGGAGAAACATTCGTCAGTGTAGTCGTTCGCAACCCGGCGCAGCCCGATACTACATGGGAAAACGCTTTTCTTGTGGACACGGGTTCCATTGATTGTCTTGCGCCAAGAACCCAGATTGAGGCGATAGGTCTGGCGCCTAGGGGACAGCGGACCTACAGTTTAGCCGACGGTTCCGAGATTACCATGCAGATTACCACCGCGGACCTGGAATTGGTGGGGGAGACCATCGGGGTAACCATCGTGATGGCCGTGGAGGGCACCGAACCTTTGCTGGGACTGACCGCCATGGAATCGGCTGGGCTGGCGGTTGACCCAAGCAGCCAAGAGCTTTTCAAGCGGCCCAGCATCAACCTGAAGGAGTCCCACGAGCGGACGAACGGGAGATTCCATAATGAAGAGACTGACGCGGGATAAGCACACAACTACCCTCGATCCCAATCAGGAGCCGGCCATCACCATCACGTCGGGCGAGGAGCTTCTGGTGGAGACTTGGGATGCCTTCATGGGGGTGCGCGAGGGGCTCGATACGTATAGTCCCTTAGGGCCTGCCACAGGGCCGATATACGTGGAGGGCGCAGCGCGTGGCGATGCTCTACGAGTGGAGGTGCTGTCTATCGATGTCACTGGGTCAGCGCTGCACCAAGTGCGTCCAGGCCACGGCTTCCTGCCGGAGAGGTTCGACCGCTCCTACCCCACCGTTATGTCCATCGAGGACGGGCATCTGCGACTGGAAAACGGCCTGAAAGTGCCGTTGCGACCGTCGGTGGGCCTCATCGCGACCAGTCCGGGCCGGGTGCAGCAGACGGCCAGCGACAGCGGCCCTTACGGGGGCGACATCGATGTGAAGGAGTTGGTGGCGGGCAGCACCATCTGGCTTCCCGTGTTCGTCGAGGGCGCCCTGCTTGTAATGGGAGACATGCACGCCGTGGTGGGCGACGGCGCAGTGGGCGGCACCGGAGCGGAGGTCGCTGCTGAGTCCCACCTGCGCATTTCTGTCGAGAAGGGCAAGAGGCTGCGCAACCCTCGGGCACTGACGCCTGATTACTTCATCACCATGTCGTCGGCCAAGCGAACCAGCATTGCGATGAAGCAGGCCGTGGGCGCGATGGTCGACTTCCTAGCCGAGGAAAAGGGCATGGACCCCTACGATGCTTACAGTATCCTGAGTTTGGCGGGCGATGTGCGCATCTCGCGCACCTTCCGCCCCATTAGCCCGTGCAAAATGATGCTGGCCCGCTCCGTGCTGGACCAGCTTTCGTAAGGTCAACCGGTCTGTTGCCAAGCCTGTTCCGGTGAATGCTCCAATCGTCCGTGTGCCTTTCTTGGTGGCCCTGCTCCTCATGTGCATGGGGTTTTTGAGCTGCACTGGAGGCGGCGGAGACCGGCTACTGGTGTTCGCTGCTTCGAGCCTCACCGATTCGATGCAACTCTTGGCTGAACGGTACCAAGAGCATACGGGGGTGCGGGTCGACCTCAGCTTCGGTTCTTCCGGTCGGCTGGCCCAGCAGGTCTCCCGTGGCGCGCCCGCCGATGCGTTTGTATCTGCAGGCACACAGCCAGTGGACCGTCTCGAAGATGAGGGTTTGGTGGCAGCAGGCAGCCGACGGCCTCTACTCACCAACCGACTGGTGCTGGTGACGCGTTCAGGCGACACCAGCGGCATATCGAGTCTGGAGGAGCTAGTCCAGACCGCCGGAATGCTGGCCATCGCCGACCCTGAACTGGCTCCCGCAGGTTTCTACGCCAGAGAGGCCTTGAATTATCTAGGCCTGTGGGATGCCTTCCACCCGCGACTCGTCTATGGGACCAACGTACGCACTACTTTAGGGTACGTGGAATCGGGCAACGTGGCCGCCGCCCTCGTATATCGCACAGACGCTGCCGTGAGTGAGAACGTTCGAGTGGTGGATACCCTGTCTGAAGAGACCCACTCACCCATCGTGTACCCCGCTGTAGTGGTAGCCCTATCCGACGAACAGAAGCAGGCCGCCATCTTCATCGAATTCCTCGGCAGTGGAGAGGCGTCGCAGCATTTCAGGAGGATGGGGTTTGAGCCGGTAGGGAGGCGCTAATTGGGCGTCGGAGATTACGGGGTGTTCCATAGTTGGCAGCCTAGTCTGCCATGGCCTGCTTTAGACTGCACTCTCTCAGGGACTAGTCGTACCTACTTCGGCGTTGATAACTGCTCAATCGCGTTAACGGCATCTGAGTATGATTCGTATACTCCGATTCTGGATTCTTCTCTGAAGGCAGCGAACTCCCCACCCACAAGACTCTTGGGGCCATTAAGCCCTTCCCCGAGGGGGACTTCTTTGAAGTGCCACTCTACGCGGTAGTCGAAGCCATCCTCGCCTTTCCCCTGTAGAACACATATCCCGGGGCGCTGCCAATCTACCTTCATATCTATCCCCTATCTCTAACGGCTCAGCCATTAAAGACGCTCCAAACGCCTACCACGGCCCCCGCCACTGCGGACATAGCCACTACTGTAGCTAGCGCAGTCGCCACGACCCACTTGATCATTCTTGCTTCCAGTTGCGCGATTTCAGCCTTAGCCGCCCAACTCTCAGAAGCAGCCTCCAACTGAATGATCCGCTCAGTTGTCCCCGAGGAAGGTAGCATACTTACGTGCTATTCTCCTTTCGGATGATTCCAGAGCACTTTGCAATGTGGTCGACCGTCTTCTCTGTCTGAGTCAGCGATAAGCGTCATCCGAGTACTTCACGCTTCATTCGTGCGCCACGACAGGTTCTGTGCGCCCTACTCTGATTTGTGGCTCGCCTCTACCGAAAAAGCAACGTTCGAGAGTATATGCTATCAAGCTGGGCACCAATTAGCCAATTAGCCCTTTCCCACGACCTCCAAGCTCCCTCCTACCCCCGCGACAGGTACTTCCGCACCAATCCCCGCGCTGTCTCCTGTAGTAGGCGCGTTTCGTCGTCTGGGTTGGATGCGGCGGGCGCGGCGACAACCGTGTCATTGCAGTAGGTGGTGATGGGGCTGTCCGCGTCACGGGAGAGGCCTTCGGGGTCTTGGCCTTGGGCTGTGGCCTCGATGCCCTTTCGCAGCCTCCGCCGGAACATGATGATGCCCCGGTCCGTCACCCCAAGGTGCTCCAGACCATGTACGGCGATAGGGCGCTGCGTTACCTGCGCATCGTAGTCGCCGGGGCGGCGTTGGCGCCCCTCGTAGGTCTCACCCTCGTCGGGAAGCTGGGCTGGCAGCATCACGTTGCGATCATCCCACCATGAGGGCGTCGGAGGCGTGGCGTCCTCGGCCTCGGCGATGTGACGGAACTCAATGAACATGGTGTTGGTGTCGTCCAAAGGCACTATCCAGCGGCTCATCATGGGGCCGCCGAAGCCGTGGAGGTGCTGGCCATCCTCCCAGATGGGGGACACCTGCTGCAGGTTGGGCAACACCGTCTCCACCATCCGCACCCACACGTTGTCGCCCACTCTGCGGGCCGCGCTATATATCATCCCAACGGGTGTTTCGGCGTAGTCTAACTCCGGTAGCACGCCGAACTCGTTGGTGAACTGGGAGCCAGCCACTATGGTGTGGAGGAAGGCAGTGTGCGCCGGGTCCATGGCATTTTCCAGAATCTGGAGCCAGTTGCAGGGGTAGAAGTACTTCCTGCCGGGAATCACGCGATAGCCCGGCCTGCTGTAGCTATCGAGGACTGGGAAGGGCGGTTGCAGATCGGGCGGTCCCATGTAGGCGAACACGATGCCATTGTACTCGTGCACCGGGTAGGCCCCATGGTACAGGCGGTCTTTCAGAGTACTGTCGTCAGGTTCGCCGGGGGTGTCCAGTATCCTGCCGTCCACATCCATTTGCCAGCCGTGGTAGCAGCAGCGGATTCCGCACTCGCTGACTATGCCGAACTCCAGCGATGTCCCACGGTGGGGACAGTGCAACTCCATTAGCCCCACGCGACCCCTCTTGTCGCGGAAGGCCACCAGCTCCTCCCCCAAGATCTTGAGGGGGACCGGCAGGTCTTTCAATTCGTCGGAGAAGATGACCGGCTGCCAGAAACGCCTCATGTACTCGCCACAAGGGGTGCCCGACCCGATGTGGGTCAGGGACTCGTCCTCACGGGGAACATCGCGGTGCTCGTAACCTCCATATGCTTGGGAAAGAAAGGGTGCTCTGGTAGTGGTCATGCCAGTCCTCCCGCTTGAGTTGGATATCGTTCTGGGCGAGCCACTCTCATGGTTTGCCCGCCTTACAGGAGAATCCAAGGAGCTTCCCGACTTCGGCCAGTGTATCCAGGGCTGGTCGAGCGGTCGCTTGCCCTAGCCACGACTCGTCAGTTGCCAGCCCTTCTCCAGCAGCGCGAAGGACCGTCCCGCCGGGGGCATCAGGAAGCGGAAGCCCTGCTCCACCAAGCGATCCATGTTCTGGGCGTCGGGGTGGGGGTGACCACACACCACGTTGTGTTCTTTGCAGGTGTTCAGAATGGTTGTGATGGCATCCTGCACCACAGGATGCTCGTAGTCACGGGGACGGCCCAGCTCCTGGCTCAGGTCGCCCTCGCCGATGAGCACCACGCCAATACCGGGGACCTCTTTGAGGATGGCGGGGAGGTTGTCGATGGCCCGTACCTCCTCGCACTGGATGATCACCAGCACCTCGCCTTGTGGGGCCAAGGGCCAGACATCGGCGCGGGCGTAGTATTCCTGCTGGGTGAGGCCCCAATAGCGCGCGGCCCTGTTGGGGGCGTCGCCACGGATGCCCGGCGGATTATAAAGGGGTGCCTCCGCCAAGCGGGGGTAGCGGCAGGCCCGCACGGCGTTCCACGCCTCATCCACTGAGCTGACGTGGGGCCAGACGATGCCATAGACGCCAATGTCCAGCACCTGCTTGGCAATCCACTGGTTCATCTCGCCGCCGTTGGGCGGGATGCGCACCATGGGCGTTACCGATGCGGCCAGCGACCCGCTATCCAGAATCTGGCGACGGCTCAGCATGAACTGCAGGGTGTCGCGGAGAGTGGGCGAGTCGAAGGGGCCGTGCTCCATCTCGTAGACCACGCCGTCGTACTTGGACGAGCCTAAGGCGGTGGCCGCCTCGATGTCGGGATTGCTGAAGGGGACGAAGGCCGTCTTGCCCTCTTCCAGTGCCTTGATGACGCCGTTCAGCCGGGGAATTTCTGCCATCTTACAACTCCTCTTGGGGTTCAGAATAAGGGGGCTCGAAAAGTGGCCCGCTTCTAGCAGCCCGATTCTAGCAGAAGCCAATAAGCGCAACAAAGGGCGGGGTTGTCTGCTAAAATAGCGCCACTTCTTGTAAGGAGAGGACTCAGAGTGCCCGTCTCCCTAGGAGTGGAACCCCCTCTCTCTCGATGGAAGGGGTTGGGGTGAGGGTGAAAGGGCTGCATCACAAGCTGCCGCTCGCTGCTGAATCACCTCAGCATAGGAACGTATCTTGATGGCAACGGCCGGGAAGACATAGCGGCCTACCAAACGGGTCCCAGAATATCGGGAGGCTACCAGAATGATAATCGACGCCCATGCCCACTACACGACTGCCCCACCCCAATTGCAGCAGTACCGGGGACAGCAGATTACCAACTTCTCACGCCCTGCCCCGGCGCGGCTACAGGTGAGTGACGAACAGCTTGAACGCACCATGTCCAGCCAGTTCCAACGCATGGAAGAGACGGGTATCGACAGGCTGATGTTCTCCCCCCAAGCATCGGCCATGGGGCACCAGTTCGGCGGAGAGCTCATCAGCCGCTACTGGTCCATGGCCTGCAACGACATCATAGGTCGCATTGGGGCCACTTGGCCCGACAAGGTCAGCCCCGTATGCCAGTTACCCCAAGCCATGGACCCGAAGAAGGGCGAGCCGGTGGCCCCAGAGAAGTGGGTGGACGAGTTGGAGCGGTGCGTCAACGAGTTGGGCTTCGTCGCCTGTAACGTCAACCCCAACATCGCGGGAGGACTGGAACCGCTGACGCCATCCATGGCCAGCGAGTGGTGGTACCCCCTGTGGGAGAAGATGGAGCAGCTTGACGTGCCCGGTACGGTCCACGCCAGCGCCTCCATGAATCCCGCCTTCCACGTCACCAGTTCCTACTACATTTGCGAGCACCACAACGCAGCCGTGGAGCTTCTGGGCTCGCGGGTCTTCGAGGACTTCCCGAAACTCAAGCTGATTATCCCGCACGGCGGCGGGGCGATTCCCTACCAGTGGAACAGGCACCGTGGCACTCATACCCGCAACGGCATCAAACCCTTCGAGGAGGCTGCGCGACAGGTCTACTGGGACATGGCCATCTACGACCAAGACGGTATGGAGCTTCTGATTAAGAAGGTTGGCGTCGACAACGTGCTGTTCGCCACCGAGATGTTCGGGGCAGTCAACGCCACCGACCCTCTCACGGGGCGCAACTTCGAGGACTTGGTGCCCCTCTTCAACGGCATCGACTGGCTCAGCGACGAAGACCGGCACAAGATTACCGAGGGGAACCACCGCAAGGTCTACTCGAGGATGAAGTAAGGTCAGCAGACCGTGGGCCCGCCTACGACAAAGTCTATACCTCGCCAGACCGCGCATGTCGCAGGTACTTGACGGGCGGCTGATTGCTCTAGGAGCGGAGCCTCCTAGCAACGACAGAATCTAGTTGGACAGGAGATGCCTGATATGTCGGCACTGACACTAAAGACCGCCATTGGCAACTACGGGCACACGACGCCTCTCAAGGACGGCACCGTGGCCTCGGAGCAAATCGCCATGGAGCATGTGGAGGTCAACCCGGTCATCGCCATCTTCCGGCGCATGATTCGCGGTCTGGAGTTCGATGTGTCCGAGATGGCGCTCTCCACTTATCTCTGCGCTAGGGCGCACGACAAGCCCATCACGGCCATACCAGCCTTCGTGGTGCGTGGCTTCCATCATGGAGCCATCCTCTACAACACCCGCTCGGGGATCAACTCGCCATCTGACTTGGAAGGACGCCGCGTAGGGGTCCGTGGCTACACTGTGACCACAGGCGTATGGGTGCGAGGCATCCTCAGCTCAGCGTATGGCGTCAACTTGGACAAGGTGACTTGGGTGCTATCGGGCGACGAGCATGTGGCGGAGTACCAGCACCCATCGAATGTGGTGTCGGCTGAGAGCGACGACTTGGCAGCGATGCTGGCCGCGGGCGATATTGACGCCGCCATCGGAGCGGGGCGCGTGGACTCACCGGACGTGAAGCCTCTGATACCGGACGCCCGGCAGGCCGCCGCCGACTACATGCAACAGACAGGGGTCTTCCCCATCAACCACACCATTGTGATGAAGAACGAGGTGATGGAAGCCAACCCCTGGCTGCCCGAGGAACTGTTCCGCTGCTTCAAGGCTGCCAAGGAGACCTACATGCAGCATCTGAGTTCCGGACAGTTGGAAGGCGCCGACCAAGCCATCGCCGAGATGGGCCAACTCGCGGGAGGAGACCCGCTGCCTTTTGGAGTGGAGGCCAACCGCAAGACTTTGGAGACCTTCGTCGATTTCAACATCGAGCAAAAGGTGCTCACCCGGAAGGTGGCGCCGGAAGAGGTCTTCGCTCCCAGCACACTGTCGCTTTCGTGATACGGGTTGCTCTCTTCCGCCGAGTGGGAGGTAGTCGCCCTTTCCCTGCGAGTAGCCATTGTCGGCACGCTCATTGGGTTGCCAGCGGCCTTGCTGGTGGGCTGGCTGCTGGCCAAGTCGTCGATACCCGGTAAGACCCTACTAGATACAGTAGTCACCTTCCCCTTGGTGTTGCCCCCAGTGGTCACAGGTTACTTCCTGTTGATTCTCCTAGGCCGCAACGGCCCCATCGGCCAGCTTCTGCACAACCTGTTAGGCGTCGACGTGGTATTCACATGGGTGGCGGCGGCCTTGGCGGCCGGGTTGGTCTCGCTACCTCTGATGGTACGGGCAATCGAGGTAGCCATGGCGAACGTGGACCCGCGACTGGAGTTCGCCTCCCGCACCCTTGGGGCTGGGCCCCTCAGGACCTTCCTCAGTGTCACCGTTCCGCTCGCACGTCGTGGCATATTGGCGGCGGTACTGCTGGCGTTCGCCCGCGGGTTGGGCGAGTTCGGCGCAACCATCGTGGTGGCAGGCAACATCCCAGGGCGCACACAAACCGTGCCTCTTGCCCTGTTCAATCGCATCGAGACCGGCGATGATACCGCCGCCATACGATTGATTGCCGTATCCCTTGTCCTCGCCTTCGGTTCCCTACTTCTGCACCATCGACTGGTGCACCGGCGGGCTTACTAGCGATGGAGCAGGACTTCTTGCGGCTGGCCTTCGCCAAGAGCTACTCCGGCTTCCAGCTGGAGGTTGATGCTTCATTTCCGTCAGGTGTCACTGCCGTATTCGGCCCCTCTGGCAGCGGAAAGACTACGGTGCTGAACTGCATCGCTGGTTTCACCAGCCCCGATTCCGGGGCCATCGTATTGGACGGTCGAAAGGTCTACTCCTCGAACCCTCGGGTGAGGGTGCCGCCGGAAAAGAGAGGCATAGGTTATATCTTCCAAGACGGCTTGCTGTTTCCCCACATGTCCGTGGGAGAGAACATCCAATACGGCTACAAGCTGCGCCACGCCGACGCCCGGGCCATCGCACCTGACGACCTAGTGGAGTTGCTGGAGTTGGGCCATTTGGTGCAGCGCAGTCCCCGCTCCCTTTCGGGGGGTGAGGCGCAGCGGGTTGCATTGGCCCGGGCGCTAGCCACATCCCCATCGCTACTGCTGCTGGACGAACCGCTGAGTTCGTTGGACATGGGACTGCGCGGGCGAGTGCTGAGGTACCTGAAGGTGGTGCACCAGCAACTCTCGATTCCCATGGTTTACGTGTCCCATTCCATATCGGAGGTGCTGGCAATCAGTCACCGCGCGCTGGCACTGGACAAGGGCCGACAGGTGACATTCGAGCCGGTCCGGGATGCGCTAGTGCATCCCGGCATGCGCTCGTTGATGGAGAGCGGGGGCGTGGAAAACCTATTGGACGTGGTGGTAGCCGACCGGCGTCCCGACAGCGGCACGATAGTCTCGGCCTTGGGGGAGAACCCACTGTACATAGTCGACCCTCATCCTGTGACAGTCAGCGTGCAGCAGGGGGATACTATCTCGGTGTCCATACGAGCGGGCGACATCATCGTGGCCCTCGACCCACCACCACGCATCAGCGCTCAGAACATCCTCCCGGCTATCATCAGCGATGTCCACCGGGTCGAGGGAAGGGTGATGGTGTACGCCGACTGTGGTGTGTCGTTGGTAGTTGAGGTGACGCCTGAGGCAGCGACGGCGCTACAACTGCATGCAGGGCAGGATGCGTACCTGATCGTGAAGTCCAGCTCAGTTATGTTGCTGGACTAGCGTCTGCTCGGAATTGGGCGCGGGCACTACTCTTCGCCAAGAATGATATTATCGATGAGACGTGTGCCGCCTATGTGGACCGCTACCGACAACATGGCGGGACGCTCCAACCGATCGATCTCCGCCATCGTATCCGCGTCGGCCAAACTCACATAATCTACATCGTCCACCAGTGGTTCGGAGTTCAGCACGCGTCGCACCTCGTCGGTGATGGGGGCCACGTCCCGTTCACCGAACGACCAGAGGCCGTGGGCCGCCGTCAGGGCACGATAGATGACATCGGCAGCAGCCCGTTCATCAGGGTCGAGGTAGGCGTTGCGGCTGCTGTATGCCAAGCCACTCTCCTCCCGTACCGTAGGGACCACTATGATGTTCGTCATCATGTCCAAGTCACGGACCAACTGTCGCACCACTGCGCTCTGCTGGCCGTCCTTTTGGCCGAAATAAGCACGATCAGGACGAGTTATGTTGAGCAGCTTGGCGACTACGGTGGCGACACCCCGGAAGTGCCCAGGCCGGTACAGTCCTTCCGCGCCTTGGTCGACGCCGACGACGTCGACCCATGTGTTGAAGCCGAGGGGGTAGATTTCAGAGGCAGTGGGGGTGAAGACTAGGTCCACGCGTGCCTGCTCCAGCAAAGCGAGGTCGCGCTCCATGCTGCGTGGATAGGTGTCGAGGTCTTCGTTGGGGCCGAACTGGGTGGGATTGACGAAGATGGTGGCAGCGACAGTGCTGCACTCGGCCCGGGCACGCTCAACGAGGGCCATGTGGCCGCGGTGCAGCGACCCCATGGTGGGGACCACTCCCAACGGTCGGGCAGAGTCCAAGCACAATTGCCACATCTCTGTCTTCGATTCGATGATCCGCATGGTTCTTAGCGGGAAGGGAGCGCGTCCGTCACCGAGCGCAGGACCTCGGCGTCCATCTGCACGCTTTCTTTTTCCGTGGGGAATATGCCTTCCTTCACCTCGTCGGAGTAGGAGCGGAAGGCTGCGGTCATTTCATCGCCAAGGTGGGCGTAGCGTTTGGCGTGCTTGGGCATGAACTGGGTGTAGAGGCCAAGCATGTCGTGAACAACCTGCACCTGTCCGTCGCACAACGGGCCGGCCCCTATCCCTATAGTGGGTATGGAGAGCCTGCTGGAGATTACGCCCGCCAGCGACGTGGGCACCAACTCCAGCACAACTGCATACGCGCCGGCGTCCTCCAAGGCATGGGCGTCGCGTATCATCTGGGCCGCCTCTTGGGTTACCCGTCCTTGGGCATGGTAGCCACTTAGACCGTGTATCGACTGGGGGGTGAGCCCCAAGTGCCCCATCACGGGGATGCCACAGCCGACGATGCGGTCGACGGTGGCGGCGATCCTCTCACCGCCTTCCAGCTTCACGGAGTGGGCTCCACCTTCCTGTACAAGCCGAGCCGCATTGTGCAAGGCCGTCTCTTCACTGGCCTGATAGGACATGAAAGGCAGGTCGGACACGACCAAGGCTCTGTTGGCTCCACGGACTACGGCTTTTGTATGATGCACCATGTCCTCAATGGTAACGGGTATGGTGGAGTCGTAGCCCAGCACCACCATGCCGAGGCTATCGCCCACCAGTAGCAGCGGTATGCCAGCTTGGTCCGCTTGGTAGGCGGTGGTGTAGTCGTAGGCGGTTATCATGGGGATCTTCTCCCCGGCCTCCTTCATCTGGCGGATGTCTCTGACGGTTATCTTTCTTCCCATACCTACCTCGTCGAGTGGTCGGGCGTTAGGGTGACGTCGCCGTACGATGTGGTGCTAGGGCTTTCATTTGTCGAGGGTTGCAGAGGTGGCGGGTTGCAGAACGGCGGCTAACCGCTGCCGGTCCTCGGGCGGCGCAAAGGGCAGGGAGCCAAGTCCCAATGCGCTGGCCAGCGGGGCCAAGTCGGGCAATCGTGTCTGGAGCGCGCTCAACTGTCGCTGGACCGTCCCCGAGTCACCTCGTGGGATGGGCCCGGTAACGCTGGAATGCGAGCCTACGAGGCGATAATTGGAGACCGTGGTCTGGGCCAGCGGACCCAGCGCGGCCCGTGCCTGCTCCGCGGAGAAGCCCATGTGTCTCCATATCTCTTCAGCAGCATCCAGCAGCGTGGCGACGTAACCACAGGCGAATACAGCCGCTTGGTGGTATAAGGCACGGTCATCGGGGGTGACTCGTATGACGTGCCCGCCAAGGTTGAAGGCGAGTTTCTCCAGCCAGTGGGCCAGCCAACCATCTGCCTCCAAGGCATAGCAGACGCCCGATAGACGTTCCGCAGCCTCTTGTGGCGTCTGGATGCAGGCGAGGGTCTGCAGTGGGTGGAAGGAGGCTACTGAGGCCCCATCGGTGGCCGAGCTGGCTAATGGCTCAAGCGACAGGGCGCCGCTACAGTGGACGACGGCCTGACCTGTTCGCCAGCGGGCAGAGCGAACTACCTGTTCGATGGCACTGTCGGGGGTGGTGATAAATACCAGATCGCAAGAGCTGGCTACTTCTGCGGCAGCAGCTACGGGAACGGCATGGGGCACCAGTGACACGAGTCTCTGAGCCGAGTCCGATGACCTGCTGGCTACGGCAGCGATGTCGTAGCCGTGAGAGTGCAACGCCAAGGCCAGCCCGGTTGCCAGCTTCCCCGCTCCAATGAAGCCTACGCGCTCAGCCACCGCACCACTCCCCAGCGGATGGGATGACGCCCAAGCCGGTGGCTGAGCGCACAGCATTCAACACGGCCTGCCCCGTGGCCTCTACGGCCGCGGTCCCCAGAAGAGTGAGATCGGGTGTGGCTTCGATAGCGCAGGTGGCCATTGCGAAAATAGTATCCCCGTCCCGGGGAGTATGGCAGGGCCGAATTGTCAACGCGAGGCCATCGTGGGAGACACGTGCGAGATGGTTGGCCTGCTCTTTGGTCAGCGACGCATTGGTGGCGACGACTCCGATAGTAGTGTTCTCACCCGTGGAGGCTGGAGACGCGGTGCCTCTGCCCTCGATGAGCAGCTTGGCGGAGTCGTAAAGCTGCGGCTTCTGGTCTCCTCTTGGTCCCGCCACAGTTTCGCCAGTGCGGTAGTCTACGACTCCACCGTAGGAGTTCACCGCCACCAAGGCAGCGACCAGGAGTCTTCCGGGGAGGGCGATGCTGGCGGTGCCGATGCCTCCCTTGATAGCATGCTCCATACCCAACGCCTTGCCGACGGTCGCCCCGGTGCCAGCGCCTACCGTGCCTTGGGGCACGGCCCCGGTGGTCGCCGCCACACATGCTGCACGTCCCTCATCTGGGCCGGGTCGTACATCGCTGGCAACGAGGTTGAGGTCGAACAGGACGGCTGCGGGAACGATGGGCACCACCGCCGGGCCAACACGGAAGCCAACATCTTCAGCTTCCAAGTAGCTCATCACCCCGTCGGCAGCCGCTAGTCCGAAGGCGCTGCCTCCAGCGAGGAGCACTGCGTGGAGCTGTTGTACTTGGTTGGATGGGTGCAGCAGGTCAGTCTCCCTGGTACCCGGGGCGCCGCCACGCACATCCACGCCGCCGACGGCTCCGCGACGGCATATTACGACTGTGCAGCCGGTAGCGTGGAGGAGATCGGTATGGTGGCCGACCTCAACACCCTCAATATCGGTGATGCCATTCTGCGATTTCATCATTGCGGAAAAAAGAAAAAGCCCGCCCAGCCACGCCGGGAAGGCTTCGCGAATACGTCTTGATCGTCTTGCCGTCTCGGTCCATAAGGATCCCAGCGGCTGCCGTTGTAAATCTAACCGCTCACCCCCCGGCGGGTGGATGGCAAGGTAAGAATAACACCCCCGTCAATCCCATAAAGAAATCAGGGCGGGCCCTGACATCCCCCATTGGAGAGCATTGGAGCATTGGTCGAGGCGTCTAGCCCCCGTACAACGCCTTCAGTTTCTCCACAGTGAACTCGGAGGAACGACACAGGTCAATGATGGTGCGTTCGCCTGCTTCTATCTTCTGAACCGCACAGGGGATTTCGACTGCTACATCCTTGGGGACCGCGATTATACCGTGCTGGTCGCCCATTATGAGGTCGCCGGGGTTGACCGTCAGGCCGCCCACTGTAACGGGTACGTTGACGTCCACCAAGTGCACGTAGGCGTGGGAGACCAGCACCTCGCTGGCGAAGGCGTGGAACGTGAGGTCGCGCATTTCGTCGAGGTCGCGCACTCCCCCATTGGTCACAGTGCCGACGCAGCCGAGGGCGGTATGTACATTACTCTGCACCTCTCCCCAGAAAGAGCCAACGGGGTTGGGGTAGTCCAAGTCCTGCATCACGACCACTCGGGGAGCGGGCACCTTGAGTATCTCATCGAACCATTCGGGGCGAGGCACGTTCATATGCGAAGTGGGAGGCTTGTCGGCAGCAATCACTGCGGTCACAGCGTAGCCAATCATTCCACCCAAATCGGGGAAGATACAGCGCACCTTGGGCCCCATGAAGCCGTGATTTCGTGGCTGGATGTTGAAGGTCTCTAAGGCATTGGCGATGGTGCACGATTGCATGCCACGCAGGGTTTCGAGCAGTTCCGGCGTAATGTCGGCCAAGTTGGACCTCCTGGACTATGCGCCACTTATGTTGTCGCTTAGTCGTCTGTATTGTCGCCTAGTCGTCTGTTGGAGATGTAGCCTGCCAGCAGACGCACAGTCTCGTCCAAAGTGCGGTTGGCGTTGCGGGTTTCGGGGCGTTCCTCGCCCAACGGCGTGTCGCCGATGAGGCTGTACATGTCGGCAACGCCCTCGAAAAGGTGAGGCGTGGTCCCCAGATACTCGAAGGTGGCTTCGATCTCCTTCATTTCGCTGATCCATCGCTGGGCCCGCGATGGGGCCGAGGGTACCGCCCCCAGCATCCGCTTGTATATGGGCCCGTCCTGTATCTCCGCCTTGAGATGCTCCGACAGGCCCATCTGCTCGGCGGCCAGCAAGAGTTGGCTGAATAGAGCCGTGGCCCCCTTGGTGGACGCAGCATAGGTCATCTTCAGGCCTGAAGCTTGGCCGATCTCCGGTCCGATGACACGAATGTCCAAACCGTATTCGCGCAACTGTTCCAACTCATCTGCGTGCTTACCCGAGGCGTAGATATGGGGGCTGTAGCCTGGACGAGGCGGGCCTCCAATGATGGAGGCGTCCACATACCGGCCCCCGGAGTTCGTTATGACCGGCTCCAGCGAGCGAGTCTTCTGGGGCGAAATAGCATTGCACTCGGCGAACAGGACACCGGAACCGGTGCTGATGATGGCATCGGCCACTTCCTGACAAAGAGCAGGAGCTGCCTCGGAGGTGGTAATGGACAGAATGACGTCGGAATCAGCGACGAGTTCCGGCATGGAGGGCCTGTCTTCGATTCCCGCCTCTTCGGAAAGGGCGCGGGTGCGTTGGCTTCTACCTGCGAGGCAGGTCACCACACGGAGTTCGTGTTCGCGCAGCCTCCTACCCACGGCGTGCCCCATGTCGCCAGGGCTAAGGATGGCTACGGTGTTGATGGGCATACTGAATCCTAGCTGTGACAATAAATCAGTTTCTTGTTACCACGGTCAGCGACCCGTACGGAGAGCACCCCGTGCCTCCCCTTCAATCAGCAACGCTCGTCGCAAGACATCCGTTACAAGCTAAAGGCCCATGATTTTGAGTAGCATAGGCCTTTTTATGGCATCTGCTATCACTGGTCCACAACTAGCCGTTAGCCAAGGGTTCCAAGAGGTCAAACAACTCGGCCACCCTGTCGAGTTGCCTCTGGATGATGCTGGCTCGCAAATGTATCTTGCGCTTGTAATAGTTGCGATGCAGTTCATTGGCCACGCTGCCCAGCATTAGTGGGCGATCATCGTCCAACAACTGGCAAACATCATCCAGCAACAGGTTGAATTCTTCATGGGTGCGATACGATATGCCTTGAGCTTCGGAGACAGCCTTGACCATGTGGGCAGCCGCACCCCAACCTTTCTCCGAGGCTTGATGCAGGTCGTCTTGAGCCAAGTATTCCCACGCTTTCGCGAGGAACTCCTTGGCCTGTTCCCGATAGTCCGTTACTGCGTCGGTCGTCATGTTCGTAGACCTCTACCCAGACGATCAGCGGTCGGCCGCCTAGTCGTCGGCTGCCACCGGGGTCGCGTCCGGGGCCTCCTGCACCTCGATATCCTGGGAGGCCTCGATCGTGTTGCCCTGCTTCCACACGCGGACGTTGTCGCGGGAGGTCAGGGGCAGGCGGCGGCGCCAGATGATGATGGGTGCGTCGTTCGCCCCCAGCTTCTGCGGGGCAGTGGTGTCCAGCCGGTCGAAGCGCTGCACTGGGACGTCCTCAAGCTCGTTGGTAACCTTGACCACGAAGGTGCGGTACCAGAGGCGTAGGTAGATCTTGCGATAGAGACGCCTCAGCGGACTGGTGGCACGAGATATGCCGAAGCTGAAATGGAGGTTGGAGTTCTCGTCGATGGGCGTGGCCCAGCGCATGTGCAGGTGCCCTGTGCCGGAGCCATGCACCCTTGCGATGCTGGGTAGCCGGTACTCGTGGCTGAAGGGTTTCGCGTGCATGTTGCGGCCCAGCAGGTTCTTCCGCTGGGTCAGGACACGCCACCAAGTGTGACGTGGCCACTTGGCTCCCAAGCCCGGATAGTAGACTTGGTGCGGTGCCGGCCCTGCCGGTTTGAAGGCGATGCTCTTGTCGGTCTGCTCTACCACCTTCACGCCGGGCCAGTAGGCCATGTCTTGGCGGAAGGCCTGCAGGTTGAGAATGCGCCTCATTCGGAAGCGGTGGATATAGGAGGAATGATTGTCCCCGGAGTTCTCGATGGTCAGGCTCCAGTTCATGGGCCAGACGGAGCAGTAGGTGTCGATGACGTAGGCAGGGTCGAAGAATTCCTCCGGCACGTCCTCTTCGATGGGGACGGGCTCGGTCCGTCCCATCCACACGAACACCACATCGCGGACTACAGCCGTCGGGAAGGTACGGGCCTTCATCTTGCCCACCTGTCCTGATTCAGGACCCTCGGTGAGGGCTGCTACGCAATCGCCGGTCTCGTCGAAGGTGTAGCCATGGTAGGGACAGCTGATGGTGCCATCAAACTCGCAACGGCCCTTGGGTGTGAAGATTGCGCCACGATGGGGGCAGCGGTTCCAGAAGGCGGCGATCTTCCTCTTGCCGTCCGGGCCTTTCTTGCCCTCAAAGAGGATGATGTCCTCGCCCATGATGTTCACGCGCAGGGGCTTGCGCCGCCCGAACAGGCGGAACGAGCGCTTACCCAGCTTGTTCAGTTGCGCCGCAGGGTACCAGTACTCACGGTAGCCCAGCTTGGGCACCATGTCGTGGACGCCGATGCCCGAGGAGCCATAGGTCTTCTTGCGCCCCGACAAGCCTTGGTCAGGCATAGTCTGTTCGGGTACCAACCCATCTTCCCAGAGGTCCCCTGGCAGATACTGCGCTCCATTTCCGTTCGAGCCGTTGCTGCCGTTGGTCCCATTCGTTACGTGTCCATTGGTCCCGTGCCCATTGTTTGAACTAGTCATGAGGTCCTCCTACGGTTCGCGTGTTGGGCGCCCTAGTGGCCACCCTTACGATTTGGGGTGTTCGGCGCCCTTAGGGGCGCCACTACCAGTGTTTTGCCTTCAGTCTGATTACATCAACACCGATACCTGCAGGGCAGTGGGGTCGCCCTCCCGGCCCATGGTGCGCAGGGCTAGGTCAGTCTCTTCTAGCGAGAAGTAGTGGGTAGCGATCTTGTGGAGGGGGTACTTGCCCGATTCGATGATCTGGATCGCCTTCTTTACCTCTTGGTAGTGCCGACCTCTGACGCCCTTCAAGGTCATTTCGTTGGTGCGAATCATATCCTGGTTCAGATTGACCATGGGGCTGTCGGAACCGCCTGCCAATATCACGGTAGACCCGTGCGCGCCCAGTTCCACAGCCTGCTGGGCTACTTGGGGCGCATTGGAGGTAGCGTTGACCACCGTGTCGCACATGTGTCCGCCAGTGATCTTGCGTACAGTTTCCCTCAGGTCCTCTTCCTCCTGGACGTTGATGGTATAGTCAGCCCCCAGATCGCGGGCAACGGCCAGCCTGGAGGCATCGGAAGCCAAGCCGGTGACGATAACACAATCGGCCCCCGCTTCCTTGGCTGCGACGACGGCGCCCATGCCCACATGACCGGGCCCCAAGATGGCAACCACGCTGCCGATGTTGCCGCCGCCTGCCGACTGCACCCAGCGGACTCCGTTGCCCATGGAGAGGAACAACTGGGCGATTTCCACTGGCACCTTGTCCGACATGGGATAGAGCACTGCCTTGGGGTCGAGGTACAGGTACTGGCCGTAACCTCCCCAGATGCCTGGGCCCTCGTTGGCTGAAAGGTGGCCGTACCACCGCTTGCCACAGACGTTGTAATGCCCGGTAAGGCAATACTCGCAATCGCGGCAGGGGATGTACTCCTCCATGCAAACGCGGTCGCCCTCCTTGACTCCCCATCGCCGGGCCGCCGAAGCTCCGATGCGCTCGATGCGTCCCACGATTTCGTGGCCTAGGATTACAGGCGGGGAGCATGTCTTGGTGTCGCCGAGATAGGGAGCCCAGTCGGCCCCGCACACGCCGGTGATTTCAATCTTGAGCAGTCCGTCGTCGTCGCCGATTTCCGGTAGATCGAACTCTCGCATCTCAACCTGCCGTGGGGCTACGAGGACTGCAGCCTGCGCTGTCGCCATAGGACCTCCCGTTCCTCATGAAATGGCCGAATCGCAAAATGGCCGAATAGACAGGGGCTAAGCTTACCAGAAACAGGGCGTCGCGTCTTGCGGGCCCAATGCCCTTCGTCCGTACTGCTCTTATCACCCCAATCTCACTTCCCCATTCAAGGAGGAGAGGACTCTTTGGTATCTCCCTATGGGGACTGTACCAAATGGGGATTGCAGCAAAAGCGGAAGCCCCGGCGCGCTGTCCGGGACTTCCTCCGAACTTGCCTTTATCGGGCTGGCCTGGGTTGGGACTAGTTGCGCTTTGGCGCGTTCTCCCAGTCACCCAGCCAGTCGATGGTGCCGGAGCCAACTTCCCAGCGGCCCAAGTGAGACGAGAGGGGCCAGACCATGTTCGCGCCGAACAGGGGGATGGCCAACTCTTGGGCATGAAGCCACCGAGCTATCTCTTCCTGTATCCCGTACCGCTCTGCCTCATCGGCAGTCGCGGCGGCCCTGAGCACCATCTCTTCCAGGACGGGGTGCTGCACCCCGAAGTTGAAGCCGTTGGATGTTGAATGAAACGAGCCGTAGTAGTTCAACGGCTCAGGGCTGGAAGGGGTGTTGTTGTAGGAGTGGTACTGGTAGGCCGTGCGGTTGAGCAGCGTGGGTCTGAAGGCCACGTAGGGCAACTGGGATATGGTGGCCTCTACCCCGATATTTTGCCACATGGTCAAGACCGCCTGACCCACGATGTCGCTTCCCGGCGGGCGGTCGGTGACGACCATTTCCATCTCGAAACCGTCGGGATATCCAGCCTCAGACAGCAGCCTCTTGGCCTCTTCGATGTCGTGGGGGATCGTCACGTCAGTGAGACCCCACTTCTCTATCAAAGCCTTGTCCCAATAGTTCACGTACCAAGGTTCGCCTTCGCCAAAGGCTAGGTTGTTAACCAGCTTTTGGCGGTCGATGGCGATATTCAGAGCGCGTCGCACCTTGCGAGCATTGTCCCATTCCTCCGACTCCAAGTCTCGGTCGCAGGAGATGTAGGGCAGCTCACACCGGAAGGGTTCGTCGCCCAGAGGCACGCTCGGGTTGTCCCCGTGATGTGCCTCGTGTTCGTTGTAGTAATTGTGGCCCATCATGTTGAAGCGCCACAGTATCTGGCCGGGGAAGACCAAATAATCTACGCCCTCGGGAGGATCGCGCTTGATCTCTTCAATGGACTCCAAGTCAAACTGACCCGTGTCCAGCTTGTCGGTAAGGAAGTTGGCCAAGCGGGTCGACTCCTCGCCAAACTGTATCCAGGTCATCTCTGCGAACTCGGGGGTCTTGCGCCAGTGGTCCTGCACCGCCTCTACCCGGCGGTAGTCGTCGGTAACCGCCTCCATCAGCTCCCATGAGCCGGTGCCGATGGACTGGAAGTTGGCTTCCTCTTCGCCGACGTCCTCCACATGCTTTTTACTGATCATACCGACGGAGCCGCCTCCATTACGGTAGCTGTCCCATGTGATCTCCACGCTGAGGGTCTCGCGCTTCAACTGGACTGTGTAGTCGTCGATCTTTATCAGTTCGCAAGTATCGCAGAGGAAGTTCCTGCGAATCCGTCCTGCCCTCGTATGGCGTGAACCCTCCGTAGCTAGGTTCCTCAAGCTGAACAGAAAGTCATCGGCACTGAACTCTCCATAATCGTCGTACCGGGTTTTGTGCCAAGGCACTCCTTCCTCGAAGTTGAAGGTGTGAACCAGGCCGGTTGGGTCAACGGTCCATTCCTTTACGAGCATGCTGTGCAGGTCGCCAGTCTTGTCCCTGCGGAACATGGTCTCGTGGGTCAGCAGCGTGTCGTACTTCGACGCGCTGTAGGTCTGAAGGTGGAGTACATGCGATGCGGGGGCCACCTCGGCCATGCCCACTCTGAGATGGCCACTGGGTCCTTCCATCGGTGTCTCAGTGGGCGCAGCAGCGGCCGGGGTAGGCGCCGCAGTCGGGGTTGCGGCCGAGGGCACCGCAGGCGCAGCCGTGGCCGCGGTTGTGCCGGCGGTTGTAACTGCCGTGGGCGCGGGCGCTGCCGTTGCCTCGGGTGCTGCTGGGGCGGGCTCAGCCGTCGCGGTGGCCTCTTCGCCGCAGGCAATGATGACCGCCGCCAAGACCAGCAGCAGCCCTAGGAAGATAAGTCTACGATTGAGTCTTCCGAGCATCCACGCCTCCTAATCCCGATAAATTGCCTATCGTTAGTAAACCGCCGGAAAGCTTACCACAAACATGCAAGTTCGTCTTGTGGCGCTCCCATGGAGCCCCATGCGAGTAGCCATGCCCAGTAGCCATGCAATAAATGAAGAAGCCCCGGTCCGCTGGACCGGGGCTTCTCTTGTCTCGTGTGAAAGGGGGCTACGTCTACTGGCGGTGTGGTGCGTTCTCCCAGTCTCCCAACCAGTCGATGTTGCCAGCGCCAACCTCCCAGCGACCCAGCCTGGAGGATAGTGGCCACACCATGTTCTCGCCGAACAACGGAATGGCCAACTCCTCGGCATGGAGGAAGCGCGCGATTTCTTCCTGTATCGCGAAGCGGTCCGCCTCATCACCGGTCTGGGCGGCTCGTATCAGCATCTCCTCAATGGCAGGATGTTGGGCGCCGAAGTTGAACCCGTTGGCTGTGGAGTGGAACACACTGTAGTAGTTCAGCGGCTCCGGGCTGGAGGGTGTGTTGTTGTACGAGTGGTATTGGGCAGCGGTGCGGTTGACCAGCGTAGGCCTGTAAGCCACGTAGGGGAACTGGGCTATAGTGGCCTCGACGCCGATATCCTGCCACATGGTGGCTACCGCCTGTCCCACGGTATTGCTGCCAGGGGGACGGTCAGTGACGATCATATCCATTTCGAACCCGTCGGGGTATCCGGCTTCGGTCAGCAGCTGTTTGGCTTCTTCGAGATCGTAGGGAATGGTGATGTCAGTGAGGCCCCACCGCTCTATCTGGGCCTTGTCCCAGTAGTTGACATACCAAGGCTCGCCCTCGCCAAAGGCCAGGTTGTTCACCAGTTTCTGGCGGTCGATGGCAATGTTCAAGGCACGGCGCACTTTCCTGGCGTCGGCCCACTCCTGGGATTCGAGGTCGCGGTCACAGGAGATGTAGGGCAACTCGCATTGGAAGGGTTTGTCACCCAGAGGCACCTGCGGGTTATCGCCTAAATGGGCCTCGTGGTCGTTGTAGTAGTTGTGCCCCATCTGGTTGAACCGCCACAGTATCTGGCCGGGGAAGACCAAGTAGTCGACATTCTCGACATCCGCTCTCTTGATCTCTTCAATCGAATCCAAGGCGAATTGGCCGGTATCTAGCTCTCCGGTCAGGAAGTTGGCCAGCCGCGTCGATTCCTCACCAAATTGTGTCCAGGTCATCTCGGCGAATTCGGGGGTTTTGCGCCAGTGGTTGGGGACCGCCTCCACACGCCGGAAGTCGTCCGTTGCGGACGCCACCAAGCGCCAGGAGCCGGTGCCGACCGACTCAAAGTTGGCCTGTTCCTCGCCGTGGGCCTCGACGTGCTTCTTGCTGATCATGGCGACCGAGCCTCCACCGTTGCGGAAGCTGTCCCAAGTGATCTCCACGCTGAGTGTCGGGCGCTCCAACTGCACGGTGAAGTCGTCGATTCTGGTGAGGATGCACTCGTCGCAGGTGAAGTTACGGCGGATTCGGCCCGCCCTTGGGTGGCGAGAGCCGGGGGTGCCCACGTTATCCAGGCTGAAGAGGAAGTCGTCAGCGCTGAACTCGCCCCAATCACCGTAGGTGGTGTGCCAAGGCACCCCTTCCTGTAGGTGGAACGTGTGCATCAGGCCGGCGGCGTCCACTTCCCACTTTTTGACCAACAGGCCAAAGAGGTTCGAGTCCTTGTCCCGGCGGAACATGGGCTCGTGGGTCAGCAGAGTATCGTACTTCAACGCGCTATAGGTCTGAAGATGCAGCACATGAGATACGGGAGCCACCTCGGCCATGCCCACTCGTAGATGCCCGCTGGGTCCCGCGGTTACCGTCTCCGGAGTGGCCGAAGGCACGGGCATAGCTGCGGGAGTTGCGGCTGCGACTGGCGCATCAGTGGTAGGGGCAGTTGTGGGCGCCGCCGCCGTTGGGGCCGGTGCGGCAGCCTGGGTCGCGGCAGCCTGGGTCACGGGGGGCTCGGCTGTAGGGGTGGCCTCCTCTCCGCAGGCGATGATGACCGCCGCCAAGACCAGCAGCAGCCCTAGGAAGATAAGTCTACGATTGAGTCTACCCAGCATCCATGCCTCCTAATCCCGATAAATCGTCTATCGTTAGTAAACCGCCGGAAGCTTACCACAAACATGCAAGTTCGTCTCGTGGCGGTCCCACGGAGCCCCATGCGACTAGCCATGCAAGCCCCGGTCCGCTGGACCGGGGCTTCCCTTATCTCGTGTGAAACGGGTACGCCTACTGGCGGTGTGGCGTGTCCTCCCAGTCTCCCAGCCAGTCGATGTTGCCAGCGCCGACCTCCCAAGGGTCCACCTTGGCGGAAAGCGGCCAGACCATGTTCTCACCGAACAGGGGGATGGCTAACTCCTCGGCGTGCAGGAAACGCGCGAATTCGGTCTGCAACTCGAATCGTGCGGTCTCGTCGGCAGTTTGGGCAGCCTCTTCCAGCATCGCTTCAATGGCCGGGTGCTGGGCGCCGAAGTTGAACCCGTTGGCCGTGGAGTGGAACACGCTATAGGTATTCAGCGGCTCCGGGGTTGCTGGGGTATTGTTGTAGGAGTGATATTGGGTGGCGGTGCGGTTGACCACCGTAGGCCGGAAGGCCACATAGGGCTGTTGCGATATCTTGGCTTGCACGCCAATGTCTTGCCACATGGTGGTCACGGCTTGGCCCACGAGGGAGCTTCCAGGAGGTCGGTCGGTGACCATCATCTCCAGCTCGAAACCGTTGGGGTAACCGGCTTCGGTCAGCAGCCGCTTGGCCTCTTCGATGTCATACGGGATGTGCAAGTCGGTCAGGCCCCACTGGGCTATTTGCTCCTTGGGCCAGTAGGCCACGTACCAAGGCTCGCCCTCCCCGAAGGCCAGATTATTCACTAGCTTCTGGCGGTCGATGGCTATATTCAGGGCGCGGCGCACCTTGCGGGCTTTGGCCCACTCCTCCGACTCCAGGTCCCGGTCGCAGGATATGTATGGTAACTCACAGCTGATTGCCGGGTCACCCAAGGGGACTTGCGGGTTGTCACCCAAGTGGGCCTCGTGGTCATTGTAGTAGTTGTGGCCCATCATATTGAAGCGCCACAATATCTGACCAGGGAAGGTCATGAACTTGACGCCGGGGTTGTCGGCCCTCTTGATTTCTTCAATGGACTCCAGCGAGAACTGGCCTGTATCCAGGTCACCTGTGAGGAAGTTGGCCACGCGGGTCGATTCCTCGCCGAACTGTATCCAGGTCATCTCGGCGAATTCGGGGGTCTTGCGCCAGTGGTCGACCACTGCCTCCACACGACGGAAGTTGTCGGTCTCAGCTTCCACCAAGCGCCACGAGCCAGTGCCCACCGACTCGAAATTCGCCTGCTCCTCGCCGTTGGTCTCCACATGCTTCTTGCTGATCATGGCAACTGAGCCACCACCATTGCGGAAGCTGTCCCAGGAAATCTGCACGGTGATGGTCTTGCGTTCCAACTCCACGGTGTAGTCGTCGATCTTAGTGAGGGTGCAGTCGTCGCAGGTGAAGTTACGACGCACTCGACCCGCCCGGGGGTGACGGGAGCCGGGGGTGCCGACGTTGTCCAGGCTGAAGAGGAAGTCGTCGGCGCTGAACTCGCCCCAGTCTCCGTAGGTGGTATGCCAAGACACCCCCTCTTGGAGATGGAACGTGTGTATTAGGCCGGTGGGGTCGACCTCCCACTCGCTGACCAGCAGGCCGTGGAGGTTGGCATCCTTGTCCCGCTGGAACATCGGCTCGTGGGTCAGTAGGGTATCGTACTTCAACGCGCTGTAGGTCTGGAGATGGAGCACGTGAGACACGGGGGCCACCTCGGCCATACCCACGTTGATGGACCCGGAGGGCCCTACCATGGCCTGAGCCGTCGGGGCTGGCGCTGGGGCCGGGGCCGCCGTCGGGGTCGCGGCTACGGCCGGCGCTGGCGCGGGAGCCGTGGTGGCTGAAGGAGCAACAGCAGCGGGAGCAGGGGCTGTCGTTGGAGCTGGTGCGGGAACCGCCGCCTGCGTCGCGGCAGGCTCGGCGGTCGAGGTGGCCTCCTCCCCGCAGGCAATAATGACCGCAGCAAGGATGAGTAAAAGCACCAAGAAGATGAGCCCGCGATTGAATATGCCAACCATCACGACCTCCTAGAACTGTTTTGAGTTCAGCCCCATCAGTCTATAGCCGGAATATGGTCTCGAATCGCCTGTCTATTGTAGGGATAGCGTAAATTATCCCACTGGTTGACCACTGTCAATAGTAGTAGTAGTCGAGAGGCCCCTTTCGAAAGACCCTCGTCCACAAAGCGGAAGCCCCGGCTCGCTAGGCCGGGGCTTCCTTCGTGTTCACCTATCCGGGATGGACTGCTGGGATGGGACTTACTGGCGGCGTGGCGCATCCTCCCAATTACCGAGCCAGTCGATGGTGCCAGCTCCGACCTCCCACCGACCAAGTTTGGACGATATAGGCCAGACCATGTTCTCGCCAAAGAGCGGGATGGCCAGTTCCTGATCAAAGAGCCAGCGGGCGATGTCTGACTGCACCTCGAACCGCTCCCTTTCGTCCGGAGTCTCGGCGGCCTTCTCCAGCAGCGCCTCCAGCTCCGGGTGCTGGGCGCCGAAATTGAACCCGTTGGCCGTCGAGTGGAAGAGAGAGTACCAATCCAAGGGTTCTGGGCTTGAAGGCGTATTGTTGTATGAATGGTACTCAGTGGCAGTGCGATTCACTAGGGTGGGACGGTAGGCAACGTAGGGGAGCCTCTTGATTACAGCCTCGACCCCTATGATCTGCCACATAGTGGCTACTGCCTGGCCCACCACGTCGCTGCCGGGAGGGCGATCGGTGACGACCATATCCAACTCGAACCCGTCGGGATAGCCGGCCTCCTCAAGCAGTTGCATCGCCATCTCTGGGTCGTAGGGAATCACCAAGTCGTCCACGCCCCACTGTTCTATATGGCTCTTGGTCCAGTAATTGACATACCAAGGCTCGCCCTCGCCGAAGGCCAGATTGTTCACCAGCTTCTGGCGGTCGATCGCGATGCTGAGGGCGCGACGGACCTTTCTGGCGTTGATCCACTCCTCGGAATTGACATCCCGCTCGCATGAGATGTAGGGAATGTCACAGGTGAAGGCGGGGTCTCCCAAGGGCACGGGCGGATTGTCCCCCAGATGGGCTTCGTGATCGTTGTAGTAGTTATGTCCCATCTGGTTGAAGCGCCAGAGTATCTGGCCGGGAAAGACCATATAGTCCACACCCGGAGGAGGCCCTTGCTTTATCTCGGCGATCGACTCCAGTGAAAACTGTCCCGTATCCAAGTCACCGGTGATGAAGTTCGCCAGCCGGGTCGACTCCTCTCCGAATTGTGTCCAGGTCATTTCAGCGAATTCAGGAGTCTTGCGCCAGTGGTCGGCCACGGCCTCGACGCGCCGGAAATTGTCGGTCTTGGCTTCCACCAAGCGCCAGGATCCGGTGCCCACAGACTCGAAGTTTGCCTGGTCCTCGCCGTTGGTCTCCACATGATTCTTGCTAATCATGGCCACGGAGCCGCCACCGTTGCGGTAGCTGTCCCAAGTGATCTGCACACTGACAGAGGGGCGCTCCAACCTGATGGTGTAGTCATCGATCTTGGTGAGGGAGCAACCTTCGCAAAAGAAGTCTCTCCTTATACGGCCAGAGCTGCCGTGTCTCGATCCCTCGGTAGTGACGTTTTCCAGACTGAATATGAAGTCGTCGGCACTGAATTCTCCCCAGTCGCCGAAGGTGCTATGCCAAGGCACGCCTTCCTGGAAGCGGAAGTTCCAGACCAAGCCAGCCGGGTCTACGTCCCACTCCTTGACCAGCATGCCGTGGAGTTTGCCGTTTTTATCCCGCCGGAACATGGTCTCGTGGGTCATCAGGGTATCGTACTTGAAGGAGCTGTAGGTCTGTAGATGCAAGACGTGGGACACAGGGGCTACCTCGGCCATGCCCACATTCAGTGACCCGCTGGGTCCACTCATCACTGTCTCAGTGGGGGCGGGCGTAGGGACCGGGGTCGCCGTAGGAGTTGCCCCTGTGGCGGGCACCGCAGCAGCAGTGGGGGCGGCTACGACAGTGGGGGCGGCTGTGGCGGTGGGGTCCGCTGCCTGTGTGGCGGAGGGCTCGGCAGTCGCGGTGGCCTCCTCTCCGCAGGCGATGATGATCGCCGCCAAGAGAAGTACAAGACCCATGAAGACCAACCTACGATTAAATGCACCGAGCATTATGACCTCCAGCTCTATTTGAAATCAGCCCCAGCAACCTGTTGCTAGAAATCGCCTCTATAGTCCGGCTTCTGTACGAATAACGTAAGATATCCCAGCAGTTTTCGCCCTGTCAATAGATGCCTTCTGTGAGGGGCCCAGCAACCAAGCAAGCCAGCGACCGAACAAGATAGAGGTGTCTGCCCGGCGTGTCACTATCCTTCTTAGCCTTGAGCCGAAATCCAGCGATCTAGTGGCAGGCTGCGCTCAGATGTCATAGTTTTCTGATTCCGGCCTACGCCGAATAACAGTGCGATCTCGGTTACCACACATCAACGCTGAAATCTACCTAGCCCATACCCATCCCATACTCACCGAGCCAGCTTGACACCGCACAGGCTGCTGCCTAGTATCCAAATCAAAGCTGTACAAGCCGCCCTGCTGTGGGCTGACCGCGTTATCGACCGAGTGCCACAGGTCAAATTGCCGCTGCGGAGGTTGCCCTGATGACAACACGAGCGCCCTTTCTCGACACCCCCTACGGGGCCTACTATCACCGCGACGTTCCCCAAGAAGACTCCGAGCTTACCCATGTGGGGCCGGGGACGCCCGGCGGAGAGTATTTGCGGCGTTTCTGGCAGCCTGTCTGCGCCTCCGAGGAGCTGAACGACGTTCCCCTCGCCATGAAGATTATGAGTGAGGAGTTGGTTGCCTTCCGCGACCTCAAAGGGCGCGTGGGCGTGATGGAGATGCACTGCCCCCACCGTGGCACCTCGCTGGAGTTCGGTTTGGTGTCGGAGCAGGGGATACGCTGCTGCTATCACGGCTGGCTGATGGATGTGGACGGACGCATCCTTGAGACCCCCGGCGAGCCTGCCGACAGCACCCTCAAGGACCGGCTATGCCACGGGGCATATCCTGCCTTGGAGCACAAAGGGCTGGTGTTCGCCTACCTAGGTCCCGCAGACAAGCAGCCCCCATTCCCCCTATACGACTCTCTGGTGGAAGAGGGGCATCCGGGGTACCGGAAATCGTCGGTCACCGGTGGCAAGCACTACATGCCATGCAACTGGCTGCAAATCAAAGAGAACAGCATGGACCCGGCCCATACCGCTTTCCTGCACACCATCGTGACAGGAAGCCAGTTCACCGACGAGTTCGGCATCATACCGGAGCTGGACTTCCTCGAGACGCCTCTGGGGCTGGTCTATATCGCCATGCGTCGCGTCGGCGATAACGTCTGGGTCCGGATGAACGACTTCATGGCCCCCAACGTACACCAAGTGCCCTCCAACGCGGAGGACGGCAAGACGGAGCACCCCTTCCTGCGTCCATGGCTCACCCAATGGTCGGTGCCGGTGGACGACTACAACACTGTGAACCTGCGCATCAGACACTACACGGAAGAGGAGTGGGCTCGGCCCCAGCGTCCCCCGGTGCTCACCTTCGGGCAGTCGGAGGAGAACCGCACCTACGAAGAGCGACAGCGGATGCCCAGCGACTTCGACGCCTTCACCAACATCCACTGGGGCTTGTCGCGCCACGGCTTGGAGCATCTGTCCACCACCGACCGGGGCGTCATAATGCTGCGCAACCAAGTGCGCGACGGCATACGCGCGGTACAGGCTGGGAACGACCCGCGGGAACTGGTGCGCAACAGCGATGTGGTCCGCACCTACGCCAACGACACCGTGGTCCGAGTCCCCCGCGCCTCCACCGAGGAAGCCGACAAACAGCTGGTGCGGGAAACAGGTCGCCGAGTAGCCCAAGCATACATCGACAACCCCCCGAATCTGTGGTAGCCAGCACTCAGCAGGGATACCCTTAGAGAGCATCCCAGAAATCCCCTCTCCCCCGGCGGGAGAGGGTTAGGGTGAGGGGGATATACCGTTAATCAGTATGTGCGGGCGGCTAAGACAGGCTACGAATGGTGGTCAAGACCTCAGTGAGCCTAGTGGTTGCCAGCCGCGCCTATGTCTCCAACCACGGCAACGCCCGCCAAGCCTCCAGCCATTCCTCGTCTTCCGGCTCATCGAACCATAGCGGAAGGCGGTAGTTAAAGTCATTCTCGAGGAAGGTAATCGGTTCGTCCCTCTCCCGGTAATCAATGCTGTCCACTATCTCCGTGTTATGCACATCCCTAGCCCATCGCCAGTAGTTCATCTACAGCCTTTTCTACGCCCCACCCGTTCACGCCCACCGGCTGCCAGACGTCCCGCAACTCCTCTTACGCCTCCACCGAAGAAGCCGACAAACAGCTAGTACGCGAGACAGGCCGCCGAGTAGCCCAAGCCTACATCGACAACCCCCGAATTTGGGTAGCCAGCACCCAGCAGGATTACCCTTACAAAGCACCAGAATGACCGCCGGCTAGAACAGGCTACGAACGGCGCAACACCCCAGTGGGCAGAGCATCACTTTCACGCCGCCAAGTCAAATGGCAAATCACTGATGTCGCGTAGGCGCCTGCCCGTCACCAGTGTATCTAACAACTCAGCATCCGAATCGTTTCCCCCAACTGCGGCCTTCAATTCCCTTAGGGCAAAATGGTAGATGCAGTCGATATCACCTGTACCATACGCGAGCGACGCAATTCGCCCAGGCAGGGGTTCTCCCATGACAACAACTATGTGTGGTGTCTTGCCTTTTCGGTTACGCACAAGGTTCAGGCCCTCGGTACGTGCGTTTTGAGAACGGTCGCTGCGAACCGTCCATTTGCAAGACACACTCGCGTGCAGGATTTTCGCTTGCGAATTCGCGCGCCGCAGTGGTGTATAAGTAGCCACTGCGTCGTCTATCAGCAGAGGTTCGTTCTCGTTGATCTTCAAATCTGTAACCGGCTCTCGGCAGACAACTATATCCGGCGTCACTATATAATCGCCAAAAACGATCCGTAGCTCCTCATGCTGTTCCACTACTCGACGTATATCCGACAAATGTAAGTATTGCTCGTAGTCACGGATGTCTCCGCCCAGTGAGAATTCCCATTCCCCCGGGCGAATATGAGAAAGTAATCCAAATGCGTCGCAGAGGAACGTCCTTGTCGCCTCCTCGAATCGACGCCCCGCTGTCTGTCCTGCCAATTTTTCGGACCCTATCTGAAGCCCAATGTTCTCCACGATTCCTCGAGCAATCCTGACACTCGAACTACTGCCGCTATCCGCGTTGTTCGGAGTTCCAGACTCCGTCTGCCTCAATACGTCACGAGCAATCTGGCGGTGGTACGCCCGTCGCAGAGCTTCGATCCTACCCGGCATTATGGCTTCACCAATCCAATCACGTGCTCTTTGTGCATACGTTCTTCGATCTGTGACTGTTGCAGCTGGCCCCATCGCGCTGGCATCATGCGTTTGTCGCGATCCAATAAACGGGTGCCGATCCCAGCTAGCACGAGGCCTGCATTTTCGCCGATCGCGGCGAGTGCTCTGGGTGTCTCTACGTCCAGGCCTCGTAATGTAGAAGAGCCCACTACTACTACAGCCGGCCTGCCCCGCTTCAGTACCCGTTGCATCTCCCAGATGACACCCTTCATCTCTTCGAAATAGCGACGCAGTACCAGTGCCTTCCTCTCGTCGCGATCCGCCAGTTTGGCCAACGTCTCTTCGCACTGGCTGGGTAGGCCGTCATAACGCACACCGGCTAACGCATCATGACCCACGTAGTGAGCGCGAATCCGGGAGAGGTCCGCGATCTTCCAGCCAAACCACACCAGAGAGAACTTGTGCGCCCGCATATAGTCGATCGCGTTGTTAGCATAGGGAGGCGACGTCACGATCAGGTCGACACTCGCTGGCTGCAGACCAGTATCCGCGGCGCTTGCGGCGTGGATGGACGCAGAGTGGGCAGATTCTCGCGCCGCCTCATGGGTTACATCGAAGCGGGAGCGTAGGACGGTACTGCCCGGCTCGTGCTTCACGAGAGCCGCGATAGTCCGCTCTAGGCGCTTTCCAAATTCTATAAAGGCCGACGTGGGGGTCTTCTGTGTGTCTCTGTGGGGACGAGTGTGCGCTAGGTCGCGCGCCAGCGATACCCCACCAGACTTGGCGATGATGGTCGACGAGAATACCACCCGGAGGAGGTCTTGCGTTCCTCCCTTGGGCAGCGCTTCGATGCGCTGTATTAGAGCAAGGAGTTCAAGCTGTTGTTGGGGCATGAACCAGTCGTGGATGAACTTCGACGTCCTCACGTCGAACCGCAGATTGAAGTCCCTTTCTAGCCTCCAACGGGCTATATGGTAGTCGTCACTGGCTCCAACTACGATCCTGTTTCCCTCTCTGAGGGCAACGACCGGGTCTATGGGGGTCAACTTGGCTGACGCAATCATTCGCGCCAGTGGGTCGATGTCGCAGCCAACCCCCCGGCGTCCCAGCCGTATCGCTTCCACAAGTGTCGTCCCGGAGCCGAGCATGGGGTCAAGCACAAGCTCGCCAGGCTCCGATAGCCGCCCGATCATGAACGCCGGCAACTGCGGCGGAAACTTCGCCGGGAACGGGTGCAGCGCGTGGGACCCGTAGCTGCTGTTCGTGCCGTGAAAATCCAGGTTGGCCCCCAGTGCTGCCCGCGTCGCCTCAAGCCGGCTCTCCTCGCTGCTAGCCAGAACTTCGTAGCCGGGGCTGACCTTCACAACGCTCAACTCAGCCTCCACACTCCAACATCCTTCACAATCCTCACGCCCCCTTCTCGACCCCCCAACATAACTGGCTGGGATTCTAGCACGGCCCCATCGCCCCAAACTACGGGTAAATGTCACACCCCTCTCCCCTGAACTTACCCCCCTTGACGGTGAACATCGGCATGGGGTGAAGGGCGGCCCTCCCCATGACATCCCCCTATCAAGAACTCCCCCCCGCCCGCTATAATGACCCCAACCATCAAAGGAGGCCCGCAACCCCATGCTACCTATCGGGGACGGGACAGCACACAGAAAAAAAATTGCAGCCTCGGCTACCGGCAGCCCCCCAAAGCTGGCCCGTAGCTGCGCCCTTACTAATCCAGGTGCAAAAATATACTAGGGGAATACTACCGGAATAGCATTTTAGGCGACAAAGAATACCAAAAATCTGCCACCGGAATACACTGGGAATAGCATCTTATTCCCATAGGTGTCCCATAGAAGAAGGAGGTCTCTATGACCACCACACGTGCACCCTTCCTGAATAAGAAGTTTGGCGCTTACTACCACCGGGAGGTGCCCGAAGAGGATGCGGAGTTGGCCCGGGTGGGGCCGGGGACGCCTTGTGGCGAGTATTTCCGGCGCTTCTGGCAGCCTGTGCTCATGTCCAACGAGTTACAGGACCTGCCAGTGAAGGTGCGCATCCTCAGCGAGGACCTCATCGTCTTTAAGGACAAGAGCGGCCATATCGGGGCCATGGAGTTGCACTGTCCCCACCGGGGCACCTCGCTGGAGTTCGGCATCATCAGCGAATGCGGCATCCGCTGCTGCTACCACGGCTGGCTGTTCGATGTGGATGGGCGGATTCTTGAGACGCCGGGTGAGCCTGCCGACAGCACCCTCAAGGACCGGCTGTACCACGGGGCCTACCCAGTGCATGAGTACAAGGGCTTGGTGTTCGTATACATGGGTCCCCCGGAGAAGCAGCCTCCCTTCCCTGTGCTGGACACCTACGGGCTGGACGGGTACCAGATGATTGCCGGGCCCCGTTACGACTGGCCCTGCAACTGGCTACAGGTCAAAGAGAACTCCATGGACGCCGCCCACCTTATATACCTTCACACTCTGCCCGGCAGCATGGGGTTCACCCAAGACCTGACCATCCTAGCCGAGTGGGACTACATGGAGACCCCTGTGGGCACGGTATACATCGACACCCGGCGCAAGGATAACAAGGTGTGGATACGCATCGCCGACTTCATCCCGCCCAACATCCATCAATTCCCCCCGAACCTGCTGGACATCGAGCAGCGCACCGAGATCAACCACCCCATGGCCACCACTTGGACGGTGCCTCTGGATGACACCAACACGATGCAGATAGGCTTCCACCGCACCAAGGCGGGCGGGCCGTTCCCCATGCGCACCAATCCGGGCTTCGGCCAAGATGCCTCGCGGCCCTATGAGGAGAGGCAGCGGGTGCCCGGCGACTACGACGCGCAAGTGAACCAGCGCCCCATGGCTGTCCACGATCTGGAGCACCTAGCTTCCACCGACCGTGGTGTGTCCATGCTGCGCAACATGGTGCGCCGTGGCATCCGCCTAGTGCAGGACGGGGGCGATGTCCACAGCACTGGCATCGCAGGGGACCCAGCTCCAACATACGCCCACGACGTCGTGCTGACCGTGCCTCCGGCCTCCACACCCGCCTCCGACTCCGAGCTCCTGCGGGAGTTGGGACGCAACCAAGTGAACGAGTGGATGGAGCGGAAGCCTCGGCTATAGAGCGGGACTGGGAAACAATGTAAATTTTTGCTGTTCGAGGCCCTGAGGCCCCCCTGTTCAGAGAGTCCATTTTCAGGGGGCCTCGTTGGGACGCATGGGCACTTGAATCAGCAATCATACTGTCACGTCTGATTACCTGTTCGGAATTCGGAGACTGATCCATTGATGTTCTTAACCTCGTTTGCCCTGCGCCGCCCCACGGTAACCGTACTGGCAATCATTCTCATACTCGTCTCAGGCGTATTCGCCTACCGGACACTCAAGGTCGAACTGTTCCCCCAGATCGAGTTCCCCCTCGTCACAGTATCGGCCAGCTATCCTTCAGCAGACCCTGAGGCCGTGGTGCGGCATGTCGCCGAGCCCATAGAGAGGGCCATCAGCGACACGCCGGGCCTCGAATCAGTCCAATCGACCTCTCTCGAAGGGGCCGCCGTTGTATTTGCGAATTTCGAGTACGGCACCGACATGGAGGAGGCGCAGAACACCATCACCGCGGCCATAACCGGTATCGACTTCCCGGCAGGGGTGGAAGAGCCGGACGTCGGGCGGTTCAATCCCACGGAAATCCCCGTTTTCCAGTTCAGCGTGGTATCCGACGGAGACCTGTACGACCTTCAGCAAACTGTGCAGTCCCAAGTATTGCCAGCCATATCAGGCCTTGAAGGAGTCTTGCGGGTCAGCTTGAGCGGCACCGTCGAGAGACACGTCCTAGTGACAGTCGACGTTGGCAGAATGGCGACAAACCGCGTTTCCCTACTACAGATTGCCAACGCCTTGAGCGAGAACAACCTGACCCTGCCCGCTGGCCTCATATTCGACGGCTCACAGGCGATCATAGCGAAGACGACACATACGCTGGACTCCGTCCAGGATGTAAGAGACCTCGTTGTCGGGGCATCCGAGTCGGGTCAAGTGCGGCTGTCCGACGTGGCCGACGTGACATTCGGCATCGGCAGAAGCGGGGGCATCTCCCGTACGAATGGCAAACTCGGCATAAGCGTTTCGGTCTCCAAGAACGCCGATGCAAACACCATTGACGTGACCAGAAGAGTCAGCGATGCCCTTGAGGGTATCGGCGGACTCCCGGACGACGTGCAGTTCATCGAAGTCTCCAACCAAGGCCCGGAGATCAAGGAACAGATCGACAACCTGCTCCGGGAAGCAGTATTCGGGTTTTTCTTCGCCGTCTCCGTCGTCTTCGCCTTCATGCTCACCATACGCCCTACCATAGTTCAGGGGCTGTTCACCACATTGCGTCCAACTGTTGTGATCGCGCTGTCCATTCCCTTGAGCGTACTCACAGGCATTCTCCTGATGACATGGCAGGACATGAGCCTCAACTTCATGACTCTTGGTGGACTCGCCATCTCCGTGGGGCGCGTCGTTGACGACTCCATTGTGGTGCTCGAAAACATCTACCGGCACATTCAGGGTGGCCGCGACAGATGGCGCGCTGCACTGGAAGGAACGTCCGAGGTCGCACCCGCGATCTTCGCCTCTACGATGGCCACAGTGGTCGTCTTCGTGCCGCTGGCATTCATTCAGGGTCTGGTGGGCTCCTTTTTCCTGCCCTTCGCACTCACCGTCACCTTCGCGCTAATTGCGTCGTTCCTCGTCGCCCTCACAGCAGTCCCTGTTCTGGGCGCTTATCTCCTGCGGCCCGGCGACCTGCCTGAGGGGGCAGGTGATGAGGGCGAGATAGAGCTGCCCGAGACCCGGTTGCAGCAGGTTTACATCAAAGTCCTCAGATGGGCGCTGGGACACAGAATCGCCTCTCTGTTGATTGCCATATTGCTTACCGTCGGAAGCCTCGGCCTACTGGCTACCATCCCCGTGAACCTGTTCGGGGGAGGAGGCGATCGCTTCCTGCAAATCGAACTCAACATGCCTCCCGGCACTCCATTGGACCAGACCCTTGCCGAGGTGACGGATATCGAAGACCGGATAAACGAGGTCTCCGATGTATACACGGTCACCGTGGGCGCTGGCGATTTCGTCGCCGGTGGCCCTGACTTCGGCTCTCCGCCTAGGGGTCCGGAGTTTGCCAGCTTCTTCGCCCACCTCTCCCCTGACGCTCCCGAGGACATCGCTGCGACACTCCGGTCCGATTTAGCCAAGCCAGGGCGTCTGCTTAGCATCGGCGAATTACAGGATGGGCCTCCGTCAGGTGGGGTCGACATCTCCGTCACCGGCGCCAACTTGGAGGATATCTCCTCAGTGTCCGCCGAACTGGTGCAGTCGCTGTCCACAATAGACGATATCGTCAATCTCAAGAGCAGCGTGTCAGAGGCCCGGCCGGAAGTCTCGATTGAGGTAGACCCGGAGAAGTCCGCCCTTATCGGCCTGAGCACGCGCCAAGTCGGACTTCAGCTCAGTCGATACCTAATCGGCCAGACCGCTACGACCATGACAATTGCAGGTGAAACGGTGGATGTGGTGCTGAGGGGCGACCTCCGGTCTACCGGAGGGATGGAGGAACTGAAGTCGCTCACCATCGTAGGACCAATGGGCGAGGCCCCGTTGGGCGACTTGTCAGAAGCGCTGCTAAGGGAGGGTCCGGTCTCCATAGACCGCACCGACGGCGTGCGGTCGGCCAACATCATCGCCGACATAGTCGGGGATGATACCGCCGGTGTGGGAGTCCAGGTAGACGAAAAAATCGCTGCTCTGCAGATCCCCCCAGGGGTAACCGTGTCCAGTGGTGGGATTTTTGCCGATATAGCCGAGGGCTTCCAAGCCATCTTCCTTGCGATGGCCATTGGCATAGTGCTCGTCTATCTGGTCATGGTCGCAAGCCTCGGCTCGCTGCGAAACCCGTTCGTTATAGTGACGACGCTGCCCCTCGCCCTTATTGGAGTGCTCGTGGCTCTGGCCATTACAGGCCGCCCGCTGGGGCTGCCGGCCATGATGGGGATACTGCTGCTTATCGGCATCGTGGTGACCAACGCCATAGTCCTGATTGCGTTCGTCGAGCAACAGAGGGCCAAGGGAATGTCCCCGTATGACGCCATCATATCGGGGGCTAGGGTACGTCTGCGGCCTATCCTCATGACCGCTCTCACTACCAGCTTCGCCCTGCTGCCTCTCGCACTGGAAACCGAGGGGGGCGGCTTGATCAGCGCTGAACTGGCAACCGTAGTAATTGGTGGTTTGGTGAGTTCCACCGCCCTGACGCTGGTGGTCTTGCCTATCGTCTACATGCTGTTCAACGACAGTATCCCCAGACTCCTACGCCGGTTATCCCAAGTCGGACCCTTTGAGCCAACGCGTGCACCTGCTCCCGAGCCGGCCCCAACCGCTGTCTGCATGCATCTTGTCCCCTCCCCTGGCGGGACAGGGTTAGAGACTGCCCCGGACCTGATCTGGGGTGAGTGAGAAGGCACGAAATCGGGCGGGAGAGGATCAAGTCAAGCAACAGCCCCCCCTACGGATTGGGTATGACCTCGTACCGGTCTGATTCCGCTGGGCGCGAATCGAAGTCCCCCGCATCTTTGTACTTCTCGAAGTAGTCAGACCCAGCGGGACCGCGCAGAAGTGTGCCGTAGGAGTCAAGCATGTGGTCGGGGTGCTCCATCCACCGCTGGAAGGCTTCCTCGCTCTCCCAGGTGTTTGTGGCCGTAAACCGCAGCGGCTCGGTGGTGGAACGCAGTATCTGCCTGTGAACGAGGCCAGGCACGTTCTTCACCGCCCGCCCGTTGTGTTCGAACAGCTCAAGGGCCCGGTCCACTTGGTCTGGCTTGACCCAATGGGTCACGATGTGAGTAATCACTCCATCCTCCCGTCTACTGCCCGTCTAATGCCTGATCACTAGCCCAAGGGCAGGTGCACTGCTTGGCCTGCACGGGCGCTGAGGGCCACAGCCTCCAAGAACTCCATGTATTGCACACCCGCCTCGAAAGAAGTACGGGTGACAGGCTCCAAGCCACGAATGGCGTTGACGAACTCCTCGGCGACACGCCACCGGTACTGGTCGTCTTCCGGGTTGGGTATCTCGGTTAGTTCAGTATCACCACGGCGGCCGACCATTACCTGCAGCTTGTGGTGGTCGCGATAGTGGACGTCATCGCGAAAGCTGGCGTCTGCCTCCGATGCTTCCCCGACTGGAACGTCGATGCCCGTGGATTCAGCCTCCCGGTCCCGATAGGAGGTCATCAGGGAGCTTGCGATGCGCAGGGTGCCCTCGCTGCCAAAAATCCAGCTCTGGTTGTAGGGCGCCAAGCCCGTTGCCTGACTCACCACGACATGGGCAGTCGCCCCGCAGGCCATGTCGCACAGGACGTCGATGTGGTCCGGCATCCGAACGGAGCGCGTGGTCCCGTCGGAATCATGTCGGGAGGGCACGAATACCTTGGAGTTGGCCATCACTCGAGTAGCGGGGCCGACCCACCGTACCAAGGCCTCGTATGCGATGCCCAGCCCCAACGCGTTGTAGCCGTGCATGTCCCAGTCCTGGCGCCAGTCCAGAGGCGAGTCTTGATTGATGAACCCGCCAGCCAACTGGTTGTCGATGGAGCGTCCTACCCACATGTTCACCGAAAGGAGCTTCCCCAGCGCACCACTATTGAGCTGGTCCAGCACGATGTTGTCCACTTGAAACGTGGCGGGGGCGGGCACGACTTGGGTGACCAGCCCCGGCTTGCTGCGGGCAACGTGCAGCATCGCCCGGGCCTCGGATGCAGTCCGCGACATGCGCGATTCGCAGAGGACGTGCTTGTTGGCGGCCAAGGCTTGCAAGGTCATCATGCAATGGGTATCGGGGAAAGTGCCGATGCAGACGGCGTTGGTGTCAGGGTCGGCCACAAGCTCCTGCCAAGTGTCATACACCTTGGGGATGCCGAACTCGTCGGCCACCCGCTGGCTGGAGGCGCGGCTGCGGTTGGCCACGCCCACCACCTCTACTCCATCCATCGCCTGCCAGCCAGGAATCAGGTTGATACGAATGTCACGGCCAGCACCAATGATCCCAATACGAACAGGCTTGGGCGACATGTTCACCACGCGTATCTTGAGCAGAATCTAAAGGACCGAGGCGCCGCGGATTGTAGACTAGGTATGGTGAGGGGTCAAACGGGGCAAGTTCCAAACCAATCCCCGAAGTCCCAGGAGCAGTGGAGCGCTTCCCAGCGGCCTGCCAATGTAGGCTCCCACTCCGGCTGAAGCTATTGCCACGTCCCGTCCGGCATGATGCGCAACATGAATCGGTCGAACATTGGCACTGTGAAAGCGGTGTCTCCGTGGCTTGGACTCCATACCATGCCCTTGTTAATCAGTTGGCTGCGAGTAGGAGCCAAGGAGTTAACCGACCGGTTCAAGGCCTGCGCAATATCTCCAGAACGATGGGGGCCCTCGCCAAGTTGGGCCATCGCGCGGAGATATCGCTTCTCCACAGGTGTAAGTCGATCGAACCTCACTAGGAAGAAACTTTCATCTAGGCCCGCAATGGCTTGCTTGGAGGCGGCCTCTACGCTGGCAACTGTAATGGGGGACTCGGTCGCTACGTCCCACAAACATCTCCCCCACTCTTGCAGGAAGTACGGATAGCACTGCGTTTGGGAGACGATCATATCGAGGACCGCAGGCTGTATGTCCACACGTTCATCCAAAGCAGGCTTGGCGATCGCAAGCCTCGCATCTTCCGGCGACAGAGCCCCGATTTCGGGAAACTCGAAAAGCCTCTCGGCGTAAGACTTGGCTTTTCCCATCCGTCCCCGTACTTGGGGTAGTCCGGCCCCAAACATAGTCACCGGCAATTGGCGCTGGGCTGTGCGATGCAACGCCATAATCAAAGCTGCAAGTTCATCTTCACGGACGTATTGGAGCTCGTCGGCGAAAAGCACCACACAGCTTCCATCCGCTTGAGCGGCGGCGCCTACGGCCTCGATCAGGTCCTGTAGGTCGGATTCCAAATCACCGTTGTCAGCCAATCCCGCCTCTGGGTCAAAGTCCAGGCCCACCTCTATATCTTGATACCTCACCTTGAGAGCTTTGGCGAACCCTGCGAGCGCTCTTAGGGCACGCTCCGCCAGCAGCTGAGCCTTCTCACGGTTGGAGAGCTTCAACAAGGCAACGCGCAGTTGAGGCGCCAGTATCGACGGCAGGGAGCGGTTCTCCGGAGCTTCGATCCACAGTGTGTAGATACCGCGGGCTTCAGCGTTCTTTCGGATCCGGTCGAGGAGCACCGTTTTCCCGACGCCCCGCAAGCCAACCAGCAGCATGCTCTTGCTGAAACGCCCTATCCTCGTTCGCTCCAGTGTAATTCGTGCGTTCTCAAGAATGTCCCCGCGGCCCGCGAGCTCTGGCGGCTGAGTGCCGGCTCCGGGAGAGTATGGGTTGCGAATTGGGTCCATGGCTAAAGCTTATAGCAAAGTTAGCCATGTTACAAGACAAGCATAACATGGCTAACTTTACTATAAATGACTTCAGCCTTCCCCAAAATTCGAGCAGTCGTATCCAGCCGCGGAAGCTATTTCGCCTCCCTTGGCCCCCTCGTTAGATTCAACTCGGATGGGCGGAGCCGTCGCTTGGAGGCGGGAGGCCTTACGGACCGCTATCGCTGGGGTCCCAAATCCAGTACTTGGCTAGGGCTCCGGCATCGACTCGCATGTCGAAGCCGGTGATCATCTCGGATTCGTCGGAAGCGAGAAAGGCTGCGGCCTTCCCGTAGTGGCTGGGGCTGGGCAGAGTGCGCAACGGGCTACCCGCGCGGGCGTTCCCGCCAGGGCCTTGGCGGGGGTTGGTGTAAGGCCGGGGGCGAGGCCATTCAACGCCCCAGCGGCCCGCCCGTTCACGGCCTTCACTGGGGTCGGTGGCCGTGGGAGTCAGGCTGTTCACCCTTATGCCGTGCTGCGACAGCTCCATGGCCACGGACCGCGTGAAGTTGAGCAGGCCTCCCTTGCCCGTGCTGTAAGCGACATTCCACGGCTCGCCTTGGTGGCCCGCCGTTGAGATGATGTTGATTATGCTGCCCTTGCGCTGCTGCTCGATCATCAGCCGGGCCACATGCTTGGTAACCAGGAAGTTGCCGGTGAGAATTACATCTAGTTGATGACGCCACTGCTCCAAGGGCATGTCGACCACACCAGCCCAGTTGAAGATGACGGCGCCGTTTACGAGGATATCGACACCGCCGAAGGCTTTGCTGGCTTGGTCCACTGTTGCCTGCACCTGCTCCTCGTTGGTCACGTCACAGACCAAGCCTACAGCCTCGCCACCGCGCTCGTTGATGGCCTCAGCACAACCGTTGGCGAATCCAGGGAAGATGTCCACTGCTACAATCTTGGCGCCTTCGTCGGCGAGTCCTTCCGCGATGCCTCCAACAATGTTGGGGCTTGACCCGGTCAGCAGGGCCACCTTGCCGTCTAGCTTACCCATTCAATGCTCCTTCCGGTGTACCAAGGTCGATGATCTAGTAGATGATGCTCACCGCGCCGTGCCAGGTGAGGGCTTCCATATCCAGCGTAGCCCGGCGATAATGTATCTTCAGGTCGCCGTTGACTCGGCGCAGGGTGTACTGGTAGTGGCCGACATACGGATCTCCTTGGCCACTGCGGAAGCGGTAGACCAAGGCCGAGGCTGCGACGTGAATTTCGTCGTCACCAGCTCCTGTGATCCTGACGTTGGTGATAAAGCGCCGTGTGCGGGACCAAGGATACTCGCGATGGGCATGACGACTGTTGAGGCGCACCACTCGAGCCCGCAGCCGTACGATGTCGTCGTCGATGAATACGAGGTCCTTGTTGGGGTCGCCGTCAGGCAGGTCCGTGGTAGGGACGATGTAACGGCAGTCCTCGGTGAAGAGAGTGGCCCATTCGTCCAACTTCCACTGGTCCAGCAGGGCAGCCTCCTCGTAGAGGAAGTCTTCCACCTCTTGGCGCAGGGCGACCCGTTCCAGTCTTGCCCTTTCCATGCTCGGGATTTCCTGGCTTGCCATTCAATTCTCCTAATGTTGCTGTGGTCAGCTTGCCTAGGTTGAAGCGATCAACGGACGTCAGTCGTCGCCGACTGTGACGGACGAGTATGGGGTGTCGCTGGTGTCGGCAGCTTGCCGCGTCCCACCGGAGCCCGTCATGTCGGCATGCCATCGGCGCCAGAAGCCTCGCATCTGCAACTCGTCCACTGCTTGCGGGTAACGTTGGGTGCCACGGGAAATGTCGGACCACTCCACCTCTGTAGCCGCGAAACCGGCTTGGCACGTCTCCAAGGCTTCCGAGTCGTCGGGGGTGGCGAAACCGCCCGGCCCGAGGAACGTGAGGAAGCTATCCAAACGCATGGCCAAGGACATCCCCTCATCGTCACGGGGTACCATGTGCCAAGCGGTCACCTGCATACGGTCCACGGCCAGCGGCTCGAAATTGCGTATGGTGATGGCGTTGACGTCATTGATGACCAAATTGGGGTAGATGAAGAGATTGCGGTGGTTTTCAGTCATGCTGTGCGCCCGGGCCTCGCCGTACTTGTCCACCAGCCGGATGCGTTCCCGCTCCATATCCTCCTTCATCTCCTCAGGGAAGAAGGGCGTCCACAGGGCGATGGGCCGGCCTGCAGTGGCGGGGAACTCCATCATGGCATGGCCGTTGCCCAACTCCCGGCCGTGGCCTGTGGAACTGCGGGGCACGTCAGGCCATATGGTCGCCATATAGTCGAAGAATGTCTTGTGCGTGGGGAAGGCATGGTACTGGTCGATGCTGTTTTCCATCAGCAGCTTCCAGTTGGCTTGTATGTCGTACTTGTTTGAGCCGGGCACCACACGGAACCCAGCCTCGGACTGGTCCATGACCCTGTCGATGTATTCCTTCGCCCCAGCTAGGTAGTCGACCAGTGGTTCTACCTCTGGGTCGTAGCTCACGAAAATGAGCCCGCGGTAGGTCTCCACCTTAGGGGGCGAGAGCAGGCCGTAGTCCTGCTTGCGGAACTCAGCTGCATACCCCTCTTCGTCGGGCACGCCGATGAGGTCGCCACGGTTGTTGAAGGTCCACGCATGATAAAAGCACTGGAAGATTTCGGCATTGCCCTTTTCGTGGCGACAGATTAGAGCCCCACGATGCCGGCACGTATTGTAGAAGACGCGAATGTCTCCTGATGCTGTGCGTGTGTAGAAGAGAGGCCGTCCGCCCACGGTACGGCGGCGGTAGTCGCCGGGGTTCTCCACCTCCGACTCGTGGCCCAAATACAGCCAGCAACGACTGAACACCCGCTCACGTTCCATCTCCAGGATTTCGGGCGAGGCGAGCGCCGAGCGGTGATAACGGAAGAGTCCTCGCTCTCTGTCGTCTTGGATAAGGTCTTGTATGTCCATCAAGGCAATCCCCATTCTAGTGTCCCGGCGGACAAGCGTTCGGGGCCGGGAATCACTCTCGATGCTAGTCGTCGGCCGCCACAGGGACCGACGCGTTTCTTGCTGCCGCTTCGGGGTTGCCCGGCGACAGCCAGCCTTCGCGCTGCCCGTCCTCGCTCTGCAATTGGGCGTGCCACTGGCGCCAGAAGGTGCGCAGTTGCAACTCATGGATCGACTGGGGGTGTTCGATGTGCATACCGCGAGAAACGTCAGACCATTCCACCTCACTGGCGGCGAAACCGGCCTGACATGTCTCCAAGGCCTCGGAGTCGTCGGGAGTTGCAAAGCCTCCTGGCCCGAGGAAGGTGAGGAAGCTATCCAGACGTCGTCGCAGCAACTGTTCTTCGTCCTCGCTTGGCACCATCTCCCACGCCTGTATTTCTATCTCGTCGTGGGACACAGGCCAGAAGGTGCGGAGGGTCAGCCCAGCCACATCAATGATGAAGAGGTTGGGGTATATCAGCAGGTTGCGGCTGCGGTCGGCCATGCGCACGGTGCGCTCCTCGCCGTGGCGTTCTACCAGATGAGCACGCAGGGCAGCGATTTCGTCCTTGGTGTCCTCGCCGAAGAAGGGCGACCAGCGGGCAGTCGGCCTGCCGGCGGTGGCTGCGAACTCCATGACGGCGTGCCCATTGCCCAAGGAATAAGCCTCGGACCAACGCTCCGACTGGGGCAATATCTTCACACCCAAGCTGGTCTGGTAGTCGATGTAGGTCTTATGGGTGGGGCCCACATGGTAGTTATCGAAGCTGTTTTCCACCAGCAGCTTCCAGTTGGCCTTGATGCTGTAGCGGTTGCTGCCGGGTATGACGCGCATCCCAGCCTCCGACTGGTCGGCCACGAGGTCGATGAACTCAGTGGCCCCGGCCAGATAGCTGGGCAGGTCCATGGCTTGAGGGTCATAGCAGACGAACATGAAGCCACGGTAGGAGTCCACCTTGGGCGGGGAAAGCAGGCTGAAGTCGGCTTTGTTGAAGCCTGCGGAGTACCCTTCCTCATCCGGCACACCAACGAGGTCACCGCGGCTGTTGAAGGTCCAAGCATGGTAGAAGCACTGGAATATCTCGCCGTTGCCTTGATCCTGCCGACACACCATGGCTCCGCGGTGGCGACATGTGTTGTAGAAGACCCGGACTCGACCATCGCTGGCCCGCACGAAGAACAAGGGCCGTCCGCCGACCTTCCGGCGTTTGTAGTCGCCCGCGTTGGGCACTTCCGTCTCATGGCCGAGGTAGAGCCAGCAGCGGTCAAATACCCGCTCCCGCTCCAGATCCAGAACGTCCGGCGACGTCATCGCAGAACGATGGACGCGGAATACCTGCCCCTCGATATCTTCGTGCAAGAGCTGCTGTGCTGCCATACAAGACCTCCCCGGCCAGATCCGGCCACCAGCCGGATTATAGGCATGGCAGCTTTGCGGCTCAAGTCTGATACGCGGTTAGCTCCACGTGGCCCGCGTCACGCAGTTGGGTCGAAGCCCCGCAGTGCGGGGATGACCCGCTCGCCGAAGAGGCCGATGGAGCGCATCAGGTCCTCCTCGCCGACCGTTCCGATATTGAATTCCGCCATGATGGTGTTGAACATGCCTTCGGCAGAGGCTTCGCGGATGCGGTTGGCCACGGTCTCCGGCGAACCAACGAAGACAAGGTTCCGCTGCAGCAGGAAGTCGATGTCCGTCTTGTTGCGGAATATCTCGTCGCTGCGGGGGCCAACTTTCTCCTCCGCTTGGCTGAAGACACCGCCCTGCCGTGGCGTGTTTTCGTACACCTCGCGGGTGCTGGCGATGACCCACGGGGTGGCCTTCTCAATGGCCAACTCGTCGGTCTCGTCGACATACACGAAGCAGAGATAGCCGATGTTGGGCTTTTGCGGGTGCCCTGCCTCGCCCCACCAAGCGAGAAACTCCTGCATGCGCGGGGCCATTTCTTGGCGGTCGCTGAGGTGCAGATAGCCGCCATGAGCCCCTTCTTGGGCTAGGAACTGCATCGTCTCCCGTTGGGTCGAGGCGAGCCATATGGGAGGCCCTGGTTCCTGCACTGGGCGTATGGCGAACTCCACATCGTCATATGAGTGGATCGGGCCTTGGAAGCTGAAGAGGTCCGAGTGGTCATTAGGGGCCTCCCCAGCATGCCTGTAGAAGGCGTTGACCAGTTGCACCGTCTCTTTGGCCCACTCACGACGGATGGACGGGTCGGCCCCCTTCACACGGAAGTAGTCGGGGTAGACACCGAACACCAACCCCAACTCAAAGCGGCCATTGGTGACGTTGTCCAACACCAGCGTCTCTTCCAAGATGCTGATGGGGTCGTGCAGCCCTGCTGTGTACCCCATGGGCCCCAGCCGCATATTCTTGGTGCGGGCGGCCGCCCCGGTGCAGTAGACCGCTGGCGTAGGACGCAGCTTGTGGAAATGGTGTACCGACTGGAAGCCATAGTCGAAACCCAGCTCGTCAGCCAGTTCCACCTCGCGCCACATCTGTTCGTAGCGCGAGGCGGTTTCCATGCCCACCTTATTGAACAACTGAGAGAAGTGGGCAAATTTCATCAGGCTAGTCCTCTATTTCTACAATCATTTCGATTTCCACCGGCATACCGGAGGGCAGGGAGCCCATGCCCACTGCGGAACGGGCGTGGCGCCCGGAGTCGCCATAGAGAGCGATCAGTAGGTCGGAGGCGCCGTTGGCCACACTGGGGGTATCGCCGAAGTCGGGGGCGCAGTTGATCATGCACAACAGCTTGACTACCTGCTTCACCTTGTCCAAGTCGCCGATTTCCGCCTTGAGCGTCGTCAGCAGGTTGATCATCGTTTGGCGGGCGCAGGCGTAGCCCTGCTCGATGGTCAGGTCACTGCCCAGCTTGCCCACATGAAGGAACCCGCCCTCAGGCACGCCAGCCCCGTGGCCCGACGTATACACCAGGTTCCCAGTCCGCCTAGCACCAATAAAATTCCCTGTCGACCGGTTGGGCATGGATACCAACTCGATACCCATCTCTTTCAGCTTGGCTTCTACTTCCATCACAAAGTCTCCTATTCTGGCTAACGTCGGTATGGGAGCGTGCTGGCCCCATTGTAGGCCAACAGCCTGATTAGGCAAACCCTGATTCTCCCACAAAAAGCATGGGCTGAGGTTATCGCTGACTCACCGGCAGAACTGCAAGCCACCCATCTCTGCGTACACCAATTGGTCTTCCAAGCTGGCCGGTGCGCACCCGCTCAACTGGTTTTCGGCGACTGCCAGAAATCCCAAGCTGGCAAGGTTGCCCAACTCCGCCGGTATCTCCCCGCTCAACTCGTTCCCCCCGAGTACCATTTCTTGGAGGCTGGCGAGATTCCCAACTCCGCCGGTATCTCCCCACTCAACTCGTTCTCGTCGAGGGCCAGTACTCGCAGGCTGGTGAGGTTGCCCAACTCCGCTGGTATCTCCCCACTGAACTCGTTCCAGCTGAGGAACAGCCGTTCCAAGCTAGCGAGGTTGCCCAACTCCCGTGGTATCTCCCCTCTCAACTCGTTCCCGCTGAGGTACAGATATTTCAAGCTGGTGAGGTTGCCCAACTCCGGCGGTATCTCCTCGCTCAACTGGTTGCCTTCGAGGCGCAGGTATCCCAGACCGGTGAGATTCCCCAACTCCTGTGGTATCTCCGCACTCAACTCGTTCGAGCCGAGGATCAGCACTCGCAGGCTGGTGAGCTTGCCCAACTCCCGCGGTATTCTCCCGCTCAACTCGTTCTCGTCGAGGGCCAGCACTCGCAGGCTGGTGAGGTTGCCCAACTCCCGCGGTATCTCCCCACTCAACTCGTTCCAGCCGAGGATCAGCACTTGCAGGCTGGTGAGCTTGCCCAACACCCGCGGTATCTCTCCGCTCAACTCCTTTCCGGAGAGGCTCAGCCCTATCACACGCCCTTCTGTATCAACGGAAACGCCGTCCCACTCTCCAATTGGCGCACTACTCCCCCACTTGGTCCAGTCGCGCGCGCCCCAAGCACTGTGCACGGCAATCAGCGCCTTCCTATCCCCGCGGTGGTCAGGAGGAGTGCACACCGGCAAATCACCAACGAAATGCCGGCTCTCAAGGTAATCAGACATGCACCCGCTCAACTTGTTCTTTTTGAGATTCAGATTTTCCAGAATGGCGAGGACGTCCAACTCAGGCGGTATCTCCCCGCTCAACTGGTTATCGCTCAGGCTCAGATTTCTCAGGTTGACAAGGTTGCCCAACTCCGGCGGTATCTCCCCGCTCAACTGGTTACCACTCAGGGTCAGATTTCTCAGGTTGACAAGGTTGCCCAACTCCGGCGGTATCTCTCCGCTCAACTGGTTACCGCTCAGGCTCAGATTTCTCAAGTTGACAAGGTTGCCCAACTCGGGTGGTATCTCTCCACTCAAGTTGTTATCGTTGAGGTCCAGCCATTCTAAGCCTGCGAGGTTGCCTAGCTGCGGCGGCATCTCTCCGACTAACTGGTTTCCGTTGAGTGTCAGCACTACAACGCGCCCCTCTGTGTCAACCTCTACCCCTTCCCACTCTCCGAGTGGCTCACTGCTCAGCCAGTTGTCGTTGTCGGCCCACGATTCGCGATTAGTGGCATTGAGCAGGGCGACTAGGGCCTCCCTATCAGTTTCCGGTGAGGTTCGTTGTATGAGTTCTTGGAGGGTGTCCTCGGGGCGTGGGGCGGGGGCATTTGCGCTGCAGCCCAAGAGCAAGGCCAGCATGGTCAACCCACAGGCGGCGGCGGTGAGTAGGAGACGCCAGTTATGGGCAGGCATTCTTGTAACGACAAAAGCGTAGTGAACTCCTCGCGGCACACCGCCCCCTGCCACCGGGAAGTCCGTGTAACTCGCCCTCTAAATATCCAAACTCTCCCAATACCGCCGCCCCTCAACCCGGACCAGTTTCCCGAACCCCTTGCCGGGGAAGTGGCAGGCCACGAGAGTCGCATCGTCGTGCTCGGCCCTGCTGAAAAGGAGATGCCGCGAAGTGGCGGCCATGGGCTGGTCCGACTCAAAAATCACACCCCAATCGAGTTCCGTCACTTGGGCGGGATGTATGGCGGCGTCGCCGATCACGATGGCGTGCTCACCTTGAGACGCAATGTGCAGCACCATGTGGCCCGGAGTGTGGCCTGGGCATGGGACAGCAGTGACCTCGCTGGTGAGGGCCTTCTCGTCATCCAGAAGGTCTACTAGCCCCAAGCCCTCCAGAGGGCCGAGGGTCTCGTCCCAGTAGCGGGCCATCTCCTGCTGTGCTGGCTGTTGGAAGAAGTCCCAGTCGGCGCGGTGCATCACATGGCGGGCGCGGGGGAAGGTGGCCCTAGCGTTGGGGCCACGCTGGCTCAGGTTCCAGCCAACGTGATCGATGTGCAGGTGGGTGAAGAAGACCGTGTCGATGTCATCGGGGCGCACCGCGACGGAGAGCAACTCCGCTGGCAGCCGCCCGTCGACCCGCATCATCCCCTGGATGCCGGGGTTGGTGGTGGCATTGCCGATGCCCGTGTCCACCAGAATGGTCTGCCCCTCGGAGCGTATGAGATAGCAACCGAAGTGAAAGTGCGCCGAGTCCGGGGTGGGAAAGATGTCGGGATAGCGGTCGCGGAAGGGCTCCCACGCAGGCCCAGGAATGGTGGGGAACAGGGCGCTCAGGGGTAGCGGAAACTCGAGGGAGGCGTCGGTCAGCCCGATAACCTCCACGTTGCCGACACGGATTCTGCCGTCAGGCATGGGCCACCTCCTAGAACATAGCTATACAGTAAATAGATCTGTCTATGGTCACGGGCATGAGGCCGTGAATTCAGCCAATGGCTATGAAGCGTCGGGCAGCACTGCCACCGACGCGATTTCCACAAGCCAATCGGGGTGCACCAGTTCCGACTTGATGCAGAAGCGGGCGGGGCGGGTGGCCCCGAAATAGCGGCCGTAGACCTCATTCATGCTGGCGTAGTTGGCGTAGTCGGTGATGAAGACATGGTTCATCACCACCTCCTCCATACTGCTCCCAGCCGCCTCCAAAATGGCCTTGATGCTCTCCAGCACACGCTCGGTCTGGGCCATGATGTCGCCCTTGCCCACCACGTTGCCTTGGGGATCGTTGGGGATGGTGCCGGAGACGAAGACGGTGTTGCCCGACTTCATACCGGGGGAGTAGGGGGCGAGGGGCGGGGCCGATCCGGCGGGAATAATAGGCTCTCCTGGCATCGGGGACCTCCTGGACTATTTCGGATGAGGGAGTGTGTTGGCTGGGTCGGTCTGCGCAACATGCGGTGGGACTATAGAGTGGGACTAGAGAATGGAGCCCCCAGGAGGCTCTACCTGCAGGCCGTTGAGGGTGTGTGCCAAGCCCCAGTAGTAGCCTGCGAGGATGAGCAAATCCACCACGCCTGCTGTGCCAAGCTTGCCCTCGGCAGCGGCGTAGGCGGAATCTGACACATGGTGGTCACGCTGAAGCTCGATCACGAATCGAACGATCGTGGCATCGTCGTCACTGAGCCCGGCAGGGGCAGTGCGCTGGTGGATGGCCTCGATGGTCTCGTCGCTGATGCCGTTGCGCTTGGCCCCAGGCACCTGCACCGTCCACACGTATTCGCCGTTGCCCTCCCGGGCCGTGGTCAGCGCTGCCAGCGACTTGGTTCTTTCATCAAGACTGTTGCCGAATCGCACATAGCCGCCAAGGTGGGCTAGGTTTCCCGCTGCTTCGGGATTGTTGAAGATGGCTTGGAAATTGGGGGCCACGCCTCCACGGCTGTTGCCCACTTCGTCCCATATTTTCTGGCCGTCCGGCGACAGGTCCTCGCGATTCTTCAAGGGAACTCGTGCCATCTCATGCTCCTTCCGACCATAGGGTTGGCATCACAGACATGCTCGGCGCTACCGTGAAGCCGCCAAAATGCTAACATATCGTCGTTGCCTTATGCTATGGGGCGCTATGGGCGCTGGGGGAACGGGCAGACACCTCTGGCCGCAACCCTCATAAGTCGCAAAACTGCGATGGGAGGCACATGTCATGGACCGTGCTGCTGATCTGTTGGCCAACTATGCCTCTACCCTTACCTATGAAGACCTGACACCTGAAGCAGCCCACCATGTGAAGCGGCGTCTGCTGGACTCGCTCGGGTGCGCTCTGGGTGCCTACGACAGCGAGCCAGCCCACATCGCCCGCAAGCTCGCAGGCCAAGTCTCCCACTCCCATCCATCCCGCATCATTGGCTCGGGGAAGGGTACATCGCCGGACATGGCGGCCTTCGCCAACGCGGTGATGGTGCGCTACCTCGACTGCAACGACAACTTCTTCTCGGTGGCAGGCGGCCATCCCAGTGACATGATTCCTGCCGCATTGGCAGTGGCCGATTCCACCCATAGCAGCGGGGCCCAAGCGATGACTGCCATCGCAGTAGCGTACCAAGCCTTCTGCTCCGTCGCCGACCAGATACCCTTGGGCGAGCTTGGCTGGGACCAAGGGGTACTCGCAGCCCTCGGCTCGGCCTGCGCCGCAGCGAACCTGATGCGCCTATCCCCTGAGCAGACCCGGGAAGCCGTCTCGCTGGCGGTGACGCCCAACGTGGCCTTGGGCCAGACCCGCGTCGGCGAGCTTTCCATGTGGAAGGGGTGCGCCACGGCGGCAGCAGCCCGCGCCGGTGTGTTTGCGGCCATGCTGGCCCGCGAGGGCATGAGCGGACCGCCCGAGCCCATCGAAGGACGACGCGGCCTATGGGAGCAGTTGGGCTGGTCTGCAGACTTGGAGAGCCTCGACACAAGGGGCGACGAGTTCAAGGTGGTGGAGCCGGGCTTCAAGTACTTCCCCTCCCAGATACACACCCAATCTGCAATCTGGATGGCCCTCTCGCTGCGGCAGAAGGTGGCATCGGAGAACATCGAATCCATACACCTAGAGACGTACCATCAAGCGTGGAGCAGCGCAGGGAACGACCCCAACAAGTGGGACCCCCAAACCCGGGAGACCGCCGACCATAGCCTGCCATATCTGATAGCCGTCGCCCTGACCGACGGCGAGGTAACGCCAGCAACCTTCGACGACCAGCGCCTGCACGACCCTGCCCTACGCCCGTTGATGGCAAGGATATCGGTCAGCGAGCGGGCGGACTACACCCAGCGTTACCCTGAAGCCCAGCCGTGTACCCTGACGCTAACCACACAATCGGGCAAGTCTTTCGTGGAGGAATCGGTGTACCCCAAGGGCCACCCGCGTAACCCGTTGAGCGATGCCGAGGTCGAGGAGAAGTTCCGCCGCTTGGCTGGCGCCATACTGGCAGAGGGTGCCAGCAACAAGCTGGTGCAGGAAGTCGGCCGGCTGGAGACGTTGACGGATCTCAGTGTGATATTCGACCTCACCACCGTTACGTCAAGCTGATATAATGCGTCCGAGGCCAAAGCTGACCTCCCCTTTCCTATCGCTAACCTAGGATGTCCTCCATGCCACGGGCCACTCCGCTTACATTCCGAAGACAGTACGAGAGCCTCTTGCGGGGCCACGACGGAGATATCGACCTCGCACGGGCCGCGCTGCTTATCAGCGGAGAGGTCTACCCCGACATCGACGTACAGAACTATGTGAATACGCTTGACTCAATGGCAACGGACATCCACGTGTCCACGGCAGCACGTTCCAGTCCTAGGGAAGTTGCCGCCGCCATCAGCGACTACCTGTTCCTGCGTCGTGGCTTTGCGGGCAACGAAGACGACTATTACGACCCTCGCAACAGCTACTTGAGCCAAGTGATGGACCGCCACTTGGGCATCCCCATCACCCTGTCACTGGTCTTTATGGAGGTGGGCCGTCGTTTGGGACTCCCGGCTGAGGGCATCGGTCTGCCGGGCCACTTCATCGTCCGAATCGATGGAGAGGGCGAGGGGCTGTATGTCGACGCCTTTCATAAGGGCCGACTTATGACAGGGCGGGAGTGCCTGCAGGCAGTGCAAGCCATGTTCAAGGGGCGTCTCAACCTGCGCCTTGAACACCTGCTCCCCTACTCCAACCGCCAGATACTGACGCGTTTACTGGGCAACCTGAAAATCAACTACATGCGGCAGAGCCAGTTGCGCAGGGCTTTGGGCTCCATGGACCTGATGGTGCTAACCGAGCCTTCAGTGTCCACTAACTACAAGGAGCGGGCCGGTATGCTCGCCCAAGCGGGACGCCATACCCTGGCCGCCGCCGACCTGACCAAGTACCTTGAGCTGGCCCCGCAGGCCAACGACGCCGCGGACATCCAGCGTCAGATACGGGCGCTGTGGTACACCGTCGCCCAAGCCAACTGATGCGCCCAACTGATGGCACCCAAAGGCTGACAAACCCGCTGGAGGCTAACCAGAAATGCGCCCACAACGCCCAGTTGCCAAGTGCGACATCTGTGGGGCGACCATGCTCGAAGCCCACTGCAAGCTCCGTTGCCCCAACTGCGGCTATACCCGCGATTGCTCCGACCCCTAAGAGCCTCCTTCCCAAGGCAACATGAACGTACTCGTTCTCTACGACAGCCACGGGCCTCAGATGGAGGGCCTAGCCTCCGCCATCTGCGAGGGCATTGCCTCCGTTGGGGGCGCACAACCTCTGCAACGCCACATGAACGATGCCACCCGCGACGACCTTCTCTCCGCCGATGCCCTCGTCCTCGGCTCCCCTAACTGGAGCGGAATTACAGGCTACCTTAAGGTTTGGCTGGACGAGCAGGGGGACCTGTGGGAGGAGGGCGTGCTGGCAGGCAGAGTAGGGGCCGCCTTCACCACCGGCAGGGGCCGTAACACGGGCATAGAGTTCACCCTGCTGGGGCTCATCCACTGGATGCTGGCCTGCGGAATGGTTATCGTCGGCCTCCCTTGGACCGACGACATGCGCACCTCCGGAGCCTACTACGGGGCTACGGCGGCAGGCACAGTCACACCGGAAGACTTGGCGCAGGCGAGGCGTCTGGGTATCCGGGTTGCCGAGACGGCGCTGAAGTTGTCCAGCGGAGATGTCGGCGCGTCATCCTGAACGCTACCGGGATCAGCCCCGCTGTTCGAAGGGCCACCATTCAGGGTAGCTCCGGAGGCGCATGTGGCGGAAGAGTTCCGGCTGAGCCTCCACTGCCAAGCGCATGGCCTGTTCGATGGGTTCCCGGATGGAGAAGTGGGCTTGGGCTTGGGTTCGCATTTGGAACAGGTGGTAGCACTCCCGCAGGTTCATCTTGGACAGGACACGGCGCTTGTGCGCATGGGTGACTAGGTATTGGGCTACTGGCCGGTGGCGTCGGGCCAGCTGGTGGAACCCGTCGGCTGCCCTGCCCACGGCTTCCTCGAAACGCTCTTCCAGACCAGCCCGTTGGATGAGGGGTGGGACAACATAGCCGTTGTCCACCGTCAGGGGTTGGGGGATATAGGTCTGCATCCGATGACGCTTGAATTCCCGGTATGCCCCGTAGTCCATGGTCAGCCCGAAGGTGAAATCCACCACCTCGAACTCCCGAGGAGGCGGGTCGTGGGGGCCCATATCGGCGAGGATGTCGCCTACTACCTGCTGTCGTCGAGAGCGGCGCATCTGTTGCACCCGCCGCCATACTTGGCTGTACGAAAGCCGGGAAGACCGAAACAGCAGCGCGGTGGCGAGCTTGGTTTCGGCGTCCGGGTCGTAGTGTTCGAGGGTCACTTCCGATGGGCTGTCCTCGGGATCACCCTTCAGTTGCACCGCGCCATTGAGCTGGCGCTCCCGCACCCGTTCCAAGTATGGGTTGCGGTCGGCGTACTTCACGAGGGTCGGGGTAATCTCGCGAGAGCGCATCCGGAACTCCGTCCCCAAACGCCTTTCCTCCAGCAGGTCTGACGACATCAGCTTACGAATGAGGTGCTCTACCGTGCGAGCGTTGGCCGTTACGCCGACGTTGGTAAGAGTGGCTGCGGGGAGGAGAAAGCGACAGTTGTCGGTGACCACGCGCCTCAATCGCAGTGCATAGCTACCTTCCGACTCATCATCCCGACGGGGTATTTCTTCTGGAAGATAGATGGTGGTGCGATCCACGAAATCGTGGTAGGTCTCCAGAAGGTAGTCGCAGGTCTGCACGTAGATGCGCCGGGCCTTGGAGTGCGTCGGCAGTTCGTCGGGCACATGGTAGGCGTAGCGGGGCAGCACTTGATAGCGGCTGCTCTTCTCAGTGTACGAGGCTAGGCGGTTGTCCTCTACGGTGTCGCAGGCCAGACGGGATATGTCTTCCACTGCCATGTGCAGCACGGCGTGCTCGGCGACCGAGGCATGACCGTAGCCCAACACCCACCGCTCGTGGAAGTCGGCTGCCTTCTCGGTAGTGACCTGCCGTGCGATTTCGGTGAAAGTATCAGGACGGCGGGAGGTCATGGCGAAGACCACCGCCATCTCCTCTTCGGTCAGTTCGGCGGAGTCGACGCCTCCTGCGGTCAACGGGTAGACACGCGGCCGAGGCGGCGCAACTGTGGGGTCAGCAAAGGACAGTTGCCACCCTTCACTATGCCGCCTCTCGTCATTGGGAAGGCCGCTAAAGGGCTCTTGTGGCGCGCCGTCAACCATGCGGCCCCTTCGGCATTTGGCTCTGGCCCGACACCCCTAGTCGCTCAGGACGCACAGGGGAAGCCGACCTAAAACAAGAGCTTGACTGGCTGCTCCAGCAGAGCCTTCACATCCACTAGGAAGCGGGCTGCCTCAGCGCCATCGGCGACGCGGTGGTCCACCGATAGAGTAGCGCTCATCATCTGGGCTATGGCCAGTTCACCGTCGCGGACCACGGGCTGCTCCTTGACGCTGGCGATGGCTAGGACTGCAGCGTTGGGTGGGTAGATGATGGCCGAGAAGCTGTCCACGTCGAACATGCCCATGTTGCTGATGCTGAAGGTGCTCTCATACTCCTCTGCCCGCAGCGTGCCGCTCTCGGCCCGCCGCACCAAGTCGCGGGCCGCCTCGGCGATCTGCAGGAGAGAGCGGTCTTGGCATCCGGGCACGGCAGCGATAATCAACCCTTCCTGCAAGGCGATGGCCACGCCGATGTTCGCGGCAGCGTGAAGCTCTAGGTGGTCTCCTTTGAAGGAGGCGTTGAACCTCGGGTGGGCGTTCAACGTCATGGCCACAGCCTTCACGACGATGTCGTTGACGGTGACGCGCTTGCCGTCGTCCAAGCTCTCGTTGATCTGGCGTCGCAGGGCCATAGCCCGTGTCATATCGATGTCGGCGGTAACGTAGAAATGGGGGGCCTCGTGCTTGCTCTGGCTGGTCACACGCGCGATGGCTCGGCGCATACGGCTGAGGGGCTCGGAGGTACTGCCTGCTGGAGCCGTCGGCTCTCCGACTACAGGCGCTTCCGCCGTTACAATCGCCGGTGTTTCCGCAGGCGGTGCCTCCGGTGCTTCCATCCGCGTCTCAACAGGCGGAGCCTCCTGCGATGGGGCAGGCGGGGCTTCCTGTACTGGAGGAGCGGCCTCTTGTGGAGGTGCAGGTGGCGGGGTGTGTTGCAGGGCCAGTATATCGGCCTCGACGATGCGGCCTCCGGGGCCTGAGCCGGAGACGCGAGTCAGATCGATGCCACGCTCTCGGGCTAGCCGGCGAGCGATAGGCGAGGCGCGCACCTCCCCAACCGGGGCATCGGCGGGTGGACTGGAGGCAGACGAAGTGGAGGCCGCCGGCAGAGGTATGGCTTCTTCAGACTGGGAGGGCTGGGAAGTCTCGGGGGCCGGGGAGGCATTCTCGGCAGGTTGCGTGTCCAAAGGTGGCAGCGTCTCTCCCTGTTGAGTGATGATGGCGATGAGTTCGCCCACTGGCACCGACCTCCCAGTCTCCACCACGATGCGGCCCATCACTCCGTTGGTATAGGCAGGCATCTCGACGGTGGCTTTATCGGTCTCGATCTCAGCAATCACCTCGCCCGAGATAATCTGTTCGCCCTCATCCTTGAGCCACCGCACCACGGTGCCCTGCTGCATATCGTAGCTCATTTTGGGCATCACGATGGACGTAGCCACGGTTCCCCCCGTGTAGCGTGTAGTGCTGTCTCAGGCGTGAACGGCTCGGCCATCGACCGCTAGGGCAGCCTCTTTCACAACCTCGGACAGGGTCGGATGCGAGTGTACCATCCACCCCAACTCCAGGGTAGTGCCCTCCAGCATCCTCGTGATCGAGAGTTCGGCCAGCAGCTCTGTGACTTCGGGCCCCACCAAGTGGGCACCCAGCAGGTCACCATGGGCTTTATCCACGACCAGCTTGGCCATACCGGCAGTCTCGCCAATGGCTTGCGCCTTGCCGTTGGCCAAGAAGGGGTATTTGCCAACTTGAATCTTGTAGCCACGCTCCAAGGCTTGGGCCTCTGTCAGGCCGAAGCTGGCCACTTGGGGTATGCAGTAGGTGGCCCGGGGCATCATCTCATAGTCGAGGGGCTGGGTCTCTTCGCCTGCGATATGCTCCGCCACATGCACCGCTTGCGCCGAGGCCACATGGGCCAGAGGCAACTTGCCGGTCACATCCCCAATCGCGTAAACGCCAGGCACGTTGGTGGCCATATGTTCGTCCACGGTTATGCTGCCGCGCTCAGTGGCAATACCCGCGTCCTCCAGACCCAAGCCGTCGGAGTTGGGCGTGACACCAATGGCCACTAGCACCAGATGGCATACCAGTTCCCCCCCATCGGTGCCTCCATTCGCGCGGACCTGCATATGTACGCGCCCATCGGGCCCCGTGTTCAGGGAGGCGATAGTTATACCCGTCATCACGGTGATGCCCTGATGGGAGAACGCGCGCTCAAGTTGCTGGCTGATCTCCTCGTCCTCGTTGGGCACTGCCCTTGGCAGCAGCTCCACCACCGTCACGTCCACACCGTAGGAATGCCACAGATATGCGAACTCCACTCCCACTGGGCCAGCCCCCACAATGACCGCCGAGGCGGGGAGGGATTGCAGGGCCAACGCGTGGCGGCTGGTGATTACCGTCTCTCCGTCGATGGGCAACGACGGTACGGAGCGGGGCCTCGCCCCGGTGGCCAGCACCACGCTGCGTCCTCGAAGGACACGTCCTTCGGGCGCAACCTCGACGGTGTGGGCGTCCACCAAGCGGGCCTCACCCTTCACATGTTCCACGCTGTTCTTGCGCAGCAGGTAGCCCACACCGCGAATCTGTCGCTGGACGACGCTGCGACTCCGCTCGTAAGCCTTGGAATAATCGATGTGCAGGTTATCAAAAGAGAAACCGAGTTCTTCACCCTTCTTCAGGATTGAGATGTATTCGGCGTTCTTGAGGAGCGTCTTGCTGGGTATGCAACCCCAGTTGAGGCAGACGCCACCCAACTCCTCGCGCTCCACGATGGCAACTCTCATGCCCAATTGGGCGGCTCGAATGGCGCACACATAGCCACCAGGCCCGGCGCCGATCACCAGCAGATCGTATTCTGATTCCATAGACACACCATACTCGGAATTGTAGTAGTTGGAAGGGGGGCCGGTCCGGGATACGCGGGCACACGCCGCTCCTCAATGTTGTGGTGGGAGCGGGTCAAACGAAGCGCTGGGCGCGGTGCCGCTATACCAGTATCCAGAGGCTGGGTATCTCCGTGTCGTTGTTGACTAGGGCGACTTTCTTGTAGGACATCTTGAGGGCGCCATCTTCACGGAGGAGCTTATGAGTGGTGCGTCCCACCCACATCTCTTGCCAACTGTCCACGCTGCGCCGCCGCACCTCTGCTAGGACGAAGTTGGAATAAACAGTGACGCTGCCGTCCCCTTCCTCGTAGGCCTCGATATTGGAGACCACGCGACGCAGACGGGACTGGGGGTCTTGGGCCCAAGCGGCGCCGCTCTTCAGGCGAACCAACCGCCCTGCGATACGGGCACGGTCGTCGTAGATGATGGACACTTCGCGCGTGGGGTCGGTGTCCTCACCGCCGCAGGGCACCCAATAGATGGCATCATCGGTCCAGAGAGCTTCCCATTCATCGTACTGATGCTCGTCCATGAGGCGAGGTACCTCACGGTACAGAAAGTTCTCAATTTCATTGCGGTCTAGGGCCATACGGATATCTACTCCTGCACGAGGACGAGCATATTGACTCGTCCGGTTTTGCTTAATTCTGACGTCTCCGGGCAGCACGGTTTGGATCATCGGACATCTGCTGCTCGATTTCGTTAGCACGCACCCAAGGTTAGGGCTATTTAGCACTCACTCATCACCTGCTTGTAGTGGCGCCAGATGCCCCGCTGGTTGGTCTCACCCAGCACCTGGGTGGTGAGGGAGGGTTGGCCGAAGTCGTCGGGCTCGATCGCCTCGCCTTCGCGGCCGCGGGTCAGCACCGACCAGTCTTCCACCTTGGCCTTGGTGCCCGTCTGAATGCGGGCAAACATGTCCGCGTCGTCGGGGTTGATGAAGCCGGCAGGACCGAAGCCGTTTTCGTGGGCCCGCAGCCTGCGGGTGTTGACCTCGTCGCTAGCGCCCTTCAGGAACGTGGGGTAGTAGTAGATGTAGCTAAGGTTGGGGCGCACCGGCTGTAGCACACGGTAGGCATTCCACAGGACCATCAGGTTGGGGAAAATCATGATATGGGGAGGCCCGCCGCTGGAAACGTACTCTGCTGCCTCCTCGCCCATGCGCTCGGCAACGCGACCAACCACCTCGGGGTCGAGGGTGCCGGTAGCGCCGGTGACTCGCTCGTTCAGCGCATCGCCGGTGTTGCGGTTGGCTTGGAAGCGGTCGATGACTGTGTGTCCCTGTCCCAAGTCACGCTGCGTCTGGTATGGGTCGTCCATGGTGATGGCAGTGGCGTCTCGTCCGGGACGGCGCAAGGCCGTCTGGTGGGTGAAGGAGACGTGGTACTGGTCAGTCAGGTTCTCCACCTGTAGCTTCCAGTTACCCTCGACACGGGTCTTCTGCCTTCCAGCCCGGGCCAATACCTCGCCGTCGGGGGCCATGTCGCAGAAGCGGTCAAGGTAGGCCTTGGCTTGGCCTAGGTAATCGTCGAAGGTCTGCCCCGTAGGGCTGAGGCTGCCGAACACGAAACCGCGGTGGGACGCGATGCGTGGCACGGGGACCAGACCGTAGTCTTCGCGCTTGAAGGACTCATCGTAGCCGCCGCGTCCCGCGTTGAAGGGTGCGCCAATGAGGCGTCCGTTGTTGGAATAGGTCCAGCCGTGGTAGGCGCACATGAAGGTAAAGGCGTTGCCCTTTTCCTGCTGACACACAGTGGCGGAGCGATGACGGCAGCGGTTCAGCAGCATGTGTACTTGGCCATCGCTGTCGCGGGACATGATCACCGGCTGGGTGCCGATGATGCGGGTGATGTACTCGCCCGGTTCGGCCACCTCGCTCTCGTGGCCCACGAACACCCAACCGCGATGGAATATCCTATCCATCTCGTCTTCGAAAACCTGGGGCTCGTGGTACACGCGCCCGCTAACGCGGAACCCGCTGCCGTTGTCCTCGACGAGTTCGTTGTAGTTGATGACCGTGTCGTTCACTGTGGCCATTGCGCTACCTCTCTTTTGTGCGATGGATGCTTAGGACACCTTGTCCGCCATTCTCTGGTGGGGCGTCTCTTCTAGTCGTCGTCGGAGGCCAGCACCGGCTCCTCACGCGCTGGCACACGGTCGCCTGTGTCGAACCTGCGTTGACCGGTCATGTCGGCGTGCCAACGGCGCCAGAAGCTGCGCATCTGTAGCTCGTGGATGCCCTTGGGGGTCGTTTCGTGCATACCACGGGAGATATCGGACCATTCCACTTGGTTGGCGAGGAACCCCTCTTGGCAGGACTCCAGCGCTTCCACATCGTCGGGGGTGGCAAAGCCGCCTGGGCCAAGGAAGGTGAGGAAGCTGTCGAGGCGGCGGGCGAGGGCCGTACCCTCTTCCTCGCGAGGGACTACCTCCCACGCCGAGACCTCAAGATGGTCGGGCGCGACGGGCCAGAAAGAACGCACCGTGGTCCCGGCGACATCGTTGATAATCAGGTTGGGGTAGATGTGCAGGTTGCGCGTGGCGTTGGCGATGAGCCAAGCCTTGTCCTCGCCGAACCGGTCGACGAGCCGCTGCCTCTTGTCAGCAAACTCCTGCTTGGTGTGCTCGCCATAGAGGGGCGCCCAACTCGCAACCGGTTTGCCATTCAGCGCCTCGGAGGACAGGACGGAGTGGCCGTTGCCCAAGGCAAGGGTGCGGGACCATCGTCGGTTGGTGGAGGGCTGGGTGCCCAAGCCCGCCAAGTATTCCAGGTATGTGTTGTGGGTGGGGATGAGATGGTAGCCGTCGATGCTGTTTTCCACCAGCAGCTTCCAGTTGCACTTCATGACGTACTTGTTTGAGCCGGCCACGACCCGCATGTCGCTTTCCGACTGGTCGATCATCAGGTCGAGGTATTCCTTGGCACCTGCTAGGTAGGTCTGCAGGTCTTCGGCCTGCTGGTCGAAGGTGACGAACAGGAAGCCCCGATAGTCCTCCATTCTGGGGGACTTGAGTCCCATCTCTGACCGGTCGAAGAACTCGCTGTAGCCAGGCTCGTCGGGCGTACCGATAAGCTGGCCTTCATTGTTGAAGGTCCAAGCATGGTAGAAACACTGGAAGACATCGCCATTGCCATGCTCTTGGCGGCATATCATGGCGCCGCGGTGGGTGCAGGTGTTGTAGAAGGCCCGCACCCGGCCGTCCTTGGCCTTGGCGAAGAAGAGGGGGCGTCCTCCCACGTTGCGGCGCACATAGTCGCCGGGCTTCTCCACCTCCGACTCGTGGCCGAGGTAGAGCCAGCACTTCTCGAAGATACGATCCCGCTCCGACTGCAGCACCTCAGGAGAGGTCAGCGCGGAGCGGTGATAGCGGAATACGCCGTTCTCGGCGTCGTCTACGACCAAGCCATTGGCGTCAACCATGCCAGAACCCCCTAGTTGGGTTGGAAAGCCCAATGCTAGCCGATTGGGATGGGGCTGACAAGCGGATGGGGAGTTGAAGCAGCTTGGGACCGGATGGCGGGAGGCCCGCGTCCCGTAGCTGGGCGGCGAGACCGTTCGTAGCTGGAAAATGTTTTTTGTATCTGGAAACACTCGAAATCCTCGCGGCGCAGCTACGGACCAGCTAGGCGAAAGTATAGTGTGGGTACGGCTCCAAGCAGGGGTCAGCGGTAGGGGTAGGGGTAGCGATACGCCGCGCGGTGTATGAGACTCGTAGCAGAGGGTGGCATTGGCCCTAGCTAAAATCGAGGTTTTTGTATGTAAAATGCGCGGCACGCGCGGCGCTGTTATATATGGTCCTGCTTGCCGCGCGGTGTCGCATTTTTTCGTCATCAGGTACTCCGGCAAAGGAGGGATGGGGCGAGTGGGGTGGCTGGACCGCGGTGTCCCAAGGCGCAGGTAGGGCGGGCTGCGAGGTGGTCCTCTCTCGTAGCTGGAGTGAGACCATTGTCGTAGCTAAAACGCGTTTTCTCGTATCTGAAACTGGTCTCATTGGCCGCACTGTTGTATCTGTCGCGTATCTGATGGCATGGTCCCATTTTCCGGTTTTGGGGCTGGCTTGGGCCAGCTTGGTCTTTTCTATTTTTCCGGCATTCGTCCTCAGGTACTCCGGAAGAAGTTGGGTGCAGTCCCCTGCTTGCACATTTGTTCTGATTGTAGTGGATGGAGTGGGGAGGGTCAAGGGGGGTAGCATGGGGGAGGTGGTTTGGTCGGTGCACGAGAGATGGCGGCAGGGCTGCCGGGTGGGGAGGTTGCGCATTTAGGTGTTTCCGCTAGACTGGCATCGACCAGCCTAGCTAACAAGACAGACAAGATGACGCAAGAGAAGAAGAGTCAGCCCAGCGTAGACATGGATAGAAAGGAGCACTGTGTTCGGGGCTATCAAGCGTCGAATCCAAGAGGCCAGCCAACAAAGAGAACTCGAACGCCAGGAGGCTAGCCAACAACGAGAGCTTCAACGCCAAGAAACTGCCCGCAGGCAACAGGTGGCCCGGCAAGAAGCCGCTGAACAGGCGCGTCGTCAGCAGGAGCGTAGGGAGAAGATGTTAGCCATGCTAGAAGAGGGGAGGGTGCCCGATGTGCAGCTGAACATCTCGGTTCCGTTCCGCCTGCTGAAAAACGAACGGTTGGTCTTCGGCCTGAACGATATTGGTTACTCGGAGATACGCACTAAGCGAGAGATCCATGGACGCTCGGCAGGAAGCAGCGTCCGTGTCATGAAGGGCGTCTCTGTCCGCGTCGGTGCGTCAAAGGGCACCCCTGTAGAAAGTGACGTGCTGACCGAGCGGGGCTCCGGTACTTTCGCCATTTCCACCAAGCACGTCTTCTTCCACGGCGACCGCTCCTTCCGAATCCCACTGGCCAAGATTGTGTCCGCACAACATACAGGGTCCGGTATCGTCGAGGTTGTCAGGGACAGGGCCAGCGCCCAGCCAGAATACTTCGGCATCGGCAACCACAATGCTGATTTCGTAGTGCAACTTATCCACTTGATTCCTGCAGTGGACTTCGGGAGAGGCGCGCCCGATGTCCAGCCCATCGAATCATACGCGCTGCCCTACGGTGACATTGGGGCTGATGACATGCTTGACAGCGAGTAGTCCAACGTAAGGCCAGCTTGACGTTGCCTAGCAATAATCTACAGCTATTGACTTCTTGCCCACCTTCGCGATTCGCTTTACGGCAACGTTTCGGGGATGCCTGTGCTAGTCGATCAGCACAGTGAGCCCTCGGTGATCTACGGGTAGAGGAGGTTTCAAGGTAAACATGCCAACACTCACCCGAAGCGAGTCTTTGTCCCAACGCATCGAGCGGTCTACGGAGTTACCCATGCTCCTCCTCGCCTTTGCCATGGTGCCTCTACTAGCAGCTTCCCTTTTGTGGGAGTTAGGACCGACGGGTGAAGTTGCAGTGTTCGCCTTGGATTCGTTCATATGGGTAGTATTTGCGGTGGATTTGGCCATCAAGATAGCTATAGCGCCTGACCGCTGGACATACGTCAGGCGACACTGGCTGGACGTGCTAGTCGTAGCGATCCCATTCATTAGGCCCCTCCGCATATTGCGAATCATCCTGTTTGCCATGGAAGGGACCCAAGGCCTACGTCGTTTGGTACGGATGGATTATCTAGTCGTCTACGCGGCAGGCTTTATCTTGGTGATTGCTACCATAGTCACGACCGTCGAACAGGGTAGTGGCTCCCCGCTAGAGACGTTCCCAAATGCTCTGTGGTGGTCGATGGTGACTGCGACTACCGTGGGGTATGGCGACATGGTGCCAGTCACGGCTATAGGACGCATTGCGGGTGTAGTGCTCATGATCGGAGGCATAGGGCTGTTCGGCGCAGTCACAGCGAATCTGGCGTCGCTGTTGGTAAGGAACGACTCTCGGGACACAGCGTTGGAGTCTCTCACGCGCCAAGTTGAAGCGCTGCAAGGCGAAGTAGCACGTCTGCGTCGGTAGACAACCTGATCAAGTGCCAGAATCACAGTCGACGTCGCATGACAGGGAGTGGGGCGGAGACGCGCAACCGCTTGTCCAAGATGCACGTGACGTGAGTCGTGGTTCGGTCGTGGGTTCCCGCCTTCGCGGGTATGACGGGGGCGGCCGACTGCTTAGGTAAGTGACCGCTCACCTCCCACAATTTTTGGATTACGGCTTTCGCCGCAATGACGGAGGGCATGCAGGGGTCTCACTCCACTGGAACGTTAGGTTGGGCCGATGTATGCAGCCCTACACGGCAATGGACGCCATGGGGTTTTCCTCGATACCCCAGACAGGCCTACAGGACTGGCGCCTTACTCCTCGTAGATGTCGAGGCCGCTTTCGGGGTCGGGGAAAGTGGGGTCAGGGGCGTTGGCGGCGGAGTTCCGCTTCCAGTTCGCGTACCCGGACCTCGGCTTGGTCGGTGCGCGTCCGCTCGGTATGCAACTGGACTTTCAGGTCGTTGTAAGTCGGGATGTGCTGGCCCGTGGCCGGGTCGTACCAAGCCAGTTGCTCTCGTTCCCAGCGCAGATTCAGCCCCAGCGCCGCACTGTATCCCGCAAGCTCCGGTCGGGCAGCTCCTCAATGGGCAGGGCAACGTACGCGCCATCCACCAGGCGGTCATCTGCCAGTCTCTCCCCGTCATGCGCCCGATAGACGCGGATAGCCTTGTGACGGACAATCAGGGGTGAGATCTCTCTATGACGCCTGCCAGCCGGGAGCGGTCTGAGGTAGAAAGCGAGGCGACCGTATGACGCATTGAGAGAAGTGCCCAGCAGTCGAAAGCGTGCCCGCCAGACTTAGCGGGGCGTGGGTGTTCACTGGAACCAGAGTACCGGTATCGAGCTTGTTCGGAAACCTCGCAGAAGGTGCTACCGTTCAGGACTTTCTGGAGTGGTTCCCTGGGGTGGAGGAGTGGCAGGTCAAGGCAGTGTTGGAACACGAAGTCAAAAGCCTTGACGCCAAAGTGAAGCATGAGAATCCTGTTTGACCAAGGAACCCCCAGACCGCTCCGGGACCATCTGCCCGAACACGCCATCGATACTGAGGCGGAGAAAGGTGGTCGGCGCTAAGCAATGGAGAGTTGCTGGACCGTGCCGAGCGGGAAGCCTACCAGCGTATGATAACTACCGACCAGAACATGCGGTATCAACAAAACTTCGGGCACAGGCAGATGGCCACCATGGTCCTGCTCTCAACAGGTGGCCCAGAATCCAACCGAGGATAGGGGAAATTCGAAGCGCTCTTGAAGCGATACAGCCAGGAGAACTGAGGGAAGTCCCCCTCTGAATATCTAGGGCGGGCCGTCTAGCGTCCTATGGCGTCCACCCGATTCCTTTGCGAGGGTTTACTGCTCGTAAATATCCAGACCACCCTCTGGCGAGGGGAAGGTGTCATCCCCACCAAAGGCCCAGAGGAAGGCTTTGCTGAGTATTCTGCCGTTGGTGGCACCGCTGAAACGGTGGTCGCAGTCGGGGACCTCGCGCACATGCAGCGATTCGGCGGCGCTGGCCCCGAATTGCAGCACGTAGGCCAGAAATTTGGCCAGCGGGTCGTTGGCGCCGTAGGCCACATAGATGCGCCCAGCGAACTGGGGGATGGCAGCGTAGAAGTAGTCGCCCACACTGTCGTAGGTGGAGCAGAGAAGGATGCGCTTTATCTCGCTGTAGCGGAAGGCGACAGCACCCACTGCGGAGCCTCCTGAGGAGAAGCCGGAAAGGTACATTATCGGGTTGGAGGAGCCGCACAACTGTCGGCGTCGCTCCAAGGCGTAGTCGATGACGTGGGCCAAGCCCTCCACCAGAATGCGGTTCCAACTGGCATTCTGGTAGGCGTAGGGCTCGGTGGGGTTTACGAATTGGGCATCGGGCCGGGGCACGTTATAGGTGACCATGCTGGCCATGCCCCGGCTCTGCAACCCGCGGGACAGGTTGGCCCACCTATTATATCGACCATCCTTCAACTCCCCCGACCCTGGTGAGTTCACCAGAATCACGCCGGAGTTAGAAGGATAGGCGGTGACGGGGAGTTCGTAGGGGACCTCTTGGCCGCTGTAGCCCTCCGTCCGCCTACTCAGGATGGTATCGATGCGGCCTTTAGCTAGGGTCATGGGCGCTGCCCAGACTATCCGGGCCTAGACCATCCGGGCGCCGCCGTTGACACCCAGAAGCTGCCCCGTGATGTAGGAGGCCTCGAAGGAGCCGAGGAAGGCCACCGCAGCCGCCACCTCGGCGGGGTGACAGCGGGACCTGCCAAGCCAGTTGCGCCCTCCCATAGGAGGATAGTAGTCGAGCATTTCCTTAGTCGGGTTGAGATGGTCGTCTCGCTGTCCTGCTACCGAGTCGAGGGTGCCGTCGTTCCGCGTCTCCATTCCAGCGGGCGACACGCAGTTGGCGGTGATATTCCACTTGCCGTACTCGGCGGCCACCGTAGTGGTCAGGCCGACGACGCTGCCCTTGCCGATGCCACCGAGGAAGGTGTGGTAGGGCACCGCAGCCTCGAAGGCTGTCCCGCCGATGCTGACGATGCGACCGTAACGCCTCTCTATCATGTGGGGCAGCACTGCTTTCATCATCCGCACCGTGCCCCAGACGTTGGTGTTCACCGATTGCTGCATCAGCTCTTCAGGGAACTCCAGCAGGGGCAGGCGGGCCTGCATGGCGGCGTTGTTGACCAAGGTGTCGATGCGACCGAAGCGGTCCAGTGTCTGCTGCACGACACTGTCGGCGACCCCGATTTCGCTCAGGTCGCCACCGAGCCACATGAAGGGCTGGCCCGTCTCGTCTTCCATCTCGCGGGCTGCCTTGGGGGCGGTCACATCGTTGAAGTCGGCCATAACTACAGTGGCGCCCTCCATGGCAAGCCGGCGGCAGATCACCCGCCCCAACCCTTGGCCTCCGCCGGTGACGATGGCCACCCTGTCCTCATACCGCCTGCAATGGACAGGCACGTCCCATTCGGAGGACTCGAAATTCATCCAAGGGTCTTGTTGCTGCGTCATCGCAAGGTCTCCCTCGTTTTCACGTTTGTTGGCGCCCTGTGTCTGTCGTGTATCTGGCTCCAGTAGCTCACATCATACAGGAACAAGGGCAGGAATAGCAGCGTGAGCCGTATAGTTTGCCTCGCGCCTGTGTTCAGCTACAATCGCCCGCAGAGCATGGCGCACAGCCAGAAATAACTTTGCGGGGGCGAGACATGGACGAGGCCACGAAGCAGCGCATCTTGGCGCAAATCGACGAGAAGGAGACCGTCGACTTTTGCAGCGAGTTGCTGCGCATTCCCAGCTTCAAGACTGAGGAGACCCCGGTGGCCAACTATCTGGCCACCTTCTTCGGCGACCGGGGATATGACGTGCAGTTGCAGGAAGTGGAGCCGGGGCGGTTCCAGACCATCGCCACTCTCCGTGGCAGCGGGGGTGGCAAGAGCCTGATGCTGAACGGGCACATGGACATCGATCCGCTGGCCTTTGGCTTGGTGCGCGACCCCTGGACTCCGAGCTGGGAGGGCGACAACTTATATGGTGGCGGCTCCAACAACATGAAGGGCGGCCTGACCTCCATCATCACGGCCGCCGAGGCTGTCCGAAAGTCGGGCATCGAGATGAAGGGCGACCTCGTGGTTGCTTGTGTGGCAGGGGAGTTGCAGGGCGGTGTGGGCACGACCTACGCGTTGCGCAACGGCTTGAAGACAGATGCTGCCATCGTGGCCGAGCCTGTGGGCGACGGAGACAACATCATCACCACTCATGTGGGTTGGGTGGAGATGGCCATCAGCACCATCGGCCTGTCTCAGCACGTCAGCCGCTCCCACCTAGCAGTCGATGCCATCGACATGATGATCAAGGCCATCCCTGCCATCAAGAACGTGCAGCTCGTCCATACCCCTCGTGGCGACCTGCCCGACATGCCCCGCATCATCATCGGCACTATCCTCGGCGGACGGGGCAAGGACCACGACCTGCGCGGGCCCAACTTCACCTGCGACTACTGCACCGTGGTGGCGGACGTACGCACCGTGCCGGGGCAGACGGCGGAGATGGTGATCGCCGATGTGACCAAGGTGTTGGAGGGCGTGAAGGCGCAAGACCCCACCTTCAACTACGAGATCGAGGCCCCGCCCGCACCGCACTACAAGGTGCAGACTGTCTACATGGAGCCCTTCGACGTGCCCCAGGACCTGCCCATCGTGCAGTGCCTGTCTCAGAACTTCCACTCCTTCGCCGGTCGCGACCCGGACCAGATAGGGGCAGTCATCACCCAGTCCTACGCCGGGAACGACAGTTGCCACCTGTGGGAGGCGGGCATACCCTGCTGTCTCTACGGCCCCCAAGGAGGGCGTGACCTACAAGGCGAGCCCGACGGCTTCGTCAAAGTCAGCAGCATGGTGCGTGTGGCGCAGGTGCTGGGGATGACGGCGGCCGACTGGTGCAACCAGCCGAGCTAGCTGTCTAGCCAGCTAAGGACACGGGTCATAGTGCCGTGGTATGATACATTTCAAGTCTGAACAATCAGGCATTGGGGATTCTCAGTGGTCGTAGCTGAATTTTGGGGTATTCTGGCCGCCATCATCACTGTCGGCGCCTCTGTGGGTATTGGTCTGGCTACGCTGATATTGCGAGGTCAGCAACACACCGATGCTCGTATCGACGCAATGGGGGGCCGCATTGACGCAATGGGAGGCCGCCTTTCAGAAGTCGAAAAGGGTCTCGCACGCGTCGAGGGCTTCTTGGCGGGAGCGGGCTACGCCATACGCAGGGAAGGCACTTCTGCGCCGGACTAATCTGCCACTTTTGACAGCCCCTTGCCAACTAACCCATAATCCCAATCAGTGCAGGCAGCCGGTACAGGCAACCAATCAAACCTGAAGGAGATGCCCATGACAATTACACTCTCACATGGCGGACCTAGCATCTATTCCTCCGCATCGCGTTCGGACAGCGTGGCGGTGGGCACCATCAACGGGGTGGCGTTCATCGAGCGCGACGCCGACGGCAACGGATGGCATGTGTCGCATCGCGGGCTGGAGGGCAAGCATATCCATGCCGTGGTGGTGGATTCCGTCAGCGGCACCATCTTCGCCGGTGCCAACCACGGCTCCATCTTCGGCAGCAGCGACGGCGGGCACACATGGGAGCCACGGGACAACGGCCTCACCGAGCACGATGTGTACAGCATGGAAGCCACGGTAGTGAACGGCAAGTCCCGCATATTTGCTGGCACCGAGCCTGCCCACCTGTTCTGCAGCGACGACCTCGGCCAGACTTGGTCCGAGCTGACTGCGATGCGCTCAGTGGACATGTCCAAGTGGGGCTTCCCAGCGCCTCCGCACGTCGCCCACACCAAGCACATCAACTTCCACCCCAAAGACCCGCAGACCATCTACGTCGGTGTGGAGCAGGGCGGCCTGCTGAAGAGCACGGATTCGGGCGAGACCTTCTCCGTGATTCACGGCATGGACGACGATGTGCACCGCAGCGTGCTGAACCCCGCCGACCCCGACCAGATATATGTCACCACCGGCATCGGCATGTACTACACCGGCGACGGTGGCAGCAACTGGGACCAGTGGACGGACACCAAGCATCCCATCGGGGGCTATCCCGACCTGCTGGTGCTTCGCCCAAGCAACCCCGACCTGATGTTCGTCGCTTCTGCCGAGTTCGGACCCGGTACTTGGCGCGAGACCGGTACCGCCACCTCCCGCATCTCCAAGAGCACCGACGGTGGTCGCACTTGGACTCAGTTGAAGAACGGCATCAACGAGGTATACACAGCCTTCGAGGCTATGTGCCTGGAAGAAGCCGGCGACAGCTTCTCGCTGTTCGCTGCCACGGCCACCGGCGAGGTCTGGAACAGCGACGACGGCGGTGAGAGCTGGAACGAAATCTTCAGCGACCTCGGCCCCATCTCCAAGGGTGCCCACTACGAGTCCTTCGTCGCAGTCACTGCGTAGGATTCTGCGGCTAGGTACAACCGGAACCAGAGAAGAGGCCCGCCTGACGGCGGGCCTCTTCTGTTGCTATTGACCTACACACCGTAGTCGCTACCATATTGAACGCAGCCTACGCACGTTCTCCCGGATGCCTATGGAGCGAAGTCGAGTAAAGCAGGGATAGTCATTATGGAAGCCACACAGCGCGAATCTGTAACTGTGATTCATCGAGACAGCCAAGGTTCACCCGATTATGTGTTCACGCTTTCTTTTGAATACGGCGAGGAAACCGACCAGTGGGTTGGGGTCTGCCCGGAATTGGGGACATCGGCATTTGCAAACAATCTCGATCAGGTGCGGTCGGAGTTGCGAGAAGCTGTGGAGCTCCAGTTGAATGAGCTAGGGCGTCTCACCGAAATACAAGACTACCTCGTGGAGAATCATGTCCACATCGTCCCAATCGGGCCGCCAACAGGCCAGGCAGCCGGTTTTGTCGTATCTGGCGCCAGCAGTGCGTCTTGACCATATCCGGCCGCGAATTGATGCGGCTCCTTGCCCTCGACGGATGGCTTCAAGGCGGACGCCGGACCCACGGCATCTTCTATTCCAAACACTTCCCAGGAGAGCAGCGCCCAAGGTCTACGGTCGTTCCCGACAAGTCAGCCCCTTTACCTCCGACTACCCTCGGACAGATTCTTGGCATCAAGCAGACTGGGATTGGAAGAGACGGGCTGCAAGACCTGATCAACAGATACTGACATGCTAAGCAGACCTGCCGCCTCCTTCGTCACTTTGATCCTCGTGGCCCTACTAGCCCTCATGGCGTGCGGCCCCGAGCCACCAGGTATGTCCCTCTTGGAGGCTATAGACCAAGGGAACGTGGACGCGGTACGGCTTCACATGGAGAGCGGCACAGACCCCGATGAGTCCTTCATTCCGCCGGGCATCCCATGGGCAGGGGCATCTGCCCTTCATGTGGCGATCCTCAAGGAAGACCAAGCGGTGGCTCAACTTCTCTTGGATAACGGCGCGGACATCGACATACCGGCGCAGGACCAGTTCCGTGGTTCACCCTTGGAGTGGGCAGCCTTTTTCGGTTTGAAGGAAATGGCGGTGTTCCTGGTGGAGGCTGGAGCGGACCTGAACTCGAAGAACGCCTTCGGCACTACCCCACTGGATGCCGACCGTCGTCGACAATCCCTTCATTCCTGAAGAGCAGAGGGAAGCATTCGAAGAAAATGGGGACCTCGTGCGGGAATATCTCGTTGCCAATGGCGCCAAATCGGACCGACCGCTCATATCTCTGCTGGAGGTCGTGGACCAGCGGAACGTCGACGCGGTGCGCCTCCACATGGAGAGCGGTACGGACCCGAATGAGTCCCTCATCCCGCCGGGCGTCCCGTGGGCGGGAGCGTCTGCTCTGCATATAGCGGTCATTAAGGAGTACCAAGAGGTGGCGCAAGTCCTCTTGGATAACGGCGCGGACATCGACATACCAGCGCAGGACCAGTTCCGTGGTTCACCCTTGGAGTGGGCAGCCTTTTTCGGTTTGAAGGAGAATGGCAGTGTTTCTGGTGGAGGCTGGAGCGGACCTGAACTCGAAGAACGCCTTCGGCACTACACCCCTGGACGCGACGACGGCAGACAATCCCTTCATCCCTGCAGAGGACCGGGAGGCTTTCGACGCAAGCCGTATCTCAATACAAGACTATCTTGTGGGTAAGGGCGCCAAGTCGGGCCAGTAGCTCTAGATGGCGTCGGATACGACACACTCAGATAGGCGGCCCTTGGACGTGGCACGGGTCGAGAGGTACCACGGGCTCGACGGTCTCAGAGGGTTCGCGATGCTGCTGGGCATCGTGTTACACGCGACACCTCCCTACTTCTCGCGTTTGTGGGGCTTCGAGTCCCACTGGCCTGCCGACGACGACCAGTCGGTCCTCTTGTCCTTGGTGTTCGACTTCATCCACGCTTGGAGAATGCCGACTTTCTTCCTGATCGCAGGCTTCTTCGCCCACCTGGTGCCGGAACGACGGCCCACATCTGCCCTCGTTCTAGACAGGTTCAAGAGAATTGCCCTGCCATTGGCGCTATTCGATGCGGTAATGGCGGTAGTCATTCCTCCGATTTGGCACTACGGATGGCAGGGGAAGTTCTCTCTCGATATCGTCGCAGACACCTTTCGAAACAGGCAGGACCTCGACTCCAGCGGCGAGTTTGTCGCCCATCTATGGTTCCTCAACTACCTGCTGCTGATGTACGTCGTATTGATAGCCTTTCGGCTGCTGGGAAGTCTTTGGGAGGCACGGACGAGTGCCCAACCTGCCCCAACCCGTAAGACAGCCTGCTTGGGTCAGACACTTGGGGAATGCCATCTATACCCCCATACCGCTACTCTTGATACTCGTTGCTGTGCTCTTCCTGATCCTCCGCGGTGGCAACGAATCAAAGCCTGTCTGGCCCCTCAACTGGCCGGACGTGCTATACAGCATGCTCTTCTTTTTCTATGGGTACGGTCTCTATGCTCGACGGGAGTTGATCGAGCGGCTCAGGCGGAGGAGAACCCTCGTAGCCCTGTGGGTAGCTGCGGCTGTGGTGTTCTTTTTCCATCTGGCACTCCTAGGGGCAATAGATGAAGCGTCCAAGCCGGGAGGAGCCGCCGAGTCGGTGGAGTTCCTAGAGTTCCTAAACTCTATCGTCTACGGGGCGTCTACAGTCTTGTTCACCATCGGCCTTGTGGGACTATTCGAGCGGCTCCTGCGATCGGACCGCCCTTCCGTCCGATGGCTGGCGGACTCATCCTACTGGGCCTACATCATGCACTTGCCAGTGGTGACGTTGTTGACGTTCTACTTAGCCCACCTCGATAGAGAGGGTTGGCTAAAGTACCTGACGGGTTTTGGCTGGGGGGCGGAGTCAAAGTTCCTAGTAGCTTGTGTAGCGACAGGCGCGCTGGGGTGTGTGACGTACCGGTACTTGGTGCGCTACACACCCATTGGCACCCTACTGAACGGCAAGCGCACCCGCGGTTCCCACTATTCCCCTAGGAAACTTGGTTAGTGCGCTACCCACCTGGCGCAGGCGATGTGTCCACAGGCGCGATGTGTCCCATGTCGGGTTCGAGTTGCAGCGCGTCGGCGATTTTGGTGTAGCTGGAGAACATCTGGGTTACGCCGAGGACCTCCCTGATACCCGCCTCGGAGACGCCCAAACGCCTCATCTCCTCCAAGTGGAACGCCGTTCCGAAGGATGAGCGGCTGGTGACCGAGACGGCGAAGGCGAGGGCTTCCTTTAGCCTCCGGGACAGGTTGTGGTCAGAGAAGGCGTGGCGCGTAGCCTCCCATATATCGGCTAGGTAGCCAGGGTCGTGGGCGACGAGACGAAAGCATATCGGGACGTCGGACCGCTGATAGAACTGGCGTATGTCGCCGAAGACCTTCTCCACCTCGGCAGTAGGTTCGGCTTCCTCTACCGGCGGTATCAGACCTGCGAGTGCATCGTTGGGCGCGAGGGCGTCAGCCACCACGTTATGAGCGTTGGTGATGCCCACTGCCATGGCCGCCTCATACCAGAGGGCGTCCTGCTCCATTCCCTGCAGCTTCCCGGCTGCAGTGTGGGCGTGGGTTCAATACTCGCAGGCGTTTATACCGCTGACCATGGCGGCCACCATCTCCTTTTCGCCACGGGTGAACTCACCCGGCCCCATGGCCCGCTTCATGGCCCGCCCATGAGGTCCGCCGAATTCAGGGTCCCACGCCAGCACCCTGCTCATGGCGGGAGGCGCCTTGAATTCGTGATTAAACCAGCCAGCCGACAACTCAAACATCTTCTGCGCCTGCTGGGGGTACTCGGAAGCATCTCGCAGCCTGACTGTGGGCATCGTTCTACTCCCTTCGTGCGGTACCACCTATGCCATTTGTGGGCATTTGGCCACGAACGGGGGTTCAAGTCAATTGTGTTCACGCCAAAGCGCTTTGCTAGCGGTTCGTGGGGGCAAACCCTAGTAGTTGTTGTCGGTAAAGGGTGGTTGCACGTCATCCAGGACCTGCGGCGCCCTCCAACGGGGGCCGTCTTGACAGGGTGTTGGGGGGATGTTATTCAGGGTAAACTAAGGGCCGAGGGCCCGCCCTCCTGAAGGGAGTACCTGAATGAAGTTCTACGCCTTTGATGAGACTACCTACCCTGGCATCCCCGACGACGTGGGGCCCGAGGTAAGGCAGACCAACAAGTTCTGCGACCCACAGTTGGCGGCCGAGACCTACCGAGAGCATCTGGAAGAGTGGACTGCGTGTGAGGACTTGGGCTACGACGGGGCCTTTGTGAACGAGCATCACTTCACCTACTTCAACATCAACCCCTCTTGTACCGTCCTAGCTTCGGCCCTCATAGCCATGACCAAGCGGATGCAGGTTGGGGTAATCGGCCATGTATTGCCGTTGCGGCACCCGGTACAAACCGCTGAGGAGTTTGCCCAGATGGATGTGCTTTCGGGCGGGCGGTTCATCGGCGGGGTGGTGCGGGGCGTGCCCCAAGAGTACGTCTCTTACAACGTGGACCCCTTCACCAGTCGCGAGCGCTTCGCCGAGTGCTTTGACATCATGCAACGTTCCCTCACCGAAGAGCTATTCGACTACGAGGGCCGCTTCTACAGCCTGAAAGCCGTATCGGTGTGGCCCAAGCCTCTGCAGGACCCGCTGCCTATCTGGATGCCTGCGGGGTCGGCAGAGACGATCGAGTTCGCAGCCGAGCGCCATGTGCCCATCGCCCGTGTCTGGAGCCCCACCGCGGTGTTCCAGGATGCCTTTGAGTACTACTGCACGGTGGCAAAGGAGAAATTCGGTTGGGACCCAGGCCCGGAGTACGCCATCGGCTCGCGTTATGTCCATGTGGCCGAGACCAACGAGAAGGCCATTGAGGAGTGCCGTGAGGCGGTAATGTACGTGCGCCGTCTCAGCACCTTCAGCCGTCCGGTGCAGGTGCCAGCCCCGGTGCCCGGCATACAGACTGACCGCTCTTTCGACTACCGCAAGAGGCACAAGGGCCCCGAAATGCCGGTGCCCGGCACGCCCTTCGACCGGCTGCGGGAGAACGGCTTCATCGTTTGCGGCGACCCCGACTACGTGGCCGAGTGGTTGGCCAAGGACATGGAGACTGCGGGCTACGGCAACTTCCTAGGCATGTTCCGCGTGGGCAAGAACGACCACCGCAATGTGATGAACTCGGAGCGTCTGTTCGCCGAGAAGGTCATGCCCCAACTGCGGAAGATCAACGAACCGAAATCCCAGAAAACTGAACCCAAGTTACAACCGGCAGCCGCCGACGGAGATTAGGCGTATACCATGACTCTACCCCTCTTTCCCGACAACAACTACACGCTGCGACGCGAATCTCCCGAATCGTATCGAGAGTTCGAGCAGAGCGCAGACGGCGTGGCCACCGGCGGCTGGGAGCTGATGATCCCCGAGTCGGCCGATGGGATACCCTACCAGTTCATTTTCGTTGGCCCTTCCGCTGACAGCCGGGGCACGGCCCTGCGACTGAGCATGCTCTGCAAGGACGGCAGCCCAGTACCCGACGACGCCGATGTGTTGCTGGAAAGTCACTACCACACCGGCTCCGAGCGGACGGTTATGTTCCAAGGCAAGTACGGCGAGTTCAGCGCTATCCCGGACCAAGACGCCTCGGACGCCGCGGTCGCCATCCAGAAGCGGGCCGAGATCGGCGAGCAGTATGTGATACGCCTGTCGGTCAGTGTCGCGTCAGGCAACCCGCCCGACCCAGTGTCCGACGACTCCTACTTCGAGTTGGAGTGCGTCAAGCTGTGGTGGAACGAGTCTGCATAGGGCAGAGAGGCGTAGCTTGCAACGCAGCTCTTCCACCCCATCCCAACCTTCTCCCGCAAGGAGTCTATCTCAGAAGTCCTCTCTCCCCAGCCCCGCTCAATCGGAGAGGGCTGGGGCCCAGCGTTCTGGCGCTGCACACGCTGACACCGCCCATTGCCAGCCCACCAAACCCTGCCTGTACAATGAAGCAAGTCTATCGATAGTATCGCCCAAATGACTCGGAAAGCAGACTCGATGACCACCAACGCACCACACCAAAATTGCACATCGTGTGAAACAAATCTCGGCGACCACAGATACGAAAAACCTAGTAATTGCACAAATTGCACATCGTCCAGATACGAAAATATCCACCACAGATACAAATAGTGTGCAATATATGCAATGCAGGCCCTTCTTCAGAGCTAACTTGCGACATATCCCTACAGGGAATTTCATAAGCTATGTAATAGTCTCTTCTAAGCCTGTCTCGAAGCGGGAAAGGGTTGCGCAAAGGTCTCACTGAGCGGAACGGATGGAAGGCCCGCCGGCGGTGGGGGCACAGGCAGTGAAACAGACTAATCTAAAGAAGAGGTAATCTAAGCCATGGGCGCAGGCGACGGTGCGATTTTCGCTCGCAAGAGGGTTGAAGTGAACGGCCATCAGGTCTCGTATCTGGTGGGCGGTCGGGAAGGCGATATGGAGCCGGTGGTGTATCTGCACGGGATGGGCGGGGCCGGCAAGTGGGAAGCCTTCCACATGGCCATCGGCACTGTGGCCCACGCCTTCGCGCCTCAGTTGCCCGGCTGGACGGCGGGCGAGCCGCCGGAAGGCGTAGAGAGCGTGAAGGACTACGCCGACCTTGTATTGGGCTTCCTAGACGCCGCCGAGCTGGAGAAGGTCGCCCTCATGGGGCACTCCATCGGCGGGTGGATGGCTCTCCACCTAGCCACACAACACCCGGAGCGGGTAAGCAGGCTGGTGCTGGCAGACAGCATGGGGCTGGACCTGCCTGCCTCTCCCGTCGCCGAGTTGGACGAGATCAGCGAGGAGTCCTTCGGGCAGAAAGTGTTCGCCAAGCTGGGAATGGTGGCGACACCCGATGCCTACGGGTTCGGGGCTGACTGGCAGAACGTGCGCCAAGGCCCGGAGTTCGAGAGGCAGTGGAAGGGCCGTGATATGGTGGCCAAGCTGCTGAAGGGCAGCTACTCCGACCCCGCCCTGACGGCAGCTATCCCCGGAATAGACGTCGAGACCCTCTTGGTCTGGGGACGAATCGACGGCATCGTCCCATTGGCTCATGGCGAGAACCTACGCCAGACCATGCCCCAATCACACTTGGCAGTGATGGACGAGGTGGGACACCTGCCCATGGCGGAGAAGCCAGAGACCTTCCACCGGCTGCTACGGGACTTCCTGCTAAGCGATGAAGGTGGCGAAGAGCTTCCGGGTGTGTTGTTCTCCTAGAACAGCCGCGAGTAACTGAGTGGAGTGTTGGATGGGAACCTTTTCTGTGGAAGTTCAAGTAGGAGGATATAACGGCGGCGCAACTGCCGACGTCGTGGCGCTGGTAGACACGGGTTCCTCCTACACCGTCTTAGGTCAAGACTTGCTGGAACGATTGGGCATTAGGCCCGCGGAACGAAGGCAGTTCCAGTTGGGCGACGACAGTCTGGTGGAATGGGACATGGGCCAACTGGGAGTGCTACTCGACGGAAGGTGGCAAGTGACTCCAGTCGTGTTCGGCTCGCCGGGCGTCAGCCCACTGCTGGGAGCAGTGACCCTCCAACAATTTGGGCTCATAGCCGATTCTGTGAACGAACGGCTAATCCCCATGCCACCGATACGCGTACGCCCCCTATAACTCGGTAGACTCAGCGGCGTCAGTCGCTCCTTCTGACCTCGTGTCCGCCAAACTGGTTGCGCATGGCAGCGAGGAGCTTGCCGGCGAAGGGTTGTTGCTGACGGGAGCGAAAACGGGCTTGTAACGACAAGGCAATGACCGGCACCGGTACTGCGAGTTCCACCGACTCCTCTACCGCCCAACGACCCTCACCTGAGTCCTCCACGTACGACTGCAGGCCTTCCAAGGTAACGTTTTCGGCTAGGGCAGCTGCCGTCAGGTCCAGCAGCCAAGAGCGGACGACGCTGCCGTGGCGCCAGATGCCCGCGACTTGGGCTAGGTCGAGGGCGAACTCGTCCTTGGCCTGTAACAGTTCGAAACCCTCCGCGTAGGCCTCCATCAGCCCGTACTCGACGGCGTTGTGCACCATCTTCACGTAGTGGCCCGCGCCTGCTTTCCCCACGTAACCGTAGCCCTTGTCCTCACCCGGAGCCAAGGCGCAGAAGATGGGTTCCAGCCTAGCGTAGGTCTCAGCATCGCCGCCGACCATGAGGCTGTACCCTTCGGTGAGGCCCCAGATACCGCCGCTGGTGCCCACGTCCATGAAGGATATCGCCTGTTCTTGGAGAGAGGCCGCGCGGCGTATGCTGTCTTTGTAGTTGGAGTTGCCCCCATCGATGATGACGTCGCCTGACTGAAGCAGGGAGGCCGTCTCCATGATGGCTGACTCAGTGGGTGCGCCGACGGGCGCCATGATCCAGACCGCCCTGGGCGAGGTCAGCGCCGAGACAAGCTGGGCCAAGGACAACGCGCCCGATGCTCCCTGCCCTTCCAGCGATTGGACCGCTTCGGGTCGGGGGTCATGCGCGACGACGCGATGGCCCGCGAGGAGGAGCCTCTGCGCCATGGCGCCGCCCATGCGACCCAAGCCAACCATGCCTATCTCCATGCGGACTCCTTCAGGATTTCAAATAGAGACTGTTACACGATGCGGGCAGCCAAACGGTCGATGCCGCCAACGACGTCATTGCCAAGATGTAGCCACGCCACCGGTCTGCCCGACTCTTGGAGGGCCTGCAGGTCGCCCATCGCCTGCGCCTGCGCCAACTGCCCGAAAGTGTAAGGACGCCCAGGTATAGGCACATCGGGCTCATTGTCGGTCGTCAACAGGAGAAACAGACCAGATGGGGGACCACCTTTGTGTAGTTGGCCGGTGGAGTGCAGGTAGCGCGGTCCGTATCCGACTGTGGTGGCCACCCGGTGCCGTTGGGCTATTCCCTTCCGCAATGCAGACAGCTTGGAGTCGACCTCCGGGGTCTGCTGGCAGTAGGCTAGGATGGCCACGTATGAACCCGGCTGCGCATCAGCTAGCAGTGCTTCCGGTGACATTTCGGATTGTGGATTGGGTAACCGGCCCGTCTGTTGGATCTGGGCCAGCATGGCATCGGTCATGTCCTTGGCCGCCTGCACATCGGGCTGGTTGAAGGGATGGATGCCCAGCACCGCACCAGCTATGGCGGTGGCGAACATCCAGCGATAGAACTCGGTGCCCAAGTCGTACCGGTCCTGCAGATCGATGCTGATGATGGGATGGTGAGAGCCTGCTATGGTCTGGGCGAAGCTATCGGTCTCCCCATTATCATCGCCTTCCAAGCGCAGGTAGACGAACTGGCGGTCGTCACCGTACTCTCCCAGCGACAGCAGGGGTTCGCCCGCCACCGGTACGATGCCCTTCCCTTCTTTGCCAGTGCTCTCAGCCAGCAACTGCTCGACCCATAACCCGAAGCTGGCGATGGATGGTGAAGCCACTAGCGTGAGTTTGTCGCGGCCCTGTATCGCGAGTTGCGCCATGGCAACCCCCAGCCTGGCACCGGGGTTCTCGCGCACAGGCTTGTCCGGCCCGCACGCTCGGGCCATGATGTCTGCCCGGTCCAGCTGCTTTGTGATGTCCATGCCCATCAGAGCCGCAGGTACCAACCCGAAGAAAGAGAGCACCGAGTAGCGCCCGCCGATATCCGGTGGGTTGAGGAGGGTACGGCGAAACCCAGCACTATCGGCCAGCCGTTCCAGCACGGTGCGGGGGTCGGTGACGGCAATGAAGTTGGCACCCGCTCCCCGACCGCACGCCTCTTCCGTGAGTTCCCTGAAATGAGCATACAGGCAGTTGGGTTCGATGGTACTCCCAGACTTGGAGGACACTAAGAAGAGCGTCCTCACTGGGTCAATGGTCTCGCTGACGGTTCGAACTACGGTGGGAACTGTGGCGTCGAGCACGATTAGCTGCGGGTAGCCCTCGGCAGACCCAATAACATTGCGGAGTACCTCCGGCCCAAGACTGCTGCCTCCCATGCCCAGCAGCACTACATGGCGGTAGCCCGCCGCCCGGACCCCTTGCGCGAAAACCTGCAACGCCGTCGCCTCTTGGCGCATTTGTCTCGTGACAGTGAGCCAGCCCAGTCGGTCCTCGATCTCCGTGGGGTCCGAGGCCCACACGGTGTGGTCCTTGCGCCACATGCGCCCGACCACGTCGTTGGCCTCGAGCGCCATCAGCTGGCCGTCAACCTCATCATGGTAGACGTCAACGGTATAGTGGGGTTGGGTGTGTTCCGAGGTCATGCCGTCTCTCTACCGATATCGAGTCAGCCGTCTGATTTCCTACCGCATGGCGGATGCCGGAGACCGGTGTTAGAATTATGGTGCCGAGGGCGGGATTTGAACCCGCAAGGCGCAAGCCGGGAGATTGCGAGTCCCCTGCGTTTACCCATTTCGCCACCTCGGCCCGACATCGAGGGGTGCGCGCTTCGAACAGTGCGCACCCCTCCTCACTTTTAGAAGGGTAGGTCATCTGCCCCGAAGTGAACTGGCTTATTGATCTCAAAAGTGTTCTTGGCAATCCTGTTGAAACCATCCGCATTCGCTAATACCGTTCCTATGACCGCAAGAGGGTTCTGAACACCAAGGCACAGCCCCTGTTCTCTAAGATGCTTGAGGACTTCTTCCGTTTTGATGAGCGCCTTCCCGGTAGCTGTCCAGTTGGAGCCCTCTCGCTCCCGGTAGGCCTCATCGGCCGCCTCTAAAATTACTCTGGAGCGTTCAGACGGCTCGATGGTGTCTAGCCCTGGCTCTGAGTCTCTGGGATCCATGGAAGTATCCACGGAGGGATGCTCACGAAGAATCATACCAAGCGCTTGAATGGCCGATTCCTGCTTTTGCAGGAGGGCAACGTCATTGCGAATGCCCTGGAGGAGATCTCTTGCGACAAGATAAGCGGCTTGTTCGCCCTCGTTCGTCCAAGCCTCCATCATCTCTCGTATGTAGTCTCTCATACTGCGACCTCATTAGTGAGTAGTGCCACTAGTATATTTAGAGTGAGTCCAGTAGTCAAGTGTACTAGTGTCAGTGTTTTTTGGTGTGGAGCGCACCTAGGCCTAAGACATCTGTGAGGAGACCGAGATAAGAGATCGCCTGTTGCCGCCAGGGTTCTCGGGCACGGGCTTGTCCAGCCCGTACGCTTGGGCCATGCTAACGGCTGTTAACAGTCGTCGCGGCCACACCCACCGTGCTAGGGTCTCATGGCGGCTCACTAGCTTGGGTATCTGTGCTCGCCAGCTTATAATATGCAGTTGACGATTTCCGACAAAGTACGAGAGGGAGAATCCTATCAGACATATCGCGGTGGTCCTCGCTGTAAGCTGTCTTGTCCTGCTTTTTGGCTCCATTGGTTGCGGCAACGACCCAGACCCCAGCGAGCGGAGCGGCGGTGTGGAGTCGGAGGAACATGGCGGTGGCTCGGAATCCGGCGAGCGCAACGGTGACTCGGAATCCGGCGAGGAGGGCGAGGAATCTGGTACTCGGTACGAGAAGGGCGACACGTTCGACGAGGTCCGCGCCGGCGCTCGGCTGGTCCTATCGTATGAATCCAGCGCCAATGCCTTTACAGGCACGGTAGCAAACACCACAGAGGGCACGCTAACTCGAGTCAGGGTCGAGGTACATCTTTCAAACGGGATCGAGCTGGGTCCGACGACCCCGATTGACTTGGCTCCGGGTCAGATATCCGACATTACACTGCCAGCGTCCAGCCAACCTTTCGACTGGTGGAGCGCCCATCCGGAGGTCGGCTGACTCTTCGCCAAGGGTGCGCCTCATCGCTAGGAACCGTTCCCAAACCAGCCAACTACAGGAGGTGCCATATGGCCGCTCACGAGCCCGGGGATGTTCACACGCAATTCTTCGATGCCTTCAACGCCAAGGATGTTGAGACGTTGGCGAGTCTCTACGAGCCGGATGCCCTGTTGGTGATGCCCGGTGGCGGGACTCTGGCCGGCATCGATGCTATCAGTAAAGCGCTGGAGATGGGCGTGGGCAGTGGCCGGACGTTCAGGCACGAGAGTCAGGTGGTACACCAGACCGGGGATATCGCCGTGCTGGACTGCAAGTCCACGGTGATGGACACGGCCGCTGACGGCACCGTGACCTCACACGAGGGCAACAGTATCGAGATCGTCCGTCGCCAGCCGGACGGGACGTGGCGGTTTGTCATCGACGTGCCGGGACGGTAAGTTGCCGCACCGAGTTAGAGGCGCAGAAATGACGGACTTAGATCCCTCGCCCTGCTCGGAGTCACAGGGACTGAATCGACGTGACCTGCTTGGAATGATGGGGATTGAGGTAAGCAAAGCCCCCCTTCTAGATGAAGGGGGGCTGAACTTCTGTGTCACCGGGAATGCGTTTCCTAGAGTTTAGAGCTACAGCATGCGCTGGACTATGCGGTCGGCCTGATCCTTGCTAAGGCCCAAGGGGCGGAAGGCCAAGGGGCCGTCTTCGAGCACAGGCTCTTGTTCGCCAAGGTCCAGCGACTCCTTCTGGAAAAAGACGCCTGTGTAGATAGTGTCGCCCCACTGCATCGCCTTCTCGCAGGCGGTCTTCCAGTCGCTGGTATCGTGCTCCTCGTCCTCCAGTTTCCGCACATGCTCCTTGAAGAAGTCGTGGGTGTTGTCGAGGTTGAAGGTGACGCAGGGGCTGAACACGTCGACCAGAGAGAAACCCTTGTGGGTGATGGCCTTCTTGATCGTGTCTGTAAGGTGGCGTATATCGCTGCTGTAGGCGCGGGAGACAAAGGTGGCACCGTTCATGATGGCCGATGTGATGGGGTTGATCGGCATCTCTACGCTGCCATGAGGGGTGCTCTTAGTCTTCATCCCGAAGGTGCTGGTGGGTGATATCTGCCCTGTAGTCAGGCCGTAGATCTGGTTGTTCATCACGATGTAGGTCAGGTCGACGTTACGGCGGGCAGTGTGGGTGAAGTGGTTGCCTCCGATACCGTACCCGTCGCCATCGCCGCCGGTGACCAGGACTGTCAACTCGTGGTTGGCCATCTTGGCCCCGGTTGCCACGGCCAACGAGCGGCCGTGCAGGGTGTGCATGCCGTAGGCGTTGAAATAGCCCGGCAGGTTGGAAGAGCAGCCGATGCCACTGACGGTGAGAATCTGATGCGGCCTCAGCCCCAGCTCAGCGCAGGCCCGCTGGATGGCGTTGATGACTCCGAAGTCGCCACAACCGGGGCACCAGTCAGGATCGACCAGACCCTTGAAGTCCCTAGCCGTCAGCTTTACCTCAGGTACATCTCCCGCCACGTTAGTGCTTGTCATCGCTACCTCTTCTTCTTTTCACGGCTCCGGCACTGGATCCATCGGCCGGAGCCTCGGCCTACTACGTATCACTGGCACGCGTGAGACTGGTCACTGGCAAATCGTGATACCGGCGAATATGCCGGACCCTATACCATTATTTCCTGGTATGGGACGTATTTTTCGGTCTTGCCTCCCAGCAGTTCCAAAACGCCGTCCACGATATGGTGGGGGGCGAAGGGCTCGCCGTCGTACTTGCGTATGTGGCCGTCTACCGACAGGCCCGTCTCGCTGCGCATGTAGCGGTAGAACTGGCCCGACTCGTTGTTCTCCACAACTATAACCTTCTTGGCCTTGGAGAGGGCATCCATGATCGCGTCGCCATGGAAGGGGACGATCCACTTTACTGACAACTGGTTGGCCTTGATGCCCTGCACCGCCAAGAGGTCCAGAGCTTCCTTGATGGTGCCATAGGTGGAACCCCAGCCCACCAAGGTTACTTCGGCGTCTTCCGCACCCTCAAGTTGGGGAGGAGCCACTCGCTCCAGCATGTCGCTGAGCTTGCGAGAACGCTTTTCCACCATCAAGCGGCGCTTGTGGGGATTTGTGAATTCGTCGCTGATGAGCATTGAGTCCTCGTCATGCTCGTCAGTGGCTACGACGTGCACTTTGCCCTCCAAGCCGGGTAGGGCGCGGGGGGAGATGCCCGACTCGGTATCCTCGTACCGCTTGTAGCCGTCAGTGGTCGAGCCTTCGGTGATCAGGCTGCCCCGGTCAATATTGGGATGCATGTCGATGTCCGCTGGGTCGACGCTGTAGCGTCCCTCGGAAATCAGCAGGTCAGAGATTACGATTCCGGGGCACTGGTAGTGGTCGACGAGGTTGAATAGTTCGGGCATGACGTTGAAGGCATCGAGCGCGTCGGTGGGGGCTACTATGAGACGTTGGAAGTCGCCTTGGCTTGCGCCCAGTGCCTGCCAAAGGTCGCCTTGCTCCGTTTTGGTGGGCACGCCGGTGGAGGGGCCAGCCCGCTGCACATTGACGAAAACGACGGGTATCTCCATCATGCCCGCGGCGCCGATGGCCTCGGTCATCAGGGCAAATCCACCGCCTGAGGTGCCACACATGGCCCGGCAACCAGCGTGGGCTGCGCCGATGGTCATGTTGGCCACGCCAATCTCGTCTTCCACTTGGCGCACCATGATGCCTAGGTTCCGAGCGTTGGAGGCCATCCAGTGCAGGATGCCGCTGGAGGGGCTCATGGGGTAGGCAGCATAGAATTTGACCCCGGCGGCCGCCGCTCCCATGGCGATGGAGTCGTTACCGGACCAGACCGCAAAGGGCGTATCGCCCTGCCCCACGTCTTGGGAGAAGGGCTCGAAATTCGCTAGGGTGTAGTCGTAACCGGCCCTTGCCACGCGGACGTTCTCATCCACCACCGCTTGGCCTTGGCGTTGGAAGCGCAGTTGCAGGCTCTCTTCCAGCACCTCGAAATCCAGCTTCATCAGGGCCATGATGGACCCCACGGCCACGGTATTCTGCACCAGCCGGTTGCGGCTCTGGGTGAGCTCGGCTATGGGCAGGGGACAGAGGCCCACACCACGGGCGGCCCCTTCGGCCTTGATGGTATCGCTGTTGAACAGCACTCGCGACCCCGGCCCCATGAGGTTCAGGTGCCGGTCCATGGTGTCTTGGTTCAGGCACAGCAACAAGTCGAGCCGGTCGCCGTGACTGTAAATCTTCTCGTCGCTGACGCGCACGGTAAGGAAGATATGGCCGCCACGGATGATGGACTGGTAGGCATTGTAAGTGGTGAGGTGAAGACCGCGCCGGACGAAAATGCGGGCGAGTATATCGCCGGGGGTTGCGATACCCTGTCCGGCTTCGCCACCGATCGCCATCGCGAAGTCATACATACCGGAGCTCATGCCTCCACTCCTTCCTCGGCGCCATGGAGCAGACTACAGTCCACGCGCCAATCGCTCGCAATTATAACTCGCAAATAGAGTTCGGGGTTGAGCGGACTGGACGACAAATGGGGAGTTCCGTAGTCGGAGGAGGTACCGATCAGATTTACATCAAGCCAGTATACGCGGCCACGGCATCAGGCGCAACCAAGCAGCGGGCGTAGCGTCGCGGGCGTTAGCAGGAGGGGGCAGATACAGTGCGTCAGTACCCTCTGAATATCCTGGGACAGCCTCCTTTTGCAACCCAGCTTTCCCACGCTGCCCTATGTTACAATCTCAGCTGTCACTGGGTTGCTCCTCACGTTGAGACGCGCAGCTGTTTCCTATTTGCGATGCCGATTTACGAATACCGCTGCCAAAACTGCCGTCGCCGCTCCTCGGTGCTGGTGCGGACCCTGAGCGAGGAGCCTGACCCTTCCTGCGACCACTGTGGAGGCCGGGACATGTCTCGGCTGATTTCCAAAGTCTCCATCCAGAAGTCTTGGGGGAGCAGCCTCCCGGATACAGGTGGGTTGAGCGGTGAAGACGGAGACCCGCGTGAGATGGCCGACTACCTGAGGCATATGCGCCGCGAGCTCGGCGGCGAGGTGGGACCCGATTTCGAACGCACCATCGACGAGTTGGAAGCCGAGTCTTTCGCCGAGGAGCACGGCTTCGGAGCGGACGACGATTACGATCCGGAATAGCCCCTAGGAACTTGGGAGCCAGTAGAAACTTGGGAGTCAGCGATGCCCATATATGAATACAGGTGTTTGGAGTGTGGCAAAGCCTCCTCGGTGTTCACCCGCTCGGTGAACCAGGAAGTGGAACCGGAGTGCTCCCATTGTGCTTCATCCAATCTGCGACGTCTCATCTCGTCTTTTGCACACCACAAGTCGCTGAACACCATCCATCAGGATTCGGGGCCTCCGCCGGGGTATGCGGATCCCAGCTACTATAGCGACCCGCGCAACATAGGAAGGAACGTAGAAGACTCCTTCCAGAAGCACGGCATGGAAGTGCCCTCCAGCGTGCAGGAGACCATCAGAGCAGCCCGCGATGGCGAGCTGCCAAAAGGCATGGACCTATGACCACTCCGCTCGATACGACGGCTGGTTTGGCCTATTTTGCCGAATGTCTGCAGGCCCTCGGCGAGGGTTGGGCACAAGCGGGCCTCTCCGCTGAGTTGGCCCATAACCTCGTCGCTGCAACGCCACCGGAGCTGGCAGTGGTTCCCCACGAGACCTTGGGGGCCGTCCCCACATTCGGCAGCGTTTGGGACATGCTGGGCACCACTCGCAGCGTGTTGCGTGACCTCACGGTCCGGCTGGGAAACTGGACACCGGGGATTGGCGTCGCTTTGGAGGCCATGCAGCAGGAAGTGGGCACTCGCTGGCGGGAGGACCGTGCCCAAAGGCTGCGGGGCCTCTACTTTATCATCGACCCCGAAGTAACCGCGGGAAGGGACACTCTGGAGGTGACCAAGGCAGGGCTGGCAGGCGGGGTACGGGTGGTGCAGCTACGCGACAAGCTGCGCGACAAGGGACTGATTCTGCCCTTGGCCCAATCCCTGCAACAGGCGTGCCGCCAGCATGGGGCCCTGCTTATCATCAACGACCACGCCGATGTGGCGAGGCTTATGGAAGCCGATGGCGTGCATGTGGGGCAGACGGACCTGCCCGTAGCTGAGGCGCGGAAGGTGCTGAGGCCATGGCAGCTTCTGGGACGCTCCAACCCCACGCCTGACCACGCCTCGGAATCCGCATCCCAAGGCGCGGACCATGTGGCCATCGGGCCCATCTACCCCACCGGGACCAAGTCCACAGGCCGCGCCCCCGTGGGGTGCGACCCCATTCGTCGCGTCAAGGAAAGTGTAGAGGCCCAAGTGGTGGCCATCGGCGGCATCAATGAGGGAAACGTGGCCGAGGTGGTGCAGGCCGGGGCCGACGCCATTTGTGTCAGCAGCGCCATCGGCCTCGCGCCCGACCCGGAAGAAGCCGCGCGGCGGTTGACGAAGCGTATCGAGGAAGCGGGAGGGGCATATTGACCGGATCGAGCAGGCTTCCGGGCTTGGACGAAGTGGCCTCCATCGCCCACGAGGAGTTGTCAGCCAAGCACCAAGCTCGTGAGGAGGGGTTGCGCATCTCCCGTGCTGTGATTCGACTCTCGGCCAACGCCATTCGTGCAGTGCACCGGCTGGACTTTGACACCGCCCGCAGACTACTCCAGGAAGCCAAGGAGCAATTGGCGGAAACGGCCCCCATCCTCGAGAACCAGCCGGAGATTTATTTCGCCGGATTCCTCTCCGATGCCCGCAAGGAGTACAGCGAGGGCAACGTCACCCTAGCCCTGATTTCCGGCACCCCTTTGCCTCAACCTGCCGACCTCGGGGTGGACGTGGCCCCCTACCTCAACGGCATGGCCGAGTCCATCGGCGAGCTGCGACGCTTCATCCTCGACCGGCTACGGCGGGACGACGCATCCGACTGCGAGCGGTTCCTAGAGGTCATGGACGAAATTTACAATCTGCTGATGACCATGGACTTCCCCGAAGGAGTCACAGCCGGCCTTCGCCGCTCAACCGACGCCATGCGGGGGGTCCTGGAGCGCACCCGAGGCGACCTGACCATGGCCATGCGGCAGCGCCACTTGGAGTCGAGTCTTGCTGCGTGGCAACAGTCCCAAGGGCCTAGCGGGGCCGAGGGACAGTAGGTCGCAAGTTCTACGCCCCCGACACATGACTCGTTACTCGCAGAAGTCTACCCCTTTTCGCGAAGCGTAAGCGTCGGTTGGGGCCGCAGCCCCTGCTTAGGGGATGAGCGGATACGCCGTGATATACGGTACGCGGCCCAAGGGCGATGGATCGGCAGTGGACGGCGCGTGGGTACTGGGGGATGCGACGAATTCTTGACACCTTCCCATCACCATGCTAAATTCCGCAGTTGCCCGTGGGGATACAGGCAACTCTGTTGAGGCGACTGCCATACACATTAAGGGGTGCCCCAAGGGGCGCCTATTTCTTGTCTTGGAGGTAGGTGATTACCGCCATTCTTATAGCCGTAATCTGTGGAGTCGTGGCCTTGGCCTTCGCAGCGGCCATGACCGCGCGCGTCATGATGGTCGACGAGGGCAACGCCCACATACAGCGCATCGGCGAGGCTATCCGTGAGGGGGCCTACGCATTCCTGAGACGCGAGTACCTAATCCTAGTGCCATTCGTGGTGATCGTGTTCGCTGCGGTGTGGGTCTTGGTAGACTGGTATTCCAACGACGAAATCATTCCTCGCACCGCCATAGCCTATCTTGCTGGCACGATCTGCTCCGCCACTGCTGGCTTCATTGGCATGAGCGTAGCGGTGAGGGCAAACGGTCGCACCGCGGCCTCTGCCATGCGAGGGCTGAATCCGGCCCTGCGAGTCGCCTTCTCCAGTGGCGCCGTCATGGGCATCACCGTGGTGGGCATCGGCCTGCTAGGCGTCACCATCCTCTACTACATCTATGAAGACATCAGTTACGTTGTAGGGTTCGGGTTCGGGGCCTCCTCAATTGCTCTGTTCGCTAGGGTCGGCGGAGGTATCTACACTAAGGCGGCTGACGTCGGGGCCGACTTGGTGGGCAAGGTCGAGGCTGGCATCCCCGAAGACGACCCGCGCAATCCTGCGGTCATCGCCGATAACGTAGGCGACAACGTGGGCGACGTCGCGGGCATGGGAGCCGACCTCTTCGAGTCCTACGTAGGTTCGATAATCGCCGCCATCGCCTTGGCCAGCACTGCTGTAGTTGCCGGCGGATTTCACGCTGGCTGGCAGAGCCATGTGGCCCTTCTGCCCTTGGTCATAGCAGGAGGCGGCATCGTGGCCTCGATTCTGGCCACGTTCATCGTCCGCAGCGGCGAACGGGCTTCGTTCAGCGAGCTCCTCTGGGCCTTGCGCCGGGGGATTTTCGGGGCCGCCATATTAGTCTTGGCCTTCTCCTTCCTCGTAGTGTGGTGGCTGGACCTGGACGGGATAATCGCTTCCAACGTAAGTGACTTCGACATCTTCTGGTGCATCGTCGCGGGGCTGGGCGCGGGCGTCATAATCGGCGTGGGAACCGAGTACTACACCTCCTACGACTACGGCCCGACCAAGAATGTGGCCCAATCCGCCGAAACGGGGGTGGCTACCACCATCATCAGCGGCCTGGCTTCAGGGATGCAGAGCACCCTGCTTCCGCTGCTCATGGTCGTGGGTGCAATTCTGGCGTCTTATGTGTTGGCCGATTTCTACGGCGTGGCCATGGCCGGCGTGGGGATGCTCTCCACTTTGGGCATAACGCTGGCCACCGACGCCTATGGCCCCGTAGCCGACAACGCCGGAGGCATCGCGGAGCAGGCCCAACTGGCCCCAGAGGTACGGCAGCGCACCGATGCTCTGGATGCCTTGGGCAACACAACGGCTGCTACCGGCAAGGGGTTCGCCATCGGGTCAGCAGCCCTGACATCGCTGGCTCTCATGGCAGCCTATGCGCAGGCAGTTGGTCTCGATGCCTTGGACCTGCTCAGCGTCACAACGCTGGTGGGACTGCTAATCGGAGCCATGCTGCCGTACCTCTTCTCCTCCATGACCATGAAAGCAGTAGGCCGGGCGGCCTACCACATGGTGAACGAAGTGCGGAGGCAGTTTCGTGATATACCCGGAATCATGGAGGGGACCGGACGTCCTGACTATGCCCGCTGCGTCGACCTCAGTACAAGAGGGGCGCTGAGAGAGATGATTCTGCCCGGCATCATGGCCGTGGCAGTGCCACTGATTGTGGGCTTCCTGCTGGGAGCGGAAGCCTTGGGCGGACTGCTTATAGGCGCGGTGGCCTCTGGGTTCATTCTAGCCATCACCATGGCCAACGCGGGAGGCAGTTGGGACAACGCCAAGAAGTACATCGAATTGGGCCACTACGGCGGCAAAGGGTCGGACCCTCATAAGGCTGCCGTGGAGGGCGACTTGGTGGGCGACCCCTTCAAGGACACCTCCGGCCCGTCGCTGAACATCCTGCTGAAACTGATGGCCATAGTCTCCCTAGTCTTCGCGCCAGTGCTTCTCCAAGTCCAAGACGGGGCTGGCCTCTGGAACCTTCTCTAGGCAAAGCAGCTACATATAGCGGAGGGGCAACCCGTTGCCGTACAATGGGAATCGATGCGGGTGTAGCTCAGTGGTAGAGCGCTAGCCTTCCAAGCTAGCCGTCGTGGGTTCGATCCCCATCGCCCGCTCCAATAGTCACACGCGAGCTTTTAAGCTTCCTTCTTTCCAGCAGCACTGTGCTCTCCTCGTCCAATGGCCCACTCGCCCCCGCATCCCCTAGGGTGTAGAATCAGCCCAGTTTGCCACAACCCACCCCAGAAGGGGGACACCTGCTATGAAGCTATGCTTTTTTCACCTGATGCCCTATCAGTTCCTCCCTCCTGATTTCGAGAAACGCTATGGCAGTGTGTGGGTGGACGTTCCCAACGACCTGTTCGACCCGGCCAAGGGGCACCAGCTCTACAACGACTACCTAGACGAGCTGGAGTACGCTGAGAGCTTGGGGTTCGACGGCCTGTGTGTGAACGAGCACCACAACAACGCCTATGGGCTGATGCCCTCGCCAAACCTGATGGCTGCCTCCATGGTCCGACGCACCTCCAAAGCAGCCATCGTAGTGCTGGGCAACAGCTTGGCCCTGTACAACCCGCCGGTGCGTGTGGCGGAGGAGTTCGCCATGCTGGATGTCATGAGCGGTGGGCGCTTGGTGGCGGGCTTCCCCTTGGGCACCTCCATGGATACTGTGTTTGCCTACGGTCAGGTACCGGCGACCCTCCGGGAGAAGTACCTAGAGGCCCACGATTTGGTAATCAAGGCTTGGACAGAGCGCAAGCCTTTCGCGTTCAACGGCAAGTACACACAGATTAGATACGTCGACATCTGGCCGCGACCCTATCAGCAGCCCCACCCACCGGTATGGGTGCCGGGATCGGGCAGCCTGGAGACTTGGGATTTCACCATCGACAACGACTACGTCTACTGCTACCTCAGCTACCAAGGGTACAAGGTCGGCAAGATGGTGCTGGACGGCTTCTGGGAGGAGTTGGACAAGCGGGAGAAGGAGTTCAACCCATACCACGCTGGGTTCCTCCAACTCGTGGCCGTTTCTGAGCAGGACAACCAGATCGACGAGTACAAGGACGACATTGAGTACTTCTTCCGGAAGTGTCTGCACGTTCCGGCCACTTACGCCAGCGCGCCCGGCTATCGCAGCGAGAGGAGTGTACGCAGCGGACTGAGCCAGGCGACCGTAGCAGCGCGCCGTGAGCAGAATACCGAGTTCACTTGGAAGGACTTCATCAACGCCGGCAACGTCATTGCTGGCAGCCCGGCCACAGTACGGGAGGAGTTGCGTCACGCCATCAAGGAAATGAGGGTGGGCAACCTGATGGTACTTTTACAGTTCGGTGATATGCCACGCGAGCGGGCACTCAAGAACACCCGCCTGTTCGGCACGGAAGTGCTCCCCTATGTGAAGGACCTATGGGAGGACTATGACAACAGGTGGTGGCCCCAACCCCTGCAACAGGTGCAGCAACCCGCCGTGCCAGGCAAGACAGGCTAGGGTATGGAACCGGAAAAACTGACCCTATCCCTAGCTGAAGGCAGGTTTACGACGAGTCTGCTGAAGGGCGGCAGTGGCGACCCTTTGTTGTACCTGCATGGTGCACTCGGGCCGGTAGGAGGCTGGGCACCCTTCCTGGATCGGTTGGCTAACGACTTCACAGTGTACGCACCCTGGTTTCCCGGATATGGTGAGACCAAGGGGATAGACTATCTGGAGGACGTTACCGATCTGGCCCTCTACCACATGGAGCTGTTGGACACCTTGGGCCTGTCATCAGCCCACATCGTCGGCCACTTTGTCGGCGGCATGGTGGGAGCGGAAGTGGCAGCCCTTGACCCTCATCTCGTGGACAAGCTGGTTCTGGTCAGCGCCGCGGGCATGTGGCTGGACGATGCGCCGGTCGCTGACTTCTTCGGGATGCCCCCCAGAGACCTGTCGGATGCAATATGGGCCAACCCCAACAGCGCGGTGGCGCAGGAAGCTGGGGCCCGGGAAGAGGACGACGAAACACGGGCCATACTGGCGTTGGAGCGCATTTCCGGGCTCTCGGCAGTGGGCAAGTTCCTGTGGCCCATACCCGACAAGGGACTCAAGCGCCGCCTGTACCGGGTGAAGGCCCCTACGCTTGTGCTATGGGGCGCCCAAGACCGAATCATTCCCCGCGCCTACGCTTCCAGCCTTCAGGCGTATTTGCCGGGTTCGCGTGTTGAGACCATCGAGGGTGCAGGCCACATGCTGATGCTGGAGCAGCCTGATGAATTCGCGCGACGGGTGGCTGCGTTCCTGAAGTCGTGAGGTTGGCGCTTTGCCCTGTTTGTATTCTTAAGGGCGGACAATGGAAACACATCACTGGTTCTTGATCCTGTTTCTCTTCATCGGGACACTGCTGTTGCTCTTCGTACTCACCTGTCGCATCTTCGCGCCTATCTAGCGGGCTACCAATCAGTTCCAGTGCTCTTGCCAGTTGCAATGCACTTACACGAAACCGAGAAGTGAAGGGTTACATCGCCATGACGCTTCAAGCAAAGGATGAACAGGTCGAACTACGCGGGATGACGTTCCACTACCGCGACTGGGGAGGGGCGGGCACGCCCTTGGTGCTGCTGCACGGCCTAGCTTCCAACTGCCGTATCTGGGACCTGATTGCGCCACGCCTCACAGAACGCTTCGCCGTCTACGCCTTGGACCAGCGGGGCCATGGCCAGAACGGCGGGCCTGACCACGGGTACGACTTCGATTCGGTGTGCAGCGACCTGCGCGCCTTCACGCAACATCTCGGCTTGGAACGCCCTCTGCTGGCAGGCCATTCCTGGGGCGGGAACGTGGTACTCCAGTACGCAGTGAACTACCCCGACTGCACTGCGGGAATAATCATGGTCGATGGCGGCACCATCGAGGTGGCCAGCATGCCGGGGATGAATTGGGATAACGCTCAGGTGAGGATGGCCCCGCCCGACTTTACCGGCGTCACTTGGGATGGCCTGCTGGAGCGGGTGAAGGGCGGCGACTTGGGTGCCTTGTGGAGCCCGGAGGTGGAAGAGTTCTTCAGGGCCAACTTCCACATCGGGCCCAACGGCGAGATCAGCCCTTATCTCACCCGAGAAAACCACATGCAATGCGTCAGGGCTCTTTGGGAACACAAACCGAGCCAGCTATTCCGTCGCGTGGAGGCGCCCGTGCTGGTGGTACCGGCGTGGAGGGCGCCCAAGAGTGACCGGGAGGCGCTCTTCACCAACTCCAAGGTGAAGCTGGTGAACATGGCCAATGACATGCTGAAGAATTGCCAAGTCCACTGGATGGAAGACTCCATCCACGACATCCCGTTACAGCGCCCCCAAGAGTTGGCCGATGCCATCGTCGCCTTCACCGACAGGTTTGGAGGCTGAGTCACGCCCACCGGAAACCGCCAAATGGGGGTTGCTTCGTAGAGACGGTCCGGGGCAGGAGGCTTGCGCCTGACTAAGCCTCCACCAACTGCCTGAGACGTGTTTCCACCACACTATCCTCCAGCGTAAGCTTGATCTGGCCTTGGTCATCGAGGCCAAACGATGAGTCTTGGTGGAACTCTTCCACGAGGCTGACCACCAAGCTATCCAAATCGGGAGCCGCTATTCCGCTGGTAAGCGCGCGTGTGTCCTCTTGGGGTTCGTGGACTACTAGGCGTTCAACTTGGGCCGTGACCATTTCCCGTTCGATCGTCTTGCGTTGCATCTCGCCTAGAGCACCTAGGTGACGGCCCAAGTAGCAGCCACCGAAGGACCAGACGTCGCAGGGCCAGCCTTGGTGTTCCATCTTGTTTGTGCGCTTGGGATAGAGCTGCTTCTCCTCTAGGTAGGCCTTCACCTGCGTATCTTCGGCGTCAGGGTGCTCTTGGTTGAAGATAAAGTGCACCGTGAACATGAAGAAGTCTTTGGGCTCGGTGTGAACAATCATCGATAGCTCCTCCCCTGGGATGAGGCGTTCCCTACGCCTGAAGCAACCTATCCAGCAACGCTGGCTCCGGCTGGACGCGCCCAGAGTCAATATCGTGCATCACTTCTACGGTGGCGTCGTTCACCGGGGTGGTGATGCCCGCCTCGCGGCCCTTCTGGGCGACCAGACCGTTCAGATAGTCAATCTCGGAACGGCGACCCTTGTAGACGTCCTGAGCCATGGAGGCCCGCCAGTCTACACGACCACCACGCGCCTTCAGCATCTCGTCCAGCTTGTTAAAGGTATCGGGCTCATCGGCTGCCCCCCACAGGTGAGAGTCAACACCGCTGATTTCCTCGATCTGGTAGTTCAGGGCTTGACCCACCTGCACCGTCTCTTTGCCAATGTGGATACGGACGTAACGGGCATCGGGGCTCTCCGCCATGCCTTGGGAACCCAAGCCCGACATGGCCGATACGGCGTTGCCGATACTGTTCTGGGCAAGCTTGGCCCATCGCTCCCCCCACAGGTTACTGGTTGCCTTCGCGGCGTCGATATTGTCCAGCCAACCCGCCACTGTCTCTGCTCGAGGCGATATGTGGCCGTTCATCTCGCCGACGCGAAAGACAACATGCCCATGGTCACGCCCCACCGCTCCCCCACGGGTCACATGGCCTGGCTCCCAGAGGGCCACCTCGATGTGGGAGGCTATGCAGCCCAACTCTCGTTGATAACCAACGATGGATGCGATGGTCTGGTCGTTCATGCTGTTCTGGGAGGAGACGAAATAGCCGTCTGACTTGACGTACCGCTTGATGAAGTGGGTAGCCCACTCGGTGTCGTAGGATTTGACGGCGATGAACGCAATATCGAAAGGGTCGTCTATAGCTTGGGCGTCGGTGAGATGGAAGGCCGTGGCGGGCACGGAGAACTCGCCTTGGCTGCCACTGACTCGCAGCCCATCCCGTCGCATCGTCTCAACATGCTCGGGCCACATATCGATGAAGGTCACGTCCATTCCCTCGCGGATCAGGAAGGCGCCGATATAGCAGCCGAGGGCGCCTGCGCCCATGATGGCAATCTTGCTCACCAGAACCTCCTCGCGTCCGTATGCACTTGTGCCCGGATGAAGGGATAGCACAAACCAACCCTAAGGCGGGATGGGGACGCCGGTATTCTGGCCAGCCACACATGGGTTGTCAACCGAGTGATGTCACTACGCTACCCGTCCCCCTAGGCTTGGCTCCTTTGCCGGAGACAGGCGGTAAATGTGGAGAATATAGTGTACCGCCACAGTGTCATGCCCTAGCGGATGTGACACGCGCTCGTTGACCCAAGGAAGAATGATTACCTATATTGTGCCAGCCCTCCCTTGGAGCCGCCTCCATGCCCCAAGGGGATTGGCCATAGGCCTAACGGCGTTCAATACTAGTGGGGAAGTGTGAGCTGTAGCGGATCTACCGTGGCAAGCGAGATTCAGGGTGGCATCGGTACGGTGCTTGCGGAGGGTCGCTTGTATGTCGTGCTCTTCGTTAGTATGGTGGTAACATCCGCTGTGTTCATAGTCTGGAATGGACTCCAAGCGGATGGCCCCTGGCTCGGTGGAGTGTTGTCAGGCCTCGAGCACATGTCATGGGGTATCGTAACTTCAACAGGGCTTACCACAACCATAATCCTAGCATGGGAGCGCTTTGCTATGGTTCTTGCACGCAGGATGTTGAACCGCAATCGAGAGGAAGCTCGACGAGAAGGTCTACAAGAGGGCCGAGAAAAGGGCAGGCAAGAAGGCCGGCGAGACGCTGCGTTACAGTTGCTCGCATGGCTGGAAGCCCAACAGGGGCTGGAGGAAGCGGCCCAAGCAGTGAGCGCGTGGCTGGGCAGACAGAAGGCGGCGATGGAGGCGGGTGAGGAGTTCGAAGAGCCCATGCCATTCGGTGATGCCAAGCATCGACCCTGATCTCAGGCTCCAGAGTCCTTCGTCAATTGACCAGACAGACACTGTGGCTATTCGGGGCAATGGTATACTTTCGTCGCCGTTTTCCTTCGGAACGCATGTCCTTCAACTGCTCCCAGATACTAGGAGGGATCAATGCCTCATGTAGAAATAGATGGCATCAGCACCCACTACGAGGTACATGGTTCGGGGCCTCCCTTGTTGATGATGGCCCATGGCGGCTTCAACTCGGTGCTCTCCAACTGGCGCAGTTTTGGCGCGTGGACTTCCATCGAGCCATTGGACCACTTCACACAGCAGCATACCTGCATCATCTACGACCGGCGCGAGGCAGGTGAATCGGGTGGCCGCGTGGAAGCCTTGGGGTGGGAGCAGTATTGCGTGCAAGCCAAGGGCCTTCTGGACCACTTGGGGATATCGCAAGCCTACATCATGGGCGGCTGCATGGCCTGCAACCTCGCTGTCTCCTTCGGGCTGCGCTATCCCGATGCGACTCGGGGGCTGGTCTTGCACTGGCCCACGGGCGGAGTACGGTGGCGCCAATACGGTGAGCGCAATTTCGGGGCGCACCTTGCTTACGTCCGCGAAAAGGGCTTGTCCGGGGTAGTAGAGGCGGCCAAGGAGAAGGGTGGGTTCAACGTGGCGCCCGAAGCCGGGCCTTGGGCAACGGTGATCTCCCGTGACGAAGCTTTCACTGAAGGATTCTTGGCGCAGGATGTAGACCGCTACTCGGCCGCAGTCATGGCCACGCAGCGCAAGCTATATGACCGGGACACCTCCCCTGGTGGGGAGCCCGAAGAACTCATGGGGTTGAATATCCCCGCCATCGTGATACCGGGCCATGACCCCTTTCACGCCACCTCGGCGGCCCGCTATCTGGAGGAGTGCCTGCCCAACGTGGACTACAAAGATTACACTGTCCCGGAGCAGACACCTGAGAGAGTGCGGGACTGGATATTGGAGTTCACGGCGTCGCACTAGCCTTGCGGGACACTAGCCTTGCGGGATTGATTAGGTCAGCAGCGAGTTCAACTCAATGTGCCTCATATGGGCGCAGTGGTTGGGATTGCCACCAATAGCGCCACGCAATACAATATGCCCTAACGTCGGGAGGACGACTGGAGTTCAACCAAAGATCAAAGATCAGGAGGCGATGATATGGGCAGCAAAGTCATTATGGTGCACCACCTGAATGTGCAGATCACCGACCGCCAGCGAACTCGTGAGTGGTACGAGCGGGCGCTCGGCTGTACCTTCCTCGACCGCGGTGAATTGAACGGGAGGCAGCTACAGCTCAACCTCGGCAACGCCGAGATGCACTTCAGCGAGGTGGGCGAGGTGACCCTCCATCCGTCGGTGCACTTCGCCGTAGAGGTGCAGAACTGGGACGAGATGCTTGCCCACTTGGACAAAGAGGGCATTCCCTACGCCCGTGTGGGCGGCGGCGCAGCCTCCCGTCTTCTCGGCGGCGACCATCCCCTCTATGGCAACCGCGAGGACAACGGCGAGTTCTACACCTATATCCACGACCCCGACGGCAACATGATAGAGCTGGTCTACCATCCCGCCGGGCTGAAGAACGCCAAGGGTCAGCGGATGCAGTTGACCAACGATCCCGAAGGTATGCGCTGGGGCCAGTTGCCTGAAGTGGAGAAGGCTCTAGGCAAGGTCTAGGCGACGACCAACACTGTAACGTCATTAGAGGCCACTCCTATTTGGAGTGGCCTCTAGCTTTGCGTGGGACTTTCTAATCGACGGGATAACGCTGTAGCAGTTGCCGGGCGATAACCAATCGCTGAATCTCGTTGGTGCCTTCTCCGATGATCATGAGGGGCGCATCACGGTAGTACCGCTCGATTGGCGACTCCTTGATGTATCCAACGCCTCCGTGGATACGCATAGCCTCCAAGGTCACCTCAGCGCAAATCTCGCTGGCGAACAGCTTGGCCATTCCCGCCTCCAGGTCCACCCTTTCACCGCGGTCCTTTTTCTCAGCAGCTTGGTAGGTCAGCAGACGCGCCGCCTCAATCTTTGTGGCCATGTCAGCCAGCTTTAGCTGGATGGCTTGATGCTGGCTGATGGGTTTGCCGAAGGTCTCACGCTGCTGCGCGTATTTGATGGACGCCTCAAAGGCCGCCGTAGCCACGCCTACAGAACGGGCCGCCACGTTGATGCGGCCCGTCTCCAAACCGCTCATTACCTGCTGGAAGCCGTGTCCTTCTTCTCCGCCCACCAGCCTGTCAGCAGCTACTCTGTAGTCCTTGAAGATTAACTCGCAGGTGTCCAAGCCACGGTAGCCCAGCTTGTCCAAGTCGCGGCCTACCTCGAATCCCGGACCCTTCTCTGCAATGAAACAGCTGAGGCCACGATGCTTGGGAGAAGCGTTGGGGTCGGTCCGGGCCAGCACGGCAAAGGTGTCGCCATGGCGCCCGTTGGTGATGAACATCTTGGTGCCGTTCAGGACGTACTCCTCGCCGTCCTTGGTGGCCGAAAGAGCAACGGACTGGACGTCGCTGCCAGCATCGGGTTCGGTGAGCGCCAGCCCGCCCCGCATGGCCCCCCGCGCCATGGCGGGGAGAAAGGTCGACTTCTGAGCCTCGGTGCCGAAGTTTGCGATGACGTAGGTCATGATGTGGTGGGTTCCGATGATGCCGCCGACGCTCATCCACCCCTTGGAAATCTCCTCGAAAATCATGGCGAAGGTGGTATAGTCCAGCCCCATTCCTCCCCACTCTTCAGGAACGGTGATGCCAAAGAGGCCCATACCCTTCATCTTCTCGATAAGATCGAAAGGCACCATGTCTTTCTTATCGTGCTCGTCGGCGATGGGCAGCACGTCCCGTCGCACGAAGTCGCGCACCATGGTGACGATCTGGCTGCGCGCCTCGTCCGGTGTCTGAGTGGTCATGAACGGGCTCCTTGCCGTGTTTGAGTGTGAGTACGTTGAGGATTCTACTATCTGCGCGTTGCCAAGGCGAGAGTTGATCTAGTGCCGCCCATGAGCCCGGTCGCTCAGGCGGGACCCCAGTTGCAGCGATTCATATAATACCGTACCCTCCAAATAGACTGCTCCTACTAACCTTGGTATGCCCCACATACAGACCTCACTCGCGGCTTTGAACTTCATACACTAGGAGCATCCCGTGAACGAATATGCACCTGTCTCCAAGTCGATGAGGTCCGGGGAACCCGAATCAGGTGGGTTCCCTGATCCTTATACGCCAGAAGATGAGTGGTTAGACCAACTGGCTTCGTTCCCATCCCAAGAGCAACTAGAAAAACTGCTTGGCCTGATGCGCGCACCAGAGCTCAGGGAGTACACGCAAGGGTTGACGGTGGATACGATAGCCGCGTGTAAAGCAGGCGACCTCCTGGAAGTCGCCAAGGTCATAAACGGCTGGATTGCGACTGCCGAGGAGCTGGTTACCCATCGTAGAAAGCTTCGGTTCATTCAGGCTGCACGGTCGCGCCAATGAATCGACAAGAGTAGTCAGCCGGCCTTGGAGACGCCCTACGGCCCCTACCGCATTGAACAACATAGAAGATTCCGCAGGTTCCTCAGGAGACATCCAGAGTTTTTCGAAGAGCACTGGCCGGGGATCGCTGCATCATTGGAGAAACGCCCACACGTAGGCCCGCGAATCACCCATCTAAAGGGACGATTGCATTGCTCCCGCAGGTGGAGAGTTGGCCCATATAGATTGCTCTATGACGTTACCGAGAATGATATGGTCGTCCATGTGTTCGATGCGGACGTTCGAGGGGACATCTACTAGCTAGAAGTATCCAAGATCCCATGAGGTACGAAGGGCCGGAAGTATATCCGGCCCTTCGTACCTAGAATCGCGTCGAAGGAGGCCTAATCCTTGTAGCTCTGCTTCACACCCACGGCACCCTTTTGGTAGGCGGAGAAGGGCTGGGTGACGACCCTGACCTCGGAGTCGACAACCACGTTGACCAGCGCGGGTATGCCGGACGCGAACGCCCTCTCCAGTGCCGGGCGTATTTGCTCAGGGTCCTCCACCCGCTCTACATGGCAGCCGAAAGCCTCGGCCATCTGTTCATAGTTGCTGAAGCCGAGATAGCGGCCTGGCTCGTCTTGGCGGGCTACTGCGCCTCCAGCCCAGCCAGCATTGTTGCTCACCACGGTCACAAATGGAACGTTGTTGCGCACCGCCGAGTCCAGCTCAATGCCGTTGAACCCGAAGGAGCCGTCGCCGGTCAGCACCAGTACCTGCTTGTCAGGGCGGGCAATCTTGGCGGCCATTCCGAATGGCACACCTGTCCCGATGTTGCCAAAAGGACCGGAGTTCAGACGGCTGCCTGGCGTGAACGTAGGTATGGACTGTCGCCCGAAGTTCAGTATTTCTTGGCCGTCGACAATGAGGGTAGCATCGCGGTCGAGGAAGTCACGAACTTCTCGACAGAGACGCAGGGGGTGGATGGGTGTCTGCTCCGACGCCATCTGCACCTCGGAACGTTCGCGGTTGGCAGCGTCCCGTGCCCGCAGCTCATCGACCCATGGAAGCTCATCGCGTCCCTCGAATATGGGGCGCGCCTCATCGATCATCTGCTGGAACACGGCCTTGCAGTCGCCGATGATTCCCACTTCCACATCACGGTTGTGGCCAATCTCGGCAGGGTCAATGTCCACCTGGATGAACTTGACGTCCGGGGCAAAGCGCGGGGACTGTCCAAAGGCCACCATGTAGTTGAACCGGGTGCCCATGACCAGTATGGCATCAGCCTCGCTATAGGCCTTGGTGCGCGCGCCTAGGAAGCTCATGGGATGGTCATCAGGCACGATTCCACGGGTCTGGGGCATGGTGTAGAAGGGTATCTTGGTGAGCTCGACGAATTCCTGGAACTCCGTTCCCGACTGGGCCCAATAGGTGCCGGTGCCAGCGAGGATGACGGGCCGCTCCGCCTTGGACAGTATCTCGATGGCCTCTTTTACGAGGTTGCTATCGCCCTCAGGGCGGGCCGTGGTGCGGGGGTGACTGGGATACGTCACCTGCTCCTCGTCTGCCGTCTCATCGATGGTGTCCTTGGGAAAATCGAGGTATACCGGACCTGGCTTGCCGGTGGTGGCCTGCCTGAAGGCGGTGCTGATCATCTCGGGTATGCGGTGAGTCTGCATCACCCGGTCGGACCACTTGTTGATGGGCTTCATCATGGCCAACTGGTCGATTTCCTGGAAGCCCCCCATGCCGAATTGCACCGCAGGGCTTGCCCCGCCGATGGTCAGAATGGGAACGCAGTCCACGAATGCATTGGCCACGCCGGTGACGGCGTTGGTAGTCCCGGGTCCCGACGCGCAGACGCAGACGCCGGGCTTGCCGGTGGTGCGAGCGTAGGCGTGGGCCATCATTGCAGCCGCCTGCTCGTGCCTCACGTCCACGCAGCGTATCCCCAGCTTGTTGGCCTCGACGATTATTGGGGTGATGGGACCGCCGGTGAGGAAGAATATGGTGTCGACCCCTTCATTCTGGAGCGCCTTTGCCGCAATAACGGCGCCGCTAACTTCTGCCAAGAGTGCCTCCTTGTACTAGCGAGTTGGGCGGCGGCAGCACCTGCCGAGCCCATTTGTAAAGCTCGCACAGTGTATCCCGACTAGCTAGGAGGGTCAAGAATTCCCCGCTGGAGGAGTGTCTACGCGTATCCCGTTCACGGGCTAGCAGGAGTCTGTTTTCGGCCCGGAGCCTTTTTCAGCATTGGTATACTGAAGACATGCTTGGTGATAACCTCGGTCGTCAGGCCACGTCACCATCTGCCGGGAGAGATAACCTATTGAACAACGCCAACGTTTTGAGAGTGGACGGCCTGACCAAGAGCTTTGGCCGTCGCACCGTCGTCGACGACATATCGTTCCATGTCCGCAAGGGTGAGATGTTCGGGTTTCTGGGACCGAATGGATCAGGGAAAACGACTACTATCCGCATGTGTTTGGGCATCATCCGGCCCAACCACGGGTCCGTGGAGGTGCTCGGCTCGCTGCCTGAACGGAGCATCCTGAAGAGCGTGGGTTACCTGCCCGAGGAGCGCGGGCTAACCAAGAAGGTCAAGGTGGTGGAAATCCTTCGCTATTTGGGCAGGCTTAAAGGAATGTCTGCAACGGAGGCAGAGACGCGTTCTCTTGAACTGCTGAAACGGGTAGGCCTGTACGACCACCGCGACAAGCAGATTGAGAGCCTGTCCCGTGGGATGACCCTGTTGGTGCAGTTCATCGGCGCCATACTCCATGACCCGGACGTCATCATCTTGGATGAGCCCTTCTCCGGCCTTGACCCGCTGAACGTGACCTTGATCAAGGAGTTACTGTCGGAGAGACAGAAGGCGGGGGCGACGGTGATGTTCAGCACCCACATCATGTCCGATGTGGAGGAGTTGTGCGAGCGCGTAGCCCTCATTGCCGATAGCCACCTGTTGCTCTTCGGAGACTTGGCAGAGATCAAGCACGCGAGAGGAGCGCGGTCCATCGAAGTGCAGGCCAAGGGCGTGCCTGCCGACCTGACCGACGCCGAGATCAGGACTCTTCACGGGGGCGTAGTCGAATACGCCATCGACAACGGCTGGACGCCGGCGGCCATTCTCCGGTCGTACCTCGATGCCGGGATTGAGGTCGAGCGCTACCAGATGTCCCTGCCGTCGCTGAACGACATCTTCGTGGAGGAGGTGTCCCGTGCCCGGTCTGCCGTATGAGTTCCGGGTCATCTTCGCCGAGGAGTTCCGCCGCCAGATACGCAACAAGGGCTTCATGTTCTTCACCGCCCTAATTCTGATCATCATGGTAGGGGCGATCCCAATCACACCGCTCATCGTGAATCTCTTCCAAGACGGGCAAGAGGACTCGATAGCCAGCACAATCCAGGGCAACACAATTGATGACAGAGTAAGTGCGCGGGGCAGCGGCGGCCCTCCCAGCTTGCGCTATGGCTACGTGGATTCCGAGGGAGTGCTGCCTGAAGGGTCGGCGTGGGACGCGCCACCGAGACGGTATGCGAGCACGGATGAGGGTATCCTAGCCATCAAGCATGGCGATATCGACACCCTTTTCGTGCTGCCTGCCGACTACATCGAAACTGGCCAGATAGAGGACTACTGGACCACCCGGGACAGGGGACCTCTATGGGCCACGAACTGGGAAGCGGAAGGCAACTTCAGGGCTTTCCTCAAGGATGCTTTAGTCCTAGGTCTGGACTTCCCGGACAGGGTCCAACGCGCCTTCGACACGGGCGACTTCGATCAATTCGACGTGCCTGACGAGGCGATCTCTATCGAAGAATCGGGCAGCAACACGGCCCAAGGGCTGGTGGAGCTGGCAGCCTTGTTGCTGTTCGCCTTTCTGCTGATAATCGCCGTGATGACGGGCTCCGGCTCGATTATTCGCAGCGTCTCCGAGGAGAAGGAGACGCGCATGGTCGAGATGCTCATTACATCGGCGTCGCCCATGTCGATCCTTACCGGGAAGCTGCTGGCCGTCGCGCTGGCAGGGTTGATTCACATTGCGGTCTGGATTCTGGTAGGGGCCTTTGCAACCCCCGCAATCTTCGACCGAATTCCCGGAGCCGGAGCTCTGACGATATCGGCAAGTTCGCTGGTGGTGGTATCCTTCTGCTTCGTTCTCGGTTACCTGCTGTTCTCCGCCTTTGCCATGTTCGTGGGCACAGTGGTCAACTCAGCCGCCGAGGGCCAGCGACAGATGGGACTGCTTAGCGTGCTGGTCGGTCTGCCGGCGTGGATAACAGGACTGGTGGTAAACGCACCCGACTTGTTCCTGCTGCAGGTCCTTACGTACGTGCCCTTTTTCACCCCCACGATGCTAATGGTGCGTATTGCAAGTGGCAGCGACATATCAAACGGGGAAATCTCGATAGCCCTTACCGTAGTGGCCGTCACCGCAGTCTTGATCACTTGGCTGGCCTCCCGCGTCTTTAGCGTCAGTATCCTGCTATCCGGCCAGAGCATCACCAGTCCGCGCAGTCTGTTGGCCGCCCTGCGCAGGTCGGAGTAGGCCCTATCCTTCAACAGGCATCCCTCCAGTCGTTCGGGCGCAGGAAGACCTTCGCACAGCCTCCGTCATACCCCCGTCATGCCCGCGACGGGAGACCTTGGGCAGGGCGTGCAAGAGTCCCTTCCCCCTGAGGGGGAAGGTTAGAGCCTGCCCCGGACCCGATCCGGGGATGGGGGTGAATTGCTGCAACACGAAGCTACCGCCTTTGTGCACAAGGTCTCGCGAAGGCGGCGACCCACGGCCCGGAGGCCCCCAACACGTCATTCCGACCGCAGGAAGGAATCCAAGGCCGCCATGCGAGCGTGGCGTCCCCCCAAGGGGAGTCGCCACGCCCATACACGATGGGCGGCGCCTATATGTGCAGGCCCACCTGGTAGGACTGCAAGGACGCTATGCTAAACTAGTTGCATTGAGCGGCGCTCAGTGCTCACAAATCTACTGAGGCATCTCCCTTGCTCCTTGTTCTGGACATAGGCAACACCAATGTGACCTTGGGGGTCTTCGACGGGACAACCCTGAAGTCGACTTGGCGTCTGGCTACCGATCCCCGCAGGATGCCGGATGAGTACGGGCTGTTGATGGCCAACGTCCTCGCCTACCGGGGAGTGCAGCCATCGGACATCACGGGGGCTTGCATCTGCTGCGTGGTGCCGCCACTCGTCCCCACCTTCGAGGAGGTGTGCCGGAACTACTTTTCGGTGCAGCCTCTCACCGTGTCGGCAGGGGTCAAGACAGGGATTTCCATACAGTACGACGCACCTAGGGACGTGGGGACGGACCGGGTGGCTGATGCTGTGGCTGCCCTCAAGCTCTATGGCGGGCCGGTGATTGTGGTGGACTTCGGGACGGCGACAGTGTTCGACGCTGTGTCGGCCGACGGGCGGTACCTCGGAGGCGCGCTGGCCCCCGGCATCATCCTGTCCGCCGACGCCCTGTTCCAGAGCACATCCCAACTCCGTCGTGTGGAGTTGGTGCCACCTGCGTCGGCCATCGGGCGCAACACTGTATCCGCCATGCAGTCCGGGTTGATTTTCGGCTACGCTGGTTTGGTGGAAGGAATGGTGGCCCGCTTCAAGCGCGAGCTTTCATCTGACGCCAAGGTCGTTGCCACCGGCGGTCTGGCTGAACTCATGGCACGGGAGACCTCAGTGTTCGACGCCGTGAACCCTGACCTGACCCTTTTGGGCCTGCGCCTGATTTACGACCTGAACCGCGACCCGCCCGCCCCCCCCAACGCAAATCAAGGGGAGGACTGAGCCATGCCACCAGTCCTTCAGGGCCAGTCAGTCCTCCAAGATAAGAACGTCGTGCTCGGTGTCACAGGGAGCATCGCCTGCTACAAGGCCCTCGATCTCACCAGCAAACTGGCGCAGCAGGGCGCACAGGTAGACGTCATCCTCACCACGGACGCCGCCAAGTTCGTCACACCGCTGGCCTTTCGCAGCCTGAGCCACCGGCCTGTCGTCACCGACATGTTCGACATGCAATCCGAGCTGGCGGTGGAGCACGTGGCCTTGGCGCGCCGCGCCGAAATACTGGCAGTCGCCCCTGCCACAGCCCACACTCTAGCCCGGCTGGCCCAAGGTCTGGCCGACGATGCCCTGACTGCCACCGCTCTAGCCACCGAGGCTCCTCTCCTGCTGGCCCCCGCCATGGACGCCCACATGTGGGACCACCCCGCGACCCAGCACAACATAAACCTGCTCAAGGAGCGTGGCGCCGTCGTGGTCGGCCCAGCCCCAGGACGCCTCGCATCAGGCCTCATCGGCATGGGACGTCTGGCCGAACCAATTGAGATTCTGGGCCACATCCAAGCCGTCCTAGGCCGCAACGGCGACCTAGCAGGCCGCACCGTGGTCATCAGCGCCGGCGGCACCCGCGAGCCTATCGACCCAGTGCGAGTAATCAGCAACCGCTCCTCCGGCAAGATGGGCTACGCCTTAGCCGAGGCCGCCCGAGACCGCGGTGCGCGAGTGGTGTTGGTGACCACCGTGCAGGGCCTTCCCGACCCAGTGGCAGTGGAGGTGGTGCGGGTGGAAACAGCCGAGCAGATGAAACACGCCGTCCTGAATGCCACGTCCCAAGCAGATGCCCTGATAATGGCCGCCGCCGTTGCCGACTACCGCCCAGCCTCCGTCGCATCCTCCAAGGTCAAGAAAAGCGCCAACCAGTGGACCATCGACCTTGAGAAGACCGACGACATCCTAGCCCTAGCCACCCAGCCCCTAGTACGAGTAGGGTTCGCCGCCGAAAGCAACGACCTGCTGGAAAACGCCAAGGCCAAAGTCGCCGAAAAAAACCTCGACCTCATAGTCGCCAACGACGTAACAGCCGAGGGCTCCGGTTTCGGCGCCGACACCAACAAAGTCCTCCTCATCCAACCCAACAACCAAGTAGAAGACCTCCCCCTCATGTCCAAACAAGAAGTAGCCCACCAAATCCTCGACAGAGTCGCCGACATCTTGCACCGCAAGGCGACAACCTGAGCCCCAAGACCACATCCCGTGAATCCTCGTCGCTTAGGGTATATAGAGGGGGCCCTTCGTGAGGCCCTTCGAGAGGTTAGGATCGGACCCGGGACTCTGTCATCTAGCCAGTTGCCGGAGGCGTGGTATCCGGGCGATCAACACCTTTGACTAGACCCTCCCCACTGTATTCGGCCTTCCTTCTGTCCCATAGCGGTTCCTTTTCATTTTAGGGGAACGGAACCCATCCTAACTGGTGCCAGAGCCGTAACCTAAGACCCACCCAACTACGCTGGCTGCCACTTGAGAAGGCCGGAGTCGTCCAGCACCGAAGGGTTCACGCATGACATGGGCCAGCGGCCCCTCAGCACCAGCGCGATCTCCCTCCCTACCCTGGTCCTAGCCCCCTCCGCAAATCTGCCCGACGCCGAGGCCACGTGGGCGCTCAACGTCACGTTTTCCAAGCCAAGAAGGGGGTTGCCCGAGTCCGGCGGCTCCGTTTCCAGCACGTCCAGGGCGGCGTGACTGATCCACCCCTCTTCCAAGGCTCTTGCCAAGGCAGCCTCGTCCACCGTGGAGCCCCTGCCGGTGTTGACGAAGATGCCCAGGGGTTTCATCATCCTGAACTGCTCCTCCCCGATCATCCTCCTAGTGCCGCCGGTGCCGGGGAGATGGTTTGAGACGATATCCGATCGTTGAAGCAACTCCGTCAGTCCCACCGGCTCCACGCCGAATTGGACCATCACGGTCTCCCTGACGAAGGGATCGTGGGCCAAAATTCGGACTCCGAAGGGCTTCATCAAAGGTACTACGGCTCTGGCGATGTTCCCGAACGAGATCAGCCCTAGCGTCTGACCCAACAGCCGGGGGAACTGGTACAAGGTCGGCCGCCCTTCCGCCCAGCGGCCCTCCCGGACCATTCTATCCACCACCAGCAGTCGCCGGTGTGCGCCTAGGATCAGGGCCGCCGTATGCTCGGCCACCTCTTGGACGAAGGTATCTGGGCAGTTGGTTACAGGGATGCCCTTGGCCGTAGCCGCCGGGACGTCCACGAAGTCGGTGCCCACGCTGTCCAGTGCGATGATCCTGCACTTCTCCAACCCGTTGACCACGTTCCGGGATAAGGGCATGTCCCTGGTTATGATGGCGTCCGCGTCATGCGACCCGGCCAAAAACTCATCGTCCGACGCGGCCGGCACCTCGGTAATCTCATAGTCCAAACCCTGCAGCCCCTCCATCTCGAACCCGTAGTCGTCAACAAAGTTGGGGCGCCCCTGAGCCACAATCTTGAAATCCGCCATGTCGGTCCCCCTGTCTCATTTTGGTTTTTTGATGGTCTGCGTTGCCGCCCTCAGGTTGGACTGGGACGGAGGGTGAGTGTCTGGCGTCCCTTGCTCATTTGGGATAATCCACCCCAACAACCAAGTCGACGACCTCCCCCTAATGCCCAAACCCGAAGTAGCCCACCAAGTCCTCGACAGAGTCGCCGAAATCCTTCACCGCAAAGCATCCACGGAGCAGTCGACTTCCTGAGGGCGCACAGCTGGCTGGGGCAAAGTCACCAGTGCATACCTGACGATGGTGCAACCACTCCCCATGACACGGCATTCTATCTGCTTGGATGGGGAGTGCGGTCGGCAGAGAGGGGATTAGCACGCTAGAGAGGGGGCGAACCCTAGGGGTACTATGAAGAATACCGTTTTACGCTCCGATGGACGAGGAGTCGTTTGAGGCCATCCTTGGTGCTAATGCCCTCTTCGGGCTTGGCATGTTGTTCGACACAGCTACTAAGAGATTTATAGATAGGCGGAGGGTCACCCTATCAGCCTGCTGATGTTAATGGGATTCTCCTCGATGCACTGTAATGCTAGCTACTGGGAACACGGTGGTGGGGATACCATTTATCGTTTCAAGGTCTTCAGGTCGCATCAATTCGCTGGGCGGTATTGTCCGAATGAAATCTTTGACAGCCATGGTGGTTAGAGATAAATCACCGTTGTTCATTCTCTGAAGGGTCAGTAGTAACCTGAGGCTATCACCCTCTGGTGTCGTAGCTTCATATCCATCAAAGTCCTTGGCATTCTCATACCATTGAGTCGCTAAATGCTCTAGTACGGTCCAGATGTTGGTATTCGTATCCATCTGTCTCCTCCTTTGAGGCGCTCAGCAAAACTGTTCACAGAATCCATCTGGGCTGGTGCTCCCTGAGTGAGATCCGCAATCTGCGGGAGAATCGACCTAGGGTTATACTCCTCTAATCTTCATCTTCGAGCAGTCCAAGCTGTTTCAGGGGATCACTCGAATCTGGAGATAGCTTGCCTATCGCATGCCAGCTCACAGTGAAACATATGTGAATTCCTGACCCTCCACTCTGATGCAGATCACGTCCTTCCACTCTGAAGGCCTTGACATCATCAAAATCTGTGCCTATTAGATTGTTGCGTCCAAATATGGCTTCACATAGTTGCCTCATGGCAGCCGTCTTGCGAATTTTCTCGTCTATTCGAGCTTTTTCAATAGGATCATAGCTTGCCATTTCTACCTCTTTACATGTTCTTATGTGCATTAATTGTAGTCTAGCCACCCATGGCTTGCTACTTGATCTATGTCCTCGCCACATCCCCTGTTAAATCTTTGAGCCGACCCCTTCCCCGTTCTTCCTGAGCGAAGGGCCGCGGACCTCGGTTTGACAAGGTTGCTCAGAAGGCTATATGGTTTATAGGATGGTAAAATAGTAATGCCCCGGCAAGCTCATAGTGTTCGCCAGGTCGCAGGGTCATCGCGTGGGAGGGTACAAGTGTTGTACATAGGGGTCTTTCAAGACAACATCGCGGGCGAGATCAAGGAAGAGTTGAGTAGGATACACCCGACACTAGATGCATACATACTGTCAGGTAATGTCTTGCTGCTCCAAGTGGAGTCCATGGGACAATATGAGTTGGGTGATCGTATTGGAATGTCTTCGGAAACCCGCAAGGGCACGTTGTTTCTCCTGCAAGGTTCTTATCACGGTTGGTACAGTGAGCTACTGAGCAATTGGCTTGAATCCAATCGTGGATCGGGATTGCCTCTGTCACCGCAGTAGGAGTTCACAATCAAGACACCTAAAGGGGCAATTGGCAAAGGGACATACGTATAATTCTCAAAACATCCAGCTTCCCCCTCACCACAACCCGTCTACCACCCCACCACCCTACCCTCCACTTCACACCCGCAACCTCACACCACCCGTGTTCCTCAAAAACGCCAGCATCAAAGCATCCGCCTTATCCGGCGAGGGCAGCCCTCGCGCCCGCATCTCATCCTTCTTTTCGATGGAAAGCTGCCCCCGGCTGTTCTGCCCTGGCCGCAACGATGATAGCTGCCCCGCCAGTTCCGGGTCGTTGGGGATGGCTATCGCCTCTTGGTTGAACAGTTCGTACAGACCCCAGTACCCTTCAGCCCGCAGGTTGGCAAAGAGCCTGCGCTGGCGGGCGGGCCGTCCCACGTTGATGCCCGTCACTGGCAGGTTCAACTCCTTGAGCCGGTCCACCACCCCCGCCCCAATCCCAATCTCGTCCACCACGATCCGCTGGGGCTTCCATCGGCGGTGCGCCTCCACGATGCGCCCCGTCAGTTCCATCGTGTCCAGACCCCGGTAGGCCTTGATTTCCAGCACCGTGTCCGAGTTGGCTATCACCAGCACGCTCTGGTCTCCCCCGAACCGCGCTACGTCTGCCGCCAAAACCGTGGCTGCCTCCTTCTCCTCCTCTTCCTCATGCAGCCCCTTAGCGTGGCGGGCAATCGCTTGTTCGATCTTGCTCAACGGTATCAGCCTCTCTTGTGGATGGTCGCAGAACCGTCCCAGCACCCTCGCTTGATACATCGGGCTCTCCTCCCCCCACTGAGCCGCCCGCTCCGCCACCCATTCCGCCGTTGTCAGGCCGGGGATCACCGCTCGCTGTTGCTCTACGTTGGGGGACTCCAAGGCCGATATGGTGATGGTATGGAACATGCGCCGGTCTTCGTAAAAAGCACGGCGGAATGCCCCGGAGTCGCTGATAGGGTTGCCGATGAGCAGCAGCTTGCAGTTGCCCCCCGTCATCACCGCGTCAATAGCCTCGTAAATCCCTTCGCTCACCCCCTCGGCCTCGTCCACCACGATCAGCATGTTGGGGGAGTGGAACCCCTGGAACTGGTCTGCCTCGTCGGTGGAGAGCCCCAGCGCAAAGCGGTCATGCGCAACCTCCAAACGGGTGCTGAACATATTGCCCCCCAAGGGTCGCGCCGAGTTTCCATGCAGACGGGCAATCTCCCGCCACAGGACGTGGCGGACTTGGCGGGCCGTCGGGGCGGTGGTGAGGACGATGGCGGGGGCGTGGCAGGAGAGGAACCAAAGCACGGCAACGGCGGCGGTAAAGCCCTTCCCAAGGCCGTTCCCAGCCTTCACCGCAACCCGCCGGTAATCCCGGATGGCCTTCAGCACCTCTTCCTGCTTGCTCCAGAGTTGGACGCCGAGGATATTGCGGGCGAAGAGGTCGGGGGAGCGGAGGCAACGGTCCATAATCAAGCGCTCGTCATCTGAGGTGGCGAGGGGGAAGCCAGAGACGTCCGGCGCGGAGACGACTTGCTTGATGGCGGGGCTGGGAGGGACGAGTTTTACGGACATTGGCGCAACCTCTCGGCGATGTCGGCGAAGCTGTTGCCTTGGAACTTGTCAGGCGAGACGGTCTGCTGACGCTTGTTGTAGGTAAGGGGCATGTGGGACTTGAGGAGGAACATGAGGAGGCGGTCGTTGCCCTCGATGGCGCGCTTGTAGGCTCGGACCTCGAGGTCCTCCATAGTCTTGTCACGGGATTCGAGCCAGGCTTGGGCGAATTCGGGGTCTTCATCGCGCCAGCGGTAGAGGGTGGCCCTGGAGACTCCGGCGATATGGGCGCCCTGCGTGGTGGAAACACCCAATTGGTGGGCTGTGAGGAACTTGCGCTGGCTAGCCGCGCGGCGGCCGGCGTCGTAGACGGTCCCCTTCTTGTTGGCAATCTTTTTGGAGGCGCGTTTCTTCCGGTCCTGCTTGCGACTCATCTTGTCATCTCCGAGGCGTGGAATGAGTGGCGGGTCTCACTTGTCTCACGATCGTAGCTGTTCAGCTTGGGATTTTTGGTCTCAAGGCGTAGCTGGGGAACGTGATTTTGGGGACGGGTCTGGAGGGACGTGCAGATAGGGGTAAGACAACAGTCGTAGCTGAAAGTTTGTTTTTCGTAGCTATTTCCTGTCTGATTTGTCTCACGTTCGCAGCTGTTCAGCTTGGATTTTGCGGTCTCACGCCGTAGCTGGGGGACGTGATTTTGGGGGCGACCCGGGGCGGATTGGGGCGACTCCCGGAGGTCCACGTCGTAGCTGGCGCACCTTTTTTCGGGGGCGGAAGCTGTCTCATTTGTCTCACGTTCGTAGCTGTCCAGCTTGGGATTTTTGGTCTCATCCCGTAGCTGCGGGCCGTGTCTTTCGACTTCGGGAACAAGACGAACGGAGAAGGGAGAGGGGGTTGCGGGGCTGAAGATGAGGCCACAGCGGGTGCAGCGGAAGACGGGACTGCCGGTGTTACGGAGGCGGACGGCGTTGGCGCCGGGAGAGCGGGGGCAGGGGGCGTTGGGTTCGAGGTGTTGCTCCACGGGGCGGGTACCTCCAAAAAAATTTGGTGGCGGCCCCGGCTGGGTTGTGGGCAAAAGAAAACGCACCCGGGCCGACCTTTGGGGTCGGTCCCCAAGCGCGCTCAATGGGGTTATCTTAGAACATATGATTCGGGTTTGTCAACAGGCTGTTGACACCGGTAGTGTCGCAGTCTGGAACGCAACAGGTTCCCGCAGATGCCTCCAATGGATGCGACACTGGAGGAAGGTGTTTGTTGACGTTGGCGTAGCACCGGAGGAGCAGCTAGATTGACCCTATCACCCTAGCCCGTACAAGCCCTTGGCCTAGTGCCAAGGGCTTCTGTTGCTTGCCACATGCTCCTCAGGTCGAGAATGGCGGTAGGAGATACTAGATGGGCTGGGCAGAGGGAAGAGTAGCGTAGTCGCGATATTGTCATCCGCTACCCTTGGGTACACAATTGTAATATATTAGTTGCCCACAGATTGGCGCATGTGCTAGGGTGCATCCGTTGTTAGGTCTAGACTCTGTTGCCGGAATTCGGATAGCATGAGCGTGTTATGGGCGAGACGAGGCGGCAAGAGCATTGTTCCTTCGTCTGCTAAGGTATTACCGTGTTCTCGATATCGTGGCTTATTGGGTATCTCTTGGAGGCCTAACGTGGCTCTTGTTCCCTGGCAATGCTTCGGAGTGGGCTGATGTAATTACAATATCTAGTGTGACAACAGCAGCCTTTGCACTCTTTTTGGAGGTGGTCGTTCTAATGATAATGTCGGGATACACGCGATTGCAGAATGCTTTGGCTGAGGGTCGAGCACAGGAGCGTGAGAAACTGGCTCGAACGGGAGCTATGTTCGTGGAGCCTAATAGCAGACTTCGCCAAGGGGCTGTGATATCCGTAGCCAAGACGGAACCACAAGGCGGTTATCCACCTTTGGTTGTGCTGACGATTAACGATAATGCTTTTGCGTTGTCGATTGAGGATGCAGAACAGATTGCTGATGATGTACCAAAGAGTTGTCGGCTTCAGTTTGGTGATTTGGCTTGGGAGATGCCGGAAGACGCTGCTAATCGAATCAGTGTGGCATTGTGGAGTATGGCGCGGAAGGCTCGTGATGATCTGTCTTGAGTGTGGCGATAAGCCTCTAACCTGTAATCAAGCCCCTCCCTAAGTTGGAGGGGCTTTCTCTCTGTCTGCATTTGTCCCCATCCGTAGTTATCATAAGGGGAAGAGAGTGCGGTAGAGCTTGAGCATCGGGGTTAGGCTCCGATATAAGTCCCAAAAGATTGGGCTCAATCCATATGCCCTCTGTATCCGATATTCTTACGTTCTTACTGATTGTCAGTTATCCCCTTAGTGGGACAGATTCGAGTGTTTCATTAATTGGGTCCACCTTAAATCCAAGCATTTCCAAGGCTGTAGCCCCAAGCAGGACACTTGCATCCTCTGGGCCAACCCACACAGGACATTCGGCCCTCTTACCCTGATATGTTATGGCTGCTGTGCATACTGCCCATTTCTCAAGGGACCCATCTCCGATTTCCACCACATCAGTGTCATATGGGCGAATACTCAGTTCATACAACAGAGATTCAGGGGCTTTGGACTTGGTGGCTCCGGTGTCGACCAATGCCTCCACCTGCCTCGCCTCGCCTCCGTTGACATTGGCTATAGATATTGGCACTTTGAAAGTACCCATGGGTATATGCCCCCTATAGTTGGGAGTGGAGTCTACCACACTCGTTGGTCGTCGTTCGGTTCGCTGGTCCCGGCATCATGCAGCCTTCGCCTGTGGGTGTTGCCCCGCAGCTAACTACCAAACCCGTTTTTAGATACGACACACTGTGACATTGTGACACCCCCGCCGTCCAACCCGCCAAGCCCAAGTTTCTCCCTGCCCAGCTTGGGTGTATCATGTTCCTTTCTAGTCGGAAGGCAAAGGGCCGGAAGGCAAAAGCATGACACAAGCAGCACCTGACCGGCGCCCCGGCCCCGACATCCCCCGCGCCTACAGCCCCATCGATGTCGAACCCCGCATCTACCGCTTCTGGGAAGAGGGCGGCTACTTCACCCCCAAGATTGAGCCAGGCAAGGAGCCCTTCGTCGTCATCATGCCCCCGCCCAACGTCACCGGCGAACTGCACTTGGGCCACGCCCTCACCGCAGCCACCGAGGACGTCCTGATACGCTGGCACCGCATGTTGGGCGACCCCGCCCTCTGGCTGCCCGGCAAGGACCACGCCGGCATCGCCACCCAATGGGTCGTCGAGCGCCAACTGGCCTCCGAGGGCTCCAGCCGCGAGGAGTTGGGCCGCGACGCCTTCCTCGAACGCGTATGGCAGTGGGTCGAGCTCTACGGCAACACCATCGACGAGCAACACAAGCGGTTGGGCGCGTCCTGCGATTGGTCCCGCTTGCGCTTCACTCTCGACGCCGGCCCTGCCAAGGCAGTGCGCACCACCTTCGTCAATCTCTACAACAAGGGCCTCATATACCGGGGCGAGCGCATCATCAACTGGTGTCCCCGTTGCTCCACTGCCCTATCTGACCTTGAGGTGGAACACGAGGAGCACGAGGGGGGCCTGTATCACATCCGCTACCCCTTGGCCTCCGACGATGGGCATGTGACCGTCGCCACAACCCGCCCAGAGACCATGCTGGGCGACACTGGGGTCGCGGTACACCCCGACGACCATCGCTACAGCCACTTGATTGGCCGCAACGCGACCCTTCCCATCATCGGGCGCGCCATACCCATCGTCGGCGACGAGGCGATTCAGCCCGACTTCGGCACGGGTGCCCTGAAGGTAACGCCGGGCCACGACGCTGTTGACTTTGAGATTGGCCAGCGTCACAACCTGCCCGCCGTCACTGTCATCGGCCCCGACGGCCGCATGACTGCCGAGGCGGGCCCCTACGCGGGTCGCGACCGCTTCGAGGCCCGCAGTGAAGTCGTGGCCCAACTGGAACGGGAGGGCCTGCTGGAGAAAGTGGAACCCTATAACCACTCGGTAGGCCAGTGCCAGCGGTGCTCCAGCGTACTGGAGCCCCTTATCAGCGTGCAGTGGTTCCTTGGTGTGGGCACTCACGACGACCCGTCCTCCATCGCAGGCCGGGCCTACTCCGCCGTGGCTGAGGGACGCATCCGCATAGTGCCGGACCGCTTCGGGCGCGTGTACCTCAACTGGCTGGAGAACATACGCGACTGGTGCATCAGTCGTCAGCTGTGGTGGGGTCACCGCATACCAGTATGGTACTGCCGTGCGTGTGGCGGCCAGATGGCATCCGTCGACGATCCCACCCAGTGCGACAAGTGTGGCTCGCCGAATATCGAGCAGGATCAAGACGTGTTGGACACTTGGTTTAGTTCGGGACTGTGGACCCACTCTACTTTGGGCTGGCCCGACGACACCGACGATTTGGGTTACTTCTACCCCACCGCAGTCATGGAGACGGGCTACGACATCCTCTTCTTCTGGGTAGCCCGCATGATCATGCTGGGCATCGAGAACATGGGCCACGAGCCCTTCCACACCGTTTACCTTCACGGGCTGATACGCGATGCCAACGGGGCCAAGATGAGCAAGAGCCGTGGGAACGCCATGGACCCCCTGCTTCTCGTCGACCAGTACGGCACCGATGCCCTGCGATTCGCCCTCACCACCGGCACATCGCCGGGCAACGACCTGCGCCTGACCGATGGCAAGCTGGAGGCCAGCCGCAACTTCGCCAACAAACTATGGAACGCCTCTCGCTTCGTTCTGGCCAGCCTCGAAGGAGCCAATCAGTCCAACGGCCAGCCCTCACACCTTAGTCCCACCCACCGCGAGGACCGCTGGATAATCAGCCGCCTCAACCGCGTGGTGGCTTCCGTCGACAGCTATCTGCGACACTTCGAGTTGGGGGAGGCCCAGCGCGAACTCTACGACTTCATCTGGCACGAGTTCTGCGATTGGTACATCGAGCTCGCCAAGCTGCGCCTGCGAAGCACTCCCCGTGGCAGTGAAGGAAACGCCCCCGGTGGCTCCCTCAGTAGCGGAGAAGACAGTGCAGAGTCACCCCTCCCAGTGCTGGCCCATGTCCTGGAACGGACGTTGCGTCTGCTGCACCCCTTCATGCCCTTCATTACCGAGGAGATATGGCAGAAGCTTAAGGGTTATGTCGCCGATGCCGACGCGCTGCCCCACTCCGTGATGATCGCCGATTACCCCACATCCGACGAATCTGCGCTGGACGCGGCCGCCGAGGCCGAGATGAACCTAGTGCGCGACATCATCACTCAGGTGCGGAATTATCGGGCCGAAGAGAAGGTGCCCGCATCGCAGCAGATTGAGGCAACTATCGCTGTGGATGGCGCGGGCGAGCAAGTCCAGACAACAATCGTGGCGTCCTTCCACGACACAGTATCGTCCGAAGCCCCAGCCATCAGGAGCCTAGCACGCATCTCTGGGCTGACCTTGATCACGTCCGGCGAACCTACTCCGGAGGCGGACGCCACACAATACGCTTTGCTCCGGGCCGGAGGCGGCGAGGCCCACGGCTACGCCAGTGCTCGCATATGGCTCCCTCTTGCAGGCATAACCCCCCAAGGCCAAGACCGCACCAAGCTGGAGAAGGAACTAACTGACCTGCTGAAGCAACTGGACAGGCTGGCAGGACAATTGGGCAACGATGAGTTCCGGGCCAAGGCCCCCGCCGAGGTACGCCAACGCATGGAGAGCCAGCAACAAGCCCACCTCAACCGCAAAGGCCAGTTGGAGGAACTGCTCGCGCAGCTGGGGTAGCAAGTCTCAACCCGCGCACGTTCCCTCGTAGGTTTCCGCCACTACCCCCGTATGCGTTGCAAACAATCCAGACCCTTGCGGGTGTCGCTGGCGACGCGGGCGGGGTCCCATGCGCCCACCCTGCGCTTGAAGAGCCAGTAGGTGAACTCTTTTTTCTCGGTCAGGGATATGAAGTCCTGCTGAGAGTAGCCCTTGTGCTCGCGAAAGGTGTAGAGCAGGTTGGCAGCAGTGTCGTTGTATAGGCGCACCCAAGCTATGTCTTCGGTCTGTGGGTCTTGACTGCCACGACCGCGGGAGCGGTGCTCCTTCTGGACCTCCTGCTCCACTGCCAACTGCACCGCCTCCTCTACCACCACCCCATACCAGTAGTTGGTATAGGCACGGAACTTGGTGAAGCCAAGCAGGGCTTCCAACTCCTCGGCATCGGGGTCTTGGGGAAGCTTACCGTGGAAGAGCAGGTCTTCCAGGGCCGCGGGGGGAATCATGCCCTCCAGCTCCGAGCATAGCCTTTCGGCGAGGAGGAGCCAGTCGAATGCCTCGTCGCCGACTAGGTAGACGTAGATACGGCCATCCAACTCCTCGATGGCTTGGGTCCACATACCAGCAGCTTCCAACAGGGCGATGCCCCAATCCTTGCCTTGGGCCACCTGCTCTTTGAGGCGGCGTATTGCGTCTGCGGATTCAGGAGAGAGTCCGGGGTATTGCAGTAGAGCGCCTTCGGGAGCTTGGGCCGTCTTGGGCGTGGTGGCCATCATTCAAGTCCGGCGAATACCCGCATGCGCTGCGGCTTCGGGGCGGATAGGAAGGCTTGGAACCGCTCCAGAGACATGGTGTTGAGAACGTGTGACGCCTCGCACCAGCCTCGACGAGCGATGGCCACACCGAAACGTATGGCATCCGGCTCCTCGGTAGAGTGGGAGTCGGTGTTGATGATCAGGGGAACGCCCAACTCGCGGGCCCGGGTGATATGGGTGTCTTTGAGATCGAGACGCCAAGGGGAGGCGTTGATCTCCATGGCGGTGCCTGTCTCGGCAGCCGCCTGTAGCAGGGCTTCCATATCGACGTCCACAGCATCGCGGCTGCCCAGCAGTCGACAGGTGGGATGGCCGATGGCGGTGACGTAAGGATTGCGCATGGCGCTGATGATGCGGGCCGTCATCTTCTCGTTGGTCTGTCCCATGGCGGAGTGCACTGAGGCGATGACCACGTCCAACTCGCTGAGCATGTCATCGGGGTAGTCCAAGCTGCCATCGGCTCTTATGTCCACCTCCGAGCCATGGAACAGCTTGATTGGACATCCCTGTTGCACCGTTTCGAGCACAGTGCCCTGCTGTCGCAGCCGTTCGATGCTGAGTCCGTTGGCGACCCCCAAGCCCGCCGAGTGGTCCGTCAGGGCCATGTACTGGTAGCCCTTGGAGGCTAGGATATGCACCATGTCCTCGATGGAATCGCGGCCGTCGCTCCAGTTACTGTGGACATGCAGGTCGCCTCGGATGTCGGACACTTCCAGCAGGCGAGGCAGAGCATCCCGCGACGCCAAATCCAATTCCCACATGCCCTCTCGCACCTCGGGAGGTATGAAGGGCAGGCCCAGCCGACCGTAGAAAGAAGGCTCATCGGCGAATTTCTCCAGCACACCCGTCTCCAGCACAGTGATGCCGTACTCGTTGAGGGACAGACCACGCTGCACCGCGTACTCCCTCAGTCGAACGTTGTGTTGCTGACTGCCGGTGAAGTACTGGATGAGGGCGCCGTAGGAGTCGTCGTCCACTATGCGCAAGTCCACTTGTATGCCAGGTTCTACTACGACGCTGGTCTTCTTGGGGCCCTTGACCAGTATCTGTCGCACCGAGGGGAGTGAGGCGAGGGCGTCGATGACCGGGCCGGCATCGGGCGCGGTACCCATGACGTCGATGTCGCCGATAGTCTCCTGCCAGCGGCGCAGGCTGCCGGCGTACTCCATCTGAATTACTTCAGGACAAGCTTCCCGCAGCGATGCTATGACCGACTCGGCGATGGGCAGGGCTTGCCCGATGGGCGTGCGCCCGTCCTTGCTGCGGAGCGAGCGAATGTGGCGCAGGATGTTCTCAGCCGTCTTCTCGCCCATGCGAGGCAGGGCCGAGAGCTTGCCCGCAAGGATAGCGCTCTCCATCTCTTCTACGGTGCTGGCCCCCAGCTCTGTGGCGACCAGCATGGCCGTCTTGGGGCCTATACCAGGCACATTCATCAGGGTAAGCACCCCCGGCGGGAGTTCGCCCTGCAGCTTCTCGTAGGTCTGCATCCTGCCGGTGGTGACCAGTTCATGAATCTTCTGGCTGATGGCCGAGCCGACGCCGGGAATGGTCTTCAGGTCGACCTCGTCCCTGACGGCCTTCTCCAACGATAGGGGGAGCTGTTCGATGGTGCGGGCGGCCCGCTGGTAGGCACGCACCTTGAAGACCACCTCCCCTTTCATCTCGGAGAGGATGGCCAGTTCTTCGAAGGCTCGTGCTATCTCGCTGTTATCCATTCAACTCTTGGCCTGTGGCGATTCGCCGTAAACGCATGTCCATCCGTTCGTCCTGAGAGGAGTTGGAGGGTGCGCAGATAGCGCGACCTCCAACGGAGCCGGAGGGCCGGGCGCGGACGAACAAGAAATCTTGCCTCAGAGACCTCCCATCCTTCGACTGCGCGGGGCTCCGCCAGACGCTCTATCCCGCTCCGCTCAGGGCGAACGGTAAGGTCGGATGAGCAGCCCTGCCTTTTCATCGCATGAGTAGCCCTAAGCGCCCACGCCGTGGCAGCGCTTGTACTTTTTGCCGCTGCCACAGGGACAGGTGTCGTTGCGACCCACCTTGCGGGCTCCGGGAGTGGCGCCGCGGCCCTTGGGGTTCACCTTGGACATAGGGCTGGAGGGCGGTGGCGCGGATTGGGCCCGGGTGCCGTTGGCGAGCCCTAGAGAGGCTTGGTATACGTTGCGGGCCACGTCGCTCTGGACTTTCTTCAACATGTCCTGGAACATGCCGTGGCCTTGCGTCTTGTACATAACCAAGGGGTCGCGCTGGCCCACGGCGTGCAGCCCGACGCCCTGCCTCAGACCCTCCATGGCGGTGAGGTGATGCACCCAATGAACGTCGATGGAGCGGAGCATCAACAGCCTCTCGAGGATGCGCATGTTCTCGCTGCTCATCTCCTCTTCGCGGCCGGAGTAGGACTGGTCGGCGTGCTCCAGCACCAAATCTTCAATGTCAGCGGGGGATAGCTGCTCCAAGGCCTCCTCGCTGTCCAAGTCAGGGGGCAGCTTGGGGAATACCACCCGGAGGTCAGCCAGCAGACCAGCGTAGTTTCGCTCCTCGAACTCGCGCTCCGACGTGTGACGCTTCACCATCTCCGAAAGCTCATTGCGGACCACTGAACCCAATATGTTCTCCCGGAGGTCGGCCCCGCCAAGCACCTTGTGACGCTCGGTGTAAATAACCTCGCGGTGCCGGTTCAGCACATCGTCGTAGTCCAACAGGTGCTTGCGAATATCGAAGTGGTAGGCCTCCACTTTGACTTGAGCACCGCCGATGGACTTGGCTACCAGCTTGTTCTCGATGGGTATATCGACATCCACCTTCATTGCGTTGAGGAGTCCCTTGATGCGGTCTCCGCCAAAACGACGCATGAGATCGTCCTCAAGGGAGGTGTAGAAGCGCGAGCTGCCGGGGTCGCCTTGGCGGCCTGTCCGTCCCCGTAGCTGGTTGTCGATACGGCGCGCCTCGTGGTGCTCCGTGCCGATGACGTGGAGACCGCCAAGTTCCAACACTTGCTGGTGGTCTCGCTCCCATTGGGGTTGAGGGATGGATGCAGCTTCCGGGTTGCCCCCAAGGATGATGTCGGTGCCACGTCCGGCCATGTTGGTGGCCACTGTGATGGCACCGGGGCGTCCTGCTTGGGCGATGATGGACGCCTCTTTCTCATGCAGCTTGGCGTTGAGCACTTGGTGACGCAGGCCTCGCTTGTCCAGCATATCGCTGAGTTTCTCGGACTTCTCGATTGAGGTGGTGCCCACCAAGACCGGACGCCCGGCCCGGTTCAGTTCGTCGATCTCGTCCACAACTGCCTTCCAGCGAGAGGCCTCGGTCTGGTATACGCGCTCCGGCAGCTCGTCGCGAATCATCGGCTTGTTGGTGGGGACCGATACCACGTCCAGCTTGTATATCTTGTAGAACTCCTCCGCCTCAGTGGCCGCCGTACCGGTCATGCCTGCCAGCTTGGAGTAGAGGCGGAAGTAGTTCTGCAGGGTGATGGTGGCGTAGGTGATGCTTTCGCGCTGCACCCGCAGACCTTCCTTGGCCTCCACTGCTTGGTGAAGGCCGTCGGCCCAGCGGCGTCCCGTCTGCAACCGCCCGGTGAACTCATCCACGATGACCACATCACCGTCGCGTACGACGTAATCGCGGTCGCGCTTCTTGAGCACATGAGCGGTGAGGGCGTTTTCCATGTAGTGGACCAGGTGGTAATTCTCGGAGTCGTACAGATTGCCAACCTTGGTCCACTGCTCCATCTTCGACATGCCCAACTGGGTGAGGGAGACGCTGCGTCCCTTGTCGTCGATGGTGTAGTCCTCTTCCTCTCCCTCTTTGAGTCGGGGCACCATCTTGGCAAAGGTGGAGTAGAGCTGCACCGGCTCCTCCGCTGGGCCGCTGATGATGAGAGGAGTCCGCGCCTCGTCGATAAGGATGTTGTCCACCTCGTCGACGATGGCATAGTTGCGCTTGTGTTGCACCTGCTGCGAGGCATCCAAGGCCATATTGTCGCGCAGGTAGTCGAAGCCGAACTCATTGTTGGTGCCGTAGGTGATGTCAGCCTCGTAGGCCTCACGCCGGAAGATAGGGCGCATGTGGCGCAGGCTGGGGTCGGAGCCCTCTTCCGAGGGATCATACATGTAAGCGGACTCATGCTGCAGGCAGGCCACTGAAAGACCCAACAGGTGGTAGATGGGGCCCATCCACACTGGGTCACGTCTGGCTAGGTAGTCGTTGACGGTGACCACATGGACGCCCTCACGGCTGATGGCGTTGAGATAGGCGGCTAGCGTGGCCACGAGGGTCTTGCCTTCGCCCGTCTTCATTTCGGCGATCTGGCCACGGTGCAGCACGGCCCCGCCGATGAGCTGCACATCGAAATGCCGTTGCCCCAGCGTACGCTTGGCGGCTTCGCGCACCACCGCGAAGGCTTCGGGCAGCAGGTTCTCGAGCGACTCTCCCTTGAGCAGCCTCTGACGGTACTCGTCAGTCTTGGCCTGCAACTGATCGTCGGTCAGACGTTCGAGGTCGGGTTCCAGCGCATTGACCCTGTCGACAATGGGCCGGAACTTCTTGGCTATCCGGTCGTTGGCATCGGAAAAAAGTTTGGGAAGGAGGTTCACCATAGCTACACTCGCAGTCGAGAAGTGGGCCTCATACGAGGCTCGGTATTCTCATTCTAAGCCAGTGCAGGGGCACGTTTCTACCTTCAGGACTTTCCAAGGGAGCCACTGTCGTGCGCCTGCACCAGCAATGTGATGGCCCGGACCTAGGCCGGCGGCTCGAAGAGCCCGCCCACGGACTGGCCCTCGTGGATGCGCCTTATAGCTTCGCCCAGCAACGGGGCCACCGAGAGTACGGTGATCTTGCCGTTTCGCTTATCGGGTGAGACAGGAACGGTGTCGGCTGCTACCAGCTCCTTGAGGGGACTGCCGATGAGATTGTCGGCGGCATTGCCCGAAAGCACCGGGTGGGTGACGCAGGCGTATACCTCCTTGGCCCCTTGGTCCTGTACCGCTTGGATGGCGGATATCATGGAGCCTCCGGTGGTCACCTCATCGTCGAAGGTTAGCGCAATCTTGCCGGACACATCGCCTATGACGTTCATCGTCTCAGAATTGTCGTCGTTGCTGACGCGGCGCTTCTCGATGATGGCCAAGGGCGCATTCATGAGCTCGGCCACGTTGCGTGCACGCTTGCTGATCCCGATGTCCACTGCCACCACCACCACATTGTCCAGCCCCTTTTCTTGGAAGTAGCGGGTGAGGATGGGGGCAGCGGTCAGTTCATCCACCGGAATATTGAAGAAGCCCTGTATCTGTCCGGCGTGGAGGTCAACGGTCAGAAGGCGGTCCGCACCGGCGGCCGTTAGCAAGTCGGCAACCAGACGTGCGGTGATAGGAACGCGTGGCTGGTCCTTCTTGTCGGTACGGCCATATCCGTAATAGGGGACCACCGCAGTGACACGGCCCGCAGAAGCCCTTTTGGCCGTGTCGATCATAATAAGGAGTTCCATCAGGTTGTCGTTCACCGGGTAGCAGGTGGGCTGCACCAGGAAGACGTCCCGTTCTCGTATGTTCTCGTGTATGCGGACGAAGCTGTTGTCGTTGGCGAACTTGAAGACATCGGCTTGGCCCAAGGGGATTCCCAAGTAGCCACATATGTCCCGCGCCAGTTGGGGGTGGCTGTTCCCGGTGAATACCTTCAGCTCATCGACAGCACTCACGCGCGTTCCTCCGCCGAGCTTTTGTGGGAGTTTGTCAACTTATGGCCTGAGATGCAGCGTCATGCACCGCAACCCAGCACGCAAAACGCGATTATACCATGAGCGGCGGCGAGGCACTTGGAGCTGAGGGGAGAACTTTGGCACTTGGAGCAGAACAAGGGTCAGCAAGCTGGTGGCGTTTGCTACAAGGCTAACGGACGCCTTTAGAGGGCGTATTCATTATGAGGAATCCGCAACATTCTCTCGAAAGTTGCTTTGAGCCTCCCACTACTCGTCGATAGGTGTTGAAAACCTTCACGACAGCACTATAATTGCCTCATGCTCAGCAGCCCGGTACTGGTGCTCAACCTGGACTATGTCCCTATCAACGTGTGCAATGTCCGCCGGGCCATCCTCCTCTTGGAGAAGGACAAGGCCGAGTTGCTGGAGAACGGCCGCGGCGAGATACACTCGCCAACCGCCAGCTACAGCATCCCCTCTGTGATTCGCTTGGCGTACTTGGTGAGGCGTCCCTTCGCCCGTCGCAAGCTCTCCAAGCGCGAGATCTTCCTGCGGGACCGCCATACTTGCCAGTACTGTGGCGAGAAAGTCAAAGACCTGACGCTGGATCATGTGGTGCCACGGCGTCAAGACGGGGGCCACAGCTGGGAGAACATTGTGGCGGCCTGCGTCCCCTGTAACCGGCGCAAGGCGGGACGTACTCCCGCCGAGGCGGGGATGTTGCTGATGCGCCAGCCCAAGGCCCCCTACCCCAACCCCTACTACATCCTGCACCACCGCACCATCCTCGACGAGTGGCGCAAGTTCATCCCTTGGGAAGACATCTAAGGCAGCCTCCCCCCTCGCAGTCCCCGCTGTGGCTTTCGCGGGGTAGGCCTTTGCTTAACCACAGTTGAATGACAGATCAGCCGCCCGGACAGGGTTGAATTAGCTTGCAGCACACTTCCCTCGCTGCCCCGCCTTGGCACCTCGGCCGCCCGTGAAGCTCACGATCATCGTCCCCGCCTTCAACGAAGAGGCTTATCTCGCGTCGACCTTGGATTCGATCCAGCTCGCAGGAGAGGAGCTTCGCGCTCGCGCCAGCGTCGATATCGACACTATCGTCGTCGATAACAACAGCGAGGATGAGACCGCCACCGTGGCCCGGGGCAGGGTGCGACGGTGGTCCACAAAACCGGTGCAGGTATTGCGAGAGCCCTCAAGAGGTTCGCCAAGACGCCTCATCGTGAGGTCCGGTTCATACGGAATCCGTCCGTGCGACCATCCTGCTGGCGCTTCGACAAGTGGCCAGTGTGGAGGATACTGGTCTGGACCAACCCCCTCTTCATCGTCTTGTTCCGCCGGTGGAAGGCAGCCTGGAGCAGCTAGTACTCGCAAGCGGTAAGGTGACCGCTGAGGATTGCCCTGGCAGGCCCAGCCTCGCGCTTGGAATTGTGACGGGAAGCGTACCCCCATCATCTGGGCCATCCGCCGTTACGGAAGTGCGTGGCCTCGAAGCTGGAGCGCGACCGGGGGATACGAGTGCAAAAGTCTCGCCGCCAAGGTCAAAGCCGGGCACCCGATTACTACCAGTGGACCCATACGCATGGCAAGGGGTGCTGGGTTCTGCTTCAGGGTCAGCCCCTTGCCCGGCCCCACCTTGGGTCTACGTCGCCCTCTTCCGAATCGGTGGCCGTAGTCGCGGCCGATGGCGGGACGGGCAGCTTGAGCATCATCACATCCAAGGCGATGCGGGCGTTGGCATTGGCATCCAAGGCATCGATGGTGCGGTCCATAGTCTGTAGGAAGCCAACGATTTGCGCCGTGCTCAGTCGTTCGGCCAACTGCTGCTGTTGCGTCAGATAGTCGGAGTCGGCGGCGTACTGCGATGCGCCCTCCTTTACCAGCAGCAGGTCACGCCACCACCGGAGCCATAGGTATAGCTGCTCCTTGGCCGCGTCACGCTCCCGGAAGAAGATGCCAGCCAGTTCACCGGAGTAGGCGAACCGCTGCTCCATGCCTCCCTGCACCAACTGCAGGATACGACCAGCCTCTTCGGTCCGCTCGTCCAAGATGGACGGGTCTTGGGCAGCCGCGATGGCCCATCCGGGACAACCCAAGGAGAGGCGGGCTACCTTTTGCGCCTCGTCGGCAGGCATCTCTTCCTGCTCTTCGAGCAGAGTAGCGATATCTGACAGGGATGCGGGGCGGAGGTCGAGACGGCGGCATCGGGAACGGATTGTGGAGAGCAAGCCGTCGGCGCCGCTGGTCAAGAGCAACAGCAGCGAACGCGGTGGGGGCTCTTCCAGCAGCTTGAGCAGGGAGTTGGAGGCCTCCTCGCTGAGGAGTTCAGCCCCGTTGACGATAAACACGCGAGAGTTGGCCTCGTAGGGGTTCAGCGTGGCGGTGTGCTGAAGGGCGCGCACATCATCGATGCCTATGTCTCGACGCGCTCGTCCTTCGTCAGTCGCTCCCGGCTCCACCACCAGTATGTCGGGATGCTGGCCGAGTCCTATGCGACGACAAGAGGAACACTGGAGGCAGGGAACGTCCTCGGGGGCGTGGCAGTTGACCGCTTGGGCCAGCCGGATGGACAGGGCCATCTTGCCAACATGAGTTGGTCCGGTGATGAGGTAGGCGTGAGAGAGACGCCCTGCACGGAGGCCACGATCCAATTCGCGGATGGCTGCCTCGTGACCGATCAGACCCCAGGGACCACTCTTGCCCAAGGCATCATTCTCGGTGCTTGGGCTCGCGGCCTCCACTACATCACATCGCAGAGCATCAAGTCCTGGTAGGACTCGCGACGGCGAATGAGACGGTCGGCTCCATCCTTCACCAGCACGATGGGCGGGCGCCCGTTGAGGTTGTAGACGCTGGCCATGGAGGGGCAGTAGGCCCCTGACGCGGGTATGGCGATGAGGTCGCCTTGGCTCAACGGGGGCAACTGAACATCGCGCACCAGAACATCTCCAGACTCGCAGTACTTGCCAGCGATGGTAACCTGCTCGCTGGGCTGTTGGGCTGCCTTGTTGGCGACCAATGCCTCGTACTGCGCCTCATAGAGAGCGGGCCGGATGTTATCGCCCATCCCGCCATCCACGGATACATACTTCCTGATGCCGGGGATATCTTTGACCGCGCCGACGGTGTAGACGGCCACGCCAGCTGTTCCCATGATGCTGCGCCCTGGCTCGATCACCAGCCGTGGCAATTGAAGGCTCAGCGAATTGCAGGTCTCCACCATGGAGCCCACGATGGCTTGAGCGTACTCGGCGACGGAAGGGGGCTGCTGGTCGCGAGTGTAGGCGATGGCGAAGCCACCGCCGGGGCTGATTTCCTCTAGGTCCAGGCCCTCTTCGCGGAAACTTGCTGCGAGGCGCAACACGATTTCCATGGCATGCTGGTAGGGCTCCACCTCGAAGATGGGCGAACCCAAGTGATAGTGGAGTCCGACCACGCTTAGGTTGGGTGAGGCTAGTGCCTGTCGGATGGCCTGCTCCGCTTGGCCGGTCTCGATTGAGAAACCGAACTTGCTGTCCAGCACGCCAGTGGTGGTGTAGACATGGGTATGTGGGTCCACAGAGGGGGAGACGCGTAGCATGATGTCCTGAGTCGTGCCCAAGGCGGAGGCGACCTGTTGAAGTAGAGACAACTCATGGAAGTTGTCCACTACGACGCGGCCGATGCCCCACGACACCGCCTCTTCCAGCTCCCGTTGGCCCTTGTTGTTGCCATGGAAGTAGACCTTTTCAGGCGGATACGCCACGGCTTGGGCAATGGCCGCCTCGCCACCGGACACCACGTCCAACCCCAAGCCTTCCTCAAGCAGCAGCTTGGCCAAGGCTGGGTTCACGTAGGCCTTGCAGGCGTAAATCACTTGGGTGTCGGCATGAAGACGGCCGAACTCCCGTACGAAGCGGCGGCACCGCTCCCGCAGGGTGTCCTCGTCGAACACATAGAGGGGCGTTCCATGACGCTGGGCCAGCTCGGAGACATCGCACCCGCCGATGGTCAGGTGACCTTGTGCATTGACAGCAGCAGTATCAGGAAAGACATGTTCAGGGAACATAGAGGACTCCACAAAAAGGAAAGTGCCCCCGATGGTACGGAGGCCCGAAGGCACTGTCAACGGAGGGGCCTGCAGGGGCTCGTGACGTTGTAGCTGGGAATCGGCCCATGCTAGACTTGCCTCTCTTGGCTTATGCCATTGACTTAGGAACCCATTGACCCAGCACCAGGAGGGACGTACGACAACGCCAGCCCAGTCCGGCTCCCAAGACGCGATATCGCGCAACATAGCAGTGGAGAGCGTCGGCCGCATCACCGGCGGTATGCGGAAGGAAGCCGAGGTCCGCGGCTTCACCATCTACTGCGACGAGGGCATCAACATCGGCGGTGACAACTCCGCCCCACCTCCCTTGGCTTACTTTGCGTCCTCGCTGATGTTTTGAGAGATGACCCAGATTGAGCGGTACGCTCAAATGATGAAGGTGCACTTCGACAGCGTTAAAGGCAGTATCGGGTTACATGTGGGGGCTGAAGGCTCGGTGCTACGGCAGACAGTCAAGGCCCGCGCTGACCGTATCGACGTCCACTACGATGTGGAGTCACAGGAAGAGCCAGCCAAGGTGGCAGGTGTCTTGCGGAACGCCCGCAACGGCTGCTACGTACGCCAGTCGGTAGCCCGCCCGGACCTCTTCAACGACACGATGACCCTAAACGGCAATCCATTCAACTTGGAGGACTACCCGGCACCGTAGGAGGGTAGGGATAGTTGAAGTCTGACTCTAACGGAAGGCGCTACGCGTCTGGTCTGCGAATCGCCTCAATGAATAATTCGTCCGCCCTTCCTGCTTTGTGCCGTTGCAACGGGAGACTTCGGGCCGATTGAAGGATGATCTGCATCCCGTGGGGGAGCAGCTAGGGCAAACCCAACGATGCCAAGATTCTTAAGGAGTATCACAAGGAGCCGCTGGGATACCTACCCTGACATCCCGCCCGCGGGCCTGAGGGACAGTTTGCGTTTGAGATTGAGTATCTAGCTACTCCGGCCCACCTACGCCGCCGAGCGCGCCCGCTGGCCGGACTCGGCGACGGTGCGGCGAATGCCCTCTTCGAGGTCGACGGCGGGACGCCAGCCCAACTCCTCGGCGGCCTTGGTCGGGCTCAAGCTGATGCGTGAGATATCGCCTGGACGCTGCGGGGCGTAGGTGGGGTTCCAGCGGTACTTCATGACCTCTTTCATCATCTGGAATGCCGAGTTTATGGATATGCTCTTCCCGCTGCCCACGTTGTAAGCGCCTACCGTCCCACCCTCCATCGCCCGCATGTGAATGTCCACCACATCATCTATGTAGACAAAGTCGCGCTCATGTTCCCCAGTACCGAGGATGCTGGGCTGCTTGCCCTGCATCATGCAGCTTATGAAGGAAGCGATGATCCCGCTCTCCTCGTGTAGGTCGCGACAGGGTCCGTAGACATTACCGTAACGCAGCACACGATAATCGAGGCGGTGCAGCAGGTTGTACAAGCGCAGGTATTCCTCGACGACATAGTTGGAGAGTCCGAAAGGCGATATGGGCGCGATGGGATGTCCTTCGTCGCAGGGGATATATTGCGGTTCACCATAGACCGACGCTGAAGAGCCGTAGATGACTCGGCTCACCCCATGGCGCCGACAGGCCTCGATGAGGCGCACACTTCCCTCGATGTTGATGCTGGCATCCTTCACCGGATCCCGCACCGACACGCTGAGGCTGCTCTGGCCAGCGTGGTGACTTACCACGCTGGGCCGCTCGCGAGCGATGAGTTCCTCCACCAGAGGGCTGCTGATGCTGGCGTGGTGAAACAGGGCGTGTCGGTTGACGTTCTGCAAGTGCCCGGTACTGAGGTCATCTACAATGATCACGCGGTGGCCAAGCTCAATCAGCCTGTCAGCGAGATGCGAGCCAATGAAGCCGGCGCCGCCGGTCACCAAGACCGTCTGAGGGCTTACCACCCCGACCTCATATCACGCAGCCTCCGGATTCTTTCAGCCAGAGGTGGGTGGCTGGACATGAGATTGGACATGCCACCGCCTTTCAGCGGGTTGACTATGAAGAGGTGGGCAACGCCTTGGTTGACCTCCATGGGGCGTACCTGGTTCCCCATTTCCAGCTTCTCCAAGGCACTGGCCAAGGCTTCAGGGTTGCCTGATGTGTGGGCCCCTGTGGAGTCGGCTTGGAACTCTCGTGCACGGGAGATGGCCAGCCGGACAACGGTGGCCAGCAAGGGAAGGACTATAGCGACTACCAGTAGCCCGATGATGCCTACGTAAGAGTTGCCACCGCGGTCCCCGCCACGCATGCCACCGAACAACATGGCGAACTGGGCCAGCATGGCAATCATGCCGATAGCCATGGCGACGGTGGCCACCATGGTCATGATGAGGGTGTCGCGGTTGCCTACATGTGCCATCTCATGTGCCAACACCCCGCCCAACTCCTCACGGGTGAGCAGGCGGCGGATCCCAGTAGTGACGGCTACGGCGGCATTCTTGGGATTTCGTCCTGTGGCGAAGGCGTTAGGCGTGTCGTTCTGGATGACATACACCCGGGGCATGGGAAGCCCAGCTAGGTCGGCCTGCTCTTGCACCAAGTTCCACAGATCGCGGTCCTGCTCGGCACTGATCTCGTGGGCGTGAGCCATGCGCAGGGCCATCTTGTCGCTGGACCAATAGGCGAAGAAATTCAGGGGAAGTGCGATGGCCAAGCCGATGATGATACCGACCTCGCCAAGGGTAAGGGCCCCAGCCATCATCAAGAGGCCAGCCATCAACATCATGTAGAAGCCGGTCTTTATCGTGTTCATACAGCTACCTGCCAATTATTGGGAACGGTTGATATTTATGTTCATTATATCAACCTGAAGATAGCTTACCAGCGGGAAGAACTACCCTCTTGCGCCGTATATCAGACCTGAATCACTGCGCTCACAGTTCAGTCTGCGGTTGAGGTGGAGACCTTCCAGGATGAACTCGATGGCGGAGGCAATGGTTTCGGGACTGTCACCTGAATCCAGCTTCTCGACGGCACCCTTCAGAGCATCGACCTCCTGCGCCACATTCGCATAGTGGGCCGAAGGCAGCGTACTGCTTGTTTCGATGGCAGCTCCACCCTCGAAGTGGTACACCAGCTCTTCCATATCGTCGGGGTTGATCCGCCGGTTGAACACGTTGAGCACCGCCCGCTTGGCCAGGTCCTCCATGATGCGGGCCTCGCGCCCTTCCTCGAAGGTCTCCAACTCCACCTTGCCACTGAAGGAGGCAACCAGGAAGGGCAGGTCGGTGACCCGGGGGCTGACGGTTTCCTCTCCCTGCCGTATTGAACGGCGGAGAGCATTGCTGATCAATGTCTCATAGTTGGCTATGGACACCCGCACGCTGACGCCGGACCGCTGGTTGATGTCGGAACTGCGTCGGGCCAGAAATGTGAGCTCGGCGATGACCTCGCGCATGTAATCGGGCACTTTCACGGAGCGCTCGTTGGGGAAACGGGCCCGCTCCTGCTCCATGATATCGATCTCATGCTGGATGCTGCGGGGGTAGTGGGTGCGTATCTGCGCACCGTACCGGTCTTTCAGTGGCGTGATTATGCGCCCGCGGTTGGTGTAGTCCTCGGGGTTCGCCGTCGCCACCAGCAGGATGTCCAAGGGGAGGCGCACCCGGTAGCCCTTGATCTGTACGTCCCGTTCTTCCATCAGGTTGAACAGGCCCACCTGTATTCTCTCGGCCAAGTCGGGAAGCTCGTTGATGGCGAAGATGCCCCGGTTGGTGCGTGGCACCAAGCCGTAGTGGATGGCCAGTTCGTCGGCCAGATAGCGCCCCTCAGCCACCTTGATGGGGTCAACCTCGCCAATCAGGTCCGCGATGGAGATATCAGGGGTAGCCAGCTTTTCCGAGTAGCGGGAGTCGCGGCCAATCCAGGCGACAGACGTGTTGTCACCTAACTCATCGACCTGGTCGCGGCAGGCCCTGCAAATGGGGTCGTAGGGGTTGTCGTTGATTTCGCAGCCGGCGATGACCGGAATACGATCGTCCAAGAGCGATACGAGAGAACGCAGCAGGCGAGTCTTGGCTTGGCCCCGTTCTCCCAACAGGATGAGGTCCTGCCCCGCTAGGGTGGCGTTTTCCAACTGCGGGATCACGGTATCCTCGAACCCGACGATACCGTCGAACATCTTATCGTTGCGCTTCATGTGGTCCACGAGATTGTTGCGCATCTCCTCGCGCACCGGCACAACCTTGTATCCGCTCTGGCGTAGCTCCCCTATGGTCGTCGGCTGGGTCTCAGTAGCCATTTGCACCATCCTGGCTATGACGGTCTGGGATTTATCTGGACATTCCTAGGGTCAAAGAGAATCGGGGCCCTAGAGGCCCCGATTCCGGTCTTATCGAGCGGAGCTTAGACTCTTTCGGCTTCGCGGGCTTTCTTAGCGTTTTCGATGACACGTTGGGCGATGTTAACCGGCACACCCTCGTAGTGGCTGAAGTCCTGGGTGTAGGAGCCTCTGCCTTGAGTAAGCGAGCGGAGCTCGGTGGCATAGCGCAGGACTTCGGCTTGGGGCACCTCGGCCTCGATGAGCGTCTGCCCTCCGCCTTGGGGAACCATGCCGCTGATTCGCCCGCGACGGCCGTTCATGTCGCCCATGACGTCTCCAGTCACCGTGTCGGGAACCAGAACTCTCAGGCTCACCACAGGTTCCAGAAGAAGGGGGGCGGCATCGTTGACGCCCTTGCGCAGGGCGTGCGATGCGGCAATCTCAAAGGAAATGCCCGAGGAGTCCACATCGTGGAAGGAACCATCGTACAGGACCACCTTCATATCCACGACGGGGTAGCCTGCAACTACGCCTTCCGATAGGGTCTTCATAACACCCTTCTCCACTGCGGGGAAGTACTCCCTAGGCACGGAGCCTCCGACAACTTCTGTGGCGAAGTGGAACCCCTCGGTCCGCTCCAGCGGCTCCAAGCGCAGCAGGACGTGACCATACTGCCCGTGCCCGCCGGTCTGCTTCTTATGTTTATACTCGGTACGGGCCACGGTGGTGATGGTCTCTTTGTAGGCCACCTTGGGCAGGCTGAGCATGAGCTCTGCGCCGAACTTACGCTTGACCCTCTCCACAGCCACTTCCAGATGAGTGTCGCCCAACCCGGAGAACAGCATTTCGTTGGTGCTGGATTCCGGCTGAGCCTTCAAGCTCGGGTCCTCTTCCACGATCCGCGCCAAGGCCGTGGACATCTTGTCGGTGTCGGCCTTGGTCTTGGGGCTGACAGCCATGGTGTAGTAGCCCACCGGCATGACCGGGCCTTGGAAGAATATGGGGCTTTCTCGCTGGCACAGGCTGTCGCCGGTGCGGGTCGCACTGAGCTTGCCGATGGCGGCGATGTCTCCCGGGCCCACCTCTTGAGCATTCTCCTGAGTCTTGCCACATGGGAAGTAGACCTGGCCCACGCGCTCGGACTGCTCTCGTTCGCTATTCCACACTTCCGAGTTGCTGCGGAAGGTGCCGCGGTAGACGCGGAAGAAGGAGAGCTTGCCCACAAAGGGGTCGGCGCTGGTCTTGAACACCATAGCCGCCAACGGACCTTCGGGGTCCGCGTCTATGACCTCCGGGTTGCCCGAACCGCCCGATCTGCTGGTGGCTCCCACTTCACCCGCTTCGCTGGGGGGTGGAAGGAAACGTACGATGGCGTTAAGGAGCTCGGAGATGCCCAAGCTGGCCAGCGCTGAACCGGCCAACACAGGCACTACCTCGCCGGAGACCACGGCCTTCCGGGCCGCGGCGCTAAGCTCGTCGTCGCTTATCTCCTCGCCTTCCAGGAACTTGTTGATAAGCTCATCGTCGGTCTCGGCCACAGCCTCAATCAGTTGCTCTCGGGCCGAGGACACCTCGTCTGCAATCTCGGCCGGGATGTCGTCGGGCAGGCCGAGGATGTCGACCACCCCCTTGAAGCTCTGCTCGCTGCCGATGGGAATCTGGAAGGGGATGCACTTCCGGCCGAACAGGTCTTGTATCTGCTGGAGCGTGCGCCCGAAGTCAGCGTTCTCCCTATCCATCTTATTGACGTAGAAGAAGCGAGGCAGGCCCCTCTCCTCGCACCTGTTCCAGCCCTTCTCCGCGCCCAACTCCACGCCCGATGGGGCGGTGACCAGAATCACGCCTGCGTCGGCCACCCGCAAAGCAGAGACCACCTCGCCAGCGAAGTCGTCGTAGCCGGGGGTGTCCAGCAGGTTAATCTTGCAGCCATCCCAGTTGCAGGGCAGTAGCCCTGTCTGCACACTGCTGGTCCGCTTGATTTCCTCAGCCTCGTAGTCGGAGACGGTGTTCCCGTCGTCCACCCGCCCCATGCGGGATATGGTCTTGGTCTGAAACAAGAGGGCCTCGCCTAGCGATGTTTTTCCCGCACCGCTATGGGATAGGAGGACAACATTACGCAACTTAGCTACGTCGGCGATGGCCATTACATATCTCCCTTCGGTGTTTGGGGGACTATCCGGCAGGGCTGCCGGACATGTAGGGTTGTACCCTAACGGAAACCTAGGGCCTATTCTAGCCAATATAGCGACACTGGCGCAACAAGCCATTCATAGATGCACCTCGCGTACACACTCCCATGGCAATCTTGACGAGAATGCGCACCGTAGGCCGAGGACTGGGCCGCTTGGCTCTCGCCTTGATCATCCTTGCCTTGAGCAATAGTCCCGGTGTGTACTCCACCTTGAAACTGGCCACGTCGCCCTATGAGTTCCGACTGGTACAGTGGGAGTTGGCCAACCTACCCGACAAGTGGTGGCACCAGCTGGCCGGCGCACTGCCTTGGGCATCCCGCGACGACCCCGAGCCGGAACAATTGCTGCGGGAGTTCACCGCGCTATCTCAGGAGCTCCGCTTGGCAGAGGTAGACTTGGAACGGCTCGTTGCGACCGGAAATAGACCAGAGGCCCAGGCAGAGACCCAAGAACGTATCAACGGACTACGTAGGCAGCTGGACGCAGCCAGTCCAAGGGCCCAAGCAGTATTGGAGTCGGCGATAGACTCCATTCTCAAACGCGAGGGACTGCGCTCGCCACTTGGCGCAGTGTTCCCTCCGGTGGACTTGGTATTCACCGGAGCGCCCTTGGTGCTGGTGGTATCGCCCCGGGACCGCATTGAGAGGCAACACTCAGCATTACTGGACACACGTATGAAAGTTGCGGAGATGGAATCACTCGAAGCTCAGCTCCTCAGGGAACAGGATGTAGCGGCCTTGGTGCTGCGGGCAGGCGGGGTGGCCAGCTACCCCAGCATGGTGAACGCCAGTGGCGACCTGTCCAACGTCGTCACGACCGCAGCACACGAGTGGCTGCACCAGTACTGGATATTCCGTCCTCTGGGTATGAACTACTTCGACAACACGACCATGACAACCCTGAACGAGACAGCTGCCGACGTAGCGGGAGATGAGTTGGGAAGCATGGTCTACGAGGCCATCACGGGCGAACCCACGGCGGTCACCAGACACCAGGAACACGAGGCGACTCACGACCATGCGGAGACCTTCAACTTCTTCCCCGAGATGCGCGAAACCCGCCTGCGAGTGGACCAACTGCTGGAGGCGGAGCAGATCGAAGAGGCCGAGGCCCACATGGAAGAGCGCCGACAGGTCTTCGTGGAAAACGGCTACCTTTTGCGCAAACTAAACCAAGCCTACTTCGCATTCCACGGCTCCTACGGCACCAGCCCCGCCTCCGTCAGCCCCATACAAGAGCAGGTAGCCCAGGTCCGTGCCCACGCATCGTCAGTGGGGGAGTTCGTTCGCACAATGTCCCAATTCGGCACGTATGAGGACTTCGAGGAGTACGTATCTGAGCTTCCTCCAGTCCATGTCGTACCGGAGGGGTGACGGCCGATTCTTTCCTTGAAGCGCCCCAAGTCCCCTGCTAAGATTCGGATCAGGTGGCTCCCGATTGGCTAGGAAAACACACCAAGTGGACATCACCATTCTGAATTCGGGGCAGCATCCCTCAGGCGGGCCCCCAAGCGGGAAGGTAGCGTCAAGGGCATGGCTTCGCCGCGTGGCTCGGTCAGGCATCCAAGTAGCGCTCTCGTCTTGGGACGGCCCTGAAGGGCAACCAATTCAGATGGGGCTCGTGATCGCCGACGACGACACACTCAGGCGATTGAATCGGGAGTACCGCGGGGCCGACGAGGTGACCGACGTGCTTTCCTTTGCTTGGGACCATGAAGGACATTGGGAGGGCGACGAGGAGCCTGCGGTAAACGAGGCTACTGCGGAGCCGGGTGCGGACGTGCCATGGCCCGCCGATGCCATGCCAACACAGGACTACTACCCCTTGGGAGAGGTGTTAGTATCCTACCCTCAGGCGGAAAGGCAGGCCCAAGCTCGCGGGGCTGACACTGAGCAGGAGATGTCCCTGCTCATAGTACACGGCATCCTTCATCTGGCTGGCTTCGACCACGTAGAGCCGGAAGAAGAGGCCGAGATGAAGGCTAGGGAGCAGAAGCCTTGGACTGCATTTGGAAGAAGTGATCCATACCAGAACATTGATTAGAGAAAAGCCACTGCCTTCCGAGGCAACACGATGACCTCGCTGGTCTACTCTCGAAAGTGGCGACCACAGCGCTTCAGCGACCTCACGGGCCAGGAGCACGTGGTCACTACCCTGCGTCATGCTGTGGCGCAGCAGCGGGTGGGGCATGCGTACCTGTTCTGCGGGCCTCGGGGCACCGGAAAGACGACTACAGGCCGCCTCCTGGCCAAGGCTGTCAACTGCCGCCAGCCGGAGGACGGCGACCCGTGTGACGTTTGCTCAACATGCATGGCTGTGACAGCAGGCAACCTGTTGGACGTCATAGAGTTCGATGCTGCCAGTCACCGGCGTATCGACGACATGCGCAACATCCTCGACCGGGTCAACTTCTCTCCGGGCGAGGGCCAGCGCAAGGTCTATATCGTCGACGAAGTGCATATGCTGACCACCGAGGCCGCCAACGCCTTTCTGAAGACACTGGAAGAGCCTCCTGCCCACGCGTTATTCGTCCTCTGTACCACGGAACCCTACAAGCTGCCGCCAACCATTGTCTCCCGCTGCCAGCGGTTCGACTTCCGGCGCATATCCTTGGCAGGCATCGTGTCGCGTCTCGACCACGTTTGTCGCGAGGAAGGCGTGGCAGCCGACCAACCCGCCTTGCAGGCCCTAGCCCGGAACGCCGCTGGTAGCCTGCGCGACGCCGAGAACATGCTGGAACAGGTGGTGGTGTCCTACGGCTCGCCCGTGACCCTCGATGGCGTCCTTGAACTTCTGGGCATAGGCGACACAGGCCAAGCCTTGGAAATCGTGCAATGCCTGCTGGCAGGCAACTCCGCTTCGGCACTGGGAGCGCTCAACCGGGCCGCGTGGGAAGGGGCCGACCTGCGCCAGCTTCACCGCCAGACTCTGGAACTGCTCCGGGCAGTGATGGTGCACCAGTGGGGCGCAGGCGAATCACTGGACCTGCCCGCCGATGTAACCGCAGAAGTGGCGGCGCTGGCCTCGAAGACCGACTCGGACAGGGTCGCCAAGGCATTGCGTCTCTTCGCCAACGTGGACCTACGGAGGGACGCGCCCTCGCCTCTGCCTCTGGAGTTGGCCATGGTGGAGACCTGTATGGATACGCCTGTGATCACGACCGCTCCGGCCGCACCCCCAATGAGGCCCCAACCCGACAGGCGCACTGCCGCTCCACGGAATACAAACCAGCGTCTGGCATCCGCACCAGCCAACTCGCCGCCTCCTCTCCCTAGAAACAATGGGAGCAATGGGAACACTGAAACCCAGAACGCTAACCCATCTCCGTCTGCCCCTTCTGTGGCGGACTCCCCAACGCCGGGTCGCTCGCCAACTCCCTCTCCCGGTCCTTCAGTAGCAGGCTCCGCAACGTCAGCAGCGATCGAGGGTTGGGACGCCTTGGTTAAGACGCTGAGCCGGGCCAAAGGGCGCAGGTTCAACATCGGCGCACTATTGCGGGACTGCAGGGAGCAGACGCCAGAAGGTGAGCAGCTAACTCTCGTTTTCATGCACCGCTCCCATCTGGAGCGTCTGCAAGAGGAGTTGGAGGACCCCCAGAGCATGCGCACGGTGAAAACAGCACTGGCGGAGGCCTTGGGAACCGCCTACGAACTCAACCTAGTCCTGGCCGAGGACTCCAACGGGCGTAGCGGCCCATCAGCAGCGACCGAGAGTCCGTTGGTCAGGTACGCCAAGAACCTCGGGGCTAGGATCGTGGAGGACCAGACGCAATGAACCGACGTTTGAGACGCCAAGCTCAACGCACCCAAGGTGGAGGCGTGGCCGGTGGTGCCGGTGCAGCCCCAGGACAACAACAGCAGTTGGCCATGCTCCAGAGGATGCAAGAAGAACTAGAAACCCTCACCGTGGAGGGTACGGCTGGCGGTGGTGCAGTCAAGGTGGTGGTCACCGGCAAGCAGACGGTGCAATCAATCGAGATCGCTCCCGAAGCCGCCGAGGATGTGGACCTGCTACAAGACCTGATCGCCGCGGCCGTCAACGACGCCTTGGGCAAGGCCAACGATATGGCGTCAGAACGCCTCTCATCCCTGACCGGCGGCATCGACATACCAGGGCTTACCTAGGGCGGGATCAGCCTCATGAGATGATGAGTGGCGGAACACCAATAACGGAGTTGAAAATGAGAGTGAGCAACGGCATGAGGCCCGTCCATCCGGGCGAGATACTGAGCGATGAGCTCGAAGAGTTGGGCATGTCCGCCAGTGCACTCTCCTCCGCTCTCGCCGTTCCCGCCAACCGTGTCACCTCCATTCTCAAGGGCCAGCGCGGTGTGACAGCAGACACCGCCCTCCGCTTGTCCCGCTATTTCAGCACCAGCCCGCAGCTTTGGTTGAACCTGCAGAAGACCTTCGAGTTGCGACAGGCCGAGATAGAGTCCGGCGACGAAATCGCTGAACAGGTACAGCCGAGGGTGACGACAGCCTAGTCATGGAAAACCTGCCCTCTACCGCGCCGTCAGTGGCGCGACTCATCGGCGAGCTTAACAAGCTGCCGGGTGTCGGCCCCAAGAGTGCGCAACGCTTGGCGTACCACCTCATCCGGGTGCCCGATGCAGCCGAGGCCCTCGCTGAAGCGGTTATTGGAGTGAAGGAGCGGGTCTTCTTCTGCTCTCGCTGCCAGAACCTGACCGACATGGACCCCTGCGGCGTCTGCTCCGACCCCCGGCGCGACCAGACCCAAGTGTGCGTGGTGGAGGGGCCTTTGGACATCCTAGCCGTGGAGCGCACCAACTGCTATCGTGGCCTGTACCATGTGCTGCACGGCGTCATCTCTCCCATGAACGGCATCGGCCCGGAGGAACTCAAGCTGAAGGAACTGGCTGCGAGGTTGCAGGACTCCGACGTACAGGAGGTCATCATCGCCACCAACCCCACGTTGGAGGGCGAGGCCACCGCCATGTACATCCAGCGCAACGTCAGCCCCTCGGGGGCGCGAGTCACCCACCTAGCCCGTGGCCTGCCCGTGGGCGGCGACTTGGAGTATGCCGACCAGACGACCCTGACCCGCGCCTTCCAAGGCCGGACGGAGCTGTAGCCCGTGGCAGCGCCTAGAACCTTCCGGCGACAGGGCATCGTCCTGGAATCCAAGCCTCTGGGCGATGCCCACCTTATGGTGACGTTGCTTACTAGCGACGAGGGAAAGCTGCGGGCTGTGGCACGTGGCGCTCGCAAGACTACCAGCAAGCTGGTGGGCCACTTGGAACCGCTGACCCGTGTGGAAATGTCCCTGTCCAAGGGCAGGGAGTTCAACTACGTGTCTCAAGTCCAAGTGCTGGAGAGCTTCCTGTCTCTTAAGACGGAGTTGGGAGGCGTCACCCGGGGCCTCTACCTAGCCGAGCTTGCCTCGTGGTACGCAGTGGAGGAAGCCCCCGGCACCAGCATCTACAATCTGCTGCTGGACGGCTTGCGTGTGCTGCCGGAATCCAAGAACCCCGACGTAGTGCTACGGTGCTACGAGATACAACTGCTCAGGGTGTCGGGGTTCATGCCGGAGTTGTATTCCTGCGTGGAGTGCAGTGAGGAACTGCTTCCGAGAAGTCACCAGTTCAGTCCTGAGGCGGGCGGCGTCCTCTGCGACCAGTGTCGGCCCGCGGGCATCGTCGTACGGCCGCTATCGCTGGACGGCCTGAAGGTGTTGCGCTTCCTAGCAAACACCGCTATGGGTGAGGCCGACCGTTTGAACCTTGAAGGTGGGTTGGCCGACGAAGTCAGTCGCCTGCTCTCAGTCCTCCTCTCCTACTGGCCCGACCACGAGATACGCTCCCGCCGCTTCATGGACCACGTCCAAGCATCGCGTGGCCTCGCCCCAACTCCCGTGGCCGTCCCCTCGCCACTGCCATGAAAATAGCCACGAACTCGTCAGTAATCGTCCGCCCCCGTCATCCCCATGCAAACAGTGGGTACACGCACCTTAAAGCATTTACTTGCTCCGTTCGTCCTGAGCGGAGTGGCCCTGTGTCGAGTAGGAGACCCACGGTAGCGCGTCGTCCCACGCAGTCGAAGAGCCTGCCCCGTACCCGATACGGGGGCGGGCCGCTGGGGAGCAAGACGCCCAGCTCAGGAAGAACGAGAGAAAGTTTCATCCGCATACGTGGCCCTCACAAGGCCAGCCACATTTGCCATGAAAATGCTGTCCAAGTCTCCGCAAGCAGTCGCCCCCGTCATCCTCGCGAAGGTGGGGACCCACGGCCACGACTGTTGGCCAAGTCGCGCGTCGTAGGTCAACGTACACCATTTTCATCGTCTTACGTGGCCCAAGGGCCATGGCCAATTCCCGTGCAGGGAGACCTTTGCATAGCCCCTTCCCCCTTGAGGGGGAAGGTTGGGATGGGCGTGGAAGGGTTGCAAGACAAGCTGGCGCTCGCTATGCCCCAGCTTTGGATTCTGGCTTCCGCTGGGATGACTGAAGTTATGCAAAGGTCTCCGCAGGCGGGAATCCACCGCCCGGACCATTCCGCAAGTCAGCACCCCACCGCCATGTGCCTTCTCATCCTCATCCGTGGCCCTTACAAGGCCATGGCCAATTCCCGCGAAAGGAGACCTTTGCTTAACTACCGTCATACCGACGAAAGCCGGTATCCCGGAACTATGCACGAGGGTCTCCGCAGGCGGGAATCCACTGCCCTAGCGCCAGAACCAGTCGCGCCCTTCCAAGGCAGCACACAATGACCCCACGAACACTCAGGGTAAGGGTCGGCGACCGCTGGCTCACCGTGGAAATCGAGGACGCCTCCCACTCGCCGGTGCGGGTGAGGGTCGAAGGCCAGACGTTTTTGGTGGAGGTCGAAGGCTTCCCCGAAGCCCACCCCGAAATGCGACCCCCGCCCGTCCTGCTACCCCGTCCCACCCGCCAAGAGCCTCAGGTGCAGGACAAAGTCCTCCGCTCTCCCATGCCTGCTCGCGTGATCGCCGTCCGGGTCCGCCCCGGCGACCACGTCTCCCAAGGCCAAGAGGTCTGCGTCGTCGAGGCCATGAAAATGGAGCAGAGCATCCGCGCCCCCGAAGACGGCATCGTGAAAACCATCCACGTCACCCCCCTCCAACAGGTAGTCTCCGGCGAACCCCTCCTCGAGCTTGAGTAGAGTACCCAAAAGAAGGACGCCAATCGCCTAGCGGGATGAAGAAGAAAACTGAGCCGATTAAGCCATTCCTCAGATGGGCCGGAGGCAAGCAGTGGATTGCGGCTCGTCTAGCTAGCATGATACCGTCAGACAGCGGAATATATTATGAGCCCTTCTTGGGCGGTGGATCCGTATACTTTGCAACCCTTCCATCGAGAGCGGTCCTTTCTGATCTGAATGGCCGGTTAGTGGAGACGTACAGGGTGCTGAGAGACAACCCTTTGGCTGTCACCTCCGTACTACAGTGCTGGAGCAACGATGAATTCAGATACTATAACGTCAGAGCCAGCGAATACCAAGATGAGGCCCATCGGGCAGCGCAGTTCATTTATCTAAATAGAACTTGCTGGAATGGCCTATATCGAGTCAACAAGCAAGGAACATTCAATGTCCCATTCGCTAACCATGGCCGAGCAATTTTCAACACTAACCATTTACTGCAAGTATCTTATGCGCTGAGAGGCACTGAACTTCAGTGCAGTGATTTTGAATATATCCTACGACGAGCTCAGCCAAGAGATTTCGTATACCTCGATCCACCGTACACAACTTTAGGCGACGCTGGTGGATTCAGTAAGTATAATGTCGATTGTTTCACCTGGAATGATCAACTACGTTTAGGCCATGTCGCTGTCACGCTTGCAAAGAGAGGCTGCTATGTCCTCGTAAGTAACGTTGGTCAAAAAGAGATACTTGAACTATACCCAGGATTTTTGTCTAAAGAGATGGTTCGTCATAGTATTATCGCAGCTAGTTCCAAATTTCGCAAAGTTACTAACGAGTTATTGTTGGCATCAGAACCGGAACTATTTCGGTCGTTCTGTTCCTGACATTTGTAGCGTTCATGCGAATACCGAATAATATTAGGAGAGTCTACGACAAACTTGCTGAACCTTTAGGGATTACGTTTATGTGGGTGGGCTGGAACCTTTTGGGTATGTTAGGTCTATGGGGCACGGCGGCGGCAGCGTATTTTTTTCTAGATGCTAATCCATGGCTTCAACTATTCGACAGAGGACAGTTCTTTCTATATAGTGTGGGTATATTGGTACAGGTTCTGTATATTCTTACTAAAGAGTGGAAGATCACCACACTGCCCGGTCGCCGTGTACTTTTTATGGTGAGTCTCTTCTGTTTTATGGTATGCGTTGCGTTCTTCACCGGCACCGTTTTGGCGAACGAGGCCGACAGTCCAAGCATAGTGCCTAAGATTGAGCTTCTGAGATGGCTTGGTATCGGCATGCTCTGCTTCTCCATGGTGGTTGGGCTGATAGTGACCATTGTAGCGGAGAATCGCGAGCAACTGATTATGAGCACTTTCAGCCAACAGAATATTGATCGCCTGGCGAGCCGGCTACCGCGAATGTAGGAGATTCAAGGTGAGTACGCTGGATCACATTCTACTCAAATGCATCCCGGTTCAACAGCCGATAGGAGCATTTTATATTGGCGCGATGAACGCCAAAGACCTTGTCGCTATCTCGTGGACCGATGTACGTCGTATAGCGGGCGGGGAGGCTGCGACCGAGGACGGGACGGGCGACGTGGCGCCGAAGATAGGATTGCTGCAGTACCCAGAAGTAGAAATTGAAGAGTCGGATCAAGAACTCTTTCCCATAGAAGATCAAAGTTTCGAGCAATTCTTGGGAATACAACGGCAGTTGAACAAAAGCCGTGTAGCGGAGATTCAACAATATGTTTCTAACGTAGACGCGACATTCCCAACGTCAGTGCTTTTAGCAATCTCATCTGACCATGCGCATTTCGATGAACCCACTAGTACACTGTCCATAGTCCAGCACAGCAAGGTTGCGAAAGTGATTGACGGACAACATCGTATTGCCGGACTAGACGGACATATGGATAGTCCCTTTCAAGTGAACGTAGCGATTTTCATCGACATGGACATCCAAGATCAAGCTATGGTATTTGCGACAATCAATCTCAAGCAAACCAAAGTTAACAAATCGTTAGCTTATGACTTATATGAATTCACCACTTCGAGAAGTCCTCAACGGACTTGCCACGATATAGCTAGACTTTTGAATTACCGCGAAAGTAGCCCGTTCAAAGGAAAACTCAAGATGTTAGGAGTCGGTCTGTGGCCGACCGAAACTATAACACAAGCCACCTTTGTCGATCGACTACTACGGCTTGTATCAAAAAATCCCATGGAAGATCGAGATTTAATTAAACGGAAAAAGCGCCTAAAAATGGCTGAGCATACAGACGCTAATAGACGGATATTCCGAAATCTGTTTATCAAAGGACACGATGAGATCATTGCGGGTATAGTCTGGCAATTCTTCGCAGCTGTGTCCACAATATGGCCAAACTCTTGGCATAATGTGGAACCAGGGAATATATTGAACCGGACGACCGGGTTTGGCGCGCTGATGAGGTTTATGCGGGTTGCGTACGTGTCTATGGAAGCTCCCGACCAGTTGGTCACCGCTGACAGATACGCCGATTTATTGCAAGAAGTGGGGTTGGATGATGGTAGTTTTAGCCCCACTACCTACTTGCCTGGGTCGAGTGGCGAAAAAGCCCTTTTCGACACGCTGGTGCGGGGGTCAGGCCTGGCACGCTACGTGTGAAATCACGGGGTGACCGTTTTGCCGATGCCGGCTGTTGCCCAAACTAAATGCCAGGCGGTCGGTTCGGGTAGTTCCAGAAACTTTACGTTCACCGACACCGATGCTCCTATGGAGAGCGGAGAAACACATGATCGCTCAGAAGTGGAGGCTGGACGGGACACCGCGCTTGCCACCCTACCCACCCACGACATCGCCTCATTGACGCCCCACTGACTACCCCCTAACCTGAATACAGGCTGGGGACTGACCCCCTCAAGTTCGCCCCTGCTTTTCTTTCAACCCTTACATCAGAGAAACCACGCTATGAGCCGAAACGACCTGCAAATCAAAATCTCTTCTTCTTTGAACGGGCTCGATGCGACAGAGATGCGTACACTCTCCGCAAGCTCCCTCCAAGCTACCATGCGGACAATGCAAACAGAATCAGCTACAAAAAATTCGCGCCAGATACAAAAGCGTCCGCACCCCGACGCTGCAAACCCCACGGCCAAATCGCAATAGCGGGGCACTACAGGGGAAGGCCCGCCCCGCCAAGGCCCGTCCAGTGCTAAAATACCCCCCAATCCACTACATCCGAGGTGCGTATCTATGCCCCAGCAAGACATCATCGTCAAAGGGGCGCGTGAGCATAATCTGAAGAATGTCGATGTCACCATCCCGCGCGATAAGCTGGTGGTGATTACCGGGGTCTCCGGCTCGGGCAAGAGCTCCCTAGCCTTCGACACCATCTACGCCGAGGGCCAACGGCGGTACGTCGAGTCCCTCTCCGCCTACGCCCGCCAGTTCCTAGGGCGTATGGAGAAGCCCGATGTGGAGTACATCGAGGGACTCTCGCCTGCTATCTCCATCGACCAGAAGGGTGCATCCCACAACCCGCGCTCCACTGTGGGAACCGTCACCGAGATATACGACTACCTGCGCCTGCTCTACGCCCGCGCTGGGCGTCCCCACTGCCCCAAGTGCGGCCAACCAGTGCAGCGTCAGACGGTGCAGCAGATCGTCGACTCCATCCTGCATTTGCCCCAAGACAGCCGCATCGAGATACTCGCCCCCAAGATACGGCGTCGCAAGGGCGAGCACCGCGAGGTGTTCGAGGAGGCGCGCAAGGCTGGGTGGTCCCGGGTGCGCGTCAACGGCACGGAGCACCTGCTGGACGAGATGGGTGACCTGAAACTCAACAAGCAGAAGTGGCACTACATAGAATTGGTCGTGGACCGCCTCATCATCCGCGAGGATGTGGAGACGAACCGCGTGTCCGACTCTGTGGAGGCGGCCCTGCGCGAGGGTAACGGCGTGGCCCAGGTCGCCATACAGGGAGGCGAGGAGCTTTCCTTCTCGGAGCAGTTCGCCTGTGTACAATGTGGCGGGAGCCTGCTGGAAATCGAACCCCGCACCTTCAGCTTCAACAGCCCCCACGGCGCATGCTCCGCCTGTACCGGGTTGGGCTACAAGCTGGAGATCGACCCCGAACTGATCATGCCCAACAAGGACCTGTCGCTGAGCCAAGGGGCGGTGGTGCCTTGGACCCGCTCCGGTTCCAGCAGCCAGTGGTACACCAGTCTGCTGGAGTCGGTGGCCAAGACCTACGACTTCTCGGCCAAAGCGCCGATACGGGAACTGGACGACAAGGCTATCGAGATCATCCTCTACGGCAACAAGGGCGAGTCCCTCACCATGAAACATCGCACCCATGCCGGTCGCACTTACAGTTGGGATACCAACTTTGAAGGAGTCGTCCCATACCTAGAGCGGCTCTATCGCCGCACCGACTCGGACTACATGCGCTCCGAGTTGGAACGGTACATGTCAGCCCGCCCCTGCACAACCTGCGCCGGCAAGCGTCTCCGTCCTGAAGCCTTGGCGGTACAGGTGGGTGGCTTGGGGATCATGGAGCTTTGCGCCATGACCATCGGCGATGCCTTGGCGTGGATGGAAAAGCTGGGTAGCAACAATAGCTCCAGCAACAATGGCTCCGCCAATAGCGGGTCCGGCATTGGTTCTAATGGCTCTAATATCGGCTCCACTAACGGTGCCTTTGGCGGAAACGGCACGTTTGACGGCAATGAGCCGCTGCTGACGGAGCGCGAGGCGGCCATCGCCACCCAGATCCTTAAAGAGATCGCCGGGCGCCTCGCCTTCCTCACCGGCATAGGCTTGGACTACTTGAGCCTAGACCGCACCGCCCAGACCCTCTCCGGGGGCGAGTCCCAGCGCATACGTCTGGCGACCCAGATCGGCTCGGGGCTGACCGGGGTGCTGTACGTCTGTGACGAGCCAACTGTTGGTCTGCACCCTGCCGACGATTCGCGCCTCATCAACACGCTGCAACACCTGCGTGACTTGGGAAACACCGTGATTGTGGTGGAGCACGACGAGGCGGTGATGCGGGCTGCCGATCACATACTGGATATGGGGCCCGGCGCAGGCGAGCACGGCGGGCACCTAGTTGCGTCCGGCACCATGCAGGAAATCATGGAGTCCGAAGGCTCGGTGACAGGCGACTACCTCAGCGGCCGCCGCCAGATTCCCCTGCCACCCAAGCGACGCCAGCCCGACGGACGCCTGTTGCAGGTGAAGGGCGCCCGGGAGAACAACCTCAACGGCGTCGACGCCACCATCCCGCTGGGGGTGCTGACCTGCGTGACAGGCGTGTCCGGGTCGGGCAAGAGCAGCCTTGTGTACGAAGTGCTGTACAAGCGCTTGGCCCAATACGTGTCCGGGGCCAAGGACCGGCCAGGGGCCCACGACTCCGTTTCTGGCTTGGACCACATAGATAAAGTGATCAATATCGACCAGTCGCCCATTGGGCGCACCCCCCGCAGCAATCCGGCGACCTACACCGGGGCCTTCACTCCCATCCGCGAACTCTTCGCCTCCATGCCCGAAGCCCGGGTCCGAGGCTACGCTCCGGGCCGCTTCTCCTTCAACGTCAAGGGCGGACGCTGCGAGGCCTGCCAAGGCGACGGCTACACCCAGATCGAGATGCAGTTCCTGCCCGACGTCACCGTTCCGTGCGAAGTATGTCGAGGGGCCCGCTACAACCGCGAGGCACTGGAAATCAAGTTCCGCGACTGCTCCATCGCCGACGTGCTGAACATGACGGTAGAGCAGGCACTGGAGCTCTTCTACAACTTCCCCCGCATCAAGCCCAAGCTGGAGACCATGCGCGATGTGGGCTTGGGCTACATACGGCTGGGGCAGCCAGCGACTACCCTTTCAGGGGGCGAGGCACAGCGGGTCAAGCTCTCCACCGAACTCTCCAAGCGGGCTACGGGCAAGACCCTCTACCTGCTGGACGAGCCCACCACCGGCCTCTCTTTCGAGGACTGCGCCGCCCTGCTGCGAGTGCTTCACCGGCTGGTGGACTCTGGCAACACAGTGGTTCTCATCGAGCACCACTTGGATATGATCAAGAACGCCGACTGGATCATCGACCTGGGACCAGGCGCGGGTAACAAGGGAGGCCAACTGGTCGCCACCGGCACCCCCGAACAGGTCATGGCCGTCGAAGCCTCCCACACCGCCCGCTACCTCCGACCAATACTCGGCGAAGGCGTCCCGCTGGAATCACCCGCCAAAGGCACCCGCAAGCGGAAGACGGCCAAGAAAGAGGCGAAAACGGCCGCGGCTGCTGATTAGTACACAGCGAATGGTGGTACGCTTCCCTCAATGTTCGTCGACAGTCCCCTGCCATACATACAGTGAGGACCACTGCATCTCTCCGCATTTCTTGACACCCCTCCTACCCTGTACCTACCATGAATGGCCTCGCAAACCCGTTACGCAGGGAGAAAACCGATGAACCTGGGCCTTTTCATGATGCCTCTCCACCCGCCACACCGCTCCATCGCCGATTCTTACGACCGCGACCTTGAGCTGATTGCTCTCGGCGACCGATTGGGATACCGCGAGTGCTGGATCGGCGAGCACATCACCGAGCGATGGGAGACAGCCCCCGCCCCTGAACTGCTCATCGCCAAGGCTCTGGCCATGACGGAGCAGATCGTGTTGGGCACCGGCGTGACTCTATTGCCGGTGCACCATCCCGCCGAGGTGGCACACCGCATCGCCATGCTGGACCACATGGCCCGGGGCCGGTTCTACTGGGGTATCGGCATACGCGCCTTGACCACCGACCTGTCGCTGTTCGGCATCGACTCCACCAACCCCTCCACTGTAGCAGAGCGCTCGCGGGAGGCACTGCAGGTTATCCTCGGCATGTGGCAGGCCGAGGATGGAAAGTTCGACTTCGACGGCGAGCACTTCCACGTGCATGCCACCCAAGGGGCGCCCGAGCTGGAGCGCTACCTGTACATGAAGCCCTACCAGCAACCCCACCCTCCCATCGGCGTGGCCTCCACCTCCCCCGGCTCGGAGACCATACGCTTAGCAGGCGAGCGTGGCTGGATCCCCATGAGCAGCTCCAACCTGCTGGAGCGCGACCTCTATCGCCACTGGGAGCTGATACGCGAGGGGGCCGAGTCCTCCGGGCTGCCTCCCCAGCGGTCACGGTGGCGCATCGCTCGCGACATCTACGTCTCCGAATCCAACGAACAGGCACGCAGCGAGGCCGCCGAGGTCCTCAGCAAACCGTTTGTCAGGCACCAGAAGCCCAACATGATGGCCCAAGGCCGCCTGTTCGCCCTCAAAGAGGATACTGAGATGACCGACGACGAGGTCACCCCCGAATACATGATGGACCATGCTTGGATCATCGGAGACCCCGAAACGGTCGCATCTCGCATCCGCCACCTCTACCACCAAGTGGGCGGGTTCGGCACCCTGCTCACCATCACCCACGACCCCGATGACCACAGCCTTGAGCAACGCTCCCTCCGCCTGCTGGCAGAAGAGGTTGCCCCCCGCCTCGCCGACCTTACCGGCGACTAGCAGGTACTGAAACCTAGCTTGACACCCCATAGGGGGCCGCCTACCATGGCCGCGCTTCAAAGCTGGTCGAATGCAGTAATGGAGGATTGTCACTGTGGTCAGTCCTAGCAGGGGCGCCGCTATTGTCGGCATCCATGAGCACGTCACGCGCTACGCTCCCGACAAGAGCGAGATGCAGATTCACGCCGAATGTGCCATCGCTGCCCTGGAGGATGCTGGTCTATCCAAGAACGATATCGACGGCCTGTTCACCGCCAGCTTGGGACGCATGAGCGGGTTGGCCTTGGCCGACTACCTAGACATGTATCCCAAAGTTGCCGACAACACCAATGTCGGCGGCGCTTCATTTGAGTTCCACCTAGCCCACGCCCTTAGCGCCATCGCGACAGGACGCATCAACTGCGCCCTCATCACCTACGGCTCGGTGGCCCGCTCCGGTGGAGATGCCGTGGGTACCGGTGGGTCATCGCGACCGGGGAGGGTGCCCCGGCTGGACCCCATACCCGACAGCTTCGAAGAAGTGTACGGCTTCACCACTGTGGGCCTGTACGCCATGATCGCCCAGCGTCACATGCATCTCTTCGGCACCACCTCGGAGCAGTTGGCCGAGGTCTCGGTTGCGATGCGCAGTCATGCGGCCATGAACCCCTATGCCCTCTTCCGCGACCTCATAACCGTGCAGGACGTGGTCAACTCACGCATTGTGAGCTCGCCCCTCCACCTGCTGGACTGCTGCATCATCACCGACGGTGGCGGGGCCGTGATCGTGGCATCGCCCGAGTTGGCGCGCAACTGCCGCCAGCACCCTGTATGGATTCTGGGCGTGGGCGAGGCACTGGCGCACCAAGGCGCGGGAAAGCGCGACCTGATAGAGATTGCCGCCAAGCAGAGCCATCCCCCCGCCTTTGCTATGGCTGGGGTGACGCACTCCGACATCGATATGGCTATGATCTACGACTCTTTCTCCATCACCGTGGTGGAGACTCTGGAAAACTTGGGCTTCTGCCAGGGAGGTGAGGGCGGAGATTTCGTCGGCGGGGGCAGAATCAAACTGGGTGGCGAGTTGCCCATCAACACCGATGGCGGAGGCTTGTCGTCGAACCACCCCGGCATGAGGGGCATATTCCTTCTGCTTGAGGGTACGCGTCAGTTGCGCCACGAATTCGATGGGACGCCGAGGCAGGTGCCCGACTGTAACATCGTCCTGTGCCACGGCACGGGTGGAACCTTGGGCTCAAGACACAGCGGTGGCACTGTCATCTTGGGGAGGGACTAGCTATGGCCGAGTGGACCAAACCGATGCCCACCACCTCGGGCGAGACCCGCCCCTATTGGGAAGCCTCCCGCCGTGGACAACTGCTGATACAGCGGTGCGACAGTTGCGATGAGTACCAGTTCTACCCCAGAGGAATATGTGTCGCCTGCTTCACGCCGAACATCAAATGGGTTCAAGCCAGTGGCAAGGGGACGGTGTGGACCTTCACCATCACACGTCAGAACCGCGCACCAGGCTTTGCCGAGGACGTCCCCTACGTGCTCGCCTTGGTGGAACTGGAAGAGGGCGTGAAAATGTTCACTAACATCATCGACTGCCCCCCGCAGGACGTGCACATCGGGATGCCCGTAGAGGTGACCTTCCGCCAAGCCAGCGACCAGATGACCGTCCCCTACTTCAAACCAGCCTAGGCCTGACATTCATGTGCCATGAAGCTAGCTCCAACCCTTAGGAGAAAGGCCGCCCCCGTCATTGCGATAGGAATTGACCCCACCTTCGGTAATCAGCCGCCCCGTCATTCCCCCGGAGGCGGGAATCCACGGCCCGGACCGAAAGACAAGTCCGCACCCACAGGGCGTGATTTATTTTCATCCTCATACGTCGCCCTCATGAGGCGATGGCCAATCCCCGCGTAGAGAGAGCGTTGCTCGACGCCTTCCCCCTTGAAAGGGGAGGGCGGGGAAAGCCCCGAGGAAGGTTGGGATGGGGGTGTCAGGAACGCATTGCAAGTTACGCCTCCTTATCCTTCTCGATACCGGGCAGTCCCCGTGGCTAGGCATTTGTTCCTCTAGGGAGGGTAGAGTTGGAAGTCGTGTGGATAGCGCTTGTTGCCTTCGGAATCTTAGTCATCTTGGGACTGCTGGTTGCTGGCGCCTTTGTGTTGATTATGCGGTTGCGCAGCGGTGCGGGCTTCAGCATAGACATGTGGACACTGGTGCGCCTCTACCTGTACGTAGGCATCATCGCGGGGTTATTGGTGTTCACCCAAGGGGCTTCGGAGCTCATCAAGGCCGGGGCAGCGGGCATAGCAGGGAACGAGTTCAGCTATTCGCCCGTGTGGGTGGAACTCCCAGCCGACAAGAATCAGCCTTCCCACCCGTTGGAATTGGCTGCCCGGAGCGACCTGTCGTCCGAGGAGCTCGAAGACCTCAGCCGTATTCTTGCCGAGCGCCAAGAACAAGAGGCCAAGGATAACGAGGAGCGGCGCCACATAGGTCTGGAGCGGGCGTTCGACGAGGGGATGATTGAAGGCATCAGTTTCGCCATCATCGGTACCTTGGTGTGGGTGGCTCACATGTTTGGGCGTCACAGGATAGATGGGCCCGAAGACAGGGCGAATCCTTTGAACCGCATCTATCTCGTGCTGCTCACCGTGATTTTCGGCGTGATAACCATCGTGAGCCTCCCTCAAGCCGTTTTCGAGACGCTGAGCTACGCCCTGCTCGACCCGGTAGGCCGTGACTATGAGCCTGGCGGCAAGCTGGCCTTGTCCATCACCGCGTTACCCATCTGGCTGCTGTACCTGTGGGCCACGATCCGGTCCGTCCGACGGGGCGGTTAGCTGGCAGGGACGTCCATGAGCTTAGCCGTCGCCACGCTGCTGCCTGAAGAAGACCGGGGTCTCCCGCCACTGGTGATGGTGCATGGCGCGGCCAACTACAGCGGTGTATGGACTTTCTGGCAGCAGCAGTTAGCGCAGAGAGGCTGGCCGTCCCATGCCGTCGATCTCAGGGGGCACGGAGGCAGCGGGCCTGAGGATATTTCGTCCACCACAATGGAGCACTACGCCGACGATATCTCCCGCGTGCTGGAAGAGCTGCGACGGCCAGCGGTCGTGATGGGCTGGAGCATGGGCGGGCTGGCGTCCCTGATGGCGGCAGCGCGAGGAGGCTGGCAGGCGTGCATAACTCTCGCCCCCAGCACACCCGCGAGGCAAGTCGATGCCACTGTTGAACTGCGCACGGGGGAGTTCGGCCCTGAGGAGTATGGCATCACCAGCGTCGACCCCAACACACAACGGGGAATGTCGGACTTGGTGCGGGAGGAGCGACTTATCGCACTATCGTCCCTCAGCAAAGAGTCCCGCATGGCCCGCGACCAGCGGCGCAGGGGCATCGTCATCGAATCGCTGCCCTGCCCGTTGCTGCTGGTGACCGGCACCAGAGACCGCGAGTGGTCTGCGGAACGCTATGAGGGCCTATGGTTGCGGGCAGACCGTCTGACGATGCAGGACACGTCCCACTGGGGCTTGGTATTGAACCGCCTCGCCATAGGGCAGGCAGTACCAAAAGTCACAGCATGGCTGGAGCGGAACTGCGGATAGCAAACTCCCTCTCCCGTCGAGGAAGAGGGTTGGGTGAGGGGAAGGGGCAGGCCGGCTAGAACTTCAACAGCTTCTGGAACGGCCGCTCGCTGCGGTAGGGACCGACTACTGAGAGGTTCAGGCGCTCCGGTGAGATAATCTCGTTGGCCAGCCGTTGCACGTCTTCAGAAGTGACCTCCGACAACTGGTCCACTACCTGGTCCACCGTTCGCACTTCACCCTGCAACAACTCTTGGGCCCCCAGCCACATGGCGACGCTGCGCGTGTCTTCCATGCGCAGCAGCAACCGGCCCTTGAACAACTCTCGAGAGCGTTCCATTTCGCCTTCGTCGACTCGCCCTCGCATGCAGTCCAATTGCTCCATGATGGCGGTGACGGCGCGATGGCCCTTGGGCGGCTCGGTGCCACAAGACACCACCATACAGCCGGTATCGCGGAAGAAGCTCGCTGAGCTGTGCACATCGTAGGCCAAGCTCTCTTTTTCACGCAGCTCTTGGAACAGGCGACTGCTCATGCCGCCGCCGAGGATGGCGTTCAGCAGGTTCATGGCGTAGCGGTCGGGATGGTCCAGAGATACGCCGGGTAGGCCGACGCAGATGTATGCTTGGTCCGTCTTGCGTTTCTCGAATCGGACGTTGGGCTGGCCGTCCTTGGCTTCCAGGGGCAGCCATGATCCAGCCTCACCCGGCTTCCATGAGCCGAAGGCCGGCTCCAAGTAAGACAGTGCTTCCTCGTGGGTCAGCTCTCCCGCAACGGCGACCACAGTGTTGCCTGGGACGTACTGGCGGCACATGTACTCGTATATCTCGTCCTTTTGAAGGGCGCGCACCGAGTCGATGCTGCCTCCCACATCGCGCCCCATCGCTTGGTCGGGCCAGAGGGCCTCGTCGATCAGTAGATCAGCCCGGAAGCCAGGCTGGTCGTTGCTGGCGCGCAACTCTTCGAGGATGACCTCTCGTTCCTTCTCCACCTCCACCGGGTCCAGCGTCGGATTGAGAATCATGTCCGACAGAACGGAGACGGCACGGGGGAAGTGGTCTCGCGCCACTTTCACCCAGTAGACGGTCATCTCGCGGTCAGTGGACGCGTTCATCATACCGCCGACGCCCTCGATGGCCTCGCTGACATGCTTGGCCGTGGGCCAGTCCCGCGTGCCCTTGAAGGGGAGGTGTTCCAAGAAGTGGGACAGGCCCGCCATTTCGTCGGTCTCATAACGGGAGCCTGCGCCCACGAAAACAGCCAATGTGACAGAACGGGTCTGTGGCATGAAGCAACTAAGCACAGGCAGACCATTATTCAGGACAGTACGTTCGTACATCATGCCCTCGATGTAAAGTTGACAAGCGAGACACCGCGCCCATGACTAAGCGAGTGCGCGATGTCTCGCTTGATGCTATAGAAGTCGTTCGCGAACAGGCTTAGTTGCCGAGCCAGCTGACGTCGCCAAACAGGTCAGCGGAATGAGGCTTGGAATCGAAGGTCTTTATCTGGTCCCGGGCCTCGCCGATGGTGGTGTCCAACCCATGGCCGGGGTAGACCTGGGTGTCGTCGGGCATCGGCATCAGCTTGCGCTCGATGCTGTCCTTGACCTGCAGGAAGAGCTCCGGCGAGCCGGTGCGCCCAGGTCCGCCGGGGAAGAGGGTGTCGCCCGAAAAGAGGTGCTTACCGGTGCGGATGCAGATGGCCCCAGCAGTGTGCCCTGGGGTATGCAGAATCTCCAGCTTGGTGTTGCCCACCTCGATGACGTCGCCGTCGCTCAGGCGCAGTTCGGCGGGCGCGGGCATCATGTGGGCATCGTCAGGATGGACGTACACGGGTACGCCGGGCGTCCCATCGCGCATTTCGTCCCATCCGAGGGTATGGTCGCGGTGGCCGTGGGTGATGAGGATGGCCTTGATCTTGGTGTCACCCACCTCCGCCAACAGCTTTTCGGCCTCCGTAGGGGCGTCGATGATGATCCCCTCATTGGTGTCGGGGTCCACTATGATGTACCCATTATTGTCGTAGGGGCCCATATTCACCTTGACGATTCGGACTTCTCCGTCGTAATGCAGCGGCATGTTTTTCGTCTCCCTATCCATACTACGGGCCGTATCTTACCAGAGGCGCAAACCTACGGTAAAGGGCGGCGAGAGAGGGGTAACTGTTCGGAGGCGATGAGTCGCGAATGTCTCCATACCGTCTTCCGGCGAAGGCCGGAATCCAGGAATCCTTGCCTCTCGAACGCCGCTGCCTTTTCATAGCAGTGACTAAGAAGGCGGCCTGAGCCGGGCTGTTGGGATGAGACACCGGGTTCACTAGTTTTCGTACCTGTTTGGAACTCTTGGGGTCCGCGATGGCGTGCATTTCATAGCTGGGCGGGGGGGGAGGGCGGGAGACGGTCGGGTAGCTGGGATGAAACCATTTTTGTATCTGGAACGGAACTTTTTGTATCTGGACCCGTTCTTATTGGTTTCATCACCAGCTTTGTTTCGTAGCTGAAGAGCAGTATATCTTAAAGGACGGACAGTCAATGAAAACATGGTGACACCTAGCACCTAATGCATGGAACTGGCCAATAATCACCAAAACGGTCGCCTCCCTTTATCTCTGGCTCTCGGGATGCCCATGCTCCTCTGTCTGCTTACGCCGAAGGTTCATGGCGTCGGGCAGCAGGGGTGACCTCGCCCGCATGAGCGTCTCGATGTCTGCCCGCAGGATCAAAGCCTCCGCCTCCACCTTCCTCTCAGCCCGCCAGACCGCCTGCTTCCTTCGCTCGTTAGCCCGCCACAGGAGACCTCCGGCAGCGATCAGCACTACCACGGCGAAGGCTATGACTATCATCTCCGGCTCTTACCCTCTCCAGTGCTAGTCTCAGTCCGAATATCGATAATTCGTCTGGGATGTACATCGCCAGTGAAGGTTAGAGTCACATCAAACACATCGAATACAAGTATACCCACTAGAAACCCAATGACGATGTCTAGTATGAGCCGATGCGTCACGAGTCTTCCACCGTGGAATCTGCGTCTGTCTTGAGAGACGGCGGCCTCTTCCTTGGCGCGGGTAGATCGAACAGAGTGGCCTCATCCGGGAGACGCATGGTGGCGCTTGGGATTCTTGGCAGACAGGATGTAGGGGCTTTCGCCGGCATGAAGGGGCGTTTGGTCGGAGGATTGCTGGATACCAGCTTTCGCCAGTATGACGGGAATTGCGGTTGCCGCCGCTCTCCGTACCGACGGGGCAGCGGGGTATAATGGCTTGATCATGAAGGTAGTTGCAGCGCCACAGGCCTTCAAGGGCAACCTATCGGCAAAGGATGCAGCGCAGGCCATTGCCCGAGGAGTTGCACTGGCCGACTCCACCATTCAATGCGTGTTGGCCCCGGTGGCCGACGGCGGAGACGGCACGGTGGATGTGATGGTGGGGGCCACGGGAGGGCACTTCTTCACAAGCCCGGTCACCGGCCCGCTGGGCGAGGAGGTGACGGCCCGCTGGGGTGTGATGGGCGACGGCAACACCGCGGTCATCGAGATGGCCTTGGTATCTGGCTTGGCCTTGGTGCCACCACGTCGCCGCGACCCCCGAATCACCACCAGCTACGGCACAGGGCAACTCATCCGCCAGGCTCTGCAGCACGGTTACCGGCGCATCATCGTCGGCCTCGGCGGTTCTGCCACCAACGACGGTGGTGCAGGCATGGCCCAAGCCTTGGGAGCCCGCTTCCTCGACGAGGATGGTCGAGAACTCCCTTTAGGGGGCAGCGCATTGGCTAGACTCGCCTCCATCGACCCGTCGCGCCTGCATCCGGGACTGTCCGAGGCCGAGGTCATCGCCGCCACCGACGTCACCAACCCCCTATGTGGGCCCACTGGAGCCTCGGAGGTGTACGGCCCTCAAAAGGGCGCGACACCCGACTTGGCAAAGGAGCTGGACCAAGCCCTGCGCGCCTACTCAGACGTACTGGAGCGCACCATGGGCAAGAGAGTGGCCGATGCCACGGGAGCGGGTGCGGCCGGCGGGTTGGGAGCCGGGCTGATGGCCTTCGCCGACGCCACACTTCAGTCGGGCATCGATCTCATCTGCCAATCAGTAGACTTCGATAGCCACTTGGAGGGGGCTGACCTGGTGATCACCGGCGAGGGGCGTATCGATGCTTCTACCGCCTTCAACAAGGCCCCGGTTGGGGTGGCCAAACGGGCCAAGGCCAAGGGGGTATCCGTGCTTGCGTTAGCGGGCAGCTTGGGCACCGGCTATCAACAGGTCTATGACCACGGTATCGATGCGGTGCTGCCCATCTCCGACCGTCCCATGTCCTTTCGCGAGAGCCTGTCCCGAACCCGGGAACTGCTCTGCGACGCGGCAGACCGGGGAGTGCGCCTCTACCTCACCAGCAAACGGTAGTTCACGATCCTGCTCTGAGAGTCCTCTGGATACCGTTTGCGCCAGCACGATGCCATCACTGTAGACCCTCTAACGGAAGGTCACCCTCATGCCCGGCTTCAAGCCGAGCTCCGCCGCTATCCCTGCGTTCACTTCCAGAGCATACATGGCTGGCTGGCTCGAGTGGTATCTGGTCAGCTCGCTATTCGATGCTTCCGGTTGAGGCTCCATAGTCTGAATGTCGACGATGCGCTGCTCCGAGTCGATAAACAGGATATCCAGCGGTATCAGTGTGTCCTTCATCCAGAAGCCCAGCGTCCTCTCCTGCGCGAAGACGAACAGCATCCCAGCGTCGCGTGGCAAGCTGGCGCGTCCCGATAAGCCAACCTGGCGCTCCTCGGGTGTGATGGCTAGTTCCAACGTAAACGTCCGTCCTGCGAGCACTATCTCCATCGCATCCTCGGGCTTGGCAGTGGGCAACGGTGGCGGAAGAGAAGAAGTCGGTTTCTGCGACGGTGTGAGCAACTGAGTAGATAGGGATGCCGGGGCCAACGGAGCTGCCTCGACCGATGGGAGCGGTGTGGAAGACGACTGCGCTGGAGTCGTGGGAGCAGGTGTTGGCGACGGCGGAGGCGCAGGCTGCATCTGGCTGGACGGAGACGCCACGGACGTGAGGACAGGTGTGTATGGCGCGGTCTCTTGGGCAGCAGGGCTCGTAGCCGTACTCGTTGGTGTAGGCGACTGGGTAAGCACCGGGATGGCCGCAGGGGTCGGCCCCTCGGTCATCATGGTGCGGGAGTGGCAGCCTGTTAGCGCCACGGCTGCTAGGAGAAGAAGCGCTAGCAGTATAGAACGGCGAATTGTTCTACGCTGGAAGGCCACGATGCGATGAACTGGCACAGCGGATACAACCGAGCCAAGCGTACGCCCCGCCCCTCAGGACACCCGCTCTTTGACGAAGGAGAGCACCTCTTCGGCCAACTCGATAGCACGGCTAGCGTCGGCTTCCTCGAAGAGCTCGGCAGGCACCGCGCCGCCCGGCAGGAAGTTGGGGTAGCGGGTGATGTCGTGCCACTTGTCCAGCAGAATGGCGTCGGGCTTCAAGGCGTTGAATTGGGGGTCGAAGAGCTTGGCATCTTCGCACAGGTCCACCAGCGAATAACCCCAGACATCTTCCGCACCGCAGGAATAGAGGAAAGCCTTGACTCCCTTTTCTCCAGCCTGTTGGCTCAAAAAGCAGGCGAGGTTGTACCGTTTCCCGTCACTCAGATAGAGGGCGGCCTCCAAGTCGGACTCGGCTTGACGCAGCCAGCGCTGGGCCTCAGCTCGTGGGTTCGGACTCATAGACGACTCGTCCTCTCTCCAAGGCATAGCGTAACGAGGGGTTGGTGAGGCTCTCTTCCTCGAACTCTTCAGGGGTGTAAACCACGTAGTCCATGGCCACTTCCGGGTTCAGATGGTAGGAGAAGAAGTCCTCCCTCCGGCCGTACTGGTAGCCCCGTGCCGACTCTTGGACAATGACGAAGTTGAGGTCGCTTCCCGGATTTATCGAACCGCGGGCGTGGGAGCCAGTAAGCACCACCTTCTGTATGCCAAGCTGGGGCATCAGCGCGACGATGCGGCCCAACTCCTTCTCCAGCATCTGGCGGCGATATTCCGTGAAGCCGATTCGTACTGGCATCAACGCATCCTTTTACCAAACCAACCTGACGGTTACTCAACAACCGGGTGGGTCGCTGGCTTGTCGTCCCAGATTAGCATGTGGACTTCCCGAGGCCCATGGACGCCGATGACAATCTGTTGCTCGATGTCGGCGGTGCGGCTGGGCCCGGTGATGAAGTTCAGGTAGGGCGCCATCCTTCCCTCGTCGAGGCGGGCCAGTCCACGCAGCAGGAACAGGTCTTCCAGTGTGCCCAACACCTCTTGGGGGCGCACAATGGCTAGGTGCACCGGCGGCAGCAGGGATGTCAGGCGGCTCAACTGAGGGCTCGGCAACAGGATCACTGAACCTGTCTCGGCGACAGCGTAGTCGACGCCCGTGATTCCGAGTTGGGCATCAAAGGCTGCTTGGCGCATGGCCTCGCGCCCGCCGGATTGCTCACCGCCCATGATTGTGGTCGTAACGCCACGCTGGGCCAAGGCCCCATCCACCGGCAGTTGTTCAAACAATTCCTGGGCCGACCTGACCACCAGAGAGGCGTCTATATCGCCAGCCACTTTCACCACATGGTCGACGGCCTGCTCTGTGTCGTAAGCCCGCGCTACATGCCACCCTCGCACTGTGGCCGTCCGGCAGAGGTGTTCCACCAACTCATCTTGCGAACGTTGCAGCCGGGCTCGGGCGGTCTGTGCCCGCTCCCGCAACCCGTTGTCATCATGGGATGATGGAGCGACAACAGTTGGGGTTGGGCCGGACTTGCCCAAAGCCTCTCGCGCCGCCTGCAAGAAGGCTTCGCGCCTCATTCCAATGGTTCCTTGGACAATCGCTCTCCCCATCGCTGGCGGAAGGACTTGCCTGCCAGCCTTGGCAGGTCACGACCCTTGGTCCACCGGGAGATGGGGCTGATTGGCGCCTTCCGAACAACCCCATTCCGAACGAAGGGCAGTTGGGCTAAAAGTCCCAGGCGTCGCACGAGGCCCAGAGTGGTGGGTCCGCTCATTATGCGCTGGAAGACCCAAGCGAAGAGGCGCTCTTTACGAGAGGACATGGCGGGTGTATCGTCGATTCCCTCCGATATCTTGCGCCGCTGGTAGAGCAAGAGACGCGGGATATCGATCTTGACGGGACAGGCGTCACGACAAGCCCCGCATAGGGTGGAGGCGAAAGGCAGTTCCTTCGCGCGCTTCTCCCCCACTAGAGTGGGTGTGATGATAGCCCCGATGGGACCGGGATAGACCCAGCCGTAAGCGTGGCCCCCTACCTTCTGGTAGACGGGGCAGATGTTGAGGCAGGCCCCGCAGCGGATGCAGTTGAGGGCCTCCCGCAGTACCGGGTCGGCCAGCAGGCGCGTACGGCCGTTGTCCATGAGCACCAAGTGGAATTCCTCGGGGCCATCGGCGTCGCCTTCCGCTTTGGGGCCGGAGACCATGCTGACGTAGCTGGTCAACCGCTGCCCGGTAGCGGAGCGGGGGAGCAGTCGCAGCAGCACCGCCAAGTCGTCCAGCGACGGCACCACCTTTTCCATCCCTGCCAAGGCAACATGCACCCGTGGGGCCGAGGTACACAGGCGGCCGTTGCCCTCGTTGGTGATTATCACCAGTGTACCTGTTTCAGCCACCAGGAAGTTGGCCCCGCTGATGCCCATGTCAGCCCGCAGGAACTCTTGGCGCAACTCGTCCCGGGCGGCGCCCGCCATGTCTTCAATCTCTTCCAAACCAGGGCGGTCTATCTTCTCGGCGAAGAGTTGGGCCACGTCACCACGGGTCTTGTGGATGGCTGGGGCGACGATATGGAATGGCGTCTCGTCGGCCAACTGCACGATGTATTCGCCGAGGTCGGTCTCCAAGGCGCGTATGCCTGCTTGGGCAAGGGCATCGTTCACCCGCGTCTCTTCCGAAACCATGGACTTGCTCTTGACCACCAGCTTGACGTCGTGCTGCTTGGCGATGTCGACGACGATGGCGTTGGCCTCTTCGGCGTCTTTGGCAAAATGGACGTGGCCGCCGTTGGCGGTGACCTGCTCTTCCAGCATCGCGAGGTAGGTATCCAAGTTGGCGATGGCGTGGGACTTAATCTGCCGGCCACGCTCGCGCAGCTCTTCCCATACCTCAGGAGTCAACTCCTCGATGCATTCACGGCGTGCCTGGTCGAACCCACCGACACCACGCAACGCCTTCTGTATCTGAGCGTTGGCCAAGGCCTCCATGGAGGCTTGTACGAAGTTCTGAGTCTTGACCTCTGCCATATCAGACAGCCCCATCCAGTAGTTGAGCGAGGTGCATGGGGCGCACATTCGCCCCCTGCCGGCTGAGGCCACCACCAATGTGCATCAGGCAACCCATATCGCTGCTGACCAGCCCCTGCACCCCAGTGGACAGCACATTGGCGACCTTGTCGTCGAGCATACTCTCGGAGATATGGTTCAGCTTGACGGCAAAGGTCCCGCCGAAGCCACAGCACGTCTCGGCTTGGGGCATGGGCTGATAGTGGTCGCCACAAGCCGCCCGCACCAGTTGTTCGCTGTGGGCGGAGGCCCCCACTTCCCGCAGCAAGTGGCAGGAAGGATGGTAGGTGACCGCGCCATCGAACGATGTCTCGATGTCAGTAACGCCCAACACCTTCACCATGTACTCCCCGAACTCATAAGTGCGCGAGGCTAATTCTTCCGCCATAGGTTGATACCGGCGGTCGCCTTCGAGGAGTTGCGGGTAGTACACACGGAGCATGGACGCGCACGAGCCGGAAGGTACCACCACTGGTTGGTCGCCTTGGAAGCTCTTAAGCACACGTCGGGCAAGAGCGGAGGCGCGAGTTGCAAACCCGGAGTTGAACAAAGGCTGTCCGCAGCAGGTCTGGTCGCGGGGAAAGTCCAGTTCTACACCATGACGGCGCAACACCCGCACAACGCTCTCCCCCACCTCGGGGTAGAGCTGGTCCACGATGCAGGTGACGAATAGAGAGGCGCTCTTTTTGAGGCGTTGGGTGGAGTCTTGGACCACGCTGGCTCCTAGCGCCGCCGGATTGCCTCCGGATTGGGGGCTCGGGTCGTGGGCCAGCGTAGCAGACGTGGATTGAAGGGGCAAGTTGAGGGCGTGTGCCTGGATTGACAGCATTGCGGCCGTAAACCTATGCTGCCGCCAACTCAACTACCACATGTGCAACGTGTGCGTCGCCGTAGGCAGCGTCATACCACACGCATCAGGAGGACAAGGTGGGGCGTTTTGATGGCAAGGTGGCCATAGTAACCGGAGCGGGACGTATGCGTGGCATCGGACGATACGCCGCCTTGGCTTTCGCTGAGGACGGCGCGGATGTGGTGGTCACCGGCACCGGGCGTGACCCCTCCACCTTCCCCGCCGACGAGCAGGCTGCGAACTGGCGGGACGTGGAGAGCGTGGCCGAAGAGATACGCCATATGGGGAGACGAGCGCTGCCCCTGACGGTCGACGTGGCCAACGCGCAGCAGGTCGACGACATGGTCCAACGCGCCCTCGACGAGTTGGGAGGCGCGGACTTCCTGGTAAACAACGCCAGCGCTCCCCGTATGGCGGCATGGGCACCCCTGAATGAGCTCTCGGACGAGGCTTGGCGTGGAGTTCTCGATATCAAGCTGACAGGCACTTTCTTCTGCACTCGGGCCATAGCCAAAGCGCTGATGGAGCATGGCAAACCCGGCAGTATCGTCAACGTCATCTCCGTTGAGGCCAAGATCAGCCGGGAGAACGACATCGCCTACGCCACGGCAAGCGGTGCCCTGTACACCTTCACCGCCAAGACAGGCCGAGCTCTCGCCCCCCATGGCATACGGATGAACGCTGTAAGCCCGGGCACCACTGACACCTCCCGCAATGACTCCCTCTACGGCTTCCCCCGTACCGACTACTGGCGTGACCGCACAAGCACCATCCCGATAGGCCGCGCCGGACAGCCCGAAGAGATGGGGCGCGTCATAGCTTGGCTCTGCAGCAAAGAGGCTGAGTTCATCGTAGGCCAGTGCATTGAGATGGACGGCGGGCAGGCGGCGTAGGAGTCAGTCGTGAAGGCGGCGCTCGCAACACAGAAGCTGATCGTTGATGCCCCCTTGGAATTGGTGTTCCAGATGATGAGCGCCATCGGAAGCGGCAGGCTCCCCGGCAGTAACGAGCGCTCCAAGGTCTTGCAACGAGACGGCGACACCCTGATCGCGGAGTTCTTCACGCCATCGGGCAAGAAGATGTATCGCACAGTGGAGGAGGTGAGGCTGTTCCCACCCCACCGAATCACCTATCGCCACTTGGAGGGCCCAATAACCTACTCGGAAGAAGAATTTCTGCTTGCTGAGGTGGCGGGTGGCACTCAAATCACCTACATGGGGGTCATAGAGTACCGAGTGCCCTTCCTCGCCGGTCTGGGTTGGCTCCTATCACTTTTGTACATTAAGCCCAAGTACGACTCAGTCATCCGGGAGCACATGGCCCTCATCAAGAAGGGTGCTGAAGAGCGAGCAGCACGCAGCCATGTTTTCCGCAGGGTCAGACCTGAAGCATCGTCCGAGACCGAGTAGCGGCAATCGGATGCCCAAGGCTACTGCAATAATCGCAGTTTGGGTTACACCGGGAGCATCCGGGGATAGGGTTGTGGGACTCCGAGAAGGCGCGATACATCTTCGCGTGTCGGCGCCTGCCCGTGAGGGTAGAGCCAACGCAGCTGCGGAGGAACTACTGGCCCGCAGTCTCGGCCTACCCAAGAGCAGCGTGCGTGTCGTGCGCGGGCACACCTCGCGACGCAAGCTGCTGTCAGTACAGGGTCTCGCGCCGGAAGATGTGTTGCGGGGGTTGGGGCTAGGGCCGCCACCCTAGGCTGCAACCGGGCCCGTAGCAGTTAACAGGGTTGTGAGGAGAGGTCTCGCAGCTTGACGCCACTTTCCAGCGTGTCCACAATAGGTCTCCTACTTCGGTAGACTTGTTCCACGCCATCGGCCTCGCTGGGCCCACTGATCTATGCCAGAAGACCTCAACACGCGATATCGGTTTGGCCCCTTCAGCATGGCTGCGAAGTACCACTATGCGTGGGTCATCGTTGCATTGCTGTCAATCATACAGATGGCTGGCGGGTCTATACGCAACCTCTTCGGCGTGCTTATCATTCCTTTGCAGGACATGTACGGCTGGGAGCAGGGCGACCTCAGCGCGGCCTATGCCATCGCCAGCGTCACGGCTGCAGTGTCCTCGCCAGGCGTTGGGTGGATAGCCGACAGGTACGGCGAGCGGAAGACTCTGCTGGCTGGCGTTGTACTCTTCGCTGGCGGTATGGCGTTGGCGGGAGGGGTGACGCAACTGTGGCACTTCTACATCGCCTACGGTGTACTGTTGGGCGGTGCGCTGACCGTGTTCCAGTTGGTGATGGTCACATCGGCCCTCACATGGTTCCGCAGGCGTCTGGGGCTGGCGATTGGCTTGCTCATGTGCCTGAATGGCGTCGGACCGGCGATAGGCGCCCCAATACTGAGCCTGCTGCTAGGGTCAGTAGGCTGGCAGGCCACCTTCTGGTTGGCGGGGCTAGGGTGCGGGGCCGTCATGCTGACCTCCATCGCCTTTTTCCGCTCCCGGCCAGCCGACATGGGCCTCAGACCCTATGGGGCACCGCCTATCGGTGGGGGAGCCGCTGGGAGCGCCTCGGCTGCCATGGATACCAAGGCGTCTCCGGAACGGCTTTCCATCTTCCGGCAGGAGGTCAGGCGGACCCACGCTTTCTGGAACCTCATTGCCATCCACTTCCTTGGGTGTGTGGGCCATGTGGTGGTAGTGGTCTACATCGTCGCCATGGCTAGGCTGTCGGGGGTGGAGGCGACCACCGCTGCGGGCATCATCACCGCGCTCTCCATCTCCAGCCTGCTTAGCCGTCTCGCCGCCCCTTTGTTGGGCGACCGGTTGGGCGGCAAACTCTCCATGGGCATCTGTTTCCTCATCCAAGGGCTGACGGTAGTTGCGTTACTGTGGGCTACGGAGGCGTGGCACTACTACGTGTTCGCCGCTGTGTTCGGTCTGGGCTTGGGTGGGGAGATGTCCGTCTTCCCTATCATCAACCGGCAGTATTACGGGGAGGCCCCCATGGGGGTGATTTATGGCTGGCAGTCGCTGGGGGGTGGACTGGGGATGGCCTTGGGGGCTTGGCTGGGGGGCTTGACCTACGACCTCACCAGCAGCTACACCATCGCCATCGTGATGTCGGCGACATGCAGTCTGACGGGGGCGGCCTTTATACTCTTCCTAGAACCGACCCGGCAGCTGCTGGTGACGCCTTGGAACAAGATTGGGGCGCCCGCTACAGTGGCCAGCGGCGGTGACGACGATTGACCGCGTCCTCAAGACCACAACCATAAGCCGATTTTCATAAGCTCATGTTCATAGGACCATAAGGAGAGTGCAATGGCCCTCGACATCATCCTGAGAGTCCCAGCCTGCGGCCCCGTAAATGAGGTTGCAGACTTCATAGCCGAAGTAGAACAGGCTGGGTTTGCCGGGGTGGGCATTCCGGATACCCAGCTCGTAACCCGCGACGCCTTTGTGGCCTTGGCGCTAGCCGCCGAGCGCACCTCGCGCATCATGCTCTATCCCGCCGTGACCAATCCTGTGACGCGGCACGTTTCGGTCATCGCCTCCTTGGTGCGCACCATCGAAGAGCTGGCGCCAGGGCGGGTTCAGGTGATGCTGGGCACGGGGTACAGTGCGGTGCGTACCATTGGCCGGCGCCCTGCCACTCTGGCCAGCATGCGTGAGTGCACGACTCGACTACGACAGTTTCTGGGAGGCGCGCAACTGGAGTTCAACGGCGCACCGTCCCACTTGCAGTACGCATCAGGCAAGGTACCGCCCATCATCCTGACCGCAAGGGGCCCCCGTGCCTTGGCGTTGGCGGGCGAAATCGGGGATGGCGTGGTGGCCAACGTGGCTCTGAACCCCAATACCCTTGCTTGGGGACGCAGCCATGTCAACGAGGGTGCTGCTGTTTCGGGCAACGACGTATCTCCAGGATCGGGCTACCAAGAGATATTCGACATCTCCACCCACATTGCCGCCACCCACGAGGAGGCTCTGCACCAAGCACGGCACGTATGCGCCCACTGGGTGACCCAAGAACCCTTGGTGAACCTGCTGCGCATCGGTGGAGTGGAGGTGCCCGAAATGAGCTTCCCGCCGGAGTTGCTGAATGCCTATCCCGACCTGTACCACGCCGAAGACCAAGAGGCGGTGGTCAGGCTGACCTCGTTCCTGTCCGATGAGATGGTGGAGCGCCTATGTGGCGTCATCGGCGGATACGGCACTGCCGAAGAGGTGGGCGAAAGGCTGGCGATGGCCGCCGGGCAGGGGGTGACCCGCATCCTCGTACGAACAGCCGAGACCTACTCCCTGCCGCGGACGACGCTTGAAGCTTTCCGCGACGTAATCTTCCCGCGACTCAAGCAGCTGGCCTAGGCGCACTCAGCACAGGGGCCGACCACGCCAGTATTGGATGCGTCCGCGACGGCGTGGGATGATGGGTTCACGGACGAGCAGCTTGTAGAATGCCATTATCCCCAGTCCTGCTAGGAAGCCTCCAACGTGGGCGAAGTAGGCGACTCCCCCACCGATTGTCTCTACGCCTAGTGACCCTACGCCCTTGAACAACTCAAGGATGAACCATAGTCCCAACACCAACACCGCTGGAACCGGAATCACGGTGATGAAGAAGAAGATGAACAGGGTGTTGATCCGGCTGAAGGGGTAGAGAAGCAGGTAAGCCCCCAGAACCCCGGCGATGGCCCCGCTGGCCCCCACCATGGGCACTTGGGAGTCCATGTCGATGCCCACTTGGGCCATGCCGGCCGCAAGACCCGCGGCGAAATAGAAGAGCAGGAACTTCACGTGGCCTAGGCGGTCCTCCAGATTCCCTCCGAAGACCCACAGGAACAGCATATTGCCAATGATGTGCATGATGCCGCCGTGGAGGAACATCGAGGTGAACACTGTCGCCCATGTTCCAAATGGAGATTGGATATCTACGACTTCGAGAAGCGTCATCCGGGCGGACTGGAATTCGTTGCCAGATGTGAGCTCGGCGGGAATGAGACCATTCTTGAGGATAAAGATTTGTCGGTCTATATCGCCAAGGGAGAACTGGTAGACGAATACTACGACGTTTATCAGGACGAAAGACAGCGTGACATAGGGAAATGTCCTGCGCTGGACATCGGCGTCGCCTAGCGGAATCACGGCTCAGCCGTTGGGCCGGCGTCGCTGGGCTGCGGGCAAGAGGCCACCGCCTCGGTTCACGCCTCCAGATCCCGTGCTGTGTGCACCACTATCTCGGCCGCAGTATCAAGACTGATGCGGTCCATGTTGAGGCACACATGGTATAGGGACTGGTTGTCGCACTGTACCTTGAAGAACTTGCGGAAGAAGGCTTGGCGCGCTCTTTCCGCTTCAGAAAAGAACTTCTCGCCCTCGGTCTGGCTGAACCGCTCCCGTTCCACGATGGTTTCCACACACTTATGCGGAGAGGCGGCCAAGGCAACGTGAACGGTGCCGGGGGTGTCCCTCAAGATAATGTTGGCCCCGCGCCCAATAATCACCACATTCCCTGACGAAGCCAACTCCGTGATCACGTTGGTCATCGTGTCGAGGAATTGGCCGTCGCTCAGTCTCTGCGACTCAGTGATAGGGTCTTCGGCTAGGTCGCTATACTCTCCGCCCGGCAGCATCTCGATGCCGGGACTGAAGTATGGTTCGCCTGCTGCCCCGGAGACCGCCGACTTCTCCAGCATGTTCTGTAGAAAGTAGGCGATGCGGTCGCGCAGGCGAATAACTCGCTCTTCTTTTTCGGCCAAGGCACTGATGGTGGACCCGACACGCTTGGCCGCCTCTGCAAAGACGATGCGGTCGACGTAGTCGGCATCCAGCATGTCGGCCACCTTGAGGCCGACCTCGTTTCCGCCACAGCCGATAGGACCGTTGAAGGTGATGATGGGCATATCCACCCTCCCGCGGATTAGTAGTAGCTACGAGTGACTGGAGCAGCTTTAGGAGCCGGAGGAAATCTGCTCCAGCAGGCCGGGACGTCTGCGGACATATTCGTCGGCCAGCAAGCCCATGGAGAGCGAGTCGTACCATTCACCTCCACGCTGCTGCCGCCGCCGCAACCGGCCTTCCAGCACGAACCCGATGCGTTCGCACATGAAACGGGCTGGCTCATTGTACTGGGGCACCGCCAGCCAGACGCGGTGCGCTCCGTGAGTCGAGAAGGCCTCATCCAGCAGGTGCACCATGGCAGATGCTCCGTAGTGCTGGTACCAGAGGTCCTTACGCCCGATGAGGATGAACATATGGGCGCTGCGCACCTCGGGCTCCATCACCAACTGCCCCTCTCCGATGTGCTCGCCATCGGCGTCGCAGATGGAGTATATCTTGCGCTCATCGCTATCGAAGGTATGCTGCCATTCCTCGCCGGAGCAGTCTACCGTGATCTTTGGCGTGTAGCCGACATGGACGGGGTCGCCAGAATCGTCGCAGCCATACCAAGAGTTATTGACGTCTTCGTCTTGGAGCCATTCACAGAGGCGGCTTACGTCGTCGCGGGAAACTTCACGGAGTGAGACTCGGGGCCACATGCAGCACCCCCTAGGCTTTTTTTGTTATACGTTCCGAGTGACGAGGCGACCGACGATGCTAAGGACTAGCTTGACATGTGACGAGCATTTTAGCAACGGGCCAACGCCAAAGGCAATTGATGGGTAGAGATCGCAAGCGAAGAGCTACAGTCTCTACTCCGCCGAAATACCAGCAGGACATAAGCTGGCCAGCATGTTAGTAGCCTTGGGAACCTGGAGCAGCCCACGCTCGTCCGTTCACGTCTCGTTGAAGGCGGAATAGGGCTGTGATACGCTACTTGATGCCGATATGTCCGGTGCTGATATGCAAGAGAACACTTCCAGCTTTCGCTTCTCCCCACGACCCAACCGTGCTCATGAGATCGCGTGGCGGCCGTGGGGGACTGATGCCTTCCGGGAGGCGCAAGCCACAGACAGGCCGGTCCTACTCTCCATCTCAGCAGTATGGTGCCACTGGTGCCACGTCATGGATGAGACCAGCTACTCCGATCCTGAGATACTCCGGCTGATCAACGAGAGCTACCTGCCGGTGAGGATCGACCGCGACCTGCGCCCCGACATCGATGCCCGCTACAACATGGGTGGCTGGCCCACCGCCGCCTTCCTCACGCCGGAGGGCGACCTGCTATCAGGCTGCACCTACGCCCCGCCAGAACAGTTCGCCTCGCTGTTGCAGCAACTCGCCGATGCCTACAAGCATGACAAGGAGGCCATCCGCCAACGGGCATCCCTGTTGACAGTCAACACCAAGCCGCCTGCCTCTGCATCGGAACACACGGTCGATATATCGCTGGTGCAGCAAGTTGTCGAGACTACCCGGGCAGCCTTCGACTGCGTAAATGGCGGCTTTGGCAGTGCCCCGAAATTCGCCCACGCCGATAGTCTCGCCCTTCTGTTGCACTGGTCCCGTGCCAACGAGGACCCAAGCTGCATGGCGATGGTGCGACAATCGATGGAGACGATGATGGCCAGCGAACTGTGGGATTCGGAGGAGGACGGTTTCTATCGCTATGCCACAGGGGCGGACTGGTCTGTGCCCCATTACGAAAAGATACTGCTGGACAACCTCAAGCTGTGCGACCTGTACATGGAAGGCTACCTCGTCACCGGCGATGACCGATACTCCAACGTGGCCTCCGGCATTCTGGGCTACGCTACCGCCAGCATGTTCGACGCCTCGCGTGCGCTGTTTTTCAGCAGTCAGGATGCCGATGAGGGGTATTACGAACTGCCTCTGCCGGAACGTCAGGACAGGGCCAAGCCAGTCGTCGACGCCACCTTCTACACAGATGTTAACGCCTTGGCCTGTTCCACACTCCTGAAAGCTTCCTGGGTGCTGGGGCGGCACTCCTTCCTGCAAACCGCACTCGATGCGCTGGAGAGCCTGTTGGCGTTGGAGTGGACCCACGGACCGCGCCATAGCTACGGCGCGGAAGGCTCGGCGGGGACGGCAGCCTTTCTCCGAGACTACGCCTACCTGCTACTAGCTCTCTTGGACGCCTATGAGCACACCGAATCGGACCGCTATCTGAGCGAGGCGCGTCGAGTGGCTGAACAGATGACGGCGCAACTCGGAGACGGGGAGTCGGGCGCGCTCTTCGACATGCCTCACGACCCCCAAGCGATGGCGGCCTTGCGGCGACGTCTCGTGCCAGTGGACGGCAACGCCTTGGCCTCAGATGCCCTGAATCGGCTGGGGCGGGCCGCCTACGACGCGGAGCGCCACGCCCAGGCAGGGAGAGCGTTGGCGTCTCTCTCTGTGCGCACCGACGAGCACGGCGACGCTGCGGCCGCCTATGCCATGGCGGTGTACCGCTGGTTGCACCCTGCAATAGAAGTTACCATTGGCGGGATTGCAGGTAGCGTTACCTCTGGACAAATGATATTGGCTGCTGCTGCGCTGCCCTATCCCAACCTAGTGATCAAGCCCACCCAATTGGCCGATAGCGCTGACAGAACCAGCGGGGCGGGCGAGGCTGCATGGGCCGAGGCGTGTCTCGACACTATGTGCTTGGCCCCGGTCAGCGATCCTGCTCAGTTGCGCGATATGGTGATGGGCCAACTCCGCGGGCCGGAGACGGACGACCCTGACGACCTACCCATCGTGACCTTAATCTCTCCACCGGTTTAGTCACTCCCGTGGACCAGCAAAGACCGGTCCCCAACATGTCCAGCAAAGACTGGAATACACAGGAGGCTCCTGCTTGCTGAAAGATATCCCTTGCGGCGAGGTTACCGAGGACCACGTCGACTCCACGGTCACCCTAGCAGGTTGGGTGCACCGGCGCCGGCTTCACGGCGGCTTGGTGTTCATTGACCTGCGCGACCGTTCCGGCATCGTGCAACTGGTCTTCAACCCTGATATTTCTCCCGACGCTCACCTCGTGGCAGAACAGGTGCGCAACGAGTGGGTCATACAGGTCAAGGGACTGGTGCGTCCGCGGCCTGAGGGCAGCGAAAACCCAGGGCTGTCCACCGGCAAGGTCGAAGTCGCAGCCACCGAGGCCTTCGTGCTCAATCAGTCGCTGACACCTCCCTTCTACATCAATGAAGAGGCAGAGGTCGACGAGAGTTTGCGACTCAAGTACCGCTACTTGGACCTGCGAAGGGCTGGCATGCAGTCCAACATCCAGTTGCGTCACAAGGTGGTAAAGTACATACGCGACTTCCTCGACCAGAGGGGCTTTCTGGAAATCGAGACGCCCATCCTCATCAAGAGCACTCCGGAGGGAGCCCGGGACTACTTGGTCCCGAGCCGGCTCGAGCCGGGCGAGTTCTATGCCCTGCCTCAATCGCCCCAGCAGTTGAAGCAACTGCTGATGGTGGCGGGCATGGAACGCTACTTCCAGATCGCGCGCTGCTTCCGAGATGAAGACCTCCGGGCCGACCGACAGCCGGAGTTCACTCAGCTCGACCTGGAGATGAGCTTCGTCGATGAGGAGGACGTGCTGTCTCTCACCGAAGAGCTGTATCTCACCATGATGCAGACACTCGTGCCGGACAGAAAGGTACCCGCCCCCATGCCACGGCTTACCTACGACGAGGCCATGGCCCGATACGCCAGCGACAAGCCCGACCTGCGATTCGGGCTCGAGATGAGCGACGTGAGCGACTTGGCGGCCCAGACCGACTTCAACGTGTTTCGCTCTGTGTTGCAGACGGGGGGCATCGTCAAGGGGTTTGCGGTGCCCGGAGGCGGGAGCTACAGCAACAGCGTCCTAAGGGAGTTGGAGGACTTCGTCAAGGAGCGAGGGGCCCGAGGCTTGGCCCATGTCCGCTTGGGCAAGGACCACCCCCTTGAGGAGCTGACCGAGAGCGATGTCCGCATGGCGTCTGGGCTGAACATGCACCCCCAATGGGCGGCCCAGTTGTCACGCCAGATGGGGGCTAAGCCCGGCGACCTGATGCTGCTCATGGCAGGCGCCCCTCACACCATACACCCCGCCCTCAGCGCCCTCCGCGAGGAGATGGGGCGACGCCTTGGCCTAGCCGACCCCGACACGCTGGCCTTCGCTTTTGTGGTCGACTTTCCCCTCTTCGAGTGGGACGCAGAGGAGGAACGTTGGAACTCCTCCCATCACCCCTTTACAGCGCCCAAAGAGGACCAGGTGCATCTGCTGGACGGCACCGACTTGGGCACCATCAAGTCTAAGGCCTACGACTTAGTATGCAACGGTAGCGAGCTTGCCAGTGGAAGCATCCGGATTCATCGGCGCGAACTACAGGAGAAGATATTGAAACTGCTGGGCCACGGAGAAAGCGACATACAGGAAAGGTTCGGCCACCTGTTGGAGGCTTTCGAATACGGTGCGCCACCCCACGGAGGCATCGCTCCGGGCATCGATCGACTGGTGGCCATACTGGCCAACGCCGGTTCCATCCGCGACGTAATCGCCTTCCCCAAGACCCAACGCGGGGCCGACCTGCTCTTCGGTGCGCCCTCACCGGTCAGCCAGTCCCAGTTGCGCGACCTGCACCTGCGTGTTGCCGAATGAAAGCGGCAGCTATGCCCTCATTAGGCAGTGTGCTTGCTGGTAGAGGCTGACGACAAGTGCTATAATCTCGGCATCTACTTCTCCCTACGGAGAGGCAAGTCGGGAGAGGCTGGGTGATTGTTACCAGAGAAGACCCTGAGGCACGACAAGTCGTCCTCAATATAGAACTCCAACCCTCAGACATCGAACAGCACCTCCAGCGGGTATATCGCCAACTGGTGAACCGGGTGCAAATCCCTGGCTTCCGCAAGGGTAAGGCGCCGCGTTCCATCGTGGAGAGCTTCCTCGGGCGTAACGCCATGCTGCAGGAGGGGATTGACTCTATTGTCACATCCTCCCTGAACCAAGCGTTGGAACGAGAGAGCCTCGAGCCCTTTGGCGAGCCCGAAATCGAAAGTCTTGAGTTGGACCCAGTATCCTTCAAGGCCATCGTTCCACTGGAGCCCCAAGTGGAGTTGGGCGACTTCCGAGACATGCGGCTGGACATCGATGCGGTCGAGATTACCGACGAGCAGGTCACCGAGGTCTTGGACCAACTCCAACGGAGCAATGGTGTGTGGGAGCCACGCGAAGGTGCGGTGCGCTTCGACGACATGGTGAACCTGAATGTCGAAGGCACAATTGAGGGCAATCGTGTGTTGCAAGACCAGGGAGTGGACTTCATACCCCGGCAGTATAGCCCAGTACCATTCCCTGGCTTCTCCGTGTACCTAGAGGGGATGAACTCGGGCGAAGACAAGCAGTTCACGCTCACGGTGCCTGAAGACTACCGAGACCCGTCCATCGCCGGCAAAGAATGCCGCTTCGAGATCAAAGTGCTGGAAGTCAAGGAGCTTCGTCTTCCTGACTTGGACGATGAGTTTGCCAAGGGCGTCGGCGAGGGCTACGACACCATAGCCGAGCTTCAGGACGACATACAGCGAAGGCTGTATAACGACGCTGAGCGAGAGGCGGAGCGGGCGCTGCAGGAAAAGGCCCTTCAAGCAGTAATTGACGGCGCTGAGGTAACCTACCCCTCCCTGACGGAACAGAGGGAACTTGATCGGATGCTGGAGGACCGGGCCCACGCCTTGCAAGAGCACCAGTTATCGGCCGACGATTACATTGCCGAAGCAGGCAAAAGCGATGAAGAGGTAAGGGCGGAACTACGCCCTGAAGCCGTAGAAAGGCTCACCCGTTTCCTCGTACTGCGCCACTTGAGCCGCGAAGAGGGCATCGCGGTGGGCGAAGACGATGTGGAGGACGAAATCAACCAGATGTCTGGGACCGGTGAGTCCCAGGAGGCCATTCGTAACGCTTTCTCCACTGACAACGCACGTAGTGCAATAAGAAACGCGATCCTGTCTCGAAAGGTGCAAGAGCGTCTGGGGGAGATCGCCATGAGTGGCGCAGCGGAAACCGATACATCGGACGCTGAGGACACACCTGCGGCAGCTTCAGCAGAAGGTGAAGAGGCCGAGCAACCGACGGAGGCAGAAGAGCAAGGAGGCGACCCCCATGACAATGAATCCCAATGATTGGGTTCGGCCTTATGACTTCACGCGGCCAGAGGACCTTATCAAGCCCAGCGGCATCATCCCCATGGTCATTGAGACTGGCCCTAGGGGCGAGCGGGCTTTCGACATCTACTCCCTGCTGCTGAAGGAACGGATCATCTTCCTAGGCACTCCGATAAACGACCATATCGCCAACGTAATCATCGCGCAGTTGCTGTTCCTAGAGCGGGAAGACCCCGACAAGGACATCAGCGTTTACATCAACAGTCCGGGCGGTGTCATAAGCTCCGGATTGGCCATCTACGACACCATGCGACTGATACGCCCTGCGGTCTCCACCATCTGCGTGGGCATGACCGCCAGCATGGCCACCGTGCTTCTGACCGGCGGCGTCAAGGGAAAGCGCTATGCCCTGCCCAATTCGACGGTCCATATGCACCAGCCTATGGGAGGGGCGTCGGGTCAAGCCTCTGACATCGAAATCGCAGCCCGCGAAATCATCCGGCTGCAGGACAAGATACGGACGATACTATCAGATAATACCGGTCAGGACTACTCGAAAATCGCTAGAGACACCGACCGGGACTACTATCTGACGGCGCCACAAGCGTTGGACTATGGGATTGTCGACGAGGTACTGGGTTTGCCACCGGACGATTCCAACGGCGCTGAGGCATCGGACAATACCTCCTCCTAAGGGACCGGAGATGGAGCGAGGCAGTGCCCGCTAGCAAGAACACGAGCAAGATTCGTCAGTGTTCGTTCTGCGGCAAGGCCCAGACCCCAAGCAACCGCTTGGTGGGAGGGCCGGGCCGTACCTATGTCTGCTACGAGTGTGTTGGAGTTTTCCAGCAGGTCATAGAGCAGGACAGTCGCTCCAAGAAGCAGGGTCGACGCCCACGGAAGCTGCCGACACCCAAAGAGCTGCACGAGGCTCTCGGCACCTATGTTGTAGGCCAGAACCGAGCCAAACGCGCCCTCAGCGTGGCCGTCTATAACCACTACAAGCGAATATGGGACGGCGACGCAGAGTCAGGGGTTGAGCTCCAAAAGACCAACATCCTCATCGCAGGCCCCACCGGCTGTGGCAAAACCCTCCTCGCCCAAAGTCTCGCCCGTATCCTCCATGTCCCCTTCGCTCTCTGCAACGCTACCTCGCTCACTGAATCTGGCTACGTCGGCGAGGACGTGGAAAACATCCTGCTCCGGCTCATCCAGAACGCAGGGTGGGACATGGCCCAAGCCGAGCAGGGCATCATCTACATTGACGAGATCGACAAGATCGCCCGCAAGGAAGGGGCCAGCCGCTCCATCACTCGGGACGTTTCCGGCGAGGGCGTACAGCAGGAGCTGCTCAAGATGCTGGAGGGGTTCACTGCGAGCGTGCCTCCCCAAGGCGGCCGGAAACATCCCTACCAAGAGTTCCTGCACATCAAGACCGACAACATTCTCTTCGTCTGCGGTGGCACCTTCGACGGCTTGGACATGATACTGGGCCGGAGGCTGGGCAACTCCTACTCTCTAGGATTCAAAGGGAGTCTCAACGAGACTCAATCCGCTTCCAACGGTGCGAATCTGGTTCCCGACGACTTGGTGCAGTTCGGGTTGATCCCCGAGCTGGTTGGCCGTCTACCGGTAGCGGTGACCCTCGACCCCATGGATGAGGAAACCTTGGTGCGGGTCCTGACCGAGCCAAAGAATGCCATCATCCGACAGTACCAGCACATGTTCGCCATGGACAAGGTGGAGCTGCTCTTCACCGATGAGGCCCTCCAAGCCTGCGCGATGGAAGCCCTGCGCCGGCGCACCGGGGCTCGAGGCCTTCGCACCATCATTGAAGAAGCGTTGCTCGACGTCATGTACGAACTTCCGTCGATGAAAAAGATCGTTCGCTGTGTCGTGGAAGCCGACACTATCGTTCGCAGAGCTCCCCCGGTCCTTCTCACCGCTTTGGGCCAGCGCATGGAAATCCCCGGCGCTTGGCAACAGCGCGACTCCGCCTGATACCCCAAGAGGCATCCACCACACTCAATCAAGTGACGGTCGCTAGTCCACGGACAACACGGGCGTTGGAATAGCTGTCCTAGTGCGAGCTCACGCAGTCATGGCAGTTGGAAGGGAAAGCCCATGAGTATGGATAACTTCAATTGGGACGTTCTGCTGCAACATATCCAAGAGGAAACCCAATTGGAAGTGGGAGAGCCCCGTCAGCCTGCGCTAGTCGATTATCTGGACCTGATCGCGCTTAATATCGCCGCGCTTGATTTCGCGGTAGAGAAGGCCGACTCTCAGTTTTTTCTGGAAGGCTTACGGGTCCTCATAGGTTCCAGATGGGGCGTGGGCGATGACCTGGACATGACAGAGGTGGCCAAGAATGTCAGATTGCTCTACATGGCTATGAAAGGCGCAGTCACAACCTACCGGCACCAACTCCATCATGCGCAAGGACAGTCGTTCCTGACCTGTGAGCTGGAACCTCCGTGCCCGTTCCATTAGACTGCAGACGCGCCACCACCCGCAGTTTCCGATCGCTGTAACTCCCTTTCAATATCCTCGTCCAGACACACGCCCTCCATCGGCTGCCCCCACGCGTCCCTGACCACACCGTCGCTCACTTGCACCCTGCCTTGGGCCAAGGCGTGCAGCGTCTCAGAGATGAGGTAAGGTTCGCGCTGATAGCCTTCCTCGCGGATACGCTGGAATAGGGCGAGCTCCTCGCCCGGCGTATGTCGGAGCTCTGACACCGGCCTCCCAGCGATATTCGACCACAGGGGATCGAATTCGGGATTGGTAATGGGGAGGGTGAAGTAGGCGACCACGGGGCCACGGTCCAAGTCGTCGTTGGCTAGGTGAACCATTGCGCCGGTGTAGCTGGCGCGAGAGCCGATCAGTTGCCAGATGACATCCTGCCATGTGCCCGTGGGACCATCGGGCAGAGCAGGGTGAAGGTTCAGCATGGGCCAGCGGCGCCACAACTCCGGCCCGACAATGAGCATATAGCCTGCCAGCACGCACACTTCGACATCGTATCCCCGGAGCAGCTCTCTCACATGCAGGTCGTAGGCCGCACGATGTTCCGCCAGCCGCCCACCGCGATCACGGGCAAACCGCCCCGACGAGAAGGCAATCAACGGCAGATGATAGTCGTCTACCAACTTGAAGAAAGCGTCGCTGCCTTCGGCCTCGCCATGTTCCCGGTTCGAGAACACGAACCGGATGGAGGCATCGAGCAGGCCACCGTCGATGCGCTGCTGTATGAATTGCAGCAGCCCTCGCGAGCCAGGACCTCTCCCCGTGGAGAACCAGCCTAGCTTCAGCACGGCACCTCCTCTCGCATGGCCGTCGCCGCGCCGTTGTTGCCACCACAACAAGACTTGGCTTTCCTCAACTGGCCTCTCCTGTTATCCCCGCGGAGTCGAGAATTCGCGGGACTGGGCCGTGGATCCGCCGGCCAGAGGGTGGGCGGTCACACAACTGTGGCGTTTGCGGCACGGTTTTTGTATTTGTGGATGGGTGGCATGACACAGTTGTGTGGCGGCGTGGTGGCGTTTCGTAGCTGGCACGCAATCACAGGTGTGGCCCTGTTGTAGCTGGGATGGCACACCGTTCGTAGCTGCGTCAAAGTTTTTTGTAGCTGAATCGTGTGACATTTGTGACATCGTCGGAGCTGAGTCGTAGCTGGCACACTGTGCCATCCTTGAGGTCAGGGGGGTCAGGCTTGAGGGGCAGGCCTCGGATGGCGTTTCCGGTGTGCGCGGTCATTTGCTCCGTTGTGCAGGCTGGGGTTGATTCCAGCGTATCAGGGAGGCGAGAGGCGGGCAAGGGGAACATGTCAGTGGGGGGTGGCGAAGGGTTGGTATGGAAAGGGCTTGGTCAAAGCTATCATTCATTATGCGTGATCCTATGGATTCTGACCTGTGCCGGTATAACGAAAATTACGCAAGGGTCTCCCTCCGCGGGAATGACGGGTTAGACATCTGGCACCGGCCATTCTCATGGCTATGACTAGAACTGTCGATTGCTAAGACTTGGGTATCTGATTTCATGGCAATCCCGGGCGGCCAATTACTGGAGGTTGTACAGACGTGATCGCAGCTAGATGGGTGGGGTTGAGGGGTCTGGAGGTTCTTCGAGGTAAATGCTGCGTAGCTCCGTCATCTTGAGTTCAGTCTGGGCGAGGAAGCGGTTGCAGACTTGGGCCAGCTTCATCCCTTCTTCGTACTGCTTGGTGGCTTGCTCCAACGTCATGCTGCCCGACTCTAGGTCGGCCACCACCTGCTTTAGGCGTGTGAAGGCCTCCTCAAAGGTGAGGTGTGGCACGGCGTCATCCATGGGCGGAAACTCATCGCCGGAAAGGACGTCATCGAAGGATATGCCCTCGTCCCGGATATCACCGTTGGAGTCGATTCTCGTCATAGCAGCCTCGCACTAGCATGGACCCTTTGCGTACGCGGCCGGCGAGCCGGGACCGGCGCTTGGGTGGCGCCGACGGTTGCCGGGATAGTGCCATCGGAGAGAGTGATGCGCAGCGGGTCGCCGTCGGCTACCTGTCCGGGGCTGGTCACCGCTTCCCGCGATTGCTCTTTCTCCACGATTGCGTATCCGCGAGCCAGCACAGCCACCGGGTCCAAGGCTCGGACTCGGGATTCGAACCCGGCCAACTCGGCCTGACTCAAGCGCAGTCGCTGGGTCAGGGTGGCCCACGCATCTTGGGTCAGATCGTCCACGCTACGACGCCAGAGATTGATATCCGGCCCAGAGCGTCCGATGCGCTGCACAATACTCGCCACTCCTTGGCGCTGTTGGTGCAGCTGGCGGGACAAAGCGGTCCACGCCGATTCCTTCAGGTAGGAGACCTGCGCACTGAGAGCGACCATATTGGGTACGGCCATTTCGGCGGCTGCGGTGGGCGTAGGAGCACGCACATCGGCCACCAAGTCGGCCACGGTAACGTCCCGCTCGTGGCCGACACCGCTGATGACGGGAATGGCGCTGGCATGAATAGCCCGGGCAACAACCTCTTCGTTGAAGGGCCATAGCTCTTCCAGCGAGCCTCCGCCACGGGCGACGATGATGGCGTCGGCGCGACCGTCTTCATTCAGCACGCGGAGGGCGGCCACAATGCCCGAGGCTGCCTCGTCGCCCTGCACCATGGTGGGGGCCAGAAGCAGTTCCACCATTGGGTAGTGGCTCTGAATCACCTTGCGGATATCCTGCAGGGCTGCCCCGGTGGAGGATGTGACCACGCCCAGCACCCTTGGGAAGGAAGGGAGGGGCCTCTTGCGTGACTCCTCGAATAGACCCTCTGCTTGGAGCTTGAGCTTGAGACGTTCCAGTTCGAGGTAGAGAGGGCCCGTCCCTTCGGGCATCACAGCGTCGGCAATGAGATTGATCTCGCCACGCTGTTCGTAGAGGTTGATGTGGCCGTGGGCTACGACTAGAGAGCCGTTGGCAAGCAGTCGGCTGCCAGCGTTGTTGTTGCGGAACATGACACAGCGCAGCTGGGCCATGGAGTCCTTGAGCGTGAAGTAGATGTGGCCTGCTTGGGAGGTAGTCAGGTTGGATACCTCGCCAGCGATCCACAGGTCATTAAGCTGCTGGTCTGCCTCCAGCAGCTCCCGCAGGTAGCGGGCGACTAGGGAGACGGAGTAGATGGGCACCTAGCTGACTCGCTCGATGTAGTCCCCACTGCGTGTGTCGACCCGCACCACCTGTCCGATTTCCACGAACATGGGCACCTGGACGGTGATGCCCGTCTCCAGAACGGCGGGCTTGTTGCCACCTTGGGCTGTGTCCCCTCTGAAGCCTGGGGGCGTTTCCGAGACCTGCAGGTCGACGAAGGTGGGCAGCTTGATGCTGAGCACGTCTCCATGATAGAAGACGACCTCGACGTTGTCGTTCTCCTTCAGATAGTTCAGGGAGTCGCCCAACTGTGCCTTGGTCAGCGGGTACTGGTCATAGGTGTCCATATCCATGAAGTGGTACATACTTCCGTCGGTGAACAGGTATTGAGCCTCGTGGGGCTGAACATCGGCCAAGGGGAACTCGGTGTCGTAGCGCTGGTAGACGCGTTCAAGTACGCGTCCGTCCCTGAGGTTCTTGAGCCTGAGTCGGGTCACAGGGGCCCGCTGCTGCATCTTGTGTCGCTCGTAGTCCACCACCTCGAAGGGCTGGCCGTCCACCTCAATCATGGTGCCCTTGCGTAGGTCTCCAAAGCCGATGGTCGTCATACCAGCCTCCTCTACTTCCGGGCCTAGCCACCAATTCCCGGGGCCTACCCCTGCTTCCCGGCCCTGCTTCTACTTCCCAGCCCTGCTCCTACTTCCCAGCCCTGCTCAAAACGCGAGCCCCTGATGCCTCCAACACCACGTCATCCTCGATGCGCACGCCGCCCCAGCCCGTTAGATAAATGCCGGGCTCCACGGTGAACACCATGCCCTCTTCCAGGATGTTGTCTGCGTTGGGACCCACTCTTGGGTATTCGTGTACGGCGAGACCATAGCCGTGCCCCAAGCTGTGCCCAAAGTTGTCGCCGTAGCCCGCCTCAGCAATGACTGTGCGAGAAAGACCGTCGCAGTCGCCGCCGGTCATGCCAGGCATCACGGTGTTGATGGCCGTTAGCTGAGAACCGAGCACGATGTCGTAGACCCGGCGGAACATCTCGTCGGCCTCGCCGATGCAGATGGTGCGGGTGATGTCACTGCAATAGCCGTCCACCTTGGCCCCCATGTCGATGACGATGGGCTCGCCAGCCTGGATGGGCCGGTCCGATGGGCGATGGTGGGGCATGGCCCCATTGGGTCCGGCAGCCACAATGGTGTCGAAGCTGGGACCCTCGGCCCCGAGTTCTCGCATGGCAACTTCCATTCGCCAAGCGACTTCCTTCTCGGTCATCCCCTCGGTGATGATCTGGCAGACGCTCTCCATGGCTTGATCCGCCACATCGACGGCCTTCTGTAGCGCCGCCAATTCCTCAGCGTCCTTGAACACACGAAGTTGCTCGGCGATGCCACTCGTTGCCACCAAAGAAGGCTTACTACCTTCCAGTTGCTTGGCCAAGGCATCGGAAAGCCCGTGATAGGACTGGACCGTCATATGGTGGCTCTCGAAACCCAGACGGGAGGCGCCAGTCTCCTTGATTTGTTCACCTAACCAAGACCAGTCTCCGCCGATACGCACGATCTGGAAGTCGGGGGATTGTCCCTCCGCCTGCTCAGTGTAGCGGAAGTCAGTGCCCAGGACTGCCTGCTCCCCGGTGATGAACAGGTAACCAGCGGAGCCAGTGAACCCCGATACGTATCGCCGGTTCTCCGGCATGGATATCAAAAGGGCATCAACGCCCTTCTCGGGCAAAAGGCCCCGCAGCTTGTCCAGTCTTGCGCTCATGCTATTCTGCTTCCTCTCTCGTGAATATCCGCAGGAGTTATCCCCATCCTGACCTTCTCCCTTTGAGTGGAAGGGACTTCCGCCTTACCTTCGTCTCGAAGAGCCTTGTAGGCGGCTTCTTGAGAAGGGCGGACGGGCGAGGGGCAGGAATTACTCCTCCGTGTCGATGGCTGCCAGCAGGTCGAGGGCCGCCAGATAACCTCGCCAACCAAGGCCGCTGATCTGGCCCCGGGCAATGGGGGCGATCACGGAATGGCTGCGGAAGCCCTCGCGTGCATGGATGTTGCTGATGTGCACCTCAATCACCGGCACGTTGGCATCAGCCAAAGCGTCGCGCAACGCGTAGCCATAGTGGGTCAGCGCACCCGGGTTGATGATTATCCCACGGCTGCGCTGCCAGTTCTCCTGAACGAAGTCTATTATTGCGCCTTCGTTGTTGGATTGGAAGCACCCAATTTCATGCTGAAGGACGGAGGCTCTTTCCGTTACGCGTTGTTCTATATCTTGCAGGGTTGTTGAGCCGTAGAAATCGGGATCGCGCCTGCCGAGGAAGTTGAGGTTTGGCCCGTTAATCAGTAAGAAGCGGGACATGATGTTCTATTCTTGGCGCGCCCGGGGATGGGACGACATATAGACCTCCCGCGCCTGCTTCTGGGTAACGTGGGTGTATATCTCGGTGGTGGTCGGCGAGGAGTGGCCCAGAAGCTCCTGCACTACCCTTAGGTCGGCGCCCCCGTCCATGAGATGGGTGGCAAAGGTGTGGCGCAGAGTGTGGGGGTGTACGCCGGGCCGCGTGGCAGCCTTGGCGGCGCAGTTAGACACGATTTTCTCGATGCTGCGTCGCGACAGGCGGGCACCGTAGCGATTGAGAAGCAGCGGGTTTTCGCCATAGGGCAGAGGCTCGCGGGCCTCCGCCAGCAGTTGGGGTCTGGCCCATTCCAAGTAATCTTCGAGGGCCTGCGCAGCAGGACGTCCAACGATGACGATCCGTTCCTTCGAGCCCTTGCCCATTACTTTGATTTCGCGGACGTTTCTCTCGAAGCTGGAGACCTCCAAACCGGCCAGCTCCGACAGACGCAAGCCACAGGAGTAGAGCAGCTCCAGTATCACCGCATCCCGCGCCCCGAGGGCATCGGCCCGATCGGGGGTATCCACCAGCCGCAAGGTCTCGTCTTTGCCTAGGAAGATGGGCAGCAACTTGTCCACCTTTACCTGTAGAGAGCGGCCGTTGGGTATAGGGTTGGCTGATATCTCGCCAGTCTGGGCTAGGTAACGGTAGAAGGCCCGCAGCACCACGAGCTTCCGGGCAACGCTGATGCGGGCGTATCCGTCCTTACCACGGCCCCCACCCCGACCCACCGTGGAGAGCCATGCCAAGTAGCGACGCACTTCGGGGCGTCCTACCTCGACTGGCTCTAAGCCCTCTCTATCGAGGAAGCGAAAGAAGGGCACGAGGTCGGTGGTGTAGATCCTGACGGTATTGGGGGAACTGCCACGCCTACCGGTGAGGTAAAGGGCGAAGTGGTCAAGCAGTTCCTTCCAACGCGAGCCGGTTTCTACTGGTGCCTCGTTATCAGTGCAGGCCTCGCCAGAGGTCAGATCGTCGCTTTCGGTAGAAGGGATGGTCATTTGCAAAGGGCGGGATTGGGGCCAGTAGGTTTAAGCCTCTGCGCCTACCGGCTCGGCCTCCTTTTCCCTATTGTCCACTTTCTTGCGCCCGCGACACTCGGGGTAGCCGGTGCAAGCCAGCCATGGCCCGAAGCGACCCCGCTTTAACACCATGGGGCGACCGCAGTCGTCGCACTTCTCGTCGGTCTCACCGCCCGAGCTCTCGCCGGGTATGCTCTTGATGGTACGGCACTTGGGGTACCCGGTGCATCCCATAAACCGTCCGTATCTGCCCGTCTTTATTGCCATGGGTTTGCCGCACTTCTGGCAGAGCTCGTCTGTGATTTCGTCCGGCTCCTTCTTCTCCAAGGGGCGGCGATTCTTGCAGGTGGGGAAATTGGAGCAGGCCATGAACCTGCCGTAGCGGCCTGTCTTGATGACCATTTGCTGACCGCACTGGTCGCAGACTTCTTCTGTTGGCTCAGGGGCCGCCTTCTCTTCCAAGGGGCGTCGGTTCTTGCATTCAGGGTAGCCGCTACAGGCCATGAACCTGCCGAACCGGCCTGTCTTGATAACCAGCCCCCGACCGCACTGGTCGCATGTCTCCTCGGTGGGTTCCTCCACCTTTACTCTAGGCATCTCTTCACTGGCATGGTCCAGCGAACCCTTGAAGGGCTCGTAGAACTCACGCAGCACACGTACCCACTCCCGCTCGCCACGGGCCACCTCGTCCAACCCGTCTTCCATACGGGCCGTGAAGTTGACGTCCATGATGTCGGTGAAATACTGGTTGAGCAGTTGGCATACCGTGGTGCCCAAAGCAGTGGGATTGAGCCTGCCACTGTCGCGGGCCACGTAGTTGCGCTCTTGTAGCGTAGACACGATGGGGGCGTAGGTGCTGGGCCGCCCGATGCCACGCTCCTCCAAGGCCTTCACCAGCGATGCCTCGGTGTACCGAGCAGGAGGCTGAGTGAAGTGCTGCTTGGAGTCCAGCTTCAGGCAGCTAAGGTCCATTCCTTGAGCCAGCAAGGGCAGGGCGTCCTTATTTTCCTCGTCGGCGTCGTCCACATCTTCCATGTACAGCGTACGGAAGCCGGGGAACCTGAGCACCGTGCCAGTGGCGCGGAACACGTAGTTCTTCCCGCCTTCCTTACCCTCATTCTTGCAGACGGCATCAATGTCAGCAGTGGTGTTGTCGGAGATGGCCTCGGCCATCTGGCTGGCTACCATGCGCGACCATATGACTTGGTACAGTCGGAGTTGGTCGCGGTTGAGGTGGGCCCGCAGGCTCTGAGGGTCGCGAGCTACCGACGTGGGACGGATGGCCTCATGGGCCTCCTGTGCACCCTTCACCTTACGCCGAAAGGTGCGGGCTTTGGCTGGCAGGTAGTTCTTGCCGTAACGGGCGGAGATGTAGTCACGGGTCTCGGTTAGAGCCGACGCGGCTACATTGGTGGAGTCGGTCCGCATGTAGGTGATGAGACCGACAGGCCCTTCGGTGCCTAGGGATACGCCCTCGTACAACTGCTGGGCTAGAGCCATGGTACGTTTGGCTCCCAAGCGGAGCTTGCGCCATGCTTCCTGTTGCAGTGTGCTCGTGATGAAGGGTGGCGCCGGCGACTGCTTGGTCTCGCGGGTGCGCACCTCCGCCACTTGGTAGCTGGCGCCTTTCAAGTTGCCTTCAATCTCTCTTGCGCTGGTCTCGTTGCTGATCGTGAGCTTTTTCTTTTGTCCCTTCACCGAATACAGGACAGCGTCGAAAGGCCCCTCTTCCTTGCCCTGCGTCGCCGGACCCGGCTCGGTCTTGAGCAACTGGGTCTCAATGGTCCAAGACTCCACGGGGACGAAGGCCTGAATCTCCTGCTCCCGGTCGACTACCAAACGGAGGGCCACTGATTGCACTCGGCCTGCTGAGAGGCCTCGCTGCACACGCTTCGACAGCAGTGGGCTGATCTGGTACCCCACCAGCCGGTCAAGGATACGTCGCGCCTGCTGTGCGCCGACGAGGTGCATGTCGAGGTCACGGGGGTGCTCAAAGGCTTCCTTCACCGCCGCCGGGGTGATCTCGTGGAATACCACCCGTTGTAGCGGAATGGGGCCATCGTTCCAGCCAGCCTCCTCGGCTATGTGCCAGGAGATGGACTCCCCCTCCCGGTCCGGGTCAGTGGCGAGGTAGATAGTCGATACACCCTTGGCAGCCTTTTTCAGGTCGACCACGATGGCCTGCTTGCTATCGGAGACGAAATATTGCGGCTCGAAGTCTCGTTCGATGTCCACGCCCAACTTCTTTTGGGGCAGGTCACGTACATGGCCTTGCGAAGCCTTCATGACGTAGTCGTTGCCCAGAATCCGGGCTATGGTGCGGGCCTTTGCCGGCGATTCGACCACTACCAAGCTCTTGCCAGCTCTTACTCTCTTACCGGTGTTTGCACTTTTGCCGGTGCTAGCAGTTTTGCCGGTATTTGTCGATTTGGCTTTAGCAGCCATACTCTCTAAGCCCCCTTATGCTCGAACATAGTGCATGCCACCAACTTGGCGCACGAGTCCTTTGAGTTCCATCATCGCCAGCGTACTGCTGACTAAGGCAATGGGCAACTGGCAACGCCAGCGAATTTCGTCGATGTGTGCGGGTTCCAAGGAGATTTGCTGCAGAACCGACCGCTCATCTCCTTCAGGAAGGTCGGCAACCGCGGTCAACGCTAGCTGTTGCGGAATTGAACTCAGGTTGAGCTCCTGTAGCACATCTTCGTGGGTCAAGACCAGCTTGGCCCCCTGCTGTATCAATAGGTTGGTCATCTTGCTCTGCGAAGAGAAGATGCTGCCCGGCACACAGAACACCTCGCGCCCCTGCTCCAAAGCATGGTGCACCGTGCGGACTGCCCCACTGCCCTCGCCAGCCTCAATTACCAAGGTACCAAGGGTCATGCCGCTCATGATCCGGTTGCGCCGGGGAAACTGCTGCGAACGGGGCTTGACGCCTAGCGGGTGCTCCGAGATCAACGCTCCCTGCTGGCTGATGGCTCTGGCCAGAGAAGCGTGCTCTGAAGGGTAGATAGTATCCAGTCCGCTGGCCAACACTGCAATGGTCCGCCCACCCGCTTTGAGGGCTTCTTGGTGGGCCACGCCGTCGATGCCCCGAGCCAGTCCGCTTACCACGGTAATGCCGGAGGCGATAAGGTCGCGTGCTAGGGTGGCGGCTGCCTGCCTGCCATAGGGAGTAGCCCTGCGCGTCCCTACGATGGCAATGGAGCGCCAGTCAGCGGGAAGAATGCCCCCTTTGACGTAAATCACCGGAGGCGGATCATAGATCTCCTTGAGACGGTCCGGGTATTCCTCGTCCCGCCAGGTGATTGCGCGCACATCCGCCTTGGAAAGTCGTTCCATCTCATCGTCGGGCGAGATGGAGCCGCGGTTCGCGATCACCTCACTTACGGCGCGGCTATCCAGACCCGCAGCTTTGAAAGCGCCTTCCCGCGCAGACCAAGCGCCCTCCAAGGAGCCGAAGTGCTGCTCCATCTGCCGGAAGCGCACGGTCCCCAATTGAGGGATGCGGTTGAAAGCCACCCAATATTTGGTGTCAGCCATAGCGCGGGGGATTCTAACAAAGCCCAGCCGGTTACACTAGACCGCGGTGTCGCAATCTGGCCCGCCGGAACATGCCATGTTGGTTGGGAGATTCGATGGTGTATGGCGGAGAGGGTGACCACCATTCGCATGTTTCAGTTGGCCTCTCACTGTCTCAATTTGTCTCATACGTCGGAATGACCAGATATAATCCATGTCTCAAGTGGTTGCTTGACGTTTCATGCGGTATCGTTTAATATCATTGCAAAAGTGCTAATGGGAGTGCTAATGAAATGGTGCGACCAAGGCAGTTGTCCGCAGCATTTATCAAGACGGTCAAGGATGCAGGGGCCTACGGTGACGGCAGGGGCGGACATGGCCTAACCCTTTTGGTCAAGATGGGGGCCGGGCGTGTGCTCAAGTCCTGGTACCAGAGGATACGGATCGACGGTCAGCCCGTCAACATGGGCCTTGGGGCCTATCCGGTTGTCACCCTGTCCGACGCAAGGGCCAAGGCTCTGGCCAATGCGCGTCTCGTGGCCCGAGAGCAGGACCCGCGCCAAGGCGCCACCAGCGTCCCCACACTCCGGGAGGCTGCGGACAAGGTGATAGCCCTTCACGCAGCCAACTGGAAAGACGGGGGCAAGTCGGCGGCCCAATGGCAGGCCAGCCTTGACGCCTACACCATGCCAAGGCTGGGAAGCAGGCCGGTGGACCGGATAACGACCGCTGACGTCATGGCCGTGCTGATGCCAATCTGGAACGAGAAGCGCGAGACGGCGCGACGGGTACGCCAGCGCCTGAGCGCCGTGATGAAGTGGGCCGTCGCGCAAGGGTACCGCGACGACAATCCAGCCGGTGACGCCATCGGAGCTGCCCTGCCCAAGAACGTCGGCAAGAGGGAACACCAACGGGCGCTGGCTCATGGCGACGTTGCCAGGGCCCTGCAGGCCATCCGTGAGACGAACGCTTGGGTATCAACCAAGCTGGCCCTTGAGTTTGCGGCATTGACGGCTTGCCGTTCGGGCGAAGTACGGGGGGCCAGGTGGCGCGAGGTAGACCCTGAAAGCGCGACGTGGACGGTGCCAAAAGAACGCATGAAGGCGGGGACAGAGCATCGGGTACCCCTATCCGATAGGGCGCTGGCAGTGCTTGCCGAGGCGCGGGGGTTGAGCGATGGTGCGGGCCTGGTGTTCCCGTCCGCGACGGACAGACAACTTACCGACAACACCCTTTCCAAACTGCTGCGGGAGAACTGCATAGACGCCGTGCCCCATGGGTTCCGGTCCAGCTTCCGCGACTGGTGCGGCGATTCCGGCGTCGCGCGAGAAGTGGCGGAAGCATGTCTGGCCCATGTCGTGAAGAATCAAGTTGAGGCGGCCTATGCGAGGTCCGACCTGCTGGAACGGCGTCGGGAAGTGATGCAGAAATGGGCGGACTACGTGTCCAAAATCCACTAGGGTAGTCCCATTGTGTCTGGCCTGGTATCGCCCACCAGGATCATCCCGGCTAGTGGCGGGAAGTTGTTATGATGTTGTTGGGCCGCTTGATGAGGATTAGCGACTGAATGCTGCGTGGTCCTCCGTGAGAAACCTACCAAGCTGCTGAGGGGTATCTTCGTCTGTTCGGGATATGACAGATTGGCCATCAGACTTGTTCAACCGGTCAGAAGCTGGACGGCCCAAGTCCCGAATCGTCACCTGCTCGGGACTGTGTCCGCCGCTAGGTGAATGTTGGGGCCAACCCCACTGTGGCGCAACGTGGCGGTGGAGCCCCGCCGCCGTACCTTTCAACTGGCCCGGTGAGCGGCGCACATAGCCAAACGGTCTTGACTTCCCACACTCTTTAGCTGAGGCAATGGGCTCAGAACAGATTCTAGCTGAACGTGCTCTAATTACCTGTCTATCGAATAATAATGCCGCCCGAATCAGCCCGGAATAGTTTTCGCGCGCCGCAATTTGATGGGGTCGAAGAACTCGCAGCTGGGACCCCTGACAAGTGCGGCCCAGGGCAGCCCATCCTCGTCCCGACACGGCGGAGCGGGGAATGAAGATGAAGCTCACGAACGGGGGCTCTGCGACGCTCCAAGGCGACACTGCTATAACGGCAAGGGGTCACCTCTCGGAGCGACGTGACCATCAGCGGGCCCTTAGCCCCGATCCACCGAAGGGATGAGTGTGGGGGCGTAATGAAGGGATAAGAAAGCGCTCCCTGCTTGGGGGATAATGGTTTCAGGAAGACGAAACCGACCCCGAACCGGGAGCACCCAATTGATGCTATCACCTGAGCGCCCCGACCGCATCCAAATCGCCTTTGATGATCACCGCCTGGTGGCCAATGCCGGGCTGCTCTTGCCGGTCACCCTGGCCCAGCGCCTGGGTCTGTCCCAGCTGGTTGACCGCCACGTTAACCTGGGCGATGCTCCTGGACGAGCCAACGCTGGCGACAAGATGCTGACCCTGGTAGCGTCGGCGCTGGCTGGGGGCGACTGCATCGACGACGCCGACGTGTTGCGCACCGGCGGGACCGCTCGTGCCATCGGCTGCGTGGTCAAGGCGCCGTCCACTCTGGGCACCTTCCTGCGCAGTTTCCGATGGGGCCACGTGCGCCAGATGGACCGGGTGAGCCGGGAGCTGCTGGCTCGGGCCTGGGCCGCCGGTGGGGGACCCGGCGACGGTCCGTTGACCATCGATCTGGACTCCACTATCTGCGAGACCTACGGGTTGGCCAAGGAAGGGGCACGGCGCCACAACTACACCGGCCAACGGGGCTATCACCCGCTCCTCGCCATCGCAGCCGGCACCGGGGACGTGCTGATGGCCCGGCTCAGGGAGGGCCGGGCCAACACGGCCCGGGGCTCCGCCCACTTCCTGCGGGAAACGGTGGGGCGGGTGCGCCACGCCGGAGCCACCGGACCACTCACCGTGCGGGCCGACAGCGGCTTTTACACCCATGGCATCGTCGCCGTCTGTCGCAAGACGAAGGTCCGCTTCTCCATCACTGTCCGCCAGCACGCCCGACTGCGTAATCTCATCGAGGCCATACCAGAGGAAGAGTGGACGCCCATCCCCTACTGGATGGAGGGCGCTGCCGACGTGGCCGAGACTGACTACACACCATTTGGCAGTGAGCCCGACGCCGTGCCGGTACGTCTCATCGTCCGCCGGGTGAAGCCCACGCCCGGTTCCCAACTGGCGCTCTTCGCCAACTATAGCTATCACGCTTTCATCACCGACCGGGAGGGCGACACCCTGTATCTCGAGGCCGACCATCGCCGCCACGCCGAGATCGAGAACGCCATCCGCGACCTGAAGTACGGCGTGGGGCTCAACCACCTGCCATCGGGACGCTTTCCCGCCAACGCCGCCTGGCTGGCGGTCCAAGTGATGGCCCACAATCTGGCCCGCTGGACAACGCGCATCGGTCTGGGCGAGCCGGCGGCAACCACCAAGACCCTTAGGCGGCGCTTCTTCGCCCTGGCCGGACGGCTCACTCGCTCCGCCCGTCGCCTCACCTTGCATCTTCCTCAGAGCTGGCCCTGGGAAAACCAATTCGGCAGAGCCCTGGCAAGACTGCGCGCCCTGCCGCTCCCTGCCTGACGGCGTCCGACCCATCCGCCGCACTACCCAACCGCCTGGCGGGCTTGCGCCACGCCGGTCCCTGAGTGTCTCCTGCTTCCAGCTGGCTGCCGGTCTCGCCCGCCACAGCGGCTGCGGGCCGTCAGAAATCACATTTGCGCGGCTGTCGCACCCCACATCGTCCAAATCTGCCGGAATCAAAACCCGCCAGTCTAATTCCCGCACCTCTCACCCCTGGCCTGACCGGCACGGCCCAAACCCTCGGTGGATTCGGGCTTAGGGGCCGGACAACCGGGGAAGGGTAACCAGGCGAGAAAAGAAACGAGCAATGAATCATGCCCGTCTAGGACGTGCGCATGCGTTGGCCAAAGGTACGGACGACTGGCAACTCCTCACGACCCCACGCCCCTCGAGTTTTGCTGCAACCAATCGGAGGAGCCATCGGTGGTGGCGATCACGGTCCATCCCTCCAGCCTCAGCATAACGTGGATGCACCGGTGCCCACCCAGGACGGGCGACATCTAGGAGACGGTTCTTATCGTCAAGCCAGCTTGGCCACAGGCATGATGTTCCACGTCCGCCGAGGGCCTCCAGGGTGCCCATCTGTCAATTATAACGGCAAGGGGTCACCTCTCGGAGCGACGTGACCATCAGCGGGCCCTTAGGGGCCGGACAACAGGGGAAGGGTAACCAGGCGAGAAAAGAAACGAGCAATGAATCATGCCCGTCCAGGACGTGCGCATGCGTTGGCCAAAGGTACGGACGACTGGCAACTCCTCACGACCCCACGCCCCTCGAGTTTTGCTGCAACCAATCGGAGGAGCCATCGGTGGTGGCGATCACGGTCCATCCCTCCAGCCTCAGCATAACGTGGATGCACCGGTGCCCACCCAGGACGGGCGACATCTAGGAGACGGTTCTTATCGTCAAGCCAGCTTGGCCACAGGCATGATGTTCCACGTCCGCCGAGGGCCTCCAGGGTGCCCACCTGGGCGCGGAAATTTTGGGGGACCGATCCGGAGGTTCCAGTGGCTTTAGCTGTGACCTACAGGCGTGGAACTCCAGGCCCCGTCGTTTGATGTCGACCGGTTCGCTGGAGGCGATCTCGACCTGGAATGGCCGCGCGAGACGGCTGGGCGGCCAGAAGGGGGGAGTCCCACCTTCGGCGTAGATTTGTCAACACCGATCGGATGCCAGAAGGCCATCAGGAGACCTCCAAGCCCTCCGCCCATCGATGGTCATCCGACGCGGAAAACAGGCTCTCAGGTGCCATTATGGACGACTGGGGGGCAAGATCATGAGAGTCACGGGCCGGGCTGAGGGAAGGTCTGCAAGGGGGACACCTTGATGCACGTCGGGAGATGGTCGGCCTCCACCGGGTGGAAACCGACCTTTACTGACCCCGGGGCCACCTGCCGGTGTGGCCACGGGACGTCATCCAGGTAAAGGGTGAACGTGGCAACCGACCGGCTCTTGGGGTGGTGCCCCACCATCCCAAGAGCCGTAGCACCCCTGCAGGTACACTGAACGGCAGGCAGCGGCGCCATCGCGTCGAAACCGGCTCCTGTGGACTTGGTGCGGGTCCGGGCAAGAGCCCGGAGAGGGGGCAGGCGAGATGGCCCACAGGCGGTTAGACCATTGAGGGCTACAGGTCCGTTGGTCCCGGGTTGGCAGGCTTTGCGAAAGGGACAACCAGGTTGCCCATGCCAGCGTGACCGCCCCGGCGGCCATGGCGTTATGAAAGGCCCAGCACCCTGGATCTGTCGATATACCGTCATCTGACGGCAGAATGGAACCGGCTACCCAGGGGCCGGGCGACCTGCCGGGGACTGGTTTTCGGCTCCGACGATGGTGCATCCAAGTGCTCCTGCTTGAAGCGTGGTATTGCCGCCCACCTGAGTCAAAAAATATTTCTTGTGTGCAGCAATTTGCCGGAGTCGAAGAACTCGGACCTTGCACACTTGACAAGTGCGGTCAGAGTATTCTTACCCTCGTCACGACCACAGCGACCTCGGTCATTACCAGCGCAATCACAACCCCGCCCCGTCCTGCCAATCGCGGTCGTCCGGCAGTTGGTTTCAGGAGCCAGCCCTGTATCCGCGGACCGGGCCTCTCAGAAGTGGTGGCATTTCGCAGGCGGTGTAAACGGCCTCAAGCCGTGGCATTCTTGCGTGGGCGTCCCCCTCGCCTCTTCACAGGCTCTTCCCAGAAGTAGATGTCCGCGCCGACACGCTTTATCTGCACGTTTTTACCCGTCGCCTTTATGGCTGCCCCCAGACGCCGACGCACGGTGGCCATCGTGTCTCCAGGCGACAACTTGATCCGGCCAGCTTGGTCCGGGCCAAGGCGTTGGACATGCTCGACATATTCTCGGATGATCTGCGAGCGCTTCCCGGTATCGGAGCGCGCCATTGCCTCTTGGCGCGAGACAAGTTCGAATTCTGGCATTGTCTGGCTCCCCTTCTTCCAGCTTTAAGAGCATTATACTCACCCCGCCCGCCATGGCCGAAAAGAATGGCGTGGGAGTTGGGGACGGTGCCACCATGGTCCCCTCGGCAAGCAGGCCCACAGGCCGTGCTGCTACGCGTGTGGTAGGCAGGCCGGTAATTGCACTCCCCATAGTCCAAAGTCCAACCCGCGGAACAACACCAACGTTGCAAACTGCGGTACTATAGGCCACCGTTGACTCAGCCTGTTCTCCAGCCCCCGCTCCCACTCGCTCCATTGCAGCCGCCCGTTGCGCTAGGGACTTCGTGACCTCTCCGTCTTCCAGCAGGCGCTCTACGTTCTGGGACAGCAGCAGATCTCAAGTGCCTGGGCCACCGCCGGGTTAGCCTCCCTGACCCCGATGGCATCGACACCCGGATTGTCGTCTCGGTAGCCCTGCGCAACGGCCCCACTTCATCACGGAGCTAAGGCGCTGCCTCACACGTCGGGCCGTCTCGCGCTTCTCGTTCCAGATTGGCATTAGCACCGCCATAACGTCCGCAGTGGTAATCCGATCGACCGGCTTGTTGCCCAGCCGTGGCATGGCGTAGGCGTCAAGGCTGGCCTGCCACTGGGCCGCCGACTTTCCCCCATCCTTCCAGGTAGCACCGTGAAGCGTGATAACCCTGTCCACTGCATCCTGGAAAGTGGGGATAGTGGTGACGGCTGCTCTTGGGTCCGTGCCCTGTGCCACACCCCTGGCATTGGCCAATGCCTTGGCCCGTGCCTCGGCAAGGGTTACCACTGGAAAGGAGCCGAGGCCGAGGTTGACCGACTTCCCGTCAATCCGAAGGCGCTGGGCCCACGTACGCGAGACCCGCCCGGTTGTGGTAGGCTTAACCAAGAGGCTGAGACCATGCCCGCCCCGTCCATCGCCGTAGCGGCCAGGCATCGTTACAGTCTTCACGAAGGTTGCCGACAACTGCTTGGGCCGGTGTTTGAATTCCTTGGTCACGTTACCATCTCAGTTATCACTTTTCGAGTGAGATGAACCGAAACAACGTGGAACGTCTAGGAACCTTTGGGCCTGTTTTCGTATCTTGAATCGGGCATCAATGGGACGTACTGAACACTTTTAGGCTTGCGTGAAACAAGGGGATGGTGTAACCCTCTCCGCCACCCACCATCCTTCCCTTGCCCGCCCTATGCCCGCGGAACAGACTTAACGCCTACCCGGAGGTGCGCAATGCTCGTGGACCTAGTGCACACACATACCAGCGACAACCTGCGTCTCGATGGCTTTCTACGTCGGCCTGCCAGCACCACGGGCTCGTCCCGGTTCGGCATTGATGTTGCCATCTGCTTCCACGGTGTCACCGGAAACTTCTATCAAGCTGGGGTCTTCGACGAGGCCACGGACCGCTTGGTGGACGGGGGCTGCGCCGTGCTGCGAGTCAACAATCGGGGCCACGACCCCATCAGCATGGCCGCCTATAACAACGCTGGGCGCTCTCCTTTGGGGGCTGCCTATGAGATGGTTGACGATTGCCGCTACGACTGGGATGCGTGGATCGGATTTGCCGTGGAGCAGGGATTCCAGAGCATCGGTGTGTGGGGGCACAGCCTGGGCGCGGTCAAGTCCATCTATTACATGGCCAAGGAGCGGGACCCTCGGGTGCGCTGCCTCATCGCCGCATCCCCTCCGCGCTTCTCCTACCGATTGTTCTCCCAATCCTCCGAAGAGGGGCCGGAGTTCCAACAGGCGTGCCAGTTGGCACAACAGCATGTGGATGCGGGACAACCCGAAACGCTGCTGCAGACAGCGCATCCCGTGCCTCTGCTCATCGCAGCAAGGGTGTTCCTCGACAAGTACGGCCCCGAAGCTCGCTACGACATCGTAGAGCATATACCCAATCTGAGGGTGCCCACCCTGCTGTTCATCGGCACCGAAGAGACCCCACGGCTCTCCTTCGTGGACTCTCCTCCCGTGATGCGCCAACTGGCGGGCGAGGTGGAGAACTTCCGATTCGAGTCCATACCCGGCGCCGACCACTTCTACACCAACCAGCGCGACTACGTGTGGGACTTGGTGAGCGGGTGGTTGGAATCGCAGCCGGAGCCGTCCTAGCATACGGATGTAGGAGCAGGTCTGGACGCGCCTCCTTTTGGCCGATATGATAGCCTTTCGTCGTTCCGGAGAGGTGCTGGAGTGGCCGAACAGGCGCGCCTGGAAAGCGCGTAGCTCGGGAAACCGGGCTCGTGGGTTCGAATCCCACTCTCTCCGCTCCGCCAAAATCCACTTCTTTTGGCTACAATTATTGGCTTCGTAGCGGTTTCGCTACCACGTCTGGTACCACTACCTGAGAGGGCAATATCCTTCTCTCCAATAGCCAGTCTTCGCCCCGACCCCAGCCCTCAGGCAACGTCACGGTCGCGCGCCTGTCCCAAGTGCTGGCGTAGGTCGTCCAGGATGGCCAGCCCCAACTCGCAATGGGGGCGGAACTGCCCTGCTTGAGCTGGGTTTGTGGAACTTGCTCTTGCCCATCTATTGGATACTGAGGATACAGTCGAGCACTAGAAAGCTCCTTGGTCCGCCTCGCGTCGTTGATTGCACTTGCCATACTCTTCCCATGTCGTCTACTGCGGCGTTGCATACTGCAAGTGATGGGTCGCAGCTGATATATACGTCGGCCTTCTCACGTGGGTTATCGCTCACCTCTCCCTCAGCACCACCTACGTTGAGGATGGGCGCTCCCGCACCATCGGTGCCGCTTAACAGAGCGACGAGTACACTCCAAGCTCCGATCGATAGCCTTCTCTATACTTCCTTTGGAGTGCTGGAAGTGTAGGAGGATTCGCTCCTAGTCGGCGAGGTGTTCCCTCCACAGCGGGCGCCTGCTGCGTTCCTTGGTCCCATCCGCCCGACGTAGAGTCGACCAGCCCGGTTCGAACCCTCGAGTTCCTTATGCGTCTCTGAAGTTGACCTTTGTCAATCGTCGTTGGGACCGGAATGACGTTCCCGACGTTGCTGCCCGCCTTCTCCGACAACCTAGCTTCAAGGTTGACGGCTGGTTGCCGACCGTGTCCAGCAGCACCAAGAGGGCCGATACCCTTCCAAGGGGTCTTAGCTTACGGGAGTACATCAATGGAGTATCCGCGAGCTGGGCACAGAGACGGAGGATGCCTCGTCGGGGCCTGCTAAGGGTACAGGTATACACCCAACTGGCCGACCGGGCCCCAGCGATTGACTACGAAGCAACCTCCATGAACAACAGCCCCCTATCGGCGCCCATCAGAAAAACGGCCTCGCCCCGCTCCACCAGTGCGTAAACGATGGATGCCCTTATGTCCAGTCGTAGCACTCGGCCCACCGGTCCATCGGTGTCACCGTCCCATTAACGAACGCCCGCGACCACTAGACCGCAAATCTCCATCGCCGACGCGTGGCCTGTCACCCTCAACCCCCCAGCGGTCTGGAAGATTAACCATATGGTTCTTCAGTATGTCGGTGTTCGTGAACACCGACCCGTTTCCTTGTCCGACAAGTGCATCCTTCTCACTTGTCAGCAAGTAATAGGCTCACAGCTTGTCTAAGCCCCCGAAGTTACGGAGCCAAAGCCATCCGTCATGGATGCAAACTTCGATTTCCATCAGCGTTGGAATGCTTGGAGTAGTGGTATTCGATAGGATCAAGTCTCCAGGAAAGACCTTGACGCTCTTGTCGACTCCTCTTGCCGAATGCGCTCTGCTGTACGGTAAACGAATCATGAGGCGGCCGAGGACGCGTCAGAGTTCTTTACCCATGGGATACCTTTCGGCGCAATCCAGTCGTGGATAGGGTGTGGAGATTGCCCCCCTTGTAATGTCACAGAGGTCTGAGAATTTTGCCTAGATCCAAGAATTGGGAATTGTTTCAGGACTTACCTTACTATTCATCAGCCACTCGACGCCGCGGAGTCTCGCACCAGGAGGTCCAAGCTGGGCGCGCCAAGACGCTCTCATATTCTTGCGCATCCCCATGGACTAGACTGCCACGTTGACTTGATAAACAACGTCTGCGTTATTGGGTGCATCGTGCCCCTCGTCTCTGAGTACTTCCAGATACAGCGTTATAGCTTCCCCGACGTTACCCAGCGCTTCCTCTAACGACTCTCCTTGCGAGTAGCAGCCGGGCAGCGCCGGCACCTCCACCCAGACCCCGCCTTCTTCGGCTTGATGGACTACGACTGTGTACTCCATAACCTGACCTCACAGTAGCTCTTCGAATTCCTCCAGCGATATACCGGCCAGCTCGATGGCATCTAGCAGGATGCCCACCTTAAGTGTACCCGTGTGAATCGGCAAAACGACCATGCTTCCGTTGGGATGCTTGAGGATATGGTGATTTTCCCGCGCACGCCCCAAGCGTGTCTTGTCGAGGGCGGGCAGGCCGTAGTCCTTGGGAAGCACGTCTTTCAGTGAAGGGTTGTCGCGCTCAATGGCCGCCATAGCGTCGTCGACCAAACGGCCAATGGTCGGCTGGCGGGCTTGATTACTCAGGTGCTGCCAGCGAGCCTCTGGGGGCACCCAGAAGACGCTTTGGGCGCGGTACTCGTCGGGATCCTGGGTCCGCGCCTTCTTGGCGCTGTAGCTCCAGCTGGGCGTAGGTTCTCCTCGAAGGCGTCGGAGATGTACTTGAGAAGATGAGTCCGAGGACCACATGCTTGTATTCGGCTGCGTCCATGTTGCCCCGCAGCGAGTCGGCCATGCGCCACAGGTCAGCCTCGTACGCAGTGGTCGCTCCGTTGCCGTCGGCTTGGGGCTTCGTCTGCCGTCGTCGCCCCGTGGTCATCGTCCCTGCATCCCCTTCCGCCTGATTAGAGTGAGCTTCCCCCTATTGTACCCCCGAGGCTGGCGTTGTGAAGAAACTCCTCACTTACTCCCACCACCTGCCCAAGGTGAGTATCCGACGCACCCAACGCAGCACTTGCTTCCGAATACGCGTCCAGCGTACGTCCAACAGAGCCTCTCGTCGGTCGGACAAGTCGTAATTCAGGATCATCTCCGGGAGCGGATGCGTTCTAGGGGGAATGGTCACCTCGTGCTTCTTCATCATGTCCACCTCCAGGACCAGCCTGCGCTCCTCCGCAAACAGCCAGGGCAGCGAATCGCCTTCTTGGGCTTGGTCCTTTCGGAGCCAGCTGTCCGCCACCATGGCCGCGCCGGAACCGTCGTCGGTGGCCACCGTCGAGGTGGAGCCAGCGCCGATGCCAGCAGCCTCGTCGCCCGTGCTTGTCGAGCTCTACGTTGAGCCTCTGCCAGAACCCGCGCTTCGAGTTTATGGAGGTTGTTGAGATCGACGGCACGGCAAGCACCCCACGAGAATCGCGCGGAACGGCCCCTGAGAACATCCCAACCGCACCGGACGAGGAACCCCCTCCCCCCACGTGGAAGAGCCCGCGGAGGCCCCAGCGGCCGTAACCGCCGTGGGAGAGTCTGTGATGCACGACGCCGGGCCATCGATGGCGTCGGACAGTCTGGATACCCGGATAGGGGGCATGTGGACGCTCGCCCCCAAAGACGGGAGGTCAGCAAACGACTGGTGGATGCTGCGGAGATGGTCGAGCATGGCAGGACGGCAGAGGCGGAAGCCATTAGTTGACGAGCTCACCGAGAAGCCGCAAGATACGACATTGGGAAGGGAGCGGGAGAGGCAGGTACCTGGCTAGCCCACTTCATCGCCGGCGGTCGACGTGGAGTCAGTAGTAGTAGTCGACACGCGGGGATGGCGATGCGTGGTGAGGGAGCGCCGGCCCCGAAGGGGTGATATCTCCACCCAATCGCCTTCGCCAGTGCTCCTCGTGCGGTGTTCGGCCCGCAAACCCATGAAGTAGGGGGGAGCAGCGGAAAGACATCCCACCGAAAAGACGGCTGGTCTCCGGAAGGGTGGAGGCTAAGGACTGCTTCATCCGAGGGAAGATCGAGGCGCGGGGTTGAAATAATGGCCGTGCGTTACAGATTAGCGGGATCGCGGTAAAGCGTAACGCCGGGAGGAAACCACCGGAACGAAAGGGACTAACGAGGAAGGGCGATGGAGAAGCTGCTCGGGAAACCTTGGGACGAAGTTACCTTCAGGGAGCAACCGCAGATCTATGGGCTCACGTGCACTCTTTGGACTATGGGGTGCATTTTTGTGCTGTGGTGGTGGTCTTACTGGGACCGAGGTTAACGGCCGGTATCACAGGTTTGTCTTCCTCGAACGGTACGCGCGCAGACTGGTATCAGAGCAAACGGACTGCACCGACGCTCTTCAGTCTCAATTGGACGACCTGAAGGAGATCCCCTCGCCAGAGCGACCGCCGCCAGCTCCGCGCCCCTCCCAAAGCTGGGGGAGGGTGCGATGGCGTTAATTCCCCAGTCTCAATAACGCCTGCAGGTGAAAGGCCCCCAGCATCAAGAACTTTTCGTTGTCGACACCGACTAAGTACATCGCAGTCCCTGAAGGTGCGATTGAACTTGGCCTGTCCGTTAGCCGAGTACTTCGGCTTTGTCAGCATGGGCTGATCCAAGGCGCGTGCAAGAAGAACTACAAGTGGGCCATCCCGTCTCCCGTGGTGCGCCTCGACCGTCCTTGGCCCGATGGCTGTGTGAGCCTTGAAGAGGCAGCCAGGGAGCTTGGGGTGGGGCGACAGCGCTTGTGGGAGTTGTGCAAGCTCAGCCACATCCAAGGGGCACGTCTTGTTTTGGGAAGGTGGGCCATCCCGTCCCCCGTGGTGCGCCTCGACGTCAGGCCTGATGGCTGTTTGGATCTTGAAGAGGCTGCCAGGGAGCTTGGTGTCACGCGCCAGCGCGTTTGGGAACTGTGTCAGCTCGGTCGCATCCAGGGGGCACGTGTTATCTTGGGAAAATGGGCCATCCCGTCTCCCGTGGTGCGCCTCCCCCCCTGTCCGTTGTCACGTAGTAGACCGCGAACATACCCCGCTTAATTTGGCCAGAAGTCTCCCATCCCAAATATCCTTAGCCCTCTGTGCTGGAGAACTTCCAGAGTACTCTGTCGACCCGTCGACCTGTCTCATACAATATTGGCACACCCCGAAATATCACGTCGCCTAGTGTGCCTTGCTTCGGTAAGGGCTACAAAGCTGCTTTCAAAGGGCCTAGCCACCGACCATTGCGAGAGCCAGAATCGATGTGTATGCCGGGTCCGTTGTTACAGTGCGAGCAATCTCCATTGTGAACTCTCGCCCGTTCATGGGTCCAATTCTCATACACCTTGTAGCGATACGCAGTTTAGTCCAGTGTCTGTTCATGAAAGTTCTCATAGCGGGTCGCGGCCCCCGTCGCGCTTGCTGCCACGAAACAAAACTGTGAAGACGCCGAGATCACCGGAGTGCGTACCGGCACTCAAGGACACCTCGGCCACTAAGCTAAGCTGACCACAGCAGTCGAGGAGTACTTTGCTGACCTCCGCCGCATACAGGGGTCCGTCGGCGCAACGGAATAGCGATCATGCTACCCGGCTCTGACTAACCTGCTGAACGCCGTAGGGAGCGCGCTCAGGCCCCAGGTGTTCTGCGTAGGCGAGCTTGCCGAACAGGGAGCGGGCCACCCGGACTTCGGCCTCTACACGAGACGGCAGGTGCAGAAGGGAGAGCCACGTACCGGGCAAGTCCCCCCGTGGCCTCAGGTGAACACAATCCTGTCGGTTTGCGGCGGCCCAGCAATTTCCTGAACTTGCCGTGCGGGATAATACCCTCACCTGAGGGTCAGGGTTTGGGGCCTCAATGGTCCCAGGCAACGGTTGCGGCCAGCCAATCGCCCCGTGACAGGATCCGCAGTGCGTCCCAAGCCCTTTTTCTATCAGTTCTTGTGAGTTCTCCTCGGAACTCGCATATTGCCCCGGTCGCCGACCGACGCCCGGTACGCCGTGATTGCCCTTCTCGCCTCCCGGGATCACCGGCGGGGAGACCCGTCGGCTCTCGGCCTTGCCGGAGGGAATGAGGTCCCCCGCCTGTAGTGCCGGTCCTCCACCGGGGCGAGTGCGTCAGTAACCTTTGGCCAACGAATAGCGCCACCCGCTCCGCCAATTCGTCCGGGCTTGCAGGAGAGGTGTGATGTTTCTCAGGAAGCTGTTCGGGCCCGCGGCCCCGGCAGCGGTCGGCATGTTCTTTCGACACCGAGAGGAACCGGGTACCTCGCTGACTGAAGAGTGGGCATACCTGAAGGCCTTGTCCCACGCTGTCGACAGTGGGCTTCAGAGGAGACCCACGGGCTACTGTATCAATCGGGGCACCCACAGAGAGTATGCCGAGGCTCTTGGGCAGCCTCTGGAGGATGGGTGGGAATCTGTAGGAGTGTGGATAGTTGCCTTCAGGAGGGAGTTCGTTCATCTCTGGGGCAACACGTATATCTACATGGCGGTGGCACTGACTCTGTCCGGGGAGCCTGTGGCCCACGGGCTCTAGGCGGAGGGTACGCAAGTGCCATTCCGGGTCAAGCCGATGAGGCCCAGCTTCGCTGACAGGATCAAACGCCGGCGGGTTCAAGAGTTCCTTGCGGATGACCCTCGACACCAGCGTCCCCGCAGGAAGGGCATGGTACCCACAATCTGGCAGTTGTCCGACGCCCGCGACCACTGGACAAGGGGCCTCCATGAACTCGCCCCCTTCGTGCAGGACTACACCGACCAGGAGATGAATACCCTTCGGGAGTTGCTGGCTGAGCTGCAGACCGTCCCCACGTCGGAGGAGCTTGCAGCTCGCTACAACACCTGGGAATTAGTGCCCCGGGCGGAGCTGGCAGCCTACGGCTTCCGGGACATTGAGCTCCAGGACCAGGAGCCTACGGACCTGATGTACTACGACCCAGCATACTGGAGACTGCAGTGGGAGAAGTCTGGAGAGCGCAAAGGCGAGGACAAGCAGGTTGCGGATGATGTGAGCGGGCCGCCTGAGTGAAAGGAAGGGGAGCCCGCATACTTCGTGTACGTCAACTATCCTCGCCAGAGGGCAAGGATGCACCGGGCAGAATGTACATACTGTCATTGGGGGATGGGGATACATCGAAGAACTGGCAGCAAGAGCCTCAGGGATGAATGGCTAGGGCCGTTCTCCTACGCAACAGCCGAGACGGTCCTTCACAACAGCGCGGCTCGGACAAGAGTGTCTGCTCGTACTGTGTTCCTGGCTTGGTGGGTGCAGTCCAATTATAGAGGGATGAGGGTATACCGATTGTCAGCCCCATGGCAGACTTTTGGGCCTCCGAGATGGAGCATTTTGAGCGGAAGGTGAAGTGGGTTCATCCTGAGTTGGTTGCCACGCTCAAGTGGGATGATGCAACGTAAGGGGGGGTCGTTCACGTATTGTTCCAGCCAGCCGCCGATTGGAGAAGTTCTCGCAATCGTTGTTCGATGCCTAAAAGACATTGCTCATCCCAAGGTTGCCGAAAGAAGTTTTACCCGTGAACAATCACTGCCACCACCTCATAGCTTGCTCGTTGGGCTGTTCGCTCTGCCACTCCCGTCGGCTCCCTGCCTTGGTTCTCGCAATGGTGTTTATCACCGCGTTCGCAGCCTGTAGTCGGGGCGCATCCGACCCGAACGCAGCTACTGGCACTCCTCAGGCTACGGAAGAATTCAGGACACTCGCGACGTCTCTACCGGCCCCAACAACCGCTCTGGCCGACACGGCACAGTCAACCAAGACAGGGACACAAGGCGCCGCCGCCGACCTTATCGCCGATGACGAGGCTCCATTACCGTTCCCCACACCCGGCGCTGAGTTGCTTTACGAGGACCCGGGCTGGGACCTAGTTGAGTACGCCGGGCTGCTCTGCCTTGCCGAGAAATTAGCCCTGTCGGGCAAGGATGAAGCTATTGCCCGCACCATCGCCCTCTTGGAGGATACACACGGAGGCGGACCGCCCGATAACCTTCAAGGTTTCCACGATGGGCTGCTGGCTGAGTTGAGGGGTCTCGGTCCCTTGGCGTCGGCAACTGCCCAACGCATGGCAGAGGAAGCCTTTGCCCAAGCGGAAGAGCACCCGTTGCTCGCCGAAGTAATGAGCTTCCCATGTGAGCTGCACTACGAGACCATCGGGCAGGCCATGCGGGAGGTCAGTGACATGATGGAATACGGTATGCCCTTGTGCTTCACGTTGGAGGACCGCCTGTGGAATGAGGAAGATGCCCTTGAGAGCACCGTCGGGATGTTGGAAAGGGAACACTGGCCAGAGAACCTGCGGGGGTTGCGAGATGAGCTGGTCACATCCTTGGAGGCGTTGCCCGAGGATGCCCCTCGGGAGATGGTCGAGGCCGTCTTTGAGCCGGTGAAAGCGTACCCGGCGCTCATGTACGCGATGCCCTGTGTGCACAGTGCCAGGGCAGGCGCAATCGAGTTCGAGCTTGGAGAGGCAAGGGAGGAAGCGCTGCTCGACTATGGGGTCAACGTGTGTGGGGCTTGGGAGGTGGCCTTGGAGGGCGGGGTTGAGGCCAAATATGATGCCATCGCGGTCTTGGAAGCCGCTAGCCCGCCGCGCCGCCTACGGGAGTTTCACGCGAAGCTGATAGCCTACCTGGAATTGCTGCCCGATGCCTTCACAGAGAATCATGCGGTTGAAGTTTTCGAGACCGTTGGCGTCTACCCTCTGCTGAAGGACGCGCTGCACTGCGAGCTCGGCGGCGACGTGTTCGGCGTTGGGTAGACAGCTTCGCCGGCAATGCGCGAAGGCCACCTCTTCGCCCCTAGCGGCGTTTTCCCTCCGAGAGCCGCATGGCCCAGTTGTGACGGAACAGCCCTGTATCATCTCTCTGGACGAGAACTAGGACATACTATGGTACATTCCCAGTAAGCTCTCGGACGCCGGTTCAACCCCGATCGTAACCAAACTTCTCGACGACTTGGAGCACATCCTCTGCGAAGAAGAACCCCATCCGGTCCTCGTGGACCTGATACTGCCCGGCACTCCGTGTTTCGAGGCATAGAGGAATCTCCAACATATCCGACTCACTGCTCATTTTCTTGTCCGGGCGCGGTGGCGACGAACAAATACCGCGCACACTGGCATTGGGGCTTTGCTATCGTGAAGCCTTTCACGCCCAGCGTCTTGGCAGCGAGGATCAAGGCGTTCGCTGCGCAAACGAACGACTACCGCTCGCGGGTTGGCCCAGAACCCCTTATCTTCTAAGCGACTTGGCCATCGAGTGCACCCACCACAATGTATCATTCGCTGGTCAACCGGTCGCGCTAACTGCCACCGAGTAGAAGGTTCCCCTTGGAACTCTCCGGCAATACGGGCCGTGCGCTGACCTACCAACAACAAATGCAGCGGGTGTGGGGTTCCAACTACGCCAGCTATATGCGTCTATGCACACCGCCGTGCGGACGCCACTATAGATTCACCGAGGCTTATCGCATAGCAAAGCCCTGAGTGTGCGACGTCCTCGCCAGAGTGCAGAAGCGCGGGCTCAATGTGGCACCTACACTGCCCTGTGAATGCCGACCCAAGCTGGCCACAAAATCCTACTGCTTCGGGTAACCCCTACCAACACGGCTCGCCCACGAACACCACGCCTCCACCTGGGCATCACCGCCTCGCCACACCCCAGAGCTGGCACGGTATCAGGCACCATCCCGCTTTTGGGCGATTGTGCGCACTCTCGACGCCAGCTTATTCCAAGGGGGATTCGAAACCAGTTCCACACTGCCGATTCGATCAGGCCGCAGAGCACAACCACCGTAGGTTCCACACTCCACAAGGGGTCTAGGACACCAATTAGCGTACCGCAGTTCTGTGCCCGCACCTTTCGCAGGCCTCAACAACGGGAATAACTCTTACTCTACTAAAATTCACACTGATGCTGGCCTACGCGCCTTCCAACAAGTGTCTCACGCTCGTCCAGCCCGGACCTGACGTCTGACACCCGTCCGATGCCCCTTGGTTGGCAACATGTCCTCGCCCCGCTACCGAAGTCTGATACACAATCTGCGATGCTTTACCGAGCCGACTACGGTTGCCTTTGGGCGGCTGCGCGACAGATAAAACGAACGGCGAGTGGCTCCCCATCTCGCCGTTCTTGACCTTCGTGGATAGCTCAACTCAACAGTTCAGCCGCTCTTGTCTCTCTCCGTGTGTCCCAATGACTGGCCACCTCCCGGAGGTTTGTTGCAGTGTAGGTGGCCCTTGCCATGCTAGAGACCGTTCAGCTCTGAAAAGTTAGGATGTCTGCTGCATCCTCCTCCTTACGAGGAATCCGCCACCAGCGACCACCGCCACTGCTGCGATCACTATCACTATAATCGCCCAGACCGGGAAGCCGCCCTCATCCTCTTCTTCCACCACTGGAATTGGCGTGGGTTCAGGCGTCGGCGCCGGAGTTGGCGCAGGCGTCGGCGCGGGTGTCACGGCTACCGTAGGTGCGGGGGTAGCCGTCGGCGCAGGCGGAGCCGGTGTCGGCGTTGCAGGCACGGGTGTATCCGTCGGCGCAGCCGTGGGCGTCGGCGGGACCGGTGTCGGCGTGGACGGTATCGGCGTCGGGGCGGGTGTTGGCTCCGGCGTCGGCGCAGGCGTGGGTTCCGGCGTCGGGGCGGGTGTAGGCTCCGGCGTCGGGGCGGGTGTAGGTGCCGGAGTGGGTACAGGTGTCGGTGTCGGCGCGGGTGTAGGTGCCGGGGTAGGTACAGGTGTAGGAACGACTACAACCGGTACCGCGCTGGCGAACACCATCGCCGCCATTTTGTTGTCGCCATTGTTGTCGGTATAGGCAGCAGTCGCACGCAGGTACTGGCCCCCGTCTGCCGTTTCCGGTGTGTACGTCGCCGAGGTGGCGCCTTCAATGGGAGTCCAAGTCATCTGGTCGTCGGATCGTTCCCACTGCCAGGTGAGGTTAGTTACGTCGCCGTCGGGGTCCATCACGGCGGCCATGAGTTCGGCGCCGAGTTCGGGGGCATCGGCCGAGACTTCGAGCGTCCCTTGTTCGTCCACGTCGGTGACGCTGATGCTGACGTTGATGTTGTCGTCTTCCCCGCCGTCGTCTTTGACGCGCACGGCGAGGGAGTGGGTGCGCTTGGACTCGAAGTCGAGGTTTGCGCCCTGGGCCACCGAGAGTTGGCCGTTCGACTTGTTGATGTCAAACAGCTCGGTGTCGCCACCGGTTAGGCTGTAGGCGAGGTCCTCGTCGTCGCGGTCAGTGGCCGCGACGGGAGCGCCGACAGCGGTGCCAGCAGCGGAGTTCTCCGCGACGGAGCGCGTAGCATTGGCGCCCTCTTCAAAGGACGGTGCGCGGTTGGTGGGCGCCCTAGAGGGACGACTGGGCCTGGATGCCGGTGCACTGACGACTGTTATGCTGGAGGCGCCACCGATATCTTGCTCGCCAGCCAAAGTTCTCACGATGCCGGAGAAATCATGTCCGCGCTCTTCCACGTCAGCACCTACGGACACCGTATACTTTATCGATTCCACTCCCACGACGTCGAAAGTGACCGTCTGGCCATCGACGGCCGCGTTAGCGGTGGCGCCAGAACCGCCACTAGCCATAACGGAGTCTGCTTTATAGCTGAACCCTGCGGGTAGAGTCTCAATGACCCTTCCAATACCATCTGACAGGCCGAGATCACTGATGGTCACAACCACCTCGCCGCCCGGACCCACGGGGTCCGGCCTGAAGGACCTAGCCGGCCCCAGCGCGGCGATCACCATAACACTGGAGCTTTCGATGTCCGTCTCCGCAGCTACAGTTTTCACAATACCGGAGAACTCATGCTCACGTGCTTCCGCGTCGCTGGCCACAGTTGCCGTGTAGGATATCGAGTCGACTCCCACTACGTCGAAAGTGACCGTCTGGCCATCGACGGCCGCATTGGCGGTGGCAGCAGACGCGCCACTAGCCACCACGGAGCCTAGTTTATAGCTGAACCCTGCGGGTAGAGTCTCAATGACCCTTCCAAGACCTGATCTCAACCCGAGGTCACTGATGGTCACAACCACCTCGCCGCCCGGATGCACCGGGTCCGGGGTGAAGGACCTAGCCGGCCCCAGCGCGGCGATCACCATAACACTGGAGCTTTCGATGTCCGTCTCCGCAGCTACAGTTTTCACAATACCGGAGAACTCATGCTCACGTGCTTCCGCGTCGCTGGCCACAGTTGCCGTGTAGAATATCGAGTCGACTCCCACTACGTCGAAAGTGACCGTCTGGCCATCGACGGCTGCATTGGCGGTGGCAGCAGACGCGCCACTAGCCACCACGGAGCCTGGTTTATAGCTGAACCCTACGGGTAGCGTCTCAATGACCCTTCCAAGACCTGATCTCAACCCGAGGTCACTGATGGTTACTACGAGTTCCCCGCCGGCAGACACCGGGTCCGGTCTGAAGGACCTAGCCGGCTCCAGCGCGGCGATCACCATAACACTGGAGCTTTCGATGTCCGTCTCCGCAGCTACAGTTTCCACAATACCGGAGAACTCGTGCTCACGTGCTTCCGCGTCTCTGGCCACAGTTACCGTGTAGGATATCGAGTCGACTCCCACTACGTCGAAAGTCACCGTCTGACCATCGACGGCTGCGTTGGCGGTGGCAGCAGACACGCCACTAGCCACCACGGAGCCTGGTTTATAGCTGAACCCTGCGGGTAGAGTCTCGACGATCCTTCCAAGACCTGATCTCAACCCGAGGTCACTGATGGTCACAACCACCTCGCCGCCCGCATACACCGGGTCCGGGGTGATAGACCTAGCCGGCCCCATAGCAGGTTCTGGCGTGGCTTCCTGGGTCGCACTAGGTGTAGGTTCCGCACCCGACTCAGCCCCAACCATTACGCTGGAAGGGGCGATGTCCGTGTCGCCGCCCAAGGTCGTCAGGGTGCCGTAGAAACCATGGTCGCCCTCTTCCACCTCAGCCGCCACGGTCACCGTGTAGATTATCGAATCCGCTGCTATTACGGTGAAAGTGACCGTTTGCCCGTCCACCTCCGCCGTAGCAGCGGCCCTATCCCCTCCCCTAGCCTGCACCGAGTCTGGTTTGTAGCTGAATCCGGCGGGTAGTGTCTCTACTATGCTCCCAAAGCCGGTTAGCAATCCGAGACCACTGATAGTTACTTCAACTTCACCACCCGCAAGCACCGTATCCGGGGAGAAGGACCTGGTAGGGCCCGATTCCTGGGCGACCGCTGCGCTGGAAATCAACAACACGGCCATTATCCCAGCTAACCCAACGAGCGCAACGGTTACCCACAGTGCCAACGCCTTTTTTACCAAGCCCTTCTCCTCTGCCTCTATGCTTTCTTTCCTGCTCCAGGCCCCCCGTTAAACTACCCTTACCACCTAGGAGGCCTGGAAGTAGAGAGCGACAACCGCTAACACTTCTTCCGGACTGAGATCGCCGTCGAAGTAGGCCCCCACAGCTGCGAGGACCTCACCGCTGTCGATCGTGCCGTCGTTGTCCGCGTCGTAATCACTTGCTGCGCCCTCTATGGCCCTGTCGGTCACGGTGATGGTCACTGTGATCATGGCGGTCGCACCCGAACCGTCCGTGGCCGTGACCTCGACTTCGTAGGTGGTCCTGGTCTCGAAGTCCAAGTCCTCGCTGGTCTTCAACTGGCCCGTGTTCGCGTCGATGTCGAAGGACGCAGCGTCTGTGCCGCCTAGCGTGTAGGTCAGGGTATCGCCCGTGTCGGCGTCGGTGGCTGCCACCGGTGCGCCGATGTTTTCGCCTGCTACCGTATTCTCCGCCACCATTCTCTCGGCGGTTTCCGCGAATACGGGGGCGGCGTTGCCTGCGACGGCGTTGGCGGTTGCATCGCTCACGGCCTCATCAGGGCCATAGCCGTCGGTGTACATAGCCATTGCCCGCAGGTAATTGCCGCGATCAGTCTCGGCTACCATGTAGGTGGCATCCGTGGCCCCATCAATCGCAGTCCATGCGCCCTCACCGTCCCCACTCTCCCACTGCCACGTGGCGCTGCCGTCTAACACGTTGTCTGCATCTTCCAGCGTTGCCGTTATCTCGGCCTCAGGCCGCGGCGTGTCCGTGGACAGGCTTACCGTGCCGGGTTCTTCCACGTTGTTGATGCTGATGGTGACATCCAGGCTCTCACTGCTCCCAGCGGCATCGGTGGCGATAACGGTCACCATGTAGCTGTCTTCGGTCTCGAAGTCCAGCACCGTACCGGTCCCTACCTTGATCTGACCAGTGGCCTCATTGATGCTGAAGGAGGCCGCGTCGGTCCCGCTCAGTGCGTAGCTATCGGCGTTACTGGCCGTTACCGGATCGCCTAGGTCAGTCCCCTCGGCGGAGTTTTCGTCGACACTCCGCATCCCGTCCTCACTGTCAGGGAACGCAGGCGCGACGGCGTAAGTCGTTGCATCGCTCACGGCGGTCTTGCCGCCACCCTCCCCGTCCGTGTAGCTGGCCCTTGCCCGTAGGAACATGCCGCTATCCGCTTTGGCTACCATGTAACTAGCGTCCGTGGCCCCCTCAATCGGAGTCCATGGGTCCGCACCGTCCGCGGAACTCTCCCATTGCCAGGTGACGCTGCCGTCAACAACGTTGTCAGGGTCTTCCGGCGTTGCTGCCGTTATCTCGGCCCCAGCCCGAGGCATCTCCGTGGGCAGGCTTACCGAGCCGGGTTCTTCCACGTTGTTGATATTGTCACCATGGTGAGCATCAGTTCTTCGCTGCTCCCAGCGGCATCGGTGGCCGTAACGGTCACCATGTAGCTGTCTTCGGTCTCGAAGTTCAGCACCGTGCCGGCCCCTACTTTGATCTGACCAGTGGCCTCATTGATGCTGAAGGAAGCCGCGTCGGTCCCGCTCAGCGCGTAGCTAAAGGCGTTACTGGCCGTTACCGGATCGCCTACGTCAGTCCCCTCGGCGGAGTTCTCGTCGACGCTCCGCATCCCGTCCTCACTGTCAGGGAACGCAGGCGCGACAGCGTAAGTGGTTGCCTCACTCTCGGCGGTCTTGCCGCCACCCTCCCCGTCCGTGTAGCTGGCCCTTGCCCGTAGGAACATGCCGCTATCCGCTTTGGCTACCATGTAACTAGCGTCCGAGGCCCCGATCGGAGTCCATGGGTCCGCACCGTCCGCGGAACTCTCCCACCACCAGGCGACGCTAGTGTCAACAACGTTGTCAGGGTCTTCCGGCGTTGCCGTTATCGCCTCCCCAGCCCGAGGCATCTCCGTGGACAGGCTTACCGAGCCGGGTTCTTCCACGTTGTTGATGCTGATGGTGACCATCAGGTCTTCGCTGATCGCAGCGGCATCGGTGGCCGTAACGGTCACCATGTAGCTGTCTTTGGTCTCGAAGTTCAGCACCGTGCCGGCGCCTACCCTGATCTGACCAGTGGCCGCATCGATGCTGAAGGAGGCCGCGTCGGTCCCGCTCAGCGCGTAGCTATCGGCGTTACTGGCCGTCACCGGATCGCCTACGTCAGTCCCCTCGGCGGAGTTCTCGTCGACGCTCCGCATCCCATCCTCACTGTCAGGGAACGCAGGCGCGACGGCGTAAGTCGTTGCCTCACTCTCCTTGGTCTTGCCGCCACCGTGCTCGTCGGCGTAGCTGGCCATTGCCCGTAGGAACATGCCGCTATCCGCTTTGGCTACCATGTAACTAGCGTCCGTGGCCCCCTCAATCGGAGTCCATGGGTCCGCACCGTCCGCGGAACTCTCCCACCGCCATTTGACGCTAGTGTCAACAACGTTGTCAGGGTCTTCCAGCGTTGCCGTTATCGCCTTCTCAGTCCGAGGAATCTCCGTGGACAGGCTTACCGAGCCGGGTTCCTCCACGTTGTTGATGCTGATGGTGACATCCAGGCTCTCACTGCTCCCAGCGGCATCGGTGGCGATAACGGTCACCATGTAGCTGTTTTCGGTCTCGAAGTTCAGCACCGTGCCGGTGCCTACCTTGATCTGACCAGTGGCCTCATTGATGCTGAAGGAGGCCGCGTAGGCCCCGCTCAGAGCGTAGCGATCGGCGTTACTGGCCGTTACCGGATCGCCTACGTCAGTCCCCTCGGCGGAGTTCTCGTCGACGCTCCGCATCCCGTCCTCACTGTCAGGGAACGCAGGCGCGACGGCGAAAGTCGTTGCCTCACTCTCGGCGGTCTTGTCGCCACCCTGCTCGTCGGTGTAGCTGGCCCTTGCCCGTAGGAACATGCCGCTATCCGCTTTGGCTACCGTGTAACTAGCGTCCGTGGCCCCCTCAATCGGGGTCCATGGGTCCGCACCATCCGCGGAACTCTCCCACCGCCAGGTGACCCTGCCGGCTACGTCTGGGTCTGCCAGCGTTGCCGTTATCGCCTCCCCAGCCCGAGGCATCTCCGGGTCCAGGGTTACCGAGCCGGGTTCATCCACGTTGTTGATGTTGATGGTGACAGGCAGGCCCTCGCTGATCCCAGCGGAATCGGAGGCTGTAACGGTCACCATGTAACTGTCTTTGGTCTCGAAGTTCAGCACCGTGCCGGCGCCTACCCTGATCTGACCAGTGGCCGCATCGATGCTGAAGGAGGCCGCGTCGGTTCCGCTCAGCGCGTAGCTAACGGCGTAACTCGCCGTTACCGGATCGCCTACGTCAGTCCCCTCCGCGGAGTTCTCGTCGACACTCCGCATCCCGTCCTCACTGTCAGGGAATGTAGGCGCCGTAGTTACCTGTTGCGTCGTTGCTTTCCTGGCCATCTTCCCCGAGCTATGTCCGTCGTCGTATCGGGCCGTGGCCCGCAATTCCCAGCCTACGATTGCTATCGTTGGAAGGTAGGTATTCGAGGCCGAGCTTGCGATCACGTTCCAGAGGCCGGGTGTTTCAGTAGACCTGCTCCATTCCCACACGATTCGCACAGGGCGATCATCGTCATCCAGTTCCGCGGTTACCTCGACGCCAACCCTGGGCGCATCCGTCGACAGGGTCACCGTTCCCGGTTCTTCCCCGTTGATGACGGTGATAGTCACGGGAATCGAGTATTCTGCGCGACCGGCGGTCGCGTCCACATTTATCTCGTACACGTTGTTCGCGTTTTTGTCCGTTGGCTCTTCGTAGTTGGGCGGCTGCCCGAAGAACCTGAGCAAACCCATGCCATCGCTGTCAAGAATAATCTCGAAGTCGTCGGCGTCGTCTCCAGACTTGTCCCAGCTCACCTCGGTTCCGCTCGGCGGCCTCACGCCTTCATATGTGGCGACCCTAATGGTGTCATTCTCGTCGTATATCACTTCGTGCAACCCTGATATTGCGAACCCACCGAAGAACTCCACGGGTTCCGACGGAGCCTCGTTCACGTCCGTCACCTCGACGGTTATCGCGTCGGTAGACCTCTCGCCTTGCGAATCGGTCGCCCCGATTTCGAAGCTATACACCTTGCCAGACTCGTGGTCCAAGTGGGTCACAGGCCTGAGTACAATCTGCCCGAGACCCGGTTCTCGCTCCGGGTTGTCCTCCTCGTAGAACTCCATGTTTTTGTCAGCCAGTGCGAAGCGGTTGGAGTCTGTACCGCTCAGATCGTACACCAGCGCACCCACGTCCGCGGCTACAATCGAGGGACCCACATAGCCAGTCGACGGCAGGTTCTCAGGCACCAACAATGTCCCTGTCAAAGGGTCGAACACAGGGGCCACATTCAGGGCGGGCCCGCCGACCGTATCCGGCGCGTCCTGCTGCACAGCATTGCCCGTTTTGACCACCAACTCTCTGTCATCGATAACGCTTTCGTCAGCATCCTCGGTCCTCGGATCGTCTTCCGTGTTGTGTCCGTCCCTATAGGTCACTCTGACATGCAGGAAGTTTCCAACATCGTCCTCGACTGGCGTGTAAGCGTTTGTCGTAGCACCGCCAATCTTACCTGCCGTACCTTCCGAAGGGTTACTAACGAAATCCCCGTCTTGCTGAACCTCCGGAAGGTCGACATCTGTGCTGGTCCAGTACCATTGCCATGTCACGATGGTCTGCTCGCCGTCAGGCTCAGTCATGATGCCATCAGGGTCGGTTAGAGCAGCAACTACTGGCTCACCAAGGTGAGGTTGCTCAGGAGACACGGATAGCATTCCCATGCCCGCGCCAGCCTCGTTCACGTTGGTGACTTCGATCCGCACGCCTTTCATGCCTTCGAGTCCGTCATTGTCAATGACCACCACCGTTACATCGTAGACGTTGTCCCCGCCTCGGTCGGCCGGATTTTCATAGTCGGGCGCTTCTTTGAAATGAATCCTACGTCCGGTCCCGGGCGAACTGAATTGGAAGAGGGCTCTGTCCACTCCCTCCAACTTCCACCGAGGAGAATCGTCCTTATCCTCGTCTTCCCATTGGTACAGGTTCGAATCGTCGTTCCCCCCGTCGACAGGAAGAGCATCGTTTTCTGGGAGTTCGATCTCCGCATCCCCCGACGATACCCTCGGAGCCTCATTAACGTTTCCAACCTTGATGGTCACCGTAATGTCGTCACGGTTCTCATGGGCACCTGGCACTTCCATGGAAGGGTCAATGGCCCTGACGACCACGGTGTACTCTCCAGCGGTTGCCGGTGCGTCCCCGGTGTAAGTCCGGCCGTCGTTGTTTTCAAAGGACAGAGCTTTTGTCACGGTGATCTGGGCCGTCACCTTGTCGATGGCGAAGTAAGCGAGGTCGTCTTCGACAACGTCACCATTTTCGCTCGTCAAAGTCACAAACCCGTACGTCAAAATGTCGTTGTCCACATTGACGGGCACACTAACTGGAGCGCCCACATTCGCGCCGACCGCGATGTTCTCCAACACTTCTCTCTCGTCGTGCGAGTCGGGAAAGTCTGGCGAATCGTTTGAAGCGGGTACCTCCTGTACCTTGTAGGCCGAAATCGCGATCGCAACCCTCTCCGTATCGTCGCCCGAACTCGTTGTATCCTCGTACTGCCCCCTCGCCAGCAAGTACTTGCCCACGTCGGACTCGTTAACATTAGGGGTATTATCATCGTCGACACGCGGTGTATAAGTCGCACTGGTGGCATCAGGGATCAGTTCCCAATCAGTTCCGGGACTGACAGGATTCGGATTGGCGCTAGGATCCTGTACCTTGGATTTGTACCATGTGTACTGCTCGCTCCGGACATCGCCATCAGGGTCGTCCAGGCTAACCATTATCTCGGTACCAACCTGAGGTTGGAGCAGACTGAGGTCTGCCGTGCCGTCTTCGTTCACGTCTGTGACGATCACAGTGACATCGATATCCTTCGACTTGAGCGGACCGCCGCCCACGGCAGTCTTCTCGGTGGCCCTCACCGTTATCTGGTACATGTTGTTAGGCGGTGCCTCGTCGAGCTCGATAGTGCCATCCTCGTCATCGTCGTGTGCCCTGTCCGTCGGGTTTTCAAAATCGAGCTCGGTCCCGAATTTGAGCACACCGCCGTCGATGGTAAAGTCAGCGGCGTCGACACCGGTCAAGTACCAATCCACATTATTTGCCTTGTCGGGGTCCACTGCATGGTAGTTGGCCACCGCGCCGCCACCTTTTTCGGGGAACCGCTTCTCGGCTAAAATGGCGTGATCAGCTTCCTGCGTGTCTCGCACAAAATATGGCGTCTCATTCAGGTTTGTGAGTTCAATCGACACCTCGGCAGTGGCCTCCTCACCCTGCGCGTTCCTGGCCGTAACCTCGACGTTATAGATGCTCTTGACCTCATAGTCCAAGTCCGGCCGAGTCCCAACACCCAGCACGCTGAGTTGCCCATATTCTGGATCAATTTGAAACTTTAGGTGGTCGCCGACGCCGGAGCCCAGAGTGTACATATTGCCGACTCCGGCAGCTCTCACGGGGGCGCCAACGTAATCTCCAATCCGTGCATTCTCGGCCACTTCTCTCGTAACGGGCCCCACGGGGAACACAGGGGCAGTAGGAGTGCTACCTATGTCTACATCACCTTCCTTGACCCGAACCGTAAATTCCGAGTCCGCCGTTACCAAGTAGAGACGGTCAGATGCAACGTCGGCGCCATCAGTAGCGTCGGGCATCTTGGGCGCGGGCGTCGCGTTCGGCCCTTGCCCTTCTTTCTGGACTCGTTCATCCAACTCCGGGGTACCAGGTTCGTCTTCGTCACTGGTTGTGTCGACGTAGGTCGCCGTCGCCCGCAGGTGCTTGCCCTGGTCGAGGTCCTCAATCGCATCTGTGTCGGGGTTATCCCCTTTCGGAGTATAGGTGTCCGAGGTGGCACCCTCTATCGGTTCATAATTTATAGCTGTACCGTCTATCACCCCGCGATGCCACTGCCACGTAATAACCGCCACGCCTTCATCAGGGTCTGTCACCCAAGCGGTTATCGCCTCGCCAATAAGGGGCTGCTGCGTCGACAACGTTATCTTGCCCATCTCATGAACGTTGTCGACGATCACGGTTACGGGCCTCTTGTCCACTCCTTGGTTCTCATCCGTGGCAACTACTATGACCTTGTATACGTTATCCCAGTTACGGTCTGCCGGACTCTCGTAGTCGGGCGGACTCCTGAACTTAAGGTCGCGTGGTTCGTCAGTCACGCCAACGCCAACTACTGCGCTGAGTAGGAAGAGGGATGCGTCGTCTCCCTCTAGACTCCAAGTAACCGAATCAAATTCATCTTGGTCGGATCCTGTGTAGGTGTTGGCCAAGGGATCTGTCCCGGTTGTGCGCGACACCATGTCGGGACCGCCTGTGTAGCTTTTGTTATCACTGTCCTGCTCGAAGACAAGAAGCTCGGCCTTCCCATTCATTACCTCCGGCGCGTCGTTGACATCGCCGGCGGTAATCCTCAGGGTCTGATTGGCGGATTCTCCGCTGGGGTCGGTGGCCCTGATGACGATGATGTACACGCCGTCAGGGGCGCGGCTTTCGAAGTCCAGTTCCTTCGCCACCGTGATTTGGCCCTTTGCCTGGTCTACCTTGAAGAACTCCACATCGTCGTTTGCATTCTCCTCCCGGATGGAGGGATCGATGTCGTTGAGCAACTCGTAAGTCAATATGTCGTTGTTTGGGTCTATGTCGTTGTTTGGGTCCGTGGCCACAGCCGGACCGCCAACAGGGTCCCCAACAGGCGTATTCTCAGGAATGGCTATGTCGGCTGTGTCCAAGTTAAAGCCAGGCGAACCGTTGGCGCGATTGCCCACACCGGGATCGTTGTCTGAGAAGACTTCGGCACGCACCGGATAGGCCGACCTCAGGACGGCCGTCTTATCATCATCATCATCATCCCCTTGGCCATCCCTGTACATCACCATGGCCCGTAGGTACTTGCCCTCGTCTACAGCTACATCGTTAGGATCAACAGAAGCCACCCTGTCTCCAGCCGGCGTATAAGACTCGGTATCCTGTCCATCAACCCGGTTCCAGTCAGAGGGAACGTTAGGGTCGGGGTCGTCGACCTTGGAGGTGAACCACGCCCAAGTGGGTGCGGGGTCATCTTTGGCGACATCCGGGTCGATCAGAGTCGCCGTTATCGGGGTTCCAACCTCAGGCTGCAGCCGGTTCAGCTGCACCACCCCAGGCTCCTCCAAGTTGACCACCTCGACAGTGATGTGCGATTCGGTGGACAGGGCCCGGCCCATGGCGCCACCGGCCCTCTCCTCGGTGGCTCGCACCGTTATCTGGTACAGGTTGTCCTCGGGCACGAAGTCGCCGTCGCCAGCAGAAAAAGTGCTATCACCACTCAGCTCAAGGCCCCGGTCCGACGGCCGCTCGTAGTTGGGTGACTCCCAGAAGCGCAGCACACCGTTGCCATCGCTGTCGCGTTTAATGTCGAAGTCGTCGGCGTCGGTTCCGGTGACGTCCCAGTCAATGTTGGCCCCTTCCGGATCCGTGGAGGTGAAGACGCGCACCGGCTTCGTATCGTTCTCGGTGTACCTTATCACCCCACCCTCTTGGGCTAGCGCCTGATTCTGCACGAAAAGGAGCAGCAACAAGGCCGCCACAAGGGCGCCTATAGCCAGGACCGCGGGTATTATTGCTGCCTTGGACGGTCGGTTCAACATGCCACGCCTCACTTCGCCGATCTTTATGGCGCACGCCCACGCAACTTGGTGGCGTAGGTATACGCTTAGGAGAATCTAGCATCGGGGCGGGCTGCTGTCAATGCGGTTACCTTTAGCAAATTGGCTATTATTCTAAGTGGGAATCTAAGGAAGCGGACAAGACTGCGATGTGAGAGGGGCGGGGGGCCAGCCATGCCGTCATTGCCGTGCAGGGTCCGTCACACCAGGTGTCATTCCCACGGGAGGTAAGAAGTGAAGACGCGGCTCCCGGCTCGTTGCGCTGGTCTGGCTACGGACATAGACCTCTCGTGGGCCCCAAGCCTTCCGAGAGCGAGGGTGTGAAGGCACGCTGGATTCCTGCCCGATGCCAGGTCCCGGGCAGGTTCCGCGCCGGGATGAAAGGTGAGGCGCCCTCGCCTCGGCGCTCTGGGGAGGTCGATGGTGTTGTGGACGGGTACGCCGTGCTTAACGGGTACGCCGTGCTTAACTCTGCATTTGCGACCGGTCTCGTAGGAGACTACGACCACACTTTCATTGGTGAGGGCCTTCTGCCGGGTGTCTTGGCAGTCGCCATCCGCATTAGTCCAGTGCTTCCAGTCATCTCGGTCGTATTCCGGAAGCGCCTGTGGAACGGCGGCGATGGTCGAACTCAATGCTATTGCTATTGCAGACGCTGGCGCTGCTGTCGGAGCGGGCGGGGGTTGCCGGGTTGTTGTGGTACTAGCTGGGGACGGGGTGGGTGTCCCTGGGCGTGCGGAGTCAGGTTCTGCCGCCTTGTTTGCGGTTGCCCTGAGAGTTCGGGAAGGTGGTTCTGCCGGTCCGGAAGCGGCCGCTTGGGCCGGCTCCGCAGTCTTGGCGCCGTATTCTGATCTCGATAGGGCTGCCCCGTGCCTTCCGTTCCCGGCCCTACCGTCGACGCAGCCGCTGAGAGCCGTCGCCCTACAGCTTCGTGGGGAGTGGAGCGATTAACTCCATTCCGTTAATACACGGGGCGGGCAACGCCTCGGAGTCGTCCTATCCTATTAGCACGACTGAGTTGTGGCGGCAAATGTTCGCGCTATTCCTATGTGTAGCACGGCCCCTTTTGTGGGTTCAAGTCCTCTACCGTGGAGGAGTTGAAACCGCCGGCAGCACCACTAGGAGAGGCGACCCGAGGTCCTCTGCTATCTTCCATCCCATCGGGGCTCACCGTGTTGGAGAGCCTGAGTAGCAACCGGCTGGGTGGGATATCTGATCCGCGGTGGGAGGCGCGGCCAGACGCTGCGGGACACAATCTACAAAACGCCGGGCTTGGCCTTTGACGCCGGCATTATCGGTGTGGTCAAAATAGAGCGTCCACTTCTGGGGATAGTTGTCGGGCATCGCCTTCCGCCGATGGCCGGGGGAGCCCTACACCCGCGACAATATAATTGGAAAGACGGGTCATAGGAACATCATGAGATAGACTTGGTCTAAATCCAATAGCCTTGACTGGGTCGTATAGGGAGTCGGAGATTATCATGCTGTAGCCTATCCTTCCCTTGACGGAGCTGTGCGGGGTACAGGTATGCCAGACAGACAAGAAGCATTGCTCCATACCAATGAGTTCTGGGCAAAGTCAGAGCCACGACATGGATATCCCAAGAGGACACACTTGCTTAAGCACCACCTAGTGGATGTCGGCGCCTGCTTCGAGGCGTTGCTGGCCCAGCCCACCCTTCGATATCGCTTGGCCTGCTCCGGCGGGCTGCATGACATCGATGATGTTATGCGGGAGAGACTGGCCCTCTTGGCCGCCCTGCACGATATCGGGAAGGTCAACGTGGGTTTCAGACGCAGATTTGGCGAGACGAAGACTTCCCAACCGATCAGCGCAGGCCAAGACAAGCCGGGCACTACAACGAAATGACACCCTTGATCAATGGAGCGGATCATCGGACAGCCGAACGGTTCTTCGGCGCATTGGACTGGTGGTGGGATGCGGCTGAGACCTGGGATGACCAAGCCGGTGAAACCCTCTGCACCTTTTTCGTGGGGCGTTATCACATCACGGGCAGCCCTTGCAGTTGGAGGGGAACCTGCCAGACAACCCTCCACTCTGTATGCCCATGGGCGACCTTGACCCTGTGCAAAGGGTGCAACGCATCAGCGAGTTGGTCCGCCAATGGTTCCCCTCTGCCTTTGAGACTGGCACGCCCCCACTGCCGTCTGCCCCTGACTTCCAGCACATGTTCCTGGGGCTATGCACTCTGGCTGACTGGATTGGCTCCAATCAGGAAATGGTTCCCCTTCTACGACCAGCCCGATGGCCAATATATGGACCGGGCTCGGTCCATAGCTGAATACGCTATCCGCAAGGTCGGACTGGACTTATCGGGGCAGCGGGCAGCACTTGCCAGCGAAGGGCCGGGCTTCTCTAGTCTATTCCAATTTAGTCCCGACGCTATCCAACAAGCGGCCGTCGACGACACTCCTCTCAACGAGCGACTGGCAATCATCGAATCGGAAACCGGGTCAGGCAAGACCGAGGCAGCCCTGTGGCGCTTCGCCCACATGTACTGCGAGGGGCTTGTTGGTTGATGGTCTATGCTTCGCCCTTCCCACCCGTTCCGCAGCAGCGCAATTGCATAGGCGTGTGAAGAGGTTCGTCGAGAAGCTCTTCCCCACAGGACACACGCCTCCGGTGGTGCTGGCGGTCCCTGGATACGATGCGGAGGAAGATGCAGATTCCATTGCCTTGGAATACAACTCCCATTCGGCTGGCCACCGTGAAGGGGAGGAAAGACCTTGGGCGTCGGAGGGTCCCAAGCGCTACCTAGCGTCGCAGATTGCCGTAGGAACAGTGGACCAAGCGATGATGGCGGCACTCAAAGTGAGGCATGCTCACATGCGGGCGGGCGGCCTGCCTGGCACCCAACCTGCTCGTGGTGGACGAGGTGCACGCCTCGGACACATACATGCGACGTATGCTCAAGGCCCTCCTCGACTCCCATCTCAGTGTAGGCGGGTATGCCCTGTTGATGTCTTGCCACATTGGGTTCCGTGGCCCGCACATACTGGTTATCCGACCGCCCCCGCACCATCGACGACGCTCCGGCCTTGGATGAGGCAATGGCCGCCCCCTGCCCTGCCATCAGCGGGTCTTCCGGGAATGCCCCTCGGGGGACGGGCGAAAACGATCGGCAGAAGACGGTCACCATGAATGCGCAACCATGGATGGCGGATCACCGCTCCGTTGCAACCCAGGCCTTGGAGGCAGCACGAGCAGGCGCCAAGGTGTTGGTGGTACGCAACACGGTTGGCTACGCTATCACCACGCAGCAGGCGCTGGAGGAAATCGCGTCGACCTCTGAGCGCGCCCTCCTGTTCTCCGATGAAGCCACGCTCACCCTGCACCATGGGCGCTTTGGCCCGGCAGACCGTCGCCTGCTGGACCACGAGGTGGAGCGACGATTGGGACGGGACAGGTCGCCCGGGGGCATGGTTGTCGTGGGCACCCAGACCCTGGAGCAGTCGCTGGACATCGACGCCGACCTGCTGATAACCGACTGTGCCCCGTGGACGTGCTGCTGCAGCGCATCGGTCGTCTGTACCGCCACCTGCGGGACGACCGCCCCGAGGGCTACCGGGACCCCAGGTGGGGTCGTGCTGATGCCCGGGTCGGAAGACCTGACGTCGTTCCTTCGGATAGGCCCCGACAGGAACGGCTTGGGGCCTCATGGATACGTTTACGAAGACCTGCGAGTGCTGGAGTCCACAAGACGCTTGGTCCGAGACTCACCAACTTGGGAAATCCCCAAGATGAACCGGGAGCTGGTGGAGCGCGCCACTCATCCAGACCCCCTGAATCAGATCGTGGAGGAGTTGGGTGAGGACTGGCTGGTCCATGCCAACAAGGTCACGGGCGACGAGTTGGCCGACGGGTTGACCGCGTCCCAAGCCATCATCCGTCGCGCCAAGTCCTTTTTCGCCGACAACCGCGAGGTGCTCTTCCCCACGTCTTTGGAGGAGAAAATACGGACGCGCCTAGGGGACGACAGGCTTGATGTCGAACTCGAGCCAGCGCCGCCAAGCCCGCTCGAAGCGGAGGGGCACCATCAAGAAGCTCGCGCTTCCCCTGCGATGGGTCGACCCGTCGCGGATCGATGGACCAGCCCGACCCAGCCTGACCGATGATGGGTTCACCTTCAGCATTGGTGATCGCGTCTTCCGCTACGACCGGCTGGGGTTGCGCCGGGTATAGTTTCCACCTGCTAACCCGTGTCGGGTCGGCTGAGCGATAGTGACATCTGCTCGTTGACGGAAACCCCAGGCCTCCCAGAAGATATATTGCTTACTCCACGCGAATCGCGCCGCTAGGAGACCGACCTTCATGCACAACCTTCTCACTGAGTCTCTGATTCGCTACGACAAGTTTGCTGGCAACCGTCGAAGTATCACTGCCCGAGGTCTACGAGGCCCTCATGTCTGACTCGGTAAGTGCCTTCCCTGCCTTCGGCCCCACCAGCGCCATGCTTGGCACGCCTTCCTCGTGCAGTTGGGCGCGATGGCCATGCACCGCGCGGGTGTGGACGAGCCCCCCACCGAGGCCACCGAGTGGGCAGGCCTGATACGCAGGCTGACTCCGGACTCCCCCGACGATGAGCCTTGGCATCTGGTGGTTGAGGACATCACCAGACCCGCTTTCATGCAGCCGCCAGCGCGGTCCCAAGAGCGGGCGGAAGACTACAAGAACTCAGTTTACACGCCCGATGAGCTCGACATGCTGGTGACCTCCAAGGACCACGACCTCAAGTCGGGTGTGGAACAGAGAGCAGGGATCGACGACTGGATTTTCGCGTTGATCACTCTACAGACCATGGAGGGGTTTGGCGGTGCTGGGAACTACGGAATCTCTCGTATGAATGGTGGGCTGGGCAATCGCCCTGCCTTCGCCTTGGCTCCTGCAGATGGTGGCATTGGAGCCCATGTGCGCCGGGACACCCTAGCCTTGCTCCAATGCCGCACGGAACGAACTTCCGGGCACCGCAGACCGTGGTCGGGAGTGCCTCCACAGAGGTGCCAGATAGGCGCGAGTTGGTATCCCTCAGCCTAGGGGTGCAGAAATACGCGAATCCCGCCTTCCAACAACGCTTGACGAGCTGCGTCTGGTACGCATACGCTCGCACCAACTATCGTGCCGGAGACGTGAGATGGACGCGGCAACGTGGGGTTTGCTACTAGCCGGAGTATTGGGCCTTGTGGGTGTAGCGTTCGCCATGGTGTCGAGGCATGTGAGGTAGAACAGGGAAGCTAGGAACATAGGCCGGTTTCTGGTGAAGCGTGAGCACTTGCCATACCCAGTATGACTCGGAACGGCGTATTGGATTGTCTGTCCTCCAGATCATCTTTGGGAATGCAGCTCAGTCCGTAGTGTGGTAATCACGCCGGCCTGCATGACTTGCACGTGATAGTAGAACGACTTCTCACCAGGGCTGCGGCCTCTGGTCGACTCGAAATTACGGTAGTTCACTAGGTCTTGTTTGAGCCCCGTCATCACCGCGTGGATCTCTTGGCCATCAACATAGCTGCGAAACACGTCAAATACCCTTGACGGTGAAACTTCCGAACCCGTGCGCATCGCCAGCCAGTAGTTGAGGAGCATGTCTAGGCGCGGCCTGTACAGGCGGCCTTGTCTGACCTCCAATCTCCACCACCCATCGTCCAGGTTCCCCCAGATGTCACCCTGCCGGTCTCGCTCCTGAGAGAGGACAAAGTTCTTGATGAGGTCAGACTGTTCAAGCGGAGTGCCACGGGCATTTAGCGTCTCGAATATGAGGTTCGGATCGTCCTTAGGGCTGAGGTCAATCACTACCATCTGGAGCATCGACGTTGCCGCAGCCTCAAGCGCATCGATTTTGGGCTCTATTGGCCCTGCTGCGTCTTGAAGCCATTTGCGGACTTGCAGTTGGAAGAACTCGTGGGCTTGGACAATCAGCGACCCCTCGAAGTCGTTTACGGCGAGTCCATTGTCCATGGCGTGCCTGAACGCTTCCCTGTCGCCCCCGGTGGGCCACAGCTTGAATATGTGAAGCCTGTCGTCCCCTATGAGTTCTTCGTCGTTGGTAACAAGCTTGGCCAGACGCCTTGCGACTCTCTTGAGGTATGGTTGGTCTGACTCCTCGCAAATCTGTTGAATAGCGTCCAGAAGAAGTTGGAGGGTCGTCACCCTCTGTTGGCCGTCAATCACCTCACGCTGATCGATGTCTTTTGCAGCCGTGGGGACCTGCTTGAGAACGACGGCGCCTAGGAAGGACTTGTCTTCTGCTCTGCTTCGACTCCGTCGTTACCTGAGCGCTCTAGTTCTTCAAGATAGTTTTCGGCCACGTTGCGGACATCTTCCCAGAGCGGTTCCCATTGGTTGTCCTGGGACCAAACGTAGGGACGCTGAAAGGGCGGGATAGTGTATCGGACCTCTTTCTGGAAGAGGTCTTTAGGAGTGAGAATGTCCGTGTGCACTGGGACCTCCTGTATATTCGTGGACTTCCTTAGCGGCTAACGTTCCCTCTGCCTCTATTCATTCACCAGGACGTCAATCGTGGTGCCGAGCGCACTGGCGATGCGGGCCAAAGCCGAGGTCGATCCCGGTTTTCGCCCACGCTCAATCTCGGAGAGGTACCCCACGGCTATACCTGTTTTCTCGGAAAGTTCCCTCAAGGTGATGCCTAAGTGGTTCCGAAACGCCAGGATGGGACCCTTCCCCCCCATAATGTCGAGGGCGACCTCATGCGGGACACGCACGCCGTCGTCCGCTTCCTGGGCGGCTAGCATGTCCTCAAGTTGGCTGTTGCGCTCAATGAGAGCCTCGTACTCCTTCCGGGTCATGGTGATGGTCTCTTCGCTAGTCATAGGCCTCCCTCCTGTGTCGGACTCTTAGCACTATCAAGGTAGACGGCTCGCCGTGTTGAGTGGTGAAGATTACGCGGTGGTGACCGACCCTCAACCGCCTGTAGTCACTGCCGGTCAGCGAGGTGACCTGCCTAGCAAGCGAAGCGGGGTTCTCGGCATACTGCTCAATCTTAGTGATGATCCGCTCTTTGTCCCGTACGGTGAGGCGGCGCATGTCCCTGATCGCCCGTGTGCCCCATTCGATTTGCATTCCCTCATGCACATCCTCTAGTTTCTCTTTTAGAGAACAGGCCGTCAAGGGTCCGCACGGGAGTGCTTACTACAAGGAGTGGCCAATCGCGAAGACGCAGGCAGGCTCCAAAACATCGGAATTTGCGCCAAGCCGGTCCTAGTGGCCTCTTCGAATCCGCCCGTCCCCATGGAGCCCCCCGGGCACTGGTGCACATGCCCCCCACACGGGCAAGAAGGTCAGTCCGCCCGTAACTGCCGTCCTTGGCGATCTCCATTCACGAGTGAGCAGGAGTTTCCAAGAGAGGAAAGAGATCCAGGCTCAGATAGAGCTATGGACAAACCCCGGCGCGATGCAGGCATGGCATGTTGTGAAGGGTCTGATGAGGTTGAGATTCTGGGGATGCCTGAGCGGTTTGACTACTTGCTTGTGGATGAGAATGGAGACAACGGGTTGCGGATACTAAAGACTATCTCAATACAATGGCTGCAGCCCTGCTTGCTTCCTTCAAGGCAGGCCGTTGGACGGCGGCGGCACACTCGCGGGGGAGAGCTCGTACTACGGTGGCAGCAGACCTAATTCTCGAGGGTTTGGAGAAGTGGGTGCCCACCGTTACCTGTGTCAGCTTGGCCGCGCGCCGACTCGTTTCTGAAGGCAGGGTCGAAGTTGTGGAGAGGTTGTCCCGTGAAACTCGGATATAGCGACTCTGCCAGAAGCACATGAGAGTTTGCGCGGTGCCCAAAGTGTAGGCACACTTAGATGGCGCGAGTGGCTAAGGACGGTTCGGTACATCTTCCCGATTACGTGAATAGGAAACAGGGATGGGCAAGGGAGTGGCGCCCATGCAGATTTGTGAGCGTCACCCGGTGGTTGACGACATCATCGCTTCTTGGCGGCTTACGACCTCAAACTCCGGCACTGGGGAATCTCCCATGTAGTTGGTGGCAGGATTATACCAGCAGCCTCAGAGGAATAACGGCCAATACCCTAGCGGGACCTTGTCCGCCGGGACCGTGCTCAAGCGACGTGCTGTCTCTAAAGCCATCGCTGCCCAGCGGGACCTTGGTCCACCGGGACCGTGCTCAAGGTATCGCGTCCGATTACCGCTGAGTGCTCGGGTTCTCGGGTGAGGATTACCGTCCAGTAAGAGGAATGGCGACGACTCGTGGTCCGGGTGGTGTGTTGAGTTGACCACCGCCACCGACGCCGAGACTCTGCCCGAACTCCAAGAGGCACTGTTGGACCTAGTGCAGTTGCATCTGGATGGAACGGCAGACGTGATGGACCTGAACGACTGGCTTACTAGCCGGGGAGTGGCCCTCTACCCCATCCCCGAGTCCATCCAATTGGAGAACAACGGCACGGCCGCACTGGCTGAACCCCTTTCGGTCACCGCAGTTCCCGCATAGCACAGCCCCATGGCAATAACGGACGCGAGCTCATCGCCCTCCTTATTGACGACGGCTGGACAGTGGCGCGCCGGGCCAACCAAGGGCTGCTTATGGTGAATGGGACCCCTCCATCAACGCCCTGCGCACCACCACCGTACCAGACTCCACGAAAGACCTGAAGCCAGGCACATTGGGCAGAATCCTCAGTCCCGCACAGACAGGTCTGGGTGCCCAGGGACTCCGGCGCCTCCAACAAAACCGCGGCTGACCGCGACAAGGACAAATGCACCATGACCACCCCCAACCCCCAACTCAACGGCATCGACCTCCCCGACCTCCAGTCGGCGCTGGACGAAATCGCCCAGCAACCCGAAGCCCGTCACGCTGGCAAGCGCTCCCGCATACAGTGGCTCGGCGGCTTCCGCTTCAACTCCTTCGTCCGCAACAACACCTTCATCGTCGAAGAGCCCGCCTCCACCACAGCTCCCGACAACGCCCCCAACGCCATGGAATACGTCCTCGGCGCCCTCGGCTCCTGCCTCGCCACAGGCTTCGTCCTCAACGCCACCCGCCAAAACATCCCCATCATCAACCTCGAAGTCGCCCTCGACTCCGCCCAGGACAACGTCTTCACCTTCTTCGGCCTCAGCGACGACGGCCACCCCGGCTTTATGGAAGTCCGCGCCAAGCTCTACGTCCGAGCCGACGCCGACCAAGCCACCCTCCAAGCCATCTGGGAACAGTCCGTCTCCACCTCCCCCGTCGGCAACTCCTTAGGCCGCAACGTCACCATCACCCCCGAAATCTCCATCATCGACTGACTCCCCCCCGACCCTCTGACGCAACCCCCGCACCAGCCCATTCCATTCGGCAAACCGAGAGCCTTCACGTTCAAGCCCTTACTAGATGCAGCCTCTACCGTGCTTTGTGATGCTCCCTCTCCATTATGAGTGGAGGGACTAAGACCGGTTGCATGAGGCGCACCCAACTGGACAAAATCAAGAACCTCCATGCTGAACTTACTTTTGCAGATGTGGCCTCTCCTCTGTGCGTGTCTAGAGAGTAATATAGCCGGACTACCCTGCCACGCCGCCCGCCCAGATCCTGAGCGAATGACCTAATCGGCAGGAAGAGGTGAGGTGGCCACCAGACAGTGAACTGGCTGGCGGAAACTGCATTCATAACAAGAGGCTCAAGCGAGACTCGCTATGCCCGTATTCAAAGAAACCGACATCGTAAAAAACACTTTGGCGCACCAGCGTGCCCACATACACCCTGTTATAATCCGAACATCAAGTCAGGAAGGGGGCATCCAACGTGTAGCGAGGCCTACACGGATGTCACTAACCGGCACGCTGAGATTGGAAGTGGGTCAATGTGGCCATTAGTAGCAGCAATCCTTTTGCTATCTGGAATTTTTTGGGTTTTCAGTAAACTCGTAAATGACGACTTCGGATTTCTCGTCGTCATCGCCATAGTGGTAGGCATCAATGTGTATGTGTATTGGCATCGTCTAAAGAAATTCTTCAGTGAATGAAAGGAGAGAAATGAATGGAGTCACTGATAGTTTGCTCTACTTTGGTTGTTCTGGAGCTCATAGTTGTATATAACCTAATACCAGCATTAATGATCATCTCCTTCATAATGTTTGGTCAGGACATGATTGGATTGTGTTGGCGTCTACCAAAAGAAGGTCTCAATATCTAGGAAAGAGTTACCAAAATCGATATACGAATTGATTGCGCTGTGGCGGTAACGCCCGGAACACCAGCAACCGACCATTAGAGTTACAACCGCGCATTCTTGGAGACTCCGATTTTAGGGAACTGTCCGAGTCAAGAACACACAAGGATCCGTCATTGGGCATGGAAGGAGAGACGATGGAATGCCTAGATGATCAAACAAAAGGGCCAGTCCATATTGCCGCAGAACAGGGGAGCGCAAGCGACTTGGCTACTCTCATTGATAGGGGGGCCGACTTGGGGTGTACAACCCAAAATGGATGGACTCCGTTGCATTTCGCTGCCTGCTGTAACCCGGATGTTTCGGTCGCCGCGCTTCTTCTAGATGGGGGTGCAGATGTCCAAGCTAAGGACGACTATGATCGGACGTCCCTGCACCTAGCTGCCGGTTTCAACCCAAGCCCAGGTGTGGTGGACGTCCTCCTTGCACACGGGGCTGACGCCTCCGCGGAGGATGGATATGAATTGGTCCCATTACACTACGCTGCCGAGCACAGCTCCGAGCCGGAGATCATCCGGTTGCTGCTCTGTGACCCTTATCCAAGCCTTGATGCAAGGGACGAGGAGGGCTGCACTCCCCTGCACTACGCAGCCCAGTACAACCGAAATCCCGATGTCATTGCCGCCTTCTTCAGCGTGAAAGTCAGTGTTGGAGGCGAGGATCTTGGTGTAATCGGCGCTGGAGACGAACACAGTTGGACGCCCTTGCACTGGGCCGCTGCCTTCAATCCGAATCCCGCCGTAATCTCTGCCCTGCTGGAACAGGGTGCCGAGATCGAAGCCAGGGATATGTGGCGCCAGACACCTCTACACGTGGCAGCGCGGTTTTCCAAAAAGCACGAGGTCCTTTCCGTTCTCTTGGACCGAGGCGCAAACATCAACGCTCAGGCCGACCATGATGAGACCCCACTCCATTACGCAGTCCGCTTTGATCGTCCCACGGCTATTGTCTCATGCCTGCTGGAGCATGGTGCCGACCTCCGTGCACGCAACTGCGACCGGGCGACTCCCCTACACCTGGCCGCGACCCAAGCGGCCAAGCCGGCTATAGTCGAACTGCTAATCAGACATTGAGCCAATCTTTGATAGCAACCTCGGGGCTCGACCGACTATTTCGAGACCTCGCAATACCGAAAGGCCTGCCACAACGCCGGAGACTCTAGGGTGATGCGCATGGATGCCCGTACATCAGCCCACTTAAGAGGACTCGAACCTCTCCCACGCAGTGCCGTACAGTTCCACCGAGCACGAGTAGCGGAATTTTTTGTCGCTATTGGAAAACCAGGATGAGCAGCCCGGCGTTGGCCACCAAGCGGTGGTCATCGAAGGCGATTTGGATGCGGTCGGGGTGCTCGCGTGGTAGCATCTAACAGGTGCTCCTTTTCCGGGGTCGGTTTTCCGATCAAAAACCATTATCCCAGATTCAGAGGAGCACCCTTTCACGCTCTCAGCACACCTTTAATCCCCACTCCTTCGGTGGATCCAGGCTAAGCCCGAATCCACCGAGGGTTTGGGCCGTGCCGGTCAGGCCAGGGGTGAGAGGTGCGGGAATTAGACTGGCGGGTTTTGATTCCGGCAGATTTGGACGATGTGGGGTGCGACAGCCGCGCAAATGTGATTTCTGACGGCCCGCAGCCGCTGTGGCGGGCGAGACCGGCAGCCAGCTGGAAGCAGGAGACACTCAGGGACCGGCGTGGCGCAAGCCCGCCAGGCGGTTGGGTAGTGCGGCGGATGGGTCGGACGCCGTCAGGCAGGGAGCGGCAGGGCGCGCAGTCTTGCCAGGGCTCTGCCGAATTGGTTTTCCCAGGGCCAGCTCTGAGGAAGATGCAAGGTGAGGCGACGGGCGGAGCGAGTGAGCCGTCCGGCCAGGGCGAAGAAGCGCCGCCTAAGGGTCTTGGTGGTTGCCGCCGGCTCGCCCAGACCGATGCGCGTTGTCCAGCGGGCCAGATTGTGGGCCATCACTTGGACCGCCAGCCAGGCGGCGTTGGCGGGAAAGCGTCCCGATGGCAGGTGGTTGAGCCCCACGCCGTACTTCAGGTCGCGGATGGCGTTCTCGATCTCGGCGTGGCGGCGATGGTCGGCCTCGAGATACAGGGTGTCGCCCTCCCGGTCGGTGATGAAAGCGTGATAGCTATAGTTGGCGAAGAGCGCCAGTTGGGAACCGGGCGTGGGCTTCACCCGGCGGACGATGAGACGTACCGGCACGGCGTCGGGCTCACTGCCAAATGGTGTGTAGTCAGTCTCGGCCACGTCGGCAGCGCCCTCCATCCAGTAGGGGATGGGCGTCCACTCTTCCTCTGGTATGGCCTCGATGAGATTACGCAGTCGGGCGTGCTGGCGGACAGTGATGGAGAAGCGGACCTTCGTCTTGCGACAGACGGCGACGATGCCATGGGTGTAAAAGCCGCTGTCGGCCCGCACGGTGAGTGGTCCGGTGGCTCCGGCGTGGCGCACCCGCCCCACCGTTTCCCGCAGGAAGTGGGCGGAGCCCCGGGCCGTGTTGGCCCGGCCCTCCCTGAGCCGGGCCATCAGCACGTCCCCGGTGCCGGCTGCGATGGCGAGGAGCGGGTGATAGCCCCGTTGGCCGGTGTAGTTGTGGCGCCGTGCCCCTTCCTTGGCCAACCCGTAGGTCTCGCAGATAGTGGAGTCCAGATCGATGGTCAACGGACCGTCGCCGGGTCCCCCACCGGCGGCCCAGGCCCGAGCCAGCAGCTCCCGGCTCACCCGGTCCATCTGGCGCACGTGGCCCCATCGGAAACTGCGCAGGAAGGTGCCCAGAGTGGACGGCGCCTTGACCACGCAGCCGATGGCACGAGCGGTCCCGCCGGTGCGCAACACGTCGGCGTCGTCGATGCAGTCGCCCCCAGCCAGCGCCGACGCTACCAGGGTCAGCATCTTGTCGCCAGCGTTGGCTCGTCCAGGAGCATCGCCCAGGTTAACGTGGCGGTCAACCAGCTGGGACAGACCCAGGCGCTGGGCCAGGGTGACCGGCAAGAGCAGCCCGGCATTGGCCACCAGGCGGTGATCATCAAAGGCGATTTGGATGCGGTCGGGGCGCTCAGGTGATAGCATCAATTGGGTGCTCCCGGTTCGGGGTCGGTTTCGTCTTCCTGAAACCATTATCCCCCAAGCAGGGAGCGCTTTCTTATCCCTTCATTACGCCCCCACACTCATCCCTTCGGTGGATCGGGGCTAAGGTTCGGGCGGAAGTGGGGCTGGGCCAACCGCTGTGGGAGGGTGCGCATGGAGAATGGCGTCCACCGAGGCGGGCGCCTAGGCTGCCTGACGTCGGCGTGGTGACGCTGGAGCCTTCGGTGGCGGAGGGAGGCTCTGACGCACTTCAGCACGCAACGCCTCAAGGCAGAACCGTGGCAGGCAGCAGGCCGTGTGATCATCCCACAAGACTCGCATTATGACTGGATCAGTTTTCAGGGAGCAGGTCATCGGCCCAGAGACAACTAGGACGGCCTCGGGTTCAGACTCCGCCTTCTCGAACCGCTGCACCGCACCGCGCATCCGGCCGCGACAGCCGGCCCGCATCCAGGTTGGCTGCACTGTGCGGTAGTTCACCCCCAGTGCTCTGCTGCTCCCACCCGGCACCGATCCTCCGCCAGGGTCTAGAGCACCTCCAACAAACGCCCCTCCCCGCTCCCGCCGGCCCTCTCCACAGCCTCAGTCTCGTCCTCAGCACCCATGATCACAGCCCTCCTCCAACCCCAACACTGCAATAACTGCAATGCAAAGTGCAATCGGCTGACACTGAGCGTCACCAAATTGGCCGAGTTCCCGAAATCGGTGGTTAACGTCCCCCACAAACCACCCAGGCTCCATAGGTTAAGTACCACCCAGGCTAGCTACGTTGGACCAAACTCGTTTCCTCGTGAGGTGATTGTCCCCCTTTTGCCCACGCAGGAGATTCTAACCATGCAATCAGCCCGTTTCAGCGCCGAATTCTTTGGTCTCCACCATCGATATACGCCGCAGGGACGCGTCGGCCCTGGTGGGGCGTCCCTCCTCAACCTGGTGGACGCCGTGATACGGGAGCAGGGCAGCCTGCCCATGGAGAAGCGGCGGGGCACTCTTGTGGTGGTGGACGAGATACAGTCCATGCCAGGCGTGGACTACGAGTCGATGCTCTCCGAGCTGGGTGAGTTTGGGGGCGTCCTCCTTCTCGTCCCCGATGAGGTACGGCTCCGGTACGCTCGCAGGCTGCTGGCCGATTTCCCCCGAGCCCGTTGCCCTGGCCCTGGAGCGGGAGGCGGTCACCGCCACTCCCGGCAATGCGGTATGGGACCGCACCGCCGGCGACGGAGCGAAGAAGCGATACAGCGCCTCCCCTGGACGCCGGAGACTGGCGCAACATCACCGGCAAGAGGAGCCGCCAGATCCTCCGCCATGTGGAGCACACCGTAGCCGTCCACGACTTCATGGCGTTGCTGGTCCAACAGGCGCCGGCCCTGGGCTGGGAGGTTGCCCACATCGACCCGCCCCGTCGCGCCTCCAGGTACTTAATCGATGCCGCCGCCTGGTTGGTGGGTGTGGCGCATGGCGTCCTCCATGGGTTTTTGCGAGAGCCGGAAAATTGGGGGAGAGAGAGAGAAAGAGTTTAACACGCGTGCGGCATTATAATTCGATAGACGGTTTTCAGAACACAATCAGATAGCAATGTTCTAATTGAGTTTCTTCAGATAGGCGGCCCCGTTCCGCTCTTAGGGGGCGCGCGCGCCACTCGGTCCTTGCGCGTCAGAGGGCCGACGGTGTAGATTTTTCGAGGAACGGGGACGTACGAAATCACAGGGGCAAACGCAGCGACGTAATACTCCGGGGTCGGACGACGCGGGCAGGCTGCTGCGGGCGGTGGTGAACTACGACGACTCCATTGGCGAGGACAGCGACTAGCGACGTGACCGCTGCGGTGGACCGGCAGCAAACTCTTTTGGTGTTCTGCCTTTCAGGGAGCTGTGAGGCCAGACAGGTTACAGTACTGTCGCTAGGCCCAGAACTCTGGAGGATACGGCCGCCTCCATGAGCCACAACCCCTGTCTTCGAGGGTCGCCGCCAACTCCCTTGCCGTAGCAACTAAGTGCGGCCTAAGGTCGGTATAGACTCAAATGGTATTTCCTGTAAGTAAGATCTAAGGAGGCGACGAATTGATGCGTGATGACGGAGTCTGGAAGCAATTTAAGACTATTCTCGTTGGTATAAACACCGGCCTTTTGAACGATATTGACACGAGTCGAGTTCAAGGATTTCTTGCAGAGCACTGGGATCAACTAGATAAATATGTCGAGGGAGGCATGCGGGGTGTCAAGGTGGTGGGTCGAACTGAACAAATGGAATGGCAGCCGCCAGTACTAAGCTTCAAAATCGAACGCCATGGAGGAATCGCGCTGGGCTCCTCTAGGGCCGAGCTGCAGCACTGGCGATTAGACACCGCTAACTGCGTCGCCACGTTCAATGGAGATAGTTACAGACAAAAGCGTCCGAAGAACCGTATGCCCGATGTTGAAAGTATCGCAAGGGAGATAACCCCGCTCATATTGGAACGTAGGGAGGATGACAGACTAAAATGGCCTGGCGACGGCAAAGTCAAAATCCTATCGGATAGAATATTGGGAGGACAGTACGCCCCAAAAGAAACGCTGGAAGGATGGCGGAAGCGCCTCCGCAAGGCGGTTCTGAGACTGATTGAACCTCAGGGTTGGGTAACGAAGGGGGCATATCATGAGTTCGTCGGGTCCCGTTTGACCCGCCCCGAGTGATGGGGAGAGTCCATCTGGAGCCAAAATTCCCAAGCCCTGCCGACGACGTGGCGGACTAGGGGCGATTCCTCCGGAGGGCGACAGTCCCCAGCAAACAGGGTCACGACTGATGGACCAGGTTAGAGGCATTGTTCTCTACCCTCTTTGTAATCTCCATGCTATGACTCCCACAGCTCCGAAGGACCGATCCCACGCTCCCTCAACGTGTCTATCACCCCCACCGTCACACCGGCGTCGCCATCGAGCGATGGCGTGACCTCCACGTGGGTGATCATCTGCACGGCGTTCCCCTCTTCGCACGTCTCAGACACCTGCACCTCGTACCCCTTCCCCTTGTGTCCGCTGTAAGTCACCTCCGGGATGAGCATCTGATCAAGGCTCTGTTTCGAACTGTTGCGGAAGGTGTCCTCTAGCGAAAGGGGGGGCGAACCGGGTTTATATGTATTGTCACCTATGGGACTCCATTTTCCTCCCCAATGACCTCTACTACAGAATCAACGGGAATTGAGCCTGGCGGCAAGCCATGTATGGTCGCTCCCCTGATTTTTGTAACAACTGCGTTTTTTGGAGCGTTGATGGGAGAAGACGCCTTGATCATACCGCTGGGCTAGAACACCGGCTCAGCTACACTGGCCAAATGAAACACATCTCTATCCGCCTGAAACTTAGCACCAGGGTTGGGGATAAATAGATGGTCGCTCCAAGTAGAATGGAGAATCCCTGAGCAATGACTGTACTTCAGGGAGCAACTCCTCAATGGCGATGGTGTTTCTGGGCCGCGGGCGCGGGGTTCGCGCTCAGGCTACTCATTGCCCAGATGCCTCCAGTCTCTCGGTCAAGCACAAATCGCTGGTGGAGGCATGGTAAGTATCCTTTCCATCCACAAAAACACCTGCCCCAATCGTTGCCTGAAACTAGACTTCTAGATGAAATATGGAATACTGAGAGAAAGGCTGCGGTTCACCTTGGAGGTCTCCCCATACCACCACCGGCGTCCAGGGGGAGGCGCTGTATCGCTTCTTCGCTCCGCTGCCGGCGCTGCGGTCCCATACCGCATTGCCGGGAGTGGCGGTGGCCGCCTCCCGCGCCAGGGCCAGGGCAACGGGCTCGGGAAATCGGCCAGCAGCCTGCGAGCGTACCGGAGCCGACAATACGCAAGGGCTGGGCTGCATAAGCGGGAGTGCCGGGCAGTTAGCATTCAAAACGCAAAAATGAAGCTGAGCGTGAAGGTGCTTGATCTTGTCCAGTGTGGTGGCTCCTCCGCCATAGGAACCTGTCTCGCTCATTCTCCCATCGTCCTGCGTACCGCTTACTTTGCCTCAAATACTAGGAACCGTTCGTCGTCCCTCCCGAACCTGTCCAAGTCCGTCTGCAGAAATAGTTCATCGCCGAACACGCCATAACGGGTCACCCGCGGTAGCAGTCCAATGTACCGGTCTTCCTGTTCCATCAGGCCGTCCTCGCCTACGCATACTCTTTCTGTATGGATCAGGGACTGGACGTCAATCGTGATGGACCCGTTATCGACCCTCGCCGGACCGGCGTAGGAGTTGCACCCCGACGTTCCTGAAATGCCGTCCTCGTCGAACGAGATCGTTACTTCGGCCCCCTCCATGACCGGGGTGTCCCGGAGCGTCCCACGGCCGAACTCGACGATCGTACTCAGGGTCCATTCCGTGTCGGAGATGTCTTCTACGGTTGGGAGCAGTGGTTCGAAGGTCAGCGTCTTGCCCCTGGGGCTCCTGATACCCAGGCGTCTCGATTCTGCGTCGTCGTATACTGAGTATTCCCATGCTCGATACAGGAACTCCCAGTACTCACCCTCCAGACTTCGGGACTTCTTCGAGCATGACTGCTGCGACCCGAACGTAGCCCACGGACTGAGGCGCATACTCCCCTCGGCCTTGGACGTCCTATAGCTCGCTACGTAAGCGCGGCAGGCGGTCACGCCAGTGACTAGCCGGTCATCCAGGAATACCATGGTCGTCCCACTCAAGTCTCCGTCCCCATCGTGTTCCATAAGGAGCCGCCACGCGGTGCCGCTCAAGTCCATGGGATGCCCTGGCAGTGGCTCATGCCTACGGAAGACGATCCTGGTCCCGCCCCGCTCGTCAATGATCTCCAGCTTGTCGCCCGCAACGCGGTATCTCTCCCCCTGGATGAGAGCCGACATGTATGCGTCCGCCTGATCCATGACGCCCTCAGGCTCGGGACAGCCCACTAGCGTTTGCCAGACGTCTGGAGGAAATGAAAACACCCCATCAGCACCGAGGACGGCAGTTCCGTCGACGGACACCCCTCCATAGCTGTTGCACCCGTCGGAGCCGACGAAGCTCTCACCCACCTACATTGTGACTAAGGATCCTTCAACTACCGGACGACCATCCAATGAATGGAGAATCCATCTGGTACCGGGGATCGCCGAGGGCGCAGGTGCAGGGGCGCTTCTTGAGGTCACGCTGGGAACGGCGGGTTTCACCACAGCGTCAGGCTCGCCATCACCACATCCCGTCGTGGCCACCATCAGGAGGACAACGAGTCCTTCGATGAGGCCGAATCTCGAGCCTCCGGTCCGCCATCTCAACCCTAGCCCATCGCTGGTAGACCTCATCGGGTATCCCTCCTAGTGGGCATTCATCCCCTTCGTGTCAGCGGGTCCACCACAGGTAGCACCTTGCATTCCCACGTCCGCCCTTATGTGTGGCCTTCCTTACGTAACGGGCCGGGACGACGTCCTGGCGGTCTCCTAGCCCGGTCCGTTGGCGGTCGTCTGTGCAGCAGATGCGGTAGGCTCTTCTGTCGCAGACTCCATGCGTCCTAGGAACAGGATCGTATCCGTGGCCCTGTCTCGGATCAGGAAAATGAACGGCCGGTCGACCGAGACACTCACTGGAATTGATTGCGCTTGCACAATTAGTCCCGTGGCAGCAGCCGCCTCGGTGCCTTCTTCATCCACCGACACGAAAGCCTTATGAATGGCGTCCTGGATGAACAGGCACGGATCATCCCCAACCTGACACGACCTGCCGTCCATGCCCGAAAAGTCGGATGTCCATTCGTCGAAGGCGTCCGGCATCCCCATCACTTTCAGAGTTTCAGCTAGCGCAAACTGGGATTCGAACTCGAACTTGGGCATGGTCAACTGAACGTTCTGCTTCTCGATGTTGTCAAGAATCCGGCCCAAGAGCTCGGTGTCCATCGAATGCTCGAACTCCTTGAATCGCCCTTCATCGGGAAGCAGGACGGTCATCGACATCTCGACGCCGCGATACGGCATGTCCACGACCTCATATCCCTCTCCGCTCGTATAGCCAAACCCAGCCGTTCGGCTCATCATCGGTACTTTCACCTCTCCACCATCCAGCAGGTGGAAGGGACGTACGCGTGTGGAATTCTTGGGAAAGCGGTGGAGCCACGAAGCATTGAAGTAGATGGCGTTGGTCAGCACCAACCGCGTGAGGGCGTCGATGACTTCTGGGGGTATCAGGTCTTTAATCCTGTCCTCCGTCTGGTCGGCGACCCAGTCGTTGATCATGAGCCGCGACTCCTCCGGCGCTCCGACGAAGTCCACCGGTCTCACACTGGCCCCGTAGTTCTCTGCCAGCACGTCTAGGAACGCTTCGAGGAACTCATGGTCCCTCTGGCCCCAGACCGCGTTGGCGATGTTCAACTGGAACCCCCCATTGTCGTCGCCATCCGATGTCCCTCCTCCACGGGAGGCGAGTCGTAGGTCGAGGTCATTGAACGCGGAATGCAGTCCGTCTTGGGGCAGGAGGAAGTGGAGCGTATCCGCGATCTGGCGTTGAGTTTCGCCCCTCGCGCCGGCATATGTCATGGCGAGGGCCAGAGAGATGCTGTAGGGGGAGAAGAAGAGGTTCCCGTCTTCTGCCGCGAGATTCTTGTACAACTCGAAGGCGAAGGCGCTATTGCCATCGACCAGGTCCGCCAAGTCCGCTCCCTTGGCTGATGGCGTGGCTCGCTCCTCGGTGGGTTGTGGCCCGTCCTCGCATCCCGACAGGAGAGAAGTGACTATGAAGCACAAAGCGATAATCCCCAAAGTAGACCACGCCGATCGCCTCAGGTTGTCCACGCCAGCAATCTTCTCGCACATCAAATACCTCCAGCGTGCCCCATGCCCTGCAGTTGGGTGGGTGCGAGTAGGTCTACACCTTGGTGTAAGACGGATTGGCGTAAGCAAAGGTTCCTTCATACGTCGACGTTGCGCAAGGCATGGAACGGGATATGGTTGAAGCGACTAGGCGACCTGGGGTTGAGGGACATCCTCGACAGCTCCAATGAGGGGACACACAGGAGGGGAGCTTGTCCTCACTCGCACTTGTGGGCGAGCCTAGGTGGGCCGGGGATGTTCCTAGAGCCGGTCGGAACATTCTGGCCTGTGTTGTCCAGCACGCCAGAGGGGTCCCAGGAGCTCATAGCGCTCTCGCTCTGATTGCAGCTGTGGTGGACTCCATAGGTAGGGCAACGACACGGCGATAGGGAGCGGGGCGAGCCGACCCACTCGTTCTGAAAGGATTGGCTAGCGCCAATGGAGCGTCCCACCAGTATGGAGCGGGGCAGGTCGGCCATCATGACCGCCATAGCAGCCGGCATTGTCCTGGCCCCAGTGGCCTACGGCCGTCGTCGAGCTGGTGATGGGCACCGTGGGACCCGGCCATGACGTAAAGGAACCCCGATCTGGCTACAGGTCTGGTACAAATCTGAGGTTAAAGGTTCTTGATTTTGTCCAGTCTGGTGGGCGGTAGCCGGCACCAGTGATCGAGGGGGATAGATATGAGCGAAATTCACTTGCGTCTCGTCCTACACAAGATCGCCTCCAGACTTAGCAGCAGCAACATGAGCTCCACTGGTGTTGGCGAAGGACACAAGAAGAAGCAGATATACCAGAGGCGGGAGAGGCCGAATCCTCGCGATTACTGCTCTCATTGTGGACCCTCTGCATCGAGCGTTTGGAAAGGTGCTGCCCCTGTAATTACGTATACCGTTCCCACTGGTCTGCATCAGTGGCTGGTCATCGCCGGCTAAGGGCTTCCTCGGAACGCCGATACATCACATGGGCAAGCGTATCCGCGACATCTTGTTGGGCGAGAAGAGGAATGGAAGAGAGTTCACTCCAGACGATGAACAGAATCTTTGCATTCATCTGCCGCAGCGTCTCGAACAAAGGCTATCCAAGCGAATCGCAACTATTGCGGGCCTATCTCAAGGACCTTCGGGGTAAGCTGAGCGCAACGCGAGTAACCCCAAGTCCATATTTACTGAGCCACAGTCGGGCACCGGATAGCGCGGGACCTAGGTTTATGGAACGTCCGACACGGTAGCAAGACAGAAGATTTTCACACTCAACTGGCACGAGGCTGCCAAAAGGAGTCGATCGCTATTGTCTATTTGTAGACAGTTGATAAGGTTGCCAATAAGAGTGCCTCTACGGTAGGAAAGGTAGGTATCCCCTATGAATCTCTACAGAAAGCTTGTGCGTATACGCGGTTCAGTACGGGCGGGTCGGTCGATGAATGTCGGCCATGAGTCCCTTGGCACGGGCCGTAGAGGGACGGCTCCCTACAAAAAGGTCAGAGAGCGATTAGAGCTTCAATTAGTGGCTGGGATCGGGCTACTGTGCCTGTTGTTATGGTCATTATTGTCTGGATGTGCTAACGAGCCTCCGTCGGCCCAAACTGTGCTGGAATTGACGGCCGCTGCCATGAATAACGTCGAATCTGTCCACATGGAGGTCGATATCCAATATGAGGGGGCCGAAGCTGAAACTTACATCGTAGTAGATCTCGAGCCCACGGAGCGCAGTCACCTCGTCCGGACTGACAGATCGGGCGCTTTCAGTGGTGCTTTCATCATTGAAACTGAGTTGATCGTGATTGGCAGAGATACCTATCTCAAGGACTCGTGGACTGGCGAGTGGGAGGAGATGGACCCTTCTGAACAGGAGCCCGAACTCGGGGCATTCAGCACCGGATATGCTCTTGAGATGGCGGAAAGATTCTCGCTGGTGGGTAAAGAAGTGTTGTACGGCGAGTCCGTCTACCATTTGAAAGGCGCTATCTCTGGTGAGGCTCGATCAGGTCTGCTCGACGGTCCTTACGCCGAGACCGGAGGTGGCGAGGTCGAGTACTGGAGTGGCACGGCTGAATACTGGGTAGGAGTGAAGGACTTTCTGGTCCGAAGGGCCGTCTTACAAACCGAAGTACCAGTGGACAAGAGTATGGACGACAGCGGCGCGGACACGCTGAAGACGAAGTACGTTGCGATTCTCTCCGATTACGGCAAGCCTGTGGATGTTCAGGCTCCTGAAGTGTAGGACGTCCACCGTCTTCGCCGGACCACCTTGTAGACGGGCCTGACAACGACGTCTTCCGCTGCCCCCACTGCGGCCTCATCTTCAGCCCCGCAACCCCCTCTACCCTCTCCGTTCGTCCCGAAGTCGAAGGACACGCTCCTCAGCTACGACGTGAGACCAGAAAACCCAAGCTGGACAGCTACGAACGTGAGACACACGAGACCGCTTCCGCCCCCGAAAAAAGGTGCGCCAGCTACGACGTGGATCTCCGGGAGTCGCCCCAATCCGCCCCGGATCGCCCCCAAAATCACGTCCCCCAGCTACGGCGTGAGACCGCAAAATCCAAGCTGAACAGCTACGAACGCGAGACAAATAAGACAGGAAGTAGCTACGAAAAACAAACTTTCAGCTACGACTGTTGTCTTACCCCTATCTGCAAGTCCCTCCAGACCCGTCCCCAAAATCACGTCCCCCAGCTACGGCGTGAGACCGCAAAATCCAAGCTGAACAGCTACGAACGCGAGACAAATAAGACAGGAAGTAGCTACGAAAAACAAACTTTCAGCTACGACTGTTGTCTTACCCCTATCTGCAAGTCCCTCCAGACCCGTCCCCAAAATCACGTCCCCCAGCTACGGCGTGAGACCGCAAAATCCAAGCTGAACAGCTACGAACGCGAGACAAATAAGACAGGAAGTAGCTACGAAAAACAAACTTTCAGCTACGACTGTTGTCTTACCCCTATCTGCAAGTCCCTCCAGACCCGTCCCCAAAATCACGCCCCCCAGCTAGGCCTTGAGACCAAAAATCCCAAGCTGAACAGCTACGATCGTGAGACAAGTAAGACCGGCAACAACAAGAAGAACGCCACGCGCCCCTCATTCCACGCCTCGGAGATGACGAGATGAGTCGCAAGCAGGACCGGAAGAAACGCGCCTCCAAAAAGATTGCCAACAAGAAGGGGACCGTCTACGACGCCAGCCGCCGCGCGGCTAGCCAGCGCAAGTTCCTCACTGCCCAACAAATAGGGGTGTTCCAGCCACGCAGGCCGCCCATATCGCCGGTGTCTCTAGGGCCACCCTCTACCGCTGGCGCGATTCCGACCCCGAATTCGCCCAAGCCTGGCTCGAATCTCGTGACAAGTCCATGGAGGACCTCGAGGTCGAAGCCTACAAGCGCGCCATCCAAGGCAACGACCGCCTCCTCATGTTCCTCCTCAAGTCCCAGATGCCCCTTACCTATAACAAGCGTCAACAGCCCGTCACGCCTGACAAGTCTCAAGACTTCAGCTTTGCCGACATCGCCGAGAGGTTACGCCAATGTCCGTAAAAGTCGTCCCTCCAAGCCCCGCCATCAAGCAAGTCGTCTTCACGCCGGACTTCTCCGCCTTGCCCCTCCAGTCCTCAGATGATGACCGCCTGATTATGGATCGTTGCCTCCGCTCCCCCGACCTCTTCGCCCGCAATATCCTCGGCGTCCAACTCTGGAGCAAGCAGGAAGAGGTGCTGCAGGCCATCCGCGACCACCGCCGGGTTGCGGTGAAAGCCCGCAACGGGCTCGGCAAAGGCTTCACCGCCGCCGTCGCTGTCCTCTGGTTCCTCTCCTGCCACGCCCCCGCCATCGTCCTCACCACCGCCCCGACGGCGCGGCAAGTGCGCCACGTCCTCTGGCGCGAGATTGGCCGTCTGCACAGAACTCTGCGCGGTCCTTGGGCGGCAATATGTTCAGTACCCGCCTGGAGGTTGCCCATGACCGCTTTGCGCTGGGGCTTTCCACCGACGAGGCTGACCAGTTTCAGGGGTTCCACTCTCCCAACATGCTGATCGTGGTGGACGAGGCCGAGGGGGTGAGTGAAGGGATCTACGAGGCTATCGACGCGGTGATGACGGCCGGCAACTGCAAACTGCTGCTCATCGGCAACCCCACCAGCGACTCGGGGACATTCCGACGTGCTTTCCACGAAGACCGGCGCATGTTTCATAACATCACCATATCAGCCTTGGAGTCCCCCAACGTGGAGCAACAGCAAGTGGTGGTCCCCGGCCTGACGACCGCGGAATGGGTGGTGGAGCGGGCTGGCCTATGGGGGGAGGAGAGCCCGATGTACCAAGCGAGGGTGCTGGGTCAGTTCTGCGACCACCCGCAGGAGAGCCTGATTCCCTTGAGCAAAATCGAGCAGGCGATTGCCCTCCATGCCAAGGGCCGTCATGGGAACCTGCTGGCAGAGGAAGAGGAGGAGACGGGCGGGCCGACTGTGCTGGCGGTAGACGTAGCGCGTTTCGGCCCAGACCAGAGCGTGCTGCTGCTTGCAAACTCCAACAGGGTCTTGGATATCAAGACTCACCAAGGGTTGGACACGATGGAACTAACAGGGCGCATCGTGGACGCGCACCGCCGGAGCGGATCGTGGTGGACGAAATCGGCATCGGAGCAGGAGTGGTGGACCGGCTCAAGGAGCTGAACCTGCCGGTGTCGGGGATCAACGTGGGACGGCCCGCCCGACAGCGCCGGCTCTTCGCTAACCTGCGCGCTGAAGGGTACTGGGGTTTGTACGAACTGTTCAACCAAGAGGCGATAGCCATCCCCAACGACCCGGAACTGGCGGGGCAGCTATCATCGCTGCGGCCAGGCCAGAACAGCCGGGGGCAACTTTTCATCGAAAGAAAGGACGAAATGCGCGCGCGGGGCCTGGCGTCGCCGGATAAGGCGGACGCCCTGATGCTGGCGTTCTTGAGAAACACGGGTGGTGTGAGGTTGCATACGTGAGGGATGGTGTCGGTGCTGGCCCATCCGCTGGATATAATGGCAATCAACTGGCGGTATCAGGTGGACTATCCCAAATGAGCAAGGACTGCCGGACACTCACCCTCGTCCCAGTCCAACCTGACGGCGGCAACGCAGACCATCAAAGAGCCAAAATGAAACAGGGGGACCAACATGGCGGATTTCAAGATTGTGGCTCAGGGGCGTCCCAACTTTGTTGACGACTACAGGTTCGAGATGGAAGGGCTGCAGGGTCTGGATTATGAGATTACCGAGGTTCCGGCCGCGTCGGACGATGAGTTTTTGGCCGGGGCGCATGACGCGGACGCGATCATAACCAGGGACATGCCCTTATCCCAGAATGTGGTCAACGGGTTGGAGAAGTGCAGGATCATCGCACTGGACAGCGTGGGCACCGACTTGGTGGACGTCCCGGCGGCTACGGCCAAGGGCATCCCTGTAACCAATTGCCCAGACACCTTCGTCCAAGAGGTGGCCGAGCATACGGCGGCGCTGATTTTGGGCGCGCACCGGCGGCTGTTGGTCGTGGATAGAATGGTCCGGGAGGGCCGCTGGGCGGAAGGGAGGCCGACCTTGTACCAGTTCCCCCGGTTGTACGGCCAGACGCTGGGGCTGATCTCGTTCGGGAACATCGCCAGGGCCGTAGTACCTTTGATGAAGCCCTTCGGACTCCGAATCCTGGCCCACGATCCCTTCGTCAGGGAGACCGTGATGGTCCAATTCGGCGTGGAGCCGGTGGGACTGACGGAGTTGCTTCAACGATCGGATATCGTCTCAAACCATCTCCCCGGCACCGGCGGCACCAGGAGGATGATCGGGGAGGAGCAGTTCAGGATAATGAAATCCCTGGCCATCTTCATCAACACTGGCAGGGGCTCCACCGTGGACGAGGCTGCCTTGGCAAGAGCCCTGGAAGAGGGGTGGATCAGTCACGCCGCGCTGGACGTGCTGGAAGCGGAGCCGCCCGACTCCGGCAACCCCCTTCTTGGCTTGGAAAACGTGACGTTGAGTGCCCACGTGGCCTCGGCGTCGGCCAGATTTGCGGAGGGGGCTAGGACCAGGGTAGGGAGGGAGATCGCGCTGGTACTGAGGGGCCGCTGGCCCATGTCATGCGTGAACACTTCGGTGCTGGAAGACTCCGGCCTTCTCAGATGGCAGCCCGCGTAGTTGGGTGGGTCCCAGGTCACTGCTCTGGCACCACTTAAGGGCACCACTTAGGATGGTTCCGTTCCCCTATAAGAAAGGGGAGGACGCCCCCTATGCTGAAGATATACGTGATTCTCGTTAACCTCTCGCTACTACTGATAGCCTGCACTGCCCCGGCCACATCTCTTCTCACGCCGACACCAACCCCTACCCAGGAGGCGGTGGTCACCCTACCCCCTGAGATCACGGGTAGGGCGCCGAAGGCAGAGAAGGCGGAGTCACTCCTCATGGGGCTATGCCAGGACTTCAGAACGGTGGCCGAGCTTCGAGAAAGCATCGGACGCATGTACGAGATACTCGCACTCTATGGGGTCGAGCATGAGGAGAAAGAGTCGCTGGGTAGGGACGACCTAGACGGGCAAGCGGGGTTGACACAAGTGCTGTCGGACTTGGTGCTTGACACCCGCCCAGACTACTGCCGTGTCCTCTTTGAGGATTACCAGGAGGATCGTACAGATAGAAGAATGTCCGTGCGGGAAGCGAGCGAGCGTATAGCCCCGCCGCCCAAGGCCGCATTCCACTATCAAGAGATAACTCGCCCGTCCAGCCCGCCCACGCCCACATCTACACCGACACTCCGCCCCCAAACCCACGCCAACATCTACTACGCCAACCCCAACCCCGACGCCAACACCCCACCCCACGCCCACATCTACACCGACGCCCGGGAGTATCCCTGGGCCACCGCAAGACCTATGGGCACAAGAGGATCCTAAGAAAAGGAAAGATGCCATCTGGCTCTCATGGGAACGACCTGCGAACGCTGCTGAGGCAGATTCCCTCGCTCCTTCATTTGACGAGACCTGGAGACCTCCCGATGGCAAGGTCCTAGTGACTCAGTATGAGTGGAGAGTCTCTCTGGATGACGGGCAGACTTGGTACTACGACGAGTGGCAGGAAGTTGGAGGTTGGGGAAGGTGCCTATGGGGCTGCGACTTCGTCTACAAGTACCTAGAACTTGGAGGTGCCGAGGTAGGGGCGACCTACTCCTACGAGGTGCGGGCGGTCAGTGGCGAAATCGTAGGTCCTCCAGCTCTTACAAGCATCACCTTCACAGGGGACGCAGCGCCAAGGGAGCCCGTGGCGCACACCCTCTTCGACTGGAGTAAGGATTTTAGCGCGCCTTCAGACCATTCGACGAGCCCTTAGGAAACGTGAGTGATCAGGCGTCGAAGATGTCTGGAGACTGGACACTAGTGCCCAGCTTGTCGATGACGATTTTAGAGGAGGACTCGTGCTCCTTCCAAATAAGCTGGGCCAACTGGCTTTAGGAACACCTGGATGTCGGGTATCTCGGGGTTGATGAAGAGGCAGTGGTCGGCCTCCACATTCTCCCCGGCCCGCAGCCGAATCGTGCTCTGCACCCTCAGCCTCAGCCCGAAGGCCATCTGCGCGTTCCGCAGCGCGAAGTATCCCTCGTTGGTCCACTTGTTGGCGAGGCCCTTTCTTGGGAAACTGCAAGTATGTGCCCGAAAACTGCTAGTGTGCGTGCTGACGCCTGTCCTCCGCCCCAAGTTACTGATAGTCGGCGAGGCCTCTCCTTGAGGAAACTGCAAGTATGTGCCCGAAAACTGCTAGTATGCGGGCTGACGCCTGTCCTCCGCCCCAAGTTACTGCTAATTTGATTTTGGCTACACTTCGTGCCAGCGGGTGCTCGGAGATGGTACTACACTCCCCGGATGACCTTCCTTGGCTAAGGACGCGGAAATGATTACGCAAAAGTCTCTCTTCGTGGGGATGGCATGGGTGGCTGATTGCTATGGGGTAACGACGGGGGTGGTCTCGGGGTTCAGGTGGATGACTTGCGGTGGAGGATGGCGGTTACTCGGTCGAGGATTTGGTGGGCTACTTCCGGTTTGGGCATGAGGGGGAGGCCGTCTACTTGGTTGTCGGGGTGGATGAGGAGGACTTTGTTGGTGTCGGCGCCGAAGCCTGAGCCCTCGGCGGTGACGTCGTTGGCTACGATGAGGTGGAGGTTCTTTTCGGCGACCTTGGCGCGGGCGTTCTGGAGGATGTCCTTGCTGAAGGGTACTGGGGTTTGCACGAACTGTTCAATCAAGAGGCAATAGCCATCCCCGACGCCCCGGAACTGGTGGGGGCAGTATCATCGCTGCGGCCGGGCCAGCCGGGTGCAGTATTTCATTGAGCGGCAACCCTGAGACCTTCGCTTGTGCGACACAGGTGTCCAAGAGTTCATTGTCCAGCCGTTCCACTTCCAAAAGGGCAAGTTCGTTGCCAACACACGGGAAAGAGCTTTCGACCTGATGGCCGAAAAGCTAGGCTGTGCGAGAGCATCGTTCCAGAAGCAATACATGATGCACTATCGAGATGTCCGCGACGTTCTGAAAGAGGAGTTACCGTCCTTGGGCGAAGGAAAAGACGGCTTCGCTCCTCCCTTCTAGGGCGAAAGCATCCGGTATAGGTTCCGGTACCTGTCGGACTAACAGACAGGTCGTCAAAATATCGCCGGCAGGTCGGGTAATAGATGTGCCGAAAGGCCTTGACTGCACTGTCACGCCTGCTTCGAGCGATTCCAGAGGCAATATGGTCATTAGTGTATCTAGGAGCTACACGGGGATTCCACACGATGGTCGAATTGCGACAACCATCGCATAGACCGACTTTATTTCAGGGTAGCCCCCGGCCGATGCCAAAGACTAGACCACCATAGCACGCTGGAACGACCTGAGAAGTAGCGGTACAACGCGAAGGACAGTACGAGGTGCTGGGCCTGATCCAATAGGAGAAGGTCACCCGAAAGCCCGTGCCGGTACGAGCACGTCCGGGTCGCGCCAGACCGAGCCGAAGGGCCCCAGGCGCTCCAAGGCCTCCGCGCGAGAGACCCACAGGGGCAGCTTCACACCTGCACATGCCATCTTGGCCTAGGCTACTTGGTGGAACCGGGTTTCCTTCAGGGGATCGTCGAAGGCGATGAGAACCGTGGGGCTCACTCCGTGGTCGTGGGCAGGCCGGTCCGAGGAGTAGTAGCGCAGGTAGGGAGCAAGGCGTGCAGCCATGGTACTGAGGGGCACGCGCAACGCTCCCACTCAAGGAAGAACGCTAAACTCTCTCGTCCCTTCGCGCCATGCCGAAGGCGTCTCGATGGATGGAACGAAGCTGCCGCGGTACCTGACGTGCCACACATCCACGAAAATTCATACCCGTTCGCCGAGGAGAGGAGGCTTTTTAATGTGGCCCTTACTACGGCAAGGAAAGGAGTGTACCTCGTCACTGCCCAGGTAAGACCTTCGCCCTTCGCGAGGGAACTGCTTGAGAACTGCCCAGAGGTCCTAAGAGGAGGGGGAACTAAGGCCCCAGTGTCCTGCGTGCTACAGGGGACACTTATCCCGTCCCAGAGCGGAGACAACCTGCGGTGTTCCAACTTCCCCAGGTGCCGGCATCTGTCCGCACGTGCCCATGGTTTAGAAAGGGTCACGTAGACCTAAACCCGGACCGACAGGAAAGCGTGTGGACTGAAAAGAGAGCGACGCTGTACGACGTGAACACTCAGGCGAACCGAAGTCACAAGGTGACGACTTCTAGATTGAGGTTCCGTCCTCTTAGCTGGAGTTAGCATCTGTGTATGGGTGGTTCGCCGACACGTTCCGCTTGCTAGGATAGGCGCGCACAATCAGCCGGGCCAAGATACGAAGACCCCGCTCCCGTATGAGCAATTGCTCCTCCGTATGCACCCCGATAGGGTCCTGTGTCGACTCACCAGTATGCACCGGGGTTGCATGAGACTCTTCCGCCTCATCCGAGGGCTCCGGACGCAGTGCCGTACATCCCATCCATCTCTCCATATCGTGAGAGCATTTCATGGGACTAGGCCTTAGGATTGAAGTTTGGGCCCATGTAGACCCTTCAATAACCCCTTGAAGGGGGGTGCTGTGGTGAACTGGTTGAGTAGCCCAAGGCATATATCGTTAGAAGTCCCTGGGTCTTGTCTCAGTGGTGACTGGTATAATCCGCCGACAGCTAATCGAAGGGACATCGAAATGGCAGTGTTTGAACTTGTGCCCATCCAAGAGGCGATGGCAGCGTCGGCGGCTACCGGGAAAAGGGCCCAAATAGCACAGGAATATGCCAGCTATGTAGCACGCCTGCGTCCCGGCGAGGCCGGAAGACTCATACCCTCGGAGGGGGAAACCGTTGCCACCGTGCGCCGTCGCCTGGGTACGGCTGTCAGGGCGTCCGGAAGAAGCATAAGAATAAGACGGGTCAGCCCTGATATCTACTTTTGGGATGACCCGCCCAAGAGGCGTGGCGGGAGGCCACGCAAGAATCCCATCGTCTGACTCCTTTCTGGACTCTATCGGAGCTATGGTGTCATCTGCCACGAAATGGAAGCCGAATCTCGCTTTCCTTTGCAAGGGGCCGCTAGCAACGAGAGATTCGTAACTCATTGAGATTCTTCCCTAGACAACCAGGGAACAGCGTTGCTGACATCCCGAGAGGCTTCTCGTCCCAGCCCAGTTGTTGGAGCATGAACCTCAGGCACCAAGCTCGAGTTTCAAGTTATGCAGTCAACAAGGCGGAGTAAGCATCATGTCCTCTGGCAGACCCATACTATTGTCCAAGTCACGCTTTCTGGCCGGGCTTCAGTGCCTGAAGAGACTTTATCTGGAGTGCTACCACGGAGAGCTTGCCGGTCCGGTTGGCACCGGCCAACAGGCGATTTTTGACACGGGACATACAGTGGGGGAAATGGCCAGGCGTAGGTTCCCCGGCGGGACGCTGGTGGCAGAGTCGCACCTCGAGCATCGCCAAGCAGTGCAAACGACCGAGGCTCTGCTGGAGGACACGTCCGTCTCGGCCCTATATGAGCCTGCGTTTACCTTCGAGGGCATCAGGACAAGGGTGGACGTGCTAGTGCGCGCTTCCATCAGGGCATTCGACCTGATTGAGGTCAAGTCGACTGCCAGTGCCAAGGACGAGCATATCCCGGACGTGGCTGTCCAACTGCATGTAGTGGAGGGAAGCGGAATCCCGGTTGGCCACGGTTCCGTCCGACTCCACCCCGCAGGTGTGCCAGGGTCCAGCGCTGACGGACGTGAACTTCCCTTTAGGCGGCGTGGAACGGACCTGATCATCCCAGCCCCAGCAGGCGACCAAGTCATCAGCCTTCACCCCGCACGTGTGGTCCCAGCTGGCACTGACGGACGCGAACTCACCTCCCGGCGGCGTGGATTCCCCATCTTCGTCATTACCCCAACAGGTCACCGAGCCGTCCGTCTTCACTCCACAAGTGTGGAACCCTCCAGCGCTCACAGACGCGAACTGACCCTCCGGCGGTGTGGCCTGTCCGACATGCCTCCCATTCGGGTCGCTATTGCTGCCCCAGCAGGCGACCGAGCGATCAGCCTCCACCCCGCACGTGTGGAACCCCCCAGCGCTCACCGATGCGAACTCCCCTTCCGGCGGAGTGGCCTGCCCGAAATGCCTATCGTTCGGATCGGTGTTGCTGCCCCAGCAGGCCACCGAACCGTCCGACTTCAGCCCGCACGTGTGGCGACCTCCAACGCTGACATGAACGAACTCCCCTTTTGGAGGCGTGGCTCGGCCCGCATCATCACTGCCCCAGCAGGCCAACGAGCCGTTGGCCTTCACCGCGCAGGCGCGGCGATTCCCAGTGCTAACGGACGTGAACTTCCCTTCTGGAGCCACGGCTTCGCCATCCCTGTTTGCGCCCCAACAAGCCAACGAACCATCGGTCTTCACCCCGCATGTGTACAAGTCCCCAGCACCGACGGACACGAACTTCGGCTCCACCATGTCACCACAACTGCCCAGAACCGCAAGCAACAACCCCAGCAGTCCAGCCAAGACAACCCTTGCCCAAATCGTGGGACCGCCCAGCCAGGGTATGCTGCCTCTTCCGGTCATCGTGGACCCCGATCCGTCCCGCACGGCAACCAACAAACCGCTCCGAGTGGGCGATGAATGGGTGACGCCCAACTCTATTCAGGGAGCATCCCCACTGTCAAACGGAACACAACCCTAACTGTGAGGTTACGAATATGAAGTCCAGACAAATCACCAAGCACAATCCACCTTTCATCCGCTTCTCAAGCGAGTGTCCATTGCCGCAGCCTACCAAAGCCGCATCCATCACCCCCAACCAACACGCAGCCCAATTACCCAAACCGGGTCCAGTTGCGGGCCTTGTCCTAACACTACATGACGGCCATCGTCCTAAAGCTCTTTCCCCACCACTCCAAGTACACCTTGAGAGGCGGGCAGGTATGAGGCGCTGACAGTTTTGTGCTTTCTACCATAAGAGGCTGACGGCCCCGACGAAACACACCCACGATTCCAGGCTCCCTCCTGGTTCCCCCTTACTGGAGTGTCCGAGGTAGGCCCTGTGGCCCAGGGCCGCCCACTCGCTGGTCCGCATCTGTCCTATGCCTTACGCGACGTCGACCTAAGGGGGAACTTTTGTTTAGGCCGATACGTCTTTACATCAAGGTGTAGACTCACCCACATTATGCCAGCCGCAGTTCATGGAGGTGCTGGAGGTCCTAATGTGCGAGAAGATGGCCATCCTGAATAACCTGAGATTGTGGGCTCGACCTACTATATTCATTATCGCGCTGTGCCTGATAGCCACCTCTCTCCTGTCGGCATGCGAGGACGGATCACAATCTACAGCCGCTGCTCCAGTACCCACAAGCGCGCTGACCTCGACGACGACCCCCGCACCGGCACCAACTGACCGCGTTGCGCCGGCATCAGTGCCTACGGGGAGGATTGGCTCTACTGTTCCCAACCAACCGGGTGAGCTGCGCTCGACCAAGGAAAGCGCCACGCCATCAGCCAAGGGTGCGGATCTGGCGGACCTGGCCAACGGCAACAGCGTCTTCGCCTTCGAACTGTATAAGAATCTGGCCGCAGAAGACGGTAACCTCTTCTTCTCACCCTACAGCATCTCCCTGGCCCTCGCCATGACCTACGCCGGAGCCAGGGGAGAGACGGAGCGCCAGATGGTAGATACCCTCCACTTCCTCCTTCCTCAGGACAGGCTGCACCCCGTGTTCAATGACCTCGATCTGCAACTCGCCTCCCGCGCAGAAGGGTCGTTGGTGAAGGCCAGCGGGGGGTTCCAGCTGAACATCGCTAACGCGCTCTGGGGTCAGAGGGGCTATGGGTTCCTCGAAGCGTTCCTCGACGTGCTGGCGCAGAACTACGGGGCCGGTGTGAGGCCGGTGGACTTCGCAGGGGCGCCGGAGGAGTCGCGGGTCACAATTAACGACTGGGTGGCCGAACGGACGGAAGGCCGTATCAGAGAATTGATACCCCCTGAAGTCATCGACAACTTCACGCGGCTGGTATTGACAAACGCCATCTACTTCAACGCGACTTGGCTCCACCCCTTCCTCGAGAGTGAAACGCGGATGGGTGCCTTTCACCTGCTGGATGGTGGCGAGGTGCAAGTGCCCATGATGAGCCGAACGGCGTGGTTGGGTTATGCCAGCGGAGAGGGGTACCAGGCAGTGGACCTGCCATACCTTGGAGGTGAGCTGTCGATGACCATCCTGCTTCCCAATGAGGGGAGATTCAGGGAGTTCGAGGAATCGGCTGATGCCGACCTCGTGGGCCGGATCCTTGACGATATCGAGGAGCGGAACGTTCTGTTGACCATGCCGAGGTTCGAATTCGAATCCCAGTTCATGCTGAATGAGACTCTCGAGAAGATGGGGATGCCCGACGCCTTTGGCGGTGACGCCGACTTCTCAGGAATGACAGGCCCGGGTTCATCCCTGGCGATCGGGGCCGTCATTCACAAGGCTTTCGTGTCGGTCGATGAAAAGGGGACGGAGGCGGCGGCCGCCAGCGCAATTGGGATGCTAGAGTCAGGGCCAATACCTGTTACAGTCGATCGCCCCTTCATGTTTCTGATTCAAGACAGGGCCACAGGTACGGTCCTGTTCCTGGGGCGCATGGAGTCGGTGGCGGAAGACCCTGCCGCATCTGCCGCACCGCATAGCGGGGGATTGTCCAAATGGTAGTCCCACGCGCACAACTCAACGTGTCTCACCAGGGCTTGACTCCCCCGAGGATCACATGGCGGCCCTGACGTGGGTTGGAGCCGCGGTGCTGGCGTTTGTGCAGTATCCTGCGACACTGATGCTTACTTCATCCCTAACGCAGATGGAAGATATATGAGACGTGTTTTCGTTTCCTCCTTGATGGTCTCATTGCTCCTGCTGGTCGCCGCCTGTGATGGTGGGCTTACCGAGGAGTTGGGGGTAGCAGTAGAAGTCGCCCCTGCAGCCACCGCGGCCCCTGCTGCCGTACCGGCCGCGGCGACCCTGCCTCCCTCGATAACTGGTGCCACGCCTGCAGCTACGCCCGCCCCAGCCGCTCCAAGGCTTCCGACCCCGGCCCCCACTCCTACCCCCGGCGTGGTGCCTCCTCAGGCAGCGAGTGCCCGCCCCGGAGGTGGGGTGCAACCCGCGCCTCTCCCCCAGAATCGCGTCATCGTGCGCACGGCGCGCATATCCTTGGTGGTGGGCGACATTGCGGGGACGGTGAATCGCATCGTTGGCGTGGCCCAACGGCTGGGCGGCTGGGTCGTAAGCTCGGACCGGACCTCGGAACACAGTGGGAGCATTGCTATCCGGGTGCCCGCCGAGTCGCTGGACGAAGCCTTCCGGCAGGTTGAGACTCTCGCCTTGGAGGTGGAGTCCCGGGCCGTCACCAGTGAGGACGTGACTGACGAGTATGTCGACAACCAGTCCCGTCTGACCAGCATGCGGGCCACCGAGTTGAGGCTCCTCTCCTTCCTGGAGCAGGCCGAGGACGTGGAGGACGCCTTGGCCGTCCAGAGCGAGCTATCCAGATTGCAGCAGCAGATTGAGCAGACCCAGGGGCGCCTCAATTTCCTGGAGCAGACGGCCGCCTACTCCCTCATAGAGGTGTCACTCAAGCTCACCTCACAGACCTTGGCCGTTGACGCCGGTGGTGACATGTCGGTGCGGGTAGGACACGTAGCCCGCTTCCGCGCCTCGTTTACCGCGCCTGAGGACATTGACGACTTCACCTTCTCTTGGGACTTCGGCGACGGCAACTCCACCTCGGGCAGCGGCAGTGTGCTGCGCCCCGAGGGCCACCGCGTCACTGCCACGGTAAACCACGTCTACGAGTACGACCGGGATTCCCCATACATTGTGTCGGTGGAACTGCGCGGCACCGGACCCGGCGGCATCGCCGAGGGCTCCGACTCCATCGAGGTCGCAGTCCAAGAGGTCCCTACCATCGATGTCTTTGCCGGGGAGAATCTGACGGTGGAAGAGGGCGACGAGGTAGACTACACCGCCTCCTTCACCCACCCAGCCGAACTCCGGGACTACGAGTATAAGTGGAACTTTGGCGACGGCTCGCCCACAGTCATCGGCGTCCCCGATGAGGGCTCCACCCGCCTCCAGGCAACCCACTCCTTCCGGGACTACCGGACCAGGCCCTATGACGTCACCCTGACGGTCACCGCCATGAGCGACGCAGGCGAGGTGACGGGCTCCGGCTCCTTCTCTGTTCGCGTGACCGAGTCCGAGGGCCTGCTCGTATGGGGTTGGGACATCGGCGAGACGGCCGGATGGGCAGTGCGCGTCCTTGTCGGCATCGCATGGGTCATCACCACGGTGGCCATCTGGGTCGGCATCCTCAGCCCGGTTATCATCGGACTCATCGTGCTCATCTTCCTCATCCGTCGCTTCGGCCCCAGGCTGGACCTTGGTGGAGGAGGCAAAAGAGCGGGACGACCCGCTCGACATGGCCCGTGGGACGAACAACCCGCGCCCGCCGATGGGGATCCGCCCAGTACTGGTTGAGAACTCTCCCCCCAGTCATGGAGTCGGCGGCAAGTCCACCTAACTGGACAAAATCAAGAGCCTTGGCCCTGAGGTTCTTGTTGAAGCTGTAGTCACTCTCGGACCCTCGACCAGCGGGCTTGAGACGGCAATGGAGCGGTAGGGGATGCCACCTTCGCCTTCCCTTATGAGGCTCCCCCTCGAACATGGTGGGAGTCTTTCTTGTTCAATCGGGTTTGATATCATACTTCATGGGAGTCTCTCGCCCATCTCGGATGCATCCAGAACCGACTCGAAGAACTCTTCCATAAAGAAGGCAGTACGCTTAAGACGCCCCTGTAACTCTGAGTTCTGGTACCACAGGCCGCGAGCGCGAACGATGAACGGCACGACAACAGGCCCCAAGCGAATTCTCCTTTCGGTGGCGTTTCCTGACCGAGGTACCGACCGATGGTAGTCAGTGTTCCTGCCCCAGCACTTGATGAAGCCATCGATCCCTTCTCCCGGCCAAGTGACCCAGTTCTTGGATCCCCGAAAAATTGGTATATATATATATTTTTTCGGCGTACGCGGGCGGCAATGTAATTCGATAGACAAGATATCAGAACTGTTTTATATCTGGATGTTCTAAGCTGATGCCAACCCAAGGGAAGTTCAATACCGGACACTTGTGACAGAGTGTTGTAGACAGACGGAGAGTGCACGGTGTACACAATGTGGTCATGCCACCCCTTCAGGAGGGCTCGCAGTTCACAAGGTGATTGCTGAGATAAAGCCGACCGGGCCACGAACACCACGGCATGAGAATTATTGATGGGCCCCGGTTCTTGTCGGTGCTGGACAGCTAAAGAGAGCCTTCTGCAAGATAGTCCCCACCTACCGCGAATCAGTGGAGTATGCGAAATGAGCACAAGACTGACGGAACTCATCGCCCGAGCTCCCTGGCGGGAGGCGTCACCTACCGAAGACTTGGCCCATGAATACGTTCCCAGTGAGAAGGATGGGCAGCGGGAACTGCTGAACGCGGTCTACGCCCGCCTGCGGGACGGAGGGCGTGACCTGCCGCTGCTTCCGCATCGCCAACAAGTATCTCTTCAACGGTGACTTCAAATACTGGTTCAACAGCCAGTGGGATGGCTTCGAGCCATCTGGCGAGAACGTCACTAACCGCGCCCGTCTATATAGGGACCGCCGGGCCTTCGTGATTCAAACAGGAGACACAGGCAAGCCTGAAGACTACCCGATGAACCCGGCCCATCAAAGCTAAGAGGTTTCCATGCCCGACAACGATACTCTGCTCGCCTACCTGGTTTCCAGCTTTCCCGGAAACACGGAGGACATTGCGACGGAAGCTCTCCGTCACATTTTCGATCATTCGGACGCCTGTGGCGTGGCGTTGAACGACGTCATACAGTCCGGTGTCCGAGGTGTTAACGCTATCACAGCCGTAAGGTCGCAGGTGCTTAAAGCGGATGGCACGCGCCCGGATTTGGTGGGGTTTGACGAAACCGGCATGGAGCGAGTGCTCATCGAGGTGAAGTTTTGGGCTGAACTCACCCCCAATCAGCCCAACGGCTATATTGACCGGCTCCCGGATGATGGACCGGCACTCGTGATGTTCCTGGCACCGGAGGACAGGGTCCAGTCACTCTGGCCCCAGTTGCAGGGACGGATAAGCCAGCGGTTCGACCCTCTGGTGGAGACCGAATCAGAGCGCAGGTGCGTGCGCCTGGGCAACACCCAAAAGCACCTGATGATCGTAAGCTGGGGAGGCCTCCTTGATAGCATGGCAGCCAGGACCGGGGATTATGCCGAGGCCGGTGTCGAAACTGAAATCCGCCAACTGCGTAGCCTGGCCAAGTACGCCGATTACAGGGCGTTCAAGCCGATACGCCGGGGGGATGAATTCGACGATTCGGAAATGCGCCAACGCCAGTACAAGCGGCTCATTGATGCTGCTACCGAAAGGGGGATTGAGCAGGAGTGGGCCAGCCGGAAGGGCTTGAGGGCGACGCCTCGTGGGTATGGCTACGGCAGGTATGTCAAGCTTCGCGGGACGATTGTTTGGTTCGGCATCAACGTCAACCAATTTGAAAGAACTGGTGAAACTCCTTTGTGGGTCGATTGTTTTGAACATCTACAGAACAAGCCCTCCGAGATGCGCGGCGCATTGGGCATGCGGGACTCTCAATGGGTGCCGGTCACTTTGAAAAGAGACGTTGAGTACCCGGAAATACTGGACGGCGTTGTAGACAGTCTGAAACAGATCGCCGATGTCCTCCACCAAGTTGGTCTCCAGGGATAGTAATCCCTAATGAGGCAGACCCTTTGACAACAATTTAGTAGCAGGACACTGCATACGCGGGGACGGAGTGACCCTATGTTGGGGCTTGACAGGTATGGCCTAGCTTCGCCTCCAACGGGCCCAGTCAAAGACATGGCCAATGAGTTGAGGGTGGAGTTCACAAAAGGCCCACCTGACTGGACAAAATCAAGAACCTTCGCCCTCGGGTTCCACCTGTCACTCCGGTAGTGTCACAAACGACTCCGCGGACAAGTTCGAGGATGGGTCCAACCGGAACGGACGGTGGCAGCCTCTTCGTGGTACTCGGCGGCACTGGTAGGTATACTATCCCCGCCAGAACCAGCAATAGTCCCCCCTCACATGGGAGAGATGCCATGCCAAGTCCCATTGCCCCTGATGTGGTCTACAAGCTGAAGAGTGTGGGAGACCCAGCATTGTCTCCCGACGGATCGCTGTTGGCCTACACCCTGTCGTGGGTGGATGCGGAGAAGATGGAAGGCCGGTCCCGGATCATGCTCATGGACCTGGAGTCCGGGCAGATCGTGGAGTTCACGCAGGGGCCGAGGGACGGCGCGCCCAAGTTCTCGCCGGACTGCCAGACCCTGGGGTTCCTCCGGACCGACGAGAAGGACAAGAGGCAAGCGTGGCTCATGGGTGCGCGCGGCGGCGAGGCGCGGCGGCTTATGTCCCTTGCGGGCGGCGTGTCAGACTTCGCATGGTCTCCAGACGGCGCGCGGCTGCTGGTCTGCTCCGATGTTCCCGAGGAGCCTCCAGAGAGAGATGGCCTCCCCGAGTCGACCCCTCGGGTCACCGAAATCCACCGCATCCGGTACCGCTTCGACACCCTGGGATGGCGCGGCGATGCCCACTTCCACCTGTTCACCGTGAATGTGGCGGATGGAGAGACCAGGCAGCTTACCGATGGCGACTGGGACGACTACGCCGGGGTGTGGTCTCCCGACGGCTCGCTAGTGGCTTTCATCTCGGGGCGGCGGGATGACCGGGACATCCATGCTCTGACCGAGGCCTACGTGGTGCCCGCTAGTGGCGGTGAGGCGGAGCTATGGTCCGAGGGCCTGTACGGAGTCGGAGGGTTAGCTTGGTCGCCCGAAGGGGACAAGCTCTTGGCCGCGGCCACCGATGTCCCCACGGGCTTGGTGTCATGGCAGTCTTGGCTGTACATCATCCAGCCAGGCCACAGCCCAGAGCGCATTACTGACGATTCCATTAAGCCCTTCGTCAGCTTCCCCCCCATGAATCCCGGCCCGTCGATGCGCTGGCAGAGCGACGGCCGCATCCTGTTCCTTGGAGAACGGTGGGGAGAATCGTACCTCTTCGAGGCCCATGCCGGAGAAGTCGGAATCCACGAACTTTACGGCGGCTCACGCCAGACCTCAGGATTGGCCCTAGACCGGAACGCCCGCCGCGCCGTGGAGATGTCGGCGTCCCCAGCCTCTCCCGGAGACCTGTTGCTGCTGGACCTGGACACTGGGGCGAGCAAGCAGCTTACCGATGTCAACGCCGAGTACTTGGCTGAGTGCCCACCGGCCACGATGGAGAAGTTCACCTTTGAGAGGGGCGGGCTCGTCATCGAGTCGCGGTTGTGGTTCCCGCCCGACTTCGACCCGTCGTGGCAATACCCACTAGTGGTCGACATCCACGGCGGCCCCAACGGGGCGTTCTACGACGCCTTCGCCACGGTGCAGCAGGTGCTGGCCACCGCTGGCTGCCTGGTGCTGGCAGTGAATCCCCGGGGCTCCTCCACCTACGGCGACGAGTTTATGAACGCGGTGCTGGAGGACTGGGGAGGCGAGGACCACCTGGACCTGATGGCGGCGGTTGATCTGGTGGCGGAGCGTCCCTACGTGGACTCGACGCGGCTGGGCATCCACGGCTACAGCTACGGCGGGTACATGACCAGTTGGACCTTGGGCCACACTGACCGGTTTGTGGCCGGGGTGGTGGGCGCGCCCTGCACCAATTTGCACAGCATGTACGGCACGTCCGACATCGGCACCAGCTTCGGCGAGGTCCAGTGGGGCGGGACGGTGGCCGACGCCGCCCAAGAGCTGTTATTCCGCTCGCCTATCACCTACGCGGCCAACGTCACCGCGCCGGTGCTGCTGCTGCACGGGGAGTCGGACTACCGCTGCCCCATATCCCAGAGCGAGGAGTATTACACGCTACTGAAGCGGCTGGGCAAGGAGGTGGAGTTCGTCCGGTTCCCCGGCTCGGCCCACTCCTTCACCCGGCTTGGGCACCCGAAGATGCGGGAGGAGTACCTCGCCCGCACGCTGGGCTGGTTCCAGAAGCACCTGTTTAAGTAGGCAGAAGACCCCTTTCACCCCAGGGTGCCGTAGCATAGAGAGACCTCCCTCAGGGGCAGGTTACGCGGTGATTGGCAAGTGTTCACAAGTCCTTCTTGTCCAACATTGTGGGCGGGCGTAACTTCTGGTGTAAGTCACCCCCGGCCGCTGTTTTCGAGATAGAGGAATCGAAGTCGGGCATGCCTTCGTCAAATCAAACCCCTCTGATTTGCTGCTTGCCGAGGGACTAACGATCGATAGAAACCTATAGCGAATTGCCCAGTATTGCCGGATCTAGGTCAGTGGAAAGGGATGGTCGGCTGGGCGCCAAAGAGAGGTCTAATTTAGTGGAAACACGGAGTCTAATTCAGTATTGGGGTGAGGCTAGGTAAGTGCCAGGGTCATTGGGTGGGGCTGAAATTTGGTCTTGCCGAGTGTTGCACATCCTGATCATTGCCACGGTAATCCTTCTAATCCCCCCAACCGTGGCGGTTGCGGCTGCCTTCATAAAATTGATTCTTCTGGGCTAGGACGAAACCGCAACACGTGCCGGCAAAAAGAACCCGGCATCAGTGGGTCGAAACAGGGGGATATCGAGTTGACCACGCGGACGGAAGACCGACTGATGCGATGGGCGGAAACCGCCTGCTCCGTAAAGACATCTACTCGCGAAACAAGGTCAGGAAGAGTGACCTGCGGCTGTGTGGTGTCTCACCGAATGCGCCGGTGACTGGAGGGCATGAGCGGCAACAGATGCCGTTAATGTGATTCAGTCATGATGACCAGACTGAGGGTCTCGGTTGACTGAGGCACGGTGAATCGATTTGTTGTACGGAAGTCGTTGAAGACTTTAGAATATGAGATGTAGGCGAATTCCTTCGAAAAGGAGTGAAGAGGTGACGACGCCATCGCCCAAGTCCCGGGAAGAGACGGCCCGCCTTGGCAAAGAGATTTACGAAAGGGACATCCGCCATCTTGTAGAGGCGGACCATCATGGCCAGGTTGTCGCCATTCACGTTGGCAACGGCAGCTATGCCCTCGGCGAAAATGCCATTGCCGCATCCCAGGGCTTGCGGGATCGGCACCCTGACGCCCGGGTCTGGCTGATGCGGGTCGGACATCAGGCGCTGTACCACTTCGGGGGCAGTTCCTTGCGGAATGCCGGATGCTAGAGGGCTTAGTGAACTCCAATCTCGAAGCCTTTGTGACGATTCCTTTGCTGGGCCCGGCGGGGCGACGCGGGAAGTCGCCGCCGTGGTGGACACCGGCTTCAATGGCTATCTGACATTGCCGCCGACGCTGGTGGCGGAATTGGGACTGCCTGTGGTGGGAGACGGCGAGGCGGTCCTTGCCGATGGTAGGGAGGCTGTCTTCGACGTGTGCGGCGTTACCGTGGTCTGGGACGGCCATCCGAGATACGTCGAGACTGCCGCTGTTGGGACAGATGCCCTCGTTGGCATGATGTTTGCTGGACGGGAACAGCCTGTTCGTGGAAGTCGCCGTCGGCGGTCGTGTCTTCGTACAGGCTATGGAGCAATGCGGGGAGCGACCGAGGGGACATTCCAGTTCGCCACATACTAGAGCAGGGTCCCAGGTTGCGCCCTCTTCTTGTCAGATTAGCCTTCTGAGGCTGGGTTATTAGCCCTGGGCCACAGCCTTCACAGGATTCCCAGCCACATCTCGAAAACGGTTCCACCTACCGTGCATTCACGCCCACTCAAGAGGATTCGAACCAAACAATCGGTATCTTTGGCTGTAGAATTCTTCGATCTTAGTTCCCTGTTGCTCCAGAGGTAGGTTTGCCAGAGACCGCAACCTGTAAAGGCCGAGCCGCTCTCCAGGGGGGTCGGTCTCCGAAGGAAAGTGCCGTGTACTTGCGTCACATGTGCCCTTGTGACGCCTAGCTGACAGGCCAGATCAGCTCTGGAGGCGACTTCCCCTGTGTTCAGACGGCGCTGCCAGCACCAGGCCAAAGCAATCGGATGCGGGCGTCGCTGCGTGTTCGATTCGGGCTGGGAGTGTGGGGGGCTTGGTGAGGCAACTCAACCCATGCCCAGACGTAAGCCCCAATGTTGGACGCATCGGGGACGGGAGGCTATGTCGTGGACAGGGGCCGCCGGTATCGAATGCTTGGCATTTCCTATCCGGAACGTTGGCTTCAGGAAAGTCTTGGCGGAAAGTGTCAGTGCTATTAGAAGTGCTAACGGTACGCCAGACAGTTAAGTTTTATAGCTATAAATGTGACGTTCTGGCGGAGAGGGTGGGATTCGAACCCACGATCCCTTGCGAGATGCCGCTTTTCGAGAGCGGTGCCTTCAACCACTCGGCCACCTCTCCGCTGTACAGGCAGTATATCAGTGTATGAAGTATATCGGGGATAGCCTAGGATGGGAGCACAAAAGAATCGCGCAGCTTGCGGGCAGAATGGCCCTATGAAGCGTTGCCGATGCTTGACATCGTTCCTATGGGACACTAACATACGGCTGGATTTCCACGCCCCAAAAGCGTGCGAATCTCTAATCGTTGAGTTCCCTCCGGGTAGATACAAGAAGGAGGCCCCATGAGGCGGTTTCTGGGCACGAAGGTTTCGCTTGTGGTTCTAGGCATGCTTGCTGCCGTACTTTCTATAGGCGTGGCCTGGGCAGCAGGCGCCCCGGGACCATGGTCTCGCATCGCCCTAGAGCCTCAGACCTCCGAAATAATCGTCCATCCCCACACCGTAGAAGAGGGTAGACCTGCCTTCGAGGTACTCGGCTCTGGCTTCTACCCCGGCGAGTTGGTCTTCCTCCAGATCGAACGTGAACCGGAAGGCAATATCGTGATACCTCTGGGCGCAACGCAGGCTCGGGCCAACAACAACCGGGCGTTCTATGTCAAAGTCCATGCGATCCCCGCCGACATTGGGCCTGGCGTCTACACCATCAAAGCCTCCGGTACCCGGGGCTCTGCGGTCGCTACGCAAGCGCTCCGAGTCTTAGCGAAGAAACCCGAGTAAGCCAACCAGTAGAAACTGCTGCTACCCATTTGTGCAGCGGGCGCGTCTCGGCCATCACAGCGATTGGCAAGGGCAGCGCCCGCTAATGCGTTCTAGGCCTAAGGGCACAACGCTGTAGACGGGCTAGCTTCAGTCCCGCATAATGCGCAGCTTGCGCATGCGCCTGCCTAACAGGGACACCACACGTATCTTCAGCCCGTTCAGCCATACCTCATCCCCTGCCTCCGGCATCTTCCCCAAGGCACCATGCACATAGGCCCCGATGGTGTCGTATGCAGGCTCTCCGATGTCCATTGCCATCAATTCGCCTATGTCGTCCAAGCTGACCATGGGGTCTACCAGAAGGTCGCCATCGCCAACCCTGACGACTTGAGGGTCCTGCTTCAGGGCAGAGAATTCGTCCTCAATCTCACCAACGATCTCTTCTAGCAGGTCTTCCACTGTCACCAAGCCTTCGGTGCCTCCGTATTCATCCACCACTATGGCCATCTGAATGTGCCTCTCCTGCATCTCCTGCAGCAGGTCATCCAGCAGTTTCGATTCCGGGATGAAGTGTACGGGGCGAATAATGTCCTTCACATCCCGGCGGTCCGTGGCATCGGCTAATATCTCCAGCACGTCCCTAGTATGCAGGATGCCAATGATGTGGTCGGGGAAGGTGTCATAAACCGGGAGGCGGCTGTGGCCCGCTTGGACCATTTGTTGGGCCACAAGCCTCAGGCTGGACTCCTTCTCAACGGTGATCATATCTACGCGAGGCACCATCACCTCGCGGGCAGTGGCTTCATCCAGCCTGAGGATCGCATTGAGCATGGCCCGCTCACGGGTATCCATGCGTTCCTGCACCTCTTTCGTGATCAGCATTTCATCGCGGTCGGGTTTGCCATTTCCATTCTCTGCAACGGGTTTGCGTCCTCGGTCTCCATTGGCGGGGCTGCCACGACGGAAGGCTGAGAGCAATGGCCCTGTCACCGACGAACCTAAGCGTGCGATGCTAGGCATTGCCACAGCCTCCCGTCCGGACCTGATGAAGCACGGTCGAAGGCACAAGATGACGACGAAGTAGGCGATAACGAAAGGAGGAAGAAGGGGTAATGGGCGCAAATTGAACTTGGTGACGATGGGTTTCGGGAAGGAAAGGGGTGTGTAAAGTGGCGGCATTCGCCCTACGAGGGCTTTTATTTGCTAAATCACTAGTGTCCAAGGTCTGCGAACCTCCCGTCCACACACCGGGCAGGGCGGGCGGCCTCGTTTATCACTACCTCTTTTTACCTGACAGCCTTTTGCTCCTGCGTATCTTAGCAGGGACACCCACTGCCAGTCTAGCGGGGGGGACATCAGTTGTTACCACAGACCCGGCAGCGGTCATGGAGTCCGCTCCAATACGCACTGGAGCCACCAGCATGGTGTCACAGCCTATGAAAGCGCCATCCTCCACCACCGTGTTCTGGTGCTCCACACCATCGTAGTTACATGTGACGGCTCCTGCTCCGAGGTTGACTCCGGCGCCAACCGTGGCATCCCCCAGGTAGCCAAAGTGCCCCATGGCCGAACCTTCGCCCAAACGGCTGTTCTTCACCTCGCAGAAGTTGCCAAGGTGCACACCCCTCTCGATGTACGTGCCTGGTCTGAGGTGACTGAAGGGACCCATCTCCACGTCGTCCTCCAATATGGAGCCTTCTACGTGGGAAGAAGTTATCCGGCAGCGGTCTCCTATCTGGGAGTCGCGTATCACTGAACCGGGTCCTAGGGTGCATTCGGCCCCAACTCGAGATGGTCCCAGCACCATCGTGTTGGGGTAGACCAGAGTATCTTGCCCCAGTTGCGCTGAGGCATCGATGAAGGTACTGGTGGGGTCTATCATGGTTACGCCTTGGCGCATCCAGTCCTCGCGTATGCGGGCATACAGCACGGTTACCGCGTTGGCCATCTGGACCCTGTCGTTGACACCCAAGACCTCCGCTGACTCCTCCGCTTCCAAGGTCTGTATGCCGACCCTCTGATCAGAAGCGAGACCAGCCAAAGCGGTGAGGTAGAATTCACCACGGCCTCCTATGGGTATTTGGGACAACTGGGGCCAGAGCCATGACGCGCGGAACCAGTAGGCCCCACCGTTAACCTCCTTGGAAACCACGGCCCCATTGGCTTCGGCCGCCTCCACGATTCCGGTGATGCGCCCGTCGCGTTTGCGCTCCAAGCGTCCCATGTCACGGGGCAACTCCGCCGAGGAGACCAGCAGGGACAGGGCAGCCGCCCGCGATAGGTGAACGTCCAGCAGGGACTTCAGACTGGCGGAACGGACCAGTGGACTATCGCCCCCAATGACGGCTACGTGGTCTACCCGATCGCGCAGCAGAGGGGCTGCCTGTAACAGAGCGTGTCCCGTACCCAAGGGCTGCTGCTGCACGACGTACTCCACTGCATCTGTCAGTAGAGAGCGTATGGCCTCTTCATTAGACGGGGAGACCACTACCACAACAGGGTCGACACCGGCATCCCGTAGAGTTTCGATGGGGTAAAGGAGCATCTCGCGGCCGCACAGTTTGTGCAGCACCTTAGGAATCTTGGATCTCATACGGGACCCGGTCCCAGCAGCCAATACTACTCCGGCGTGTGCCATGCTCCTACCCTCTTACGGGCTCTCGTGCGGGGTCCGCGGGACACGCCAGAGACTCCCCGGACGAATATGACAGCCTGCGGACCATTGGCTCATGGTAGGGAAGCCCTATCCAAGCGTCAAGTTCTAACTTCAAGAGTAGCGTCAGTGTTTAGCCCCAAGGTTGGATCTAGCCCGGAAGAAGACGCGTCGTTGCCCAATGGAGGGTATGCCGGTGATATAATGTCGCATCGGATTTCGTATCTGCATTTCCCATGCACGGTGATATCACTCATATAGTGACCCAGCTGGTAATCCAGTTGGCCATAATACTCATCGCTGCCAAGCTGAGCGGCGAGTTGTGTATGAGGTTTCTGCGCATACCTCCCGTTTTGGGAGAGCTGGCAGCAGGCGTCATCATAGGACCCCACGCCTTGGGTGGGATGCCCATCTTCGGCTGGGAGGCCTTCCCTGCCTTGCACGAGGCGGGTGCTTCTTCAGTTATCCCTGTCAGCACCGAGCTGTGGTCCATTGCCCAGGTCGCCTCCATCGTCCTCCTGTTCTTCGTGGGCTTGGAGCTCAACCTGAAGGTGTTCCTGAGGTATGCCGGGCCAGCCACTGCCGTAGCCCTTGGAGGCGTTCTCCTGCCGTTTGTCTTGGGCATGGTGGGCACTGTTGTTCTAGGGTATGCCGACGGATATACCGACGCTCAAGCCCTGTTCGTGGGCGCTATCATGACCGCCACCTCAGTGGGCATCACCGCGCGCGTACTGTCGGACCTTGGTGCGTTGGACTCGTCCGAGGGCGTTACGGTCATTGCCGCGGCCGTGGTGGATGATGTGTTGGGTATTATCGTGTTGACCGTGATTGTGGGCATCCATGCCGCCGGCGGAGTCTCCGCTTCCAACGTACTCATCGTCGCCATCAAAGCTCTGGGGTTCTGGCTGGGCCTCTCCGTCCTAGGCACCTTGGTCGCACCCTACATCGCGAGAGGCATCGGTGCCATGAGAGTTCGAGGGGCGTCTGTGGCCATGTTCTTGGGGTTGGCGTTCCTGGCTGCAGGCCTGGCGGAGACCTTCGGACTTGCTTTCATTATCGGGGCCTTCTCCATGGGCTTGGCTCTCTCCGGCACCGATTTGGCCAAGAGGTTGGAGGAACCGCTGAGTGCGGTGTACGAGGCCTTGGTGCCGGTCTTCTTCGTGGTGATGGGCACCCTCGTTGACGTCCCCTCCATGGCCGACACCATCGTATTCGGCACGGTCATAACCCTGCTGGCCATTGTGGGTAAGGTGGTCGGTGGGATGGCCCCTGCCTTGTTCACCGGATTCAATATACGTGGCAGCAGCAGGATAGGCGTGGGCATGTTGCCCCGGGGCGAGGTGGCACTGATCATCGCGGGCATCGGCCTCGCCGAAGGTGTTATCGGAGACGAAATCTTCGGTGTGTCCATTCTGATGACTGTAGTAACCACCATCCTTGCACCTATGGGACTGGTGCTTCTGTTCCGCAACAGGGCCGACGGACGCAGGATGCCCCGAAGCCAGCGCGGATAGCGCTTTCCCTTGCAACTTCACCCCCCTCAGATACAATGGCCTAGCTCGAAGCCGCCAGACTCATGGCGTTTCAGCCATGGCGAGCATCAGGAAACCTTAGGAGGCAACCAATGGAAGTAGAGAAGAAACTGGAAGAGATGGGCTACATTTTGCCCACGCCGCCAACTCCCGGAGGCAATTACGTAGGAGCAGTGCAAACGGGCAACCTGGTATACGTAGCTGGTGTGGTCAACCGCCTGCCCGATGGAGGCTACACCGCCGTCGGCAAGGTCGGGACCCAAGTGACCATTGAGGAGGGATACGCCGCCGCTAGGCAGGCCATCCTTAACTCTTTAGCCAACCTGAAAGCGTCCATCGGAGACCTGGACCGTGTCACTCGCGTGGTTAAGCTCCTATGCATGGTCAACTGCGCCCCCGACTTCGGCCAGACACCACAGGTGGCTAACGGCGCATCAGACTTGCTGGTGGGCATCTTCGGCGAAAAGGGGCGCCACGCGCGCTCCGCAGTCGGCATGGGCAGCTTACCCAACACAGTACCCATCGAAATCGAAATGATCGTCGAGATCTCTGACTAGCACTGGACATCTCTCATGCGGTTAGGCCGAGAATCCCTTCCTCCCGCGGAGGGACGAATCCCCCAATAGACATGGAAGTCGTGCCCACAATCGTTCGTACTGAGGGGAGCACAAGGCTCCAGCCGCTGCCTCCGAGCGGCAGCAGGAGACTTCTTAGCTAGAACTGACGATAGCGGTTCACGATGGGGAGGCGCCGGTCCCGGCCAAAGGCGCGTGGGGTGATTTTCACCCCAGGCGGGGCTTGACGCCTTTTGTATTCGTTACGGTCGGCGGCGCTGATGACCTGTCGTACCACCGCTGGGTCGAACCCCATGTCGACGATGTTCTGGTAGCTGTGGTCTTCCTCGACGTAGGCCCGCACCACTTGGTCCAATATCTCGTACGGGGGCAGGCTGTCCTGATCGGTCTGATCGGGGCGCAGCTCAGCGCTGGGGGGCTTATCCAGCACCGCTTGGGGCACTACCGGCGCAGGTTGCCCGTTGGCGTTGCGCCAGCGGGCAAGGCCGTATACCAGCGTCTTGGGGACGTCCTTAATGACGGCGAATCCCCCGGCCATGTCACCGTACAGGGTTGCATAGCCCATAGCCAACTCGCTCTTGTTGCCGGTGGTCAGCACCAGCCAACCGTACTTGTTCGAGATGCTCATGAGTACGTTGCCACGAATTCGGGCCTGCACATTCTCCTCCGCTACGCCCTCCTCGGTGTCACGGAAGTGGGGTTCCAGCATCTCCTCGAAGGCGACATGGGCTGGCTCGATGGGCACCTCCCATAACTCGATGCCCAAGTTCTCCGACAATTCCCGCGAATCGAGGATGCTGCCTTCGCTGGAGTATCGAGAGGGCATGGTGACCCCCAACACGTTCTCTTGGCCCAAGGCGTCGGCGGCGATGCATGCGGTGAGCGCCGAGTCGATACCACCGGACAGTCCGATAATCACCTTGCGGAAGCCATTCTTGCGGACATAGTCGCCTGTGCCGACCACCAGCGCACGGTAGACTTGCCCAACGGGGTCCAACGGAGCAGCCACTCCGTCCAATGGTAGTACGGGCCGGTCTGCAGTGGTGCGCTCGGACACATGGACAGCCTTGGGTACACTGACCTCGTTGGCTTGGTCCCGACGCATTTTTCGTGGCCGTGGGTCGCGCAAACGGGCGCGGAAGACGGCCTCCACGTCCAAGTCAGCCACCACCAGCGATTCCTCAAATTCGGGACCCTGTGCCAACAAGTCGCCCCCCGGCCCAAAGATGGCGCTGTCACCGTCGAACACGAGCTCATCTTGTCCGCCAACGGTGTTCAGGTAGGCCACGTACAGCTCGTTGTCCGAAGCACGAGTAGCAACCATTTTACGGCGGAAGTCACCCTTGCCGGCGTGATAGGGGGAGGCGTTAATGTTCACCACTAAGTGGGCTCCGGCCTCACGCTGCATGGCAGTGGGGCCCGCAGGGTACCAGATGTCCTCGCATATGTTCAGGCCAACTCCGACCCCGTTGACTATGTATACGGGGCACTCCCTGCCCTGTTTGAAGTAGCGTTCCTCGTCGAACACGCCGTAGTTGGGCAGGTAGATTTTGTGGTAGACGCCCACGACTTCGCCATCGTAGGCTAGGGCACAGGCATTGTAGATGTCATCGTCGGCATCGACGAAACCCACCGCAACGGCCGTACCCTTTGAGGCGGCTGCGACTTGGCGCATGGCCTTCACGTTCGCTTGGATGAAGGAGGGCTTGAGGAGCAAGTCTTCGGGTGGGTAGCCCGTGATGGTCAACTCGGGGAAGGCGATGAGGTCGGCCCCCAACTCACGTCCCCGTTCCAAGTAGTCCATGACCTTGGCGACGTTGCCTTCGAGGTCGCCAACGGTGAGGTTTATTTGGGCTAAGGCCAAGCGGAAGGTGTGCATCTGCTCGCTCAAACACTTGCCCATTGACTCAGGAAGGGACGTGTACGGGGCAATCCCCCTGCTTCCTCCCGCTCAGGGCTTGGGGGCCAGTATAGCACGGCCTAGCGGGAGCGCCTCCCACGGCCAGAGCGGCCTCTTGGGAGATTGCGCTTGCCCAACGCCTCCACAGCATCCTGCTGCCGCGACTGGGCAACACGCAGGCGTCGCGCTCCAGCGTCTAGGACATTGAGGTACTGAGACTTCATCAAAGCCTCGCGGGCACCAGGTAGACGTGACCGCATCGTCACGTAGTCACTCAACAGCACGGCAAACCGGCGGACAGGTTCCTCGCTTATGGACTCTGCCTTACCCTCCTCCACCTGTCCACGCAAGCGCTGGGGCAGCACTGCCAGCATCCGCTGGTAACGCGCTTCTTGGTCCTCGTGCGTGCGCTCCAGCGAGGCCCAACTTCTGGTCCACGCCCTAACTATGGCAAGGGGGATGATGATGGGAAGGAAGAGCAGGCGCAGGTAGAATAAGATGCTCTCGCGGCCCATGCCAAGGCTCCTGGGATGTCAGTCTATCGTCGGTATTTCGGCAGATTATCGTCGGTCGAACTTGGTGGCCACCCAAGGCAGGCCACTGGAACCCATGAGATACTTGTCGACGCCATGGGCGGCGGCTCGTCCTTCGGCGATAGCCCACACCACCAGTGACTGGCCTCGGGCCATGTCACCAGCGGCGAATATGCCGGGCTCGCTAGTAGCCTTGTCCCTGTTGACAGAGACATTGCCTCGCGCGTCCAACTCCACACCCAAGTCGTTGATCATGCCCTCGTGTTCAGGGTGCAAAAAGCCCAAGGCAAGCAGCACCAGTTTCGTCTCTATCTGGAAGTCGGAGCCCTCAATCTCCTGCATCACCGGGCGCCCGTTCTCACCGCGAGTCCACTCCACGTAGACGGCATGCAGGGCAGACACATGTCCGTTCTCCCCAGAGAAGGCCTTGGTCGCGACGGCGTAGTCGGTGAGGCCGCCCTCCTCGTGGGCTGCCGAGGGCCGGAGCACAATAGGCCACTCGGGCCAAGGGTTGTTGGCCGCTCGAGCGTCGGGTGGCTGAGAGAGAATCTCCAACTGGTGCACCACCTCCGCACCCTGCCTGTGGGCAGTGCCAAGGCAGTCGGCCCCGGTATCGCCACCGCCAAGAATGACGACACGACGACCTTCAGCGTCGATGCGGCGCGTCCCATCCAGCGACTGCCCCATGTCCAGCCGGTTCTGCTGGGGCAGATACTCCATGGCGAAGTGGATGCCATCCAACTCGCGTCCCGGCACATCCAGATTGCGGGCTTGGGTGGAGCCTCCTGCCAGCACGATGGCGTCGTAGCCAGACTTCAGGTCGGAGACGGAATAGTTCATGCCCACGTGCGCACCAGTGTAGAACTCCACGCCTTCTTCTTGCATGAGTTGCAGGCGCCGTTGAACAATCTCCTTTCCCAGCTTGAAGCCGGGTATCCCCAAGGTCAGCAGGCCACCGATATATTCATCGCGCTCCAGAACGGTCACCCAGTGGCCCGCGCTATTGAGCTGGGCCGCGGCGGCAAGGCCAGCCGGCCCGGAGCCCACTATCGCCACCTTCTTGCCGGTCCGACGCAGAGGCGGGCTTGGTTGCAGCCAGCCCTCATCGAATGCACGGTCGGCAATGGCCCGCTCGATGTGTTCGATGGACACCGCGTTCTGGTTGATGGCCAGGGTGCAGGCGGCTTCGCACGGGGCAGGGCATATGCGACCGGTGAATTCAGGGAAGTTGTTGGTGGAGGAGAGGACCGCCAAGGCACTTTCCCACTGGCCACGGTATACAAGGTCGTTCCAGTCGGGTATGAGGTTGCCCAGCGGGCAACTGCCATGGCAGAAAGGGACTCCACAGTTCATACAACGGGCACCCTGGTTACGGGCCTCCTCTTCGGTCCAGTGTTCGTAGAACTCTCGGAAGTGCTGGATTCTCTCCTGGACGGGACGCCTGCGGGGCAACTCGCGGTCGAATTCCTTGAAGCCGGTGACCTTACCCATCGTCGGCCACCAACTCTTCCACTGCGTGCTGTATCTCCTGTCTCCTCTGTTCAATCACTCGCCGGTAATCCACGGGGAATACCTTCACGAATTTGGGCAGATAGGCGTTCCAATCCGCAAGTACACGCTCTGCCGGACCGCTGCCGGTGTACCGCTGGTGCTCTTCAATCAGCTCTCGCAGCGCGTCTACGTCCTCTGCGTCGGCCACTGGTTCGAGGGACACCATGTCGGTATTGCAGCGCTCTCTGAAGTCGCCGTTCTCATCCAGCACGTAGGCAAAGCCACCGCTCATTCCAGCGGCAAAGTTTCTCCCTGTGGGCCCTAGCACTACCACAACACCACCAGTCATGTACTCACAGCCGTGATCCCCAACACCTTCGACGACAGCGTGGGCACCGCTGTTGCGCACGGCAAAACGCTCTCCCGCGATGCCCCGTATGAAAGCTTTACCCCCAGTGGCCCCATAAAGGACTACATTGCCCACGATAATGTTGTCTTCAGGAACAAAGGGGGCCGACTTTGAGGGGAAGGCCACTACACGGCCACCGGAGATGCCCTTGGCGAAGTAGTCGTTGGAGTCGCCTTCAACTGTCAGGGAGACGCCCTTCGCTAGGAATGCACCGAAGCTCTGGCCTGCGGAGCCGGTGAAGTAGCAGCGTATGGTGTCTTCCGGCAGGCCCTCTTCGCCGTACTTCTTGGCTACCATCCCGCTAAGAGTGGTCGCCACAGTGCGGTTGTAGTTGTGGATAGGCACACGAATCTCCACGGGCATGCCCTGTTCCAAGGCAGGACGGGACCCCTCTATGAGTACGGTCTGGTCTAGCGAACGTTCCAAGCCATGGTCCTGCTCTTGGCGGCAATAAGTGGCCACCTCCGGCGGCATATCCGGCTTGTACAGTAAGGGCGCGAGGTCAAGGCCCTTGGCTTTCCAATGTTCGATGGCCCGGCGAGCCTCGAGTTTGTCGACCCTGCCCACCATCTCGTTGATAGTGCGAAAGCCCAGCTTGGCCATAATCTCCCGCACCTGCTCAGCCACCATGAAGAAGTAATTGATGACGTGTTCCGGTTGCCCAGCGAATTTCTTGCGCAAGTCGGGGTCCTGAGTAGCGATGCCCACCGAGCAGGCGTTCAGATGACACTTGCGCAGCATAATACAGCCCATGACGATAAGGGGTGCAGTGGCCATGCCAAATTCTTCCGCTCCTAGGAGGCAGGCGATGGCTACATCTCGGCCTGTCTTCACTTGACCGTCGGTCTGCACCGCGATGCGCCCGCGCAGGTCGTTCTGCACCAGAACCTGCTGCGTCTCCGCCAGTCCCAGCTCCCAAGGCAGACCAGCGTATTTGATGGAGGACTCCGGCGATGCGCCAGTGCCTCCGCTGTCTCCGCTGATGAGGACAACATCGCCGTGGCCCTTGGAGACGCCGGCAGCGATGGTCCCAACGCCCACTTCTGCTACCAGCTTTACATGGACCCGGGCGTCGGGGTTCACATTCTTCAGGTCATGTATCAGCTGGGCAAGGTCCTCGATGGAATATATGTCGTGGTGGGGTGGCGGCGAAATCAACTCCACACCGGGCGTCGTATGCCTAACCCAGCCAATGTATTCGTCCACCTTGCGACCGGGCAACTGTCCGCCCTCGCCAGGCTTTGAGCCCTGAGCCATCTTGATCTGCAGGTCGGTACAGTTCACCAAGTAGTTGGTGGTGACACCAAAGCGTCCCGATGCCACCTGTTTGATGCGGCTGCTGCGGGAGTCCCCGTTCGGGTCTGGCGTGTAGCGATGGTAGTCCTCGCCGCCCTCTCCAGTGTTGCTGCGGGCATCGATGCGGTTCATGGCGATGGCCATGGTCTCATGGGCTTCACGACTGATGGATCCCAAGGATACGGCCCCGGTGGCGAACCTCTTAATAATTTCCGCAGCCGACTCCACTTCCTCCAACGGGACAGCCTGTTCGTCGTAGAGGAAGTCAAGCAGGCCCCTCAGGGTACACAAACGCTCGCTTTGTTCGTCTATGAGGTCAGTGAACTGCTGGAAGGTCTCGTAGTCCTCGGTCTTGGTAGCCTTCTGTAGCGCGGCTATGGACTGGGGATTGTACATATGGTACTCCCCGTTCACGCGCCACTGGTAGTAGCCGCCGGCGTCCAGGTTACCATTGAGGCCGGGACGCGATTGGGCATAGCCATCTTGGTGGCGCTTGACGGCCTCGGCCTCAATGATCTCCAAACCTACGCCCTCGATGCGAGAGGGCGTCCCGGTGAAGTACCGGTCGATGACCTGCTGGTTGAGTCCGACGGCCTCGAATATCTGGGCGCCACGATAGCTCTGTACTGCAGAGATACCCATCTTAGACATGACCTTGAGCAGGCCCTTGTCCATGGCCTTGATAAAATTCTCTTCCGCATACTTGGCTGAAACCGACGCCGACAACACTCCACGCTGCACCATGTCGGATATGGTCTCGAAGGCCAGGTAGGGATTGACGGCGGCCGCACCGTAGCCCACCAGCAGGCAGAAGTGGCTGACCTCCCGCGGCTCGCCCGACTCTACGACTAAGCCGACACGGGCCCGGGAACCTTCGTGGATGAGGTGATGATGTACGGCGGAAGTTGCCATCAGGCTGGGAATGGGCGCATGTTCGGCGTCCACGCCACGGTCAGACAGGATCAGTATCTGATGGCCGGAGTCGATTGCCGCCGTGGCCTCAGTCCAGAGACGGGCCACAGCCCGCTCCATGGCCCCCTCACCTTCAGCGGGAGAGAAAAGGGTGCTCAGGGTCGTGGAGCGGATACCGTTGCGGTCGATATTGCGTAGCTGCTCAAGCTCGTAGTTGCTGAGCAGAGGGCGCATCAACTTGAGTTGACGACAGTGTTCCGGCGTCTCATCGAACAGGTTCTGTTCGGAGCCTACGTAACCTTCTAACGATGTGACCAACTCTTCGCGTATGGCATCAAGGGGCGGGTTGGTGACTTGGGCGAACAGCTGCTTGAAGTAGCTGAACACCAGTGGGCTGTGGTCTGAGAGCACACCAAGGGGAGTGTCGTTGCCCATGGAGCCGACAGCCTCTGCGCCGCCGGAAGCCATGGGCTCAATAATCATCTGGAGTTCTTCTTGCGTGTAGCCGAAAGCGCGCTGGCGAGCAGCCAATGTGGCGAAGTCGGGTTGGTGTACGCTGGGTGCAGGGGGCAGATCGTCCAGGCTCACCCGGTTTTCGGCCAACCACTGTCCAAAGGGGTGGCGCGATGCCAGTTCCGACTTGATTTCCTCGTCGGAAACAATGCGCTCTTGGGAGGGGTCTACCAGAAACATGCGGCCCGGCTGCAGTCGGGCCCTGAACAGCACGTCTTCCGGCGGGACCTCCAGCACTCCCGTCTCCGAGGCCATCACCAGCAGGTCGTCCTTGGTGACAAGGTAGCGGAAGGGGCGCAGGCCGTTGCGGTCCAGTATGGCCCCGACGCGGGTGCCATCCGTGAAGGCGATGAGTGCAGGGCCGTCCCACGGCTCCATAAGGGAGGAGTAGTACTCGTAGAAGTAGCGCTTCTCTTGGGGCATGTCCACCATGGACCCACAGGCTTCGGGAATGAGCATCAGCATGGCGTGGGGCAGGGAGCGCCCCGTATGCAGCAGCAGTTCGAGAGCGTTGTCGATGCAGGCAGTATCGCTCTGTCCTGGCTGGATTATCGGAAAGAGCTTGGGAAGATCGTCGCCAAAGGCTTCGGAGGCAAGCAACCCCTCGCGGGCCGCCATCCAGTTGATATTGCCCCGCAGGGTGTTGATTTCGCCGTTGTGCTGTAGGAAGCGGTAGGGATGGGCCAGCCTCCAAGAGCCCAGTGTGTTAGTGCTGAAGCGCGAATGCACCATGGCAAAGGAAGAGACCATCGTCTCGTCGGCTAGCTCGCGGTAGAAGCCCTTAATCTGGTGGGCCATCAACAAGCCCTTGTATACGATACGGTTGGCCGACAGGGAGGGAATGTAGAAGGTGGACGGGTCGCCGACATCGGAGGCAGCCACCTCGTTCTCCACGCGACGACGAATGACGTAGAGCTTGCGCTCGAATGAAGACTCGTCAGGCGTGCCATCGCCCCGACCAATGAGGGCCTGCCGTATAATCGGCATCGCGCGCCGGGCACCGATGCCGATGGCATCGGGGTCCACCGGGACGTCCCGCCAGCCGAGGAACTTCTGGCCCTCCTCGACGGCTATTCGTTCAAGCGCCTGCTCACAATAAACCGCCTCCTGAGGGTGTTGCGGTAGGAACACCATGCCGACGGCCCATTCGCCCGGTTCGCCAAGGCGTATACCCAGCTTGACGGCCTCGGCCTCAAAGAAGGCGTGAGGCATCTGCACCAGCAGCCCCGCACCGTCGCCAGTGTCGGGGTCGCTGCCACAGGCGCCTCGGTGACCCAAGGCTATGAGCACCTGCAATCCCTTCTCGATGATGTCGTGGGACTTGCGACCCTTAATGTCGGCGACCACGCCGACGCCGCAGGCGTCGTGCTCAAAGGACGGGTCATACAGGCCCCTCGTTGGCCTGTTCTCTGCCACATCTTCGCCAGAAGGAGGATACGGATAAGAGGGCAACTGAATACTCCTGGAGTCAAAAATCCAAGTCGGTATTATAAGAGGCTCAAAGCCATATGTGTAGTCCTAATGGCCTCCGAATGAATAATTCGGGCTAATGACGGCCTCGGTTAGCAAGGTGCGTGCCCGTATCGGTAGCATTTGGGCTATACATATAGGTTTTTCGGACGTTAACGAGTCGGAATTCGGATATATGATTCTTTCAGCGCTTGGCAAAAAGGCGTCCGGGCGGATTGGGCTGTGCCGTCGCGAAGAATGCGAAGAGGCCCTCAACGCGAGGGCCTCTCGGCTTAATCAACGGGTGGAAGGAGTGACCGGGGCCTCTACCAATGCCAGATGGAGTCGTGGGAGTCGTACAGGCCGGCCACCTCGCTGCGATCGACAATCCGCAGCCCCTCAGCCAGCTCCTCGCGCCGGATTCCCCGCTCCTCCAAGTCTTCTCGAACAGCATACGTGGGAACTCCGGCCCCGACCAAGTTCACTATGTCCTTGTCCAGCGTGGGGGCGACTTCCATCTCGACGTCGCCGAACCTCAGGCCAGTGGCATCCTGTCCCATTACACCGTAGTTGACCGCGTTGCCCCGCAACAACACCGAGACCTCGGCGCCTGCGTTCTTCAGCATGTGGCTCACCCAGAGGATAGTGTCGTCCTGTTCCTCGATGGTGCCGTGATAAGCTCTTTCGACTATAGAGAGAATGGTTGCCAACCCGACCTCCTACTTGGTGCCCATGATGAGAGTATTGGTGCTTTCGGTGGACCACTTCAGCAGGTCCGGCGGGCCGCCTCGTCGTGCACCCTCAATCCAGTTGCCCGATCCTCGTTCATCGACGCACAGGCCACAATTGATCCAGTCGACCTTCCCCGTGGAGAGCAGCCCGGCCACCCAAGATGACGTGGTGGGGTGGTGCTGGTCTTCCACGGAGGTGCCTTTAACAGGGTTGGGGTGGGCCTTCTGCTCGGCCATGGTCAGGCTCACGGCGCCCTCGTAAGCGAATACGTTGACGCTGTGACCCTTGCGGACCGCCGCGTCGGCAATGCGCAGGGCAGTGGTCGTGGTGCCCGACTCGTAGGGCGAGTCCATCAAAGCTATGGTAAGTGTTGCCATTGGCGTCCTCCTACATGATCAGGTATTGAGAGGTGCAAAATGGGGGCAATCGGGGCCTAGTGCCACACGATCTTGTTGCCTTCCTGCACCAGTAGGTCAACCAGGTTGTCGACGTTGGATACGTTGACGCCCTCCACCAGCCCACCGTTGGAGATACCTCGCTCACGGAGGGAGAAGTCGTCCACCTCTACCCGAACCGACGGGGCATTCTGTCGGAGGGACGCCAAGGGGTTGTTGGCCACACCACGTCGAGCACAGAAGACGCCGTTCTGGATGAGGTACAAGGTGACATCATTACCCCGCGCGGCCAAGTCGCCTGCGGTGCCATACATATAATTGGTGTCGGCGTATTCAAAGGGGTCCCGCGACTCAATGAGGATATACTGGGCCAAAGTCTGCTACCTCCACATTTCAGGCTCTAACCTGGCTGGACTCTATCTGCCCGATTGCACCTAGCTAAGCGCACTATTTCACCACTGCATCCTAGTGGTGATGCCGTGCACTGTCAACGCCGCGTTAATCCTGGGAGCTTGCTGACGGTTTGCGTTGTTGTTTGCCATGGTATGTGTGGTACAATCGCTCGGCCTCAGAGGGCCGGTATGTGCGCGGCCCTATTTTGCTTTTTGCATCGAGGCATCATAAGATGACCTTAGAGACTCGGCCAAGAGGGCAGTCAGGGGAGCATTATGGGTAACGGAAGGTGGATGAGGAGCGGCTTTATCTACCTGTTGGTTATCATCGCGGTGATCGCCATTTTCTACATCCTCATCCCCCGTGGCAGCGCCTCGGAAAAGCCCCTGAGCGCTGTTATCGCTGGCGCAGCCGCCGATCCGCCTCAGGTTCGTGAAATTCAGGTATCGGGCGATAAGCTAACCGTCACCACGACCGGCGGCGAGGAGTACACCAGCCGCATAGGCGAGAACGCTGACATCGAAGAGCTCCTCCAGAACGAAGGCGTTCAACTCAAGAACACATCCATCGAAATTGTCCACAAGGGCTCGGGGGGCTTCGGCAGCTTCTTCCGCGTCCTCATCAGCTTCCTGCCTCTTATCTTCTTTGGCGCACTCATCTTGTTCATGATGCGCCAAGCTCAAGGCAGCAACAATCAGACGATGAGCTTCGGACGCAGCCGTGCCCGTCTCTTCGTGGTCAACAAGCCAAACGTCACCTTCGGGGACGTGGCGGGTGTGGAAGAGGCCAAGTACGAGCTGGAAGAAATCGTCGAGTTCTTGAAGTACCCCGAACGGTTCCTTTCCCTAGGTGCCCGCATACCGAAGGGTGTGCTACTAGTGGGACCGCCGGGCACGGGCAAGACGCTATTGGCACGGGCCGTGGCTGGAGAAGCGGGTGTGCCCTTCTTTTCCATCAGCGGTAGCGAGTTCGTCGAGATGTTCGTCGGAGTGGGCGCCGCTCGTGTCCGCGACCTATTCGACCAAGCCAAGCGCAACTCCCCTTGCATCGTATTCGTCGACGAAATCGATGCCGTCGGCCGCCATCGTGGCGCAGGCCTCGGCGGGGGCCATGACGAGCGGGAACAGACCCTCAACCAGATTCTGGTGGAGATGGACGGATTCGATACCGGCATCAACATCATCGTCGTTGCCGCCACAAACCGCCCCGACATCCTCGACCCCGCACTGCTGCGCCCTGGTCGCTTCGACCGGCGCGTGGTGCTGGACCTGCCCGACATGGTCGGGCGGAAGGCCATTCTGGGTGTGCACGTTAAGGGCAAGCCCCTTGGACCCGATGTGGACGCCGACGTGGTGGCCAAGCAGACGCCCGGTTTCAGCGGGGCCGACTTGGCCAACTTGGTCAATGAGGCTGCGCTGCTGGCGGCACGGGCCAACAAGAAGTCCATAAACCTGCACGAGTTCGAAGAGGCAGTCGACAGGGTCATGGCTGGCCCTGAGCGAAAGAGCCGCCTTATCAGCGTGCGTCAGAAGGAAGTAACCGCCTTTCACGAGGCTGGACATGCTTTGGTGGGCTGGAGCCTGCCCCACGCTGACAAAGTGCACAAGATATCCATCATCAGTCGTGGCACCATGGGCGGGTACACGCGCTTCCTACCCGCTGAAGACCGCTTCCTATGGACTCGGGCCCAGTTCAAGGACATGATGACCACGGCAATGGGTGGGCGTGTCGCTGAGTCGGTCACCTTCGGCGAGATCGAAATCACCACCGGGGCCAGTAACGACTTGGAAACGGCCACCCGTCTGGCGAAGGACATGGTCACCCGGTACGGCATGAGCGATAAGCTTGGCCCTCGCACTTTCGGCCGTCGCGAGGAGATGGTCTTCCTCGGGCGGGAAATTTCGGAGCAGCGGGACTACAGCGACAAAGTGGCCGAGCAGATCGATCAGGAAGTGCACAACCTAGTCCAAACCAGCTATGACGAAGCCAAACAGATACTGATTGATAAAAAGGAAAGCTTGGAGCGTATCGCCAAGTACTTGATGCAGTACGAGACGGTAGAAGGCGAACAGTTAGACCGGCTGTTCGAGGGACCCTTGCCCCCGCCTGAAGAGGTCCCCGCCCGACCTCCGGCGGCGGCCCCCACGCCTCCCTATCCAGGCCCAGCAGTGGGGCACCCCGCGCCCTCCATGCCCTCTCAGCACAGTGCCCCATCGGCCGACAACTAGCGGGCGTCGCTGAAGCCTCGCTCCAAGGTTTGATCTGTGCATTGTGCCCGCCCTGGAGCCTTGTCCGGCCTGAACGTGTGACTCACCTTAGTTGATAGGTCCGCACCCTTCCTGCTACTCCTTGGGAGCAGAGCCGGATCCTAGCCTTGGCCTCATCTCGCAGCGCACCAACCGTCCTCTAGCTCGGCAAGTCCATCTGCTACCGCTGTGTCACTCTCCTTTAACGTCCTTGCCTTCGGAGGCATCTTGCTGTTTTTTCAAATCGTCCGCGACTCTCGTCACGTATCAGTGTAGCTGTGCCAGCCACGTTCGTTATGATCAGGCTCATCTTAGGATTCAGTTAGTCTGCGGACGCGACGCCCGTGGGTGTCCGTCACCGACGAATCAGAGACCGCGCCGACAATCTTGGCGAGGCCCTCAAGGTACAAAGGCCAAGCCGCTGACTGGACAAGACTTACCTCAACTGTAGAGGGGGCCAACGCGGCAGTTGGTGCAGGGTATGGACGCCACAGAGGTCTGGAGCGAACGATAGGCTAGTAGTGGCCGAAGTCTTCGGGCACGAGGCGGATGCCTCGCAGCACGACATCGAAGTTGTCAGCAAGGAAAGTGCCTACTGCCGAATCCTCGATAGTCTCATCGGGGGTCAGGATAGAGACGTCTTGCACGTTGGCCAAAGCTCCGGAGCAAGCCATCATGACAACTACTGCGCCCACCACGAAGCCTCCCGCGGAGTTGACCCAGCCCATCTTGATGGTGCTCAAAGCTTTGAGCACCACGGAGCTGGCAATCATGCCAAGCACCACTGCTACCAGCAGTACCAATATGAAACCTGCTACCTGCTGGGCATTCTCGTTGTCCGTAAGCAGAGCGAACACGGGTTGGAGCTTGTCGCCTAGGCGGCTGGCAAGCGCTATGCCAACTACCACGGCCACGAGCGAGGCGGCCGCCTGCACCATACCAAATCGGAACCCCGACATGGCGCCGACGGCGATGAGGACCAGTAATACAACATCCAGCCAGTTCATGAGAAGCAGCGGTTCGAGTGTACCCATGGCCGCCTCACATAACCAAGGCCATCGAGCTACGGAATTGGAGAAGTCTGCTGCCGGTTAGGCTACGTACGGTTCTATGCTCCGGTAGCGCTACCAGAAACCCCGCGCTAAGATTGGCGCACACTCATTCGGAGATGCCCATTATGAGACATCCTAGGAGGACCCTTCATGCCGAACCCAAGGGCTGATTACTCACCAATCCACCACCGACCTACGCTCAAGCTGCCCGACAACGCCCGTATCGCGGTATGGCCGGTGGTCAACGTGGAAGAGTGGGACATCAACTCCCCCATGGCGCGGACGGTACTGCCCACTCCCCAAGGTGTTGCCACACTGCCCGACGTGCCTAACTACAGCTGGTTCGACTACGGCCTGCGAGTGGGTTTCTGGCGTATGAAGGAGATATTGGACCGCCACAGCCTACGAGCAACTCTCAGTGTGAACGCCGCCGTCTGCAATTATTACCCACAGATTATCAGTGAAACGGTGGCGAGCGGCTGGGAGATGCTGGGGCATGGGTTCATACAAAGGGTGATGAACCTCGAAGACGACGAGCGGGACGTGATCCGCCGCAGCATGGAGACCATTAAGGCGGCCGCTGGCAGGAAGCCTCGCGGCTGGATGGGACCCGGCTTGAGCGAGACCTTCGAGACGCCTGATCTTCTGGCGGAAGAAGGCATCGAGTACGTGTGCGACTGGGTCAACGACGACCAGCCCTACTACATGAAAGTGCGCAGAGGCACTTTAGTCTCCATCCCGTACACCGTGGAACTGAACGACATCCCCATCCATATAGTGCAGCACCACCGCTCCCGGGAGCTGATGGACCGGGCTATCGACGCCTTCGACACCCTCTACCACGAGGGGGCGGAGAGCGCCCGCGTAATGTGCGTCTCCACCCACCCCTATATCACTGGAGCGGCCCATCGCATCCGCTACTACGACGAGCTATGGCGCTACATAAAGGGTCACCCCGGAGTCTGGTTCTGCACGGGCAGCGAGATACTCGATTGGTACGTACAACAGACTGGCGGGGCCGGCGGCTAGGTCCTGCTCCCGAGAGCTTCCTGCTACCAACGAGGCGCTATGGCCCGCAGATTGAACAAGTCCTCACTGGATGATGGGGTGTGCCGATGCGAACGAGCCGGAACAAGTCAGCCAGCAGGTTGCGCCCAAGGCTGGGTTGGTTTAGCATCGGGCCACGTTTGGGGGGTTGCCGCTGAGCAACGCGATAGAGGCGGCACTCATATCATCCCCATATTAGCCCTGATCTCAGGAGGTGAGCCGTGGCCCAAGTCATCGGGCAGAGCGTCAAGAGAATGGAAGACCGCCCTCACCTCGTGGGTCAAGGGGCCTATTCGGATGACATCCAGATTGCTGGCACACAGTGGGCCCACTTTGTGCGCAGTCCCCACGCCCATGCCCGCATACGCAGCATCGACACCTCGGCCGCCGTGGCCCACCCCGGCGTGACAGCGGTGCTCACCGGCCGCGATGTGTTCCCCCGCTATAATTCCTACCCATTGGTAGCCATACCCGGTATACAGGTGCTGGCTCCCTACGCCTCCAACCGGCCTCCCTATTACCTGATGGCCGTGGACAAGGTGAAGTACATGGGGGAAATCGTGGCCATGGTGGTGGCACGGGAGCGTCTGGAGTCGAGGGACGCCGAAGAATTGGTGCGCGTGGACTACGAGATACTGCCCTCAGTGGGCGAGCCGGAAGACGCGATGCGGGCCGACGCACCAAGCGTCCACGACGGCTTTGCCAACGAGGCCCTGGCATGGAGCCGGGCTACCGACAACGTCAACCAAGCCTTTGAAGAGGCCGAGGTCATCGTCCGGCAGAGGTTCGTGAACCAGCGCATACACGGCACGCCCATGGAACCCCGCGCTGGCATCGCTGAGTGGGACCGCCGCACCAACCGCCTGACAATGCACGCCAGCACCCAGACCCCCCACGACCTCAAGGAGCAGACCAGTTCGGTGCTGAATCTCCATGAGGACCAAGTACGAGTTGTTGCCCCTCATGTGGGCGGCGGGTTCGGGCCCAAGGCTCACGGCGACCCGGAGTACGTGCTGCTGGCGGCTGCCTCCATTGAGGTGGACGCACCCGTGAAGTGGGTGTCCACTCGCTCCGAGGAGTTCTTGGGCATGTCCCATGCCCGGGGAAAGATATCCCATGTGGAGTTGGCGTCGACCCGGGAAGGGCGGGTCACGGGAATGCGGGTGCGCCACTACGCCGACCTAGGGGCCTACCCCAAGGGTCCTGAGACCACTCTCTCCATGGGGTCGGTGATGTCCTGTGTGGGCGCTTACCAGATACCTGAGGTCGACCTAGAGGTCCACGCGGTATACACACACCGCACACCTGAAGCTCCCTACCGTGGGGCTGGCCGGCCGGAGGGCATCTTCCTCATTGAGCGGGCTATGGATATTCTGGCCCGTGACCTGAATATGGACCCTGCTGAGATCCGGCGTCGAAACTTCATCCCGGCCGAGTCCTTCCCATACACGACACCTTCGGGAGACGTTTACGATAGCGGCGACTACCGTGCTGCCTTGGAGAAGGCATTGGAGGTATCGGGCTACTCGGGTCTCAGGGATGAGCAGACCCGCTTGCGTCAGGAAGACCGGTATCTAGGGGTGGGCATCTGCTCATGGCTCAAGTCCGGAGGCATCGGACCTGGGGCTACCGATCCCAATAGCAGTGCTTGGGAGTGGGGGCGAGTACTCATTGACCGCAACGGCAGCGTCACTGTCTTCACCGGCTCTTCGCCCCACGGTCAGGGACTGGAGACGACCTTTGCTCAAGTGGCGGCAGAGGTTCTGGAGATACCAGTGGAGAGAATCAGAGTAGTGGCCGGCGACACCAGCTTGGTGGCCCACGGCATCGGGACCTTTGCCAGTCGTAGCATGGCCGTGGGCGGTCCAGCCATCCACAATGCTGCCCACAAGATACGCTCCAAATTGGTACGTATTGCGGCTCACCGTCTGGGAGTATCCCCTGAGCAGGTGGTCTACGAGGGCGGGAACTGCTCGGTACAGGGCAAGCCAGAGTCCCGAATGACGATGGCCGAGGCCATCGGCGCGGCCCACCGCATGGGCCTGCGCCCCGCGGACGAAGAGTACGGCTTGGACGAGAGTTCCTTCTTCCAGCCCACGGGTGTGACGTTCAGCTCTGGCACCTATGTGACCGTAGTCGAGGTGGATGTGGATACCGGAGACGTGAACATACGCGACCTGTTCTGCGTCGACGACCAAGGAGTGGTGGTGAATCCTCAGATCGTGGAAGCACAGATTCACGGTGGCGCCGTCCAGGGTTTGGGGCAGGCCATGTGCGAGCAGATTGTCTACGACGAGGCTGGCCAGCTAACTACGGGCACCTTCCTGGACTACGGCTTGCCCACGGCAGAGATGGTCCCGTCATTCGTCACCGAGACTATGGTCACCCCAACCCACCTCAACCCGCTGGGAGTCAAAGGGATGGGCGAAGGCCCGACTGTGGGGATGCCTCCAGCATTGGTTAATGCCGTAGTAGATGCACTAGAACCTCTGGGCGTCATGCACATCGAGATGCCCCTCACGCCTGATCGCGTTCGCCGCGCCATCGAGCAAGCCCAAGGCTAGGCGAGACCCCACCGCGACCCGCTCTCCAGTGGCAGACCGCAGTTCCAGCAGAGAGCGGGGGCAAAGTTGCTTTTCTTGCAAGCAGCTTTACATTAAAATACCCGTTCACCCCAATCTAGTTAATTGGGGAAAGTTCCTAGCCCTCCAGAAATAACTGGGACTCAGGAATACTGGCATGTTCAGTCACAGTCCTGCTAAGGCATCGTCAAAAGCCGGAGCTCGGGCTTGGTGGACGCGCCTCCGCTTCTCACTCCCATCACCCCCGCAACATCCGTACATAGTCAGGGTGCTGCAGATCCCACCGGCACGCTTCCTCTGGAACATCCGGGAACTGATTCTGGTCGTAGCCGCCTATTTTCTGTACATGTTCGCCCGTAAGGTGATTCTGGGCGACGTGGCACCGATCGCCACCGACAACGCGCACAAAGTGATCGACCTAGAGGAGAAGCTACATTTCTTCTGGGAGCCGGGTTGGCAGAGCTGGGTCATCGAGAACGCAAGCTGGCTCGTGGTCACGATGAATTGGTCCTACATCATCACCTTCTTCCCCATCATCATCGTGACCGCCATCATCGTCTACCTGCGCGACCGTCCCCGCTACACCTTCTACCGAAACGTCATACTCACCAGTTTCGTAGTGTCGTTGTTGGTGTTCATCTTCTTCCCGCTGACCCCGCCACGGATGTTGGGGGCGGAGTTCGGGATCATCGATGCTATCGCCGAGTATGGCCCCGCTATCTATGGCGGGCGGGAGATGGCTTTCTACTACAACGCTTACGCTGCCATGCCCAGCGTGCACTTCGCTTGGACGATACTGTTCGGCATCCTGTTCTGGAATACCCGTGGGCCTCGTTTGGTTACCCCGTGGCTCAAGCTGTGGGGGGTGTCCTATCCCATTCTCACCTTCTTCGCCATCACCATTACTGGCAACCACTATATCCTGGATGCCATTGGTGGGGCGCTCGTAGCCATCATATCCCTGCTGGTGTACAACGGTATCCTGCTCTGGTGGGGACGAGTCCGCAAGCCAGCGACGACCTCCACAGGGACAACGAAATCCCGAAGGATGCCATCTCGCGGGCGCACAGCCGCCGCGTAGAAGTGCATCGCTAGCCTGATTTCATGACACCAGCCACAACCACGTGATCCTCACGCTAAAGCTGTGCACATCGTCCTATAATCGGCAACGCGAAGAGATAGTCGGCAGCGAGAATGATGACGGCAGGCCTGCGCCAATCGCCAAAACGGACCTAGGATTCGATTAGATCGGCTGCTCGGCGGGTACCCGCACCACCCCATGTTCCACGAAACTCTCCACCTCCGCAGGGGTGTAGCCAGCTTCCAAAAGCACTTCGCGGCTGTGCTCGCCTAAATCGGGGGCGCGGTGCCGGATACTGCCGGGGGTGCCTGATAGCTTCACCGGCACACCAATGTGCTTGATGATGCCAAGGCGGGGGTCCTGCAGCTCAACCACCATGTTACGCGCCTGCACATGAGGGTCGTTGTAAACCTGACCAAGGTTGTAAATCGGCCCAGCCGGCACACCAGCCTCCTCCAGCACATCGACCCAATAAGCCGTCGGCTGTCTGGTGAGGGTCTCTTCCAGCAGCGTGGCCAGCTCTTCTTCCCTAGCCTTCCTCTCGGTATTCGTGGTGAAACGTTCGTCAGTCAGCAGCTCTTCTAACCCCACGGCGCGACAGAAGGCTTCCCAAGTGCGCTGATTGGCCGCCCCCAAGTTCATATGACCGTCACTGGTACGCAACGCTTGGTAAGGAGCGGACAGGCGGTGGGCTGAACCCAGCGGCTCGGGCACTTGGCCCGTATTGAAATAAGAGGCCGACTCCCAAAACGTATAGGCGATGCCCGACTCGATGAGCGAAACATCCACCTCTTGGCCCTGCCCCGTCTTCAGCCGGTGGATGTATGCAGTCAGTATGCCGTAGGCAGAGTACATGCCAGCATTGAGGTCGGTGATGGGGACCCCGACCTTCACCGGAGGGCTATCGGGCATACCGGTGAAGCTCATCAAGCCACTCATGCCTTGGGCTACCAGATCGAATCCGCCACGATGGCTGTAAGGTCCGGTGTTGCCAAAACCCGAAATGGAGCAGTAGATGAGTTCAGGACGCAGTGGTCTGAGGTCGCCATAGGCCAGCCCCATGCGCTGTAAGGTGCCCGGCCGGAAATTCTGCACCATGACATCGGCGCTGGCAACCAGCTTCTTGAACACACTGCGCCCATCATCGGACCGCAAGTCTAGGGCAACGCTCCGCTTATTGCGGTTCACGCCTAGGAAGGGGGCCGACCAACCATCGATAAACGGCCCGGTGTGCCGGATGTCGTCCCCACCCTCCGGCCGCTCGATCTTTATCACGTCTGCTCCCATGTCGGCCAGCAAAAGTGTGCAAAACGGGCCCGCCATAATCTGCGTGCAGTCCACTACACGCATACCATCCAAGGCCATCATACCGTTCGCTCCAGTCATCGTCCTCGCTCCCTCGAACCCATCTATCCTAGCTACGCAGGGAGATAGAATAGCACAACATCAGGCGGTGGGCCGGAACTATAGGAGGTACACGTAAGCCTGCTTTCTTCGCGATGCCGCCGAGGTTCGAGACGGTGTTACACTGTCGCCAGCGTCCAACAAAAGGACACGGCCTAACGACGGATATGGGAGGGAGAGGTGAGACTGGAAGGGAAGATAGCCCTGATAAGCGGTGGCGCCCGGGGTATGGGGGCATCCGAGGCGCGGTTGTTCGCTCAGGAAGGGGCTAGAGTGGTCATCGGCGACGTTCGAGAGGATGAAGGGCGTCAGGTTGAGGCCCAGATCAACGAGGCAGGCGGGGAAGCCCTGTTCCTGCGTCTGGACGTCACCCAAGAGGCGGACTGGCAGAACGCGGTCGCCACTGCCGTAACCCGGTTCGGCAAGTTGGATGTCCTAGTGAATAATGCCGGTATCGGCGGCAACAGCCTGCTGGAAAGCACCTCACTGGAAGATTGGGACCGCATGATGGACATCAACGCCAAGGGCGTGTTCCTCGGCACCAAGACGGCCATCCCCGCCATGCGCGATGCTGGGGGCGGCTCCATCGTCAACATCTCATCCATCTGGGGGATGGTGGGTGCGGAGATGAGCAGCCCCATGTACCAAGCCTCCAAAGGCGCGGTGCGCCTGCTCACGAAGACCACGGCGCTACAGTACGCCGCCGACGGCATCCGTGCCAACTCGGTGCATCCTGGGCCCATCGCCACGCCTCTGACCGAGGCCAGCCGCAACGACCCGGAGCGCAACCGGGTCATGATGGAGCGCACCCCCATGGGCCGCTACGCAGAACCCATCGAGGTCGCTTACGGCGTCCTCTACCTAGCCTCCGACGAGGCGTCCTACGTCACCGGCAGCGAACTGGCCATCGACGGCGGCTGGACGGCGCAATAGGGAGATTCGTATACGACAAGGGGCGCCGTTACAGCGGCCCCGTCCGATGTCCTTTGCAATCGTGGGACCTAGCCGCTCCATTCACCTTGTGTAGCTCGCCCCTAGTAGCTCATCTTAGTCCCACTTGGCGTAGGCCATGGCGCAACCGGTGCCTGCCGGGGAGCGGTAGCAGGGGACATAGTCGAATATCTCCATGTCCAGATGCTCGGAGGCGGCGGTGGTCAGTATCCAGTTGCGTATCTCGGAGTTACCGGAGTCCATGCGCTCACGAGGCAGGCCGGAGAGCTTGACGATGCTCTTTTCCTTCATGCCGTCCATGGCCATGCGGTCCAGCTCTTCATCTACCACAAAGTGGCTGAGGCCTCCGGAGGCTAGGATTCCCACCCGTGCCTTGGTGGGCCAAGCTTCGATGGCCCCGCGGATGGCTCGCCCCATGTCGAAGCACCGCTTGGGGGTGGGCTGGTTGGGCGGGTAGTAAGTGTTCACCATGATGGGCACCGTGGGTATCAGACCCTCGGTCAGGATGCGGTGATAGACGAACCCGAAAGCGTGGCCGATTCCACCCTGAGAGCGCCCCCCACGGTCGGGATCGAGGAATTTGGAACAGGCCACGTCGTACTCCGACTCCACCAAGTATTCGATGATGTGACGTCCCAAGCCGGAGTGGGTAGGCACCACCTGATCGGTTTCCCGATATCCCACCAAGGGACGGTTGCCTACGTCGGTGGTTATGCCACGACCCTTGACGATTACGTCATCGCCCCAGTACACGGAAACACCGGGCATGTTATCGTCCTGCAGGTACTCCTGCTGGTCATCGCCCACCATCACCAGCACATCGAGCTTCGCCCCATACAGGGCTTCTACCACCTTGGCCACTCCCTGCTGGTTCTGCTCGTAGCGCTGCTGGAACTTCTCTGGCGTTATCTCCGTGGCGATGCGCCTCACGTCGGCCCGCGCCAGAAGGTCTTCATAGTTGGAGACTATGCCGTCGGTGCCAATGAGGGCTGGGTTGCTCTTGTCGTGCTCGCCCCGGGATGGCCACGCTTCAGCGACCATGCTCACCTGTGGGCTATGGGAAACTCCTAGGCCCAATACCATTTCTGCCATTCTCTGCTCTCCTCAGTGATCAATAGAGTCAGGGCCAGCAGTAGTCACTGCCAGTGCTGGCCGGATGCCGGCCTGCATCAGTGCCAGTGTCGCAGCTCAATGCGGTTGCCGTGGGGGTCGGTGATCTCCGCTCGGGCGTACCACCCCTCCTGGACGCGCGGGCCCCAAGTGGGCTCAACCCCATGCTCCTTCAGGTAGGCTAGGGTCTCGTCCATGTCGTCGACTTCCAAGGCCATCATGCGTATGCCTAGGTTCTCACCTTGGGGACGCGCTCCGGGGTTGCCTCCGTCATAGGCGATGAGTTCCACACAGCCGTCGCCCACTTCCAGCATCACGATGTCCATGGGTACGCCCAGTATAGACTGTTCCACCCGCTGGGTCGTCTTCGTTTTCAGGCCCAGCACGTTGGAATAGAAATTAAGGCTGCCCTCCATATCATCGGTGATAATTTCCACATGATCGAGTTTCTTGAACATCCCTCACCTCACTTTAGCTTGCAGGGCGGCGATACTGCCCGTTGCGTTTATTGCCCATTCTGGCTACTGCTTCCTATGGGGCACATCATCCCAGTTGCTCAGCAATATGGGGCTGCCCGCCATCTGCTCCCACGCGTCCACCTCGGGCCCCAACGGCCAGACGGCAGCGGCCTCGTAGGTTGGCAGCAGCATAACATTATCGAATATCCAACGTGACATCTCGGCCTGCTTGGCAAACCGGGCGTCATCGTCAATCAATGTGTTGGCCTCGTCCAGTAACGCTTGGAAGTCGGGGTGTTCGAAGCCCACATTCAGCGAGTTGTTGGAGTCGTGGAACAGAGCCATGACCCAGAGCGGCTCGATCTGCGGTGCCACATTCAACCCCCAAGTGCCTTTGGCCACGCGGCTAACCAGCGTGGGACGGTAGGAGCCGAAGTTGACCTGTCTCTGAACACAGGAGATGTTTACCGACTCCCACATGGTGCAGACCGACTTGGCCTGCTCGATGGCTCGCAGGGCCAGCGTCATGCCGATCTCGAACCCTTCAGGATGGCCTGCCTCCGCGAGCAGACGTTGGGCCTCGGCAGGGTCATAGGGATGCTCCAGATCGTCCAATCCTAGCTCTTTGAAGCGTGTTTCGTGTCCCGTCCAGAAGGGGACGGAGCGGGGACGCCCTTCGCCGAAAGCGAGGCTGTTGACCAGCTTCTGTCGGTCTATGGCGAGGCTCATGGCCTTTCGCACTTTGAGCGCTTGCTGCCACTCCTCCGAGTTTACGTCACGCTCGCAGGAAATCCACGGTACTTCGCAATCGAAGGGGTCGTCACCCACGGGCACCCGCACCTTCCCTTCCGCATCTGGATGGTGAGACGGGTGGTCCAGATTGTATTGCTGGCCGGTGATGACCACGTACTCCAGCACCGACCCAGGCAGGGTCATGTACTTGACCCCGGGCAAGACTTCATCTTTGATGGCGGCGACCGACTCCAAGGTGAATTTCCCAGTGTCCAGTTCGCCTGTGAGGAAGTTGGCGAATCGGGTCGACTCCTCCAGGATACCGTGCCACACCATCTCGTCCCATTCCGGGGTGCGGCGCCAGTGGTCCCGCACTGCTTTCATACGGATGAACTCGTCGGCGCGGAAGTCCTCTACCTCCCAAGGACCTGTGCCCACTGGCTGCAAGTTGGCCTCGTCTTCTCCCACAGCCTCATAGTGCCTCTTGCTGTGGACTGACATTATCGACTCGGTGGGGTGCTTGACGTGCCATGTGATTTCGAAGGTTGGGTCGGGGCGCTTGAGCTCCAGCGTAAGGTCATCGATTTTGGTCAACTCACACTCGTCGCAACCAAAAATCCTCCGAATGCCACCAGCAGCTGCGTGGGGGGTGCCCTCGCTGGAGATGTTCTCAACGGAGAACAGGACATCATCGACGGTGAGGTCGCCCCAGTCTCCCAACCGGTTATGCCACTTGACTCCTTCCTGAAAGCGGAAGGTGTAGGTGGCCCCATCGGGTGTCTCCTCCGCCTGCCAGTCCTGTGCCAAGAGGGGTATCTGGCTGCCATCGGCCGCCCGGGCGAAGAAGGTCTCGTGGGTGCCCATCGTGTTGGTGAAACGGAATGCCTGATAGGGTTGATTCTTCAGCACAAAGATCATCACGCCCAATTCCGGGTGTCCCACGTCAAGGATCCCTTGGGGCTCGACCTTAGCGGGCATCATGGCATCCGGACTGGGCGCGGCCGAAGGAGTGGCGGCGGCCATGACTTCGCCAACAGCGGACGCCACGGCTTGGGCTACTACCGCCTGAAGGTCGTCGGACGACGCTCCCTCTTTCATCGCTGCTTCAACGGCAGACTGGACCAAGGCTTGGACTTGTTCCGGGCTGGTGTCCGATGGGGCCGAAGCGGCCACGGCAGCCTGCACCAGAGACGCTATGGCGTCAGCCGATGGAGCGTCGGCAGTGGGCTGGTCGGCCATGACCTGCTGCATGGCGCTTTGCACTTGGGCAGCGATCTCGTCGGCGTTGACGGCGGGTGTGGAGGTCGGGGTGGCCTCCTGCCCGCATGCAAACAGCAGGACCAATAACACCAGGACCGTGCCCAGAACCAAACTGTGAATCCTCCGACCAGTGACCACGGCAGACCTCCGACGAAGAGATGGCTTCCATACGGGTGGTATAAGAAGGAATTGACCGGCTACGGGCTCTAGGTGTGCTGCATAGGGCGTCCTGCGTTGGCTGGCTTGGGGGTTACGGGATGCTAGCATAGCCCATATGGCCGGTCAACAAGCTTACGCCCCTGACATTTCCCGATTGACCCACCCCAAGCTTGCCGGTAAACTGAAATTGCGCAGGGGACTGACCCCTTCAGGGTCGCCCCTGCCTTTCATTTTTAGAAGGGACCCAATGCGACGAGAATGCGGCCACAGTTTAAGAAGGGACACATTGCGCCCCGATGCGATGAGAATGCGGCAACAAGCGGCAAGCTGGCACAGATATGACCATGCGGCAATGCGGCCATTCGCAGATACAAAAAATTCTTCGCCAGCTACGATCGTGGCCGCGTCTTAGCTACGCCGTCGTACCGGAGGCATCCCGCTCCAGCTATGCAATCGCCTCATTTGCGGAAGACCATGCCGCTAACGAAGCCTCCAGATGCAACACTGTGCTACTACACAGCCACGGGACAGCCACACCCGTCCCTGCCCCTCAGCTACGAAATCGCCCCAACGCTGCCACACCGACGTGCGTTTGTGCGGCCGGCCCCTTATCTCGGGCCGGCCGCACAAACGGACCTTCGGTAGTCTTCAGAAAGGCCCATCAGAAAGGAACGAATAGATGGCAGGCCTGCCACTGACCTTCGCCTGCGGCCCCTACGACCGCACTGAAGCCCTGCGCAACGGCATCATCCAGCCCGAAGACATCGACCTCACATACGTAGCCGTGGAGCCACCGCCCGTCCTCGTCGACCGGATGGTCAAAGACCGCGAGTTCGATGCCTCCGAGATGTTCCTTGCCCTCTACATGAGCCTTCGCGCCCGGGGCGAGTTCCCCTTCGTCGCCATCCCTGCATTCCCCTCCCGAGTGTTCCGCCACGGGTTTATGTTCATCAACACCAATTCCGGCATCCGCACCCCGCAGGACTTGGCAGGCAAGCGCGTGGGTGTCCCCGAATTCCGACAAACAGCCTCTGTATGGATCAAGGGCATCCTCCAGCACGAATACGGCGTCGACCTGCGGTCGATCCACTGGTTCGAGGGTGGCGACAACCGCCCAAGACCGCGAGACATGTTGGACGTGCAACCCGATGACGACCCGAACATTGCTCTGCAATTCATCGGCGATGACAAGACCCTGAGCGCCATGCTGGCCGACGGCGAGATCGATGCTTTGATGGGCGCCCGCCGGCCCACCTCTTTCGGCGTCAGCCCTCAAGTGCAACGTCTCTTCCCCGACTACCGGCAGGTGGAGCAGGACTATTACCGCAAGACGGGCCTGTTCCCCATCATGCACACCGTCGTACTGAGGGAGGAGCTACACCGGGAACACCCGTGGGTGGCCCGCAGCATCTTTCAGGCCATGGAGCAGTCGAAAGAATGGGTGATGACCCGGATGCGCAACACAGGCACTCTCAGGTTCATGCTGCCCTGGATGTTCCAAGACCTTGAGGAGATGGACCAAGTGTTCCAAGGCGACCCGTGGGTGTACGGACTAGAGCCTAACCGAAACATCCTCAACACGCTCGTGGACTACCTCGTGGAGCAGGGGCTCATGGAGCGACCCGTCCCGTTGGAAGAGTTGTTCGTTCCCGTGGAATAGCGCTTGGAGGGGCGGCCCTCCAGAAGCATAGCCCCGGTTGACCGGTTGTGATACGGTTTCCTACAATCCCGGTGCGTAGCCTAGGTACGTAGCCCGGTGGATTCGACAAGGGGGGTTCCTGCTGTGAAGCTGAGTTTGACTTTGGCCTGTGGCGAGTACGACCGAACCCTAGCCCTGCAGAATGGGAGCGTCAGACCCGACGGCATTGACATTAACTACCTCCCCATGCTGCCCAGCGAGCTGTTCCGGCGGCAAGCCCGTCATGCCGAGTTCGACATCGCCGAGTTCTCCCTCTCCACACTTTGCCACCTGAACGACGAGGGGGACCGCCGACTCGTGGCTATACCCGTCTTCCCCTCACGCAAGTTCCGCCACTCCGAGATATGGGTCAACACCCAAGCGGGCATACGATATCCCGCCGACTTACGGGGCAAGCGGATAGGGGCTATGGAATATCAGCAGACGGCCGCGGTGTGGCAGCGGGCCATGTTGCAGTACGACTACGGAGTTTCCCCCAGTGAAGTGGAGTGGTGCTTCGGCGCATACGAGGTGCCGGGTACTTACTCGGAGCGAGTGCCCTTGGAGCTCCCCAGCAGCATACGGACCACAATCATCCCCAACGAGAAATGTCTCGACCAGATGTTGGAGGACGGTGAGATTGACGCGCTCATGGGCGCCGATCCCCCTAGGTGCGTGAAGAAGAATTCCCCCAACGTGGTGCGCCTGTTCCCTGACTACTACGAGGCAGAGGTGGAGTACTTCCGACGCACGCAGCTCTTCCCCATCATGCACACCGTGGTAATCAAGCGGGAGCTATACGAGGAACACCCTTGGGTGGCCACCAATTTGTACAAAGCGTTCGTGGAGGCCAAGGCACTGGCGGCAGACCGGCTGCCACAGGCGGGGGCACTCTTCTGCATGCTCCCGTGGCTGCTGAAGCACGTAGAGGACGACCTCGCCATCTTGGGCCCCGATCCCTTCCCCTACGGTCTGGAGGAGAACCGGTACGCACTGGAGACCTTCATGGGATACGTCCACGAGCAGGGCATCATCAAGAAGCCGATGACCCCGGACCAGCTTTTTGCCTCTGAGACCCATGCTGGAGTGTAGGCCGAATAGCCCCCACCACCGATAGGCGACGGCCAGAATCAGACCAAGGCTAGGCCATTGACGTTTTGCGTAAGACGGGGCCGCAGTGTAGGATAGGCAAGCCCCAGAACCGGGGGCTACTGAGCCCCGTGCCACACCCAAAACCAACGGAGCCGATTCCAATTGACCAATGCAAATAACCCGTCCTCCCGACAAGTTGCCTCGCCTCTAGCCGGGCCTCCTATCAATCCTGAGTTCGAGAAGGCACTGAACGAGTTGGTGGCCTTGGCAAGGCAGGGCCACTCGCCCAGCAGCACATATTTCAACCCGCCTGACCAATGGCTGGTTGATCGGATGCCCATCTTCCAAGATATGCCTGAAGCACAGCAGCAGCGCATCTTGGAAGAGGCCCAGAGCATCGAGCAGGAGGCTGTGGAGCTCAACGCCGTGGGCAGAGCCGCCACCAAGGCTTGGCCTGAAGCGGTCGTGCGTTTGGACAGCGGCGGGCTTGGATTCTTCAGCCAATTAGGAGTCGTACGACGGCCCGACCTCACCAAGTACTTGATAGACGGCTACGACCGCAACCGGGACTTTGAAGTAGCGTTCAGCGAAGAGAACCAAGCCCTCTTCACGGAGGTGCTGCGTTATGCCGTGGACTACATGCGCAACAAGCTCGCCGCCGGCGACACCATCATCCAGAGCGACCGTCAGATAGGCGATGCCCCCGGACGCTCTTACCATGCGCGACAGATGCTGTTTGGCGAGCGATACCTGCAGATACCTTTCTGCTGGCGCCAACTCACCTTCGACCTCCCCAAAGACCAGATGACCGGTGATCCGGACATCTTGGAGGTCACCATCCCGTGCTGGCTGGATGACCTCGGCCTGCCGGATGACCTTAAGGCCCGCGTGCGTGAGCTGGACATACACCAGTTGGTGTTCAAAGCCCCCACCAAGGGGCTGTCCCTGCATTTCGGCTTCGACTACATCGGCGAGCACAAGATGGGACCCCTCTCCATTGCCATGTTCCAAGTGAAGCAGCGCAATGGCATCGCGGTGCAGGCCGCCCTCAGCGTTGCCCGGGCCAAGACCCTGAGTGGGAGCACGAACAACACCGCGCTGGTGACCATCGGCCCGTCGCTCCACGGCAAGAGCACCCTCACCATCATGATCGACCTGAAAGACAGCCAGTTGGCCAAGCTGCTGTCGCTACCCGACGACCCAGGCGAGGGCGTCTACCCAATGAACGACGACATCGTCTTGCTGCAACCCCTTGAAGAGGAAGCGCAGCGGGCCGAGAACGGCATACGCATCACCCACGGGATCGACGGCACAGAGAACTGCCTCTACGCCATGCCCTTCGGACTCACACGAGAGGACGACCCCATCACCTACGACACCGTGCGTGGCACCGGCGACGCCCCCAACCCCCAGGAGACGCTGGAGAACGTGCCCATCAACGTCGCCAAGGGCATCCCTCCGATTCGATCCGGGGGCCTGCCTAACTACCTAGCCAATCCGGTGCGTAACATGCGCCTCATTCTCTCGCGCTCCCGTCTCTTGGAGAGAAAGAACGCGAAGCATGTGTTGGAGGCGATGACCGGCGGACGCACCAATGATTCCGTGCATGTGCCCATGGAGGTAACGGACCAGGTCTTCTGGCAGGCGGTGATGCGTCAGAACACTGTGGCCCCACCACTGCTCAAGCTCTCCCTAGAACAGTATATCCGGGCGCTGATGTACGGCGAGGCCGTGCAAATGGGAGCCGCCACCGGGGCCATTGGCAGGCCTTACGTGGAGTACTTCTCCGACCCATTCATCATAGGTCTGGAGGATGAGAACGCCAGCTTGATGTACTACATCCTGCAGCAGATGGGGCAGGGTGGCATGCACCAAGCCTACTACGTGTTCAACACGGGTGGCGTGGGGGCTGACACCAACGATGAGGCCTCAGGGACCAACTACAAGAAGATTCCGCGTGAACTGACCCTGATGCTCCAAGAAGCCCTGCTGCGCGAGGCCGTCAAGTTTGAACTGGAGGCCACATTGGGCTCTGAAGTGGCCGTCGCCATTGTCGACGCCAATGGCGACGAGGTCGTGGACCTCCGTGGCGACTGGCTCCCACGGGAAATATACGGCCGCGACGACTACACAAGACGAATGCACCAACTGAAGCAGAGGCGCTACTACGGCCGGGATGCCGAGGATAAGGCGGGCATCCTGCGCTACACCAAGACCACCGATGCCATCTTCGACCTTGATGACATACCGAGCCCCACCAACGAGCGGGAGTTGGCTTGGCTACTCTCCTTCTACTGGAACGTACCTCTACCCGCGAATACCCTCGCCGACCTAGCTGCCACTGAACCTCAAGGCCTGCGCCCCGCACCCCACGTCCTCCGCGAACTCCGCAAGAAGTACGCTGGACAGGCTGGGCAGATCGGGCTCGACCCCGCTGGGATACGCCTCTTGGGAGCGTTAGGGCTCGGGTAGAGTCTCCCTCCTTCTCCCCACGCAACAGCGCTCAAAAAACGGAGCAGGGTTGTAGCTGGGGAGTATCCCGAAAGCTTGACCTGACTTACCCCCGTGCGGCGAACTCGTTGCGGGCTTCCGCCACCAGTTCCGGGTTGGTCAGGAGGTCGCACGCGGTGAGGGCTAGGACTTTGGCGGTAGCGATGGCGTTGTCGTGGGCTAGGTCGGTGATAGCGGCCGCCGTCATGGCTATGGAGTGACCGGGGACATGCTCCTCGCTGACGGCAAACCGCAGGTAATAAGAGGGCATCCGCTGGCTTACGTTGCCGAAGTCGGTGGAGGCGCCCCCGCCGCGATTGGTCCGGGTCTCATGGACTTCCAAACCTGCCTGAGGACAGTTGCCAAAGGCGGTACGGGCTAGCGCGCCGTTGGGACGCACGTTCTCATACAGGGGATAGACTTCATCTATTTCCAGACGTGCCCCGGTCAGTTGACTTGCGCCTTCGGCCACGCGCTGCACCTTCTCCACCACATCTTGGAGGTAGACACGGTCCCGCGAGCGGAGCATGAAGTTGGCGGCTGCGAAATCCGGCACCACGTTGGCGGCCTTGCCGCCGTCGGTGATGATGCCGTGAATACGTACGTCATCCTTGAGGTGCTGGCGCAGCGCGTCGATGCCGGTGAACAGGTGAATTACCGAATTCAGGGCGTTGATGCCCTCGTGGGGCACGGTGGCGGCATGGGACGCCTTGCCGTGGTAGGCGTAACGGTAGCCGACCATCGCGAGGCTCCAACTCTCTCCCATGGGGATGTCCATGGGAATAACGGTGTTGTTCGATGCGGGGTGGGACGAGAGGGCGATGTCCACATCTTGGAAGGCGCCTCCATCAATCATACGCACCTTGCCACCGCCACCCTCCTCAGCGGGCGTACCTAGAATCACCAAGCGCCCCGGCAGGGCGCGCAACGCGCTCACGGCCCCGAGCATGGCCCCCAGATTGGAGATGGCGATGAGGTTGTGTCCGCAACCGTGGCCGATGTCGGGGAGGGCATCGTATTCGGCGAGGAAGGCAACAGTGGGGCCGTCGCCGCCCTGTCCTTGGGCCTCAGCACGGAAGGCGGTCTCGACCCCGCCAACTCCCATCTCCACAGAGAAGCCGTGACGCTCCAAGGCGGTGGCCAAGGCCGCGGAGGAGTAGGTCTCTTGGTAATTCAGCTCGGGGTGGGCGTGGATGTCTTTGCTGACGGCGACCAGTTCATCGTGGGCCTCGTCGATGGCTGCTTTTACCAAGTCGGCGTAGGGCTGCTGGGTGGTGGTCATGTTGTCCTCCTCCTCAGGTTAGCGCTGGGGGGTTGGTGGGAAGGTTAGGTTCAAGTTTTGTTGGCATTTTAGGGCATTCCGGTGTTTCTTGGGACTGTTCGTAGCTGGGCGGCGAGACGGTTTGTAGCTGGGCGGCGAGCCTGTTCGTAGCTAAATGGATTTCTTTTGTATCTGAAAATACTCGAATTTCTCGCGTAGCAGCTAGGGACCAGCTAGGCGAAAGGCGCACGTTGGCGTAGTCCCGAGCAGGGGTGGGAGATGGGGGTACCGGTGTGCTGTGGGGAATTCGAGGTCCGTAGCTGGGTGCGGCATTGGCCCTAGCTAAAATCACGGATTTTGAATCTAAAACGCGCCGCGCGTGCCGCGCCATGGTGTCTGGCCAGCTTGCCGCGTAGCGCCGCGGTTTCGGCCCCACCGGGTCCTCCGAGGAGAGAGGGAGGAGCGCGCTGTTGGTCCTACGGTTGAGTCTCATGGCGCAGATAGGGTGGTCTGAGAGGAGGGTTTTTCTCGTAGTTGGAGTGGGACTGTTGTCGTAGCTAAAACGCGTTTTTTTGTAGCTGAAAACAATCCCATCGGTTCTACCGTCGTATCTGTCGGGTATATGGGTCGACAGTCCCGTTTTCCGATTATGGGGTGTGCTTGGGCTGCGGAGGGTGTGCGGTGCATGGATGGCATGGGGGTTGCCGTGCTGCTTGGATGTTCGGGTTGAGTGGGCTTGCCACGTATTATCCCGGTTTCGGCTCATTGGATCCTCGGAAGAAAGTCAGGCATGAAAGATATTCGGGGTGACCTTGAGGGGTCAGGTTCAGGTGTGCAGATTGATGATAGAACAAATGTGCGCAGTCTGTCAATGAGGAGATGGCGCGGGGGCTGGTGTCATGAAGGGCTCGTGTCTGCGTACAGGTAGCGTGGACGACGCGGGAAGCTAGACTGCCTGCCCCCTCTCTTGAGTCGGCCTATCGCTTCCGTGGTGGGGACTAGCGCGAACAGTGGTAGAGCAGCAATAATAGCTTCAACGCCTATAGGAGGCCCCCGTTGCATCAGAATCAGCAATATCCCATCTCGGATCTGTACCAATGGATCAAGAACGGGTCGTTGACCCTGTCACCTGACTTTCAGCGAGGCGATATTTGGCACGGGTCAGCGCAGAGCTACTTCATTGATACTTTGGTACGGGGACTTCCCATTCCTCCCATTTACATGCGTCTTATCACGGACCCGGATACCAAGACCAGCTACAGAGAACTTGTCGACGGACAACAGCGACTGACTACTATTGTAAAGTTCATGGATGGTCGACTAACTTTGGATAAACGCTCCAATGAGTTCGCCGGCAAGACATATGATACCCTTGATGAAGAAGACCAACAGCGCTTCCTCGCGTACCAGATAGGAGTCGAGCAGCTCTTCGGAGCTGACGACGATATTGTCCTTGATATCTTCCATCGTATAAATGCCTATGGTTTATCCTTAAATCACCAAGAGTTGCGCCACGGCAAGTTTCAGGGAGGCCAATACAAGGGTGAGTTTCGATGGGCTGTTATCCGAGCGGCAGAACGATGGGAGACATTGTGGTCAAGGCATAAGGTTGTGAGTGTACGCAGCCGCGTTAGGCTCTTACATCATGAGCTTGTTGCTCAGCTCCTAGGTGTCCTTCTCGATGGTGTAACCGATGGTGGTCAGCCCAAGATTAACAAACTATATGAGAGATACGACGATGAAGTACCGTCAGGCACAGAGGATCGGTTTGACCAGGTTTGCAGTTATATCGTTAAAGAGTTTCACTCTGTGCTGTCAACGAAACTGGGTAACGGACCTCACTTCATGATGATTTTCGCGGCCGTCGCTCATGCATTGTTTGGCGTTCCTACCGGCGATATGCGCGGCCGCTATCCTAGTGTGCCCGATAGAACCTTCGACACATTGAGCGACGTTGCGTTGGCGACTTCAAACCTACTATTCTTGGCGGACTTATTTGATATGGCGGCCGACGATGTCCCTGAGAGGTTTGGGCCTTTCAAGATTGCCATTGCGGGAACAACCCAACGCATAAAAAGTCGCAGCGTACGTTTTTTGACCTCATATCGAGCTCTACAGCCGGAACCGATATAGCAATGGCACTAAGCCGTCTAGACATTGTAGCCTCTACTTTTCAGAATGATACGGAAGGCCTACACAATAGATTTCTGGCGATGACATCTGATCTCGCATGTGTTCGTTGTGAAAGCTCAAGGTTTGGCCACGCAATCAAGATTGCGTGGCTGCAGAATGCATGGAGTATTTTCACTCAAAATCTCTTGGTGGCCTCCGCGATCGGAACTCGGCGTATGAAACGTATACGGGTGCGGCCAGCCCCGGGTATCAAGTCTCAACGTGACGCGGAAAGATTGATCAAGGAAGTGTCTTCTTCCATAGCTAAAGCCAGTGGAGCACCGTACCCGGTTTGGCATGCGCCGTGGTTTGTAGTTGAAGTGGCACGCGCTATGCGTCTCAGAAATCTCGAAGTGATTGAGCTTGCGATAGGTCCTGCTCGCGTTCCTGCCTACATCACGGACTATCGAAACTATCTGGTTCACCCAAGTGCTCGGACACGTGGAAAGTACGATGTGTTACTCGCAAGATTAGGTATGCTTCATGTTACACCTGAAGAGTTGCCTCGCCAAGAACAAACCCCAGGTTTGCCGTTGTTTACTTCTTGGATCAGAGAACTCCAGAGGATTGCAGATGCGTCCATTAAGTAAAGCACGCCCTACATTTCGCATCCATGCGTTCGCGGCGAGTTTTGGCGACGATCTTTCTACTGAGGTTATACAGGAGCGTACCAAAGAAGGCTGGTATGTGTTAGACCCTTTCGTGGGTGCTGGGACCACTGCATTGCGGTCCATCCTATCCAACCGCAATGCTATCGGCATGGACGTGGATCCGCTTGCTTGTAGCATCAGTCGTGTGCTTACAAGTCGATTCGAGATCCCTTATTTGATAAATACCTCTGTAGCATTCTTCAAGAGATTAAATTATTTCAAAACGTTGTTGATAGCAGAACCACGTTTGTTCGCAAATCTTGCTCCAGGTCACGAATTTCAAGTCGGACCAGAAATATTCTCCGTACCGGATGAGCCGGCGATTGGTTACTGGTTCGACGTCAGCCATATGGCAACGCTTTCAATCGCTTGTGGATTAGCTGCTCGGGAACACGATCCCCTCGTTCGACAAATGTTAGAAGTTGGTATCTCCTCAGCGATAATCAGAAAATGGCCAAATACGGTTAGTTACGCGATGGATATTGACCATTCTCGGCCCCACAAGCCACGAGACGTTATAGCTCAGCCTATCCACGTGCAATTCGCCTTGTTGGAACGCGTGATAGGACAGGTCGCTAACACGGTACTGGATATCCAGCGATGGTTGGTGGCTGGGCAAAGCTCAGCTGAAATAATGCACGGAAATGCACTTGAATGTCTACCTACAATTTCCAGTGATTCGATCGATTTCGCGCTCACATCTCCGCCGTATTTTAATGCTATTGACTATCCTCGGGCCCACAAATTTTCTCAATGGTGGCTTTCTCCTCAAATCAAGCCGCTGCCGCGGTCTGAATATATAGGGTTGCGCAAGGGCGGGGGATACTCAGGAGATACTGACCTGTTAGAAATGCCTGCTTTAACACGCATATTGGAACCGTTCAAACGTGACCCGAAATACGGAGCGATGGCACAGTATGTCGTGGACCTCGATGGAGTCATCGATGAACTTCATCGTGTGTTGAAGCCGAAAGCTGATCTCCTGCTGTTGATAGGTGACAACGTAATAGGCGGTACAGTGTTCCCAGTCTCCAAAATTGTAGTAATGCTGCTGCGGCGGCACGGGTTCTGTGCGGAAACGCCGCGACGACGCGAGATAAAAAGTACGCGAAGGCGGTACCCGTTTGGAGTGAACGGATTTTCAGGCCCTATGAAGGACGAATATCTCGTAATGGGAACCAAGTCCGTCAGCTGAACTGTGAGCGATCAGCGCCAAATGATAGTGCTATGGGGTCACGGTTAGCGGCGGAACTCGGTGGTCCAGGTGATGTCGTCGGACTCCATGAGTCGGGCCCAATGGCGGTAGAAGTCGCGGTTGCTGATCTCGCTGAAACGGTAGTCGCTGGCATAGACCAGCATCGACTCGTCGTACCCTTCGTGCCCGAGGCCTTGGGTCGTATTCAGTGGCAGGCGTCTGGACACGGCGCCACGACTGGTCTTGGTGCATTCTTGCCAGTTGTCCATGTCGTCCTGCTCGAGGGTGCCCGAAGGGCTGAACCCACGGATAACGGCCAGACGGGTTTCCTCTTTGACTTCCGGCGGGGCGTCTTTGTCGACGAAGGCCCAAGCCCAAACTTCCATCTTGTCGGGACCGCGAGGCATCCACACGCGGAAGGTGCGAGATACGCTGCGGTTGATGGCAAAATTGGGGAAGACCCGCGCCACGATGGGGTTGCACACTTGGTAGCGCGGGCCCAATCTAGCGTCTAATTCGGGTTGAATGGCGCGCTCGTATTCTTCCAGCGCAGATACCGGGGGCTCAGTGGGGTCGCCTGGGGCCACCATGACCAAGCTATGGCCGTTGCCTGGAGAGAGCATGCGGCCACCACTGGTAACCGGCCTTCCGGAGGAGCTCTGGGCAAAGCCGGCGGCGAAGGCGGAGCGGTGGTTCCATCCCAGATGATAGGCGTCTCCACCGAAGTTCTCGGCGGCGAATTTCCAATTGGCGGGCACCACCCACTTGTGCATGCCACCGACCACTTCAACGCCACCATCGCGACGGTCGAAGAACACGTCCAGCATCCACTTCATGTCGCCGAGGCACTCGTCGAGGGGAGGTGCGTTGGCATCGAAGGTAGCGAATACCAACCCTTTGTAAGTATCCAGTTGGGCTACGGGAACCAGCCCCCACTTGGAGGTGTCCAACTCGTCATAGTAGGCCTCCTTGAGGCTGGGGACGGCGATGAGCTTGCCGTCGGTGCCGTATGTCCAGCCATGGTAGGCGCAAACGAAGGCGGAGGCATTGCCAGAATCGGCGCGGCACACACGATTTCCGCGGTGACGGCAGACATTGAGGAAAGCGCCGATCTTGCCATTGGAGTCGCGGGCCACCAGCACCGGGTCTTCGCCCATGTAGGTGGAGAAGAAATCGCCCGGATTGGGGATGGTGCTCTCGTGGCAGAGGAAAAGCCAGCAGCGAGCGAAAATCTGCTCCAATTCCTGCTGATAGATATCGCGATCAGAGAAGATCTGACGGTTCACCATGGACCCGTCATGCTGCACTAGGTTGCTTGCCAGGGTCGCCATAGCTACCCCTCCATGTGTGTAACGAATTGCGTGGCGGGTGCGGCGTGGGGTCCGGCCCTACGCTCGGAGCGGCGCACTGAAGCGCGTATACCATGGAGCCCCAAGGTTGTCAAACGAGCAGTGGCTTAGTAGTGTGGGGCCTACTATTGGATGAATGGCTCAAGGGAGAAGATTGACGCAACAGCCCCACTGCCCTGCCTGCTCCGGCCCTCTGGCCTCACCCTCGGTGCGTGTGATGCCCGACGGGGTGGCAGAGTACCGCTGCCCTAGCTGCTCGTACCAGATACCGATGGTGCAGCCGACTCAGCTTGGGGCCTTGGCCTGCGGCAGTTGCGTTTCGGGGCCGGTGACGGCCGTGTTGCGGGGCGTCGATTCGAGCGGGTTGTTGAATCTGGTTACCTGCGAGGGTTGCGGAGTGGTGCTGGGACGGTACTGGGGGCTGTTGTAGTCCCTGATACCCATCGCTCGTTGCCCGAAGGTCAAGACAATCAGCACCCCACTAGCCCGCACTTCGACTGCGTGGTATGGCACGCTCTTCGGGCGTCATACCACTTCGCTCAGCACGAACGGACATGGAAAGATCCTGGTGCGTGAGTCCTCCCTTGTAGTCGGTCCGACTCGCGCCTAGAATGCACAGACCTTTCGGTCTGGGAGTTTCAACGAGTGACAACCCCTACATTAAACGCGCCTCGTGCCGAGCCGCCCAGAGCCTCGCTCAGGGACGACCGGCGCTTCCTTCTTCTGAACCTGTCGCTAGGCCACGCGATGGCCCACTGCTTCACCCAGAGCTTCACCGTGGTGTTGCCCTACATTCAGAATTACATGGGCTTCGGCGATCTTCAGTATGGCCTGCTTCTCGCCAGCAGGCAGCTCTCGCAAGGGGCCATGAACATCCCGCTGGGATTCATGATCGACGCTCTAAGACGCTATTGGGGCCTGATATTCACTGGGTGCATGGTGGGCATCGCCTTGGCTTTTGTGCTGGCCGGCAGTTCGCCCAACTATTGGGTGCTGGTGCTGGCGTCTGCCTTTGTCGCCTTTCCCGGAAGCGTGTGGCACCTGCCAGCTTTTGCCCTGTTATCGCAGCGCTTCCCCGAAAAGAGGGGGTTCGCGCTCTCGACCCACAGTGCCGGGGGCAATGTGGGGGGGACGGTGGGTCCGCTGGCGGCGGGGCTGCTGATATGGCTGCTTATCTCCCAAGAGGGCGGCGTTGAATGGAGGTATGTCCTATTCATCTTCGTAGCGCCAGCTTTGCTGATGGTCTTCCCCATTTTCTGGTCGCTTCATAATGTCGGGTCTTCTCGGGAGGGTGCTGGCCAGACCCAGCCTTGGGGCCAGCGTATTAGAGACGCATCCCGGTTGATTCGACGTCCTGTCATCCTCGCAATTGTGGCCGTGCTGATGCTTAGAGGACTGGGCTTCAATGCCCTCAACAACTGGGCCCCCAAGTACCTAGAGGATGGGGCCAATCAGACAGCCTTCTGGGTAGGCGTCGACATGGCCCTGTACATCGGCCTCGGTATCATCTTCGGGCCACTGCTGGGACTGCTGTCCGACAGGGTGGGGCGCAAGCCGGTCATCCTGCCGGGCCTGCTGATATCTGGCGGGTTGGCAGTGTTGGTCGTCCTTGCGGATTCGAACACGCTGTACCTCGCACTGTTATTTGCGGCCATGGGGCCCTTCTCCCATACACTCAGCCAACTATTACAGGCCAGTGTGCTGGACATCACAGGAAGGGGGACAGAGGCCACTGCCATGGGGCTCGTGATGGGCATTCAGGGGCTGGTGCTGGCAGGGTCTCCCCTCGGAGTGGGCCTGCTGATAGACCACTTGGGCATCCAAACGCTCTTCTACTACGCCGCCATCATATTCGTCGTTGCCACAGCGGTGCTGATAGTCGTGCCAATCAGTAGACCACCGGGGCTTGAGCCAGCGCAGGGGGCCAGACGATGACCTTTTCGCCGTGCTGCCACTGCACCAACAGCACCTCGTGGCCCACCTGACGCCCGCTTTCGGGAGCAATCTTGAAGCGTCCGTAAAAGGTGGTGAAGTCCAAGACTGAAGCGGCTTGCCTCAGAGCATGCTGGTCGACCGTCCCTGCTTCCTCCAGGCACCGCTGGGCCACCAGACCACCGGCGTAGCCCTGCGCCATGGGATAGTCGGGCTGGCCCAGACGTTGCAATACCTCCTCGGTCGTGGGGCCGTAGTCGGGAGCCGCTGAGACCGCGGACTCCCATTGACTGGGACCGACAAAGCCCTCGGATTTTGGACCGAGGGCCTGCTTGAACTGCTCAATGGGTGTGGCAACTAGAGCCACCGTGTGAGCGATGCTGGGGTCCAGCTGCTGGGCCAGCAGCAGGTCGTCAGCGATCCGTCCCACTCCCACCAGCAGGTCGGGTGAGGAGTCTGCAACTCGACGCAGGAGACCGGAGAAATCGCTGGCAGGCGAGTCGAAGGTGCCCCTGAAGACGACCTCCATGCCTAGCTCGACCGCCCGTTTGGCCGCGCCCTCCGCCACCGACCGGGAGAAGGCCCCGGTGGACGAGTGGATGAAGGCTGCACGTCTTGCCGACGGGTCGGCTTGTAGCACGAAGTCAACTGCGCCGACGAGGTATTGGCTGGCGGGGCTAAGGATGCTGACGGTCCATCGGTATCCCTGCTCGTGAATGGCGTCGGCAGAGCCGCCGTGGTTCCACAGCGTCACGCCCAGCTCCTCCGCCACTTGCGCCGCCGCCATGGTGAGACCGCTGGAGTAGGGGCCCAACAGCAGGTGCACCCCGTCCTCTGCCACCAGCCGCTGGACAAGTGTGCGAACGTCAGCCGCCTTGCTCCGATCGTCGTAATGGATGAGGGTGAGGGGGAGAGTGGCCTCGAACGCACGGACGAACACGCCCCCGCGGCTGTTGGTGTCTTCCACCCAAGCCGTGGCGCCTCGCAACGCTTGGGTGCCCTGCACTTGGAACTGGCCGGAGAGGGAGGCGCACATGCCCACGCGGATGGTGTCAGGGCGGCCGGTCATCATCGTCCTTCTGTGGCCTTCCCGTTGGCTGAGCCGTCCCTCGTTGCCATCGGCCCGCGGATTCCCGCCTCTGGAGACTCTTGCATAGCTACTCCAAATTGAGCTTTGGTTGGGAAGGAATCTTTGATTTCCCGTCGTCTGCGCTCATTTTCGCTCGTTTATTCTCCTTTTTCTCCTCCCCATAGCGGAGAAACATAAAGGCAGGGGCGACCTTGAGGGGTCGGTCCCCTGCCCAGATCCAAGGTTAGAGTGGCGGTTGCGTCGCTGTCAATTGACGGGTGTCATGGATCAGGGGGACCCGTTACGCGAAGGTTTTCCTCTGCGGAAATCGTCCATGGCCGGTTTGGCCATGTAAGAGTATGAATTGGGGTACGGGCTAGGTCGACTGGTATAGGGACGGTTCGACTGACCATTCACCCCCATCCCCGGATCGGGGTCCGGGGCAGGCTCTAACCTTCCCCCTGAGGGGGAAGGGATTCTCGGTCCGACCGGCTCCGTTGGCGCCTACTTTCATAGCAATTGCTCATGGCCCTTGTGGGCCACGTATGAGGATAAAAATGGGGTACATTGATCTACGGGGCCGGACTTGCCCAACAGTCCGGGGCCGTGGATCCCCGCCTTCGCGAGGATGACGGGGGCGGCTGCTTGCTGAGATTTGGACAGCTTTTTCATAACAAGGGCGGGGAGGCGTGCCAGCTCCGGAGCCTCCCCTATCGCAGAGGGAGAGGGGAGGACCGAAGGATTGCGCCTAGACGCTGCGGGGGCGGAAGAGGCCGAAGGAACTGGTGTAGCCGTGGAGGAAGGTAGTGCCTCCTACAGGGCCAATCTCGCCGTTGCAGAAGAAGCCTCCCAAGGGTATGGGGGCTAGGACCTCTTGGAACAGACTGGTGTCGTGGTCAGGTTGGCCGTAGAGGTGTTCGCCTCGACCCAAGCATGAGAAAAGCAGTGCGCCTTGGGGGAGGGCGGTGGTGTGTTCCGATGCGTAGCGGCCCAATACACCTGCCAAGTCTTCGCGGGATGTCGTGGCATCGCGCAGGTGGAACTGAACCCGCTGGCCCTCGCGCAGCATCTCGCCGATGGCGATGGCCCCAGTCTTGGAGTCGGTGCCGATGAGGTTGCGAATGAGGAAGTCACCGTGCTTGGGGTCGTCCTCGAATTCGTCCATCAGGACGCCTAGGAACAGGGAGTAGCGCATTAGCCCTTGGTCTCGCTCGTCAAGGCTCTGGTAGAGTCGTTGCAATACCTCCATGGGAGGATCGCCGTCCAAGCCGGTGAGGATGTTGTTGCGGCAACCTGTGATATTCATGGCGTTGCCGATGGGACGACAGCCTTGGGCCACCACTGTTTCGACGGTGATGTCACCTTGGAAAGCGAGGCCAATCGCGCCGGAGAAGTAGACTTGGTTCGCGAGGTAGAGAGCGTTGCTGCCTTGGCCGCCACTGGCCAGTCCGCCCACCTTGACGCTGGCGGGATAGGCGTAGTCCATCCCTAGGATGAAGTTGGACGCGGGGAAGGTGTAGGGGTCGGCCAGCAGCAGGAATGGAGGGGCCTCGTCAGTGGGGACGCCCACTAGCTTGCTCCAAGCGTCTGGCCCTGCATCTTGGTTGGGCAGTTCGTCGGATTCCAGGTGAAAGCCGTTCACGGTCACGCCGGGCATGTGGGCTACGGTCAGGGAGAAACCAGCGCGGTTCTCCACCTCCTTGCCTCCACCGATAACACCGCCACCGGAGCAGCCGAAGAGACGGACCTCGCCCAAGTTGCGCTTGATTAAATCGGGTAGGAACTCGTACTCGGCCGAATGCTGCCCAGACACGAAAGCCACAGCGAGGTCGGGGCTGTCCCCCTCCAACGCCTGTTTGGCATGGTCACTGCACTCGCGCACCGCTTCTTCCAGTGATGAGTTCTCGGATACACGGGAGGCCCAGCGCATAACGAACCTCGAAATAAAGGATTGGGTACGAACGCCCTTGTGATTGCAGCCAGAAGTATACCCGAAGCGGCCTAGGCTGTGTTGGGGACGTCCGACCGCCCCAGCAGCCCCATCAGGTTGGCCGTGGTGATGCGGGCTACTTCCTCCAACTCCATGCCTTTCAACTCAGCCAGCTTGGTGGCCACCTCACGGATGTGACGGGGCTCGGTCCAACTGTGACGGTGCTTTTTGAAGGGCTGGGGGTAGGCGTCAGTCTCCAGCACCAATTGCTCCATCGGCAGGTCCTTGGCAAGCTCCTGTAGTTCGGGCAGGCGCAACAGGGGACGGGCCAGCGAGATGTAGACTCCTAGGTCCAGCGCCTCGCGAGCAGTGCTCTCATCGGCTTGGAAGTAGTGCATAACTGCGCCCAAGTCGCCGGCCCGTTCCTCACGCAACACCTGCAGCATCTCGGGGTGGGACTCGCGGGAGTGGAAGATGATGGGCAGCCTGAGCTCGCGGGCCAGCCGAATCTGCTCCCGGAAGACCTGATACTGGGTGGGCACATCAGGGGATTCGGGGAGGAAGTCGAGGCCGATTTCGCTGATGCACACTACCTTGTCGCTGCTGAGGGCCAAAGCTTTCAGGGCGTCGTAGGTGTCCTCGTCCACAGGTGCCTTGACGTCCATTGGGTGGATGCCGACTCCGGCGTAGAGGGGCTTGTTCTCCCTGGCCAAGGCGATGCAGGCTTCGGAGGAAGCCACGCTGGTGCCGGCGCAGAGGATGAAATCCACTTGGGCCTCATCGGCCCGCTCCAGTATCTGGGACAGCTCGTCGGGGGGGTACTGGTCGAGGTGGGTGTGCGAATCACATAAAAACATCGCACCGCCTATCCTTGAAAAGGTTCAGGCTTTCTACTTTATACTAAGGGTTAACCTAGGGACAAGTTCAGGAGCGGTGGATGGGGTTCGTCCGGAGGGCAGCTCTCCTAATAGTGCCAATTCTCTTACTGACTATCGTAGCGTGTGGCGGTGATGACACGCCTAGCCCCACGCCAACGCCTACCTCCACTCCCACCGTTGAAGCGACACCTACTCCGACGCCTCCACCCACCCCGACACCCACGCCCACCCCGGTGCCAACTGTAGCTCCCACGCCTACCGCCACGCCCGCGCCCACTCCAACTCCCGAGATTTTCAGCCCCATCTTCCCTGCACCTGAAGGGGTGGTGGGCGGAGTACTGGAGATCATATCTCCTGCCAAATTCCAGCACCGAGACGTACACCAGACGCTCCAAGAAAGCTTGGCCACTCTTGGGCCTGGCTTGGTGTATAGCCGAATGCTGCGTGTGCGCACTGATGCGGATGTCGTCCAGCCTTCGCTAGAGTTGGAGTGCGACCTGTGCGAGAGTTGGCAGTTCATTGCTCCCAGTTCCTATCGGTTCAAGCTCCGGTCCGGCACCAAGTGGCATGGGGCGCCACCGGTCAGGGGCCGTGAACTAACAGCTGAGGACGTGGCCTGTAGCTATGAACGAATGAGTGGGCGCAAACTGACACCCCGCGCCTTCTCCTGCGGGTTCTCCATACCATCCCCCGAGGAGGCCCCCAATGCCTCATTGCTGAGCAACGTGAGGGCCATTGAAGTCGAGGACGATCTAACCCTGCGCATCGACCTGAACGACGAGTTTCCCGACTCCGACTTCCTGCTGGCCTTAGCCGACGGCCATGCCAAGATCGTGGCTGTCGAGGCGGTGAATGAACAAGGCGACCTCAAGAACGGTCCGGACATCGGCACCGGCCCATGGTTGTCGTCCACCGTCGACCTGAACGTTCAGGTCTCCCTCTTGCGTAACCCAGATTACTTCGAGGAGGGCCTGCCGTTCTTGGACGAGATCATTACGCGGGTCATCGCCGACCGGCAAGCAGCCTTCGCTGCTTTCCTAGTAGGCGCAGCTGACGTGCACCGCGTGACCCCCGCAGAGTGGAACGTGCTGCCTGCGGACAGGCCCGACGCCAAATCAGTGGTAGTGCCGCAAGGAGGCACTGGGTTGATACTTTCCATGAACGTCAGCCAGCCCCCATTCGACAACCAAGCCATACGGCGCGCCCTGCTGCAGGCCTTGGATCCTTGGGATTATGTGGACAGCCTGTGGGCAGGCCAAGGCGATGTCACAGTGGGGATACCCGCTGTACGAGCCGACTGGCTCTTGAGTCGCCGTGAGATGCGTGAATCTTACTTCGCCGACCCGGCAGCAGCCCGTAGTGCCTTGGAGACGGCGAATCCCGCAGGCCCGGTGCAATTCGACCTTCTGGTGGGCGACTGGGGCGACCTGTACCGCACACAAGGCAGGCGCTTGGAGCAGGACCTACAGGCAGCCGGATTCAGCCCTCAGGTACAGTTCCTGACACCTCCCCAGTACGCTGAAAGAGTGTTCAGTGCCAAGCAATACCAAGCAGCCTTGGGCGTGCTGCCTCCCAACACCAGCCCCAACGGTTTTCTGCTGTCGGTGTTGCATAGCCAAGGCCAGTGGAACCTAGCGGCCCACAGTGACGCCACCCTCGACCAGATGATTCAGAAGCAGGCCGTAGAGATGGACCTGGGCGCCCGGGGGGAGCAGATCCAAGCTATCCAGCGCCATGTGATGGACCAAGCCTACATGTTCAGCCCGGTGACCGGGGCCACCCGCTGGGTGATGGACCCAGTAGTACGAGGCTTCTTCCCGACGACTGGGGCCTCGGAGTACTTCTTCTGGGCCAAGACCTGGCTGCAACCCTAGTCGGTGCTGTACCGGCCCTGAGACGCTAGCGACACTCCCGGGGTGGATCGTCCTTAGAAGGCGTCCCTAGGGGCGCGTCTCCAGACCCGTCCCTAGGTTCGCGGACGACCTGTCGTACACGGCGCTCCAAGTAACTCCGGGCCACCATCACCCTGCGACCGCACTTGGTACAACGTATCCCGATGTCGGCTCCAAGACGCTCCACCGACCAGCGGTCGCTACCGCAGGGGTGGGTACGCTTCAGCAGTAGCTCATCCCCCAGCCGCAGCTCTAGAACCACCCCTTGCCTTCTCGTTCCAGGATGGAGTTGATGGCGTCACGCAACTTGACGGTCTCGCGTAGCGCCGCGTCGGCGAAGTCCGGCCCCTTAGAGGCATAGAGCACTCCACGCGACGAGTTGATAATGGCTCCGCGGCCGCGGCCGTCAACGCCTCCCCTTACCGCGCTCTCCAATTCGCCACCCTGTGCGCCGACCCCGGGGATAAGGATGGGCATTTCTGGATGCAGGCGTCGGACCTCATCCAGTTCTTGGGGCTGAGTGGCCCCTACCACCAAGCCTATGTTGCGATGGCGGTTCCAACAGGACGCCGTCTCCGCCACCACATGGTAAAGGGGACGGGCACCCGAACCATCCTGCACCATCAGGGCTTGGAAGTCCGCCGAGCCCGGATTGGAGGTGCGACAAATGAGAAACACGCCTTTCTCTGGTCGCTCGATGAAGGGTTCCATCGAGTCTGCCCCCAAGTATGGGCTAGCGGTCAACGCGTCGAACCCCCAAGAGTCGAACATGGCGGCAGCATAGGCTTGAGCCGTGGAGCCGATGTCGCCGCGCTTGGCATCCCCCAAGAGCACAACATGGGGCGCAGTTTTCCTGATGTGCTCGACTGTGGCTTCCAACGCTCGTAAGCCATCCATACCCAACGCCTCATAAAAGGCTAGGTTGGGCTTGTAGGCACACACCAAGTCGGCGGTGGCGTCAACGATGGCGCGGTTGAACGAGGCAACGTCGGCGATGGGCATCAGCCTCAAGTCGGGGTCCAGTCCGACGCACACCAAGCTTCGCGAGTAGGCCCATGCCCATTCCAGTCTTTCGGCGAATGTTTGTGTGGCCATTTCGAGATGCATTATACCTTTGCCTCAATGCCTCAAACCGGACGCATTTACCTGAGACGGGCCATTGTTGCCTGATATGGCCGTAGCCACTAGAATAGTCGAACCGACTGGCCCGGCTTCTTGGGCCGGTCGTGCTGTCATTGGGCAGCGACGTTTATTGCGAAGACAAAGGGCACTTGGCATTGACCACCGCCATCAACACCTCCATGGGCGCCTCTCTGGGGACGGAGCGGCTGGGTACGCTTGATGATCCCATCGGCGTTCTTCAGGAGCCTCTGAAGAGTGTCGCTTGGGACCTGTTGCAGGGTCGCAGTGTGAACTCGGAGCGGTTGTGCCGGCTGGCAGGCGCCACCGGCGACGACCTGCTTGGCCTTTGCCATGTAGCCTCAGCGATGCGGGACAGTGGCAAGGGGCGCATCGTCACCTTTTCGCCCAAAGTCTTCATACCGCTGACCCGCCTGTGCCGCGATTTCTGTGGCTATTGCACCTTCCGACAGAGCCCCGAGGAGGCCGATCGTCTCTACATGACACCTGATGAGGTCTTGGCAGTGGCGCGGGCGGGGCAAGCCTTGGGCTGCGGCGAGGCACTGTTCACCTTGGGCGAGCGTCCTGAGCAACGGTATCCCGAAGCACGGGACTGGCTTCAGAAGAAGGGGTTCAGTTCCACGCTGGAGTACCTCGCCCATTGTTGCCAACTGGTGCTGGAAGAGACCACGCTGCTTCCCCACCCCAATCCGGGGACTATGAGCCGCCACGAGATGTCCCGACTCAAGGGAGTAAGCGCGTCCATGGGCCTGATGCTGGAGAGTGTCAGCGAGACGCTGTCCGCACCGGGAGGCGCACACGAGTTCGCACCCAGCAAGCGACCCAGGGCCCGCCTCAAGACATTGGAAACTGCGGGCGAGGCGGGTGTGCCCTTCACCACTGGCATACTGGTCGGCATAGGGGACAGCCGCGAAGAGCGCATCGAGGCCATGGTGGCCATTGCCGGCCTGCACCATAGGTACGGACACATCCAGGAAGTTATAGTGCAGAACTTCCGCGCCAAGCCCGATACATCCATGGCGGAGCACGAGGATGCTGAGACCGATGAGATGTTGTGGACCGTAGCCATGGCGCGCATGGTGTTGGGCCCCGATGTCAACCTACAGGTACCACCCAACCTGAGTCAGCGCGACTACCCGGTCTTCTTGCAGGCGGGCATCAACGACTGGGGCGGGGTGTCGCCCCTGACTATTGACTATGTGAACCCTGAGGCGCCATGGCCTCAGATAAACGAGCTACAGAGACGCACCGAAGAGCAGGGTTTCACACTGAAGCCACGGTTCCCTGTGTATCCGGAGTTCTTTATGGGCCCGGATGCCCCTTTGGATAGAGTGAATAGAGCCAATCTGGTGCGCTCCCCTGTGGCACAGCGAGTGCGCGATCTGGCCGACGAGGACGGCTACGTAAAGGGGGGTACTCAACGCTATGCAAGCGCCGCTTCATAGTCAGGTGGATGGTCAGGCGCAGGGTGGCTCCCTGGAACGGCTGCTGGCGACCGTGGAGCCCCAGATTGCGTCCATTCTGGACAGCGCCCTGTTGGGGCAGGATATCAACGCCGAGGAGGCGGAGACTCTGTTCGCAGTCTCCGGTCTGGAGATGAGCGCGCTGGTGCTGGTCGCCGACGAGTTGCGCAGACGCACAGTGGGCGACGTAGTCACATACGTAGTCAATCGCAACATCAACTTCACCAACGTCTGTATAAAGCGCTGCGGTTTCTGCGCCTTTAGTCGGGACCATCGCGAGGAAGAGGGCTACTTCATCCCCATGGGGGAGATAGTGCGCCGGGCTCGCGAGGCTTGGGACTTGGGGGCCACTGAGGTCTGCATTCAGGCTGGTCTGCCTCCGCAGATGCAAGGCGACCTCTACGTCAAGCTGTGCGAGGCGGTGAAGTCGGAGTTGCCCGACATCCACATCCACGGCTTTTCCCCCGAAGAGGTCCTCTACGGCTCGGTGCGCTCCCGATGCACCATCCGCGAGTACCTACAGGCACTACAGCAGGCAGGCGTAGGCAGCCTGCCGGGAACCTCTGCGGAGATTCTCGACCAGGAAATGCGCGACCTGATATCGCCGGGGCGCATCAATGTCGATCAGTGGACCGAGGTTATCACGACGGCCCACGACCTAGGCATACCCACCACGTCAACAATCATGTACGGCCATGCCGAGACCGATGGCCACAAGGCGCGCCATATCGCCCTTATACGCGACATCCAAAAGGCGACGGGAGGCTTCACCGAGTTCGTTCCCTTGGGGTTCATACATACAGAGGCCCCCATGTACGGCCACAAGCTGGTGGACGGTGTACGAGAGGGCCCCACTGGCACCGAGACGGTCAAGGTGCACGCCATATCCCGTCTCATGCTTAACAACTGGGTGCCCAACCTGCAGGTGTCCTGGGTGAAGGAAGGGCTGAAGTTCGGCCAGTACATGCTGGCGGCCGGTGTTAATGACATGGGCGGCACGCTCATCAACGAGAGCATATCCACCGCAGCGGGGGCTCAACACGGACAGCTTGTGCGCCCCCGCGAGCTACGCCACGCCATCCGCGACGCTGGCAGGATCCCAGCAGAGCGCCACACGACTTACGACCAACTACAGGTGTTTGATGGGGACGACGACCCCGTGGACGCCTTGGACTTGGTGGAGGGGAACCTGGAGGAGCGCTTCGGCTCCTACCATGGCATGGTGAAGATGGAAGGCTTCCGCTTCCAACACCCCAGAAGCTCGGCCCCCTCAGGCTAGGCGCAGGGCGCAGGCGTGACGCGCCAGCCCGTCCTCGCCCTAGCTGGAGGCGTAGGGGGTGCCAAGCTGGCCTTGGGCCTATCGCGCATCCTCTCGCCCAACGACCTCACTATTGTCGTCAACACGGGCGACGACGAGATTTTCCATGGCCTCCATGTATCCCCAGACCTCGATACGGTGATGTACACACTATCGGGACTGGCCAACCCCCAGACGGGCTGGGGGTTGGCGGGCGACGCTTTCGCCGCGAATGCCATGTTGCAGCGCTATGGCGCCCCGTCTTGGTTCAACTTGGGGGATATGGACTTGGCCACGCACCTGCGTCGCACCCAACTACTAAATACAGGCTGGACGCTGTCGCAGGTCACCGCCGAGTTATGCTTCCGGCTGGGGTTGTATCATCGCGTTGTGCCCATGGCCGACGATCGCGTGGCCACCATCGTCAATACGGACAGAGGGAAGCTGACCTTTCAGGACTATTTTGTCAGGCTTCGATGCGAGCCTATGGCCCACAGCATCGAGTTCCGGGGAAAGTCGTCCACATCGCCAGGCTTCGTCGAGGCTTTGGAGACTGCTAGCGCGCTGATCTACTGCCCCTCTAATCCGTTCCTCAGCATCGAGCCCATCCTGAGCCTCCCTGGCGTCCGGGAGCGCATCGCCGCCTTCCGCGGGCCCAAGATCGCAGTCAGCCCCATCGTCGGTGGACAGGCGTTGCGAGGCCCGGCGGCCAAGCTGATGTCCGAGTTGGGCTACGACGTATCCTGTGGGGGTATCGCTTCCTGGTACCGGGATGTATGCGATGTCCTGATAGTCGACCGGGCCGATGTGGACAAAGCCGACGCAGTGTCCGCTGCCGGGCTGCGCCCCGTGGTGGCCGACACGGTGATGGTGACCGACGATGACAAGACCGCCCTAGCGCGTACAGTGCTGGAGCTGGCCCGACTCCCGGGAACGTGAGAACGGGGTTCCAGCCGTGACCCTCGCGCAGGTGGTGGCCATCATCCCCATGAAACCTCTGGAGGCCGCCAAGTCCCGCTTGGCCCCGAGACTCTCGCGTACTGAGCGGCAGGCGTTGGCCCTCAACGTACTGGAACATGTTGTCCGTCAAGCGTCGAGGGCGTCGCTCCACAGCGTATGGGTGGTTGGGGGCGGGCCGGTAGTCCGCTGCCTCGCCTTAAAGAATGGGGCGCAGTGGCACGAGGACGCGACGTCGGGTTTGAACGCGTGCCTGTCCGAGTCCTTCGAGATGGCGTTCCAGCATGGTTTGTCGCCTCTGTACCTTCCCGGCGACTTGGCGATGCTGGACTGGCCGGACATTCAGGCGTTGACTCGGTCACTACGGCCCGGCACCAACTTGGTAATCTGTCCCGATGAGAAGATCGAGGGCACCAACGCCCTTCTGCTCCCACACGACTCACCCTTCAAGCCCCTGCTGGGACCGGACAGCTTCCGGCGCCATCTAGACTCGGCCCAATCTCTAGGCTTGGCTGCGGCCATCTACAATAGCCCCGGTCTAGCGTTCGACCTTGATACGCCTGCAGACATCGAGGAGTTGGAGAGACGCTCTCCGGGAACGATTGAGACTCTGGTGCAAGAGAGGACGATATGAGCGAACAAAAGCTGAAGCTGGGCGTGCTGCTGCCAACCCGTGGTCTACTGATGACGGGCGACCGCCCCAAGGACGCAAGCTCCATCATCGCCTTGGCGGAGCGGGCGGAGGAGGCGGGACTTGACTCGGTTTGGGTCGGCGACAGCCTGACTGCCAAGCCGCGCATGGAGCCCATCACGGCCTTGGCGGCCGTGGCCGCACGCACCCAGCGGGTGAGGCTGGGCACCGCCGTCCTGCTTGCGGCCCTACGCCATCCTGTACTGCTCTCCCATGCCGTGGGCACACTGGACCTGATTGCCGGCGGGCGCACTGTGCTCGCCATCGGCGTGGGAGGCGCATTCAACGCGGAGCAGCAGGCCGAGTGGGCCGCCGCCGGGGTCGGCACCGCTGGCAGGGCCAGCAGGCTGGAAGAGTTGGTGCGCATCACCAAAGGGCTGACTGCCGGGGAAGAGGTGAACCACGAGGGGCATCACTTCCAACTGGATTCGGTGCGCATGGAGCCCAGCGCGAACCAGCCGGGGGGTGTGCCCCTGCTCCTGGGCTGCCACTGGCGGGCTGGGCGTGAGCGGCAATTCCGGCGGGCTGCCGAGTTGGCCGACGGTTTCATCTCGATCTCCGACACCCCCGAAGAGTTCGCCCTCGTCGCCGATAAGGTGCGCCACTACGCCGGAGAGTATCGCCGGGACTTCGACCAGATGGAGTCCACCTTCTACATGACCGTCAACCTGAACCGAGACAGAACAGAGGCCGCTGAGGAGGCAAACCGCTATCTGATGTCATACTATGGGGCCAACATCTGGGGCGAAAGGTGGGGCCCTTGGGGTCCGCCAGAGCTGACGGTGCAGCGCATACTGGAATACGTAGCAGCAGGGGCGGGCACCGTCATCGTACGTTTCGCCTCCTACGACCAAAAGGGACACTTGGAGACCTTCCTCCGGGAAGTTGTGCCTGCCCTCTAGCGCGGAATCTATCCGACCCAAAGCAACAGGCCCACAATCTGCAAGTGGTACCTTGAATTTGTGTAGTGAGATAGCGTCCCATCTGAGGACGACAGACGTTTATGAAGACGGGTAGACGCCCAAGCCTAACCATGACTAAGGGTCTGCCTGCTTCTGGCAAGACGACTTGGGCTCGCGGAGTCGTGGCAAAGTCAGAAGGCCAGTGCAAGCGCGTGTGTAAGGACGATTTGCGGGATATGCTGGATGCGGGGCAGTTCAGCGAACCTAACGAATCGTACATCCTTCGGGTGAGGGATGGCATCGTGAGGATGTTCCTAGCGGAGGGGTTGGACGTTATCGTAGACGACACAAATCTGCACCCGATGCACCAGCGACGCCTACAAGAAATAGCCAAGGACGAAAGAGCCGCCTTCCGGGTGCACAATTTTACCCATGTGCCTATGAACGAGTGCATACGGCGCGACGCGAAACGGGAACGGAGCGTGGGTGCGGATGTCATTCGGAACATGCATGATTCATTCCTAGCTGGCGCTGGTACAGGTTAGCTACGAAGATAACTGGTCGTTGGCCGGAGGTCTGTCCAGAGTGTTGCTGCCTTCGGTTGGCTCGTACCCGGCTCGGCCTCGATGGCTGGTTGACCTCGTCTTTAGGTTCCTCTTCCGGTCGGAATGCCGGGAGAGGACGCTTACTGAAGGTTGGCGCAAGGGCGATGGTATACTTGTCTGAAATCTGGCGGCCTCTGACAATCCCTCAGTTGACGCGCTGAGGCGCACTATGGAGAAGGCAACATGTACCCTTTAGACCTATCGGGCAAGAACGCCTTGGTGTTCGGCGTGGCCAATCACCGTAGCATCGCTTGGTCCATTGCCCAGATGCTGGGGCAAGCAGGAGCGCGCCTAGCCCTCACCTACCAAGGGGAGCGCTTCAAGGAGGGCGTCACCAAGCTGGCAGACCAGATGGAGGACAGTGTGGTGTTGCCCTGCGACGTCTCCGACGATGAGGCGATACAGGGCGTCTTCGAGCAGTTGGGGCAAGCCATGGGGCATTTGGATGCAGTGGTGCACAGCGTCGCCTTCGCCTCGCGGGAAGAGCTGCAGGGGGACTTCTCCAACACCTCCCGCGAGGGGTTCCGCACCGCCCTCGACATCAGCGCCTACTCCCTCATACCCATCGCCCGCTATGCTCTGCCCCTCATGGAGCGGGGCGGGGCTATACTGACCATGACTTTCCATGCCTCGGAACGGGTGTACCCTGGGTATAACGTGATGGGCACAGCCAAGGCAGCCTTGGAGAACGAGGTCAGGCAGCTCGCCGCCGAGATGGGCCAGCACAACGTGCGGGTCAATGCGTTGTCGGCAGGACCGTTGGATACTCTGGCCGCTAGGGGGATCGGCGGGTTCGTGGACATGAAGCGTCTGCACGCGAAGAGGTCGCCACTGAGGCGGAACATCACCCATCAAGAGGTGGCGCAGACTGCCCTGTTCCTCTGTAGCGACCTATCCACGGGTATCACTGGGTCGGTGATACCCGTGGACGCTGGCTACCACATCATGGCAATCTAGCGCCTACGGCTGTCCCGCTCAAAAGCCTTTGCTGGGCCCAAGTGCGGCATCAAACCTCAAGCTGTCGTCTAGCGAGAACTGACCATCAGTTCCACCACTACGTTGTCGTCGTAACGGTATATTAGGCTGTCCGCCCGATTGTTGACCTGCAGGTCGTGGAAACTGGCGGTCGGATCTCCATCCAAGTTAACGATATTGGGCTTGTTCGGCACCAACAGGACTAGTTGGTAGTTGGCGCCATCGGGTGTCACGGTGAGGATAAAGTCATTGGGGTTCCTGTCGACGATGGTCCCGGAAAGCCGGGCCACCTTGCCTGGCCTGATGACTATGCGCTCTGCCACCGAGGTCAGAGGGTTGTAGAGAGACCCCAAGGCTAGACGCTCTCCCGGCCGCAACGAATCCAGAGTATCGGGCTCCCCGTCGCGCACCACGCCGTTCGGGTTAACCAGAACCGTGACTATCTGACCATTATCGGGGAGGATTGTCACCCGGCCTGCCTCAGTGTCTACGCCGAGCACCGGCCCCGTGATACTGGCAACGGGGGCGATGAGGTCCAATTTGCGAATGGCTAGGAAGGTTACATCGGACGCCAAGTACCGAGAAGTGGGCCTGACTACGTCCCCTACACTGATGTCGCTAGGGTTGATCGGCAGGCTGTCCTTCTGCAACTCAGCGTTGGTCACCCATGTCACCGTTAGAACAGTCCCCCCTGGACCGGCTATATCGATTTCCTTGGACTCTTTCAGGTCCAGATCGATGACGACGCCCGAGATGGAAGTTTCACCGGACATCGGGCGACTTCGCTGGATATATTGCAGGTCGAAGGTATACGGATCAAACCGAACAGCGACTCGGGAACCGTGGAAGGAAGCCAAGCCCGTGACGTACCCCGCGCCGGGGACGACGTTCAGGGGCAGCCTGGTTCCATCGTCAAGTTGCACGGAGATGAAGCCGGGCGTTGCGCCCAAATTCGTTTGGATGACTGTCCCCTCAGCTTCTCCCTCTGTGGCAGAGGCCGCCAATTGCTCGATTATGTGGGACGGCAGACCTGTATCACGGACCAGTTCAACGCGATGGGCCCGCAAGGAGTCGGGACTCGGATCGTACGTGACCATTATTCTACGCCCGAACAACTCCGCGTTCAGAGCGACATCTACATTGCCGTCCCGAATGACGGTCTCCTCGGCCACGATCAGGTCGATGGCCAGCCCAGTTTCGTCGGTGATACCCAGATAGCCACCCACTGGATCAACAAGATCGACTATACCGGTCACCGTTACTACCGGACCATACAGACCAAAATTTCTCAGGATGTTCTGCATGTCTCCGATGGAAGACTGGACCGGCTGACGGACACCCGGTGTGCGATCGACAGCCTGCTTCAGGGCTGCGCTCACCCTTCCCACAGCATCCACCAGACGCAGCCGCAGATTGATGGCGTTCTGGGTGTGACCGGCTGCCTCGGCGAAAGCCAAGGCATCGGTCAGTCTCTGCAAGGCGCCTTCCACCCGATCGATGTCGACAGCGGTATATGTGTCCAGCTTGGCATCATATCTGACGGCGACAGTGACCGGTTCACCTGGGCTTATCCCCGATGCTCCGCCGAGGGTCAGCACCATGGTTATCAGGTTTCCATCAGCGTCCAACACGCTGATTTCCGACGGCGATAACCGCACAACTACGCCGGTCACATGAAAATGAAGGACTGCCTGCGCAGGCTTGGACATGATTTGCTGGGCTAGCAGCCAGTCATTGACAACTACCAGAGGCCTGATGCTGTCGAGGATACCTTGGGTGATACCCGGTACGTTGAGGAGGTCGCTGACTGATCCGAAGGCGCCCGTGGCGGAGCGGTACCTCACGATGGCCTGGGTCCGGGCTGGTCCCATCTGGGGAAGGAGCTGAAGCTCCTCATCGCTGGCGGTGTTGATGTTGGTCGCGCCAATTCGCTGCAACGCGAGGGCCGCGACGGTGCTTCCGGGCTGCAAGTCTTGCGCCAAGCTTCGTTCTTGTCCAGGGATAGCTACAATGGAAATCTCGTCCCGGACTTCCAATTGCAATTGCTCGCCGTTCTGGTCTTGCACCGTTACAACAGTCAGCCCCGACCCAAAACGTTCCACGGCATAGATGTAGCCTAGGATGGCTCGTTGCTGGACTGATTGGGCATCCGGACCAAGGTTGGGCTGGGCAGCCGGTTGGGCGTTCAGGGGAGAAGCCCCGCCGGTGAGGACCAAAGCCGCAAGGATGGCCATCAGCAGCAAGCCGCTGACCATGATCGCGAGCGATGCGGGACGGCGTAGTTTGGCTTGAACGTAGCAATTGGTCTTCATGGTATGTATACAACCAGAAATACTGCGTCGCGTTGCTTGCCCGCTAGGTCACTGGCGATAACCTCTACCAAGTTGGGCCCATCGGTGAGGCTAATGTCGACGGAGAATGTGCCTTCATCACCGCGGCTGGCCATCCGTCCATTGACACTGACGGATGCACTGGGAGATGCGCGCCCCGACACTTGCAAGAGGCGGTCGGAAACCACGCTGTCTTCCAACGGTGAGTACATTTCCAGCAACAGGCCCTCCGTTTGCGGCTCCATAGGCGATGGCGGTATCGCTGTGGGTGAAGGTGGCAGCGTAGGCTTAATTGTGGGAGGCGGAGGCGTCGTCGCCTCCGGTGTGAGTGTTGGGGACGGTGTGGCGGGCGGGGGCGTTGACGGCCGCGTCGGTGTGGGAGTGGGCCTGGCTGAGGCCGTGGCAGTGGGGGTTTCTTCGGGTTCGGGAGTCTCATCCTCCCCATCGCCACAGGCGGCAGCCGTAGCCAATATGGCTATCACTGCCAGAACACCGAGGAAACGCCAAGAGAAGAAACGGTTGCTTGTTACCCAGAGGCCCTTCAACGCACCAACACCCCTGATCGCTGTACTGAATCACTGAGACTGTTGGGAGACATAATTAGTCAGCTGTATAACCGTATACCGGCTAGCGATGGGATTTCAATGCAAATGGAAACCCATATTCTCGAAAAATCCGGCATACCGTGTGCTACAATCCATCACTCAAGGCCCATCACTCAAGGCCCATCACTCAAGGCCCATCACGCAAGGCCCATCACGCAAGACCCCTGACTCAAGGCCAGTGGCTCAAATACCCGCGGCTCCAATTTCCACGCCCCAACCAAGAGCGGACGAACCAATGCGTGTGACCGTTCGGCCTCTGGCCATCGAGGACATAGACCAAGTGCGGGACATCGAGGTGGAGGCATTTACCGCCGCTTGGCCGGCCACCGCCTTCAAGCGTGAAATCGATAATCCTCGCACCACCTATTTGGTAGCTTACGAACCCACCGACGGTCCCGCGAACTCGTCTGACGCAGGGGAAGCTTCAAACAACAGCACCGAAACTTCAGGGCTGGTGGACAACTTGAGGAAGCTACTGGGCCGCTCCCACCGCCCCTCTCAGTCGGGAGACGAGGTGGTGGGATTCGTAGGCATGTGGTTCATGGGTCCTGAAGCCCACATCACCGCTATTGCGGTGCGTGAGGCCCGGCGTGGCGAGGGCATCGGGGAGTTGCTCATTGTGGGCTCCATACGCGAAGCCATGCGCAGAGGCTCCCAAGTGGTGACTTTGGAGGCACGCGTCTCCAACTATGTAGCCCAGTCGTTGTACGAGAAGTATGGCTTCTCGAACGTAGGCACACGAAAGGGCTATTACACCGACAACCGGGAAGACGCGGTCATCATGACCACCGAGCGGGTCGACACCGCCGACTACCAAGAGAAATTCACCCAGCTACAACAAGGCTACACCCGGCATAAAGGTGACATCCACATCACGCTGGACTGAATTACCATGGACTGACAAGGGCATCCAGAGTGGTGCTCATATGGCCTCGTGCGAGTGGGGCTGGGGACATGCTTGTTGACCGTCAAAAGGGGGATTGCTAGAATGTCGTGGTTTTGCTGCCAGGTACGTGCCTCGTGTTTATCCTAGGACTTACAGGAGGCATTGGCACTGGCAAGAGCGAAGTAACCCGCGCTCTTGCCAGCTTGGGGGCCAGCGTCATCGATGCCGACCGAGTGGGGCATGAGGCATACAAGCCTCACCAAGGTATCTGGCAGGAGGTGGTACAGGTTTTCGGGGAGGAAATTCTGCAACCCGATGGCGAGGTGGACCGCAAGGCCCTAGGCGCCATCGTATTCAGCCAGACCGATGCCAGAGCAAAGCTCAACAGCATCATGCACCCTTGGATGGCCCAGGAGATAGAGCGACAGATCGACCGGTTGCGACAAGACGGAGTTGAGGTGGTTGTTCTGGAGGCCGCCCTGCTCATAGAAGCCGGATGGCAGGGCTTGGTCGATGAGCTCTGGGTCACCATGGCCGACGAGGATGAGGCCGTGCTACGTGTGAGCCTCCGGTCGGGCCTCTCCGAGGAGCAGGTCCGTGGAAGGATGGCCACCCAAATGCCAGTGGCCGAGAAGGTGGAGCAGGCCGACGTAGTCATCGACAACTCAGGCAGTCTGGAAGAGCTAGAATGGCGAGTGACGCAAGAATGGAACGGTCGGGTTAAAGGAAGGATCGCGTAACTATGACTACAGGTTCCGCGCTACAGCGCGAGTACACCATTGAGGAATTCGTCCTACATTCCGAGCCCTACTACCTGCCCCTGTCTGACGAAATAGAGCTGTTCGAGGCTGCCTATCAGCAGCAGTTGCCAGTGCTCCTCAAGGGGCCCACCGGCTGTGGGAAGACTCGATTCATCGAGCATATGGCATGGAGATTGGGGCGTCCTCTCACCGTTGTGAAGACCGCCAACGGTGATGGTTCCGCCTCCAATGGCACGTCGGTACCCTTGGTCACCATAGCCTGCCATGAGGACCTGACTGCCAGCGACTTGGTGGGCCGCTACCTGCTGGAGCCGGAAGGCACCCGCTGGATGGATGGCCCCCTGACCCGAGCGGTGAAGGCTGGCGCCATCTGCTATCTCGACGAGGTTGTGGAGGCCCGCAAGGATACCACGGTCCTGATTCACCCCCTCACCGACCACCGTCGTATCCTTCCGGTGGACAAACTGGGGCAGGTGCTGATTGCCAACGAGCAGTTCCTGCTGGTCATCTCTTACAACCCCGGCTACCAGAGTGCGGTGAAGGACCTGAAGCACAGCACCCGCCAGCGCTTCGTCGCCTTGGAGTTCACCTACCCCAACCTGGAAGACGAAGCCCAGATAGTTGAGAAGGAAAGCGGCTGCAACGCTGAAAGCGCCATGGCTTTGGCCCGGCTGGGAGAGAAGATCCGGCACCTGCGGGACCACGGCCTGCAGGAAGGCGTCAGCACACGCCTGCTGATCTACGCCGGCAAGCTCATCGCCCAAGGCATACCTCCCCGTCGCGCGTGCGAGGTGTCAGTGGTGTGGGCCCTTACTGACGACCAAGAAGTGCAGCGCAGTACGCAAGAGGTTGTCTTCTCAATCTTCGAGTAGGCGCGCCGTATGGGCGATCTTGCCCCTTATCTAAAATTTCAGGGTACGGTGCGTCGAGCCTTGGCGGAGCGCACCGCATATACTAATCAAGACCCCTCTCTGGCCCCGGCAGCGGTGCTGTTGTTGTTCTACGTGAAGGACGAGCAGTACTGCATCCTTTTTAACAAGAGGTCCGAAACGGTCGAGCACCACAAGGGCGAGATATCTTTCCCCGGCGGGGCCAAGGACGCGGAGGACGAGGACTTCCTAGCCACTGCGTTGCGAGAAGCCGAGGAGGAGATGGGCATACGTCCACAGGACGTGACGACCTTGGGACAATTGGACGACGTTGCCACCCGCTCTCAATACGGAGTGAAGGTATTCGTGGGCACCATCCCCTATCCCTATGCCTTCCGGCCCAGTGCCGACGAGATAGCGGAAGTGTTGGAAGTCCCCTTCGAGTTCTTGGCCAGCCCACAGAACTTGCGACACGAGATGCGTTGGGAACACGGTAAGCAGACACCGGGATACAGCTACGTGTACGGCGAGCACCTCATCTGGGGTGCCACTGCGAAAATCGTGCACCAGTTCGTAGAGCTGGTGCACGGAGGCCTCGGCGAGGCCCGCAGCTAGCCCGTAGCTAGGAGGAAAGGCATAGTGAGCACTACTTCATTCGAGGATATAGAAGCCGATCTCCGCAAGCTGCCCCCGGCAGTGCTGACCACTCTCCGCGGCTCTCTCACCCAGATGGAGCCCATCTTCAATGAAGACGAGCTCGCCCTCTGGGCCCGCGAAGGGCTCTCCATAGCCAACCAGACCGTCCGCTCGTGGGAAGCCTCTGTGGAGTACTTCCGCGTGGGGCCCGAGGTGGCCCGCGCATTACCCTTCGCCTCCTTCATGCAGTGGGCCCGCAGCGGCACCTACCTCGCGCAAGAGTCTCCAACCCTAGCAGCCGCCTACTTCCGCTCCAGCCCAGGGGTAGTCACCAGCCTTCGTCCCCAATACATCCCCCGCTGGGCTGGCCTCGGCCGCAGCCTGTACAAGGGCACTTGGAAATCCAGCACGCTGGCCGCCCGTTTCTTCGAGGTCAGCCCCGAACTGGTGCAGACCCTGCCCTTCTGGGATGTCGAGGTTTTCGCTTCGCTGATTGAGGCTCTCTCCCATAAGTCCTACGATGTGGCGGGTGAGTGCCTCAATCTAGGCAAGGGCGTCCTCTCCCGCATGGGGCGTGAGCGAGAGGCCTTCCTGTCGATGATGCGCGCCTTGGCCGATGGTGGCTGGCGCGAGGTCAAGGGATGTTTGGAGGTGGCCCCACGCGCCCTGCCAGCCGTCGAAGATACCCAGCGTGGGCGATTCCTGCGCTTGGGGGAGCGCTTAGCGCGAGGCGGTCTGCGCGATACCCCTGCCTTCCTCATGGAGGGCTCACAGGCCCTGCGCAAGGTGGAGGTATCGTCCCAGCGCTATATTCTTGACCTTTCTGAGGCGTTGCTGAGCATCTCCCCGGACGCCGTGCCCGCCTTCTTGCGCAGCCTCGATCCTGTGCTCAACCGCATCACGCTGAACCAGTTGGACGTATGGTTCCAACGGGGGGCTCGCATCCTGCGTGAGAACCCGGAAGGAGGTCTGGCCTACTTCCGAGTGGAGTCCAATACCTCGGAGCAGGTGCTGGAAACCCTTTCCTCCAGCTTGGAGTTGGACCGGGTACGTGGTGTGATGCGCCTCTACTGTCGCGCCCTCACCGGCGAACCTGTGGAGATACTCAACACCAAGGAGCTGGTGCGCAAGGGCATTGGCTGGGTCTCCGAGTCCCAAGCGTCCACTGAGGGCACCAAAGTCTACCTACCCGAACTGGTGGACCAGTACCCCGACAAACGGGAGAACTTCGACTGGTTCAAGGTGGTCTCCACCCACCAAGTAGCCCATTTGGAGTTCAACAGCTTTGGCTTTGGCTTCGAGCGGCCAGCCATCCTCTTCCCTGACCAGAGATTGCGACGGGCCGAGCACCGCCAGGAGCAGATTGACCAAGCCGTCCAAGAGGCGGAGGCCCTGCAGGGCGACGAAAACGGCGATCGCGGGTCCGCGGAGCGGGGTTGGCTCACCGACATGGGCCGCTTCTTCTCGCTGTTCGACGAGAGGCGTCTGGCTCTCGACATCTTCACAATCCTTGAAGACGGTCGCTTGGATCATCGGGTGAAGACTGATTACCCCGGCATCGCTCGGGCCTACCGCCGCGTACAGAGCGAGTCGCTTGCAGGCCGCCCACCCATGGAGGAGATGCCCCTGCGTCAAGCCATGGTCGAGCTTCTCGTACGCATCAGCCTTGAGCAGCGCAAGGACCTGCGCCTGCCGAAGGACTACGTGGCAGCCGCTCGGATGTTGGCCCGCGTACTCAAGCGTCTGCAAAACGTAGCCGCTACCGTTGAAGACTCGTCGGAGGCCACGCTGAGGGCCTACGACATCATTATCCGCATACCCAATGAGGAGCAGGACCCCAACGACACCGAGTCGCAGGACTTGGACGAAGAGGGCGAATTCGACGACGACGAACTGCAACAGCTATTGCAGCAAATGGGCGAGCCTGGTGGCCAAGGCGAGGAAGGCGCCGAAGAGGGCGGTGAGGAGGACTATCAGTCGCCCCAAGAGGTGGAATTCCGCGGCGACTTCAAGCCTGAACTGGTACAGATGCTGAACCAGTTGCGTGCGTCCCGTAACGCTCAGGACGAGGCCAACGGCCAGCCCATCTCCAAGGAGATGCTGGAAGAGTTGCTTCGCCAGAGCGCGGAGATGGAGATGGACGCCGAGTCGGGCCAAATCCAGCAGTCCATGGGCATGTTCGCCCAGAACCTCATGAAGGAAGCTGGCGTCCCGCCTCCTTCCAACCAGCCGGGCCAAGGTTACGGCCCCATCATGCACGAGGACGAGCAGGGTGGCTCGCTGGAAGCCCGCGAACCACGCACCTACACCTACGACGAGTGGGACTTCCGCGCTGGCGACTACAAGCCCAAGTGGTGCATTGTCCGCGAAAAGAGCCTAGAGTCAGGTGAGCTCCAGTTCTACAACGATGCCTCTTCCAACTATGCCACGTTGGGCGCTGAAATCCGGCGTCAGTTCGAGCTCGTGATACCCGAAAGCTTCCGTAAGGTGAAGCGCGTTATCGACGGAGAGGACTTGGACTTGGACGCTGCCATCGAGGCCAGCGTCGAGTGGCGCTCCGGCCTGACGCCATCGGACAAAGTCTGGTGGCGCCGCAGCAAGGTGCAGCGCGATGTGGCCGTGGTCTTCCTGGTAGACATGAGCGCCTCCACCGCCGAGGCCATTGAAGAGGGGCGCCAGGCAGTGGACGACCAGTCGGCCCCCGACGACCCGGTAGAGTACATGATGTGGCTACGTACCCGTCGCGAAGGGCTGGTGCGTCGCCATCACAAGCGCATCATCGATCTGGAAAAAGAGAGCATGGTGCTGCTCATCAACGCCTTGGAGAACATCGGCGACATGTATGGCATCTATGGCTTCTCCGGCTACGGGCGGGAGAACGTAGAGTTTTACGTCATCAAGGGTATCGATGAGACCTTTGGCGACCACACCAAGCGCCATGTGGACAAGATTACGCCGATGCACGCCACCCGCATGGGGCCAGCCATCCGCCACGGCACCCATATTCTCGACAGCAAGGATGCCAAGACCAAGGTGCTGTTCCTGCTCAGCGACGGACGACCACAAGACCGTGGTTACAGTCGCGAGGGAGTGGAGAAGGAGTACGCTGTCCACGACACGCACATGGCATTGGTGGAAGCCCGGCGCAAGTCCATCATCCCCTTCTGCCTGACGGTCGACAAGGCGGGCCACGACTACCTGAAGACCATGTGCGGGGACATGAACTACGAGGTCTTGGACAACATCTGGAACCTGCCCTCCCGTCTACCGCAGCTGTACAAGCGGCTCACCTTGTAGGCGAACGCCCCTCAGAGGACCCACATTACGCGGGCACCGGGCAACGGACATGACTTCAGTCGTCCCGGCCAGAGTTGAGGGCGCCCCCTTTGAGGACGCGGGCCAGTTCGATCAGGGCGGCTGCTGCGGCCCGGTGCTTGATGGTGACTCGGCGTGGGGGGAGACGTTGGCGTTGCACTTGCACCTCTTGGCCGTCGTCCAAGGCGACGAAAACTACGCCTACGGGTAGGCCCTCCATCTCTCCGGGACCGGCCACTCCGGTGATGGCTACCCCATAGTCGGCCTGTAGGCTGGTACGCACGGCTTGGGCCATGGCGGATGCTGTCTCCTCGCTCGCCTCCCCGTAGCGTTCGATGGTGGCAGCGTCGACTCCAGCGGCGATCTTCGCCTCCTTGGAATAGGGGGTGATGCTTCCCTTGAAATAGGCCGATGCGCCGGGGACGTCAGTTATGGAGCTGGCCAGTTGGCCTCCAGAGCAGGTCTCCATCACGGCTAGGGTTTTCTGCTGGGCGGCGAGTAGGTGGCCTACCACCTGCTCCGGGGTCTCTTCATCGAAGCCCCACACATGGGGGCCCATAGCCTGCACCACGCCTGCTTCCACGGGGCGTACCATAGCCAAAGCATCTTCAGGGTTGGTGGCGCGGGCGATGATGCGCAGGTGGATGCCATCGGGCTTGGCGTATATTCCTAGATAAGGGTTCTCCTTGCCCAGCCAAGGCGATATCAACTCATCCACCAAGGCTTCCGATAGGCCATTGGTCTTGATGTTGCGGGTGATGATCACCTGTCCGCGGGCCCGCTCCAGCAGGCGGGGCGCCACTTCGTCCTGCCACATCCCCTGCATCTCCACCGGCGGGCCTGGCATGGCCACGATTATCTTGCCCTTTGTCTCCACCCACCATCCGGGGGCGGTGCCACGGGGGTTGGGTATGGCTTGGGCCGAGGGGATGAGCTGGGCCTGCTTGATGTTTCGCGGAGGCATGTCGGTGCCACGGCTGCGGAAGATGTCCTCCAACCGCTGCACCAGTTTTGGGTCCACGACGATTTCTTCGTCCAAGGCGCGCGCGATACAGTCGCGGGTCAGGTCGTCTTGCGTAGGGCCCAAGCCGCCTGTGGTGAAGATGACGTCGGAACGCTCCAGCCCTCGCAAGAAAGCCCCGGTCAGTTGGTTGGGATCATCGCCCACCAAGGTGACCCACTGCAGGTCTATCCCCAAGGGAGGAAGGCGCGATGCCAGAAAGGGTGAGTTGGTGTCAGCCAGCTCGCCCATGAGGAGTTCGGTGCCAATAGCGAGTAGCTCAGCCTTCATTCACACCTCACGGTCTTTCCTGATGGTGCGTGGCCTTGATTACTGGCGGGGTGGGACATGATGTTCCACTTTTTGATGTTACCCAGCTATGGAGGGTGGGACATGGTGTCCCATTTTTGTAGCTGGATGGGACACTGTTTGTATCTGCAACATTTTTATTTGTATCTGATTGTTGTCTCATTTGTCCCACTACCAGCTTTGGGCTGTATCTGAGAAAGTATAGCCGCGGTGTCCCATGGGGCGTCGTGGCAGGCAAAAGGGGCCACTCTCTTTCTTCTTTCGCCAGGGGCTCTTTCCCCAAGGGCTTGAGTACATGATATACCTAGGCAAGGTGGCTAGGGCAAGGGTTGCTTGTCAGTGTCCAGTCCCCGTATCAGGTATAGGCAGGGTGTTCGCCCGGCATCTGGGAGAAGGGTAGGGAACGGGATAGTCAAAAGGTTCTAGGCATATTGTTGATGAGCTTGCCTTATTTACCAGCAGGGTATGAGGGGGCTGGCAATGGGCGTCTGTCCTAGCTACAGGACATGGCTGCGAAGTTGGGCGGGATCCCCGGATACCGGCTTTCGCCGGTATGACGGAAGTTTCTCGGAGGTCTCCCTGCGCGGGTGTGACGGAAGTTTGCGGAGGTTTCCTGCGCTGGTATGATGTTTTCGGCTGGCCCGACCCCCTAGCTGCTTGGCGGGGCGTCGAGCACCGCTGGGTCTCTGGCTAGGGTTATGAGCGGTTCGACCCAATCGCCGTCCACTGTAGAGAGGACCTCTTCCCCGAACTCCCGGAAGTAGTAGCGGTCTGCGTCGGCGACTTTGTCGCCTATGAAGTAGCGTAGCTCCGCATCGCGGTCAGGGCGTATGTCCAGCTGGAGTATCGGGCTGTCGAGGCCAAAGGCAGCGTCCCCGCCTGCTTCTCCGATGTCCTCAGCCTCGGTCTGCAGGTCTGCACCACTCAGCATGGGCGTCAGTTCTTCCCACCGCTCTTCGTGCACCACAACGCCCGCGCCCTCCACCAGTATCCATTGCTCCGGTTCTCCTTCGTTTTCGCCCGTCAGGAGGTAGATGGCCTCGGCTTCGATATCTGCCGCCTCGTCGCGGAGGGTGAGCTTCATCTCCCTGACGACATCAATCCCAAGGACGGAGATGAAGGGGGGTGAATACGGAGGCTTCGTGGCCAAGCTGGCCACAACCTCTCCCCATACATTTGGAAGCGTGGAGAGGCTGCCATCGGTGAGCCGGACGTATTGGTTACTACCGTCAGGGGTCGAGGCTCCGAGCTCGAATGCGACGACCTGCCCGCTACGGTCCGTGACCCTTACCGTGGTGACCGGCACGTCCAAGCCGTAAAGGGCAGGATCTTCAATGGTCTCGCTGAGGATGCGGGATGGCTTGGGGCCGCTGACGATGAGGGCTTTGCCTCCCCACTTCGGCTGATAGACTGGGGTGTCGTCGTTTCCATCCTCTATGACCCAACTGCGTCCGGCCTGCCGGTAGGTGGCGGCAGCGTCCTCATGGGTGACTTCTATCCGCTGGAGGTCATCCAACTCTATCTTCCAGAGCCAGGGCTTTTTTTCAGAGTCGTCGTCGTCCGCTCCCTGTTGGGTAATCCAAACGGTGCCTCCGACGATTACCAAGAGGACAACCAGCAGTATGGTGAAGCGTATGTTCAAGGCACGTTCTTAGCTTTCACGATTAGGGGCCTAGCGCCGTCTCCACCAGACCACTGCCGCCATGAGGGCCATGGCCACCGGCAGCAGCAGGTAGCTGCTGTAGCGGACGAAGTCCTGTTGGTCCTCGTCCAGCACCAAGCGTCGGTATTGGAAGGGCTTCGGGCGGATCTCCACCAGCGAGACATCACCAGCCAGCCAGTTAACTGCATTCAAGAAGAAGTCGCTGTTGCTGCCTTGGTAGAAGTCCCTGTTGCTGGCAAAGTCGGAATCTCCGATGGCGACGATGAAGGGGCCCTCGGACTGGCTGGGGTCCTGTATCTCCTGAAGCAGTTGAACGGATGGACGCACTGCTAGGCCGATGTAGAAGGGGCCTGAGTCGTCATCCTCATTGGGCTCATCGCGGTCCAACTCCTCAATACGAGTGCTGGCCGGAGAGGTGAGGGCCAATGCTACGGCACTGAATTTCCTGAGCGTCGACAACTCCGCGGGGTCTTCCGAAGGTGGCGCCTCGGGTGGGTAGAAGAAGGCCTCCCCCGTTGGGCGCAGGGCCACAGCGCCTGGGTAGTAGGTAGCGTCCAGATTACCGGTCACATCAGCCAAAGAGGTAGTCAGCAGGGCCATATTGGGCCCGCCCAAGCCGTAAAAAGCTGTAAAGGCCTGCTGGTTGACACCCACCAAGTGCTCCCAGCCGTACTGTAAGCGGTCACGCAGGATGACGGGGCTTCGGCCGGCCTCGTCTCGCGACTGCTCGTCCACAATGTGTCCGGGCAGGACTTCTATGCCCCAGCGGGCTAGGAAGTCGCGAAAGTCTTTCATCCCCTCATCACCGGGGGCACGGTCTTCAGGGTCAAGTAGCACCAGCAACCTGCCACCGCTTTCGAGGTAGGCATCCAAGGCAGTGATCTCGTTCTCGTCACCGAGAGCGAAGAAGTCTCGCTTGGGGCCAGCGATGACTACCAGCGTGGCGTCTTCGGGCACCTTGGCATCGCCGCTCAGCAGACTGAACTCGTCCACGAAGTAGTTCTCGCCGCGCAGCCCTAGAGACGCTGCAACGCCGTAGCCGTCGGACTCCGGCGCGGAGTCCGACGCACTGCGTTCTTGGTGGCCTGTAAGAAAATAGACCTTCTTCTGCTCCTGCTCGGTAATGATGAGCACCGCAGTCACAAAGTCCTGCTCCAGGAAGGTGGAGGGAGCCACCAGATGCACGCGGGGCGTATTCGTGCCCGGCACTACGCACTTGTCCGAGGGTGCTACGCACTGAAAGGCGATGGTGCCGTACTGGGCAACCCCCAAGTTGCGAGCGGTCTCCGGTTCACGGTCAGGATCCACCACTCGGTACGAGAAGTTATTGGAGCGAGCGTCGAACTCCCTGAGAGTGTCCTCGACAAAGTCCAGAGCAGCCTGCTGTTCAGGGCTGTCTTCGACAAAGAAGGCGGTGGCTTCTATCTGGTGATCCAAGTCGCCCAGCAGGTTTTTGGTGCGAGTGGCCAGCGAGAACTGATTGGTGGCGGTCACATCGAAGCGGGCCACGTTCTCGAAGGCGAGGAACACACCCACGGCAGCGATTCCTAGGAAAGCGGTGACCATCACCACTGAGTTGACGCCGTACCGACCACGCCGTGCTCCCAAGGTTGTGCGCACCGAGGGCCACGACGTAACGATGCCCAGCAGCAGCAGACCAGCCCCGATGCCGAGGATAATCGTGGCGTAGAGGCGCAGATCGCCGACCAGCAGATAGACTGCGCCACCCACGATGATGGCAAACAGGCCCCCGCCGAAAAGGGCTGTACCGTATCCGCCTAGCCCTTCCGTAGCTTGGTGAAGGCTGCCGAGTAGCGTTCCTGAAAGCTGCTCCTCATCTTCTTCGTCTTCTTCCAGGAACTCGTCGTCATCGAGGAACTCGTCTTCTCCGACAAGCTCCACGCGGGGCAGTTCCTCGCCGGGCGACTCCGAGGAGGGCCCTTCGTCAGCGAGCTCCTCGTTGGGCAACTGGTCTTCGGGCTGTGGTTCTTCCGGTGGCCGCTGGCTCATGCTATCTCCACCTGCGGCTTTCCAGCGACCTTATGGTCAGGAACAGGAATACTCCGGTCAGCGCAAGGTAGTAGACTAGGTTGCTGGTGTCCACCACACCCCGAGAGAAGTCGTCGAAGTGGGAGCGAAGCCCCACCTCTGCCAAGAAGGTAGACAGCCCGCCACCGAGTTGGTCGGCGGCTAGGTCGATGAAGGTAAGGAGCAGCAGCAGGCCGACACCGATGACCGCCGCCACTATCTGGTTGCTGGTCAACGATGAGGCCAGAAGCCCCACTGAAAGGGCTGCAGCCCCGTACAGAATCGTCCCTAGGTACGCGCTCCAGATTGGACCTGAATCGGGGTTGCCGAACCAGTACAGCAACAGCACATAGTAGAGAGTGAGGGCCAGCGTGGTCATGAAAAAGGTCAAGCTGGCTAGGTACTTGCCTATGACCACTTCCCAGTCGTAAACCGGGGCCGTCAGCAGCAGCTCAATGGTGCCCAGCTTCTGCTCCTCGGCCAGCAGGCGCATGGTGAGTAGTGGGGGCAACCACCACATCATGAAGAAGACGACTGGGTCCAGCATCCCGCTGATGGTCGCCTCGGCAAAGGGCCGGTCGATACTATTGACGAAGAAGAAGCCGGTCAGGGCCAGGAACATCAGGCTGACGATGTAGGCCATGGGGTTGGTGTAGTAGGCTACGATCTCCTTCCAGGCGATAGCCAGGGTCACCCTCATCTATTGGACTCCATTCGACGGTCTCCTTCCTGGCCATCCGATTCCTCGGTCGTGGTGAGCTTGAGGAATATCTCCTCAAGGCTCATGCTTTCCAGTTGCAAACCCAGAAGCCCCCAACCGTTGTCTATTATCGCCCGGGATATCTCATCTCGCAGGTCTTCGCCCCTCCGTAGCTGTAGGCGGAAGGTGTTTTGGTCACCCGTTTCTGTGCCCCTATCGGTATATGATACGTTCACCACGCCGGGCACCCGCCGCAGGGCCGTGGCAACGCGGTCTGCCGGACCCTGCACTTCCACTGTCAGACGTTCCACACCCTGAAGGCGCTCCGCCAGGCTGCGGGGGCTGTCCTCGGCAACGATCTGCCCTTCGTGGATGATGAGCACCCGGTCGCAGACCATACTGACTTCCGGCAGTATGTGGGTGCTGAGGACGATGGTGTTCTCCTCCCCCAAGTCCTTTATCAACTGGCGAGTCTCCACCACTTGGATGGGGTCGATGCCGATGGTTGGCTCATCGAGGATGAGCACCTGAGGTTCGTGCAGGATGGCTTGGGCGATCCCGACTCGCTGGCGATACCCCTTTGAGAGCCTGCCAACATAGGTGTGGTAGTAGTCGTTCAACCCGCACACATCCACCACGTCGTCGATGCGGGTGCGCAGGTATCGCGAATTCATTGCCCTCAGGGTGCCAGCGAAACTGAGGTAGGCCTTCACAGTCATGTCGGTGTACAGGGGGACGGTCTCCGGCAGGTAGCCCACCAGCTTTCGCGCCTCCCGGGAGTTCTCGACTACGTCGTAGCCCCCGATGGTAGCCGTGCCGCTGGTGGGTGGCACGAAACCGGTGATGATGCGCATCGTGGTGGTCTTGCCCGCCCCATTGGGTCCAAGGAAGCCTACCGTCTGCCCCTTCTCAATCTGAAAGGAGACATCATCAATGGCGTGAAAGTTGCCATAGGCCTTGGTCAACTGGGCTGCGACGATCATTGGCTCGCGAGCCATCCGGTACTCCCTGACATTGTCTGAGTCTCTTCCAAGTCCCTTGCAAGGGGTCGGGCCAAAGCTATTGTACTGCCCAATGCGTGATGATATTCTATATCGCTGTTTTCTGCCAAGCGGAAAGAGCCCAAACTGGCGCAGCAAATCGCAACGTTCAACAATTTCTTGGGAAGTAGGCACTTTAGAGATGCACCTAGTGATTGACGGGTACGGCGGCGACCAGGAGAAGATGTGGGACGCAGAGCTGCTGCGCTCCTTCCTCACCGCCTATCCGGCCAAGCTGGGCATGACCCGCATGTCGGACCCCCAAGTCTCCAGTTGGACGGAGCCCGACCCAGGGATATCGGGTTTCGTGGTTATCGCCGAAAGCCACATTTGCATCCACACCTTCCCCACTCGGGATTACGTGAACATCGACCTCTTCTCGTGCAAGGCCTTCGATCACGAGCAGGCGTTAGCAGACGTTCTCGACCTCTTCTCCCTGCGTGACCACAAATCTTGGCTGCTGGAAAGGGGCTTGGAATTCCTCAACAACCAGAGGCCAATGGAGGCCGTTGGCGCGGGGAACGGTGACGTTGCTGTGTTGAGGCCCCCTGCCAGCTAGGCAGGCTTGGCGTGACCCACATCCCGCTGGTCCCCCACAATTTTCTGGCCCTCCCCGAAGACCTTTCCTGCTTGGAAACAGCCCGCGTGGCAGTCCTGCCTGTTCCGTATGACAGCACCACTTCCTTCCGGCCCGGCGCTCGAAACGGCCCCCTTGCCATAATCGAAGCCTCCTACGCCCTTGAGGACTACGACCAAGAGCTGGAGGTGGATGTTTCCCAAGCGGGCATCCACACTGCCCACGCCATCGAGCCCCACATGGGAGGCCCGCAGCAAATGGTGGCACGAGTGCGTGAGGCGGCGGCATCTTATGTACGACGGGACCGCCTGCTGGCAGTCCTAGGAGGCGAACACTCCATTAGTAGCGGGGTGGTGGCCGCCCACCGCGAGCTTTACCCAGACCTCAGCGTCCTCTTCCTAGATGCTCACGGCGATTTTCGCGACGAATACATGGACACCCCATGGGGTCATGCCAGCGTGGCTCGCAGAATCCACGAGCAATGTCCCTTGGTACTGGTAGGTACACGCAGCCTCAGCCAGGAAGAACACGAGCGCATGAGAATCGATGCCGTGCCGGTATTCGGATGGCCACCAGCCTCCCCCATGAGCGACCTGATTGCTGGTGTGGTGGAACGCCTGTCGGAGCACGTCTACGTCAGTATCGACCTTGACGTGCTGGACCCCTCGATAATGTCGGCAGTGGGCACACCCGAGCCAGGCGGCATGGACTGGCAGCAGATTACGGGCCTGCTGAAGGCCGTGGCCGATGCCCGGCAGGTGGTCGGCTTCGACGTGGTCGAGCTTAGCCCCGGAGAGGGTCCTACCGCCTGTTCCTACACCGCTGCCAAGCTGGCGTACAAGATGATGGCATACTCCCTTCGATTAACGAACAGTCTATCGGGGCAGCTATCGGGCGGTCTCAGCACAGCGGGCACCGGCGTTGCCGGAGGCAGTGAGTAAGCGATGATGGAGAGCACCTTCAAGCTGGGCCGCGTCTTCGGCATCCCAATCGGGGTGCACTACACCTGGTTCCTAGTCTTCTTCATGCTCACTTACCTGCTGGCCGACCAGTGGCGCGGCCCATGGGCTTGGGGCTGGGCAGCAGCTACATCGCTTCTCTTCTTTGCGTCGGTGCTGGCCCATGAGTTGTCCCACAGCGTAGTCGCCTTGGCGCGGGGCATACCGGTACGGGGCATCACCCTGTTCATATTCGGCGGAGTGGCCCAAATCACGCGAGAGGCCAAGACTCCGCTGACCGAGTTCCTAGTGGCTATTGCCGGCCCTCTGTGCAGCCTCGCCTTGGCAGGCGCGTTCTACCTTGCACGCGACCCCTTGGGCGATGTGAGCCGCGACCTGATGTTCATGGCCCACTCTCTGTTCTATTTCAATCTGGTAGTCGGCATATTCAACATGGCTCCTGGGTTCCCCATGGATGGGGGCCGGGTATTCCGGGCCGTCATCTGGGCGGTGAGTCATAACTACCAAGTGGCCACCAAGATTGCGATACGTTCCGGGCAGGGGATTGCCTTCCTGCTGATTGCTTTGGGCGTCGCCCTCATCGTCTGGGACTTGGTAGAACCTAGGGTCAATGCCCTCTGGAACGGCATGTGGACCATCTTCATCGGGTTCTACCTAGGCTCGGCTGCCTTCTCCAGCTATCACCAGTTTCAGCAGCGAGAGAGCCTGCGTCGGAGGGTCGCGGGCGAAATCATGAGCGCTGGTTGCGTGACCGTCCCTGAAGGATTGACTTTGATGCAATTGGCGGATGCCCATGGTACGCCTGCGCCGTCGTCCGTATTTCTGGTCACACGAGCAGGCTATCCCGCGAGCTTGCTTAGCGCCGCTGCCATGTACTCAGTACCCAAGGCACGATGGACAGTGACCACTGTGGAAAGCGTGGCAATTCCTTTGGACGAGGTGCCCACAGCCACCCCCCAAGCGGATGCTCTCAGCCTGCTTGAGATGATGGAAGAGAAGAACGCAGGGCAGGTGCTCATCGTCAGCAACGGCTCGCTGCTGGGCTATGTGGCACTACACAGCTTCGTACGCCCGAACGGACGACAAGGGCCACGGCGCAGGCACGCTTAGCCCTACGGGGCACGCCTGTTGTATACTGTCCCGTCACTGAGGAACCATCTCTGAAGTCTCGAGACTAATACTCGACACTAAGAACCCGTCGCTGAACACAGGAGACAACTGCATGCAGTTGGCCGACATGCCCTCAGCCCCGATGCAATCGGAAAAGCGCGCCGTCTACATGGACCACGGCGGGACGACTCCCTTGCATCCCAAGGCATGGGACGCGATGGCCCCCTACTTCCTGGAGTCTTTCGGCAATCCTTCCAGCGTTCACTCTGTAGGCCAAGAGGCCCGGGCTGCCCTCGACTCCTCCAGAGAACGGGTGGCCGAGGTGCTCGGTTGCCGCCCCAGCGAGGTGGTGTTTACCAGCGGTGGCACCGAGTCGGACAACGCAGCGGTCTGTGGAGCTGCCTTTGCGCTTCAGGGCACTGGCGACCATATCATCACCAGTTCCATCGAACACCACGCCATACTGCATGCCTGCCAGCACTTGGAGACCCGCGGTTTCCAAGTAACCTACCTGCCGGTCGACTCTGAAGGCATCGTCGACCCCGACGCCGTGGCCCGCGCCCTAACACCACGAACCATCCTGGTGAGCCTGATGTATGCCAACAACGAGATTGGCACCATACAGCCCGTGGCTGAGGCAGCTCGCTTGGTGAAGGAGCGGGCCAAGGCCACAGACCGCACGATCGTGGTGCATACGGATGCAGTGCAGGCCGCCGGCTTTCTCGACCTGAACGTACGTGCATTGGGAGTCGACCTGCTGAGCCTTTCGGGACACAAGTTCTATGGTCCCAAGGGCACGGGGGTCCTCCACATAAAGCGAGGCACTCCGTTCATGCCACAGCAATTAGGCGGAGGGCAGGAGCGGGAGCGTCGCTCGGGGACGGAGAACATACCGGGCATCGTCGGGCTCACCGAGGCCTTGGAGTTGGCCCAAGAAGGGCGCGAGTTAACTTGGCACCAATGCCTCGCCCTGAGGGATGTCATCATCGAAAGGGTGCAGCGGGAGATACCCAAGGCCCATCTTAACGGCCACACTGACCACAGGCTCCCCAACAACGTCAACTTTTCCTTCGAGGACGCGGAAGGCGAGTCCATGCTATTGGGCTTGGACATGGCTGGCATTGCTGCCTCCAGCGGCAGCGCCTGTAGCTCGGGATCGCTCGAGCCCTCCCATGTGCTGCTTGCCTTAGGGCAGACTGCTGAGCTGGCCCGTGGCAGCCTGCGCCTCACCCTAGGCAAAGGCAACACACCAGCCGACGTGGACTATCTTATGTCAGTGCTGGTGGGCCTCATGGGCAGGCTCCGCGAGATTCCGTCGCTGACTGCCGCTGCCTCCTGATAAGGTTACTGGCTGTGACATCGAACACTATCTTTCCCTTCGCCCCAACTGTTAGGCGTCCCAAACTGCCTCTCTTGCTGCTTGCGCTCCCGGTGCTGCTGGCCTTGTTGCTACTGGCATGCGAATCCTCCAGCCCCGGCGTTGGTCAGGTGGTCGGAGGCGACACGCTGATTATCCGGCTGGATGAGTACGAGCGCACCCAAGAGTTGCGCTACCTCGGCTGTGATAGCAATCATTACGTGGTTACGCCGTCAGAGGCGACCAACGAATTGCTGATGGTGAAGCTCACCGTCTGGAACGACAAGGCGCGCAGCGTGCTCTTGACTCTGGACGCGGAAGCCTCGGAACTGCGGGGCACAGCTGCCCAGCAGAGGTTTGCGCCAGTGGATATAGATGCCATGAAGCAGGACTCAGCCACCCCTACTGAGGACCAGATTGACCTTGAGAGGCAGTACGCCCGGCCAGGAGCCAGAGGTGGCTACTACCACTGTGCCAAGTGGACCACGTCTCCAGAAGTCCAGTTCCTACAATCGTCAGTGGACTTGGAGCAGGGGAACTCGCTGTCGGGCTGGATCGCCTATGAGGTGCCCATCGGAACGGGTCTGCGTGAGATACGCTGGGCGGCAGGGGACACTGTCTACATCCGGTTCCAAAGCTGAAGGCACCCACCTGAAATCCCTTACCTGAGGGCGACCATCTGAAGGCACCCATCTGAAGGTCTGAGGCGGTCCCCATCTCCGAGGCAGGGAGCACAACCAACGACCAGGACAGCATACCCCCACGTCCTACTGTGTGGCGCCGTCTTTTCCACGCCGTTAGTGGCAGCGCCATACCGGTCATCGCGATCTTCACCACTGTGGAGGCAATGGTCGGACTAATGGCTGCCCTATCGGGGTTGGCAATTGCGGGGGAGTTCGTCCGCCTGCGGCTGCCGCGGGTGAACCTGTGGGTGATTCGTTGGCTGTCGCCTCTGATGAAGACGTCCGAGCGCCACGCCGTAACCGGGGCTACCTATCTTGTCGTCGCCTCGCTGATCGCCTTTCTGGTGTTCGACAAGCCGGTAGCCATCGCCGCGCTGATGTTCGTATCGCTGGGAGACCCAGTAGCCGCCTTGGTGGGCAGCCGGATGCCGGGACCACGTCTGGCGGGCAAGTCTCCCTTTGGCACACTGGCTTTCTTGGTAGTGGGGCTGGCTACAGCCTCGGTGCTGATGGCAGTGGATGTGGTGGAGCACCACTGGTCAGTGGGGGTCGGAGCAGGCGTCGCCGCCTTAGTGGAACTGGTACCACTGCGCATCGACGACAACCTCACCGTGCCACTAATTAGCGGGGCCGCCGTCACATTGCTGATGATGGTGGGATAGGGCTAGTTGGGGCGGGCGCGGTAGTGGCGTGGCATGAGGCTTTTGCCGGGACAGGGCCACTCGCGCGCCCGTCTAACGCAATCCGGGCGTAGCCGAACAGCACCTCACTGCCGTCAGCGATGTTGGGACTACAGCTCGGCTGCGCCGTCGAAGTCGATGACCTCGGCCCGTTGTCGCTGGTAGGAGACGTAGCGCTTGGAGTCCAGCGGTGGCTTGGCTTGGTCCAGGACGGCGTGGGCCTGTTCCCCATCGTCGGCCAGCAGGTCAATGGCCACCATGGCCATGATTTTGGCCGGGTTCACCACTGCCTTTTCGTAGTCGGCGATGAGGTAGTTCTTGCTGTGACCTGGCCCGGTTGCCCCTCCGGCATAGGGGTGGCATACGGGCATGACGTGGCTCAGGTCGCCCATGTCGGTGGAGCCACCGCGGTTGCGCCGGCTGGGTATCACCGCCACCCTCTGCGGGCCCAAGAGGTCGGAGGCATTGGCTTGGAACATGCTCTGCATCATGGCGTCATGGCGCATGGGCAGGTAGCCGGGAACATTGGTGATTCGGACCTTGGCACCCACGGCGAGGGCCCCTGCCTTGAAGCAACGGTCGACCATGGTGTTGTTCTTCACCACAGCTTCGGGGCTGGACGAGCGGACACGCCACTCCAGCCTGACATCGGCAGGCACGGCATTCACTGCCTCGCCGCCCTTGGTGACAATGCCATGGAAGCGTCCGGTCTCGTTCTCGCGCACGGTCTCGCGGTTGGCGTGGATGGCATTCAACGCCCACATAGCGGCGTTGAGGGCATTGATGCCCAAGTGGGGCGCCCCCCCAGCGTGGGCTGCCCGCCCTATGTACTGGACGTATTTCACCATGTGTCCATTGCTGGTGCCTCCCACAGAGAAGGACTGCTCCCCCATGTCGCTGGCGGTATGGCACATCATGGCCATCTGGACGTCGTCGAATGCCCCAATTCGGATGAGTTCCTGCTTGCCGCCGAGGAACTCCAGCTTGCCCTCCTCGCGCATGCGCAGCCGCCCCTCCACGTCGATGAACTCCTCGGCGGGCACGGCAAAAGGGGCCAGCGAGCCAGACAGATGGGGCTTGACGGAGTCGTCCAGCAGGCCGAGGGTCGCGCCCAGCATCATCCCGATCTGGCAGTTGTGACCACAGGCGTGAGCCGCTCCGGTTTCGGAGTCGGCGTTGGGGTGCTCGGTGACCACGAGCGAATCGAGTTCCCCGATGATGGCGAGCCTAGGACCGGGGCCACCGCCAAAGTCGACGCTACCTTTGACGCCCGTAAGCGCCAGCCCATCGGAGTAAGGCACGCCCATGGCTTGGAACCTGTCCTGCACGATCTTGGCGGTGCGGTGCTCGTTGAACCCTGTTTCGGGGTGCTCCAGGATGTCGCGGGCGATACCGATGAGCTCGTCCTTGCGCCGGTCGATGGCCTGACACGCCTTGCGCTTCAACTCTTCCTTGCTGGGCATCGAGACTCCTCTCCTAGCTGTCGTGTCATCAATGTAATCATTTGGTGGGCGTCACGCATCGGCATTCGACCCATTGGCCATACTCTCCCTCAAACCCTGGTCGTGGTTGGCACCAGCACCTGAGCTATAGGGTCGACCAAAAAGCCGAGCGTCTCCAGAGAAGTAGCGCCGAGCAGGTAATCCTCTCCGGCGGGCGAAGCGAGAACCTGGCATGGGCGCATACGGCCATTATGGGCAATGTGGGCTGTCCCCATGGACCATTCTTGAACGAGATCGCCGCCAATGCGCACATCACAAACGTAGGGTGTCTCGATGCTCATTCGCCTGAGAAAGGCGTCCGGTAACACCGTATGAGTGGCCCCTGTATCAACGAGGGCCTCCACCTCGTGGAGGTCGCCCCCCAACGTGTTGCCAACTTGAATCTTTACTGTAAACGATCCCACGCTCGCCCCTTAGTACCCCTGCTGCGCCTGCACATCCTAGCATTGTTAGCTGCAGTTTGACATATACCGTACATGTACGGGCGGGCTACTGCGCGGCCACGTATCGTTACCATGGAGTTGGCAGCACCGAAGCTGAAAGGGCCGATTGATGCAGCGCTTGCCTAGGCTGCGCCGTCGAACAGCTCTTCCTTGGCCAAGCTGCGCATGAACTTGAGGTACGCGTCGTGGGACATTTCGGGTTGGTGGCGCGCCAGCACGTTACGTCCTTGGTTGGCGCCTTCGACCAGCAGGTCAACGGCCGTGGTGGCCAGAGCCTTGGCGGCGGTGATCACTGCCAGACTGTAGTCGCGTATCACGTAGTCGGAGCCATGGCCCAAGCCTGTCGCGCCGCCGACGTAGGGGTGCAGCACCGGCATGATGTGGCTCACGTCTCCCATGTCGGTGGAGCCGGTGCGGTGGGCGACCGAGGCCACATTGTCCTCTCCCACCAGAGAGGTGGCGTTGGCCCTGAATATGTCGGCTAGGTTGGCGTCCTGCTTCATCGGAAGGTAGCCGGGCAGGGTCTGAATCATCACCTTGGCGCCCACAGCCATGGCCCCGGCCCTGAGGGCGCGGTCCACTTTGATATTGGCGTCCATGATGGCATCTAGGGTCTTGCCACGCACGAAGGTCTCCATGCGCACATCGGCGGGCACGGCGCTAACGGCCTCCCCGCCTTTGGTGATGATGGGATGCACCCGCACCGTATCATCGTCCCTGAAGGTCTCGCGATTGGCGTGGATGCCTGCCATGGCCAGTTGAGCGGCGTTCAGCGCATTGATCCCCAGATGGGGAGCGCCACCGGCATGGGCACCACGCCCTAGGAACTGAATCTTCTTGGCCAATGTGCCGTTGTTGGTGCCACTGAGACACAGCTGACCCTCTTCGCGGCTGCTGGTGGTGTGACACATCATAGCCATGTGAACGTCATCGAACTCGCCGAGGCGTATGAACTCCGGCTTGCCCCCTAGGAACTCGATCTTGCCCTCGCGACGGAGGCCGTCACGGTACTCGATCTCGATGTACTCCTCAGCAGGCACGGCCATGAACACGAGACGCCCGCTGAGTTGTTCCAGTACGCGGGACTGACTCAAGGCAGTGGCCGCACCCAGCATCATGCCGATCTGGGCATGGTGGCCACAGGCATGGGCCGCGCCGGTCTGGGCGTCGGCGTGGGGATGGTCGTTTACGATGAGGGAGTCGAGCTCGCCGATGATGGCCAGCGTTGGGCCGGAACTGGCCCCGAGCACCTCACCTCGCACACCGGTCATCGCCAGTTCCCGTCGGAAGGGTATGCCCAACTGGGCGAAGCGGTCAGCCACGACCTTGGCCGTCTTGACCTCGCGGAAGCCGGGTTCGGGATGTTCGAGTATGGTAGTGGAGGCCCGCACGATGTCGTCGGCATGGGCATCGATCTCCTCCACCACCCAAGCCTTGAGATCCTCACGGGAGGTCATGGCATCCTCCTAGTAGCGCAGAGTGGGGCTGGCGGCAAGCAGTTTCGATTCTAGCAAAGGGCGGGGCAAAAGCAACCTGGAAGGGAAGGGGAGGGGGACGGTGGAGGAGTCGGGGATGTCACAATGTCACAGTGCTTATAGCTAAAATCGCGTTTTCGTAGCTGAAAAGTGTGACATTTGTGACATTGTGCTAGCTGGCCAGATACGCGGAGAGTGTGACATTTTTTCGTATCTGGGGATGCCACAGATGACACAGAAATGTGACATTTGTGACATTTTCGTAGCTGGAGGGATGTCACAGTGTGACATTTGTGATAGGGCCTCTGGAGGGGCTTTTGGCAAGGGAATCCGGGCCCTTCGACTTCGCTCAGGACAGGCCCCCGGAGCGGTGTCCGGGGCAGGCGTGGGTTGCTCCCGCACCGCGGTGCGGGGCGGGCTCTGGGCGGGACTGAGTTTGGCCCGTGTTGAGGGGGGCGAATTTGGCAGTGGCAGACTCTTCGTAGCTGAAAAAAGCTTGTTTGTATCTGAAAGTTCTGCCAGTACTGCCAGTGCCGTAGCTGCGATAGCTACGGTTAGAGTACTGGCACAGGCGTTTTGGCGTCCCGGCTTTATGAGTGGGCAGGGGGGCTTTTTCGAGTCCGACAATTCGACACTCTCCGTAGCTGGGAGAGGCGTTTTGTATCTGAGAAGTATCGAATTTGTCGAGTGGTCGTAGCGGGCCGTAGCTGACACATGTGTCGAAGGTTTACGGACGGCGGCGAGGAAACGGGCGAGGAAGGAGCGCAGGGCTTGGGGCGGGCGGGTTTGAGTTTCCATGGCCGTCCTTTCGAGAGATGGGGGCGGTTGTCGCCGTGTTCTGTTAGTTGTTCTAATGGTAGTGGGGAGGGGGTGGGGATGTCAATGGGTGGGGGTCATGGGGGGCGTCTCCTGAAGGGCGTGGTAGTATGGAAGGGTGGAGAATTTTGTTGGCGAGCGGCGGTACCTTGGCATATATTTTCTGGTCTATCTGGCGGTAGTCGGGGTGCTGCTGGGAGTGCATTGGGGGGACTTGAGCAAGGCGGACCCTCTTGACCGGATAGTGGCGGTGGCTGCTATATTCGGGGTGTCTGCCGGCGCGGCGGTGGTAGCTGCCATACTTGCGGAGTTTGGAGGTTGGCTGATAATGCTGCTGATTCCGGATGCGGTAAAGAAGCTGATGCGAGAAGTGCGTGAGGAGGGCCGGGCGGAGGGTTTGGCAGAGGGCCGGGCGGAAAATAATGCGGAGTGGGAGGCGTGGTTGGCGCGGCGGGATGAAGCGCTGACTGGTGGGCGGGAGTTCGACGAGCCTCCGCCGTCGGCGCGTAATGGGCGTGGGGGCAGTCGCTGATCTGGGAGGATGGCAGACATGGAACAGAGGGTGGAGTCACTGGAGAGGTCTCACTAGGAGATGACCGAGGCGCTGAGGATGCTGGTGGACACCCAAGAGCGCATCATCACGGGTGAGGAGCAGATGGTGGCAACCTTGAGGTCGATTGAGTCCACCCTGAACGAACACACTGGAATCCTGAACGAACACACTGGAATCCTGAATGTTCACACGGAGATACTGACGGGGCATGGAAGGCTCTTGGGCTCGGTGGTGACCAACCCTGCAGGACCACTCCAGCAGGCTGGCGGTGATAGAGTCGTATCTGTCGAACCAGTGAGGAGGACCGGAACGTGGGTTCCTGCCTGCGCAGGAATGACGGTTGGGGACCCCCTGCTCACTCTGGAGCTATGATAGAACAATGTGCGCACGTTTTGTTGTTGGGAGTGGTACAGGGAAGCCACCTGCCAAGTAGCTTTATGCTTGCGAGGTTCACCGGGCCGACGGATAATGACCGGGTTAACAGGCATATAACATATAGAGGCGTAAGTAAATGCTTAACTTAGAGGCGGGCAGCCATCCATTGGCAGAAGCCATTGAAGTAAACCCCTCTAACAAGATATTCAAGGAACTTGGGAAGAACACTTATGACTATACGGATCTGTTGTCAGAATTGATCGACAACTCACTTGCCGCCACCCCAGCGGGGCAGACCAGTAACATCAGAATCACCATCGGTATATGTCAGACTGACCCTACGCGTAACTGGCTCATGATTGCGGACAACGCATCGGGAATTCCTCCAGAACGACTAGGCCTTGCCATCACACCTGCCGGGGACCAAGCGACGGGTTCGCTCAACGAGCATGGGCTGGGGATGAAACAAGCAGTGGCTGGGCTCGGTGAATTGAAGTATCTCGCCACCAAGACAGTCGGTGAGCAACGTGTCCGTGTGATCGAAGAGTTCCGGTATGGGCAAATTTACCCCAAGCTAGTGGAGGCCCCGTGGGAGCACGGTACCGAGATCGTCGTAGAGAAGATTAACCCGATAGTTAAGACTCACCAACAACATTACACCCGTGACTTGGTGCCGTACTTGGGTGCAAGATACCGTCGATTCCTAATGGGCGAGCAGCCGAGAGCTGTAATCGAGCTGTCTATGGTTGATATCGAGGACATCAACGATGACGAACCCAGAGTAATCCAAGACTGGAAAGTAGAAGCCGTCAGACCCATTTACTTCCATCCGAACACTCGAAAGAACGAACCCGTGGTTTACCACAAAAAATTTAAGGGTGTAGGTTGGGAAGCGGAACTCGTGTTTGGATATAGCCCAGAACACGATCATGAGTGGGATGAGCTAGGTTTCAAAAAGCCGGGCAAGTTTCACCCGTACACGTTGTCATTATCCCGTCAAGGGCTAGATGTGATTCTGAACGATAGAGTGATCATGTTCCATAGACTCTCGGAGCTTGGCATCGTGCAAACTCGCCACAACAACTATAACAGCATCAGGGGTGAGATTGTTCTTCTCGCCGGATTTACCACCGCGATAACGAAGAACTCCATTATTGAGAACGAGCATTGGTCTCAATGCCTAGCTGTCATAAAGGACTTCTTGGCCGAGAATCACTACATCAGGTCCAAAACCTACCCAGATGCACTACCTGAAGCAGCACTTAGGGATCGGTTGGCACATTGGCTGAAGACGAATGATATTGCGAGGAGGAGCGACGTTAAGAAAGAATACGCTGTCGAGGGACTTGGCGGAAAGATTGATGTCCTTGCAGATGGAGAGGCGTGGGAAATAAAGCGAGAGGATGCTTACGGATTGGACGTGTACCAGTTATTTGGCTACCTGGATATGACTGACTTCAAGAAAGGTTGGCTCCTTGCCAGGGACTTCAAAGACAGCGCCTATGCAGCACGTGATCATATCAATAACAAACATGAAGTAGAGATAACACTAACCAAGCTGGAAGGCTTCCCGATCAATCAACCCTTGACAGAGGCGGAGATCGCTCAATATCTATAAGATTAGATTATAGGAGGAGTGAGGCCATGATTTATGACATGCGGACGTATGAGATTGCGCCGGGGCGGGTGGCCGACTATATGAAGAATGTGAAGGAGATCGCCATCCCCATCCGGAAGGACCATGGGGTGAAGCTGGGCGGGTGGTATTACTCGGAGGTGGGGCCTCTGAACCAGGTGTGGCATATCTGGGCGTATGAGGATATGAAGCATTTGGTGGAGGGGGCCGAGGCGGTGCGGGCCGACCCGCGCTGGACAGGGGAGTACATGCCCAGCAACCGTGGTCTGGTGCAGTCGCAGCGGGATGCCATCGTGATGCAGCCTGACTTTGCCCCTGCCTCTTACGAGCCGGTGGACTCAGCCGAGCCCCGTCTGTATGACATGCGCATCTACGACATCAAGCCGGGGCGTATTCCGGACTACATGGACGCGGTGGAGAAGGTCGGCTTGCCCATACGTGAAGAGTTGGGTGTGAAGCTGGCTGGCTGGTTCTATAGCGAGGTGGGCACCCTGAACCAAGTGGTGCATATCTGGGCCTACGATGACTCCGATGATTTGCACCGCAAGATGCGGGCTGTGTCCCAGCACCCCGGCTGGGCTGGCGACTACGTGCCGCGGGTGTCTGGGCTCCTTGATGTGCAGCGGGACCAGTTGATGTCTGGGGGGGATTTCTTTCCTGGGCCGTAGTTCTCCAACTCACAAGGCCTATCTCTTGCCAGCCACCTAGCGGACGCGGACCAGACGGCGGCGCAATGTCTACTGGTACAGAGTGCTCAAAGGTGACTGGCGTAGGACACATATTAGGAGGCTGCCCGTGAAGTGTGTCCTTGTCTTGTTGTCCGCTGAAATTGCATACTAAGATGCGGTGGGGTTTCCACACGAGAGGCTAGCTAGGCTTTGGGGCTAATGTGGCGATGGCTGGAGCATCACCGCTATTGGGTCTTCTACTATGTCGTCTATCTAGTGGCGCTTGGTGCTCTGGCAGCTATAGATTGCCGCGTTACGACCGCAGCGCGTGGGCAGACGTGCTTACGCTGTCGGCGGGCATCGCCCTTGGTGTGGCAGCGATCTGTGAGATTGGGGTAAGACTCGTGTTACTAATTCAGCCAACTATCAAGCGGATTCGCATGGAAGGGCGCATGGAAGCCCGACGCGCTGCCGAGGAGGCTTTGGCGGAGACCGGCCTCTCCGTCGAGGAACGTAACCGTATCCTAGCGCGTTTTGACTCTATCGTTGAGAACCCAAAGAGGTCTGGGTGCTAGGTTTTTATCGCACCCGTCACTATCGCACCCCTCGAAGGGGGAAGGGGATAGCGGAGCCCTGACGGGGCCATTATGGTATGGCAACCATATGCCTAGCGGAGGCAATTGATCGTGGTGACCGCAAGACCAAAGCTGCTGACTGCCGACGACCTGCTGGCGCTCTATTCAAAAGGGGTCCGAGGCGAACTGATACGAGGGATGCTCAGTGAGACCATGCCAGCGGGAGAGATGCACGGCAAGGTGGTGATGAGGTTCGGGCGCTTGCTGGGAAACTTCATTGAGCCGCGACAGCTAGGAACGCTCATCGGGTCGGACGCTGGGGTCCTTCTGGAGACCGACCCCGACACTGTTCGCGAGCCGGACATAGCCTATTTCTCGGTGCAGAGGCTGCCATTGGACGCGGCGAATCTCGGCTTTTCCAATGTAGCGCCGGATTTGGTGGTTGAGGTATCGTCCCCCAGCGACAGTCATCGGGAAGTCAACGACAAGGCGATGATGTGGCTCCGACACGGGGTACGCTTGGTGTGGCTGTTGCACCCGGCAACGCGGAGTGTGGAAGTGCACCATGAAGAGGCTAGTGGGCCGACTCTCTTCGATGGTGACACACTAGACGGGGGCTCAGTGCTGCCGGGCTTCACCTGCGCCGTCAGCGACATATTCGGTCCCTAGGGGAGGTATCCATCCCCCTCACCCTAACCCTCTCCCGCCGGGGGAGAGGGGATATTCTGAGGCGGCCTCGCCTAGTGGGTGAGGACCAGCTTGCCGAAGAAGTCGCGGCTGGCCATGGTGCGGTGGGCGTCGGCGGCTTCTTCCAGCGGGAAGGTGCGTCCTACTACGCCACGGAGACCTCCTGCGTTGACCACCTTCATCATCTCGCCGAAGGTGCGACGGGGGCGGCCCCCGCTGCCCATCAGGGTGAGGGGGCGTCCTTGTAGTAACGACAGGTCCATGTCGGTGCGGTTTCCCGATGTGGTGCCTGTAATCACCAAGCGACCGCCGGGCTTCAGGCTGCGCAGGTTCTGGTCCCAGACGGCGGCGCCCACCACATCGAACACCATGTCGACGCCCCGGCCACCAGTCAGCTCCATCACACGCTCACTGAAGTTGGGGGTGTCGTTGTAGTTGATGACCTCGTCGGCCCCCAGCTCCTTGGCACGCTCCAGCTTCCAGTCGCTGCCTGCGGTGGTGATGACCCGCGCTCCGATGTGCTTGGCAATCTGTATGCCGGTGCTGCCCACGCCACTGCCAGCAGCCTGAATCAGGATATCCTCCCACGGTTGAAGCTGGCCCCGGGTCATAACGCAATGCCAAGCGGTGTGGCCGGCGATGGGCAGGGCGGCGGCTTGTTCGAAGCTCATGTCGTCGGAGAAACGGTAGGCGTTGATGGCAGGCACCACGCAGTACTCGGCGTGGCCACCGTCGATGTCGGCGCCCAGTCGCTTCTGCTCCGAGCAGTACTGGTCGACGCTCTGCAGGCAGTTCTCGCAACGGCCACACTTGACGCGGTTGTCCACCAACACACGGTCTCCCGGTTGGAAGCCGAGGGAATCGCGTCCGGCCTGCACCACCTCGCCCGCCATGTCCAAGCCGAGGATGCGTGGGAAGCCTCCCGTCGCACCCCGGGAGCGGACGCCGAGGTCGGCGAAGTTGATGGCGCTGGAGCGAACACGTATGAGGATCTCGCCGGGTTCGGGTTCCGGATTGGGGCGGTCGCCGTAAATCATGACTTCGGGACCGCCAGCTTCGTTGATGTATACCGCTTTCATACGGGCACCTCCGATGTGTCTTGGTGAGTGTATGTTCGATTCAACCGCTTGGCCGTGGGCCTCCGGGCCGGGCACACAACTGTGGCATCTGAGGCACGTTTTTTGTATCTGCGGACGGGTGGCATGCCACACAACTGTGGCGGCTTGGTAGTGTTTCGTATCTGGCGTGCAGTCACAGGTGTGGCCCTTGGTAGCTGGGATGGCACACTGCTCGTAGCTGTGGTGACGGTTTTTGTAGCTGAATAGTGTGACATTTGTGACATGGTTGTAGCTGAGTCGTAGCTGACACACTGTGCGATGCCTGAGTCAGGCCTGCGGGGAGGTCTCGGATGGCGTTCTTGATGGGGGCGGTCATGTGTCTCCGTTGCGCAGGCTGGGTTTGATGCCAGCGTAGCAGGGGGGCGGCAGGTGGGCAAGGAGGGGATGTCAGTGGGGTTGGGGAAGGGTTGGGGGGATCATTGGGGGGCAGCAGTTTCACCCCCATCCCCGGATCGGAGTCCGGGGCAGGCTCTAACCTTCCCCCTGAGGGGGAAGGGACTAGCCCCAGCTGGCTCTCCGGTCCCTCGATGGGAGGGATTGAGATGAGGCTGGGATGTTCAACAACGGCGAATCGCTGTGTTGTCAGAGACCACCCCCATCCCCGGAGCGGGGTCCGGGGCAGGCTCAAACGTTCCCTTTGAGGGGAAGGGACTCTTGTTGCGCCACGTTCAGTGGTTGTGGAAAGGTCTCTTGCAGCGGGGATGCGGGAGCGCGTCGAGTCGCTGCGACCGGCGAGCCGTCGTAGATTGCGGGTTATGGTATCATACCCGCCATGACTATCTGGGGAGCCGGTTTCAGGTTGGCGGTCGTGGCCGCTGGGATGGCGTTGCTGCTGGCCTGTGGCGGCGAAGATGCCACCTCGACGCCGAGGGGAACCGAAGCAACAGCAGCTCCTGCGTCTGCGGACACGAGCACGCCCGAGGCTACGAGCACACCCGCTGCTACGCCCCAGGCTACGCAGACACCGAAAGCACCTGCGCCCACGCCGGAGGCTGCCAGCACTCCCACACCAACTGCGCCCCCATCAGAGCAGGTCACATTAGAAGGAGGCATCACCATTACTCAGTATTCAGCACCGCCCCCAATGACCATCGACGCGGACAAGAGCTACACCGCCACCATTCAGACCAACCACGGCGACATGGTGATTGAGCTCTTTCCCAAAGAGGCCCCCATCAGCGTCAACAACTTCGTCTTTCTGGCGCGGGAAGGCTTTTACGACGGGGTTGTCTTCCACCGCATCATCGCCGACTTCATGATTCAGGGCGGCGACCCCACGGGCACGGGCCGCGGAGGTCCTGGGTACCGCTTCCAAGACGAAACGGTGACGCGGTCCTATGCTAGGGGGACTCTGGCCATGGCCAACTCTGGGCCCAATACCAACGGCAGCCAGTTCTTCATCGTGCACAAGGACGCCGGCTTGCCACCCAGCTACAACGTCTTCGGCCTGCTGACCCAGGGGTTCGAGGTGTTGGACGCCCTCGCGGCCGTAGCCGTCGGCGGGGCACAGCGGTCGGACCCACTGGAGCCCCAAGTGATTCACACCATCGAGATAGGCGAGGAGTGAACCTCGGAACATATCCTCCAGCCAACTATCGTAGGGGTAACCCTAGCGGTTACGCCTCACCGAAGGGAGCGCACCAGATGGTAGGAATGCGCAACGACGCCAGCATCGACGCGGTAGCGAAGGAGCTTCAGGAGAAGGCCTCCGACCTCTGGGGGGAAGAACGGGCCAGCCAGATGGGGCTCGCCATGCGTCAAGCCGCCGAGCTCCTGCAGCAGGTGGCCGACAACCTCCCCCGCCGGGAGGAAGAGCCCGCGTTCTTTCTCGGAAGGTAATGGAGGACTCTCCTCTAGTCACATGCTAAAATCCCGTCGGAGGGCAGTATGGGAATATTCGACGTTACCATCGGCGTCGGGCACCCCGAAGGCGGCGACTTAGCCCAAGCCTCGGCTATGGTCGACACCGGCTCGATTCATACCATGCTGCCAATCGGTTTCTTGGAAGGGCTGCGTGTCAGGCCAGACAGGACCGGCACCTTCGAGATTGCCGACGGGACTGAAGTCGAATATGGGTATGGCATTGCCCGCATATCCATTGATGGAGATGAGTGGGCGTGCCCAGTGATCTTCGGCCCAGAAGGTCAGTACTTGGTAAGGGCAACCACACTGGAGATATTTGGTCTAGCCGTGAACCCACGAGGTGAACGGCTGACGCCCCGCCCTCGCCGTACTTGATCAATCTGTCCTCAGTCCATCGGGATGAACTATTTCCTGTTCCCCAAACACGAACGAGAGGTGACCCATGGCTGAACCTCATGAGTTGACGCTATCCCAATCGGCCCAAGAGATCGCGTCGGGGCAGCTCTCCCCTGTTGAGCTTGCCCAATCACTGCTGAACCGCATCGACGCCAAGGAGAACCTGCAGGCGTGGGTCACCATTGACCGCGAAGAGGTGTTGGGCGCGGCCTCCCGGGCCGAGGAGGCTGTCGCGCAGGGTGCAGCCGTCGGGGCGCTCCACGGGGTGCCCATCGCTCTGAAGGACATCTTCTACACCGCAGGGATGAAGACCACTGCCTGTTCGCCGCTGTATGCGGACTTCGTACCCGATTACGACGCCACCGTCGTTGCCAAGCTGAAGGAGGCGGGGGCCATCATGCTGGGCAAGGCGGTGACCACCGAGTTCGCCACTGGCGACCCCTCGCCCACCCTCAACCCTTGGAATCACGCCCACACGCCCGGCGGCTCCAGCAGCGGCTCCTCGGTGGCAGTGGCCACCTCCATGTGCGCTGGGGCTTTGGGCTCCCAGACGGGCGGCTCCACCTGCCGTCCTGCCTCATACAACGGGATCGTGGGCCTGAAGCCCACCTACGGCCGCTTGAGCAAGTACGGTGTCATACCTGCCTCGTGGTCGCTGGACACCGTGGGCATTTTGGTGCGCGATGTGATCGACGCCACCTTGATGCTGCAGGTGATGGCAGGCTACGACCCCAACGACCCCTCGTCAGCCCACGAGCCAGTCTTGGACTACGTATCACCTGTGGCCGACTACCCCATGGCGCCAAGGATCCGGCTCATACGCCAGCACTTCCTTGAGGTGTGCGACGCTGAGACCAAGGCCAACACCGAGGCCGCGTTCGACAAGTTCGCCGACTTGGGCGCTGAGGCGGATGAGGTGGGCCTGCCCGCCAGCTTCGACTCCTGCTACGCCTCTCATCGTGTGGTGATGGACGTAGAATGTGCCACCTTCCACGAGGAGCTCTTCCGCCAACACCCGGAGCAGTACGGGGCCAAGCTGCGCTCCACCATTGAGACGGGCCTGTTAATGCCCGGCGTGCGCTACCTGCAGGCCCAGCGTATGCGGACTGCTTTCGCTCGCGACATGCGCGAGTTAGTGGCGGATGGCGCGATTTTGGTGACCCCTACCACGCCAGCCGTCGCTCCTCGTGACCTGACCACCACCGGCGATCCGCAGTTTCAAAGCCCTTGGACTTCCTGTGGTCTCCCCACCATCACGCTCCCGTCGGGCCTCAGTGCCGACGGCCTCCCATTCGGCGTGCAGCTCATAGGGGCACCGTTCCGCGAGGACGAACTGCTGTGCGCGGCGCGGTGGTGTGAGGCGGCTCTGCGGGTGCGGCTTACACCGCCTGAGGGGTAGGCCGCACTAAGACGGCGGGCGTGAGAGCACACTCTCTCACGAGCTAACCGCACAATAGGGCAGCCGAGGTAAGGCATGATGAGAGCCAAGACTTGGGTCTTTGGAATGGTATTCGTGCTACTGGCCTTGGTTGTTGCCTGCGATCAGCCCGATACTGCGCCACCACCACCTCCGACCGTTCAAGAGGCGTCTTACGACGATGCGACCCAAATCTTGGCCCTGACTCTATCCGATGGCAGCATTATCGAAGCCGACCTTGGGTCTTTGGTGACCCATGCGGAGCTTCCAGACACCCCTGCTCCTGTCACTATATCTGCTACGGCCTTCGACGCCAACGACCAAATGCTGACGTTGACCTTGTCGGATGGCTCGACCTTGCGTACGGATCTTGGAGCTTTGGTAACCAACCAGGAGCTTCCTCCTTCTTTACACACCTCGTCCTACGACGCGGATTCCGGAGAGCTGGTATTCACCTTGTCCGATGGGTCCGCAGTGCGAGCCGATCTCAGCGATCTCACATCATCAGAACAGCTCGAGGCCCTCTTGCTCGTGTTCCTACAAGCGGTAGAAGAGGCGCTGGCGGATTCTAGAATAAGTGCCACCACCCCCGTGGCCACACCCATCCGCCCACTTATGGAAATTGTGACCTTGCCCCCCTCTGTCACCGGCGCCACCCCTTATCCTACTGCGGTTCCGGCCGTGACGTTACCTCCCTCAGTCACCTCCGCTACGCCCGTTGCTACTCCGGTTCCGGTCGTGACGTTGCCTCCCTCAGTCACCTCCGCCACGCCTGTTTCTACCCTTCCGCCCAGTATCACTTCGCAGGGCATCTTGGATGTGGGCATGTCCGGGCTCGGTCCGCACGTGGCCACCCTCTATGACGGGGGCGTTTTACAGAACAAGTTCGCCGCCTTGACCACCCACGAGACGCTGTTCGCCATGGGTTACGACGGTGAGTGGGAACCCCGTTTGATCCGCAGCTTCGACATCTCACCCGACGGGCTCACCTACACGCTGAACCTACAGCAGGGCGCCATGTGGCACACCAATCACGGCGACTGGGGTGACTTCAACGCCAGCGACCTCATCTGGTCCATCGGCGAGATAGTCCGCGAGGGGTCCTCCCATTCGCAGGCGGGCAACACCCGAAAGGTATTCGCCTGCGAAGGCTGCGAGCTCACCAAGATCGACGCCATCACCGTGGAACTGACGCGCCCTAGGCCCACCTTCCAGCTCACTTGGTTCAGCCAAGCCCCTATCCCAAGCTTCTCCATGAACAGCAAGAAGCACTTCGACGCCGTGGGTTCGGAGGCTGCCCGGTACCAACCCGTGGGAACTGGCCCTTGGATGATGGTGGAGTACCAGACCAACGTGATAAGCGGAATGCGGGCAGTTGAAGACCACTGGCGCACGACACCAGAGTTTGCCGAGATGATCTGGTGGGACATACCAGAAGAGTCCACCCGCTTGGCCAATTTCTTGGTGGGCCATTTGGACACGGGTATCTTCAACCCGGACTCAATCCAAGCCATCGTGGACAATAGCGGGCAGATTCCTGGACTGAAGTTCGTGGTCTTCCCCGGTGCCACCATTCAAATGTTATGGCACGAAGGCGGTCACTACGCACCCGATTCACCACACCATTTGCCGAACGCGGGAGGCAAGGTCACCATACCCATTGACGAGTTCTACGGGGACTACCGGAACATCTGCGATGACTCCGATATCGTCAATGGCGTAGCTACCACAATGAGTTCTGGCGACAGGCGCCCATGGGTTTCTTGCGATCGCGACGTGGATTCTGCTGAGTGGGAAAGGGCCCACAAGGTACGCGAGGCCATGCTGCGTGCTATCGACCGCAATAGCCTCATTAATAATGTCGCCTTCGGTGAAGGCGAGCCTTGGTACATCGGCATCTGGGCCAACCGTGGCTGGATGCAACAACTAGGTTTCGACAGGCTAGGCCGCGGCGACATGGACTACGATCCCGTCGCGGCAAGGCAGCTTTTTGCGGAAGCGGGTTACCCCGATGGGTTTGACGTTAGCGTCAACAAGCGCCTCGGCACTGGCACCCTGCTGGTGGTGAAGGATGCTGTGGCCACTGACTGGCTAGAGATTGGTCTGGACGTGACCCTGCACAACCAACAGCCGGCGGCTTACCGCGTAAACAGCCGGGCCCGCAAGACCACGGACATCTACGGTTCGAACGACGCCCCCAGCTTCCCGGAGCCGCTCAGAGCGTACACAGACTTCTATAGGTCGGCTAGCCTCGACACGTATGGGGTGAACCACCCGGAATTGGACCGTCTCATTGACCTAGCCGGGAGTACGCTAGACACGGACGAGCGTTGGCGGATACAGGGTGAGATCGCTAGGTTCATCTACGATAACGTTCTGAGCATGCCCCTCTATGCTGGTAATGCCGTGTGGCCTCTGGGCCCTGAAGTGGACTCTTGGCAAGCAGCACCGGCAGGACTGGACTGGCTGAGCTACTGGGAAGACGCGCGACGGCGGCGGTAGCGAATCGGCCGTCGCCTACGGGCGGAGGAGGACTTTGCCGAAGTTGCGGCGGTCGGCTAGGTGACGGTGGGCTTCGGCGGCTTGGCTGAGGGGGAAGACGCGGTCGACTATGGTCCGTAGCTTGCCTTGGGCGAAGAGATCCATGATGGTATGGAGTTCCTGCATCACGCCTCCACGGCCCATCTGGGCGGCGAGGGAGAAGCCTTGGAGGGTGAGCAAGCGGTTGAGCATCAGACCGGGATCGATGGTGACGGGAGTGCGGCTGGTGTTGCCGACGGTGACGACGCGGCCTCCGGGGGATAGAGCCTCGAGGCTCTTGGTGAGGACCTCGCCTCCCACTGCTTCCAGCACCACATCCACTCCCGCCCTGTCGGTGATGGTCATGGTCTCCACCAGGAAGTCGGCCTCGTTGTAGTTGATGCAATGGTCCGCGCCCAGTTCCCGGGCCCGGTCCAGCTTCTCCTGGGAGCCTGCTGTGGTGATGACGGTGCAGCCCATATGTTTGGCAATTTGTATTCCCGCCATGCCCACGCCACTGCCTGCTGATTGTATGAGGGCCGTCTCGCCCTCGCGCAAATCGGCCACTTGAAGCAGGGCGAACCAAGAGGTGAGGAAGACGATGGGTATGCTGGCAGCCTCGTCGAAGGAGATGTTGTCCGGCATGGGGACGGTGCCCGCCTCATGGACAGCCACCATCTCTGCGTAGCCGCCTTGGGGCAGGGTGGCCACAACTTTCTGGCCCACCTCGCGAGTGCGGACGCCGGCACCAACCCCGATGATGGTGCCTGCGACATCCCAGCCCATGATCAAGGGCATGGGAGCACCGGCGGTGGAGCCGCCATAGCTCCCATCCCGCCGGAACAGGTCGCCACGATTCACCGAGGCGGATTCGATGCGGACGAGCACCTGACGGGGCAGCGGTTCGGGATCGGGAACGTCCTCGTAGCGGAATACGTCCTCGGGGCCCAACTCGTGAATGATTGCGGCCTTCAATTTGTCTCCTTCCTCCAGGCATCCGGGGCGTACAGGGGTTCTTAGGTTAGGGTTCTGTGCCTTAAGGTCCTGTCTTTGGCTGCTCAGTTGGCGAAGCGCTGTCGCAGGACCTTCTTGTCGAACTTGCCCACGCCAGTCTTGGGGATTTCGTCGATGAACACAACCTCATCGGGTAGCCACCAGTGGGCGAACTTGCCCTCCAAGTGGGCCAGTACATCCTCGCGATTGAGGGCGCCCTTTTGCTCCTGCGTAGGGACCACGCAGGCTAGGGGGCGTTCCTGCCAACGCTCGTGGGGTATCCCGATGACAGCGGCCTCGTACACGCCTGGGTGGGCCATGATGGCCGCTTCCAAGTCCACGGACGAAATCCATTCGCCTCCGCTTTTCACCATGTCTTTGGCCCGGTCGACGATCTGAACGTAACCCTCAGGGTCCACAGTCACCACGTCGCCGGTGTGATACCAGCCATCGACGAAGGTCTCGGCAGAGCGGGGGTCGTCTAGGTATTCGTTGGCAATCCATGGGCCTCGGACCAGCAGTTCACCCTGTTGCACCCCATCCCAAGGGAGGTCGGAGCCGCTATCGTCCACCAGTCTGATATCGAGTCCGGCCACAGGGAAGCCCTGCTTGACCCGCACGTCCATCTTGGAATCGTCGTCCCATGTCTCCATGTGACTTTTGTAGTTACCGATGGTGACCAATGGCGTGGCTTCGGTCATGCCGTAGGCGTGGGTCATGGGGATGCCAAGTTCGTCGAATGCCCGGAACATATAGGGCGGAACGGCGGAGCCACCGCTTACGAGCAGACGTAGGCTGCTGAGGTCGCAAGGCTCGGCGGCGCGGGAGAGGTAGTCGAGCACCCCTATCCAGATGGTGGGTACGCCAAGGCTGACGGTGACCTTCTCCTGCTGGACCAGACCGCAGACGGCGGCAGCGTCGGGCCGGGGGCCCGGCAGAACGAGTGTGGCCCCAAGGAAAGCGGAGGTGTAAGGCACGCCCCAAGTGTTGGCGTGGAACATTGGAACCACCGGCAGAATCACGTCCCGCTCGCTGAGTGCGAGGGAGTCGGTCATGCACTGGGTAAGGCTGTGGAGATAGAGGCCTCGATGACTGTAGATCACACCCTTGGGGTTGCCCGTAGTGGCCGAGGTATAGCAGAGACCGGCAGGTGTGTCCTCGTCCAGTTGGGGGAAGTCGAAGTTGTCGGAGGCCTGTTCCACCAGCTCCTCATAGCTGTGCGCATCGGGCAAGCCTGCCGTCGGTGGATTTGAGTCGGCCATGATGACGAACTGCTTGACGGTCTCCAGCCTCGATGCGATGGCCTCGATGGCTGGGAGCAGGTCCTCGTCCACCAGCAATATCTTGTCTTGGGCGTGGTTGATGATGTGGACGAGATCGTCTGGAGCAAGGCGGATGTTGATGGTATGTACGACTGCCCCCATACAGGGGGCGGCGAAGTAGGCCTCTAGGTAGCGGTGGGTGTTCCAGCCGAAAACGCCGACCCGGTCACCCCTGCTAACCCCGGATGAAGCGAGGACGTTGGCGAGTTTGCACACCCTAGCGCACATGTCGGCATAGGTATACCGGTGGATACGGTCAGGAAGTCGGGTGACGACCTCCTTACGCGGGAAGTACGTGCGCGCCCTGTTCAGGATGCTGGTCAGAGTCAACGGGTATTTCATCATGCCGCGCCTCCGAAAGCCCGCTTGGCAGGGGCATTTTATGACGAAAGGATTCGCACATACAACGTATACATTGTGAACGCTTTCACAACATATATAACTTAAAAATATTGACATACAATATATGTCTCTGATATCATCGCGCTGCTTCTGGCGAGCGGCTTCCCTTTAGGCGCTGCTATCGGTGTATGGCACATTCGATTCGGAGGTTGCCAATGCTAAGTGGTAAGAGAGGCAAAGCCGCCGTTGTAGGAATCCTTCTCCTGTTGCTTACGATAATAGTTGCCTGTGGAGCGGAGGCATCCCCAACCGCCGCACCTGCTGCCGCAGGTACGGCCACACCAGCACCCGCCGCAGCCACCCCGATTGCCGAGCCCGCTCCCGGCGCCCCTGATGCCAGCGACACCACGATGCAGCCGATAGGCACCTTTGACGTGGGTATGGCACTCCTCGGCCCCTATGTGGCCACCCTCTACGACGCCAGTTATTTCCAGAACAGATACGCCGAGCTCGTCACCCACGAAACCCTCTTTGTCATGGGCTTCGATGGCGAGTGGGAGCCCCGGCTGATCAAAAGCTTCGACGTATCCCCCGACCAGTTGACCTACACCATGCACCTGCAAGAGGGCGCCAAGTGGCACAGCAGCCATGGCGACTGGGGTAATTTCAACGCCGACGACCTTATATGGTCTCTCGGCGAGATCGCCCGCGAGGGCTCGAACCATGTGCAAGCCGGCAACACCCGGAAGGTATTCGGATGCGAAGGTTGTGTTCTGAACAAGATTGACGACCTGACCGTGGAGTTGAAGCGCCCAACCCCCACCTTCCAGCTCACCTGGTTCAGCCAAGCCCCCATCCCCGGCTTCTCCATGAACAGCAAAAAGCACTATGACGCAGTGGGCCAGGATGTGGCCTTACTGCAGGACGTGGGTACCGGCGCTTGGGAAGGCGTGGACTTCAAGACCGACGAGTTCCGCTTGGTAAAGGCTGTCGAGGACCATTGGCGCCACACCCCCGAGTTTGCCGAGATGAAGTGGTGGGACATTCCCGAGGAGTCCACCCGGTTGGCCAACTTCCAGGCCGGACTCCTAGACACCGGGATTTTCAACTCAGACTCCATCCAGGCCATCAAAAGATCGAACGACGGCAGCGTCAAGTTCATGATATTCCCTGCAGCCATCATCCAGATGCTTTGGTTCGGCGGTGGGTACTACACCCCGGACTCGCCGCATCACCATCCCGACAAGAATGGCAAGATAAGGGTTCCAGTGGACGAATTCAGCTCGGACTACCGGAACATCTGTGATCTGCGAGCGTGGATCGCCTGTGAACGGGAGGTAGGCTCCGAGGGCTGGGAGAAGGCCCTCAAGGTACGGACGGCCATGACTATATCCGTCGATCGCCAGCAGCTTATCAACAACATCGCATACGGCGAGGGTGAGCCTTGGTACGTGGGGATCTGGGCCAACCGAGGCCGGATGGCGGAGTTGGGCCTAGACAAGCTGGAGTGGGAGTACGACCCCGCGCGCGCCAAGAGTTTGCTGGAGGAGGCTGGCTACCCCGACGGCTTTGAAGTACCTATCGCGAAGCGTCAAGGTACGGGAACCCTGCTCCTTGTGAAGGACGCGGTAGCGGGAATGTGGGAGAAGCTTGGCTTAACCACCAAGCTGCGTAACGTACAGCCCTCTTCCTACAGGGTAACGAGCCAGGCACGCACTGCCACCGACGTGTATGGGCTGAACGATGCCCCCAGCTTCCCCGAGCCCCTGCGGGTGTACAGCACCGTATACAGCTCGTCCAGCAACGACGTCATGGGGGTCAACCACCCCACGATGGATGACCTCATCGAGAAAATTGAGAACACCTACGATACGGACGAGCGCTGGAGGGTGCAGGGCGACTTGGCGAGGTTCATCTTCGATAACGTGCTCAATATGCCCCTCTACGCCGAGAACGCCGTGTGGCCCCTCGGCGCCGAAGTGGACTCTTGGAAGGCCGCTCCGGCGGAGCTAGACTGGCTCAGTTACTGGGAGACTCCGCCGCGTCGCAAGTAGACCAGACCCAACGTAATACCGAAGAGCCCTGACCAATGGTCGGGGCTCTTCCTAGAGACTGTTTTCCCGCAACCGTGCTAACCATGCCCTGCCTCTGGCGAGCGGCTTCGCTTTAGGCGCTGCTATCGGTGTATGGCACATTCGATTCGGAGGTTGCCAATGCTAAGTAGTAAGATAGGTAAAGCCGCTATCGTGGGAGTTTTACTCCTGTTGCTAGCGATAATCATAGCGTGCGGAGAGGAGACCGCAGAGACAGCGGCTCCCGCGGCAGCGCCCCCGTCCCAGGAGATAGTCACCTTACCTCCATCGGTCACCGGCGAGACCCCGGCTGCAACGCCGACGCCTGCCATGCCTGCGCCCGACCCGAGCGAAGGCATGATGAAGCCCGAAGGTACGCTGGACGTTGGCCAGGCAGGTCTCGGCCCCTATGTAGCCGCCAACTACTTCGCCGGATACTTCTCCAACAGGTTCGCCGAGCTCGTTAGCCACGAGACCCTCTTCATCATGAACTTCGATGGCGAGTGGGAGCACCGTCTGGTGAAGAGCTTCGATGTCTCCCCGGACCAACTGACCTACACCATGCACCTCCAAGAGGGCGTCAAGTGGCACACTAACCATGGGGACTATGGCGATTTCGACGCCGACGACTTCATCTGGTCCATCGGCGAAATCTCCCGCGAGGGCTCGGCCCATGTGCAAGCCGGAAACACCCGGAAAGTGTTTCGTTGCGACGGATGTGTGCTGACCAAGATTGATGACCTCACTGTGGAGCTGAAGCGCCCCGTTCCCACCTTCCAGCTGACCTGGTTCAGCCAGGCCCCCATCCCTGGCTTCTCAATGCATAGCAAGAAACACTTCGACGCCGTCGGCGCAGACGCTGCCGAACGGCAGGACGTGGGCACCGGCTCGTGGGAACAAGTGGAGTATAAGACCGACGACTTCCGCAAGCTGAAGGCGGTGGAGGGCCACTGGCGCCACACTCCCGAGTTCGCCGAGATGGTCTGGCGCGACATACCTGAAGAGTCCACTCGGCTGGCCAACTTCCTTGCGGGAGAATTGGACACTGGCATCTTCAATTCGGACTCCATCAAAGCCATCAGGGGCGACGCCAACCCAGACGTTAAGTTCATGGTATTCCCGGCTGCAATCATTCAGATGATCTGGCATGAGGGTGGCAACTACACCCCCGACTCCCCGCACCACCAACCAGACAAAGATGGCAACATAAAGGTGCCTGTGGACGAGTTCGGGTCCGACTACAGGAACATCTGCAACGATCGCGCGTGGATTGCGTGTGACCGCGAAGTAGGCTCTGCTGGTTGGGAAAAGGCCCTCAAGGTGCGCCAAGCCATGACACTTGCCATCGACCGCCAGAAGCTGATCAATAACATCGCCTTTGGTGAAGGCGAACCTTGGTTCGTGGGCATCTGGGCCAACCGTGGCCGGATGCAGCAGTTGGGCCTAGACCAACTGGAGTGGGAGTACGATCTCCCTCGTGCAAAGCAGCTGCTGGTGGAAGCCGGCTATCCCGATGGCTTTGACGTACCAATAGCCAAGAGGTTCGGGGCAGGCTCGCTCCTCACCGCTCTAGATTCTGTGGCAGTCATGTGGGAGGAACTTGGCCTAACCACTGAACTGCGAAACGTACAGCCAGCCGCCTACAGGGTGCAAACTGCTTCGCGGACTACTAAGGATATCTACGGGCTGAACGACGCCCCCAGCTTCCCCGAGCCCCTGAGGGTGTACAGTACCGTCTACACTTCCTCCGGTAGCGGCAATTTTGGCATCAACCACCCCGAGATGGACCGCCTCATTAAGTTGTCGGAGAACACCTACGACACCGACGAGCGGTGGAGGGTGCAGGGCGACTTGGCGAGGTTCATCTTCGACAATGTTCTCAGCATGCCTCTATACGCGGAGAACGCCGTGTGGCCTCTGGGCTCCGAGGTGGACTCTTGGCAAGCAGCTCCCGCAGAGCTGGACTGGCTCAGCTACTGGGAGATGCCACGGCGTCGCAGATAGGGCAGACTTTCGTTTCTAGCAACGAGAGCCCCGGGCCGCATGACCGGGGCTCTCGCGTTACAGGGAGCCGTATACCGTCCAAATCTTTCACCCGACGGCCCGCAGCAAGACTGCGGATTTGAAGGTGACTAACAACCTAAGGGACTGGAGGCATGCCGGCATCGCCTGCAGTGGTGGAGTTCGGCAAAGGACCCTCGACATGGATTGACTACAGGCGATTGCCCTGCTAGGCTTGACCGTCGCCAATGAGGTGCCTGCGTGAAGTGGGCGCCTTTGATTGTGTGTGGCATTCTCGAATGGAGGTCACGGATGTTAGGTACTAGGAGAGGCAAAGCCGCGATAGTAGGAATTCTCCTTCTGTTATTGGCGGTAATCATAGCTTGCGGAGAAGAGGCTACGGACGCGCCGGCGCCTGCGGCAACTTCGGCGGCCGAGATAGTCACTCTGCCCCCATCGGTTACTGGAGCTACGGCGACCCCAGCAGCTGCGTCCGCAGCGACGCCAGTTCCTGACACGGGAGACGCCATGATGATGGAGCCCGAAGGCGTCTTGGACGTCGGCATGGCCAACCTCGGCCCATATGTCGCGACCAACTACGATGCGGGCTACTTCCAGAACCGGTTCGCAGAGCTGGTTTCCCACGAGACCCTGTTCGTCATGGGATATGACGGCGAGTGGGAGCCTCGCTTGGTAAACAGTTTCGACGTATCCCCCGACGCTCTCACTTACACCCTGAACCTACAGGAAGGCGCCAAGTGGCACGCTGGCGCTGAGTCCCAAGGCGACTGGGGTGAGTTCAACGCCGACGACTTCATCTGGTCCATCGGGCAGATATCGAAAGAGGGCGGGAAGCATGTGCAGCGAGGAAACACCGAAAAGGTGTTCCGTTGCGAGGGTTGCGAGTTGACCAAAATCGACGAGCACACCGTGCAGCTCACACGGCCCACCCCGACCTTCCAGATCACTTGGTTCAGCCAGGCCCCCATCCCCGGTTTCTCGATGAACAGCAAGAAGCATTACGACACCGTGGGTCAGGATGTGGCGTTGCTGGAAGACGTAGGTACCGCACCTTGGGAGATGGTGGAACACAAGACCGATGTGCACCGCAAACTTAAGGCCGTCGAGGACCACTGGAGGCACACTCCAGAGTTCGCCGAGATGATCTGGCATGACATACCCGAAGAGTCCACCCGCTTGGCCAACTTCTTGGCTAACAAGCTGGACACAGGCGTCTTCAACTCGGACTCTAGGCAGGCGATCGAGGATGCCAGGACCGCGGGAACAAACCCCGACGTCAAGTTCATGGTTTTCCCTGCAGCCATCATCCAGATGCTGTGGCACGAGGGCGGACACTATACCCCAGACTCCAAGCATCACGTGGACAACCCAATTGACGATGTTTTTGGGGACTACAAGAACATCTGTGACGACTCCGAGATCGTGAACGGGGTTGCCACCGAGATGAGTTCCGATGACCGGCGCCCGTGGATTTCCTGCGACCGCGATGTCAGCTCCGACGAGTGGGAGCGGGCACGCATGGTGCGCGAGGGTATGCTGCGTGGCATTGACCGCGACAGCCTCATCAACAATATCGCCTTTGGTGAGGGCGAGCCTTGGTTCATTGGCATCTGGGCCAACCGTGGCCGGATGCAACAGCTGGGTCTGGACACGCTGGGCCCTGGCGACATGGACTATGACTTGGCAGCTGCCCAGGAGCTTCTGTCCGAGGCCGGTTACCCCGACGGGTTCAACGTTCGCCTGAACGTACGGTTGGGCACAGGCACCCTGATAACGGTGAAGAACGCTGTAGCTACGGACTGGCTTGAGATGGGCTTGGATGTGACCCTGCAGAACCAGCCTCCCGCTGCATATCGCGTGACCAGCCAAGCAAGGAAGGTCCACGATATCTACGGGTTGAACGACGCCCCCAGCTTCCCCGAGCCTCTCAGGGTGTACAGCACGGTGTACACGTCTTCGGGCACTAACCTGTTCGGGGTCAACCACCCGGATTTGGACAAGTTCATTGAAGACTCGGAAGCCGAGCTCGATACCGACACGCGCTGGCAGATACAGGGTGACTTGGCCAGGTTCATCTACGAGAACGTGCTGAGCATGCCACTGTACGCTGAGAACGCCGTGTGGCCCCTCGGCGCTGAGGTGGACTCTTGGCAGGCATCTCCCGCCGAACTGGACTGGCTGAGCTACTGGGACATGCCACGACGCCGCAGGTAAGCCAGTCTGAACCCAGAATAGCAACGAAGAGCCCCGGCCGTGTGGCCGGGGCTCTTACTTTTTTCGATACATTGCCTAGCACTCTGTTTGACTATGAGCAAGTGTTCTGCTAGCCTACAACGTCGCATTGGGGGTGCCTATGCTACATAGGCACCTTTACTTTGTATGGCATATTCGAACGGAGGTAACAGATGCTAGGTAACAAGAGATACAAGGCCGCGATTGTAGGAGTGTTTCTCCTGCTGTTGGCGGTGATCATCGCCTGTGGTGAGGAGGCGACGCCTACTGCTACATCGGCACCCGCTGCGCCAGCAGCAACGGCCGTGGCAGCAGCCTCAGTCGCCACCCCAACCGCTGCGCCAGGAGCAACCACGCCTGCGCCGACGGCTGCGATGATGGATGATAAGAAGCCCGAGGGCTCGTTCAACGTGGGAATGTCCGGTCTCGGCCCCTACGTGGCGACCCTTTATGACGCTGGATATTTCAAGAACCGTTTCGCTGAATTGGTCACCCACGAAACCCTCTTTATTATGGACTATGACGGCGAGTGGGCCCCCCGCCTGATTAAGAGCTTTGTCATCTCATCCGACGGGTTGACCTACACCATGAACCTGCAGGAGGGCGCCAAGTGGCACGCAGGCGCCGAGTCGCAGGGTGATTGGGGCGAGTTCAATGCCGACGACTTCATCTGGTCCATCGGCGAGATCGCCCGCGAAGGCTCGAACCATGTACAGTCCGGCAACACCCGCAGGGTGTTCGAATGTGATGGCTGCTCGTTGAGCAAGATTGACGACTACACTGTGCAGCTCACGCGCCCCGCACCCACCTTTGAATTGACGTGGTACAGCCAAGCTCCCATCCCCGGTTTCTCCATGAACAGCAAAAAGCACTATGATGCCGTGGGTCAAGACGTGGCTTTGCTGGAGGACGTGGGCACCGCTCCTTGGGAGATGGTCGAACATATCACCGACGATCGCCGCACAATGAAGGCGGTGGAGGACCATTGGAGACATGTCCCCGATTTTGCGGAGATGGTATGGCACGACATGCTTGAAGAGTCCACCCGCTTGGCCAATTTCCAGGGTGGACTTCTGGACACTGGCATCTTCAACTCGGACTCCGTCCAAGCGATGAAGGACAGCCCCGTCGAGGGCCAGAGCTTCATGATATTTCCTGCGGCCATCGTTCAGATGATGTGGTTCGGGGGCGGTCATTACACCCCCGACTCTCCTCACCACCATCCCGATGCCAACGGCGAGATTCGGGTGAAGGTGGATCCGGAAGGCACGAGCTACGAGTATTTCTGCGACGACGGTAGCGGTGAAGACCAGAGGCGCCCTTGGGTCGCCTGTGACCGTGAGGTCGGCTCCGACGACTGGGAGAGGGCCCGCAAGGTGCGCTTGGCGATGACCCTCGCCATCGACCGCCAAGCGCTAATCAACAATATCGCCTTCGGAGAGGGCGAGCCTTGGTACGTCGGCATTTGGGCCAATCGTGGCCGGATGGAACAGTTGGGATTGAACGAGCTGGAGTGGGAGTACAATCCCGACAGAGCCAAGGAGCTGCTGGTCGAGGCTGGCTATCCCAATGGCTTCAAGGTGCCCATCGCCAAGAGGTCGGGTACGGGCACCCTTCTGCTGGTGAAGGACGCCGTGGCAGGCATGTGGGAGAAAATCGGCTTGAAAACTGAGCTGCGCAACGTGCAGCCTTCCTCCTACAGGACTATCAGTCAGGCTCGAAAAGCCAACTCCATGTACGGCCTGAATGACGCCCCCAGCTTCCCGGAGCCTCTAAGGGTGTACGGCACCGTCTACAGTTCCTCCAGCAACGATATGCTGGGAGTCAACCACCCTGAGATAGACCGCCTCATTGAGCAGATACGGGAAACCCTAGATGCTGACGAGCGGTGGGGGGTCCAAGGCGAGCTGGCGCGGTTCATCTTCGACCAAGTGTTCAGCTTACCCCTCTACGCTGAGAATGCCGTATGGCCCCTCAGCGGAAAGGTTGGCCCATGGAAGGCCGCCCCCGCAGAGCTGGACTGGCTGAGCTATTGGGAAATGCCACCACGTAAGTAGTAAGTCAGCCTGAACCTGAATAGTAGAGAGAGCCCCGGCCAACATGGCCGGGGCTCTTCTGTTTGGAGGCGCCCCACGAGGCAAGGAAGTTATGCAGGGGTCTCCCTGCGCGGGAATTGCCCATGGCCCTTGGGGGCCACGTAAGAGTATGAAATTGGGGTACGCCCGCTGGTACAGGGAAGGCTCGACTGACCATTTCACTCCCATCCCCGGATCGGGGTCCGGGGCAGGCTCTAACCTTCCCCCTGAGGGGGAAGGGATTTTCGGTCCGACCGGCTCCGCTGGCACCTATTTTCATAGCAATGGGGAGGGGCATGGGGAATGCCGGAAGAGGTGGGGCAGCGGGCTCAGGCGATGCGGTTCAGGGCCTCAATTTGGTCCATAGTGAGGACGACATCGGAGGCGTCGCAGTTCTGCTCCACTCGCTCTGTCTTATCCGACTTCGGTATGACCACCACGTTCGGACGGGACAGGCACCAAGCAAGCGCCACTTGCGCCCAGCTTGCGCCGACCTCAGAAGCGACCTGCTCCAAGGAGTCGAGCCCGGGGCGCTTGGTGAAGAGAGACCGCGCAGTCAGCCCGCCACGGTCCAGCGGAGTGTGGGCGATGAGGGTAATGTCGTGGTCTTGGCAGTAGGGAAGCAGGTCGATCTCCACATCACGTCGCGTGACGCTATACCTCACCTGATTAGAGACGATCATGTGGCGACTCAGGGCCTCCCTAGCCGCGGCTAGTTGGGCTACAGAGAAGTTGCTGACGCCGATGTAACGCACCTTCCCTTGGTCGACCAAGGTCTCCATAGCGCCCATGGTTTCCGCAATGGGAACACGGGAGCTGGGGAAGTGCAATTGGTACAGGTCGATGTAGTCCGTCCCCAGCCGTCGCAGGCTGGCGTCGGCGGCCTTCAGAAGGTCGTGATACCCCATGTGACTTGGAGATACCTTGGTGGCAACGAAGGCCTTATCGCGCTGTCCAGCCACCGCCTCGGCCACCACTCCCTCGCTGCCGTAGCTCTCGGCGGTGTCAATCCACGCACCCAATTCTATGCCACGGCGCAACGGGACAGGGCCTCCTTTGTAGCGAGAGGTGCCGAGACCGACGAGGGGAATCTCTGCTCGGCTTGAACCCAATGGCCCGCTTGCGCCCAATGGCCTAGTCTTCACGGCGAGGATACCATTGTCTTACTCTTCTATCGCGTTGGGGATATGCTGGACTTCAGCGACAGCACCGTTGGGTGCCAACAGAACGGCTATCACGTCGATGCGCCAATGGGGCGGGGCCAGTTGGGTATCATGCCCGGATTCCGGCACATGTTGCTGTAGGTAGGTCTGGGCGGTAGCAACCAGACGATCCATCTTACGCTGGGATATGGACTCTTGAGGCGTGCCATAGGTCAGATGCTTCTTGGTGCGCACTTCCACAAATACTAGGGTATCGTCCTGCTGGGCCACGATGTCGACTTCGCCCCACCTGCACCGGTAGTTGGTTTGCAATATCGTATAGCCCAAGCCTTCCAAGTGCTGGCGCGCGACACGCTCTCCGTAGGCGCCCCTGAGACTGCGGGTAGTAGGCACTAGGCTGGGACCTCCATGTCTGTACGTATGGGGGCTGTCCGTATGGGGGCGAAAGAGCGCCGGTGGATGGGGCAGGGACCACGCTCAGCCAGCTCCTTGAGATGCTCGCGAGTGCCGTACCCTTTGTGGCGAGAGAACCCGTAGCCTGGGTAGCAGCGGTCGGCTTCCTCCATCAGGCGGTCTCGGGTCACCTTGGCTACAATCGAGGCGGCAGCTATGGAGAAAGACCTCCCATCGCCCCCTTTCAGTGTCTGGCAAGGGACTCCGGGGGCGAACAGAGGGACGTAGTCGGCGAGTACGTAGTCGGGGGAGAGCAGCAGGTCCTCTATGGCCCTGCCCAATGCGCGGCGTGTTGCATTGCCGACGCCTATGCGGTCTATCTCTTCGCGGTCCGCAATCCCGACGCCGATCCCGATGGCGTGGCAGCGTATCTCGTCGAAGCAGCTACCGCGTTGGCGAGACGTGAGCTTCTTGCTATCGTCCACCTCAGCAAGCCAAGGGGGCACTTTCCTGAGGTCTTGAGGGAGCATCACGGCCCCTCCCACGACCGGCCCGGCTAGGGGCCCTCTTCCTGCTTCATCAACGCCCGCGACCCAACGGTAGCCCTGCTTGTGCAACGACCGTTCCAGGTCTAGGGAGGGCATGGCTATCTGCCAGCCGGGGCTGCCACCGGAGCGCGTTGGGCGTCGATATACCCGCCTCCCAGCACACGGTCACCTTGATAGAAAACGGCCGCCTGTCCAGGTGTCAAGGCACGCTGAGGGGTCTCGAATCGCACCAGGGCGCTGGTCCCATCGGGATGGAGGACGGCGGGGGCCTCGGATGACTTGTAGCGCACCTTTACCGACACCTCAGTAGGACCATCGGGAGGATGAGCGCCGATGTAGTTGACTCCAGTTGTCCACAGGGAGTCGTTATACAATTCTTCTTCAGTGCCAACCACCACGTCACCAGCCTCTGCGTCGATGGCGACCACGTACATGGGGCTTGACGACTGTATCCCAAGGCCACGGCGCTGGCCCACGGTATATAGATGGATACCTTGGTGCTCTCCCAACACGTTCCCGGCAGTGTCGACTATGCGCCCGGGCTGGGCTTCCAGTCTCTGGGAGAGGAACTCGCGATAGTCACCCAGTGGGATGAAGCAGATGTCTTGGCTATCGGGCTTATTGGCGTTGGGAAGCTTAGCATCCACTGCCAACTGACGAATCTGCTCCTTGGTGTACCACCCGGCGGGCATCAGCATGTGGGAAAGCTGCTGCTGACCTACACCGAAGAGGACGTAGGACTGGTCCTTGGAGGCGTCCACAGACTTCATGAGGGTGAACTCGCCGTCCCGTTCTGCCACACGGGCATAGTGGCCCGTCGCCACGAATTGAGCATCCAGAGCACGAGCCCGTTCCATCAGGAAGGAGAATTTGATCTTGTCGTTGCAGGCGATACACGGATGGGGTGTGCGACCTGAAGCATATTCGCTGGTGAAGTAGTCGATGACGTGGCTACGAAACTCGGATTGCACGTTGAACACATAGTGAGGTACGCCCAACTGTCGGCAGACGGCCCTAGCGTCCTCCACGTCATCGACGGTGCAGCAGCCACGATAGTGGGCTGGCAACTCGGTCTGTTCGAGGCTGTACAGCTTCATGGTGACGCCAATCACCCGGTGGCCAGCCTCCTTCAGCAACAAGGCAGCCACCGACGAGTCGACCCCGCCACTCATAGCAACGACTACGGTTGTATTACGGTCCATAATGGAAACCGTACCATACGCACCGCTGTATCTTCAACGGCTGGGTGCCATGGGATGTCGTTGACCCCTTGCGACGGGCGGGGCTAGAATGAGAGTAAATGATCCTTGATGCGAAGAGCCGATGGCGCTTAGTCCCGACGAAATTGCCCACACTATCGTAGAAGTAGCCTCCGACAAGCTGGCTGACAACATCGTCATGCTGGATATCCGGGCCATGACGACCTTTGCCGATTACTTCGTAATAATGTCAGCAGGAAGCGCACGACAGGTCTCCGCCCTTCAGGAAGATTTGGAGAAAGGGATGAAGGATGTCGGGGTGCCGCTGCACCATCGCGAGGGCAGCGCAGCGTCGGGGTGGATACTGCTGGACTTCAGCGACGTCATTGTCCACATCTTCGGCGAAGAAGAGCGGGAGCACTATCAGTTGGACCGACTGTGGGCGGGAGCGCCCCAAGTGGTCACGGTTCTATGACCCACGGGTCGACTGATCTGCCGTAGTCCACGATCTCCGACTCTTCGAAGAACAGGGCGATCTCCCTCTGTGCCGCCTCGAGCGAATCCGATCCGTGTACCAGATTGCGCCCAATGTCCGTTGCCAAGTCGCCTCGTATGGTGCCGGGAGCCGACTGGAGGGGGTTGGTCGCGCCCACGGTGTTCCGCACCATCTCCACTGCATTTGGCCCCTGCAATACCATGGCTACCAGTGGGCCTGATGTGATGAAGTCCACCAGTCCTCGGAAGAAGGGCCTCTCTACGTGGGCCTCGTAGTGGCGTGAGGCCATAGCTTGGTCCATATGCAGCAGCTTAATGGCTGCCAGCAATAGTCCCCTGCCTTCCAGACGGCTGATGATTGTGCCCACCAGCCCGCGCTGCACCGCGTCGGGTTTCAGGAGCACCAGGGTACGCTCTTTGTTGTCCGCCAAGGAGGCCCTCCTAATTCATTCCCAGTTATCGGGGTTATGGGGATTTCTTGGAATTACCCTAGCTGTTGACGACACGAGGCGTTGCAGGGCGGCCTATGGTAGGGCGGCGCAGGTAGAAGGGTTGGAAGGTCGCTAGGTCAGCGACTTCCCCTGCTTCCATCTTGCGCCATCCAAGCTCGGCTAGAGCCCAAAGACGGTCCACTGGGTTGCCGCCGACGACCAGGGCCCGCTCTCCCAAAGCTTCTCGCAACTGTTCCTCCCGGCCTGTGACTCCCTCACCACACAGCACAATCATGCCAGTTCCATCCATGCCAGTTCCATCCATGCCAGTTCCATCGCCGCCCAGCCGGCCGAGGTCCTCTGGGGCGCATATCCACTCATCCGTTGTCTGCACCCAAGCATCTCCACCGTGAAAGCGGGCTGTGGCTACCTCGCCCCGCCCCACGTCCAACAGAGGGCAGACTGGCAGGCCAGTAGAGGCGTAGGGGTACGCTTCACACTCAAGCGTTCCCACGGTCACTACCGGAAGACCTGTGGGCATGGCCAACCCCTTGGCTGCGCTCATACCAACCCGCAAGGCACTGAATCCGCCGGGCCCGGCAGCGACGGCAATTGCGTCCAGGGCAGATGTGCCAGTTCCAAGGCGTCCTAACACGCTCTCGATGGCCGGAAGCAGATCCTTGGTGTGGTTCTGCGTCGAATACCATGAGAGGCTACACACCACATGATTCTGGTCTCTCAGGCAGACACCAGCGTGCCTAGTGGACGTATCGATGGCCAGCAGCACGGAATCAGGTCCTCTCGGCTTCAGCGAACCGCTGTCGCACTGCTGCTAGGTGCGCCCGGTAGCGACCAGTGGCGTCTTTGAAATCAAGGACGCGTGTTGAGGGATCGCCCACCTGCTCCAGGGTCACGATAAGGGCGTCCACATCGTACATCCCCTGTGCTCGGTCAGCCCACTCCACGACGCCTACGCCGTCTCGGCCCAGAACCTCGTCGAGGGCTAGGTCCCAGACCTCCATCGGGTCTTCCAGACGGTATAGATCGACATGGTGCAACGTGTGGCGCCCTTGGTAACGAGTGGCTATGACGAAGCTGGGACTGCGGGTATAGGCTTGCACTGAGAGCCCGGTGGCGATGCCTTGGGTGAGGCATGTCTTCCCGGCTCCTAAGTGGCCGTTCAGGAGGAATACATCACCCTCATTGGCGCAGTCTCCGAGGCATGCGCCCAACTCACGGGTTTCCTCAGGGCTGTGGGTAACTACTCGGAGAGAGGTTGCCATCTACTTGAAGTGGTCCCAGCCACGCGCGGCTACCTCTTGTGCTTGGCCGGAGCGATCCAGCAAGCGCACTGTACCGGGAGGACCGTTGGTGATTTCACCGATGATAGCTGCGGGAGGGCCCAAGCGAGCCATAGCCTGCTCGATCAGATCGGGTGGTGCAGCAAAGAGGAGTTGGTAGTCCTCGCCGCCGTTCAGGGCCAGATCGAGGGCGCGGTCGGGGAAGGCTTTCTGCAATAGCGGGTGCACCGGAACGCTATCGCCGTGTACATCGGCTCCCACGCCACTGGCATCGCAGAGCTTGGACAGGTCGTCAAGGAGGCCGTCGCTTACGTCCATGGCGACGTTTACGCCCATGTCGGAAAGCACTCGGCCCTGATTGACGCAAGGTTCGGGACGACGATGAGCATTCCTCAGGAAGCCGGCTGCTTCCGGCTCGATCTCCAAGTTGTCCAGCATCAGTCGAAGGCCACCAGCGGAGGAGCCCAAGTACCCGGTTACTGCCACCTGATAGCCAGGCTTAGCAGAGGAGCGGAGCATGGGGACCCCTTTGTGGGCCCCGTTAAGCGATAGGGTGATGAAGCAAGTGGGCGAGCGAACGATGTCGCCTCCTACGATTGCCACCCCATGCTTACGGGCCATTTCCAGCATTCCTTCGTACAGAGCGCGGGTCTCCTCGACGAGCGTGCCGGTGGGAAGCCCAAGGGTCACCAGAGAGTACAGGGGAATGCCCCCCATCGCGGCGATGTCGCTGACGTTGGCTGTCATCAGCTTCCATCCCAAGTCGAACCATGGTGTAGTCTCCCGGGTGAAGTGCACCCCTTCCACTACGGTATCGGTAGTAGAAAGCTCGGTGGCCTGCTCGGTTCGCCAAGCGGCTGTGTCGTCGCCAATACCGAGGGTCAGGCGGAAACCTGAATTCCCCATGATTGCGGCCCTATCACAGTCAGGTGCGACCATATCGGCCAGCATCTTAATGAGGCCAAACTCGCCTACGTCGCTCACTTTCATGGCCCTGAAATTATAGCTGTTGCCTTGTAGCTGCTCAATGTGGACGCCCGCAGCCTAGTGGAAGTAGTATGCGCCTGAGGACTTCCCGACGGGTTTCGGGATATAGAAGGGCGGTGCTCTTGAAGGCTCTGCTGCTCGCCGATATACATTCCAACCTAGCGGCCCTTGAGGCCATCTTTGCCGATTGCGGGGCTTTCGATCAGATTTGGTGCATGGGGGATGTGGTCGGATATGGCCCGGACCCGGTGCTAACCCTAGAGCTGCTAAGGTCCCACGACTTCCGGTGTGTGTCTGGCAACCATGACGCAGCAGTATGTGGGGTGCTGAGCGTCGACGATTTCAACGATGCGGCGGCTTGGGCAGCACGGTGGACGACAAGCCAACTCAGCCCCGAGGATCTACAGTACCTGAAGTCTCTTCCCCTGAGTTTGGAGGAAGGGCCCTTTACGTTAGTCCATGGCAGCCTGAGGGCGCCGTTGTGGGAGTACCTAGTCTCTGTAGAGTCTGCCATGGCGTCGCTGGCTCTAATGCAGACCACTTACTGCTTGGTGGGGCACTCCCATCTCCCGTTCATATGCCGCGAGGAGTCCGGTGGCATCCCAAACTTCACCGAGTTCCCGGAGCGCCAGCCGGTACCTATGGGGCAGGAGCGTTGGGTCATCAACCCTGGGGGCGTTGGGCAACCGCGCGATGGAGACCCACGTTCCAGCTACGCGATATATGACTCTGAAGAGGGAGTTATAGAGCGCCGACGCGTCGCCTACGATATCGCGAAGACGCAGCGGAAGATGGAGCTGGCGGGACTGCCTGAGCCGCTAATACACCGGCTCGATTTCGGTCGTTAGTACGCGGAGGCCTGTCAGCTGGGAAGGACCGAACCGACGAAGTCGCGTTGTCCGCGGACGAATTCGTCGGCAGCCACAGGACGACGTCCCTCCAACTGCAGCTCGTCCAATGCCAGCAGGCCATTTCCTGTGACTACGGCGGGAGCGCCTCCCGGAATACTAAGGACAGTGCCTGCTCCTGCTCCAGAGGAAGCATCATCAGCCGAACGGGGCAGTGGCCGGATCTTTGTTAGTTTGAGCATCTTGCCTTTCCAGTAGGTGAAAAGGCCGGGCCACGGATCGAAGGCCCGGGTTTTTCTAACCAGCTGCTCACAAGGTAGCTCCCAGTCGGCCTCACCATCCTGTTTCGTGATTTTGCGGGTGAGTGTAACTCGTGATTCGTCCTGCTCCACGGAGTTCAAATCCCCGGACACCCACTGGGGAAGCACAGAGCACAATAGGCCGCCCCCAGAGCGGAACAGGCGGTGGGTCAGCGTGTCTGCTGTTTCCTCTTGACCGATATCCGTCGTGACTTGGGCCACTATAGGTCCGCTGTCCATACCCTCATCCACCACCATCACAGTCACACCGGTCGTCTGGTCGCCATCGAGAATGGCTGTAACAACCGGGGATGGACCCCTGTGTCTCGGCAGAAGAGACGGATGGATGTTCAGGCAGCCGTTGCGGGGAATCTGCAGGACTTCATTAGGCAGTATTTTACCGTAGGCTGCGACCACCACGATGTCAGGTTCCAGCGCAGCCAAATGGTGCTGTACAGCCACCTCTCGTAAGCTGGCCGGCTGGAACAGTGGGAGTCCAAGTTCCCTGGAGTAGCGCCCTACCGGAGGAGGGGTCGTGGCACCACCGCGGCCTGCGGGCCGGTCGGGTTGGGTGTAGACGCCGACTATCTCAGATGACGGGGCTTCAAGAAGCGAACCCAGCGGGGCGATGGCGTATTCAGGGGTGCCCATGAACACTATGCGCACGAAAACCACCATCCGTCACAGGTGTACAGCATTGGTAAGCTACTACGATGTTCCGCCGACAATAGGCGTGATACGCTCGTATTTATGGCAACCAAGACGTGATTGCGCAGCGCGCCTACCTCCAAGCTGGGACCCATGCGAATATACGTTATGTTGCCTAGGATAGGCCATACTGAAAGCGTATTCTCTAGTCATATACATTACGATTACATTCATTGGTAGCTGATATTTTGTTCTAAACAATCGGATATGTTCTAGGTTGTGACTAGAATCGCAACCAATTTTACCGGACTGCTGAAAACCCCTGCATTTCGCCTTGCACCGCCATTCTACCGCTGATACGTTCTCTAGGTCGTGCCGGACTCCAGTCACCAGATACAACCCTCCCAGATTTGGCGTGCCGTTCTTGGTCAGTTGGAATTACAACTCAGCCGGCCTGTCTTCGACACATGGCTCGCTGGTACACGGGCCACATCGTTCGACGGCTCGATTCTTCAGGTGGAAGCGCCCAACCCATTCGTGGTCGAGTCCATCGAGAAGCGCATGTACCAGACCGTTCTCAACTCGGTCAAGAGCGTGACTGGTGTAGAGCTAGAGGTCAAGTTTTACGTATCCTCTCTAGACGACTCTCCTGTCAGTGCTTTGGAAGTGCCTGTGGCTAGCCAAGAGCCGGCTCCGCCAAACCTCAACAGCCAGTATACCTTTGCCACGTTCGTGGTGGGGGCTTCAAATCAGTTGGCGGTCAGTGCCGCTCAAGCCGTGGTAGAAGCCCCAGGCTCTACGTACAACCCTCTCTTCATCTATGCGCCCCCGGGATTAGGTAAGACCCATTTGATGCATGCCATCGCCCATGCCTCCCATGTTAGGGGCGCCACCGTGTGCTACGTCACATCGGAGCACTTCACCAACGAGTTCATCCAAGGGATACGTACAAAGACCACTCAAGACTTCCGAACGCGCTACCGATCCGTCGATCTCTTATTGGTCGACGACATCCAGTTCTTGGAGGGCAAGGAGCAGACCCTTGAGGGATTCTTCCATACTTTCAATGATCTACACACATTTCGTAAGCAGGTAGTACTAGCCTCAGAGAGCCCACCTCAGCGGCTAAGATTCTTGGACCAGAAGCTTAGGTCTCGCTTAGAGAGTGGACTTGTTGCACACCTGCAGGCTCCTGATCCGGACACCAGGGTGGGGATTCTCAAGGCAAAGGCCACGTCGATGGGAGTCAGGGCTGACGAAAAGGCCCTACGAATCATTGCCGAACTAGATATCACAAATATCCGCGAGCTTGAGGGGGCCTTCACAAAGGCGGTCGCCCTTGCAACGCTTCATAACACCGACATCACCCAGACCATAGCCATTTCAGCCATTGAGGCACCCTCCAAGCCGTCTAATATCACTCCAGCAGGTACCTCAACCATAAGCCAGGACCGTCTGATGTCGGCTGTAGTCAACTACTACGGCATCTCCCAAGACGATCTGACTGGGCGCGGACGTAGTAAGAAGCTTGTCACTGCGCGACAAGCTGTAATGCACATAATGTCCTCAGACATGAGGATAGGGGTCACTGAGATAGGGAAGGCCATCGGACGTGACCACTCCACAGTAAGCCTTACACTCAAGCGCCTGTCCCTGGCTCTTTCAGAAGACCATGTTCTTAAATCAGATATCAACGCCATTACCAATTTGTTGACTAAATTCTCAACATAACCCTAACACCCCGTTGACTCTCTGCCCCCATTTACTGCGTCCGCTTAATTATCAAACCTCATTACCTTACTCAGTGCTATAATTCCAACCACTCCCAACAGCACACAACAGTCGTCAACAGCTTCGCTTCATATCTAGATACACGAATCAACGTCCATTTACTGCTACTGATATAAAGAATACATGATAGATAGAGTTGAAATTACTGTAAACGCAGGTAATGGTGGCAACGGTTGCATAAGCTTCCGGAGAGAGAAGTTTGCTCCGAAGGGCGGACCTGACGGTGGGCGGGGAGGTGATGGAGGCAGCGTCTGGCTCGAAGCTGACAGCTCCTTGAATACTCTGCTGCATCTCAGCTATGCCCGAGCGTGGAGGGGGGAACGTGGTGGCCACGGGTCCGGGAATAACAAGCGAGGGTCTAACGGAAGCCCTCTGGTCATAATGGCTCCAGTAGGCACTGTGGCTTGGCTCAAGACTTATGAGGATGACAAGGAGTTTCTGGGGGACTTGGCGGACGTTCCTAGGGTGCTACTAGCAGCGGGTGGCAGGGGAGGTAGAGGGAACGCGTCGTTCGCGAGTGGTATGAACCGGGAACCACTGCTAGGTGAAGTAGGGCAGTCTGGGGAGCGGGTGTCGTTGGAACTAGAGCTGAAACTGGTCGCTGATGTAGGAATAGTTGGGGCACCCAATGCAGGCAAGTCTACACTGCTATCAGCCTGCTCTGCGGCGAAGCCAAAGATAGCCAACTACCCATTTACTACATTGGAGCCGGTGCTGGGTGTATGCGAGGCTTATCGGAAGACCTTTGTTGTAATGGAGGTCCCGGGGCTTGTTGAGGGTGCTCACTCAGGAGTTGGGTTGGGCCACAGGTTCCTGCAGCATGCTGAGAGAGTGCGGTTAGTATGGCACCTCGTTGATGGAACAGAACCGGGTATTGAGGAACGACTGGAGCTGATCAATGCTGAGTTGGGCATGTTCAGTGATTCACTTGAGGAGAAGCAGCAACTGATCGTTATCAACAAGATTGACGTGCCGGAAGGGCGAAATGCAGCAGAAAGTGTCCGAAATCACCTGTCAAGCTCGGGGTGCAAGGTCTACCAGATCTCAGCTTCTACAGGGGAGGGGATTCAAGAGCTGTTGAATGCTACCCAGACCACCCTTGGTGAGATGGGAATGGTAGGCAAGTCCAGTGAAGCTGATGACTCAGACCTAACGAATGTTGTGAGGCCGAACGAGAGTGAAAGGGTGTCCAGGGCCGATGATGGATATAGGGTGCACTCAGACAGACTGTCTCGAATAGCCCAGATGGTGAACCTGCGCGACAGTCGTGTGGTGAACCAGCTTTTCAACGAGATGGTACGAGTAGGGCTGGACAAGAAGATGGAGGAGTTGGGCGTGCAGCCTGGGGACCGTGTGAGACTGGGCCGTGCTGATCTGGAGTGGAGGTAGTGTGCTTATCGGGGTGTTCGGGGGAACCTTCGATCCTGTGCACTTGGGACACTTGGCGGTAGCTCAAGGAGCGTGTCGTCACCTAGGACTTGATGAGGTTGTCTTCATACCTGCTGGGCGGCCATGGATGAAGGAGGGTGTGAACCTCTCTGAGGGACAACATCGCCTCCGCATGGTGGAGTTGGCAGTGGAGGGCGTCCCAATGTTCAGAGCAGAGGATACGGAGATCAGGCGTGAGGGCCTGACGTACACTGTAGATACTCTCCGGGAGATGGAGGAGGCCTCGCTTGGTGGAGACGAGGTTTTTCTCATATTGGGGGCCGATGCTTACGAATCATTCGAATTGTGGAAAGAGCCGGATGCCATACTGTGCATGTCGACACTAGCGGTAGCATCGAGGCCGGGTGGGGCTCCTGCCAACTTCGAGAAGCTGGACTCCTTACTTCCGCAAGGTTCGGAGAGGGGTGTTGTAGTCCCAGCGCAACAGTTGGACATCAGCTCGTCCGATATACGAGATAGAGTGCAACAGGGGCGTTCTCTGAGTGGCTACGTGCCACTGGCAGTTGAAAGATACATCTGTGATCATGGGCTTTATGCCTGACCAGGGGGAAGAAGTGACGGATGCTAAGCGGATGTTGGAGTTGTCCTTGGAACGTGGGGCCCTGCGATACGGCAATTTCACTCTATCTTCAGGTCTTCGTACCTCCTACTACATGGATGGCCGCCTGCTGACCCTAGACCCTGAGGGTGCGTGTTTGGTGGGGAGAGCACTCATGGACATACTGCAACCCTTGGGGATAAGTCGTGTCGGGGGGCCTACAGTCAGTGCCGTCCCCATAGTGACAGCCATTTCAATGACCAGCTACATGGCAGGAGAACCCATCACCTCATTCATCGTCCGCAAAGAGGTCAAGGGCCACGGCACGGAGAGACTCATTGAGGGTGACATGCCCGAGGGAGTGAAGGTTGCGATTGTAGACGACGTCTGCACAACCGGCTCCTCCATCTTCCATGCTATCGAGGCAGTGGAGGAAGCCGGTTGTGAGGTGGTCAAGGTTGTAGTGCTGGTAGACAGATGCCAAGGGGGCAGCGACGAACTGCGCCGACGGGGCTACGACCTAGTGTGCCTGATGCAGGCCACCCCCGAGGGCGTCGTGGAGGTTAACCCCGAGTTCGCTGACTAGGGCTCGCTGGTGTCCCAGCTGGGGATGGTATGGTAGCCCTCCTCGGGCATCTTCACGGCCGCCGTAAGTCCCTGGGCCCTCTTCAACCGCTGGACGTTGTACAGGTGAGTCATCGCCTCGAACCAGATATGTCGGTAGGTGTACTCTAGGTCAATCCAAGCCTTCTCAGAGTCCGAGTCGTCCACGCGCCGGCCCCTCGGATGCGCCTCTGCCATCTGTGCTGCTTGACCGGTGTTGGACCAAGCCAGTTCCCTGGAGCGCATGGAACCAACGGTCTCGTTGGCCAGCACTGCTTCGCACACATCGAGGCCCTCGCGCAGCTTAAGCAATATGGAATCGACGCTGTGGTACTTATCTTCGTCGAGCCAGCGAGCGCCGGAGTTTACGATCTCCATGGCGTCATCGGGCAGATCTATGCCCTTGGCTAGGTTGGAGTCGGCCCAGCGGCCAAGTATCCAACGCAGGCCACCGGAAGCGGCATGGCTAGCATTGCGCCGAATGCTCCACTCTGACCAAGCCCACTGGTCTGAGGTAAAGTCCAACTGTTCGTCGGTCAGACCTGATAGCTCTTGGGACAGCATGGTGTGGAAGTCGCCTATGTTGGGGAACAGTGTGGTACCGGGAGCGTTGTCGCTCTGTTGGGTCATGGGGTCCTCCGTCGGGTAGATGTGACCCAGCCTCACCGCTTGCCGGGGGGAGTTGGGAACCGGCACTAGTATAACCCGAGGAGGAGCGGGTTCCTACACGTCCAAGTTGCTAGACGTCCAGCTCTTTGACGTTGCGGGCGTGAGTCTGGATGAAGACCTTCCGCGGTTCGACAACGTCTCCCATCAGTGTGCTGACGGCATCCTCGGCCTCTATGCTATCGGTGATGTCCACCCGGAGCATGGTGCGCTTTTCGGGGTCCATCGTAGTCTCCCATAGCTGTTCGGGATTCATCTCTCCCAAACCCTTGTACCTTTGTACGTGCACATTGCGCCTGCCGTTGAGCTTGGTCAGGTGCAAGTCCTTTTCGTCCTCGCTGTAGCAGTACTGGGCATTCTTGCCGTTCTGTACACGGTACAACGGCGGTTGGGCGATGAAGAGATGGCCTGAGTCGATGAGGTCCTTCATCCTGCGGAAGAAGAACGTGAGGAGCAGAGTGCGTATATGGGAGCCGTCCACATCAGCATCAGTCATGATGATGACCTTGTGGTACCGCAGCTTGTCGACGTTAAATTCGTCGCCCTCTCCAGCCCCAAGGGCAGCTATAAGGGCCCTTATCTCTTGGTGCCCCACTATCTTGTCGGGTTGTCGCAGGTGCACCCGCTCGATGTTGAGTATCTTGCCCTTCATGGGGAGTATGGCTTGGAAGCGGCGGTCTCGACCCATCTTGGCTGAGCCACCTGCCGACTCACCCTCTACGATGTATATCTCACAATTCTCTGGGTTGCGTTCGGAGCAGTCGGCCAACTTACCAGGCAGCGACGAGCCGTCAATGGCGTTCTTGCGTATTACGAGTTCACGGGCCTTGCGGGCTGCTTCACGGGCCTTCTGGGAGGTGAGGCACTTCTCGACGATGCGCCGCGCCTCCGCGGGGTGCTCTTCCAGATAGTGGGACAGGGCCTCGCCTATGGCAATCTCCACGATGCCCTTCACTTCGGCGTTGCCCAACTTGGTCTTGGTCTGCCCCTCGAACTGAGGGTCTGTGAGTTTGACGCTTACGACGGCGGTCAGACCCTCGCGCACATCCTCGCCGGAGAGGTTGCCTTGGTCGTCGCGCAACAGCTTTTGGCGTCGTGCGTAGTCGTTGATGACCCTGGTCAGGGCGGCGCGGAAGCCGGTGAGGTGTGTGCCTCCCTCCTGCGTATTGATGCAGTTGGCGAAGGAGAGGACTGTCTCACTGAAGGCGGCATTGTATTGGATTGACGCCTCGACGATGGTATCGTCGATGTTCTTCTCCAAGTAGAAGGGGTTGTGCTGCAGTACAGTCTTGCTGCGGTTAAGACTACGGGCGAAGCTGGCCAACCCACCGTCGAAGTAATAGGTGCGGTGAATATCCTCGTCCCGCTGCTCGTTGTGCCAAGGGCTGGTGAACCGGATTTCCAAGCTCTTATTGAGGTAGGCGACCTCCTTGAAGTGAGAGGTCAGGGCTTCAAAGTCATAGGCGATGTCGTCGAATATCTCGGCGTCGGGAAAAAACGATATGGTGGTGCCGGTGCCTTGAGTTCCCGGAGTGTCCACCAAGCCGGTAGTAGGCTTGCCTTGAGCGTAATCTTGACTGTAGGTATGGCCGTTCCGACGGACCTCAACCCGTAACGTTTCGGACAAGCCATTCACGACGGAAGCACCCACGCCGTGGAGTCCACCAGATACCTTGTAGGCCCCGCCGCCGAACTTGGCGCCGGAGTGGAGGGACGTCATGACGGTTTCCAGCGCCGAGACGCCGGTTGTTGGGTGAAGGTCCACGGGGATGCCGCGGCCGTCGTCGTGGACGGTAATCCAGCCGTTCTCGCCGATGGAGATGTCTACGGTGGTGCAGTGGCCAGCCATAGCCTCGTCGACGGCGTTGTCGACTATCTCATAAACCAGATGATGCAGCCCGCGTTGGTCTGTGCTGCCGATATACATGCCGGGCCGGCGGCGCACCGCTTCCAAGCCTTCAAGCACTTGAATATCTTTGGCTGTATAGTTGGCAGAGGCCCCGTTGTCTTGCATAGAACATCCTGTCGGAAAGGTTGTCAGGTTGCCATTTGAGGAACCGAAACAGCTGTTTGCTGGCGGTTGAAATTACCCTGAATAGTAGGGAGAGTTTTAGCTATGTTAAGTATAACACTCTCCGCGGTCTATGTGGCGTGATTATCCGTGAGGCTTTTTTTGTGTTTTCGGGGCTAAGAGGAAAGCCATGCAGACACAGAGCGAGCCGGTTGAAGGAATGGGCCAAAAGCCCATTTAGACCGGCTCGCTCTGGAGGTGTTTGAGGGGTCGGAACGGCGTATGCGCCCCTCCTGAGGGCGAGGGGCAGGGTACCAGATTATTGGGGAGGCCACTCCGTGCCGCCCTCTGCAGGGCGCTGATCGGCAGGCAGGGCCAGCCCCTTGCGGACGACCGATGCGAAAGCGTTGGAGATGACGTTGCCCCACTCCTTGGCGTGGTCCACGCGGTAGGCGGTTCGGCGGCCACGGAAGGCGTTGCGGGAGTTCTCGCTGATCTCGCTCATGGGCTTGTCCATCTCCGAGGCCTGCAGGGTCTCATTCTTGACTGCGTCTTCCATCTTGTCCAGGGTAGGGATCAGCTCTTTGGCCGTTTCGATGAACCGGCTCACCTCGCGCATCTCCGAATCGAAGACGACGAACACTGGTACCGTACCAGCGCGGTGTTCCGGGAGGAAGCTGTTGGTCAGATCGAGTTCTTGGTCGCGGTCGAAAATGCTCATCTTCAGGTTCTTGGTGTTCTCCGCTAGACGCATGATGGTGGGTGCGGTGCTGATGGCGTCGCCACACCAAGCCGCGGTGAAGATGGCGAGTTGCAGGGGCTCTTCCAGGCCATCGAAAAACTCAGTGGCCTCTGAGGGTGTTTCCACTGTGGCGTATATCTGCTCGATGGCCTGCTTGTTGACCTTCACTTGGTCGAGATATTGCTGGGGTGACATTCCCTCATTGAACTTTTCCTGAGTCAAGGACATTGTGGCGTCTCCTTCTATCTTTGTTATGGCTATCTTGGTATGGCTCTCTTGTTATTAGACCTCGTCGCTCGCAGGTTTGTTGCTGCTCCAGCGTGTGCAATTCAGACCGCGTTCAGCCCGTGGGCTTGGGCGACACGTTGGAACCCATCAAGGGACCCTTCTATTACCCAGTCTTCCACACAATAGGAGATGCGGAAATGGCCTGGGGTGCCGAAGCCTCGTCCAGGAACCGTCAGAACGTTCCACTCCTGTAGCTCGGCTACGAAGGCGGCATCGTCTTCCACGGGTGAGCGGGGAAAGAGGTAGAAAGCCCCTTGGGGCAGGGGTACCGAGTACCCCATATACACCAGTTGCCCGTGCAGGTAGTCCCGCTTGCGCTGGTAGTCTCCGATATCCACCGTCACTCCCTGCAGGGCACGCACTGCGTGTTGCATCAGTGCGGGGGCGTTGACGAACCCTAGGATGCGGTTGCAGAAGGTGAGGCCGTCCACCAAGTGAGCCTTGTCCTCGTGGTTGGGATTGACGGCGATGTGTCCGATGCGCTCGCCGGGCAGGGCTAGGTCCTTGGCGTGGGAGTTCACCACGATGGAGGGCCCGTAGTGGGGGAATACTTGGGGGTAAACCAAGCCGTCGTAGATGATGCGCCGATAAGGCTCGTCGCTGATGAGGTATATGGTGGTGTCGAAGCGTTTGCCCACTTGGGTGAGCAGGTCTCCCAAGGCACGGATAGCCTCTTCGGGATAGATCACGCCGGACGGGTTGTTGGGCGAATTGATCAGGAGCGCCTTCGAGCGCTCGGTGAGGGCCTCTTCGATTTGGCCCAAGTCGAGTTGGAAGTCGTGGTCGGTGGGCACGACCACAGGGATGCCGCCATGGTTGTCGGTGTAGTAGCCATATTCGACGAAATACGGTGAGAGGATAACCACCTCGTCGCCTGGGTTGAGTACCGTCTTCAGCACCACGTTGATGGCGCCTGCTGCCCCGCAGGTCATTACGATGTCGGCTGCGGAGAAATCCTGGCCTGTCTCTTCTCGAAGGCCTTGGGCTACAGCCTCCCGTGTCTCGGCGTAGCCCGCGTTGGGCATGTACCGGTGCATTCCGGCAGGGGGGTCTTGAGACAGGCGGCGGAGTTCTTGATGGAATTGGGGGGGAGGTTCAGCTACGGGGTTGCCCAGCGACAGATCGAAGATCTTGTCCTCGCCGTACTGCCTCTTGAGGGCTATGCCCGTCTCGAACATGCGGCGTATCCAGCCGCCCTCCTGCATGAAGCGGTCTATCTTGGTGGCGATGGGCATGCGGGCAGAAGAACCAGTCCTGTGCTTCGGGCTAGACTAGGGCCGTGCCGACACCAGCGGCGGTGGCGTCGCCATTCTGGTTCTGGCAGGTGATCTGTACTACCACGCGGGTGCCGCCCTCTTCCGGGTGTGTGTCGGTGACGTGACCGGTGACGGTCACCGAGTCGCCGGGCTTGACCGGGCGCAGGAATTTCAGGTTGATGTTGCCGGTGCGGTGGAACGCGTCGGCCCCAAAGAACTTGCGCAGGGATTCGGAAGCGTAGGTGACGGACATACGTCCTGAGGCAATGGGGTAGTTGGTGCCGAGGCGGCGGGCTGCCAAGGCGGGATCGGTATGGATGTTGGGCTCGCCCATGATGCCACAGGCCTCGAACAGGTCAATCTGTTCTTGGGTGATGAGCTTGGTGACCGAGGGGACCTCGGCCCCGATGTCTAAGTTCCCTGAGGGTGCCATTTCTTGCCAACCTCCTCGGGCTTCTTCATCTGGTAAGTGCGCATCTTCTCCAGCAGGCGCCCATCCTCGTCCACTGCGGTGGCTTCGATAACCAAGTAGGGCTTATCCCTTCGCCAGTAGACGTCCGCGATACGACCGGTGACACGCACCGTCTTGCCCGGAATTGGCTCGTTGAAGAACTCTACCTCGTTACCAGCGTTGACCCCGCCGGTGGGGTCTTGGTACACCATGCGGAAGGCAGTGGCATCGTGCTTTACGGCCAAGGTGGCGAAGCGCGCGTCAGGGTCTTGGACAGCTTGGCGGAACCGGTCCAACAGCTCTTGAGTGAACTCGTACTCGTAGAATCCGAGCTCCTCTCCAATGCGCTCCTCGCCATACTCAAAGAGCTGGGTTTCCGCCTCGCCCATGGCGCCTCCCAAGTGGTGCAATCACTTTCTTGTAACATACCCACTAGGGCAAGTCAACGAACTTCTTTGTAGTTGGCCAGTTGGGCTGGCAGCTATGGACAATGTCTGGCAGCTATGCGTAAGCGGAGAACCGAGAGCCACCCGACAAACCCGTCCACCGCGATGGTGGGCACGATGCTAGAATTGCCTGACGATCAACGAATATCTGAATTCGGAGTGGACCCATGGAACAAACCAAGCTTCCTCTGCCCCTTGAAGGCGTCCGCGTGGTGGACTGCACCCACATTGTGGCTGGGCCATTCTGCTCCATGTTGCTGGGAGACGCTGGAGCAGAGGTCATCAAGATCGAGCGACCGGGTATGGGCGATCGCTCCCGCCTCAACCGGCCATACCTCCAGGACAGGGATGGCTCAACGGTCAGTGGTCGCTTCCTAGCCATCAATCGCAACAAGAAGAGCCTGACGCTCGATATGGCCCATGCCCGTGGCAAGGAGCTATTTCAGGACTTGGTGGCCGTCTCCGACGTCGTGTTGGACAACTATGGGCCCGGTGCCCTGCGGCGCTTGGGCTTGGGCTACGATCAGCTGCAGGCGATCAACCCTGCGATCATCTACGCGAGCATCACCGGCTACGGCAACAGCGAGGGGCAGAAAGGCCCCTACTCCAACTGGGCTGCCCACAACCCTTGTGTGCAGGGCATGGCTGGCTGGATGAACATCACGGGAGGCCCTGACGGACCGCCGGAGATGGTGGGGGACAACATCGGCGACTCGGTGCCCGCGGTATGGACGGCCTACGGTGTCATGCTGGCGTTACAGACGCGAAACCGCACCGGCTTGGGCCAACATGTGGACGTTGCTATGTACGACTGCATGATGATGCACAACACCAGCGTCTTCCCCTTTTACCAAGTGAACGGGGAGCCCCCGGGACGGCAGAGGCAGAACATGACCAGCGCACAACTAGCCTTGGAGGCTAGAGATGGGTATGTGGTGCTGGCTGGGGCCATTGGCGAGGATAAGTGGGACGCTCTCTGGCGACGTGTAGGCCGCCCAGATCTGGCAGAAGATCCGCGCTACTTGGGGCGAGATGTGGAGGGCCCGTTCTACTTGGATGTTATTCGGCCTACGTTGGAAGAGTGGACGAAACACCATCCCAAGCGGGAGGTATCGGACCTGCTGTTGGAATTGGGGTTCTCAGCTTCCATGGTGCAGGACGCAGCCGACATGATGGCGTGTCCGCACTTGGAGGTCCGCGACATGTTCGTCGATTTGGACTACCCGGTGACGACGGGCAGCTTCAAGGCCCCGTCCACACCGGTGAAGCTTTCGGCCGCACCGCCTATGCCGGTGCAGAGGCCTCCGGTCTTGGGGGAACATACGCAGGAGGTCTTACAGGGCTTGCTGGGGTTATCACGCGGCGAGATCCAAGCGCTGCGTCAGCACGGGGCAGTCTAAGAGACATCTCTCCCACCCCTATCCCAACCTTCCCCCTCAAGGGGGAAGGGGTTAGGTAAAGGTCTCCGCAGGCGAGAACCCACGGCCGGGGCCCCATTCTGATATTCCGCCGGGATCGACGCTCGGGTGAGTGCCTAAATTAGAGGGGCAAGTAGACCGCTTCGCCTGTTTGGGAGCTGCGGGCTACTGCTTCGCTGAACTCCATGTACTGTACGCCTGCGTCGAAGGGGGTGCGGGTCACCTTCTCCTCGCCTCGTATGGCGTTTACGAATTCTTCCTCGGCTCGCCACCTGTAACGCGATTCCTCAGGGTTGGGGACCTGCTTCAGCTCGGTGTCGCCGCGCTTCCCTGCGAACACGTTGGCTCCCTCGCAATGGATGGTGCCTTGGCTGCCGAAGAGCCAAATCTCGTGCTGTGGCCCCATGCCGGAGATGGAGCTGACGTTCATGTGTATCTGAGCGCCACAGGCGAGGTCGCCAAGTATGTCCACCAGCTCCGGAAGGCGTACTGAGCGCAGGTTACCCTCCTCATCGCGCCTCTGGGTGGTGAAGGTGCGGGTGTTGCCCATCACTTTGGTGGCCGGACCCAGCCAGCGCATCATCGACTCATACTCAATACCCACGCTGAGGGCGTTGTAGCCACTGACGTCGGCGTCCATGCGCCAGTGGAAGGGGGCGTCGGGATTTATGAAGGCCTGATGGGGCTGCCGGCCGATGGGCAGGGCGCGGATGTCCACAGAGAGCACGTCGCCCAAGAACCCGCTGTTTATCATCTCAATGAGGATGTTATCCACTGGAAATGTGGGGGGTCCGGGGACGATCTGCGTGATGAGGTGAGGCTTGCTGCGAGCCGCATCCAGCATGATGCGAGCTTCCTCGGCGTTCATCGCCATCCGCCCCTCAGTGAGGACGTGCTTGTCGGCTTCGAGAGCAGCTAGGGTCATGGCGCAGTGCATGTAGGGCCAAGTGCCGATGCAGATGGCGTTGGTGTCGGGGGACTCCACTAGGTCTGTCCAGGTGTCGTAGACGGTGGGAATCTCCATCTCGGCTGCTGCTCGCTCGCTGGACTCGCGGCTGCGGTTGACGACGCTGACTACTTCGACGCCGGGCATGGCCCGGAGGCCGGGCAGGTTGCGCGAGCGCACGATGCCGCCGGCGCCTACAATTCCAACTCGAATGGCTCCATCGGCCATCACTTTCCTCCTCGCAACTAGCTAGTGCGGAATCATAATCAGGTTTCGGCGGGATTATAAGCCAGCTAGGGGGGGCAGTCTAGGGAGTGGGGTGGGGGAGGGAGGTGGATGAGACAATGAAGGGTAAGGCCGAGCGCTGACGCAGGATAAGAACGGGGGTGCCATCCGAGGGTGCATGCTGGTCCATTGGTCTCCCTAGTCGTGTGGTGGCTGAGTCTTGACCGGCGGTTGCGGTGGCACGATACAACCACACAAACAACTGTAGCGGGCGCGGCTTGACGTGGGAAGGGGAGGATGTCACCCCATACGCTGGGGAGGCATCCCCCTCACCCTAGCCCTCTCCCGCCAAGGGAGAGGGGATAATGCCTGGCGATTAGGAGCTAAGCGCGGACAAGGGGGGCAAGACGCCGGAGGACCATTGCACTAGGTCGGAGAGCACATCGGGGCTGATTTCGTGGCCCATGGGATATTCCTTGTACTGGGGCTGGTAGCCTGCTGATTCGAGGAACTCGTGGGCGGCGCGGCCACGGTCTATGGGGAGCACACCGTCGACCGTGCCGTGGGCCACGAATATGGGTTGGGAGCGTCCTTCGGGAAGGCGTTCGTTCAGACGCTCGGTGTCGGGGAGGGTGCCGCTGAGCACCGCGAGGCCAGCGAAGAGGTTGGGCTGGCGGAGGCCGCACCGGTAGGTCATACCTCCGCCTTGGGAGAACCCGGCTAGGATGACATTGCCAGGGGCCACATGGTACTTCTCCATGATTTCCACGAAAAAGGTGTCGAGGGCATCCTCTGCCTGCTGGATGTCCTGTGCAGTTGCCTCCGGCCCGCGGGGAGTCCAGCCATATCCGACCATGCCTTGGCCGATCTGGAAGGCCAAGGCGGCTTGTGGGCAGGCGTAGACGTAGCCCTCGCGGTTGATGGCAGGGGCTAACGACGCCAAGTCCCGCATGTTCGCCCCGAACCCGTGCAACAGGATGATTAGAGGGTACTGCAGGTTGGCGTCGTAGTCGTCGGGCTCAACCGTCAGGTAGAGCAGGCTCCTGCCTTGGTGCTCCGCAGCCTTCATCTGTTCATCGCTCCTTCGTCCGGTGAGGGGGGCGTCCGGTGGGGGGTGCTACTCGTCTAGGAAGGCTACCACGCGGCACATGGCGCCCTCACCGCCCTCGAACCGCCAAGGGAATGCCCCGATCTTGCAGCGCTTGTTCAGCACTTGGTCGATGTCGCCACCGACGTTCTCCACATGGATGATGCCCTTGCGGAAGGGCGCCCGGTGCATGTAGAAGTAGTCGCGCATGGGGAATTGCTCATCCACGGACTTGCCGATCTTGTCCTCGTACTCGGCGCGTATGTCGGGGCGCAGATTGCGGATGGCGGTGTTCATGGGATGGTCGCCCGAGCCGGTGTCGGTGCCAGTCCACTTCAGCTCCATCTCGATGAACCAGTCCGACACCTCTTTGTAGGGGCCAGGATGGCGGCAGAAGTAGGTCTCCTCGTCCACGGCGCTGCCACCCTGATAGTACTTGTGCCAGCCAGTGTGGAGGATGAGGATGTCGCCCTTGCGCACGTCGGCGTTCCTCGTGATGTGGTCCACGGTGATCATGTCGAAGGCTCCCACCTCGTGGCTGATGTCCACGACGATGCCGTCACCGTACAGCCGATCTATGGGGACGCTGCCGATATCCCGACCACCGCTGTAGCCGTGCATCTCGGAGTCGAGGTGAGTGCCAACGTGCAGGGGAGTCGAGAGCCACTGGCTGACGACCCCTCCCATGGAATGGCGCTGGGTGTACCACAGTCGTGGGGAGTCGTAACCCATCCACGGTGGCGAGTGGATATTCCAGGGGTGGCTCAGGTCTATGGCTTTTTCCATGTCTGTCTCCTCCCGTGTTTCCTGGTTCTGGGCTTCAGAGTTGCTCGAGAAATTCAGGGATCGGGAGGCGTTCCTGCCCGCCGGTCGCCATGTCTCGAATGGTTATGCTGTTGGCGGCCATTTCGTCGTCGCCGATTATGGCCACATGGGGAATGGATAGGGCGTTGGCTTGGCGCAATTGTCCCTTGAGGCTGCGGCCGGCTGAGCCGAGTATGGCTCCGGTGCCGTGCTGTCTTATACGAACCGCCACATCAAGCGCGGTCTCCCGGGCTGCCTCTCCCACACTGACGATCAAGTAATTGGGAGACGGCTCATCGTCCACTGGGACTTCTTGGCGTTGAAGGTTGAGGGTGAGTCGCTCAAGGCCGGTGGCAAAGCCGATGCCGGGGGTGGCCCTTCCGCCAATCTGTTCAATAAGACCATCGTAACGACCACCGCCGACGATGGTGCTCTGGCCGCCCTCTTGCAGGGGCTGAATCTCGAACACTGTGCGGGTGTAATAGTCGAGGCCACGCACCAGCCGATGGTGTACTCGGTAGGGTATCTCCATCAGCGCGAGGTATTGCTGTAGCCGGTCCCAGTGGGTTTGGCAGTCGTCGCACAGGTGGTCGACCGACTGGGGGGCTTCATTGCCGTACTGCTGGCATCCCTCGCGTTTGCAGTCCAAGAGGCGCAGAGGGTTACGCTCCAGCCGCTGACGACAATCGGGGCAGAGGTTATCGTGGTGCTGCCGATAGTAATCGCGCAGGGCGTCGATGTAGGCTGGGCGGCACTGGCGGTCGCCGATGCTGTTCACATAGAGGGTGACGTCAGTCAGTCCAAGTTGGCCTACCAGCCTCCACGCCAACTCTACCACCTCGGCATCCACTGAGGGGTCGGCGTCTCCGAGAACTTCGACGCCGAACTGGTGGTGCTCTCGATAGCGGCCTGCTTGAGGTCTCTCGTAGCGGAAGACAGGGCAGAAGTAGAAGAGGCGGACCGGCTGGGGCAGGTTGTGCATGCCGTGTTCCAAGTAGGCACGGCAGATTGGGGCTGTGCCTTCAGGACGAAGGGTGAGCAAGTCGCCACCACGATCGGCGAAGGTATAGGTCTCCTTCTCGACGATGTCGGTGCCTGCGCCCACGGAGCGGTCGAACAGCCCCGAGCTCTCGAAGACAGGCGTGTCGAGTCGGGAGAAGCCGTATTGTTGGCTCAGACCGACGCACGTCCGCTCGATGTAACGCCAGTACTTCTGCTGTTGAGGAAGGAGGTCGGCTGTGCCTCTGGGGGCCCTGAACTGCAAGTGGGTCTCTCCGTCTATGGGGTGATTGAACGGGAGTAGGATACTGCGGCCGCCTATGTGTGTAAAGCTGAGTACGGGTGTGCTGGCAACGTATAATTCTCGCGATGAGGTGGGATAGCCGAGAGAAGGGTGTGTACCTGTTGCTGCTGGAGGCGCATGGCCCGCTGAGGGTTGGCCGTCTGGGAGTCCTCTGCTTCGATGGCTGGTATGTCTACGTCGGGTCGGCTTTAGGGCCGGGCGGCCTGAAGCGTCTGCAGAGGCACTTCGACTACGCCGACCGGCGCGATGCCTCGGTGCGGTGGCATGTGGACGCCCTGTTAGGTGCGGACGCGCTGCGAGGTGCGGTGGTTGGGGTTACCGATGAGAGGATGGAATGCCGATTGGCCGACGCGCTTGGAGTAGAACTGATGCCAGCCTTCAAGGGATTCGGCAGTAGTGATTGTTCGTGCGCCACACATCTCTTTCGGGCGATGTCATACGAGCATGCGCGGGAGGTGGGGATGCGGGTGGTGACCAGCTTGGGACTAGAGGCTGATGAGGCATCGGCCTTCAACGCTCACAAGACATCGAAATCATCTGATGTGAGACCGGCCTGACGCAGTATGCTGCGAATGCCGCCCGGCGCTATCTCGGAATGCCGTGGCACTGTGACAGTTTGGGTGCCTCCGTCAGCTTCTCTTGCCAGTTTCACATGGCTGCCCGTTTGATTAATCCCCAAAAATCCGGCGCGTGTAGTTTGCGGATTACTTCTCTGTAGGGTAGAGGCCTAATTGGCTGCCACCTCAACTTCGATGTGGTGGACTTGGGGTGCGGTTGCCACGGGAGGCTCAAAGTGGAGTTCCAAGGCCTCTTTCAGGTTTGAGAGAGCGTCCTCAACTGAAGCCCCTTGGCTGGCTACATCCACTTCCAAAGCTTGAGCGACGTACCATTCACCTTCTTGCCACACACTTGCTGCGAATTCTCGTCTCATAACTATAGCCTCCAAACTAGTGGCCCGGTCCCGGCATCTAACGGGACAGCCCTCCGGGGGATGCCCCGGGCTTGCGGAACATGTGGAGGAAGTTGCGGCGGTGGGCCCAGTTGTGGGCGCGGCGCAGTGCCTCAACCGGGATGGTGTCGCCCTCGCAGGTCACCCTGATGGTGTCGTAGCCAGGGCCGACAGGCGCTTGAACGTCGTCGATGTAGGCGGTCTGGCACCCTTGGGTCTCTAGGAATTGCTCCAGGGCCTCTAGGCCTCGGATTTTGCTGTTGCGGTGGCGATAGATGTTCAACTCGTAGCTGCCGACCATCTCATCGAAATGAAGGTCGGCACCGCCTCCGCCGCCCTCACGTACTTGCTTCCGGTTGACTCGTCCTCGTAAGTCCATTGCCAGTCCATTTAATCACGTAACTGGCCCGATGGTGAAGAGTAGGGTGGGCTAGTCGAACTCTCGCAGCTTCTTCTGGGTGACCAGGAGCAGGAAGACTGTGAACAGCAGCAGGCTGGCTAGGATGCCGATGGCGAATTGCCCGCCTAGGTACTCGGAGGCCAGCCCGGCGGGCAGCACTCCCAAGGGCGTCAGACCGAAATTCATCATGAACACGCTCCATACCCGTCCGCGGTAGGCGTCCTCCGCCACCTCCATTACCAAGGCTTGGTTCAAGGCGCGACGCCCGGCGTCCCCCAGCCCCAACAGAAGCATCACCCCCACGGCTAGCACGTAGTAGGGGAAGAGGGCCAGCGATAAGAGGCTCGCCCCCGATATGGCGCCGCCGACCAGCAGCAGCAACCCGCGCTTCCATTGGCCGATGGCCGCTATGAACAGCGAGCCGATGAGTGTGCCCACGCCCATCATGGTAAGCAGCAGTCCCATGTCGTCGGGTCCGCGATTGTATACGTCCACCACGAAAACAGGCATGAGGAACCGGAAGGGCATGGCCAGCAAGGTTGTTGCCATGGCGGTAACCAGCAGCACCATCACCAAGGGGCTACGGCCGATGTATGAGAGCCCGGCCTTGATGTCGCCCATCATCGATGCCCTGGCACCACCCTTGGCACTGATGCGTGGCAGGAATGTTGTGAGGACCACCGAGGAGAAAAACAACCCAGTGATTAGGAAATAGGCCCCCTCGGGACCGAAAAAGGCATAGACGAGGCCAGCGACGACGGGGGCCATGACGGTGGCGGCGCTCATGCCTGCGGCATTGAGTGCCATGGCGTTGCTGATCCCCTGCTGGCCCACGAGATGGGGGATGATGGCCTGACGAGCGGGCATCATGAAGGATACCAAGGCTCCGTGAACGATGGCCCCACCCAGCAGGTGGTACCAAGTGGCGGTGCCGGTGGTTATGGATACCGCGATGAACAGTGCCAGAAGTGCTAGACACACTTGGCTCAGCTGGATGATGCGCTTGCCTTCCAGCCGATCGGCTATGGCGCCACCGAACAGGGCCAGCACCAGCAGAGGCAGGGCGTTGGCAGCGCTTACGATGCCTAGGATGGCAGCGTTGCGGTCTGTAAGCTCGTAGACCAAGTAGGCGCGGGCCAGCATCTGCATCTGCATGGCGCACATCCATGCCAGCATGCCGAACCAGAGCAGCCGGAAGTCCTTGTTCTCTAGGGAGGCGAAGGTGCGATGCCAAGTTGTGCTTGAGGACTTGGATAAAATGCCGGAGTTGCGGATTGCAGTATCAGTCTAGGATGACTAGCGGGGACCGGACTCCCGGTGACCGGCCAACCTGTCGTCCATGCGTGAGGGCTAGAGTGCGGTAGATGACGTGGGCAAACTTGGTGAAGGGCAGGTAGGTAAACAACATGAAATAGAACACTAGGTGGGCCATGTAGGTCCAGTAGGCACCGGTGGCCAACTCGCTATATCGCAGTATCTCTACGATAAAGCCAGTGATGGTGACCGCATAGAGGATTCCCACGAAGTACCAGTCGAAGTAATTGGTGCGTCCGACTTCATCGCGCTTGGCCAGACGCCTCCACGATACCCAGGTGAGGCCAATAAGCAGCAGGCCGCCGCCCAGGTTGCCCAGAATCTTGATGGGGTCCCAAGGTACGCGCGCCAGCTCCCATCCTAGGATGGTGGAATAGACGAAGGCCCCGGTGGTGGCTGCGAAGAGCAGGAGGAAGCCCCACAGGATGCCAGCATGGGCGTGTCCGCGCGCTTTGTTTCGCTTGCAGAGGCGGAACAGCCGATGACTCAGGATGTCGAAGATGGTAAGGATGAAGCTCTTGATGAAGGGTTGACGCACAGTGGGGGGTTCAACCTCGTTGTTGCGTATGCCATTCCAGAAGCGCCAGCCGCCCCAGCCTCCGACCACAGCGGCGAAGCCGAGAGAGACTATCGTGAAGATGTCGATCCAGATATGGTCGATGAATTCTTTGAACAGGATGGGCTTGCCGAATTCGGCTACCAACCCCCCCTCGTCGGGGAAGCTCAGCCCGCCCTCTGGGATGATGTTGGCTGCCAGCACCATCAGAAAGGTGAGCAGTATCGGTGGCACAAAGGCGAGGGGCAAGTAGCGGAAGACCCCGGTAACCTTCGAGAGAAAGCCGGGCACCGAGTATTGCTCAATCTGGTAGTGGCGCAGCACCGCCATCAGGTCGCCGGGTTTGGCGTCCCGGGGGCAGTGGATGGAGCATTCGTTGCACTGGTGGCATAGCCAAGCATCGCCGTCGGTCAAGAGACGGTCGGTCAACCCCCATTGGGCCCAGACCATCTCCTTGCGGGGGAAGGCTTGGGTGTCGGGGGTTTCAGGACACACCACGGAGCAGGTGCCACACTGGTAGCACCGCTGCATGTCGTCGGCCCCGTACGCGAGTATCTGGCGGACCAGTTCGCTGTTGGGCCGGGTGGGTGTTCCTATAACTGCCTGACCTGCCATTTATCTAACGTCTGTTTAACGTCGTCGGGCGTAGTGGCCCCGGCTATACGAAGCCCTTGTAGGGGTTGGGGCCGATGGACTTCATTTCTTCCACGAAGTCGCTCACCAGTTCCGGCAAAAGGTTGTAGTCGGTGATTTCCAGTTCGACCATCTTCACGCGCTCGGGCTCCAGCATCTGGCGCGTGAGGGTTTCCTGGATGTTGGTCATCCTGCGGGTTGCGAGTTCGCTGCCATGGATGAAGTGACACTGGTAATCTTCGCCTGTTTTGCAACCCAGCAGCAACACGCCGTCGACGCCTTCAGACAGGGCGTCGGTAACCAGCACTATGTTGAGGGAGCCGAGGCAGCGCAAGGGAATCACGCGCACACTCGCGTCGGACTGGAGGCGGTTTATGCCCGCCATGTCGATGGCAGGATGGGCATCGTTCTCGCAGGCGAAGGCGATGACGCGGGGAATGCTCTCGTCTTCGGGGAACTTTATAGCCCGCACCATACTGGAGAGCTGCTCGACGCTGTAGTCCTCGAAGGAGATGACCCGCACCGGACAGGCCCCCATGCAGATGCCACAACGACGGCAGCGGGAGGAGTTGAGCGTCGGGTAGCGGCGCTCATCCAACTCGATGGCGCCGAAGGGGCACTCCTCGGTGCAGCGGCCGCACTGGGTACAACCCTGTAACAGGGTGAAAGGCAGGGACAAATCGCGGGAGCGGGGGTGCACCGCTTCGCCTTGGCTGATGAGCTCCAAGCTCTGCATCGCCTTCAGCGCGGCGCCGGTGGCGTCTTCGGCAGCGGCGTTGGCGTCCATCGGTTCTCGGACGCACCCGGCGGCATAGATCCCAGTACGCCGGGTCTCGTAGGGGAAGCAAATGAAGTTGGAGTCGGCGAAACCGTGCTGGTTCAGGGGTATCTGTGGGCCCTGAAGGTACTCTAAGTGCAACACCTCTTCGGCTGCTGTGCTGGGGGCCATGCCCCGGGACAGCACCACCATGTCGACCTGTATCTTGAGGTCGCCGCCGATGAGGCTGTTCTTGAGGTCCAGTACCAAGTCGCCCCGCTCGCCCTCGGACACTTGGCCGACCTCGGCCTTGGTGAAAACCACGCCGGGGTGCTCCTGCACCTCGCGGTAGAAGAGCTCCATCTGGCCCGGTGTCACCATGTTGTCGTAGATGATGTAGGCCAGAGCGCCTGGGTTCTGCTCGGAGACGTAGAGGGCCTGCTTGAGAGCTACTAGGTCGCTGATACTGGAGCCGAAAGAGAAGGCGTTGTCGACGCGTTGCACGAAGGCAACGCTCTCGACGACCTTGCGGTCCGACGGTCGACGGATGGCGCCGCGGCTGGCCAACTCCTCCATAGCGATGCTGTCGACGACATTGGTGTGCCTGCCGAGACCCGAGTCCTCCTGCTGCGAAGCCTGATGAGGTTGCCAGCCAGTGGCCATCACCACCGCGCCGGCACTGATCTCCGATGTCTCGTCTCCATGCCGTAGTGCAACGGTGAAAGCGCCTGGCTTGCCGGATATGCGTTCCACTTCTGTGGAGGTCATCACTTGGACCCGAGGGTCGGCTTGAGCCTTTTCTGCGAGCTCTTGGACGTTGGAGGATTGTAGCTCGCCGAAGGGGGCACGTATGGGATAGAGCCTGTGCAGTCGGGACATCCAGCCGCCCAGAGACTCCTCTTTTTCCACCAGCACAACCTCGGAACCGGCGGCTGATGCTTCTAGGGCCGCCGTCAGGCCGCTGATGCCTCCCCCCATTACCAACAGGGAGCGCAGGGTAGGCTCGACTTTCGGCGGTGCTGCGATGGTCTTCTGGGCGCGGGCGATGCCCATGCGCACGTAGTCTTCTGCTAAGGCTTGGGTCTCCTCCTCTTGCGGGGGCTTGCTCCAAGCCACGCCTTCCCGTACGTTGACGCGTTCCACCGTCTCCACTCCCAAGGATTCGGTGGAGAAGACATCCCAGTTGACACGGTGGGAGCAGGCTACAATCACTGCTTGGTCGGCGCCTTGCTCCTGAATATCCTTGCGCAGGAAGTCCAAGCCCTCAGGCACGCACAGGGGGCCGTGTACCGTAGCTGGCACGCCCAACTCGCCCTCGGACACCTCAGCAAGCTTGCTGGCATTTAGGCATTCGCCGATGCTACAGCCGGTACAGACGTAGGTACGTGGCTTGGAAGGCATAGCTAGGGCTTGGTGGTCCTCTCTCTGGTCTTGAAGGTGGTCTGTATGGCCTTGAGGGCTGCCCCGGTGCCATCCCTTGTGGACGATGTGACGTCCATGGGCCGTCGGGAGACGCCAGCCAGATAGACACCGCTGGACCTGTCTTCCATACCGAAGCCCATCTCGTCTACTGCCAAGGATAGGCCGGGGATATTCAGGTCCTTGGTATTGGGCACCATGCCCGTGGAGAGCACCAGCAGGTCAACTGTCGCCTGTACTTTGCGCCCTCTCACCATGTCGTCGGCTTCGACGATGATGTTTCCGGTTGCAGGGTCCTCTTCTACCTTGGCTACTTTGCCCTTGATGAAGCGAATGTTCTCGTCCTGCTCCACCTTGCGGTAGAAGGTCTCCATGTTCCCTGGGGCGCGTATATCGATGTAGAAGATGTACACCCGCGAGTCATCGGGGTATTGCTCCCGCACGAAGGTAGCCTCCTTGAGAGAAGAAAGGCAGCAGATAGCGGAGCAGTACGGCAGGTGGTTCACGTCGCGGGAACCAGCGCACTGCACGAAGGCCACCCGCTTGGCAGGCTTGCCGTCGGAGGGGCGCAGCAGCTTGCCCTTGGTGGGGCCATTGGGAGCGGTCAACCGCTCCATCATCACGTTGCTGATGACGTTGGGGTACTGGAAGCCTAGCAGCTCCAACTGCGTTGCGTCGTAGGGCTTCCAGCCAGTGGCCACTATGATGGATGACACCTTCAGGTCGAAGGTGCTGGCCGTCATACGGAGGTCGATGGCATCGGTGGGGCACACCTGCACACACTTGGAGCAACTGTCGCCTTGGCAGTAGCCCTCTTCGATAACGTACTTCATCGGCATGGCCATCTGATGTGGCAGATAGATGGCCTTGGTAGTGTCCATCCCATAGTTGAACTGGTTCGGGCGTTCCTCGGGGCAGACGTCCACGCACAAGCCACAGGCGGTGCACCTGTCTTGCAGCACGAACCGAGGGTTCAGGCGGATGGTAACGTCAAAGGCACCGGGAGCACCGGATACGCGATCGACTTCGGCTAGGGTAAAGAACTTTAGGCGGCGGTGTCCGTTCTTGATACGCCGGAAGTTGATTTCCAAGCCACAGGAGGGCGGGCACAGCTTGGGGAAGTACTTGTTGAAGCCAGCGACGCGGCCTCCGAGGGATGGTTCCTTCTCCACGATGAAGACATCGTTCCCAGCCTCCATCGCCTCAATGGCCGCGGTAAGGCCAGCCATGCCGCTGCCGATGACAAGGACTCCCGACTCTCTTGCGCCTGCTTCACCCATTGAAACGCATTCCCTTTCCGCTGTCGCGGGACGGCAGCCTAGGGAACCACCTGAATGTAAGGGCGGTCTCTGAATTCCCACTCGCCGGTGTTGCGATCGTAGTGGGAGTTGATGAAGTGCTTCCAGTTCGCATCGTCGAGACTGGGGTAGTCGCCACGATAGTAGTATCCGGGCCAGCGGGTCTCCCTGCGGCTGAGAAGGTGGCGCATGTGGGTCTCGCCACACTGGGCCCGGTGTACGACCTCCCAACAGCGCAACAACTCGTGGAGGTCGCGCGCGCCGAACATGGCGAAATCTTCTTTGAACATGGCCATCTGCTCCAGCCCACGGTTGAGCATGGGCTCGTTGGTCATGTAGGACGACCCCCAACCGCCAGCATACTCGTCCATCATCTTCTGCAGGCGGTGTAGGGCCTGTTTGTGGAGCAGGTAGTTGGGGTTGATTTCGTCGCGGGTGGTGGCATGCCGGTGCTCTTCGAAGCGAATCAGGGGGGCCCAGATGTCGCGCTGTATCTGCTCCACAGCACTTCCGTCGACGTTGGGCGCGGCCGAGTGGTCGTAGGCGAAATTGACGGCGGCCTTGGCTGCCAGCCGGCCCTCGGTATAGGATCCAGAGGAGAATTTGTGGGCCGAGAGGCCACAGCCATCGCCGGCGGCGAAGAGCCCTTGAACCGTGGTCATTCGGTTGTAGCCCCAGAAGTATTCGGACGGGGCAACGTCCTCGGGGCCGCTGCACCACGCTCCGCAGGTGCCTGCGTGGGAGCCCATGAGGTAGGGCTCGGTGAGCACCAACTCCGAGTCGGTGGTAGCAGGGTCGATGTTATTGGAGGCCCAGAGAAGGGCTTGGGAGATGGTCATGTCTAGGAAGTCTTCCCAAGCATCGCTCTCCACTGCCCGGCGCCTGGTCGAGTCGGCCCCCTCCATCAGGTTCTGCAGGGCCTCGGCCGTGCGCATGTAGATGGGGCCCTTGCCCTCCTGGATGTCTCGCAGCATAAGGTGGTTGCGCAGGGGGGTGGGCATGGGCGCGGCATAGGCGTAGGGTTCCCACCCCGCCAACTCATGCAGACGTGTCTTCTCGTACTCCTCGCCGTAGGCATTGGTGGCTTTGCTGTGGAACATGAGGAAGTACATTCCCACGGGGCCGTACCCGTCCTTGAAACGGGTCTGCACGATGCGGTGCTCCATCTGGCTCAACTCGGCTCCAGCCTGACCCATGAGGGCGTATACCGAGCCGTTGTTGAACACGGTGTACCATGCCCGTCCCAAGCCCTCACCCACACCGTGGGGGCGCCATAGGTTGACTGCCCCACCACAGGAGCAAATGACCGCCTTGGCCTTAAACACGTAGATGATGTTGTCGCGTACGCTGAAGCCCACGGCGCCAGCGATCTTGTTGGGGTCGTCGACATCGGTAAGCAGATGGGAGACGAACACACGCTCGTAGATGTTGCCGTCGCCGATCGCCGCCTTGGCTGCCTCGGCCACGATGGGCTTGTAGGACTCGCCGTGGATCATGACCTGCCAGCGGCCCTCGCGGACATAGCGGCCCTCAGGCGTCTTGAAGAAGGGGAGGCCCCACTCTTCGAACATATGCACCGTGGCGTCCACATGGCGGGCGATATCATAGGTCAGGTCCTCTCGTGAGAGGCCGCAGGTCTCGTTGCGGACGTACCGGACGAAGTCGTCGGGAGTGTTCTCGCCCCACTTCATGCCCATGTACATGTTGATGGCGGAGAGGCCCATGGCCACGGCACCGCTGCGCTCGATGGCGGCCTTTTCCACCAATACCACGCGCATGCCCTTGAGCTTGGCCCAGTGGGCTGCCTCATAGGCTGCACCACAGCCAGCCATACCGCCGCCGACGATCAGTACGTCGCACTCGACAACTTCGGTCTTGTAGTCTGCCAACGCTACACCACCTTGCGACTGGAGCGAGTTACCATTTGTGTGCTGATAAAACCCAGATGCCTAAGCCTGTACTATCAGCGTGATCAGCAAAGCCACTAGGGCGGCAATGACGCCACCTCCCACGGCTATGACTGCCAGCATCAGCCGGAAAATCCGGTCGTTCAACTGGTCAATGCGGCTGTTTACATGCTCGGAGCCGCTGGTCATCTCAGAGCGGAGTTGGTCGAAGCCGCTGGTCATCTCAGAGCGGAGTTGGTCGAAGCCGCTGGTCATCTCGGAGCGTAGCTGGTGCAGCAGGGTCGAATGTTCGGCCACACGCCCCTCGATTTGTCCGAGGGCACGGGATAAGTCTTGGGTGCCAGCGTCTGTCGTCATATTCGGAAACTGTCTTTCGTCTGCTCGTCCTTATATGGCCCTTGTATGGCAAAAAGGGCGCGCTTGTTACCTGGCAGGGGCCGGTAGTTCTTCCACACCCAGATAGTGAGACTCGGCCGACATGCTGGCATCTTTCAGATTCTCTTCATTGGGGTTGTCGGCCCGCTGGTGAGGTTCTATGGAACCCCATGGCGTGGTGCGAATGGGGAAGCGGAACCGCTTGAGAGTGCCGTCCCGGAACTTGATAGCCCAGATGATTTGTTCAGTGCCCCGCAGAGGCGTAGCCGTGGCGCCAAGAGGCATTACGTCAGCGTATCCCCGCAGGTCGATAGCCGACTGGGGGCACATCTTGATGCAGGCAAAGCACTCCCAACAGGCATCGGGTTCTTGGTTGAAGGCTTGCCCGATGTCGGTGTCCAGCTTCATCAGATCATTGGGGCAGATGTACATGCATGCAGGCCGGGTTTGAGCCCTGCAACCGTCGCACTTTTCGGGGTTCACAAAAGTCGGCATGCTTCTCTTCCCTCTCGAATATGGGGGGCTTTCGAATTTGGAGCCTCTGAGCCGTTGCGTGCCGGCTTAGCCTGTCGGCATCTGCACCTAGGGTTGTGGTGAGTGGAGGCCTCTAGTTTGCAACCGCTTCTATCTTGTACATGATAGTTCCGCGGGGGGCAGTCACGCTGACTTCTTCGCCCACGGTCTTCTGCAACACAGCGCGGCCGACAGGGCTGTTAGAGGATAGTTTGCCTGAACCAGGATCGGCCTCGGCGGCGTCCACCAAGGTGTACTGAGTCACCTTACCCGAACTGAGTTCCTTCAGTCGCACGGTGTGTCCTAGGCGGACGGTAGTGGAGGCCGCTTGTTGTTGGCGTAGCACTGCCCGCGTCAAGGTGTGCTCCAAGTCGCGAATGTCCGCCTCTATCTTGCCTTGCCGCTCTTTGGCAGCGTCCAGAGGCGCGTTCTCACGGAAGTCTTTGTCGGCCATGGCGCGCTGGATGTCACCGACGACGGAGACCCGCTCTTCACGTAGGACGTCCAAGCGGGCCTCTAGGTTGGCCCGGCCCTCCGCGGAGAGGGCAACTTCGGGGCCTGCCGCCTTGGAACCCCCTGAGTCGGACCGCCGACTCCGAGGCACCCGGAGATGAGAGGCGAGGGGGCCTTGAACCATCTTTTTCTTGCGAAGGTAGGTGAGGAACCCGCGCACGGAGACCAGCTTGGTAGTGGGGTCCGAGCCCTCGTTGGCCAGCGATCCCCCGTACTGTTCAATCTCCAAGGGTGTCAACTCTTGCGCCCAACGGTCGCGTCCGCACCACCGCACGAATCCCTCAATAGCGGACTGCTCGGAGATGCGGGACTCGGATGGGAGGGTGGCAGCGTACTGGTTGGCTGCCTGGCGTAGGGTTACGCTGGACTCGGCCGCCAATTGGGGTTCTCCTTATCTAGTGCGTATACCGATGGTATGCGAAAGGTCAGGAAAATTTGACACAAGAGAGCATAGCAGTTTCCCGCCCACTTAGCAAAGACAATCCGCAGGCAGGGAATGAGAAAAGGAGACTTGGGACACGGATTGGAGTATAATTCACAATAGTATGGCGTTGATCGCCGTTAGCTGTCCCCATGAGGCCACTTCTCTAGCCTACGCCGAAGCTCTTGCTCCCTTCGACGTCGTCTTGCGTCACCTAGATACTGCCGAGAGAGACACTACTTCTCGCGATGCAGGCTCTCTCGCTGGCGCAATGGGTGAAGCGCAAGCCCTTCTCATAGGCGGCGGTCCCGATATCGAGGCCAACGGGTCCGAGGCCCACATGTCAGCCCTGCGACAAGCCCTGGCGATGGATGTGCCGGTGCTGGCCATAGGGTCGGGGATGCAGTTGTTGAACCTGGCCTTTGGCGGACAACTGCTGGACAGTCTACCTGAGCATGCGCCACTCGAAGAGACTTCACTAGAGGGGACCTCAGGGGCCCTGCGCCACCAAGTCTACGTGACTCCCGGCAGCAAACTGTCGGCTATCCTCGGGCCCGGAGGCTTCTTCCGGGTCAACAGTTGGCACCGGCGCGGGTTGCGGGAGGCCCAACGCGCTCCAGGGTTGCTGACTTCGGGCTACTCGCTGGAGGACGGTGTTGTGGAGGCGGTGGAGAGCCCGGCCCACGATTGGGTGATCGGGGTACAGTTTCAGCCGGAGAGGACGGGTGAGACGCCCCGGGCCTTCTCCAACCTGTTTACATGCTTCGTCCAGCGCATAGAGCCACGCCAAACCTGAGCCTGAGTATGTAGTGGGCAAATGCGGCGCTGGACTGCGACGCCACGTCGTGGTGCCGTTCTGCTAGAATACGGCGTTCAGCATATAGTGGTGGAGCTTGCCTATCATACAGTCTATTGGGGGTAGAGGAACGTGACCACTAACGGTAACGTGCTGCCGGTCCGCATAGACGAGGAGATGCGGACCTCCTATCTCAGCTATGCCATGAGTGTGATCGTCTCACGGGCGCTGCCCGATGTGCGCGACGGCCTGAAGCCAGTGCAGAGACGCATCCTCTACGCCATGGACGAGATTGGCTCGCGCCCCGGCACGGCCTACAAGAAATGCGCTCGCATCGTAGGAGAGGTGCTGGGCAAGTACCACCCCCACGGCGATGCGTCGGTGTACGACGCCCTCGTCCGGATGGCCCAAGACTTCAGCATGCGTTACCCGCTGGTGGATGGCCAAGGGAATTTTGGCAGCGTGGACGACGACCCCCCAGCCTCCATGCGGTACACCGAGGCGCGCCTCGCCCCCATCGCAGAGGAACTGCTGGCGGACCTCGACCTCAATACCGTCGACTTCGCCACCAACTTCGACGATACGCTGTCGGAGCCGACGGTGCTCCCAGCACGACTACCCAACATGCTGATCAATGGGGCCTCCGGGATTGCCGTCGGTATGGCCACCAACATTCCGCCTCACAACCTCACCGAGGTGTGCGACGCCATCTGCCACTTGGTGGACCATTCCGATGCTACCACCCAAGCTCTGATGACTTTCGTGCCCGGCCCCGACTTCCCGACGGCTGGCACCATACGTGGCCATTCTGGAATCATTTCCGCGTATGAGACTGGCCAGGGACGGGTGGTGGTGGAGGCCAAAGCCACCATCGAGGAGATGCGGGGCAACCGCGAACAGATCATCATCACCGAGTTGCCATACCAGGTGAATAAGGCCTCGCTGGTGGAGAAGATAGCTGGCCTGACGCGCGAACGACGCGTCGATGGCATCTCCGATATTCGCGACGAGTCGGACCGCCAGGGCCTGCGGGTGGTGGTAGAGCTGCGGCGCGATGCCAACGCTCGAGTAGTGCTCAACAACCTGTACCGGCACACCCAGTTGCGCACCGCCTTCCATGTGATGCTGCTTGCCCAGGTGGATGGACAACCCCAGATGCTGGGCCTAAGGCGCTCGTTGCAACTGTTCATCGAGCACCGTCAACAGGTCATCGTGCGCCGCACCGAGTTCCTGCTACAGAAGGCCAAAGACCGAGCCCACATCGTCGAGGGCCTGCTGCTAGCCCTGAACCGGCTCGATGAAGTAATCGCCATCATCCGCGGTTCTCAGGATGTGGAGACGGCGCGGCAGAACCTGATGGACGACCTTACCCTGACGGAAATACAGGCGCAAGCCATCCTGGACATGCAGCTACGCCGCTTGGCGGCTTTGGAACGGGAGCGCCTGGAGAACGAGTACCAAGAGCTTCAGAAGACCATCGCAGAGCACGAATCCCTGCTGGCTGATCCAGCTAAGGTGCTGGCAGTCGTCAAGACCGAGACCCAAGCTCTCAAGCGCAAGTTCGGTGACAAGAGGCGCACCCAAATCAGCGAGGAAGAGGCCACTGAACTGGGCCGGGAAGACTACATTCACCATGCTGAGATGGTGGTGACCCTCAGCCAGCGAGGCTATATCAAGCGCATCCCTGCCGAGACTTACAAGCGCCAACACCGCGGTGGCAAGGGTGTGCGGGGCATGGGCACGAGGGATGATGACACCCTGCAGGACCTTCTGGTGTCGGACACCCACGACACGGTGCTGTTCTTCACCAACCGTGGCCGCGCATATCCCCTGCGGTGCTTCGACATCTCCGAAGATATATCCCGCACCACCCGGGGCACCCCCATCATCAATCTGCTCCCCATCGCCAACGGCGAGCGGGTGAATGCCGTATTGGCAGTGCCCGATCTGCGTGAACGTGGCAACGTATTCGTTCTCGCCACCCGTCGAGGCCAAGTGAAAATGTTGCGACCGGGAGACTTGGCGGGGATACGTGCAAAGGGCCTGATAGTGATGAACCTCAAGGAAGGGGACGAGGTGGTCTCCGCTCGTGTAGTCAAAGAGGGTGGAGACGTAATACTCGTGACCGAGATGGGCCAGTCGATCCGGTTCGCCGTATCTTCGGTGCGACAGACCGGGCGACAATCGGGAGGCGTGGGCGGCATGAAGATGGCGTCGGGAGACCAAGTGGTGGCCATGGATGTCGCCCTTCAGAACGGCTTCCTGTTGACGGCCAGCCGCAACGGCTATGGCAAGTGCACCAACCTAGCCTATTATCGACAACAGGGACGGAACGGTCTCGGCGTCCGCACGTTCCGTGTCAGTGAGGCCACCGGCCCGGTGGTCGCCGCCCGAGTGGTGACCGACACTGAGGAGCAGGAGATCATGCTGATTTCCGCCAGAGGCCAGGTGATACGGGTCAGCCTGCAGGACTTCCGGGTCGTGGGGCGCAACACCCAAGGCGTACGCATCTGGCGCGACAAGGTTGAAGACGACTATGTTGCCTCTCTCAACTGCCTCGTCCCCCAAGATAGAGAGGGCGAACTCGTCGATGTCGCAGACCCATCGGTCATCCCAGACCCCTCGGCAAACGGACAGGCTCCGGTGCCCGTCGCCGCTGGATCGCGCAATGGCGCGTCGGAAGAACCGGAGGATGCCTATGACGACGACGGAGGGGAAGACGACGGCGAGGAGTAGGCTACCCTGCGTCAGCAGCAAACTGGCTGGTCGAATTGTCGGGCGAGTGGACAAGCGCTCACACTGCAAACGCTAGGGGTTTGGATTTCTGAGGGTTCTGTCTGTTGCTAGAGGACGGCGCCGACGAGTTGAGGGAGCAAGCCAATTTTATCTTGATTGACCAAGTGTCGGCGTATAAAATCTCACGTCGGGACTCCGAGCAGGCGTAAGACACACGCTCAGACTGCCCGATAGTCCGACACGGCAAAGGAGCCGAGGATGAAGCTGGTGTTCTTACATGGCTCGGGAGAGTCCAGTATTACTTTCTATTATCAGATGCGGCACTTCCGCAATTCCAAGGGCCTCGACCTCCCTGGCCATCCCTCTGCCAAACCGTGCACCAGCATCGAGGCCTACGTTGAGTGGGTTCGTGGCTTTATTATGGCAAGGCGCTACAAGGACGTTATCCTCTGTGGTCACTCTATGGGCGGGGCCATCGCCCAGCAGTTCGGTCTGATGTATCCGGAAGAAATCAGGGGGCTGATTCTGCTGGGCACCGGTGCACGCTTGCGAGTGGACCCCAAGTACCTGAAGCAGGCGAAAGAGGGCGAGAAAGACGTAGGAAAGTGGCTGGATATCCGTCGGTCCACCTTCGACAGGGTGCCGCAGGATGTTCATGACATGCTGATGCGCAAGGGAGAAGAGGTTGGGCCCGCCGTGCAGCATAACGACCTGATGTGCTGCGACCGGTTCGACATCATGGAGAAGGTGCAGCAGATATCCCTGCCCACTGCCATCATCTGTGGCTCGGAAGACGTCATGACCCCTGTGAAGTACAGCAACTATCTCAAGGAGAAGATCTCGGGGTCGAGTCAGACGGTGATCAATGGGGCGAGCCACTTCGCCCAAGTTGAAAAACCCTACGAGGTTAACAAGGCCATAGAGGACTTCGTGGCCGGTCTGGCCTAACCTGCGGTGCCCGATTCAACGGCGGGCTATTCAGCGTTAGACCACAGGCGTCAGGCTAGCCCCGCTGCTAGTCGACGCTGGCCTCTACGCTGGTGTTCCAGCGGCTTTCGTAGAAAAGCAGAGGCGCCGCGGTTTCACCCAGCTTCATTTCTTCCACGCAACCAACGTAGATGGTGTGGTCTCCGTACACATGGGAGCCGAGCACACGGCAGGCAAAGGAGACCATGGAACCTTCCAGCAGGGGAACGCCATCGGCAGACACCGAGTACTTCCAGTCCACCTCCTCGGTGCGGTCCTCGGGACGCCGGGCAAAGTATTGACCCACCGGCAACTGGTCGGTGTGCAGAATGTTCACTCCGAATGTGCCCCTAGCTTCTACGTAGTTGTACGTATGGGTGCCATGAGCGACACAGACCAAGATGGCAGGTGGCTCGAGGCACACCGAGGTAAAGGAGTTGGCCGTCATCCCGTGGACCTCTCCCGCGTCGTCCAAGCTGGTGACCACAGTAACACCGGTGGCGAATTTACCCATCGCGCTGCGGAAGTCGTTTCTGCTAACCAACGTCCTACCCTTTTCCAAATGTCTGTGCGATTATATCGCCGACGTATTGGAGGGGCAATAATAGCCGCCTTACAGTAACTTGGAACAGTTGCGTCATGAGGCATCCCCCTAGCAGGAGAGACGCCCTTGGAATTGATCCGCAGCCTTATATTCGTCCCTGGAAATCGCGCCAGCATGCTGGCGAAGGCGCGGGACTTCCGAGCCGACATAATCGTGGCCGACTTGGAAGACTCAGTGCCCCCGGGCGAGAAGCTCGCCGCACGGGACTTGGTGCAGCAGATGGCGCCTCAGTTGTGCGCCCAAGGGCAGAAGCTGATGGTGCGGCTGAACTCCTTGGATACGGGGCTGACCAGCGATGAATTGGCTGCCGTCATCGGTCCACAGCTCTACGGCGTCAGTCTTGGCAAGGTGGAGTCCATATGGGATATCCGCGAGATGGAGCGGATCACATCGACCTTGGAGGCCGCACACGGCTTGGAGCGAGGACATCTACGCCTGATACCTTGGCTGGAGAGCGCCCGTGGCGTCCACTTCGCCTACGAAATCGCCACTGCGTCTCCGCGCATTGTGGGCGTCGCCTTCGGGGCTGAGGATTACACCCAGGACATGGGTGTGCGCCGTACCGATACCGGCGAGGAGGTGTATCACGCTCGGGCGCGGGTGGCAGTGGCTGCCAAGGCAGCCCGGGTGCTGGCCTTGGATGGCGTCTACGTCAGTTTCCGCAACCAAGCTGGGTTGGAGGCCGATGTGGGGGAGGCCCTCAGCATGGGTTACAAGGGCAAGTTCGCCATCCACCCTGCCCAGTTGGATACCATCAACCGCATGTTCAGCCCTTGGCCCGAGGACGTAGAGTACGCCCGCCGCGTGGTGGAGGCTTGGGAAGAAGCCGAGGCATCAGGCCGTGGCTCGGTGGCCCTTGATGGGAAGATGGTGGATGTCCCTGTGGTCAAGCGGGCCCGCGACCTGCTGGTGTTGGCACAAGCCATCGAAGAGGCTTCCAACTCCGGCTAGCCTACGGCCGTCGGGGAGCTGACAATGGCGGACCGAATCCTTCTACAGGGCATGAGATTCTTCGGGCTCCATGGGAACAACCCGGAGGAGCGGGAACTGGGGCAGCCTTTCGTGGTGGACTTGGAGGTGGAGGCTGACCTCTCGGCTGCTGGCAGATCGGACGCGCTGGAGGACACCATCAACTATGCTGCCCTCTATCGTGCCGTGAAGGGTGTGATGGAGGGGCCTCCCCGCAAGCTGCTGGAGGCGGTGGCGCAGGATATTGCGGATGCGGTGTTGGGGGGCTTCTCCGTCGCCGCCGTGAGGGTGAGGGTGCGGAAGACGCAGCCGCCGATCCGGGATGCGAGGCTGGGGAGCGCTGGGGTGGAGATATACCGCAAGCGGGGCTGAGTTGCGGTGTTTTCGTAGCTGGCACGCGAGAGTGGTCGTATCTGAAAAACGTTCTTTTGTATCTGAAAATACTCGAAACTCTCGCCGCGCAGCTACGCGCCAGCTACGGGAGAGTCTCAAGTGAACGTGGGTCCAGACACGTGAGACCAGTGGGGGCAGCGGGGCGCCGCCTGACGCCAGAAGGCCGTAGCTGAGCGCGGCAACGGCCATAGCTACAATTAAGGTTTTTGTATCCGGAAAGCGCCGCGCGTGCCACAGTTTTGTGTCTGGCCAGCTTGCCGCGCGGTGCCGCGGTTTCGCATCACGGGGTGTGAGTAGCTGCAAGGGAGTCTGCCGGTGCATTGGGCTTTTCGATTTTCTCCAAGTATTCGTCATCGGATCTTTCTAAAGGGCGCGCGGGTGCGAAAAATAAAAGGCAGGGGGACCCGTGAGGGGTCAGTCCCCTGCCTGCACTAATTCGATGATACCGGGAAGTGGTCGTACCGTCAAAGGGTTGATGTCATGGGGTAGTGACGCAGTTTGAATTATCCTGTTTGACCCGTCGCTCCTACGGGACATGGGGGCCTGGCCCGGAGTGCCCGTGCTATTGAACCAGTAGGAACCATGGCATAGAGGCCTGAGGTCGTTACTTATCTTTAATGGATTGTTTGGACGAAGCTACTGTATGAACGTCGAAATCAGAGGACGTAGGATTGACGAGTACATCAATGGATGCTAAGCTAGCTCTGATAGAACCCCCCACGCCTCTCGTAAGATCGGCGCACCACGGGGGGGCTTCTTTTTGGCAGGCATATGTACATATCCCAATCGCCCTCCATAAACCTCACATCACCGCGCGACCAAGTGCAGCACCTCATAGACCGCGGTATGACCATCGACGACCGGGCTGCCGCAGCAAGAAGCCTGACACACATAGGATTTCAGCGTCTCAGTTCCTATTGGAGATCTTTTGAGTCATCGACGCCAAGCCAACAAGGCAACCTCTTCGTAGATGGGACACGCTTCCACCCTGTCCTGTCACGCTACCTGTTCGACCAGCGGCTCAGGTCCCATCTGCTGGAGGCTTTTAGCTTCATCGAAGTTTCGGTCAGGACACAGTGGGCACGCCAACTCGCGTATGGATTTGCGCACGGAGAGTATGCCCACCAGGACGCCACCCTATTCAACCGGTATCACTCCGATAATCTGAAGGAACTCCAAAGAAGTTACCGGCAGATCACGAACCAAGAGGGTACTAGTTTTCATCAACGACCCATCTGGGACGTGATTCATGCTATGTCATTCGGGCAATTGTCCAAATGGTTTGCGAGCCTAGGAGACCGTAAAATAAGGCAGTCCATATCTCAACATTACGGTATGGACGAATCCATCCTCCTCTCCGCTCTGCGTCATCTCACCCGGGTCCGCAACATATGCGCCCACCACGACAGGCTCTGGGATTTGACCGTCGCCACTGGCCTTAAGATACCCAACACACTTGGAAATGACTCTGAAGCCGCTAAGGCATTCAATAAACAAGCTCCAGGCAAGGTCTACAACGCCATAGTGTTGGTCACTCACCTAATGGAAGTCATTACCCCCCACGGAGATTGGCCGGAAAGGCTTCTAGAACTTAAGGGCGCATATCCATCTGTGTCAGAAGCCGACATGGGATTCCCAGCCAACTGGGAGAACCATCCCATGTGGCGAAGGCATGGTCAGGCCAGCGAGTGATCGACTTACTCCAGTCGGTCATGTTGCCTTAGGCCGCCGCATCTCATGTCCATGCTGGCCCCAACTTCGCTATGCAATAGTATGCCATCAGTGGGGGCGTTCGAGGACTACTAGGTGCTCGGTGGTCATGCGGGGGTCGGCTTCGCCGGTGGCGGGGTTGGCGCGGTAGAAGAACATGGCTCGGGAGACGATGCTGTCGACTAGGGTGGTCTTGTGGCGCCAGCCGATGTGGCTGAAGTGCTCCACAGCGATCTGGGAGATGGGTATGGGCATGCCTCGCACCGAGGCTGGGCCGACGAAGAGGAGTAGGTAACGTCGGATGTTCTCCTGTAGGCGGGTAAGGGCACCGAATACTCCCCAGAAGTAGCGTTGGTAGAGGAGCCTGAGGTGGGGTTCCTGGATTCTCTCCAAGTAGTCTTCGTAGGTGGCGGAGTGGATGGGAGTTTCCTCCACCCGCTGGTAGGGCATTTCTTGGCGTCCAAGCCCCCGCACCTCGTCCTCGGAGTAACCCAGCCATAGAAGATCCATCTTGAAGCGCCGGATATACTCTTGGGCTTGGAGGTAGGGGGGCGAGGTCAACAGGATGTCGTGCTCCCGCGCGAGAGGCTGGGTCAGGGTGTTGACGCCGCCGCGGACCCGATACTTCACGTCCGCCGGGTGCATGGCTTGGTACTGACGCTGGGCCTTGAGTACGTGCTCCATGCCGTCGCGGAGCCTACGGTAGAACCCCGCCTCCCAGTCCTCCACCAGCAGCTTCTCGATGCGACGGCGAGATAGGGGCGATTGGGAGAGCTTCTGGCGCTTCTCGTCGTTGAATGAGTATTGCTGCGTTGCCTTTAGCAGGGGGACGAGCATCACGCTCTTGGCGCCCCCCTCGGGCAGGTGGTGATAGAAGCCCCATGCCCGGCCCAACATCGGCAGGAAATCCTCATGGTGCCAGTACTCCAGATTCCTCCAATCAGGCCGGAACTCGCCCTTGTGGGCCTTCATATCGCGTATCAGCGCATCCGGTTCCACATCCGGCGGCTTCATGATCGACAGCCGGTGCAACCGAGCCATCAGCGGGTTCAGGTCCCACAGCTCGTAGGGGTTGCCTTGCGTACGGGCGACAGTCCCCACAGTCCCGTACCCCGCAAAGGGGTCGATCACTGATTCTCCCGCGGCCCCATAACGCCTCAGGGTATACGACACCACTTGAGGGATGAACTTGGCCGGATAGCGGTAGAGGCCGAAGGTGGCGTAGGTAGTGGAGAGTATGTCGGGAGCGAGGTCGCGGAAGGAGACGAATTCTGATTGGGCGGAGGAGGAGTTGGGCGTTGGAGCCAAGGCCTCTATAGCTTGTTCATGAGACAACAGATCTAGAGATATGATAGTATCGTGACAGCTTAGTCGCTGAACGCCTACGCCGTGGAGAGCATTGGCAGATGCACACCACGGCCCACGGTTTCATTCGCCCGTAGGTTAACCACATTTTGACTATATCAGAATGGGGTCGAATTGTCATGGCTACGTGGCATGGATTTTACTCAACATCCCAAGTATCTCGGCTGGCCCGGATTCCTCGACGCACGCTATATGATTGGAAGGCGCGGGACATCCTGAGACCGTCTGTGCAGGTTTTCAGCGGCAATGGAGTCGTCGATGAAGGATACTCCTATGCTGATCTCACCATCGCTAAGCTCATGCGAGCGCTTCGAGATGATCGTTTGGACCTCCAGTCCGTTGGGATTGCGCTGCGTCACCTTTTCGAACGACTCGGCCCGCCTGATGAAGGCTGGCACGACGCTCATGTATACATCGTAGGGAACAAGATTTTTGCTGAGCGGTCGGACGAATGGGAGACTACCGCAGCAACCCAATTCGGGCAGAGGGTTGAAACGAGAGTGTTCGGTGAGTTGTTTCCACTCCTTCGGGAACAGGAGGAGACTGGATCGATTCTCGTGCCGACTGAATTTATCCGGTATATCGAAATCAACCCCGACATCATGGGTGGTCAGCCAGTCGTTAGAGACACCAGAGTGCCTACCGCCGTATTAGCGACCCACGCGGAGAGGGGGCGCTCCCTAAATGAAATAGCTAGCTTATATGCTCCGCTCGAGCGTCTAGCTATTAAGGCTGCTATTGACTATGAGAGAGCGCTCGCGAAGCCAGTCAGGGCAAGGCGGGCTACCAAGGTTTCCACGGCTTGAAGACTTGCTTCTGGATACGGATGTAGACGTAGGGCTAGGTCCTTATCTGGAAGCCGTGGGCTTTCGTGTACACTTCGCTCTTGATGTAGGGGCAAACGTTAGAAGCGATACTGCCCTACTTCGGTGGACGCGGGAACACGGACATATCCTCGTTTGCCACGATAAACACAGAGACAAAAGTACCCGGCTAGAACTCTACCCTGAATTGTACGAACACGGTGGCAAGATTATCCGCATTAGTGGCCCTCCGGGCCAGAATGAGATTACAGCCTTGGGCAAAATCCTTGTCCACCGGGAAAAATGGAGCTCGTGGTTCGCTGAGAATGATGGTGAAATCATAGTAGCGAGCCATACGATTATCTATCACGACGCCCACGACCTATACACCACACATGTGCAGGGGGCTCTGCAGATTGATCCAGTGAAGACGATTCGTCGAAGCCGGCCTACCAGTCGACGACCACGTCAATCAAGACCAAAGCAACCACCAGAACAATCGTCATTTCTCTAATGGGTTCTAAGGTGATTGTTGGGTGGCTGGCAGCGGAAGCAGCCTGACGGAAAGTGGCTGGACTTGTTGGCCCGTCGGCACATCGTATAATGCAGTCCCCACTTCACTCTATTAAGGCCCATCAATGACTGCCAAGCCTGTTGCTCCACAGGCAGAAACTGCGGGAATCATCCGATTCCCTGACGCGCCACCGGAAGAGATGACTGATTTTGAATACGTCAACTTTCCTGCCTATCCGCCTTCCCTTGCCCTCCACTTCGGAGCCCTGTGACGACCATCATCACCAGCGAAGTAGCAGCGGGATTGAGGGCCACCGTCACCTACGAGGGCGTGCTGTTCCCCGACCTGCTGATTGCTTTCAATGTGGACCCGGAGGCGCGGCGCGCCCGCAACGGGTACCTGATATCGGAACAGGGCAAGCCGCCTGACTTTGTGCTAGGGGTGGCTTCGGAGACTACGGCGCGGCGTGACGAGACCCACAAGCGCGAGGCCTATGCTGCGATGGGTGTGCCAGAGTACTGGCGCTTCGATGGGACGGGGGGACGGTGGTACCAAGCGCACTTGGCTGGGGACCGTTTCGTGGAGGGGCTCTATGGCGCCATCCCGATTCACCAGACGGCAGAAGGTCACTACTGGGGCCACAGTGATTCCCTCAACTTGGATTTGTGCTGGGAAGAGGGGAGCCTGAGGTTCTGGGACCCGGTCGCCCGCATCTACCTGAACACTTTTGCCGATGCGAGGGCTGCCCGCAGCGCAGCGGAAGCCCGAGCCATGGAGGCCGAGGCCCGTACTGTTGAGGCCGAGGCCCGCGCGCGGGAGTCACAAGAAAAGCTGCGACGCCTCCAGAACCCATAGTCCCCTGCAATTCATCCTGTCCTTACCAGCTGAAGAATTGTAGACTGCTCGTGGCGTATGCCCCGGGGTGGGGCTTCCTGCGCCCCGTAACATCTTGCCAAGGTTGGTATCCCCATGTTCCTTGAGTTCACACAGGACTTGGCGGCGTGGCAGATCGCCATTCTGTCGGTGATTTCGCTGGCTGTGGGGGTGTTGGGCGGAATGGTGGGGCTGGCTTTGGGGACCATGCGTCTGCCTGCCATGCTGTTGATGGGCATGGAGGCGGGGGTGGCTGGCGGGACCAATATCCTTGTCAGCACCCTCAGCGCGATGGTGGGCGGGTTCCGTCATCTCCGCGAGGGCCGGGTCGACTGGCGCATCGTCCTCTATTTGGGCGTACCCGCCATAATCGGCGCCTTCATCGGCGGGTTCGCCGCCTCTCTCGTTCCCGTGGGGGTCTTGGTACTGGGAGCTGGAATCTTCGTTGCTTGGCAGGGCATTGAGTTCTTCCTGATGGTGCGCAAGGTGGACTTGGTGACCCCCAGTGCTGTCACCGAACCTCTCGACCCACGCTCCGTTTTTCTGACCAGCAAGCGTGGCGCTTTGGAAGCCTTCTTAGGCTTCATCGTAGGGCTGGTGGGCGGGGCCGTGGGGCTTATTCTGGGGAGCGTGCGACTGCCCATCATCATACGGGTGATGAAGGCCGACCCTCGCATCGCCGCTGGCTCCAACCTGATGATCGGGTTCTTCCTGGGCGGGTTCGGATTCATCGGGCATGGCATCCAAGGAGAGTTGGACCTCATCGTGCTGGCAGTGATGGCCGTGCCTGCCATGGTGGGCACCTATATCGGGGCACGGCTGACGGGCCGAATCAGCGTTAACGGTCTGCTGCTACTCATGGCCGGGGTCCTGCTGGTGGTCGGGGTGCTGCTGATAGTCGACGGTGTCGGGCGCTGGGTCGAAGGCTAGCGGCTGGTACGCCTGTGGTATATTGGGCCGAGTCTAGCTGACCCGTGGGAAAGCTATTAGATATCAAACATCGACAAATAGGAGGTCGCCATGATCGACCTAGTTATTCGGGGTGGCATGGTGGTTACGCCTTGGGGCGTTGGCGGATGGGATGTGGCCATTGAGGGCGGCAAGATTGTGGCTGTGGCCCAGCCAGGCACGCTGCCTGTCGACGTGGGCGAGGTGATTGATGCCTTGGGCAAAGTAGTAGTACCCGGTGGCGTGGAACCACATGCCCATGTGGCGGCCCCGGTGATGGGCATGCCTGGGCAGGAGACTGCCCCTCCTGAGCAGGTGAGCCGCGCCTCCTTATTCGGTGGCACGACCACGCTCCTTGATTTCGCCATCGTCCGGCCTGGCAGCACCGTTGAAGCCGCCATTGCCGAGCGTGACGGTCGCTGGCGGGGCAACTCCTACTGCGACTATGGCTACCACATCATGCTGCTGCCGGAGATCGCCGCCGATGTCATCAACCCCCAAGTGCGGGAAGCGGTGCAGGCTGGCTATCCCAGCTTCAAGATATTCACCACCGATATACGGCCGGCCCACCTCACGGAGGCGCGTCGGGTGGGTATGGGCCATCTGGCGTCGCTGATGGAGCAGGTGCAGGACAGCGGCGGTATGCTGATGGTGCACTCGGAAGATGACGACATGGTGCAGTACATGTACGACAAGCTCACCGAGGAGGAGCACACCGAGTGGTGGAGACTGCACGAGGTGCATTCCAACATGTCGGAGGATGTGTCCTTCCGGCGGGTGTTGCGGACGGCAGAGTGGACGGGGTGTCCTGTGTACTTTGTGCATGTGAGCGCACAACAGGGGGTTGCAGCAGTGCAGGAGGCTAGGGGCAAGGGCATGCCTGTGTACTCGGAGACCCTTCACAACTATGTGACGTGGAATGCTGAGGCATACAAAGAGCCGGACGGCATGAAGTACCACACCTACCCCTCGCTAAAGTCGGAGCAGGACCGGCTGGCCCTATGGGATGGCCTCCTGAAAGGAGACATCAACAGCATGGCCACCGACGAGTACTGCACGTCTTGGGCCCACAAGATACAGGGTCGAAGCCTGCTGGATGTGACGGGCGGGCACAACGGGGCCGAGACGCGCGTGGGCATCACCTACAGCGAGGGTGTCTCCAAGCGGGGGATGTCGCTCCAACGGTTTGTGGAGGTCACGTCATCCAACGCAGCCCGCATCATGGGGCTCTACCCGCGCAAGGGGGCCATCGCGCCCGGAAGCGACGCGGATATCGTGCTCATCGATCCTGGCATCGAGAAGCGCTTGGGCAAGGACGACTTCCATATCAGCGACTACAGCATCTGGAACGACTTCCCGATACAGGGCTGGCCCGTCACCACCATCCTGCGAGGCAAGGTGGTAGTGGATAACGGCCAACTCATCGGGAGTTCAGGCGACGGCAATTACATGTTGCGGAAAGTCGATGCTCGAGTGGTGGACCGCCCGGCGGTGTAGGGGGATGAACCACCCCCAGCCTAACCTTCCCTATCAAGGGGGAAGGGGCCTCGCGAAAATCTCCAAAGGAAGGGAGGAGTTCGCGGGGCCATATTTTTCTGTGAGGTACTGGAATGCCTAGGATCGTGCACTTCGAGATACCCGCTAGGGACCCGGATAGCTTGGCGACCTTCTACCGGAACGTGTTTGACTGGAAATTTTGTGAAGTTGGAAGGGCCTGTCGACTACTGACTGGTGCACACCGGCGATAAAGACCTAGGGAACGATGGGGCGCTTCTCCGTACGAACCCTGTTCACCAGGGTCCGGTGAACGTGATAGACGTCCCTTCAATTGACGAATTCACCCAGAAGGTGGAGGCCGAGAGTGGCGCGGTGGTCACGCCGAAGACGGCCATACCCGGCCTAGGGTATGTCGTCTACTGTCGCGACACCGCGGGGAACGTCTTCGGCCTGTTTCAGGGGGATGAGGCGGCGGCGTAGAGTCTGGCCCCGACCCTAGGAGGTGGGCTGGACGCTCGCGGCAGCTTTGTCCACAGGCCACGCAACCCCACTCCAGCAGCAGGTCGACCACTGGCTCGCCGACTCCCTCCGGGTCGATTGACCCGCTCTAGCCCTTGCAAGGCTAGGACCGGTGCCAAGGCGGCCATAGATGCCCGGGCGATGGGTTTGGCGTTCACGTGTCCTCCGGGAGTTGTGAGTTGACTTAGAGAGATGCTCCGCCCTCCAACAGCAAATTAACCACGTCCTCTCCTGCCTCTGCCAGTATTGCGAACATAACCGGCAACCAGCCATCGGGGGCCCAGGTATTTATGGGTTGCCCCACGGTCCAGCAGCAATTCGACCACATCCAGATTGGGGTTCAGTGTTGCGATGTGCAGCGGGGTTATGTCGTTCCAAGGATTGCCATCAACGGTGATGTTGGCCGCGCTCTCAATGTCGGCGCCGTGCTCCAGCAGCAGAGTCGCCAGTGCTACGTCATTGGCACGCGTTGCCGAGTGCAAGTACAACCCGGCGTTGGGGTCGGCTCCTCGGGTCAGCAGCAGCTCCACCGTTTCGGAGGTGTCATTGAACAGCGCGGCACCCAAGGGCGTGCTGCCTCGATCGTTCTTGGCCTCTATGTCGGCGTCTCGGTCGAGGAGCGCCTCCACCACTGGTGCTGTACCGTGTCTCACCGCCAGTGTAACGGCGTCTCGCCAAAAACAGTCTGGTCTCGCGCTTCAATATCGGCGCCCGCATCCAGTAGCGCCAATGCAACGGCAGGGTCATCGTTCGACGATGCTGCATGAGAAAGAGGGGTGCGTCCCTCTTCGTCCTTGGCGTCGACTTCAGCGCCCTCGTCGAGGAGTGCCTGCTCCTCTGCGACCGTGCCTCGGGCTGCACCCTGGTGAAGGGGGGTGGTGGAGCCCGTCGCCACGTCCTCGGTGCCATCCGCTAGGGCGTCCCGGGCTGCCTGCTCTACTTCCACCATATCGACGTCAGTGCCTAGGGCCTCCTCCAAGGCCTCTTCGACGTCTTCGCAGGTAACGTCCTGACCCTCGCAGGCCACCCCTAAGGCGAGGATGAGAACCAAGGCCATGATTGAGGCCAGCAGAGTCGATTTGATGCTCACGTATTCCCGCAAAAGCAGGGGATCATGGCCACATTAGGAGTCGTTCCAATTCGTCGAACCGTGCTGGAGCGGAGGAGGGAACGGGATAGACACGCGCTCCAACAGTGGGGCGCTGAGTGGGGGCCGGCAAGGTCAGGGCCAGTGCAGGGCCAACACAGCTGAGCCAGCACCAAGTGGGGATCAGGTCTTCTTGATTCGCGTCTTGCCCCTTGTCTGAATATGGGCTTGTCGTGTGCATCAGAAGTCGAGAAAGCCTCTCATTGGGGGGCAAGAACTCCAATCACCAAGGGTGTCTGAGGCCCGAACGGAAGCCCTCGACGGCGATGAGGCCTTGGTGAGTTCTTCTTCCGTGGGCAAGTTGTTGAGGTCCTCTTCGGAACAGCTGTACCCACGGGCGGCAAGAGTCGGGGCTAGCGAAGTGCTAGCGTAAAGGGGTTAGCGATATCGGCCCGAATACGGGGTTGGGCCATATCTCGCGCATACACCTGCTCCTAGAGACTTTCCTTGGGGGCAGTAGAGGTAGGAAGCACTCAACAGGGTTGGTATTGCCATCAAGTTAGTCGTCGTCGGAGGGGGAGGGGGCCAGTTCGGTGTCGGCGTCGCTGTAGTTGAGGGAGTAGAGGTGGGCATAGAGACCGTCCTGCTCCACCAATTCGTCGTGCTTGCCCATCTGGGTGATGCGGCCACCGTCGACCACAACTATCTTGTCGGCGTTACGAATGGTGGAGAGGCGGTGAGCGATGACGATGGAGGTGCGCCCCTGTAGGAGGTGGCGCATGGCGTTCTGTATGAGCAGTTCGGTGTAGGAATCGACGTTGGCTGTGGCCTCGTCCAGCACGAGGATGCGTGGGTCGGCGACTAGGGCGCGGGCGAAGCTGATGAGCTGGCGCTGGCCGATGCTGAGGTTGCCGCCGCGCTCGTGGAGGATGGTGTCGTAGCCTTGGGGCATGCTCATGATGAAGTCATGGGCGCCCACGGCCTTGGCGGCGGATACCACCTGTTCTTCGGTAGCGTTGGTGTGGGAGTAGATTATGTTCTCTTTGACGGTGCCTGAGAAGAGGAAAGGCTCCTGAAGCACCATTCCCATCTGCCCCACCAGCGAGGTGCGCTCCACGTCACGTACGTCGTGTCCGTCGACGGTGATACGGCCAGCTATGACGTCGTAGAAGCGGAATACCAATGTGGCGAGGGTGCTCTTGCCGGCTCCGGTAGGGCCGACAAGGGCCACTGTCTCTCCCGGAGCGATGTGGAGGTTGATGTCTTTGAGCACCTCTACGCCAGGCACGTAGCTGAAGTTGACAGCCTCGTAGTCGATGGCACCCTGCACATGGGGCATCTTTGGGGCGTCGGGCACGTCGACCACCTCGGCTTGGACGTCCAGAAGCTCGAAGATGCGAGCACCGGAGGCCATGGAGCGCTGCAACTGGGTGAATTGCATGGTCAGGTTGCGTATTGGGTCGAAGAAGCGTTGCACGTAGAGGATGAAGGCCACCAGCACGCCGATTTCGGCTTCCTGCGCCGAGCCTGCACCGAGCGCCATCCAGCCGCCCACCACGATCACCACGGCCATGGCGGTGCCTGTCAGGAACTGCACGGGCGGCTGAATCATGCCCGATAGACGGCTGGTGTGGACGGCGGCCTCGAGGTAGGTCTTGTTGAGGCCGTCGAACCTCTCCATGTTGACGTCTTGGCGGTTGAGGCTCTGGACGACTCGCACGCCGGCGATATTCTCGTTGAGGGCGCCGTTGACGATGGCTATGGCGCGGCGTGCCCGTATGAAGGCGGGCTTGGCGTACTTCTGCCACACGTACATCACAATGACCAAGGGCGGGATGACACAGAGAGCAAAGACGGCCAGTTGGACGTCCATGTAGAACATGAAGGCAACGATGCCCACTAGGCTGAGCAGATCCGCCGTGGTATGCACCATCAGGTTGAAGGTCTCCTGAAGCTGCAACACGTCGTTCTGCACCCGGGACATAATCCGTCCCACCTCAGTCCGGTGGTAGAAGGAGGGTGAGAGCCCCTGCAGGTGGTTGAACATGTGGGTGCGCAACCCGTAGAGGATCCCTTGGCTCACCTTGGCCATCCCTAGGTATTGGACGTAGTTGGCGCCGAAGTGGACCACGGTCACTATGAGGAAGATGATGCCCAACCACAGCAGGTTAGGGGGCACTTGGCCTGACCCGGCGGCGGGCACTATGAAGTCGTCTATCCCCCGCTTGACTATGTAGGGGATGGCCACTGTAGCCCCTGTGTAAACCATGACGGCCGCCAGACTGACCCAAGCCGCCGCTTTGTACGGTTTGATGTAGGGGGCCATGCGTGTCACCACGCGATGGTCGTAGGCCCTGCCCATGACCGTATCGTCGCGCAGGGAGTTGCTGTCGGCAGTGGCCATGGGTTGCCAGCGCGAGCCGCCCATGCCTCCGTGCATCCCCCCCATGCCACCGCCGTGCATCATCTAAGCACCGTCTCCATCGTCACCAGCAGGCATGGGCACGGCTCCGGCGACTGCAGGGGTTTCGAGGGTGGCGTCCAAGATAACCTCTTCCTGTGGTCGTAACTGGAGCTCGTAGATGTCGCGGTACATTTCGCCCCTTGCCATCAACTCTTGATGGGTGCCCTGTTCCGCGATTTGCCCGTCTTTCATCACAAGTATCAGGTCAGCGCCGCGCACCGTGCTCAACCGGTGGGCGATGACGAAAGTCGTTCTGCCGGTTATCACCTCGGCCAAGGCGCGGCGGATCTGACGCTCGGTCTCCACATCGACGCTGGAGGTGGAGTCGTCCAGTATCAGGACGGGCGGATTGACCAGTATGGTACGGGCGATGGCCAAGCGTTGGCGCTGGCCACCGGACAGGGTGTGGCCCTGCTCGCCCACCGGCGTGTCGTAGCCGTCGGGGAGGCCCATGATAAATTCATGAAGCTGGGCTACCCTAGCGGCGTGAACGATGTCATCGTGGGTGGCGTCGGCCACGCCGTACGAGATGTTCTCCTTGATGGATGCCCCAAAGAGGAAAACGTCCTGCTGCACGATGCCCACGTTGCGGCGCAGCGACTCTAGGCTGACGTCACGCACGTCGATGTCGTCGATGGTCACGCTGCCCTTCGACACGTCGTAGAAGCGGGGAATCAGGTGCACGAGGGTCGTTTTCCCAGAGCCTGGGGCCCCCAAGACTGCTGTGACCTGTCCAGGCTTGGTGTCGATGTCGACCCCGTTCACCACTGGAGTGACCTCGTTGTATCCGAAAGAAACGTCTCGGAAACGTACGGCACCCTTGGTGCGGGGCAACTCCAACGCGTCGGGCTTCTCTACGATGGCCGACTCGGCGTCGAGCACTTGGAAGATGCGCTCCCCCGAGGAGATTGCCCGGGAGAAGGAATTCACGGTGAAAGCGGTCATACGCACCGGTAGTTGCAACATGCTCATGTACACTAGGAACGACACCAGCTCGCCCACGGTGAAGTTGGGGTCGTTGATCACCTGCCGGCCGCCGTACCAGAGAATGAAGCCCGTGACCAGGGTGAAGAAGAAGGTCATGACGGCGCTATTGGACCCCTCCTGCTTATCCGCTAAGTACCCTTGCTGCGCTAGCTCACCGGTCTTGCGGGCGAACCGGTCCTTCTCGTACTCCTCAGCAGCGAAAGATTTCACCACGGAGATGCCCGAGAGGTTTTCCTGGAGTACGGTGACCATCTCGCCCATCAGAACCTGAACCCCGGTCCAGAGCTCCCTCAGCTTGCGCATCACCACGGAAGAGCGGAGGGCGAGGAAGGGCACAAAGGCTAGGCTGATGAGGGCCAATTCCCAGTTGAGCCTGAACATTAAGATGCTGGTAGCGACCACCAGCAGGACGATGTCGGCAGAGCGAACCAGCCCCATGCTGATGTAGCGCCTCACCCCATCGACATCGGCGGTGGCCTTGGACATGAGGTTGCCGGTGTGTTCTGTGTCGTGGTAGGCAAAGCTGAGACGCTGGTAGCTGTTGTACAGGCTGTTTCGCAAGTCGTAGGACACCCGCTGGGAGACGAGCTCACTGTTGAAGAGGCGCACGTATTCCAGAAGGCCGCGCATCATATAGGCGCAGACGATGACGATGCCCAAGATCACTATGAGTTGCCTGTCGGCATCGCCCAGCAGGCGCAACTCGTCGATGGCGGTGCCCAGCAACTCAGGTATGACCAGCTGTGCGGCCGCCCCGCCCAGCAATGCCAAATATGCCAAGGATATTCTTCCACGATAGTGGAAGGCCATGCGGGTCAATCTGAGGATTATGGACATAGAACGAGGAGGGCTCCCATGGCGTGGCTGCGGATAGGCCCGTACAGAGCCGTATATCCTGCCAAGTATAATGCGTAAGTTCAAAAAAGGGCAACCTGTGGCGAAGGTATTCGTTCTATTTTGGGATTGGCAGCTATGAACCACGTACCAGCAAGTAATCCGCCAGCAAGCAATATCGGCAATTCGGGTGCGTCGAAGGCCGCGGTGCACGGCTGGCGGTCTCCGGCTGCCCTGCAATCGAAGCTCGACACTCTGAAGCCCAACCCAACTGAGGGGTACACGCTCTACCTAGCACCAGATGGCCTGACGGGTCTCCCCCGGGCGTTGACGGAGGCAGTGCCGGACTTGGGTTCGTGGTCTGCGGGGGCAGTGGTGTTCGGGTCGGCGCAGAGACAGCTGGTGGTGCTGCCACCCTTTGCCGTCGACAGTCGGGATGGCGTGGCGGGTTGGGACGCTGGTCCTCTGATGTCGACGCTTCAGAGGCAGCGCGACATCGCAGTCGTCTTGTTGCGGCTGGGGCGATATGCCGTGGGAGTGTTCCGCGGTGCCAACTTGATTGCGTCCAAGACGGATACGCGATACGTGAAGGGTAAACACAAGGCCGGGGGCACCTCACAACTGCGCTTCCAGCGCATACGGGAGAACCAAGCCCGGGCGCTGTTCGACAAGACCTGTGTCATAGCGCGGCAGGTATTCGGGCCGTACGAAGACTCGCTGGGCAACCTCGCCTTGGGCGGTGAAAGGTACACTTTGCTCGGCTTGCGGGAGAGGTGCCCCTACTTGGCGCGATTCGACAGGGGCTTGTTGCCACGTGTGCTGGAGGCGCGCGTGCCCAACTTGGAGACACTTCAGAAGTGTGGCCCCCGGTTGTACGAGAGCATGTTGGTGGAGGTCGCCCCGCCCGTTCCTTTGCCTGTAGGGTCCCTATCCGTGCGTCCTGGCCAAGTCAGCCTTTGAACGCGTAGGAGCAGGCTGGTAACATCTTCCCATGACCACACCTACAATCGGCGCTGGCACTGAGTTAACCTCTCCTTCCCTGACGCTTCTGGAATTCGACTTAGTGCGGGAGCAACTGGCTTCTTACACCACATTCGAGCCCGCCAAGGAGTTGGCGCGCGCCCTTGTGCCGTCCTCCGATGGTGATGAAGTCACCTCGCGCCAAGAGGAGACCTCAGACGCAAGGCGCTTCCTAGCCGAGCAGGGCAACTTCGACCTATCCAGCGCCTACGACCTGACACCCCTCATCAGGCGGGCCGTCCTCGGCGGTGCCCTAAGGGGGACCGAGTTGCGGCAGGTGGCCGATACGCTCCGAGCGGCCCATATGGCCCGACAGTCTCTCCTGCGCCAACGCCATCTAACGCGGTTGCATCCTTTATCCCAACTCATCCCTGACCTGCCCAGCTTGGAGCGGGACCTGGACACCGCCATCAGTCCATCGGGCGACATTCTGGATGGGGCCAGCCCGTCGCTGCGTGGCCTGCGCTCCGATTCGAGGCTGGCCTACCAACGCCTTGATGATTCGCTACAGCGCACCCTGCGACGGTTGCAGAGGCTAGGGGTACTCCAAGAACCTCTCATCACCGAGCGAAACGGGAGGATGGTGCTTCTAATCAAGTCTGAGATGCGGCACCGGCTAGATGGCATTGTGCACGACGTCTCTGACAGCGGGGCCACGGTATTCGTCGAGCCCCTGAGCGCGGTAACACTGGGAAACCAGTGGCGGGAGCTGCGTCTAGCCGTGGAGCGGGAGGAAGAGAGAGTCCTGTATAGCCTCTCGGAATATGTCGCGGCGCTGTCTGACGACTTGACGCTAATGGTGGAACTGCTGGCGCGATTGGACTTGGCGATGGCCAAAGGCAGGTATTCTCTGGCCCTTGGCGCTACGTCGCCCCAAATGGAGACGACGGGACGACCCCGGGTGGACTTGGATCAAGCGCGACATCCGCTGCTGACTGGTCCCGTCGTGCCCATCTCAGCGCGGGTGGGCGACGAGCATCCTGTGCTGTTGATAACCGGCCCCAACGCTGGGGGTAAGACCGTTGCGCTGAAGACGGTAGGGTTGGCGGTGCTGATGGCCCAAGCCGGGCTCCATCTGCCGGTGCGGGAAGCCTCTCTCAGCCTCTTCGACGACGTTTTTGCCGACATAGGTGACCAGCAGAGCATCCAGCAGTCCCTCTCCACATTCAGTTCTCACATCCGCACTCTCCGCACTTTCATGGAGCAGGCGACCTCGCGGTCGCTGGTGCTGCTGGACGAGCTGGGTACCAGCACCGATCCTGAGGAGGGGACGGCGCTGGCCAAGGCCGTGCTAGACCATTTTGCAGGTAGGGGCGTCACCCTCATCGCGACCAGCCACTACCGTGGGGTTGCCGCCTTCGTCCAAGAACACGATCAGATGCGTAATGCCAGCGTTGAGCTTGCGCCCACAACGCTGGAACCCACCTACCAGTTGAGCGTGGGACTGCCGGGGCGCAGCTATGCCTTGGCCATAGCTGCGCGGCATGGCCTGGATGCTGGCGTGGTGGAGCAGGCCCGCTCTATGTTGGGTCCGGCCCAGCAAGGGGCGGAGAGGCTGTTGCAAGAGCTGCACCAAGAGCGGCAAATGGCGTCGGAGATGCGACAGGAAGCTGCCGCTTTGCAGGTGCAAGCGCGGGACAAACAGGCTGAGTTGGACCGCCAGCTACAGGAGTTGGAGGACCAACGGGGCGAACTGTTGGAGCAGGCCCGGCTGCGGCTAAGGGACCGGGCCGAGGCCGTCGAGCTACAGTTGCAAAAGGCTGAACAGGCCCTGAGCCGCCCTCGCCGTACTGTGCCGATACAGGCCCCGACACCGACACAGATGCCAACATCCAGCGCGTACCAGTTCACCCCCGCCGATGTTCCGGCGGAAGTCCGGTCAGTGGAAGACGGTGGGGTGGAAGCCCCTTCCACGGTGGAGGAAGCCCTACAGCGGGTGGCCCAAGTGCAGCAGGAACTGGCGACTCACCAGTGGCAGCCGCGTCCTGCGGAGCGTGGGGACTGGCTGGGGGAGCTTCGCCCTGGAGACCGCGTCTACCTGCGGGGCATTCCGCAGCCCGTGGAAGTAATCACGCCGTCCGACGGAACGACTTTAGAGGTGTTGCTGGGGGCAATGCGTGCGCGTCTCCCGGTGCACCGCGTCGAGCGCCCTGCTGCGGGAGCGCCGTCCGCACCGGAGCGGCTGTTCAGGTCGTCAGGTTCGAGGCCCGAGGCCAAGCTGACGCTGGACCTGCGGGGGCGTCGTGTTGAGGATGCCTTGAACGAAGTGGACCAGTTCCTCGACCAAGCAGCCCGCGCAGGCACACCCGAGCTCCGTATTATCCATGGCGTCGGCACCGGGGCACTGCGCTCTGCGATTCGCAATCATCTGGCCCGCCATCCCATGGTCAACTCCTTCCGCCCTGAAGAAGGGCCCTCTGACGGGGTGACCATGATCGAGGTGGCGTAAGGCGGGACGCTTGTGCCGAAGCACAGCCTCACTTCGCGCCAGTGTGAGTGCCAGAACTTCGATTGAGAGTGTGAGGCTACAATTCCGAGGTCCGCGGATTCCAGCGCAGTCAGCGGATGGTATGCTGCCGGACCAAGCCCTCTCGATCACCAGCGTCCGGCCCTTCGACTGCGTGCGAGGATGCTACCCGCGCGCCCTCGCACTCCGCTCAGGACGAACGAATGGGGGCCGGGCTTCCATGGACCGGTAGGGCTAGCGGCCTTGGAACTTGGGTGGGCGCTTCGCGAGGAAGGCGGTGATGCCTTCGCGGAAGTCCTCGGTGAGGCCCATGTCGGCCAACTTGCGCGCCTCGGCTTCCAGCTGGGCTGGCTCTTCCTGTTGGTAGGCTTGGTCCATGAGAGCTTTGACTTCTCCGAAGGCAGCGGTTGCTCCTTGGGCCAAACGCCTGGCGGTGGTTCCCACGGTGTCGGCAAGCTGGTCCGCAGGAGTTACTTGGTTCACTAGGCCGATTTCCAGGGCCTGCCGGGCGTCAACTACCCGGTTGTTCAGGTAGAGGTCCATGGCACGGCCGTGGCCGATGAGGCGCGGCAGCAGGTAGGTTGAGCCGCCGTCGGCGGTGAGGCCGATGCCGGAATAACCCATGACCATCAGCGCGTCCTCGGAGGCGATGCGCAGGTCGGCGGACAGTGCGAGGCTGAAACCTGCTCCGGCTGCTACCCCGTTAACCGATGCGATAACGGGTATGGGCAGGCGGCGGATACGGAAGATGACCTCTTCGTGGAGCCGGCTCGCTAGGGCCAGCAAGTGGTCCGACACCGCCTGCTGGCCGCCCTCCTCCATCACCTTCTGGAAGTCGCGGATATCTGCGCCGGCGCAGAAAGCCTCGCCCACGCCGGTAATCACCAAGCAGCGAGCCGGACCGTCCTGCACCCGACGCAGGGCCTCGGCTAACTCGCCTCCCATCTGGGGCGTCAGGGCGTTTCGAGCTTCTGGGCGGTGGAGGGTGATGGTAGCCACCCCCTCGGCCTCCTGTAGGAGTACGGCCTGTTGTGCCACGCTGGAGCCTCCTGTTCGATGCGTTAGGCCTGCGGTGAGGTAGGTTGCCTGAACATGATCGGGCGGAAATTGTTCCTAGTGGAAGACTACCATCTTCAGCTCGGTCATCTCCTGTACGGCGTAGCTGGGTCCTTCTTTGCCCATGCCGCTGTCCTTGAGGCCACTGTAGGGCATCAGGTCTGCGCGGAAACTAGGGCCGGAGTTGATGTGCAGGTTCCCCGACTTGACCTCTTTGACGAACCGCATAGCGGCTTCCAGGTCGTTGGTGAAGAGGGCTGCGCTGAGGCCGTATATCGAGTCGTTGGCCAAGGCGATGGCGTCGTTGATGTCGAAAAAGCGGGTGACGGCAACAGCCGGACCGAAAAGCTCCTCGCGAGACACTTTCATTTCGGGCTTGACATCGGCTATGACAGTGGGGGCGTACATGGCACCTTCTCGGTCGCCTCCGGCTACCACGCGTGCACCCGCGCCGACCGCCTCCTGTATCCACTCGCTGACTCTGGAGGCGTCGGTGTCGCGAATCATGGGACCCATCTGGGTATCGTCCGTGATGGGGTTGCCGTGACGCAGTGCGTCCACTTTCGGAGCCAAGGCGTCGAGGTAGTCGCCGTAGATTCTGCTATCTACCAACACTCGCTGAGTAGAGATGCAGACTTGTCCAGCATTGCCGTAGCCACTGGCCACGGTGGCTTGGGCGACCTTCTCAATGTCGGCGTCGGGCATGACGATGAGGGGCGCGTTAGAGCCCAGCTCCATGGTCACCGTCTTCAAGCCGGCTACGTGGCAGATGTGTTCTCTCACGTCGCGGCTGCCAGTGAAGGTGATCTTGCGTACTCGGGGGTCGGCGCACAGGCGTCGCCAATCTCGCCCCCAGGGCCGGTAATGCACTGGATGGCGTTGGGAGGCATGCCTGCTTCCAATAGAATCTCCAATTCCTCGGTGCGCTCTTCCAGCAGTTGAGCGGCACGGCGGAGGATGAGGTAGCGCTCATAGCCGGGCAGGCGGGCCATCTCTTCAGCGCCCCGGGTGGCGGTGGCGATAGCGATGTCCACATCTTCAGCGCTGCCCCGAGGCACGGTGTCGATTGTGGAGCCGTCGAAAGGATTGATGACCGGAACGGTACGAGGGCGGTCCGACCACTCGGTGCCCTACGTACATCTTCATTGACCGTACCTCTGAATAGGTTATCAGGCGAATAGGTTATCTGGAGCTGGATTGTCTGGGCAACTGGTACAAGTTGTGAACTGATATTCGGGTGTGTTGGGCCATGATAGTTAACCCATTGCCGTAGGGTCAACCGAGTTGCGCGTCGTACTCGTCTAGAGGGATGCGGAATCAACCGCGGGGCACTTTAATAGGCGGGGCAGTTGTCAGTTTGGAGTCTCAGGGATGCGAACTTACAGGGATGCGAGCTGCCAGTAGGTTCGCCCATCGCTCATTGTCCTTTATGCCTAGGGTAAGCGAGTTGAAGTATTCGTTCTTGAGGTCGAGTCTGAAGACCGGCTCATCGAAGGCAACACACCAGAAGTCCTTTCGGCCCGCTATGGGTAGGTGCCCGCCTTCAGCAGCCAGGGTATGAAGCTGCCGGGGATTCGGCGCTCGCCCCAGTGGGTCTTTTGCCGGTCTGTGCCGACGCGATCAATTTGGGCAAGAGGGATTTTCAGAGTGGAAAAGTGGAAGGCCAGCACCTTCAGCCACCAGCTCAGTTCTATTCGTAGGGTGTCGTCGTCAAGACTTAGCTTCATGTGTACAGTCCTTGATCGCGTTGAAATACGGATTTACGTGGGTGGGGGGGTTGACAAGCTCCAAGCATCCAGATAGAGTCTACGGTTGCAGCTATGCCTTGTCTGCTAATGTGGCCCTATCTGCCCTTCGCCATCACCGCAGTCCCACTTGTCCTTCTGCGGTAGCCTTTACCCTACCCGCACCTTAAGGAGAACGCTCGCATGGCTTTGGCCCCCACTTACAGCGATACCGGAGTAGTTCCTGTCGTCAAGTCCTATGCCCGTATCCCCCAGGTTATGGAGGTGCCGTACCTTATCCAGAGCCAGCTCCAGTCGTTCGAGTGGTTCAAGACCGATGGACTCAGGGATGTCTTTCGAGAGGTGTCCCCCATTGAGGACTACACCGGCAACAAGTACCAGCTTTCCTTCATGAGCCATTCTTTCAGTCCTCCAAAGTATACCCCAGAACAGTGCAAAGAGCGCGAGGTAACCTACTCGGCGTCTCTGTCGGTCCGGTGCAGCCTTGTGTTGAAAGAGACGGGCGAAATCAAGGAGACGGATGTCTACATGGGAGACATCCCCATCATGACCAACAACGCCACCTTCGTCATCAACGGGGCGGAGCGTGTGGTGGTAAGCCAGTTGGTGCGCTCGCCGGGCGTCTACTTCGTGGTGCAGAAGGATCTCTCCAGCGACCGCGACCTGTGTTCGGCCAAGCTCATCCCTTCTCGCGGTGCATGGCTGGAGTTTGAGACCAGCTACCGCAACGTCATGTCGGTAAAGGTGGACCGGAAGCGCAAGGTATCGGCGACCACCTTCCTGCGGGCCTTGGGCTACGCTACAGAAGACGAGATTACCCCCATCTTCGAGGATGTGGACACCAACTCCGTCAACCAGTACATCAGGTCGACCTTGGACCGGGACCCTCTGATAGAGGAACCGGAAGGCGCCTTCAAGGAGGAGGACCTCCGTGAGGTCTGGGCTTGGCTGCGGCCTGAGGACGACTACGACCGTTCAAAGGCGAGGCAGATTGCCAGCGCCCAGATGGAGTTCTATCGCCGTCTGCGTCCCGGTGAGCCTCCCAGCTTGGAGAATGCCCGCCTCCTGATTCGCAACCTGTTCTTCGAGCCCCGCCGCTATGACTTGGGCCGCGTAGGACGCTATAAGCTCAACAACCGGCTCAACTTGGATGAGAAGGAGACCATCCTGACGTTGAAGGACATCGAGTCCGTGCTGCGTACGATGGTCCGCATCAACAATGCAGAGGGAATGGTCGACGACATCGACCACTTGGGCAACCGACGCGTTAGGGCGGTGGGCGAGCTTGTGCAGGACCAGATGCGTGTGGGTCTGCTGCGCATGGAGCGCATGGTCAAGGAGCGTATGACCCTGATCGACCCTGAGCAGGCCACTCCCCAAGCCCTGGTGAATATTCGGCCGCTGGTGGCCTCCGTTCGGGAGTTCTTCGGTGGCTCGCAGCTTTCCCAGTTCATGGACCAGACCAACCCGCTAGCGGAGCTCACCCATAAGCGACGCCTCTCGGCCTTGGGGCCGGGCGGTCTTTCGAGGGAGCGGGCTGGTTTCGACGTGCGCGATGTGCACTTCTCGCACTACGGGCGCATCTGTCCCATCGAGACGCCAGAAGGGCCGAACATTGGCCTGCTCAGCTCCCTGTCCACCTATGCCCGTATCAACCCCTTGGGGTTCATCGAGTCGCCCTACCGACGAGTGCTGAAGGAGCTGCCCAACGACGACCCTGAACTCTTGGGACGCACGGTCCTTCAGGGTTTTCCCAGCGGCATAACCCTGAAGCCGGGCTCGAAGGTGCGTCCCAGCGACCTGAAGAAGCTGGCGGCCTTGGAACCCCAGCAGATAGCTGTGCAGCCCTTTGTCTCCACGCAAGAGGAGGACGTGATCTACCTCACCGCCGATCGGGAGGAGAAGCACGTAATCGCTCAGGCAAACGTGGTGCTGAACGCCAAGAATGAGATGGTGCGCGATCGCGTAGAAGTGAGGTTCGGCGAGAAGTACACCGAGATGTCGCCTCAAGCCGTGGACTTCATGGACGTGTCTCCCATGCAGATCATGAGTGTGTCGGCGTCACTCATCCCCTTCCTAGAGCACGACGATGCCAACCGGGCTCTCATGGGTTCCAACATGCAACGCCAGTCGGTGCCCCTGCTGCGGCCCCAAGCGCCGCTGGTTGGCACCGGCATCGAGGGTCAGGTGGCCCGAGATTCGGGCCAAGTGGTGCTCTCTCTTGCATCGGGCACCGTTTCCTCGGTAGGGGGCAACCATGTGACCGTGGTGGATTCTGGGGGCGACGAGCATGCGCACCGCCTTATCAACTTCGAACGCAGTAACCAGAGCACATGTCTGAACCAGCGGCCCATCGTCCGGCGAGGCGATGTCGTGCAGAAAGGCGACGTTCTGGCCGACAGTTCCTCCACCGATCAGGGAGAGCTGGCGTTGGGGCAGAACGTGGTGGTCGCCTTCATGAGTTGGGAGGGCTACAACTACGAGGATGCCATCATCCTGAGCGAAGAGCTGGTGAAGAACGACTACTTCACCTCTATCCACATCGAGAAGTATGAGACGGAGGCCCGAGAGACCAAACTGGGTCCCGAAGAGATGACCCGCGACATCACCAACGTGGGCGAGGAGAGCCTGCGCGACCTCGATGAGCGGGGTGTTATTCGCGTGGGGGCCGAAGTGGGCCCCGGCGACATCCTAGTGGGGAAAATCACCCCGAAGGGTGAGACGGAACTTACCGCCGAGGAGAAGCTGTTAAGGGCCATCTTCGGAGAGAAGTCCCGCGACGTAAAAGACACCTCTCTGCGCGTACCCCATGGCGAGCGGGGCAAGGTCATCGGCGTCAAGGTCATGGAGCGGAAAAACAAGGACGACGTTGCGCCGGGAGTGAACGAGGCCGTCCGGGTATGGATCGCCCAGTCGCGCAAGATGTCAGTGGGCGACAAGATGGCAGGACGCCACGGCAACAAGGGCGTGGTAGCCCGTATTCTCCCCGCAGAGGACATGCCTTACCTGGAAGATGGTACCCCTGTGGACATCATCCTCAACCCTATCGGTGTGCCCTCCCGCATGAACTTGGGGCAAGTGTTGGAGACCCACCTTGGCTGGGCCTCCAAGCTGTTGGGCTTCCGCGCCACCAGCCCCGTGTTCGATGGCGCAAGGGACCAAGCCATCGAGGACGCTCTGTCGCGCATATGGTTCGCACAGAAGGCGGGAGCCATTGACCCCAGCCCTACCATCAACTCTCCCCGTTTGGACGAGGAGAAGCTGGTGCAGTACCTCACCGAACAGGGATACGACGCCGAAAGGCTGCTGAACGACTCGATAATTGGCGAGGCGTCCGAGGCCTGCCTACGGGTGTGGCTGCGAGAAGAAGCGGAAGCCGATAGCTCCGCCATGTCCTTTGAAGATATGCGACAGGAAGTGACCCGCCTGCACCGCGACCAGCGCATGGCCCCACCTATCTTCGGAAAGGTGCCCCTGTTCGACGGGCGCACCGGGGATGCTTTCGATCAGCCCGTAGCCGTGGGCTGCATCTACATGCTGAAGCTGATACACCTAGTGGAGGACAAGATACACGCCCGCTCCACCGGCCCCTACTCACTGATTACCCAGCAACCGCTGGGAGGCAAGGCCCAATTCGGAGGCCAGCGTTTCGGCGAGATGGAGGTCTGGGCCTTGGAGGCCTACAGCGCGGCCCACAACCTGCAGGAGGTGCTGACGGTCAAGTCCGACGACGTGTCGGGGAGGGTGAAAGCTTACGAGGCCATCGTCAAGGGCGAGGACATCTCGCCCGCCGGGGTGCCGGAGTCGTTCAACGTCCTTCTCAAGGAGCTCCAATCGCTGGGACTGGCAGTAGAGCTTCTTAACGAGGATGAAGAACAGATGTCCACCTCGATCGACGACTTGGATGATGTCGATGCAGAGCCCATGGAGTTGGAAGCGAGATTCTAACGAGAGCATACGGGGAGAGTTTGTAGATGGTAGCCATTCGCGAAAGATTTGAGACCCAGGCGACGGACTTCAATGCCATCCGTATCTCCATAGCCTCGCCGGACCAGATACGCAGCTGGTCCAACGGCGAAGTGACCAAGCCGGAGACCATCAACTATCGGACCCTGCGCCCTGAAAAAGATGGCCTCTTTTGCGAGCGCATTTTTGGGCCAACCAAGGATTGGGAGTGCTTCTGCGGTAAATACAAGCGCATACGCTATCGGGGTGTAATCTGCGACCGATGTGGCGTAGAGGTCACCCGCGCCAAGGTGCGCCGTGAGCGCATGGGCCATGTGAGCTTGGCGGCCCCGGTGGCCCACATCTGGTTCAGCAAAACGACCCCCAGCCGGCTGGGCCTGCTTCTGGACCTGTCACCCCGTGACTTGGAGCGCGTTCTCTATTTCGCACAATACATCATCACCCGCGTGGACGAAGAGGCGCGCCAACAGGCCACGGACGACGAGCAGCAGAACCATGACGCGGAGGCGGACCGCCTGCAACAGGAAGTAGAAGAGGCCAAATCGACCCTGCTGGGGCTGACCGCCAACGGGTCCCACGGCGACATCGACGGCCTGCTGGATGACAACGATGCCCCGATACCGGTGGACGACCCCGCGGTGGACGACCCTGCGGCCGACGCTCCCAGCCCGGAGACCGAGGCCGAGGTGGCCCGCCTCGATGCAGAATTGAAGCAGCGGAAAGATGCCTTGACCAAGGACTTGGAGGAGCGGGTTGATGAGTTGAAGGCCCTTCGCAAGCATCGTCTGCTTTCGGACAGCCGCTTCCGCGAACTGAAGTCGCGCTATGGTGACGTCTTCCAAGCCCGCATGGGCGCCGAGGGCATACTGGATATCCTGCGCACCACCGACCTAGAGGAGTTGCGGGAGGTGCTGCACGGCGAGATGCGCTCGAGTTCCGGCCAGCGACGTAAGAAGGCCATCAAACGACTCAAGGTCGTCGAGTCCTTCCGCAAGAGCAACAACAAGCCCGACTGGATGATTCTGGAGGTGCTGCCAGTACTGCCACCGGAGCTGCGTCCCATGGTGCAGCTGGACGGTGGCCGGTTCGCGACCAGCGACCTCAATGACCTTTATCGCCGTGTAATCAACCGCAACAACCGGCTGCGGCGCCTGCTGCAGTTGGGTGCGCCCGATATCATCGTGCGTAACGAGAAGCGGATGCTCCAAGAGGCGGTGGACGCTCTTATTGACAATGGTCGCCGTGGACGGCCCATTCAGGGTAGCCACAACCACAAGCTCAAGTCGCTCTCGGACCTGCTGAGAGGGAAGCAGGGGCGCTTCCGCCAGAACCTGCTGGGCAAGCGCGTCGACTACAGCGGTCGTTCGGTCATCGTTGTGGGTCCTGAGTTGCAGATGCACCAGTGTGGCCTGCCGAAGAGAATGGCCTTGGAGCTGTTCAAGCCCTTCGTCATGCACCGGCTGGTGGTGCTGGGCATCTCGCCCAACATCAAGAGCGCCAAGCGCATGGTGGAGCGGTCGCGCCCCGAGGTGTGGGACATCCTAGAAGAGGTCGTGCGGGACCGGCCAGTGCTGTTGAACCGCGCACCCACGCTGCACCGTCTGGGCATCCAGGCCTTCATGCCTGTACTCATCGAAGGCAGCGCCATCCAGCTTCACCCGCTGGTATGCAGTGCTTTCAATGCCGACTTCGACGGTGACCAGATGGCCGTCCATGTGCCCCTCTCTAGCATGGCAGTGGAAGAGGCCAAAAACACCATGCTCAGCGTTCACAACATGCTCTCGCCAGCATCAGGGGAGCCGCTGGTGGCCCCAACTCTAGACATGGTGTTGGGTTGCTACTACCTGACTGACATCCGTCCCGATGCCGCGGGTACGGGTCTGCGGTTCGGTGGGTTCGAAGAAGCCCAAGCCGCCTGCGATGCCGGACGACTGGACCTGCAAGCTGAAATATTAGTGCGCGACCCGGAAGAGTCTACCGGATGGTTGAGCACGACGCTGGGCCGCATGGTGCTCAACAGGGTGCTCCCGGACGAAGTGGACCGTCGCAACCAGGTGATGGACAGGACGGGCTTGAGAGAACTGACCGGCGAATTCTATCGGAAGCTGGACCATCTTGAAGCCGCCGCGGCCCTCGACAGGGTCAAGTCGTTAGGGTTCCACTATGCATCCATCTCCGGGATTACCATTGGGATGAACGACATCAAGGTGTCGCCGAAGAAGCAGGATGTCATCGCCGAGGCCAACCGAGGCGTCGAGAGAATCGAGGACCAGTACCAGCAGGGACTCATGGATGAGGAGCAGCGGTACAACGACACCGTTAAGCTCTGGAACGACGCCAGCAATAAGATGGAAGAGATCGTGGGCGCGGACATGGAAGACTACGGTGGCATCGCCGTGATGGCCAAGTCCGGCGCCAAGGGAAACATCACCCAGATCAAACAGATGGCCGGCATGCGCGGTCTAATGAGCAACCCCAAGGGACGAATTATCGATCTGCCGGTCAAGTCGTCCTTCCGTGAGGGGCTGACTGCCTTGGAGTACTTCATCTCCACTCACGGGGCTCGAAAAGGGTTGGCCGACACGGCCCTCAGGACTGCTGACAGCGGCTACCTGACCCGCAGGCTCATTGACGTCTCCCAGGATGTCATCATCTTGGAGGAGGACTGTGGCACCACCGAGGGCGTGGTAATTACACGCCGCGCCGAAGACCCTCTGCTGGCACCGCTGGAAGAGCGGCTGCTGGGACGCACCGTGGCGTTGCCCATTGTTCATCCCGAAACGGGTGAAGTGTTGGGCGACAGCGGGGAGGAGATCGCCGAGGGGATGGTTGCCCAAATCAAAGAAGCGGACATCAATCAGGTCACGGTGCGTTCGCCTCTGACCTGCGAGGCACGACGTGGCCTCTGCGAGTTGTGCTACGGGCGCATACCGGCGACAGGCCGCCGTGTGCGGCGTGGTGAGGCCGTGGGGATCATCGCCGCCCAGAGTATCGGAGAGCCTGGCACGCAGCTCACCATGAGGACCTTCCACACCGGAGGCGTAGCCAGCGTCGCCGACATCACCAGCGGTCTGCCCCGTGTGGAGGAACTGTTCGAAGTGAGGGTGCCCAAGGGCGCGGCCATGCTGGCCGATATCGACGGCGTGGCCACCGTGGACGAAGCCTTTGAGGGTAGGCGTCTGCGCATCACCTCCCGTGAGCAGTACCGTGAGGACTATGACATCCCCGCCGACGCTGATGTGCTGGTGGTGGAAGGGGAATGGGTCGACGAAGGTATGGCCCTAGCTAGGACTGTGCCACCGGAAGCAGCCGAGGGCGAGGAGCAAAACCTAGCGGAGTGGACCCCCACCGAGCTACGCTCCGGCCTCAGCGGACGTGTGGAGCTCAGCGACGGTCGCATGGCAGTGGTCTACGAGGACCTGGAAGAGCGGGATTACCCCTTGCAGCCATCGGTCCGCGTATTGGTGAGCACCGGCTCCGAGGTAAGGGCGGGAGATGCCCTGACTGCAGGCCCCTTGAACCCCCACGATATCCTGCGGATACGTGGCAGCGAGCAGTTGCAGCGGTACTTGGTGGAGGAAGTGCAGAAGGTCTACCGTTCACAGGGTGTGAGCATCCACGACAAGCACATCGAGGTCATCCTTCGACAGATGTTGCGACGCGTACAGGTGGAGAGCCCAGGCGACACCGAGTTCATCCCCGGTCAGACGGTGGACCGTTTCGAGTTCAGGTCCAAGAATGCCATGATGCTGGCAGAAGGCGGAGAGCCCTCCACTGCCAAGCCGGTGTTGCTGGGCATCACCCGTGCCTCGCTGTTGACCGACAGCTTCCTAGCAGCGGCCTCCTTCCAGGAGACCACTAGAGTGCTGACCGAAGCCGTGGTCAGCGGAGCCCGGGACCGCCTGCTGGGCCTCAAGGAGAACGTGATCATCGGACGACTGATCCCGGCTAGGGTTGAGGCGTTCCAAGAGAAGCCTCTGGCCTTGGACACTGAACTGCCGGGTGCCATACTGCCGCCTGATTGGCTGACGGAAGAGTTGGGGTACGGCAGTCGGCGTGCGGATGATGGCCAAAACGGTTTAGAGCCGGCCACAGCGGAAGACTTGGCAGACCAGTTCTTCGCCCTACCAGACTCTGATGATGCTGACGATGAGCCAGCAGGCGAAGGAGAGCAGAAGATACCGACGCTCTAGCTTCTGGGAGCGCGCCCACGGTTTTCTGACTGTTGTACGTTTCAATGCCCGCTGACTGTTCGTCAGCGGGCATTGCTATTGTCACATGTGGTAGTCTATGGTGGAAGTGCACTATGGAGGGTAGCCGTGCTGATAACTGATCAGTCGGCCTTGGCAGTAGATTTGGCCCCCGGTCATGACCGGGGGCTTCGTTTGCGCAGCCCGGTGATGATTGCCTCGGGAACGTTCGGTTGGGACGGCTATGGCCTTGGGCTGGAGGGGCCGGGCGTGCCGGGCATGGTCGACCTACAGCAGTTGGGCGCTGTTACTGCCAAGACGGTGACCATGTGCCCCCGCATCGGCAATCCCGAGCCTCGCTGGCACCCCCCTTCTTGGAGAACGGTCCCTGAAGAGCTCCAACGCTTGCGCTCCGAGGGCTTGATCGACCCGGAGATTGCCACTCGTCTGGGGGAAACAACCCTCCTCAATTCCATTGGCCTCACAAACCCCGGCATCGAAGCTGCTTTACGGGACCAAGCCCCTTTCTGGGCGGAATGGAGAGTTCCTATCGTCCTCAGTATCGCGGGTGAAACGTCTGAGGAATTCGGACGCATGGCCGCCATGATCGGAGAGACGCCTGGCATTGACGCGCTGGAGCTGAATCTGAGTTGCCCGAACGTGGAGCATGGGGCATCCTACGCCCTGAGCGCCGAGCTTACCCGCGAGACAGTGGCACGGGTCAAGGCTAACACTGGACTGCCGGTGTTGGCTAAACTGGCCCCCAACGTGGCGGATATCATCCCCATCGCAGTAGCCGCTGAAGAGGCAGGGGCTGACGCTCTCACCATCTGCAACACCATACCTGCCATGGCCATCGACACCGAGTCACGCCATCCCGTGCTGGGGGCCGTTACCGGCGGCATATCAGGACCTGCTTTGCATGCGGTCGCGGTGGCGCTTGTATACAACGCGGCGCAGAGGGTGAGCATCCCCATCATCGGCGTGGGGGGCGTATCCACGGCAGAGCATGCAGTTGAGTTCCTGCTGGCGGGTGCAACAGCCGTCCAGGTCGGTAGCGCCAACTTGGCGAACTTCTGGACGCCGTTGGACGTGGTGGAGGGCATCGCCAAATACATGGCGAGGCACGATGTGGGGCATGTGACTGACCTGAGAGGCCAATTGGAGTTGCCGTCAAGGTAAGGACACCCAGCGAGAATAGGCCATTAGTGCCGTCGCTGCCGTGCAATAATTCCGCTTGCCAGACCCCCCGAAGCTCAGTGGTATAATGAGCCGAGTTCACCGACATGACGGGAGGCAGGCTCAAAATGGCCCTGATGTCCCCATCACATCGGGCCGGGGGACTGCAACCACAACTGAAAACCGGATACGTAGTGCTTTAGGATGAAATTCGAACTATTCTCTCACGTCTCCTGGCCTGAGGACCGGGACCCAACCCAAGTGGTGGACGACCTCACCGAAGAGGTGAGGCACGGCGAGGAGTTGGGTTTTTACCGGGCATGGCACGCCGAGCACCATTTCACTCGCTACGGTATCGGCTCGTCCTCTATGGTACTGGGGACGCACCTAGCCGCCCATACGAGCAAGATACGGCTGGGCACCGCAGTCCTGCTGCCCACGCTGCACCATCCCCTCCGTGTGGCTGAGGATACCGCCACCATGGACTTGGTCAGCGGGGGCCGCTTGGACGTGGGAGTTGGGCGTGGCATGGACAACTGGGACTACAAGGCCTACAAGGTGGACTGGAACGAAAGCCAAGCCCGGTTCCGGGAGTCCATCAATATTATTCTGGGCCTGTGGACTACCCCCGACTTCAGCTACGAGGGTGAATACTTCAATATCGAGAACACCAACCTAGTACCTCCGCCGCTACAGAAACCCCACCCACCGTTGTATATCGCGGCTACACGCACCCAAGCTACTATGGAGTTCATGGCCAAGACGGGCTACCCTCTGTTGGTAGGGCAAGCCCTTGATACAGCCGATGCGATAGACCAGTGTCGCCGCTTCTCCAACCTGTCCGATGAGTCAGGTCACAAAGTCTCCCTGTCCAAGGTCCCCTTCATCCGTTTCTTCTATGTTGCGGAGACCGAGGAGCAGGCAAAGAAAGATGCGGAAGGGCCTCTGGCTTGGATGATGGACATGGTGTCTTGGCGCCATACCTACGAGAGTGGCAGCGAGGTCTATGACCGGCTGGATAGCTGGCGCGAGACACGCACCTCTGCGCTGCCCAACATTGACCGGTTATACGAGAAGCGGGCCTTTGTCGGTAACCCGGAGCAATGTACAGCGATGATCAAAGACTTGGAGAAGGAAGGCATAGAGCATTTCGGATGCTATTTCTCCTTTGGTGGCATGGAGCATGCCAAGGTAATGAAGTCGATGGAACTCTTCGCCAAAGAGGTGATGCCCCACTTCGCGTAGGGCTGGCCCTAGGCCTCTACAATTCAGCCCCAAGGAGTACTAGGAGGAACCGATGCAAAAGGTAAAGTCGCGCACATACGATCCTGAAGCCCAGTACGAACTCAAGACCTTTGACGTTGAATACCGCAGCGGCGGCAGTCTGCCGGAGCCCTTGCTGGCTAGGGTATACCAGCCCCAAGGCGACGGGCCTTTTCCCACCATGATAGACGTGCATGGTGGCGCTTGGAATCACGGGTCGCGCCTCAATAACCAGTTGATGGATACTTCCCTAGCCTCCAGCGGCCTCTTGGTGGTCGCGGTCGACTTCCGTATGCCCCCCGAGAACCCCTTCCCAGCCCAGACAGCTGACGTCAACTATGCCATACGCTGGCTCAAGAAGCACGCTGTCGACTACAACGGCGACGCGCGACACTTGGGTGGTCTTGGCTCCTCCAGTGGCGGGCAGTCAATCATGCTGGCCGCTATGCGCCCGCGAGATCCCCTGTACCGGGCCATACGCTTCCCTGAAGCGCCCCGAATGGACGCGTCGCTCTCATGGGTGTTGTCCTGCTGGGGGGTGCTAGATCCCCATGCTCGCTACATGTACGCCAAGGAGGCCAGCCAGCGGTTGGTGGAAGCCAGCTTGAACTACTTCACCACTGAGGACAACATGAAGTTGGGCAACCCTCAGTACATCCTTGAACGGGGCGACGAAACATCCTTACCTCATGTGCTGATAACCCAAGGGACCGATGATGACAACGTGCCCCTCTCCATACCGAGGCGGTTCGAGGAGTCATACCGCGCTTCTGGTGGCAGCATCCGCGTTGAGTGGTTCGAGGGTCAGCCCCATGCTTTCGCCTCACGGCCGGGCCCCGAAAGCGACCGCGCCCTCAAGCTGATGAAGGAGTTCGTCGCTGGCGAACTGGCTGCCCACGCAGGGCGATAAGCTACAGTACTTCCTCAAGGCGCGAAGAATTCGCACAAACGAAAGGGGCCAAGATGGGAATCTTGGCCCCTTTGGCTAGCCTGCTCCGGTAGACGGGGAGACGGAGCGGTCGGTTACGCGCTTCCCCGGTTTGGCAGTGTTCCGAAGTTCTTGTCCACCTTGCTTCCTCTCCCTGCTTAGGGGCCTCCGGGGGCTCATCATACAGGGGAAGCCGGTATCCAAGGATGGATGCACTCGGATCCCTACATGTAATGAGAGACTCCGAGACTGATGGCTACGCCGTCTGGGCCCGCTTGATATGTTGAGGAACCGCAGACCCTACGCGCCGGGCAACGACTTCCGCCGCAGCTCTGACCAGTCTTCGGTGTCGAGCATGTTGGCCCAGTGGCGGTAGAAGTTGCGGTGGATCGACTCGCTGAAGCGGTACTCGCTGGCCCACCCTCCCAGTTCGGTATGGTAGCCCTCGTGGCCCAAGCCCATGCTGTAGTTCAGCGGGTACTGGCGTGCAACCACGCCGCGTGATGTGCGGGTGCACTCCTGCCAGTTGTCCATGTCGTCCTGCTCGAAAGTACCGGAGGGACTGAAGCCGCGGACGGCCGCCACGCGGAAAGCTTCCTTCACGTCCTGCGGGGCAGCTGCATCGGTGAAGCTCCAAGCCCAGACCTCGATCTGATTGGGACCTCTGGGGTGCCACACTCGGAAGCTGCGTGAAAGGGTGCGCACCATGGAGAAGTTGGGAAACACAGTGGCTGTGATGGGGTTCACCAGCCGGGAACGTGGGCCCAGCCTCTCCTCCACCTCCGGCTTGATCCTGTCCTCGTATTCCTTCAGGACTGGCATGGGAGGCTCGGCCGAGTCGTCGGGTCCGATGAGGTTCGCGCAGTGCCCGTAGCCGGGCGAGAGAATTCTGCCAGTGGTCATCTGTGGTTGGTTGCGGAAGTCTCCGCCGAACCCGGTCCTCGTTGCCGACAGGTGGGTCCAAGGCACGTGATAGCCGTCGCCGCCAAAGTTCTCCGCAGGGAACTTCCAATTGCAGGGGATCACCCACTTGTGCATCCCTGCAAACACCTTAGCGCCGCCCTCACGCCGGTCGAAGAAGGTATCCAAGTACCAAGTCATTTCGCCGAGGTAGTCCCGCAGAGATGGGGCAGTGGGGTCGAACGTGGCGAACACCAGCCCCTTGTAGCTGTCGAGTTGTGCTACTGGCTGGAGGCCCCACTTGGAGGTGTCCAGCTCGTCGTAGTAGGCCTCCTTGAGGCTTGGTACGGCGATAAGCTTGCCGTCGCTGCCATAAGTCCAGCCGTGGTAGGCGCAGACGAACGCCGAAGCATTGCCCTCATCAGCGCGACATACCCGGTTGCCACGGTGACGGCATACGTTCAGGAAGGCGTGGACGACACCGTCCTGCCCTCTAGTTACCAGCACCGGGTCTTCGCCCATGTAGGTGGAGAAGAAATCTCCTGGGTTGGGTATCTGACTCTCATGGCACAGGAAGAGCCAGCAGCGCGCGAAAATCCGCTCCAACTCCGCCTGATAAATCTCCTGATCACTGAAGATGGCCCGGCTCACCCGGCCGCTATCAGCATCTACCAATTCTCGAACGTCGGTCATCGTCATGGTCCACATCTCCCATAGGAGAAGTTATGTTGGCGCTCGCTAGGAAGAAGCTATCCAAGCTAACGCTCCACCGACTGGGAGTATAGCACGCAGCAGGATTCCAAAGGGTGTTCCGTACGTCAGGGGACAGGCAGGATACCCAATTCCCACAGCAACTCTCGAGAGCCCTGCAAGTCCGTCAGGTTCCCTAAGTCAACGTCAGGCGGATCGAGGGATTCCAATGGTGGAAGGTCCCCTTCAGGGGCCACTCCTGCCACTAGAGGGTACTCGGTGGTCGTGCTGGCGACGTACCGCTGGATGGGATCTGAGAGCAGGTATTCGATGAACTGTTGGCCGAGATCCGCATTCGCGGAGCTGGACAATATCGCAGCACCCGCCACCAAGACCAGAGATCCTAAGTCACTTCCACCGAGAAAGTGGTTCCTAGCCCCGAATTCAGGCCCTTCCGTCTGGAGATAGCGTTGTACGTAGAAGTGGGTGGAAAATCCAACGTCGACTTCTCCACGCGCTATGGCCAATACTGTTGTCGTGTTGTCTGGATAGTTACGAGTGTTGTTGGCTTTCATCGCCGCAAGCCACCTGCGGGCCGCATCATCGCCACTGTGCATACGAAATGCGGTCAGAAACTCGTGGAACGAATCGTCTCCCGGCGTCCAGCCCACCCTTCCATTCCATCGGGGGGCGGTAAAGCCGGCGATGGAGTCTGGTAGGTCTCGTTGAGGATCGATAGTGGCAGTGTTGTAAACGATGGTCCGGGCCCGGCCTGAAGTACCCACCCAATCCCCATCGCTCGAGCGGAATCGCGGGTCCACTTTGTTGAGGAGTGTTTCGGACAGGGGCAACAAACTGCCCGCCTTGGACAGTCCTCCAAGGTAGGATGGGTCGGACAGATAGACCACGTCAGCCGGAGTATCTTCTCCCTCCTCCATGATTCTGGCCGTGGTCTCCACAGTGCTGGCATACTTCACCTGCACATCAATGCCGCTCTCTTGCGAGAACCGGTACACCAGAGGCCCGACCAAAGTATCGAACCGGCTGGAGTACACAGTGAGCGTCGGGTCGCCGCCGCCACAACCGGCTAGGACGACTATCGCCAGTATGACAGCTGCCACCAGGACCAGCCCGGGGCGGGCCCACCCGGGGAGATGATTCATTGGCATCATGCGTTCATCAGTGTAGTCGTTGTAGAGCACGTTATCCAACACACCCAAGTCTGGGAGCACCAGATACGCTTGGCTGCTCGGCCATGATTCGGAAAGCCGGCGAGCCCGAGAGCGCGGGCTCTGGTCGAATGTGCTGCGACTGCTCACGAGCCGAACAGGCCACAGTTGTTCAGAGGCTGGCTGCCCGGCCAGGATTCGAACCTGGGTTAAGGGATCCAAAGTCCCCTGTGATACCACTACACCACCGGGCAGTAGTGCGTCGCCACCTAATTGGGGCGGAGTGGGGCAGAGCAGGGTGGCTGGTTACAATTATAGCCTATGGTATGTGGTGGTGTGGCTGTTGTGGTCACGGGGATGCTTTCGACATAGTGGTTGCGCCAGACTAGAATGCAGTGCGCGAGCGCTACGCACGCCATGGGAGAAAGGAGAACCAGGATGAGCGAACTCAAGGAGATGGTCTGGGATGCCGACGACGGTACGGGGTGGGAAGCCTTAGGCACCGCCGGGGCTTTCATCAAGATGTTGTGGGAGAACCCAGAGACGGGGGCGTCCATTGCCCTGTTCCGGGTGGACAAGGGAGGCGGAGTGCCGTCAACCCACATCCATGCCTCCAACCAGTTCATGTATTGCCTCAAGGGGGAGTACCACTACCCCAACAGCGATATCGTCCTCACTCCAGGCAAGTTCTATTGGAACCCGAAGGACCACCCCCACGGGCCCACGCGTGCCGCGGAGGACTGTCTGCTGGTAGAGATATACGACGGGCCGCACTACTATGAGACGCCGGCGTTCGCCGTTCATCAATAGTACCGATGGGCTACTGAGTCGCAGAGATGCCCAAGCAACCGAAAAGAGAAGGGCGGGACTATAGTCCCGCCCTTGCTGTTGGTGTCGTCTGACAGAGCAAGCGCCTAGGCGTTCAAGGCGTGCTCGGTGTAGTCCTTGACCTTGTCGTACACCTGAATGCGGTGCCGATACTCCTCTAGGACATATATCCGGTCGTCGGCGTCGATGTTCACGGCAATGGGGCGCCGGAACCCCCACTCTTCCGACACGTCGGCGATACGTCGCGCCTTGATCATGTCGGGGTTGGCGGCGATAAGCGTCTCAGCCCATGGAGAGACCACCCTGGCATTGCCCGTCAGGGCGGTGATGAACCTGCCGTCTCCGGGGTTGTAGACATTCAGGGTATCGGCGTTCCAGTCGGTGACGTAGATGTCCCCTTGGGAGTCGACCGCGATGCCGGATGGCCGGTCGAGCTCGCCTGGGCCGGTGCCTGCACCGCCGTAGGTGGCCAAGTACTTGCCCTCGGAGGTGAATTTCTGTACACGGCGGTTGCCCCAGTCGGCCACCAGTACGTTGCCATCGTTGTCGAAGCAGAGGCCCCAAGGCATGTTCAACTGGTCGTTGCTATCGCCTTGCCCGCCCCACTTGCGGATGAACTTGCCGTGCTTGTCGAACACCTGCACACGGTGGTTCTGGGCATCGACCACCACTAGGTTGTCGTCTTTGTCGACCTTGATGCCGGCAGGTGCCTTCAGTTGCCCGTCACCATCGCCTTGGGAGCCGACGTTTCGGAGAAATCCGCCGTCTTTGTCGAAGACGACGATACGATGGAGGAAGTCGTCGGTGACGTAGACGTTCTCCTCGCTATCCACCGCCACGCCCGTGGGCCAGATGAACTGACCATCGGCATACCCTTGGGAGCCGATCTCGCGGATGAACCGGTGGTCCACATGTAACTTGGTGATGCGGGCGAACAGGGCCAGCCCACCACGACACGCCACGTAGGCGATGCCATCGGACGTCAGGGCCATGTCCACGGGCGCATAAAAGCCTTGGCCCGTCTGGGCGTACATGCCGAGAACGTGGCTGTGATCGTACACTCGGCCTGTAGCTACTGTGGTCATCATGATAGCCTCCCTTTGGGAGTAGTTGTTGCTTGTTTGACGCGGAGCCCGCAAACACCGCGCACAAAGCACGGTACGGGCTCCGCGTATGGTCTCAAGTCTGGTCGGGACTAGACGATGGCCAGCTGCTCGTAGGTCCCGCCGACGATGTTCTTGGAGTCGAGGCCCATCCACTGTTCCAAGGCCGTGGCATAGAAGCCGCGGAAGTCGTAATTGGGCTTCAGGTCACCCTGAATCAATTCGCCGGCCTCCAGCGACGGATACTCGTTGTAGTAGCCGCCCTTGACCGAATCGCCGAGGGCGAATGCTACGCCAGCAGCACCGTGGTCGGTCCCCGTGCCGTTGTCGCGCACCCGGCGGCCGAACTCAGTGAACATGATCATCAGCACGTTGTCCGCGGCGTTATGCTCCCGCAGGTCGTCGAAAAAACTCTCCACGGCGTCCGAGACCTCGGTCCACAGCTTGGCGTGCACCGGCAACTCAGTGGCGTGGGTGTCGAAGCTGCCGTGCTGGCAATAGAAGACCTGTGTGCCCACGTTGGCCAAGTGGGTCATGGCGACGCCCTTGAGGGCACGGGCGATGGGCGTGGCAGCATACTCCACGTTGGAGGAATACTGCTGCGGGGCCACCTTGAGCACATCGGCGCCCTTGAGGGCATCGAGGCCGGTGTTGCCGAGGTAGTCCATCACCGCACCGCGACCGATGGCCGGGGAGTACATGCGGGCGAAGCGTTCAAGGGCCTGGGCCCGCTGGTCTTGGGCGATGCCCGTGAGCACGCCGTAGGACTCTAGGTCAGAAACTGATGCCACCGGCACGCCTGACAGGCTGAGGGCTCGGGGCAGGCCTTGGCCGAAGTTGACGGCCTTCACCACGTTGTCGTGGTTCGGGTCCAAGTCCCGAATGGCGCGGCCCAGCCAACCCTCGGTGCCGATCTTGTCCGGCTCGCAGGTGTGCCAGATGTCCATGGCTCGGAAGTGAGACCGAGGCGAGTTCTCGAAGCCGATCCCGTTGATGATGGCTAGGTTGCCATCGTCCCAGAACCTCTTCATGGGCCCCATGTTGGGGTGGAAGCCCAAGGTGTCGTCCAGCGGTATCACCTCTTCCGGCTTGATGCGGACATTGGGCCGGTTGTCGTAGTAGATGCCGTTGGTGTAAGGAACCAAGCAGTTCAAGTAGTCGTTAGCACCCGATAGCTGAAGAACTACCAGCACCGGGTCTTTGGTCGTCGATGCCATTTTCCTCCTCCTAGTTTGAGGCTGGTCTGGGGTCAATCTGGGGGTGCGGCCCCGCTCGCTGCGGAGCTTAGGCGAATTGATACTCTCGTGAGGCCCCTATCAGAGCCATCAGGACGCCCACTCTCTGGGCGGACTTGCCAGCGTCTTCAGGGGTGGCCCAGTTGTAGATGCCGCCCTCGTTGGCTTGGTCCATCAGTTCCGAACGTGACTGGTCTCCCACTTCCACCGAGAGCAGTTCCAAGCAGGCGTTCAGGACCGCTTCGGGGTCCGTCGTGCCCCTGGCCTGTACCCTGCCGACGATGTCGCGTATGCCTGGCAGTTCGATGTTGCCCAAGCGGTCTGCGGCGAAGTTGACGCGGCGCACCAACGCGCCACTGTCGATCCACTCATGGCCGGTGTGCCAACCCTCCACGCTGGGCGGGTTGATCAACTCTTGTCCTTCGAAGGCGCACTCGTTGGCCAAGTCCTGCAGACCCGGCCTAGGGCCAGCGAAATCGCCAGCGGTACGGACAGCGCCCACCACCAGTTCAGCGGGGCTCTTCACCTTGGTGAATCGGGCCTCCTTGAAGAAGTCCGACAGAAACAGGGCTCGCAGGGTCGCCCTGATATCGTAGTTGGACTCACGGAACACCTTGCTCAGGTACTCGATGGCCTCCGGGTCCTTGGGCGCCATGTCGTTCCAACTTGGCACCTGCACTTCGTCGGCGACGAAGAAGTTGTACATGTGCCGTGTGACGAACCGGGCGCAGGCTGGCTGCTGCACGATGATGTTGATGATGTCATCGCCATCGAAATTACCGGTGTGTCCTAGGAATGTCTTCTCGTCGTAGTCGTGGTCTTCAGGGCGGAAATCGAAGTGCCAGAAGAACCGGCCAAAGGGGTTGCGTGGGAGCTTGGCAGTGATGGTCCAGCCGGTGAAGGCCCGGGAGGCCTCCTTGATGTCGTCCTCGGAGTAGTTGCCCACGCCTAGCGTAAACAGCTCCATCAACTCACGGCCCCAGTTCTCGTTGATGGCGCCCTTGTGGTTGTCGTAGTTGTCCAGCCAGTAGATCATGGCTGGGTCGCGGGCCAATTGGCTCACCAGAGCGGAGAAGCTGCCCAAGCCGTGCTTGCGGAACATGTCCAACTGTTGGAGCAACTCGGGGGGATTGTCGATCTTGGAGTTGCCCGTGGCGAAAACGTGGTGCCAGAAGAGCACCACTTTCTCCTGCAGCGGCCTCTGAGTGGTGAGCAACCGGTACATCCAGTTGGCTTGAGCCAAGGGAGGTGCCAGCGGGGCCTCGATGCCAGGCATGTAGCGGTACATGAAGTCCTCATTGTCCGCTGCCCGGTTTTCTGGGTTGACCAGTTCCTCCACGGTGGCCTCGTACCCTCTGGCCGCGCGCTCCTCCAACTCCTCGCGTGAAGCGCCAAAGCCGGCGCGGCGCATCAGGTGGGCCATTAGTGCTACATCGTTACTATCAGCCATCACCTTCCTCCCTGTTATGTGAAATTCCCTTTTTGTGGATGGGGTCCGGGGGTATCCTGAGGTTCGTCCGATAGTCCAAAGGATGGTATCCACTAAAGGTTATCCAAGTAGGGGGGAAGTGTCAACCTGAAGGTGTCGGTAGGAGCTTCGAGGAGGTTGAGGGAAACTAGGTCTGCAGAGAGGCGCCGACTCCAGCTTCGGCACCTCCTGAGACCAAGGGGCACTAACCCTAGTCGTCGCCGATTACTGCGATGGCCTGTATCTCCAGCAACATTTCGGGGCGGGCCAGGGCCTCTACGCCAATAAGGGCGCTGCCGGGATAGTTGGTGAAGTAGTCGCGGCGCATCTCGGTGAATCGGTCCCCGTAGCGCATTTCCGTGATGAACACGGTCATGGTGACGATATCTTCGAGAGTTCCGCCTGCCGCCTCCACGCCAGCCCGGAGGTTGGCGAAGGTCTGGTGCACCTGGGCCTCGAAATCGCCTGCAAGGGAGTTTCCGTTGGAATCAAACCCGCCGGTCACCCCCGCCAGAAAAATAGACGTGCCTCCATGGGTTATCACCGCGCGCGAATAGGCCCGTGTTTCTTCTCTCTCGCCTTTGATGTGCTGTCTGGGCATTATTCCCTCCTGATAGTCGCCTTACGGGTTGTCGTAGCGGGCCGACCGATTGCGGGCTCGCGTTCGGGCAATGTACCACGCCCCCAGTACGTCCTCAACGGGCTACATCCCCCGATGATACAATTGCCGAGATATCCAACTTGAAGAATTTACGTTTCCCGGCAAGACGGGAGCAAAGGAGATGAAGGATGGACTTGCAACTGTCGGGCAAGGTGGCTCTGGTCACCGGGGGCAGCGTGGGCATAGGCAAGGCCACTGCCTTGGAACTGGCCAAGGAAGGCGTGGATGTCGCCATTTGCGCTCGAACTAAGGAAACGCTGGAAGCGGCAGCCCAAGAGATTACGCAGCAGACGGGACGACGCGTTATCGCCGTGCCCACCGACACCAACGTGGCGGAGCAGGTAACCGCCATGGTGCAGACCACCATCGACACGCTAGGGGGGCTGGACATCCTGGTCAACAATGCGGGCAGGCCGGGCGGGCAGGCCACGGGGCCACTCTCTCAGGTTACAGACGAGGACGTGATGGAAGACATCACATTCAAGTTCATGACCTACCTGCGGTCGTCCCGTGCCGCCGCCGAGCATATGAAGAAGCAGGGGTTCGGCCGCATCATTAACATTGGCGGGTTGGCGGGCCGGAACGTCGGCACCATCGCCGGGGCTCGCAACCTTGCTATTACCCACTTGACCAAGAACCTGTCCGATGAATTGGGCCAGTACGGCATCACTGCCAACGTCGTCCACCCTGGGGGTACTCGCACCGAGCGAACCGCCGGGTTGGTGGCTGCTGAGGCGGAGAAGCGGGGCATCAGCGAGGCGGAAGCCGAGAAGCAGATGTACGGCGGCACCGCCATACGTCGCATCGTCGACGCCGAGGAGGTGGCGCATCTGATCACCTTCCTCGCATCACCCCTCTCAGTGGCGGTGACGGGCGAAGTCATCGCCGCCGGCGGTGGAGTGGGACGCGCCCTGTATATCTAGCCCGCTGCTCGGTTGTAGTCCGGACTTCGTGAAGTTCGCCGAAGCCTTCGGCGCAGTCGGCATGAGAGCGGTGGACGGTCCGATGGAGTTGGAAACCTTGATTCCCCAAGCACTGGAAATGCAGGCCCTGGTAATCATTGACGTGCCTTTCGGCGAGATACCGATACCGCGCGCACCCGAGTTAGCGCCTGTCTACAGCCTGCCTTGGACTATGCCACAACAGGGTCTGATACCGTCCTAGGGGCCTGCCCAGCCCGAAACATGAACGCCAAAGCCCCCTACGGGCCCACAGATACGGTCCCCGTCATGGAGGGATGCAGGGCGCAGGCGAAGGGGAAGAGTCCAGGCTGGTCGAAGCGCACAGCGAAAGACTGGCCGGGGCCGATCAGCCCTGAGTCGAAGTTGATGGCCTCCCCGTCCAAGCCTGCGGTGACGGTATGGGGCACCCCGTCCACGTTGGTCCATGTGAGGGTGTTGCCAACATCGACTTTCGTGGGCGCGTAGCTGAAGTTCTCGATAGTTGCTACGGTGGCCCCCTCTGCAGGGACGAAGGCGTCCCTTGATGGACGCACCTCGTCGCTGGAGACTAGGGGGGGCACGCTGGGGTTCCACATGTTGAACACGCCCATAGGGTTGTCGTCCCACACCCAAGCGTGAATCATCCAGCCATAGGACGGCAGCCACACGCTCTGTTCTTCCGCGCACTGCTCGGGCGTGGTGGAGCGGGAGATGGAGTTGGGGCCGGTGCACAGGCTGTAGTGGACGTGCCAGTTGTCGAGAGGCCCCGCGAAAGCCTCCGGGTGTTCGTCACCCACCTGCTCCCGTGGCAGCACGAAAGAAGTCCCCACAAGACGCCACCCAAGCTCCTCGTCGCCGGTGTACAACAGGATTTCGGGTTCGGCGGGGTTGAACAGGCCGTCCAAGGCCCTGATAGGATGGATAAAGTGCGCCCCCATGTTGGGCACGTCCTCGGTGGTCTGTAGGTAGCCCTCTTCCAAGGCCACCTCGATATTTTGGTATTTCGCAGTAGCATCCCGTATCGTGTCCAGTTGTCCCCCTAGGTCTCCCAAGTCCTCGTAGGACATCTCCAGTCCATCCAGCGGCCCTCCATTCTCCTGGATGTCCTTGAGCTGCGCGTACGAAACCGGCGCGCGGATTTGCTCCGTTGTAGGCCCCTCGACCAAGGTTGTGATGACCTCGCCTCCGATGTTTTCGAACACGTAGTGGGAGAAGCCGAAGGCACCGGCGGAGAAGCCGGGCACCACTTGAGGCGGGGCCGCATCCAAGCTGGGAGTGGATGGTTCTTCCAACTGTTGAGGTGCCGACAGCACTACCGCGGCTGGAGGCGTGGGAGTGGGAGTCTCCCCGCAGCCTGCGACGAGGACAACGGCCAACGCCAGTAATGCTATAAGGGCGGGGGCCAGTGAGGCGAGTCGGCACATAGGCCTGATAGAGACTACGTTTTTCATACTCTCTCAATTATAGCTGCTTGGCGGTAACGTTGATGGTCCGCATCAGATGCCCCGTCAGTGCTATGAAAATAGACGCTAATCCCCAACGGCCCATGGAAGGTCGGCCCCATTCGTTCGTACTCCGCTCCGTCGAAGAGCGGGACGCTGGTGAACTAGACCCCTTGTTTTGGCAGCGTCCCATCCTTCGACTGCGCGGGACTCCGCTGGACGCTCCGTCCCGCTCCGCTCAGGACGAACGGAAAAGTTGGGCACTGCTCCAAGCCTGCATCTGCCTCCCATGAGCATACGCGGTCCTAACGGGGCCGTCCGCAATTCCGGGGGAGGCCGGAATCCTGGAACCATGCTCTCTGAGCGGTGGCTTGGCGGTCGACTTTCTGGATTGAATGGTGGGGTAGAATGGAAGTCGCAGTTCAGTCTTCGTCAACAATGGGACGACAAGCAGTGGAGGCAGCAGCCATGGCCAAGCAGATAGAAGTGATACATACCGCAGACCGGGATCCCTCCATCAACCTGCCGTATGCGCCAGCGGTTAAGGTTACAGGCGGGTCGATGGTCTACCTAGCCGGTGTTACTTGCGTTCCTATCTACCACCACCATCCCCACCGGCCCGAGGAGTTCGAGAACATACCCGACGATATGGCCGAGCAGACACGGATGACTTTGGAGAACGTGAAGCTGGGCTTGAACGCCGTCGGGGCGGGCTTCAGCGACATCGTGCAGGTGACCCGCTACCTGACCAACATTGATGAGCAGGACCAGATGAACGACGTTTGGTGGGAGTACTTCGGGGCCCACCGCCCCGGCACCGCCACCATAGAGATCACGCGTCTGGCCGCCCACCCCCGCCTGAAGGTCGAGCTATCGGCAATCGTCGCAGTGGACTAGCACACATTGTTTTCAGTGGCACACCGCGCCACAAGTCTGGCTGCTGGGTGGGGACGGCTAGGCCTCTAACCCGCCACAGCCATACTGTATTGAGGAGTGGGCGCGGTCGACCCGTCGAACAGTTGCCGCTCCTCCATCCAGCGGTGGGTGTCTTCGTACATCTCTCGGGTATATGGCTCGAACACTAGACGTTCGCCTGGGCCAAAGGCCTGCACATCCACTATGCTGTGGTAGCGCTCAGGCAGCTCCAGCAGGTAGTAATGCTTGTAGCGTCCCAAGTCGAGGTCGATGTCCCGCTGGGCCCTCTGAAGCGCCCGGAAGTACCTGGCCACATCATCCATGTCGGCGTCGACGGAGAAAAGGAAGCCAATCATGAAGCTGGCGTCCACTACCTTGCGATAGCCCTGCTGCTCCACCACGTAGTACTGGGAAGAGAAGACTTGGGCTGCTTCTATCCGCTTCTCCAGCAGCAACTCCAATCGGCTGTTGGGACCGCCGACAAATTTTAGGTTGATCTGCTCCGGCCCCAAGAACTTCTCCAAGGCCATCAGCGTGGAGAAGTGGCTACCGGAGTGGTAGCCCACTGAAACCTCGACGTTGGCAAGGTCGGCGGCGCTGCGTATAGACGATTCCGGCGGGACGAATATGCCAGCCGGAGCCACGGAGTAGGCGTGGCCCCACATCCGGCCGTGCCCCACCGACGAGGCCATGTTCACTGTCCAGTGGCAGGCCGAGCTGACCTCCACTTCCCGCCCACGTTCATAGGACTCGAATGCGCCGTCCTTCACCTGCTGCACCGGCCCTGGCTGTGTAGCTGGCTGCACAGTGGCTATGCCGTGGACGAACTCGTATTCAAGGCCCTCGTCCTTGAAGTAGCCCTTCTCTTCAGCTACCCACTCTTGCAGGCGACCATGGGGTTGTATGCGGAACGGGCTCATGGATCCCTCCTACTTAGACGTGCGTGGTGCGGGCTGGCTACCAGCCTAGAGCTTCTTTGATAAGTATGACGGTAGTCCTGTCGGGGCGCCTCTCGCTCTCGAAAATGGTGACCTTGCCCATGCTGGATGGGCCGTGACCTTGGGCCGGAGACCACTCTTTGTGGCGGTCGAAAGCATAACCGTAGGTCCGAGCCATGGCGTCTTCCAGTGTGGCCACGATCTTCTGCGTGCCCACCACCCAAACCACGTTCTTCGCCCCGAACACATAGCTGCTGAGCTGGCTGCCTGAAGCGCTGGCTATCACTACGTGTCCCGTCTCCGCCACCGCTTGGACGCTGCCCACCACGTATTCGGGGGTGGAACCGAGAGTGCGTTGCAGCTCGAAACGCTCTTCGGGTGTGGAGGCTGCTTGAAACATTGCGCTGAGGCTCTGATAAGCCTCGCCTTGGGCTACGTATTGAGTGAAACCCACGTCGTCCAGAGTCTCAGAGGTCACCGCCAATACCTGCGCTCCCTGAGGGACGAGCTCCTTGAGCTTCTGCAGGGCTTCGCTACGGTTGCCGACAACCACGACGGAGACGTTCCGGGCCTCTAGTGCCTGCGCAGTCCGTGTTACGGCCTCGTCGCTGGCCAAGCGTCTGGGGTCTTCCACCGACAATTTACACCTCTGGGCTGGTTTCTTTTCAGCTCGCTTGGTTGGCCGTGGTCTCGCGGTCTTGAAGCGATTCTTGGTCACGCCCAACGGCAGACGACATTTGTACGCCGAATTCGCGATCTCACAAAGCCAGAACCATCATACGAGTGTTGTCGGGTCGAGTCCACCTTAGCGGAATTGGTGCCGCCCGATACGGGGCGGTAACCTACGTAGCCCGGATGGAGATGAGTATTGCCGAGCGCTACTTCACTAGGGACGCTGGGCTTCCAATAGGGCGCTGTGGCCGAAACGTTTATCCCTCGCCTAGAGCGCCCCACCTAGCACCCGGACACATCATTCGTTCTCATCCTGGGCGTCCATCCCGACGTAGCGGGGTCTCCAAAGGTTGCAAAGCGGTAGGGGCGCTGGCAGAATAGGGTTGCTATGCGATTGGGTGCTTTTGAAATCAAAGAACCCCTGCCGGAGCTGCAGGACCCGCACGTCATCGCAGTGCTGCGACCTTGGATCAATGTGGGGCGTGTGGGTACGTTGGCCCTTTCCCGCTTGGAGCAGCACTTCGGGGCCAAGGACTTGGGACAGTTGGCCCGGCCTGGCGCGTTCTACGATTTCACCCGCTACCGACCGCGTACCCGGTTTGTGAATGGCAAGCGTATCCTGAACATACCGAACACCTTCCTGAAGTACGCGCAGCGTGAAGATGGCCACGACTTGCTCTTTCTGCACATGAGGGAGCCCCATTATCTGGGCGAGGACTACTCCGAGTCTATTATTGAGGTGCTGAAGCACTTCGGGGCCAGACGCTACTGTCTAATTGGCGGAATGTACGACGTCGTTCCGCATACTCGCTCCCTTTTGGTCAGTGGCAGCGCTACCTCACCGGAACCTGAGAGCCAATTGCAGGAGCTGGGCGTCAGGTCCAGCCGGTATGAGGGTCCCACCACCATCACCTACATGGTCACTCAGGAGACGGAGAAGCTGGGCATCCAGAACATGACCCTAATCGCCCGCCTGCCCCAGTACGTGCAACTGGAAGAAGACCATGCAGGCACGGCACGGCTGATTGAATTGCTTGGGACGTTCTATCCGCTGCCACCGGACTTGGCCGATACTGAAAAGGGGCGACGCCAGTATCAGGAGCTGACCGCTGCTGTTGAACAGAACCCCGAGGTCAAGCAGGTGCTGAGTCAGTTGGAAGCCCAGTACGATGCCCAAGAGTCGACAGCCGAGACAACCAGCACCAGCGCGGATGTCCCCCTCTCACCGGAACTAGAGAATTTCCTGCGTGGGCTGGAGCAGGAACTGGGCAACGACCCCGCCTAAACACGCCCGCGATTCTGTCCTCCTCAGCGTGAGTCACTGAACCGTTATGGACGCTAGAGAAGCCGTTACAGAAAGCCAGCTGCATCTGTTGTTCTCACAAGCCTTGGCGGAGGACATGAGCCTGCGGTTGCTGCGCGGGTTCAAGCCCAACCTGTCGGGTACGCTGGATGTGCACAAGGTCTTTGTGGCCGCCAGTTGCGATTGCGGGACGGCGGCGGTACTCAGCGTCGAGGTGGAGCGGAGCAAGAGCTACCGCGAGGTGGAGGAGGCACTGCCTCACTTAGTGGAGCAATTGAGATTCCGGGAGCAGGCCTTCCGAAAGATGCCGTGCGCAGCTCACGCCCAGATGCGCAGCGGTGGATTGGCCAATGCGCAGGCGAATACACCAAAGGCCAGCGAGGGGTAACATGGCACGTAAGCTGACCATGGAACAGGCCCTAAAGGGCACTGTCACCTTTTCTGAGAAGTACGTTGAACGTGGGGCCTACCAGTTTTTCCCCGAACCCGATGTGGTGAAAGTGGTCCAAGAGGGCTTGGCGCAAAACCAAGTCGAACACGGCTACCGCTACTGCCCTTGAATGACGCTTAGTGGCGATCCCGTCGAGGACCGCAAAAAGATTTGTCCCTGCGACCGTCACCACGAGGATATCAAGCGGGATGGGTTCTGTATTTGAATGTTCTTCGTAAGCGAAGAGTTTCTTCGCAAGTTCGAAGCAGGCGAGGACTTCGCCTCCAGCTTGGATGAAGCGGTACAGCCTGGTGAAGGGCTGTTCGACAGTTACGAGTCCAAGGCAGACCACAAACGGCGAGAGCGCTCGGAAGGGGAAGGAGAATAAAATGCCGGAGATTACCGTCTATACGTCCGATGGTTGAGGGCCCTGCCACATGGTGAAAGTGTATCTTTCACGCAAGGGCATCGCCTTTACCGAGCACAACGTTTCCCAAGAGCCTGACGCCAGAGACGCGCTGGTGGGCATGGGCTACCGGGCCACGCCTGTCACCGTCATCGGTGAGTCGCTGGTGGTGGGCTATAATACCGGCAAGATCGACGAGGCGCTGGCCGCCGCTGGCGTCTAACCTACCCTCTTAGTTTACATTCTCAGTCTATAGTCGACAGTCTACAGGCGACAGGCGAAACACCGGGTGCAGGGCGGACTCAGAGGCGAACTCCGCGAGTTGAGAGTCCGCCCCAGCCCGGAAGTATTTCCGGGTGATCGGCTCGTTTCTGAAGTAAGCCTTCAGTACGGTGGCCTTGCGGTCAGGGTCGACTGCCTCAGTTGCCACCAGCGTCTCCCGATACAGTCCCCGTGAGAGCGTGACCATGCCCTCCGCTCGAACGTTCTTCACCCATTCGCGTTCGCCGTAGGGGCAGACTAGGCAGCGTTCTCCACCCTCTTCCACAACTGACACTGATACGGTGCGTGGCCGCCCGGTATGGCGGCCCGGCACGGTCATCAGATGGTACTTCCGCGGAGGCAATCCCAGCCGGACCCATATCTTGACCCATGCATTGAGCCCGCGCTGGAAGAGAGTCAGCTTGTAGCGAGTGGGCCATGGGTCAACTTCAGTTAGACGCATCGCGCTCCAAGAGTTCCCGCACCATCTGGATGGCTGGCTCGCGGTCGTAGATATTGACCAGAATCTGGGCGTTGCGGACTGCGTCACCTGCGAAGAAGCGTTCGTAGTGCAGTTGGCGCGACCCGAAGGCGCTACAGGAGACATCCCAAGCCAAATGAAACAGCTTGGCGCGCTCGATGGCTTCCATGGTATCGGTGGCAAGGTAGCGGTCAAGATCGGGACGCAATTCGCTGTCGAAGTCGGCTTGACTTGGGAGAGCCATCAGGCTGCTGGAACCCAGGAGATGGATGATTTCGGCGATGCGGGGGTAAAACATGCGGGCGTACATGTTCTCACCCACGGTCAGGGGGATGCGGGCTGGGGTAAAACCGCCCCATTCGTCGCGCTTGGCGTCCAACTCGGCCGCCCGCAGCAGGGCCTTTTCAACTTCTAGGTACATGGCCATCTCGCCCAGCCGTTCCTGAACGTGGGGTTGATCACCCGACCCCACCGTCTGGGTCATCATCGTTGCCAAGCCCAGAAGGAACTCCGACTTGGCGACTATGCGGGTCACCACCTGCTGAAAGCTGTGCACAATCCAGCCTGTGCGGAAGGACATCTGATTGCACAGGTCTACATCTCCGTACAGGAAGACCCGCTCCCAAGGGACGAACACATCGTCGAAGAATACGATGGCGTCCATCTCCTCGAACCGAGAGCCTAGAGGATGGTCGAAGTGGGAGCGGCCATAGTCGAAGCTCTCGCGGCAGATGAATTTCATGCCGGGAGCGTCGCAGGGGATGGAGAAAGAGACAGCGTAGCGGTCGCTGTCGCCAGCCGTCTGGTGGGAGCGTGACGGGTACACAGCGATCTCGTCGGATATCGGCCCCAAGGTCGCCAGCACCCGCGAACCACGCACAATCAGACCGGCGTCGGTCTCTTTGACCACCCTGAGGGCTATGTCTTGGGCTAGGTCATCGGTGATGTAGTTGTTGGGATTACGGCGGCGCTGCGGGTTGACCAAGGTGTGGGTGAGGCAGAGGTCTTCCTCACGCATCATCTCGTAGTAGCGGGTGATGTTCTCGCCGAATTCGGGCCGGTTTTGAGCATAGTAGTCGGCGGCACCTGCCATGCCCACGAAAGAGGCATTGAGGAAGTCAGGTGTCCGACCCATCATGCCTCCGTGGTGCCGTGCCCAGCGCGCCATCATGCGCCCCTTGCGCTGCACGTCTTCGGTGCTCGTGGGCATCAGGAATGACATGCCCACCCGGTCGCCGGTGGTAGGAGAGATGTAGGTCATCTCATCCAGTGTGTCGGGGTCGTTCTGGAGGTCGTAGAGGGCAGCTATGGAGAGCATGCCATTGCGAAAACCGGGATAGGTGGTCACGTCGGTGACCTTCTCGCCGTTGATTCGGATGTCGCGAGGGCGTTCCCTCAGGCCCCGGATGTACTCGGCGCCAGTACGTACTGGCATGTTCTGCCTCCAGTGATGGCCGTGGTGGCTACTTGAATACTCGTACCAGGCGGTTGCGTAGCACACCCAAACCGGTGATTTCCAGCTCTACCAGATTACCCGGCTGTAGCCAGCGCCCGTGTTCGAGGCCGCAGCCGAAGCCGACTGTGCCAGAGCCGAATACGTCGCCGGGGTACACCGCCTCGTCCATGGATACGTGGGCCAGCATCTGGGCGAAGCTCCAGTGGACAGTGGAGTACATACCGTCGGACCAGACCTCGCCGTTGACTCGGGCCACCATGCGGGCCGTTGCTGGGTCAAACTCGTCTGGAGTTACCAGCCAAGGGCCCATGGAGGTTGCGAAGTCCTTGCCCTTGGCTGGCCCCAAGCCCACCGACATCTCCTTCATCTGGATGTCGCGGGCGCTCCAGTCGTTCATGATGCAGTAACCGCCGATGTACTGATCGGCGTGCTCCACTGGTATGTCGATGCCCTCTTTGCCGATGATGCAAGCCAGCTCAAGCTCATAGTCCATTTGCTCGCTGAAGCGGGGCCAGTATACGAACTCGTCATGGCCGCCCAAGGTACGGTGGTTTCCCTTGTAGTAGACGGGCAGTTCGTACCACGCTGGGGGGATTTCCAGATTGTTGCGCTTGCGAGCATTGCTAAGGTGCACCTCGAAGGCTAGGAAGTCCTTCAGAGAGGCGGCCTCAATGGGGGCGAGGAAGCGCAGGCTGTCGAAGGGCCAGCGGGTGGCGCTGAATTGCGAGAGGTCCCTCACCGCGTTGGAGAGGGCGCCCTTGTTCTCGGTGTTGTAGCGGACCAAATCGACGGCAGTTGAGGCATTCGCGGGCAAGCCCAGCTGTTGCACAACCTGCCCGGCATCCAGTATCTCGGCGGCCGCCTCGTCCACCAGTCCGATGGTTGGGCCCTGTTCGCCGGGCAGCCGGACACGGGCGATCTTCATGGGTGGTTCTCCCTAGGTAGTTGTCTGGAGGTCATGGTAGCAGAGGCTATGGCCTCAGTCACGCCTGCAGAATTAATGAGCCGTCAAAGGAAACCGGTTTTGGTGGAAGGGAACCTCATTGGTGGGGTGCGGTCCTTCGAATGCCCTTCGGTCAGGAGGAACTGAGGGGGGATGGCGGGAGGGTGGGATGGCGGGGGTAGGCGGAGGCGGATGTCACAATGTCACACCGATCGTAGCTAAAATCGTGTTTTTGTAGCTGAAAAGTGTGACATCTGTGACATTGTGCTAGCTGGCCAGATAGGGTCACAGTGTGACATGAAATCGTATCTGAGGGATGTCACAGAAATTTGAAAAGTGTGACATTTGTGACATTGTGCTAGCTGGCCAGATAGGGTCACAGTGTGACATGGTCGGGGCCTTCTTTGATGGATTGTTTTTGGGCGAGGGAGGACAGTGGCTTGATGTCCCGTGGTGACGGGGTGCACTCTGCTGGTTGGTAGCACCTGCATGGATGGCGCCTTCCTAGAGATTTCGTGCGAAGAAGGTGCGCGGGGGTGACCCTTAGGGGGCAGTCCCCTGCGCGCTCTGTGATTATGATAGAACAAGTGTGCGTAAATTGTAAAGGGGCGGGTGACATGCGGGTAGGGTAATTCGATTCTTCCGACGGGTGGAAGGGCGGGTGGAAGGGTGGGGTTGGTTGGTGATGTGAGGGTGGTTTGGGCTGAGTGTGTGGGTTACGTAGGTTCCTGCCTGCGCAGGAACTACGGAGCTGGGGGCGCGGGAACGACGGGAGGGTGAGGGGGAATGGGTGGAGTGGAGTGACAGGAAGGGGAGGAGAGGAGACAGCGGATGGCAGGTTGCATGGTAGCATGTGGCGGTGGAAGACGTACTGATTCGAAGGCCCTATTGGACAGTTTACTTTTTGGTCTATGTGGTGGTTGTAGCCATCCTGTTGGGACTCTTGTGGGGAGACCTAAGCGGTGAGGCTCCCCTTGACCGAGTGGTGTTCGCATCTGCTATATTCGCTGTGAGTGCGGGCTCATCTGCCGGAGCCGCTGTCATAGCGGAGTTGGTTGGAGGGTTGGTTATGCTGGTAATTCCGGCAACATTCAAGTGGATCAAAGACAGGGGCCGAAAAGAGGCCAACGCGGAATGGGAAGCATGGCTTGCCAGATACCGGGAGGCCGAGGCCAGTGGGCGGGAGTTCACTGAACCGCCTCCATCCAACCGGAACGGTCTCGAGACTTGATGCGTTCCGGTTGTTGGGGCGATTTCTGACCCTTGGCCTCCGCTGCAGAGAAACGGCGAGTTATGACGGCAATTGTCATACCGGTTCACTACACCACCGAAAGCGAAGACCCGGTGGCATCTTCTTCGTTGCTCTCCGCATCAGGATCGCCGTCATTTGCCGTAAGCTCATCAACTAAGGGCGTGATTCGAGCGATGAACGTCCCCATCATTTCGGCTAGACGGTTGGTGAATTCGTTGTTCAGCGTATCTTGTCCCATTGGTACCGCGATGCGGCTTTGCCCATAAAGTCCTAATTTTCACACACTTTCTGGGCAGACGTGTTATCTGCCCAGAAAGTCACAGGTAGCCCAAGCTCGTATGATGCCAGAATGATACAGCAAATGTTGTGGCACAGCACCTTCAGCAAGACCTCGTTAACCTGAGCCGTGTCCGTCTTGCTCCTCACCGAATCACCGAATTTGCCCTTGATCATCGCGAACGCCGTCTCGACGTTCGAACGCTGGTGGTAGTGGGCCAAGAAGGTCTCCCGGTGCATCATGAAGAAGTGGTACATTCGTTGCCACAGGTCGGACCCGCGCCCAGGAACGGTGTTCACCTTGAACGGTATAAATGGTTGAGCTCCCACGCTCGTCGCTACCTCTAGGTTCTCGTTACTCAAATAAGCCTTGTCCGCCGAAACCTCAGCGACGGTGAACCGGCGGGCTGTGCTATCGACTAGGGGAGCGAACATTGGCGCATCGTGCACATTACTTGGAGTAACCTCTACGCTCGTCACCACGTTGGTCTTGGTGCCCACCATTATGTGCGCCTTCAGCCACTGCTTCCGCCCCTTCTTATGACCGTATTTGGCGTCGTACCAACGGTCAAAGCGGGAAGTGGAAAAGCCACTGGAGTCCACGGCAAAGTTAGTTTCTACCGACTTGAGAGGCGCACTGCTGGACTCGATGAGCTGCTTCACGATATGGGTAAGAGCAGGATTCTCAAGGTAGTTGAAGACGGAGTTGTAGTGGGGCAGGCGTGAAAGGTAGTTGCGCTCGAAGGCCGTCTCAAGGTCGCACATGAACCGACGACCTGAAACGGTGGAGTACACCTTCAAGGCGGATGCGAAGACCATATCGGCCAGAGACAACCGCGGCCGCCCAACGGTCTGTGTCGGTTCAGGAACCAAGCCGCACAAGTCGGCGAGAAGGCGCATAAACTCTCGCTTTTCGTCTCGTTGTGCCCGATTGTACGCGGGCCACTCCTGGGCATAGGTGACTTTCAGGGCTTCGGTGTACGTCGTGCCGCCATTCAGCTCCGTCTCCCGCCGGATAACACATTCGACAGCATAGATGTGCTTACACGGCTGCTGCCGAGTCTCGAAGTCTGGGCAAGAACAGAATGGGTCGCCTCCATCGAGGTTCACGACGTAGGCCCCCGTGCTGGATTGTGAGGGGACCCTATAGCCCAGACGGTGCTTCTCTATCTTCGCGAAGGCGGCTATAGCAAGGCCCCGCTGCTGGCGACCTTCATCCCCATCGTCAGGTTGACCCTGTGGAAGGTGGGTTGTATATTGAATCTGTGCTTGGGGGTTCATCGCGGTTCCTCCTAGTGCAATTGCTCCCTCGAAACTGTGACAGGCGACGAGGGAGCTCTTTTTTTGGGTCTACGCTCTTGTTGCAACAGCCGCTGCTGCCTCCACAGCGTCCACTGTCTCTGTGGATGTCATTGTATCGGCCTCTTTAGTTGTCTCTCCTTTCAGCGTAACGTGCACCCGGTCTTCTTTGGTCTGTAGACGGATTACCATACCCTGATTGGTCGCAGCCTTGGTAAAGGCGCGGCGGATAGTACGCGCCGACTGCCCTTCTAGCATGACTTCGATGGCCTTATCGTCGGTTAGTTGACTCAATAGCCGTTCTGCTTCCATCTCTTCTGTGGAGTGCCTTTACATGAAGCCGGAGTTGAGTTCCCGGACTGCCCACGTATAGGCGGATTCCTCGTCCAGGTACCCATAGGGCAAATGGGCCAACTGCTCGATGTCCTCGGCATTGAAGGGGAGCGCAGCAGCAATCTGAGCGGGACTTACAATGCTATTGTCGACAACCGTCTCGACCACCCTTCGCACCAGTCGGGGTTCTTCCATGGGTTGTTCGTCCATCGGTTCTTGGTGATGCCATCCCCTACGGTTGTAGTTGATATACAGACGCCTAGCCTCGTCATGGTCGATAAGCTCAAGCTCTCTGGCACGGTGCACCATCATCTTGATGGAAGTGCGCCACCTGGGCTTTAGTGATCGGAACACGTCGAGGGTGGGATTGCTGACCTCCGGCGAGAAGGTAGAGGCCGGGGTCAAGAAGGCAGCAGCAAACCGGTCAGCCTGCTCCTCTATGACTTTGAAGTATCGTCGGTCTCTGGCCTCACCCGGAGATACATCCCTATGGAGCACCAAGTGACCAAGCTCGTGGCATACGTTGAACCGTGTCCTGAACGCGGATTGCCCGTTGTCGCCCAACACAATGTACGCGCGGTGGTCAAGATGATCCCACATGGAAAAGGCATCCAGATGGTCCGCATTCATAGGCATCAGGGTTACGATGACTCCATGGTTTTCTACCAGCAGGGTGACATTGCTTATGGGGCCATCGCCCAATCGCCATTCACGGCGGACATCTTGGGCGACCGTCTCTATATCCTCGTCGCTCACCCTTAACCATGCCTCCTTATGCTCCGGCACCTTAACCTCGGGCAGATGCACGAATTGCTCCAGGTACCGCACGATGTCCCGCAGCCAAGCGCGCCGGTGTCGGGCGCTCTGGCGGGTTGCCTTGGTAGCTGAGGACCGGGATCGTTCAAAAATGGTTTGCTCCGCTTCATCCTTTGGCCGGAAGAAAAACTCCACCTTGAACCGAAGAACCTTGACGAGGCGTGTGAGCACATCCGGGCTTGGAGTATTGTGCCCGTGTTCATATTGGGACATCCCCTGAGGCGTGACACCCACTAGCTCAGCCAAACCGGCACTCGACATCTGGCGGGTTTCTCTGGCCTCCCGCAACCTACTGCCAATAAAGCCCGGGCTAGCACTCGGCATAGATATCCACCACTCGGGGCTTCATGGGAGTCTCGATTTGATCGCCGATGTCTTCCACGTCGGCGGGCACATATCTCCCGTCTGACGGTGCAATTACGTCGTCGATGTTGATACGACCCCTACACGTACCGTCCGCGCTAATCAGTGCCAACTCGACAAATCCGAGGTGGTAGCGGTCGCCGGGGGTGGGGCCGTGGAGCACTTGCACATATTGCCAGCTTGCCCCGCCTTCTAACGGCACGATGCGGAACGCGTGATCCGGCCCGATGTCGAACTCGCCCTGACGGGCATACGCAACTCGAAAACATGCTAGCCGGGGGAACTGACCCATCTCTACGGCGGAAACCGTTAGACGCACGCCATGTACCCATGCGACAGCGTGCAACGCCGTGTTCCGCCGATTCTTACGGTGGCCAACGGTGATGCAAGGGTCGCCATTCGCCACGAGGTGGATGTGGTGCATGATGTTCACGTTTAGCAGTTGGCCGAAGGCAGCCCACTGCACGAGGTCGCCATACCCGGCTTCCGCGACCTGTTGCCTCGTGTGCCGCCAGGCTGCCTCGATGCCATTCCGCAGCAGGAGCAACTGGGGTGCCATCTCCACAAGTCGGGCCGGTATGCCGCTCGGCGGCACTTGATATTCGGATACCATTTGCACGCTCTGTATGAAGTTACAATTGATTTCATAAATGTCGCATTTATAGGGCGAAAAGTCAAGTAAATGAGGCGGAGCCTACCATTTCCATCCTAGAAGTATCGTGTCGTGGGGTGGCTCGGGGTTCCTCAGCTTCGCAGGGGTGTCATCGAGGTCGGTGCAAGTGGAAGAAGTGGTAGGATCGTTCCCAAAGGGCATCGCGCTTGTGATGAGTAATGGCCTTGGAGTTCGACTTGAACGGGATGTAAGCCTGCCCTCCTACAGTGTCGACCGCCCGCAGGTTCTTCCTGCTGAGGTACGCCTTGTCTGCGGAGACCTCGTTGACGGTGAAGTGTTCGGCAGTGGTCTGGACGAAGGGGGTGAGGTATGGGGCGTCAGCGGAGTCCGTAGCCGTAACCTCGACGGCCGTGATGATATTGGTCTTGACTCCGCACATTGCATGTGCCTTCACCCACTTGGCCTCGGTGATGAGCTTATTCCATTTCTTGTCGAACCATCGTACGTAGGCGTTGGTGGCGAACCCGGTCGAGTCAACGGCGAAGTCCTCCTCAATAGCCCGCAGGGCAAGGGAACTCATTTCGATGAGGTTCTTGAGCAGTGGGGCCAGCGTAGGGTCTTCCATGCACCGCAAGACACCGCCACGGGAAGGGGCCTTATCCACAAAGCCGTCCTCATCGGCGTTCCGCATGTCGGTCATGAACCGGCGCATGGACTTCAGGCCATAGACCTTCAGCGCAGCGGCGAACACGCCATCCGCGAGGAGCAGGCGCGGGCGCCCACTAGCCTGTGGGGGTTGTGGGATGGTGTCGCACAGTTCCCTGAGCAACTGGACGAAATGCTCCGCTTCGTGTTCTTGGGCAGCGTTGTAGGCAGGCCATGCCCGTCGGAACGTTGTGCGACATTGGCGGTCTCCACTGTAATGCCGTCCGGCAGTTCCTCGCGCTGGATGGTGATTCGAACCGCATAGATATGCTTACAGGGCTTCTGGCGCAGGTCGAAGTCTGGGCAGGAACACACGGGGGTATCGTCGGTGTTGACGATGTAGGTGCCCCTGTCGCTCTGCGAAGGGACCCTGTAGCCCAGACGATGCTTCTCGATGCGTAGCAAGGCCGCTATGGCTATGCCCTGCATCTGGCGTCCGGTGTCGCCGTCATCATTGGGGCAGAGGGCTAGGGGGATATTCATGCTTGCCATCATGGAGATCGCGGTTGACACCACTACCATCGGTGACGTTGATCTGGTGGTGGCCGCATATCGTTGTCGGTGCGGGCATGAGTGGATAGCGCGGACCCAAACAGAACGCCCAAGGGTCTGCCCCAGGTGCAAGAGTGCCAACTGGGACAGGCCACACCGCCGGTCTCGCCGGACGCGTCCAGAGGCCGAACCAGCATGAACTGGGGATGAACGGTCCAGCACTCTTGCCGCTTCCTCGGGCCTAGGTTGAGGAAAAACGTGGGTCGACCACTGGCCGAGGCGGAACAATTGGGGGAACACGTACCGGGGGGTTATCAGGCTTGCTAGGCTGCGGCGAGGGTAATTCCTTCAGAGCGCCATCCGCCTTAGCTCTACGCAACTTCTCTCTCCTAATTTCAAACTCGGATATGCGGATCACCATCCAGCACGAGGAAGAGGGTCACCGCTCATGCCGACACCTTCCGGGGCGCAGCTGAGCTTATGAGTCCACCAACAGCTCGCACCTCTCCGTGCGAATACGGCACCTTGCCAGACAGGTCTGATGAGAAACGAACGCTGCCTACGCCTGGAGGCAGATTAGGGCTAACCATAGGAACGTCGGATGGTCGAAAGAATGCTAGGGACTGCCGAGCTGCCGAGCGGTCAAACATCTCTAGCTCAGCCTCGCGCCATCTGGCTCCAAGTGTCAGCGCAATCACCTTATAAAGACGCAGTAGCCGATGCGGCGATCCCGAGAAGTGGGAGCGCAACTCACTAACCAAGTCATCAACTGTCGTTCCTCCAGCAGCTCTGTTAACGAGCACAGAGACAACTGAAAGAGTTGTTCCTGGAGGTGGGAGAAGTTGGCTGAGTGAGAAATGATGCCTCCTGATCTCGCCCTGCGCACTTTTCACCTCGATCCGATGACTGCCCTCACTGAAGTCATATAGATCCTCAGGGACGGTATGCCAGGCATCCAAGAGCCTTTGCGGGTCTTGAGATTCTGCCAGTAGCAAAAGCTCAGCCCACAGACCCCGAACTGCTTTGATAGGTGGGTTTTGAAGTGCCCGGAATAGCTCCACAAGGCTGTTGACTGCCTCGTTAACCGAGCGGGCATTTGGGCTCTCGCCAAGACTTGGAAGCAAGGCCTCAACGACACGAAGGAAATAGCCCTCGGTAGCCCTATCAGCCTCCACACAAGAAATCACACTGAATGTTCCTGACTCCGTACCGTGGTCGCGATGGATTACGCAACGTACACTATGGGCTATGTCCAGATGCCTGAGGCGTATGGGCGACGCATTAGTAGGCTGGTCAACTGGTAGCTGAACTAGCAGAGCAGGTGCTCCGGCGGAGTCTTTGCCGAGCTTATATGTCCCGGAGGGACCAATCGGAATCGCAATAAAGCGGTTAGTCTCTCCTCCCGCCATGTCTGGAGATTGCATTCGCGCGAATAGCTCTACCAGCGTTTCCCTACTGCTCGACAACGCTAGGCCCCACCTTGACGCTGCGCTACCATATCTGCGGCTATCTCAGAGGGGAGCGCGATGGCTATCTGCGGAACGTCCGTTGCTAGAACCTCGCCCCTCTCATCCCCTACCCGTGAGTAGACTCCTGAGTACTCGTAAATTTGGATGGTCAGTTGTCCTCTGTCGACGATGGCCCTATCTCCCCTATAGCCGGTTGCTAGGTTGGGGCCTTGATATGGCTCAATATTGCCGTCCCTCGTCAGGGTTCTTTCGAATTCCGTTGCTTGAGGCCTCATCCGGAAGACGGTGCACAAGGCGTCTGGGTTTGACTCAAGGTAGCGCTGTATTTGGAGCCGGATCTGAAGAAAGTTCCACGCGTCTGCGGGATCCTCGATTCGCAGTGGAACAATTAGCCGCTCCAAAGCTGATCGAGCAGGTACATCACGCACTTCCTCGTGCCGCTGTGCAACTGTTCGACGGGAGTCACCTTCATCTGGAACAAATGAAAGACTGCTGACGAATTCTCTGAACAGTTGTCGGTTCTCTTCCAGGTCTTCCGGCGAGTAGAGGGGTGGCATTGCTGCATGGGGCACATTGGGAGTCGGCCCTCTGGTATAGTCAATATCGAGGACAGCATCCCTCGTCGGCTTCAGCGAGGCATCAAGGAAGAACGCCCGCCGCCACTCGTTCAGGGGCCTCCCAGACTGCGCGTGCTCGGCAAGACTACGCCTGAGCCTGTCCTCGTGGTCGATATAGACCTGATACGCATCCCGCGCTGCTATCTCAAGATAGACCCTGCAGTAGCCCAGGTGCCCACGGTTATAGCCGTAAAATCGTGCTCTTTGCTGGACTGTGTCCGCTTGACCAACGCCGATGCCGCGCGGCATGTAGGTAGTTGTTAATCCTTCTACAGTAAACCCTCGCTCAAGAGACTGGCCTCCAACCAAAATGAATGAGTAGTTACTCCTCCAGAACTCGTCGATGTCGTCAATACCTTGGAACTGGTTAGCCGGACGTCGGTTGATCTCGTACACGACCGTGCGACGAACAGCTTGGGTTAGTACTGGAAGGATTTGGCTGAAGTCGGGTATGCCCAGCTCCGTCCGCGCCACGTCATCATGTGCCCTACGAAACTCCGCTATCAGAGCATCTCTATCCTGCTGATCGGCTTCATCGCTGCTATCGAGGAGACGGCTCCAGCTAGACTTGAGAGTTTGCACCCACTGGAAGAACGCCGCGTGCTGCGCCGTGAGCTGGGATGGATGAACTAGCATGGACCGGTTTTGTGAACTCCCTTGACTGCGGGGTCCAAAAACTATTCCTGCTGCTACCCCAATAAAAAAGACCCGGACCGCGTCAAGAAGTGACTCGGGGGGTTCCCTCATTGGATTATCTCTTGCAGGAATCTGGTCGCCTGGGATAGTTCGTATCAGAGAAGGATCATGCTCGAAGAACTGTGTTCCTCCGGTATAGTCAGTTCCTGTGGTAAGAACTTGGACGAACCTAGCCGACAGCATATCCATGATGTTGATTAAGAGCGGGGCTTGAGGTGTGGCCGTATAGCCTAGGTAAGTGTGATGAGGAAGCGCGGCTCGTAGGTTGCGGAGCTCCCTGTGCGTGGCACTCTCGGCGCCCTGGTTCACTGCGGTGTTCAACCCAGCTTGGTCGACCTCATCGTCAATTACAAGGGTTGGGACTCCCGAGAGGTCTAGTCGCCCAAGCAGGCGCGCAAGATTCCTCACGTGGTTTGCCCTCTTCAAGACTGTAATGAGGAGAGTTTGCGGCTGTAGGCCAACGGCAACTGGTGAGTCCCAGTCTTGGATTATTCCGTCAATCTCTTGGGCCTGCGCATGAGTCGGTCTTGGATTCCGAAGTAGTCGCCATGCAAAGTCGTTGCGGCTGCTAATCCTCAGCAGATTCGCAAGCCGCTTAACGGACTGGCTGTTCAGAATCTTGACCGTCCCGGTTAGTACTATGACTACACGGTACCGATTGTCCCGCGCCAGAGCGGCCACTGTAGTGAACGAGAGAGTCTTGCCACTCTGAATGCTTCCGACCACGAGACCAGAGTGATGGGCATCGGGTGCAGTTGGCGCCACGCACTGTGCGAGGATGGACACGGACTCGTCGCGAAGTCGGTCCCTCTCTTGGAGTGATAGGTTGACCTGCGAGCCTAAGAGGTCCAGAGTCTCCTCTCCCAAGACTGGCCGCCATAATGCTCCAGCAGGTAGCTCAGGCGGCTGCACCTCAACTAGTTCTCGTCTTTGGGTGTCCCCCACTGTCACTGGGCACCTCCAGTCTAGTCTCCACTAGGACCTCGATAGGGCATCCTTCAATAGCTGGTTGATGTTTCTGCGCATCTCACCCGTTAGCCGCGCCCCCGACTCTCTCGCAGTAATCTCTGCGAGGCCTATGGCAGCGGCGAGTCTCATGAAGGGCTTGATCCTGTCCAAGTCATTGCCTACGAACCGCTCCATGAAAGGGTGCGAAAGGGACAGACTGACCCCAAGCTGGCGTACATCGCCAGCGTCCCCAGTATCGAAGACCCTGATCCACTCGCTAACCCCTGGATCGTTGGTGACCTCGACCGTTACTTTCCATCTGGCCCAGTTGATCTCCAGTTCAAACTCCTCGCTCCAAGATTCCTCGGCCCGAGGTAGGCTTGGCGGTGGCGGCTGCTCGTCAGGCGCAGTCTGAATCTGCTCGTCCAGTATCGGAGGCGCAGCGGCCCTGAGCACTTCCCCTGTATCTTTGACCGCTTCGTTGACGGCGTTGCTAAGGCTGGCAGTAGGATCCCGGAACGTGCCGTACAGCGCATCCCTCGCCTGCTCTATCATGGGAAGAGGAGCCGCGTTAAGGTGCTCCCTGAGAAGCTCTAAGAAGGGCTCTTCGTTCTCATCCCACTGGAACCCGTCTTTGGTATGGCTAACCTCAAGTCCCTCCAGATGGAGTTCGCCAAAGATTCGCTGGAAAGGAGCGGTCGTGCTTGCGCCGAAGATCTCCCGTGGTCGGTAGCTGTCTTCTCCGCTTCCTTCGATAAGACGCCTTCGCCGGAATAGAGCGAAACCTGCCTGGGAAGTGCTTGCCCGTCGTCTCAGAGCCGCAAAGCCTGTCACCCTCATGTCGGCTCCGAGGTCAAAGCTGATTTCCTTACGCCACAGCAGCGGCTCACCTTGGAGATTGTGCCTGCGGAGGAGACTCTCCGCAGGCGGAGCTACTAGGATGTCTGGCTCCGCGTAGCTGAGTATCTCATCGATGCCTGTGGACCGGAAGCGAATCTCCAAAGTTCCATCCTTGATGAACGCTCGGTAGATGCTCGCCAAGTGGTCCCTAATCTTGGTGATGGTGCGCGTTTGTGGAGGCCGATGTAGCCGAGAGATAGTCACTTCCGTGTAGTGTCGACTAGATGCGACCGACCTCGACACGACTGGGAGTGTGGCGGTCTTCGTTGTCACTATCTCATCAATATCGAAGGAAACTGTTCGCTCAACTGTCTCTTCTAGGGCGGAACTCCGCACGGAAAACTGCTTTCCGAACCAGCAGGCTGCACTCTTCATACCCATTCCGAACTCGGAGAGGCCGCTGAGATGAGGAGGGGGCTCCGCTAGACGAAACGCTCGCCGATATTCACTCTCATAGATTCCAGCAGCATTGTCCCGGACTGAAATCGAGCCATCGTCAGAAGAGTCGATGACGACCTCGACCCGAAGCTTGGCTGTCTTGCCGTTCGTGCTTTCTATCTCTACCCGGTGTTTCAAGAAGCTCTCCAATGAATTGTCAACAAACTCAGCGAGGGCATACCAGGGTCGATAGTTCAGGTGGGGCAGAACTGACAGAACACCGACATCTGGCTGTATGCTGATGTTAACCAGCGGGTTCGGCTTCGCCATGATTCCCCTCTCCATCCGACAGATACCTTTGTATGCGCCGTCTCAGACATCGCTGCCGATGGCAGCATCTGCTCATCCAAGGTGCTGCCATCGGGACTCTCTGGTGCTCCTGATGCGAGCCCGGTCGCACCTGCCATCACAGGGTTCCTGAGTTGCTTCTGGGCACTGGAGTCAGAGGCCTGAAGACCTGCTGAGCCTCTTATGCTTTCTGGCACACTGAGCGCGTAGTCCGGCCAGGCTAGCCTGTAGATGCCTTTGGCGCTGCTAGATAGCAGCGTGCCGTCTCGGAGATCTCTGGGCCAAAGACTCTCTTCGCCAGCATGTGCAACACACCACTGGAGCACCAGCCGAGATCTCGAGGTGTCCTTCGACAGCATCTTCCCCATATCAACCATGAGCACCTCTCGCTATAGGCCAGCTTCTACTATCCGACCCCGGATGCATAGAGGGCGAAGTGGACACTGCACACAACTCGGCGAACGTACGTGGCAATGCGCGGCAGCAATGTCCAGCAAGCCCAGGTTGAAAGCTCTGCTCGTTTCATGTGGAACCAGCGCCTCAGCGAGATTAACCAGCTTGCGATCTGAGTAGGCCGGTCCCGTGCTACTTAGGCCAAGCAGCCTGCGGAGAAGGCGACCGCTGCTCTCGTCAACCATCGGCACAGCGGCTCCGTGCGCCAAACAGTGAACGGCGCGGGCGCTGTACCTCCCCATGCCAGGGAGGCTCTCGATCTCATCTAGACTAGCTGGAAGCTCGCCGCCGTGCTTCTCGACAATAGCCTTAGCTGCGCCAGTCAGCAAATCCGCTCGTCCAACTAGGCCCAAGGGTCTAAACCACTCACGAAGGCCGGCAACATCGGCATTCGCCATATCCCACGGGTCAGGGTATCGCTCGATGAGTTCGAGATATGGTCCAACAACCCTATCTGCCTGAGTCCGGCGCAAAAGCAATTCCGCAACCAAGACATGGAAGGGGCGCGATGGCTGGCGCCAAGGGAAGATACGGCCACTGTCTGCATACCAATGCTTGACTATGCACTGAAGAGTGCTGATCGATGTGGCACTTGGTACTTGCTGGCTAGCTCGCACTCCCTTGGCTGAGTTTGCCTGATGCAACTCGACCATCTAGGCTAGCTCTTTGTACGCAACTGAGAGATGACTTACAGAACCAGTTCCTTTCGATGCAAGCTGACCTAGATCAGGCATCGACCCCAGTCCATCTATTGTCCATACCGTCGCCCTGTCCTCTGTGTCTAGGAGTGCTCCGGCTACTAGCTGAGCTACCTTTACATTGATGGCATTACCAAGCGCCGCGTACGCCTTTGTGATTCGCGTCGGGAGCTCGAGCTCTTCCATGCTCTGAAGGCGCTGGCACTCAAGTGGAGTCATATAGCGACCCTCCCAGCCTATAATCGGTATCTGAGTTGCAGTCATTGCGATCAGAGATGGTGCGGTCGTCTTACGTTTAACTCTCACACCTGAAGCTCGAATCTGTATCACGTAATCTCTGATCCGACGGACCTCCTCTCGTGGATCCTTTTCTTGACAGTTCCACTCCAGCTTCTGAAAGCTTGAGGGGAACTCTTTAATTCTCTCCATCCAGCCGTCGAGCCAGGTCCTATGACGGCTGTAAAAGTCGCGGTTTCTTCTTATGAACGCGGTCTTCCAGTCTGGGAACCGCTCTTCTTGTGTTCGGGCATGAGATGGGAGGATGGCCAGCATGTCTTCTTTGGTATTCGCCTGAAGGAGGCACATGCCGTGAGAGCCTCTTTGGTTTCGAAGCGTATCTGCATCCGTCATCCAAGGGGTGGTGCCTTCATAGCAGTATGTTGCCCCGAACTCCATCGACCACAATGGGTGAGGGATCTTCTCGCCTTTGGGCACTAGGTCTAGAAATTCCTGCCAGACGTCGAGGCACCGTTCGACCTTCTCTGGAACGTTGCGGGCACCCTCAGGATAGGAGTCCAGCACAGAGTCGACTGAGACCTGCGTCTTTGACTTCTTGGGCCATCGGAACTGGCTAAGTGAGGAAAGACTCCCGACGATGTATATCCGCTGCCGTATTTGAGGTATTTCGAACTCGTGGGGGGATAGCTTTGTGAGCCTGACCGAGTACCCTTCACCTCCCAGCAGCTCCTTCACCCTCTCCCATGTCTGTCCCTTGTCGTGCTTCTCGAAGTTCGGGACGTTTTCTAGGATCAAGAACTTTGGATGGTGGTGCCGAATCACCCGGAGAATCTGCAGGTATAGCTCACTGAGTTCCGTATCTCCCGCCCCTGAGTAGTCTCGAGCTTTGGAGAATGGCTGACACGGGAAGCCTGCGCAAAGAATATCGTGACTGGGGATCGACTGGACTGCAACTTCGCGGATGTCTCCCGACGGGGTCATCCCGAAGTTCTCATAGTAGGTCACACGCAGACTCTCGTCGATCTCGGATGCGAAAACGCACTTGTGGCCGAGGTTCTTGAGCGCGAGATGAAATCCGCCAAGGCCGGCAAAGAGATCGATAAAACGCATCCGTCTCTGATCAGCCTCCTGTGCGGTGGCACATTATAGATTTGAGCGTGGTTTATCCGCTGCGAAGATCTGCTTCGGCCCACGGTCGCAACTGGCGGCACCACGCCATGAAGTCCTCACCAGCCTGTCTACACCAATCCCGCTTTGATACGGTAGGTATCGCAGTAGGCAATCATCGTCCGCGTGAGGTTCGTGTAGGCATCCACATAGTCATCTCGGCACCTTAGTGCCGGTCTCGGAGGACGGGACCGCAGGGACTCCACCGTTCCGTCTAGCTGCATGAACACATCACGCAGTGGCAGCCAAGGGTCGGGATCCCCACCTGTCTTCGTGTCTATGCCCAAGTATTGGCGGGCCATCCGCTCCCGCACCGCACTCTTGGCGAGACGATATTTCTTGAACTCCCACGTACGAAGGGGCTTCATCGCGCTGGGCACCTGCGTGCTGAATTGGTCGGCCTCATTGTACTGCACATCGCCAGACCGCGGAGCCATGTAGCCCTTAGGCACTCGGGTAAGTGAACATCCCACGCCCGTACCACCGGTCGGTATACAGCAGGATGCTACAGTCGGAGCAGTCAGTGTTGGGGGGGTCTCGTATCGGAAGCCACCTTGCCAGTCCGCGTCGTCACAAACCCGGCGGTAGGTCGGTGCCCTACTCTGTACCAGTGGTGGATGTAAGGGTCGAGGCCGTCCTACGAGCCTCTCCCTGCATCGGAGGAGACTAGACGGCCAGCATCCCTCGATACGCTGCAATTCTGTTGGTCGCATTCGGCCTGCTGGGCCTGTTCGGGATCGGCGTCGTTGTCGGCAACCTTTTGCCCGGAGCACCACGTCGGCTATCTCTTCGGGTGAAGCGTCGATCCGCCCAGGCATCGGGGACAGTACCGGGCGTCCCCGCTTCGTGGTCGGCGGCATCGCGCATCAGGTGTTGGATGTCTAGCAGTGAGTGGGCGATGTAGAGCCCCTCAGGGTTGTTGCCATCTTTTCTAGCACCCGCAACGCTGCCAGCAGTCCACAGGTCTCTTACCTGGGTGCAGAGTACGCCGTCGTGGTCTAGGAATACATCGCTACATCGTTGTATTACCTCGTGTACTTCGAGCACATACGTGAGGGCACAGCAAACAGGCCCGCCCCCTAGTCCTGAGCTATCAATATCCGCACGTGGTTAGCCACCTTGCGTGTCAGTAACGGCCTTAAACTGAGCCAAAAACTACGGACTGGAATTGAGCCACCCGAGTAGCAAGGGCATCATCTCCGCACACTGGGCGGAGGTAATTGCAAGGATTGCTAAGAGGTGGAGATGTGAAAGAGATTTACGAGATGCATGGCCGTGGCCACTCGGCGCGGGCGATTGCCCGGGAACTGGGCCTGGCCCGTAACACGGTGCTCAGGTATCTGCACTCGCCGGAAGCGATGCTCCCCAAGCCGCGCCCACCGCGGGGGTCGAAGCTGGACCCCTACACCGAGCACATCGACCGTCGGATGGCCGAAGGGCTGGAGAACTGCGTCGTGCTGCTGCGGGAGTTGCGGACCCGGGGATACCAGGGGAGCTACACGATCCTAGTGGAGTACGTGCGCCCCCGCCGGCGGGGGCGCACGTAACTCCGAAGCCACGATGAGGTTTGAGACGGCGCCTGGAGAGCAAGCCCAGGTGGACTGGGGCAGTCTTTCCTACATCAGCGAGGATGGACGGAAGCACCGCGTCTGGGTGTTCGTGATGACCATGGGCTGGTCCCGGACCTGCTATGTGGAACTGGTCCGGAGGGCGGACACCGCCGCCTTCATCCAGTGCCACGCCAACGCCTTCGAGTACCTGGGCGGCGTTCCCCGGCGTTGCCTCTACGACAACGCCAAGGTGGTAACCCTGGGCAGGAACGAGGATGGCCGGGTGGATTGGAACCTGCGGATGCTGGACTTCGCCCAGCGGGTGGGCTTCGAGATACGGCTGTGCCAGCCCTATCGGGCCCAGACCAAGGGCAAGGTCGAAAGCGGGGTGAAGTACGTCAGGCGCAACATGTGGCCGAGCATCTCGTTCACCGACGACGCCGACCTCAGCCGGCAGTCCCTGGAGTGGTGCGACGCCGTGTCCAATGCCAGGGTGCATGGGACAACTTACCGGATACCGTGGGACATGCTGGCCGAGGAGCGGCCCCACCTAGGGAAGCTGCCGGACCGAGCCACCCTGGCACCGTACCTCAGGGAGGACCGGAAGGTCGCACCGGACGGGTTCGTCAGCTGGGAGGATTCCCGCTACGGGGTCCACTGGAAATGGGTGGGAAGGACCGTTCAGGTGGGGCAACGGAGGGGCACGGTGGAGATCTGGGCGGGCGATGAACGGATCGCGGTGCATCCCCGGGCCCAGCGATCTGGTCAGCGCTTCATTCTACCCGGACAGTGGGATGGGTTGCTCCGGGGGGACAGCCGGCCCAAGCGGGAAGCGGTGGCGGTACAGATACCAGTGGGTGAGGTGGAGCGTCGCTCCTTGGACGTCTACGAGCTGGCCGTGGGAGGTGTCCGATGATCGCCCTGGAAAAGGCCCGTCAGCATCTGGAGACCCTGGGCCTCAAGCAGGCTGTCGAGGTCCTGGACAACACGCTGGACTCCGCCTCCAGCAGGCAGCTGACCTATCCGGAGATGCTGGCAGACCTGCTGGAGGCGGAAGTAACCGCCCGCAGGGAGCGCTACCTATCCACCAGGACCAAGCTGGCCCATCTTCCCTTCCACCGGACCCTGGAGCAGTTCGACTTCGCCTTCCAGCCCTCCATTGATCAACGGCAGGTCAGGGAACTGGCCAACCTGGCCTTCGTTGCCGAGGCTGCCAACATCCTTCTGCTTGGTCCGCCCGGCGTGGGCAAGACCCATCTGGCTGTGGCCCTGGCCTTGAAGGCCATCGAGCACGGCCAGGGGTCTGGCTGAACGTGTGTCAACCGTTCCGTTACGTGGGGCCGCCTGCCGCGGGAAGGTTGATACGTTGCCGAGAGTAAAGCATCGCCACAGCCGCACCCGGAACGCACGACGTCGACGACACCAGCCGTTTGACGCACTGTGCTGGCGCGTCTTCTCCTCTTCTCTTGTGTGCCCATCCCCGCGCCGGTAAGCTCTAAACACCACAACGCCCCCCGAGTCCACCGGGAGGCGCTGTGAGCAAAACCCTAGCCGCAGGGCGGAGCGGCCGACCCCATTCCCGCGACGGCCGTGGACTATATCAGCTCGTCTGGGTCGGGACAAGGGACCACTCGTCCGCTCCGTCGCCATCGGCGGAGAGGAGCGTGCCTCGTGGCCAAGAAGGGCAAGGTAAAACCGAAGCCCGTCATTCGCTGGCCATCGGGTAAACCGATGAAGGGCTAACCCATCGGCAAAGGGGGGTCTCTGGTGTGCTGGAGCCCCCCCTGACTCTAGGCTTGCTCGCCTTTTTAACTCACCACGCAACCCTCCAATGTCCAGCCCTTAGCCCACGCTTCGGCCTTTTTTGGGCAACCCACACACTTGTTGGGCAAAACAGCCTTCTTAGGCAAAGCCCCGCGATGCCATCAATGCCGTCGGATTGGGTCTGTTTTTGCTCGGGCCCTTCTCGTTGAGCCATAATGCTGCAGACGTAACCTCTGGTGCGAACCGGTGACTAGCAAGGATGATCCGTTGGTCGTTGTTTAGAGCTTTAAGGTCGTCCCCGCCCAGATGCTGGATCAGCTTGCTGCTAGCCTCTTCTGGAGAAACGTCCGCGTGGCTAGCTAACATGCCGATAATCTCGTCAGAGGTGATTCGATTGAGGTAGGTAGCGTACCTGATGGCCTGCCAGTGGGCGTCAGCGCCGGTGTCATCGCGTTTCAACTCAATAATTACAAGCTTGCCGTCTGAGCCCACTGCCAGCAGATCGAGCCGTTCGTTGGTGCGGTCGAACCCGCTAAACTCCTTCCCGACTATCAGTAGGTCCTCTTCTAGGATATTCGGGTTCGCGGCCACCCATTCTTGTATGTCGCGCCTTTCTTGCAGCTGCAACTCGCTGAAATTCACACTCTCGATTCTTCTGGACTCAGAACTACCGGGATTCACCCGGAACAGCTGCCGGCTCGCCGCTCATAGCCTCCTCCGCGATTCAAGCTCGGTAGAAACAGTTGGTCGGGGCGCCCGGGTTCGAACCGGCGACCTCGTGGTTCCAAACGACGCGCGCTACCGCTGCGCCACGCCCCGTTGGAGCTCTTGCTAGTCTCTGGATTCCTGCCTTCGCAGCAATGATGGTGGGTGCGTGGGTTTCGGCGGGGGTGTCTTGCAGGGGTGGTCTGGACCCTGGGTTCCCGCCTTCACGGGATGACGGGTTGGGGGCGGCCGATTCCTGAAATGCCTAGTCGCCGGAAATGGTCGACACGGGCCGGGCGCGGTTTGGCTTACGCGATGCTGCTCAGTGAGGGAGGCCTCTGGATTCCGGCCTGCGTCGGAATGATGGAATGGGTGTGTGTTGCGGTGGGGTGTGTTGTGGGGGTGGTCTGGGCCGTGGGTTCCCGCCTTCGCGGGAATGACGGGTAGGGGTGTTGGGAAGAGCCTCGAAACCACACATTTAGGAGAGGGATCCGTTGGTCGGGGCAGCCGGGTTCGAACCGGCGACCTCGTGGTCCCAAACCACGCGCGCTACCGCTGCGCCACGCCCCGTTGCCGTTCTTGCTAGTCTCTGGATTCCTGCCTTCGCAGGAATGACGGTGGGGATGGGCCCGTTGCGCCACGCCCCGTTGGAGCTCTTTCTGGTCTGGATTCCTGCCTTCGCAGGAATGACGGGTGGGTGCGTGGGTTTTGGCGGGGGTGTCTTGCAGGGGTGGTCTGGGCCGTGGGTTCCCGCCTTCGCCGGAATGACGGGTGGGTGCGTGGGTTTCGGCGGGGGTGTCTTGCAGGGGTGGTCTGGGCCGTGGGTTCCCGCCTTCGCGGGAATGACGGGTAGGGGTGTTGAGAAGAGCCTCGAAACCACACATTTAGGAGAGGGATCCGTTGGTCGGGGCGGCCGGGTTCGAACCGGCGACCTCGTGGTCCCAAACCACGCGCGCTACCGCTGCGCCACGCCCCGATACAACTCTTTTTGGTCTGGATTCCTGCCTCCGCGGGAATTGCTCATGGCCGAGTGGGCACGTAAGAGTATGACAATCGGCGACTTTGCTGTCCAAGGGATGACCCTTCGACTTCGTGGTGCGGTCAACACAACCTCCGCGCTAGGTCGCTTGGAGACTATGTTGACCGTACCACTTCGCTCAGGGTGACCGGAGGGGGACCATCCGTACGGGTTGCTCCCATTTTCACGGCAATGACGATAGGGTTTGGCCCGCCGTGCCACGCCCTGTTACCAGCTATTGTACGACAGGTATGGGAGGAAGGGGCTAGTCCTCTGGGGTGACTACTGACTCTGGGGCTTGGCCGGCCAGCACGCGGGCGATGTTGCCGTAGGCGAAGTCGGCGGCCCTCTGGTTGGTCTCCTCGCTGGTGCCTGCCATGTGAGGGGTGATGAGGACGTTGTCCAAGTCGAAAAGGGGGTTGTCGGTTGGGGTGGGTTCCTGTTCTAGGACGTCCAAGCCTGCGCCTGCGATCTGGCCGTCGACGAGGGCGCGATGCAGGGCTTTCTCGTCCACGACGGGGCCGCGGCAGGCGTTAATCAGGTAGGCAGTGGGCTTCATCAGGGCCAGTTCGCGGTCGGATATCATGCCCCGGGTGCGCCGTGTCAGGGGGACGTGCAAGGAGACGATGTCCGACTCGCGCAGGAGCTCGTCGAACTCCACGGGTGCGGCGTTGAGCCTTTGGCGGACATCGTCGGGGATATCCACTATGTCGTAGTAGATGGTGTTGGTGTCGAAGCCGGTGAGACGCTTGGCCACCTGCTGCCCCACCCGTCCCAATCCGACGATGCCTACTATCTTGTTGGTGACTTCAGTGAGGGTGAGGTCGAGCCCTTGACGCCAAGCCCTCTGGCGGCCTGCCTTTTCCCACTGGTGCATGGTGCGCTTGCCCAAGCCGATCATCAGGGCGAGGGTGTGCTCGGCCACGGCGATGGCATTGGCACCGCCGTTGTTGGCCACGGGGATGCCCATTTCACCCAAGCCGCGCACGTCGAGCCGGTCGTAGCCCGCGCTGAGGGTCTGCACCAGCTTGACCTTGGGACAGCGACGCATAAGGGCAGGCGATGCGTCGGCAGGAAAGGCTATGACGGCGTCGGCGTCCTCCAGAAGGGGGGCCTTCTCGTCGTCGCTCAGCCCGTGGTCTACGAGGAAGACGTCCCAGTCATCCGGGGCGATGCCGATCATGAATTCGGCCCGGGGTACGTCGGAGCTAACGATGGCTACTTTAGGCACTGGTATTTCACCCCCATTATTCAGGCCCAGCCGAAATTTGCCCCCGCCCGAGCCTTGCGGGCTTTGACACAAAAAGGCCATGAAGGGAGAGGATGGTATGGAGCAGAACACACGTCGGACTGAGTTTGTTCTTAGTTGAGTATGTGCCTCGAAAGATAGGCACGGCCTCGTTTACTCTGCCACTCGGCCCGAGGACACGCGCGCCAGCCGGGCGTCAATCAACTTTAGGAGCATGGCGCGAGCTTCCTCGGATAGGTCGTCCGCCGCAACCACGGCTTCGCGTTGGCTTGTCAACTCCTCGATACGGCCCTCAGTGCGTATTTTTCGAATCGTTGGTTGGATTAGTAACATGGCTCGCACTCCTATTTCGACTGCTGCCGCCAAGCCAACAGCCGCCCCAGCCGACACCGTTATCAGTGATGCCCATTCCTGACGGTTCCATCCAGGCCAGTCCGTTGCTGCAAGGATAACAATCAGGAGAATGTAGATTACATAGTAGATACTCCAGTAGCGGTGTGTCTCCAGCCACCGCAACCATCGCCATATCAATGCTGAATCCCCGCCTCCTCGAATCCTTGCTTAAACACTTGATATTGTACCGGACACGGCTCTTGCAACACTAGGGATTTGACAATGCTATCGAGACGGCTGTTCTCGACTGGGAGTATCCCAGTATGGACTCGTGCATTCGGACACGCACGAGGATGGCCCCGATTCTCGTCGGTGGCACTTAGAGAGTGCGCCCTCATCCCCCGGATCAGGTCCGGGGCAGGCTCTAACCCTCTCCCACTAGGGGAGAGGGGATTACTGATCGTGGGCTCTTAGCTGTCTAATCCTTGGATGGCGCGGAAGACCTTCTCCGGGGTGATGGGCGTCTCGATGTGACGCACACCGTATTGGGAGAGGGCGTCCATGACGGCGTTGGCCACGGCTGCCGGGGCGGCCACGGTGGGAAGCTCCCCCACACCCTTGGCGCCTGTAGGCGTCATGGGAGAGGGTGTCTCGATGGTGTCGGTGACGTAATTGGGCGATTCCTCGGCGATGGGCAGAGCGTAGTCGAGGGCGGTGGCCGTGAGGGGCTGGCCTTGGTCACCGAACTGCATGCCCTCGACGAGTGCTTGGCCGATGCCGGGGCCGATGGCCCCATGGACCTGACCCTCTACCACCATGGGGTTGATCACGGTGCCGCAGTCGTGGACTCCGGTGTAGTGCAGCACCTTTACGTCACCGGTATCCCGGTCAACCTCTACCACTGCGATGTGGGCCGCGAAGGAGTGGGGGTTGTAGTAGGGAATTCCAAGGGTGAATTTATCGAAGAAATCGAGGCCTACCTCCACATTGGGAGGCAGGAGTTCCTCGTTGAAGGCGGACGAGGCCAACTCGGGGAAGCTGACGGTCTGCTGGGGATTGCTGGCGTTCCACGCCTGCCCTTCCTCCAACACGACTTCTTCGGCAGCGCATCCCAGTTTGTGGGCTGCAATCTGTAAAACCTTCTGCCTAGCCTGCTTGGCCACGACAGACATGGCGGAACCGCCCACAGCCATGCCTCGGGTCGCGCCAGTGCCGCCACCGTCAGGCACCACGTCGGTGTCACCGTGCAGCACCTCAACGTCGAAGGGAGTAACTCCCAGTTCGTCGGCGATTATCTGGGCGAAGCACACGTCGGAGCCCTGACCATGGGGGGAGACTCCGGTGCGGGCAACGACCTTCCCAGAGGGTTCGATGTTGAGCCAAGCGTCCTCAACCCTCATCTCACCGGCGGCGCCAGCCATCTTCACGACGGTGGCCAGCCCGACGCCAATCAGAGGGCCGCCTGGATTTAGAGAGGGGCTCTTGCTCGCTTGGGCGCGTTCGCGCCAGGAGTAGTAGTCGGAGAGTTCAAGAGCGCGGTCCAGCGATTTCTCGTAATCGCCGGAGTCGTAGGTAATGCCCGTGGGCGTCTGGTAGGGGAAGGCGTCAGGCGAGATGAAGTTCTTGCGGCGCACCTCAACCGGGTCCAAGTCCAACTCTCGGGCGATTAGGTCCATGGTGCGCTCCATGCAGTAGGCGGACTCGGGGCCGCCTGCGCCGCGATAGGCCCCGCTGGGGCCTTTGTTGGTAATAACGCCGACCACCTCAACACGGGCAGCGGGCGTCCGGTAGGGACCGACGATGCGGTGGCTGGAGGTGTAGGGAGGGGTGGTGGTGGAGTTCCCGCAGAAGGCGCCTCCATCCACGATGTTCTTCATGCGAATCCCGAGGAGGGTGCCGTCGTTCTGAACGGCTGCTTCCATGTTCACGGTATGTCCACGGCCGTGGAAGGTGAGCATGTTCTCCCGCCGGTCGGCTATCCAGTTGATGGGCTTATGAAGCTTCAAGGCGGCGAAGGCGATCACCAAGTCCTCGGGGAACACGCCGCCCTTCTCACCGAATCCTCCCCCTACGTCATTAGCGAGGACGCGCACCTTGTCTCTGGGTAGCTGCAGGAGTTGGACGAGCTTGTTGCGGACCCGATGGGCACCTTGGGTTGAGGCCCACACCGTGAGGAGGTCGTCTTCCTGGGAATGGTAGGCCACGCAACCTCGGGTCTCCATTGGGAACGGGGCGATGCGCTGGACGGTGTATTGCTGACTCACGATGCGGTCGGCCCGTGTGAAGGCGTCGTCCAAGCCCTCTCCCTGCCGGTCATGGTACTTGCGCATCGTGACATTGGTTCCCAACTCCTCGTGCACGGGTATGGAGTTTTCGTCCGCCCCATCTGCTGGATCAAGGATGGGAGGTAGAGTTTCATAGTCCACGTGGATGAGTTCGACGGCGTCCCGGGCGATGGCGCGCTCGGTAGCGATGACAACCGCAATGGTCTCGCCAACGAAAAAGGTCTTATGAAGGGCCAAGGCCGGGAGGTCGGGCACATCCAGGGTGTCCATCTCCCATTCTTCAAGCTGCCTCGTCTCGATGCCAGCTATCTGCCCTTCCAAGTCGGCTCCGGTTATCACCATCTCCACACCGGGGACTTGGAGGGCCTTGGAGGTGTCAATGGACTTGATGATGGCGTGGGCGTGGGGGCTGCGCAGGAAGGCAGCATACGTCATACCGGGCAGCTTGACGTCATCCACGTATTCCCCTTGTCCGGTGACGAGGCGAGGGTCTTCGAACCGCTTGACCGGCTGACCGACGTATGGCATATCAATCTCCTTCAGCCTTCACGCCGCCTGAAGGGCAACGTAGGCAATGGCACGCGGAGGGCGCTTGGAACGCCGACCGTGCATCGTTGTGTGCTGCGCAGTATAGCAGTCTTAGGAACACATTCGGAAGTTGCAGGTCACGGAAGGTGCTCTACCGTGTAGCGGAGTGGGCAACCACAAGGGTTGCCCCTGCGAAGCCCTTTTAGCATCAAAGGTCGTGGCGTTAAGATAGGGACCGGACTTCGCACGTCACCGCGTAGAACAAGGAGCGATATGCCAGCCCGAACGGGTGCACAGTACATACAGGGCCTCAAGGAGCGGAACCTCGAGGTCTGGATCGACGGCCAGAAAGTTACGGACGTAACCACCTTCCCTGGGTTTCGCAACGGCATTCGCACCATGGCCGCCCTCTATGACCTGCAACATGACCCGGTTGTCGGGGAGGAGATGACCTATGTGTCGCCGACTACGGGCGACCGTGTCGGCCTGTCCTTCCTGACGCCGAGAGAGAAGGGGGACTTGGAGCGCCGGAGTCGCATGGTACGTCATTGGGCTGAGGCAAGCGCAGGGATGATGGGGCGCACCCCCGATTATGTGAACGTGTCCCTTATGGCCATGGCGGAGGCGGAGGGCTTCTTCGCTGAGGGACGCCCTGAGTTCGCCCAAAACATGAGGCGCTATTTCGAGCACATACGCGAAAACGACTTGGTGCTGACTCACTCGCTGGACAACTTCCAGCGCAACCGCTCGCCACTGCCGGAGCATCGTGCGCTGTTCGAGGAGCGGATGCTACATGTGCGCAAGGAGACGGACGCTGGTCTCATAGTAAGGGGCTGCCGTCGTCTGGCTACCCTCGGGCCCATATCGGATGAGGTCGCTGTTTATCCCATCGCGCCGCAACAGCCGACCCAGCATCCGGAGAGGCACGCACTGGCCTTCTCCATACCGAACGACACTCCGGGTCTGAAATTCGTCTGCCGCGAGAGCTTCGACTACGGGCGCTCCCACTTCGACCACCCCTTGGGCTCGCGGTTCGAGGAGATGGATGCCACTGTGTTGTTCCATGATGTCCTAGTGCCGTGGGAGCGGGTGTTCCTCTATGGCGACGTGGGGTTGTGCGACAGGCTGACCCGCGATACCAGCTTCCTGGCACATGGCGACCACCAAGCGGTGATGCGCCAGATAGTCAAGTCGGAATTCCTGCTGGGTTTGGCGTCTCTCATGACGCAAACGTTGGGAAACGATGACCAGCCTCATGTGCAGGAGCGGCTGGGCGAGATGGCTATGTACCTAGAGGTGATGAAGGGCGGGCTCCGGGCTGCTGAGGCCGAAGCCAAGGTGGACCGATGGGGCGTGCTCACCCCGCCCTATGTCAAGGTTGCCTCGGTCAGGACACTGTATGCCCGCATCTTCAATCCGAGGATGATCGAAATCATCCAACTGCTGGGTTCCAGCAGCCTGATGGCACTGCCTGTCCAAGCCGACTTTGAGAGCGCACTACGGCCCGCCTTGGACAGGTACATGGCTACCGATACCGCCGATGCCGTGGAGCGCGCTCGCTTATTCCATCTAGCGTGGGACGTGTCGTGCAGCGCTTTCGGGGCGCGGCAGATGCATTACGAGCGCCACTTCGCGGGGAACCCAGTGGGCAGCGCTCAAGTGGTCAACGGCATCTATGACAAGGAGCCAGCCAAGGAGTTCGTGCGGGAGTTCTTGGGGTGAGGTTAGTTTGATCGTGGCTGAGGCGCCACTATGAGTTTCAGAGCGGGAATACCTGAGAAGTCGCGGTCGTGGGTAGCCAACTGAGAGTCGAGCAGCAGGGCAGTAGCTGCAATCCAAGCGTCGGCTATTCCTAGGGGTCGACCGATTTTCTCTCTCTCGCTGCGCAGGTAAGCGCTTCTTTCCACAAGCTCAGGGGTAGGCCAGATAACCTCGTATTGCTGGAGATGGCGATCGAGTTCGTTCTTACGCCCGTCTCCCCAACCTCTTTTCAAAGTCCCGAACTGCATCTCTTCCAATGTCTGAAAGGAGATAACGCACTCCTCTCCATCAATCTGGTCGTTGTAATAGTCTGCCCTGCTATCCTGGTTGAAAATGTATGAAACAACAGAGGTGTCCACGACAATCAATCTATCGGATCTTTCTGCCCAACATCGCGGCCCTCGTGGATAACTCGAATGAACGCATCCACATCAAAGGGCTCACTGGCCGTGACCATCTTCTCCGAGTCAAAAATCTTCGGATTCGGGTCATTCAAGAACTCTTCCAACTCAAAGGGTTCCTGCCACGAACGATCACCTTCGATTCTCTCAACCGCAACGAATCTCCATTTACCGTGCTTGTTGAACCGGCCATGCCCTTTGACTTCCACGAACTGAGTGGCCAACCTCGCCACTTCTCCATCAAGAGAGGGTTGGAAGCGCAGTTGCACGGATTCCATGCCTTGGCGATGGAGTTGAGCGGTGCGCTTGTGCCAGTTGACATCTTTGAGCCAACCATGCAGTAGCGCCTCAACTGACTCTGCTGCTGTCATTTTCCTTTCCTTGCAATCCACGCGTTTAATTCCAACTTTCCTAGGTGCGCTTCCGACTACGGACCGGCAAGGGTGAGAGCGAATTCATTCTTCACCATCACCTTCTATGGGCGTAACCAGACCGTCATGGTGTTCAGGGGTCTCAATTGTACACCAGTCGTAGCTGATCTGCTCGACGCCCAGGCTATGTCGGCCTTGAAGCGTGTTTCACTGCGAGGTAGCCGAAGGTCATGCCTCCGCCGAGTTCGCAGCCGGCTTGGTAGCCTATGCCGTAGTAGTGGGCGGCGGTGCTGCCACAGGCGTAGAGGCCGGGGATGGGGTTGCCTCGCAGGTGAAGGACTTGGGCGTTCTGGTTGGTCATCAGACCGGCTGAACTGGTGGCTGTGGGCGTAAGGGGCAGGCCGTAGTAGGGGGGCTGCTCCAAGGGGCCCATGTTGGGGTTGGGCGTGTTGGTGAGGTCGCCGCTGACGGAGTTGGCGAAGGGGAACTCGCCGCGGCCGAAGTCTTCGTCCTTGCCGGCGCGGGCGAATTCGTTGAACCGCTGGACGGTCCCGGCGAGGCCTTTGCCGTCGACGCCCAAGGATTGGGCCAACCCTTCGATGGTCTCGCTCTGGGTGAGCCATTCGGGAGCCTGTTGGCCGGGGCGGACACTGCCCAAGCCGTACTTGTCCAAGTAGGTCTGGTCGAATACTAGGAAGCAAGGGACGTTGGGGTAGCGGTGCCTGCGAGTATCGAAGTTCCGGAGGGCTACGCCGACTTCCTGGCCGATGGACTCGTCCGCGAACCGATTGCCGTCGAGGTTCACCAGAATGCTGTGGGGGAAGCCCGACTCGTTGTTGGTGGCGCCCCGATACAGGGGACCGCCGTCGTGGGTCTCGCCGGGGATGGCGTACACCAAGTCTTGCTGGAACATGGGAGTGAACTTGATGGCCGCCCCGATCTCGCCTGCGACGATGAGGGAGTCGCCCTCGATGGTTGGAGGCAAGACGGACTTGCCGCTGTGAATCTCATTGAAGCGTTCGGTGAGAGCGGCGTTGCGGTTGTAGCTACCTGTGGCTAGAACTACAGCGGTGCGGGCTCGGATTCGCAGGTCAGCGCCTGCCTGTTTTGCCACAACCCCAACCACTCGGCCGTTTTCCACTACGAGGGAGCTGACCGGCGTGTCGGTGTGCATGGGTATCCCGCGGTCCAAGGCTGCCTTAATCAGGTGGCCGATGAGGCCGGCCCCGAAGGTGCGAATGTCCTCATCGATCCTCTGCTGGATGAGTTCCCGGTCCCAGCCCTGAGGCTTGGCGCGGCCTCCCCAAGAAGCGATTTCCTCGAAGGTGGCGCGGTGGGTGACAGCGGGTGCGACTCGGAGGCGTTTGCGGTCTTCGCCTAAAGACGACGCTTCGAAGGGCTTAACTTGGAGGTTGCGCCCATGGCCTCTTGAGCCGGGTGCCATGCCGTGGTAATAGTCGGGGAAGTTGGGCACGGCGTAGAAGGGCACGCCCACCTCGTCGCAGAAGAACCTGAGTACATCAGGAGCGTTGTCGACATAGGTTCGCAGATTGGCGTCGTTCTGGTGGCCTGCTCCGAGGTGTTGCAGGTAGGCAAAGGCTTCGTCCCGGGAGTCCTCGACGCCGAGTTCCGGGGCTAGGTGGTTCTCGCCTACCCAGACGATGCCGTAGGAGTAGGTGGTCCCTCCACCCAAGACGTCGGCCTTTTCCAGAACGATGGCCTGTTGGCCTTGGGCTTGGGCGGCGATGGCGGCGCAGGTGCCTCCCATGCCTGACCCGACGGCAACGATGTCGACTTCGATATCCCAAGAGTGTTTCGTCATCAGCGAACCTCCGTCTCCACGTATCGGGCCAATCGCCTCGCGCTATGTGATAGTTGCCCCTGTATAGCATGGCTGCAAAGCTCGCCTCAACTCGAGGTATTGTGGCTGAAGCCTTTGGGTACGTCGAAAACCGTTACGGGCTTACGATTTAATGCGGGAATATCTATTGTCAATGAGAGTATGTATTAGCTATTGACGACGAACAACGAATATCTTAATGTGCACCATCTAAACGATCAGGTGATCGGAGGTCGGGATGTTGAGTCTTCGTGTGTTCAAACAAGCCACCTTCGGGCTGTGCGCGCTCTTGTTGGTGGTCATACTGGCGTGCGGAGAGGAGGCCAGCCCCAGTCCGACACCTGCTGAAGCGACAGCCACCCCTGCCCCTGCCGTTGCGACCGTGGAGGCTGCTACCCCTGTAGCCACGGCTGCGCCGGATACTGGGCCCGCTATGATGGAACCACAGGGTGTCCTCGAAATCGCCATCGGCGCGGTGGGGTCTGATGTCTACCTGCCCAAGAGCCAGGACTACAACACGGCTATCTACGACGAGCGTGTGACCCACGAGACCATCTTCGCGGCCGCGTCGGACGGGGCCCGTGTGGGAAGGCTGGTCAAGTCTTGGGAGGATGAGATAGGGGCCGACGGCTCATTCGCCCGCACGTACGTACTTCAGGAGGGCGTCCCGTGGCACCAGCGCTACGGAGACTTTGGGGAGTGGAATGCGGACGATTTCATCCACTCGTTCCAGAACGTATCTGCCGAAGGTTCCAGGCACACCACCTCGACCTCGATTAGGGACAGCTTCTTCTGCGACGATTGCTCGCTGACGAAAATCGACGACGTGACGGTGCGGCTGGAACGGCCCACCTTCGACGTCGCCCTCGACTTCTACACGGTTTTTCCCAACGCCATCATGTCGATGCGCAGCAAGAAGCACTTCGACACCGTGGGCGAGGCGACGGCTGAACACCAGTCGGTGGGGACCGGTCCTTGGGAGTTGATGGACGTCAGCCTCAACGAAAGGAAAGTCGCCAAGGCCATTAGGGACCACTGGCGCAAGACCCCGGAATGGGACGAGTTCGTATGGTGGGAGATAGCCGAGGAATCCACCAAGTACGCCAACTTCGTCACCGGAGTGATCGATTCGGGGCAATTCTCCTCCGATTCCATCCAAGCGTTGAAGGGAGAGAATTTGGATGGTGTGGAGTTCGGCATTTTCCACGGGGCGGACCTCCACTATCTGCATCTGCACGGAGCCAACTACTACCCGGACCATCCCTACCACCTGCCTGGGCCGGGTGGCGAGGACCCGGTCCTCCCTACGGGTGACAACTCCTCCTACGAGGAGAGCTGCGACGCCCAACCATGGATATCGTGCGACCGGGACCTGGGCTCGGTTGAATGGGAAAACGCCCGTAAGGTGCGCTTGGCAATGGCCATATCCATTGACCGGGACAAGCTGGTAAACAACCTGGCCTTCGGCGATGGTGAACCGGCGTACGTCTTCAACTTCCTAGCCCATAAGGGCAGGTTGCAGGAGTTCGGGTTAGATAAGCTGATTTGGGACTACGATCCTGGGCGTGCTAGGGAGCTTTTGGAAGAGGCTGGGTACCCCGATGGGTTCGAGATAACTATCTGGGACACTGAGACCGGTGGAAGGGGCGCCCTACCGGTGAATGAGGCCGTGGGCGGAATGTGGGAGGCTATCGGCATAGCTACAAAGACGGACGTCATGCAGTTCCAGGCCTTCATGCCCCTGTTGGTGGGCCGCACGGCCATGGGAGTACGGGCCGACATTCAAGGAGTCGCCGCCCCCAGTCCACTGCGGCATTACAAGGCGTTTTACAACGCCGCCAACCGCTTCACCTTTTCCCCGGAACACCCAGATCTGCAGGCGCTGGTGGATAAGTCGCTGGCTACCCCGGACGAAGACGAGCGGTGGGGTGTGGAGGCGGAAATCGCCACTTGGCTATTCGACCAGGTCGGCACGATACCCCTCTACGAAGGGGCTTCCATCTGGCCATTTGGAGCCGAGCTTGGGGAGTGGGACGTCAACCCGCTACATGTAGAGTGGCTCAACAACTGGGAGTATGCTCCCCACAAGTAGCGCATAGCATAGGGAGGCGGGACTGTCGGCCCAACTGAGCCGGTCGATAAACCCGATTGCGTCCCTGCGATGTCGATGCCCCCTGCCTTGCAGAGATACTTGCAGGCAGGGGGCTTTGTGGTTCGTGTTGAAGTTCAGTGAGTATGTCATCCTAATGGTTCGGTGATTCTGATGGCTCAGTGAGTTTGGCACCGCGCGGGGAATCTTCGCCAAGGATGATTCGGTCTGGGAGCCGAGGCAGATATCTTGCGATTCCCAGTTTGTGTTATGGCGCCGCTCTGGTGACCTGGTCTCTAGGCTACGACACAACGATTGACGCTAAATGTCGCGCTATGCTATCCTGCCTAGCTATTGGTATAGGAAACGCATCTTTGTGGAGGTTTCAGATGTTGGGACGCTTGGTGCAGAAACGAAGTATCTTCGGCACGCTGCTCGTCCTTTTGGCGATAATAATCGCCTGCGGTGGCGAGGCCGAGCCGGCCCCAGCCCCAGCCCCAGCCCCGACCATGGACCCCGCCGTCTTGGACGAGCTTCGCATGTCCATTGAGAAGCTCGCCGAGAGCCAGCCTGAGGGTCTGACAGCAGCCCAGGTGAAGTCCATCGTCAACGACGCGATCGGCGACATTGACGCACCGGAAGGGCTGACAGGCGCCCAGGTGCAGTCCATCGTGGGTCAGGCCATAAGCGCCATTGAGACACCCGAGGGACTGACAGCACAGGAGGTGGAAGCTATTGTGGGCCGTGCGGCCCCTGAGGGCCTGTCGGTAGAGCAGGTGCAGACCATCGTGGAGAACGCCTTGGCTGCAGCCGAGACACCTGAAGGTCTGACGGCGGCGGAGGTGGAGCGCATCGTGGGCGACGCCATGGCCATGGCTGCCACTCCGGCCGTCACGCCAGCCGCCATGCCCGCTGAGGGCGGTAGGATGTTCGGTCATTTTCCAGCCTCCAGGGTGGACCCAAGGGCAACCCAGGGTGGAGTGCTGACCACCATTGCACCTAGCATCCGTCGGTTCTTCGATGCCCACACCACTGACGACCCTAACCACACCTTGTGGCCCCTCTATAGCGGTCTGGTGAACTACGACTGGACCCAACCCACCATCACCATAGTTCCCGACCTAGCCGAGTCGTGGACGGCATCTGAAGATGGGCTGACTTGGACATTTAACTTGGTGCAGAACGCCACGTTCCACAAGGGCAGCGCACTTACGGCTCACGACGTCGTAATGAGTATGAACCGCCACTACCAACACCCTGCCTATGAGTCTGCGGTGGCACCCTTTTTGGAGAACTGGCTTGAGACTGACGGCCTCGAGGCCACCGACGACTGGACAGTGGTATTGAGGCTCAAGGCAATACGGCCCGACATGCTGGCCGTCTTCGCCAACAACAACTTCTCGGTCATGCCTACGGAGCTAATAGAGGAGCTTGGCGGGCCTTCCGGTGAAGCTGTCATTGAGGACGAAGCGATGATCGATGGCAGCGGACCTTTCATGTTCCTCCAACATGACGACGAGGCCTTCTTTGAGGTGGAAAGATTCCCCAACTACTACCGGCCGGATCGCATCTTCTTAGACGGCATGAAGCAGTTGATCTCCGCTGATGAAGCGGTACGGAACGCCTTCATCCGCACCGGACAAGCGGACCTGTACTGGGGCACGGGCAACAGCCCGGCCCAGCAGCAGGAGCTGCAGGTGGACAACCCGCAGTGCGCCCCAGGACAGAAGGAAGGCTGTCTCAATTACGGTGCTACCAGTGGTACCCGCTTGATGTGGTACATGCTGAACCCTTCGTTCGAACCGTTCCAGGACTACAGGGTGCGCAGGGCTTTCTTCTTGTCGCTGGACCGTTGGGACGTAATAGACAAGATTGAACTGGGGGCCGGTGAGCCCATCATCGCCACGCCGCCCGACTTCGGCGGGGCCACCTTGTCCGAGATTGAGCAGATACCGGGCATGCGCCGCGACAAGACAGCGGATTTTGCTGAAGCAAACCGTTTGCTGGAAGAGGCGGGCCATTCGGGCCTAGAGATTCAATACCTGCAGGCTGGCTCCGGCGCCACTCGGCAGTCCACGGAGATATTCGCCAACGGGCTGCGAAGTGGTGGCTTCAAGGTCTCCGCAAACATCCCACCCGATGATGCTGAGAGGCAGAGGCGGGAGAGTGTGTGCGACTTCAATTTCATCATCAGCCGCATCGCGCCCGACTATGCCGACCCTGGGGCCTACTTGGTGATGTGGGAGAAGGGTCAAGCCCAGAACCGGTGCAACATCCCCTTCCCCCAGCTGTGGGCCCTCTGGGACCAGCAGGCCACCAGCTTGGACCCAGCTCTCAGGGCCAGTGTGGTGGAACAGATGGAAGAAATCCTCATAAACAATGAGGAAGAGGGTCTCTGGGCCATGTTCACCCACACACTGGGCCACCCGTATACCTACAGCCCGCAGGTGCACTGGGACCCGCCCAAGATACTGCGAGGCTGGGGCCGCTTCTGGGATATGTGGAAGGAGCAGTAGCCCCGGCGTAGACAGCCTCCAGGTTTGGAGTTGGTTGACAAGAAGAACGAGGAGTGGCTCAATAGCCACTCCTCGTTGATTAATGGGCCGCGACGGCAAACCACGGAACGATTCGAGAGGTGAGTGTGCGGAACTACGTGATCCGCAGCCTTCTGAGCGGGATCATCCTGCTCTTCTTCATGTCTGTGGTCATCTTCGTCTTGGTGCGCATCGTGCCGGGCGACCCAGCCTTGGGCATCTTGGCGGCCAAAGCCTCGGCGGAGCGAGGCATCGACCCTGTGAGGCATGCTGAACTAAGGGAAAAGATGGGCCTAAACGAGCCCATGGTCAAGCAGTACGGCCTTTGGATAGCCGATACGGTCACGGGGGATTTGGGCAACTCGGTCGCCTTCCGCAACAAGCCTGTCCTAGAGGTGGTCAAGGACAAGTTCGCCGTCACGCTACAGATAACTGTCATGGGACTGGCACTGATCCTAGTAATAGGTCTGATCTTTGGAACGGCGGCCGCCATTAACCAAGGCTCCATGCTCGATAGCATCATCCGCCTAATTGCTGTCAGTGGTATGGCCGTCCCCAACTTCCTTGCTGGGACGTTACTAGTCTATTTTCTCGTCAAGTACTTCAACTGGTTCCCGCCGGCGGGGAACTTCTCCCTGTGGGAAGACCCTTGGCCTGCTTTCCAGCAGACAGTGTGGCCTGCCTTGGCCTTGGGCTTCTACTTCAGTGCCCTGCTGACTCGCATGGTGCGCAACACCATGCTGGAGGTGCTACGGGAGGACTTCATACGCACTGCTAGGGCCAAGGGGCTGCCCTCGAGGCTGGTAACCTTTCGCCACGCCCTACGCAACACCATGGCTCCCAACCTCACGATGTACAGCCTGCTTGCCCTCAATCTGCTGGGTGGCTCGGTTATCGTGGAGAACATCTTCAACGTACGAGGAATGGGTCAGGCATTCGTTTCGGCACTGAACTTCCGCGACTACGAATACATCCAAGCCACCCTGCTGATGGTAGGTGGTTTGGTCGTTCTGGTAAACCTAGCGACCGACTTGGCCTACGGGTTCTTCGACCCGCGGATCCGGCGAGAGTAACAGAATAGAGGCGAAGAGGCGTGGCTCAAACAAGAGTAGTCATACCGTCAGGGCTGGGACGTCCTGCCTTGAGCCGTGTTCTCCGGGGGCTGTGGGGTCTCTTCAAGCGGCAGCCTGTGGGAGTAGTCAGTGGGTTCATTTTGGGGATCCTCTTGCTTATCGCCATAGTGGGGCCGGCAATCCAGACCCACGACCCGATAAGCACCGACGGCGATGCCCTGCTTGCCCCCAGCTCTTCCCATCTGATTGGCACCGACCCCACAGGCCGTGACGTGTTCAGCCGCACCGTCGGCGGAGCACGAATCTCCCTCATGGTGGGAGTTGGCGTACTGGCGCTGGTGATTGTGGTAGGCACGGCTATCGGCTTGATAGCGGGCTACGCGGGGGGCATGGTGGACTTGGTGCTGATTCGGATCGTGGACATGTTCCTCACCATCCCCACACTACTGCTGGCCCTCGTCATTGTGACGGCTCTGGGCCCATCCATACCTAACGTGATCCTAGCCGTCTCCACGGTTCAGACGCCCAACCTGATCCGGCTGGTGCGCTCAGTGGTGCTCTCGGTGAAAGAGTCGGACTACGTGACCGCAGCCCGTGCCATAGGCGCCAAAGACCTTCGCATTTTGTGGGCGCACGTGCTGCCACAGACCTTCGTGCCGGTCATAGTGATGGGCAGTGTGATTCTCCCCCAAGCCATCATCGCCGAGGCGGGCCTCAGCTTCCTCGGCTTGGGCGTGCCTCCTCCCGAACCCTCTTGGGGTAAAGACCTAGCAGACGCCCGCAGCTACCTAGCCCGGGCGCCTTGGCTGTGGCTGGCTCCTGGCGCGTTCATCGCCATCACCGTGCTGTCGGGCAACATGTTTGGCGACATGCTGCGTGACGTTCTCGACCCCCGGCTGCGTGGCCGCCTGAAGGCCTGATCTGAGAGTCCTAAGACTGACTGGGCTGGCGATCGCGGCCTTGGGCTTCACGACGATTATCGTTGCGCTTCTTTTCACCTTCTCGGCCCACCAAGGCTTACGCGAGACGGACCGCTTGGAGCAGCCTCTATTGGCCAAGTTGGAGCGGGCTGGGAATTATGAGCAGGTGGGGAGCATCAAGCTGGTGTTCGACTCCGAGCAGGCCAAGCTGCGGGAGGAGAGGCGTGCTTGGCTGTGGGCTATCGCCGGCGGTGGGGTCGCTACTATCGCGGGGCTAACAGTGACATGGCTGGCACTCCACACCCGGTCATACAACCCGCGAAGAGGCTCCGCTCCCTGATTATCAGCCTGGGGTTCGTGGGGGATCTACTGCCCGACCACTAGCTCCCCAAACATAGTTGAGTAGCGGCGAAGAACGTGTATGCGGCAGGTAATGGGGTACCTTCCCGGCTGGGTGGCGACGAATACCTCGGACACTTTCGTTTGCATCGGCCTCTCGCTGATGTCCACCTCCAGTCCGAGGTCTGCTATGGTGAAGGTGTGAACGCCGCCGTTGGGGTTAATGGCCCTGAACTGGACTGGCTCTCCGACGCTGATGGAGATTTCGTTGGGGGTGAATTTGTAGAAGGTGGCCTCCACATCGATTACACGCGCTCCGCCCGTGGCTCCGCCGTCACCGGCGGTCGCCGTGGGTTGGGCGCCGCCACCCCCTTCTGGCGCGGAGGCTTCTCCACCGCCGCCACATGCCGTGACAACCAGAAACGTGCTGCAAAGGATAAGAATAAAGAAGGGGATGACAATGGATCTCACGGCCTGCCTCCTAGAGGACGAATATGCAGCCGGTCAACGCGGTGCATGGTAGTGGGCCCTAGGTGATGTTGCAAGGTCTCTAGCTCACTTCCTCACTCCACAGAGCGGGTCTAGAGCACACTTGGACGGGTCTGTTGACAGGGTTCACAGCTATATGCTAGTCTACCGCCCAAAATACTGCAGTGTGTGGAAAACTGCTATGCGACGAAAAACGTCGGGAACGCCTGTGCAAATCTCTCTGTTTAGCTGCCGGGGGGTTTGAGAGGCAGCGAAGTCAGATCTTCCAGCGCTATAATACCCGTGAACTGGGCAGCCAGAAAAGTCGGGTGTGCAGAGAGTTGACTGCCACAAGATAACAGAACGCTAAGGAGGCGACCCATGGCGAGAGGAATGTTCTTCCTACTGTTGGCCCTCATAGGTGTCGTTAGTCTAGTCGCTGTGGCCTGCGGAGAAGCAGCAGAGCCGACCGACGCGCCTCCCGCTGCAACCGTTGCGCCGACAGTTGCGGCGCCGTCAGCGGCAACACCTCGCCCCTCTACTCCGACGCCAACCGCTACCGAGGCGCCATCCTCCATGGAACCGGTCGAAGGCCAGATATTGCGGGGCGTAAAGCTCGCTGACCTTTCGCTGTTTGGTTGCTGCGAGGACGCCATCATCGAGACGGGCGGGACCTCCCACGGGACTTTTAAGATCGCCCAGCACTTCACGCTCACCTCCCAGTGGCTGGACCCGCAGCAGCACGTCACTGCGGCCACACAGCAGCACTACGATTACATCGTGCACGATGCCCTGATCAAGGCCATGCCCCAAGGCATCATGACCTACAGCTTGGCCGAACTGGTGGAGATGAGCGAGGACTTCACCATGGCCGGGTTCCGGCTACGCGAAGGACTCAAGTTCCATGACGGCTCCGACTTGACCACCGAAGACGTCAAGTGGACCTACGAGAATTACCAAGGCTTCCGCGCCAGCCTGTTCCAGGACAACCTGGACAGCAGCAGGTCCGACGGCGGCATTGAGGTGGTCGACGACCGTACCATCATATTCCACTTCAGTGAACCCTTCGTTGATTTTATGTACGTGTACAACGGCGGTGCCACTGGCATCAGCTGGATTGTGCCCTCCGATTACTACTCCAGCGTTGGTGCGCAGGGCTTCACTGCCCACCCGATAGGTGCCGGACCCTTCACGTTCGTGAGCCAGGATCCCGGCGCCGAGTTCGTGTTCGAGGCCTACCCGGACTACTGGCGGAAGGTGCCAAACGTCCAGAACCTGATCGTCAGAGGCATTGGTGGAGCGCCCACGCCGCGTCTATCGGGCCTGCTCACCGGTGAGTTGGACTTGGCCTACGGCTTCACAGGCCCCATCCTGCCCGAGGTGCTGGAAGCGGCCGACAAGGGCATACTGCGGTGGGACCCAAACTACTCTTCGGTGTTCGTTCTCTATTTCCCAAACTACGAGGATGCCGACAGCCCGTTTAACAGCAAGAACGTCCGCGAAGCAGTGAGCCTGGCCATCAACCGAGAGTTTCTTAGCCAGACAGAGACTCAGGGCTTTGCCGTGCAGTGGGGCAACTGGGTGCCACCCGACATGCCCGACGTCTTGGAACTATCGCCGCCGGAGTACAACCCTGACCGGGCGCGTGAGCTCTTGGCTGCGGAGGGCTATAGCCCCAGCAACCCATTGGAGCTAGATGGCTTCATACCTTTCAACCCGTATTTGAACATGGGTGAGACCATCATCAACGACTTGGGCGAGATTGGCATACAGGTCGAGATGGAGGTCTACGAAGGGCCGGAGTACAGGACCAAGCGCTCCCAAGGGCGTAACGGCTACGATGACAACCGGACCATCCTCAAGAGCATCGGCCTGCTGGTAGGCACGCAGATGACCAAGGCTTTCGTCTACGCGGACTGCCGGTCGGGATCCTCCCTCATATGCGACGAGGAGAAGCTACAGCCTCTGCTAGAGCAGTACGAGACCAGCCTCGATCCGGGCGAGAGGGACCAACTGAGCCAGGAGTTCCAGAGGATCCTTCACGACGAGTTCTATGTGGTTCCTCTTTATCTGAACCCCTTCGTGCATGCCATCGGCTCCAACGTATTGCCTGATGATGAAAGCTACCATGATTACTGGGATAGTCCGTTGTCTGCTTACGCCTACCCTTGGGAGGAGTGGAGCGTAAAGGAGTAGAGCCAAAGGACTGAATGAGGCGTTCTCCGGCCAGCGTGGGGCTGGTGGTGGCGGCGTCGCAGAGGGTTAAGCTCTGCGACGCCGATGCCGTATAAAGAAACACGAAGCACAAATAGTTTAGTGGGACCCCAAGGGAATACAGCTAGTTCGCGGGGACGCAGAAGAAGGGATAACCTTGCATAAGTTCGTCCTGACCCGTGCGTTCTACAGCATAGTCACCATCTGGCTGCTGGTGACTATCATCTTTAGCGCGGTGCGCATAACTGGCGACCCGTCCAAGATGTTGGAGGAGTCGGGAGCTGATCCGCAATATGAGCTACGGCTGAAGGAGAAGTGGGGACTGGACGCCCCCTTCCATATTCAGTACGTGAAATACGTGGGTAATCTGGTGCGGGGGGACTTCGGTAACTCCTTCCACAATGCCCTTCCCGTCACCGACATCTATTTCGGACGGCTGCCCAACTCTTTGAAACTGGGCTTGGCTGCCTTTCTTATCTCCATCGCTATCGGTGTGCCGTTGGGCATGCTATCGGCGATGAAGGTCAATACGCCGTGGGACAACACGGGTAAAGTGTTTGCTATCTTGGGCCTCTCGGTGCCCAACTTCTTCGTAGGGCTGGTGCTGATCCTCGTGTTCTCCGTCGGCTTGGGTTGGCTGCCGCCAATCGGCAAGGGAGATAGCTCCCTGGAATGGTTCGGCCCCAACACATGGGGATTCTGGTTCCTGGACTGGAACTACCTGATCATGCCCGCCTTTGCGCTGGGGTGGTACTTCTCCGGCAGCATGGTGCGTATCACTCGCTCCAGCATGCTGGAGGTGATGGGCAGCGACTACATCAAGCTGGCTCGCCTGAAAGGCGTGCCTGAATGGGTCATCATGGCCAAGCATGCTCTGAAGAACGCCATGATTCCTGTGTTGACGCTGGCGGGCCTGAACATGGTGATCATGGTGAATGTGGCCATCGCCATTGAGGTGATCTTCGACTGGCCCGGGGTGGGCAAGTTGCTGTTCGACGGCATGATCAACCGCGACTTCAACATGGTGCAGGGCGTGGTGCTGATGGGTGGCCTGATGATCGTCGTCCTGAACTTCCTGATTGACATCACCTACGCCTGGGTCGACCCCCGAATCCGGCTCTCAAGGTAGGTTAAGAAATGGCGGAGATAGCTGACCGAGTTGGCTTACCTGCCCTATCCAAGGGGGCGCAGGTTACTTGGGGGTTCTTGCGCGACGCTCCCACGATTCCCACTGTAATATTGGGTTTCTTGGTCCTCGTCGCTATCTTCGCACCACTGTTGGCCCCCCATGACCCGCTGAAACGAGTGAAACCCACTTCCGAAGATTGCATGCTGGCCTACGGCTTCGAGCAATGTCCGTACATTGACGAGAGGCCTCCAGTGGGGATTACTAGCAAACAGGTGATCGCTGGCCAAGAGCGGGTGCGCACGGGCAGTTGGAACACTCCCTTGGGCACCGACTTGCAAGGGCGGGACATGCTGAGCCGCCTCATGTACGGGGCCCGCATTTCGTTGCTGATATCCTTGGTGGGGACTTTGGTGGCCGGCGGAATCGGCACCGTTCTGGGGGTCGTCGCTGGCTATTTCGGCAAGTGGTGGGACGTGGTTATCATGCGGATAACTGACGCATGGCTGACCTTGCCGACGCTGGTGTTCGCCATCCTGCTCTCCAGCATGAAGGACAGCAACAGCATCTGGGACATCGTTATCATTTTGGCGGTAGTCTTCTGGAGTCGGTACGCCCGTCTAGTCCGTGGCGAGGTGCTGACCCTACGGGAGCGCGACTTCATAAGGCTGGCCGAGGTCAACGGTGTTAGCAAGGTGCGCATCATCGCCCGCCACCTCATACCCAACGTGATGAACACGGTGATCGTCTTCTTCACCCTCATCGTGGGCGTTGCCATTATCATTGAGGCCAACCTGAGCTTCTTGGGGCTTGGGATACAGCCGCCAAACCCGGCATGGGGACTGATGATCTTCCAAGGCCAGGATGCCCTGTTCAAGGGTAACTGGTGGCTGGCGGTATTCCCCGGTATCTGTATCGCCCTGCTTGTGCTGAGCGCTAACCTGTTCGGCGACTGGATGCGGGTGCGCTTGGACCCGCAGCTGCGGAACCGGTAGCACCCGAGAGAAACCCGAGATATTTGAGGGAAGCCCGTCCAGTGTTTCGGGCGGGCTTCCCAGCGTGAATCGCAAAAATCCTTGTGCGACGGGCCTTGTGCAAAGTGCCTTATGCATAGAACCTTGCGCATATAGTTAGGAGGCCTGTGGCTCCAGTCCTAGAAGTGAAAGACCTTCAGACTTATTTTTTCGGCTTCCGTGGCACGCGCGTGGTGAAGGCGGTCGATGGGGTCAGCTTCAACCTCGAAGCAGGCGAGACCATGGGGTTGGTGGGTGAGTCGGGTTGTGGCAAGACGACCACGTGCCACGCCATCGTCAGGGTGCTCCCCGGTTCGGCCCGTATTGTTGGTGGCAGCGTTCACCTCGACGGCGAGGACCTAGTTACCAAGCGGGCCAGCGAGATGCGGGAGATACGCGGGCGTCAAATCGCCTATATCTTGCAAGACCCCATGGCTTCGCTGGACCCTCTCTTCTCCGTCTACGACCAGGTAGCTGAGCCGGCGTACTATCACCGTTCTCTGCGGCGCGGTGCGTTGAAGTCGCGGGTAATCGACCTGCTGAGCTTGGTGCGGATCCCTTCTCCGGAAGTGCGTATGAAGGAGTTTCCCCACCAGATGAGCGGTGGCATGCGGCAGCGCATCGTGGGGGCGATTGCGCAAGCGGGCGGTCCCAAGGTGATAATCGCTGACGAGCCAACGACCAACCTGGATGTCACCATTCAGTTGCAGTATCTCAACCTGCTGAAGGAGCTGCAGCAGCAGACGGGAGTGGCTCTCATCTTTGTGACCCATGACTTGGGCATCATCGCCAAGATGTGCGATAAGGTGGCGGTGATGTACGCAGGCAAGATCGTGGAGATGCAGTCTTGCCGTGGCGTGTTCTACGAGCCGAAACACCCATATACCAAGGCTCTGATGGACTCCATTCCAAGGCTGGGCAGCAAAGAGCCGCTGTACGCGATCCCGGGAGCACCGCCGGATCTCTCGGCTCTTCCGCCTGGGTGTAGTTTCAGCCCACGTTGTCCACGGGCCCAAGAGAAATGCTTCCAGGATGAGCCGGAAGACGTGGACATGGTAGGGCAGTACAACGCTCGATGCTGGTATCCGATCCAGGGGGCATAGCGATATGGCTGAGGCTGAAGCTCTACTGGAGGTCAAAGACCTCAGAAAATACTTCCCGGTGGGTGGGTTCCTCAGTGGCACCAAGGGTTGGGTGAAGGCGGTCGACGATATCAACTTCTCCATCGCTCGTGGCGAGACCTTGGGCGTGGTGGGGGAGTCGGGTTGTGGCAAGACCACCACTGCGAAGCTGGTGCTGGCAGCCGAACCTGTCACTGCCGGTGGCATCTTTTTTCAAGGGCAAGACATAGTGGGTTTGAAGCCGAAAGACCTCATGGAATACCGGCGCAAGGTGCAGGTGGTGTTCCAAGACCCCTTCAGCTCCCTCAGCCCCCGCTTGCGTGTGGGAGAAATACTGGCCGAGCCGATAGTCACCCATGAGAAGGTCTCCCGCGGTGAAATAGCGAGACGTGTCGATGAACTGCTGGAGTTGGTGGGGTTGCGCCCCGATATGGCGCGCCTCTTTCCCCATGAGTTCAGCGGAGGCCAGCGCCAGCGCATCGCCATTGCCCGCGCACTAGCCACCAACGCCGAATTGATCGTGCTGGATGAGCCGGTGTCTGCGCTGGACGTGTCTATACGCGCCCACATCATCGGCCTGCTGGAAGACCTACAGAAGAATTTGGGCGTCAGCTACTTGTTCATCGGACACGACCTAGCCGCGGTCGCCCATATCAGCCATCGCATCGCCGTGATGTATTTGGGGAAGATTGTAGAGATTGCCGAGAGTTTGGAGCTCTGCGAAAACCCGATGCATCCATACACTAAGGCTCTATTCGCCGCCTCGCTCCCGTCTCACCCCGACGAAGACCGTGAGGAGATTGTGCTGACCGGCGAGGTGCCCAGCGCGTTGAATCCTCCGGAGGGCTGCCGGTTCCACACCCGGTGTTCCTTCGTCATGCCCCAGTGCTCGCAGCAGATCCCTGAGTTGAAGGAAATGAGCCCTGGTCACTGGGCCGCCTGTTATTTGTACTAGGGGAGGCTGGGGCGGTATGACGGGCCTCCCCAGTGAAGGGCGAGCCAAGCGGGGCTGGTCTGCGAGTATCGTCCTCAGCCGGTGTAGGCCCCATCATGCTATGCATCACGGGTCCACATCAGGCGCTTCGGTGACTACTATCACTCGGCCGCCGGGAGGCTGGACGGGCCGGTTGTTGGGGCCGCCGCTCAATGCCCGTAGGTTGCGGGCTTGTTCTTCTGATATAGTCCTCGGCTCTCGCATCACGTACCAACTCACCGGCTCGGCGCATGGCGGGGTCGTTTTCGAGCCTGGATAGTGGTAGTAGCTGAGGCCTTCCGGGATGTAATCGGCAGGATCAACCGGAGTCGCAGGTGTTGCGGTATTGCGTGTAGCCGGGGCCGCATCAAGGACCGCCTGCGCCGCAGGGCTGGCCTCTCCCGCCGTGAACAACACTCCAACTACTGCGAAGTCCCCGTCGGTGTTGGCGTGGACCAAGTGCAGCTCCGCCACGAAGCTCACGCCATCTATCAGGTGTTCCGAAGGCGTGTGAAAGTGGGCCGACTTCAATGTGAAAGTCTGCTGGCCAATACTCAGTGTATTGCCCTGCGCGTAGACGACATGCACTTGTCTGCCGTCGTTGCGCATTGCTGCTGCGTCGCCGCCGTAGGAAAACGCCATGCGCTCGGAGTCGGCCGTCTCGTATCCAGCAATATCGATGGGCGACTGCTGCTGGCCCTTGGCGCAAGCCGCGTTCTCTTCCGACAGACGTGCCCAATGATCGGGACCACCTGCTCCGCTATAACCCCATTCCACGGGGGACGCGGCTGCTGTAGCATCGGCACTGCTGTCGCACCCGGCAAGCAAGGATAGCACCAAGACCAAGCCCAACAGCACAGACCCGGCGACTCTTGCATCCAAACTATGGGTGGGTGGTCCTGGTTTACCGGTTGCGCCATAGAGACGCTTGAGCCTTGTGGCTGGCTTGCGGATGGCGGAACTGTAAGGAGCGTGAGTATAGCTGAGTGGGCTCTGTTGTCTGGCTGGCGATGAAGGCATGCTTGGCGGATTCTAACAAAAGCGCCCGTGCGCGCCAACGGGTCACGCTTGACGTGCAACAGAGCCGGGGCTTGCCACCATCCCCCTTATCGAGTCGACCTTCAGACACCACTTCAAGGACGCTGATTGAACGGGTTTGACAGGAATTTTTCCAGCTCAAAGAGTTTCTCCCTTGACTTTCTGCTTCTTATGTAACATCTTTGTAGCTGTGTCAATGACATAAAATTCTGGAGCAGGAGACAGTCGGATGAGTTTCATTCGCAGCCCCATGGCGCTCGTGATTCTCTTGATCGCAGGCATCTTTTTAATTGCAGCATGTACAGGAGAGGCAGGTGAAACCGGAGGCGATGGTCCTCAGGGCGCAGCCGGGCCTCAGGGTGAAGCCGGCTCTCAGGGTAAAACCGGTTCTCAGGGGCCTCAAGGTGACACAGGGGCAGCCGGACCCCGTGGGCCGCAGGGTGAAGCCGGTTCTCAGGGGCCCGCAGGCCCTCAGGGTTCTAGGGGAGCAGCCGGTGGGACTGGCCAGCGTGGACCCCAAGGCCAAACCGGTCCACAAGGCCCTCGTGGTCTACGAGGCGATCCGGGTGGCCCACAAGGCCCCCAGGGTGATGTCGGTTCTCAAGGAATACAGGGAATTGAAGGTCCGCTTGGGCCTGAGGGGCCGCAAGGTCCTCAGGGAATTGAGGGAGACCCCGGTGGACCGAAAGGTGATCAGGGAGTCCAAGGACCAGTCGGTCCTCAGGGACCCATCGGAGAACGTGGTCAGCAGGGTGACGTCGGTCCCCAAGGCCCCGAAGGACCCCAAGGACCAGTCGGTCCTCAAGGACTCATTGGAGAGCGTGGTCAGCAAGGTGACGTTGGTCCGCAAGGCCCACAAGGACCGACCGGTCTGATCGGTCCGCTGGGTCCCGAGGGCCCACAAGGCCCGGGCGGTTTGAGAGGAGAGATTGGTACCCAAGGACCAGAAGGACCGCAAGGAGCACAAGGTCCCGCAGGTCCCCAGGGATTGACCGGACAACGAGGCGTCGATGGTCCGCAGGGACAGACTGGCCCCTTTGGTCCTCAGGGCGTTCGAGGCCTGCAGGGTATCAGCGAGGCTAGGGTCTTGTCCGCCGTAAGCGCAGCGACCAGTGACCCCTATTTGCGCCAAAGTGTGCTTTGTACTGGGGGCAAGGTCGCCGTAGGCGGTGGAGCCAGGATATTGTCAGCGACAACGCTCCTCGAGATCGACGCGCCAGCTGGTGTGGCTGTCGTCTCGACGTACCCCGCAGGGGTCGACGATGACGTGTCAGCAGAATGGGTTGCCATCGCTAGGGAAATCACACCTGTAGATGTGGAATGGCGGTTGAGCGTCCATGCGGTGTGCGCACTGGCAGCAGACTAGAGCACCACAAGTATAGTAAGAGCATTAAGAGGGGCCGACTTCTTCGAAGCCGGCCCCTCTGCTTTTGGCGAACTATGGGTCACAGAATCTGGAGCCTTGGCGCTTCCCAAGTCCGCAAGGGGATTTGGAGGACCAGATGAGGAAGGCTAGTGAGGCGGGCAGCTATTTGGAACCGATGTTCAATGGTGTGGTGGGGCTGGAGATAGAAGTCTGGAACGTATTCCTCAACGGAGGGAAGGTGGTCCGAACGTGTGAGAGGAGCTGGATGGTACCCCTGGAGGGACTCGAACCCCCGACGCGCGACTTAGGACGCCGCCGCTCTATCCTGGCTGAGCTACAGGGGCATCTTGGTGGAGATAGGGGGGCTCGAACCCCCAACCTCGGCGTTGCGAACGCCGTGCTCTCCCAGTTGAGCTATATCCCCACTGGTCAACCGAGTTACCAGAGAGTCTGGTAGCCTTAAGGGAATCGTATTGCGGCGGCCCATGGGTGTCAAGTTGGCGATGTCATCGCGACGATCCAGTATCTCGGGGTAAATCAGTGAGGGCTGGCGTGCTCAAGGATGTCACCGGCGTAGTCCTGGCTGGCGGGAGCAGTACCCGTATGGGGCGTGACAAGGCCCAAGTCGTCTTGCAGGGTAAGACCCTGCTGGAGCGAGTCTTGGAGCCTTTGCGAGAGCTTTGCACGGACTTGGTGGTGGTCAGCTCGGCAGAAGGGTTGTCGGAGCACCGCGATATCGCCGTGGACGCACGTCTAGCAGCCGACTTACTGCAGGGACGCGGACCTCTGGGCGGCCTTCACGCAGGGCTGCAGGCCTCCCGCACCCAATCGGTCCTACTGGTCGGGTGTGACACGCCCTTCCTACAGCCAGCCTTGCTCGGTTTGGTGGCAGACGCCGCAGTGGGGAAGGATGCTGCAGTACCCCGCCTCGACGGAATACCGCAGACCCTTCAGTCGGTCTACTCGCAAAGCTGCTTGCCCGCTATCGGGAATCTGCTGGCCCAAGGTCGGCCCGGATTGAGGCACTTACTGCCCCTTGTGGATGTCGCGTACTTGGAGCAGGACGAGATCATCGGAGCCGACCCGAATCTGCTCTCGTTCTTCAACGTCAATAGCGAAGGCGACTTGGAACTCGCTAAGCAGCAGTTGGTGGGCGGCTGATACTGGGGCAGTCTGTGCTGTGCGCCTGAGTAGGCGCGATGTGCATCTATTGCATGGCGGAGTAGGCGGTGGGGCGCAGAATGCGGCTCTTGATGCCCGTGACCATGGGGCCGTTCTCCTGCTCCGTCTGGGCTCTGATGCGCTGCCAATCGGCATCGCCTTGGAAACTGGTCCAGCACTTCTCCCGGCCTGCGAGGTTCTCGAAGCTCAGCATGTAGACCAAGGTGCCGGCATCGCCGATCTCCTCATTCCAGAAACCCACAACGCCCATACCGTGCTTCTTGAACAGGTCTACGGTATGATCCTGGAACCGCTTGTTCAGAACGGCGCCCTTTCCTGGGGCTGGGGTGTACTCGCGAAGCTCGTAAATCATTGATGGTCCTCCTTCTATTGTTCGTGCAACCTATTGCTCGTTATCGTTCGTCGTCTTGATTGTCTTATATGAGTCGGCCTTGGGGTGAGGAGGCCTTGGCCTGAGGTGTCCTGTCGAGATGGGTGTAGGCCATGGGCGTGGCCACTCGCCCCCGAGGCGTACGGTCCAAGAATCCCAGCTTGAGCAGATAGGGCTCGTAGACATCCATGATGGTGTCCGCCTCCTCCCCTATAGACGCGGCCAGAGTGTCCAAGCCGACGGGGCCTCCGGTGAATTTATCAATGATGCTGCCCAAAAGACGGTGGTCAGTGCGGTCGAGCCCCAAGGGGTCGACTTCCAGCTTCTCCAGTGCCTCTTGGGCCATTTCGCCGGTGACAACGCCGTCGCCGAGTACGAGGGCGTAGTCTCGGCACCTCTTGATGAGACGGTTGGCCACGCGTGGGGTGCCGCGAGACCGCAGGGCGATCTGCTCGATCGCTGACTCTTGGATGTCGACCTGCAGGATTCGGGCTGAACGCTCCACGATGAGGCTCATGTCTTGGGCCTCGTAGTAGTCGAGGTGATAGATGGAGCCGAAGCGATCGCGGAGAGGAGCGCTTATCATGGAGAAACGGGTAGTGGCGCCGATGAGGGTGAACGGGTTGATGCGCAGGTTGACGTTGCTGGCACCCAGCCCCTTGCCCATCATCCACGACAGGAAGAAGTCTTCCATGGCGGAGTAGAGTATCTCCTCGACTACCCGGCTCAGCCGGTGCACCTCGTCGATGAACAGGACGTCCCCTTTACCGAGCCGGGTGAGGATTGCTGCCATGTCGCCGGGGCGCTCGATAGCTGGGCCTGAAGTAACCTTGACCTCGACGTCCATCTCGTTGGCGATGATGAGGGCAAGGGTGGTCTTGCCCAAGCCAGGAGGACCGTAGATGACCACATGGTCCAAAGGCTCGTCCCGGATGCGGGCGGCTTGCATGGCGATACTGAGGTTCTCTTTGGCCTGCTCTTGACCTACGAAGTCTGCGAGGAGCCGAGGGCGCAAGGACGAATCGAGACCTAGGTCCTCAGGGGCGGAGGTTCCCGAAACGACACGTTGCGTCAAAGTGGCGTAGTTGCTAGGGGCGAGATTGGCGCCATTCTAGGGTAGGCATTAGGGCCCGTCAACGGTCGGCTGGCACATACCAGAGATGCGTCGTGCCGGGAACGATTACTGTCCATTGGGTGGAGTGACTCCATACTTACGTTCCATCTCATACACTTCCGGCAGTCCCAGCAGGTTGGCCACGTCTTCCCGGCTGGCATAACGTGCCGGGTCGACCCTGCCTGCCTCCTTGAGCTCGCCGAAGGCATCTCGTACAGCCTTGTACACAAGCCAGATGGTGGAGCCGCAAATCATAAGCCGATAGCCCATGGCCTCCACATCCTGGGTGGGGAGCAGGTCGCCGTTGTACATGCGAGGTAGCTCGGCGAGGTCTGAGGCGTAGGCTTTGAGGTCCTCGACTGTATGGATACCGTCAACGAAAACCATGTCGGCACCGGCGTCCATGTAGGCGCGACAGCGGGCCACGGTGTCCTCCCAGCCGTGGACGGCGTAGGCGTCGCAGCGGGCGATGATCACAAAGTCGGGGTCGCGCCGTGCGTCCAAGGCGGCCCGCAGCTTGCCCACCATTTCCTCTACGGGAATCACCTGCTTGCCAGCGAAAAAGCCACACTTCTTGGGGAAGCTCTGGTCCTCGATGTGGATGGCGGCCACACCGGCGTCCTCGTACTCCCGAACTGTGCGCCACACATTGAGCGCGTTGCCATACCCGGTGTCGGCGTCGGCAATCACAGGGACGGATACAGCGTTGGCAATGTAGCGCGCGTTAGCCACCATCTCGGTCTGGGTGAGGAACCCCACATCGGCGTATCCCTTTTCGGCCGATGTGCCGGAGCCCGTCATGTAGACCGCGCCGAATCCCACGTCTTCGGCGACACGGGCATGCAACGCGTTCAACACGAAGGGCGCGACGACCATGCGGCCGCTGGACAACATCTCTCTCAGACGTCGTTTGGGGCTGAGCCGTGTAGTAGCTGTGGCCATCGTTTCCTCACTTTGTTGCCGTCACTCCTGCACGGGCGCGGTCAGGAGTGACGGGCTTGACTTCAACGTCGTGCGTCCAGGTATGCTCCTTGGGGACCATCAACATTGTTGGTGCTCACGATTGTTGGTGGCAGGAGGCTGCTTGGCCCTGCCTTCCTGCGAGTCCTCGTAACCTATCTCGTAGCCCTGTTGGAGGCCTTCTTGGAGGCCCACCTGGCGACCCTCTTGGCGCAATTTCGCACGGTTTCTTTCGTTGATAGCTTTGAGCCAATCGGCTATGGACATGCCCAACTCCTTGCTTTGCAATATTCCCCAGGCTATGAAGCCTGATGCGATGAAGCTGGCGCCGATTCCTAACGATATGTCTCGGGATGCCTCGTTGGGCGTAGAGGCAACAGAGCCGTGGACCAGCTCCAACCCAGTTAGTATACTCGACCCGGCTAACCCGCCCACTAGGGTCAGCAGTTGGAACCATTGACGGTCCCTAGGGTCTATGCCCCAAATCGCTTCTCGATAGTCGTCCAAGTCCAGCCTTTCCCGTAGCTTCTCCGAAGCGGGGCCCGTACTGGTTGGCAGTGTATCACGGCAGGACAGAATGCCGGTTTTAACGTCGTGAAGGGCTGGGCAGTCTACGGATCAATTGTGGTAAAATCAGCCCATGTCGGAGTCGCAGTATCAACCCTTATACAGGGACAAGAATAAGTCGCCAATCAACTTCATGCTCATACTGGGCCTTGGAGCTGCTGTATTTGGCTTCGTGTCTGAACCCACCCTCATGATGATCGGCATTGCCGTCGCCATCTATGCTTGGTACACCACGCCGAGCAGCTACCTTCTGTACAATGACCGGCTGCTCATCGTGTATGGGCGCCCTAGGGTGCGTCACGTCATGTTTGAGAACATCGAGGGCGTGGACAACCTGATGGTGCCCCTTAGTGGGCAACGTCTGCGTGTGCGCGAGTTCCGTGGGCGGGGGGCATGGCTCACGCCGCGGGACCCGGATGCCTTTCTCGAGCAGTTCGGCATAGCCATTCAGCAATTTCGAGGCACTGCCTCAGGCGAGCCTGGGGAGTTCGTGCCTTTTCAGTCGCAAGAGGAGATCCCTCAAGAAGAGTCCCCGCAAGGAGAGCCTGAGGAGCTACAGCCAGAGGACGGCACCGCCGAAACGATGTCGGGGGAGCAGTTCGAGGAGTCGGCTTCCGACTCAGAGTCCGATACGGCTCCGCCGGAGCAGGAAGACCCTTGGGACCGGCGCTAGTAGCACTGCACTAGCGCCTCTCTGTCTTGCCTGATGCAACCTAGCCCCAAGCCCGCACCCGTATTCACTTCTTGTTCTCGTAGCCGAGGTCTGAGGCCAGCTTTGCCTTGTCAAAGCCCTCTCTACGTTGACGTAAGTCGAAGTAGACTAGGGTCGAACCTATCCATAGAATCGGCAAAGTAACTATTGTTGCCAGCACCAATAGCAGTTCTGCTGCGGGCTCGGAGAAAGAATTGACAACGATACCTGGTATCGAGAGCACTAAGGAGGCTCCGGTCCAGACCAAGAAGAAGACAACGCCGACCCCGAAGATGCGCCAGCCATCCTTCCCCACAAGTTGACTACTTCTATCGAGCGAGGCCATGGGCTGCCGGTGCTCCACCATCAGCGGGCCCGCGAAGAAGAACCATCGCACCATGATGTAGCAGGCTACGGGCAGCAGCCCCAAGACAGCGAAAGACCAACTCGTCTTCATCAGAATGAAGGGCCCAATCCATGTGGGGACGGACAGGAAGAGGAAGGCAATTAAGAGAGAAAACCAGCGGGTCATTACATGGCTGTAACAGGCCACCAACCGCACCCTGCCGGTCAGGTAGTGCTGCGATACGGCCTCCACAGTGGCCCCCCATCCCCAAGCCCCGAACAACAAGAGTGAAGCCAATGAGGTGATCAGCACGTATAGGCTGGAATCGGAGAAGGCCGTCATTGCGCCGAAAAGGGAGAAGAGCCCGATGGCAGTAAATGGCACCACATGCCTTCGGTACACGTTCAGGGTCTCTCCGATAAGGTCGATGACGCCCCTTGGAGGGAAGTCCTGGGCATTGTCGAATGTCGGAGGTGAGGGCCGATAGTCGGGGGAGACTTCGGGGGCCTCCCCCAGCAAAGACCGGCACGACACGCAGGAGAGGGCGTCTTCTCGGTTTTCCGTGCCACATTGGGTGCAGTAGATTGTCGCTACTGCCTGCTCTTCTACGGTCATGCTGGCCCCACAGAAGGCGCAGATCTCCGCCCCCTCGACGTTTTCATTGAAGCATTGCCGACAAATCATGGCTTAGTCGATCGTATCCTGATTTCGGTTCTTGCTATGTTAACACCAATAAAAATTCGACGTTCGCACGCCTAACCACTCGCACATCCAAGGTAGATAGGCTTAGAATCTTACCGCATGCAGGTCTGAAATGGTGAGCAGGCGCGGGGGTGGGAGAGGCGGTGCCACCGAGAATAGGAGTGAGTGCGCAATGTACGGCTGGCGGGCAAGGATCGGGGTTATCGTTTCACCGCCCAATACTGTGGCGGAGGTGGAGCTGGGGCGGATGGCCCCGGACGGGGTGTCGGTGCATGTGTCTAGGATGTACCGGCCTCCTGAAGTGCAAGGCTTGGACCAACGGGTGCTGGAGACTACGAACCGATCGTTGCCACAAGCAGCAGGAGCCATCGCGCCCCTGAAGCCCGACGTCTTGGTATTTGCCCACACCATGGGCAGCATCGTCGCCGGGCCGGGTCGTGACCAAGAATTGTCCTCCATGCTGTCGGAGGCAGCGGGGTGCCATGCCATTACTACGGCTGGAGCCGCGATGCAGGCCTTCAAGGCGCTGGGTCTGCGAAAGCTGGTCATCGTCGGTCCATACACCGACGACCTGCTGGTGATGGAGAAGGACTACTTCGAGGCTTCGATGGAAGGGGAGGGGCTGGAGATTCTTGGACACAAGGCACTGGGTATTGCTAACGGGTGGGACATCGGCCAACTGGAGCCTCGGGATTTCTTCCGCACTGCGCGGCAGGCAGACCGTCCCGACGCCGAGGCAATCTTCATCAGTGGCACCAACGGGCGGACCATCGAGATACTGGAGCCGTTGGAGCAGGACTTGGGCAAGCCAGTGATATCTGCCAATCAAGTGACCATGTGGGCTGCTCTACGTCACTTGGGGGTCGGGGGAGTCACAGGCTACGGCAGCCTGTTCGACCGTGCATAGGGGCGGTGTTGCTGTCGTCGATCAGCAGCTGGTCCATTCGTCGCCCCGCTCATCGCCGGACAGGAGTCGTCCCAAGGCCAGCTTGATCAGGTTGGCGGCCAAGTCTACCTTGTAGGCGTTGCCCCGCAGCGGTGTCGCCCCAGCCACAGCCCGCCTTCCTGCCTCAGCAACGTCAGCATCGGCGACTGCAACGCCTGTCAGGCTGTCCTCGGCTTCTTGGGCTAGGTAGGGGTAAGGCGCAACACCACCCAGTGCGACCCGGCATGTGCTTATGCGTCCATCCTTGATGGCTAGCGAGGCCGCCACGCTTACGAGGGCGAAGTCGCCTGCCTCTCGCTCACGCGCCTTGAGGTATGTGCTGCGGGCATCCTGCTGGGTGGGCGGAAGGCTCACTGAGGCCACCATTTCTCCTGCTTGGAGCACGTTCTCCGAGTGGAGGTCAGCGCCGGGTCCGGTGAAGAACTCCCGCAGTAGCATGCTGCGTCGTCCGGTGGGTCCGGCGATCTCGACTTCAGCGTCCAAGGCGACTAGGGCCACAGCCATATCCGAGGGATGGACGATGTAGCAACGTTCGCCTCCGGTGATGCACAGGTACTTGCTGTTGCCAGCCAAGGCGAGGCAGGAGTCCCCGCCTTTCTTCAGGCAGAGGGTCAGGGGGCTACGGTAGTAGAAACACCGCGGTCGTTGGCACAGGTTGCCTCCCAAGGTGCCCACATTGCGTATCTGGGGGGTAGCGATGCCGGCGGCGGCCTCGGTCAGCACTGGATACTGGTGCTGAAGCTCCGGATTGGCGGCAAGGCTCGCCAAGGAGACCATCGCTCCGATACGTGTACCGTCGGGCGTTACGTCCAACGTCTGCAACTCTTCGACTGATGCCAAGCTGACCAAGGCCGAAGGCGAGACTACGCCTTCCTTCATCTCGCTCAGCAGGTCGCTGCCGCCAGCCAGTGCATGAGCGCCATCCTCGGATAGGTGAGAGACTGCTTCCTCTAGCGAGTCAGGCTCCAGGTATCGGAAGGGACGCAGGCTCACTGGGCCTCCTGAGTCTCGTACAGGGCGTTCAATACTTGGTCGGGGGTGATGGGCAGGCGGTTGAAGCGGATGCCGATGGCGTTGTAGACGGCGTTGGCAACGGCGGGGGCGACTCCCACACAAGGAGGTTCCCCCAAGGCCTTGGCCCCCAGCGGGGCGATGGGGTCGACCACGTCTGCAAATATCACCCGTATGTCGGGGTAGTCCATGATGGTGGGGCTCTTGTGCTCTAGGAAACTGGGGTTGAGAGTCACGCCGGTGGGCCCGTCGGATAGCAGGTCTTCGCTGAGGGTGAAGCCCAGCATCTGCGAGACGCCACCCTCCACTTGGCCGGTGGCTAGGCTGGGGTTGATGATGCGGCCTGAATCATGGGCCGCTACGTATCGGAGTACACGGATACGTCCCGTGTCGGTATCGACCTCCACCTCGGCGAAGTGGGCCCCGAAGGTGTTGATGATATGGTCGGTGCTGCCGGGCACTATCGTGGCCTCGGCATACATAGAATCCAGCCCTGCGCTCTGGAGGACCTCGCCAAGGGTCATGTTGCGTAGTGGGTCGGCCTCTAGGTAGACGAGGCCGTGGCGGATGTCCAATACCTCCTCCGGTACGTCCATGGCCAGAGACGCTACCTGTAGCAGGCGCTCTCGTATCTCGGAACCAGCCTGCACGATAGCGGTGCCTGTGGAGAAGGTGGCGGTGGAGCCAGCGGTATTGGGAGCGCGTGGTGTGGTGGCGGTGTCCGCGAACATTGGGATGACATCCTCGAAGGCTCCGCCCAAGCTCTCGGCGGCCATCTGCGCCAAAGCAGTGGATGCTCCCTCGCCCACGTCCATGATGCCCGACACCAATTCGATGCGCCCATCGCTGTTCAGCCGTATCTGGGCGGACGACTGTCCACCAGGCCCGCCACGATAGATGAGCATGCTCATGCCCATCCCCCGCTTCTTTGCACCGGGACTGGAATTAGGCAGGCGACGATTGGCCCGCCAAGCGATTGCGCCTGCGCCCCGCCTGAGGCACTCCTCCAGTCCATTGCTGGAGAAAGGTATGCCTCCCTCGACGGGCTGGGTGTCGATAATTTCTCCGGGAGGGGTTACCCGCTTACCGGGCTGCCCCTCGATTCTCACATGGTGGCGCAGGCGGAGGTCGAGGGGGTCGATGCCCAACTGCTCGGCTCCGCGGTCTATGAGGCTCTCCAGAGCAAAGTGCCCTTGGGGTGCGCCCAAGCCGCGATAGGAGCCTGCTGCTGGGCGGTTGGTGTAGGCCAGACGCCCCTCGTAGCGCACATGGGGGCATGTGTAGAGGTAGAGACCGGCTTGCGCCGTGCGACGCAGCACCCCTGGCCCGGAGGCCAGATATGCGCCGGTGTCCAGCACGCCACGGCAGTCCATCGCTGTCACTGTGCCGTCGCTCTTCATCCCGACCTTCATATGCAGCACCGCGCCGTGGCGAACTCGGCCGGCGACGAACTCCTCGTCTCGGCCCAACTCGATGCGCACGGGCTTGCCCGCTCGTTGGGACAGCACCGCGGCCAAGGCGGCAAGCCGAGTCTCGTCCTTAGCCCCGTAGCCGGCCCCAAGCGGGGGGCCGACCACTCGTATGTTGTCCGGCGATATCTCCAGTGCTGAGGCTAGAGCGGCGCGGTCTTGATGCACGCCCCGGGTGCACTTCCACACCGTGAGTTGTCCGTCATCCCACGATGCCAAGACAGCACGGGGCTCCAAGGGTGAAGGCGAGTGGCCTGGCGTGCGGAAAACGTCCTCCAGAATGAGGTCGGCCTCTGCGAAACCCTGCTCCACGTCGCCCCGTTCCAGCACCAATGGTCTGCCTGTAGCCAAGTTGCCACCGGGGTAGAGTTGGGGTGCGTCAGGCTCCAGTGCTTCCTCTGGATCCACGACGAAGGGCAGGAGACGGTAGTCGACTCTTATCATGGCCACTGCGGCCGCGGCGGTGCCTGCATCGTCGGCTGCCACGGCTGCCACTTCATCTCCCACAAAACGCATGCGGGTGTCCAGCACAGGCAGGTCGGCTGCGATGTGGCCCTGGGGTGCATCGAAGGCAGTGACTATGGCGCGGACGCCTGGCAGCGCAGCGGCGCCGGACGTGTCCACCGCCACCACATCGGCATGGGGGTGTGGGCTGCGGACGATGCGACTATGCAGCATGCCCGGCAGCTTCATGTCAGCCGTGTAACGGGCTTCCCCAGTCAGCTTCTCCAGCAACCCCTTGCGTGGGACGCTTTTGCCCACAACAGCGTAGTTCGTGGTCATTGGGTCTGGCCCCTGGCGACCATGGCACGCGAGGCTGCCATCACTGATTGGAGGATCGCCCCATAGGCGTTGCAGCGGCAAATATTTCCCGCCAACGCCCGGCGTACCTCGTCTGGTTCAGGTTCAATGTTACGGTCCAACAAGGCTTTGGCCGCCATCAGGAACCCCGGGGTGCAGAAGCCACACTGGCCTCCGTCGCGGGCGAGAAACGCGTCCTGCAATGGGTGGTAGCCGTCAGCGTACGCTAGGCCCTCCACGGTTACCACAGGGCGATTCTCCACCTGTAACGCGAGCATCTGGCACGCGTAAACAGCCCGGCCTCCAACAACCACGGTGCACGCACCGCACTCCCCGCGGTTGCACCCCGACTTGGCCCCGGTGAGGTCGAGGTCGTCCCGTAGCACCTCCAGAAGGGTACGATGTGCCGCGGTCGTCAGCTGGTGTATGGCGCCGTTAACGCGCAGTTCAATGTCACGCGAGTAATTGCCAGCGTCGTTCAAGGGAGATTGTGCCTCCGGTTTGCTCCTAGGTTCTCAGGGCAAGAGAACCAGCATTCATCCTATCGGCCTGTCTATCGTTGCGCAAGGTCGTTGTGCAAGTTGGTCTCTGCATCGGCTATATCAAGCCTCCGTTACGTCCGAGAGAGACATTGACGTAGAGAAACGTCTGATAGAATTGTAGTAGGAAAGCCTGAACACCCTTGCCCTTTCCACGATGCAAGCAGGCCGAGCCTTACAACATTAAGAACCAGGTAACAGAAGGAGAATGGTAGGATGCAATCGCGCATTTTCTTGATCGTCTCTATGGGTCTGCTGCTTTTGGCCATAGCGTGCGGCAGAGAGTCGACTCCGCTGCCTACACCCCTGCCTTTGACGTCGGCTGAGGTGCAGGAAATCGTCACCGATGCCCTCCAATCCATTGAGACGCCCGATGCCATTACTGCTGAACAGGTGGAGCAGATAGTCGCCGATGCCCTTGGCGACGCCCCTCAGGACCTGACCGAAGAGGTCCAAGATATGATCAGCGTGGCGCTGGCCAATGCTGAGATGCCGGATTCTCTGACGGTTGAAGAGGTGCAGGAGATCGTCTCTCAAGCCATTGCCAATACGCTGCCCGATGAGGTGCCCCAGACCGGTGGCTCTGCTCTTCCCGTTGGCCCCCAGCCCTTGGACCAAGAGGGTATGGTGGGCATGTTGTTCGAGCCTGGGGAGGATTGTGGCGACCCTGTGGAGCCTCTTCAAGGCACGGGCAGGGGTACTCTGGCTGCCGAAATCACCGGCATCGAAGCCTGGGTCAACTCCGAGGCACTGTGTCTGTCGGACCTGCGAGGCCGAGTGGTGCTGGTGGACTTCTGGACCTACACCTGTGTCAACTGCATACGCACCTTCCCCTACCTCAGGGAGTGGCACGCCCGCTACGCTGGTGACGGCTTGGTCATCCTGGGGATACATACGCCAGAGTTCGAGTTCGAAGAGGACAGAGATAACGTCCGCAACGCCTCCGTGGAAGACTCTATAGTCTGGCCTGTCGCCTTGGACAACGACTATGGCACATGGCGCGCCTACAACAATCGCTACTGGCCTGCCAAATATCTCATCGACAAGGACGGCATCATTCGCTACACCCACTTTGGCGAGGGAGCCTACGCCGAGACCGAGAACGAGATCAGGAAGCTTCTGGAGGAGGCGGGCGCAGACCTCACACTTGATATCGAGCTGCCTACCGACCAGATAAGGGACCCAGCGGCCCGGACGCAAACCCGCGAGCTCTATGGTGGCTATGGTCGTGGCTGCCGTTTTCAATACGTCTTCGACGTCACCGAATTCTGCGCCTCCAAAGATGAGATCCGTGACTATGAAGACCCTGGAAGCGACCATGAGGACGACCTGATATACCTGCAGGGTCCGTGGCGGGCCGGAGAAGAGAGCCTGCAGTACGCGCCCGAAGGCTCGAGTGGCAGTTATGACGACTACCTGCTGTTGAAATTCACCGCTAGGACGGCGAATGCGGTGCTGACCCCAGAGGAGGGTGGCGAGCCCTTCAAGGTGCTGGTGACCTTGGATGGCCAACCGCTGACCGAAGAGGACAAGGGCCGAGACGTGGTCATCGAGGACGGGCGTAGCTACCTGATGGTGGACGAGCCCACACTCTACAGCATCGTGGACGCAGATGCGTACGGCACCTATGTGCTGAAGATGAGCTCGGAGTCACCCCACTTCGCTCTGTTCGCCTTCACATTCGGCACCTACACCTCGGGCATCTGATATTCCATATTCCTGAGCACCCGATAAAGGAAGTGATCGGGATGCAGAATAACAACTTGGAGAGACCGAGATGGTTGCAAAAGCTGTGAAGAAGTACGTGCGATGGTGCGCTTTAGCTTTGGCGTTAATCGCCATGGTTGTAGCAGTTGGCTGTGGCGGTAGCGGCAGCGACGGTGACAGTGATCGGGAAGGCAGTACGGGTGGGCTATCGGCGATACTTGCTACCATTGACCTAGGAGTGGGTCCCAACCGCGTGTCCTTCCTGCTGACGACTCCGCGCTCTCTGGTCACCGTGCCCCAAGCCAGTATCGCGTCCTACTATCGCGATGATCCCTCCTCACCCGACGCCGTCGTAGAGAACGCACAGGCTGCCTTTCACCCTTGGCCCTACGGGACCCGGGGGAACTATGTGGCCGACTTCAATTTCGACCGTGAAGGCGAGTGGGAACTGGTGGTGAACGTCGAGGACGAGGGCGAGTCGCTGAGCACCGTAATATCGTTGCAAGTGGAGGAGGCAAGCTCCACACCCAGCTTGGGAACTCAGCCTCCTCTGACGCCGACCAAGACAGTGTGGGATGTGGAAGGCCCTGCCGCTCTGACGAGTTCATCTATGCCTGACTTGGACCTCTACCAACACACCGTCGCAGAGATCGTGGATAACGGGCGTCCTGGGCTGGTGGTGTTTGCCAGCCCAGCCTTCTGCACAAGCCCCACCTGTGGCCCCCAAGTAGAGACGGTGCAGGGCATCAAGGAGCAGTACCAAGAGGATGTGGACTTCCTGCACATCGAGGTCTACGACAACCCGGAGGCCATTCAGGGCGACCTGAACCGTGCAGAATACGCCCCAGCAGTCAGCACTTGGGGCCTGACCGAAATCGAGGACTACCTCAACGAGTCTTGGGTCTTCATCCTAGACCGCGAGGGACGCATTACCCGCAAGTACGAGGGCTTCGCCTCAGCAGATGAGCTGGAGCAGGGACTAGCGGAAGTGATTTAAGTCGCCTCTATGTCAGCCGCCAGCCTTATACACCGGTGAGGCGGCTGCCCAGCTCTCTAGCTAGCGGCTCGTCTCCTGAGATGCTCATGCGTCCCGCGGATATGGCGGCGTCCATGCTGAGGCGTCCGTAGACCATTAGCAGGAGCGTTTCGCCGTCGCTGCGCAGGGTTGCATTGACGCCGGAGCGCCCGCCGCCGATCACCAGATCGGGCATGCTTCCACCGTCGGTCAACTCGAACCCGAACCTGATGGGGCCCAGCATGCGGGGCTCGGCGCGTGCTACGCGGGCGAGCAGGTTGCTGCAGAGGGCGAGACCGGCGGGCACAGCGTCCTGAGCGATACGGTAGTCGGCGTCCAACGGAGATAGAGCGTCCCAACCATGGAGGGCCAGTTCGTTGACCACCAAGTCGACAAAGTCGGCAACAGAGGTGTCGCCACGAGGATGCCAGCAAGGCTTGGAGTAGTCATCCGGTGTCATGTCGTCCAACAGCTCAAAGAGCTCTTGGTAGCGCTGGTGGAAGGTGTCCATCAGCGTGTCGCCCAAGCGTTCCCGCAGGGTGAGGGCGCCCTGTGCAATCATCTCCGATGCTGGGGGCGAGTCCGGGCCCTGTTGTCGTGCCGCTTCAGGCACACTGTCGTCGCCCTGTAGGCCACGGCCGATCATCCGGTTCTGGAACTGGGCAACGAAGGCGAGGTGAGCCGCCACATCCGCCACCGTCCAACGGTCGCAGGCGCTGGGCAGGTTGAGCTGCTCGGTCGATAGTCCACGGAGGCGTTGCTCCAGCCGGTCAGCGTCGGCTCGCGCTATCTCGATATTCTCTCGTACTTGGTCGCTAGCCATGGTCAATTTCCTTTCACCCCATCCCTTCCCCTAGAAACGGGAGGTAGTCTTACGAGGTGGTGAGGGCTCTTGGTGGACACCCCTGTTAGAAGCCTCTGAACCATGTGGTAAATATGGTGGCCTGCTCACGACGACCCTCTATGGTGGCCTTCCCTATGACTGAGGCCCAATCGAGGTTGAACCTTCCGTAAATCAGCAGAATGTAGCTGCTGGTGTCACAGTGAACGACCACATCGGCCCTGGTGTCGGCCGGCTCTTCCATCTCGAAGTCGTCGCGGTTTACCAGGATGTCTTGGCGCATTGGGAGCGGACCGGGTATCTCGAATCGGAAGCGCATAGGGGTGGGCAGGCCCAAGCCGGGCGAGAAGGCGTTGCGCAGCCATCGTGGCACCAAGCCGATGAGGGTGGGCAGACAGTCCTCGTAGAGCTCGGCGGACTCGTCGAGGCCAGAGCGCATGTCCCAGCCGTGCAAGGCCAGTTCCTGCAAACGCAGGGCAACATAGTCGTGCATGGGCATGGGGCCACGGCGGTGGAAGCAGGGCTTCTCCCAGTCCTCGGCCTTCAAGCTGTCCAGTATGCCAAACAGGCGATCGTAGCCTGCGGTGAACTCGTCCAGCAGGCTGTCCCCCAGCTGAAGGCTGAGGTCCACGGCGCGCTGGGCCGTTGCTTCCGAGCCCCGGTCTCCGGGAGTGAGGAAGGACTGGCCTGGCGGTGGGTCAGCTTCGCCAGCTACGCCACGGGTTATGGTATTGGCCCAAGTGTCGGCAGCGGTGGTCAGGTGGGCTGCCACGTCACGAATCCGCCAGCCATCGCATGCGCTTCTTGTGGCCCATGAGGCCTCATCTAGGCCCCCCATAAAGTCACGTAAACGCGAGGCTTCCGACTTGATGAGATGAATGAGGTCTGTCATCTGACTGGTCGCCATTTCCTCTCCTAACCGCGAGTTCGCGTGGGGCTGGTGACGCCCTAATCTCAGGTGGAGCACGTCCAGGTGGCAAGTATAAGGTACGCGCCACGGTCTCACAATCAGCCCGACCGCCCAGCCCGCGCCTAGCTGGTACAGCTAGGCGACATTGACACTACTAGCTGCCTTTGCTAGGATGCGCCGGTGCTGGCCCCCGGCGAGGGGCCTTACGCCGCTGGCATTGAAAGGACCTCCCCGTGCCCTTTGTCAACGCCTTGAGGTGCAAGGAATGTCTACGGGAATATCCCGTGGAGCCCATCAACGTCTGCGAATTCTGCTTCGGCCCTCTGGAGCCTGTCTACGACTACGAGGCCATCCGGAAGATCATCAGTCGCAAGCGCATTGAGCAGGGCCCTTTCACTCTGTGGCGTTACAAAGACCTCCTGCCCGCCAGTGGCGAGAACCCGGTGGATATCTCCGCTGGCTTTACACCCTTGGTCAAAGCCCAGAACTTGGGCGAGGAGTTGGGGCTCACCAATCTCTACCTCAAAAACGACTCGGTCAACCCGTCGTTCTCCTTCAAAGACCGTGTCGTGTCGGTGGCGGCCACCAAGGCTTTGGAGTTCGAGTTCGATACTCTTTCCTGCGCCTCCACTGGCAACCTTGCTTGCGCCGTAGCGGCTCACGCTGCCCGGGCGGGTGTGAAAGCAGTGGTCTTCATTCCTGCCGACTTGGAGAAGGGCAAGGTGATTGGCGCTGCGATTTATAACCCGACCCTCGTGGCGGTGAACGGCAACTACGACGAGGTTAACCGGCTGTGCAGCGAGATCGCCGACCGCTACTCATGGGCTTTTGTAAACATTAACATGCGTCCCTTCTACGCCGAGGGCAGCAAGACCTTGGGATACGAAGCAGTGGAGCAGCTTGGATGGCGGATACCCCGCCATGCCATCGTGCCCGCCGCTTCCGGCTCCATGTTCACCAAGATATGGCAGGGCTACAATGAAATGGCCGACCTCGGCTTGGTGGAGGGCCCTGTCCACGCCAGTATGCACCTGATGCAGGCAGAGGGATGCGATCCCATCGTTGATGCCTTCGAGTCCGAGGAGAGCGTCATACGCCCTATCAAGCCCAATACAGTGGCCAAGTCGCTGGCCATCGGCAATCCGTCTGATGGCATCTACGCTCTGAGGGTGCTGCGCAACTCTGGGGGTACCGCTTGCTCCATCCCCGAACCCGATGTGCTCGAGGGCATGAAGCTGCTGGCCCAGTCTGAAGGCATCTTCACTGAGACGGCGGGGGGCGTCACCGTATCCGGCCTCAAGCAGTTGGTGCAACGAGGCATTATCAAGCGGGACGACCTCACCGTGGCCTATATCACCGGCAACGGCCTCAAGACCCAAGAGGTGGCCGAGAGCGTGGTCAATCCCCTGACCATACCGCCCAACTTCCGGGCTTTCGAAGAAGCCCTCAACAGTTCCAACGGTCATAACTAGGAGGACGAGGGAAGCCGCCGTGAGCAAGCAGCGGGTCAAGTTTACCTTTCCCACCAATCTCGTGACCCGACCTGTCATCTACGAACTGGGACGCGAGTACCAACTTGTCACCAATATCCGGCGGGCCGATGTGCGAGAAGACATGGGCTGGGTAGTGCTGGAACTGGAGGGTGAAGACACAGAGATCACCCGCGGCGTCGAATGGGTCCGCTCCTTGGGTGTGCGGATCGACCCTGTCAGTGGCGATGTGATTGAAGGTTAGTGGCTAGTGACCTCTTCGGGATGCTGGAGGGGACAGCCATGAGGAGGGCTTAGACATAATGGCGGTCCAGGTGAATATCCCCACCCCCTTGCGTCGGATTACCAATGGAAAGAACCAACTGGAGGCTGACGCCTCCAACGTCGGCGAACTCTTGGATGTCCTCGACCGGGACTACCCCGGCATACGCGAGCGACTGATTGATGAAGAGGGCGAAATACGCTACTTCGTCAACATCTATCTCAACGGCGAAGATGTGCGCTTCCTCCAAGGGACCGACACATCCACGTCATCCGGCGACGAGATCAGCATCGTCCCCGCAGTGGCTGGCGGGACGCACTAGGCGACCTCCGGCTTCGCTGCTCCCGGCTGCCCCACGTCATGGCTCTGAAACAGGTGCTTAAACTCCGACAGACGCCTCATCTATGATTGTCATAAATTTCCCACCCCTGAAAGCGGCTTCGTGATGGGGACATCCATGTGGTGACCTCTAGGGAGCATCAAACGGCGTTGCTGGGTATCACGCCGTTTTTCGCATTCGCCAACCAAGCTGATTGATTCGTGGTTGGGTGAGGTCAGGCCGGGCGCGTCTTCACTCGCTTGCCGAATTGGGCGAGGCGGGCCTCTTCATTGGTGGGGCGGTAGTGACTCATGAAGTCCGCTCGGAACGCCTCGTATGTACCGGCCTGTATTGCAGACCGCAGACCCTCCATCAGGCGGACTACGAAGCGCAGGTTGTGTAGACTGGCGAGCCTTTGGCCCAGCAGCTCCCCGCTTTTGAACAAGTGGCGCAGGTAGGCTGCGGTGAAGTTGGCGCAGGTGTAGCAGTCGCAGCCGGTCTCCACCGGGTTGGGGTCGAGGCGATAGCGGCTCCTGTTGATGTTGATGCGTCCGTTGGAGGTGAAGAGACCTCCGTTGCGGGCAGTGCGGGTGGGCAATACGCAGTCGAAGATGTCTACGCCACGACCCACGGCCTCAACCAAGTCCTCCGGCGAGCCGACGCCCATGAGGTAGCGGGGGCGATCTTCCGGCAGCATGGATGTCACTTGCCCTACGACCTCGTACATCTGCGCTTTGGATTCCCCCACAGCCAGTCCACCTATGGCGTAACCCTCGAAGTCGAGACTGGTAATGTAGTCCACTGAGGCGCGACGCAGGTGAGGGAATACGCCTCCCTGCACGATACCGAAGAGGGCTTGGCGGTCCGGTGCCGACTGGGCGGCACGACATCGGGCGGCCCAGCGGTGGGTTCGTTGCATCGCTTCTTCCACGTCCAACTCGGATGCTCCGTAGCCGATGCACTGGTCGAAGCACATGGCCACGTCAGGTCCCAAGTTCTCTTGGATGGCCACGGCATCCTCGGGTGCGATGTTGTGTTCGTTGCCATCGATGTGGGAGCGAAAGACAATGCCGTCGTCCCGTACCTTGGTGAGGTTCCCCATGCTGAAGGCTTGAAATCCGCCGCTGTCAGTGAGGATTGGGCGGCTCCAGCCCATGAAGCGATGCAGCCCGCCCATCTGCTGCACCACCTCCACGCCGGGTCGCAGGTAGAGGTGGTAGGCGTTGGACAACAGCATGGGTGCGCCAAGGGCCACAACATCGTCGGGAGTCAGCGACTTCACCGTCGCTTGGGTGGCCACTGGAAGAAAGACTGGCAGAGGGACGACGCCATGGGGCGTGGTGAATTGTGCAGCGCGGGCCGTCCCATCGGTGGCGTCGATTCGGAATGAGAAGGGCTGGTCCATCGCCCGCCCAATGTACCGGACTGGTGCGGGCGATGTCCATGGTGCGCATTTGAACGAGCGTTGTGGTGGTAGTATGGTGAGGCTTCCTGCGGACTACCCGGGCCGACTAGGCGGCGCGGACGAGGAGACTTGGCCCCGTTGGCTGAAGCCTTCACATCTTTGAGCGCGGACTTACCTGCTGGCCTGTGGGCTTTGCTTGTGGTGGGGGTGATGCTGGGCGCGGCGACGGTGCTCTATTTGTGGTGGGAGCTGTTCTTCAAGTTTCTTGGCATAACGTGGCGCCGTTTGTTCCACGGCAGAACCCGCACTCTGGACGACGATGGAATTTCCCAGCACCGGCGATAGCATAAGCTTGGCATGGCTCTTGTCCTTGGGGCTGTCGGTGGGCATCCTCAGCGGCTTCTTCGGCGTTGGGGGCGGCTTCTTGGTTACCGGCGGGTTGATTTTACTGGGAGTGCCGGAGTTCTATGCAGTAGGCACCGGGCTCGCCCTCATCACAGGTTCCTCCACTATCAATGCTCTCAAGCATCGCAAGCTCGGGAACGTAGACTTTCGTCTTGGGTTGTTCATGGTGATGGGGTCCATACCCGGAGTGGAGACGGCCAAGAGGCTGCTCCTGTACCTAGAGACGAAGGGCTTGGAGGGTGCGGTCATCCACTACGTCTATGTGGTGGTGTTGGGGCTGTTGGGTGCCTTCCTTTTGTACGATTGGGTACGCTCTGGGCGCAAGCGCGGAGGCGGCGATGTAGGACCTCCCGGCCCATTCGTGATGCGAATCAGAAATTTTGGTCTGCCACCAAGGGTATCGCTGCCAGTGGCGGGCATTCCCAGCGTCTCGGCTTGGGTGCTGGTCGTTTTGGGCTTCTGCATCGGGCTGTTTGCAGGATTACTGGGGGCTGGTGGTGGATTTCTGCTGATGCCCGCCTTAGTATTTTTGTTGGGAATCCCCACCATTACCGCTGTGGGGACCGACCTGTTCCAAGTGATGATCACCGGGTCATTCGGTGCGCTTACCTATGCCTTGGACAACAAGGTCGACCTGCTGATGGCATTGGTGATGTTGGGAGCGGCCTCGGTGGGGTCTCAGCTTGGCACCATGGCGACAAGGGTGGTGGATGGCTCGCGCATACGCTTTCTCTACGCTCTGATTGTTCTGGCGGGTAGCGTCTCGCTGGCCTTGGACCAAGCTGCGGAGGTGGCTGAAAACCTCCGCTTCCTTTCCAGCGTCGGGGCAGTGGTTCTCTTGGGAGCCGCTGGCATAATGTGCCTGTGCATCGCTGGCCTCGTGGTAGTATCTAGGATGAGGAACGACAAGAATGTGGCACTGGGCGCTGCGCAGGACGTATCCAAGGCAGGACATACATAAGGGTGGATGGACCAATTCCAATGCATGGAATGGGGGACTAGGTGGCTACTTACGTGATACTTCTCACCTACACCGACGAAGGGATGCGCAACGCTGCCTATTTGAGTGGGCACCCACGTGCGTTGCGTCAGATAATAGAGGAAGCGGGCGGCAAACTGCCCTACATCTGGATGACCATGGGGCCCTACGACTTCGCGGCCATCATGGAGGCAGACAGCGACGAAGACTGTGCTGCCATCGTCATGAGCCTGAGCAGCTTGGGCAACTTCCGCACGGTCACTATGCGGGCTTTCAGCGAGGGGGACCTTCCAGCGATCGCCCGCAAAATCCCCTCACTGGAGGACCAGTACAAGGAAATCCTGCGGGCAGTGCCTGGGACGGAAGACTAGCGGGTCAGATCCCGCACCGTCTCTAGCACCAGTTCCGGTGGTACGTCGCGACGCACCACCGAGTGGCCGACGCCCTCGAGGAGGACCCACCGCAAGGAGCCAGCCTCGGTCTTCTTGTCATGGGTCATCTTGTCGATGATCTCCTCAGGGTCGACCCCCGGTGCGGACAGTGGGAGTTGGAACCGCTCGAGCACCCTGCGCTGGCGTTCCACAACCTCGGCGGGGATGAGGTCCATGGCTTGGGAGATGCGCCCAGCCCCCATCATGCCCACGGCTACGGCCTCTCCATGCATGTAGTTGCCGTAGCCGGTGACGGCCTCCAAGGCGTGGCCTATGGAGTGGCCGTAATTCAGCAGGATTCGACGCCCAAGCGTCTCCCGCTCGTCTTCCGTTACCACTTGGGCTTTGATGGCCATGCTGCGCCGTATTACATCAGTGGCGATGTCACCACGCAGAGATAACAGATCTTCGGCGTGCTCCTCGAACAGGTCGAACAACTCGGCATCGAGGATCAGACCGTGCTTGACGGCTTCAGCCCACCCTTCCGATAGCCCTCGCTTACCCAAGCTGGCCAAGGTATCCACATCGGCCAGCACTAGCGAGGGCTGGTAGAAGGCCCCGACCAGGTTCTTCCCTTGAGGCAGGTTGACTGCAACCTTGCCCCCGATGGAGGCGTCGACCATGGCCGCCATGCTAGTGGGGACCTGCACGAAATTCATTCCCCGCAGAAAGGTGGCAGCAACGAAGCCGCCTAGGTCCCCAACCACGCCACCACCCAAGGCGACGATGGTGTGGCGTCGTTCGGCCTTCCGGTCCGCCAGCCAAGCGTAGATGTCTTCGGCCAGTGCTAGGTCCTTGCTTTCCTCGCCCGGCGGTATGGAGTAGCTGTGGGCCGCTATGTCCGCTGCCTCGAGGGAGCGTTGGGCTTGACGCCCATAGAGACGGAATACGTTGTCGTCGCTGATTATGTAGGCTTGACCTGTTACGCCGAGGGCTTGAAGGCGTGGGCCGAGCTGATCGAGGACTCCCCTGCCCGCCACGATGGCATAAGAGCCTCCCGAATGGTAAACACTTGCGGCTAGGTCGTTCTCTGCCATCTGGTCTCCTCTTGGGGGGAGTCTGGGCGCACGCAAGAGGCGCCCCTACGAGTGCGCGATGTGTCCGGGTGTGTTTGTATAAGCATGGAAGGCATCCACCAGTTGGGCAGCAACCTGCTCCAAAGAGAGGCCGTCGGTATTGAGGCTGCGGTGGGCCATGTCGTATTGGCTTTGGCGTCTGCCCTTCAGTTCTCGGATGCGTTGGAGCGGGTCCTCTGCTTGGAGCAGGGGGCGCACATCGGCGTTGGGTGACCTGGAAAGGCGCCGCCAGATAACATCCGGAGGCGCCTCCAAGCACACTACTAAGCCTGCTTCTAGCATCATCGCCTGATTTTCGGGGCCGATAAACGAGCCTCCCCCGGTGCCGATTACGCGCTGCCCACTGGAGCAGGCCCAGCGCAGGGCATCCCGTTCCATGGCCCGGAAGGCGGGCTCTCCATCATTCGCAAAGATGTCCTCGATGGTGCGGCCGGTGCGGGAGATAACCAGCTCGTCGCTATCCACGAACTCCCATCCCAAGGCCTTGGCGGCGAGGCGTCCGGCTTGGGTCTTGCCGGTGCCGGGGAATCCGACGAGGATGAGGTTGCGTACCATGGCAGCCCTGATTCGTCAGTCCGAGGCGCGGGTGACCGAGGCGGGGGTGGCCGTGCCGCGCACGACCTCCCTAGGACCCACGGTCTTCTGGTAGGCTTGATAGTTGCGGCGCATTTCCGCAAGGCTGTCGCCACCGAACTTCTCGGCAAAGGCGTCTGCGATTACCAAGGCCACCACTGCCTCGCCGATGACGCCAGCGGGAGGCACTTGGCAGACGTCGGAGCGCTCGTAGTGGGCCTGCACAACTTCGCCAGTGTTCAGGTCGACGGAGGGTAGAGGATTGCGCAGAGTGGAGATTGGCTTGATGGCGAAACGGGCCACCAGCGGCATGCCGTTGGTCATGCCTCCCTCGGTGCCACCGGCGCGATTGGTCTGACGTCCCCAAGGGCGCGAGGGGTCGGTGGCGGGTTCGATGACATCGTGGACCTGCGAGCCAAGCTGGTCGACTGTCTCCCAGCCTTCGCCCATGGACACCGCCTTGACCGCGTTGATTGACATGAGGGCTTGGGCGATGCGCCCGTCGATCTTCCGGTCCCAATGAACGTGGGAACCTAGCCCGATGGGGATGTTGGTGGCGATGACCTCCACCACTCCGCCCACGGTGTCGCCTGCTTCCCGTGCCTCGTCTATTGATTCAATCATCTTCTGGCTGGCATCCGGGTCTGCACAGCGTACCGGCGAGTCCTCCACTGCCGTCCACTCGATGGCCCCATTCACTTGAGCCTTGATTCCTCCGATGGAGACGACATGGGAGCGGAGATGGATGTCGAACTCCTGCAGGAAGCGCATGGCGATGGCTCCGGCAGCCACCCGGGCAGCAGTCTCGCGAGCACTGGCCCGCTCCAGCACGTTGCGCACATCGTCGAAGTCGTACTTCATGGTGCCAGCCAAGTCGGCGTGACCGGGGCGCAGCCGCGCCACTCGTTGGAACTCGGCCTCAGTGGGGGTGACGCTCATCGTGTCCGTCCAGTTCACCCAATCGCGGTTCTCCATGGTCATGCCTATGGGGCTGCCAAGGGTGAAACCGTGGCGTACGCCGGAGATGATGTGGGCGTAGTCCTGCTCGATCTGCATGCGGCCACCGCGGCCATAGCCACGCTGTCGTCGCCCCAGTTGCGAGGCGATGAACTCCTCGCCCAAGGGCACGCCTGCCGGAATGCCTTCGACGATGATCACCAAACCCTGACCGTGGGACTCGCCTGCCGTTAGGTATCGTATCATCAGAACCCCGTATTCCGGCGTGTGCTGTACTCTATCGTTTACCAGGGGCGACCGTTTAACCAAGGGCGTCGCGTTTAGTGGAGGGCCGCGCTGGCCGCCTCAGCCATGAGCGCCACCGGGGCATCACAGCCAGTCCAAAGCTCGAAGGAGGCGGCCCCTTGGTAGACCAGCATGGGTAGCCCGCCCAGCATGGATGCCCCGACGCTCTCCGCCTCTCTCAAAAGCGGCGTCTGCGGTGGATTATACACTAGGTCATACACCAGCCCGTTTGCTGGCAGATAGTCGTGGGATAGGGGCGAGACCTCCTCGCCCGGCCCGTGGGCCATACCTAGGGTGGTGCAATTGACGATGATATCTGCGTTGAGGGCTGTCTCGCGGAGCGTAGGGTCTTCCAGTGAGATGGCTGTTGCTGGAGGTCCATGCCCTCGCAGGAGGTCCACCAATGACCGGGCACGGTCCAGTGTGCGGTTGGCAATGGTGATGGAGGCTACGGGCTCACCCGCCAAGGCCAGACAGACCCCCTTGGCCGCTCCCCCTGCGCCCAGCACCAAGATACGCTTGTCCGCGGGCGAAAGGCCAGCGTTTTCCTTGAGGGCGCGCAGAAAACCTATGCCGTCTGTGTTGTAGCCTTCCAGCAGGCCGTTGCGGTTGACGATAGTATTCACTGCCCCGGCCCGTTCTGCCCAGTCGTCCACTTGGTCTAGGAAGGGGATGACGGCTTCCTTGTGGGGAACGGTCACGTTGCAACCAAGGGTGCCAGCGTCCCTGAGCCCGCGGACGAATTGAGGCACCTCCTCCGGCGCGACCTGCCATGCTTGATAGCTTGCCTCAATGCAATGGTGGTCGAAGGCGACCTGTTGCAACACAGGCGACAGGGAGTGACCAATGGGGTACCCAATTATGCCGACACGTTGAGCCATGACTTTGGTGGTGCGAGCCGCGCCTTCCGGTGCTTCAAGCCCCGGCTATGGAGGGCTTTGGGGTCGCCTGCTGCGCTCGCTGGTCCAAGTAAGCCTGCAGGATGATGGTGGCGGCTGCGGCGTCCACATCTGGTCGTCGGCGTGAGGGTTGCGCACCACCGGCCTGCATCAACCGGCTCGCCTCGCTGCTGGAATATCGCTCGTCCACGGTCTCCACAGGCAGACTGGTGTGTTTCTTGACGTGTTCCAAGAAGGCTTGGGTCTTCTTGGCTTGGGGGCCAAGGCTTCCGTTGATGGATATTGGCAGACCGGCAACTATCAGGGTTGCCCGGCGTTCTTGGGCAGTCTCGGCGAGTTTGAGCAGAGCATCTTTCCGGCTGGTATGCACTATAGCGCCAATAGGTACAGCCAGTGTGCCGCCCTCTTCAGCCATTGCCAAGCCGATGCGACGGTCGCCCACGTCTAAACCGAGGATGCTCACTGCGAACCGCCCGTCATCCTTGGGAGCGGGAGCGACGCACGATGTCGGCCACGCTCTGCAGGGAGGCGTCGAGACGGTCGGCGTGTCTGCCCCCGGCTTGGGCTAGGTTGGGTCGCCCGCCGCCACCTCCGCCCATCACTTGGGCGGCTTCTTTCACGATGTTGCCTGCGTGCAACCCGCTGGCCACGAGGTCGTCGGTGACCATGGCGACCAGAGTGGGCCGGTCATCGACAATCCCGCCCATCACCAGCACGGCGCTTTCCAAGCGGGCCTTGAGGAAGTCGCCCATCTCACGCATGGCCTCGGCATTGCCAGCAGAGGTACGTCCTGCCAGCACCTTCACCCCGTCCACATCGGCCACGCTGTCCAGCAGCGTTTGCGCTTCACGTCGGAGGGCTTCCCGTTCAAAGGTGGCCAGACGCCGACGCACTTGGTCGGCATCCTCCATGAAGCTTTCCAAGCGGGCTTCCAAGTCCACCACGGGGGTCTGTAGCTTGGCTGCCAAAGAGTCCAGCAGCGCGGAGCGCTCCATGAAAAGCCGCTCAGCGGAGGGGCCAGCCACTGCTTCCACGCGGCGCATCCCGCCGCCGACGCTGGCCTCAGCGACAATGAAGAGAGGGCCGACCTGCCCTGTGGCGTGGACATGTGTGCCACCGCACACCTCCAGGCTGAAGGCCCCACCATCGTTGTGGTCAGGTCCCATGCGCACCATGCGCACGACATCGCCATACTTGTCGCCAAAGAAGGCAAGCGCACCCTGCTGCACTGCCTGAGTGTAGGTGCTCTCGGTGGTGGAGATGCTCAGGTTCTCCTGCACTTTTTGGTTGGTGAGCCCCTGCACCTCGAGCAACTCATCGCGAGTGAGGGCGGCTACATGGCTGTAGTCGAACCTCAGTCGGTCGGGTGCCACCAGTGACCCTGCTTGACGAACATGGCTACCCAGCACATGGCGCAGGGAGGCATGGAGCAGGTGGGTGGCGGAATGGTTCCGGGCCGCGTTGCCACGCCGCGCCGGGTCCACTGTGGCATCGACTTCTTCTCCGAGGGATATATCGCCTTCCTCCACCACGCCGCGATGCACTATGAGGCCAGCGACGGGCGTCTGGGTGTCTTCTACACGAACGCGGCCGTTGGGCCCGCTTATGGTGCCAGCGTCTCCCACCTGTCCGCCTGATTCCGCATAGAAGGGCGTGGAGTCGAGAACCACCTCCACACGCTGGCCCTTTACGGCGTGGCCCACTGCGGAAGCCTGACCTGCGCCCTCGGCTTCGACCAGCAGGGCCGCTACACGGGAGCGTTGCTGCACCTGAATGTAGCCAACGAAGCCGACCGTGCCGACGCCCAAGTTCTCGTAGGTTGGCAACATCTCCATGGCGCCTTGGAAGGCGTGGGAGGCGCGAGATTGCTGCCGTTGTGCTTCCATCTCCCGCTCGAAACCCTTCATATCCACATGGAGACCATGCTCGCGGGCGATTTCGGCGGTCAGTTCCGGCGGGAAGCCGTAGGTGTCGTAGAGGTTGAAGGTTTCTTTGCCCGACACTCCTTGGGCATCGTTCGTCGCTGCTCTGCGGGCCTCCAAGAGGTCGGACAGGATGGCGGACCCCCTCTCGAAGGTCTGGGCGAACCGCTCTTCCTCCAAGCTGATGACGCGCATGATGAAGTCGCGGTTCTCCGCCAGTTCGGGGTATGCGTCTTGGAAGCGCTGTATGGCGATGGAGGCCACCTCTGTGAGGAAAGGCTCCTCGAGGCCGAGGCGGCGCCCGTAACGAATGGCTCGCCGAATGATGCGTCGCAGCACATAGCCGCGCCCCTCGTTGCCAGGCACCACACCGTCGGCGATCAGGAACGAAACACCGCGGGCGTGTTCGGCGACGACTCTGATGGCGTAGTCAGTCTCGGTGTCGACGCCGTAGCTCTTGCCGGTTAGCTGGGAGATGCCCGCTACGATGGTCTGGAACAGGTCGGTATCGTAGAGGTTGCGCTTGTTCTGAAGAACGGCGGCCGCTCGCTCCAAGCCCATGCCGGTGTCGATGCTGGGGGCAGGCAGGGGTGTGCGGTTGCCTTCCAAGTCCTGATAGAACTGCATGAACACGAGGTTCCACAGCTCCACGAACCGCTCGCACTCGCAGTTGGGGTGGCAGGGAGGCATCTCCTCGCCGTTGCGCTGAGCAGCGGTGAGCTCGTCGGGGGAGACCAGAGGGCCGCAACCGTGCTCCGGTCCCGAGTCGTAGTGGAGCTCGCTACATGGGCCGCAGGGTCCTTCCAAGCCGGCTGGCCCCCACCAGTTGTCCTTCCCTCCGTAGCGATAGATGCGCTCGTCGGGTATGCCGATGTCGTCGCGCCAGTGGTGGTAGGCTTCCTCGTCGTCGAGGTAAATGGTGGCGTATAGCTGGTCCGGTGAGATGCCGAACCGTTGGGTGATCATCTCCCAAGCCAAGGCCACTGCTTCTTTCTTGAAGTAGTCACCGATGCTGAAGTTGCCGAGCATCTCGAAGAAGGTCAGGTGCTTGTGGTCGCCCACCTCATCAATGTCCGTTGTACGGAAGCTTTTCTGGGAAGTCGTCAGACGACGGGATGGAGGCGTGGCCTCCCCCATGAAGAAGGGCTTGAACTGCACCATGCCTGCGCTGGTGAAGAGCAGCGTGGGGTCTCCTGCAGGCACAAGAGACGAGCTGGGCATGATGAGGTGGCCCTTATCTTGGAAGAATTCGAGAAAACTGGCCCGTATCCGATCGCCTTCCATGGAAACCCTTCAGCAGAATATTCGGTGGTTCTCGCGTAGCCGGTTTTTGCGTAACCGGGGGTGATTGACGGAGGCAGTTGAGGGCGCACTTTGACGTCGATGCGTATCTGCCCGCACTGCGGGATTATATCATGTGCAAAGAGCAGGAGCGGTCAGGATTGTTCGCGGTGCTCCAGTTCGGCTTCAAGTTCGCGGACGCGGGCCTCAGCGGCGTCGGCACGGTCCCGCTGGTCTTGGTAACGGAGGATGTGTCGTCCGGTGCCGGGGTCGTACCAACCCAGTTGGCCTTCCTCCCAGCGCGTGTGCAGGTTGAGCACCTCGCTGTAGCCCTGATGCGTCTCGGCTTCTGTCCTCTGGATTGGGATAGGCTGGTACGCCCCGTCCACAAGCTTGTCCCCGGCCAATGGCGCTCCTTGGTATCTGCCTCCCGAAGGGTCGAACCGCCAATATTCGCGCACTCCTAGAGCAGCGTACCCGTAGCGCTTCTGGGTGACGTCGCGTTGACCAGTGGTCGGCGACCCAATCTCCAGAACGAAATCTGGGGGCTTTCCCTGTTCCGAGATGATGTACCCATTGCGGTTTCGGCACGCCTCAGGGTCCACATCGAACGCGACGAGCAGATCGGGGAGCATCATGCCCAACCGCGGGCTCGTAGGTCCCTGACTGATGTAGGCCTCGCTGGTGACGATAGTGGTGTCATGGTGGCCGAGATGCCTGGCTAGGTACGCGCCGTTGCCAAGAGAGAGTAAGTACGTCCAGTTGTTCATATCTTCAGGGTTTGGAGGGTCCGGGAGCCTGACGAAATTCTCGGGCGGGTCAGCTTTTGGGATGGGTTTGGTGCTCATGTAGGACCTCAGTGTCATGGCAGTGCGGGCGGAGAGCGTCTCGCCTCGAGAATCATGCTATCTCGGACATTATACGGCATGGGCCTGTGTTCAGGCGTCTGTGTCGGCCGCTACCCGTCTGTATGTCTACTGCTTCGCAGCGTTGACGCTATATGGGGGTACGCGTAGAATCAAAGAGTGGGAACATGAGGGGAGTGGAAATGTACTCGTCACACATTAGCAGGGTAGAGAAGGCAAGAGCCTATGCGGAAGAGCGGGACCGGGTGACCATAAACCGATTGAACGTTGCCTTCCGAGGTAACAATAGCACCCACGAAGTTGGGTATGAATCCGGAGTATGGCACTGCTCCTGCCGGGGCTTCTCCACCCAGCGGTCTTGCAGCCACACCATGGCCCTCCAGGGAATGCTGGAGGAGGTCTTCCCCAGTGGCGCCCCCGAACCCGTTTAGTCACTAATCGGCTCGGCAGTCTGCCTTGGAACTAACCAGGCTAGCCGGTTAGCCCTCGTACTTGCGGAACACCAAGCAGGCGTTCTGCCCCCCAAACCCAAAGGCGTTGGAGAGGACGACTCGCACGTCCGCCTCGCGCCGCAGATTGGGCACGTAGTCCAAGTCGCATTCAGGGTCGGGATGTTCGTAGTTCACCGTGGGGTGAATGGCCCCGTCGGTGATGGAGCGCACACAGGGCACCGCTTCCAATGCACCGGCGGCTCCTAGAGAGTGGCCGATCATCGACTTGGTCGAACTCACTGGGATGCGATAGGCCAGCGGACCGAACAGCCGCTTGATGGCTGCCGTCTCCACGGCATCATTGAGTGGAGTCGAAGTGCCGTGGGCGTTGATGTAGTCCACCTGTTCCAAAGAGACCCCTGCGTCCTTCAAAGCCCACTGCATGGCGTGCCCAGCGCTCTCACCAGTTTCTTCAGGCTGCACCGGATGATGGGCGTCGGAGGAGCTGCCGAACCCAGCGAATTCGCAAAGAATGTTAGCGTCGCGCCTCAGTGCGTGCTCCAGCGTCTCAGCCACCAACACCACAGCTCCCTCGGCGGGAACGAAGCCGTCCCGCTGGGCGTCGAAGGGACGGCTGGCCTGCTCCGGGGCGTCGTTGCGTGTGCTGAGGGCCCGCATGACGGCGAACCCAGCCAGCCCAAGCTGACTGATTCCCGCTTCCGCGCCTCCTGCCAGCATCACGTCGGCATCGCCTCGTCGCAGCACTTGCAGCGCCTCTCCCATGGCTTGATTGGAGGCGGCGCAGGCGGTGACGGCTGTGGAGTTGTAGCCGCGGGCTCCGGTGAAGCGGCTGACGTTTGCTGCAGCCATGTTGGGCAGCACCATGGGGAAGAAGAAGGGGGACATCCGCATCCCTCCCCGCTCCACCAGCACACGGCAACCTTCTTCCAAAGTCGGGAAGCCACCGTTGCCGTTGCCCAAAGACACTCCCACGCGAAAAGAGTCCTCGTTGGACACGTCCAAGCGCGAGTCCTCGACGGCCATCAGGGCGGCGGATACGGCTATCTGGGAGAACCGGGCCATGCGTCGCGACTCTCGGGGGCTGATGAATTTGTCGGGATCGAAGTCTACGGCCTCTCCGGCGATGCGACATGGGTAGTCGGTGGGGTCGCAAAGCGTCATCGGGCCGATACCGGACTTGCCTTGAAGCAGGTTTTCCCAGAATAAGTTGGCGGTGAGGCCGAGAGGCGTTATTGCCCCCATGCCGGTGATGACTACCCTAGGACGTTCCACTCTTCTACACCCCACCCAATTCGGCGTACGTCTCCGGCGGTATGCCCTTCACCACTTCCCGCACCTCGGCGGCTAGGAAGAGCGAGCCGGTGGCCAGCACCAGATCGCCCTCGGAAGCCAGCTTGAGAGCCAAGGCTACGGCCTCGGAGGTGTGGGACACAGTATGAGCGATGACGCCATGTGCTCGGAAGAGGTCGGCCAGCACATCAGGCGGGGCAGACCGTGGATGGCGGGTGCCGGTGGTCACCACATGAGAGGCGGCAGGGCTAAGGGCCTCAATGATTCCGTCCAAGTCCTTGTCGCGGGAGGCCCCAAATATGAGTACAGCATTGTTGTAGTGGAAGCAGGAAGGCAGGGCTTCCCGCAACCGGCTTGCCGAGTGGGGGTTGTGGGCGCCGTCGGCCACTATCAAAGGCCCGCTGTCTAAAGCACTGCTGTCGCGACCTGCCAAAACTTCCAGCCGGCAGGGCCATTCCACAGTGGCGAATCCCTCACGTATAGCTTGCGCGGGGATATTGTGTCCTTGTTCCTTCAGCACTTCCACCGTAGCCAAGGCCGTGGTCGCGTTTTCCAACTGATGGGAGCCTAGGAGGGAAAGCTCCAAATCATAGGGCGAACTTCGTCCTTGCACGTTTCGCCCTTGCACATTCAGGCGTAGTGGCAGTGCAACCCGCATTTCCTGCGGAAATGGAGTATCGAAGGAACTCCACGTAACGTCTGAACCGACCTCGATGAGGTCCGCGCCGCGGTCAAGGCAGGTGTCGCGAACTACTTTCATCGCTGCCGGCTCCTGCGGGGCGCACACCACTGGGACGCCTCGCTTGATGATACCCGCCTTTTCCCAAGCGATTTCCTCGATGGTGTCTCCCAGGACTTTCGTGTGGTCCAAGCTAAGGGAGGTGATTACTGACACGGAAGGAGTGATCACATTAGTGGCGTCGAGACGGCCGCCCAGACCCACCTCGATGACATTGAAGTCGGTGCCCTTGTCGTGAAAGTAGGCCAAGCCCATGGCGGTGAGCAGTTCAAACACGGTCACCCTGCCATCGCTCTCCGTGCTTACCTCCAGCATTGGCCCCCACAGCCTGTCCAGAATCTCGGCGAACCGCTGTTCTGGGATGGGCTCACCGTTCAAGGAAATGCGTTCGCGGAAAGTGTGGAGATGCGGCGAGCTGTACATGCCGACGCGGGACCCTTGGCAACGCAGGATGTTCGCGCACATGGCGGCAGTGCTGCCCTTGCCCTTGCTGCCAGCGATATGCACCGTGGGAGGACCCTGCTGCAGACCTCCCAGCCGGGTGAGGAAGGCGTCGATGCGGGTCAGGTCGTAGCGTGGTTGGTGACGCCTCTCAGTGTCTGGTCCGATGTAAGGGGTGCGCTCGTTGTCCACCAGCGCAAGCATGCGGCTGATGGCGCCGGGGTAGTCTTGCACCTTGGCCATTCAGTCTCCCCGAAGGCGGGCTGGTCTGATGCCGACCGCCACCTTGAATCCGTCCCATCGGGTGATGGTCTTGATGAAGTCGATGTTACCGTCCAAGGGGCGCGGATGGAAGTGGAAGTTCTGGTGCACCGAGTCTACTTCGGTGATGTTTGGCAACACGGCCATACGCAATTGCTCCCGGGTGGCCGGAGGTGAGGGAAGGATGGCCTCCATGATGCGGGCTGAGTTCTGTAGGAAGGTCAGTGGCACCGGCATGTAGGCCCGCCTGAGGTTGAGGGTGCGACAAATGGCGCGGACGATGTCCAAGTAGCTCAGGTGCTCCGGGCCCCCAATTTCAACGGAAGCCATAGTGGGCTCATCCCGCACAGTGATGGCGATGCAGCGGGCAACATCTTCGACAGCGATGGGGTGGAGCATATTCGAACCCGTCCCGATGATGGGCACTATAGGGAAGGCCTTTGCCAATGCTGCTAGGGTGCTGGTGAATTCGTCTCCCACCCCAAAGAGGATGGACGGCCTGATGATGCTGTAGGGGATGCTCGAAGATGCAACCGCCCCCTCGCCTAACCCTTTGCTGCGAAGGTAAGGGTAGACCGACTGGTCGTCGGCTCCAATGGCGCTGACCTGCACGAAGTGGCCCACGCCTGCCTCGGCGGCCACTGTCGCGACGTTTTGGGTGCCCTGCCGGTTGACTGCGTCGAAGGTGGCGTTGCCACGCTCGCGGATGACGGCCACCAGATGCACTACAGCGTCCAGGTCGTACATGGCGGCCCGGAGGGCGGCCATGTCGGAGACGCTGCCGTAGTGAACATCGAGATCGCGGGACTGGAACCGGTCCTCGTAGCCGGGAGTGCGCACCAAGCAGCGCACCTGATGCCCATCGGCTTGCAGCGCTTCCACTACCCGACGTCCCAGAAACCCGGTAGAACCCGTTACAAGTACCCTCATAGTTAGCTCCCGCGGCAGGTTTCAGCAGCCTAGCAAGAGGTAGGAGGGGTGTCAAACCAAAGTAGGCTTGGCTAAGCGCCTGCACTGCCATCACGGTCTTGAGCCGGAATCCACAGCGCTGGTACACTGGGTTATTGCCCCAGTGACTTGGTATAGGCGCAGCCTCGACGGCCCGTCTGCACCGAAATGCCACACCCCTCTGGCATAAATGACACAGAAAACATATACGAAAAACGCAACAATGCCACAAATGCCAGAGCAATCAGATACAAAAAACTTTTCGGCAGATATAAACACACTGGCATAAAAGCGCTTTTCGTAGCTGACCGCGACACATCCACGCCACAAACTCTGGCATGGAATCCCGGGGCGGCTGGCCTCTCCCTGTTTATCGAAGGTAAAGGTTAGGATGGTGGTGAAATGGACTTGGGCATCGCAGGCAAGGTAGCCATCGTTACCGGAGGCAGCCGTGGCTTGGGGCGGGAGGCTGCCATGAGCTTGGCCCGCGAGGGGGCAAAGGTGTGCATCTGTGCCCGGGACCCCGATACCCTTCAGCGCGCAGTGGTCGAATTGGAGGCCTACGGCCAAACGGCTCTGGGGATTTCCGCCGACGTCACCCGGGAGGAAACGCCCCAACGGGTCTTCAGCCAGACGGAGGAGGCCTTGGGGCCGGTAGAGATACTTGTGAACAACGTGGGTGGCCGCCGTGGCACGACCCTCACCGAGACCAGCGACGAGCAATTCCAGGCTGGCTATCAAGCCAACCTGTTCAGTGCCATCAGGTTCATGAAGCTGGCCGTGCCTGGGATGAAGGAGCGGGGTTGGGGGCGCATTGTCAACATCAGCTCCATCTACGGACGCGAGTACGGCGGATCGGTGGACTACATGGGGGCCAAGGCGGCCCTCATCGCTACGACGAAGCACATGGCCTTGGAGTTGGCCAAGGATGGCGTACTGGTCAACTGTGTGGCTCCCGGTTCCATTCTGCACCCAGGCAGCTCGTGGGAACGATTCACCGATCAGCAGTCTCCTGAAGTGGTCCAGGAGTTCATCGCCCGCAACCTGCCCATGGGCCGTTTCGGCTGGCCCCAGCCCGTCGGTGATACCGTCGCTTTCCTTGCTTCAGAGTGTGCCAGCCTGGTTACGGGCGCCTGCATCAACGTTGATGGGGGCCAGAGCCGTTCGCTGTTCTAGTCGATGCCGGAGCTTTCTAGGCGGGGGTTCTGGGGGTGCGCTAAACCCGCATGCGGTTAACCTTGACACCCTCAGGTGGGTGTACTAGCCTCTGTCTCTGCTACAATATGTTTGCCCATCTTCACGTCCACACCCAATATAGTCTACTCGACGGCCTCAGCCATATCCCCAATCTGGTGAGTCGGGCCAAAGACGAAGGCTTCAATGCGCTCGCTATCACCGACCACGGCAACCTCTACGGCGTGGTCGAGTTCTACTCCAAGTGCAGGGAGGCTGGGATCAATCCGGTCATCGGCTGTGAGGTCTACGTGGCCCAAGGCAGCCGCCATGACAGGTCGCCCTCGGAGAAGACCCCTTATCACCTGACCATGATGGCCCGGAACAACGTGGGCTACCGCAACCTGATGCAACTGGTTACCAAGGCCCACATGGAGGGCTTCTACTACAAGCCTCGCATCGACCGCGAGCTACTGGAACAGTATCACGAGGGTTTGGTCGTCTTCTCAGGCTGTCCTACAGCCCAGGTGCCTCGACTGATCAAGGAACACCGGCTGGACGATGCCCGCAAAGAAGCCCTGTGGCACAAGGAGCTCTTCGGCGACGGCTATTTCCTAGAGTTGCAGCGCCACGCCCATGTGGAACACTTGGACACGATCAATGAGACGCTGACAGGGATGAGCCGGGAGTTGGACATTCCCATGGTGGTCACTAACGACTGCCATTATGTTGACAAGCAGGACGCCCCCCTGCAGGACGTGCTGATCTGCATCCATACCAGTACCAACATCAACGACGACAAGCGCCTGAAGATGGAGGACGACTCCTACTATCTGAAGAGCGCCCAAGAGATGCTTGAGCTCTTTCCCGACCATCCCGACGCTGTGGCCAACACCCAACGGATCGCTGAAATGTGCCATGTCGAGTTGGGGTTCGGCCAGCTTCATCTACCCCAGTTTCCCCTGCCTGAAGGCTTCGATGATGCCGATGACTACCTGGCACACCTGTGCTGGGAAGGCTTTGCCCGGCGCTACCCTGTGCCCCCTGCGGGCGCACGGGAGAAGCTGCTCCACGAGTTGGACGTCATCCGCCAGACTCGTTTCGCCAACTACTTCCTCGTGGTCTGGGACATCGTCGACTTCGCCCGCAAAAACAATATTCTGCTGGGAGTCCGTGGCAGCGCAGCCTCCAGTGTGGCCCTCTACTGCCTCGGCGTGACCGAAATCGACCCAGTCGAGTACCGCCTTGTCTTCGAGCGCTTCCTGAACATCGAGCGCAAGGAGATGCCGGACATCGATATGGACTTCCAGGACGACCGCCGCGACGAGGTGTTGAGGTACGTCACACACCGCTACGGCAGCGACAAGGTGGCCCAGATCATCACCTTCGGCACGCTGGGCACCAAAGCCTCCCTCCGGGATGTGGGCCGTGCCTTGGGCATGAGCTATGCGTCAGTGGATCGCGTGGCCCGCTTGGTCCCCTTCCGCGCTCGCAATGTGCGCGACGCAGTGGAAAGCAGCCCTGAACTCAAGGAGATATACGAGAGCGATTACGCTATCAAGGACTTGGTGGATAAGGCGCAGGGTCTGGAAGGCACGGCTCACCACGTGAGCACCCATGCCGCTGGAGTGGTGATATCCAGCGAACCCCTCACTGAGTATGTGCCCCTGCAGCGTCCCACCAAGGCCGATGCTGGCAACGAAATCTCCATGACCCAGTATTCCATGGAACCCGTAGCCATGCTGGGTCTGCTGAAGATGGACTTCCTAGGGCTGACCAGCCTCACCATCCTCGATCGGGCTGTCAAGTCGGTTAAGGAGACACGTGGCATTGAGATCGACCTGCACCAGCTTTCCTTGGATGATGAGATAACCTTTCAGTTGCTCTCATCAGGCAAGACCACCGACATCTTCCAGTTGGAAAGCGCTGGAATGCAGCGCTACATCAAAGACCTCAAGCCGTCGTCACTGGGCGACATCTCGGCAATGATTGCCCTCTACCGGCCCGGCCCAATGGAGCATATCGACCGCTTCATCCAGAGCAAGCATGGCCGCGCTGATATCACCTACCCTCATCCCAGCTTGGAGGATGTGCTCGAAGAGACCTACGGCATCATCGTGTACCAAGAGCAGGTACTGCTGATATTGCAGAATCTCGCTGGCTACTCCGCAGGCGAGGCGGACATCGTTCGGAAAGCCATGGGCAAGAAGAATGCCGAGCTGATGATGGCGGAGAGGGACCGTTTCATACAGGGTGCCATCAGCAACGGTTTCGACCAAGCCATCGCAATAGAGGTCTTCAATCTGATTGAGCCCTTTGCCGGATACGCCTTCAATAAGGCCCACAGCATCAGCTACGCTCTGGTCTCCTACTGGACAGCCTACTTCAAGGCCCACTACCCAGTGGAGTACATGGGGGCAGTGCTCAACTCCCGGTTGGACCACCCCGAGCGCATGGCCATTGCCATCAACGACTGCGCTCAAATGGGCATACGGATTCTGCCCCCCGACGTCAATAGCAGCGGCGTATTCTTCACCATTGAATACGGGCCGGAGGGGCCACGCGCCCTGCGCTTCGGCATGTCGGCGGTCAAGAACGTGGGCGAGGGTGCAGTACAGCCGGTTGTGGCCGAGCGGGAAAAGGATGGTCCCTTCTCCTCCATCGAGGAGTTCTGCCATCGCGTCGATATGCGGTCGCTCAACCGCCGGGCCTTGGAGAGTCTGGTCAAGGTCGGGGCCTTTGACGCCATGGGCCAGAGGCAGTCACTGCTGGATAACCTTGGCCCCACACTGGCCTCGGCGCAGCGCGATGCCCGCATCAAGAGCACAGGCCAATCCAGCATGTTCGACATGATGGGCGAGGGCGAACAGGAGGCGGAGGCCAGTGCGGCTCCCCAACCGGTCGTCTCCCGAGGGAGGCCTTCTCCGGAGCAGCGCGCTTGGGAGAAGGAGCTTCTGGGCTTCGCCCTGTCGACCAACCCGGCCCAGATATTGGCGGACATGCCCACCAACGGGGCCATAGTCGCCCGAGACCAGCTGGACAGCGATATGGACGGCCAGCGGGTCAAAATCATGGGGCTGGTCTCCACCTCTGAGCAGCGTTACACCCGAGAGCAGAAGGCCTACGCCATCACCACCATGGAGATGATCGGAGGAACGCTGGAGGTTATCGCGTGGCCCGATGCCTTGGAGAGAACGCGCGACGTTTGGCAGGAGGGCCTCATCCTGTCTATATCGGGTCGGCTCCGGCTAAGAGGCGAACGCCTTTCGCTGCACTGCGATGAGGCGACCATCTGCGCCTCGGGCGAGGATACCGGGCAACCGGATGACTTGTACGATGAAGACCCTTTCCTAGGGGAGATGGAATACCAGCCCACGGGTTCGTTCCAATCAGACAGCGCCTCGATCTCAGAGCCACCTTCCAACGGGTACCATGTGATAGCAGAGGAATCCCCTCCACCCGAAGGGCCCCCATCCGAAGGGCCTCTACCAGAAGGGTCGGAACAGACGCAGCCGACAGCCCCTCTCAACGGCACAACCGTGATGGCGGCAGGGGAGCAGGCTAAATCCGAACGACCCTCTGGTGGCGTTCGGACTAGTGGCAACGGCAACGGGAAAAGCAACGGCAATGGCTACTCCAACGGAAACGGACATGCTAGCGGGAACGGCAAGAGCAACGGGAATGGCAAGAGCAACGGCAATGGCCATAGCACGAACGGACACAACGGGAACGGTCAAAACGGAAAGGCCAACGGGAATGGCAACGGTCACTACCGCACCGTCTTTATCAGCCTGCACGAGTCGGCCGACGGCGACGAGGACGTGCAGCGCCTGAATGACGTCAAGAAGCTGCTCTTGGAGTACCCAGGCGCCGACCATGTGAACCTGACGATACAAACCCAGCAGGGCCCGCTGCATATGGACTGGCCTCTTATCAATACCAACTACTGTGATGACCTACATACCTCCCTCGACCAACTCTTGGGGACAGGAGCGGTCCAAGTGGAGGATACCCGCCCCAACGGGAACTAGTCTCAGGGCGCTTTCCATCGTCTACCGGCCACGGCCGGTACTTGGCAACCCTTAACAGACTCAGGGCCCTCCCCGTACGTTTGAGTCCCAGCCTCCCGTGTGCTAGCGTAGGCCAACCCACCTTTGGAGCTTCGCCATGAGCCTGCAACGCGACTCCCTTGCCTCCAACCGCATTGAGCTGACCGGCTCCACTGAGGACGCCATCGAGCTCTACTACCAGAAGGGTTGGACTGACGGCCTGCCGGTTGTGCCACCAACCGAGGAACGGGTACTTCAGTTCTTGGAGGCGGTGCAGCGCCAGCCCGGTGAAGTTCTCAGCACCGAGCCGGTGCGTGGGCGCGTTATCACTGTGGAGAAGGTGGCCATCGCTGCGGTGATGGCCGGGTGCTTGCCTGAGTACATGCCCGTGGTGCTTACCGCGGCCGAATGCATGGTGCAGCCCGAGTTCAGTCTGCACGGGACCTCGGCCAGCACCGCGGGTTCGGCCCCGCTGGTCATTGTTAACGGGCCGGTACGTAACGAGTTGGGGTTCGCCAGTGGCCATAATCTTTTCGGCCCCGGCCCCGACCGTCGCCCCAACGCCACTGTGGGGCGGGCTATTCGCCTACTACTCATCAACGCGTTGCAGAACCATCCCGGAGTGCTGGACCGCTCCACGTTGGGACATCCGGGCAAGTATTCTTACTGCATTGCTGAAGACGAGGAGGGCAGCCCGTGGGAGCCGCTGCATGTGGAGCGCGGCTTCCCTGCCGAGGCCAGCACGGTGACCGTGGGAGCGTCTCTAGGGCCGGTGCAGATCGACATCCGGCGCGGGAATACACCTGAAGCCCTGTTGACCGCGGTGGCAGACCAACTGTTGGGCTTGGGGCCAGGGCATGCCCAGATGATTTTGGTGGTGTCCCCCGAACATCTAGGCTTCTTCCGGGAGGCTGGCTGGAGTAAGCAGCAGACGCGCGAGTTCCTGTTCCAGAAGGCCCGTCGCAGCGCGCAAGAGTGGGCCGATGTATACAAAGGGGAGATTCCTGAAGCCGGACGTGAAGACGAGTCGGTGCCGTCCCTGCGCTCGCCTGAGTCGCTGCTGCTGCTCTCAGGCGGTGGCCCGGGTGGCCCTTGGTCGGCCTTGGTGCCACGCTGGTCCAAAGGCATCACGGCGGCATCGGTCACACGCCGGATAGCTGGCCCCTAGGAACATCTTTCCTCGGCGTCGGTCTCGATGCTAGAATCCGCACACTTGACGCAAGACTTCCAATCTAAGACTTCCTGCCAAGGAGGCGCGATGGCAACCGAACAGGCACAGATGGTGCTCCTCGACCCCACGGTGGAGGCCTTGCCCGACAACACCAACATGGCGCCACGGCTCTCCGACCTGAACGGCCGGGTGTTGGGACTGCTGGCCAACGGCAAGCGCAACTCCGACACCCTGCTGGATGCGGTGATCAGTCTGCTACAGGATACCTACGACGTGAAAGAAGTGGTCCGGCTGAACAAGCGGGACGTCTCCCGGCCAGCGAAGCAGGAAATCGTCGACGAACTGGTGGAAAAGTGCGATGCGGTGATTACCGCCATCGGCGATTGAGGGTCCTGCAGCACGTGCAGTGTGCACGACGCAATCAGCTTCGAGAAAGTTGGCATGCCCGCAGCAGCCATCTGCACCGAGCCCTTCATAGTATCGGGCAACTCCATCGCCAAGATACGCGGCATTGAGGGGTACCCCTTCGCAGTAATCCCCCACCCTGTAGGCAGCCTGGAAGAGGAAGGCGTCGCCATACAGGCGCGCCGTGCGTTGCCTCAAGTGCTGGAGTTGTTGCTTACGAAGTAGGGAATCGGTTGCGCTTTCGCCTACAACGAAAGGCCCATCCGCTGGGATACTTGAGCTTCAGCCCTAGCTTGCTGTCCCGCTGCTCTCTGGCCTTGTGTAGGGGCCAAGTAGGTTAAGAAGTTCATCGATGCGGTCGAGGCCGAGTCCAATATCGCGGGAATCGAGGAATATCTCGCGTTCATAGAAGTCCCCGTGCAGGTCATTGGCCGTTCCTCGAAGCAATCGCAGCCTGTCGTCGTCAGTCTCGTTGGCGAAGTTCGTAAGAATTACGTGGAAATGCCTGTGGGTCACGTATGGTAGACGTTGGGCGGCGGCATAGGCCTTGACCATATGGGAGGCGGCCCCCCAGCCCTTCTCCGAGGCTTGGTGCAGGTCACCGGCCCTCAGGTATTCCCTGCTCTTGGCCAAGAAGTTATACGCTTGGCGCCGATAGTCCTCTGTTGCTTCGGCCTTGGCACGTCCTGACTCTTCTTGACTGCGGGACTCATCACCGGTCATTCTGATGGTTACTCCGATCCCTGATGTTCGTAGTCTAGCATGACTGGCTATATCGCTCCCAACGTCATTACGGGGTTGCGGTTGGCTAGGTATTGTTCGGTGACGAAGGGGGAGCCGAAGCCGTAGTCGGAAGCGCATTGGCGGACGACCGTCAGGACTTCGGGGCGGAATTTGGCGGGGTCGGGTTCTTCGCCGCCGTCGAGGATGCGGCGCATCAGGGTGCCACTGAGCTCTTCCTTCTGGTCGGCATGGCCGCAGAGGCCTTCGTAGGCCGAGCCTTTGCAGACAGGGCAGTACCACCATTCGAGATTCAGGACCGGCTCGATGCCCAGCGGGGGTAGCTCGGAGAAGATTCGATGAGCGGCGTAGGTGTCGTAGTAGGAGCCGACCCCAGCGTGGTCGCGCCCGAACATGTGGTGGGTGCAGCCTAGGTTCTTGCGGACGAGGGCGTGGAACACGGCCTCTTTGGGGCCGGCGTAGCGCATGTCCCATAGGAGCATCGATGTCATGTGCACGTCTTCGCGGAAGTACCCCGCTTGGCGCACGGTGTCATGTCCCATGAGAATGGCCTCGTCGATGTAGTCGCCCAACTTCTTTTCTCCGACCACGGCGTTGACCAGAACGCCATCGCTGTCGGAGGCGAACCAAGCCCCCTTCATACTCCACTCGTGGCCGGCATGGGGCACGTTGCGGGTCTGATGGGCTACCACGCGCTTCCAGCCGCGTTCGGCGATGGCTTGCCGCATAGTTGCAGGCGTGTACCAGAAGTCGGCGAAGGGCTGATGCAGGCTGGGCTGGTTTACCAGGGTGACCGAGCCGCCGATGAATCGCTCCTCGTAGGCGTAGGTGCGGGCCACGCCGGGGTGGGCTGCGTCGGTTGTGCCGTACACATGCCTCGCCATGGCCTCCTTGTCGTAGGAGTAGATGTCCTCGACCTCCAGCACCGCGAGGGGATTGCCTTGGAAGGTGAGGAGCACGGAGTCGCCGGGTTGAAGGCCGGTCTCGGCTACCTGTTGGGCCGAAAGGTCGAAGACTACCGGAACGGACCAGATGTAGCCATTTGCCAAGCGCATGTTCTCCACCACCGAGTGAAGGTCGTTGCGGGTGAGGAAGCCTTGGAGGGGCGAGAAGAAGCCCAAGGCGATGTTGACACACTCACGGGCGAGAGGCTCGCGGATGGGGATGGAGGGCAGGCCCTGTATGCGTTGTCGGGCGGCATCGCCGGTCAGAACCCTCTGCACCAACTCTCCTCCATGGGGCGACAAGGCGTTATCAACCACGGTAGTCTCCTTCAGATCGCTTTCGATTCCCAGTGGTGCGGGTTTTGGTAGCTGGAGTGCGGAGGCGGGTGTGACCGCATCGTAGCTGGGGTGGGACACTTTTTGTATCTGTGAAGAATATTCTTCTAGCTATTTTGTGTCGCATTTGTCGCATCGTCCTAGCTGAGTCGTAGCTAAAACGGTTTCCCATCCCGAGTGTAGGGCTCTGCGACAGATCACTCACAGGATTATGGGCACAGGATTTTGGGCACTGACGATCATATGTTGCTTTCCGGTTGCATAGGTTGGGCTGACCATAGCTTAGCAATGGGACGATGAAGAGGGCAAGATGAAAATGTCAGTTGGGAGAAGAGAGAGAATTGGGTGGAGCGTTTGCCCTAGCAGTCTTAACTCGGGCAAGACTGCTAGGGCATCTCGGGTCACCCCTCTGGGTGGAGGATGCGCCACACCTTTTCGGGGCGGATGGGTATGTCGATGTGGGTGACTCCCAAGTGGGAGAGAGCGTCGACGACAGCACCCACTATTGTTGGGGTCGCTGCAACCGTGGCCATCTCTCCGATGCCCTTGGCCCCCATGGGGTTGTTGGGCGTGGGCGTCACGGTGCGGTCCAGCGTGAAGCTGGGGAACTCTTCGGCGAAGGGCACTGCGTAGTCCATAAGGCTGCCGGAAATCAGTTGGCCTTGGTCGTCGTAGACCGCCTCCTCCAGCAGGGCTTGGCCGATGCCCTGGGCGAGGCCACCGTGTATCTGGCCTTCGACCAGCATGGGGTTGATGACGGTGCCACAGTCGTCCACCGAGAAGTAGCGGCTGAGGGCGACCTCACCGGTGTCGGGGTCAATGTTTACCACGGCCACATGGGCGCTGTAAGGGAAGGTGAGACTGGGCGGTTCCCAGAAGGCGGTGGCCTCCAAGCCACGCTCGACCTCCGGTGGCAGGATGCGACCGTCATAGGCCTCGCGGGCTACGTCAGCCCATGTGACGGACTTTTCCATCACGTCCTCCACGTAGAACCGGCCACTTTCCAGTACCACCTGCTGAGGTGGGACCTCGAGGAGGGCGGCGGCTATCTTGGCCCCCTGCTCTTTGACCTTGGCGCCTGCCTGGAGGATGGCGGTGCCACCCACTGCCATGGCGCGGCTGCCGAAAGTACCCGTTCCCTTGGGCACTATGTCGGTGTCGCCGTGTATCACCTCAATGTCGTCGAAGGGGACTCCCAAGTCGTCGGAGGCCAGCTGGGCGAAGGAGGTCTCCTCGCCCTGACCGTGCGGCGATGCTCCGGTGAGCACGCTGACCTTGCCTGATGGATGGAAGCGCACCACGGCGCTCTCGAAGCCACCCAAGCCACCCATGACGAAGGCGGGGCCCATGCCGCATATCTCTGTCGTGACAGTGACCCCTACTCCCATCAGGCCGCCCTGCTGGCGCACACGTTCCTTCTCTGCGCGCAACTCGGAGTACCCTGCGATCTCCAGTGCTTTATCCAAAGCTTCGGGGTAGTTGGCGCTGTCGTAGGGCATGTGAGTTGGAGTCACATATGGGAAGGACTCGGTGGGGATGAAGTTCTTGCGCCTGATCTCAGTGGGTTCCATGTCCAGCTTCTGGGCGATGAGGTCCATTACCCGTTCGATGATGTAGGCGGCTTCGGGCCGGCCCGCTCCGCGATAGGCATCGTAGGGTATCTTGTTGGTCAGCACGCCATAAGCTTCCCAAGCAAAATTCTGTACGCCGTAAACGCCTGGGGCCATTACCGGCGTGAGCGTGGGAATCATGTGGGAAACGACTTGGCAGTAGGCCCCCAAGTCGGCGTACATGCGCAGTCGCAGGGCTACCAGTGTGCCGTCGTTCTTGTAGGCGGCCTCCACGTACTGGGACTGGCCTCGACCGTGGGCCGTGGCAATGAAATGCTCGGACCGCTCCTCAATCCACTTTACTGGTCGCCTCAGCTTCATGCTGAGCAGGCAGGCTAGGGCGTTCTCGGGGTAGCTGTTCATCTTGACGCCGAAGCCGCCGCCCATGTCGATGACAATGACACGAACCTTGTTTTCCGGCACTCCGATGATATTCGAGATGAAAGTGCGCTCTAGGTGGGGGCTCTGGGTACCCACCCAGAGCGTCATCTTACCCTCGGCCCGCTCGTAGTTGGCGACTACTGCCCGGCCCTCCATGGGCACGGCGACCAAGCGAGGCTGCGACATCTTGGCGGATACAACCCCGTCTGCTTCTGCGAAAGCGGTGTCGGGGTCTCCCGCGGTCCCTACGTGCTCGTAGCAGATGTTGGTGCCCAGTTCGGGATGCACCAGATCCGAGTCAACTGCAGCCGACCCCTCCATGTCCACGGCTGGCGATGTTGCCTCGTACTGCACGTCGATCAGTTCCACTGCGTCTCTAGCTGTGTTGCGGTCAGTGGCCACCACAGCCGCCACGACTTCGCCTACGAACACCACCCGGTCAGTGGCCAGCGGATAGCGGTCGACGTACTTCATGTTGGGGAAGGGAGCCGCTACAGGGAGTGGGGCTTGGCATAGCAGGCGACACTCCTCGCCGGTCATGACCGCTAGAACCCTAGGATGCTGCTCCGCACCCGAAGTGTCGATGTTCAGGATGCGAGCGGAGGCATGGGGGCTGCGCAGCACCGACATGTAAGTCATGCCTGGCAACTGCACGTCGTCGGTATATTTACCCTCACCGGTGATGAGCCGGGGGTCCTCCTTACGCTTCACCGATGCTCCAACGATGCGGGATGGCTGGCCCATTACCATGGCTGTCCTCCTAAATCGGGGCTATACACAGGGCTCTACAGGGACTTCACGACCCGCTGTGCAAACGGGCTAGGTGAGCATGTCGCAAGGTGCACAGCGTTGCCTTGATATACATGACAGGGCAATTCTATCACGGCTCTACTTGATGATTGTTGAAGGGCTGACGAATGAAGGGCTGACGAATGAAAGTTTGGTGAACGCCTTCGCGAGACAAGTTGGTTGAGACGAAAGGATAAGCTGCATTGGGCCAGCTACTAGACTTTACGCAAGGGCCGGGCCTATCATACTGAACATGGTCGCTACAGTCGGAAAGGACATCGTACCTGAGGAGTTTGCCTCGCGTCTGCGCCAGTATCTGCCGCAAGACCAGGTGGAGCGAATCGAGGCGGCCTACGAGTACGCTAACGACTGTCACGAAGGGCAGACCCGCCGCTCGGGTGAGCCCTACATGCAGCACCCGCTGAACACGGCCTTGGTGCTGACCGATCTGCGACTGGACCCCGATACCCTTTGCGCCGCCCTTCTTCACGATGTGATGGAGGACTGTGGCGTCACTTACCAAGACTTGGAGGGGGAATTCGGGGGAGAGGTGGCCCGCTTGGTGGATGCCGTCACCAAGCTAACTCGTATGGACTACGAGAAGTTGGGGCGCACCTACTCCGAGGACAAGCTGAAAGACGAGAGCCTGCGCAAGATGCTGGTGGCAATGGCCAACGACGTTCGCGTAGTGCTCATCAAGCTGGCGGACCGGCTGCACAATATGCAGACCCTGCCGGCCCTATCGCCCGAACGTCAGAAGGCCATCGCCCAGGAGACCTTGGACATCTATGGCCCCTTGGCCCATCGCTTGGGCATATGGGACATGAAGTGGCGCTTGGAAGACTTGTCCTACCGCTATCTGGAGCCGGAGAGGTATCACCAGATTTCAGCGATGCTATCCTCGAAGCGCACGGAGCGCGAGGAGTACGTGGAGCGGATGTCGGGTGTGCTGGCCGCTGAATTGAAGGGGGCCAACATCGAGGCCCAAGTCACGGGCCGTCCCAAGCATATCTACAGCATTGCCCGGAAGATTGCCAAGTACGAGTCGCAGCAGAAGACCAGCACCGATATCTATGACCTCTATGCCCTTCGTGTGCTGGTGGACAGCAACGCTGACTGCTACAACGCCTTGGGCACGGTGCACCGCCTGTGGAGGCCGATTCCTGGGCAGTTCGATGACTACATAGCCAACCACAAAGACAACATGTATCAGTCGCTGCACACCACTGTGATGTGCGAGGGTGCGGTGCCCATTGAGGTGCAGATACGCACCCAGGATATGCACCAAGTGGCCGAGTACGGGGTGGCGGCCCACTACCGGTATAAGGGAGGCACCTCCTCGGACATACGGTTTGAGGAGAAGATGACTTGGGCCCGCCAACTGCTGGAGTGGCAGCGTGAGGTTACCGCTACCGATGAGTTCCTGGAGACTGTCAAGACTGACCTCTTCCCCGACCAAGTTTTCGTGTATACCCCCAAGGGCGATATCGTCGAGTTGCCGACAGGTTCGACGCCCTTGGATTTCGCCTACAAGATACACACCGAGCTGGGTCACCGCTGCGTGGGCGCGAAGGTCAACGGCCGGCTGGTGTCGCTGGATTCTTCGCTGAAGAGTGGCGACACTGTGGAGGTGGTGACCACCAAGGTTGCCCGTGGCCCCCGGCTGGACTGGCTCAACCCCAATCTAGGCCTGCTGAAGTCGGCTTCTGCGAGGCAAGAGGTCCGGCAGTGGTTCCGGCGCCAGCAACGGGGCAGCAATATGCAGCGCGGGCGCGAGCTGTTGCGCCATGAGCTGAAGCGCCTCAGCATCCAGATGGACGAGCCTCAGGTAGCCCAGATCTTCGGCTACAGCAACTCCGATGAGTTCCTAGCAGCCTTGGGTTCGGGGGTCATCACCGAGAACCAGGTATTCGGACGCCTGACCTCGCTACAAACAGGCACGCGACCCGGCGAGGGACCACAGCCAGCCGAAGTCCCCCTTTCCAGCCCAACCACGGGCATACAGGTACTAGGCGTAGGAGATTTGCTGACGCGGATGGGGCGATGCTGCAATCCGCTGCCCGGGGACGACATCATCGGCTTTATAACCCGCACCAGCGGAGTCACGGTGCATAAGACCAGTTGTTCCAACCTTAAGAACGAAGACGAGCCGGAGAGGCTGGTCGAGGTCCAGTGGGGCCATAGCCGGCAACTCTACCCAGTGCGAGTCAATATCCTGGCTTGGGACCGCGTAGGCCTGCTCAGCGATATCACCACCCGTGTATCGGAGGAGCGCGTCAACATCGCTTCGATGGTGACCACCGAGGAGAAGGATGGCACTTGTACGCTCTCGCTGACCCTCTATACCACGGACACCGACCAGCTCAGCCGTCTTTTCTCCAAACTTGAAGGCGTGCGTGGTGTAATTCGTGCCGTCAGGTACAATGGTGAGTCGAACAGCGATGGAAAGGCGCGGAGCGCCACTGCTGCCAAAAAGTAGCTGACCAAAGGCATATGCTCATCATCCAGAAGCCATAAAGTGATTCGGCCCATAAAGTGTTTCGGGAGGTACTAATTGCCCAGTGAAAGATCGGCGCGCACCTCGGAGAGGCGCCGTCTCAGAAATCGCCAGACGCGCAGGGCCACGCGCACTATAGTGGCCAGCGCTACCAGTTCCCTGCGGGACAACGGGCCGCAGGGAGCGGATCCAGCCGTACGCCAAGCCCTACAGGCCTTGGACCGGGCGGTCCGCAAGGGTATCCTGCACCGCAACAACGCAGCCCGACGCAAGTCCCGCCTGATGGCAAAGGTAAACGCGGCTCAGAACATTTCCTGAACATGTTCTACTGATGACATCTCTTCGTTGACACTCCCCGTCGGCAGTAGGTAGAGTTAAGTCTCTATCTTGTTAGGATGTGGCGGGGGGCGGTATGCGAGTGCGAAGAGGTCTTTCAGCAAGACAACAGCGGATGATTGAGTTCATCCGGGAATTTATCCGAGAGAACGGGCTTCCTCCTACTGTCAGGGACATCCAGACAGCTTGCGAGATCAGCTCCACCTCGGTGGTGGACTACAACCTGCGGCTACTGCAACGGGACGGCTACCTTAACCGACGCCCTGATGTGGCCCGGGGCATTGAGTTGGTCGGGGTCAAGACGCGGGACGAGTCCGAACTCATCAACATACCCATCGTCGATTACATCGCCGCGGGGCAGCCGCGCCCCGTATTTTCTGACGCTGTCTCTGCCGAAGATGCTCTTGGCGTGGTCTCGGTGCCGCCGGAGATGGCCCCGGTGACCAAGGACCACTATGCCCTCAAGGTCAAAGGCATGTCGATGATGGACGCTTTCGTCACCGACGGTGACATCGTGGTGCTGGAGAAGGTGGCCATGGCTAGAAACGGGGCCATGGTGGCCGCGTGGCTGCGCAACGAAGAAGAGGCTACGCTGAAGCATTTCTATCATGAAGGCGACCAAGTCCGGCTCCAGCCAGCCAACAGCCTGATGGAGCCCTTCTTTCACCCAGCCGATAACGTCGAAATACTGGGGCGAGTTGTCGGCGTCATACGCATCATGAGCTGAACGTGAAGGGCCGCATGGTCCTTCATGCTCGCTCCCAACGCTTTCGATCTTCCTAGATTGAGAGCACGTGGTGTCATTCCTGCATACCGGCGAAAGCTGGTAGCCACGGCAGCCAACGCAGGGAGCGCAGTTGCCAGCGAGGCTTCTTGATCTCCATCTCCACCATGCAATTAGGGGGGAAGGGTCGTGTCCGAGCGGCGGCCCCAGCGGTGGCGATGCCTTCGGGATTGGATCAGGGGAGGTGGGTCAATTGGCCGGGTCACGGGGCCGGATCAGTCGGCCAGGTCAGTCGGAGGAGGGCAACTGGCGCGGTTGTTGTAGCTCCATCTCCTCGCCGCAACAGATCACCACACCCTCGCCTGTTTTGGTGCACAGGATGCTGGTGCCACATTTGCCGCAGGTATAGCGCTTCCCCAACTGGTTCGCCACCTTAGGTCACCTCAAGAAACAATCGTTAAAAGCAATCGTTGCGCAGGAATCGGACCATGAAGGGACTGGCTACTTGAGTCCCATGGGTTGCTGGCAACAGAGCAATTCTCCGTCGCCTCCCTTGGTCACTATGAATTCCGACCCGCACTGGCGGCAGATGTACCGCTTGCCTGTCTGGTTGGCCAACGCAGGCCTCCTTAGCCCTGTATCTCGTTGATCTGTATCTCGGGCTTAGTGTTGGTGAAATTGGGGATGTCTCCCATGACTTGGCGGCCTGTGGCCTTGAACCCCTCGTGAACATGTTCCACGGTGTCGAAAGTCAGGAAGGCCATGACGAGGTACGGCGGGGGAGCGTTGGGGTCGGGGGCGGATACGCCCTTGTCGACCTCTACGCTGTCGAAGCCATAGGGCCTGAGGGCTTCGCTCGCCATGGGGATGTGCTTGTTGATGTAGTAGTCCAAGTCGAACTCGGCGCCCTCGCTGTTGGGATATAGGACGGTAACCCTTATCATGCTGTCCTCCTCTGACATAGGGGCTCTGACATGGGGCCTGCGGACATGCGCCTGCTGCGACAGTCGATTGAAGGCCTGGACGGGCTGTCCGTGGACGAATGGCAGCGTACGCGAGGACGAAAAAGCTGTCAAGTTTGGCCCAAAATGGCGGAATCTCTTGTGACACCCAAAGGGCTGCGTTAAACTTGAGGCCAATCATCCGGGCAGGCATGGGCTGAGTGACTACATTAAGTATGAGTGGCATACAAGGCAAGCTGAGGTCGGCTGAAGCTCGCTTCCTAGAGTTGGAGGAGCTTATGGCCAACCCGGACGTGGCCAACGACCATGAGAAAGTGCAGGAGTTGGCCAAAGAGCGCTCCACCCTGGAAGACACTGTGGCCATGTTCCGGGAGTCGCGGAAGCTGGAAGAGCAACGGCGGGAAGCCGATAAAATCCTGGAAGAGGGTGGCGACCCTGAAATGATAGCCCTTGCCCAGGATGAAGTGGAGACCCTCGATACTAGGCTCCTCAAGCTCCGAGCCCAGCTGGAGTTGGCGCTGCTGCCGCAAGACCCCAACGATGCCCGGGACGTCATCGTGGAAATCCGGGCAGGTGCTGGCGGTCGGGAGGCGGCCATATTCGCCTCGGACTTGTTCCGTATGTACACTCGCTATGCGGCTTTGCACCGGTGGGAAGTGGAGGTGCTGGACACCAGCCACTCGGACCTGGGAGGCTTCAAAGAAGTCGTGTTCGAGGTCAGCGGCAAGAGTGTGTTCAGCCTGCTGAAGTACGAGAGGGGCGTACACCGGGTGCAGCGTGTTCCCTTAACCGAAGCCATGGGGCGCACCCATACGTCCACGGCCACTGTGGCTGTGCTGCCTGAGGTGGACGATGTGGATGTGCAGATCAACCCCGATGAGCTGCGCATCGACATCTTCCACGCCGGAGGCCATGGCGGGCAGAACGTGAACAAGGTGGCTACCGCTGTGCGGATGGTGCATGTACCCACGGGGACCGTCGCGATATGCCAAGACGAGCGTTCCCAATTCAAGAATAAGCAGAAGTGTATGGCCATCCTGCGTGCCCGCCTTTACGAGGCGGAGCAGACCAAGCGGGACGGCCAGATTTCCCAAGCCCGGCGCGCCCAGATTGGCAGCGGAGACCGCTCGGAGAAGATACGCACCTACAACTTCGCCCAAGACCGCATATCCGACCACCGCATCAGCCACAGCTTTCACGGCATCCAGCGGGTGATGGACGGGGAGTTGGGCGATATCGTGGATACCCTGCGACAGGCAGAGCGGACTCGGCTCCTATCTGAAGCCACGTGCTAATACACCCGGCCGTTCTTCCTCAACCAAGACGGGCCCTCAAGCCAACCTATCTGACCGTCGAGATACCGTGACCTTACTGCGCGACGTCATTCAACAACTGGAAGCCCCCATGGCCGCGGCGGGCATCCCCGATGCCCGTTTGGAGGCCGAGGTCATGATCATGAACGTGATGAGGGTCCCACGGCACCGCATCTACGCCTACCAAGAAGAAGAGGTCCCGGAAGAGGCGCAGAAGGTCCTGCAAGAACTGGTGGAGAGGCGTCTGAAGCGGGAGCCTCTGGCATATATCATGGGGCACAAGGAGTTCTACGGCGTAGACCTGCTGGTTCGTCCGGGCGTACTCATACCCCGGCCTGAGACCGAGGGACTGGTGGAGCAGACCCTCTTCGCTGCCATGATGCACATGGAGGAGGAGGGCAGCTTCGTCATAGCCGAGCCTGGCACCGGCTGCGGGGCCATCTCCGTCAGCTTGGCCATTCACCTCCCCGCAGCTCGCATCGTGGCCACTGACCTCTATGAGACACCGCTGCGTGTGGCTGAGGTCAATGTGCAGAGGCACAACGTGGCTGACAGAGTGACGCTCGTGCAGGGCGATCTTCTGGAGCCGGTCTCCGACCAAGTCGACCTGATCGTCGCCAATCTGCCTTACATACCCACCGAGACCATCGAAACGCTACAGCCTGAAATCCAGTGGGAACCACGGGAAGCCTTGGACGGTGGCTCCGATGGTCTGGACCTAATCAAGAGACTGCTGCAACAGGCCCAAGCCAAGTTGAAGCCGGGTGGCGCCATACTCCTGGAGGTGGACCCGCAACAGGTGGGGCCTATCGAGTCTGAGGTGGGAAGCCTCTTTCCCAGAGCAACGGTAAGCGTGGAACGGGACTTGGCTGGTTTGGACAGGGTGCTGACCATCGATACAGCCCCCCACTGATAGTTGTCTAGCCAGTCCACCGTAAGTCACAAAAGGGACTCCGCCTCCCGATATCTGCCGCTCCGGCGTTCCAGCTCTCCTCCCGTCATTGCCATGCACAAAGGCGCCAATCCACAACGGTCCGTGGAAGTCCTGCGCGGGACTCCGCTGGACGCTCCGTCCCACTCTGCTCAGGACGAACGGAAATGTCGAGGTGCTTGGCAGGCGGTGCCACCGGCGTGGCCCCAAGAGGGCCACGCACGAGGATGAAAATGGGTCACGTCCTAGAGGAAGCGGACTTGTTCCCCTAGTACGGGCCGTGGATTCCCGACTCCGCGGGGATGACGGGTGGGCGGCTTCTTGCCGGTGCTTGGACAGCTCTTTCATAGCAATTGCCCGTGGCCTTGGTGGGGGTCACGTCCGTACGAGTATGAAAGTTAGGTACGCTGATCTACTTGGGCGCGACTTGCCCAACAGTCTGGGCCGTGGGTCCCCGCTTTCACGATAGGGGGCGCGAGGATGACGGGGGCGGCTGCTTGCTGGTGAAGTCGAGGGATGGGCGGCCGCCTGAACCGGAGGTCTTGCTCGCCAGCGGCCCGCCCTTCGACTGCGTGGGATGACGCGCTGCCCGCGCGCCAGCCCACTCCGCTCAGGACGAACGGAGCAAGCGGAGCCTTGTGCTGTGTGTAACCGCTATTTTCACGGGAATTGCCCGTGGCCTTGGTGAGGCCACGTCCGTAAGAGTATGAAAGTCAGGTACGATGATGTACTTGGGCGCGACTTGCCCAACAGTCCGGGCCGTGGGTCCCCGCATTCGCGAGGATGACGGGGGGCGGCTGCTTGCTGGTGCTTGGACAGCTCCTTCGTGGCGATGGCGGGTTCGGCGGCTGGCTCCGGGGGAGGGGCAAGTTGCGTGGCACTGATGGGAGCAGGCGATTGTTAGTGCACTATGTGGAGGTTGCGGCGGGCGAGCTCGAGGGTGTCGGATTCGCGTACGGAGTGGGCGCGGTCGGGGATGTCGGCGAAGGCTTCGTGGCCGAAGAGGGGCGTGGAGAAGTATCGCATGCCGGTGTCGTTGATCATGGTCACGATGACCTTGGAGTCGGGAAGGGCTGCGGCCAGCTTGTTGGCGGCAGCCACGTTGCAACCGGAGGAGATGCCACAGAAGACGCCTTCTTCCCTCGCCAGCCGACGTGCCATGTCGATGGACTCTTGGGATGAGACGGTTACCACGCCGTCGACGTAGTCCAAGTCGAGGTTGTCGGGTATGAAACCGTCGCCTATGCCCTCGATCTGATGGGGCCCCCAGCCGCCGCCTGAGAGGATGGGGCATTCGGCGGGCTCAACGGCGTAGATGCGGGCTGCTGGGTTGTGCTCCTTGAGGTATTTGCCCACGCCGGACACGGTCCCACCGCTGCCTTGGGAGGCGACGAATACATCGGCCCGGCCTCCGGTCTGGTCCCAGATTTCGGGTCCGGTTGTCAGGTAGTGGGCCTCGATGTTGTCCTTGTTGGAAAACTGGGAGGCCTCCCAGAACCTGCCGGGACTTTCGGCCTTCAACTCCTCGACACGGTCCAGACAGAGGTCTACGTCGCTTTCGGCACCCGGCGTGAGCACCAGTTCCGCGCCGTAAGCGCGCATGCACTCCTTGCGCTCTTCGCTCATCCCTTCGGGCATGACGATGACCACGGGGTAGCCCCGGACTGCGCCAATCATGGCGGTAGCGATGCCGGTGCTGCCGGTGGAAGCCTCTAGGATGGTCATGCCGGGGCGCAGGTCGCCCCGTTCCTCGGCACGCAAGACCATGTGGCGCAGAATCCGGTCTTTGAGGCTGGAGGTGGGGTTCATGAACTCCAACTTGGCGCACAACTCCTGTGGACCCCGTGCCACCTTGGACAAGCGCAGCAATGGAGTCATTCCGGCTGCTTGTGTGATGTCGTCGGCGATGTGGCTACGGGTGTTCCAGTCGACCATTTTGAGTACTCCTGGGTTTGTGTTTGGGGGTGGTGTCCGCCTGCACAAGGTGTGTATCGGGAGACGGGGGCTTTCACCCCCATCCTAACCTTCCCCCTCGGGGGGAAGGGAATGTGGCAAGTGTCTCGCCCGATGGAGTCCTGTTTGGCTAGATGTTGGGGATGACCTCTTCCACCAGTTGTTCCATGTGCTCCATGTGGTCGAACATGGGGTTGATCATCACCATTTCGGCTCCGCCGTTCACTATCTTGCCCAGTTCTTCGGCGCACTTGGCGGCGCTGCCCCATACCGAGACCTGGGGGCCAAGGGCTGCGTTGTGGTAGCGGTTGTCGAACCAGGTGGTGATGCGCTCCTCGCCGCGTTTCTCGTTGTCGTCGATGGCAAGGTATACCCGCTTGGAGATGGGGAAGGTGGCGGGGTCGCGCCCTGCTTCCTCGAGGAAGGTATTCAACTGTTGTGCGCACTCGAGGAAGGTGGCGGTGGTGCTGGCGCCTGCTCCCATCCAGCCGTTGCCATGGCGCACGGCCCGGCGCAATGCGTCGGGGTGGCGGCCGCCGAACCATATGGGGGGGTGAGGGTTCTGCACCGGCTTGGGCTCCATGGGGACATCTTCCAGTTGCCAGAAGTGCCCTTGGTAGTTGGCCAGAGGCTCGGTCCAGAGGGCCTTCATCACGTCCAGTATTTCTGTGAAACGCCTGACCCTGCGGTCGGAGGAGAGGCCGAAGGCGGGGTACATGTTGAGCCTGCCCCCGATGCCGACGCCGACGGTCAGGCGGCCATTGCTCAGTTGGTCCAAGCTGCCGAGGCTCTTGGCGAGTTGCACCGGGTTGCGCAGGGGGGCCACCATAACCGACACGCCCAAGCGAACGCGGGTGGTGAGGGCTGCCACGTAGCTGAGCTGGGTGAGAGGCTCCAGCGAACGGTCATCGCCGGTGATGTCCTCTTGGGTCCACAGGCTTTCGTAGCCCAAGTCCTCGGCTCTGGTTACCCAACGGCGGACCAGCTCCATGTCCACTGGGCCTTCTTGGAAGAACTGGGGCATGGCTATGCCGACGGGTACCCGACCTGCGCTGGCCATTCTTTCGCCTCCTTGGTTCAGCATGGGATGGTTCTGCCACTGACATCGGGGTTACGCGGAGCAACCCCTGTCGGGGCTGCTGTGTTGCCACAGCTGGGAGGGTCTCATACAATGGCCCGCAACGGCCTCGTCTGGTACCTAGCAGCGCCTGACAGAGATAGATGCGTTTCACCACACCGGATAGGGCCCGTAAACGTCGCAATTATGGAGGGAGGGGGAAAGGATGGCAAGATTTGACGGCAAGGTGGTAGTGGTCACCGGCGGAGGACTTGGCTTCGGCCGTGCCTACAGCTTGGGCTTGGCCTCCGAGGGGGCCACGGTGGTCATCGCGGATGTGAATATGGAGAATGCCATGCAGACCCAGGCTGCTATAGAGGAACTGGGTGGCAAGGCTGTGGTGATCCACACCGACGTGAGTGACGAAGCCAGCGTTTTGGCCATGCGCGACCAAGTGGACCGGGAGTTGGGGGGCATTGATGGCCTCGTCAACAACGCTGGCATCTATCCAGTGGTGTCCATAGATGACGTGACCAAAGAACACTGGGACCAGATATACAACGTCAACGTGTGGGGCAGCTTCGTCACGGCCCGGGCTGTCGCCGAGTCGATGAAGCGTCGCGGCGGTGGCAGCATCGTGAACATCTCCAGTGGCACCTTCCTTCGGCCGCCTCCGAACCAGCCCGCCTATGTGTCGTCCAAGGGGGCCATCATTGCTTTGACCCGCTCCTTGGCGACGGAGTTAGCAAACGACGGCATCCGGGTGAACACTGTGCTGCCAGGCCTCACGGCCACTCCGGGCATCATGGGGAGCCCCGATTTCTCGGAAGAGTTCATGCAGAGTCGTGTCGACCTGCAGCTCATCAAGAGGCAGGAGCAGGCCAACGATACGGTTGGGGCTGCCATGTTCCTCCTCAGCGACGACTCCTCCTTCGTCACCGGCCAGTCGATGCTGGTCAACGGTGGCGGCAGCATGATCTAGAGTCAGCCCAAACGAGGGCCACAGGAGGGATGCGGTGGGACGACTGGATGGCAAGGTAATAGTCGTGACCGGCGGAGGCCGAGGCTTCGGCCGGGCTTATTCCCTGCGCTTGGCAGAGGAAGGGGCCACGGTGGCCATTGCCGAGATGGATGAAGAGACCGGCAAGAGCACCCAAGCGGCCATCGCGGAGAACGGGGGACGCGCCTTCGTCTATCCCTTGGATGTGCGGGACGAGGCCAGTGTGCTGGCCATGCGCGACGCTGTTGACCGCGATTTGGGTGGCATTGATGGGCTGATGAACAACGCTGGCATCATGCCACCGATGGCCCTGAAGGACATCACTAAGGATTTCTGGGACAACGTATACAATACCAACGTCTGGGGCAGCTTCATCACCGCGCGTGCTGTGTCCCACTCCATGCGCCGGCGGGGTGGTGGGACCATCGTGAATATCGCCAGTTCCACCTTCTTCAATCCTTCTCCCGGAAGTGCTACCTACATCTCGTCCAAGGGTTCGGTCATCGCCCTCTCTAGGGTGCTGGCGTCGAGTCTTGCGCCTCATGGGATACGGGTGAACTTCATCTACCCTGGGCTGACGGCGACTCCGGGTGTGCTGGAGGGCCGGTTCACCTCCGAGGACTACTTCGACTCGCGCGTCCAGAAGCAGCTAATCAAGAGGCGCTCTGAGATTGAGGATGTAGTGGGGGCAGCCGTATTCCTGCTCAGTGATGAATCAGCTTTCATGACCGGTCAGGGCATACCGGTCAATGGTGGCATCGGAATGGTGTAGTGCCCAGTGGTCTGGCGCCCTGTAACGTAGTGCCCTTAACTGTACCGTAGTGATAGTCGGTTGAATTGTGGGAGGTCGCAATATGGCAAGGTTGGACGGCAAGGTTGTGTTGGTCACCGGAGGCGGTCAGGGCTTCGGGCGTGCGTACTGCTTGGGAATAGCCAAGGAGGGTGCGACGGTGGCCGTGGCCGACATCAATGAAGCGACAGCACAGGAGACCCAGGCCATGGTGGAAGAGCAGGGTGGCCGTGCCATCGTGGTGCCGGTGGATGTAAGCGACGAGTCGTCCGTCCTTGCCATGCGTGATGCTGTGGACAGCCAGTTGGGTGGTATAGACGGGCTGGTCAACAACGCGGGCATATTCCCCCGCATCGAGTTGGCCGACATCACCAAGGAAATGTGGGACCGCATCTACAACATCAACGTATGGGGCAGCTTCATCGTAGCGCGCGCTGCCTCTCATTCCATGAGGGAACGAGGTGGTGGAAGCATCGTGAACATCAGCAGTTCCACCTTCCTCACCCCTCCTACGCAGCACGCTGCGTACATGAGTTCCAAGGGGGCCATAATGGCTCTCTCACGCGCCCTAGCCACCGGCTTGGCACCACACCATATACGGGTGAACACCATCCTCCCTGCTCTAACGGGCACCGAAGGCGTCATGAGCGAGCCAGGTTATCAGATGTGGTATTTGGAGCAAAGGGCACAGATGCAATTGATCAAGCGTACCGCGGGTGCCGATGATGTCGTCGGAGCCGCCATCTTCTTCCTAAGCGAAGAGGCCGCTTTCATGACGGGCCAATCCCTCTCAGTCACCGGTGGCACTGGCATGCAGTAGGGGCGGCTATCCGTCGCTTGGCCAATGTGCAGATTGCAAGTGCTACTTGCAATCTGCGCAGGTATATCTCGTGGACATATGTTTCGTAGTTGACACACATTACTTGACGGCCTGCCCGCCATGACGCGAAGTCTGCAAATTGAAAGTACTACTTTCAATTTGCAGAATCTACAGTTACACTACCTTTATGATTGAGCGGGAAATCACTCCTCGGCTAGCCTCGCTGTTCCAGCAATATCCGTTCGTAACGGTGACCGGGCCCCGACAGTCCGGCAAGACCACCCTCTGCCGCAGGGCCTTTCCCCATCTGGCATATGCCAACCTCGAGGCCCCTGACCAACGGGAATTTGCAAGTTCCGACCCAAGGGGCTTCCTCTCCCAGTTCCCTGAAGGGGCAATCATCGACGAGGTGCAACACGTCCCCGACCTCTTGTCTTACCTACAGGTCATCGGCGACGAAAAAGGGCGGCCCGGCCTTTTTGTGCTTACAGGCAGCGAGCAATTCCGACTCTCCAACGCCGTTAGCCAGTCCCTAGCAGGACGCACCGCACTGCTCCGGCTGCTGCCCTTTTCCCTAGCGGAACGGCGACAAACGGGCGCGAGCGACCAAGTGGACGACATCCTCTATTCGGGGTTCTATCCACGCATTCTCGCTCAAGGGCTGGAGCCGCGTCAGGCGCTGGGCGATTACTTCGAGACATACGTCGAGCGTGATGTGCGCCGCTTGGGTGAGGTCCGAAATCTCACCAGTTTCCGCACCTTCGTCCGCCTATGCGCCGGGCGGGTCGGCCAACTGGTCAACCTCACATCGTTGGGGTCGGACGCAGGAGTCTCTCACACGACAGCCAAGGAGTGGCTTACGGTATTGGAAGCCAGCTACATAATCTTCCAAGTCTCGCCCTTCCACGCCAATATCCGAAAGCGTTTGATCAAGTCGCCCAAGTTCTACTTCTACGACGTTGGGTTGGCTAGCTATCTGAATGGCATTGAGCGCCCCGAGCAAATCGCCACCCACCCCCTGCGCGGCCCTCTCTTCGAGAACGCAGTGGTGGCAGAAGCCCTCAAACACCGTTTCAACCGGGGCCGGCAGCACAACCTTTCCTTCTTTCGGGACGCACAAGGCTTGGAATGCGATCTCCTGTATACCACCGGACGCCGTATCGGAGCTCTCGAAATCAAGGCTGGCTCCACTATTGCTTCCGACTATTTTCAGGCGTTGAACAAGGTGGCCGCATTGGTCCCCGAAATCTCCGCCAAGGCTCTCGTCTACGGCGGCGTAACCCGTCAGTCTCGCAGCGATTGTGAGGTGACGCCACTAGGAGGTTTGTCGGAAGTGTTGGAAGGGTTCGATGCCTTGGCTAGTGGATGAGGGAGGCCGGTGGATAGGGAAGGCATTCGATCGCAGTCTTCTGGCTTCGGAACACCCATGGCCCGCTAACCCTGCATTCCCAACCCCCTAGGAGCTTACTCCCAGCACCCTCCTCGCGATCAGCCTAGCTCCGTCGATGTTCTCGACGAAATGGTCGCTTGGGATGCGCTTCAGGACGTTGAGCGCTCGCAGGGTGGTGTTGGGCATACCGGAAAGGGGCATCACAATGGACTTGGTGCCTTGTTCTAGGGAGGAGCCTGTAGCCAGCTACTAGCCGCTCTGGCGTGTGCGATACTCGGCGACGCCGTCGTCGAGAGCGGCCCAAGGTAGCAGGGCGCACTTGATGCGAATGGGGAACTTGCGGACACCCTGCAGTGCTTCCAAGTCGCCCATTGCGTTCAACTGGTCGTTGCTTAGCTCTTCGCCGCGCATCATCTCGCGGAAGGCTCCAGAGAGCTTTTCGCCCTCCTCCAAGGTCTTGCCACGCACCAAGTCGGAGAGAATGGATGCTGAGGCTTGGCTTATGGAACAGCCATGGCCGCCTTGGCTTATCTCGTCGATCAGCCCTGCTTGATCCAGCTTCAGTTGCAGGACCACCTCGTCACCACAGAAAGGATTGAAGCCGCGGGTCTCGATGTCGACGGACTCTAGGGACCGGCGATTTCTGGGACTGCGATAGTGGTCCAGTATTACCTCCCGATAGAGGTCATCCAAGTCCCCGAAGTCGAACGGCTCTGTCAACAATTTCGGGCCTATCCTCTCAGCTACGCTTGAAGTAAGTCAAAGCGCGTTTGAGGCTCTCCACCAACGCGTCGACATCCTCTTCGGTGTTGTAAATGTAGAAGCTGGCCCGGGCCGTGGCAGGCACGTTCAGCCTGCCACGCACCAATGGGATGGCGCAGTGGTGGCCTGCCCTGATGGCGATCCCCTCCCGGTCCAGCATGGTGCCCAAGTCATGGGGGTGCACCTCTCCGGCGTAGAAGGAGACGATTCCGCCGCGCACCGACAGGTCCTCGGGGCCATAGAACTCCAGCTCCTCTTTCAGTTCGGCCATGGCGTCCAAGGCGTAACCGGTCAACTCGTGCTCATGGGCCTGCACGTTCTCCATACCCAACTCTTGCAGGTAGTCGACGGCGGCCCCCAAGGCGATGGTATCAGCGATGTTGGGTGTGCCTGCCTCAAACCTCATGGGGAGGTCGTTCCAACTGGCTTCTTCCAGTTGCACGTCCTTCACCATCTCCCCGCCACGCAGGAAGGGTTCCATCTCCTGCAGGAGGGAGTCCTTGACGTAGAGAACGCCTATGCCGGTGGGCCCCAACATTTTGTGACCGGAGAAGGCCATGAAGTCGCAGTCCAAGTCCTTTACGTCAAGGGCCATGTGGGGGACGCTCTGTGCGCCGTCCACCAGAACAGCGGCCCCTAACGCGTGGGCCTTGGCGGCCAACTCCTTCACCGGATTGATGGTGCCCAGAACGTTGGACATGTGCACCAAGGAGAGGAGACGGGTCTGGTGGTTCAGCAGTTGGTCCAGCCCCGAAAGGTCCAGGGTGCCGTCGGCTGCCACTGGGATGAAGCGCAGCTTGGCGCCCTTGTCGCGTGCCAGCTTCTGCCAGGGCACCAGATTGCTGTGGTGCTCCATCTCCGTCAGCAGAATCTCATCGCCGGGGCCGATGTTGGCCAAGGCCCAGGTGTTGGCTACGAGGTTGATGCCTTCAGTGGTGTTGCGCGTGAAAATCACGTTCTCGCTACTGGGAGAGCCTATGAAGCTCGATATCTTCTCCCGGGCACCCTCGTAGCGCTCCGTGGCTTCCATGCTAAGGGCGTGGACGCCACGATGGACGTTGGCGTTGTATCCCTCGTAATAGTCAACCAACGCCTGAATTACGCTCCTTGGCTTCTGGGAGGTGGCAGCATTGTCGAGGTACACCAACCGCTTGCCATATACCTCCTTGGCAAGGACGGGGAAGTCCTCTTTGATGGAGCGCGCGTCCTTCATAACACCTCTTGTCTTGGCCTATGGCTTCTGGTTCCCGCCTGCGCGGGAATGACTTAGGTCGCGGGAATGACGGTGTAGTCGCTGGAAGTCACGGTCAGTTTGCTTGGGAATGACGGTCGAGTCACCGGGCCGAACGCCCCAGATATAACCGGGGCTAAGCTTGGGCGCTGCCGACCGTAATGCCCGTTTAGGAGCTACTCCTCCTCGATGCCGACCTCGATGTGCTCTCCGTCCATACGCACAGGGTAGGTACGCATGGTTTCGCACTTGGGGCCCTCGGTCAACTCGCCGGTCTTGACGTTGAACGCCGCCAAGTGGACCGGGCACAGAAGCTCGTCGCGAACCATGTCGCCGTAGTGCATGATTCCACCGGCGTGGGAGCACACATCGTCGATGGCATAGACTGTGCCTTCGACGTTGCAAATGGCCATCCGGTAGCCGGGCCAAGGCCTGACGCCTTTCACCTTACCCGGAGGCAACTGTTCGACTGAACCAACCCTGATATACCGTAGAGCCATTGATCCTTTCCTCCCTGAGTCTTTCCTCTGATGATGGAGGCCTCTCTGTAAGTGGCTACGCTATGAGTCTAGGCGCTCCTCTTCCCCCGAGTCCATCTGCTGCAGGCGCGACAGGACCAACCCTTCCAGGGTCTCTCGCAGGGGCTCGTTGGGTATGGTGCTCACAACCTCATTGGCAAAGGCTTGGGTCAGGATGGTGCGCGCCTCCCGCTCGTCCAGCCCGCGGCTACGCAGGTAGAAGATTGCCGACTCGTCGAGCTTGCCGCAGGTCGCCCCGTGGGCACATTTCACATCGTCGGCGTAAATCCAGAATGCCGGTTTGGCATCGGCCTCGGCGCGGTCCGATAGCAGCAGATTCCTGTCCTGCTGCTGCGCGTCCACCTTCTGAGCGTCGGGCCGCACCGTGATGCCACCATGGAAGGCAGTGCGTGAGCTGCCGTCGAGTATGCCCTTGTACAACTGCCGGGTGGTCGTGTGTGAAACCTTGTGATCAACCAGCACCTGATTGTCTACGTGCTGTCTGCCTGACGCCAAGTACAGCCCGTTCAGCATGCAGGAGGCCCCGAGCCCGCTCAGTTGGACATTCAGGTTGTTGCGGACGATGGCCCCACCCAAGTCCAAGCCCACAGACGAGAAAGAACTGTCGCGCCCCATCTCGACCTCGGTGGTGTGTACGTGGAAGGCGTCGATGCTCTCCCGCTGCACCCGGTAGAGCTGCACGGAAGCGCCGTCACCGACCACCACCTCGGTCACGGAGTTGGTCAGATGCCGACCTTCCGTTGGGCCTTCGAAGCTTTGCACGACCTTTATCTCGGCGTGCCTGCCTGTCACCAGCAGAATCCGCGGCTGAACCAAGGCGTCGGAGTGCTGGCCCGTGATGAGGAAGAGCAGAAGCAGCGGCTCAGTCACGACCACGCTATCGGGCACATGCAGATAGGCGCCCTCTCCTAAGAAAGCCGTGTTGAGTGCAGTAAAGGCGCTGCCCTGAAAGTCGGCATGTTGAGCCAGGTCCTGGCGAGCCAGTTGGCTGTCTTGGGTCAATGCTTCGCCGAGGCTGCAGGCGGTCACGCCTTCTGGTAGCCCCGAGACGGACGACCGGCTCTCGTTGTACACCCCGTCGACGAATACCAGGCGCTGGGGGAAGTCCAAGCTCCCAGCGGGGAATGTGGCCCCATCAACACCCAGTGCACCTGCAGTGCTGATGGGCAGAGGACAAGCCTCGGCGATAGGCCGTACGTCGGTGTACTTCCATTCCTCGTTGCCACGGCGGCCAGTGGGAAATCCCAAGTGGGCGAAGCGGCCTATCGCCTCTTTCTTCAACTCACGCAGCCAAGTTGGTTGCTGGGCAGCACGGGTCGATTCAAGGGCTTCGAAGACCTCAAGGTAGCGTTGTTGTGGGGGCGCGGCCTGCTGGGTGGTCATCGTTGGGTCCGTTAGGCTCCGCCCTGAGGAGTGGATACCCACTCGTCTATGCGGTCATAGCCCTTGGACTCCACCTCTAGGGCAAGCTCGCTACCACCCGACCTTACCAGTCGGCCGTCCATCAGGATATGCACGGCGTCGGGCTCTAGGTAGTTCAATATTCGTTGGTAGTGGGTGATGAGAATGAGGGCGTTGTCGGGTTGCCTCAGTTGGTTGATGCCCTCAGCCACGATGCGCAGAGCATCCACGTCCAATCCTGAGTCGGGCTCGTCCAATACGGCAAGAGTGGGCTCCAGCACTGCCATCTGCAGCACCTCGGCCCGCTTCTTCTCGCCACCGGAGAAACCCTCGTTGACGTAGCGCTTCACCATGGGCGGCTCTATGTCCACAATCTTCAGTGTCTGCTGAAGCATCCGGTCGAACTTGAGCACGTCCATCTCTTCTTCATCGCGGCTCTTGCGTATGGCGTTGTAAGCCCCGCGCATGAAATGGTCCAACCGCACACCAGAAATCTCCACAGGGTGCTGGAAAGAGAGGAAGACACCAGCCCGGGCCCGTTCTTCGGGGGCCATCGCCAGCAGGTCCCGCCCTTGGAACAGGATCTCGCCTTGGGTCACCGTGTACTGCGGATTGCCCGCCAGCACGTTGGCCAAGGTGCTCTTGCCAGACCCGTTGGGGCCCATAACCGCGTGTACTTGGCCTGCCTCCACCTTCAGGTCCACCCCGCGCAGGATATCGACGTCACCAATGGAGGCATAGAGGTTGTGAACTTCAAGCATTTACGTTCCTCTTGGTCCAATCAAAACAGTACTACTGTGAGCTCTGAATGGTGTTTGGGAGCTTCTTTGGTCGGCCCTCTCGTAGTCCCTGTGGCAGAAAGGAAAGGCCAGCGATCATTGCCTAGCCTACCGTACCCTCGAGGTTCAGCTCCAACAGCCGGGTGGCCTCCACTGAAAACTCCAAGGGCAGCTTGCGGAAGACCTCTCGACAGAAGCCGTTGATGATCATCGAGTGGGCTTCTTCCGACGATAGCCCCCGTTGCTGGCAGTAGAAGAGCTGGTCTTCGCTTACCTTGGAAGTGAAGGCTTCGTGCTCTACATCGGCGGTATTGTTGCGCACCTCTACGTAGGGCGTGGTATGAGCCCCGCACTTGTCGCCTATAAGCAGCGAATCGCACTGAGTGAAGTTCTTCGCATTCTCGGCCTTCGGCATGATTCGCACCAAGCCGCGGTAGGTGTTTTGGCCGTGGCCAGCGGCGATGCCCTTTGAGATGATCGTGCTCTTGGTGTTCTTGCCCATGTGCACCATCTTGGTGCCGGTGTCGGCCTGCTGATAGGCCTTGGTGAGGGCCACCGAGTAGAACTCGCCTACTGAATCATCGCCCTGCAGGATGCAACTGGGGTACTTCCAAGTGATGGAGGAGCCTGTCTCCACCTGGGTCCACGATATCTTGGAGGCGCGGCCTTGGCAGCGCCCCCGCTTGGTCACGAAATTGTAAATGCCACCCTTGCCGTTCTCGTCGCCGGGGTACCAGTTCTGGATGGTGGAGTACTTGATCTCCGCATTGTCCAGTGCTACCAGTTCAACCACCGCAGCGTGCAACTGGTTGGTGTCCCGCATGGGTGCGCTGCAACCTTCGAGATAGCTGACGTAGCTGCCCTCGTCGGCGATGATCAGTGTCCGCTCGAACTGGCCCGCCTCTGCGGTGTTGATGCGGAAGTAGGTGGATAGCTCCAGCGGGCACCGCACTCCCTTGGGCACATAGCAGAAGGAGCCTTCGGAGAATACGGCGGAGTTCAGCGCTGCATAGAAGTTGTCGGCGTAGGGCACTACCGACCCCATGTACTTCTGCACCAACTCGGGGTGCTCACGTATGGCCTGGGACATGGGGCAGAAGATTACGCCATGCTTGGAGAGAGTCTCCTGGAAGGTGGTCGCGATGGAAACGCTGTCGAATATGGCGTCGACGGCCACCCCGGCTAGGCGCTTCTGCTCTTCAAGGGGTATGCCCAGCTTGTCGAAGGTGCGCAGGAGCTCCTCATCGACCTCATCCAGACTCTCAAGCAGCTGCTTGGGCTTGGGGGCCGAGTAGTAGAGCATGTCCTGGAAGTCGATGTCAGGATAGTGGACGTTGGCCCATCCCGGCACCTGCTTCTGAGCGGCTTGACTGCTCCAGTGCCGGTACGCCTTGAGGCGCCATTCCAGCATCCACTCCGGCTCTTCCTTCTTGGCCGAAATCCAGCGGACGATATCTTCGCTCAGGCCACGGGGAGCAGTCTCCGCTTCGATGTCGGTGACGAACCCGTACTTATAGTCTTGGTCCGCGATTTCCCGTAGTGCGGAGTTTCCCGATGTCATCCATCGTCTCCTTTGGCCGGTTGAAGCGTCCGGGAGGAAGTCCTAGAGGGGTGCTGCAATACTGGGCGCACCTATGCGCGGAGACAGTAGCACTCCAAGGCTGAAGTCTATCAATAGGCCCACAGAGTGTCAATAATTGTCGACCGACAAAGTAGACTTTGTATCTGGCCAGCTACGACCACTCAGCCTCCACCGAATATGCTATCCTTTCGTTAGACCTCAAGCTGTCCAGCCTGTCGATACAGGAGCACGACGATGGCTCAAGCCAAGCCGACCGCCAAACTGACTTATGAAGACTACTGCAAAACACCCGACGATCAACGTTGGGAGCTTCTCAACGGAGAGTTGATCATGGCCCCGTCTCCCAATACGGTCCATCAGAGGACTGCCTTCAGGCTCGGGCGTCTACTCGCTGATTTCGTTGAGGGAATGGATTTGGGGGATGTGTTCATCGCACCGCTCGATGTAATCCTATCCGAGGTGAACGTGGTGCAACCCGATCTGCTGTTCATCTCCAACGCCCGGCATCACATTCTCACCGACGCCAACGTCCAAGGTGCCCCCGACCTCGTGGTCGAGATTCTGTCACCATCCACTGCCAGCCGCGACTGGAGAACTAAGCTGGACCTGTATGCCGAATATGGGGTGCAGGAATACTGGGTTGTCGATCCCGATGCCCAAAGGGTCTGGGTCATGGCCCGTACCGAGGGCTCCCTAGTTGAGGTCGCCCACTACGGCCCGTCGGATACCCTGACCTCTCCGATCCTTCAGGGCTTCACGGCCAACCTTTCTGAAGTCTTCGAAGCCCGAGGCGCGAACGCATAATTGCAGCCGAGGCAGCGACGTCTCCCACGTTAGCGCCGCCCTACTCTTGCGTCTCCCCTAAACACCGGTACAGCAGCCTGTAGTACCGCTCTTGGTCAACCTCCACTGCCAGCATCACCTCGCTGCCCTCCGGGTCCGGCAGCGTCTCGCCCAGCCGATTATCGCCTTCGACGCGCACCGACAGCCGCGTTGGCTCCAGTCGCACGACGGTGGGGTCTATGGCTACTGCCACTGCCAGAGGGTCTGGCAGGTGGTAGGTCTCCCGATCGGGGTGGACACGGAACCAGTTGGACACGATGCGGGCTGCGAGCCGGCCCAGTGGGCCGCAGGCTGCCAGCCTAGACATGTCCTCCCGGCTCAGACCTACCTGCAGGCAGGCACCTAGGTGCACCAGCGTGAGGGGGATGCCGGATGTAAACACCCGGTGGGCCGCCAGTGGGTCGCCTCGAAAGTTGAACTCTGAGCCGTGGGGCAGCACCGTGTCAGGCACGCCTACGGCCCCGCCCATCACCACCAAGCCTGCAAGGGCGTTGGCGACGCCAGGGTGGCGGGCCAGAAGACGCGCCACGTTAGTCAGCGGGCCGACGGCCACGATCTTGGGCTGGTCATGCGCACGGGAAAGTGCGTTGGCCAAGTAGTCCACCGCAGTGCCTTGAGCAGGCTGAGTAGTTGCCTTGGGCAAGCGGGTGTTGGCCATGCCTCCTGGGCCGTGGAACCCGTAGGCGTACTCGTACCTGCCGGAGAGGGGCCGTGATGCTCCAGGGACCACGGGTATCTCCGCCCTTCCAACGTACTCCAGTATTGCTAGGGTGTTGCGAGTAGCACGGGCCAACTCCACGTTGCCCCCGACGGTGGTAAAGGCATCCACCCTCCAAGCGCCCTTCCAAGCCTCCGTACCCAAGGCCATGAGCAGGGCCACTGCGTCGTCAGTGCCTGGGTCGCAGTCAATGATTACGGACGGTTTCGTTGTCAGAACGTCGCTCATGGTCACCCCATCATGCCTGAGACGTATTCCATCAAGGCCTCTCGTGAGGAGTACCGGAAGCGAAAGCCTGTCTCCTTACGCAGTCTTCCGGTGCTCATCACCATGGGATATCTCACGAAGTCCAAGGCCACGGCTGAAGCCTCCTTCTGTAGACCGAACTTCCAACTCAGCTGTGTGGCAGTGTACGCCAAGCCAGGATTTAGCTTGAGAAGCTTGGCGCCTATACTCTTAGCGAGTTCCGAGTAGCTCACCACGCCCGGTCCAGCGACATTGTAGGTTCCGGGCCGGGGTTGGGTGACCGACAGGGCCAGCACGGCCGCTAGGTCGTCCTCGTGGACAAACTGCCACGGCGGGTCCTCCCGCCACACGCCCAGCAGGATAGGCTTGAACAAGGCCGATGCTGCCCTATTTCCGCCGGTGGGGCCCAACACTACGCAGGAGCGCAGCACTGTCACTCCCAGACGAGGTGTAAGACTGGCAAACTGTGCAATCGCTTCTTCGGCACGCGCCTTGTCTCTCGAATAGGGAAAGTCGTCCAGTGGCTGCAGAGGCTCGTCCTCGGTAATCGGCACAGGATTTTCACGGTGTGGGCCGTAGACGGTGTGACTGCTCAGGTAAACGAAATTGGCGACCCGGGCCTGCCTGCAGGACTGCAAGACGCTCTCCAAGGCTTGCTGATTTGTCTGTTGTGCCACGCCTGCATCGTTGCGTCCGGAGGGTACTGGGTAGCTGAAGGCCAAGTGCACCACGGTATCAATTCGTTCATCATGGAGCAGGCCATCCAAGGGCTCGGTAACATCCACCCGGGCAGCCTTTATGTTGTGCACCGGACGGCGCAAAGGCCTCGCATCGATGGCCAGCACTTTGTCCAGTTCTTCCTCCTCGGCCAACTCCTGAATCAGCCGGGAGCCTACATACCCAGCCGCCCCGGTGACGGCTACTGCGCGCCGATGCTCAGCCATCGGCCAAAACATCGGTGAAGTCGAACTTCAGCGTACCCAGTCCCGGAACCTCAAACCCCATTCCGATGGTCTGCCGGCCTGCGTTCAGGGCTTGACCCTCAACTGAAATCACTGTGGTCTTGTTCAGGGCTAGGGAGAAAGGCGTATCCTTGGAAACCTCGCCGAAACCGTGGCGGACATCCTCGTCGTAGAAGTAGCAACGGCCGATGTCAGCGGCCTGACCGTTGACCGAGATGGGCAACAGCATGCGGGCATATCCCGCCCCCAGCTTGTTGCACAGGCTGAACTGGAAGCCTTCCGAGGTGTTGCGCAGGCTCGCCTTCACGTATAGCCGACGCAAAATAAAACCGGGTACTGTTACCAATGGTTGCCTCCGCCCTCACAGGAAGTGCGCGTCGGCATCGGGAGATGACTGCGCTCATCTCGCCGATCGCGGCACGCCACAAGGCTATCATCAACCAGCCTGAGATGGCAGGGGGGTGAGCAGCTTTACTCCGCGTCGTGACGAACCGTCGTGAGGCACTTTGGATACACGGCCACTGCACCTTGCTGCCTTGCTGAGGGGCAGTCGGTGCGCAAAACCCGTAGTCGCGACGCCTACCCGCGGCGGGTTCAGCTGAGGTTGCGAAGGCTTCGAGCCATGTCCAGCCAACGTTTATAATGGAACTCGTAGTCGGCAGTGGTGGAAGGGCAGGGTGTATAGGTTATGGGGTCATCATGCCGGTGATCGACCGCTTCGGAAAGGCTGCCGAACAACCGGGCGGCGACTCCAGCGGCGGCAGCAGCGCCCCGCGCCGTGGCTTCCGGATGGCCGCTGCACTGCACCGGGATACCAGTAACGTCTGCCGTCATCTGCATGAGGACCGGGTTCGATGCCATGCCTCCAGCTATAGGGAGCGTCCCACAGCCGGGCCCTGCCACTTCCTCAAGGGTCTCCAGGTTGGCTTTAATTGTGAAGGCGACGCTCTCCAGCGAAGCTCTCAGGATATGGGACGGCGTGGCAGCCTGAAAAGTCATTGGCACGGGCATGGTCAACCCGCCTGTGGTCAAGCCAGCCTTCGGCGCAGTGACGGGGCCACTCCCCAAGAGGGCCATGACGCCCTTGGCACCAGGTTCTACCCCTGCCGCCATGGCATCAGCCTTCTCCATCGGGGCATCGGCTCCCAAGAGCAGGTCCTTCATCCACTGGTAGGCGTGCCCCAAGTCTCCCAGATTGGCCTCGGATAACCATGCGCCCTCTATGGAGTGGTGACCCACCCAAGTGCGTTTGTCGGCATCGAAACGTGCCCCAGAGGTCAACTGTTGCAATGAGCCGCTCCAGCCCAGCACTGCTGCCTGTTGGCCTTCTTCGATGACCCCAAGCCCCATGAGGGCACACTGGGTGTCGGGCCCAGCAATGGTCACGGGGGTGCCGGGGACTAGCCCCCAGCTCTCCGCAATATCACCGGCCAGCCCTCCCAGAACTGCCCCAGCCGGACAAACCGGGGGCAGCCAAGAGCGTTCCAGAAACAACATATCCTCCAGCCGTGAGGAGCGAGACCGAAGGGGGACGTCCAAAAGGCCCGCCTCAGCATCCATGGAAGGCTCGGACGCGCGGGCGCCGGTCAATGCGCAAGCCAGCCAGGAACCCAATGGCAGGACAGTGGCGAGTCTCTCGTAGAGGTTAGGCTGGGTGTCTTGAAGCCAGCCGATGCGCGAGGCCGCCAAGAGCAAGGCTGGGAAGTGACCCGTCAGGGCGTACACGTCATCGCCCCTTCTGTCGTCGATAGCGGCGCCTTGAAACACCCCGCGCATGTCAATGTTGGGGCTGCATAGCAGTTCATCCCCTTCGGCGTCCAGCAACACCACGGCCTGCCTCTGGCTGGTGACCCCCATGCCCACCACATCCCGAGGCGACGCCCCCTGTCGGCGCGCAGCCTTGGCCACAAGCTTCCCAACCTGAGCAATGAGAGCGCTGGCTTCCAATTCCCAAGTGATGGAGGAGCAATCGGGAGGGGTGTAATAGGACATCGGGGCCCGGGCAATGGATACGGGCCGCATCGACGTATCGGTCAGCACACAACGCACGGAGCTGGTGCCGATATCCAGTCCTAACAAATATTCAGACACGACAAGACCGCCACCAAGATATGTTCGGTGCCCCAGAAGGCATCGGCCTACGGGAACCGCAGGCGAGAATCAAGGCTGAGACGAGGAGAGACGCGAGGGCAGCATAGTCTGCATCCATACACGCCCCATGACGAACAGTTTCTCTCGCTTGGACAATGACGGCCTTCCGTCAAACACGTTGTAGTCAGCCTCTTCAGCCCGGTCCAGTATCCGCATATAGATTCGAGCCATCACAGCAGGGCAGGGCCGGGCGCGAGGGGACAGCAGAGGGAGCAGACGCAATCCGGACCGGAAATAGCTGCGGGCCCGTTCCACTTGGAACCGCATCAATTCCCGGAAGGAGTCGTCCATTTCTCCGGCAAACAGCCTCTCTTCGGGATACCCGAAGCGTTCAAAGTCCTCTTGCGGAAGATACACCCGGCCGCGGCCCAAGTCCTCCTCCACATCGCGGATGATGTTGGTAAGCTGCATCGCCAGCCCCAAGTCGATGGCATACTGGCGGGCCCTAGGGTCGGTGTAGCCGAAGATTTCTATGCAGATCAGGCCCACCACCGACGCCACCCGGTAGCAATAGGTGCGCAACTCCTCAAAGTCGCGGTACCGCGTGGCGGTAAGGTCGCACTCTACCCCGGTGATAATGTCCTGAAACAACTCCTGATCTATGCCGTAGGTAGCAGATGAGTGCGCCAAGGCCTGGAACACAGGCCCCAAGTCTTCGCCAGATGCACTGTCATCGGAGGAGCCTCGAAGTGGGGCAAGGGAACCAACGGAGAAGGCCGCCTCAAGCTGGCGGCGCAGGTCACCGAGAAGCTCCAACTTGCGTGGCAGCGGGTCATCCTCGTCCACAGCGTCATCGCACAAGCGGCAGAAGGCATAGGCAGCGTAGATGGCCCGACGTTTCGCTGGAGGCAGGGTGATAAAGGCGTAATAGAAATTCTTGGCTTCGCGGCGAGTGATGTCGCGACACCAGTCATACGCCTGATCCACATCTTTGGAGGTGAGCGCCACTTGCGACAAAAGTGCCTGACCTTTGCCCGGAAGATTGTTTCCAGGATTGGACCGCCTACCTGTTACTCGCCCATCACCTGCACCACCACTTCGCGGGAACGCGGGTGGTCGAGCTCAATGAGAAAGACACTCTGCCACCTGCCGAGCAGCAGTTGACCCTCAATCAGCGGGATAGTCTCGCTGCCGCTCAGGAGCAGTGATTGGCAGTGTGCATGCCCGTTGGGACACTCATCTTCAGTCATGTTCACCGTGCGGACGGTGAAATCGTTATGTCGGTAGTCGGCGTAACGGGGAGACATACGCTCTAGGAAGTCTGCCATATCCTGCAACAGCAGCGGCTCGTTTTCGTTGATCTTGACGCACGCCGTGGTGTGGCGCGAGAAAACAGTCACCATGCCATTGGAGAGGTCGGCTTCGTCCACACAAGCCTTTAGGTGCGAGGTGATGTCGACGAACTCAGTGGGCTTTTGCGTGGTGACACGAATGAGATAGGAGCGAGTCTTCAGAGCACCGTCACTGCGGCTGATGCACTCAGGGGCGGCTACCATTGCGATGGCATCCTGCATCGTCTCATGCATCATTGGACTCGCTCCTTCGGGCCTGATCGGTCAGGGTCGTCAACCTACGGTAGCGACCCAGCGCCATGAGAGGCCAGCAATTTCGGTACATGTGGTAGTTGATCATGAACCCGGCAGGCATATCCAAGCCTTGGTGGCCACGTTCACCCTCTCCGGGCAGTCGGTCCGGTTTCTTTCCAATGCCATAGCCGGGGAATCCCGTACCAGTATAGTAGGACTCGTCCCACGAACCCTCTTCCTGCTGCGAGCGCACCAGGTATTGTGTGCCGGATGAGGTAGCGGGATGGTCCACCTCGCCAGCAGCCAGTAGTGCCAAGATGGCCCAAGCGGTTTGTGACGGCGTACTGGGACCAACTCCTGCCATGGAGAAATCGACGTAGGAGCCGCAGGTCTCGCCCCAACCGCCATCGCTGTTCTGTTTCTCTGCCAGCCACCCCACCGCGCGCCTGATGTATTCCTCACCCATATCCTCGCCAATGGCCTCCATGGCCATCAGCACAGCGCTGGTACCATAGACATAGTTGACGCCCCACCTGCCAAACCAGGGGCCTTCGTCTTCCTGCTGTTTCCGCAGGAACCTGTACCCGCGCTCCACCGAGGGATGGCTCCGAGTGTAGCCCAGCTTGCCCAGCATCTCCAGCACATGGGCCGTGACATCAGCACTGGGCGGGTCCAGGGTCTCGCCAAAATCGGCAAAGGGTATCTTGGCTATCAGGCTCTTGGTGTTGTCCTTGTCGAAGGCGGCCCAGCCGCCTTCTTTGCTCTGCATGCTCAGCACCCACTCCACACCTAGACTCACCGCCTCCTGCCTCTCAACGTCCTCCGCTCCGGGGAGGGTGGCGTTGTTGAGGGCGATGAGCACCTCGGCCGCATCGTCGATGTCGGGGTAGCTGTCGTTGTGGAACTCGAAGGCCCATCCACCGGGCTGCGCCCTCGGGTTCTTGACCTGCCAGTCGCCTCCCCTGCGTATCTGTTTGCTTATCAGCCAGCGTACGGCCTTGTCTGCCACCGACTGGTCATCTCCCAACCCCGATTCCTGTAGGGCCAAGAGCACAAGGCAGGTGTCCCACACGGGCGAGACGCAAGCTTGGACGCGACAGGCATCCACATCGTCGATGGTGAAGTTCTCGAAACCTTCCAAGCCCTTCTGTATGGCCGGGTGCTCGTTGGGGTACCCCAATTGCTTCAACGCTATCAGGGAGTAGACCCATGGCGGCTGGATGCCGCCCCATGAGCCATCCGCCTCTTGGTGGTCCAGCACCCATTGGGCGGAGCGGCGTACAGCAGCATTACGGGCTGGCTTGATGGGTAGGGACTCATAGATCCGCAGCAGCCGGTCCACCCAGTAGAGGGCGGCGGCCCAACCCAAGGTCCCGCGAGGTTTGGTGAGAGAGTAGTCGACCTGATCTCTTGGCACGGGGTACAGCTCATCGATGGTGGCTTCTGGCGGCACCATCTTGCTGGGCCGCTGGCTCAAGATAATCATCATCGGCACGATGGTCGCCCGCGCCCAACTGGAGAACTCATAGATGTTCACGGGGAACCACTTAGGCAGGAAAATCAGTTCAGGAGGCATCACCGGCGTGCCACGCCAGTCCCATTGGTCGAAAAGACTCAGCCAGATCTTGGTGAATATGCGCGTTGCGGGAACCCCTCCTCGGGAGAGGATGAAGGCCCGAGCCTTCTGCAGTTCGGGCGTTTCCATTGAGACCCCGGCCAGTTTCAGGGCGAAGTAGCATTCTACCGAGGTGCTCACGTCTCCTGGCGCTTGGTAGTACTGGCCCCAAGAACCATCCTCCCGTTGGCACCGGAGTATCTGGTTGGTGAGCTTGCGCCACCTCTCTTGGTCAACCTGTTCCAGGAAGTAGGTCATCAGCATGTACTCTGCTTCCATGGTGGGGTTCGATTCCAATTCGCCCCACCAGTAACCCTCGCCGTACTGCTCTCCTGACAGGTAGTCCTGCGACCGTTCGATGGCATCGGCCACCTGCTGACTCATCCATTTCTTGCGCTTCCCGCGATGAATCACCATACGCGCTCGCCCTCGGTGGATAGAGTTGGCTGCGGCTGCATTGTCGCCGGCAACCTGGACCAGAAGGCGTTGGCGAAGGCCCCCAAGCGTCGCTGCGCTCGGTCAGCCTGTCTCGCCAGAACAATCAACTCGGGAAGCCTCCACCAGCGCATCAGGGCACCGACCACCAAGGCGGCACCTTCACGATGGGCATGGTGGGCCAAGTCTGTGACGAAAGGAGGCAATGTTTTCTCAGCAGGGTCGAGGACAACCCTCGCGGAAAGGAAGGGCACACCCATACGGTGCGCCTCCCGCGCCAGCCAGTAGTCCTCCATGGAGCAGGCCATCGCTCCGGTCTGCCGCCCCAAGCCCAGCTTGTGCGACGGGGTGCATGCGGCCTCGTGCACCGTGAGAATGTCACCCACATGGTAGGCGAGTCCCGCCTGCTGACATGCTTGAGCCGCCAGTCCTAACAGCCGCGTGTCGCTGTGGAAGGTCTGTAGCTCACCTTCAATTAGAAGCCTCTCGGACAACACGACGTCGCCTAGGCGGTAGCCATGGTCGAGCCCACCAGCCAGTCCCATTGAGATGAGCATGGATGGTTTAGGCCGCCCCTTCAACGAGGCTACCCAGTTGCGCCCCGACTGCGCCCCCACGCCCAACGCCCAGATGTTGGCCGCAGGGTCTCTCACGGCATCGCCACAGATCGTATGCTTGAGTAGCGTATGCCTAGGTAGCGCTCGGTGAATGCAGTTTTGCTCGCGTCTCATCGCCGTCGCCACGTCGGGCGGCGCCATTACTAGCGCGGGGGCTTGACCGCCCGCACGCTCCTTATCGCCCGCCAGTCCCATGTCGATGGAAGACGCGACTGTCTGCGCCATTCTAAGCTGCCGTAATTCCCGACTTGTGGGCTGCACCCGACTTGACCAGTGTCACCCAATCTCGGGGCGACGAGACAGCTTGGAAGATGGTCGCGGACTCGAAACCGCAGTGCATCATGCAGTTGGCGCAGCGCCGGTCTTTACCCACGCCGTAGTTCTCCCACAGTTCCTCTTTGTAGAGGTCCTCGATGTTGTCGGTGTGTCGGTCGGCCAACGGGTAGCACGGCTCGCGCCAGCCCATGACAGTGTATGTGGGATTGGACCAAGCGGTGCACTGGTACTCCCGCTTACCCCGCAGGAAATCCAGGTACAGTGGGTTGTTGTACAGACGGAAGTCCTTGATGCTGTCCTTGTCCAGCACCTGCTGGAATACAGCGCGCGACTCCTGCCGGGTGAGGAACAACTCCTGATCGGGGGCGTCCTCGAAATCGTAGCCCGGCGACACCATCGAACCCTCGATGCCCATATCCGTCATGGTGCGGAAGAGAGCGTGAAGATCCTCCACATCGCTGCCCCGGAAGAGAGTGGTGTTGCTGCATACGCGGTACCCGCTATCCAATGCTGTTTCGATGGCGGCAATGGCCTTTTTGAAGACGCCGGCCCGGGCCACCGCTTCGTCGTGCCTCTCCTCCATGCCGTCCATGTGGACAACCCAGCAGAGGTACTTGGAAGGTGGCACCTTCTTCAGAACACGCTCCAACAGAAGGCCGTTGGTGCAGCAGTAGACGAAATACTTGCGGTCGATCAACTCGGCGATAATCTCGTCGATCTTGGGATGGATGGTGGGCTCGCCCCCTGCGATGGAGACGATGGGCGCGCCCGAAGCCTCTACGGCGGCCACGGCGTCTTCGGTAGACATCATCTTGTCCATCACCGGCTTGTACTCGTGGATGCGACCACAGCCGATGCAGGAGAGATTGCACATCTCCAAGGGCTCCAGCATGGTTACCAGCGGAAAGCGGGAGCGACGACGCAGACGGTTCTTCAGCACATAGGCTGCCAGCCGGAAGGAGAGCTCCATTGGCCTCTTGGCTCTAGGCATTTTCCCTCGCTCGTAGTTTCTTCGTTAGTTCACCGGATTCAGTAGTTGCGGTTGGTGAGGAAGTCCACCAGATGACGGAACTCCTCTCTAGCCCAAGCGGGCAATGCGACCCTGTCCAACTCCTCCAAGGCGTTCTGAGCATTCCGGGCCACCAACTCTTGGGCCGCCCGTTGTGCCCCAACCTCATGGAAGATGTTCAGAACCTCGTCGGCCTCAACGCGATGCAACTGTGGCTTCTGTAGCACATCGACGAGCCGCTCTCGCGTGGCAGGTGATGCGTTGTCCAAGGCGTAGGCAAGTGGATAAGACTTCTTCTTACGGAGGATGTCGGCCCCCACTGCCTTCCCTGTAGTCTCCTCATCGCCCCACACACCCAGCACGTCATCCTGGACTTGAAACGCCCGTCCAAGGCAGGCCCCACTACGGGAGAACGCTTCGACGGTCCTCGGGTCGCCGGACCCGATGGAGGCCCCAATAGCCATGCTACATCGGATCAATGCCCCTGTTTTCAGGGCTATCATTCCCAAGTAGTCGTCGACGCCGATACGGACGTCGTCCTCGAAGGAGAGGTCCAAGCACTGTCCCTCAATCATCTCCAGATAGCTCTGCATGATGAGTTTGGAGACACCCAAGACAGTTTCTGCAGGCAGGCCGCGGGCTGAGAGGCGATGGGTGGTGGCATCGGCTACGGTAAGCATGGTGTCGCCTGCAACCAAGGCCCGGGGCACACCCCATACTGACCATACGGTGGGTCTGTGCCTGCGTTCCTCGTCGCCATCCTGTACGTCGTCATGTATCAGCGAGAAGTTGTGCACGTACTCCATCGCAGCAGCGGCGGGCAGGGCTGCATCCCATTGTCCGCTGAGGGCCTCGCAACTGAACAGGCACAAAGTGGGGCGCAGGGCCTTTCCCTGTGATTCGGAGCCGGGAACAGGTGACCCATCGACGTCCACCCACCCCATGTGATACTTCAGCAGATCGTATAGCTGGGGAGAGCCATCGGGGATGGCGGTACGCAGCTCGGCATTGAGGGAGTCTCGGTAACGTCCGAACATCCCCGGGAGTTGCGCTTCAAACGAAAGCGTGCTGGCACTGGGGGTTGTGGCCATAGTAGACTCGCACTAGTGCCAATAGGCAAAATATGCCTCGTAAACCGATGCACCGGGATGTTAGCAGGGGGCCTATCTGGTGTCAAGGGCTTCCGTGGCCGGGCTTCCATACCATCAACCGGGCTGCTGACTAGTCGTAACCGGCAGTTGGCTAGACCATAATCCTCCATAAACACCAGACCCTCAACAATCAGCTAGGCATAATCAGATGTACAAACAGGAGATTCGCGAGCGGGTCTGGCAAGCTATGAGGGAGGCGGGCGTGGCCCGTTTCCCAGGTGCGCGAGGCCGCATACCCAACTTCACAGGGGCAGAACTGTCCGCCCAGAGGTTGGACGAGCTTGATGTATGGGCCTCGGCCCAAGTGCTCAAATGCAACCCCGACCTACCCCAGCGCCCGGTGCGATGGCGTGCACTCAAGGAAGGCAAGACGGTTTACATGGCCGTGCCACGTCTCACCTCGTTGCAATGCTTCGTTGAGCTCGACCCTGAGAAGCTAGGCACCCATGGCTACGCCGCCTCCAGCATCAAGGGGGCCTTTCAGTTCGGTAGGCCGGTGACTCTCGACGAGATGCGTCCCATCGACTTGGTGGTATGCGGTTCCGTGGCCGTCACCAGAAGCGGTGCCCGGCTTGGCAAGGGCGGAGGTTACTCCGACTTGGAGTACGCCCTAGCGCGAGAGTCGGGTCTGCTCGAAGCCTCCACCCCGATCATCACGACCGTGCATCCCGTCCAGATGGTCGACCACATTCCGCTCACACCGCACGACATCCCGCTGGACTGCTTCATTACCCCCACAGATGTAGTCTTCTGCACCGAGCCTCCGCCCCGTCCTCGCGGCATCCACTGGGACGAGTTGGACGAGGAGCAGATAGCCTCCATCCCAGTTCTGGAAAAGCTTAGGGGGGCCGGCCCGACAGCTAGCTTCTCTACACGTCCCACCGCTTGAACAAGCCCTCTCCTATCATTCCGGGATGCGTGGTGGGCTGTCTAGCGGGGGGGGGCGGACGTGCCGATGGGACACATGGCATGGAAGGATATCGTCGAACCCCTTGCAGAAACTAGGCAAGCTAGCCCAACACGTCCGTCAGAGCGTTGCCAACTTCGGCCAAAGGGCAGAGACGGACATTTCGCTCGTCAGCAAATTCTCTGACGCTCTTGGGAACATTGGGGAAAACACTATCGGGATTGCAAACAATCACTGGGGAGCCGAAATAGTCAGCATATCGACGGGCTTGTATAACGCTTCCCAAAAGAGGAGGGGTCATTTTCGTTTCTACGATGACGAATTTCTCGTCGTGTTCAACAAGAATGTCTGGCCTATATCTGAGACCCCGAACCAAAGAAGCTGGATCAGCATGCCATAATTTCCGATTGGGAATACGGGATGGTTCACAGGTCACTTTGTAGCCCAATGCGCCGATGGCTCCTGCTACTTGGGAAATGAAACTATCTTCTAAAATCCGCGTCATGGCAAAAGGCCTCCAAAAAGCAACCACTGTAACAGGGCGCCCACCACAGCACTCCCCATGATAGTTGCTCCCCATTTTATGGCACCGATAATACGCCCTCTCTTCGACTGGCGCTCCAACACGCGATATAACGGCTCATCATTCCCGTTCTGGTGGGTTAAAAGATCAACTGAAACGGGTGTCTCCAGTTCTTGGCCTAGGGAATTGAGGAGCACGGACATAGCGGATACACCATGGATGAGTTTCTTTCCATGTATAGAGACCACCCAATCTTCTGCGATGAAAACTGCCGAATTCTGCACTTGAGCAGTCAGCCAATTCCCTGGTGCCACTTGCCCCAGCAAACGCCTTTGCAGACTGTGCGTCAATGGCCTGAATGCTTCTCCCGCCATTAGGGCCTCCCTGGTGGACTGGTCTAGCGTTGGATGGTCGGGCACTCTTATTCTCAAGTCCAAAACTTCCATGTGCTCTCGATTGTAACAGGTCAGACCAGCCACTCCTCTTGGCGGTACGCCATGTCCCAGAACATGTACTCGTAGCGCAGGCTGGTCAGGTAGGCCTCCTCCACCTTGGCTGCTTCCTCCGGTCCGAGGGGCTTGGCCAGCCGGTCTGCCAGCGACCGGACCCAGTCGGCTAGTGTCTTGAAGTCGGGGTCGACGTACATCTCGATCCACTTGCTGTATAGCGGGGCATGGGCAGGCATGCCCTGCCTCTGGAGGTGGTCGCCAATCTCCCAGTAGCCCCACTGGCATGGCAGAAATGCTGCCACCAGTTCCGCGCAAGTTCCTTGGTAGGCCACGTTGAGCAGGAAGCGGGTGTAGGCCATGGTGGTGGGTGCTACTGGCGTCGCCTCCAACTCCCGACTGCTGATTCCGAACTCCGCGCAATAGCTGCGGTGCAGGTCCATTTCCACATTCAACGTACCGTCCAGCAGCCGGGCGAACCAGCCCATGGTCTCCAAGTCCGGAGCGCGGGCAGCCGCCAAGGCGATGACACGTGCGTAGTCAATCAGGTACAGGTAGTCCTGTCGCACATAGAACCGGAACTTGTCCACATCCAGCGTCCCGTCGCCGATGCCGGTAACAAAAGGGTGGCGCAGGATGGCTTGACGCACGGGTAGGGCTTTGTGCTCCAAATCGTCCATGAAACTCATCGGCGACTCCCGTAGGTGGTTTGCAGGCTGCCGTTGCTGGTTAGCCGGGCGGTTCGGAGTATACTAGACGAGCACTTTGAGAGGGCCCATCCACGTCTAAGGACAGGGACGAGCACCACCATGAGCCTAGGCGCACGCCAGTTGGTGCGAGAGTTGGGAAAGATCGTGGGACGAGACAACGTCCTGCATCATCCCGAAGACTTGCTGGTCTATGAATACGACGGCTCCATCGACAGGTCCGTGCCCCAAGTTGTGGTGCTCCCCGCCAACACCGAAGAGGTCAGCCGTATAGTCGCCTTGGGCTACCGCCACGACATCCCCTTAGTGGGACGTGGCTCCGGCACAGGCCTCAGCGGAGGCGCCATCGCTATCTCCGGCGGCATACAGATTGCCTTGGCCCGCATGAACCGCATTTTGGAAGTCAACCGGGAAGACCGTCTGGCCATGGTGCAGCCCGCAGTCATCAACCTCAACCTCGACAATCGCGTCCGCCAGTCCGGGATGCGCTATGCGCCAGACCCATCGAGTCAGCGGGCGTGCAGCATCGGAGGGAATGTCGCCGAAAACGCCGGAGGCCCCCACTGCTTGGCCTACGGCGTGACCACCAACCATGTGCTCGGCTTGGAGGTGGTCCTGGAAGACGGCTCCATAGAGCGCTTGGGGAGCCGCACCCGGGAGGCTCCCGGCTACGACCTGCGAGGCGCGTTTGTCGGCTCCGAGGGCACTTTCGGCATCGCCACCACCGCCACCGTACGGCTGCTGCCGGCACCTCCTGCAGTCAAGACTTTTCAAGGGATTTTTGCCGACGTGCCCTCGGCTTGCAATGCTGTCTCTGCCATCATCGGGCGGGGTATCGTGCCTGCTGCCATGGAGATGGTGGACGCACTCACCATCAAGGCAGTGCAAAGCGTCATGGATGCTGGGTATCCCAGTAGCGCAGGTGCGGTACTGCTCATCGAGGTAGAGGGGACTCCCGATGAGGTGGAGGAGCTGGAAGCCGAGGTGCGCCCTGCCCTCAGGGACGCCGATGCCGCGGACGTCCGAGCCGCCACCGATGCCGCCGACCGCGAACGCCTCTGGTCCGGCCGCAAGGGTGCCCTAGGCGCGTTGGGCAGTCTCGCACCCAACTACTACCTCGTGGATGGCGTCGTCCCACGTACCCAACTCGCCCCTGTGCTGGAGCAGGTGGAAGAGGTATCGAAACAATACCGGTTCCCCATCGCCAACGTCTTCCACGCAGGCGACGGCAACCTGCATCCCTGCATCCTTTTCGACGAACGCCGCGAGGGCGAACTGGAGCGCGTCACCGAAGCGGGCGGCGAGCTGCTGCGGATCTGCGTAGAGGCTGGAGGAACCCTGAGCGGCGAACATGGCATCGGCTTGGAGAAGAAGGCTTACATGCCCTTGGTGTTCACCAACGCCGACATGGAGACCATGCTGAAGGTGCGACACGCTTTCGCCCCGAAAGGCACTTTCAATCCGGGCAAGATATTCCCCGGCGGCCCCGAACTGACCCATAACCTCCAATCCAACGCTGTGGCCATGACTGGCCCCGGCGCATACGTGTAGGGCGCACCGGTGACCTCCGCCACCTCACAATCCGCAGACCTCCGGGGCGCAGTCGACGAGACGATCCTCCTGCCCGAAGAACGCCTAGCCGACTACACCGTCGACGGCGTCACACCCTCAGTAGTTGCGGTACCCCGCTCGGTGGAAGAATTATCAGACCTGATGAGAATCGCCTCGGAGCGAGGGCTACGCGTCGTCCCTTGGGGTGGCGGGACTCAGATGACCTTGGGCAACCCGCCCTCCGCTGTCGACCTCGTCATCGCGATGACATCGCTGGACGGCCTGATAGCTCACGAGGCTGCTGACCTCACCGTATCGGTGCAGGCAGGGATGACGCTGGCATCCCTCAAAGAACGGCTTGCGGAACATGGTCAATATCTGCCTCTACAAACCCCTCTTCCCCACCGCAGCACCGTTGGCGGCATCTTGGCTACGGCTGCTTCCGGGCCGTGGCGCTTGGCCTACGGCAGCCCCCGGGACTGGCTCATCGGCAGCTCAGTGGTACTGGCCGACGGCACCCAAGCCAAGAGTGGGGGCCAAGTGGTGAAGAATGTCACCGGCTACGACCTCAACAAGCTCTACACCGGCTCTCTTGGCACCCTCGCCGTGATTGTAAGCGCGACCTTCAAGGTTGCCCCTCTACCAGCCCACTCCGGCATTGTGGCGGCTTCCTTCCCCTCCGTCGACGCGGCCATGACCGCATCCCAGAGGCTGTTGTCGCAGGCCTACCTTCCCCGGGCACTGCAAGTCGTCGCCGGAAAGCTTGGCCCTTGGCTGCCGCAACTGGCATCGGAAGAGGCTGGAGGAGTGTATGTGCTAGCGGAACACGCGGGCGGGGCGCAAGCCGTCGCTGCCAAGCTGGCAGAAACCTGCACCGTGTTGACCGAGGCAGGCGCACCTTCAGTGCAAGAGATGGCATCGCAGGGATTGGCTGACTCGTACCTATGGCAGTCGGTCACAGACCTTGGGTGGAACGCCGGTCATCCAGAAACCCTGTTGCTCAGGGCGATGACACAGCCTTCCCAGCTTCCGTTCTTCGTCAGCGCCGTCCAGAGCGGCGCTTGGGCTCCGGGCCGTATGGCGGCCGACCCCGGCTACGGTCTGGTACGTATGCTCTGGCCCGGTGACGACGAAGCCCTGTCTCCAGAGCAGATGCTAGATGTGATCAGCAACATGCGGGGCTGGGCGGCCTCCCTTGGGGCACACCTAGTGGTGGAGCGTTGCCCGCTGTCAGTGAAGGAGGAGGTCGATGTTTGGGGTGAGGTCGAGGGCGGTGCCCTGATGCGACGCGTCAAACAGAGACTAGACCCTCAAGGCCTACTCAATCCGGGCCGATTCGTCGCAGGAATCTAGCGAAGATGTCATCCTCCATGTCCACAAAAGGCATCCCCGGCTTCACTGGGCCTGACATGCCCGAAGAAGCCGACCTCTATCGCTGCGTCCACTGTGGCCTTTGCCTCAGCTCCTGCCCTACCTACATGGAGACAGGTCGGGAGACCCAGTCGCCACGAGGGCGCATAGCTTTGATGCGGGCTGTCAGCGAGGGGCGCTTGGAAATCACCCCGCGCGTGGTGTCCCACTGGGAATCGTGCCTTGAGTGTCGCGCCTGCGAGGCTATGTGCCCCTCAGGCGTACCCTATGGCCGACTTATGGAGCGGACACGAGCCCAAGTGGCCCGACAGCACAAGCGTTCCCTGATGCAGAAAATCACCGCCAAGCTGTTTCTGCGTTGGGCGCTGCCCCACCGGAGGCGTCTTGCCTTTGGCGTTTCCCTGCTGCGGGCCTACCAGCGGACTGGGATGCGGCGCCTAGTGCAACGCTCCCTGCTGCGAGTCCTTCCACGACGTATTGCTGCCCTCGAAGCGCAGTTGCCCTACGTCTCCCACCGGAACTTCGGACCACGCCGTGAGGCGCACTCTGCACAGCGGGAGACCCGCATGAGGGTGGGTCTGCTGTCGGGTTGCGTGATGCCACTGCTACAGGGTGACACCATGGAGGCGGCCGTGCGTGTGCTGAGTCGCAACGGCTGCGAGGTAGCCGTGCCCATGGGCCAAGGCTGCTGTGGGGCGCTCAACATCCACGCTGGCGACATAGAGATGGGGCGCCGCCTAGCGCGACGCAACATCGACACCTTCCTCGAAGCAGGCGTGGAACGCATCGTCGTGGTCTCCGCAGGCTGCGGCTCGGCGATGAAGGAATACGCCCAGCTTCTGCGAGACGACCCCGCATACGCCGAGAAGGCCGCCCGTTTTGCTGATATGACCGTGGATGTGACAGAACTCCTAGCATCCCTGCCCTTAGATCCGCCACGGGGCGAGGTACGGCTGCGCGCCACCTACCAAGACCCCTGCCATCTGGTCCACGCCCAGCGCATCAGCCAGCCACCTCGAGCCATCCTGCGCAGCATCCCCGGCTTGGAATTCGTCGAGATGGAAGACTCGAGCCGTTGCTGCGGTGGCGCTGGCACCTACTCAATGCTGCAACGCGACCTCTCCTCGCGCTTGCTACGCAGCAAGATGGAGAAGGTCGGAGAAGCCGCGCCCGACTTGGTGGTCACCGCCAACCCCGGCTGCGTGATGCAGTTGGACACAGGGGTCCGCGCCCAAGGACTCGATGCGAGAGTGGTGCACGTAGTGGACGTGCTGGATATGGCCTATCGGGCGGAGGACGGCCTTTAGGCGCTGACCTCGCTAGGCCTTCTGGCCGAAGAAGAACCCCCTTATGGCCAAGCTGTAGCGCTGATACACCAGCCCGGTCGCAAGAAGCAGCAATCCCAAGGTCACGAAAGAAGCGACACGGTAACCCCTCTCCAAGAGGAACACATCGAAGATGAACAGCTTCAGCACCGGCACAGCCAACAGAGCCATGCCAGCCAGCCTGACTTGACTGGACCGCAGCACAATTCCTGCTCCGATTACCCCAACCGAGTACACCGCCCAAAGCACGGTCAGGGACAGATGCTTCGCGCTGGAGTAGTCACCGCCCTGCGCTGCCTCCCGGCTGCCGAAATAGTGGATGATTTCCTGGCTCAAGCCCCACACGGCCACGACATTGACGGCCACCAGCAGCCCGTAAACCTCCCACCTAGGCACCCGGGCTCGCTCGCGCCAAGACCAGTAGGTCATGCCCAATAGTCCCGCCATCACCACGACGAAGACCATGAAGCGGAAATTCAGAAAGACGGTGAACGACTCAGGGTCCAGCCTGACTAGCCATGTGTCGACAAGAAGGAGCTTCAACGCCGCCACGCCCATCAGGCCCAATGCGGCCCACCTCACGAGTCGCAATCGGGCGCCCAGCCCGACAGCACTCAGGATGAAGGCGTACAGGGCAAACATGATGGTGAGGGCAATGTACTTGCCATTGGCAGCAGTCTGCGGGTTCAGAGGATCATTCGACCACGAATTTCTATGGTCGAAGTAGTTGACCACCTCAATGCTCAACCACGTCAACGTCAGCACATTGGCAATTCCGAAGAGGGCGGGATGGATGTATTGCTGCCATTCCGGGGCCGCCGGGCCACGGTTACGCCAATGCAGGAGGCCAGCGACGTAGAACCCGACAACCGCTGCTAGGAATGCTGGGGTCCGCTCGTTGAGGACCAGCCTGAAATCCTCCAACTCCAGCCAGACGTCAAGGAAGAGGATGTGTCCCACGCATAGCGTGAGGGCTCCGATGCCAAATGCCCTCATCTGCCACCAGCCTAGGAAGAACCCAGCCCAGACCAACACGGCACCCTCAATCGCCCAGACCACGGGTATCCAGAAGCCGCTGAATTGCAGAGGTACGGCGACGGTCAGAAACACAAGGGATACCGGCAAGGCGATCAGGGCAACGTCCGAAGCCCCGCCGGAGCGTTTGATGGCCAAGAAAGCGATCAAGCCGTAGAAGAGGGCCAACCCCAACGAGATCAAGCCAAACCAAGCTTCATAGTCAGCCCACAATACGGTGAAGGTGAGCCCGAAAAAGCCGGCAGCATTGACAGCTACCAGCCCCATGTCGAGGGGCCCAGGAACTCGTCTCCATAGCAGGTGGAAGAGTGTGGTAGCACCCACAAACACAAGGAACACCAATGTGAGGGCGCCCTGAATCAGGAGTGGTTCGTAACCAGGAAAAGCGTACAGCCAGTAGGCGAACAGGCCGTAGGAGCCAACCCATCCCAACAGCGTGAACCACTGCCAGTTCCGGAACGTCGACACCGCCAGAATGCCGATGTCCACCACAAGGATGTAGAGCAGCACCAGCCGTTCGTCGGGAAGGCTGGGCCCCAGCAGCAAAGGCGCGAGAAACGCTCCGACGATTCCCAAGACCGCGATGACAATCGATTCGTACCGCAGGGCCAACAACCCTGCCAGCGCCACCACTACGGCCAGAAACAGGAACGCCACATCGGGCCGCACCAACTCGTACAGACCGTAGGAGGCGTAAATGGCAAGGTAGAGGATGGCGGCCCCGCCTGCAGTGACGGGTTGAGACCAGCGGGGTATACGTCGCGACGTGTACTCGCCAACACCCATCAATCCCAGTCCCACGCCGACGCCTAAGACGACTCGCCCGGTGTCACCGATCCAGTTGTTGTCGAAGGCGAGTTTCAGGAAGAAGCCGATTCCAAACACCAAGGCCACCGCCCCGATGATGGCGAACCAGTTTCTCCCTAGTACCTGCTCCCAGTCGATGGCGACCCCACGAGCCCATGTATCCGGGCCACGCGCTCCCGTCGTTGGACGAACGGTCCCAGCGTCCGATGGCGCGAGGTTATCGGGTACTGAAGCTGCGGAGCCCGCGACCGCTTGTGGTACGGGCCATGAGGCGCTTGTGGCTTGCGGTGGGCCTTGTTGTTCAGCACTTGGGGCTGGAGTTGAGCTGGGTGGAGGAGGAACTCGACCAGCCCCACTGACTTCGGCTGGGGAGACCCCACCGCGCTCTTCAAGCTGGGATATGCGCTCTTCAACACCTTGCAGAAGTAGCGTTGCCTCCTGAAGCTGGCTTCTCGCCAAGGCCAGTTCGGTACGGAATGTCTGGCTCTCTTCTTCGTCTCCCGCGGTCTGCCCAGCCGGTATTCCAGCGTCAGCTAAACGAAAGCCACACCCGGTGCAAAAGGAATAGGTGCCCGGATTTACCCGCTGGCAATTGGGACAAGTGACTTCGCTCAACGACCGCCCCTTCTTCCGGACCCAAGGGCACGGTTCACGGCCACGCTCAGGTCTCGAGGCAGACTACCATTCCAACAGGCAATCGAAGTAGAGGGAGGCCCAGACGGATTGGGCGGACTATCTCCAAGACAGCAAAAAGGACGGCTAAGCCGGGAATGGAGGCCGCTGCTATCGAGAAAAGGGGTGGCAGTGCGGTCCCCGGCAGGAGTCGCGCGAGTGCGCCTGACCCTACACCGCCTGCGTAGCGCCTCCTGCTGAAGCCACCAATGACCGCTGGGCGGCCGCTACTCCCGATCCCGGCTCGACAGGGAAACCTTGGGCAGGAAGGATGCGTTCGAGGGCCGAGAGGAGGGTCAGCACGTTGGCCTCGCGGCAGGAGTCGCCCATGAGGCCGATGCGCCAGATGCGGCCGCGGGTATCGCCCAACCCGCCGGATATCTCGATGTTGTAGTCTTCCAGCAGACTGGTCCGCACTTTCGTATCCTCCACCCCATCGGGGATCACCGCCGTGGTAAGGGGGTTCAGCCGGTGGGCAGCGTCGGCGAACAGTCCGACGCCGATGGCCTCAAGCCCAGCCCACAACGCGGCGGCGCACCGGGCGTGACGGTCTATGCGGTTCTCCAGTCCCTCCTCAACCATCATCCGCAACGCCTCTCGCAGGGCATACATCATCGAGATGGGCGTGGTGTGGTGGTAGGCACGGGTGCTGGACCAGTAAGTCTCCAAGTCGGCCATATTCAGGTAGAAGCTCTGCACCGGCGTCTCGCGGGAACGCATGGCGTCGATGGCGCGTTGCCCCAAGCTGATGGGCGCCAATCCGGGAGGGGCGCCGACGCACTTCTGGGTGGCGCTGTAGCAGATATCCACGTCCCAGTCGTCCATCGCCACTTCCTGACCACCAAGCGAAGACACAGTATCGGCAATGATGAGCGTGTCATGGCGGTGGGCCACGGCCGCCAGTTCTTCCAAGGGCGAGAGCACGCCAGTGGAGGTCTCGCCGTGCACCACTCCCAGCAGCTTCACATGGTCGTGGCGACGCAACTCCTCTTCCACCACGTCAGGGTCGACGGCCGTACCCAGAGGGAACTCCAGCGTGTACACCTCGGCACCGCAGCGTCGCGCAATGTCCGCCATCCGAGCACCGAAGAAGCCGTTGATGGTTATCACCGCCACGTCGCCACGCTCCAGCACGTTGCACAACGCGGCTTCCATGCCTCCGGTGCCGGTGGAAGACAGGGGAAGGGTCATCTTGTTAGTCGTCCGGAAGAGGCGGCACAGCATGTCGAATACATCGTCCATGCACTGGAAGAAAACGGGATCGAGATGCCCCAAGACCGGCTGGGTCATCGCTTGGAGCACCCTAGGATTGACGCTACTCGGACCAGGTCCCAACAGAATCCTCTGCGGGGGCCTGAACTCTTCCACGAGATCGCTCATGTACCTTCCTCTGACTTTCTTCCCCGGACTTTACTGGGCCTGAAATCTGACCTGAATCTCAACCCGATTCCAGGCCGTGCAATGTATCGTGGGCCTACAGGGCGGGCGATGCCCCTCCGTCCAGGTTCAAGGCTACGCCGTTGACGAAGCTGGATCGGGCCGACGCCATAAAGGCGATGACATCGCCAGCCTCTTCCGGCTCTCCGACACGTCCCAAGGGGATATTCTGGTTGCGCGCACCGCGGGCCCACACGTCTTCCAGTGTCAGGTTGGGGTCATCGCCCTTCAGCCGGTCGTACCGGCGTTCCATCTGGCCGCTCTTTATCAGGCCGATGCAGATGGAGTTGACGGTGATGTTGTCCTTGCCTAGGTCTTTGGACAGGGCCTTGGTTATGGCGTTGCCTGCTGCCCGCGAGGCCGCCGTGGGCATGGAACTGGCCCCAGGTGTCTTCGAGCCGATGTTGGTAACGTTGATGATGCGCCCGCCGCCAGCTTGGCGCAGGTGGGGTATGGCTAGCCGGGAGAACCTGATGGAGGCCCATACCTTAAGGTCGAGGTCAGCCTCCCACTGTTCGTCGGTGATCTCTTCGAAGGGCATGGCCGCGGAGGACCCGGCGTTGTTCACCAGTATGTCCAGCCTGCCGAAGTGGTCGACCGTCGATTGGACGGTGCGCTCAATGTCGGCAGCTTGGGTTACGTCGGCCTGAATCGGAAGGACCTGTGCGCCGGTCTTCTCCCTTACCTCCATGGCGGCCTCTTCCAGCACCTCACCACGTCGAGCGCAGATGGCGACGTGGGCGCCTTCTCTGCCCATGCTGATGGCTGATGCCCGGCCGATGCCATAGCTGCCACCCGTAATCAGGGCCACCTTTCCGGTCAGTCCCAAGTCCATGATTGCAAGCTCCTTGTACGGATTCTGAAATCGGGTGCAAAACTCAAAATAGTATACACCTAGCGGGCTGTAGAAGGCGCGGTCGACGTTATCCGTCGCATTGTGGCTGGCAGCTTGGGCAGCAGGTCGGAGGCTAGGGCGCCCGACTCCCCCATCTCGGCTCTTACCTCTTCCGCCACCGCGCCGTGCAGGTACACACCAGCCACCGCCGCGTCATCGGGCCCGATGCCTTGGGCCAGCAGCCCGACGATTATTCCCGACAGCACATCGCCCGTGCCCCCCGATGCCAGTCCAGGATTGACGAAGGGGCTGGCGTAACAGCGCCCGTCTTCAGATGCCACCACGGTGTGGGCCCCCTTCAGCACAACCGTCGCCCCCCAGAACGCAGCATACTCCTGCGCGACCTCCACTCGCCGCTCCTGGATGTCGGCGGTGGTCAAGCCGGTGAGGGTGGCCATCTCGCCAGGGTGGGGCGTTAGCACGGCTGGCCTCGCAAGCTTCCGCCACCACTCAGACCACACCGAAAGGTTGTTAAGCCCGTCTGCGTCGATAAGCACGGGACACGACAACCCACCGTCCGCCAATAGCAACTGCTGAATCAGGGCCGCACCGCCGTCACTCCGCCCCATGCCGCAGCCGATGGCCATCGCGTCGTAGCGGGACAGCAGGTCGCGACAAGTGTCGGCTGAGGCCCCGCACAAGCGGCCCTCGGCGTCTTCAGGCAGGGGCAGGTGAATAGTCTCGCTCAGCTTGGAGGCCAGCATAGGATGTATGCCCTGCGGTGCCGCCACTGTGACCAACCCCGGTCCCACCCGAGCCGCGGCTTGCGAGGCCAGGTAGGCCGCCCCCACGAAATGCCGCGAGCCACCGACTATCAAAGCGTGACCGAAGGTACCCTTGTGGGAGTTCAGGGGACGCCGTGGCAGGCGTGCGGCGGCCGTCCGTGCTGTCATAAGCTCCAGCGTAAGCTCTTGAGATATCCCATCGGCTGCGGCCAGGGGGATGCCGATATCCAGCACCTCCAGACGGCCCACCTTCTCGGCGCCCGGAAAGCGGAAGTGGCCCACCTTGGGGAAGCCCAAGGCAGCGGTGACGTCGGCACGAGGGGAGGCAGGGTCGACCTGCCCGGTGTCAGCATCAAGCCCCGAGGGGAGGTCCAAGGCCAACACTTGCCCCTGCTCCTGCCTGCGGGCGCTACTCGCGCGTTCATCCTGCAACACGCTCATGGCCTCTCGCACCAAGCCCTCCATCGGCCGGGCCCGTCCCGTGCCCAGCACCGCATCGATGACCAAAGAGCTGCGGCCGAGGTCATCGCGGAAACGCGTCAGACCAGAGTCGTCAACAGCGTTGCAGACCGACACGCCCTCGAGAAGGGCCATCTCTTTCTTGGGGTCATGCCCTGGGCGAGGCGTCAGTAGATGGCAGACCACCTCCGCGCCCCAGCGTTGCAGGTGACGGGCAGCTACGAACCCATCGGCCCCGTTGTTGCCTGGGCCGACTAGCACGGTTATGCGTCTTCCTGCTGCTCCACCCAAGAGTGAGCGGACGCATTGGGCGACGGCGAGGCCAGCCTGCTCCATGAGGTCGTCCAAGCTCACGCCCAGAGGAACACACGCCTCCTCCAAGCGCCTCATCTGGTCGACGGTGACGATTTTCACGTTCGAGGCTTCATAGTCAGGACTCGGTCTGGCCCACGACCATGGCTACCGCATTGCCCTTGGTGTGGGACATGCTGAGGGCCAGATGGGACAGTCCAAGAGACTCAAAGCGTTGCTGGGCACGACCGGTGAGGCGTATTGAGGGTGCGCCGCTGCGCGCCCGCACCACCTCGATGTCCTTCCAACTGACACCACGGACGCCGGTGCCCAACGCCTTCATGGTGGCTTCTTTTGCTGCAAACCGTGCCGCCAAGTTGGGTGCGCGTCCTCTGCAGTAGGTCTGCTCGCCCTCGGTGAAGATGCGGTCGAGAAAGCGTTGGCCCCAACGGTCCAGCACCTGCTGCACCCGTTCTACTTCGATGATGTCTACGCCGGTGGTTAGCATCCGTCTTTAGTTATCATTTGTTCGTGCCCATCCTAGTGCGCCAGCCGCGGCTGGATCATCCCTGCTGTTGCTCGCAGTCTACCTGCCAGTTGATGCCGAACTTGTCGGTGAGCGATCCGAAGTATGCCCCCCAGAACATGTCCTGCATGGGGAAGGAAACGGACCCGCCATCGGACAGCTCCTTGAAGATGCGGTCACCTTCCTCGCGGCTCTCGGGACTGATGGTAAGGGAGAAGTTGCTTCCTACGACTGGAGGCGGACCGAACTGAGGAGGCGTGTCGCTACCCATCAGGACCCCGGAGCCGATGGGGAAGGACACATGCATGATGCCATCCATATCCGCCTCAGCCACGCCTATGTCGGCCGGTGCGTCCCTGAAGGTCGAAATCCACGAAAACTCTCCGCCGAACACAGAGCGGTAGAAATCAAATACCTCGCGGCAGTTGCCGTTGAAAGTCAGGTATGTGTTGAGTGTTACCAAGGTCTCGCCCCCGAAAATAATATGCCGAAATATGTGTGAGCTTATCAGCGCCCCCAGCACGGCGCAATCGCCACTTGCCTCCACCGAGCGGCCTAGGACTCACCTTCATTGAGACAGCTATACGGCCATGCTATTATGCCCCGCGGAGGTAGGCGTGGTTAAGATTCTGGACGGCGCAGAGGCATCAAAGTCCCTTCGGGCACAGGTGTCGGAAGGTGTGCTGGAGATGCAGCAGAAGCACGGCGTGACGCCGGGGCTGGCAGCTGTGCTGGTGGGCGACGACCCAGCCTCCAGTGTGTACGTCCGCAACAAAGAGCGTGCCTGTGCTGAGGTGGGTATCCTCAGCGAGGTGTTCCGCTTGCAGCAGGATGCCTCGGAACAGGAGCTGCTGGAGACCGTGGCTCAACTGAACGCCGATGTCCGGTTTCATGGCATCCTAGTGCAGCTTCCTCTCCCCGATGCTGTCAACCCTCTGCGGATCATCGAATCCTTGGACCCCATGAAGGATGTCGACGGTATTCACCCCGCCAACCTCGGCCGTCTCGTAGGAGGGACTCCCCGGTTCGTGCCCTGCACACCTGCGGGCGTGCAGCAGCTTCTGCTGCACAACGGATACGACCCAGCGGGCAAGCAGGTGGTCATCTGCGGGCGCAGCCAGATCGTGGGCTTGCCCCTCGCCCAACTGCTGATGCAGAAGCGGGAGGGGGCCAATGCCACTGTCACCGTCTGCCATACCGGCACCGAGGACCTGCCCAGCATCACCCGCCAAGCAGATATCCTAGTGGCCGCCATAGGCCGCCCTGGCGCCATCACCGCCGACATGGTCAGTCCCGGAACGGTTGTTGTGGACGTGGGGGTGAACCGCGTGCCCGACCCTGATAGCAAACGAGGCTATCGTCTGGCGGGCGACGTCGATTTCGAAGGCGTGTCGGCCAAGGCGGAGGCCATATCCCCCGTGCCGGGCGGCGTCGGCCCCATGACCATCGCCATGCTGCTGGTGAACACACTCACCGCCGCCCGCTACTCGATTCATGGCGACCCCATCTCTCCCTGAAGGCAGCCCCTGAAACACCATGCCTGGCCTCGATGGCATAGCAAAGCTACTCCTGTTGATGGGGGGCGCCATCATCCTGTCCGGTGCTGCCCTTTGGTTGCTGTCGCGTCTGCCCTACTTGGGTAAGCTGCCCGGTGACATCCTCATCAGCAAGGGCAACGTCAACATCCTCATCCCCATCGTCACTATGATCGTGGTGAGCTTGGTGCTTACCGTGGTGCTGAATTTGGTAGCCCGGGCGCTACGCTGACCCGCGGTTCCGTTTGCTTATAAGGCTTGGCCCATTCAGCAAGGAAAACAGGAAAGTGGGAAGGAAAGGGGCTAATGGACAAAGATATCATGCGCAACGTCGGCACTCCCGCGCACCCAGTGAGTTGGCTGCATGAGCGTGCAGTGGCCCTGCTGTGGGAGCAGCTTGTCCGCGAAGGTGGGCTCGACAGTCCCGGAATACGCGACAGGAACTACAGTGGAGAAGTCCATGCCCGCTTGACGCCTGACGGCGACATGTCGGAAGACCTTTGCAAGGGCGCGAAGAGGGTCGACATGCCCGACGACCTGACCCCCATAGGCGGTATCATCCCCGACCTAGCCCTCTATGATGAGAACAACCGCCCGATACGCATCATCGAGGTCGTGGTGAGTAGTGCGCCTGACGCTGTTAAGCAGGCCAAACTCGACCGCTTGCAGGAACGGGGCGTCGATGTGGTAGTAGTCCATGTGCGCACTGAAGAAGACCTCATTCGACTCTGTTGGCAACCACTCAGTCCTAAATGGGCGTCGCATCGCTCGACATACGAATCTGACATTGTGGGCAACTTGGTCATGGGGTTACAGAATTGCGCACCGAAAGATCGGCGGCAACTGCTCGACGTGCTCGACTCCATCCGAGACCTTGACTCTCTGTGGCCGCTGGCAAAGGGCAACCCCAAGGCACCGAGTTTGGATGAATGATGCCCAGACCTCACAAGCGAACGGAGACCTGATCCTGTCCTCCGCATATACAAACATGCTCACCAGCGACTTCGACTACCACCTGCCCCAGCACCTCATAGCCCAATCTCCGGCCCAACCACGGGACTCCTCACGCCTGCTGTTGCTCAACCGCCAGACCGGCGCCATCCAGCACAGCACCTTCAGCAACCTACCCGACCACTTGCGCGAGGGCGATCTGCTAGTGCTGAACGACAGCCGTGTGGTGCCCGCGAGACTGCTGGGGCGGCGCGCCGCCACTGGGGGCAGGGTGGAGTTGATGCTGTTGCACCGGCTGGACGGGGCCACATGGAAGGCGTTGGGCCGTCCTGCAAGGGCATTGAGACCAAGCGCCGAAGTGGTGATTGAAGGCACGTCCGGCGATGCAGGCACCGCCAAGGTGCTGGAACGCTGGTCCGACGGCACCTGCGCCGTCGAGCTTCATCCCGAAAACGCCGTGCTCGCTGCGGGCCACACCCCGCTCCCACCCTATATCCGCCAGTTGCCTGACGACCCCAACGACTATCAGACGGTGTACGCCCTGAACGACGGCAGCGCCGCCGCTCCCACAGCCGGCCTTCACTTCACCCAGCCACTGCTGGAGGGCCTGACCCACCGGGGCATTCGCCTAGCCTACGTCACCCTCCACGTAGGGGCCGACACCTTCCGCCCCGTGGGCGAGGCGTCACCCGAGAATCACAAGCTGCACGGCGAATACTTCCAGCTATCCGCGGCGACAGCCGTCGAACTGAACGCTGCCCGAAACGAGGGACGGCGCATCGTGACAGTGGGCACCACATCCACCCGTGTTCTGGAGCAGGTGGCGCAGTTACCCCAGTCTGCCAGCAATGATGGGTCGCCCAGCGGACCAATGGCCATCGGACCCACCGAGGGTTGGGCCCACATCTACATCCTGCCAGGTCACACTTTCCGGCTGACCGATGGCATGATTACCAACTTCCACCTGCCCCGCACCACCCTGCTGCTGATGATTTCCGCCTTCGCTGGCCGAGACCTCGTACTTCGGGCCTACGCTGAGGCCATCGCCCAAGAGTACCGCTTCTACTCATTCGGCGACGCCATGCTGATTGTGTAGCTGGTCACCTAAGGCCACGGTCCTTCGCCACATCCCTCAGTGATCAGCTTTCCCGTCATTGCTCTGAAAGCGGCGGTTACACACAGCACCAAAGCCCTCACTTGTTCCGTTCGTCCTTGTATCTTGGGCATGGGAGTGGGATGGCGCGCCGGTAGCGCGTTGTCCCAAGCAGTCGAAGAGCCTGCCCCGTACCTGATACGGGGGCGGGACGCTGGCGAGCAAGACGTCCGGCTCAGGCGGCCGCCCAGCTTTCGACTTCGCTCAGGACGAACGAGGAGAGACTCTCATACTCCTACGTCGCGCCCTGCAGCAGTTGCAGGATGTTGCCGTCGGGATCGGACAGGGTTGCGACCCATCCTCCCCATTCCTCCTGCTCAGGCGGACGGATGAACTCGACGCCCAAGGACGCAAGACGAGTATGCTCGGCATGGATGTCGTCGACCCCATAATGGACCATGATGCGGAAGGGGTCCGCAGTGCCTCCCGTCACCCGGTCATGCTGCCCGAGGTTCAGGCGCATCGGGCCGAACACAAAGTTCACGAAGTCCCCATGGTCCCTGTGCATCTTCAGCCCGAGGATGTCGCGATAGAAGGACACCAGCCTCTCCAAATTGTCCGTCCAAATGGTGACCCCCACCACCGAATCGATCATGGCATCTCCCCCCGTTTCCGTCCGTCTGCGTAACTCGAATTGCCTAAAACGATTATAGGAGATGCCCCCAAGCTCACATAACGCCTGAGGCCTTGTTCCTGACCGCCCTCCATGACACAAGTCCCTTGACCCCCCTACCCCCACCCCGTCATTCCTGCGAAGGCAGGAATCCACGGCCCCGAGTTCATTATCACCCAAGCTCCCCAGGCTTTGATGCATAACCCCTAATTCACGAGGACTGTTTCATCAAGGGCCGATTCTGATGCAAAAGTCCCTTCGTCGAATTACGAGGGGCGACGCGGCGGCGCAGGGTTGGCTCCTGCGTCATCGTCATTCCGGTCGGCTGGAGGGTTGTCGCGTCCGCGTCCCTTGCGCTTCTTCCTGTCGAGCAAACGTTGTAGACCCGCAGCACCCAATCCAGTCTGTTGGCTGCTGAGGATTTGGCCCAGCGTGCTTTTGGCGAGGCTGCCGGGTTTGTCCGGCACTACCGTGCCACGCTCGTAGTTAGCCTCTGCTGGTGTCCTCCAGACACTGACTATACCAAATTGCACATTGGTGGCAGCGAGCGACATACGCCCAAGTACGTGCTAGCCTTTTGGACGCTGTGGTGGAGGCATTGTGGTATTTGTTCGGGATAATGACGGTTGTGGCGATTGCGCTAGCTTGGATGGGGATACTAGAGAGCTTTGAGCTGCCGAAGTGGTCTGCGATTCTAGCTCTTGTCTCAGGCGTCTTACTTCTCGTTGTGTACGCTGGCACATAGATAATGCCATTGCCAGCGCAATACCCAAGCCTATGCACCCCGACAAAGCGATTACGATTGGGTCGACTATCATGAGTGCCCCCGCCAGAAACGCAGTCCATAGGCGAGATCGTACCACATGGGCTCCATTAGAATGCCTCCGAAACAGGTGAGCAAAGGAGACGAGACTGTGTTGGTGCTGGCGAGGCTTACCGGACAACTTTTGCTGTTCCTGATGGGGATAGCCATGTTTGGTGGGACAATCTTCGTGGTGCTCTGGGTCAACACACGTCTGTGGCTCTTGGGGCCATTGATGTGGTTCGCCGCGGCAGGCCTCACGGTTCTTGGCCTGATGTGGATTTTCGAGCTGCGCCTGCGCAGGGCCGCACCCATCAGACGGCCTTTCGGCAAGGGACCGGCACGGGCCATCCGACCAGCCATTGTCACAGCCAGGCTTGGTGGGCAACTTCTGTTGTTCCTGTTGGCGCTGGCCATGTTCGGAGCGGGATTCGTCTCGGCCATCGCCGGCAATATCTTCTGGATGGTAATACCGTGGATTATCGCGCCGGGCCTGACGGTTGTTTCGCTGATGTGGATTCTCGACCTGCGCCAACGCGACGGCGAACCAATCAGGCTCCATCGGCTTTTCCGGTACGGAGGCAGTGGTATCCCCTAGGACTTTTGCATCAGAATCGGGACTTTTGCATCAAGTGGGGGGTTGCATCAAAGCCGCCTCCCCCTGCACCGCCCGATATAGGCGTGGCTGAGGCGGATATGGATGGCATCAAGCTCCCCTTGACAACTCCCAAACACCTGTTCTATAATCCGCCTCAGAGTGCGCAGGGGGACTGCCTGCCCCGGCCCCCGCTCCGGGGACTCCTAAGGTCACCCCTGCGCGTGTTTTTTGCCCAAAATCTCTAGGGAGGCAACACAAATGGAAGCCCAACCCAGCGCAATCCACCCGTCCTCCCTCGCCCCAAAATACCCCATCCAGCGAGGCCCCACCCATGTCACACTGTGACCCTATCTGGCCAGCTAGCACAATGTCACAAATGTCACACTTTTCAAATTTCTGTGACATCCCTCAGATACGATTTCATGTCACAGTGTGCGCGTATCTGGCCAGCTAGCACAATGTCACAGATGTCACACTTTTCAGCTACAAAAACACGATTTTAGCTACGATCGGTGTGACATTGTGACATCCCGACAAGGAGCCTGCCGATGGAAGACGTAGTAATCGTAAGCGCAGTCCGCACCCCGATAGGAGCCTTTGGCGGCGGCCTATCGTCGATGTCGGCAGTGGAGTTGGGATCAATCGTCATCGAAGAGGCCTTGGAGCGCGCGCAGGTCGACCCTGCTGAGGTCGATGAGGTGCTGATGGGTAACATCCTCGCCGCAGGGCTGGGTATGAACCCAGCCCGTCAGGCCGCCATCAAGGCTGGACTGCCGGTGACGGTCCCTGCCATGACGGTGAACAAGATGTGCGGCTCTGGCCTGAAGACCGTAGCCCTCGCCGCCCAGGCCATCAAGCTGGGCGATGCCGATGTGATGGTGGCCGGAGGCATGGAGAGCATGAGCGGTGCCCCGTACCTTCTGCCCCAAGCCCGTTTCGGGCATCGCATGGGCCACGGCGAGGTGGTGGACTCCATGCTCAACGACGGTCTGTGGTGTCACCTAGCCGACTGTCACATGGGCATCACCGCGGAGAACCTAGCCGACATGTACGAAATCTCCCGGGACGAGATGGACGAGTTCGCCGCCCGCAGCCAGCACCGCGCCGCCCGTGCCATGGATGGCGGGGTGTTCGTGCCGGAGATCGCTCCCGTATCGGTGCCCCAAGCTAGGGGTGAACCCAAGCTGGTGGACACCGACGAGCATCCCCGGCCTGATGTGACCGCGGAGCGTCTGGGACGCCTGTCGCCCGCCTTCAAGAAGGAGGGCACTGTGACGCCGGGCAACGCCTCCGGCATCAATGACGGTGCATCGGCAGTGGTCGTGATGTCCGGCAGCCGGGCATCGCAATTGGGCCTGACGCCTCTGGGGGTGGTGCGCAGCTACGCCTCGGCAGGCGTCGAGCCCCACATCATGGGCATCGCCCCCGTGGCCTCCAGCAACAAGGCCTTGGGTAAGGCTGGGTTGTCAGTAGATGATATGGACTTGGTGGAGCTGAATGAGGCTTTCGCCGCCCAGTCCCTCGCAGTAGGCAAGGTGCTGGGGTTGGACTGGGAGCGCACCAACGTCAACGGCGGGGCCATCGCCTTGGGCCATCCCCTAGCCGCCAGCGGCACACGTATCCTGACCACACTGCTATACGAGATGGGCCGTCGCGAGGCCGACCACGGCATGGCCACGTTGTGCATCGGCGGCGGTCAGGGCATCTCTCTGATTATCGACCGCTCCTAAGGATGGACCCCTACCCCATCCCTGTCCCATCACTGAGGGCAGGCGGTTGACGCTCTGCATAGCAGCAGATATTCTGCCTATAGCTACGAAGCGGCCATTCAACCAGAGAAGAAAGCAAGGAGGTTCCCCATGGGATACCGGTTCAACCACCTTCACCTCAAGTCCCCTGACACCCGCAAGACGGCCAACTGGTACGTTGAGAACTTCGGCGCAACGGTCGTTTCCGAGGGCCAGAACTCCGAGGGCCTGCCCACCTTCCGGCTGGACCTCCACGGCGTCCCCTTCAACGTCACTCCCATGATTGCGACCCAGGATGCCGAGCGTCAGGTCTTCGGCTTGGAGCACATCGCCGTCGACACCGACACCTTCGAGGAAGACATCACTCGCATGAAGGCTGGCGGTATCAAAATCCTTGAGGAGAACATCCTGCCCGACGGCCGTCATATCTGCTTCTTCGAAGGCCCCGAAGGCGTCCAAGTCGAGTTCCTAGAGATAAAGAGCTAGCCGGCCTCCGCAACCTCACGGGCGAGGCGGCGGACACCATCTGCCACCTCGCCCAGTGTCTTCACGGTGACATCGGGGACAACCTCGACGGGCTCGCGGCGGTCGTCGTGGGTCTCGATCCAGATGGTACGGAGTCCTGCCTCATTGGCCCCCAGAACATCGTTCCGCAGGTGGTCGCCCACATGGACGGTCTCCGACGGCTCCGCCCCCAACTCCTCCAGGGTGCGCTCGAACATAGGGACCGATGGCTTGGCCAGCAGCATCTCGTCAGAGAAGGCCATGGTGTCGAAGTAGTGTGCCAGTTTCTTCTGCCCTAGGAATTCGCGAAAAGCATACCCCGGAGTCATCCCGGTATTGGATATCAGGCCCACCTTGTAGCCGTCTGCTTTCACCTGTTGCAACGTCTCTACCGCGTCTTCATGCACCCGGGGCGGGAAGACATAGAAGGAATCGCAGTACGCAGTGGTGATTTCCCTCACTGTCTCCTCTGACAGCCGGTCCAGCAGTCCTTCTTCAACGTGGCCAATGAAAATCGCCACCTGCTGGCCAAAGGATACGTCCCGATTCTCCTCGCGGATGGCGTGGCAGGTCCGATAGCAGGCTCGGTACGCCTCCCGCACATGCTCGCCGCTAAAGACCCGGCCCGCCTTGGAGAGCGCGGCTACAGCCCCATCCAGCCTCACCTGCATCCGCGCTCTTCCCTGCTCCTGATTGTCCATCAGCAGGGTCTGCCACAAGTCGAACGTCACTGCGGAAATCTTGGTCAACAGCTCCACCCCTCTCCTTGTACGCTGCGCTTGCTATATCGCAGTCATTGTACAATGCGCGGAAGGAAGGTAAGGGGTTGATTCCGGATAGGGTAAGAGGTGGCCGTGAGTCGATGGCTTGAACTCCGTCACGCCGATAGGTGGGTGTACCATGTTGTCTCGGCGGCGTTGATTGGCCTATTAGGAACTTACCTTTGGGCGAACCTCTTAGGTGATGGCGAATGGTTCTTTTGGCAGGACATGAAGGCCATACAGGGAGCGGATTTCTATGGTTTCTTATTTTACCCAGCCTTAGCAGCGATCTATGAAATAGGGCACTTTGTGTGGTGCAACGGGTATCGCGCCGGACGCGTCGCGGGCTTTGCTGAACATCAATCCGCGGCCATCAATAGCGGCCGGGACGAGGGCAAGAATATCGCGTTAATCGTCGCTTGGAGACTCGCCAGCACTGACGACCAGAAGAGTCTCATCCGGTTCGCGGCGAGCGACCTGGATATCAATCTGCCTGCGGTTCTGGGTCAGCCGTATATGACAGCAAGGGTAGAGGTGCTATCTCCGTGGGACTCTCTATGGAGGCGTCTAGCTGATGCAAGTGCTGATCTACACCGACTAGTGAGCACGGACACGTTCGATAGTGAATTGGACCATATGCTCCGCTTGGCAGCAGGAACCGCCTTGTCGGATCTAACGAAACAGATTGAGAGGAGACGGGAAGTAGAGAATCGGCGGCTGCAAAAGTCCGAATCACCCAACGTTTAAGTCGCAGCCGATAGGTTTAATAGCACCACACGGTTTGTGGCCAGCGGTATAATAGTGCCCACACTCCACTGTTGAAGGGAGGGGGAAGATGGCGCAGCTTGGGCGTTCCTCCTTGGTCCGCGGAAAACAGGTCATCGTTCGGGCAGGGGCCGACAACGACTCCAGCCAGGTCATATCCGATGGCGCAGTGTTCCAGCGCGACGGCGTCATCCAAGACGTCGGCGAATACGCCACACTGAAGGCGCGACACCAAGCCGACGAGGAGATCGGCGGGCCTAACTTTCTGGTCTCGCCGGGCTTGGTCAATGCCCACCATCATGGGCGGGGCATCACAACTATCCAGATGGGCACCCCCGACGATTCCCTAGAGGCTTGGATAGTGAATGGCTGGGCCCGAAGGCCCATCGACAACTACATGATGACCCTCTACACCGCCCTCCAGATGTTGGAGTCGGGCACCACCACGGTGATGTATAACCACACGCAGACCCCGGTTGCCACTGTAGAGTCGGACATAGATGACGTACTGCGGGCCTTCAACGACGCAGGAATGCGTGTCGCCTTCTCTGTCTACCACCGCACGCAGAACCGCGTGGTATACGGCGACGACAAGGCCTTCGTCGACTCTCTGCCCGCCGACTTGGGCGAGCGGGTATGGCGACACATCGGCGCGGGCACGCTCACAGACGACGAGTATTTCGGCCTGTTTCAACGCGTTTACGACAAGTACGGGACTGACCCCCAAGGACGCATACGCGTGCTCGTCAGCCCGTCCAACGTCCACTGGACCAGCGACGACTTTCTACAGCGCACCAAAGAGTGGGCCGAGCGCTACCAGACGGGCATCCACCTCCACCTGGTGGAGTCCTACTACCAGAGGCACTACGGCACCCGCCACTGGGGCAAGACTCCGCTGGCGCACTTGGAGGAGTTGGGATTCCTCGGCCCCGAAGTGTCCTACGCCCACGGTGTATGGCTCACCGAATCCAACTTGCGTCTGCTAGCCGACCACGGAGGCACCGTATGCCACAACGCCAGTTCCAACCTGCGATTGAAGAACGGCATTGCCCCGGTGAACCAGATGTTGCAGCACGGCGTGAACGTGGCTATCGGCACCGACAGCGACGGCATCAACGACGACGATGACATGGTGCAGGAGATGCGCCTCGTGTCCAAGCTGCACCGGCAACCGGGGATCGGCGCGCCTGCGCTGACATCAGCCCAAGTGATGAAGATGGCCACGGTCAACGGCTCGTCTCCAACATTCTTCGGCGACCAAGTTGGCACACTGGAGATTGGCAACCGGGCAGACATGGTGCTGACCGACCTGTCCCACATCGAGGAGCCCTACATGCACCCCGACGTCAACCCAATTGACGCCTTCATGTACCGTGGCAAGGCCCGCTACGTCGACACCGTGATCATTGATGGCGAGGTGGTACTGCAAGAAGGCCGGTCTACGAAGGTCAACAGGTCGGACCTGATGGCCCAAATCAAGGAGAGTCTGGCTGGGCCGGTACCGGACCGAGTATTTGAGACTGAGCGCATGGTGCGGGAGCTTCAGCCTCACGTCGAGGCTTTCTACGCCGATTGGACACAAGAATAGGCTCCCTGAGGCCCCCCGAAGCGAAGGAGCAGTTGATGCAGGTAACCATCAGCGACAAAGCCCGGACCCATCTGGTTGCTAAGGGGGGTGCCGTAGCCCTCGACTTGGTAATGGCCATCGGCTGAGCCAGGGGCCCCCAGGTGTCCGTGGACACCTACATGCAGCGAAAGGATACCTCCACCTATGAGGTAGTGGAGGGCGAAGGAGTCCAGGTGCTGGTGTCGCCCCTGCTGGCCCAGCAAGCTAGCTGGATACACCTCGACCTGGAGAGGTTCCTCTTCTGGAAGAACATCTCGGTGTACGCGGAGACGTAATCCACAAACCCAAGCAGCCTTGACCCTTGCGTTAGGCTCAAATACACTCCCAAGCGCTATGAACCTTAAAGACTACATCCGTGATGTGCCTGACTTTCCCAGTCAAGGGATCCTGTTTCGCGATATTACACCCCTGCTGTCGGACCCAGCCGCCTTCCGATATGCCATAGACCTGATGGCCGAGCGGTACGAGGGCCGCGGCATAGATGCCGTGGTAGCCATCGATGCGCGGGGCTTCCTGTTTGGCGCGCCCTTGGCCTATAGGCTGGGGACGGGACTCGTTCCGGTGCGAAAGCAGGGCAAGCTGCCCTATGAGTCGCTCCGCGCCGAGTATTCTCTGGAGTATGGCGAGAACGTGATGGAGATGCACCGCGATGCCTTCGCTCCAGGCCAGACGGCGTTGGTGGTCGACGACCTTCTAGCCACCGGCGGCACCATACGTGCAGCGGCGCAACTCGTGGAGCAGGTTGGGGGCAAGGTGGACAGCATCGCCGCGGTCATCGAACTGCTCGACCTCAACGGACGCGAGAAGCTGAAGGGCTACGACGTCTTCGCCCTGATGCAGTATTAGGTACGTAATTTCGACAATGCCAACTGCATAGGTTGGCGATCGACGGTCCAGTTGTCATCCATCACCAATCTGTTACCAAGGAGAGGGACATGCAGGACACAACGACCATGGGCAACGTGGAAGTCCTCTCGGTGTTGGACATGTATTCCCCAGGACGAGCGGTGGATTTCTTCTTCCCCGATGTGCCCAAGGAAGCGTGGGAGCCCTACCGGGAGTCCCAACTGGACGAGAACGGCGAAATCGCTCTACCCTACCTGCTGTTCGCTCTACGCTCCCAAGGCCAGACCATCATGATCGACACCGGGATGGGGCCCGGCCCACATCCGTCCAGGGCCAACCGCACCGGCGACCTCATCAACCAATTGAAGCGCCACGGGATCGGCCCTGACGATGTAGACGTGGTCGTACATACCCATCTGCACGCCGACCATGTGGGCTGGAACATCACATACGAGAACGGCCAGCCCAAGGCCACCTTCCCCAAGGCACGATACCTAGTGCCCCGAGCCGACTGGGACTACTTCACCCAGCCGGATGTGCTGGCCCAAGAACGCAACGAGCATGTACGGGAGTTCGTGGTGCCCTTGGAGGGTCTGGGTGTCATGGACCTGATTGACCCCGGCCACACCATCACCTCCGAGGTGTCCACACTCCATACGCCGGGGCACACTCCGGGCCATATCTGCGTGATGATCAACTCTCAAGGTCAAAGCGGTGCAGTCGTGGGCGACGTGTTCCACATGAGCGTTCAGATTGAGCACCCCGACTGGTGCGCTGGCGTCGATCTGGACAAGCCCACAGGACAGCAGAGCCGCGAGCAACTCCTAGAGCGCTCAGAGCGCGAGGGTATGGTCATCGCCGCGGGCCACTTCGGCGTGGACGTCCACTTCGGGCGCGTGGTGCGCATGGACGGTCGGCGCTACTGGCAGGTGCTATAGCCCGCCAGCATCTATATCTGGGGTCGGCGGGTGTGCCAGTCGGTGGCTTGCTCGTAGGCGTGGGCTGCCCGTAATACCGTCAGCTCGTCGAAGGGGCGACCTCCAAGCTGTAGCCCGATGGGCATGCCCTGATCGGAATACCCGCATGGCACAGTGATGGCAGGGAACCCGTTGATGTTGAAGGGCCGAGTGTACTGGGTCAGCGCTGCTGTCACACCCATGGTCGTCTCACCCACCTGAGTCTCTGTGGCCAATAACTGCGGTGCCGTCACGGGGCTAGCGGGGCCAACTAGCAGGTCGACCTCCTCCAACAGTGCGCGGCTTTCGCGCCGGAACAGTGTGCGGGCCTGCTGTCCCCGGAGGTAGTCGTCGGCAGTGACGAAGTACCCAGCCTCCAAGCGTGTGCGCACCGGTGGGTAGTAGAGGTCGCCCTTCTCCCGTACCAGCTTGTGGTGGTAAGCGGACGCTTCAGACATGAGAACCACTCCCGAGATGGCTTGAGAATGGTGGTACATCGGCCACGACACCTCGCTGACCACGGCTCCCATCTCACCCAGCATGTCGATGGCCCGGCGCACCGCTGCCTCCACCTGCGGGTCTGTGGGTACCTCGAAGTACTCCTTCGGCACGCCAATCCGAAGCCCGCGTACATCGCCTGTGAACGCGGACGTGTAGTCGTCGCTAGTCCGGTTGGCTGAGGCGGGATCGTTGGAATCGTATCCCGCCGTGGCGTTCAGCACCAAGGCGCAGTCTTCCACCGACCGAACCATGGGTCCAGGGTGGTCCAACGACCAAGCCAAAGGCGTGAGGCCGTACCGGCTGAGAAGTCCGTAAGTCGGCTTGAGTCCTGCCAAGCCGCACAGGGCTGACGGTATGCGTATGGAGCCACCGGTATCGCTGCCCATTGTGATGGTGCACTGTCCCGCAGCCGCAGCCGATGCGGACCCTCCGCTGGAACCACCTGCTATGAGCTCTGGGTTGTACGGGTTGTGCATATGACCATAGTCGCCGTTCTCACCCGTGGGTCCGTAGGCGAACTGGTGCATGTTGAGCTTGCCCATGAGAATGGCCCCGGCTTCACGGAAGCGTGCCATCACTGTGCAATCGTAGTCGGGCACGAAGTCGTCGAAGATGCGTGACCCTGCGGTATTCTTCACACCCTTGGTGTAATAAAGGTCCTTCAACCCCAGAGGCACTCCATGTAGCGGCCCGCGATAGTTGCCTGACGCAATCTCCTGCTCGGCAACGCGAGCCGTAGCCAACGCCTGCTCCGGCAGCAACGTGATGAAAGAGTTCAGAGTGGGCTCGAGCCGCTCAATGCGCTCAAGGTGCGCCTGCACCACCTCGACCGGCGACACCTCTCGCCCTTGCATCAAGCGCCCAAGGTCGCCTGCAGTCAGAAAGCACAGTTCAGTGGGTTCCATCAGCAACTCCTATACAGTATGCGGTTTACCAACGACCAAAGCCTTACTTGGCATCATATGTAGGCACCAGGTTAGAATACGTCGTAGATGGATCCATAGTTGGGCAGAATAATTTCGCATATGTTTTCTGAGCATAAGCGCCCGTCATCCCAGAGATGTAATCGCTCACTACACTCGCTCTATCCTTATCGCATGATGAAGACGCTTGCAGATACTCTTTCCAATCGTCGGGCAACAAATCGATCCCGTTACCAGACATGAATTTTTCAAACAGCCGGTGTACTATGAACTTGCCCTTCTCCTCTAAAGTACGTATCTGAGGAGAATCGATGACTATTGTCTTAATGAGCGCATTTATTAAAGCTACTTCCACACGAAATGAGAGGTGTATTTCTACTGCAAAATTGTATCTGTAGGAGACTGTGGTATCCAAAGCAGAGATTCTCTCGCTGCGCGAGACTGCCTTTATGTAACGACCGATCAGGAAACTTGTGAGGGTCTTCGTATTCGCTTTGTTCTCACGTGAAGTGCGCATATCTGCAAATAAATGAAAATCGCTATCTTGTTTTTGGATAGTGGCAAGTAAATCTTCGTAAATCAGGGGAACATTGGCGTCCTGATACTCAGGTTTGGATGCCACTGCATCGATTGCCGTCTTAACGCGCTGGTTAGCTTGTGAAAGTAAAGTTGCGTCAGCGTAGCGAGCATGCCTACTGTCTTCAAGGTCATGTACCGCGTAAGCGACCTCATCAGCCCGATCCATGATTGCGCATTCAAAGGATTTGCAAGTTGAGTCAAGATCAGGAACTACTTGACGTGCTTCATCGCTCGCCCATTTTACTAAAGTCATGTCCTCTTTGTACACGAACTTTCGTCTCTCAGGAGCAAAAGGCACCTTATATTTCATCTGGGCATCAATGACAGCACGGCTAAGGTTAAGGCCCTCGTGATGCTTGCCCTTAGCTTCTAGTTTAGTGAGTATTCGTACATTTTGTGCGTTGGCTTCAGAGCCGCCGTAAGGACTCATGAGTTCTTTGAGTGCATCTTCTCCGGCATGTCCGAACGGTGGATGTCCGATATCATGAACTAAGGCAGCAGCTTCCACCAAGTCTATGTGAGCTCCTAGTCTGAGTGCCAACCCTTTGGCAATTTGCGCTACTTCCAAACTATGAGTGAGGCGGGTCCGATAGAAATCGCCTTCACCAGTAGTGAATACTTGCGTTTTCCCCTGCAGCCTACGGAAGGCAGCAGAGTGAATTATCCGCGAGCGGTCTCGTTCGAATTCTTGCCTCTCGTCATTCGGCTCAGGTTTGTCATTTGTGAACCTGCGCATCTTATCATGGGGCTTATATGGTATTCGCGGGAGGTGTCTCTTTGAGATTTGGCCTTTGTTCGTACTGCCCATCGGCGATGGCAGGTCTGTCAAGTAATGTGTTTCGTCGGCCATGACGAGTTGAGGGTCTGCATTAGGAACCCGCATAGTCATGCCCACCCCTATCAAAAGTTCCCTTTATGAGCAGGTCGATGTATAGGTAGGACACTACAGCTATTCAGCATTGGGCCGGTATATCATGTCCGGCTCCACGTTGCTCAGGTCCAGCTGATTGATCGAGCCGAGGCCTCGCAGCGTGGCCCGCACGATGGGGAACAGCTCCTCCATGTGAAGGCTGCTGGTATCCAGACCAGCAGCCTTGGCCATTTCCAGGAACTGCTCTTGGGTTATCTCTTCTCCAATGGCCATCAGTGTCACTCCTTGTTCGGTTTCTTCTGCATTCGCGAGGCCTCTTCTCGCGCAAGTTTTCTACATGATGAGGTGTGCGGGGACCAGCCTGCCGTGAACGGGATCGGCGGCTAAGCGCAGGCCCTCCAAGGTATAGGCCCCGAGCAGAGCAGGGGCGTCGTCGTCGCCAAGAACCACCACGGTCACCTCGCTTTTCCCGTCGATGGTAGCCCACGCGCGCCCGATTTCAAACTCGACCCGCCGTCTGTCCGCCATCTCCAGCAGGGCCGTATCCGAAGTCACGACGCCCATGTCACGCAGCAATCGACCGGGAAGCATGGCGAAGAACGCGCCGGTATCGACTGTCGCTTCCACGTCTCGCCAGTTCTCCCCGTCCATGGTTGAGATTCGCAGCGGCCAGGTGAATACTCCCAATCAAAGCCTCCTCTGTATCACGGGTGCGGGTGGCCATTGTAAGCCCTACCTAGGGAAGGCCTCCCGCACACCGCCGTCGACGGGGATCATTGCCCCGGTGGTCTTGGCCGAGCGGTCGGAGGCTAGGTACAGGGCTGTCTCGGCTACGTCCTCGGCCAACACACGCTGCTTCAGCAGGTTGCGTTGCCGGTAGAAGTCTTCCAGTTGGTCCACGTCTACATTGTGAGCTTCGGCACGCTGCTGCCTGACTTCGGTGGACCAAAGCCCGGAACCTTCGAATATTGCGTCTGGGTTGATGATATTGCAGCGTATCCCATGGCTACCGTTCTCGATGGCCAACACCCGGGCCAACTGCACCTCGGCGGCCTTGGACGCGCTGTATGCGCCAAAGTCGCCTCCAGGCGCGGGCACGTTCTTGGTGCCAACGAACACCAGATTGCCACCAATCCCCTGCTGGCGCATTATCTTGACCGCTTCCTGCGCGACGAGGAAATGTCCCGTTGTGTTGACGTCAAAGGCTTTCTGCCACAGGGCCAGCGACATCTCGTGCATGGACCCCGTGGGGGCGATGCCAGCATTAGATACCAGAATATCCAAGCCACCGTAAGCAATCACCGTGGTGCGGAAAGCCTCGGCGACATCCTGTTGGTTGGTGACATCCATCGCCAGACCTATCCCTCGGGCTAGGCCATAGCGGTCCACCACCTGTGTAGCCACTGCTTGGGCACCCTCGCCGTCGATGTCGGTGACCACGACATGGGCCCCCTCCGACGCCAACCGCAGGGCGATGGCGCGACCAATGCCGGCGGCTCCCCCTGTAATCAACGCCACCCGGCCCGCCAACTCTCCGCCCCTTGGCGACAAGCCCAGCTTGTACAACTCGAGCGGCCAGTATTCGGCCTCGAATGCATCCTGGGAGGACAGGGAGACATAACCTCCCAAACTCTGGGCTGCTCGCATCACATCAATGCTGTGATGATAAATATCGCCTGTAACGAGCGCCGCGCGAGCGTCGCGGCCTGTGGTCCACATACCCACACCGGGGACCAGTACCACCCGGGGGTATGGGTCAAGCATCGGCGTGTCTTCCATTGAGTGTTGGCCATGCCAACGGCGGTACTCCTCGGCGTACTCTTCCACTGCTGTGGGCAGTCTCGCCAACAGCCCCCCGACATCCTCTGGGTGGTCGTTCCCCAGCCATAGGGGAAGCCTCTTCGTCTGGATGATATGGTCGGGGGTGGCTGGCCCGACCGCGCTGACCTCATCCCCCAGCGCCGAGCCGACCAACTCCAGTACATCGGGCGAGTCGTCATAGCGTAATACGCCATGCTGGTGCCGTGCCACGGCACCCCGCAACGTAGGGGCGATGTCAGAGGCACCCCGGCGCCGGGTCGCCGCGTCAAGCGCGGGCGTGCTGACCGCGCCGAATGCCCGCTTGCCAGCGCCCTGTCGCTCGGCATACTCTTCGGCCTCAGTAACCAATTCGAGGTGGTTGTCGTACGCCTGCTTGGCACTGTCGCCCCAAGTGAACAGTCCATGATTGGCGAGTACTACACCTTTGATCGCAGGCTGGTCGCGCACCAGTCGGCCCACCAGCTTGGAAAGCTGGAAGCCTGGCCGGATGTAGGGGGCAACGGAGATGCCATCGCCGTAGACATCGCGGAGTATGGACTCCGATGCAGGCATGTTGGTGAGGGCTATCACCGCGTCGGCATGGGAGTGGGCCACCACTGTGGCTGGGATGAAGGAGTGTAGCAGCGTCTCAATGGATGGCCGGCGAGCAGCCGGATCGAGCAGGCAGTGTTCCAAATAGGCCACCATCTCCTCGTCGGACATGGAGTCCCTGTCGAAGAGAGGCAGGATGTCGTCCAAGCGCAAGCCAACGAAGTCGTGGGGGCCTGCGGTCTTGAGGTCGGAGCCACTGCTCTTTATCAGCAGTGTTCGGGTGTCGCGGCCACGAAAGTCGACTTGGGTGGTCTTGATGGAGGTGTTGCCTCCGCCCCACACTACCAAGCCGGGATCGGCCCCAATGAGGCGGCTTAGATACACCAGCAGTTCCAGCCCCGAGAGGCTGTGGGCGTCTTCCTCCGACCAGCGAGTGTCCATAGGACGCTATGTCCAGTGTCTCAGTTGGCTTCAGCCTTGAGAGTCTGGAACAATTCGTGGGCCTCGCCTGCACTAGCTCCTTCGTGCACGATCTGGCGTATGGCACGAATCATGGGCACGGGGTGTTCGTTCTGCCAAATGTTGCGTCCTAGGTTCACGCCGATGGAGCCACGCTGCATGCCGTCGTCGACGAACTCCAGAACCTGCAGCTCTGTGTCTACCTGCGGCCCGCCAGCCATAATCACAGGCACAGGGCAGCCCTCTACCACTTTCTCGAAGTCCTCACACCAGTAGGTCTTGACTACTTTGGCGCCCAACTCGGCGGCGATGCGGCAGCAGAGGCCCAAGTAACGCGCATCCCGCTTCTCCATCTCGCGCCCTACTGCGGTGACGGCCATCACCGGGATGCCGTACTTCTCGCCCTCGTTGACTAGGGATGACAGGTTCAGGAGGGACTGGCGCTCGTAGTCGCTGCCCACGAATACCGAGAGGCCCACTGCCGATGCGTTAAGACGGATGGCCTCCTCCATTGATGTGGTGATGCCCTCGTTGGCTAGGTCGCCCCCTACCATGCTGGTACCTCCGGACACTCTCAGCACGATGGGCTTTGAGTGGTCAGGGTCTATGGAAGAGCGCAGCACGCCACGCGTTACGAACACGGCATCGGAATAGGGCAACAGAGGCTCCAGGGTGCGCCGGGGGTTTTCCAGCCTCGATGTGGGTCCCTGAAAGTAGCCGTGGTCGATGGGCATGAACAGGCAGTGCCCATCGGCCTGAATGAGCTGCGCTATCCGATTGGACATCCCCCAGTCCATATCCGAACCCCCTTAGACCCAGCAGCGTAGTTGCAACGTGACCAGCAAAACGTAACCATGGTTAGGACGTGGCCATTATGACGCGGATAGAGCACGGGCGCAATTTAGGGGCGGTCCGCCGCGCTTCACTCCGTCGCCCGCGGAACCGCAATAGCCGGCGGGTCGAACTGACGCCGGGGAAGTCGCTCTGGTAGTAGGGGTTAGACGCGGACAACAGAAGGAGCCGGACCTGCAACAGCCCGGCTCTTCGTTAGCACCTTAACCTGGATAGTGGAAGAAAGGATTTAATGTCTAGCTTATGGCGACGGGCTTTCTCAGGGACCTCCATCCATTCACCGGGGAGCCGAAGCTTCAACCATCTGGTTCGTGGACTCGGGACACCCGTCGACCGACCTGGAGCTGTGCGCCACCTTTGTCCGTGAGACTCCAGTGATAGCAATTGCTCCTTAGAAAGGAGGTGATCCAGCCGCACCTTCCGGTACAGCTACCTTGTTACGACTTCGTCCCAGTCACCAGGCCTGCCCTCGGCGCCTGCCTCCCCGAAGGGTTAGCTCAGCGACTTCAGGCATTCCCGGCTCCCATGACGTGACGGGCGGTGTGTACAAGGCCCGGGAACGTATTCACCGCAGTGTGCTGACCTGCGGTTACTAGCGATTCCGCGTTCACGCAGGCGGGTTGCAGCCTGCGATCCCAACTGGGGCCGGCTTTGGTGGGATTGGCTCCGGCTCGCGCCTTAGCAACCCGTTGTACCGGCCATTGTAGCGTGTGTGTAGCCCAGGGCGTAAGGGCCATGCTGACTTGACGTCATCCCCACCTTCCTCCTCCTTGTGAGAGGCAGTATCGCTAGAGAGTGTAACTAGCGAAAAGGGTTGCGCTCGTTGCGGGACTTAACCCAACACCTCACGGCACGAGCTGACGACAGCCATGCAGCACCTGTGATGGCTTCCTGAGTTACCCCAGGATCGTCGCCCTTTCGGGTTTCTACTACCAACATGTCAAGCCCTGGTAAGGTTCTTCGCTTAGCATCGAATTAAACCACACGCTCCACCGCTTGTGCGGGCCCCCGTCAATTCCTTTGAGTTTTAGCCTTGCGGCCGTACTTCCCAGGCGGGATGCTTAACGCGTTAACTTCGGCACGGAGGGGGTCGATACCCACCATACCCAGCATCCAACGTTTAGGGCGTGGACTACCCGGGTATCTAATCCGGTTTGCTACCCACGCTTTCGCGCCTCAGCGTCAGGAGCAGCCCAGAGAGCCGCTTTCGCCACTGGTATTCCTCCCGATATCTACGCATTTCACCGCTACACCGGGAATTCTACTCTCCTCTGCTGTCCTCTAGCCTGGCAGTTTCCCCCGACCTCTCCCAGTTAAGCCGGGAGCTTTCACAGGAGACTTGCCAAGCCGCCTACGCGCCCTTTACGCCCAGTAAATCCGGGTAACGCTCGCCCCCTACGTGTTACCGCGGCTGCTGGCACGTAGTTAGCCGGGGCTTATTCCCGAGGTACCGTCCTATCTCTTCCCTCGGAAAAGGAGTTTACGACCCGAAAGCCTTCGTCCTCCACGCGGTGTCGCTGGGTCAGGCTTTCGCCCATTGCCCAAGATTCCCTGCTGCTGCCTCCCGTAGGAGTGGGGGCCGTGTCTCAGTCCCCCTCTGGCTGGCCGTCCTCTCAGACCAGCTACCCGTCATAGGCTTGGTAGGCCGTTACCCTACCAACTACCTGATAGGGCGCGAGCCCCTCCTCTGGCGCCCGAAGGCTTTCCTCCCTGCACCAAGGCACGGGGATCTCATGCGGTATTAGCTTCGATTTCTCGAAGTTTTACCCCACCAAGGGATAGGTTACTCACGCGTTACTCAGCCGTTTGCCGCTATCCTAGCAACCGGAGTCACTAGGACCGCTCGACTTGCATGCATTAGGCGCACCGCCAGCGTTTACCCTGAGCCAGGATCAAACTCTCTAGCGAGAACTTTACCTTATCTTCCACTATCCAGTTGTTAAGGTGCGAGACAGGGATTGTAGACCTTGGCCTAAGCTATGTCAATAGGCACTGCCCCTCCTCCCACGAGCAAACTGAGGTGGGGGACTTCCGCCCTTACCTGCCCCCGGAGAGGCTAGATGCCCCCATTCCCCTTAGCGAGGGTTGTGCAACTATTGCCACTCTTGCAGCGCCACTCTTCGCTTCGGGTTGGGAGGCCCAATGTGTGCGGGGTTTTGTAGCTGTGAGGCTCGAGATGGCACACCGTTCATAGCTGCGGGGAAGTGTTTTGTAGCTAAATGCTGTGACATTTGTGACATCGTCGTAGCTGAGACAGCTTTGGCACATTGTGACATGCGGGCGGCGATTTGGACTGGGACGTCTGAAAACTTGCCGCATGGGCGTAGCTTGCAGGCGGCGCCGGGCGTAGGTGAAACACATTTTCTTGTAGCTGTAGCATGTCGCGATTGCCGCATAGTCGTATCCGGTCAGCTATGGCGGCAATGCCGCGGTTCCGCGCGTTGGGTTGGTTTCGACTCATTTTCGGCTTCTCCAATGGGGTTCGAACAAGAAAGCAGGGGCGACTCAGAGGGGTCAGTCCCCTGCCTTCATATAAGGAGGTTAGAGGGGACGGGGTTTGGCTGTCAACGGGCGGATGTCAGTATGCGGGGAGGGAGCCGTGGGGAGATGGGCCTGAAAGCGCGGGGCAGGCTTCGAGACTTGTCCGGGACGGAGCAGGGGTCTGCGGGTGACAGGCCATCTGTGGGGCAAGCGAGGGGTCTCAAGGGGATAACCGGGTTGCGCAGATGGGTCGAGTTGTGGCATGACATTTGCGGGTTGACCGGTACCTACTGCGGGGATATGCTGCTTTTGTCTTATACAGATGTTTCGTATACAGATGCGCAGGTTGAGGGTGGAGGGATCCACCCACAGACAGGAGGATGAATATGGCCAGCTCCACTCAAGCGACAACCGTCGATACGCCTGTGGTCAAAGTCATTGAGATGGACCACATCGCCCTGCGTTCCAGAGACGTTGAGGCTTCCCTGCTCTTTTATAACGGCATTCTGGGTCTGCAGGTGGAGCGCTTGGAGGACTGGCGAGCGGGCAAGGTGCCCTTCCCCTCTGTGCGTCTGAGCGCCGATACGCTCGTGGACATCTTCCAGATGCCCCAAGGCATGGCCGACATCCCAGAGCTGCGCCAACTGGACCACTACTGCATCGTGGTGGAGCCCACCGACTTGGACAAAGTTAAGGAGCAACTGGAGGAACTGGGGGTGGAGATGGCACCGGCCAACCCCTTCAACCCTAGTGAAGTTGGCGGGCCACTCACCCGCTGGGGGGCTCATGGCAACGGCCTGTCCCTCTATGTGTACGATCCGGACCGGAACATCGTCGAACTGCGGTATTACTAGGCCAAGAGGTCTGCTGTGGTGAGGGCACATGAGCTCATCGCCACTGGCGCAGCTGATTGAATTGGCTAGCCCCCTGAGAAGAAAGCATCTGCAGCTTTGGGCGGTTGGGAAGCTTCTTTAGTCCGGGGCCTTCTGTGGGGCCGAGAGTCTCGTGGATTGCTCTTGGGCCGCGGCCCGTTGAGACGCATGTACTGTCGGCGGGAGCGTTTAGTTCCTGCGGAGACAGGCTATACGTATGCTGCCACTGAGAGGATACCCTTCATGGCAAAGCACCAGTGCCCTCACCGGCGTCTCAAGCCATGAGAGTCGTTCGATTGCTGGTGCCGGTCGTGCTCCTGGTTGCAATGGCAATCGGCTGCGGGGGTCCCTCGCGGGATACCCCAGAATCTGTAGTATCCCCGCCAGCGGAGACGGCTCTGGAACTGTTACAGCGCTCCAACAAAATGATGGCCACTGTAGGGAGTTTCCGGGCCAAGACGACTATCGAAGGCATCAGCATGGGACAGGAGCTAAAGGTGTCGTTGGAAACCGATGTTGGAGCCAACCAGTGGACGCACACGCGCATGTCAATCGAGGGTACCGATGAAGCACCCGAGGTAGAACAGGTGCTCACCGGTCAGCATGCCTACACCAAGATCCCCGGCCAAGGCTCAACATGGTTTCGCATGGATTTGGGGGCTTTAGCTGAACTAGCGGGCTTGCCATCTCAGAATCAAACGGACCCCCTTGGCTTCTACAACGGTCTGTTCCCTGGGGCCAGTCTTCCTTGGGAAGCGTACTCCGTGAAGTCTGCCGGCCTACACCGCATCTATGGGGTGAAAACTGAACGCCTAAAGGTTGACTTGGACTTTCAAGAGGCTTGGGGAGCACTGAATCCGGAACAGCAGCAACAATTGCAGCAGCCCCTCGCTCTGGACCCCAACGCAGGAGAACTTTTCGAGCGGTTGCAATACGAGAGCATCGACATCTGGATAGATGTCTCCGGGTATGTGCGACAGTTGGAGATGGCAATCTCTGCGGCCGACGACACCTCGTTAGAGGTTGGGATTGTGCTGACTGATTTTGGGGAACAGATCGACATCGAAGAACCAAAGGAATACGTTGATGTCTCATGAAAGTGAAGGAGGGAGGTAAGTCATGGTCTCAGTGACATCGCAAGAGAAGTTCGTCACAGTCAACAACCTGCGATTGCGGTATCTGGACTGGGGTACGGAGGGGAAGATGCCCCTTGTCTGCCTGCATGGTCATACAGGGCAAGCACACATCTGGGACGAGTTCGCCGAAACCATGTCGCCCCATTACCATGTGTTGTCGTTGGACCAGCGGGGCCATGGAGAGAGCCAGTGGGCCGACACCGGCTATGAGCGCGACAGGTTCGTGGAGGACCTGACCGCCTTTGTCGATGAGCTAGGCTTGCAGCGTTTCGTGCTGGCAGGCCTCTCCATGGGCGGGTGGCACTCGCTGCTGTATACACCCAACCACCAAGACCGGGTGGAACGCATCATCATCGTGGACATCGGCCCAGAACCCAGCCCTAGGTCGATAGCAGACCGCGCCAACAGGCCAGCCACGCCTATGGAGTTCTCCAGCTTGGACGATGCCGTGGCATGGATGCTTGAGACCAACCCTTGGGCTACACCGGAGCGCACCCGCCAAGATGCGGTGGACAAGATGCGGCAAAAGGACGATGGCACCTGGACTTGGAAGGCTGACGCGTCGCTGTACAACATGACTCTGACCGACCTGACCAGCCGGGAGCTGCAACAGCGTTACTGGAAGGCCGTCGAAGCCATCACCTGCCCCATTCTGGAGGTGCGTGGGTCCGAGAGCACCCTAGTTTCCGACGAGGTCATCCAGCGCATGATCGCCGTTGGTCAGAACTTCACGTCAATAGACGTGCCCGGCGCGGGTCATGTGGTTACCGTGGACAAGCCTCAGGAGTTCATCGAGGTGACTCGAGGGTTCTTGGGGGTAGTCGCTTAGGTCCACGCGGTGCATGAAGGTCTCACAGCGGTGGCCAAGCCACTGCCTCCCAGTCACCGGTCGGCTGCCAACGCCTCGCCGGCGAGTTTCCTTGTTGTAGAGTGTGTGGGGCCACTTGGCTGATGCCTACGGCACATGTGCCACAACGGGCCTTAGGAGATTGATAATGACGCTTCAACAAGCCGAAACACTGGTAAGTGAAGAAAACCGGTACGAACCTGATACCGAAGATATTGAACACGATGACGACACCCCCATAGGGCAATACGACATAGTTTCATCTCCTAACGATTTCAATGTCACTACTATTGTGGACTTCATCAAGTCCGGGGTTGTGAAGATACCCGGGTTCCAACGCAACTTCGTCTGGGACATCAAGAGAGCCTCAAAACTGGTAGAGTCAATCCTGATAGGGCTTCCCATCCCTCAAGTATTCTTGTATGAGGAGGCGCCCAACCGATTTCTGGTGATAGATGGGCAACAGAGGCTCATGGCCATCTATTACTTTGTCAGTGGAAGGTTTCCAAGGAGCGACAAGCTGTTGGAACTAAGGCAGTTGTTTGATGATCAAGGCAAGATCCCGGACAACGTCTTGGCCGACGAAGCATACTTCCGTGACTTCAATCTTGCTCTTCCAGAACAGTTGCCCAAACACCGAAACCGATTCAGCAAACTGAGCTATTCTACTCTCGGCGAGGAGTACCAAACCACATTCAACCTACGGACGATCCGCAACATCATCGTAAAGCAAGTCAGGCCTGCCGGCACTGAGTCTATGTATGAAATCTTTAATCGTCTCAACTCAGGGGGTATGAATCTTACACCTCAAGAGATTAGGCGTTGCATGTACGACTCCAAATTCTATGACGTCCTATACAAGACGAACGCGCAGCTTCAGTGGAGACGTCTCGTCGGCTCGCCAGTCCCCGACCTCCATATGAAAGACGTAGAAATCCTCTTACGAGGATTTGCGATGTTGATTAAAGGGGATTCTTACAGTCCATCGATGGCTAAATTCCTCAATGGCTTCTCGCTGGACGCAAAATTGTTTGACGAGGACAAGGTCCGACGGCTCGAAGACTTATTGACTTCGTTCATGGACAGTTGCGGCTCCCTCGAAGCCGAAGCACTCCAAATTAGCGGACGATTCAGCCCTATGCTATTCGAAGCAGTGTTTGTTGCTTCATGTGCCGAGGCCTACTCCCAGAATAGGCGAGTTAGGGGTAAAGTAAATCGCAAATCGGTCAGAACACTCCGATACGACACAGCGTTTCTTGCTGCAACTCAAAGCCAGACCACAGCCACTGCTCAAGTCCGGACACGTTTGTCGCGAGCCCGCGAGCTTTTGTCGCTCGACTAGTCGATGGCCAGCGACAGTTCGACCGATATCATCGAGCAGTTAGTTGAGGAGCACAAGACCCTCATGGCGTTCATTCCTCTGCAGGAGGTGTCAGTACGAGCCACCGCTGACGCCTCCTTTGCGAAAACGCTGATGGTGTCAGCGGCGAGCTATTTTGAAACTCGCATGACCGAGTCTGTCCTCGATGTCTTTTCGGAGGCTACAAACAACGCACAACCCTTAGTGGAGTTCGTCCGTAACAAGGCTGTAGAGCGGCGCTACCATGATTGGTTCGATTGGACAAGGCGGAATGCTAACAGGTTCATCGAAGCGTTTGGCAATGACTTCAAAGAATACATGGATGGATGGGTCAAGACGCATCAAAAGTCGATCCGCGCATTCATGGAAATAGGCAGCTTCCGAAACCAGCTAGTGCATAAGAATTTTGGCCTAATACCCTTGGACAAGACAGTAGGCGAGATTGTCGATATGTACCAAAAGGCCCTGGGCTTTGTAGACGAATTCCCGGACGAGCTGAGGAACTACCTACAACGCTCCAAGGCGGCTCTCGCGGAATAGTCAGAGACTCCCCCCTAGGCTTCGTCGGGTTCCCAGCCCCAAGGGCGCGGGCCCCACTCGGGCATGAACACCTCGCCCCGCTTTATGGCCATCACAGGTACGAAGGCCTTTTCGGAGGGCAGGCTGCCTCCAACCACGTCCTTCACCACCCAGTCGCCGTCTCTGAGGTCCAGCACCGACACGTCGGCTTGACGTCCCTCGACTAGGCTGCCGATGCGATGGTCTTGACTGATGGCCTTGGCTGGGTTGGAGGTGCACATGGTAACCACTTGGTCTAGGGTAAAACCGAGGGCTAGGAAGCGGGTCATCATCTCAGCCATGCTGTGCACGGTGTTGACCCGGCCCGGAACAGTAAGGTCGGTGCTGATGCAGTGGGGAAGCAGGCCCTGATCGATGACCCGTTGGCCAACGTCGAAGCTAAAGTTCATCCTGCCGTGGGCGGTATCCAGCCATACGCCCCGGTCGCGGGCCTCCCTAGCTTCAGGCACGAGGTGACCGTTGGCATCCAGCACACCACCGGGGTTGGCGGTGAAAAGGTGGGTGAGGATGTCGCCCTCCTCCATGATGGGCAGCAACTCTCGTATCACCTCGGCGGGATAGCGCTTCTCAGTGTCGCCGATGTGCACCATCAGCTTGACTCCGCCCTCTTTGGCGGCCCTCTTGGCAAGTCGGGGCATCTCCATACCGAACACTTCGAGGGCGGGTGACACCATGCGGGCCTTGATGCCGGGCACTAGGTCGCGGTACTGCTCCAAGGCGCGCAGGGTGTTATCGAGGTTGATGCTTTCCTCGGCGATGATGTCGGGCATGGTCGACAGGCCCGTCTGGCATATGTGCATCAAAGGGATGATCTCGGTGTGGCAGTGGGGCATGATCAGCGTGGGGAAGGCCCCGATGTTGGCGCACCCAGCACTGCCCGCATCTACCAGGGTGGTCACGCCAGCGTACACTCCCGCGACGTCGGGACTCACACCCGTGGCATTGACCCCCTCCAGCACATGGACGTGCACATCAATGATGCCTGCTGTGACAATTTTGCCCTTGACGTCGATGACCTTGGTGGCCTCGCCGGTGATGTCGGTGGCGATGCTGGCGAACTTGCTGTCTTGGATGGCGATGTCCATCACGCCGTGGCGCTGAGTGGCTGGGTCGACCACGGTGCCGCCCTTCAGTATCAGGTCATACATGAGGCCATCACTCCTTCTGCACCGATTCCTTGTGCATCCACTCCTTGTGCATCCAGGGGCACGGTGGCTCGGTAACGAAGTTACGAAGTTACGCTGGTTCCGCGACGAACACAGGGATTTTCCGGGAGGTGCGGGTCTGATAGTCCTCGTAGGGCGGATACGCCGCCACTGCCAAGTCCCACAGCCGCGCTCGCTCCGCTTCATCCTCGACCTCACGGACCCGCATGGGAGATATCACAGCCTCGTCGCGAATCTCCACGCTAGTGTCCGCTCGAAGGTTGTAGACCCACACCGGGTTCGCGGGTGCGCCCCCCTTGGACCCTACGAGAACGTAGTTGTCCCCGTCCTTTACTCGCATAAGCGGAGTCTTGCGTACGGCTCCAGTCTGGTTGCCGCGGTTGGTCACAATGATGACCGGCAGCCCGGTATCCCGTAGTGTCAGCCCGCTGGTACCCCCGCTGCCTTCGTATAGTTCCACTTGCTCACGCACCCAATCAGTGGGTGACGGTATGTACTCGGCCATGCTGACCTCCTAGTTCATGATTACCGGGCTCATGATTACCGGCTGTTTCGAGGCCCATCATAATCCGAATCGTAGCCGGATTGCCACCAGAGTCCTTGGATGTTGGCCCGATGTGGTACTACGATTACAATCGGACCAGATCCAGCCTGCCAGATGTATCTTGGACGGTTAGCACGTATCCACAAGACTTCGATGCCCCGCAACGATGAAGGAGATGCGCCATGCTCTCAGTTCCCAAGGTGATGAGCACTCAGCACCCGGACAACGCCATGCCAGCACCTTTTGCTGACGAGCGCGGGGTGCTAAAGGGGGACGGCGAGGTCGACGAGGCTGTCGACGTGTTCGCCTTGGGATGCGAGGAACAGATGTGGGACTCGGAAGGGAATGAAGCGGACAACCCGGTTGTGCGGAAGCTCCTCACTGGCTACCCGACCTTCTTCCAGAATGAGTTCCAGCTTGGTCGTGACGTAGCGCTGACAGTGCGGGTGCCGAATCCGCGCGTCGAACGCGATATGCGCAAATCCATGGTGGAGGCACTGCAGAGCGTACCCTCGGCTTGGGATGTGGCGCAGAGCTTCTACGGCGAGGGCCATGTGCCTCCTATTCAGGACGTAATTCTTCCTCTCACCACCTCCGCTGATGAGTTGTCGATGGTGGAGGCATACTATCGCAAGGTAGTCGTCGGCCAAGAAGATGAAGTGCTGGAAGACGGTCAATCGGTCAAGGACTGGGTGGGAGAATTCTTCCCCAAGCGGGTTCGAATGATTCCTCTGATCGAAGACATGGAGCACCTGCTCTACTGCGACCGAATCGTGGAGGAGTATGTGCAAGGGAGGAACCTGCCGTATCAGCGGGTTTTCCTTGCTCGCAGCGATCCAGCCCTCAACTAAGGAATCGTAGCCGCCGAACTTATTCTCAAGGTGGGACTTCTGCTGCTTCACGAGCTTGAAGGGAGATTGGGGCTGCCGCTGTTCCCCATAATCGGGGCGGGCTCGGTGCCTTTCCGAGGCCACCTGACTCCCGTCAACGTGGAACGCTCTCTAATCGAGTACCCCAGCGCCCAGACTTTTACGGTCCAATCGGCCTTCAAATACGACTACGCCAGAGACACCGTTCGCGACGGCATAGCGCAGATCCGCAACCACGAGCGTGCCGAGCCCATGGCTATTGACCATGACCGCGCCCAGGGGATCATCGACAGGACCACAAATGTATACCAGACAAACGTACAGAGGCTGATTCGGGTCATCAGGAGCGCATCGGCCCATGTGCCCAGACGACGTGAGCGCCGACTGCATGTCGGTCTCTTCGGCTACGGGCGCACCTTGGGAGGCGTTGGCGAGGTGACCCTGCCCCGAGCCATAAGCTTCACCGCTTCGCTCTATTCCATTGGCGTGCCACCGGAGCTTCTGGGTTTGGCCTCACTAACCGCCGAGGACCTCGCTTTCGTGCTTGAGGTCTATCCAAGTGTGGACGGGGACTTGCGGGCGTCCTTGCGCTTCGCCAATGAGCGTCATGTGAAGGAATTGCTGGGTGAACCCTACCTGAGCCTATTGGTCCAGTTCACCGACGAACTGGACCGGGTGCATGAGGGGCTTACCAGCGCAATCTGGGCTGGCATCAACCATCACACCACCACCATGAACATCACCCACTGCGTGGAAGAAGCCGCCCATCTCCGCCGGTTCCTCGGCTAGAGGCAGCTTTCCGTGTCAGGCGCTTCCACTACGGGCGTCCCTAGCCCTAGGCGCCTCTAGTCTTCCTTGATAGCGGGGATGACCTTGGTGCCCAGCAGTTCGATGGAGCGCATGCTCGCCTCGTGGGGCATGGGACCTTCGTTTCCGTATATGAGGATGTAGCCTGGGTCGAGCTCTTGGCGTATGTGGCGCAGCTTCTTGATGACCGTTTCCGGGCTACCCACGACTATGTTGTGGGCGTCCTGCAGGTCTTGGTAGCTCATGCGTTTGCCCATGGTGCCGGTCCCGATGAGAGGGCGTGTCATCTTGATGCGCATCGCCTCCCGGGACTGGTAGCCTGGCGGGTCGTTGAACTCTACGGGGCCACGGTTGCGATGGGCCTCTGTCCACAGGAAGTGCTTGCCCAGTTCCTGGGCTTCTTCGTCGGTATCAGCCACCAGCAGGCGCATCAGGTAGCCGAAGTGCTCCCGCCCCGGTTCGTACTCGTGCTCTCGCGCCGTCTCGAAGTAAATCTCCTTGAGCTGCTTGGTCACGTCGAGCAGAGAGCCTAGGTTCATGTAGGGGTACTGGTGACTGGCGGCCCAGATGACGCTTTCGGGGCTGCCCGTACCGGGGAACCAGATGGCCGGATGAGGCTTCTGGATGGGCCTGACCCAAGGGTTGACCATGCGGTGGTGATAGTGCTTCCCCTCCCAGCGGAAGGGGCCCGGATCGGTCCAGCACTTGAGGATGAGGTCGTGGGCCTCCTCGAACCGGTCCCGGTTCTCGGTGGGGCTGATGCCGGCGTGAAGAGTCTCCACGGCCGTGCCTCTCACGAACCCGGAGATGATTCGTCCGCCGGAGATGCAGTCCAGCATGGCGATCTCTTCCGCCATGCGCACCGGGTCGGTGGTGGCAATCACGTTGCCCAGCATGGCGATCTTGACCCGCTTGGTCATCTTTGCGATGACCGCCGCGTCCACGTTCACCGAGGGCTTCATGCACCAGTAGGAGGAATGGTGTTCGTTGGACATGATGCCGTCGAACCCCATCTCGTCGGCCCAAGCGTACTGATCGTGATAGTTGGTATAAAGGGTATGGGCCTTCACCGGGTCGAAATAGGTGTTGGGGAAGTGCATCCGGCCCGATTCCCAGCCCTCCAGGTCCTCATCGCTGACATGGCCATAGGGTTGCTCGGAAAACCAGTAGACCTCGACCGTCATAATCCGCTCCCGACCCGGCCCTACTTCAGGCCGGCCAAAAACTCTGTCACCGCCTCCAGGAACTGCTGCGGCTTCTCCACAGCGGGCGAGTGACCGCACTGGTCGATCACTCTCAGGACTGCATTGGGCAGGGCCCTCTCATAGAGCTCGCCACAATTCAGGGGCACTATTGCATCCTGTCTGCCCCACACAATCAGCGTGGGCGTATCCACCTTGGCTAGGTAGTAGGACAGGCTGGGGTTGTACATGTAGGGGCGCCAGCACAGCTGCGATGCCATCTCCCGGTTGGTGTGCTCAACCACCTGCTCATCAGGCGATAACTGGCGGGTGTACTGGTCGTAGCCGGGCACCTGCTGTGGGTCGTAGAACCGCTGCTTGAGGCGGGTCTCCGCCGATACCATGAACACCTCGGCGATCTCGCCCTCTTCCGGCTTGATACCCACTGCATCTATCAGCACCAGCCCCTTGAGTTGGGGATGCGCCATGGCAGCCATCTCCGCCGCCACCCAACCGCCCATGGAAGAGCCCATCAGGACGTAGGAATCCAGCCCCAGCCTTTGCACCATCTCCAGATTCATGTGGGCAACGTCGGTGATGGTGTCCACCCAATCAGGACGCTCAGTCCCGTTGAAGCCTGCCATCGACGGCGCATATACCGTGTAGCTCTCCGACAAGGCTTGGTGGTAAGGCTGCCATCCGGGATTGCCTCCAGCCCCGTGCAGGAAAACCAGCGGCGGCCCGGTACCACCACTGAACAGTTGCATCTGGACTCCTGCGATCTCTATGTGCGTCTCACCTGTAGTAATCGTACTCATCGCTGCGCATTGTAAGCCAATATGTCTATTGACTCAACGCAGACCAGTTGACTCAACGCAGACGAGCCATTGCCGACACTCTTGGTCTTCGGTAGGGGCAATCCTCGTGGTTGCCCATGCGACCGCAACGATCACGTGTTTCGCCTACCAGATTTCCCTACGCCTCTTGCGTCATCTTCACGAATTCTTGAGAATGGCCGTATTGACTCTGCCCTACTGATGTTGGAAAAGGAGCAACGCCATCGCAAGCCAGTCTGAAGTCATAATTGTCGGCGGAGGCATCACGGGATGGGCCATCGCGTACGTATTGTGCCAGCGTGGCATCAGCGTTGCTGTGGTGGAGCGGGACGCCATCGCTGCCCATGCCTCAGGCATGGCCGCCGGTGTACTCAACCCCTTGGATGGCGAGAACGTCCCCGGCCAGCTGCAACCACTTGCCTTGGAAGGCTACCGGCGTCACATGGAATGGTGGCCTCGGCTGGCCGACGAAACGGGTGTCGACGTGCAGGGCAGGCTGCTGCCACTGCTGCGTGTGGCCTTTGGGGATGAGTTGGAGAGTCTGGACGATATGGATGCCTTTGATGGCTTGGATGCCATCAACGCCCTCGACGGCATTGGGCCCTTCACCAAGCGCAGTGTGTCGCCTGCGGACATTGCTCAGATTGAGCCTAGCATCAGCGACCGTGTGGCCGGAGGGCTGGTAATCGAAGGTATCGGTTCCCTCGACAGCTATCTGCTTACCCTAGCCCTATCGAGAGCGGCACAGAAGATGGGTGCCCGCCATATCCACGACACCGTCACAGGGCTGGAGAGTACGGGCGGTTTGGCCTCAGGTGTTACGCTCACCCAACAGACCCTTTCCTGCCAGTCCGTGGTCCTAGCCATGGGGCCATGGACCTCCCAAGCGGAGCCGTGGCTGGGGCATGCCGCCCCTGTGCAGCCTCTGAAGGGCGACCTACTGCGTATGGCCACGCCAGATCCCGCAGCCGACCTCATCATCTACTATGCCAATGGCCTGCTTTCGCGCAAGCTGGACGGTCTGGTGTGGGCGGGGACCACGAACGAGGAGGCTGGATTCGACTCCCAGCCTTGGCAGTCAAGCCGCGAGCAAATCATGGCGGGGGCCCTCCGGGTGGTCCCAACCTTGGCTGACGCCCGAGTAGTGCGCCACACGTCATGCCTGCGCCCTCAGACTCCGGATGGCCAGCCCATCGTGGGACAAGCCCTCGGCTGGGATAACGTCTACCTAACCACAGGCGCAGGCCACAAAGGCATACTGGTTGCGCCCTCAATGGCCATCGCCACCGCCGACCTCGTGACGGACGGGCATACCGACATGCCCATCGGTAGCTTTGGTCCCGAGCGCTTCTCAGAAGGCAGTGGCTAGCGCCGTCAGGGCACGAATCTAGGGGCGCCGGTGACCCGCAGCACTTGGTCGATGAAGTCTTGGGCTGGGTTCGACAAGACCTTGCCCGGCTGGGTCACAATGCCAGCCTGCTCCACCGGCAGCAACGTTGCCAAGCTGACCACACCCAGCCTCTCCTCATCCTCAGGCTCGATGGCAAGACGTGGACCAACTGAAACCCCCATGCCCAAGGCGACGTACCGCTTGATCATGTCCATGCTGTCCAGCTCCACCACCACATGGTGGCGCAGGCCACGGCGGCGCATCTCCGCGGCCAGCATGGCGTGGGTGTGAGTGCTGGGGCCCATGAGCACTAGGTCATATTGGGAAATTCGCTCAAGCGTGAGGTCTCCTTCCAACAGGGGATGACGGAGCGGGGTAATCAGGACCCGCTCGTAGGGGAAGAGAGGCTGAAAGTCGCAGTCCGGCCCCGTGTCAGCCCCAGGGACCATCCCTAGGTCCACCTCGCCATCTTTGACCATTCTCAGTATGTCAGGCCTGTGGCCCGACCGGATTTGCAGGTGCACTTCTGGGTATTCCTGCCTGTAGGCCGTGACCAGTTTGAGCAGAGTGTGAGGGATGATATCCGGGGTGGATGCAACCGAGACCGGCCCGTGGCGTTCGGCCTCGGCAGTGCTGGCCTTCAGTCCTTCGATGCCCTCCACCAGCGGGCCTGCCAGCCTTGCCAAGGCAGCCCCCGCTAGAGTCGGCTGTATCGGGCGCTTGTAGCGGTCGAACAACACCATCCCCAACTCTTCTTCCAGCCTTTGGATGTGGGTGCTGACCGTGGGCTGGCCGATATCCAGAAGGTCGGCGGCCTTGGACATGCTGCGCACCTCTGCGGTCACACAAAAGCTCTTGAGTTCACGCAACTGCATCAGTCTAACTCCAGTATCATATATGCCGGTGTATTATATTGTCTGATATCTCTGGCCGCCATGTTTTAAGGGGTGCATACTAATGGTGAGCAGCGGAGGCACCGCAGGCATCGCAGGCATCCCGGGGCAAGGAGAAGAAGCAATGATGAACAAGATCTTAGAAACACTGCTAGGCCGGAGATCTTCCAAATTCCAAGACTACTACCAAGGGACCATCACGGGCGTGGAAGGCAGCCCCAAGATCGACGAGGCCCGCAAGGACTTCCACCGCATGATGAGGGCGCAGAACCCCTTCTCCAACGTGTAACCCAATCGTCTCCACAAACGGTGCAAATAAGCCGAAAGGGCCGAGGTCGTGATGACCCCGGCCCTTTCTTTTGGCCCATACCCTGTGCCGGTATTTTCAGTTTATTGAAGATGCAGCATGAGAACGATCCGACATAGGAAGCCCTTGGCAGGCACCGATTCATCTCTAATATCACGATCGCGCATATATCATATTGTCTGTCATCTCTGGTGACTATGTATGAGCAGGAGCATACTACTAGTGAGCAGCGGGACCACAAGAGAGGCCCCCGGCAAGGAGAAAAAGCATGGTAAGCAAGATTTTCGGAGCATTACTAACCCGCGGAACTTCCAAGTTCCAGGACTACTTCCAAGGAACCCTGACGGGCGTGGAAGGCAGTCCCACGATCGACGAGGCCCGCAAGGACTTCCACCGCATGATGAAGGCGCAGAACCCCTTCTCCCGAGTGTAACCCAACCGTCTCGACAAACGGTGCAAATAAGCCGGAAGGGCCGAGGTTGTGATGACCCCGGCCCTTTCCTTGTTCTAGAATCTTCTCTTTCTGGGACGCAAATTTGGGCACACATGTCCAGTATTGGGATGGAAGTGGAAGAGAGCAGTTATGGTAGGGGAAGGTGGCGAATGGTCAGGCCAACTACTGGCTGGTCATGTAGAGAGCTCCATCGCGGGCAAGCCCAAGACCTGCCGAAGCTGCTCGACAACGCTGTCATAGAACGCTTTCGGGTCCCCGCCGGGGGTGATATACGCTTGCTGGAAGCCGTCTTGAAGTGAAGGAACGCCAGCAGCATCCAGATGCTTCTCCACCTGTTGCAGGAAGTCCTCAGGGGGTTCTCTCAATTGTTGCAGGGACTGCTGCACCGCCGCATCGGTGGAGGCCGATGCCAGTTCTCCGATTGATTGGACCAAGTCGGTGGCACCCTGCTCACCAAGCACCTCTGCAAGGATACCGCTGATGGCCTGCTCCAGCGGTTCGCTATTGGCAGCATGTGCGGCTCGGGCCACCTCCAGCAGTTCGGGGCCGCCGCCTCCCTGCGCTACGGCGAACAGGAGGGCCTGCACCGCATCCGCCACATCCAAGTCACCAGCCCCTTGCACCGCAGCCAAGGCCTCGCCCAACAGCTGCGGAGGCAGAGACTCCAAGCTGGATATGAAGCCCTGGAGCAACTCGGCCAAGCCCGCTTTTAACTCGGGATCGTCGGAGGCTTGGGCGGCAGCGAGAAAGGCTAGGACTTCCGGCCCTGGAAGCTCCCAGCCGTCGGCCAGCAGACCCCGGGCGGCTTCCAAGTGCGCCGCCCGTTCCAGCCTAGCCTCCAAGTCTTCCACCTGTTTTAGCCTGCTTTCCAAGTCGGCGGTCTTGGCCTTCTCATCCTGTAACTGGATGTTCACGGCGTCCAACTCCTGTTGGGGCACTCCACTGTCACAGGCGGCAAGGCCCGCTAGAAGCAGAGGGATGATGAGCAATGCTAGGATGTGAGTTTTCATAGGCCAATAGTACGATAATCAGGCGGTGCAGTGTCAAAGCCACCGGCTATGCGGCGATCGCCATTTCTTCCATCCTCTCGCCCATTCCCGCGTCAATCTCGTCTTGGTACCGCCTCAGGATGCGGAAGATGGTCCTCTGGCTAAGGTCGAAACGAGCTGCCACTTTGGGGGCTGTCATACTGTCCTGCCTGAAGGCATACACTATCTGGCGGTCCCGCTCGGAGCGCTTCTCGCGTTGCATCGAGCCGGGATTGTCGTACTTGCACTGGGGCAACGGACAATCCAGACACGAGGGCGACATCTCGCAACCTATGTCTCGATAGGGGTAGAATTCCGGCAGCAGATCAGACGTGGACTTTACGGTAGCCTGTGTCATAGTGCCCCCTCAGAGCAAACGTCTTGGCTATAATAAAAACGTACGTTCTGTTTATCAAGGGGACTATGGTACCAATTTAGAACTAATCTTCGTTTTGCCTGGTGCCTCTACTCCATGCCTCTCATTTGACGCTGCCACGCTCACAGGCTATATTCCGCCCACGGGACCGCCGATGGCCCTGCAAGTACACTATAAAGTTCTATAGTCACAAGCCCTATAGCCCCAAGCCCTATAGGAGGTGACGACGTGCCGGCCAACCTCCCACCCGCCTACTTCGAAGCGGAGCGGAGCTTCCGCTCTGCCAAGAGTCCTGCCCAGAAGATCGCGGCCCTGCAGCAGATGCTCTCGGCCACTCCCAAGCACAAGGGCACCGACCATCTGCGCGCCGACCTGCGTTCCAAGGTAGCCCGTGCCACCGAAGAGCTGGAGAACCCCAAGCGTGGCGGAGGCGCCAGTCAGTACCAACCTTATGCCATACGCAAGGAGGGTGCAGGCCAAGCGGTGCTCATCGGCCTGCCCAACGCTGGCAAGTCCCAGTTGATGGCAGTGCTCACCGGCGCAGCAGCCAAGGTCGGCGACTACCCCTTCACCACCCAGCTACCCATGCCGGGAATGCTGCGCCATCAGAACATTCTCATCCAGATGGTGGACACCCCCGCCATCAACGACAATGACGTTCAGACCCGCTTGTTCAGCCTGCTGCGCAACTCCGACCTGCTGCTCATTGTGGTCGACCTCTCCGGCGATCCCCTGTCGGAAGCGCAAGAGGTCATGGAGGAGATGGAGCGCTGGGGCTACCGCCTGTTGCGCACCGACGAGGAGGCGGATCCCGAAGACCATAAGGTGCAGAAGCACGCCCTGCTGGTGGGCAACAAGGCCGATCTCCCCGACACTGATGAGGCCTTGGAGATGCTGCAGGAGCTCTACGGAGACGAGTTCACAGTGCTCCCAGCCTCAGCAGCCGATGACGACTTGCTGGCTGGCTTGGGCGAGGCGGTGTTCGTCGCCCTACGCCGTACCCGCGTCTACCTGAAAGCCCCTGGAGGCAAGCCGGACTATCAGGCGCCCCTCATCGTGGAAACAGGAAGCTCGCTGGAAGAAGCAGCCCACTACCTACACAAGGAGTGGGCTCGGAAGGTTAAGTACGCGCTGCTCTGGGGCTCCGGCAAGTTCGACGGCCAGCGAGTCGGCCGCGACTACATCCTCTGCGACGAAGATGTGGTTGAGCTCCACGGCTAGGGGTACTGTCGTCTAGGCTGGCTGTATTTCCCGTGCCAGTATCTTGTACCAATACACGTTGTCGGTGTCGGCCCGCTGCTTGGCCTCTGGCAGAATATCAACCCCAGCGACGACGGCATGTGACCGGATTCCGGTGTATTGCTACAGATAATCAGCGTTCCGCACCGCCCTCCTAACGTCGTTACTGTTTACGGTGTACGATACTTCGACGGCAACGTAACCCGGTTGATTATTGGAATCCTAGACCATCATTACCTGTCGGCGTTACGGAAGCTTTCCACCTCATTGGGGGCCACGCCATTGGCAACAGCTATCTGGGCGAAAGCTATGAGCGCACCTTGGGGAAGTTCGGATATAAGCTGGTAGCCTAAGTCGTTTGCGATCAGGCTTGCTCTATGGCGGAGTTCGTTGCGAGCATGGCCACCCTTGACTAGACCGATATCATCCTTCAGGCCGTCAAGCTTTTCATTGGTGGCGGTGAGATCTGCGTTGATGTTGGCAAATTGTCTGTTGGCATCAGACATAAATGTGCCGACTTGCGCCATAAAGCTCTCGACTCTGCCATTGAAATCGCGCTGCTCAACGACAAAAGCTCCGAAAGCATTTTGGGCATCTGCCAGTGCCTTTAAGCTTGCTGCAAGGTGATTTTCGCCATCTGCCAGCGCCTGTACACCTCCAGCAAGATGTTGTTGCCCGTTAGCAAGCGCCTGCACAGCTTCACTTAATGTCGTGACTGCCTCGATGAGGTGTTGCTGGCCATCTGCGAGGTTCTCAAGCGTAGGCGAGTTGTTGTTGGCAGGCGTAGTCATGGTATTGCTTGGGTGCTACTCATTCTACCGGATTATATCACCAAGTAGCCGTTAACCCCCTACACAAAGCCAGGCCTCACCTCGCGGGCGAAGAGCTCGATGGCCTTGAAGGCGTCGGTGCCGGGCATGCCGGGCCATTGGCAGCGCATCACCAACTCGTCCACTCCGGCGTAGGCGTAGGCTTGGACCTGTTCGGCGCATTCGGCGGGGCTGCCGACTATGAAGCGACCCTCCAGCACCTGCTCGAATGAATCGGCGATGCGGTCGGCCTCGGGGAGTTCGGCGTTGTGGCCCAGCGAGGCGCGGTTGCGGTACATCGCCTCCACGTAAGGGCGGATGGTGTCGATGGCCTCGTTACGGCTTGGGGCCACGTACATCTCGCGCCACGCCACGACATTGGAGGGCCGGTTGGCCTTCTCGGCAGCTTCCCTGTATAGAGGAACCTGACGTTGTATGGTCGCAACGGTAGCGCGGGAACTTACCTGCCAGCCGTCGGCCTCACGCCCCGCACGTATCACTCCCCGGTCCATGTTGGCCCCGATGTGGATGGGCGGGTAGGGCGACTGCAGGGGCTTGGCAGCCCCAGGCGCGTTTTCCAGCTGATAGTGCTTGCCTTGGTAGGTCACCCTGTCTTGGGTCCACAGCAGCTTCATAACATCCAGGCTCTCGCGGAAGCGGGGCAAGCGCTCGGTCCGCTCAATGTTGAAGGCCTGTAGCTCGTGGGGCCGCCAGCCTAGGCACACCCCCAGCACCAAGCGGCCTCCGGAGATGGCGTCCAGCGTCGACACCTGTTCCGCTAGGGCCACCGGATGGTCCAGTGGCAGCAACGCCAGCAACCCCAACTCCAGTCCCTGAGCCTCGGCAGCAGCCCGCGCCAACAGAGAGGAAGCGTGCCAGCCGTTGTTGAGGAAGCCGCCGCCCATCCACAGCGAGTGGTACCCCCACTCCCGCGTCAGTCGCGCCTTGCCCAGCCGGTCCTCCAAGGCTTGCGCCCGCGACTCACCGGCTAGGTTGCCCCCATCCAGGATAATTCCGAATCGCATCACAACACTCCTAACATCAGAGTGAGCCCGACTGCTGTCGCGGCGAAGAGGGCCAGCAGGCTGAAGCAACCGCTCTTGCGGGCCCACGGGTCTCCCGTTGGGCTTTGGGGTTCGGCCTCAGGCTCATCAAAGTCATCGTCTTCGTATTCTTCTTCGGTCTCGGAACTGGTGTCTTCCCAAGAGACCATGTCCTTCCATGTGCCTTCAGCCAAGGCGTAGCTCTGGAACATCACCACCAGCGTTTCCGTCCTCACCAATTGGCGGCTGCGGAAATGCCTCGCCTCTATTTCGTCTTCGTACTCGGCGATGGCCTCTGCGTACTCGACGGTGAAGTTGTCCGGATCGTCCCCGATGTCCAATGGGTATACGTGATGAGGCGCAGCGATGGCGCGGGTACCTTGGATGAACAGGTCGGGCGTCTGACCGGTCTCGTCCTCCATGAGGGCAAAGGAACCAGGGCCTCCCCCCAAGCTGCGCAGGGCCTCACCGATGCCTTCAAGGGTCGGGTTGGCAATCACCCGGCCGTCGCCCAGAGTGAGGCGCACTAGTGGGACGCCTTTTCGTGCAGGCGCATGAGCAGGGCGTTGCGAGCGTCGACCGACGCGGGATGCACGAGACCCCCATCAGCAATCAGCGTTGTCATCTCGCCGCTGAGGAACTCCACGATGGCTTCATCGAGGCTCTCCATGGCCAACTCCCGGACCTTGGGCATCTGGGGGAAGCGATGGGCCTTCCTAGGGTCCATCTTGTCGGCTAGGAAAACCACCTTGGCCGTGTCACACAAGTCGGGATGAGCGGTGCTGTGCCAGCAGACGGCTTGGTGTATCTCGTCGTCTTCCAGACCGTCGACCTGTCGGAGCAACTCGGCTCCAACGGGGCCGTGCAGCAGCAGGGGGACCTGCTGCTCTACAGGGTCCACCGGCACGCCCAACTCGCTGGCACGTTGGAGGAGTTGCTCGCCCTTCATCGCCCGGGCGACATCGTGGGCTAGGGTGGCCAGCAGCGCCTTCTCGATATCCAGCCGATGACGCTGGGCCAGAAGGCGCGCCTCCACTTGAGCGCGGTGGATGTGCTCTTGCAGCCCCTTGGGCAGGGCCTCGACCCTGCGGGCCACTAGGTTGGCAATGGGTGACGAATGATGGCGTGGATCGGGAGGCACGCTATCCCAAGTCTGCCAGCTTATGCCCTGCGAGCAGGTGCATGTGGAGATGGGGGACGGCTTGGCCGGAATCGGGGCCTTGGTTCATTAGCACGCGGTAGCCGCTGACGGTGACACCTTCGCGGCGGGCCATCTCCTCAGCTACGACGAAGAGTTGTCCCATGATGGGTATCTGGCCGGCGCTGATGTAGGCCAAGCCACCTAGGTGCTGCAGGGGGATGATGAGCAGGTGCACCGGAGCACAGGGTGTGATGTCCCGGATGACGTACACCCGGTCATCGCGGTATATCACATCGGCGTTGGGGTCTTGGGGGATGCGACAGAATATACAGTCAGTGCTGGCCATCCTACTCCACTTCTAGGGTCGTCGTTTAAGGTCGTCGTTTCGGCCGGGTCCGGCCGTGTTGGGAGGCTAGAGACCGTCTGTGAATCACAGTATCACGCTGCATGATGCGACATTGTGTCGCGCGGTTTGTAGCTGGACGGTGCGGCATGTGTTCCGAATTCGTAGCTGAAGCGCGGCGCCCATCGTATCTGGAAGATATTGTTTTGTATCTGAAAGATGCCGCGTTTGCCGCATTTTGCCCCTGCTCAGATACGATTCAGGCCTAAAATTACGCGGCAACTTGGCCGCATTCCTGAGATGGAAGTATCACGCACTGCGATAGATAGGCAGCGCACGGGGCACTCCGTGTGGGGCGGATTCTGGGGACATCGGCGGATGCCTACATACCCATATGATAGCGATGGCGGGGGCGGGCGTCGATAGGGGGATGTCAGGGGTTGGGGGAGAGGCATGCTATCGTCTATGTGCGTGACCCTGGTGCGGACAGTGCGTTTGTGGTTACCGCATTTGAACTCCAAGGGCAACCGCTCACTGCTTACCGTCGTCGCAGGCGAAGGAGAAACAGATGACAAAGGCCAATAGCTTCCCGGCCGGCTGGGACGAGGAGCGAGTCCAAGACCTCATCCGGTACTATGAGACGCAGACTGATGAGGAAGCGATAGCGGAGGACGAGGCCGCCCTCGAGGAGGACGGTCAAACGGTAATGGTGATTCCTACCGCCATGGTGCCAGCCGTGCAGGGTCTGCTGGCGCAGTACGAGAGTTCTTTGGATTCCGCTTGAAGAGGAGAATCGAGACTGCCTTGCGGAGGCGACATAAGAGGAGGAGAGTACCGTTGCGCTGGTCGCTGAGTTCATTGAACTCACGATCTCGGGGCGGAATCTGGCTAGATGGATTGCAAGCACACAGGGATTTCACTACGCCTGTAGGAGACCTTGGTGTAGCCTCTGCCATACCTATGTAGGCTGACCTGCTTAGGGACAATATCTGGGGACTTTGGCCTTCGACTTTGCTCAGGACGAACGGAAAGGGCGAACAGCTGGGGGGTAGCCGAGAGGCTCTTCGCTACAGTCCCAGTGATTGGGCCATCAACTCGCGGTGGTAGTAGCCGTCGCCGTAGGCTGTTTCCTGCATTCGGGCGCGGCGGGTGTATAGCTGCAGGTTGTGCTCTTGGGTGAAGCCGATGGCCCCATGACACTGGTGAGCCAAGGCACACACTCGCTGGTAGGCGTCGCTGACCCACGCCTTGGCCATGGCGACCTCCTGGGCCGCATCATCACCCTCGGCAATGCGCCAAGCCGCTTGGTAGGCCACCAAGCGGCTGCCCTCGACCTCAGTAGCCATGTTGGCGCAATGGTGCTGCACCGCTTGGAAGCTGCCCACTGGGCGGCCGAACTGCACCCGGTTCTTGACGTACTCCACCGTCATCTCCAGCACCGCATCAGCTCCGCCCACCATCTCCACGCATTTGGCGGCGGCGGCCCGGCGTAGCGCATTGGCCAGTACGGGCCAGCCTCCACCCACCTGTCCCAAGAAAGAGGAGGCGGGCACACCCACGTTGCTGAAGGAGACCTGCGCCTGCCTGTCAGAGGCGATTGTGAGTTGCGGGCGCACCTCCACTCCTTCGCTGGCACTCGGCACTAGGAACAGCGTGATACCTTCTTGGGGGTCGCTACCGTCTGAAGTCCGGGCCGCTACCACCATGAGGTCGGCAACCTGTCCATCGGGCACGAACATCTTTGTGCCGTTGAGGACGAAGCCACCGTCGCGCTCCTGTGCATGTAAGCGTATGCCGCTGGCGGAGTAGGTGGCCTGCTCTTCCAGCACGGCCAAAGTCAAAAGGGCCTGTCCGCGGCAGATGTCGGGAAGTATCTGGCGTCGCTGCTCGTCGTCACCGGCTTCCAGCACGGTGAGCCCGCCCAGCACCACAGTCGAGAGGAAGGGGACGGGGGCCAAGGCCCGGCCTATCTCCTCCACCAGAACCGCCAAGTCGAGGAAGCTGGCTGCAGTCCCGCCATGCTCTTCGGGGAAAGGCAGGCCTGTCCAACCCAAAGTGACCATCTGGTCCCACAGCTCTGGTGAGTAGCCACGTTCCTCTTTCTCCATGGCACGCACTACTTCGGACTGGCACTCCCGCGAAAGGAAGTCGCGGGCGCTGTTCTTCAGCATCTGCTGGGTCTCGTCTAACGCCAGGTCCATTGATTTCTCCTGATTATCTGTTGACTACTCGTTGCCACAGCTTCTTGCGGCGACTCATTGACAAATGTTCGGGTGTGTCGGCGATGGGCAACCACAAGGGTTGCCCCTACGATGTGTTCGCCCCAACACGATCCCGATGATGTGTTCGCCCGGACACGGTCCCGACGATGCGTTCAACCCCAACACGGTCCCGACGATGTATTCACCCCAACACGGCACCGACGATGCGCTCAACCCCAACACGACCGCGACGGTGGTGATCACGCCCTAGGCAGGGACAAGCCCCGGGACGCCACGATGTTGCGCTGCACTTCCGAGGTGCCCGCAGCAATCTTGTGGGAGAAGGAGACCATCCAGCTCTCCGGTATGCGCCCATCCAAGGGGGCGCTGCCATCGTCCCGCAGGAGTCGCCCGTAGGGTCCCATGATGTCCAACCCGGTGGTGGTGATGCGCTGCAGGGTCTCCGAACCGAAGACCTTGCTCATGGATGCTTCTTTATTAGGCACCTGCCCTTGGCCCTGCATCCAGGCTACCTCGTAGGCCAGCAGCCGGGCCACATCGTTCTCGATGTAGCGTTCCGCCAGCATGTTCCGCACCTTGGGGTCTTGGGCGAGGGTGCCACCCTCGCTAGGGGCCTGCTTCACATAGCCGATGAGCTCGTCCAGCAGACGGCGTCCCATGGCCGAGTAGTCGATGCCAGAGCGCTCGAAGTCCAGCAGAGTGACGGCGACGTACCAGCCGCGGTTCTCTTCCCCCACTAGGTGGCGTTGAGGCACCCGCACGTCGTCGAAAAACACTTGGTTGAATTCATGGCTGCCCGTGAGGTTGTGGATGGGGCGCACGGATACGCCGGGGGTTTTCATATCCACCAACAGGAAGCTGATGCCACGGTGCTTGGGCGCGTCGGGGTCGGTGCGCACCAGCAGGAACATCCAGTCGGCGCGGTGGGCCATGGTGGTCCAAATCTTGGCCCCGTTTATCACGAAGTCGTCGCCGTCCTTGATGGCACGGGTCTGCAGCGAGGCCAAGTCCGAACCGGATTCGGGTTCGCTGTAGCCTTGGCACCACTGCACATCGCCATTGGCGATGGGTGGCAGGAAGGCTTTCTTCTGATCCTCGGTACCAAATATCATGAGGGTGGAGGCCAGCATGCGCACGCCGAAGATATCGCGGCCTGGAGTCCGATTGTAGGCCATCTCCTCGTTGAAGATGGCGGACCTTACCGGCGAGGCTGCTTGGCCGCCATACTCTTCGGGCCAGTGCATGGTGAGCCAGCCGCGTCCCGCCAGCTTCTTACGCATCTCTCGGGTATAGTCCCAGTCCCACTCTTCCGGCCAACGGCCGCCGCCCTGCCAACCATCGGGCAACTCTTGGTCTATGAACTGCAGAAGGTCGTGGCGAAAGGTCTGCTCGTCAGCGGTAAACCTGAAATCCACAGGCTCGCTCTCCTTTCAGCGGCAAGAGGCTAGGGATATGAAGAAGGGGATATCAGCCCGGAGCTATGAAGTGCCCACGGACACACAGGTGACGGTGCGCACCACGCCACCCACCGAGTGGATGGTGTCTGTGACCAAGGCGCCCATACTGGCCACATCGGGAGTATCAAGTGTGGCGATTATGTCGTAGGGTCCTGTGACCACGTCCACGGAGCGAATACCATCGACACCACGCAGGACGCCAGCCACTTCTCTCGTCTTACCGACAGCGGTTTCCACCAGAATATAGGCGCGATTTGCCACGGACACCCCCCTGGAGTATGGGCTTTCTTCCCACCTCTGGGCTGGCGACATTCTAAAGTTGGCCCTGTGGGGTGTCAAACCAAGCTGTGACTCTCTCACATGATATAATCCGCTTCCCATGGAATCCCTCCCCCTGATGCGCCGCGGCCTACGGGACCTCGGCCTCATGCTGACCCCTTACCAGTTGGACCAGTTCCAGTGCTACTACACCGAGTTGATGGAATGGAACCAGCGTATGAACCTGACTGCTGTGAACGACTATGACGGCGTGCAGGTGCGCCACTTTCTCGACTCCCTCACCGCGGCCCCTTACTTGAACAGCGCTACCGAGAGCCTGTTGGACATAGGCACAGGAGCAGGCTTCCCCGGCGTTCCGCTGAAGATTGTCTTTCCCCAGATGAGACTGACGTTGGTGGACTCGGTGGGGAAGAAGACCGGCTTCCTGAAGCACTTGGTGCAGGAGCTTGATCTCCCGGATGTGGAGGTCCAAACAGGGCGTGCGGAAGACCTGGCACTGCATTCTTCCTCGCGGGAGTCTTTCGACGTGGTGACGACTCGTGGCGTGGCCGTGATGCGGGTGCTCATGGAGCTGACCCTGCCCTTCTGCCGTACGGGGGGCATGGTGCTTACATGGAAGAAGGGCGAACTGGAGCCAGAGATATCCGCTTCCCTGCACGCTATGGAAGTCTTGGGGGGCAAGCTACGCGAGCTTGCCCCTGTGGACACCGAGGGCCTGAGGGACGGGCGGGTTATCGTCCTTGTGGACAAGCTCAAGGCCAGCCCGGCCAAGTTTCCACGCCGGCCCGGGCTACCCCAGAAGCGTCCTCTTTAGCCAACGCTTCTTTGGGGGGCTACTCCGTGGAGCCATTCCGGGGGGAGCCACTTCTTAGCCAGAAGGGCCTTTCGTCGCTACACTACTCGGAGATGCTCTACACACACTGGCTACCTAGCCCATGAACTTCCTGTCCCAGGGGTCAAGTCATCTGACTGCGGCGCGTCGTCGATATCTGGGGCTGACCACCCTCATACCCTTTGCCATTGCTGCCTTGGTCATATTTTTCCTAGTGGCCGGTTTCGATGTGGATATCGGGGGCACATGGGACAGGATAAGGGCCAGCGACCCGCTGCTTTTCGCCCTCGCGGTGCTGGTCCACTACACTACCTTCGCCTTCCGGGGGGCACGGTGGCGGGTGCTGCTGCGGAATGTGCAGCCAGCAGGGTCCCGGGTACTGGGAGTGGCGCACTGCTCCGTCCTGATGCTGATGGCTTGGTTCGTCAACTCTCTGGTCTGGTTCCGCTTGGGCGATGCCTATCGCGCCTACGCCTACGCCGACGAGACAGGGGAGAGCTTCTTTCGAACCATTGGCACAGTGTTGGCAGAGCGTGTGCTCGATGTGACCATGGTGTTCCTGCTCATCGTGGCAGGAGCGGTGACGCTGACTGTGGGCGGGGCCGACGCCTCGTGGCATTTCGTGGTGGCCTCCGCCATCATTGCGGCGGCTCTGCTGGGACTGTTGCTGGCCATGGCCTTCTTCCGGTGGCGGCTGGCGCACCGGCTGCCTAGCAGGTTCCGCGACATCTACGACCGCTTCCATCAAGGGACTTTGGGCAGCTTCCGGCGACTGCCATTGACCACGGTGCTCAGCCTGCTAAGCTGGCTAGCCGAGGTGGGGCGCCTCTATCTGGTGACTGAAGCGATAGGGGTCGACGTCAGTCCTGGGCTGATCATACTCGTGGCCGTGGCCAACGCACTGCTTACCCTCATCCCGCTCACACCAGGCGGTCTCGGACTGGTGGAACCCGGCATCGTGGGGTTGCTGATGGTGTCGCTGCCACGATCCGAGGCCCTGCCTGTTGCCCTGCTGGACCGCTCTATCAGTTTCCTCAGCCTGCTGGTAGTCGGAGGAATGGTCTTCCTATGCTACCAACTGCTCAAACGAAGGCGGGCCACGCCTGAGGCGATGTCCGCCAAACAGGAGTAACCCATCCTTTATACAGCCAGCTTCTACCAGCCTGAAAACTGGCGGGGGGACGTCTATCGTGTCTCCCGCTATCACCCTCGAGGCCGTCGCGCCCAATGGGAGACGATGCGGGTCTTCTACCCCGCCGTCGACCTGCTCCGCGCCTACCGCGATGGCCAAGTGGACTTCCAAGGGTTAGCCACCATCTACACCGAAGTCCTAGATGAGGTCTACGCTTCACAACCCGACCTTGCCCAATGGGTCACCGACGCACCCACATTAGGCGACTTCACCTTCCTCTGCTACGAGCGCGCAGGCGATCCATGTCACCGGCTGGTGCTGGCCCGCTGGCTGCACCAAAAGCAGCCGCTGCTACAGGTCGCCGACCCGCTGAACTGACGTACTCCGTGGCGATGGATTCGAGATGGGGTCAGGTGGCTTCGGGCTGAGAGTGTATAATGTCGCGACGCCACGACTGCCCTCGCGCTAGTACTTATCCAATATCAAGAGGAAAGCAGATATGACCCTCAGACCCATCAGCTTGTACGACCTCGAAGCCCACGCTGAGAAGGCCCTGCCCCGTTCTGTGTGGGACTTCATCGCCAGCGGCGCTCAGGACGAGTTGACCCTGAATCGCAACCGCAAAGCCTTCGACGACATCCTGTTGCGTCCACGGTTCTTGGTGGACGTTTCGGAGCGTGACCTGCGGACTACGGTGCTGGGGCAGGAAATCAGCTTCCCTGTAATGCTGGCCCCCACCGGGAGCCAAGCGCAAGCTCACGCCGATGGCGAAATGGCTACGGCCAAGGCAGCCGGCGGGGCTGGCACCTTGATGGCCCTCAGCACACCCTCCAACTACGCCTTGGAGCGGGTGGCCGAAGCGGCCAGCGGCCCCCTGTGGTTCCAGTTGTACCACCGAGGGAAGGACCTGACGTCCATGCTGGTGAAGAGAGCGGAGAAGGCAGGCTACAACGCCGTCGCCATCACCGTCGACACACCGCTGCCCGGCCCCAAGGAACGGGACATGCGCAACCGTTACCGTCGTTCCCCGGGGCTGGAACTGGCCAACTTCACCGGTGACGAGGCAGGCTTGGGGGTCGAGTCCGGCAGCGCCGCAGCGGCCCGGTGGGAGATGCCCGAATCCACTCCCTTCCTCTGGGAGGACATCAGGTGGCTGCGTGGCGAGACCTCCATGAAGGTGGTCATCAAGGGCATCATCACCGCAGAAGATGCCGACATGGCTGTGCAGCATGGCGTCGACGGCATCGTGGTCTCGAACCACGGTGCTCGCCACATGGATAGCACGCTTTCATCCATCGAGGCCCTGCCCGAGGTTGTGGAGGCAGTGGACGGCAAAGCCGAGGTCTTTTTGGACTCAGGAATCCGGCGTGGGAGCGACGTACTCAAGGCCCTAGCCTTGGGGGCGCGCGCTGTCTTCATAGGCCGCGCCATCTCATGGGGCTTGGCTTGGAACGGAGAATCCGGAGTGCGACTGGCCCTGGAGATATTGCGTGAAGAGTTCGACAGGGTGCTGGGTTACTGCGGTTGCACCGGCGTGAAGGACGTACATCGCAGGCTTGTCCAGCTTCCCAAGTAGCAGACCAATGGGTCGAGTATCACTGCCGACCGAGCGTGACACTGGCCACCGAGCGTGACACTACCCAATCGGGACCATCAGCCAGACGACCAATAGCCAACCATACAGTAACTTATCGAGGAGGATGAGCAATGGCGGCCAAAGCCTTCATTCTCATAGAGACTTCCGTGGGCAATGCCCGCAGAGTTGCAGAATTGATGAAGGGGTTCCCTGAAATCGAAGCCGTGGACGTGGTGACCGGCCCCTTCGACGTTATCGCCGTGGTAAACGCCGACGATATGGGGGCCGTTGCCGACCTTGTCACCGGCAAGATACACAGTGCCGGCGGGGTCACTCGCACAACCACCTGCGTAGCCGTGGGCACCTAGTCGGCGATTGACACTCGCCCTTGGCCGTACCTATACTGCGGTCGATATAGTAGAGGCTGTGAAGAGGACTAGTAGGGCGCGAAGCGGGGCCCAGAGAGCCGGGTAAGGTGTGAGCCGGCGCCAGCGCATCGCCTGAATGGACCTCAGAGCCGCAGGCCGAACGGGCTTGTATGCCTCAGAGAGCAAGCCTAAGTAGGCCGAGCCGGGTGGGCCCCGTTAAACGGCCCGAGGCGTCCCCCCAATGGAATCATAGGGGAGGCGCCGACTGAGATGGCGAACGTGAGCTATGGCTACCGTTCGGCAACTAGGGTGGCACCACGGAATCAGCCCCGTCCCTACGGATGGGGCTGATTTTTTGTGGCTTAGAAGCCTAGGCGCAAAGCCAGAATCGAGAGCCGGAGAAACATGTCGACGACTTACCATCCCTCTTTGGAGGAGATCAAAGGCTTAGCGGGGCAGGGCAATCTTGTGCCCATCTATCGCGAGGTGCCTGCCGATCTAGAGACGCCTGTCTCCGCCTACCTCAAGGTGGCCCAGCCTCCTTATTCCTTCCTGCTGGAGAGTGTCGAAGGCGGGGAGAGGCTGGCACGCTACAGCTTCATCGGCACCGAGCCCTACACCGTACTCAAGAGCGGGCCCGGTCAGCCCCAAGGAGCCGTCGACCCCTTGGGGCCGGTGCAGGCCGAGATGGAGCGCCACAAGGTCGTCTCGTTACCGGAGTTACCCCGGTTTCATGGCGGGGCCGTGGGCTACATCGCATACGACGCCATCCGCTATTTCGAACCCCGTGTGCCAGCCCCGGAACACGACCCGTTACAGCTCCCCGAGTCCATCTTCCTGTGCGCCGATACGCTGTTGGTGTTCGATCACCTTCGCCACACCATCAAGGTGCTGAGCCATATGCGATTGGACGGCGACCTTGAGGTGGAATACGAAGCGGCCACACGAAAAATCGACCAACTAGTGGAGAGGCTGGAACAACCATTGGCGGCCCCGCCCGCCATTACGCCTCTCGCTGAAGAGCCAGCGCCTGCAATCACGTCCAACTTCACCCAAGAGGCCTACGAGCAGGCCGTGGTGCGGGCCAAGGAGTACATTTACGCTGGCGACATCATTCAGGCTGTTCTTTCCCAGCGCTTCGCCCGGCCTACCTGCGCCCAGCCCTTCCAGATATACCGTGCTTTGCGCACCATCAACCCCTCACCCTATATGTACTACCTAGAACTGGACGGCTTCCAAATCATCGGCACATCCCCTGAAATGCTGGTGCGCTTGGAGGATGGGCGTGTGACCACCCACCCCATCGCTGGCACACGTCCTCGCGGGCGAGATTCCGCTGAGTCGGACGCTATGGAGAAGGAGCTACGCGAGAGCGAGAAGGAGCGGGCTGAACACATCATGCTGGTGGACTTGGGGCGCAACGACATCGGCCGCGTCAGCCAGCCGGGCACGGTGTCGGTGCCCCAACTGATGGATGTGGAGCGCTACTCCCATGTCATCCACTTGGTGTCCCATGTGGTGGGAGATATCAAGCCGGAATTGTCAGGCTACGATGCCCTGCGCGCCTGCTTCCCGGCAGGGACGGTCTCAGGTGCACCTAAAATCCGGGCCATGGAGATCATCTCGGAGTTTGAGGGCCAGACGCGCGGACCGTATGCTGGGGCCGTGGGATATTTCAGCTTTTCCGGCAACATGGACGCCGCCATCACCATCCGCACCATCGTAATGAGGCCCAGCGAAACCAAGGGAATGAACATGGCCTATGTGCAGGCTGGAGGCGGCATCGTCGCCGACTCGGTCCCCGCGGAGGAGTATGAAGAGACCTGGCACAAAGCCTCCGCCCTATTGCGGGCCATCGACCGCGCCGAGGGCCACGACTGATTCCTTGGCTCGTTCCACCTTGGCAAAACGTCTATTGGGGAGGAGCATATGCTCAAGTCTTTCTTCCATACCGGCTTTGTCGTACGTGACCTCGAAACTTCCGTCGGCTTCTATCAGGGCGCGTTGGGCCTTGAGGTAATCGGCCGTTACGAGAGACACGGAGCCTTCGCCCAACAGCTTCTCGGCTTCCCCGACGCCTACCTGAAGGTGGCCTTCCTCAGCATGGGGAACGGGCATGCCTTGGAGCTCATCCAATACGTGGTGCCGCCCAGCGCCGAGGGCCAGATGGCCCGCAACGACTTGGGCGCCTCCCATCTCGCTTTCTATGTGGAGGGCATCGAACAGCTTTATGCTGACCTTGGGCAGAAGGGCATGCAATTCATCAACCCGCCTGCATCCCTTACCGAGGACGGAACGGTGGTACGCAAGGCCCTTTACGCCCAAGACCCTGACGGCAACTGGCTGGAGTTTGTGGAGCTGGTGGCATGATTCTCATCATCGACAACTACGACAGCTTCACCTACAACCTGTACCAGTACCTCAGCGAGCTGGGAGCGGATGTCATAGTTCGGCGTAACGACAAGGTGACTCTGGACGAGATTGAAGAGTTGCGTCCAGAGGGAATCGTGGTGTCGCCCGGCCCCTGCACACCACGGGAGGCGGGCATCTCCCAAGAGGTGATTCTACGCATGGGCCCCCAGGTGCCCACGCTGGGGGTCTGCTTGGGGCACCAGTGCGTGGGCCAAGCCTTCGGCGCCACTGTAGGGCCCGCAGGCGAAATCATGCACGGCAAGATGTCTCAGATTCACCACCGCGGCGAGGGGGTACTCCAAGGGCTGCCCAATCCCTTCCCCGCCATCCGCTACCACTCATTGGCGGTGCACTACGACACCGTCCCCGACTGCTTGGAGGTCACCGCTTGGACCGGAGCGGGCCTGATCATGGGCCTCCGACACAAGGAGTACCCCATCCAAGGTGTCCAGTTCCACCCCGAGTCCATCATGACCACGGTGGGTCACGACCTACTGCGCAACTTTCTGACGGAAGTCGCCTCCGCCTGAGGGGCGGATAGGCCCGGCTCTAGGCTCCCCGCGACCGCACTGGGTCCACGCGGTGACGAAAGAGAACCGGCGTAAATCGCCATCCCTGGTGCATATCCGGTCGACGTTGTGCTCGCGCATCAGCACCGCCGTATGCAGGTCATGGACCACGTTGCCCCGTGTGTCGGGATACTCTGCGATGGTCTGGGCCAGCACCTCTTGATGCCGGGTCGAGGCACCAGCATCTGGAACCCCCGCAAGGTCAGGAGTCCGCCGAGAAAGTCCCGTTCGTTCGCCGCGTCCCAAGGCAGCCGCAGCACACGCGGATGGGTGACTACCCGTAGAAACTCGTAGCAGATCCCCCAAGTCAGATAGGCGGGTTGTTGGCCGTTGCGCCAGGAATTCAGGAACCGTGCGCAGGCGTCCTGGTATTCAGAATCGTCATCGACCGCGTGGACGAGCACGTTGGTGTCAAACACCAACGCCTTACTCTCCGCACATTGCGCGGTAGAGTTCGTTCCTGTCGTCGATCTTCACCAAGTGCCCCCCGCTATTGAAGCTGGGCAGGGGCGGCAGACTCTTCCGCCGCTCCTCATCGCTGACCGAGCAATTTGCCAGAAGTAGGCGGATGCCGTCCTCCAACATGGCCGACACGGTCATCCTGCGGCGGTCTGCCTCCAGCCGTAACAGCTTCAGGATTCCTTCGTCCAAGTCCAGGGTCGCCTCCAAGCATTTGTCTCCACCGCCCATGCGTTCAAGGACAACCTCCCGGATGGCGGCCTCCGCCAAGTCGGAGGGCGTCTTCCCGCTGCGTTCAGCTTCGCGCTCAAGGTCGGCCAACAAATGCCTGTTGATTTGAAATGTAGCCTTCATATAGCCACCGTAACACGGGCAACTGCCGGGGGCAAATGGGGCAATCGACCCCGCCGGAGGCCTCCGGCCTCCTCTCGTTGTTCGGGCCAATACCCTGTGCTATAGTGCCGCCAACAGCTTACCTGTATGAGGAGGAAGTCCCATGCCCACAGGCCCAGAGATTCACAACATGCGTCTCATATCCCACAACGACCTGCAGGGGTACGGCAATGTGGGCGAAGGGATGGCCATCCAGCAGCTACCCAATGGCCGCCGCATCCTGTGGCTGGCCCACGAGACCGTTATAGACTTCACCGGTGTCGACGTGACCGACGTCAAGAACCCCAACGTCATCTTCCAGTCCGAGCTACCCCACCGGGAGATGCGCTCCAACTCCTTGGCCCTTGTCGATGACATTCTGTACGTGGCGCACCAGAGCGCCCGGCCCAATATGAAGCCCGCCGGTGTGGACGTGTACGACGTCAGCAACCCGGAATCGCCCCGCATCATCGGTAACTGGGACGGCTCCGGCCCCAACTCTCGTGGTTGTCACTGCCTGTGGGGGATCGATGGGCACTACCTCCATCTGTCGTCGGGCACCCCCGACATTAACCCTCGCAACGCCAAGGACGACCAGATGTACGTGATCCTGGACACCAGCGATCCCACCAAGCCCTTTGAGGCAGGCCGCTGGTGGATTCCCGGTACGCTGGAGAGGGACGATGAGCCAACCCCGGAGCGCCACCCCGACTTCGACTCCGGCTTCAGCATGCACAACACCAACGTCTACCCAGAGCGCCCCGACCGCGCCTACTGCGCCAACAAGGACGGCGGCGTGGTGATACTGGATATCTCCGATGTGTCGAGCCCCAAGCAGGTAGCTCGCCTCGACTACCATCCCCCACTTCCCGGCTTCACCCACACCGTGGTGCCCCTGTTCAAGCGGGAGCTGATGGTGGTCACCGAGGAGTCCGTAAGGGATTCCGGGGCTGACTGGCCCAAGCTGACATGGGTAATGGACATGCGGGTAGAGAGCAACCCCATCATGCTTGCCAGCCTGCCCATGCCCGACACCAACGACTTCTTCAACCGGCCCGGCAGGTTCGGTGCCCACAACGTGCATGAGAACCAGCCGGTCTCCACTTCCTTCATCTCCGAGGAGTTGGTGTTCGGCACCTACTTCAACGGCGGGCTGAGGGTCCATGACATCGCCAACCCGTTCGAGCCCAAGGAGATCGCCTACTACATCCCGGAGGAGCCGGTAGGGGAAACCCCGTCATGGCAAGAACGCCCGTTGGCCGGGGTGAACGTCAACGACGTCTATGTTGACGAGAACCGTCTGGTATACGCCGTAGATCGACAGACAGGCGGCCTCCACATCCTGGAGCTGACCATCTAGCAGTTCCTCTCTGGGAGTAGGAAGTCTTGGAGCGTCGTCTTCTCCGCCGGTCCCGCCACAACCGACTGATAGCCGGGGTGTGCGGCGGGATCGGCGAGCGTTACGGTATTCCGCCCTTCATCTTACGCTTGGCACTGATAGCTGCCACCATCGGCACTCTGGTTGTGCCCTTGGCCTACCTGCTCGGTTGGCTCGTCATACCTGAGGGGGAAGAGGATGCCATCCTTGACTCGCCTTACGACACCTCTGGGGACGGCGCAACAGACTCAGATACTCCGGAGGAGTCGGGGCCGGCCGATTCGGAGCACGAAGGTCCCGCACAGGCGGACCCATGAGCAAGCGAAGAAGACCGTGAGTCGTTTTAACTGCTGCGTAAAGGGCTGCTGCGTAAAGAGTCACTGCATAGATGGCCGCTGCACAAGCGGCGACCAGATGTCGGCGCATTGGCCGACCATGAGTTGCGAATTGACCAGCGTTCAATGGGACGCGCTGAGGAAAGACCAACAAGACCGTCAGAACCGTCAGATACGGGCCTGACACACGTCATCGAGATAGTGAGGCATCCATGATCGTCGACACCCACGTCCACGCATCCCCCTTTTGGTATGAGCCCATCGAGACCATCCTCGACCAGATGAACCGTAACGATGTGGATAAAGCGGTGCTCATTCAGTTCCGCGGCCAGTTCGACAACGACTACCTGGTTGAGTGCATCCGACGCTTCCCCGGACGCTTCTCTGCGACAGCCGTGGTGGACACGCGTCGCGAGGATGCGCCCCAAGAACTGGAGCGGCTGGCGGCGCAAGGAGTCGAGGGTGTGCGCATTGGCCCCAGCATACGCTCGCCGGGTGCGGACCCGCTGGCCATCTGGCGAAAGGCCGAGGAGCTGGCACTGGTAGTCAGTTGCGGTCTGGACAATGCCAGCGAATATGCCTCGCCGGAGTTCGAGGAGACCATCAAGGCCGTACCCAACTTGCCCATCATCATCGAGCATCTGGGTTTCATCCGACAGGAAAGCAAGCCACCCCACAGCACCTACAAGCGAATTTTGGGTCTCTCCCAGTACCCCAACACCTATATGAAGTTCCACGGGCTGGGAGAGAACAACTCACGTCCCGACCCATTCGTACAGCCCTTCCCATTCCCGAACCTAGCGCCTTACATAGACATGGCCTACGATGCCTTCGGCGCCACCCGCATGATGTGGGGGAGTGACTTCCCGCCTGTGGCCGGCCGCGAGGGGTACCGCAACGCGCTGCGCCTTCCCATGGAGCACGTCAACTTCCGAAGCGAGGAAGACAAGGAGTGGGCCTTCGGGCGCACGGCGGCCAATCTGTGGAAGTTCGCCACCTGATAGAATACGCGAATGCTCGGCCACTAGTCATCAGGGGGAAATGTGAACATCGCAGGCATGGTTTTAGGCTAGTGGCCTGCATGTTCGCGGCTATTCCTCTAATCGGGGCATTTGTCGCAATCCCGTGCGCTGCGTGGGATTGCCCCTGTCGGCCGTAGGCCTTAAGCGTAAGAAAGATGCTGGTGAGGGGAAGGGCATGGCTATCGCGGGCATCTTTCTCTGCACCATAGGGTTAGTTGTAGCGATCCTGTTCTGGGTTCTCGTTATTGCTTCTGGAGAAACGGTCCAAGAGGTGCAATAGGCCCGCAAGAGATATCGGAAGACGTGAAGTCAGAGCACCGCTGACCATGAGTGGGAGCCGGAGCAGGCTGGGAGTAGAGAAGCATGAAGTGCCCAAGTTGTCAGACAGAGTTGGAGTTGGAGAAGCACAAGGGCATCGAGGTGGACCGATGCCCCGGTTGCAAGGGCATGTGGCTTGACCACCACGAGCTGGGCCACTTGGAAGACACAGTGGTGGAGACCGGCTTCGCCAAGGGTACCATGTGGATGCGCTCCTTTGGCAGTGACTTGACCTGCCCTCGGTGCTCCGTCCATATGAACTGGTTCCGCTACCGACGCTTCGACTTGGAAATCGACCACTGCCCTGACGAACACGGCTTCTGGCTGGACGCTGGCGAGGAGCGCCGTGTGCTGGACATCATGGAAGAGCGGAAGTCGGACCTGAAGCGCTCCGCCTCCGCCCAGCAGGACTGGGACAAGTTCCTCAGCGGCGTGGGACGCACTTCCTTCATGGATAAGATCAAGAGGTTGTTCGGGGGCGGCCGCTAGGTTGCCAAGACCCTAACCCTCTCCCGCGGGGAAAGTTGATCTTTGGGCCCTCCATAGGTCCCCCCTTTAGCCTTGCGGCTTGCCACGAGGGACAGCGGATGCTGTGGGCAGGCCTCTAGGCCTCGGGGATTACCTCGCAGTACTCCGCCTCCACCGGCCTCGACCACAGGCTTCCGGCACTGCCAGCCCGGGACTTTCGCTCTGGGCTTTCCAGCCAAGCCTTATGGTCTTCCTTGCGGCGCCACACCACCACCGTGGTGATCTTCAGCGGGTCGTTCTCTGAGAGAAGCGTCTCGCGTGAGACGAAACCGGGAAAGGCCCGCATAGCCCTGCCATTCTCCAGCAGCACGGCATTGGCCTCCTCCAGCTTGTCCGGCAGGGCCCAATGTTGGGCCAGTTGAGCAATCACAGATCATCCTCCCTAGGGTATTTGCTTCATTATGATAGGGTGCTTCGAGCGGAGAGGCAAAGCAAAGGCCCCAGCGGTCGTGCTAGGGCCTTGAAGTCGGATACCAGAGTTAGAGGTTAAGACTTTCTGCCATCAGACTCTTCAACATCAGGAAAGGCAGATAGCACTTCCGCTTTCTGCTCTGGCGTTAAGTTACCACGGTCTAAGACTTCAGCCACTGCGTCCCGAGCCTTCTTAATTCCTTCCGCCTGTCCCTCCACCCGTCCCCTCATGCGCTGCTTCTTGGCAAATGATTCGTACAACATGCTCGCTCCTTCAACTAGGACGATACTGGTAGCAGTGGAAAAGATGGCAAGTGGGACCGTCTCCTGCCCAATGTATACTGTAGTGGCATAAAAGCCTTCTATTGTGTCGGGTCTTTGCTTCCACACAGAGAGCAGAAAGATAATGAGCTGCAAGAGGAATGCCAGCAGGAAGTAGGGTTCTCGTTCCTTGGGAATGATCGGCAAAGCGCTCTCTCCATAGCAGCATCCCCCCTTATAAAGAATGAACCCCCCGGGCGGGTTCCACGAGTTCTAGCAAGGGGCTTATTTGAACTATGCCCAACTCTAAAAGCCTAACAGTGTGGCTATAGGGCGTCAACCAGCCTTATTGGTTTGGGCTTCATGAGTAGCACCCCAGCCACCTCCGCCAGAATTCAATGCCTGTCAAAGCGCCAAGTCCTAGAATAATGACCACCGTCCGCTTCTCCCTATTCCAGCCGAGGCGCCAGGCGCAGAGTAGAACGCGGTAGCTAAGGCTGAAAGAGGTGCAGCTGGCTTCACGTGTTGAAACCGCGCACCGTGCGGCTTATGCTACGGCGACGCTCAGAGGCCCCAACAAGTCCCGGAGGTGAGTTTTGGCTACGGATGTTGCAGGTCTGGTCTCTGCCAAAGAGGGGCTGCTGAGCAGGCGTATCTTTGTTGAAGAAGACATTTACCAACAGGAATTGGAGCGCATATTTGCCCGCTGCTGGCTCTTCCTGTGTCATGAGAGCCAGATACCCCATCCCGGCGACTTCTTCTCCACCTACATGGGTGAGGACCCCGTACTGGTCGTACGCGATTCTTCCGGCAAGATTGGCGCATTCCTCAATGTGTGCCGTCACCGGGGCAACAGGGTGTGTCGCGCCGATGCGGGTAACGCTTCGGCCTTTGTATGCGCGTACCACGGCTGGACCTATGGCAACGACGGCAAGCTCATCGCCGTGCCCAGCCTGAAAGAGGCCTACTACGACGAGTTGGATACCTCCAAGTGGGGCCTCGTCCCCGTAGCCCAACTGGAAAGCTACAAGGGGCTGGTGTTCGCCACTTTCGACCCATCAGCCCCGCCCCTGAAAGAGTATCTTGGCGAGATGACTTGGTATTTGGATGCCTTCTTTGACCGGCGCGAGGGTGGTGTCGAGGTCTTCGGCGGCATACACAAATGGATCATCCCCTGCAACTGGAAGTTCGCAGCCGAGAACTTTGGAGGCGATGTCTACCACTTGCCTTGGAACCACCTCTCCTCCATGCGCACGGGCACCACCACCGCCGCGTTCGACGGCGCGCAAAAAGGCTCCACCCTCGAAGGCAGTGTCATCTGTCCGGGGAACGGGCACGGCATCATCGCGCGTGGCTCCGGCGACTACTCGGACGCGTTTGTTCCTGAGATATTCGAGTACGACAAGGCGGTCAATGCGGAGGTGGCCCAGCGGCTGGGACCGCGCCATCACATTACCGACCCCATTGTGGCAACCGTGTTCCCCAACTTTTCCATGCTGCGCAGCGTCGCCTACATGATGAGGGTGTGGCATCCCCGCGGCCCCGACAAGATTGAGGTCTGGTCGTGGCACTTCGCCGACAAGAAAGCCCCGCCTGAGGTCAAGGAGGCGGTACGCCTCTGCTCCCTTCGCAGCTTTAGCCCAGGAGGCGGTTTCGAGCAGGACGACATGGACAACTGGCAGGAGTGCACTGCGACTGCCCGCGGAGTCGTCTCCCGGCGACTCCCCATCAATCAGACCATGGGGATGGGGCACGACGAGTTCAAGGAGGAACTGATGGCCTATAGCAGCGACAACCCCATCAGCGAGATGGGCCATCGCAAGTTCTACGACTACTGGGCCCGCATAATGGACGCCGAAACGTGGGGCGATGTCTAGGTGGGATGTGTAGGTAGTCTGAGAGCCGCTAAGGCCTCAGGTATTACCTCTCAGACTCCGCTTTCACCGTCCCACAGGTTGCTGGCTGCTCGCTTGGGACGCTACCCATGTTGAAAGTGCGCACCGCGCGGCTTATGCTACGGCAATGCTTGACTGGTACTCAGCAAAGGTCAGGAGGTGAGCCTTGGCTACTGACGTTGCAGGTCTGGTATCCACCAAGGAGGGGCTGCTCAGCAGGCGCATCTTCATTGAAGACGAGATTTACCAGCAGGAACTGGAGCGCATCTTCGCTCGCTGCTGGCTCTTCCTGTGCCACGAGAGCCAGATACCCAATCCAGGCGATTTCTTCTCCACCTACATGGGCGAAGACCCCGTACTCGTCACCCGCGACTCTGCTGGCAAGATCGGGGCCTTCCTCAACGTCTGTCGCCACCGGGGCAACCGGGTGTGTCGCGCCGATGCCGGTAACGCCTCCGCCTTTGTGTGCGCCTATCACGGCTGGACCTACGGCAACGACGGCAAGCTCATAGCTGTGCCCAGCCTGAAAGAGGCCTACTACGACGAGCTCGACACCAGCAAGTGGGGCCTCGTCCGTGTAGCGCAGTTGGAAAACTACAAGGGGCTGGTGTTCGCCACTTTCGACCCTGCAGCCCCACCTCTCAAGGAATACTTGGGCGAGATGGCATGGTATTTGGACGCCTTCTTCGACCGCCGCGAAGGCGGGATCGAGGTCTTTGGTGGCATGCATAAGTGGGTGGTCCCCTGCAACTGGAAGTTCGCCGCCGAGAACTTCGCTGGAGATGCCTACCACATTTCTTGGAACCACCTCTCCGCCCTCAGGACCGGCACCACGTCCAACTCGCGCGAGGACGAGCAGCGAAGGGGTGCATCCCTTGAGGGAACAATCGTGGCTCCCGGCAACGGCCACTCCGTTATCTCCAGGGGCACCGGGCAGTATTCCGATTCGGCGGTGCAGGAGATATTCCAATACGATATGGATGTGCGGGATGAAGTAACCGAAAGATTGGGTCCGCGGAACAACGTCTCCAATCCCATAGTGGGCACGGTGTTCCCCAACTTCTCCATGCTGCGCAATATCTCCTACGTCATGCGAGTGTGGCACCCCCGTGGCCCGGACAAGATTGAGGTCTGGTCTTGGCACTTCGCTGATAAGAAGGCCCCGCCAGAGGTCAAGGAGGCAATACGCCTCTCCTCTCTGCGCAGCTTCAGTATGGGGGGCACCTTCGAGCAGGACGACATGGACAACTGGCAGGAATGCACCGACACCTCTCGTGGCATCGTCTCCCGGCGCGTTCCCATCAACCAGACCATGGGCTTGGGGCGCGACGAGTTCAACGAAGAGTTCATGGCGCACACCAGCGAGAACCCTGTCAGCGAGCTATCCCACCGCAGCTTCTACGACCACTGGGCGCGGGTCATGTCCGCAGAGGAGTGGAGCGACGTATAGCATAGAACTGAGGCAACGATGCCGGACATAGTCGTCAACGGCTGCAAGATACGCTACCAAGAAATGGGAGCGGGCACACCTGTGGTGCTCACCCCGGGAGGGCGCTGGGGAGGCTATGTTCAGGAAGCTGTAGCCAGCCTGCTGGCCCAACACCACCGCGTCATCACATGGGACCGTCGCAACTGCGACGGGGCTGCAGATATCGTCATCGGTGGCGGCTCGACCGAGGCCGAAATCTGGGCTGATGACCTAGCTGGTCTGATCACGCACCTCGATATTGCCCCCTGCTATGTGGGTGAGTATGCCGGATGCCGCACCACGCCTTGGCTGGCCCTGCGACATCCCGGTTTGGTGAGAGGCATGCTTCTGGCTTGGCCGTCGGGCGGGCCCTACCCCGCGGAACGTCTGCCCCGCAACTTCTATGACCAGTACATCGAGGCCGCCCGCAGTGGTGGCATGGAGCAGGTGGCAGCGACAGCCAACTTCGCCGACTCCATGCAGCACAATCCCGGCAACCGGCAGCGCCTGCTGGACATGAACGCTGATGAGTTCGTCGCCACCATGAGCAGCTGGGCCATCGCCTTCACCGGCAGCGCCGATCTGCCGATAGCTGGCTGCACGGCCACTGCGCAGCAGTGGGCCTCCATCGACCTGCCCGCCATAGTCGTCGCCGGATGCGACCCCGTCCACCCCACCGCCGCAGCCGAGACCATCAGCGGGCTCATGCCGGACTGCACCTTCCACGGCCCGGTGATACCCTTGGACGAGTGGGACCGTGTGTTCGGCAACAACCCCTACCCCGTCACCTCCAAACTACAGGGCGAGAGAGTCGCGCCGGTGTGGCTGGACTTTCTTGCCAATCAATCGTCTTAGGACCGATATTTGATGAACGATGCATTTGAAGCCCACGATAACCATTCAGTTGCAGAGGTCGAGCAGTCCTTCGGCTCCGGCCTCTATATCGACGTAGAAAACCTGCACCCCGACGGTCAAGCGGTGATAGAGGCCTTGGTAGAGGGCTGGCCAGACGACTGGCCGATTCCCACCCAATTGACGTTGTATACGCGTGCCGACCAAGCAGAGTTGTGGCGTGTGTGGGCCGAACATCGGTTCCGCGGCCTAAAAGTTGCCGCCCATGGCACCCAGCACTTCAGTTGGTCTGCGACCAAGAACTCGGCAGACATAGCGATCGCTATCAAGGCCATCGCCGACCTTGTTCTCAAGAAGGTCAGAAACGTGGTGGTGTTGAGCGACGACAGCGACTTCATCTCGCTATACGTGGCCATCCGGGACGAACCCGGAATCGACCGGATAGACGACCGGGCACCCTTCCTGTGGGCCGTGACGGACAGGAAGGGCCCGCTGTCCACTACAGTCGAGCAGTTCTTCCCTCCCACCCACTTGCACATTGTCTCCCTGCAGAGAGGCCGCCCACCCATGAGACAGGCGGCTCCGGCCACAGAGACGCCCCGGCTACCGCAGGGTCAAGCAAGTCCCGCCATGCCTCCTGTTACCCCCGGGTACCGTTTCAGGCCTGCGCCGAGTCCGGCAGCGCCAACGCCCGTCGCTCCTGCCGTTGCTCCCACCCCCGCGCACAGCACGGGAGCCCCGACGCCGGTTGCCCCTGCCAATCCTCCCCTCGTTCTTGCGCAGAGCGTTGCAGCCCCGGCACCTGTTGCCCCTGCAGACCCTCCTATGCTTGCGCAGAGCGCGCCAGAGCCGGTGGCCCCAACGCCTGTTCCCCCTGCAGACCCTCCCACGCCTCCGCAAAGCCCGGCTCCGTTGGCAAGTGAGGTCTTGAGAGACATGGCGAAAGCATTGGTGGAAGAGCTTCCCGTCGGGCTATTCAAGAGCGGAGATGGGCAAGTGATCATCAGGAAGCGCTGGCCCGACCATCACATGGCCAGAGCTTCAGGGGGTTCGTTCGGCACCGACTTCAAGAACCGCGTCTGGCCGGTTCTCAGAGGCTGGGGGGTCAAGATACCCAATGCTGGCAAGAAGCCAATCCAATACGAAATGACTACCGAGGCGAAAGACGCTGTAGCAGAAGCCGTCTCCGACTGACCGGACGGGAGCCAAGTCCACAGTGAACAGGCATAAGGGCTAACTGGGACGCTTCGGTACTTCCGTCATACAGCAAACGCGTATCCGGTGTGGGGGCATACTGAGCCGCTGCTTGCAATGCAGTCCTGACGGCGGAGATCGCCGAGACCATCGGGCAAGCACATTGCCTGCACTGTATTCGGCAGTGGTGGCTGCCTCTTACGGGTGACCTCTCACCGCTTTTGGTGACTCACTAGACCATAATATTCATCCCGCCGACGATGGCCTCTCCGAGGGTGGTATCGCCCTCGATGAGCACCTTGCGGCGGGACAAGGTCTGTGATGGACCCCAGCGGCCACAGCCAAGGCAGGCGAAAGTTTCGGCGTCCATGGTGAGGGTGACGTTGGGTGACGTGGGCTCTTGTTCCAAGCGGGCGCCCCGGCGTTCCTCGATTCCTACCGAGACGGTCTGACCGGCCTCGCCAGTGACGCGGAAGACAGCCGTGGACCCATCGGGTGCCGAGCCTCTTCGGGCGACCACGAAGGGCATGGCTAGGGCGGTGCGACCTATGGAGTGTTGGGCCACCGGGCCCGTCATGTGCCCGGGCTACCCGACGGCGCGGCGGATGTCCTGCTCGTGGATCCAAGCGTCGAAGATGCGTATGCGCAGGAAGTCGGCGACGGTGCCGGGACCGATGGGTGTCTCCGTCTCGGCGGCAAAGTCTTCTGGGGTCATGGCCCTCAGCCCCACCAGACGCTCAGCAGTCACCTCGCGAAATTCCTCCAGCACCCGCGCCCCCGGCCAGGAGCGGCGCCAATCCACCTGCTCCTCGTTCCGGGCGCCAATCTCGTTGCGCACATGGCCCGTCTCAGCAGGAGTGTGTTCAGGTGCAGGACGGCCTAGGATGCGCGACTCGCTGCCTACCAGATGGGAAAGCTGGTCTTGGACCGACCAGTTGGGACAATCGGTTGGCGTCTTCCACTGGCTCTCGGAGAAGCCTTGGCCCAACGCATCTATGGAGTTCCACACGGCTTCCATCATGTCTACCAACTGCTGGTCACTCATTTCGCACCTCAGTCTGAGCCTAAATCCCTTCCCCATGTCGGAAGGGGGGAAGGTTAGGATGGGGGTGACGCTCCGGACCTAGGCAAGAAGTGGCAGCACGTCGCGGGCGATAAGCTCCATCTGTTCCGACTGGTACCGATACGGGATGAGCACGATGCGGTCGACGCCAGCTTCGATGTGGGGCCTCAATTGCTCGGCGCACTCTTCGGCAGTGCCCCGGATGGCGTGCTCGATGGTGGAGTCACTCCACTTGGCCACGTCCCATTCGGTCTCCAGCCAGTGGCGCATGGGCGCGTCGGCCTGGGCTCGGGGCGGACCAACGTAGATGGCAAGCTGGTTGGTGGAGGTCAGGGTTTCGGGATCGCGGCCATATTCGACGGCATACTCCTTCACCTTGCCCCAAGAGCTGGAGAAGCCCTCGGGTGTGTAGAAGTAGGTGAGCCAGCCATCGCCCACCCGTGCAGCCCGGCGCAGCACCGCCTCCACGTAGCCACCGATAAGCACCTGTGGCCTCGGCTGCTGGTAGGGCTTGGGCACGGCGACAGCTTGGCGCAGGTTGTGTTCGTCCACCTGCACCGTCACCGCGTCTTCGGTCCACAACCGCAGAAGCAGGTCGAGGTTGCGCTCGAAGATACGTCCCCGCCTCTTGAAGGGTACTCCCACGGCATCGAATTCCCGCGCGTACCACCCCGATGCCGCCCCCACTACCAGCCGCCCCTTGGAGATGTGGTCCAGCGTGGTCAGTATCTTGCCCGTCACGACCGGGTTCCGCAGGGGCAACACCAGCACACTGGTGCCAAGCTTGATACGGTTGGTCACGGCGGCAATGGCCGTAAGAGTAGTCAGAGAATCAAAAATAGGGAAGGCAGGTTCGACCCCCAGCAATATGTGGTCCCACACCCACAGCGACTCGAACCCCAGCTCCTCAGCCCGCTTCGCGTAGCCAAGCATGGCGTCGATATCAGGTGTCTCACCCGGCCCTACGAAGTTGCGCAGGGCGAGGCCGAATTGTACCGGCATATCAGGCTCCTTCCGAGGAGAATGGGAGTGATGTTGATAGGGCGTGTACCAGAAAACGGCTCGGGCCACCCCTGCGCTGAGGAATTATAGCGCAAGCGGGAACAATGGGCTGTGTCAGCTTTTAGGTCGGGTGCATCTCGTGTGACACGCCCATCGCTAGACGGTCCGATGGTGGCTCTGTAGCATGCGGATATGACGTTTCCAAACAAGTCCGAAGATCATATGGCGATGAGCCGAGACTACATCCGGCAGGCTGAATTGAAGTTGGAGCAGGAAGACCCATATCCAACCGTACTAGAAACCAAGAGCGCCGCTTGCAAGCCCTAACGGGAAACTGAGTGCCCGGAGGCCTCCGTCCGTTCGCCCGGATTAGTAGCCCACACGCTCATTAAGCACCGACAACTACGACGAAGAGTCCAGATTCCGCAGCACCGCAAGCTCGTGGTCCGTCGGCGGGTCGGTCATCCCTAGCTCGTTGGCCATCAGCAACTCGAAGCCGGTGTTCTCCACCACCTGCTCCACGGTGACGCCGGGGTGTAGTGACTCAAGGCGCATGGCCTTGGTGTCGGAGTCGAACCCTAGGATCCCCAAGTCGGTGACTACGCGGCTCACCCGTCCGAAAATCAGGCCAGCCTCCTGACGCGAAGATCCACCCTGTAGGTAGCCGGGGCTGGTGATGAAGTCCACCTTGGGGACGAAGCGACGGCGCTCGTGCATCGTGGCCACGATCACGCGACGGCAGGAGGAGATGATGTCGTTGGCGCCTCCGCTGCCAGGAAGCCTCACCTGTGGCTTGACGTAATCGCCCACGACAGATGAGTTGAGGTTGCCGTAGCGGTCGATCTGCGCGCCACCGACGAACCCCACCTCCAGCAGACCTCGTTGGGCCAGCAGAAAGGTGTCGGTGATGCCGGGGAGCATGGTAGCGCGGTGGGCGGTCCGCATCTCGTTGGTGGATATGGGCAGCCGTCCCGGCTTGGGAGTCGCTCCAATGGAGCCCCCCTCCACCACTATTATCAGGTCAGGCGAGTGGGTACTCTGGGCCAAGGCCGCGGCCAGCAGAGGCACACCCACACCGGCAAACACAGACGATACCCCCTCCAACTGGCGCGAGGCCATCACCGCCAGCAGTGCCTGCGGAGTGCATCCCAAGGCTTCAGCCGTGCCCGTCGTCATCCCACCAACTCTCGGGCAAGGCGGGCTTGGCGTTGCAACGCCTCCTCGCCAAACAGGGCTAGGTACTCTTGGTGGTCGGCCACATCGTGAACGTACTTATCCAAGTACGATCGAACGCCGGCGGCGTCTCTGGCTTGGGCCACGTATTGGTCGAAGTGGCTGAAGTCGGCCTCGTAAAGGCCGAAGCACTCGTGGGGGAACGAACCGTAGGGGGCCTCCACCACGGCATCAACGGCGAAACCGGGTATGACAGTGCGGTCGGCACTGGCTCGCAGTTCGTCGTCGTCCACTATTCGCTCGGCGGTGACCAAGACCGTAGTCGCTGCCAACGCAATGTCAGCATCCATGTGGGGATAGCCGTCGATCTGGCAGTTGCCGAGTCTGTCGGCGCGGTGAACGTGCAGCAGGGCCACATCGGGGAACAGTGCTGGGGCCAAGCCAAGGGTCTCTCCGGTATAGGGGCAGGTCATGGTCTTCACCTGCCCGACATCCATCAGGTCGGACCCCAGCAGGCTGAGAGTTGGCAGGAAGGGGATGCCCATAGCCCCAGCGCGGAAACGCAGACCCAAGCCTAGGTGGCTCCACTCCTCGAAGCGTATCAGCCCCCCCTCGACGGCGTTCCGGAGCACCCGCGATAACCCCCAGCGTAGGCCGATGCCGAACCAACTGGTGATTATGGTCTCAGCGGCCCCGGCGGCGATGTACCAGTCCCCCTCGTAGCACATCAGGTTCCGTGCGAGGGTCAGTTCACGCCGGCCTTGTCGCAGCACCTCCGCAAGCATGGCCAAGGGAGTGCGGGAGTAGAGGCAACCTCCGAGGGCGATGAGGTCGCCATCCTTAACCAGGCTGGCAGCTTGGGCCATCGTCGTCACCTTGGGGCCAGAGCGGGTCTTGGCCTCCAAGCGACGGCGTGCCTCGACAAAATCACCAGGGTTCATAGGTCGCCTCTATAGGCAGTAGGGCAGCGGGGCAATTCAGGGCAGCATCACCGAACCGTCCGTCTCTGTCAAGCAGCCCAAGACCTCTGCCCCGACCGCTAGTGCATTCCTTACCGTGCTATACTCCCCGTGATGCGCTTCAGCTACTACGAACCCGCTTCGGTGGACGAGGCCATTGGCGTCTTGGGAGGCCCTCATGGCACGTTCAAGGCGTTGGCCGGTGGCACCGACGTGATCATCAACCTGCGACGCCGCTCGGTAGCGTATGACGGGCTGGTCAACATCAAGCGCATTCCTGGGATGGCCGAATGGAGCTCGACTCCGGGGCAGGGACTTCGCATTGGGGCGGCGACGCCCTTTGGGGAGTTGGAAGCGTCTGCGGAAGTGGCCAGCCGTTACCCAGCATTGCTGGAAGCCATCAAGGTCATCGGCTCCCTGCAGTTGCGGAACATGGCAACCATCGGCGGGAACCTGTGCAACGCTTCCCCTGCGGCCGACAGCGCACCTGCTTTGCTGGCGGCGCGGGCTAACGCCACGTATATAAACGGTAGCGACGGGCCTGTTACTATTCCCGTGGAGCAGGTATTCCTCGGCCCCGGCCGTTCAGTGGTGGGCCCGACGGGACTGCTTTTCGGCGTCGACGTGCCCGAACCTAGGGTCATGACGGGAAGCTGCTTCCAACGCTTCACCCCAAGGGATGCCATGGATATCGGCATCGCCTCAGCCTGTAGCCAAGTAACGCTGGAGCCCGGCTCCGGCCGCATCGGCGAGGTCGCCATCGCCTTGGGGGCTGTGGCTCCCACACCCATGAGGGCGATGAAGGCCGAGGACATCCTTCATGGGCGTGAACCCACTCCTGACCTTCTGGCCCAAGCCGGCACGTTGGCATCAGGAGAGTGTTCCCCCATCGACGACCTGCGTGGCAGCGCCTCATACCGGCGCGACTTGGTAGCGGTTCTGGTGCGACGTACGCTGGAGACGGCACTAGCACGAGCGTTGGGGGCCTAGCGCCCTAAATCAGGTGCCCTAAAATCAGGTAAAGAAAGAGGTATGGCTAATACAGCTAACGGTCTCAGCATAAACGGGCAGTGGCGCGAGGTGGCTTCTGAGCCGCACTGCTCTCTGCTGGAGGTGCTGCGCGAGGAGTTGCGCTTCACAGGCACCAAGGTGGGCTGCAACGAGGGCGAGTGCGGATCGTGCACTGTGCTGCTGGAGGGCAAGCCGGTACTGGCATGCCTCCTTCTCATCGGAGACGCCATCGGACGAGATGTGGTCACCATTGAGGGGCTTTCCTCTGGCGACGCGCTGACGGGGCGTGGGGGACAGCCTCATCCTCTACAGGAACAGATGGTGCAGCTAGGTGGTATCCAGTGTGGCTATTGCACGCCTGGGATCATCATGAGCGCTTACGCCCTGCTACAAGAGCAACCGGACCCGACGTCCGAAGAAGTGCGCCAAGCCATAGCCGGCAACATCTGTCGCTGCACCGGTTACGTCAAAATCATCGACGCGGTGCAACGCGCCGCCGCTGAAATCCGAGAGCGGAGCTAGCTATGGCGACTGTCATCGCACCAACTATTGAGGAAACCACGGGCGTAGAAACCAGTTCTCGAGAGCAGTGGATTGGGCGGAGCGTCCCCAAGATCGACGCCATGGAAAAGGCGCTGGGCTCCACCCAATATGTCGGCGACATGCATGTGCCCGGCATGCTCCATGCCCGGGTCCTGTGGGCTGGCGTGCCCCACGCCATCATCCGCGGCATCCACACTGCCGAGGCGGAGGCCATGCCCGGCGTCCGCGCTGTGCTGACCGCCGACGATATTCCTGGTGTCAACAGGTACGGCTTGGCGGTGCAGGACCAGCCTGTGCTGGCCTACGGCAAGGTGCGCACCGCCGCCGACCCTATCGCCCTCGTAGCCGCTGAGCGGGAAGAGCAGGCAGAGGAAGCGCTGGCGAAAATCAAGCTTGATTTGGAGCCGCTGCGCCCCATCCTCACTGTAGACGATGCCATGGACCCCACTGCACCCCCGGTACACGAAGGAGGGAACCTCTTCCAGCACACCACGGTGCGCAAAGGCGATTTGGAACAGGGCATGGCCGAGGCGGTGGTGACCGTCGAAGGCACGTACCAGACCCAGTTGATGGATCATGTGCCCATGGAGCCGGAGGCTGGGCTCGCATATCAGGACCCCTCAGGGGTGCTCAACATCGTCGTAGGCACCCAGTACCCCTACCGCGACCGACGCCAGATTGCCCCAGCCTTGGACTTGCCCATGAATCGGGTGCGTGTGCTTCAGGCCCCCATCGGTGGCGGATTCGGGCGGAAGGACGACATCACCACCGAGATTCATGTGGGGTTGCTGGCACTGAAGACAGGCCGTCCCGTCCGTCTGGTGTACACCCGGGCTGATTCTCTGACCGCCAACACCAAGCGCCATCCCTTCCTGATGAAGTTCCGCACTGGCGCGCGGGCCGACGGGACGTTGGCCTATGTCGACGGTGACATCTACGGCGATACGGGGGCGTACCTAGCCCTTGGACCCTTCGTCATCAAGAAGGCGGGCATCCACGCCTGTGGCCCGTACTCCGTGGACAACATCCGTGTGGATACCTACACGCTTTACACCAACAACCTGACCGGCGGCGCGTTCCGTGGTTTCGGTGTGCTACAGGCTGCGGTGGCCCACGAGTCACAGATGGACCGTTTGGCCCACCAGCTAGGCATATCGCCACTGGAAATCCGTCGCATCAACTGCCTCAAGCCCGGCCTCACCACCGGCACTGGCCAAGTGATGAACGAGGGCTGTGGCATTGATGCGACGATGGAGCGCATCCAGCAGTACATGGAAGACAACGGCTTGAGATTCAATCGGTGACGCCGCGGCGGCCGCTATCCCGTGTGACATCACCTCATTGACACTCCCCCACCCTCCCTCTAGCCTCAATATATGCACTCCACAACCCCGATGAACACTAGCAACGCGAAGCGGATCCCAGATGGGAGCAAAATTCACCTACGGACCAGATACAAAAGTCAGAAAATGAGAATGAGAACAGCTACAAAACCACGCGCCCCAGCTACGAACTCATTCTCATTGTCTATCTGACGGCGGGGAATCTTTGGGGCACTTTCAAGGGGCATCAGATACGAAAATGGGCTCGAAATGGTAACATCATTCTCATTCTCTCGGGTCGCCTGTAGGCCATGGAAGCCCCAAAGGGCCCCAAAGTGGAGGATTGGACTGTCATGACCAAAAAGCGAGGCTTGGGCGTAGGCTCCATGTTCTACGGCATCGGCTACGGCTTCAGCCGGGCAGACATTGGCTCGGCGATGATCGAGCTAGCTGAGGACGGCAGTGCGACGGTCTACTCGGGGGCTTGCGAGATGGGGCAGGGTGTAATCACCATCGTTGCACAGGTTGCCGCCGAGGGCATGGGCATTAACCCCGACACCATACGCGTGGTGGCGGCTGATACCGGCAGCACTCCCGATGCTGGGGCGACATCCGGCAGCCGCTCGACCTTCGTGCAGGGCGTCGCCGTCCAAAAAGCCGCCGACGAGATGTGCGACCTGCTGCTCGACATGGCGTCGGAGTTCCTCGACCAACCAAACGAGGTACTGGAGGCCCGCCAAGGGCAGATATATCGAGCGGACGAGAGCGAGCCACTCGTCTCCGTGCCCCACATAGCCTCGGAGATGCACCGGCTGGGGCGTCGTACTTCCACCATTGGCTGGCACGACATCACCACCAAGGACGTCGACCCCTACACCTCTCAAGGCGACGCCTACGCCACCTATGGCTGGGCTACCCAACTCGCTGAAGTTGAGGTGGATACCGAAACAGGCCATGTGAAGGTGCTGCGTCTCGTCTCCGCCACCGATGCGGGCAAGGCCATCAACCCTGCAGGCGTCGAAGGACAGATTCAGGGCGGGGCCGCCATGGGACTTGGCTACGCCCTTTACGAGCAACACATCCTCGACAACGGTGTCCCACGCACCGGCTCCCTCGCCTTTTACCAAGTGCCTACCTCCATGGACGTGCCCGATGTGGAGTGCCATATCGTGGAGGTACCCGACCCCAACGGCCCCTATGGAGCCAAGGGCGTGGCCGAGCCAGCGACCATCCCCACCACCCCAGCCATCCTCAACGCCATCTATGACGCCGTAGGCGTCCGCATCACCCACACCCCCGCCACCCCCGAACGAGTCCACCGCGCCATCCAAGAAGCAAGAGCCCGCGGCGAGATCATCGACTGAGAGGCAACCTCCACCGTCATTCCCGTGCAGGCCCCACCCGGACCGGCACCCGGACCGTTGGAAAGCAGGTTGGACTGCTCTATAGTGGAGGACCCAAACAAATCCCAAACAACCGCTGCTCGGAGTAGGGATAGGATGACAACCTGCCATTCAGAGGACGCACTTGACCAAGGATGACATCCTCCATCTACTACGCCAACATAGCCCGGAGCTTGCCGAGCGCTTCGGGACTAGGGAGTTTGTGGGCGGCCGCAGGGTTGTTGTTGACCCGTCCCGCTGAAACGCCCTTTATCAAGGAGTGTCCGTTCCGGGCCATCTAAGGTTCCTCCAAGCGGTATGCAGCTAGTTCAATGATGTATTTGCTTGGCTCCCAAACCTCCGCACCACATCTGGTGCGGAGGTTTGTTGTGTTCCCCCAGCCCATGCCTGTGGCGCTTCAAGGAGGTTACCAATGGTAGTTGTTCCCGTAGACGCACAAACCCACCAACAGTTTTGTGACGATGTAGACTACCTCAACTCCCGTTGGCACGAAGTGCGTCAGGATTACCCAGACCACTATGTCGCCGTCTACAAGAGGGAGATCGTGGCGGCTTGTAGGACTCTAAAGAGAGTCATCAAGGAGTTAGATAGTAAAAGCGTGCCCCGAAACGTTGTAGCCCTACGGTATGTCTCCAAAAAGCCTATACGGATGATCCTGTGACGTGGTGGTGTTTGGGTACTATTCTCGGTCGGATATCCCACCAGCCCCCTACATTCGGATGCAACTGAGGCTTCCCACTCTTGGCGCAGCAGCCGAGATTGACTTTTTAATAGATACCGGGGCGGATACCACCACCTTGTTGCCGTCCGATATAGCGAAATTGGGCATCGTTGTTGTGGCCATTCCCGGGCACTCTGAGAAGGCTAGTGGTACCGGGGGGGAAGCATCATTCAAGAGTGTACCTGCCTCTTTGGAATTCGATGATCCCGCCGCGATTGGTGGCAAACGACAATTTGAGATAGGGATCGACATTCCCACTCGTCGTAAGAAGGGCATTGAACACCTGCCGTCGGTATTGGGGCGTGACATCCTCAACCAATGCGCGGTACATTCGACGCAAACAACGACCGCATTACTCTGGAAGGACGCTGATGGAGGGCGAGACCCACGGCCTGGCCAGTGGGCGGCGGCCCTTACCCCCAAGTTTTCTTCGAGCATCACTCAGAGGCTTCGACAGGATATCGGCCTGCTGTCTTTCTTGCGAAGCGATGCACAACACAATCGCCAGATTTCAGTAGCCTCGGGCTTCGAGCTTCTTTCGTCCGCAACCCACGAGGAATTGAGGAGCGGAGACGGAATGAGCGAACTAACCTTTGGGCCGCAAGGAAGGATGGGCTGGGTCATGGTAGAACTGAAAGATGTACCGACCTGTTGCAAGAGAAGTACCCTTTCGTTCCACCGTCGGGCCTGACCACGGAAGAGGCGTTGCAGGCTGCCTTGTCGTGTCTATTGGTTCAAGACGGCCACACCGAAGGTCGATAGTGTGGAGGTCGCCCATGCGCCCAGACCGCGGATGACGCCAAGTCAGCGACAAGGGTCGGGCATTTTGCCATTCCCTTTAGAAGCACAGCCGAGATTTTGTAGCAAGAGGCTATTCTGATGCAAAGCCGGGAAGGTTGGGATGGGGGTGGAAGGGTTGCAATACAAGCTGGCGTTCGCTGGGCGCCCGGCTTTGGATCCTGGCAACACCGCCAAGACTCGGAGTTACCGCCCCCATACGCAGCCCATGGCCAATCCCCAATTACCACACTCCATCAAATCATCCCCGCCAACCCGGCATCCACGACCCCTATCCCCCCTGACCAGGGCCTTTCGATTATTGACTTCCGTTCGCCCTGAGCGCAGTGGGACGGCGCGCGAAGAGTAGGTGGGCAAGACACCTGGCTGGACGCTCCCTCCTTCGACTTCGCTCAAGACCAACGGATAATCGAAGGGCCCTGCCCCCCTGACATCCGCCCATTGACAGCCTCATACCTTCCCCTTAACCTTGACCTATAGCCCCTAATTTTGAGGTATTGAGCGCAGCAGGCAGGGGACTGACCCCTCAAGGTCACCCCTGCCTTTCTTTTTAGACCCCTGACTTCCGGCCCCTGACTTCAAGAGAGAAAGAGAAGATGACGACAAAAAATGCGGCCAAACGAGGCAAGCGAACCCAGATACGATGATGCGGCCAATGAGACCACTTTCAGATATAAAAAATTTCATTTCAGCTACGCCAGTGGCCGCGCGCAGCTACGAAAGGTGAACACGCGGCTGCATGCGGCAAGCCAACTCATATCTTACGCTGCGGCCATCGCGGCGCGTCTCAGATACGAAAAACTTGTTTCCAGCTAGGGCCCTGGCCGTGCCCAGCTACGGACAGGTGACATCACGCGCCGCCCCTCCTGAAGCCCCGTCCACACGTCATCCACTCAAAAAACTTGCGCAACAGCCCCGCCCGCCCCAAAATTAGTGCCCTGAGAATCGCCCTGACCCAAATATGAACAAGGAGGAACCACCCATGGAGTTCGTTTGCAATCACCTGCACTTTAGGAGCGAGGATCCCGACGCAGCCGCCAAGTTCTACTGCGACAATTTCGGCGCTGTCATCGGCTCGGTGAACCCGCTTTCAACCACCAAGTCCATCAGGCTGGAGCTCAACGGTCAGCCCCTCATGACCATATCGGGCAGAGCCGAGGGCGAGAACCCGGTCGCAGGCTCCACCGACCCCCGCTATGGTTTGGACCACTGCGGCTTCACCGTGGACGACCTGGACACCGCCGCCGCCGAGATGAAAGGGCGTGGCGTCACGTTCATCTGCGACCCATGGACCATGCCCTCGGGCGGCCGTGTAGCCTTCATCGAGGCACCGGACAAGGTCAGCATCGAACTGATCCAGAAGCGGTAGTACCTACGACAATATTCATACTCGGTAAAGCGGGAGGCGCCCAGTGAGCAGCGACCAGAACACTATCAAGCTGACGGTGCGGGACTACTATGCCGGACGTGCCCGACAAGCGGACGACCTGTCGGGCAACGCCTGCTGTGACACCGCTGATCGTGCGATCTGTGGCGGCAACTACGATCCTGAGGACTTGCGGTGGCTGCCCGACGATGCCCAGCTGTTCACGTTGGGCTGTGGAAACCCGACAGCGTTGGCGGAGTTGCAGCCCGGTGAGACAGTGCTGGACTTTGGCAGCGGAGCAGGGTTGGACGTGCTGCTGTCGGCGCGCCGCGTCGGCCCTGAAGGCATCGCCTACGGCTTGGACATGACCGACGAGATGCTGGAGGTAGCCCAAGCCAACCAGGAGAAGGCGGGCGTAGCCAACGCCCGCTTCCTCAAGGGCGAGATGGAGAACGTGCCCCTGCCCGACGCCTCGGTAGATGTCATCATCAGCAACTGCGTGGTCAACCTCTCCCCCGACAAAGACCGAGTACTGGGCGAGGCCTTCAGAGTCCTCAAACCCGGCGGGCGCATCGCCATCTCCGACATCGTCGTGCGCGGAGAGATCCCCGCCGCCCTGCGGAGCGACTTGGAAGCGTGGTCCGGCTGTATCGCCGGAGCCCTCAGCGACGAGGAGTACACTGCCAAGCTTCACCGTGCCGGGTTCGATCAGGTGGATATCGAGACCACCCGCACCTACTCGCTGGCCAACCTAGAGGATGCCGGAGAAGGAGAAGCTGGCAACTGCTGGAAGAGCCTGGCTCCCCTGCCAAGGGACGAGCAGGAGCGGATAGTCTCCCGCTTCACCAGCAGCTTCATCCGGGCGCAGAAGCCCGTTCAGGGGCAGCGCTGAGGCATGCATTGGAGCCATGGGGTTATCACAGGCAGAAACTAGGTCATAATGCCGCCGGATCCTTCGAGGACAGGTCGATGGATGTTGGTGTTGTTCCTCCTGCTTCTACCCTGTTTGGGGGTGGTCTCTTGGCACGAGGTAGTCGAGAAGACGGACGATACCGCTTTGGGCACAGTCTCCGCCATCGGCCAGACTATGGCGCAGTTCGTTATACTAATGATGGCGGTGGCGTTATTCCTCGTGGAAGGACTTCCAATGTTCGTTGAACACTATCTCAAAAGACGGCATGAAGAGGGCCGAGCGCAGGGTCGCCAGGAGGGGCGTGAAGAGCGTGACCGTGAGTGGCGTGAGTTCTTGGGTGCTCTGAGGGCCCAGCTAGAACGGAACGGAATCGACGTTGAGTTGCCTCCTCTGCCTTCATCCGAGGGGGAAAAGAGTTAAGGCGCCCTATGAAACTAAGCGTTAATAGACAGGCCGATGCTCTGTATCTACGCCTTGATGACTCTCCGATAGCCGAGTCTGAGGAAGTCTCGCCTGGGATTGTCCTAGACTATAGTGAGGCGGAACGAGGTGGTGGGAGCGGAGATGTTACACTTGTCTAAGCGCACCTCCACGTTGAACTTCTCCTCCCTACACTTCGAGACCACCTGACCCCCACGGTGTCGAGTACGGTCCCGTAGGCCTGAACGTGACCCTTTCCCTCTGCATTCTTGGCTGCGGCAACTATGCTGCGACCTTTGTCCGCCAATTAGAGACCTCCCCAGACTCCCTCCACGTCCGCCCCTACTTCGCCAGCCGCGATTTGCGTCGTGCGCAAGCCTATACCCGCCGCTACGGTGGGTCTGGCGCTTTCGGCAGCTACGAGGAGGCAGTAACTGATCCCCGTGTCGATGCCTGTTACGTCTGTACCCCTCACCACCTGCATCTCGATCATGCCCTGCTGGCCATAACCCACGGCAAGCATGTGCTGGTGGAAAAACCCATCGCGCGCAGCGTGGATGAGGGGCGGCGCATGATGGAGGCCGCCAAAGATGCTGGCGTGGCGCTGATGGTCGCTGAGAACGCCCGCTTTCTGCCGATGGTGCGGCATTGCAGGGAACTCATTGACGCAGAGCTGCTAGGGGAGTTGCGCCTAGCCCAATTCCAGGAGGAAGGCCCCTTCAGACCGGGCGGATGGCGCGCCTCCTCAAACATGATGGGAGGCGGACTGTTCATCGACGGCGGGATTCACCTAGTCGACATGATGGTCCACCTTGCGGGTCGTCCCGTCGAGGTGTCCGCGATGAGGTTGCCTCACGCGCTGCCGGACATGGGCGGGGAGGACGGCTTGGCGATGACGGCTCGCCTGCCGGGAGAGGCCATGGCCTTCATCAACTACAGCTGGGCCGCCACGCGTCGCATCCCCAGCGCGTGGGTGTCGCTGTCCGGCAGCAAAGGCAAAATCACCTTTCGCCCCGGCCAGCCCACTATCACGTTGGAGACCACCACTGGCAGGCGCCAGTGGAGATACCCTCAGGACAGATTGGGCATCTGCGCTATGGTGGGGGAATTCTGTGATGCTATCGCCGAAAGACGCCTCCCACTGATGTCGGCGGCGGACGGGGTGTACGATTTGGAGGTGGTGCTGGCGGCTTACAAGTCGGCAGAGACGGGAGAACCGGTGCGAATGGGGTGACGCCAACAGTTTGCAGTTGACATGTGCCGGAGCATGGCGAACAATCGCCCCTAGGCGCAGAACGTAGGTATGGGAGGCTCTGGATGCAGATATTTGGCTTTGACTTTTTGGCCTACCCGCAGCAATTGGACCATCTCAAGGCGGATGGCGAGCTTCCCTACCCCTTGGCGAAAGAGCACTTCAAGCCTGAATTGGCGGTGAGCAACTACGAGGAGCACTTGGAAGCTTGGTGCCTCATGGATGAGTTGGGGTTCGACGGCGTGGGATTCAACGAGCACCACACCTCGCCTTATGGGTTAATGACCTCGCCCAACGTCATGGCTGCGGCTGCATCGCAACGCCTCAAGCGCATGAAGATGCTGATCTATGGCAATCTGTTGCCCATCCACGAGCCTCTGCGTCTGGCTGAAGAGCTGTCCATGCTCGACTGCCTCAGCAATGGTCGGCTGATTTCCGGTTTCGCCCGTGGCATCCCGCGGGAATACCTAGCGTATAACGTAAGCATGTCGGAGTCCCGCGCCCGATTCGAGGAGGCCTACAAGATTATCAAGAAGGCATGGACCGAAGAGGTCTTCTCCTACGAGGGCGATTTCTGGAGCTATAACGATGTGGCCATCTGGCCCCGCCCGGTGCAACAACCCCACCCCCCGGTGTGGATTCCCGTCAGCGCCAGCCAGGAAACCCTGGACTGGGCGGGGCGGGAGAACGTTCCCATCTCCCCAGGCGCCTTGGGAACGCTGGCCGGTCGGCAGGACATGGTGCGCTACTACGGACGGCAGTTGGCGGAGAACGGGCACGCCCTGACACCGGAACACATCATCGGCACGGCCAACGCGTTCGTGGCCGACAGCCGAGAACAGGCGTTGGCCGAGGCTGGGCCCTACATGGTCTACTTCTATCGCACCCTCTTCGGCCACGGAAACACGGCTAACGTAGAGCGTCAACGGGCCACGGGATACCGTAGCGAGCGCAACATGGAATGGCTCAGCCCGGAGAACCGCGAGGACTTCCTGAACAGCATCCAAACATTCCGCGAAGCCACCATGGAGAGCATCGAGCACCAAGACCGCCTCTGCTTCGGAAGCCCCGACGAGGTGCGAGATTCCATCATAGAGCTGGCCGAGAGCCTCGGCACCAATGTGCTGATGCTCCACTTCAACCGTGGCTCCATGCCCCACTCGATGTTCATGAACCAGATTCAGCGCTTCGGGCGCGAGGTATTGCCTGCGCTACATGAGTACCAGGTGACGCAGCCCCTGACTTGTTGATGGTGTCATCATGTTTGCCTTCTTAAGCCCAGTCGAAATAGATGTTGCATTCGAGCAGCGCGAGTACACACTCGGCGATACAGTCGAGCTGGAAGTGTCGCTCAAGGGCCGCCGCAACATCGAAGTGGTGGAGGGTCGTGTCGAGCTTGTCTGCAGGGAGCGGTTCCACGAAATCCATACGGTTATGGTGCCAGCGTCCCGGCCAGTAGTTCCGGCAAGGTTCAGCGGGACACAACCCCCTCAAATTCGCATACCCAAGCGAGTCACCGACGAGTTTAAGAACACCTCGGTGCACAGCGAGACCGTCTTTCTGCAGGGACTGTCCCTGCCCAAGGGGGCGTTACAGACCTTCCACGTGCGGCTCGACATCTCACCGGACATGCCCCCCTACGCCGACAGGGGGGGCACTATTCGGTGGCGCCTAGTGACCGTAGTGGAGCAGGCCAATGGCCCCAGTGCCTACAAGGAGGCCCGGATCAGCGTCACCCTGTAGGTGATTCAGGGCTGTCGGCGGCACGGCCCAATATGGCGACACCCCTATGACACGCGCCCCTTGCCCTGCTGCTCAAATCGCAGATATCCTTGTCTGTCTCTTTGACAGACAAGGCAAGCCAGCCATTAGGAGGAAACAATGCCCAAGGTGACTAGCTACGTGCCCGGAACGCCGTCGTGGATCGACTTGTCGACCACTGACGCTGAGGGCGCGCTGACGTTCTACGGCGCCCTGTTCGGATGGGAGAACGACCCACAGCAGATGGGGCCCGATGCCTTTTATTACATGCAAAGGCTGAGGGGGCACGCCGTTGGCGGACTCTATCAGCAGATGCAAGAAGAGGCGGCCCAAGGCGTGCCGTCCCACTGGACCACCTACATCACTGTGGAAAGCGCCGATGATGCTGCTAAGAGAGCGGAGCAGGCGGGTGGCAGTATTCTTCTGGCGCCCTGCGATGTTTTCGAGGCAGGGCGCATGGCAATGCTGCAGGACCCCGAAGGGGCGGTGTTTGCAGTGTGGGAGCCCAAGGCCCACATCGGCTGTGAGGTGAAGAGCGAGCCGGGCGCGGTCATCTGGAACGAAGTCATGACCAACAATCCAGCCGAGGCGGGGGCTTTTTACGGGGCCGTGTTAGGAGTGGAGTTCACCAGCGCGCCTATGGGCTACTATCTGCTGCGAGCCGGCGGCAGCAGTGTGGCTGGTGTGTTGCAAATCACCCCGCAGATGCACGGTGCGCCCCCTTGCTGGGTGGTCTACTTCGGCGTAGATGATGCCGATGCCAAGACTGCTCAAGCTCAACAGCTAGGTGCCGCGGCGTTGGTACCGCCTTGGGACATCCCTGGGGAGGGACGCGTCGCTGTTCTACAGGACCCCCAAGGGGCGGTGTTCAACCTGTTCCAGCCTGTGCCCGGCGGGACGCTTCTTCAGTCTTCTAGTTAGCAGCTACCGGCTAGTCAGCGGCTACCGGCTGGCTAGCCTCGACGCGAGCGATGAAGGTCGCCAACTGCTCGGCGTAGAAGGGGGCCTTCATCGAGTAGCGATTGGTGGCGGCGAGGCCGGGGAAGGTGTTGTCGTGCTGTCCCACCACTGCCCACTCCTCGTGAGTCCACGCCGAAGACCGTAGCTCCGAGTGGGGCACCAGCCGGTGCAGGGCCTCGGCAGCCGACTTGTGGTGGACCTCGTCGGGCGTGTTGCCTTCGAAAATCGTCAAGGGACAACGGATGCTGGCCAGCTGCTCCTCAGTAAGCTCGGTGACCGGGGTGGGCCTGATGTAGGACTCCTGCCAGCGCTGCATGGCCTCGCGGAACTGCTGCGGATCCATGTCCAGCAGGCGGTGGCCGCTGGCTGGATTGTCCTTGATGCGCTGGGCGAAGAACTCGGTCTCGCCCACGGCGGCCATGCCTCCACGCTGGGCGGCCTCGATGAACTGCCCGTAATAGTTGGGGGCCGTGACGGCAGCACTGTTGGGGCCCCCGCTGACCTCCCACACGAACAAACCCTTCACCGCCTCTGGGTGCCTTACGGCTAGGGTAAGGGAGGTGCGGGAGCCAGCCGACCCACCAGCGGCATAGGCAGGCGACGCGCCGAGGTGCTCCAGCAACCCCGCCATGTCCTCGGCCCACTGGTGCTGCTCCGGCAGGTCACTGCCGATGACCACGTCGGACCTGCCGCAGTTACGCCGGTCATGCAGAATCACACGACAGTGCAGGGACATCAAGGCCGCAATGGGGCGCAGCCCCGCGCGGTCGACCCGGCCTCCCGGCGTGAGGATGAGAGGAGGCCCACTGCCGTATTCCTCGTAGTAGAGGTTGGCTCCGTTGATGTTGGCGTAAGGCATGTGGACTCCTTCTCTGCGCGTGTCTTGCGGTCATGAGCCTTGGGCAACCACGAGGGCTGCCCCTACGTGACAGGGATACATCGTAGGGGCGCCTCTTGTGATTGCTCGCGTGGTTATTATCGTACTGCTGTGAGTTCCTCGATGATGTGACCGCCCTTCTCGGCGCGGTCCAAGGCTTCCTGTATCGCCTTGACCATCTGACGGGCCGACTCGGCGCTCAGCTCTACGGCAACCCGGGCTCCGGGACCCTCAGCCTCGTTGACGAAGTCGAGGTTCAGGGTGTGCTCGAAGGCAGCATGGTAGGGGTGATCGTAAGAGACGTTGACCTTGTTCACCTTAAACCAGCCGCTTGTCCCCTTGCCGCTACCGGTGATGTCGGCCTTTTCTATTATGGCTGTACACATTGTGGGTTCTCCTTGCGTGGTCTCCCTTACGCACATTCGTCCCCGCTCTGGGTCGTCTTACCCCCATCCCAACCTTCCCCTTCCCCCTTGAGGGGGAAAGGGAGTTAGAGGCGTCCGCCTATGTTAGGGGATGAGGATGAAAGAAAGTCGTTGGTTTTAGGACTGGGCTAGCCTAGGTTCTTCTCCAGGAAGGCCCAAATCTTCTTCCAGCCGTCAACGGCCTGCTCTTGGCGGTATGCCGGGGTGTGGTAGTAGAAGAAGCCGTGGCCCGCGCCGTCGTAGCGGTGGAACTCGTAGTTCTTGCCGTGCTTCTTCAGCTCTTCCTCGTGCTGGTCCACCTGCTCGGGCGAGGGGCTGGCATCGTCATTGCCGAAGAGACCCAGCAATGGGCAGGACAAGCCGGAGGTGTAGTCGATGGGGGCCACTGGGTTCTTGGGGTTGAGGTCGGCTTCGGCCATGACCACGCGCCCGCCCCAGCACTCGATGGCGGCGTCGAATCCACTGTTGTTGCACACCGTCAGGAAGGTGTTGCGCCCGCCGGAGCAGGTGCCAAAGAGGCCCACCTTGCCGTTGACATAGGCTTGGGAGCGGAGGTACTTCATGGCCCCGGTGACGTCGCCCATCATCTGGTCGTCGGGCACGCCGCCACCCGCTCGCACCGCAGCGCCGATGTCCTCTGGGGTGCCGTGGCCGTCCCGGGAATATAGGTTGGGGGAGATGGCTACGTAGCCGTGATGCGCATAGCGGCGGGCGGCCTCGCGGTACCACTCATCCCAGCCGGGAGCGTGGTGGATCACGACCATCGCGGGGAAGGGACCGGTGCCGAGTGGCCTCGCCAAATAGGCGTTGACGACATCGCCGTTGTGGCCGTGTACGGAGACGGTCTCGGCCAGCATACCCTCGTACTGGTCTGTTTGATACATGGGGACTCCTCTCAAGGTGATGTTCGCTTGTCGCGTCGGCATCATTCTACAGCTTGCTATGGGTGGCTGCACCTGCCTGATGCGGCCAGGGTTTTTGGCACCGTTGTGGCACTTTTGTTTGCAAACTCTCCCGGGCAGCACGGGCAGGATCGACGGCCTAGGGAGAGAAGGCATTCCATTACACCAGCGTGTGTGCGCACGATGCACGGCGGAGATTTGACCTGCTTGGAGGGCGGTGCTAGCGTATGCACTGATGGCGAACGGAATCGCTACGCTGGGAACGCGGGCCAACTCGATGCTGCCCATATCCATGCGGTATGGTCAGTATCGCTACTACTGGCTCGCTCTTCTCATCGGCGTGACAGGCCATCAGATGTTGCTCCAGTTCACCATGGGCTGGCTGATGTTCGATCTCACGGGGGAGGAGTTGGACCTCACCTTCCTCGGGCTGGCCATCGCCACACCCGCGATCCTTTTCAACGTCTTTGGCGGAGCCCTAGCCGACAGGTTCGAGCCGAGAGTCCTGGTCACCACTGCGCAGTCCGTCTCGGCCACTGGGGTCAGTGGTTTGGCGGTTATGGTGCTGATGGGCTGGGTGGAGCCATGGCACATCCTGGTGGTGGCAGGGATTATCGGTTCCGTTCAAGCCTTCGACTCCCCCAGCAGGTCCTCCATCTTCCCGCGACTGGTGCAGCGAGAGCATATCGTCAACGCCGTGGCCATGGAGTCCATCGTCTGGAACGTGGTGCGCATCCTAGGGCCACTGTTCGCGGGCATCATCATCGACCGGGTGAGCATACCTGCCTCAATGTTCGCCTCGGCGGCCAGCTTCTACCTGCTGGGTGCGGTGGTGTCGGTGCTGAACCTGCGACAGCGAGCTCCGTCTCAAGGGCAGGTGGCACGCCAGATCGCTGCTGGGCTGCGCTATGTTAAAGAGCACTCAGTTTTCTCCATCATAATGATGCTCACCTTCTGCAACAGCATGTTCGGCATGGCTTACATTGGACTCATGCCGGTGTTCGCCAAGGACGTATTGGAGGTGGGGGCGGAACGCATAGGCTGGCTGCTGGGGGCTGCCGGGATCGGGGCCATCGCGGGCACACTCATCATCGGCAACATGAAGGACAAACACCCTCTGGGACTGGCCATGCTGGCGGGAGCGGTTTTCTATGGCTTGGGGCTGGTGCTGTTTGCCTTCACTACCAGCCAGCAGATGTACGTAGTTTCCATGTGCGTCCTGGTATTTGTCGGCGTGGCCCACTCCCTCTACATAACAGGGGGCATTGCAGCCATACAGAGCTTGGTGCCAGACCAGTTGCGCGGGCGAATAATGGGGTTGTACGGGGTTACCTGGAGCCTTGGCCCCCTGAGCTTGGTCTTCGGCGGGCCGGTATCCAAGGCATTAGACCCGCCTTGGGCGGTGGCCATCGGGGCTTTGATCGTCGTAGTCGTTGCGATTCTGGTGTGGGTATTCAGCCCGCAAATGCGCTCCCTGCCAGTGAGGCCAGACGAGGCGGAGCGAGAGCGATATCGGGTGGCAGCGGAGCAGGCGAGCGCGGTGAGGGGTTAGAGGGCGCTGCCGGGTTTCTGGTTCAGGTTGCCCGAGGGCCACTGAAATCTGAAGTGCTGTTGGTTGGGGGGGGGTGGGGGATGCTTCGTTGATTGTTGTTGGCATAGAGGGCAAGCCATCTATCCACTATGCACCACATGGACGAATCGCGCGCGAGTAGAACATTCGGCTACATCAAGAGGACATGGTGAACACATGTCGATTTGGTGGCATGAGATCGAGCCAGAAAGATACGAAGATATGGTCTCGGTTCTGGTCAGTCGACTGCACCCAGGCCCCCAGCGAATCGATGGCAAGGGCGGTGATGGTGGTCGTGATGTGCAAATTGTCCGCGAACCAGACAACCAAATCACGGACGCCTTCGAGCTAAAGTCCTTCACTGGCCGAATGACTTCTGGTAGACGCAAGCAGGTGACCCGCTCTTTAGGGCGGGCGGCGGCCCTTGGGCCAGCTCGATGGTCACTCGTCGTTCCTATTGACCCTACTCCGGGCGAAGAGCGTTGGTTCCGTCAACTCGGAGAGAACTACTGCTTCCCAATTACTTGGTTCGGAAGAACGTGGCTGGATGAGAAAATGTCGATGTTCCCGGACATTCGGCGATACTTCGTGGAAGGGGCGAAAGACGAGGTGTACCGATTGCTCCTGGAGCTTCGAGAAGAACAGGCCAGAGTTACTGATGTTCATGACGCAATAGGCCGGTTACGTACACTCCACGAGCGCCTGAACGAAATCGATCCCCACTACCGATACGAGATATCAACGGGGAAGGAAGCGGCGGATAGCAGGCCAACGGATGTCGTCCTATCTGCTAGCTTTGGTGACACTAGAGTTGACCTTTATCCCAAGTACGCAGGAGCTGGCGAAGATAGACCCCTCACCATCAACGTCATGGTTGCGATTGAGCCAGGAGACGAGATGATCCAGGACGCACTGAACTACGGATAGGAGGTGACCATACCACCTCGTATGGTTAGCAGCGTAACAGTTGATGCGCCCGCTGGTCTTGGAGGGAGTTTCAATGGGGGCGAGATCCACATCTCCCCCATTGATACAAGGTTAATCGAGCCCGTCACCCTTGCACTTAGCATCATGGACGGTGACAGACTTCTTGCGATCTGCCCGGTCCATCTCACCGAACAGACATGGGGCCTTAGGGGATCTGTCGTCACCGGGAACGACAGCACTGGATGCCTGCAGGCCCGCCTACAGGGGCCTCTGTCATCAAGATACTATTATTCCGACTTATAGCTACCACAGGGTTTACTAGGGTATCCATTCTATGAAGTGTACAGGGGGCGGAATGGCGAGATATCGGGTATTTGCGGATGCTGATGGCGAGAGCCATATTGAGGACTTGAAGCTGGAGGAGCGCCCGGAGTTGGGGGCACTGATCAATGTGTCCGAGGTGAAGGTGCAGGAGTTTGACGGGTCGCGCCACATGGACTTTCATCCCCTGCCCGAGCGCAGGCTGATCGTCCATCTGTCCGGCGAGGTGGAGATCGGGGCCAGCGATGGCGCAAAGCGGGTGTTGCGGGCCGGAGATATCCGGCTGATGGAGGACGTCACCGGCAGGGGACATACGCATGTCGACCTGAGCCCATCGGCCGCGGTCTACGTCCTGCTGAACGACTGATAGTCCAAGCGTCTAGATACGGGTGAAGCACCGGATTTCTCCTGGGGTTTATTGAGAGGGCACTCCCTGAGCGTGGGGCGCGTGGGGGTGGATAACGCCGGGGGGTCTGTCGCTATTGCTTGTAGGACGGGTCCTTCCGATCGATGGTACGGAGGAGCCAAGCCCATTCGAGGTCAACGGACTCGCCGTCGAAGAAGGCGGCGGCCTCCTCAATAGCGGACATGGGGGCTTGGCGTATCAGCTGGCCGGTTGATTGCGCCAGCACCTGGATTTTGCAGGCGAGCTCGAGCTGCCACATCCTGACCCACGCCTCAGCGACGGAGCGGCCCGCGGTGAGCAGGCCATGGTTGCGCAGTATCATCGAATGATTGGCCCCGAGGTCCGTCACGAGCCGCTCTCGCTCGTCCACGTCGAGCGCCACTCCTTCGAACTCATGGTAGGAAACGCGGTCATGGAATCGGTACGCTTCCTGCTGAAGGGGCAACAGGCCCTCTTCCAGCGTTGATACCGCCATGCCGTAGGGTGTATGCGTGTGCATTACACAGGTGAGGTCGTGCCTTGCGGCATGGATGGCGGAGTGGATGACGTAGCCGGTGAAGTTGATTCGGTGCGTGCCCTCTTCGAGTATGTTCCCGTCTAGGTCAATCTTGACCAAGTTCGAAGCTGTAATCTCGTCGTAGCCAAGGCCGTACTCATTGATAAGGAACTGGTCGTCGGTGCCGGGGACGCGGACGGTGATGTGGTTGTAGATGAGGGTCGTCATACCGAAATGGTCGGTGAGGCGGTAGGCAGCAGCCAAGTCCACCCGAGCTTGCCACTCGGCAATCGAGCTGGCGTGGATGTTCTCTGTCGTCATTGCATATCCTCACTGGCATCTCCCCAGCGGGAGGCCTGCTGCACGTCTGGAAAGTATACGCTACCGGAAGCGCAAGAGGGACAAATCGCTGACGACGCTGAGATGGTGATACAGCCCCCTTCCTTCGTGCAGGTTGCTGATTCAGCTACGGCCACTCCAGGGCGTCATGTTGACCGCTGAGCCATCTTGGGTTAGGTTCAACGACAGAAGTTGTCAGACAAATTCCGACCTGCCTGCCATAAGACATCAGGTTAGCTCTGTAACTCGCTGATGGAGGAAGATTGTCATGCCGTTCTACGAAAGAGGCCCCAGCCGTATTTACTATGAAGAGGTCGGTTCGGGATTCCCTCTGCTGATCATTCCTGGTGGTGGACTTAATTCCAGCTTGGAAACCTTGCAGACGTTGGTGCCCTTCAACCCTATGGAGACCTACAGAGACGACTTCCGCTGTATAGCCGCCGACTTACGGAATGCCAACCTAGGCCAGTCCACTGGCCCACTGGAGATCGACGGGCCTTGGGATGCCCACTCTAACGACCAACTTGGGCTGATGGATCATCTCGGTATCAAGGAGTTCCTGGTCATGGGCTTCTGCATCGGCGGTCCGATGATCCACAACCTGATCAAGCTGGCCCCAGAGCGTGTTGTGGCGGCGGCGATGATGCAACCCAGCGGGTTCAGGCCGGAGATACCGGATGTTTTCTACCAGAACAACATTAAGGGTTGGGGGCCGCCCCTTTGCGAGAAGCGCCCTGAACTCACAATGGATATGGTCCACGACTTCCTGACCAGTATGTACACCAACCGCGCTGACTTCGTTTTCACCGTTTCACGCGATTTCGTGCGTACGGTGCAGACACCACTGCTGATAGCGCCCGACGACGTGCCGGCGCACCCGTACAAGGTCGCGATGGAGGTCGCCGACCTCGCCCCGAACTCGGAGGTGACCATTTATCCTTGGAAAGACTCGCAGCCGCACATCGACGAGGTCGTAGCCCACGCCCGCCGCTTCCTGAAGACCCACGAACCGGCAACCGTGACGGCGTAACGACTCCGTACCGTTGCATCTATTGAGGCCTCGCAGGTAGGCCCCCGCAAGCTTCCTGTCATCACCAGGGGATGACAGGAAGCGGGAGCCTCCGAACTGCGGTTGCCAGTGCCAACTTCCGCTTCAGGAGGACTGGAGGACAGCTCAATTACACCCGCAGGGCGAACGGTGAGGAGAACGCGCCGCCTCTAGCGGCTGGAGAGCCACGCTGTAGCCGAACAAGAGCGTCGTCGGCAGACCGCGCAGGTTATCCCCTGACGATGAGCAGTATTCCGCTGGCTATCAGGACGACTTCCACAATAATGGGAAAGGCACCCACAGACACGCGCCGCAATATCAGACTGCCTATGTAGGCCCCAACGAAGGCGATGAGGCCAATGGCCACCCCAATAACCAGGGTCTCGAGGGTCAGGAGGCCGTCCGCTCCGTAGACCGCTAGCCGAGGGGCTTGTATGACTATGACGTTGAGGGACGATGTCCCGATGAAAGCGCCGGTCACCATGCCATACCCCAAGTAGAAGGGGGCGAGTAACGGTCCCACGGCGCCCACCATTCCAGCCAAGAAGCCCGTAACCGAGCCTACAGGAGCGAACCAACGCAACCCCATACCTCTGCGCTTCCCCCACGGCGTGTGACGGAACAACACGACCAGCAATATGATTCCACCCAGGAGCCGGGGCAGAATGTCGCTGGGTGTGGCGATGAAGACGAGGCTGCCCGCAACCACACCGGGAATTGCCCCCAAGCAGAACCAGCGGACTACGGGCCACGAGATGTCCTGCCAGTTGAAGTACATCCGGCCCGCGGCTGCCAGAATCTGGGTGAAGGCCAAGGCGGTAATGGCGTCGCGGGCGCCTATGGCCCAGATAAGGGCCGGCAGGGTGATAATCCCTCCGCCGATACCTGCCACCCCCGCTACGGTGAACCCCACCAGAGCTGACCCACCCACGATCAGGAGAACCAGAGGGTCTTCCATTTAGGGGATTCTCATTGGGCGATGGCCTTGCAGGGGCGGGTAATAGTACCGCGATGGCTGAAATGGGGTCTTCGCCGCGATGACGGGTGTCTCAACGAAGCACCTATGAAGAGGACGAGAAGGTACCTGGACTAGAGGCTGCCGTCCTGTCTGCTAGTCCGGGCCGTGGATTCCCGTCTCCGCGGGAATGACGAGATAGGCGGATTTCTGAGGGTGCATGGTTGTTTTCATTGCAATAACGGGAGCGGCCGATAGGGTCGGAATATCAAGCGGCCCCTCAATGATCACCTCTATCTTCGATGACAGCGTCAGAATCAGACCGCCCTAGGAGACTCTGGTTTACGCGGGTTGTCGTGGTAGGGGTTGTTTCCGCCCGAAGGCTGTTCGACCACTTCCTCCGAGCCTGGCTCCGTATTCCACTCTTCAGAAGAAGTTGCATCAGATCGCGTCATGACTAGCCCTCACTCCTCCACTGCGATGAAGCGGCAGGGGGAAGCGCCTCCCTCCTTGATGAGCATGGGGAGGATGATCATTTTGACCCGATTCGAGGTCAGTCGGTTGGCGTTGACGAGACACTTGCAGATGGCGATGGTCTTGACCACGAGGTCTCGGTAGCCTCCCAAGCCTATCGAGGGAGGAGCAGGCGAGAAAACACCCGGTGGGAGGTCCATGAGGCGCTCGCGGGCCTCGGCGGAGGGCCACGGCTTGGGACGGGGGATGATGCGCTCATCGCCTATGGACCACGCGTAGCCTTGGTAGGCGGGCGTCATGATTAGGGCGGCATCGGTCATGAACACGCCGCTCTTCTTCTCCTCCATAATTTCCGCCATACGGAGGCAGGCCTCGTAGCTCCACGATGGCGAATATATGCAGTAATCATTGGCCAGCTGGAAGGCCTTCTCTGTGGTGGCCCAACTGGTGCGTACGAGTACATCGTCGCCCTCACGATAGTCGGCTTGGGCCACGGCGGCGTCAATCTCCTCGGCGGTGATGACATGCTGGTCCTCGCCAGGGACGTCCAAAACAACCGTGTCCCGCAGGATGAGCCTGTCCAACGGCACCTCGTCGAGACGCCATGTGTAAATGTTGCCCTCGCGGAGTGGGCCACGGCGGTGGGGGGAACCCTGATAGGGGGTCATGAATGGGCTACCCGACTCGTCGTCGATTTTCAGGTGGGTCATGCGGATGCCGTTCACATCGTAGAACATGTACTCGTAGAATTGCACCGAGCAGTTGGGCATGGCCAGAATCTCGCCGTATCCGGCGCCTTCCCATATGGGCATCGACAGATCTACCAGACGCATTGGAAAGCCTCCTCTGTTCCTAGTTCTCCGGGGCCTCTTTATCTACGACGCCAAGCCTGAGACTCTGGGCCTACGCCTCTATACCCACGACACGACATGTGGAGCCCACGCCCCTCATGAGTTTGAGGGGACCGACGATGACGCGGATACGGTTCTGCTGAATTCCGGCGCAGTTGACTAGGCGCTTGACGGTCATGATGCCAGAGTTGGCTAGGGCGATGGCAGCGCCGTAATCGGCGGCTGCTTTCTCCGGTGTATAGGAGCGCAGGTACCCGGAAGCCTTGTCCGAGGGCCATGGCTCGGGGCGGGGCGCGATGGGGAACCACTCGCGTATGAGGTGCTCTTGGGGCATAGCGATGACGGCCATGTCGGTCAGCAGCAGGTCGTTGCCGTTGGCCCGCATACGGGCCGCCAAATGTTGTGCGCTGGACGCGGTCAGGTGGGGCGAACCCACCATGTAGCGGGTGCCGGGACGCTGGTAGTAGTCGCGGTCGCCCCAGCCGGTACGAATCAGCAGGGCATCGCCGTCGCGCACTTCAGCCCCGCGCCACCCGGCATCGATGTCGGCAGCAGTCACCTCCCCGCCGTCCTTTGGCACGTCCAAAACAGCAGTCTCCCGCAGGGTCAGCTTCTCCAGATCCACTTCATGGAGGCGCGCCGTCTTCCGGGATTCAGAGAACTGAGAGGGCAGAGTCAGGCAGGTGCCTGCCTCTGTGCCGAGCGAGAAGCCCTTCAGGGGATGCCCGCCCGGAGCGACAATGAAGGGCGTAGCCGTAGGGAACACCTCGTCCGCCATGTGCTCATGGTCTAGGGGCATGGTCAACTCAAGCAATCGCATCGATGCGCCTCGCGAATGGCCTACGGTAGTGGGGGATGGTGTAGCCATACTATACCCAAGAGGCGTTGTGGGGGAACTAGGAGTGATTGGTCCGTCGGACGACGATTGCTGAAATGGAAGGGGGGTTGCGTCAAGATGGGGCAGGAGCGCCATCCGACTGCGGGGCGAAGGTTGTAGCTGGTGCGTGGCCGTGGATTTTCCCTGCGGAAAGCTATGAGGCCAGCACGCGCGTATGTTGAATTTCTACTACTTTAGGGTTAGCATGCGACTAGTATCGTACCACTTGATTAGTATATTATTGGAGCAGTAATACTTTAGGGGGGAACCTGGCTGGGATGAGGGTGATCATCGCTCACCGCAATGCTGCAACCGGTCACGGTCTGGCCCTCCTGCTAGCCAAGTATGGCGACTTCGATGTGGTGGCCGAGGTCTCAGACCCCGCGGAGATTGTGTCTACTGCTGTCGAGGCCCAGCCCGAGCTTGCGTTGATGGACTCCGAATTTCCCGGATTGGACTTGGAGGAGACCATCCGACGGATGAAGGTGCGCCTGCCCAAGGTGGCGGTGGCAGTCTTCACCGGCTCCGACAACTGGTCCCACTTGGAGTCTTCCATACGCGCTGGGGCTACCTCCTTTGTATCCATGAGAACCGACCCTGAAGAGCTTGCCCTCTCGCTACGTCTTGCTGGCGACGGCCATGTGCTGGTCTCCACTCCCTTGGTGGCCTCCCTGTCGGACCTTTTCAGAAGCGACCCCAACTTGTCTGCGAAGGATGGCGTCTCGCCCCCCCACGATCTGTCGCATCGGGAGGTGGAGATATTGCAGTTGGTGGCCCAAGGTTCCACCAATGCTGAAATCGCCGCAGAGCTGGTGATCGCGGAGAATACGGTCAAGGTGCACATGCGGAACATCCTAGGCAAGCTCCAGTTGCGCAATCGGCAGCAGGCAGCAGCCTACGCACTACAGTCCGGCATCGTCAGCGACCTCGTGTTCCCTACTCCCGATGCGGGCTAGACTGCCGGTGTTAGGCGTCTGGGTCCGTCTTTCCGGTGGCATTTCCGCCCACTAAACTTTTCGCTGGTGTACTCAGAACGGGTTACGGAGTACTCTTAGGAGTAATCCAAGGGTTAGCAAGCACAGTCTCGGTAGTCTTAACAGCGCCAGCGAAGTAATCACATGGCATAGTCGCCTTAATCCCATCACATCGGCGGTATACCACTGGTGGCCGTAGAAGATAGTCCGTACGAGACTTGATAAATAGTCGGAATGGGTCTGTATGGGCCCTCCCCCCAACCGCTAAGCTAGAGATGGGCAAAAGCAACAGGAGGAGCGTCCAGAAGAGGGCGCCTGAAACACAGCCCCACCGGCCCGAACAAGGCCTGAATTATCCGAACAATTGGTGGCTGGACGCTCCTGAAATGGGAATGGGAGGTTGCTGAGATGGCGGAAAAGCAAGCTTGGAATGGCACCGAGACACCTGTCCTTGATGAGGACAAGAGCTCCGCAAACACTCAGGCCATGGGTGGCCTGACTATCAGAGAATTGCAGATGATCCCTCAGTTGGGCGAACTCGCCAACTTGGAGGTCATCGAGGTGGGTGGCACTACCCGCATCAGCGAGGATGTCGTCGCCTCCATTGCAGCCAAGGTCGCGAATGATGTGCCCGGCGTCTCCGAGGTTGGCGTGGCAACGCTTGCCGGCGTGCTAGCTGAACGGCTGGGCAATGCAGAGCGCACGGCGAGGGGAGTCAGCGCCGAGGTGGGAATCAAAGAGGCCATATTGGATGTGAAGCTGAAGATAGTCTACGGGCACAGCATACCCAAGACGGTCGTGACCGTCCGGTACAACATCGCCGACCGGCTGCTCGGACTCTGTGGCTTGGTGGCCAAGGAAATCAACATTCGCGTGGTAGGTCTGGAGTTCCCGGACCGCGTGTCGAGCAGGGTGGAGTAGCTCACCACTGAATCAGCCGGTATAGTTCAAGCCGGCATCACTCACTGTCACTATTCGAGGAGGAATGAATGATTGACCACAGGATAGAAGAGCAAGAGATGGAATCCAGGCTGGCTGCGATGCAGAGCCTGGAAGAGATCGAAGTTGGTGGCGAGACCAACATTGAGGACGAAGTCATCGGCTCGATAGCGGGCATCGCGGCCAAAGAGGTCGAAGGTGTCAGTGCCCTCGGCACACGGTCTCTCAAGAGGCTCCTAGAGGAGCGCGTGGGAGGCAAGGAAGTTAAGGCCCGAGGCGTGGCGGTCGAAGCTGGCCAGAGAGAAGCCATCCTTGACCTGGACATGCGGGTCCACTACGGCTACAGCATCCCGGAGACGGTGATCGGCGTCCGCCAGATCGTGGCCCATCGGGTCCTGGAGATGGCGGGGCTCATCACCAAGGAGATCAACATCAACGTCGTGGGGATAGACTTCCCCGACAAAGTGGTGTCGGACAGGGTAGAATAGGCGTGGGACAGGTAGCGTTCTTGGCGGCTCCATATGCATGGGGCCTCCTTTCCACGCCGCTGTCGATGGCAAAGACGAGGGAGGGCCAGAATGGTCCTGTGGAATAGACTGATAGTGTCCCTCGTTGCACTCTTCGGCCTAGCCGCTGCGGTGATCACCGTGTTGGTGGCCACCGGAGTGGTGCCTCCGGACTTTCTCCCTGGCGGAGGCCTAGCCGGGGACTCACAGGAATCTTGGTTCCAGCCGCAATTGGAAGACTTGGTCGCCTACCAAGGCGCTGCCGAGGTCACCGCTGTCGCCATCGGCTTGGCCGTGGCGGCAAGTGCGCTTGCGCTGTTCCTGACGCAGATGACCCTAGGGTCAAAGGCCGTGAGTCTGCTCATAAGCATCACTGGCGATGGCGGACTCTCAATGGAAGATGAAAGTGTGCGGTACCTGTCAGAGCGCACAGGGTTGAGCAACCGGAACATCACCGACCTGCGATGCCGTGTGACTGTTCGAGGTAGACGCACACTAGCCCCAGCGCGCATTATCATTACCTGTTATCCTAGGGTCACTCTGGGCAGCAATGTCCAAGAAATCCGCGACGACCTGCAGCAACGGGTCAAAGAGACTGTGGAGAATCTGACCGGATTACAAGTCATCCGTGTAGATGTGGCGAGGGTCCGGTACGAACGGACCGACGCTGCAAAACTGATGGGCGCTTAGACAATGCAGATTGGCGAAACGAAGTTAATCGGGCTGCTGATCGGCTTGACCATGGGCGTGATCATAGTCTGGGTTGGGTGGTGGCCTGCGGTCTTGGTGGGTGCACTGGGCACGGCAGGATACCTGATAGGCAAGTACATCGCTCGTGAGTTGCCTGCCGTGGACAGGCTTCTCGAGATGTTCGTCGACTTCAGAAGGCGTGGCCGAGGCGAATGACCCTTCCGCGCCCGTCTCTCCGTTTTACCCTTTAAGACAGCCTGTGCGAGCCCTCTGTGCCATAACGGCGAAGCCAGAATCCAGAGATGCTTGCACATGGGGCAATAGCCTTCTGCACTGGCCTTACTCCCCTCTCTCTAACCTTGTCCCTCGAGAATTCCCGCCTGCAAGGGACCTTTATCCATCGTAAGCGCGGCCCATGACATCATCCGGTTCACCTCGACCAACGGAAGGAAGTAAGATAAGGCCTTGCCTACTTGTGCCATGCAGGGGGGCAAACTTTACCAGGGAGGGCTTTCCACACCGTGGATAGTTCCGTCGCCCCGCTAGATGTCCTGAAGTCCCGCTTCGGCTACGACAGCTTTCGTGGGCTGCAGGAAGAAATAATCGCCAACGTCCTAGGCCATCACGACAGCTTGGTGCTGATGCCCACGGGGGCGGGCAAGTCCCTCTGCTACCAGTTGCCAGCCCTGATGTTCGAGGGCGTGACTCTGGTGATTTCCCCTCTCATTGCCTTGATGAAGGACCAAGTGGATGCTTTGAACGCCAACGGCATATCCGCCCGGTATATCAACAGCTCCCTGTCACCATGGGAAATGGACCAAGTCCAGGCGGAGGTGCGCCAAGGGCGTGTCAAGCTGCTATATGTAGCCCCCGAACGGCTGTCCCTACCCGCCTTCCGCAGCTTCTTGCACAGCCTGAATCTGAATCTCCTCGCCATCGACGAGGCCCACTGCATATCCGAGTGGGGCCACGAGTTCCGGCCCGATTACCGCAATCTGCTACAGACCCGGCAGGAATTCCCAGACGTCCCCGTCATTGCACTCACTGCCACGGCGACAGAGCCGGTGCGCGAAGACATCACCAGCCAGCTTGGGCTGCACCAGGGCCAAGTCTTCCTCTCCAGCTTCAACCGCCCCAACCTTAGCTACTCAGTGCACCCCAAGTCCGATTCCCTCGCGTTCCTGATGTCGCTCCTACAGAAGTCGCGAGGCCAGTCCGCCATCATTTACTGCTTCTCGAGGCGAGATACGGAAGAGTTGGCCGACGGGCTGACCAAGCGAGGCTTCCAAGCTCGTCCTTACCACGCCGGTCTGGACGCGGAGACGCGACGCCAAACTCAGGAAGACTTCGTTCGAGACCGGGTGCCCATCATCGTGGCCACCATCGCATTTGGCATGGGCATCGACAAGCCCGATGTGCGACTCGTCGTCCACAACAGCCTGCCAAAATCGCTGGAGGGCTACTACCAAGAGACGGGACGAGCCGGACGGGACGGCCTGCCGGGTGAGTGCGTCCTCTTCTTCGCCTACGGCGACAAGGCTCGGCAGGACTACTTCATCAACCAGATTGAGAGTGCCACCGAGCAGCGGAATGCTCGTGAGAAGCTGGCACAAATGGTGGATTATGCCCAGTCTCCCACATGTCGACGGCGCACTCTACTGGAGTATTTCGGTGAGAAATGGACCGGGGAGAACTGTGGCGCATGCGACATGTGTCTACGCGCCGCTGACGACTTCGATGCCACGGAAATCGCCCAAAAGATACTCTCGACGGTGATCCGCACCGGCGAGCGATTCGGGGCGGTGCATATCATCCAAGTCCTCAATGGTAGCCGTGAGAAGCGCGTCTTAGACTTGGGCCACCACCGTCTGAGTGTGTACGGCATAGTCAAAGACTTCCAACGTACCGAGCTCCGCGAGATTATCGGCCAACTAAGGGCCCGGGGCCTGCTGGCGCTGAACGAGGGCGAGTTCCCAACTCTGACCGTTACCCACGAAGGGCGTGAGTTCCTCCAGCAGCGCCGGAAACTGGCCCTGCCTCGCCCTCGACCCGCCGAAGAGGGCCAACCCAAGAGTCGCCGGTCCAGCGGGCCGCCAGCGGTAGGGGAATACGATGAGAAGCTGTTCGAGGAGCTGCGCACGCTGCGCCGGGGTCTGGCCGACGCGCGCAACGTCCCGCCGTTCGTCGTGTTCGGCGACGTCACCCTGCGCCACATGGCCTCCGCCATCCCTCAGACCACTCAAGACCTCGCCGGCATACCGGGCGTCGGCGAGGTCAAGCTACAGCAGTATGGGGCCGACTTCATCGGGGCGATACGTTCTTACGCCGAGGCCAACGGAATCCCCGCTCCAACTTACGCTGCCATACTAACCGAAGGTTCGACGCCGGTGCGAGAGGACCGTCAGCGCGCAACCCGCGGGCGAGGCGCCACCTACGACGCCACCAAGGAGCTTCTGTCCCAAGGGCTCTCTACCAGTCAAATCGCCGAGCAGCGGGGTCTCGCAGAGACGACCATCCTCGGCCATCTGGAGCGCATAAGTGAACAAGGTGAGGCCCTCGACCTGATCCACCTGCTGCCAGAGGCGGAAAGGCTCAATCAGATCGAGCAGGCCTTTCACGCCTGCGGCAATGCCTTCTTCCGGCCCGTCTGGGAGTTTCTGGGCCCCGACTTCACCTACGAGGAGCTGCGCCTAGCCCGGATATACCTACGCCAAGAGGGGCGTTTGTCGGAGGCGTAATGGGGTGTGCGAGGGTTGATAGCTCAGCTATGGTTCGTGGGATAATCTTCGCTTGAACGTTATGCCCGAATCGAAACGTATTCCGACTAACCGGGTTGGTTAATGACGCAGTTGTCCTTCTCTGAACTTGCCCCACGTCCAGCGGGGCCCAACCCCACCCTCGTAATCGGCGGGCCGGGGTCCGGCAAGACCGATGCTGTGCTGGCGCGGCTGGCGGCGTTGTACCGAGCCGACCCGTTCACCGACGCAGTAGCGCTGGTGCCGACAGTGAGGCACGGCGACCAGTTCCGGCGACGACTGGTGGCGCAATGTGGTGTGGCGTTGGGGTTGCGGGTGGAAACTATCAGCCGGTTCAGCCATGGGTTGGCCTCAGAGGCGCGGGTACCCTCTCATGCATTGGTGGAAGAGCTGCTTGTACGCACCATCCGCCAGCAGGTCGAGGCGGGGTCCGCCGCTTACTTCAAGTCAATCTTGGGCACCAAGGGCCTTGCCCGTCTCGTGCGAAAGGCCGTCGGCGACTTGCTAGCCGAGGGCGTCAAGGCGCAGGATATGCTGGAATCTGCCCCACGCTCGGGATCGGAGAGCTTGGTCGCCCTCAGCGCCATATACGGCACCTACAGCACCGAGCTTGAACAGCGGAATTGGGTGCACCCGATACAGATCGGCGTGGCAGCCACCGGGGCTGTCAGAGCCGGGGTGTCATTGCCAAGCACCATAGTCCTCGATGGCTTCCATCTCTTCCGAGGGACGGAATTGGGACTGCTGGAAGCCCTCGTGGAACGGGCGGACGTTGCTATCACGCTCGACCCTAGGGCAGGGAGCCGCTCCCAGTATGACTATGAACGTCTGTTGAGCATGTTTCCCCGCGCTGAGGTGGTGGAACTCCACAGCGATGGAGGCCCGGCCTCACCTTCCATAGTCGCGGGAGAGGCAGCTGATCGCGAGGCACAGTTGCGGGCCATCGCGAGGCAGATCAAGCAGCGTCTCACGGATGAGCCGTCCCTGCGCCCGTCGGATTTCGCCGTCGCCTTCCGGCAGGCCTCGCCATACCTCAGCTTGGCACGACAGGTGTTCACAGAATATGACTTGCCGCTGGACCCCGCTGCGGGCGAGCGACTCAACTCCCGGCCCTTGGGGGTCTGGCTGCGCCGCCTGCTCCACTTGGCGCAGGACGGGTGGCGTCTGAGAGACCTCGTCGCCGTTCTCTCCAGCGGGTTCATAGACATTGGGCGCTGGGGCCTCTCCAAAGGCGATGTGGACCGCCTTGTCCGGCATGCCCGGGAAAACCATCTGTGGTCAGGAACGGAGGCCCTGTTACGCGCCGTGGAGGGCATCCAGGCCGAGTCCGAGAGAGACGAGACCACCGAGGAGCGTTGTGACGCTCTTCGGTGGACCTCATCGGGGATGGCAGACCTGCTAGAAGAGCTCCGAGCCCTGCTGGACCAACCCTCCGGCTCAACTGCCGAGCATGCGCGACGCATCTATTCGGGGCCAAAGCACTCATAAATCCTGCCTCGCGTCAGAACCTTGGCGTGGGTGTGGAGATGGACGCCCTTCGTGGGTGCCTTCAAGACTTGGTGTCGACCCACGAAGCATTGGGGGGAGACGCCGAGGGGTTCAGTTCGTTCCTAGCCCGGGTTGAGAGCAAGCTGGAAGCCCCTGCGGTGTTGCTGCGCGAGGCTGGGGGCGTGCTTCTAGCTCCCATGCAACACCCTGCACGGACTCCGTTTCGATTTCGTCGCTGTCGGGGGGCTCATCGCAGGGGAGTTTCCTGCACCTCGTGCCTCGGCGGGCCTGCTCAACGGCACGGCGATAAGCGCGCTGAACCAAGCTGGCCTGAATCTTCCTCCGGAGGCTCGACTTACGGAGGATGAATTGTGGGCCTCGGTGTCGACTCGAGCCGACCGCACCCTTGGTTTGTGGAAGACCCGGCTTGATGAGCGTGGCCGTCCTGCTGCCGCGTCCTACTACTTCTCATCGCCTAACTTCCCATCAATAATTGAGGAGCAAGTGAGCGAGCCCCGCCTGCTTGACCCGGAACGAGCGGGTTCCCGGCGAGAGTTGGCCATAGCATGTAGCCAGCAATGGGTGCACCAAGGACGCCATCGGCCCAAGGGAGAGCAGGCTTGGCCTGTAGTACGGCTCGCAGCACGTATCGAGAGTCTTCGACGCTCCTTCAGCCATGCCAGCCAATACGAGGGGAAGCTGTCCGGCGGACTAGCCCCTTGGCTCACCAGCGAGGATGCGAGGTGGAGCGCCAGCCGGATCGAGTCCTATAGGACCTGCTCGTTCCAGTTCTTCGGCCAATATGCGATGGGGTTACGTGAGTTGGACCAAGAGTTGGAGGGGGCCGACGCTGCCACACGAGGCAACGTCATACACGATGTGCTTCAGGACGCCCTTGGCCCGCTCATCGAAACAGGTCAACCCCTGAACTCCAACACGCTCCACGAAGCGCTTGTTCGCCTCCACACCAACGGAAGGGTCATCTGGAATGAAGCCCCTCATAAGTGGAGCTTTGGCCGTTCCGCTCTCTGGCGTCTCGACGCAGAAAATACGCTGAGGCAAGTGGAGATGTTGCTGCACCGGGAGGCACGAAGAAGCGAGGAGTTGGGAGTAACCCATATCATGGGGGCCGAGAAAGAGATCGCTGCCTCCCTCCCGTTGGACCCACCACTTCGGGTCGCGGCTAGGATCGACCGCATCGACGCTGGAGAGAATTTCGTTGTAATTGTCGATTACAAATCGGGGCGTGGGGTGCCAGAGGCGGATGTGCTGGAGGGACGCCGTGTCCAATTGCAGCTTTACGGCCACTTGGGACGACACGAAGCCCAAGCCGAAAGAGTCGTAGCGCGTTACGCTTGGGTACGGCCCGACATCCGGCAGTGGGAACTCGACTCTTCCGACTCCAAAGATGCTGAGGCACTAGACAGCATCCTGTCTGTTGCTAAAACAGTACGCGACGCCGTCGCATCAGGCGACTTCCAGGTCAACCCGCAGGTGCCGACCTGCCCTTCGTATTGCTCCATGCGCCATGTCTGCCGGGTGAACCAGTTCAGCCGATGGAAAACTTGGTAATGGAAGACGTGGTGCTCGAAAGCCGCACGGTAGAGAGCTTGGGGCTGACCACCGAACAGGCTGCCATCGTCGCTGACCGTGGCCGCGACATGCTGGTTACAGCGGGCGCAGGGGGCGGCAAGACCCGTGTGCTGGTGGAGCGCTACGTCTCCCTGCTCCAAGAGCACCGTATACCGGAGATCGCCGCTGTCACCTTCACCGACGCGGCCGCCATGGAGATGCGTGAGCGGGTGCGTCGCGAACTGTTGGACCAGCCGGAGATGGCCAGCCACCGCGCTGACATCGACGAGGCCGTCATCGGCACCATCCACTCCCTCTGTTACATGATTCTACGCGAGCACCCGGTCGAGGCATCCATCGACCCCGCCGCCCGCATCCTGTCGGAGGACGGGGCCGAGTTCGAGCTATACCAAGCCTGCATCGACGCTTTGGAAGACGCGGCCGATGCCGATGACCACCGAGCCTTGGCCCTGCGCGAACTCAGTGTGTACCACGCAACCCTCAACCTTCCCCCGATGGTGGAGCGTCGGGATGAGGTCGACGCTGCGTTTCGCGCGTTGCCCGGGGACACCCCGGAAGAGTGGCGCGAACACATCCGCGCCATGTTGGACGACAGGCTGGGACGGGCCGTAGACGAGGTACGCCCACAATTGGCCGAAGACGCGCTATGGCTGCGAGACGCTTACAGGGGCCCCGCCGAAGATGTGTTGTCGTCCAGAGTGCACAATTGTCTCGATACCTTGGGTGACCCCGAGCAGGGTAGCTGGTCGGAGCTACTGGACCGCCTACAAACTGCCAGCGCCCACATCAACCTACGGGGTGGAAGCGCGAAGACTTGGCATGTGCCCGTCGCAGAAGTCCGTGCGAAGTTGGGTGGGGTTCGAGACATTGCAAAGAGGTTCGAAAAGCTCCCCCGCTGGAACGACCATGACGAGACTGCCCTAGAGGTTTTGTCATCTGTGCGGGACCTCTTTGAGGATGCCTGCCAACGGTACAGGGACCGGAAGCGGGAATTGGCAGCCCTCGATTACCTAGACTTGGAGGTTGAGGCGACGCGATTGCTGCGGGAGCACCCCCAGATCGCCCGCTCCTATCGCTCGCGCTTCCGCCATCTGATGGTGGACGAGCTACAGGACACCAATCCTGCTCAGATCGCTCTACTCCGACTGTTGTCGCAGAGTCCGGATGGAGGTTCACCGGGGCCGCAACGCTTTTTCGTAGGTGATGTCAAACAGGCCATCTACCGCTTTCGCGGCGGCGATGTGCGCAATTTTACCCGGTTGCACCGCGAAATCGAGGCTAAGTCTGAGGGTGCCATCCACTCCCTGAGCCAGTCCTTCCGTGCCCACGACTCTCTGGTGGAAACCCTGAACTATCTCTTTAGCGCGGTATTTGACGATCCACAGGAAGAGTTCGAGGCTCCGATGCAGGCCATGACAGGGCGTGGCGCATCTCCGCCATGTACCCCCCATCTGGTGCTGATGCCCATCTCAACCGAAAAGACAGACCCCGATGCCAAGGAACCTGATCGCCGGAGAGTCGAGGCCGACGCAGTGGCCAGAGAGGTAGCCCAACTATTGCGGGACGAGACTCCTGTCTGGGACCGCGATATCAAACAGGTCCGGCCTGCCCAGCCCTCCGACGTGGCTATTCTGTTGCGGCGTCTGACCAACGTCCATGTTTTCGAACAGGCACTGGAGAGCCATGGTGTGGTCTATCGAACACCCACCGGGGTGGGGTTCTTTACCCGGCAAGAGATACTCGATCTCACAAACCTCCTAGGGTGGCTGTCGGAACCCGACGACAACATAGCCTTAGTGGGGGTACTGCGCTCGCCTCTTTTCATGATAGACGACCAGTCGCTCTTGTCCTTACGTCCCGGCAGGGGCAATCTCATGCATGCCTTGGCCACTCCGCCGGATGCCATCTCCGAGGAGGTCCGCCCGCTCTGCATACGCGCTGCTGGAGTGCTTAAGGACCTGCGGGATATGGTACCCTACGCTGGGCCCGAGGCCCTTCTGGAGCGCGCCTTGGCTCTGACAGGGTTCGAGGCATCTTGGGCGCCTCTGCAGGGAGGCGACCAAGCCTTGGCCAACATACGCAAGTTCGCCGGCCTAGCCCGCACTCTGTCGGACCGCTCTCTGGACGAGTTCGTCACTTACGTCTGTCGCCGGCGTGACGAGCTACAGGCTCGCGAGGGGCAGGCCGTGCTCGATGAGTCCGCTGCTGTTCGGCTGCTGACCGTCCACGGGGCGAAGGGGCTGGAATTTCCAATCGTATTCGTGCCGGAGGCCCACGTTGAGCCTCGTCGTAGCTACGAGTCCGTCCGATGGCGTAGCGAGGAGGGCGTCTCGATCACCCTGAGCCCGCCAATTGAGGAAGGGGGCTCTCGCAGGCGTCCAGGCTTCTACTCCTACTTGATGGAGCGTGATGAGGCGGAGGAAGCCGCCGAACACAAGCGGCTCTTCTATGTGGCCGCCACCCGGGCCGCAGATCTCCTATACATCAGCGGAGACGAGGGACAGAAGAGCGCCAGCTGGCTTGACGCTGCCCTGAACACCTTGAAAGCAGTGCCACTGGACGGTGTGGAAATCCGCCCGCCCCTGCCCGTGGACCTCCAAGCGGTCTCACGACGTGGACAGCCTGCGATGGTGTCGATACCGCCGGAGAGCGAGGAAGAGGACTTCATGCCCCCGCTGGTGGCCCGCCCACGGGTAATTCCACTGCGTTCCAGCACCCCCGTCACTGCGCTACAGGCCCCCATCCAAGCGCATGTCTACGGCCACCACAGCGATGGCTTTGGCTTGGTGCGGGGGAGTCTGGCGCACAAGGCCATCGAGGTCTGGTTCACCCGTGGGACTCGCCCCGCTCTTGCAACCTTGGCCCTGACACTGGACACGTCCTTGAACGAGCAGGCGGAGGCGCAGGTCATCGGCGAGGTGGACGTCATGCTTGATGGGCTGGACACCAGCCCTCTGGCCGCCACGCTGCGAGACAGCGCCACCCGCGCCTACTTCGAACTGCCCTTCTCTTGGGACTGGCAAGGTGCGCCGGTACACGGCACAATCGACCTCGCATATGAGAGTGGTGGTCGCTGGCATGTGCTCGACTTCAAGACCGATGACCTGCGGGGCAGGTCGCTGTCCGATGCGGCCGATGCCTACCTGCCGCAACTGGTCCTCTACACGTCTGCCTTGGAGCACGCCACCGGACAGAGGCCCGTGACTGGTCTCCTGTTCCTACGCACCGGCGACATCTACACTCCCACCGCCGACGATCTGGACCGGGCCTTGGACGCGACCCGAAAGCGAGTGGATGCTGGCGATCTGCTGGAGCCGGAGACGCCCTCTGCCTTGGATGAGATTGCGGAACCCGACTAAGCGGGGATGGACTGGTCAGCTTGTACGCGGCAGCTGGTCTGGGGTTGAAGGGTCCTGTCGGACGCTCAAACACAATTTCCCGGAAGCCATGATCGAGGAACCCTTGCCGTCTGAGCAGTGGCGCGATTGATATGGCACATGTGAACGAAAACATACTCTATCAACCGGACGAGCGTCCAAGCCATCCTGCATCGCTTGCACACGGTTTCCAGAGCGTCATGGGCCGCATGGCGGCAATGGCAGCGACCACGTCTATTGTTGCTTTGGCGGGTGGGCAGTCCGAAGGCTACCTATCTTGGATATTCTTCGCGGCGCTGGTCGTATGTGGGTTAGGCTCAATTGCCCAGACTGTCCGAGTCTGGCGATTCGGGGCAGGGTATTCGCTCAGCGTAGTCTCCGGCACTGCATTCATCGCCGTCTGTATGGGTGCGTTGGTGAATGGTGGCCCGGCGATGCTGTCAAGTCTCATAGTCGTTTCAGCGTTGATACAGTTCGTGTTTATCTCGCGGCTTTCCTTGCTACGGCGCATCATGACGCCGTTGGTCGCCGGCACGGTTCTTATGCTACTGGCGTCTACAGTCATAGCAGTCGTGCTCAGCCGTTTATCCGACGTACCCGAGGGGGCGCCGTCAGTCGGTGCGCCCATCTTGGCGGGGATAACTCTGGCCATTCTCATGGGACTGAGACTGTTCGCTTTGCCCAAGTGGCAGCAATGGGGGCCGATCGTCGGAATCCTGGCGGGTTGCGTAGCAGCAGCCCCGTTGGGCATATACGATTTTCAATACGTGAAAGAAGCGCCCTGGATCGGCCTTCCCACACACCAGTGGCCAGGATTTGACCTTAGCCTTAGCGCGACGTTCTGGGCAATCCTGCCTGGGTTCTTGATCGTGTACATGGCGACCACGATCAACTCAATCAGCGACACGATTGTAATTCAGCAGGTGGCATGGCGCAGGCCGCGGGCAACTGATTTTCGAGTAGTTCAGAGGGCGCACAACCTGCTGGTATTGACCAATCTGCTTGCGGCAGCGGTGGGCACTCTTCCCAATAATAATAGGGGCGGGCGGTTCGGCGCGGGTCATTCTCACAGGGGTTGCTGCGCGCCGTGTGGGGGTCTACGGAGGCCTAGTCATGATAGCCGTGGCATTCATGCCAAAGGTGATAGCCCTGATTGTCGCGATTCCCCGCCCGGTTCTGGTCGCATACATGGCTTTCATGTTGTCGCTGCTGTTCATGCAGGGTATGAGGACGGTTTTCCGGGATGGCATAGATGCGCGTAAGGCTGCGGTGGTAGGGGTGTCCCTCTGGATAGGGATCGGTTTCCAGAATCAGATGATCCTGCCCGACCTGCTGAGTGGGACTTTGAAGACTTTGCTCAGCAACGGCATGACCACCGGCTCCATATGTGTGATATTTCTCACGTTGTTGATGGAGTTCACCTCCCTACGGCGCAGGCGTTTGAACGTGGACATGAGCCTGTCCTCGCTACCTAGGATTGATGTGTTCCTTCGAGAATTTGGGGCTAGATCGGGCTGGAACGATGCGTCAATCAACAGGCTGCGTTCAGCCGGCGAAGAAACACTGTCGAGTTTGCTGACGCAGGATGGCGAACAGAAAGGCAATAAAGGTCAACGACTGATAATCAGCGCCCGTCGGGCCGAAACGGAAATTGAGATGGAGTTCATGGTAACTTCGGAAGGGGGTAATCTCGAGGATAAGTTGGCGTATCTCAGCGAGCAGCCCGAGATTCATGACGAGGAGGAGATATCATTCCGTCTGCTGCGGCATTACGCATCCTCTGTGCGGCATCGCAAGTACCACGATATAGATATAATCACGGTACAGGTTGCCCCCTCGTCATAGCTCACCATGCACCGGACTTGACCTCCGTTCAAATCAACCCCAACGCCCGTATTGCTCAGACACTATCGGCATTGCCGGAGCTGCTCGCGATAATCCTCTACGGCTCCAAGTCCCTGACCTGTCGCATCAAGTTCGCCATTTCGATGGCGGAAAGGGCGGCGTCGTAGCCGATATTACCCATTTTGCCACCAGCGCGATTGATCGCTTGGTCGATATTTTCAGTGGTGAGCACCCCGAAGATGATGGGGATCTCAGTCTCGAGGGACGCGGAGGCGACGCCTGAAGCAGCTTGCCCGCTGACCAAGTCATAGTGGGTAGTCTCGCCTCGTATGACCGAGCCCAAGCAGACCACGGCATCGTATCGTCCCGAACCGGCTAGGGTCTTGGCCATCAAGGGCAGCTCGAATGCGCCAGGTACCCTGAGCACGACAGTATCTTCCTCGCGGACGCCATGGGTGGTCAGGCCGTTGCGAACACCGTCCAGCAGCAGATTAGTGATGAACTGGTTGAACCGGGCGGCCACCACGGCGATTCGTAGGCCTTGACCTTGGTGGTCTCCTTCAATCTCTTTCACCAATAACTCCCTCTTTCGCCAGCAACTCCCCACTTCCAACCTGTAATCCATGATGAGGTAGCTCCGACAATCGTGACCTGCCCATTCACCTCATCACCCTCTCTGATACCACCTTTCACCAGCGCGACTGCGGTGGAGTCTCTTCCGAGAGGAAGGAGCGTCGATGGGCCTTCCCATCGGGAGAGAAGGCCGGCGGGAGAGAAGTGATGTGGGCACAGGGCCAAGAACATGATGCATCAAGGCTTGGCATCCTCGTTTTGACGGACGCCCGCTTCAACGACTTTGTCAACGAAGTCCCCTTCGGCTAGTGCACCGGTGAATCGGATGACCTCGTTGATGACGGTCTGGGGGACTGACCGCACCGAGTAGAGTTGGCCTAGCGAAGGGAACTCGCTGACCTCGACTACGTCGGCCTTGATGTTGGAGTTTTCCATGGCTATTGCGTGAGCCAACCTGGCCACCTGAGGGCAGAACCCTCAACTTGGTGTCACGAACACCTGAATGTGAACGGGGTGGTTCACCTTCTTCAGTTTCTTGCGGGAGTCCATGCTGAGAGGGCTGACACCCCGGGAGAGGGTCTTGATACCCTCGATTATCGTGGGGAACTCATGGCCCATGGGGATGCCGTAAAACTTGACTCGCGAACCCTTGGTGTCGCCCAGCACCAACGCTGGGATGCGCTCAACGCCTGCCTCGCGGGCCTCCTCGGACTGCGCATAGATGTCCAGGATTTCGAGTTCCAGCTTTGGGGAAAGGGCTGTCAGCTCTTCCAACAACTGCTGGGTCTCACCACAGTAGCGGCACTCGCGGCCCGGGATGGTGAGGGCACTGGCTCGTTGGGTGAAAAGTTTCAGCACGACCTTATTCTTCAGGTCGGTGCGGAGGGTGCGCTTGAGGTCGTTCTTCTCCCGATCGGGGATGAGAGTCATGGCTCCTCCAAAGGCTCTCCCATGTTGCCCCAGTAAGAGAGGGCCTTACCTTCGCCAGATTGGAAGCAGTTTAGCACCAGGCAGCGAATTTTATCCATACCCCAACCACAAATGCGTAACTGTCAGGGATTCGGAATCTGTCCGCGGATGGGTTAAGCGAAGGGGGACCGGAAAGGCGTGTGACGGGGCCCATTGTATCTACAGCAAGTTTCTTCTGTATCTATTGGCTGCCCGATGTCTCGCCGTTGTATAGATCCGCCTTGTGCAGGAGCCTCTTCTTCAGGGACACGCGAATGCAACCGCAGTCGGGACTACGAAGCAGACTCTATCCGGCGTTTGATGTGCCACACCCGTTGGACGAGAGTGGGGGCGGAGACCGTTGCGATGGCAATCAAAGCCACTTCAGGGTACCCCACGGCCACGCATACTCCGAGGATAACCACTCGTTCGGGCCGGGTCATGAACCCAGCGCGGGTCTCGATGCCTAGGCTCTCACCCCGAGCGCGAGCGTAGCTGACGGCTTGGGAGAAGGTGAGGGCCAGCACGAGTGACACCATGAACAGCAAAAGGCGATCACTGTCTTCCACATAAAGGATGGCGTAGATGGCAAGGCCTAGGAAGAGAGCGGCCTCTCCCAAGCGGTCTAGGACTGAGTCCAAGAGGGCGCCGAAAGGGGTTGCTTGGTCGGTGTATCGGGCCAAGGCCCCATCGAACAGGTCCAAGACACTGCCCAGCAGGAACACCAGCCCGCCAATAAGCAGATAACCAGCAGCGGCCAACCCTGCCCCAATGCAGGCCACGGCAAACCCAAGCAGCGTTATGCCATTGGGGGTGAACCCAAGGCGGTTGAAGGCACGCGCACCCGGCAGTTCCACATAGCGGAGCAGGCCAGCGCGCAGTTGCTCTCTGCTAGGCAGTCCCATTCTTCTTTCCGATAAAGTTATGGGCCGATGGCGTTCTGGCCAAAGAGCCTCTGGACGTGCAGGCTCCGGTAGTAGTCCATGACCTCGTTGGCGACCACGTCCCAGCTGTAACGCCGAACATCCTCACGCCCGTTCGTAGCAAGCTGCTCTCGCAGGTCGCCGTCCTCAACCAGCTCTCCGATGGCATGGGCGAGGGCCTGCGAGTCTTTGGCCGGGGCCATCAGGGCCTGATGGCCGTGGCGGACCACGGCTGAGTATCCGCGGTTGCGGGCGGCGACAATCGGTTTGCCTGCGGCCATGGCTTCGAGGAGCACGATGCCGAAACTCTCCTGTCCCGTGGCCGGCGCGCAGAAGACATCGCAACTGGCATAGTAGCGCGGTATGTCTGTTGCGGGAACACTGCCCGTGAACACCACATCCTGCAAGTTGCGCTCGCTCACTACGCGCCAGCAGTCAGCATCGAGGTTGCCCGGCCCCACTACGATGAGGCGGAGTTGCGGATACTCCCACTTCAGTTGGCCATAGGCTTCCAGAAGGTAGCGGAGCCCCTTCCGTGCTTCCATGCGTCCCACGAACAGCAGGTTGAACTTGCCATCGCGCAGGTGTGGGAATGGTTCGACATCGGAGAAACGCTCCAGATCGATGCCGTTTGGGATAATGCGGAAGTCTTTGTCGAAGTAGGTGCTTGCGTTCTCGTAGGCTCCTGAAGAAACGGCGATGCGGCCGTGGAGCCGGTCGAACCAGGGTCGCAGCAGGCGATGGGTCAGTCGGTAGCGGCGAGCGCTGCTGTAACAGGCGTGGAAGGTGCCCACATTGGTCGCCTCGGAGTATTGCACAGCGAAGAGGGGCAGCACCGGGGCTAGGGGCTCGTGGGTATGGACGATGTCAAACTGCTCGCGGTCCAGAACTTGGCGCACCTGACGGTAGGAGCCGACAGACAGGGATATGCGGGCCAAAGACCCTCCATAGGGAACAGGCACCGATCGGCCTATGGGAATGTAGTCGCCCTCGCCAGCCTGCTCGCGCCCCGGGGTATGGGGTGCCAGAATCTTGACTTGGTGCCCCATCAGGCTGAATTGTCGCGAGAGCTGGGTTATATGGGCCAGCACCCCACCGGGCCATGTGAAGTCGTAGGGACAGACCAGCCCAATTTTCATCTCCGCGTCTCCGAGCGCTGCCTCAGGGCCTGACTATGCGGGTACTGGTGCAACCGTACCGACCCATGCAGCCGTGCTAATGGGATCTAGGCGCAGAGCCGCTTAGTCATGATCGTCGGGGGCGTCCTCGCCCTCAATGAAGTCCTGCACCATCTGACGCGCCACGTCATCTGTGTACTGGATGGGCGGTGACTTCATGAAGTAGGCGCTGGGTCCCTTAAGGGGGCCGCTGATGCCCCGGTCCAAGGCCACTTTGCAGGCACGTATGGCATCCACCACCACGCCCGCGGAGTTGGGGCTGTCCCATACTTCCAGCTTCAGCTCAAGGTTGATGGGCGCGTCTCCGAAGACCCTGCCCTCCATGCGGATATAGCACCACTTGCGGTCGTCGAGCCAAGGCACGTAGTCGCTGGGGCCTATGTGGATGTTTTCGGGAGGCAACTCCACATCCAGCTGGGAGTTCACCGAGCCCGTCTTGGATATCTTCTTGGATATGAGCCGTTCTCTCTCGAGCATGTTGAGGAAGTCGGTGTTGCCACCGAAATTGAGCTGATAGGTGCGGTCCAGCTTGACGCCACGGTCCTCGAACAGCCGGGTCAGCACCCGGTGGGTGATGGTGGCGCCCACTTGGGACTTGATGTCGTCGCCGACGATGGGCAGACCGCGCTGCTGGAACCGCTGGCCCCAGTAGTGCTCGCGAGCGATAAAGACGGGTATGCAGTTGACGAAGGCACAACCAGCAGAGAGCACCTGCTCCACGTACCACTTGGTGGCCTCTTCACTGCCCACCGGCAGGTAGTTGACCACCACATCGCACTGGCGCTCACGGAGTATGCCCGCGATGTCGGCGGTAGAGCCGGGGGCCTTCTGAACGACGTCATTCAGGTACTTGCCAATGCCATCGTGGGTCATACCTCGGGATACCGATACGCCCATGAAGGGTACGTCGGCAATCTTCACTGTATTGTTGGGCTCCATGAAGATGGCTTCCGACAGGTCTTTACCCACCTTGTTGACGTCGACGTCGAAGGCACCGACGAACTCGATGTCTCCGACCTGATAATTGCCAAAATTGGGATGCATGAGGCCGGGGACTGTGCCTTCCTCCGGCACCTCTCTATACCTCGATACGCCCTGAATCAGTGATGAGGCACAATTGCCCACACCGATAACGGCGACCTTAATCTTGCCCAAGTGCTAGCTCCTTTCGGGAGGCGTTCCCCAGCGTAGGAGAGGAACAATGGATTGTAGCAAGTCGGCACTATTGCAGCAAGAACGCCGCCGGTCCTAGTGGGCGAGCAAGCCCGCGTTGGAAAAGGGCCAGTAGGTGAACCAGACTCGTCCCACCATCGTTTCCACAGTTATGGGGCCCCAAGTGCGGGAGTCCTCACTGCCGAGGCGGTTGTCGCCGAGCACGAAATACTCATCGTCAGCCAAGAGGGCGTAGGTGCGAGACTCGGTGGTGCCCCGACGCAGTATGTACGGCTCCTCCAAGGGGATGTCGTTGACGAATACCCTGCCCCGTCTGATCTCAACCAGCTCTCCTGGCAGGCCTACCACCCGCTTCACGTACTCCACATCGGGCCGGCGCGGTGGGTGGAAGACGACCACTTCGCCACGTCTCGGCGGGTGGAAGGTGAACACTGTTTCCGACGCGTCTACGCTCCAGAAAGGGACTAGCTGGGCCAATCGGGCCTTGTCGAACGCAGAATAGGCCAACTTGTTCACCACGAGGTATTGTCCATCCTGTAGGGTGTCTGACATGCTGGCACCGAGCACACGAAAATTCTGTAGGCTGGTCGATGCTAGGAAAAACACCAGCATCGCCAGCACCACGGCTTCCAGCACCTCACGTACCAGTCGGTACACTATGGACTCCCCAAGCCAAGCCACGATTCGGGATAATGGGTCGGGATAACGGGGCAGTACGAAAATTATCAGTACGACAATTATAGGCAGGGCCGAATGCGCATTGCCAAGAACATGCCAGCCTTATGGACCACTCCTCCCCTATGAACCTCTCCTTTATGAACTGCTCCTCGGGGTATGTTTGCCGTCGTAGCGCCTTTCGATATGACCGCTCGAAGAGGGGTCACTAGTTGGCGCTGGCCTCCTCAACCGCGCAATGTGCCAGTGCGGCCCACCCTACGCTGCGAGTCGAAGACCGGGGTGGGATGCCCTACTGTTTCAACTGCGTCATCGAGGCTGTGCAAGCTCAAGGCTACAACCTAGCCCTTCGTGTAATCCAAGACAGGCAACTTGCCGAGGATGCTCTACAGGAAGCCCTGCTCTCTGCCTACCGCAGCTTCACCCAATTCCGGGGAGACAACCTTAGCGGATGGATGCTGCGCATAGTGGCCAATGCAGCCAAGGACGCGCTCCGCTCAGGACGGGCACGCCCGGCCGTCTCGCTGGAAGCCATGACTCTTGACCCGCACGACCCAGACTCGCCGGCTGTCGAGTTCCCGTCTGGCGAAGAGTCTCCAGACGACTACGCACTGAGACGGGAGGTGGGTGCCGCAGTACAAGACGGACTCAGCCGGTTAAGCAGCGACCAGAAGATGGCAGTCACATTGGTGGACATCCAAGGAATGAGTTACGAGGAGGCGTCGCAAATAATGGGGTGCTCGCTGGGCACCACCAAGTCACGCATCAGCAGAGGTCGAGCGGGCATGCGCGACTTCCTGCGTACCCAAGGGGAACTTCTACCAGAGCGGTTACGTCAGGATGTTTAGAATGCCCAATCTATTGGCATCCCTTTTAAGCCGGTGGAGACACCCGGGTACGGACGCTTTGTCCCAGTACCTGGATGGGCTCCTCACGCCACAACGCGAGAGCCGCATCGCTCGCCATCTCTCGATTTGTGACCGCTGCCAGTCCGAGCTGGAGTCGCTTCGGCTGACCGTTGGGCTGCTGCGCCGTGTGCCTCAAGAGGAACCCCCTCGTTCCTTCACCTTCTCAGCCCCTCCGCTCTTGGAACGGCAACCCCGGATGTCGTTTGGCGCGCCCAACTGGACATATGCAGCTGCTGGGGGCGCGTTGGCCCTGCTGTTCGCGGTGCTGCTCTCGGCGGACATGGTAGGGCTGCTGACGGGCGGTGACGACCTAGCCGAAGAGGCCACCGTGCAGGTATATGAAGCACAATCCGCCCCGCAAGCGTTGGCAGAGAGTTCGGGGGAGGCGCCACTTTCAGACGCCTCCGCGAGCGCGTCCGCTCCGCTGGCTGCGTCACCTAAGACTCCACTCCCGCCACCCATCGAGCAATACTCCAGGTCTCCTGTCGAGCCAATCGAGGAAGAAGCGCTGCCCCCGGCCGGGGAATCCTCCGATGCTTTGGTCGTAGAGGAAGTTTCGCAAGCTACCAGAGAGGGAGCGTCTACCGGCTCTGAACCTATGGACGTCGACGAGCTCACTCAAGAGATAATCGACCGTATGCAACAGGACGGCCCTGTAAGCGAAGACTTGGCACAGCTCGTCCGGGCCATCGTGAGTGCCTCCGAGGCAATGACTGATCAGGGACCTAAAGGCAGTGAATCAACGGAAGTCGCCCAATCAGACCAGCAGAAGACCGTGGAGGTCGCAGCCGCCCCCTTAGTGCCAACACCACCTCCACCAACGACACCAACCCCCGCCGCGGTCACAATTCCTGCCGCAACGCCGATTCCGACGGCCGCCCCTGCAGCCACCCCAACATCTGCCTCAACGCCTAGGCCGACGCCGACGGCCGCCCCAGCGGTCACCGCAACACCTGCTGCAACGCCAACGGCCGTTCCAGCGGTCACCCCAGCACCTACGCCGCCACCGACAGCCGCCCCAACACCTGCTGCAACGCCTAGGCCCATACCGACGGCCACCTCAGTCCCCGCGACGCCCGCGCCGACGCCAAGACCCACTGCCGTAATCACGATTCCTGCAACAACCCCCATTCCCACGTCGATGCCCACGTCTGTCCACACCCCTACACCGCTGCCGACAGCCGCTCCCACCCCCGTCCGTATCGCTGCAGCGCCGAGCCCTCCGTCGCCGACACCAAAGCCGATTGAGACTCCCACGCCGCGGGTTACCCTGGAGGCTGTGCCAGCGGAAGAGTCTCTCGCCACGGACTCCATGGCGGTCGAGCCCACCGCCCCCCGAGTTTCCGCAGATCAGGTTGACCCGGTTGAAGCAGACAGCACCAGCATTTGGTGGCGAGCCTTAGAGGGGCTGCTGGGGGCACTGGCCCTGTTGGTGCTGGGCCTCTTCTTCTGGAGGTGGTGGTGGGGCCATCGACTACCATGGAACCTTTGAGCGACGCTGAACGTCCTGAACCTATAGAAGCACCCAACACTAGGAGGAATCCCATGAAACCCCGCAATGTAGTAGCAGCCCTGATAACGGTAGGAGTGCTGGGCGTGGCCGTGATGGCCGGATGCGCTAACGCCGAAACTCCAATGCCGAGCGCTCCAACCCCGGAACCGGTTGAAGCCATGGAAACCAAGGAACTCATGGAATACCCAGCCAAGAGCGTTGAATACGGAATCGGCGTATCGGGCCAACAGAAAGGGCTGTGGGCCAACGGACAAGGGCAGGTGAAAGCGTCCCCTGACCTAGCCTTGCTAGACGTGGGTGTTCGTGCCACTTACCCGACGGTGGCAGAGGCCAACGCCGAAGCTGCCAGCGCACTGACGGCGATGATCGACGCGCTGAAGAGTGCAGGCTTGGAGGATGTCGACATCCAGACCAGTTCCCTCAACATTCGCCAAGAGACTCAAGGCCGGGAAGTGACACGCTGCCCCGAAGCATCTGCGATGGAAGAAGGGGCCATGACACCTGCAATGCCAGCACCCGCGACGCCGGCACGCACAGCAGAGGCAACAACGGATTCCGCCTCCGTTGAGTCTGCAATGGGGGCGATGGCCTCCATGATGGCCGGATTTGCCATGGGGTCGCAGGACAACTGCTACACAACTTATGAGCAGGTGGTCACCGGGTACGTCGTCTCGCAACAACTGACCGCCAAGGTGAGGGACTTGGACTCATCGGGAATGCTCATCGACCAACTGGTGGAGGCCGGCGGCGACCTCACCCGGGTCAACGGGATCGACTTCACCATCGAGGACCCGGCCCCGTTGATGGAGCAGGCCCGTGAGATGGCCATCAAGGACATGTTGGCCAAGGCGGAACAGATGGCCACTACAGCCGGGGTGAGCCTCGGCGACCTGGAATACCTCACCGAGGCGGGGGCTCGCGTTCTGCGTGCACAGGAGGAGTCGCTCTTCCGTGCAGCGCCTGCAGCAATGGCTATGGACTCGGCTTCAATCAGCACTCCGGTTTCGGCTGGCGAGCTAACGGTGGCGGCCAACGTGACGGGAGGGTTCGCCATCGCGACAGAATAGCGGGCAAGTGGTACCCCACTTTCCTTCCGGCCCTCGGAGACCGTTTCGAAACCCCTTCCTCATTCGATGAGGAAGGGGTTTTGCCATGACTTTTCGTCATGTCGGAGAAAGCCGATATCCGGAAGGCTTGCGCTGGACACGGATAGCTCGTGACACACCCTTTCACCCACCCCCAACCTTCGGGAGTTCTCCCTGCGCGGGAATCATGCAAAGGTATAAGTCCTTTGCCGGGTGGAGGCGTCCCGCATTGCGGAGCCGCCTGCTGCCGCGTACAATCCGGCCCAAGATCCCCCCGTCCAAGACGGACGGGCGAGCAGGTGTCAGCTTGGTACTCAGCGACCATTCCATCAAAGAAGAATTGGCAAAGGGCCGCATCATCATCGACCCGCTGGACCCCCAGTGCATCCAACCCGCCAGCGTCGACGTTCATCTCGATTCCAAGCTGCTTGTATTCCGCAACTCCCGCCGGGCCTACATCGATGTCCGCCAGAATATGGACGACCTGACAGAGATGGTCGAAGCCTCCGATGAAGTGCCCTTCATCCTCCATCCCGGCGAATTCGCCTTGGGCAGCACCACCGAGAACATTGAGTTGCCCGCCGACCTCGTTGCCCGGCTAGAAGGCAAGAGCTCTCTAGGGCGCATCGGATTAGTCATACACTCCACGGCTGGCTACGTCGACCCGGGCTGGAAGGGACGGCTCACGCTGGAGCTTTCCAACATGGCCCGGCTGCCCATCACCCTATACCAAGGGATGCGCATCGGCCAGATATCCTTCGAGAGGCTGACTACGCCAGCCGACCGCCTCTATGGGTCTCCGGGCTTGGACAGCAAGTACCAAGGGCAGACGGATCCCACACCCAGCCGCTACTATCGGGACTTTCCCGTCGCCAACAGGGGCTGATCATGCAGCCAATGAAGCGGGCCCTGACCTTGGCCCGAGGGGCCTTGGGCACCACCAGCCCCAACCCCGCCGTGGGCGCTGTGCTGGTGAAGGATAGAGCGGTGGTCGGCGAAGGCCACACCATGCCACCAGGCCAAGCCCACGCCGAGATCGTAGCTCTGCAACAGGCAGGCCCCCTCGCCCGTGGTGCCACTCTCTACGTCACCCTCGAACCTTGCTGCACCTACGGGCTCACAGGTCCCTGTACCCGTGCACTGATCGAGGCGGGCGTAGAGCGCGTGTACATGGCGATAGAAGACCCGAACCCCAAGGTCAGTGGCAGAGGGCGGGCCGACCTTGAGGCTTCTGGCATACCCGTGCAGAGCGGAGAGGGAACTGAGGAAGCTGCTCACCTCTACCGCTGCTACGCCAAGCACATCGTGACAGGCCTCCCCTACATCATCGCTAAATTCGCGGCCAGCCTCGACGGGAAAATCGCGACCGCCAGCGGCGATTCACGCTGGATAACCGGTCCATCGGCCCGCGAACGGGGCCAGAAGATCCGGAGGGAGGTCGATGCCATCCTCGTGGGCGTAAACACGGTCCTCAAGGATGACCCACAGCTGACGGCAAGGGACGAAGCGGGCAGGACATTGCCACGACAACCGCTGCGCGTAGTTGTCGACAGTCAAACGCGGACACCACCATCAGCACGCTTGCTGGCAGAGCCGGGGCATACCGTCATAGCAACGACACGAGAATCCAGCAAACTCCAGCAGCCAGATGTTGAGGAGTTGAGCCTGCCAGCAGACGCTGGAGGCCGCGTGCAGCTCTCCCAACTGCTCGCTGCCTTGGGCCAGAGGGGCGTGGTCAGCATGCTGGTGGAGGGTGGCGGCCAGATACTCGGATCACTCTTCGATGAAGGACTGGTGGATGAGGTGATGGCCTTCATTGCGCCGATGGTGATCGGAGGGGCGAAGGCGCCCGCCGCCGTAGCCGGCATCGGCCCTCTAAGGCTGCCAGATGCCGCGAGACTGCGTCGTGTGACAGTGGAGCGTTGTGACGACGATATCTTGGTAACGGGCTACCCCGGGAGCAGGTGCTGATTGTTTACCGGAATTGTCGAAGAGGTAGGTCGCGTTCTCTTTATCAATACCGCCAGCATCAACACTGGAAGCGCAGGCAATACCGGTGATGCAAGCCAGATGGTGGTGGAAGCATCAACCGCACTGCAAGGTCTCAAGCTGGGGGACAGCATCGCAGTGAACGGTATCTGCCTTACAGTGGTGGAGTTGGAAGCACACCAGTTCCGGGCCGATCTCTCTCCGGAGACCCTGCGTCGCACCAACGTAGGCAACCTGTCAGAAGGGAGTGCGGTGAACTTGGAACGCCCCTTGGCAGCAGGAGACCGCATGGGCGGACATGTGGTGCAGGGGCATGTGGACGGCACGGGTGCCGTCCACTCTTTCAGGTCTGAAGGCGACAGTTACATGTTCAGATTCAGCGCCCCCAAGCGACTGATGCCCTACATAGTGGAGAAAGGGTTCATATCAGTTGACGGTGCGAGTCTCACCGTGGTAAAAAAGGGCGCATCCTCCTTTAGTATCGCTGTGATACCCTATACCTTAGAACACACAGTACTTGGGGAGAGGCAGAAGGGCGACAGGGTCAATTTGGAGGTCGACATCTTGGCTAAGTATGTGGAGAGCCTCCTAGCCCGTTAATTCGCCCTTTTTTAGTTATAGGGGGGAACAGGTAAATGCCCCTGGCTACCATGGAAGAAGCCTTGGAGGATCTCCGCAACGGGCGGTTTCTCGTCGTCGTTGACGACGAGAATAGGGAGAACGAGGGCGACCTGATCCTAGCGGCCGAAATGGCCACCCCCGAAACAGTCAACTTCATGGCCTACCACGCTCGCGGGCTGGTGTGCATGCCCGTAACAGGCGAACGGCTGGACGAGTTGAACATCCCCCTGATGGTGGACTCTACCAACTCAGCCAAGCATGGGACCGCTTTCACCATCTCCATCGACTACAAGAGGGGCACGACAACGGGCATCTCTGCCTATGACCGGGCAGCGACCATCAAGGCCATCACTGACCCCGATGTCGTAGCCGACGACTTCCTGCGCCCAGGCCACATGTTGCCCCTGCGCTATCAGCCCGGCGGCGTACTGGCAAGGCCGGGCCACACAGAGGCAGCCATCGATCTGGCGCGCCTAGCTGGGTTGTACCCTGCGGGCGTTGTCTGCGAGATCATGAACGCCGATGGCACCATGTCTCGCCTCCCTGAATTGGAAGATTTCTGCGCTGAACATGAACTGAAGCTCATAACCATTGCCCAGATCGTGGCCTATCGTCGCCGCGCCGAAACTCTGGTCCGCAGCGTGGCCGAGGCCCGCCTCCCCACTGAGCGGGGCCTATTCAGGATGGTAGCCTTCGAAGGAACTGCTGAGCCAGGCGAACATATCGCCTTGGTGATGGGCACTTGGGAACCCGACGAGCCCGTGCTCGTGCGCATCCACAGCGAATGCCTCACCGGTGAAGTCTTCGGCAGCCTGCGCTGCGACTGTGGCGCCCAGATGAACGAGGCGCTGAACATGATCACCCAAGAAGGTAAGGGTGTCTTCCTCTACATGCGACAAGAGGGCCGTGGGATCGGGCTTCACAACAAGGTGAAGGCTTACTCGCTGCAAGACACGGGAATGGATACCGTGGAGGCCAATCACAGCTTGGGCTTCGCCGCCGACATGCGACACTACGGCATGGGCGCCCAGATGCTGCTGGAGTTGGGCGTACGCAAGGTGCGCCTGCTGACCAACAGCCCCCGGAAGATGGTCGGACTCTCGGGCTACGGGCTGGAATTGGTGAGCCGGGAGCCTATAGACGTAAAAGTCGGCCCCGAAAGCATGGAATACATGCGGGCAAAGCGCACTCGCATGGGCCACATGATCGGCTACTAGCAGTCTGTACCGGCGACTGGCAGGCCTGCGTTACAGCTCCGTCTTAGGGCAGGTCCCCTACGAGCAACTGTTCGGGGTCTGTGAGCCGTTTCCGACACCCAGCTTCGTTGCCATAAAAGTAGACGTCGAGGCCGTCCCCGCCGAACCCTTCGTCACTCCCATGAAAATAGACCACGCACGCTCATAATCGGCCGCCCCCCGTGATCGCCCTGAAAATCGTCCCCAAGGAGTTGATCGCCGCGCATCCCTTCCCCCTCGAAGACTGTCTCAGAATATCCCCTCTCCCTCGGCTGGAGAGGGTTAGAGCCTGCCCCGGACCTGATCTGGGGGTGAGGGGGATAACATTGAATCGCAACGCTTTCGATGACAAAACAAGTTTTCGCAGATACAAACAGTGTCCCATCAAGATACAATGGGACACCGTGACACACTTTCCCACATACTACCCCAAAGCTGGTGATGGGAACAATGCGACACAGTCGGATACAAAAAATATTCTCGCAGATACAAACAGCGTCTCATTTAGATGCAACAATGGGATATCATGCCACCCCCCATAGCTGCGCATCCTCGGAAGTGTGCATGATATCGCGCTCCCCCAAATGTGAAGACACTATTCCCGCGGCAAACAGGGGACTGAAGCAAACGCCCAAGGAGGGTGAAATCATGACTAGCAACAGAGTCGATACCGTCGTATTCGGTGGTCAGGTCGTGACCTCGTCGGAAGCCTACGAGGCTGGCGTGGCCATACAGGGCGAAAAGATCGTCGCCATCGGCCCTTCCGAGATGCTCCCGCCTGCCGACAACTACATCGACGCCACCGGCAAGTACGTACTGCCCGGGGCCATCGACGCCCATGTGCACCTAGCCGGACACGACGACTACGAGGTGGGTGCGTGGGCCGCGGCCCATGCTGGGCTGACGACGTTGGTCCCCTTTGCCGTCACCGACCAAGAGAGGCGCGAGTCCCTGCCCCACTCGGTAGAGCGACATAAGGAAATGGTCAGCAAGCAATCGGTCCTCGACTTCGGCCTCCATTTCATGCTGGGCAACCAGGAATACCTGCTGGATGGCCTGCCCGAGGCCTTGGACATGGGCGTGTCTTCCTACAAGATGTTCATGACCTACAAGAAGCAGGTCACTCGCATGGTCTCCGACGAGTTCATTTGCAGGGCCATGGAGATTATCTCTGCCAAGAGTGGCGTCTGCCAGTTGCACTGTGAAAACGGCGACGTTGCCAACTATCTGGAAGACTGGTGCATCTCCCAAGAGGCGGTCCATCCGCGGAACTTCCCCGGTACCTGCCCTCCATGGATTGAAGAGGAGGCCATCAACCGCGCTATCAACTTCGGCGCCCTCACACGCTGCCTCACCTACGTGGTGCATCTCAGCACCCAAGGCGGTTTGGAGCGCATCAAACAAGCCCAAGCCGCAGGACTGCCGGTGTGGACCGAGACCTGTCCCCAATACCTGCTGCTGGACAACTCCCTCATGGAGGAGTGGGGCCCCTTGGCCAAGATGGGCCCGCCCCTCCGGGACAAAGGCGGTCCCGACCAACCTGCCCTGTGGGGGGGGCTGCAACAGGGCTTCATCTCCATCGTTGCCAGCGACCACGCGCCACACCCCGGAGACCAGAAGCAAAACGGCTGGAATAACGTCTTCGTCCAACCCGATGGACGCGTGGTGCCCTATGGCTCCCCCGGCGTGGAGACCATCGTTCCCCTGATGTACAGCCAAGGAGTTGTGGGTCATGGTCTGCCTATATGGTGGATGGCCCGCATCCTAGCCGAGAACCCGGCCCGCATCTTCGGACTATACCCGCGCAAGGGAGTCATTCGAGTGGGGGCCGATGCCGACCTGCTGATCATCGACCCTAACCAGCAGGGAGCGATTACAGCCAAGAACCACCGTGGCAACTCCGGCTACACCCTCTTCGAGGGGTGGGACGTCAAGGGTTGGCCTTGGATGACCCTCCAGCGGGGCCGTGTCCTTCTCAAAGACGGCAAGGTGGAACAACAGCCCGGCGCAGGCCAGTTCATCCCCGCCGGAGCCACCCGCCCACCCATAGGCGGACGGGTAAATGTGGGGTAGTGCAGTGCCCCATCTGTCGAGTATGCGCGTAGCAGGAAGTTGAATCGGTCCAAGGGAGGGCGAGCATAACCATGACCACCTACCTCACCCAACTGGCCCAGTTCGCCGCCGACACCACGGTCGCCGATCTCGACGAAACCGCCCTAGTAGCCGTCCAGGATGTCGTTCTCGACACCATCGGTGCAATGCTGGCTGGGAGCGGGGAGCCGGAGAACCGCAAGCTCGCACATTGGGCCGCGAAGGAGTCGCCAGGTGCGTCTCGACTCATCGGGCACGACCTGACCGCCCGCCCCATGTTCGCCTCCCTCTCCAACAGCACCGCTGGCGTTGCTTTGGAGGTGGACGAGGGGAACCGTTGGGGAGGCGGACATCCCGCAATACACACCGTGCCAGCCGCCTTGGCCACTGCCGAAGAGATGCAGGCCAGCGGGCGCCAATTGATGCAGAGCGTGTTGGTAGGTTATGAAGTGCTGTCCCGCATCGGGGGCGCAACCCAAGCCTACCCGCGAGTGCATTCCCACGGCACTTGGGGGACCATCGGGACGGCAGTTGCAGTGGCGAAGTTAAAGGGGTGGGACGCTTCCGCGATGGAACGCGTCATCAACTTGGCAGCCTCCATGACCCCAGCCAACACATGGTCGCCCTGCTTCTCCGGAGCCACCATACGCAACCTCTACCCTAGCCGGGCCGCCTTCAACGGCATGCTGGCAGTCCAGTTGGCTGATTGCGGGTTCCAAGGCTTGGAGGACGGGCCGTCCGATGTTTACGACGGTTTCCTTGGGCAGAGCTTCGATCGCGAAGAGGTCGTTGCAGGGCTGGGACAGGACTATCGAATTACGCAAAACTACTTCAAGTTCCACGCCTGCTGCCTCTATAACCATCCTGCCTTGGACGCTGTCCTGGCTCTTTCTAGACAGCACACCATCGACGCGTCCCAAGTGCGGTGGGTTGAAGTGACCACCATCCCCTTCGCCGCCGACGCCATGGCCTACGACGACCCCCAGAACCAGTTGAGCGCCAAGTTCTCCATCCCTCATGCCGTGGCGGCTGCGTTGGTCCGGGGGCGCACCGACGTCACATCCTTCTTCCCAGATCAGGTGGGCGACGCTGGCATACGACAGTTGGCTGCTAAGGTAAGGGTGGAGACTGACTCTCAGATGGCCATGAGGCGCCACGACTATCCGTCAGCCCGTGTCGCCATCGGCCTGAACGACGGTAGTCAGCTACACGATGAGACGGTGGTGGTGCGAGGCGACAGAGCACGTCCCGTTACCCGACAAGAGTTGGTCGACAAGTTCCTCTTCCTCAGTGAGGGCATCCTAGGTGCCGGGGCAGCATCCCACGTTATCGAGATGGCTCACTCCCTCGAGGACCTCAACGATGTCAGGGAGCTGACGACCCTACTCGTGCCTGTGGTGCCCGTGGTGTAAATGGCCCCCTCCGGGGGCCTCTGGTTCCCCCTGTCAACATCCAGGTTGCCCTAGATGACCACAACAAAGCTGACAGTGTCGCAGCTTGGATGCCATGTTTCGCGCAGCCACCCGCAACCGGGTCCGCCAAGGCAGAGGGGATCGGAACAAATTCTTGAAAGCTCCCACTATCGCAGTATATCAGGGACGCAGCAGTTCACCCGTCCGGTGCTGAGCCACGCGCCTTGGTTACGCTACCATCACCTGCGTCCTCATCCGTGCAGGCTTCGAGGCAGAAGCAGACCTGCTCCTTGGTGCGCAGGTGCTCCGAAACATCCCATCTAATGAACTCTTCGTTCATTGGCTGTACCCAATCTTCCCGCAGCCGTTTGGCGCGATCGCTATCCGGTCCCTGCGTCCTAGGTTTAATCCCAAGCCAATCAGATGGGTGGAACGTCGCGGCGCAACTCCGGAGGCATGACATCAGGGGGGCGCGCAATCCTCATTGCGCGAATATAATCCCCGGCGACCCAACCCCATGGAGGTCCTTTGATGCTAGCCAAGTCCAAGACCTGTGCCGTAGTCGGCCTTGACGGCTATATCGTCGAGGTGGAAGTGGATATTTCGCCGGGACTGCCTGCTTTCACTATAGTCGGACTCCCAGACACTGCCGTGCAGGAGTCGCGGGAGCGTGTCCGTTCCGCGATTCGGAACTCGGGCTTTGAGTTCCCCATGCGCCGCATCACCGTAAACCTAGCCCCGGCAGACTTGCGCAAGGCTGGCCCCGCCTACGACCTTCCCATCGCCATAGGCGTCCTCCTCAGCTCAGGACAAGTGACCGATGAAGTATCCAACAGCCTGTTCTTGGGCGAGCTCTCGCTGGATGGCAGCTTGCGCCGCACCAGTGCCATACTGTCCATGGTCGCCGTAGGACGCGCGCAGGGCTTGAGCAAGGTGTTCGTCCCCGTGGACAACGTCTCCGAGGCCTCGCTGGTCGAAGGGATGGACGCAGTGCCGGTGCACAATCTGGCTGAGCTGGCCGGCCATCTGCGTGGCGAGCTGGAATTATCGGCTTTCTGCGGTGGACAGCAGGTCGCCGAGAGGTCGGGTTGTTACGAGGCCTCCGGTGCTGCCGATGTCGACATCGCCAACGTGCGGGGCCAAGACCACGCCAAACGTGCTTTGGAGGTAGCGGGTGCTGGGTCTCACAACCTACTGATGGTCGGACCGCCGGGAGGTGGTAAAACGCTGCTGGCTCGGGCCATGCCGACCATCCTGCCCTCCATGACCAATGAGGAGGCGATGGAGGTCACAAAGATATACAGCATCGGCGGGATGCTCCCCACAGCCCACCCCCTGATGTCGGAGCGTCCCTTCCGTTCGCCTCACTACACCATCTCCAACGCAGGCCTTGTCGGGGGAGGACGCCTTCCCAAGCCGGGCGAAATCACCCTAGCCCACCGGGGCGTCCTCTTCTTGGACGAACTGCCCGAGTTCGGCCATACCGCTTTGGAGTCTCTGCGCCAGCCCTTGGAGGACCGTACCGTATCCATTAGCCGCGCCCAAGGGAGCGTGACCTTTCCTGCCAACTTCATCACGGTTATCCAATAGACACAAAAATCTCCGCTACTCTTGGACTGTGAACCTATAGGGCCTCGACTGTCCTTGGAGTTCGAGTCCTCCAGAGTGGGCCTATTTTGACGATAGACAGAACTATCTTCGAGATGTGGCTTGGTAGCCTGTGAGCCTACAGAAGACCCCCGGCTACGACATTGTGGTCAGATACGGGGTAGGAAACCGCATCGGAGCGAGTCTGCCCGTGCGCCACGATGTCAGTGCGGAGGTGGCTGCTTCCGGGAAATCTCCACCAGCGTCTTCCCAAGGGTTCGGTAGCGGACCTCGAATGGATAGAATTGAGGAACTGGCCTTTTGTCTGATGGGACATGCGCCACCCTGCCGGAAAGAACGTAGACATCGTTGGCTGGCTTCAAGGGTTTCAGGGTGGTCGCTCCGAATCTGACCCTAGTTTCGCCTTTGGGATCAACGCTGGCAGGCCCCATCATAAGATCAGACAGGACAGTCCCTGAGGGTTCCTTTACCAGATAATACACCTGAAACGGTACATGTGTCTTCACATCCAGGACCACTTGAAACTCCTCCAGCTTGTCCGTCGCAAGGTGCGGAGTCACGTCTAGTATCTGGTTCGCCCGCTCCGCGGAGATGGCGTTGAGCGTCTCGCCCAGGGCACGTTGAAGCCCGCCTGCCAAGTCCTCTCTGACGCTGGTTCGCACCGGGTGTTCCCGTCCTTTGGTCGCACCCCGAATCGCCGGGTCTTCGAGGAAGAACTGAAGCGGGCGGCTGCCACGCACATCGAAAGGCAGCTCCTTCAGGTCTCCATCTGGAAGATACGGTGCGTTGACGACGCATATGATGCGCGTCCTGCCCAATCCAGTAGCGATGGTGTAGCCCAGCTCGAAGAGGACGTTCGGATTTGGCGCAAGCCTGAAGTCTGACTGCGGGCCGTTTATGGGAGTGATATCCGCAACAAACACCTCGCCTCGCTCGATCTTGTCCAAGATGGTCGAGGTGATCTCCGGCCACCCGGCTACTCCAGCAGTATCCTCATCCAGTCGCAAGGCTTCCTCAAGGGCAAGGTCTCGATTCAGGTTTCTGACCGCCTTATCCAGCGCCGCTTGGACTACGCCTCTCGTCTCTCCGAGGTCGGACTGCCATGAGAAGAAGACTGTGTTGGTCACTACGGCTCCCCCTGCTCCCGCGTCTCGCGCTTCTCCATCCGGTGGCCGTCGCGGGGCTCCGTAAAGAAGTGCCTTGGGATGCTCCCATTGTCGCCAAGCTTCCGGCGCAGCCCCCTCATCATGTCCCGCACCGGACCCGAGCCGCCCGATCCATCTTAGCGTCCCAAGGCCCTCGAATCAGCTGGTCGCGGGTCATTGCCCCTCCGGCGCTGGCTGGGGGTCATTGCCCACTACCACGTCGTCCACGAGGCCATTCCGCACGGCCCAGATCACGAGCTCCTGTTTCCTCCCGATGCCCAGCTTCTCCTGTATGCGGTAGAGGGTATTGCGGACGGTCACGGTGCTGTTGCCCCTCGCCTCGGCGATCTCGGCGTACGACCTGCCGCTGGCGAACAGCGTCAGGGTCTCCCGCTCCAGCGCCGTCAGCTTGTCCGGGGCCTGGCGGGCGGCGAACTCACGGTCGCTGCGGACTATGGCGAAGACCTCCCGAACCACCTTGCCGGGTATTCGCAGCCGACCTCTTGCCACATCCAGAACGGCCTCCACCAGTTCCTCCGGTCGTGAGTACTTCTGAAGGTAGCCCGTCGCGCCGGCGGCGACCGCCTCTATCACCGCATCCTCCTCAGTCGAGGCCGTCAGCATCACCACCCGTGTCTCGGGCAGAAGCTCCATGATGTCCCGGCAGGCATCGATGCCGTCCTTGTTCGGCATGATCACATCCATGACGATGACCTGCGGGTCGATCTCTTCGACGGTCCTCACCGCCTCCTCTCCGTCCTCGGCCTGCCCCACCACCTCGAAACGGCCCGATGCTTCCAGCGTATCCCGCAAGCCGCTCCGCATAATCGGATGATCGTCCACCACCATCACCCGTATCCGATCTGCCGTTGACATCTCAGCCTCCTCCCTGGTCCACCTCATAGGGTACCACGCAAGCAATGGTCGTTCCGCCTCCCCCCTCGCCACTCTCCACGATGAGCCTTCCTCCCATCTGCTCGGCGTCCGTCCTCATGCCGCCGAAGCCGCGGCCGCGCTCGGCGTAGTCGTCAGGGAGGCCCACACCGTCGTCCGAGACGGACAGCCGGATGTGGTCGGCCTCGAAGCTCAGCCTGACCTCGACCCTGCCGGGCCGGGCGTGCACGAACGCATTGGTCAGGGCGTTGTGCGCTATGGAGAAGAGACGGGCCCGGACCTCCGTGGCAAGCGGGGGCTCGGTCCCCGACTTCGACATCCTGGCAGGGACGGCGGTGATCTTCTCAAATGTCGCGCAGTGCGACCACAACACCCGCCCCAACTCCCTGCCCTCGAAGATGTGGCCCGCGTCGATGGGGCGTCTCAGCTCCCACATGGCCGATCGTGACAGCGCCGCGGTCGCATCCAGAGCGGCCACCAGCTCCTCGTCTGACTTGCCAACCAGCTCCCTGGCCCGGTGAATCCCCAGGGAGATCAGGTAGGCGGTCTGCGCGGTCGTGTCGTGAACCGCCTGGGAGAACTCGATGCGCTCCTGCTGCACCTTCCGCTCCCCGTCCACCGCAGCCTGCCTTCTCATGCGTTCGAACCGGGTGATGAGACTGACGCACAGCACAAGGGCGTACATCGCCGCCAACCTGCCCACCAGCACCTTCTCGTCGCCCGCATCGATGTCGAGACCAACGCCCACCCTCCAGCATACGAGGGCGTAAGCGACGGCGGTCAACGTCGTCCAGGCCAGACTGAGCCAGAGAGACGTGAAGACCACGGCAAACAGCGCGAGGGCCGGATAGTAAGCCACGAAGACGTAGCTGTCGAACCCGGGCCCGACGGAGATGCTGGACGTGGCCAGGGCTATGTCCATGGCGCTGAGGAGCAGCATCCAGCGCCACGTGACCGGCCTTTTCGTCAGGAGCCGGAAGTGGACCAGGCCGTTGAGGGTCGCCAGCGGCGCCAGCAGGAGCACGTACCCCCAGCCGTCGGGGTACCAGAAGCCCGGCCGGTAGGCTATCTCGATGACGGAGACCAGTGCGATGAACCAGCGGCCCCAGATCGAAACCCTCGCCGCATACGGCACGACATCGGAATCGGCCCATATCGCCGGCGAAAACCGCTTCGCTATGGCTCCTGGGTCAGCCTTGGGCAAATCGAGGCTCCCAGTCCGCAGTGACAGGCTTGGATTCGCTTTCACCATCGCGCATTGAATACATCCGCCTATAGCCGCGCGGTGTTTCTGGCATTTACCACTGACAAGTTACATCAATTGTCCAACTGCTAGTAGAGCACTTTGTACCAATAGGACTAGGCAAAGCGCTCTATCAAAAATGGGTAAAAGGCAAAGGCCATTTTGACCATGTTCATCTTTCGCAACACCGGAGGCGAATGCCACACTCTTCAGCAGCCTGGCGAGTAGGGGACGCGGTGTTCGTTTGGCATCCAACAGACGCCTAGATGTTCCCGAGAACGTGGGGTGCCCGCCTCATGCGGCAATGCTGAGAGGCTGGGCCCACATCAGGGCCTGAGGCCCCTGGCGACGCCCGCCGGGGCGGGCGCCCGGCGATCCCGCGAAGACATGAGTCCAGGAACACGCGAGACCGATCACAGCGCCGGTGGGGAGCCGACGTCCGCGCCGTGCCACAAGCCCGGGCCGCCCCCACCGCCGACACTATGCACGAAGGGGAAAGCAGACCATGACGCAGCGCTCGAAGCGAGCGGCCAGTCCTCTAGCGAGCAACTCCCGGCGGGGCCGGCTTCTGAAAAGGTCCTGGCCGGTGCGGCTGGTCCTGGTCGCCGCCCTGCTGCTGGCCGTCCCCTTCCTCTTCCACGCAGGGGCCACGGTCCATGCGGCCGACAACGAGATAACCGGCGTCACGCTGACCAGCCCCAACCCGGGAGAGCTCACCATCACCTGGGACGCCCCCAGCCGCGCTCCCACCGACTACCGGGTCACCTGGAAGAAGTCCGACGGCAAGTGGCCCTCCTACAAGAATGACAACACGGCCCTGGGCGGCAACGCCTACCCCACCGGCACCTCCCATTACCAGTCCCCAGATCAGTTCGGACCCACACAAATTCCACATGGAGGACAAAAGCTATGTCCGCACCACAAACACACCCCAAGCCAGCCACGCTGGCGACAATCATCGTCATGGCCCTGATAGTTGCAATGCTGCTGGTCATGCCGGCAGCCGAAGTCCAGGCCCAGAGCACGGTTTCCCCAACGGCGTTAAGCGACGCCCGACTCATGGTGGATTGGACCCCGGTCTCCGGGGTAACAGCCTACAACGTGCAGCTCATCCGAGGAACCGGATCCGGCGGTAACCTGAACGACATAACCTCACGCGGCGTCTCCTCCGGCTACATCAGCCGCAGCCTGCTGCCCAACACCGAATACAGCGTCAGGGTCTTCGACGCCACCGACCCAAACAGTCCCACAGAGGTGGGACGCGCCACCGCGACCACCTCCGTCAGGGTCGCCCCCGGCAGCGTGCCGAGAGCCCGCAGCATCGGCATCAGCGAAAACGAGTTCGCCGTCGCCTGGCTGCCGGCCGAAGGCGCCGACGGCTACAAGCTGGAACACCGCCGACACGACGAACAGTTCGTCGACAATGGCGAGCTCCGCGTCCCAATCAACGAATCTCTCGAATACTACGCCTACGTAGGCTCGGGCAACGCCGATACCACGTACTACGTCAGAATCACGCCCCAACGCGACTACGCCGTCGACGGCCCGTCATATACCCAAACGGTCCGCACCATGGCATCCGGCGAAAGCAACCCCTGGGACGAATTCACCTTCCAGAACGCAACCCTCAGCGAGGCATTCCCCTGCAACGGAGAGGTCCTGCCACTGAGAAGCGAAGAGATCTACAAGTCAAGCTCATCTGTCCGCAAGTACGTCGAAAACTGCATAATCGACATCGGCTCCCGGACCCAGGGTACGTTCCGGAGCGACCACTACTTCGGCGGCGCGCTGCTGCTCGACGTCCACGACAGCGTGAACGACATCCGGCGAGACGTCTGGTTCGACGGCAAGACCGTCCAGTTCCAGCACCCGCTCACCGTCATGTCAATCAGGGCATCGGGCGTCATCCACACCTACGGCGTCTCACGTGGTATGCAGGCATCAATCGGCGGACAGTCCATAGACCTGCTCCGCTGCATACGCGGACCATCCGACAACACCAAGCGGTCCGAGTGCACCGTGGATATCGCCAGCACAACCACCAATCTCGTCATCACTCCCGCAGGCACCGGCAGCATCACGGTCGACGTCAACGGAACCGACGCGGGCGGAGACGTCAGCGGCTCCCTGGCGTCAGGATTGACCCTCACCCTGCCGCAGAGCGAGGATGGAGACATCATCACGATCAACATCCCCTCCGTGGCGGTTGGCAACGAAAGGTACGTCTTCAAGATCCGGGTAACCCCGCCACCTCCGGACAACGCGCCGGTCCAGGTAACGGGTCTCGCCCAGACCGATGTCACCAGCGACTCGATCACCGTCTCCTGGACCGCCATAGCGGACGTCGACCGGTATGTTGTAGAACATTCCACAGACTCCACCTTCGCCACCAAGTCAACCACCAACGTCCGCAAGCAGGGCAGCAACCCGCCCGCAACGTCCGTCACCCTGGACGGACTGACGGCAACCACCACGTACTACACCCGTGTGTACGCGGTAAACAGCGACGGCAACGGCCTGCGATCAACCCCGCTGACCATAGCCACCAGCGAGGTTCCTCCCCCACCGGTAGCGCCACCCGCGCCGCCGGCACCCAACGACCTGGACATCAACACACCCCTCCAGGCCAACGACCTCCACAATGACGACCGGAAATCGGACGAGAACCGAAAAGCGCGGCGCGCGAGCATGAAACAGCTCAAGGCCGACTGGGCAGAGGTCGTCATCCCGTCTGGAACCGTCACCTACAAGGTTCAGTGGCGTACCGGCAGCCAGGAATTCGACGACGAACGCTCGCACACGACCCCCGAACCCGAATACGAGATCATGGGCCTCAAGCGGAACACCAAATACTTCATACAGGTGTCGGCAATAGCCACCGAAAACGGACTATCCACCACCGGACCCGCAGACGCGGAAACCGGACGAACCCGGCGTGCAGCCTACGACTGCGCCAACGTCGACGGGAGCATATCGATCACAGGCTCCGTCCCATCGAAGATCGACCTGGTCGCCGGCCAGGAAACAACCCTGGTACTACCCACCTACACCGGCCCGGTATGCCACCTGGACATCTACGTGGGCGGCAGGGTCCTCAGAAGGGCCGAATTCACCAACGATCCCGCACCAGCAAACAACGAGCTGGGACCACGCCAGAACGGCGCCCGAGACATCTTGGCCCTCATGGAGAAAGCTTCCTACAACGTCGGGACGCAAACCCTTACCCTGCAACCCAAGGCAACCCAGGTCTCACTAGGCTACCAGGACCGGCTGATGTCGGTCGCATGGTCCGCGATGGGCTGGGCCGGCTATACCGCCCGCACAGCCGAGGTGCGCATCCATAACCTGGAACAGCTCACCATCGGCGCCAACTCAGGCAACTTCAGGGTCTCGAAACAGAACGGCGTCGTGACCATCCGCGGCGGAGTGGACCGGAGCTACCGGGCATACTCCGACGACTACAACAGCGGCGGCTACGAGATTGAGACCTGCAACGTCATCAACGGAGACTGCGGCAGCAGCACCTGGAACCAGATCCACAAGTCGACCCGGGCCGCGGGTGCCGACGGGCACATCACCTACGCCTACACCCTGCCGACCCCAGCCAACTCCTACCGCTTCCGGGTCCGCGAGTACCTGGACTTGCGGCACAACAGCGACATAGCCTACAGCGAATGGTCCACGGCAGCGGAGGTGAACTAGACCTGCCTCGTTGACTGACGCAGACGGGCCAGCGGAAGGACTCACCCCGGAGCGGAGGTCGGCAACCGTCACCATCAAGGACAAGCCGAACAGCAAAGCCACCGGCAACCGCATCATCAGCGGCGACGCCATCGTCGGCCAGACCCTGACCGCCGATACCGGCGCCATAACCGACGGTGACGGCCTGACCAACGCCCGGTTCACCTACCAGTGGTCGAAGGGCCCTGGGCACAGTCAGGGAGAACCTGTCAACCGACAGCTCCTACACAGTCCGGGAACAGGACAAAGGCGACCGGATCAGGCTCACCGTATCGTTCACCGACGACGAGGGCTTCCGCGAAGAACTCACCGCCGCACCCACCGCCGCGGTGCTGCCCTACCTGGAGGTCTACTTCATCATCACCGAAAAACGCCTGATGGAAGCCATCAACGGAACCAAGGAGGTCGGCACCTGGGTATACCTGAGCGACTGGCCCAGGGTCAGGAGCGCCGACGGGTCCACACTCCAGAACTGGGGCGTCAACCCCCGCCCGTACCCTGCATTGAAAGCTGAGACGGAGGGCCAAGATGCTGCCTACGGAGTTCGGGGAGACCGGCGGGTGATGTCGGTGAAGATTTGCGACATTCCCGGTGCGGAGCGCCTGCCCCTGTACGACCTGGCAACCTGGGCGGCGGAAGCGGTCCGCTTCGGCAAGGCGGGGTGAGCAATGCAACACCTGATTATGCGCTTGGAAGCGCCCCTGATGTCCTTTGGCGGTGAGACCATAGACAACCTGGGCGTCATCCGCCGGTTCCCCTCGGCTTCCATGCTTACCGGCCTGCTGGCCAACGCCCTGGGCTGGCGGCGGACCGAGGCCCAACGACACCAGGACTTGCAGGACCGCTTGGTCTTCGCCGCCCGCATTGCCCGGGAGCCGGCTGGGGGGTTGCGGATGACCGATTTTCAGACGGCTCAGTTGGGTGCTAACTCCCTGCCCTCGAAGATGTGGCCCGCGTCGATGGGGCGTCTCAGCTCCCACATGGCCGATCGTGACAGCGCCGCGGTCGCATCCAGAGCGGCCACCAGCTCCTCGTCTGACTTGCCAACCAGCTCCCTGGCCCGGTGAATCCCCAGGGAGATCAGGTAGGCGGTCTGCGCGGTCGTGTCGTGAACCGCCTGGGAGAACTCGATGCGCTCCTGTTGCACCTTCCGCTCCCTGTCCACTGCGGTCTGTCTTCTCATGCGTTCGAACCGGGCGGCGCTGGTCATCGCCAACACCCGCAGGCACCGGGAGGAGCAGCGGACGAGGACCGACCTTGAGACCCTGGTGAACACCACCCCTGGCGCAGGGTGACGGTGGCCGGAAGCCCCGTGGAGCTCACCGACATCGAGTACCGGATGCTGGTCGAGCTTTCGGTCAACGCGGGGCGGGCGCTGACCCACGAGCGCCTGCTGCAACGGGTCTGGGGACCGGACAAGGTCGAAGACTCCGGGCCGGTGAGGAACATCGTCAAGAGGCTGCGCCGCAAGCTGGGCGAGGACGTGTCCAACCCGGCCTTCATCTTCGCCGTGCCACGTGTCGGTTACCGGATGGAGAAGGGGGAGGGGGGAGACATTACAACCCCGCACAAGGGCACACCTCACGTTGACGGCGCCAACGACTTATCTTGACTTGAATGGAGGACAGCATGGCCAGGCAGTTCACATCAGCCGACTGGAAAGTGATCAGGGCTCGACTGGACGAAGACCCACAGCGGTACGGTCTGCCGCAGAGGGAGTATGGCTCTGTGCTCCTGGGGTCGTTCAACATACGGAAGTTGGGGTCATACCGGAGACGCAACGCCGACACCAGGGAGTTCCTGGCCGATGTCTGCCGCAGCTTCGACCTGCTGGCCGTTCAGGAGATCATGGACGACCTCAGCGGCCTGCGGCGGTTGATGTCCCTGCTTGGGCCGGAGTTCAGCATGGTGGTCTCGGACCAGACCGGGGTGTTCCCCGGTGAGCCGGGACTGGGGGAGCGGCTTGGATTCATCTACCGCTGGAATACGGTGGAACGGATGGAGGTGGCCAGCGACGTCACCTACGACCGGACCAAGGTCATCGACTCCATCGCCGGCAACTACGAGGCGTTTGTCGGCGACCTGGGGCCTTACTCGAGGAGGCTTGCGGACTACCGGTCGGGAAGGCGCAAGACCAAGCCGAGGCTTAAGCTGAGCGTCTTCCTGTCCTTCATCCGCCAGCCCTTCTGCGTGGCGTTCCGCATACCCGGGCATCCCGGCACTCGGCCGTATGAGCTCATGGCCGTCAACGCCCATCTCTACTTCGGGAACTACATCGACGACCGGCGCCAGGAGTTCAACGCCCTGGTCGATTGGATCATGAGCCGGTTCAGGACCCAGAGCCATGCCTACTACCCGAATTTCGGTAGTGGCTGGTTCTGCCGGATAGGGCGGGTTTCTGGAGACTCTCTAATGGGAGTCTCCTAGTCCTCCGTCTCTCCTTTGATCTCAGCCACGTGACCATCCTCGTCAAGGACGAGGGTTGTCCGACCAGGCTCGTTGGGATCACGCTTGTCCATGCGATCCAACAACGCATTCATGGCGTTTACCGCAGTCTGGGCCTCGTCTTCCCCTGTGATGAGTGCTTGATCGTCTCCGTGCGTCGTCACTGAAAACCTCCGTCCGGCCACCAGCTTTCCCCTACTGTAGGGCTGGGGGGCCGGTGGCGCAATCCCAGGTTGGCTAAGGTTTATCTCCTCCTGCTGGCTTCCTCTGCCTTCCTGATCGAGACCTCGTCCGAGTCACCCCTGAAGTACAGGACTATAATGGCTATCCATGTCACAAAGCCCAATGCAGTCCAGAAGATGACATGCCTCCCCTGAGACTTGGCCATCCGGTTACAGAACAGGGCAACAAGAATCGCTATGATGATGGGTACAACGAAACCTGCTATCTCCATCTACTTACTCCTTCGCGTACTTTCCTAGTTCCAGCTGTTGTTGACAGTGAGTGACCGATTCGGCTATCCACGCCGTGATCTCTGGAGTACGCACATCGTCCGCGCCAAGTGCGTAGCCTTCCACTCTGTCCAAGGGGATATTCTCTTCGAACCATGCTGTTCTGCATTGACGATATTCTTCTTCCTTCTCTCTGGCTGATCGACTGCCCACGGTGAGAGTTCAGCGACTAGGTCGTCGGGATATGAGTTCTCTCCCTCCACATCGAGTTCCGCTATAGGGGTGATCGCGCAGGCCCTGTATGATGCCTCTAACCATTCCGAGGTCGTGGCCAGATTCTCCAACCCAACGTTGTCCTTCGCCCATTCGAGTCTGCACGTACATTTCTCGTCGCTGTAGCCTGAAGCCTCGCAGGCGTCGAGAAAATCGTCGGCACTGGTCTCCACCTCGCTTTTCGCGCACGACGATACCAGAACTAAAATCATTAAGAGTGTGACAACTGAAGACACAGCAGGAACCCTCCTTGCAAGAACGGTTGACGGGGTAATTTTGCGAGAACCACCCTGGCAGGTGCGTGCAGGCAAGGAGGGCATGATGCCCTCGACAACCGGAAACCCTTGGCTGCATACACCTTTCGCCAGAGTGGTGGTTCTCGCAGGCGCGATGGTATCAGCCCTCGAACGCGGGAGCAATACCCCTACCAGATGCAGTAGGTCGGATGGATTCCAAGACCTTATGTATGTCTTCTGCTCACTCGGGGGAGTACATTGACACCAGAAATCACAGAGGCTAGGGTGAGAACGTGAACAAGCTACCGGAGTACAAGCGGGAATTCATACTCCACATGTTGGTGGAGGGAAACAGCATGAGATCGATCACGCGGCTTGCTAAGGTCTCCCGTGAGGCAGTGGACAAGCTGCTGGACGACGCTGGCAGGGCCTGCGAGAGGTACCATGACCAGCACATCCGAAACATCAAATCTAATCACGTCGAGTGTGACGAGACGTGGGCGTTCATCTACTCCAAGAGAGTGAACGTCAAGACTGCCACATCTGCCCCTCCCGAGGCAGGCAACAGGTGGACGTGGATAGGCATGGACAGAGAGACCAAGCTGGCTATATCGGTCTATGACAGCATGGTTAATAAGAGCGATCGACACGCGAGGGAATTCATGATTGACCTTCGTAACCGTCTCGACCTCTCCTGCCGACCACAGATCACCACAGACGGGTTGAAGGCCTACCGTGATGCTGTGATGGAGGTCTTTGGCACCAGCATCGATTACGCGCAGATAGTGAAGGACTACGGGTACGGCAAGAAGGCAAAAGATTACAAGAAGAAGGCCCGTGAGCAAAAGGCGCAGAATCCCCAGCGCAGATACAGCCCTCCTCCCAATGTCTTCGTCACCAAGAGGAAGTTCATAGGTTCCCCTGACGACGAGTACATCAGCACATCACACGTCGAGCGTTACAACCTCACCATGCGGATGTCAAACAGACGGCTCACAAGGCTCACCAACGGGTTCTCAAAGAAGCTCAGACCACACAGGAGGGCGATGGCTCTCTTCACGGTGTACTACAACTTCGTCAGGAAGCACCAGTCCCTGGGTACCACACCGGCGGTAGCAGCAGGGCTGGCCAAGGCTCCCAAGACCCTTGGATGGATACTCAAGATGGCGGACGACCAGCCCAAACCGAGACTGATCAAGATACGCAAGGTAGTGGGCGGGAGGCGGGTGGGCATACTTGACGATGGGGCGATCGTCCATTAGGCCCTCCGTGATGCGTAAGAACTCGGTGGAAACCTGTCCGGTCTATTGATCCCCCCATCTACATTATGTTAACGTTGAGTCCCCACTGGAGGGACCAAATGAGTGAACAGCGAATACATTATCTATGCGTCGCACATGAAGATTACCCAACAGAAACCATCCGAACCCCAGATGGAAATGGATACGTATGCTTCAGAGGAGGTCTCAGTACCATGACCGCCTTATATTTCCCCGCCCTCTTTATGGAGATGCCTCGAGATATATACTGCAATCACGATGGAACCAGAGGTCATTCAGAACAGGAACATCCCAAACCGGATATACGACCCCACGTGATGACCCCAGATGGAATGACAGAAGTGAACTCATAGGAGAACCACAGTCATTGTAGACTAATGCAAGACCAGATAGAGAGGTATTTGGTATGACTGGAGCAGAAACGTTCTTTCCAATCTTGATCGTGTACGGGAGTCTCGCAGGGGTTGCCGTTCTTGTCGCATTCTTCTGCGGAGCAGTCACCAATCCACGATAGGGCAACGAGCCCATCCCCAGCTAGTCAAAAAGTAGAAGGGCCAGAGCGTTCGCATTTCTCTGGCCTTCAATGCTCGAAAAGGAGAACCTCTCTCCGTCACCCAAGACGGCGATTTCGGGAGGTGATGGTTGTGTGGATAATAGTTACTCTGGGAATAGGTGTCTTTCTGTCTCTAGTAGTTTGCATCGTCATCTCGGGTAAACTTGACATCAAAGATCAAAAGATATCCGCAGTGATTCTAGCGATCCTGATGGTGATTATCATACCCATCACCTTTGCCGTTCTTGGTGATGCGGTGAGAGACATTGTTTCTCCTCCCACCGATCATCAACAGGAGGGCAAACCCTAGTATGTAGTTGGCTCCCCATACTATGGATACCCATATATGTGGTTCGTATGGCATCCAACCTTTCCTCCTCTCGTTCTGTGGCCTCCGAGAAACCGGCCCTATCTGGCAAAACCAGCCACTACTCGAATTTCATGCTGCTGGGTGACCTCAACCTGGACTACGACAATCCCGCCAGGGACCGGGGGCGGATAGAGGAGCGAATCAAGTCGCTGAACGGGGAGTTGGACGGGGCCAACGTCAACTTCCCCTTCCTTGATGCCCACCCGGACCGCGAGGAGGTCTTCCGGACCAATGCCCGGATGTCGGAGACCTTCGACCAGATTGGCCTGTTCAACCGGGATTCGCGTCTGCCGACGTATATGGACAACGCGGCGATGGGAAGCCAAGCCAGAGGGCCGGACTACGGGGTGTTTGAATTCGGCAACCTCTTCAGCGAGGCGATACTGGGGCACCCCTACCAGGAACTGTCGACCGCTGAGAGGTCGAGCTTCACGGCCAGGTTCGAGCATAAGGTGAGCGACCACATGCCCCTGTGGGTGCGGCTGCCGCTCCCGGTGGGCTGAAGTCCCCCTATCGTGCCGGCCACGGCTGCGGAGAACACTCTGCTGGTGGTCCGCGTCGGCTACCGGATGCCGAGGGGGGTGACGAAGGAAACCAAGACGGGACCGTAATCTTCAGGGACGGTATTGGTGATCTCGCGTCTGTAAAAAGTCCTGTTGGAGGACATTGAAAGCGAGAGATAATAGGGGGTGGAGGAGAGAACGGAGAGGAGCAGGTAGTCGATGTTTCAAGCACGGGAACCGCAGGAAAGCCTGTGGCAGTCGGAGTTTCTGATCACACCGAGGAAGGCGAGGCTGATGCGGCGGAGCTGGGCGGAGGTGTTTCGGAACGAGGCTCTGGCGCTCATAGAGGAGGAGCGGTTCGCCGAGATGTACAGCCCGGACATGGGCAGGCCGAACCGTGCCGTGCAGACGGTGCTGGGAGTGCTGGTGCTCAAGGAGATGTTCGATCTGACGGACATGGAGGCGTTGGAAGAGTTGGAGTTCAACCTGCTGTGGCACCACGCGCTGCGACTGGAGATGGAGGAGGCGCACCTGGCCCAGAAGACGCTGCATAACTTCCGTGTGCGGTTGATGGAGCACGACGGCGGGCGGTTGGCCTTCTGTGAGACGACGGACCGGATGATAGAGGCTCTGGGACTGGGGACAGGCAGGCAGCGCCTGGACTCGACGCATGTCATGAGCAATATCGCAGTGCTGACGCGGTTGGGACTGTTCTGCGAGACGGTCCGGGTGTTCCTGTTAGCGGTGAGCCGTGAGCACCCTGGTCTGGGTGAAGGGATTGGGGATGGACTGGCCCAGCGGTACCTCAAGGAGACCGGTGAAGCATCGGGGTACGAGGACGCACGTTCCGGTGAGGGGCGACGCCGGCTGTCGGTGTGTGCGCGAGACGTGTACCGGCTGGTGCATAGGTTCCGTGGGACGGCGGTGGCGGATATGGAGGAGTACGGACTGTTGGAGAGGCTTTTGGGGGAGCAGTGCCATGTGGGACGGCACAGGGAGGGTCGTCCCGGAGCCGATGACGACGATGCGAAAGAGGGGAAGGTGCCGGTGGCGCTGAAGGAGGCGAAGGAGGTGCGGTCAAGCTCGATGCAGACGCCGCACGACCCGGAGGTGACCTACAGCGGACACCCCACGTTCCATCAACGTGTCTATCACCCCCACCGTCACACCGGGGTCGCTGCCACTCGATGGCGTCACCTCCACGTGGTCAATCCGGCAATCATGCACGCATCGGGACATGAACCAGCTGTCGCTGGCCGAGAATTTGGTGTCGGCGCAACTGAGGCAAAACCAGAGCGCATTGACCGAACGGTCGGCCGGCACACCCTGCGCAAGCTAGCGGAAGGGCTCCACTCGGTCGAGGAGCAGGCCCGCCTATCCGCCCCCGGTCAAGGTGCTGCTGGAGCAGTCGTATAACCTCTCAAACCCGCAACTGGAATCCGGGGGTCATCTTCGGGGTCGCTGGTAATAGCTACGGACGAGACAGTTGGCGCGGTCGGGCAACAGCAGCGATCCCTCCACGGCTGGTGGCGCATACACGGCATGTCCCCGGGATCGTGTGGGCGCTGTTGGGCTACCTTACGAAATCCCGGATTTTGGGGGAGAGAGAACTAAAGACTATCCTACGTCGGTGGCATAGGGTCTAGAGCACCTCCAACAAACGCCCGTCCTCCCCGCTCCCGCCGGCCCTCTCCACAGCTTCAGTCTCGTCCTCAGCACCCATGATCACAGCCCTCCTCCAACCCCAACTCTGCGATAACTGCAATGCAACAAAGTGCAATCGGCTGACACCGAGCGTCACCAAATTGGCCGTGTTCCCGAAATCAGTGGTTAACGTCCCCCACAAACCACCCAGGCTCCATAGGTTAAGTACCGCCCAGGCTAGCTACGTTGGACCAAACTCGTTTCCTCGTGCGGTGATTGTCCCCCTTTTGCGATGGAGAGCCTCCCCCTGGACGCCGGAGACTGGCACAACATCACCGGCAAGAGGAGCCACCAGATCCTCCGCCATGTGGAGCACACCATAGCCGTCCACGACTTCATGGCGTTGCTGGTCCAACAGGCGCCCGCCCTGGGCTGGCCCCGTCGCGCCTCCAGGTACTTAATCGATGCCATCCCCCGGTTGGTGGGTGTGGCGCATGGCGTCCTCCATGGGTTTTTGAAAGAGCCAGAAATTGGGAGAGAGAGAGAAAGAGTGGTTCACGCCCGCGGCATTATAATTCTATAGACGGTTTTCAGAACATAGTTAGATAACAATGTTCTAATTCAGATTCTTCAGATGGTGGCCTCGCTCCGCTCCCAGGTGGCGCGCGCGCCACTCGGTCCTTGCGCGTCAGAGGGCCGAGGGTGTAGATTTTTCGAGGAATGGGGACGTGCGAAATCACAGGGGCAAACGCAGCGACGTATACTCCGGGGTCGGACGGCTCGGGCAGGCTCATCCCGGTTTCCCAATAGCGACAAAAACTTCCGCTACTCGTGGTCGGTGGAACTGTACGACACTGCGTGGGAGAGGTTCGAGTCCTCTTAAGTGGGCCGACGTGTACGGTAGACAGACCGAGGCGTCAAGGGACACTTTTTCAGTGGCCCGCCCGGCTAAAAAACTGTCGTCCGGCATCGGCACGGTGTAGCGAATCAGGGCGTCGCCGGGAATGACGATGATTTCCTTGACGAAAGACTCGATGAAGGCCCTGCGCTCGGTCAGCTCGCTCTCCTCAAGGAAGTCCTTCATGTCCTTGGTGTATTCGGGGGCACCGTACTCGTTGCGGGGGGACCTGGGGGTGCTGATGGGGGATGGGGAGGGGTGGAAGGTGGAGCTCGTTGTGGGGGTTGAGGGGTGAAGGCGGTGCGTACCTAAGGTGACGCCTTACCGCTGGGGCTATGACCACCCGCAGGAGGCGGGCCGGCCATATGTCTCCTAAGCCGTATCCTGGCCCTTCTCCTTCATTCCAGCGACCTCATGTCAGGGTCAGCCCTCCTTATCGCGTCTGAGCCTCGTCCGACCGGCGTCGGCGTTAGGGGTTGTGTTGCAGTTCCGACAGTATCCGCACGATCTCAGGATCCACCACCCCCTCGGTTCCGGTATGGTGAATCCAGTCCAGGGGGGTCATGCCCCCGCTGTCCTTGGCCGTGGCGTCAGCTCCCCACTCTATCAACAGCTTCACGGTCTCCACCAACATCTCGGTTGGAAACCAGTATATCCGGTGAAGGGGTGTGCTACCGCTCACGTCGCGGGCTGACGGATCCGCACCACGCTCCAGCAACAGTGCTGTCGCCGCCGGTTGCCCGTCGATATTCGTGCGCACCGATAGGAATAGGGGAGTCTGTCCTTGGCCGCCCTTGGCGTCCACGTCCGCGCCGTGATCCACTAGCAACTTCATCATCTCAAGCCCGGCCTCGTCGCTGGCCTGCGTGCTCGCCATGTGGAGCGGCGTGGAGCCGTGGATGTCCTTGGCGTCAATCTGCGCGCCCCGCGCCAGCAGGAGCGAAGCAAACGACAAGTTGCCATCCTCGACCGCCCTGTGGAACGGCGTCATGTTGCCCTGAGGCTCAGCCGCGTTTACGTCTGCACCAAGGTCCAGCAGAAGGGCTATCACATTAGGGTCACGGTTCCACGAGACCGCCTTGTACAGCACCGTCTCACCGGCCTCATCGCGGGCATTTGCGTCCTCTCCTAAATCGTACTGGCTTTGCACACCATCCGGGGTAACAATGCGCCAGAAGCCATTGGTAAGCCACTTCCTGGACTCGCACAGTTGCGACATAACCTCGGTGCGGACCATCCATCCGTATCCTGCGGCCTTTTGGCACGCCGTGTTGCCCCATGTGTCCTTTGCCCGGACATCCGCGCCGTGCGCGAGCAGTAGCTTCACCACGTCAGCCGCGCTAGGCCCCTTCACCGCCGTCATCAAGGGCGTCTCGCGGCCACTGCTCCGGGCCTCAATGTTCGCTCCCCACTCCAGTAGGAGCGCCGCCATGTCCGCTGCACCCTCCGGCTCACGGTTGTCGCCGAACGATGCCAGCCAATCACGGTGCGCACCATCGTCCTCGCTGTAGGCCACGGCCAGATGAAGCGGTGTCCGCTTCTCCCGGTCCCTGGCTTCGGTGTCCGCGCCCCGCTCCAAGAGCATTCGGGCTGTCTCCGTCGCGGTCCCCCTGGCGTAGCCATTGGAGAAGAAGGACACCGCTATGTGCAGGGGCGTCCACCCGTAGTGGTCGTCTCGCGTCCAGATGTTGGCACCGTGCTCCAGCATCGCGCGCACGGACTTGGAGCTGCCGTTCATGATCGCAAGCGACAGGGGAGAGCCAAGGCCCTCGTCAGGGTTGGTATCCGGGTTAACCCCACGCGCCAGCAGCACCTCGATCACATCGTCGGCTCCAATGAACGCGGCCTTGTGCAGGAGTGTCCATCCCTCCTCCGTTGTCCACCGGATGTCCGCCCCCCGGTCCAGCAATAGCTTCACCACCTCGCCTCCCCCAGGGAACATCGCGGACGCCAGTGGCGTCTCACCCCGGGGGCCTACGACGTGAAGTTGCGCACCATTGTCCAAGAGAAATCCCACCACCTCTATTGGGTCCGGGTTATAGACCGCGATGTGCAGGGGCGTGTAGCGATGGTTGTCGAAGACGTGGACCTCGGCCCCCGCGTTCACCAGTAGCCTGACCATCCCGACGCTGTTGGAACCCGCGGCTAAATGCAACGGAGTCTGGCCGTCTTCATTTAGGGCCATGACGTCCGCACCGTGGTCAAGGAGAAGCATCATCACTTCAGGGTTGGGATTGACCGCGGCAACGATGTGGACCAGAGTCATGCCACGATCCTCGATTGGCGCACTCAGGTCCGGCTGCGCTCCGAGCGCGGCCTCGGCTTCCGCTACGCTGGCGTTGGCCCAGAAGTTATCTTGGAACGGAATCTTTGGACTCCACGCCGTCTCGCCACTGTCCCCAGCACCCCTATCCTCGGAGTCCCCGGCGGTACTCGCCGGGCCGGGAGGCGGCGTGGGTACGGGAGTCACTGTTGGGGTTGGGGCAAGTGTAGGCGTTGGGGTTGGCAAGGCCGTGGACGTTGGAGTTGGAGCAGGTGTAGTTGTTGGCGGAATGCTTGGCGGGTCGGTTGGCGTTGGCTCTTGGGTAGTGGCTGCCGTGGGTGCGGTGGCTGGGGTTGCTGACGGGATTTCCCCGGTGGTGCATCCAACCACGGCCAGGACTACCAGGATCAGAATGGCCCTAGTCATCAAGATACCTCCTTCCGACTTTCTTTTGGTGCGGTTTAGTGCTACAACGACGGATTTTCTGGCAAGGTGATTTTTGAGGTGAAATTGAATCTAGCGACATACATCCGCAAGCCCCCCACGTCAGGCAACTCGGAGGCAGACATCAGCCGGCTTTTTCTATATACCGTCGTTGTAGTATTAGGAACTGCTGACGCACTGGGCCAGCCTCAGGACCGTCCTTGACGCCCCGGCAGAGCACCTACTAAATTACGACAGTCCCCGTCTTCACAGGGGCGAACACGTCAAACGCTTCTCAGTGAGTACTGCTTTTCTATAGAATACCCCGACAGCCGGGCCTGCAATCCCTACAAAATCAGAAACCCAGACAGCCTCCTGTCGCAGTCCATCGGGGTCACCACTCTGCGTGGTGGCGGGCAATGCCAAGCAGTGTAGTGCCCAAGCACAACAGGTTGACGTTTCTTCTCCTGGACCTTTATCAGTCTACCTACAGCCTGACTTAACCAGCCCGGTCAACTGACAGGAGGACAAGAAAAACTAGGGCTGGCAGGGTTCCAGCCCCATAAGATGCAGGTCATAACCAGAATAATTGTCCCTTTCCACCGGAAGGCACCCCGTCAGCTCATTGCGGGAAAGTTCCAGCCACTCTAGGCGCGTCAGTTGCTTCAGCCACATCGGAACTTCTCCAGTCAGTTTGTTGCCGGAGAGGAACAACCCCTCGAGATTGACCAGACGCCCCAACCCGTCCGGTATTTCCCCGGTTAGTCGGTTGTTTCTGAAGTCCAGCACCGTCAGCCCAGTAAGATTCCCCACTTCCGACGGTATGCCGCCGGTCAACTGATTGTCTCTGAGATACAACTGGATCAGATTGTTAATTTTACCCATTGCGGGGGGCAACCCCCCGACAAACCGGTTGCCATACAGGATCAGCGATTCCAGGCTGGCCATCTGTTCCAGCCAGACCGGAATGGTTCCCTCCAGTCGGTTCCCCCAAAGGTCCAGCGTCTTCAATTCCTTTAGGCCACTCAACTCGGGTGGAAGCTCTCCGGAAAGTTGATTTTCGGAGAAATTCAGCGAAACCAAATGGGAGAGTTGGCCGATTTCCGGCGGTATGCTGCCCGAGAGCCGATTGTCTTGCAGGTTTAGCGATTCCAGCAAGGCCAGGTTGCCCAACTCTCCAGGCAACTCTCCGGTTAGCTGCCGGAACCGCAGGTTCAACCCGGTCACCCGGTTGGGAGAGCCGCCGACAGTGACCCCGTCCCATTGACTAATGTCCAGCCTATCCGACCAGTTCAAGGGGCCGCTGCCCTTGAGGTTGTTCCATAAGGCCAGCAGTATGCGGCAGTCAGATACCAGGCCAAGGTTCTCCTCGGGCCCGGCTACCACCACGCCATTGGAACATACGCCGGCACCTGGCATTGGTACGGTGTATGCTGAACAGAAACCGAGGCCAACGCCTTCCAGGTCATAGGCAAACCCTTCTAGCGCATCGGGTATGCACCCCTGAAACTGGTTGCCGCCCAATTCCAGCCGGCCCAAAAGCTCGATTGCGGCCAACTCCGGAGGAATCTCCCCGCTCAGCTGGTTGGAATCCAGATGCAATTCCTCAAGATTGGAAAGATTGCCCAACTCCAGAGGAATGCTGCCGGCGAGGCGATTTTCACCGAGGTCCAAGAGAACCAGGTTGCCGAGGCCTCCCAACTCTGGCGGTATGCCGCCATCAAGTTGATTGTTGGGGAGGCGCAACACGTACAAGCTCTCCGAATTGCCCAACCAAGGCGGTATATGCCCGGTCAGCCGGTTATAACCCAGGTCCAGTTCCTCCAGGAAGTCGAGATTGCTTAACTCGGGCGGAATTTCCCCGGTAAATTGGTTTTCCGAGAGATCGAGACGGCGCAACTTCAACAGCCGGCCAAGTTCAGGCGGAATCTCTCCGGAAAGTTTGCTGTGGTACAGGTCCAGCACGTGGAGGTTAACCAGGCCTCCCACTTCCGCCGGAATACCCCCGGCAAGGGTATTTCCCGCCAGACCAATCCAATAGACGCTTGCCAGGTTGCCCAGTTCTGCGGGAATCCTCCCCGAAAGCCGGTTATAGTTGATATCCAACAACTCCAGACTATCCAACTGCCCTAGTCCCGTCGGAATTTCCCCGGTCAGTTGGTTCGAGCCGAGCGTCAAGTGTTCGAGTTCGGAGAGTTCTTCCAGCCATGGAGGTAACTCGCCGGTCAGTTCATTCTGGTAAAGGGCCAGCCTCTTTAGATTGGTCAGTGCCCTTAACTCTCCGGGAATGGGGCCCGAAAGTTTGTTGTCACCTAAATCCAGCCAGGTCAGATTCGTTAGCCGGCCTAGCTCCGGTGGAATTTCTCCGGTCAATTGCTGGCCGTCCAGGGATAACTTGGTCAGAGCGTCAAGGTAGCCCAATTCCGGCGGAATTTCGCCTGCAAGCTGGACCGAGGTTCCCGTTCCCCAAAAATCAATCTCTGTTACCCTACCGGGCACGCCACTCAGAACTATTCCGTCCCACTGGCTCATGGGAATTCCGGGAGACCAGTTCAGTGTTGAGTTCCCGCAAAGGAGGTCCTTTGACGCTAGGAGAGCTTCGCAATCCAACACCAGCTCGGGATTCTGCTGCGAATTGGCCACCGCAACCCCATTGGTGCAAGACTCAGGCAGCACGGCAGTGGGTGTCGGGACTATGGTCGGAATTGGCGTCGCAGTTGGTGTTCGGCTGGGCGTTGGCTTGGGCATGGCGGCAGAAACCGCAGCCTGCACCGTCTCCTCTGGGTAGGGGATGGCGGTTGGCGTAGCCGTCTGTACAGCGACGGGAGCGGCCGTCGGGGTCTCTCCAACACAGGCAACAGCCGATAGCAGAACCAGGGTCAATATGCTGAGGAATTTCATACTTTCATATTGTATATTGGCTTGGCACCAAAGGTCCCTTTTGTAACCTTCCCCTCTTTCGTATCGTCGTCATCGGCTCCGGGACGACCCTCCCTGTGCCGGCCCACATGGCACTGCTCCCCCAAAAGCCTCTCCAACAGACCGTACTCCTCCATATCCGCCACCGCCGTCCCACAGAACCTATGCACCAGCCGGTACACGTCTCGCGCACACACCGACAGCCGGCGTCGCCCCTCACCGGAACGTGCGTCCTCGTACCCCGATGCTTCACCGGTCTCCTTGAGGTACCGCTGGGCCAGTCCATCCCCAATCCCCTCACCCAGACCGGGGTGCTCACGGCTCACCGCCAGCAGGAACACCCGGACCGTCTCGCAGAACAGTCCCAACCGCGTCAGCAGGGCGATATTGCTCATGACGTGGGTCGAGTCCAAGCGCTGCCTGCCTGTCCCCAGTCCCAGGGCCTCTATCATCCGGTCCGTCGTCTCACAGAAGGCCAACCGCCCGCCGTCGTGCTCCATCAACCGCACACGGAAGTTATGCAGCGTCTTCTGGGCCAGGTGCGCCTCCTCCATCTCCAGCGCGTGGTGCCACAGCAGATTGAACTCCAACTCCTCCATGTCCGTCAGATCGAACATCTCCTTGAGCACCAGCACCCCCAGCACCGTCTGCACGGCGCGGTTCGGCCTGCCCATGTCCGGGCTGTACAGCGGGGCGAACCGCTCTTCCTCTATCAGAACCAGAGCCTCGTTCCGAAACACCTCCGCCCAGCTCCTCCGCATCAGCTTGGCCTTCCTCGGCGTGATCAGAAACTCCGACTGCCACAGGCTCTCCTGCGGTTCCCGTGCTTGAAACATCGACTACTGCTCCTCAGCCTTCACTCCTCCACTTTCCCCGCTCCCATTATCTCCCCCTCCCAAGTCCTCGCCCATGACTTTTTACGAGGGAATCAACCTTCAGAAGTATTTGTTCCGAATACGCCCGGTCAACACAGAGAGTGATTGCGGGTGGTCGCCTCCTTTCCTGGGAATCCCAACCACCTATCCGGGGCCCATTTATCCCACCGACCGGTTCGGCACTGAGCCCGTGGGCGCTCCTGACCGCTACTGGAGATTCGTAACTCAAGAACGTTGCCGATACAGCGCTGACGGCATAACCCTGGACGCCAACTGCACGTATACATACACCGGGCCGGAGACCAGCAGGATCACCCTGGAGTTCGACGACCCGTCGCGCGGCACTTGTGATATCGCTCTGGCCTTCTCGTCCCTGACCGCGGGATCATTCGTCGACGACTGCTTCGACGCCGGGGTCAACACGGAGACGCCCTTCGATACGAGCTTCAAAATGCCCCGCTCGGAGGCCGTCCACGTTCTCTGCCAGCCAGTTGTTCAGCCTCGTCGTGCCGGTCGGCGGTTCGTCCGATGTCAGCAGGCCATCCATGAGACCGACAACCTCGTCATGGGTGAGCGCCATGTCACGCATCAGCAGGCCGACCAGCCCGGTCAAGGAGAGACCCACGCGCGCAGGCGTGTGAAGGAACCATCTTCGGACGCCCATTGAGGAGGCAAGCAGGCGAAGCAGGCCCTCGAATGAGAAGGTGTCCGGCCCGGCAGCGTCGGCCACGGAGCTCTCGCTCTGAGACCCGGCCTCCACCGCCTGGGCCGCAAGGTCTTCGACGTAGACGGGCTGGACCGGGTAGTCGCCGCTCCCGTAGACGGGGAAGACGGGAAAGCGCCGCAGCGCCCAAGCCATGTTGTTGAGCAGCAGGTCGCCGACTCCGAAGACCAGAGTCGGCCTGATGATGGCGTAGGGCACTCCGAGGCTCACCAGCATATCCTCTACCTGAGCCTTGCCTCTGAAATATGGCAGGTCTAACTCGGTAGATGGGTTCGTCACCGAGAAGTGGACTATTCTGCTGACGCCCGCACTCTTGGCGGCCTCGAACAGCGTCCTCGTGTTCTCCACCGCGAGGTCGAAGGTTGTCCTGCCGTGGGCGTACCGTATCCAGTAGGTGTTGTAGAAGACGCCCGCTCCCAGCATCGACCTGCGCAGCCCATCTGGGTCAGAGAAATCCAGGGGGGCCACCTCCACCCGGCCGCCGAAGGGATCCTCCGCATCCGGACTGCGGGTCAGTGTCCTGACGCCAACGCCCTGGCCAAGTAGCCGCCTAGTGACATACCTGCCCGTATAGCTGAAGGCGCCGGTGACGACGGCGAGGTCGGGGTGCGTCGTCATACCCCACTCCTCATTGCGTCCCCGGTCATGGCGACTCCCCCTTCGGCATCCGGTAGCCAACGCCCAACTCGGCGAAGATGCACCTGGGGCTATCCGATTCGTCACCCGGCTTGGGCCGCAGGCACTTAGCGGCGCCGTTTCCTATAGAACAACTCGCCCGCTCAGTCATCCAGCAGCCCGTTCCGCGCAGCCCACACCACGATCTCCTGCGTCGAGTCGACGCCCAGCTTCACCTGAATGGTGTAGATGGCGTTTCGGACGGTGACCACCTTGACTCCCCTTGCCGCCGCAATCGCGGCGTAGGACATGCCCCGGCAGGACGACACGAGTATCTCCTTCTCCCTCTGGGTCAGGTTGACGTCCTTCGCTCTCGCCCCGCTCCGAAACCTGTCGAAGACTCGCCTCACCACCTCGGTCGGCAGACGCCCCTCGCCCGCAGCCGCGCTCTTCATCATGCCCAGGACCTGGTCCATCCCGGCCACCTTCTGAAGATAGCCGGACGCTCCGGTCACGCTGGCGCCCCTGACCGGTCCCGTGGGCTCGACGATGAGGCGTCCACCCAGCCGCTCGGCGTACGCCCACATGCTTGCGAAGCCGTGGCCTTGTTCCTCGTATTGCAGAAACACCCTCCCTTGGAGCAAACACACGGTCGCCTAAAGAGCAAAAAGTTGCAGAAACACACTCTCTAAAAGCTAACAAAATTGCTGCCGAGAAAGTGTGATTAGGCACTTACCAAACCGATAGGGAGGCTCTACCGTTTTCATGGGAATATGCGCACAAGAAATTACGTGGCAATCACATGACGCTCGACAGACCGGTCCATGAACCGGAGACGGCGGACGGAACGGAGGCCCCTGCGGTCGCTGCGCCGCTCGCCTCGGGCTTCGCCGCCTATAGCGGCCTAGCTCAAATGTTCACCCCCCCCCCGATTTTGGGGGTCAGTCATAACCGCCTCCGCCGTCTCACGCCGCTCTCACTGGCGCTCATCCCCTGGGTTGTCCAAGCTCAAAGCCAGGAAGTAACCCCGACCGCCGGACCCACCGGCGCTAACCCCCCGGCCAAGCCCACCAACCTCCAGACCTCAGGGGCGCACGATGAGGTCGCCCTCACCTGGGCGGCCTCGACGGACCAGACGGTCACCCGCTACGCCATCCTCCGCCGCAATCCCGACGCGGACGCATTGGGCGTTTTCCACCTGATCGAGAGCAGCGCCGGTCCCGAAACCAGCTACACCGACGGCTCGGTATCCACGTCTAGCACGTACATCTACCGGGTGAAGGCGATCAGCCCCACCGGCGTCAGCCAGTGGTCCGGCTTCGTCAAAGCCGACACCCCGGCACCGCCGGACCCGGAGCCCACGCCCACCACCACTCCCGAACCGGAGCCGGAGCCTCAGACGGACCCTGCTTCCACTCCCTCCACCAACCTCATCGCCGCGCTTCCCGAAGGCAGCGGCTTAGTCATGAGCTGGGACGCCCCGGCGGAGGACGCCGATTGTGTAACCGGCTACGAGATTCCGCGCGCCGTGGGACCGGGAGATCTGACCACCCTGGCGGGCGAGCATCTACACGCAGGGAGAGCAGGAGGTATTCACATGGCGCTCGACAGAGCAGTCCATGCACCTGGGACGGCGGACAGAGCGACGGCACCTGCCGTCGCTCTACACGTCGCGCTGGCCCATGCCGCCCACGGCGACCTAACACAGATATGCACCCCTTGGCTAGCCGGAGGTAAGTCATGACCATCTCGCGGCGTCTTGCGACGCTCCCACTGCTGCTCCTCGGACTGACGGCCATCGCCGCCCTGGTGCTCATACCCTGGGTTGTCCAGGCACAGAGCCAGACGCAAGATGAGAATAATGTGGTTTGGTCGGCTGACATGTTGGTGGTGAAGTACACCGACATTTCCATCGGCGCAGCAAGCGCCGATCTCTTCTCCAACGTCGGGGGCACCGGGGGTCTTCAGATTAAGTCGCTCTGGTCCCACATCCCGGGGCGTGACCTTCGCCTATCATTTGCAGAGGGGGTTGCTGGAGCTGAGGGCTATACGCTGCAAGTTGGCGACCTCACCCTGGAATTTCCAAAGGGAAGTTCCGAGAACAGTAGCTTCAAATGGACGGATGTGGACGTCGATTGGGAGGACGGGCAGACGATTCCTGTGAGCATCGTCCCAACGTCGGTGCTGGTGAAACCCACCCCCAACAGTGATGCCACCGGTCTGCCGACCATCAACGGGACGCCCCAAGTGAGGGAGACCCTGACGGCGGGTACGGCGGACATTGCCGACGAGGACGGGCTGACCAACGTAGCTTACCGATACCAGTGGAGCGCCGGGGAGGCGGACATCAACGGGGCCACCGGTTCCACCTACACCCTGACTACCAGCGAGCAGGGCAAGACCATCAAGGTGAAGGTGTCCTTCACCGACGACGCCGACAATGAGGAGACCCTGACCAGCGAAGCGACGGTGGAGGTAGCTGCGGCGCCCAACCATGCTGCCACGGGTGCGCCGACCATCAGCGGGACGCCCCATGTGAGGGAGACCCTGACGGCGGATACGGTGGACATTGCCGACGGGGACGGGCTGAACAACGTTTCCTACGGCTACCAGTGGATCAGGAACGACGGGAACGCCGACGCGGACATTGAGGACGCAACGGACTCGACCTACAAGCTGTCCGACACCGATGTGGGCAAGACCATCAAGGTTCGGGTCTCATTCACCGACTCCGCCGGCAACGACGAGTCCCTGACCAGCGTGGCGACAACAGCAGTTCTCGCCACCGTACCCACACAGCCTTTGAGCCTGGCCGTGGCAACAGGAGACCAGATCCAGGAACTTGATGCGTCTTGGCAGGCCCCCTCATCCAACGGTGGTTCCGCCATCACTGGATACAAGGTGCAGTGGAAGGAGGCGGCAGACAGCTGGGACACCGCAGCGGACGTTTCCGAGGCCACGCTGACCGGGACTACGGACACTATCACCGGATTGACTGGAGGGGTGGCATACGCCGTTCGGGTCATAGCCAGCAACGTCATGGGCTACGGTCCGGCATCTACCGAGGCGGCGGGCACGCCTAGCGGAGGCATCTCGGAGCAGAACACCGAGTCTGAGAACTCTGCGCCCGCCGGCCTGCCCACCATCAGTGGGACGCCCGAGGCGGAACAGACGCTGACGGCGGACACCTCGGCCATTACCGACGGGGACGGGTTGACCAATGTTTCCTACGGCTACCAGTGGATCAGGAACGACGGGAACGCCGACGCCGACATTGAGGATGCAACGGACTCGACCTACAAGCTGTCCGACGCCGACGTGGGCAAGACCATCAAGGTGAAGGTGAGCTTCACCGATGACGCTGACAACCAGGAGACCCTCACCAGCGCGGCTACTAACGAAGTGGTGGCGGCCCAGGCAAGCAGTCAAGGCACCACTCTTCCTACCGTCATCGGACCTGCCGTGGTCGACCAGACGCTGACCGTGTCCACGTCGGACATCGCCGACGACGACGGACTGACCAACGTTTCCTACAGCTACCAGTGGATTCGCAGCGGCACCAACGGTGACACCGACATAGCGGGCCAGACAGCATCCACGTACACGCTGGTCGCCGCAGATGTGGGCAACGCAATCAAGGTCAAGGTGTCCTTCGACGACGACGTCAACAACCAGGAGACCCGCACCAGCGAGGCGACGGCGACCGTGGTGGCCAAGCCGAACGTGATTGTTATTCTAGTGGACGACCTGGGGTACAACGACGTCAGCTACAACGGCGCCACGCAGATTCAGACGACAAACATAGACCGCCTGGCCAGCCGCGGCGTTACATTCACGAATGGATATGTGCCCTACTCAACTTGCACTCCGTCCCGAGCTGGCCTTCTGACCGGTCGTTACCCGTCAAGGTTCGGTTTGGAAGGCAACCTGGCGTACGCTCCCTTTGACGATAACCATGGGCTTCCACTAGAGGAAACGCTCTTTCCCGAAAGACTTCAAGACGAAGGCTATCGGACTGGTATCGTGGGCAAGTGGCAGCTTGGAGCCGCACGAAGATTCAACCCGCTTAACCGGGGATTCGACTACTTCTTCGGCTTCCTGGGCGGTGGGCACAGCTATTGGCACTCAAATACGACGTCCCCGCACGACCACATGCACCTCCCGCTCATCGAGAACACCGGTTACGGAGAGTTCGACGGATATTTGACGGACGTCCTCACCGACAGAGCAATAGACTTTATCGAGAAACCAACGGACGAACCCTTTTTCCTCTACCTGGCCTACAACGCGCCACACACTCCACTGCAGGCCCCGCAGGAACTCATCGACAAGTACTCCACAGTTGAAGACCGGGATCGGCGCATCTACCTCGCAATGGTGGACTCGCTCGACCAGAACATCGGCAGAATGCTGGACGCCCTGGACGAATCCTCCCTCGCCGACAACACCGTCATCTTCTTCCTCAGCGACAACGGCGGCCGGTCCGGCAAGCCTCCAGACGGAGACCACGCCGACAACAACCCGCTCCGCGGCGCGAAAGACAGTTTCTACGAAGGCGGAATACACGTACCTTTTGTCGCTTCATGGCCAGCCATGTGGCCCGAAGGGCACACCTACGATCCTATGGTCATCAGCCTGGACATAGCCTCTACCGTCCTGAAGCTGGCAAACGCCACCTCCGAAGACCCCGACAGGCCGATCGACGGAGTCGACCTTGACCCATTTCTCCGAGGCGCAGAAGAAGGCCCCCCGCATCAGGCATTGTTCTGGCGCGACTGGAGAAGCGGAGGCTACGCAGTCCGCTCCGGCGATGACAAACTGATCAAAGAAAGGCGCAGTCACGGAAAACCCAAACCCATCCTGGACACAGGTGAAAGCCCCCAGCTATTCGACCTCGAGAACGACATCAGCGAGTCACAAGACCTGCTGGCCGAGCAGCCGAAGACAGCACAAGAGCTTGCAGCGCTGTGGAACGCATGGAACGCAGACAACGCCATCGGCAACCTGTTCTACGGCATCAGCTCGTACAACGACAACCTCAAGGCATACCTGCAAGGCTCTTACGACCAAAGGGTCCTCACTGCGACACAATTGCCGAAGTATGAAATAGATTTGCCTCTTGTGCAGCCACCCGTAGCCGACGGCAATGCCACGGGCTTGCCGACCATTAGCGGGACGCCACAGGTGAGGGAGACCCTGACGGCGGATACGGCGGACATTGCCGACGAGGACGGGCTGAGCAACGTTGCTTACCGATACCAGTGGAGCGCCGGGGGTTCGGACATCAACGGGGCCACCGGTTCCACCTACACCCTGACCGCCAGCGAGCAGGGCAAGACCATCAAGGTGAAGGTGTCCTTCACCGACGACGCTGACAACCAGGAATCCCTGACCAGTGTGGCTACTACGGCGGTCACAAGGCCGCCGCCTCAGGCTTCGGAAATGGATGGTATATCCATCCATGACGGCATGTTGCGGGTTTCAGGTGGACGTGTGCAATTGAGCGACTCCAGTGTGCCTGCTGCTGACGTTGGTTCGTACATCTCCTCGTTCAAGGTGCAGTGGAAGTCAGGCTCTCAGGAATACGACGCGACGCGGCAGGCAGTGCTCGCACCGGAGCCGGTGACCGCAAACGTGGCCTACTACGCATTCATGCCGTCGCACGACATCGCGGGGTTGACCAACGATGTCGAGTACACGGTCCGCGTCATGGCGACCAACGCAGGAGGGGACGGGTCTCCTTCTCAGGAGCAGACGGCGACGCCGGGTACGAAGTCCGAACAGCTTCGGCAGTACATCGAGGACGAGATTGTCGAGGAACACGAGGCCTCGCACCCGTGGCTTCGTCAGACCTGGAACTATCTGCAGAATAACAACATTCCACTGAATGTTTGGAATTCCGAGGAATGGCCCAAATCAACCTATATCGATAACTCTTCAGGCATCGGCGCTAGATACGTGCGCTCCTTGAACTTTTCGGAAGTGACTGTGGGCGCGGCTGAGGCGGAAAAGAAGGAAACGATTCTTATCAACCTGGCCGATATTTACACGATGACGAACGGGGTTTCGTCGAGCCCCGCCCCATTGGGGATAGCCCACATATTTTTCAGAACCGTGGACACGCTCTCGTTGAGCGGCTGCTGGGACAGCAGACTCTACCTCGACGTTGTGGTGTCTCTGGTGACCCATGACAGTCTGGCAGGGGCGAGCGACTGGAACCGGTGCATAGCGCGGAGTGGAGACGCCACGGCCCTGGCGGTGGTGAGGAGCGCACTGAGCGGTCAGACTCCGGATTGGTTCGCCGATACCTATCATGATTCGGACGGCAATCCCGACCTGGAGCAGTTCTGGGTAGGTGTGCAGCTTGTAGACAGCGAGGTGGTTGCCTATCAGCTTCGCAACTCGTTCGGGGGTTACTGTGACGCAGATCCGAATTGGGGCCTCAGAATCACGCGATCGCTCAACAGGTCATTGGCATCTGCTGGTTTCGACACGCTGGTGAACCCGTGGCGCGATGGCGGGTGTGTGCCCAGTGCACCCATTTCGCTGACCGCCAGCATCGAGGAGGACGGCACGGCTTCCCTGTCCTGGGAGGCGCCTGAAAGCAATGGCGGGGTACTGCTCTCGGGGTACAAAATCCAGTGGCAGTCCGTGGACGCGGAGGAAGGCACGACCCCGCAAATAAAGCAGGTGTATTTCGATGACTATTCTGACGAGGCTCGACCGACTGAGGTTTCAGAGACGATCGACGGGCTGACCGATGGTGTTGACTACACGGTGCGGGTGCAGGCCTACAACCCGAATGGGGATGGTACCGCAGCGGAGGTAACGGTTTCGGAGCCCAACGCGGCGCCGACGGGCCCGCCCACCATCAGCGGGACGCCCCAGGTGAGGGAGACCCTGACGGCGGATACGGCGGACATTGCCGACGAGGACGGGCTGACCAACGTTGCTTACCGATACCAGTGGAGCGCCGGGGGTTCGGACATCAACGGGGCCACCAGTTCCACCTACACCCTCACCGCCAGCGAGCAGGGCAAGACCATCAAGGTGAAGGTGACCTTCACCGACGACCGCGACAATGAGGAAACTCTGACCAGTGCTGCCACTGTGGCCGTTGCTGCAGCTGCCAACCGCGGGGCCACGGGCCAGCCCACCATCAGCGGTACGCCCCAGGTGGGCCAGACGCTGACGGCGGATACGGCAAACATCGTCGACCAAGACGGGCTGACCAACGTCTCTTACAGCTACCAGTGGATCGCGGGAGGGACGGACATCGGCGGGGCCACCGGCTCCACCCACACCCTGACCGCCAGCGAGCAGGGCAAGACCATCAAGGTGAAGGTGACCTTCACCGACGACGCTGATAATGAAGAGACCCTGACCAGCATTGCTACCGTCGCCGTTGCGGCGGCCGCTGCCCAAGCCAACAACCCGCCCACCGGCCTGCCCGGCATCAGCGGGACCCCCCAGGTGGGAGAGACGCTGACGGCGGACACCTCGCCCATAGACGACCAGGACGGGCTGACCAACGTTGCCTACCGTTACCAGTGGACCGCCGGAGGGTCGGACATCGATAGGGCCACCGGCTCCACCTACACCCTGACCGCCAGCGAGCAAGGCAAGACCATCAAGGTGAAGGTGTCCTTCACCGACGACGCCGATAACGAGGAGTCCCTGACCAGCGAAACGACAGTGGCCGTAGCTGCGGCGCCAGTTCTGCTCACCGTCAGCCTGACGGTCGCGGCCCCGGCGACCCATGACGGATCGTCAGAGTTCACCTTTGACATCGAGTTCAGCGAGGAGTTCGGCCTGAGCTACGTGACCCTGAAGACCCATGCCTTCAATGTGACGGGAGGCACGGTCGAGACTGCGCAGAGAACGGACAAGCCCAGCAACATCTCCTGGCGCATAACGATAAAGCCGCAAGGCAACGGGGACGTGACCATCCAACTCCCGGCAACCACGGATTGCAACGCCGACGGCGCCATCTGCACCGCGGATGGCAGGATGCTGTCCAACTCGCTGAGCATCACCGTCTCCGGGCCGGGAGGCTAGGCTAGGTGGGAGCACAGCGCCTTCCAGGCAACAAGAAAGGCCCGCATATGCGGCCCGGTAGGCGGCTTGGACATCCTGAATCAGAGGGGTTGGCGGTCGTCCCTGACAAGGATTCGCGCTATGCCTCGACAGCGCACACAGTGCAGGAGAAAGCACGACGACTTTTCGCAGCGACTGGTGTGGTTCAAGCACGCATCCGGCCTGCCATGGGCGAAGATCGCCCGTCGTCTCGGCGTCGATCCCGTCACCGTAAGGCGTTGGTGGCAGCGAGGAGTGCGGCCCAACTATCGGCATTTGAAGGCGCTTCAGGACCTGGCAGACGACCTAGGCCTCGGTCACCTGTTCAACGAGTAGGGAGCGGTTCGCCGGTGAGGGGCTGTGACCGCAGCTCCTGAAACGCAAAAAAGGGCGCACATATGGCTGGGCAGGGGGAAGCCGTCGCCGTTGCGACGACCTCCCCCTGTTACTGCGGTCAACGTCCCGCGCCGACCGGCTCCTCGTCCTTGAACTCGGCTCCTAGAACAGCCTCAGCGTCTCCGGCTGCTGCTGCTCCGCCTCACCCTCGGCGGCCTCGGCCTGCGCCGTCCCCTGTCCACGCCGGTTCCGGCGTCTGGCCGGGGGAGCGGGCCTCTCGTGAGCGGGATACTTGGGTACGTCCTCCCACTTGGCCTTGGCCCTTTCGACCACCGCCAAGACCTCCTGCGTCAGCCCGGATACCTCCAGGTCGTCGAACGTCTCGATGTGCGGGTCCGACGAGGGCTGCTGCACGCCGATGGTGGCCCTGCCGCCCTTGATGGACACGACCACCTTCAGGTCTTCCGCCGGAGCGGTCTCCTCGTCTGCCGACTGCTCATCGGCCTCACCGGAGCCCTGTTCGTCCTGCACGTTCTCCCCGCCGCCGTCCGGCTCATCGGGGGCCGCATCGTTGGAGTCCTCAGCCTGGACGACCGGGGCGGCCTTGTCGACCGCCGGATCGCCGAAGAGACTCTCGTCTGCGCCCGAAGCGTCCGAGCGTGTTGCTTCCGTTCCAACTTCGTCGGGCATGGTATCTCCTCTCTTTGTTTCTTCTCTGGTTGCAAAGATGACCGCCGACCGCTAGGCCGCCAGCCCCGACGCCTGTCTCCTTATCTCGCCGAGGGTCTGCGGCTTCCAGTACAGGTCGCGCTCCACGGCGGGGACTTGGCCGAACACGGTTACTTCCGAGAGTTCCGTCAGGTCGAAGTAGCCCAGTTCGACTTCAAACCCTTCGACGAGGCCGAAGCACGTTCCGGTCTCGGCGTCCCACTCGGTGACGTACCAGCGCCAGCCGTTGTAGGGCGAGAAGAGCTTCACCCTGGCGACCACGGCGTCGGGGTCGTCCGCGCCGTCGTTGGCGTACAGGGGCGGGATGGTGTCGGCGAGCTCCTTCGTCATCAGCTTGTGCCTGCGGAGCCCGCTGTGGTTGTCCTGCCACATGGTCTTGGTCGTGGTGGTTCCCTTTTCGTTAGGCATGGTTTTCTCCTTATTTCCGTCTTTGAATGCGTCTGTTGAGCGTTGGTCACTAGGACGCTATCCCCGGCTCGGAGCCAGACAGCACCACCCGCGCCACCGTCTCCGGGGTGGCATACGTGGGGGTGACCGTTCCCTGCTCCATGTCCAGGTAGAGGCCCAGGAAGGGGCAGGAGCCCGCCACCATGCGGCGGACCACCTGTAGCACCAGCGACGCCATCATCTGGTTGATGGTCGGGTCCTGGTCGGTGAGGTCGAGGGCCGCCGCGCAGTCCACGTCGGGAGGCGTGGTCGACACGGCCGTCAGCAGGTCGGGGCGCTGGAGCGTGGGCGCAGGGGCCAGGTGGCAGGTCTCTCCGGTGAAGGGAGGCTCCTCTAGGGTCACCGGCTCGGCGACGTTGCCGATGAGCACCTGCCCCCAGTTGGTGTCGTTGCCCGCGTCGATGAGCCACCGGCGCGGGTCGCCCGGCAGGGACTCCGCCATCGCCCTGCGAGCTGCGGCGTTGTCGGCGCAGCCGATGATGAGGCTGTTCCCGTAGTGGGGAAGGCCGGGGTAGCGGCCCCCATCAGAGCGGGAGTCCTCTTCCCGGAAGGCGTACACCGAGTAGCCGACGGGACGCCGGAACGCTTTTGCCAGCCGGTCCGCGAGGGCCTGACTCTTGAAGCGGCCCACGTCCTCAGGGTAGAAGTTCTGGCGCAGCAGGTTGTGGGGCTCGACCCGGTCGTGGTCGACCAGGACGATGGTGGCCTCCCGCCCCTGGAAGAGACGGCAGAGGCCTTCGGCCACGAAGCCGCCGGTCCCGCCGCAGCCGACCACCGTTATCCAGGGGTTGTCGAGCAGGAATGCGTTGTCCAGGTAGTAGGGCATTTCTCAGTCACCTCCTTTTCCCTTGCCTCGTTTGAATCCGGCTCTTCGCCCGTCAGCCGGACGCCCGGAACTGGGCCGTCGAACACCTGCGGCCAGTCCAGCGGGGCGAAGTGGCCGTAGACGCCGACCCGCAGGCTCAGCTCGGGCCGGTCGCTGTCGAGGCGTCCCACGACGCCGTAGATGCGGAAGCCCTGCTCGTCGCCGTCGTCGGTCTTCGAGAAGAAGGCGCGGGAGCTTCCGTGGGAGTGGAACTCGGCGACCACGCCCGCAGGGGGCGTGTAGGTGAGGGACGAAGCCGTCCCTTCCTGTTCGGGAACCACCAGCCGGTAGGCGCGCCCGTCCCACCGGACTGCGAAGAACCGCTCGGTGCCGGGGTCGTCCTGGAAGCAGCGCAGACCAAACTCGAAGAGCCGGGACGGGATGGGGCCGTGGGCAAGCTCCACCTTCTCGGCCACGGGAGCGAGCCCCCGCACCGTGCCGGGGGCGACTGGCACCCGCGCCGTCAGGTGAGCGCCCTGGGACTGGACGTAGACGCCCCCCGATCCCAAGACGTAGTCGTAGCCGATGCCGTGGACTCCCGCGAGTCCGCCGGGGTGGTTGACCAGGTAGCCCACCGGCCCCGGCGCACCGCTACCGGTAGCCACGTCTCCCCTCGGAGACCGCCATCGCCTGGCCCACCGTGCACTGGGGAACCAGGTCCTCAGTCGGGTATACAGTTGTTCCATCGAGCTCCTCCCATAGCGCTTGCAGGTTGTCGGGGTGCTTCTTCGAGCGGTCGCGGGTGTCTCCGGTAAGGGAGAAGAAGGACTGGAAGAAGCCTTCCGGTATCAGGTCCACCTCCTCGGGGAACCTGTGGCTTCCGGCGCAGACCCGACCGTCCCTGAAGACGTTGAAGGCCGGGGCCCGGAAGAGGAGTTGCTCGGGGTCGGTAGGCCAGCCAAGCGCGGCGCAGACCCAGGGCGCACGCCCCGGCGAGCAGACGAAGACCAGCCCCGGCATGGGGAGCCGGAGCCGTGCGGGGGGCTTGAACGCCTCCCGTTGCAGGGCCACGGACCAGACCTGCGGAGGCCGCCAGAGGGCCACCACCTGCCCGGTCTCGCCCTGGTTCCACCAGACGGCGTCCTGGGGCAGCACCATCCAGGTCAAGCTGGGCGTTTCCTCAAAGCAGGAGATCGTGGTGTGGGCTGCGCAGAACGGGCTGCTGGATGATTGACTGCGCGGGCGACTGGCTTGCGAGGGAGCGGAGCGGGGCCGCTGCTCGCACCATGCCTAGTCCCAGCGGCCCCATCGTCTCCGGCAGGCTGTTGTGTGGCACACTACTGCCTAACAATCTGACCTGGCTTGAACGGACCCAAACCGACCGCCCAATATCGTCTGCTAAGGATTAGGTGAAAAATGAACGAACAGTCAGTTTTGTATTGGAACGGCGGCTCATTCACAATGGTTATCGAGGACCATCGCGCTTTCCCTCAGGAGCATGGTTCGGAGGCGACAGAGCTTCTTGAGGAATTTCGCTCGGCCTGCCACAAGTATTACTTCGCCTTCAGTCACGCTACATTGGGCTACAAAGCTCAACACGAACGATACGGGCAATTCATCGAACCCGCCAACTACGAGAACCGGATTAGCACTGGGTCGTCTTTCCCGAATGCAAAGCAATCGCCGGGACGTTCTACCATCGCCCAGATGACACAGGGAGAGATGCTGAAAGGTCTGGAGGATGGGGGGCTGTTCGAGGATCACGTTGCCAAGTCTCTAGTCGTAGTCATCTACCACTTATGGAACGAATACTATCGTCCAAGGATCGCGAGGGCCGTTTCCGCCGAGCCTAACCAAGTGGTATGCGAGCTGTTGGGCGATATTCGCAGGGTAAGAAACCTGATCATTCACGAGAGTTCCGTCGTGCCAGGTAGTTTTGCCAATTCACTTACGTTTCTGCCACAGATTTGGAACTTCGAATCGACAGAGCTAAGAATCACGAGCGGCATGGTGCATTCTTTGATGGAGCAGCTCAATGCTTTGCGTTTGATCATTGCCAACCCGCGCACAAGTGCAAAGTGCCCGACCTGCGGCAAGCCCTTGTAAGTCTTGACCACTCCACCTGATAAGTCTTGAAGACGTGAGACAGTCGGTAGGATTGTCCATCGGTGCACTACATTTGGGAGGTCTGTTGTCCCCGTAGCCTGCTGGCACCCATTCAACCCCAGGGGCGCTAGGCGCAGGGTTCGGGCATCTCCGGTTCCCCATTTCTTATCGGGGTATTGATTATCTTTCCGTGTTTATCATATTCTTACCTTGCAGCATCAACTTAGCGAGGGACAGGCTATGGAAGCTAAGAAGAAGAGGCTCACCTTGGACTTGGACCCGACCTTTCAGCGACGGCTCAAAGCCATCGCCGCACTCAAAGGCGTCAGTATGCGTGGGTACTGCCAGGGCGCCATCGATCGGGAGTTGACAAGGGACGAAGCCAACGGGATGGCCGGACTGTTGTCCGACAAGCCGGACCATGAGCTCTTTGCGGAGCTTCGGCAGGAGATATTCGGGGGCACACCTCTTCCTGGGAGTTCCGCCGACTTGATCCGTGAGGCCCGCGAGATCAGGGATGCCGAGACCGCGGGGTGGGCGTGAACGGGTCCGTCGTCGTCGATGCGAGCCTGGCGGTCAAGTGGCTGGTCGAAGAGGATGGCTCTGACAAGGCCCACGCGGTCCTTCAGTCCTGGGTTGCCCGGGACGTAACCCGCATCGCCCCGCACCTCATGCCCTTCGAGGTCGCCAACGCTCTCCACCGGCGCGTCTTGCGGGGGGAGTTGAACGTCGGCGATAGTACCCGCATGATTGCACGGCTGCTTGAGTCGCGGCTCGAACTCCACCAACCGCCAGGTCTCCACGTCAGAGCGCTGCAACTTGCAAGCCAGCTCAGTCAGAATGCGGCCTACGACGCCCATTACCTGGCGCTGGCGGAGAGTTTCGGCTGCGAGCTGTGGACCGCTGACGAGAGGTTCTACCGGGCGGCAAGCCCAAGCATTGCCAACGTGCGCTGGTTAGGAGAATTCCCTGAGCCGGAGTAGCGTTTAGGGCGGGTCCGTGTGGGTGATGCCCCGGAGTGCGGTCTCGCCCTCGGGCTTGCCCTATTGGAAATCGAAATACTCTGAGGGCCTAAGTGTCCATTCAGATAGACTACAACGACGCCCGGTACGCCCAGGCTGCCGCCGAGATTCTGCGGCGGCACGATGCTGGCGAGCCCGAGGCGAACATCACCAGTGCGGTTCGTGATTTCCTCATCGTGACGGGGCTCGTGAGGGCCGACGAGATCGTGGAGGAGGACCCGCCCGCACAGGGTTCGCGCCGCGCCGTCGACCTCGCCGCCCTCGACACCTTTATCGAGTTCAAGCGCCGCATCGGGACCACGGGAGGATTCAACCCCAATGCCGAGTACGTCCAGCAGCTCGATGACTACCTGGAGCAGTCGGAGGGGCAGGGCCGTATGCGCATGGGCATCCTCACCGATGGCAAACGATGGCTGCTGCGCTGGCCCAACGCTGGTCCGGTCAGGATGGCCCTGCCCTACGCCTTCACGTTGGAGGATGCGGACCGCTGGATCACCCTCTTCGAATGGCTCCGCGACCATGCTCTCTCCGCAGAAGTAGACAAGGAACCGTCCCGCTCCGCCATAGCACAACACTTCGGCCCAACGGCCCCGTCGTATGAGCGGGACATAGCCGCCCTCAAGGGCCTCTACGACCAGCACGCCGACTCCAGCACCATCAGAGTCAAGAGACAGCTGTGGGAGAATCTGCTCACCGCGGCCCTAGGTGAGATTGCAAGGTCAAGCGCCCAACTGGACGACCTTTTTGTCCGACACACCTACCTGAGCGCTGTCATTGGGATCGTTGTCCAAGCCTCCTTTGGCGGCGACATCAAGCGATTGGCGGAGAATGATCCGACTGACCTGCTACTTGGCCGCGACTTCCGAAGCAAGACCGGTCTTCAGGGAGTCGTCGAGTCGGACTTCTTCGCGTGGCCGAACGAGGTTAGGGGAATGCCCCTGCTGAGAACCTTGGCCCGGCGCATAGCCAGATTCGACTGGCAAAGGGCTCCCAACGACGTTGCGGCCATCCTCTACGAAACCGTGATACCGCCCGATGAGCGCCGCCAATTGGGAGAGTACTACACTCCCGATTGGCTGGCCCGCGCCATCGTGCGGGAGGTGGTGACCGACCCGTTGGGCCAATACGTCCTCGACCCGGCCTGCGGCTCTGGAACCTTCGTTGCCGAGGCGGTCACCCACTTCATAGAGGCAGCCGAGGCCACTGCCCTCGGTCCCAAGGACGTGTTGGAATGGCTGCGTTTCTCCATCGCCGGCATCGACGTTCACCCGGTGGCGGTGCATCTAGCCAGGGCCGCATGGGTGCTAGCTGCGCAGCCTGCAATAAAGGCTGCGGTCGAGGACGGCTTCTCGGCCAACATCACCGTTCCCGTCTATCTCGGAGACGCCCTCCAGCTCCGATTTCGCACCGGCGACATGTTCGCGGAGCACAATGTTACCGTCCAGGTAGAGGATGGGGAAAACACGGAGTTAGTGTTTCCGGTGAGTCTGGTGGACCGGGCTGAATCCTTCGATGGCCTGATGAGCGACATTGCTGAGGCCATCGAAAAGGGGGACGACCCCGTTTTGGCACTCGACGACAACCTTATAACAGACTCAGTGGAGCGAGAGACATTGGCCGAGACCATGACCGACATGCAGCGATTGCATGCCGAAGGCCGCAACCACATCTGGGCCTACTACACCCGCAACCTGGTGCGGCCGGTGGCACTGTCCCGCCGCAAAGTAGACGTGATTGTCGGCAATCCGCCTTGGCTGATCTATCGGAACACTACCAGCACCCTTCGGACTGAACTGGAACGACAAAGCAAGGATACGTACGGCATCTGGGTCGGTGGGAGGCACGCTAACCATCAGGACATATCCAGTCTGTTCTTCGCGCGCTGCGTGGACCTGTACCTAAAGGACGGCGGTGTGATTGGCATGGTGATGCCTCACAGTGCCCTTCAGACGGGCCAACACTCCAAGTGGCGCACGGGTGCATGGCAAATGAAGCCGATTGGGAGAGGAAGAAGGCGCACTGCGGGCCGTGTGCTCTCTGTGGACTTTGGCCACAAGATGGCTTGGGACCTTGAAGGATTGGAACCCAATACATTCTTTCCGGTGCCTGCCTCGGTTGTTTTTGCCAGACGAAGCGGTGAGGACGGCAAAGCCTCACCTCTGGCCGGTCAGGTGGAGCGTTGGTCGGGCGAGCCGGGACGGGACGTCGACAGGATGGGACGAACCAACATTGTTGACACCCCAAGGGATGCCATATCTCCCTACGCTAAATACTCAAGAAACGGTGCGACGATGTATCCCCGCCCACTCTTCTTCGTGGAGGAGGTCGCCAATCCCGCAATTGTCCAAGCGGGCCAGACCGTCACCGTAAGCCCACGCCGAGGCTCTCAGGACAAGAAACCATGGAAGAGCCTCGACTTGGCTGCTGTATCGGAGCAGACGGTTGAAGCTGCCCACATGTTTGACGTGCATTTGGGGGAGACGGTCGTTCCCTACGCCACGCTCGACCCGTTACGGGCGATCTTGCCTTTCAGGCGTGGTGAATACCAAATGCCAGCCAGCAAAAGAGGTGTTGGGGGCATTCGCTTGGGCGGACTGGGTCAAAGGATGCGCGGCCGTTGGCAGATCGTTAGCAGCTTGTGGGAAGCAAATAGGGCGGCAGCCACCAAAATGGTCCTACTGGAGCAACTGGACTATTACGGCAAGCTCTCGTCTCAATTGGAATGGAGGCGCGAACCTGGAGATAGGCAATTCCGGGTAGTGTACGGCGGATGGGGCGCGCCGACGGCCGCACTGCTTAGCGAAGATGACGCCATCATCGACTATAAGCTGTTCTGGATAAGCTGTAAGGATTTGCGGGAAGCGTACTACCTGCTAGCCATCATTAACAGCGATACCCTTTATGAACTCGTGACTCCGCTAATGCCCAAAGGGCAGTTCGGTGCGCGGGACCTTCAGAAGCACCTGTGGAAGATCCCAATCCCTGAGTTCGCCGCTGGCAACTCGCTGCATGTTCGTGTGTCCCAGGCTGGCGAAGCGGCGCAGCAGGGCGCGGTCAGGCAGATGGCCCAGCTGCGCCTAGACCGGGGAGAGGTCACTGTGACCGTAGCCCGAAGGGAACTCCGGAAATGGCTGCGCGAGTCGAAGGAGGGCAAGGCCGTGGAGTTGGCAGTCGGAGAACTGTTGGCGGGGAAGGGTGACACTACATAGTCTCTGTGTTGGAGGGAGTGGTGGTGATTGAGGCGATTAGGCCCCGCGATTAGTGAATTTGAATATCGGAGTAAGTCACAATGGCAAGAGAGTATCGATCCGTAGCGGACCGTCAGAAATCCCTGGGGCCAGTCGCTCCGAAAGCGAACTTTACGATAGCAGGCGTGCGGCCAGGATACGAGGGTATGGGTGGTAAGGAGTTCTGTTGCACAATTAGAGGGTATTGTCGAACGCGAATCTTCGAGTTTCCCAGGATCGACCTTCGCCCGACCGGCGACGAACCTCACCACACGATTTATTCCTCTCCTTCCGTTCAAGCGTGTGTCGCTACAGACCTGGTGGACTACTTTGTGAACTCGACGAGCCGAGATCATTACGCTATCAGCCCTAGCTTGCGGCACGACGTTGGTGAGACCCATGAGAAGATCAAATCACAGCAGAAGGGCCGCGTACCGGTGTTCCTAGTAATCGAGGAGTCTAGCCCGTTGACGCCTGTAGTGATGAACAAGGGTGAATGCAGCATTTCACCCGAGGTAGTCGTGCGGGATGGCGAAAACGTACCTATATTGGTCGGCGGTAGGGAGGGTGAGGAGTTCATTACCGCCTGGGCTACCGTTGACGGCGCGTGGCCGGAACTGCCCAACAACCAACTGTTGATAAACACGATACTGGCTGGCGTCCGTGTCGGTCAGCAAACGGCGGATCCGATACGGAAATACTCAGACCAGACTTGTCTAGTGACAGACGATGGCCGGTTCGTTGAGATGATTCGACCTACTATGTCGGCGAGAGGGAGCACAGCTACTGTGATGGATGCTGTGGCGTACAGAAGCAGGGCATCGGAGATAAGCAAAGCAATCGAAGCTATGGAGCGAGACATTGGTGTCCCCCACATGGCGTTGCTAATCAACGCAATGTACAGAGACGAGTACAAAGATGACACCTACCAGAGACTCCTGTACCTAGGGTTGTGGCAGTCTCTGGCAGATGCTGGAAGGAAATGCCTTAACTACCAGGGCAATATCAGGAAGGACCAAGTAGTCGTAGCAGGCAACAAGACCCTACGGGAGTTAAAGGACTACAGGAATGACATCGCTCATTGGTGGACGGACACCATTGACGAGAATTTCTTGGCCGACCTTCAGCGCACGATAAACGAACTGATTCATCGCAAGTATTTTTGATTGCCTGACCAGTGGGATAGCACGGGACATGGAGAGTTACACCTACACTTCAGGGAGCCTCACATCGGTTACCGCACGGCCAAGGAGGAGCAGTTGCAGGCGCCGAAGTGACAGAGCAGACAGTTGAAGATTGTTGCCGAGTTGGTCCAAACTGCCGCTATGCCAGTTTCTATACCTACAGATGGGCTAGGACGCGGGAGGCTCTAACTGGAGAGTTGGATACTAACTCGGATTGGAGGGATGCATGACTTCAAATGCAAGAGATTGCTTACGATGCGGAACACCGATGGACTCCTGGCTACATTCTTGCCCCGCACGCGTTGTCGTAATCGACCCTGCGTTGCTCCGTGCTGCTTCGAAGGACACCCATCCCCTAGATCGCTTGACGATGGGTGATTGGATGGACATTTATGGGGAAGACCAGGAAGCGGCGAAGCGAGACTTAGAAACTCGAATGGAAGAGCATAACACGGCGTACTTGCGTGGGCTCTTGACCTATCGGGTCGAGTTGCACAACCTCTCTGGTCTAGGATTCCAAGGGGGTGTTGACTATTGGTCTATTGCCGTCGAAGGTGGTACCGATGCTGACCTGCCGAGCGTGTTGGAGTTCATCAATTCTGACTCCCATAAGTTAGTTTCTCTTAACCGAGACGACATATATCTTTGCAAACTGGTCTCCTTGGACAGTGAGGGAATCAAGTACGTATGGGAGACTAAGAGGCTTTCGTACGACTCGGCATGGATTATGTCTGAATTCGAATAGGCGACGTCATTCGGACATAGGAGGTGTGAGTTGTGAAAAACCAAGACTGGCATTCAATTTCTCGCTTCGAATCTCATGACTTGGTGAAGCATTGGTACAAGGCAACTCACGGCAAAGAGCCCAGCACTGCCAAGATTTCACAAATCAATGCGTTTTTCATACAAGGGCGTGAGTACTTCAGGAATGCTGCCGTAGCTGAGATGAGCGTAAAGCCACTCTTGCTCTACTATGGGGTATTGTCTTTGTCTAGGGGTGCGATTCTGCTCAGAGATACCTCGAAAAAAGAGGAATCACTCAAGCAAAAACATGGCTTGGAAGTTGTCAACTGGCAAAACACTCTGAAGGATGGAATCAAGAATATCCTCGAACTAAAGATTAGGGCCACCGATGGTACTTTTCGCGAATTAGTGACGGCGTGTCCGAATAAACACCAGGAGCACTGTTTCTATGAGCCTACGAAAACAAAGGTCGTAGTCGATCACGATCTTGGCACCATTGGATTTTCAACCGACGATAGCCTTATGACGTTGAATGACTTGCTCGCCCGGCTCATGCAAACTACATTCGACTATCAAGGAATTACTGGCATGAAGGCGAAGTGGTTTCCTGTTGTGATAACCGTATACTCAACGGAGACTCACTTTGCCTTGCTATCTCCACATGTCCTCCCCGAGTTGCAGGCACTGGTAGATGGGCATTCTGTGTTTGTTCAACCTACCCTTCAATCGTGGCCAAACTTATCAATCGACACTATTCCCCAAGTGAGTTTAGTATTCCGGCACGAAGAAGGAAAAACCCACCAGAAGAAATTTCCCGTATTCCACTACACAGAAGGTCACCAATCTATGACCGGGATTGTGGCTTTTTCGAATGAGGACAAGCTGAGCGAGTTCTTTAAGCTTTACTTGATTTCATATGTTTTGGGAATGCTTGCCCGTTACTATCCCTCCAAGTGGATGGGGTTACTGCGCAACTCTCCAGGCGATTTCGCCCAGCCGCTATTGCTAAGGGCTATAGAGGCGATTGAATCCGACTTTCCTGTGGAACTCTCGCGGCAAGTGCCACAACACCCTTCGACGTTCAGCTGAGTGCGTTCAGGGTAGAGGATTGAACAAAGTGTTCCAGAATCAAATGCCAAAGGGTGTGATGGACTATGGCTGTTCGAGGCAAATGCTTCAAGTGTGGAGACCAAGAGTTTAGAGTCGAATCCGACAATACCTTCCGCCTCGGTGTACCTTGGCTGTCGTCCTTATTCCAGAGGGAAGTCGAGTACGCTTGCACGATCTGTGGGGAAGTACGGCAGTGGAGCCCGACTCTCTTCAACGTGGGCAATCTGTATCGCTACGCCCTCCTTCTGACGACGATGTAATGGAGCACAAACGCGCTGTCGTCTCGCACTTTCCTTCCGGCAAAGACCTCATGTCCATCCAGTACCCTGCCGTTCTTCGCGACACCGAGAACGTGTTGCTCCCCGTTTCCGAAGGCAATGTCCAAGATGCCACTAGTGTGGACCGATACGGCGATCCGGATTTGATGGCAGACTTCGCAGAAGAGTACCTCAGGCAGTTCTGTGCCATCATGCCCACCGGTCGATTGCCCGGGAGCCTGAAGGAAATCATGCCGGCGTTGCTTCTCTTGGTTACTGCGTCAGAGTTGGCACTGAAGGCTTACCTCATACGTTCCGAGAAGTCTTTCGGACGCGGACATTCCTTGGTGGATCTCTATAGTAGGCTTGATCCGGTCCACTGTGAACAAGTCCAGCGACGCCTCGCCAATTCAGAGACTAGTGCGGCGTTGTTGATGCTGAAAGTTGACGCCCCCAAGATAACGGATATCCTGCGATTGTACTCCCAAACTTACGGCGGGGAGAGCAGTGTGTACATGGACGTCCGTTACTACGCCGAGCCCACAACCAAGCTCCATCGCCGCTCTAATCTCTTAAAGAGCCACACTCCTTACCCCATCTTCCTCCCGGATGTTGTGCGGGCATTGATTGACACGTACAGGCACCACTCCGGATTCGAGCGGCTCAGGCGATTGAGCGGGGACCTCCTGGAAGGCGTCCGCGACTCAGGCAATGATAATCACGGTCATTGGGGTCTGGTTCCGTCTTCGCTCGGCCTGGTTGTCGTGTCGGTATCGCAGAGCGCTGGGAAGGACGCGAAGGATGAGAGCCTGAAGGCGTACGAGGGATTCAAGAAGTCTCATCCGACAGGCTTCACGGCTGACTGGATGTACGGAGGGAACACCCTTCTCTTCTATCGGGTCGGGGGGCAGGGCTTCCTCGATGGCGAAACTCTCATTGATGGCCTTGTGTGCAGAGTGTGGAGCAAAGGGAGGATGGGCCTTCATTCGTGGGAACTGAACCGGCTGGCCGATGCACTCGAGGCCGCAAGTAAAGGCGAGGACAGGTTGGGGCAACTCGCTCCCTAGCACTAGGGGGAACGCCATAGATGCTGAGAGGTTCACAATCACAGCCCGCAGCGCCCAGTCTCCGAGTTGTGACCGGACGCCCAATGGCGGACGACGACGCTAGAGATGCCCAGGCGTCCCACCCTGGGCGACCGCTCCTCCTCCTACTTGAGGAGGGCGTGGGCGATGAGGTCGGCCATCTGTGGCAAGTGGTCGGAGTGGGAGCTTCGGAAGGCGGGGCATTCGATGACCATCTCTATGGGGGTGTCCTTCAACCCACATTCCCATCCAAATCGACTGCCCATGAGAACCGTACTCTTTTGTGTTGATTGGAAGACGGAGAACTCCGTTTCGTCCCAGACGATTGTCGGGAAGTCGATCAGGTCGAGGCCGGTCTGCACCAACCTGGGGTGGCAGATGAGGACGTCGATGCCCTCCTTCACCTTGTCGGCCACCCACGCCTCCCTGCGGTTCGGGGCCACGGCGTCGGCTTTCATCACCGCCACCCTGAACCCGTGCCGGGTGAGGAAGTCGTCCATCCGCCCGGTGATGTCCCGCGTCCCCGTGTGGGTGACATAGACCTGCACCCGCCTTCCCTCCAGCCGCTCCGCGGCCACCAGGTCGACGAGCGCCTTCTCCTTCGGGTAGAGCTTCTCCTCGGACAGGGGCGGGACCGCCACGATGACGTCGCCCGTCCTGGGATCGAACACCGTCTCTCCCCTGGTGCAGCCGTCGGGGTACGCCAACAGGGTCTGGAGGTAGGTCGCCAGCAGCCGTTTGGAGCCGCTCTTGAGGGCGGCCGCCAGCTCCTTCTTCAACTCCTCGAACACGTGGTTGTAGGCGCTGCGCTGGGAGTAGCCGGTGGCGTCCTCCTCCGAGTCCATCGAGGACACGAGGATCTTCTCCTCGTAGTCCGGCAGGCCGGAGGCAACGTCCGCGAGGCGCAGAAACACCGTGTTCCCGATGATGTGGAACAGGGCGCTGGGAACGAGTCCCGGCCTCTCCCTAGTGACCTTGCGGTAGCTGCGGCGGCGGCTGTTGCGCCCGTCCTCCACCGCGTCGTCGTCGGGCTTGCCGACGGTGACCTCCTCGAAGCCGTACCGCTGTATCCAGCGGTGCTCGTCCGACCGTCCGAACTCCGTCCTGATCTCCTGCGAGAACCGGTAGAGCAGGTGGAAGGGTCGTGTCACAGAGCTGCGAACGAGTCGAGCGGGCAGATGCCGTCGGAGCTGGGCAACCCGCCAACTTGGAATATCTGCGCTTCACCGGCAACAATTTGAGCGGGGCAGATACCGCCGGAGCTGGGCAATCTCGTCAACCTGGAAGTCCTGCGGCTCCAGCGCAACCCAAGCCCCCGAGGTAATATACTGTGGTAGTGCAACAATGTTGTTAGGTCTGGCCCATGTTTGAGAACTACATCGACGTCATCGAGGCCTCCAAGATTCTGGATGTCCATCCGGAGACGGTGAAGCGCCTGATACGGGAGGGGAGCTCACCGCCACCAAGTTCGGCAACAAGTGGATCATGGAGCGGGATCGGCTGCGGGTTTTTGCCAACACCTATGACGGAAGCCGCGGAAGGGTGAAGAAACTGCTGTGAGTGCGGACTCGGGGGAGCGATTCGAGGCTGCGCATGGAAGAGCGTCGAGAATGGGACGCTCGGAATACTGAGTGACCGAATGGTCGCTCCGAACCACAGCAAGATTGGGGTTCGGAGCGCGCCGCAGGCCAGATAGACCATGAATGATTGCATCGAAGGGGCCAACTCCACTTCACGGTACCGGATTTCGCACCGGCGGGGGCCGAGGATTCACCTGAATCCTCACAGCAATTCCCCTGATCCGAGCGACAGAGACCGTGTTCATGCTTGGTTGGAAAGCAGGCCACGCCCCTGGGCGATAGACCTGTTCTGCGGTGCCGGCGGGTTGAGCTTGGGGCTTGAGGACGGCGGGTTCTCAGTGGTGGCGGCTGCGGATTCTGATCCGGTGGCTACGGAGACGCACGCGGCAAACATCGAGGGTCTCACATGGACGGGCGACCTTTCCGACCCCAGTGCCTTCATTCGCCAGCTGGACGATTGGGGAATAGAGGACGTGGATCTTCTTGCAGGAGGCCCTCCCTGCCAGCCCTTCTCTACCGCTGGCATGTCAAAAATCGGCAACTTGGTGAGGAGAGGAGACCGGCGCCCATTCGACGCAAGGGCTGACCTCTGGCGTAGTTTCTTCGCCATCGTTGACCGATTGAACCCGCGAGCAATGCTCTTCGAAAACGTTCCGAATTTCGCCCAAGCACAGGGCGGCGCACCATTGATCGCTTTGGTGAACGATCTGGAGAGGCGGGGGTACGGAGTGCATGTGGAGGTGCTGGAGGCATGGCGGTACCGCGTTCCGCAGCACAGGTCCCGGTTGTTTGTGATTGGGATTGCGGGGAATGATAGATTCGAGTGGCCCAAGCCCGTCGGCAGGCGACCCACGGTTGGACAGGCCATCCGAGACCTTCCGGTGGCACAGGCAGATGTTCGAGACGAAATCCAAGTCTACGAGGGACCGCCTAGATCGGTTCTTGCGAGGCTGCTCAGGAAGGGTCTGAGAGGGTCGGAAGCGCAACTGATTCGCGATCACGTGACAAGGTCGGTCCGGCCGGATGATGCGGAAATCTACGGGTTGATGGAACCTGGCGACACATATATGGATGTGCCGGAACACCTGAGGAGGTACCGGTCCGACATCTTCAGCGACAAGTACCTGAGGTTGTCGTTCGAAGACCTGTCGAGGACCATCACCGCCCATATCGCCAAGGACGGCTACTGGTACATCCAAGATGGTCGAGGAGTAGCCTCCCAGGAGCGTCCCGGTCAGGCTGAGGGACTTGCCGCACACGTCTGCGAGGATGCCCGCGGCGATGCCCTGGGCCGAGCCTCGCCCCTTGAACTCATGGACCTCGTCACCGATAAGCAGGTCGAAGAAGCCCTTCATCCGGTGCTTGATGTAGTCGGCCAGCGGATAGCGGGCCGGGCCGGACCTGTCGGCCTGCCACAGGGGGGCGTCGCAGCCTGCGCAGGTGTGCTTGCGGCGGTTCAGGTCGACGTCGGTCAGCGGCACGCCGTCCTTCCGGAGGGACTGCGCCGACTGGTGGTCGGCCCGCTACGACAGGCCCCTGGAACGCTCGGCCTGCGTCGCCTGCCCCTTCCAGTCACGCCAGCGTTGGGTGGAGGCGAAGCGCCGGTGGCCGGGGCTGTTCGCCGAGGCGGTGGAGATCGACGCAAACCTGCGAGAAGGGCTCGCCTTGGACAAGACCCCATACCTGCACATGCTTCGCATGCCCTTGGCCGAGGCGGTCGCCCTCGACGAGGCGGTCCTCGGAGCCGGAGGCCAGGCGGACGGGTTCGGGAACGAGTGCGAGGGTCACTGCGGCGTGTGAGCCGCCCCTAGCCTTGGGCGAGCGCCGGGCCGAGGGCTGGACGGACCGGCCAGGACGTAGAGAAGGAGGGTAGACGAATGGTTGAACGAGACGACTATACGCTGGCGGCCCTCTATGCCAGGGTCTCCAGCGATCGCCAGGACGTGGACCTGTCCGTTTCCGCACAGCTCAGGGCGCTCCGAGACCACGCCCGCAAGAACGGCTACATGGTCGTCGGAGAGTTCGTGGACGAGGCCGAGAGCGGCCGCATCGCCGACCGCCCGCAGTTCCGCAAGATGATCGACGAGGCTACCAAGCCCGAGGCCCCCTTCAGGGAAATCCTCGTCTGGAAGTTCTCCAGGTTCACCAGGAAGCGCGAGCACGCCGTCGCCTTCAAGTCCATGCTCCGCCGCAAGGGCATACGCGTGGTCTCCATCACCGAGCACTCAGACGACACCCCCACCGGCAAGCTCCTTGAAGCCATCATCGAGAGCGTGGACGAATTCTACAGCGAGAATCTCGCCCAGGAGGTCACTAGGGGGATGCGGGAAGCATCATCGCGCGGCTTCTGGATCTCCAGCCACGCCCTCTACGGCTACAACCGGGTCATGGTGCAGGACGGACCGAAGAAGAGGCCCACCCTGGAGATCGACCCCGATGCGTCCCGCATCGTCAAGCGCATGTTCTACATGGCGGAGGCTGGTGATGGGACGCTCGAAATCATCCGCACCCTCAACAACGAGGCGTACACGGGCACGCTGGTCTGGGGAATCAACGCCAAGGACAACGCCGACCCGGTGCGGGTGGAGAAGGCGTTTCCCGCCATCATCACCAGGGCGCAGTTGCAGCGCGTCGGGAGGCACCTGAGCTCCCGCGCGCCCAAGTTCAGCCACCCCCGCAGAGTCGGAAGCTCCTACCTGCTCAGCGGCCTGCTCAAGTGCGAGGCGTGCAAGATGCCGCTTACCGGCCGGTTCGCCAAGAGTGGTCAGTACTCCTACTACGTCTTTCAATCGAACATCAATTTCGGCAAGGACGCCTGCGAGACTCCCACGCTCAACGCCCGCCGTTTCGAGGAGTTGGTGGTCGCCAGGATTCGCTCCGACATCCTCACCGAAGGCAGTATCCGAGACCTGTTGAAGGTGGTGGACGAGGAGATGGGCGGCGTGGCCCGAGAGCAGCGTAAGAGACTGAAGACCATCGTGGATGAGCTTCAGGATGTGAAGCGGCAGCTGGACCGCATCTGGCGCTACATAGCAACGTCCGACACCGTTATGGCCGACGCCTCGGTCCACATCAAGGAGCTCCGGGACCGGGAAGAGCGCCTGGAGGATGCGGCGGAGGATGCCAGGTCGATGCTCTCCCAGCGCCTCAAGGTCCTCGACGACGTGAATACGATTACGGCTTATGCCAAGGAGATGAGGGACTTCCTCAGCGAGAGCGAGCCGACAGAACGCAGGGCCTTCATCAAGTCATTCGTCAAGGAGATCGTCGTCATGCCCGGCGACGCCCTCGTCCGCTATACCATCCCCATTTCTCAATCGACACGAAAGACCCAGGTACTCCTGGGGCCTGGGCCGTAGCTGAGATGTATATCAGGCATCGTACCGCCAGCTTCGTCATCACCGCCAACACGGTTGTCGAGGAGTGGCTCGGACTCTTCGACGACCCCATCCTCGGCAACAGCGCCCTCGACCGGCTCGCCAACGCCAGCTACCAGATCGTCATAGAAGGCGTCAGCTACCGCGAACGCTTGTCACCGCACAGGGCCCTGTTCGACCGAAAAGAGGTAGTTGACCCTCAAACCTAACGGTGATAATAGTCCGTCTACAGGCCCACAGGGTGGCTCAATGACCCTGGTGACGACTGGCCTATAGAACCTGGCGATTGACAGAGGTGGCGATATGGCTGTCGAAGGAAGTGAAGGGAGCGCAGAGGAGCACGGCTGCGCTCTCTGGCCGGAGGACTTCGGGGAGCGGCTGCAACGCCTGATGGAGATGGCCGATCTGTCTCGGCGGGACCTGGCCGATCTCCTGGGCGTGAGGGAAAGCACCGTGCAGAAGTGGCTCAAGGGAGGGGAGCCTACCGGGGGAAATTACTGGGGCCTCATGCAGGTGGCGATCCGCGTGCCCGGCGGCTTCCCGCTGCTGCTCTACGGCGACCCCTGTGCGAAGGTCGGAGCGGAGGAGTAGGGGCGAGGAACGGGGACGCCTCCGGCGACACGCTGCCGCCCCTACCGCCTGACTCGGAAGGCAGCCTGCGGAGACCGAGTTGGCAACGGAGTGCAGGGTGTGCGATTCCCGTGGTAGGGTCAGCCCCTCCTGAATCTGAAAGCAGGTCCCGGGACTCCTAAGCCCTCCAACTTCGGCCCTTTGCCGGAGAGAGCTTTTATGGCCTCCTCGTATAGGCGTTCCCGGTCCTTTACGAGTCCATTCGCAAAACGCAAATTGCCGTCGTCGTCAATAGAGGTCTTGTTGAATAAGTCGATTCTTTGCTGGACTGTGCTACCGTCGTTACCGTAGCACACTGGAAGACCGACGAAGACCCCGTTCTCGAACACCACGCTTACAACGTGCCAGCTTGAACCGACATCCAGTACCCGATCCATTGATGGACGTAGCGAGACGAGTCTGGGTACAGACCTACTGGCAAGGTCCTCCTCCATTCCTGGAAAGACCGTCCATCCTGCGTTGGGTCCGTGACTAAGAAATCCGGGGGACTTCGTCATGAAGCCCATCTGGTTCAGAAAATCAAGCGCATGGTGCATCCCTAGAATGATGCGTTAGCCGGGCTTGAACCACTTTAGAACCTTACATCTTCCCGAATATTCCACGCTGGCCACGCCATTGTTGTGGATCAAGTCATTGCGGATGAGTCGAAAGTCTCCAATCGCGTCTCCCTCGGGGCGAATGGTGTCCGGGCCTTGAAGGCCCTCATTCATTTCATTACGGAATCGACTCTCCCAGAGAAAGTAGACCTGTTCAACCCATCCCTTGTAGGCCAGTTGTTCGGCATCGCCCTCGCGACGCAGTACGTCGTTTAGGTCGAAGCCAGGGCCGGATACGCATAACGGCACATCGACGTATGACAGCTTAGGAAAGCTGGCAGCAAACTGGCGGTGCTCCGGGTTGATGCCGTTGTATGGCGCAAGTTCGGTCTTGCGAACGGACTCCATTCCCTGAAGAAGGTACATGAGTGAGGCTGTTGCTCTGTTGATCTCGTACAAGAACTCGTGCCAAAACAGCCCCCTTTTTCGTTGCTCTTGCTCCATATTACTTCCTTAGCAATTCTCCGCATCTTCCCGCAAAGCCACTGTCACTGTTCGTTCTTCAGCGTGTTTTCGCTCTCTTGGGTCAGGCGAGCCTTCTCTTCCTTGGACAAAGGAGCGTTCAGTTCGTTCTCGATCAGTTCCAGAGCTACTTTGACCCTGGCGACACCCGCGTCGATTGTCTTCATGCGTACTGCTCCCCCTGTTGCCGGGGGTTTCCCGTGCAATACTGCGATGCCGTCGTCGCGGACCTGCCAAACGATTTCATAGCCACCTTGGACGGCAGCACCCCACTCGTACTCGTTCCGGCGTTCCCATTTCAAGTCCTCGTACTTCATGCGTCCTCACACCTCCTTTTGCTGTGGGAAAGTGGGCGACTCACCAAAGGGCTGTAGAGAGTCGTTTCCCCCTGCATTTTATGATTGTTGAGGGGCTGGCCGCCACTACATGGCAAAATGAGGGGTGCTAACCCTGATCCTCTCAACGGGGACCACCCAGGCCGCTAGACAGTGGAGGGAGGTCGTCACCGCAATGTCTGTCACTCCATTTTACTCGACTTTGAGGGCCTCTTATAGATGCCGGACCCTTGACAGCGACGGGCCGAATCGTCCATGATAAGGGTAAGACTTGGTAAGACCATAAAAGGCAAGACACATGCCGAGGAAAAGAAGGGTCATCACCTTCTCCCTGCCACCGGAGATGGACGAACAGCTGAGGCAGGTGGTCGAGGAGGAGGGCCGCACCGTGAGCGAGCTTCTGCGCGAGGCGTTCCGCCTCTACCTAGAGGAGAGGGAGTGGCGCAGACAGGAACGGATGCAGATGCGGCGCTCACGCCAGACCGAACAGGAAGAGACAAGCAGGAGGAACCGATGATTGAACGATACGACCACACGCCAGCGGCCCTTTACGCCAGGGTGTCCAGCGACAGGCAGGACGTGGACCTGTCCGTTGCCGCCCAGCTCAGGGCGCTCAGAGACTACGCCGAGAAGAACGGCTACCTGGTCGCCCGTGAGTTCATCGACGAGGCCGAGAGCGGCCGTATCGCCGACAGGCCGCAGTTCCGCAAGATGATCGACGAGGCTTCTAGGACGACTGCCCCTTTCAAGGAAATCCTCGTCTGGAAGTTCTCCAGGTTCACCCGCAAGCGCGAGCACGCCGTTGCCTTCAAGTCCATGCTCCGGCGCAAGGGCATCAGGGTTGTGTCCATCACCGAGCACGCCGACGACACACCGACGGGCAAGCTCATGGAGGCCATCATCGAGAGCGTGGACGAGTTCTACAGCGAGAATCTCGCCCAGGAGGTCACGAGAGGGATGCGCGAGGCCGCATCGAGAGGCTTCTGGGTTTCCAGCCACGCCCCCTACGGCTACAACCGGGTCATGGTGCAGGACGGTCCCAAGAAGAGACCTACCCTGGAGATCAACTCGGATATGTCTCCCATCGTCAAGCGCATGTTCGACATGGCCGAGGCCGGTAATGGGACGCTCGAAATCATCCGCACCCTAAACAACGAAGGCATCTCCAGCCCCAGGGGCAAGCTCTGGGCCAGGACCAGCGTCCACAATATCCTCACCAACGAGGCGTACACGGGCACATTGGTCTGGGGCGCGAACGCCAAGGACAAGGGCGAACCCGTCCGGGTGGAGAAGGCGTTCCCCGCCATCGTCACCAAGGCCCAATTCCAACTCGTTGGCAAGCGCCTGAGCTCCCGCGCACCCAAGTTCAGCCACCCCCGCAGAGTCGGAAGCTCCTACCTGCTCAGCGGCCTGGTCAAGTGTGAGGCGTGCAAAATGCCGCTTACCGGCCGGTTCGCCAAGAGCGGCCAATATTCCTACTACGTCTGTCAGTCGAACATCAATTTCGGCAAGGACGCCTGCAACACTCCGACGCTCAACGCCCGCCGATTCGAGGAACTGGTCGTCGCCAAGATCCGCTCCAACGTCCTCACGAAGGGCAACATCCGGGAACTCGTGAAGGTGGTGGCCGAGGAGATGGACGGCGTGACCCGAGAGCAGCGCAAGAATCTTCGGGCCATCGAGGATGAGCTAGAGGACGTGAAGAAGAAACTGGGGCGCATCTGGCACCACATCGAGACGACCGACACCGCTATGGCCGACGCCTCGGACCGCATCAGGGAACACCGGGAGCGACAAGAGCGGCTTGAGTACTTCGCTGAGCAGGCTAGGGCGGACCTCGCCCAGCGCCGGAAGATACTGGACAACGTGAACACAATTGCCGCCTACGCCAAGGACATGAAGGACTTCCTCAATGAGAGCGAGTTGACCGAACGCAGGGCATTCATCAAGTCCTTCGTCAAGGAGATCATCGTCGTGCCCGGCGACGCTCTTCTCAGATACACCGTCCCCATGCCAGACGACAGCTTGATACCTGGGAGGTCAGCCGAAAAGGTGGCCCTGAACGGGTCTGTTCTACCTACTTTACCCGATGGTGGGCCGGGCTTGACGAAATCAAGAACCGAGGCCGATTCCGAGGTCACACCATCGTTCGGCATGGGGATGGTGTACGTCAGAACGGCCTCGTCTCCGTTGACCTCAACGCCCTCCACGAAGTTGCGGATGAGGGCCTTGCACTCGGGGATAGTCCCTTCCTCCAGGAAGTCTCGGAAGTCCGCCACGTACTCCTTGATCTCCTCCGTGGTCGGCAGCTCCACCCTGCGCTGTTCAAGCTGGCGCTCGGCATCATCTCGCGCAGCCTCCAGCTGCTCCTCGCGGTGCCTCAGAGACAGGATGCGGGGCGACAGGACCTCCAACGTCAGCTCGCTCGTCTCAATGGCCTCGTAGAGCTTCTCAAGCCGCTTCCGCACGTCCTCTAGCTCCGTCTCGACCACTTCCAACCTGCCGGACAGCTCTCCGGCCATGGCGTCGATTTCCTCGGCCACCATCGTCACCAGCGCCACTATGGTCTCCTCGGTCAGGATCCGCTCCCTGATCTTCTCCACTATGAACGCCTCCAGTCTGGGGGCGTTCATATAGCGGGCGGTGCAGGTTCCTGCGCCCTCTGTGAACAGGGTGCCGCAGATGTAGTAGGCGAACTGGCCTCTCTACCAACAGATTGGGCAGCTCAAGGTGGAACGGGATTGTTTGTCACGGAGCTTCGGGTTGTGAGCCGGTCCCAACGCCGGGCCATGATTGACCGCGAAGAACCGAAGCTGTCTCTGGTGCGCCAGTGCGCCTTGCTGGGTATCAGCCGCTCCTCGTTGTACTACCTGCCAACCGAGGCCGGCGCCGAGGACTTGGAGTTGATGGCCCTCATAGACCAACAGTACCTGAAGACACCTTTCTACGGCTCCAGAAGGAAGACTGCCTGGCTCAGAAATCACGGACACCAGGTCAACCGCAAGCGGGTCCGCCGGCTGATGCAGCTGATAGGCCTGGAGGCCATCTACCGGCGTCCCAACACCACCAAGCCAAACCCAGGGCATAAGGTCTATCCGTACTTGCTCAGGGGGCTGGAGATCAACCGGGTCAACCAGGTGTGGGCCACCGACATCACCGACATCACCTACATACCCATCGCTCGGGGTTTCCTCTACTTGATGGCCATCATGGACTGGCACAGCCGCTACGTGCTGGCCTGGCGGCTGTCCAACACCCTGGAGGTAGACTTCTGTGTTGCGGATCTGGAAGAGGCCTTGAGCAAGGGTCGGCCACAGATCTTCAACACCGACCAGGGCAGCCAGTTCACCAGCGAGGCCTTCACCAGCATGCTGCTGTAGCAAGGCGTTCAAGTGAGCATGGACGGCAGGGGCCGGTGCATGGACAACGTCTTCGTGGAACGGCTGTGGCGCAGCATCAAGTACGAGGAGGTGTACCTGAAGGCATACCAAAATGGGACTGAGGCCAGAAAGGGGATTGGGGCTTATCTGGCCTTCTACAACCAAGAGCGGCCCCATCAAGCCCTGGGCTATCGGTCACCGGGTCAGGTGTTCCAAGCAGTGAGCCCACAAAGGTGTTTACTGGAACATCCACAAGCCGTACCATCGGATGAAGGTTTAAGAGACACCCCAGCGGTAGACTCTCTTATTTTAGCCTCACCGCTGTCCTGATGATGGGGTCCACCTGACAACACCGCCACGCAGAGCTACTCGTTAGTACCTAGACCGCGTGCCTACTAGCCCGTTCTCAGAAGTGTCCCTCCTCTCGTACATCATGCAGGATCCGCAGGTCGATGGGTGTGATTTCGCGGTGGAATTGGCGGATCACTCAGGCAAGTCATCTGGAAGGTTGAGAGGCTCGTTGAATGAGGTAAAGGTATATTCCCATCTTATCCAAAAGTCTTGGCCGATCTGCTCGGCCAGACTTCTGCCCCAGACTACTCTTGCCTCTGTTCGATCTACGTTCCAACAGATGACTTTCGCCAATTCATGGTCGTCCGAATCCGTTGGGGCGTCGGAACTATGGAAGTCATTCAGTAATCCTGAACCCAGCCGATAGTAGTACTGGGCATCAACAAACTCTCCAAGCCCTTGGCACCAGTCCCTTTCATCGAGGTCTGTCGGAGGCGAGGGGGCCTGCTCAATCTGAGTCCAATCGGCCTTGATAAGCGTGCCGTCCTCTGACGTAACCCAGAGGTCAATGGTGTCTATATGGACCGCATAGTCGTCGGACCCGCGATGCACGGTCTTTGCGCTCCTCAGTTCGCCGCTCTCTGTGTCAACTTCCATGACGGCGTATCCTGGCGTCCCGGTTGGTGTGATTCTCCTTGTAGCACGATAGTGGATCACAAGTAATCCATCTATTTCGACCTCTCCCACCAATTCAACCCTGTCGAACCGGTCTTCCGTGTCTTCACGGCTCCAAGGCAGTCCTCCAAAGTCTCCAAACGGGGCCCAGCCCTTTGTATCCCGTGAGAATGTCCATTCCCCGCCACCCGTCCGGTTGCGGTCGTACGCCTTACCGTTAAGCGTGATCGACTCGGTACTGGGAGGATTACTGGCGGGGTCTGTGCCTAACCAGGTAGCCGAGTAGCGAATGTGATTGACCATGTCGACTTGGTGAATGCTGACGTAGTGCTGCCCAAAGCTGTCGTCCCCGTCAACTTGGTAACGAACGGTCTCAACCTCGTACAAGCCGTCGTAGGCGTGGGCGACCGCTGCAAACAAGGACATGGAGTCGTCAAAGATGGACCAAGGCCTGACAACCGCCAGAATTGCAAGTAGCGATACAACCGCGGTCGTGGCCACCACTCTTGCAATTGCCGGAAACCGAGTCCGCTTCCGATGGCACAGTCGGTCGCTGATGCTAGGCCAAAGGTCGCGCTCGATGTCGACACGATCCATATACTCACTCAGGGCATCCCCAATCAACCGCCTTTCAATTCGGGGGTCATCTCGATGTAGCATCTTGATACCTCCTCACGGCTGTACAGCGTCGTTTTGGATGTGTGAGTCCCATCCACGTTCCAGCAGACTCTCCAGTTTTTCGCTATCCCGGAGCAGAACCTCAAGCTGGCGCAGGGCGGAGTGCAGGCGGGACTTCACCGTCCCTCGACGACAGCCGAGTGAGACGGCCATGTCAGCCTCGCTAAACCCGTGGTAGTAACGGAGCACGACGGCCGCCCTCTGCTTCGGAGTGAGCGTTCGAACCGCCGCCCATATGAACCTCCTGGCCTCCGCTTCCTCCGCGATTAGGTCAGGGAGCGGGTCGATTGAAGGCAGATCGGCGGCCTCTTCCAGCGGCAGCACGCGATGGTTGCATCGTCGCACCTCCTTGAGGCTGATGTTGACCACTATCCGGTATAGCCAGGGGGCGAAGGGCCGGTCCGGGTCGAACCGCCTTATCGCTGTGAACAACTCCACGAAGACCTGCTGGGTGACGTCCTCAGCGAGATGGCCGTTTCCAACAATCCCATACGCAGTACGTAGGACGGCCAGCTGGTGAAGCTCGAATAGAACTTCCAACCCCGCTGGGTCTCCACCCTTACACCGAAGTATGGCTTCCCGTTCCTCTGGCGGCGTCACGCGCCTTTCCACCCCCAGTACTGCTTATGAACCCCTCACATAGTATTACCGCCAGATGCCGGAAAGGTTCATTTCTCAGTCAGCAGTGTCGGGTACCCCAGGTGCTGGCCGTGACCCGTGGAGTCGACAACTCGATTGAGGTCGGGGACTTCGGAAATGGAAGACTGGTTGAGAGATTCTTCAGCCTGCCCCACGGCGAACCATTCAGGCTCCCATTACACTTCCAGGACGAGCTTCAAGAACCGAGGCCCCCCTCGCACGTCACCCCGCCGGAGGGCATGGGGATGGTGTACGTTAGGGTGGCCTCGTCGCCCACCACTTCGATGCCCTGCACGAAGTTGCGAATCAGGGCCTTCCGCTCAAGGAACGTCCTTTCCTCCAGGAATGTGCGGAAGTCGGCCACGTATTCTTTGATCTCCTCGGTCCCAGGCAGATCCCCCCGGCGCTGCTCCAACTGGCTCTCAGCTTCGTCGCGCGCTGCCGTCAACTGGTCCTAGCCGTGCCTCGGGTTGAGGATGCGGGGTGACAGCGCCTCCAGGGTCAACTGGCTGGTCTCCCGAGCCTCATAGAGCCGCTCCAGCCTGCTCACCACGTCGGCAAGCTCCGCATGACCCCTCAGCCTACCAGCGAACTCCCCCGCCATGGCGTCCACTCCCTCGGCCACCAGGGTCACAAGCTTGGTGATGGTCTCATCCGTAAGGATGCGCTCCTTGATCTTCTCCACCACGAACCCCTCCACCCTGGGGGCGTTGAGGTAACGGGCTTGGCAGACGCCAGCGCCCTCCCGGTGCAGGGTGCCACAGACATAGTAGGCGAACTGCCCGCTCTTGGCCCCCTGGCCGGTGTAGGGCCGCCACAGTGGCCACAGCGCAGCAGACCGCTCAAGAGGAACTTGCTGCCCATGCGGGCTGGCCTCTGCACCACCGGCGCCGCTCATGCAGCGCCTGCTGCACCGCGTCGCTAGGAGTCCTACGGCGTCACCTAAGGCGGCCATGGAATGAACCTGTGGTGTTGTCAGGAGTCCAATTTCAAAAGGGCGGGACGGATCCTAGTATTCCAGTAGTCGTTGTCCCTTGCCTGCCGCAATTGCTCCACCAACTGTGCTGTCTCCGGTCCTATGGATTCACTCAGATCAAAGGCGGAGCGGTCTCCGGCCAACTCGGTCACTGCTATCCGCAGCTTCATCACGTATTCTGCGACGTCGTGGGAGGCCCGGTTCGACGCAGAGCGGGCCCGCAAGGCTTCAAGTTTCTCCAGCCATTCCAGACCCCTTTCAGCATCGTCGAACCTGTCATCCAGAGCGTCCGTCGTACTCATCTGTTACCCTCTACTCTCTGTGCTACTTTTTGATGGATGGAGAGTCCGGGTCTCGCCGTGTATATTCCAGTAGACTTGTTTACAGAGCTCCGGCTATAAACTGTGGAGCGGGCCGCATCCAAGTTTGTTGCCCACAATCATACCCTGCGGTATAAGCGTTGAAAAAGGCAACAGTGGCATTCCGTGCCAGATGGTCTGGTTGATGATGCCCTAGCCCTGAAGTATCGGCCCCCGCGGAACCTCTCCTTAACGTGACAGTGGCACACGTTACCTCCACACTGGTGGCCCAACTTTGCTGCCCAGCAATTTACAGTGGCCGTAGGAACATGGGCGTGAAGGTCCAGGCCCGGGTCCAGTCGGCACTGGAGGCACCGACCCACGGAATGGGAGTCCCCATCTCTTCCGAACCCGACCATGACCAGGTGCCGGCGACCTTTATCAACCCCATCAAGGGCGACGTCTGTCGGTGCAATTTCGGTGGTGTATCAGTTTGAATTAGCGTCCCGTCAGTCGCGGCCATCCTCCTTCGAGGTCGGTTCGACCCTGACCTCCTCTCTTGGCAAGCCATCGGTCTCGGGCAGCTTCAGGACGAGCATCGCTAACAGGCTGCTGAAGAATGGATTTCACTGGTTCGAAGAGGCTGGTTTGAGTTGAGTTTTACGCTTTCGGTTAGCCAGAAGCCAGTTTGGGATCCCTGCCAAGGGCCCATGAGGCGATCAGCAAGGCTGGGAGGGCCCGTCAGACCTTACGGGCGCACTGCCACGCCCAGGCGATCACGTCTGCTGGAGGGCCCGAGTCCTCGCACACGACACCAGGTTAGCCATCCGCACCAGGTTGTAAGCCGTAGCCACAAAGTACCCAGCCAACCCCGTCCTCTCTACTCCCCGATACCGTGTCCTCCGCAACCCTCCCACTGTCTTCATCCACCCGAACACCTCCTCCACCTGCTTGCGGACCTTCTGACTCGCCCTGTAGCTCGCGTGCCGTGTGGTGCGTCCGTCTATCGCCGAGTGTGTCCGCCGCGCCACGTGAGGCGTCACCCCACGATTGCGCATGGCGCCCTGACACACTCCCGGGTGTCGTACCCCTTATCAGCTCCCAGGGTCCTGGGACGGTACCCCCGCTGCCGGGCGTCGTCCAGCATCACGGGCACCGCCTCCCGCTCCGCCCTACCCGTGGCCCTGCTCACCAAGAAGTCCATCAGCAACCCGTTGCCGTTCTCCATCAGAGCGTGGCCGATGAACGACAACTTGGCCTCTCCCCCCTTCCGCATCAACCTAGCCTCCGGGTCCGTCCTGCTCTCGTGGGTCTCGTTCTTCAACCTCTCTCCACGAAAGTCCACCCACGGATTGCCGGGACCGTCGTCGGGTGGCTCCCCCTCATCTCTCCGTCGGAAGCTCTTGATGCTGGCCACCGCCTCTATCAGCGTCCCGTCCACGCTGAAGTGCTCATCCGACCGGAGCCGCCGGCGGTCCACCTCCCATACCAACTTCGTCGAACAGGGCCTGGCCCACACGGTGTTCCAGCAGTCGTTTCCGGTTCTTGGTGAACACTGTCGGGTCGAAGCTATGCTCCATCAGGTTCATATCCAAAAACCAGCGGAAGGAGCCTGTCTCAGAAGTCAGCGAGAGCGTCGGGTTTTACACTGTGAAGCGAAGCTGGGAGAGGAGACAGGAAGGTGCCGCTTCGAAACATGGACCGAGAGCAGATGTGGTTGTTGCCGCCCACTCTTGACGACCTGTTGCCGCTGGATCATCCGGCGAGGTTTGTGGCGGAGTTCGTCGACGCGTTGGGCAGGGAGGACTGGTCAGGGCTTGGCGTGGACATAGAAGGCGACTCTATGGGAGCGCCAGCGTACCATCCCCGCGCATTGTTGAGCGTGTGGCTGTACGGGTTCATGACGGGAGTGCGCTCCTGCAGGAAGCTGGAGGTGGCCTGCCGGGACCAGATACCGTACCTGTGGCTGACTGGGTGGCAGCACTCCGACCACAATACCCTGTGGCGGTTCTACAAAGGGCATCGGCGGTCCATGAGGAAGCTATCCGAGCGGACGGTAAGCACAGCGGTAACGATGGAGCTAGTGGATTTGGCGGTTCAGGCGGTGGATGGCACGAAGGTAGCCTCTAACGTCTCAGTGAACAGGGAGCTACGATGCTGCGGGACTGAGGGGGCTGGTGGAGCGTCTGGAGCAGGCTATAGCCGACCTTGAGGCTCAGAACGAGGCGGGAGAAGACGCTTCCGTTACCCGCCTGCCAGCGGAATTGGCCGACAAGAAGGTTCTGAGAGAGCGGGTGAGACTGGCGATGGCCGACCTCGCCAGTCAGAAACGCTAATAGTCGCATCAACCTGACCGATCCAGAGGCCCGGGTGATGAAGGGAAGGCATGGTGGAATCGTGGCTGGATTCAACGCCCAAGCCATGGTCTCGGCTACGAAGACGGAAGAGGGCAGTTCCGGCATGTTGGCCACCGCAGTGCGCGGGCAACAAGGCAACACGTCCCACCGCCCTGGGTCTCGGCCCATTCTTGGCTGCCTGACTTCTCCGCTGTCGCTGAGCGACAATCCAACTCGGCACCACCGCCCTTAATTCATTCCAGACGCCACACAGCCTGCCAACCAGGCTGACTTACTCGCAGACCACCCCGTCCCTGTTACCGTCGTCCATGTACTGGTAGGCTGGATGCGTTAAGCTGATAGGGGCAATGTTGTTGTCTGTCGCCTCATCGCAGGTGATCTTTCCGTCGCCGTTGTCGTCCCCAAATCTCAAGGGCATCGATTGCTTCTACGCCCAGCAGGTAACCGCCGGCACTTGCTTTAACCACGTCGGAGACGAGGATGAAGTAGCTCCCTGCTTGCAAGGCGCGGTAGAACAACACTGAGTCAGTCCCGAAGGTGCCTCCTGCGCCGTCGTCGTCAAAGGCGATCGTCTCCGGCAATGCGGGAAGTCCCACGGCAACAAAGGTGTCGATGCTTACGGACTCGGCGTAGATAGCCACCGACTCGCCCTCCTCCAGACGCAGCCAGAAGATGTCAGAGTCGAGTGGGTGGTCGACATTGCCGGTGAGGGTCTCCCACACCTGTATGGACTCCTCATCGTCGGAGTCCGGGAGGTGCCTCAACGGCACGTTGCTGGACAGATCGAACACCTGGCGCTCTTCGGAGGTCATACCGACCGTGACGAAATGGGGCCCATCAACCTCCAGTTCCAGCTCGACGTATTCGGAACCGGTGATGCCCTCGTCCACTTCGACGATCAACCCGCCCGGGCCCTCGACGGCGAAGTACCCATCCCCCGGGCCGTCGAGCTCAAGCCGAATTGCCATACCGGCCTCTCCGTCCAAGACGTAGGTGAAGGTGATCCACTCGAAGGCCATCCCGAGGGTATATCCAAAGTATCCTTCGCCGGTTGGGAGCCTTCTCCTAGACGGGTGGGCGGAGTCCCATCCCCACATGATCAGCTCCTCAACGATCACCAGGTCATCCGCGATTGAGGTAGCCAGTCCAAATCCGGCCTCGCTGAACGAGAATGTGGAGATGCCGACAACCTCGCCAAGGTTGTTGACCAGCGCTCCGCCGCTCTGGCCACCTGCGATCGACGCGTCGGTCTGTAGGTAGGTCATGCCGAACCATTCCCACTCGCGGAAGCGCGATAGGATGCCGCGGGTTATCGTCGGCTCGGGGAAGGCTTCAGTCTCGGCGGGGTATCCGATCAGGTAGAGCTCGCTGCCGGGCGCCAAGCCCTCTCCGTCCGCCAGTTCTACCGGGGCGACCGATACGTCGACGGGTCCGAGCACGGCAAGATCCGATAGCGCGTCCCAGCCGATGACGGGCACACCGTCGAACCAGGTGCCGTCCGGGAATGTGGCCAAAACGGACTCGTAAGGCCAGACGACGTGCCGGTTGGTGACAATGTACCCTTCGTCGATGAGAACGCCGCTGCCCGTTCCGGACGGAGTCTCAATGAAGGCCATGGACGGGGCGACGCGGGCGTACACTTCAGACGCCGACAATGAAACTTCCACTACGGGATCGACGGTGGCGGTTGGTTCCGGTGCGGGCGTTGGTTCCGGTGTGGGTGTCGGCTCCGGCGTGGAAGTCATCGCAGGAGTGCCGGTCGCGGTTGTGAAGCCCAACAGGTTGGGAGCACATCTCTCCAACTGTGCAATGAAATCATCAATCACAGCAGGGTCGTCGGGTGTGACAACAAACGCGAAATCCGGGCGGCGGCGCAGTGGAAAAAGCGACCGGAGCCCGGCAGGCTGACTGCGCGGGAGCGTGAGATTCTTGCGCTGTTTGCCCAGGGGCTGTCGTACGCGAAGATTGCTCAGATCAGGGGCAACCAGCCGCTGACTATCCGTAACGCCATCTACGGCATCCAAGACAAGCTTAACATCGAGACGAAGCAGGAACTAGTTGTCTGGGCTGTTCGAAACGGCTTGCTCGACGAGTAGCGTGCGACGCCGTGTCCAACGCTAGGGTGCACGGGACAACTTACCGGATACCCTGGGACATGCTGGCCGAGGAGCGGCCCCACCTCGGGAAGTTGCCGGACCGAACTACCCTGGCGCCGTACCTCAGAGAGGACCGGAGGGTCGGCCGGGACGGGTTCGTCAGCTGGGAGGACTCCCGCTACGGGGTCCACTGGAAATGGGTGGGAAGGACCGGTGTCACAACCGATGTGAAGGGTCGTGTCACAGAGCTGCGAACGAGTCGAGCGGGCAGATGCCGTCGGAGCTGGGCAACCCGCCAACTTGGAATATCTGCGCTTCACCGGCAACAATTTGAGCGGGGCAGATACCGCCGGAGCTGGGCAATCTCGTCAACCTGGAAGTCCTGCGGCTCCAGCGCAACCCAAGCCCCCGAGGTAATATACTGTGGTAGTGCAACAATGTTGTTAGGTCTGGCCCATGTTTGAGAACTACATCGACGTCATCGAGGCCTCCAAGATTCTGGATGTCCATCCGGAGACGGTGAAGCGCCTGATACGGGAGGGGAGCTCACCGCCACCAAGTTCGGCAACAAGTGGATCATGGAGCGGGATCGGCTGCGGGTTTTTGCCAACACCTATGACGGAAGCCGCGGAAGGGTGAAGAAACTGCTGTGAGTGCGGACTCGGGGGAGCGATTCGAGGCTGCGCATGGAAGAGCGTCGAGAATGGGACGCTCGGAATACTGAGTGACCGAATGGTCGCTCCGAACCACAGCAAGATTGGGGTTCGGAGCGCGCCGCAGGCCAGATAGACCATGAATGATTGCATCGAAGGGGCCAACTCCACTTCACGGTACCGGATTTCGCACCGGCGGGGGCCGAGGATTCACCTGAATCCTCACAGCAATTCCCCTGATCCGAGCGACAGAGACCGTGTTCATGCTTGGTTGGAAAGCAGGCCACGCCCCTGGGCGATAGACCTGTTCTGCGGTGCCGGCGGGTTGAGCTTGGGGCTTGAGGACGGCGGGTTCTCAGTGGTGGCGGCTGCGGATTCTGATCCGGTGGCTACGGAGACGCACGCGGCAAACATCGAGGGTCTCACATGGACGGGCGACCTTTCCGACCCCAGTGCCTTCATTCGCCAGCTGGACGATTGGGGAATAGAGGACGTGGATCTTCTTGCAGGAGGCCCTCCCTGCCAGCCCTTCTCTACCGCTGGCATGTCAAAAATCGGCAACTTGGTGAGGAGAGGAGACCGGCGCCCATTCGACGCAAGGGCTGACCTCTGGCGTAGTTTCTTCGCCATCGTTGACCGATTGAACCCGCGAGCAATGCTCTTCGAAAACGTTCCGAATTTCGCCCAAGCACAGGGCGGCGCACCATTGATCGCTTTGGTGAACGATCTGGAGAGGCGGGGGTACGGAGTGCATGTGGAGGTGCTGGAGGCATGGCGGTACCGCGTTCCGCAGCACAGGTCCCGGTTGTTTGTGATTGGGATTGCGGGGAATGATAGATTCGAGTGGCCCAAGCCCGTCGGCAGGCGACCCACGGTTGGACAGGCCATCCGAGACCTTCCGGTGGCACAGGCAGATGTTCGAGACGAAATCCAAGTCTACGAGGGACCGCCTAGATCGGTTCTTGCGAGGCTGCTCAGGAAGGGTCTGAGAGGGTCGGAAGCGCAACTGATTCGCGATCACGTGACAAGGTCGGTCCGGCCGGATGATGCGGAAATCTACGGGTTGATGGAACCTGGCGACACATATATGGATGTGCCGGAACACCTGAGGAGGTACCGGTCCGACATCTTCAGCGACAAGTACCTGAGGTTGTCGTTCGAAGACCTGTCGAGGACCATCACCGCCCATATCGCCAAGGACGGCTACTGGTACATCCACCCGAGGGAGGACCGTACTCTCTCAATACGGGAGGCGGCCAGAATTCAGACATTTCCAGATAGGTTCCGGTTCGCCGGTCACCCATCCAACAGGTACCAGCAAATAGGTAACGCCGTACCACCTCTGCTCGCCTCGGCGATTGCCTCCTCGGTAAGGGGTGCAATTGAGGATGGGGCTGCATCTGCTGGAACCAATGGCAGTCATCTCAAGGGCACGGACAACTTACGAGACCACCTGGCCCGCTGGTTCGACAACAACAGACGCTCCTTCCCGTGGAGGCGCCAAGGATTGAACCCGTGGCAGGTTCTCCTGGTGGAAATGAGTCTACACCGTACGAAAGCTGAGCAGGTGGCCCGGATTGCGGACGAATTACTTAGCCAGGGTGAAACTCCGGCTTCATTTTTGAGCAACCTAAAGAAGCTTGCACCACGGCTGGCCTCGCTCGGCCTTCACTGGCGCTCCGCCAACCTTGCCTCCGCGGCGGAATTCGTCAGAGAACATCTCGCCGGGGAGGTTCCCGACAACTGGCAGGAGCTCACGGCCATTCCAGGGGTGGGAGACTACATAGCCTCCGCCGTTCTCTGTTTCGCGTTCGGTCGACCCAGTGTTCTGATGGACACAAACACGGTGAGAATAGCTCGCCGTCTGCTGGGCGATTCCGACCTACCGAATTGGCGGCTCAGACTTGCCCTGCACAAGTTGTCCGGATCTGCCGGACCGGACGTCGGATGGAACCAAGCACTGCTGGATCTGGGTGCGTTGGTCTGCACAGCCCGCGCTCCCAAGTGCAATGCATGCCCCCTTCGCGGGTCCTGCGCCACGGGAATAGGGGTGAGTTAGGTGCGCATCATTGAGATACCCCCCAAGCCCTCCCCACTCATCGAGAGCATACGTGCTATCGGCTACTCACTGAGCACAGCCCTTGCCGATCTCGTGGACAACTGCGTAGCGGCACAGGCGGAGACAATCCAGATATTTGCGAATACGGAAACTGCTGAGGCAAGCGTCGGCATTCTGGATGATGGAGTGGGGTTGACCGAGGAAGAACTTCTGGAGGCGATGAGACTTGGAAGCCGGAGCCCCCTTGAGGAGAGGGCGAAGTCCGACCTCGGAAGGTTTGGTTTAGGCTTGAAGACTGCTTCATTCTCCCAATGTCGAGTGCTGACCGTGGTGACCCGGACCAATGGAACGTCTGCGAGCGCTCGGTGGAACCTGGATCTCATCGCCGAGTCAGGCAGGTGGCAAGTCCAGATCCTTGACGACCTAACATCCATCCCCTGGGTGGAACATATCGGTTCGAGTGGGACGCTCGTGGTCTGGGAGCAACTCGGTCTCCAGACGGACGGTGGAGATTCAGCACAGAATACGACCGACTTTGTGCGGCAGTTGGATGAGGCCCGGTCCCACCTGGAGTTGGTATTCCATCGATTCCTCTCCGGTGAACCCGGGAGCCGCCGGGTCAGCATTGCGATGAACAATCGGCCCCTAGAACCCTTTGATCCATTTCATTCCAGGCATCCGGCGACAATCGCAGGTCCCGAAGAACTGATTCGAGTTGAAAATGAGGACGTTCTGGTGCAGGCCTTCACACTCCCACACCATGGCAAGGTCTCGCCCACGGAATGGGATCGCTACGCAGGACCGGAGGGCTATCTAAGAAACCAGGGCTTCTACGTCTACAGGGAGCGGAGGTTGATCATTCACGGCACCTGGTTCGGCTTGGCACGCCAAGCCGAACTCACGAAGCTGGCACGCGTCCGCATAGATATGCCCAACTCCCTTGATGGAGCCTGGAAGATTGACGTGAAGAAGGCATCTGCGCAGATGCCACCTCCTGTTCGAGACCGCCTGCGTCGAATCATCGAGCCGCTCGGAGCAGCATCAAAGAGGGTGTACAAAACCAGAGGACGCAAGCTCATCGAGGAGAACCGCATTCCGGTTTGGAGCAGGATTCAGAACAAGAATCAGATCTCCTACCGAATCAACGATGAGCACCCCATGATCCTCGACCTAATGTCCAGGTTACGCCCGGAAGCACGGGGCGACCTCCTCAGAGTGATCGAGGTCGCGGGGGCTTCGCTACCCATGGATGCACTGTTCGCCGATCTCGGCGGCGACTCCAGCTCGGTGGTTGGAGATGCCACCTCGGAACAGGCGCTGCGCTATGCCGCTGTGACGACATTCGCTCATCTCAGCAGGACGGTGAAATCCTTGGATGACGTGCTCACCATGATGAGAGTCGCGGAGCCCTTCCGCTCGAACTGGGAGCGCACGGAGCAGATTCTTAAAGAAGACCCTAACGGGAAGTGGCTACATGAATGACCGGTTATCGGATCTCGAGAGTATGGTGTCCGCCGCTCTCGCAAATCAGCAGGGGCCCACCGCCGAGAACATCCGCGAACTGATCGGGAATCTCCGCCAGTTGCCCATGTTTGGAAGTGTCACCGACGATGACGCGGAAAGGCTTGCGAAGCGTCTCGAAGAGCGCGTCAGCATCATCCAACCCCTCGGCTCCATTCTGATCGAACGCGACCACACGCCTTGGTTGGACGCCGCCAAGGCACGGATAGAGCCGTACTACTGGAATCGCTATCGGCAACACCTGATTCAGGAGGGCCTCCCCACCGCCTCGATTGCCACATTAGATGACGTCACCGATCGCGTGCTCGGTCTGATGCAGGACCCTCTCAGGGGTGGGCCCTGGGATAGAAGGGGGATGGTTGTCGGGCATGTGCAGTCGGGCAAGACGGCCAACTATACGGGGCTCATCTGCAAGGCCGCGGACGCGGGGTACAAACTGATCGTGGTCATAGCGGGCGTCCACAACAATCTGCGTAGCCAGACGCAGCGACGCATCGACGAGGGATTCGTCGGCAGGGACAGCGCTCGGTTGCTGAGCAGGCAGGACGACATGTACGTGGGCGTTGGTCGGTTTGACCACACGAGGCGCCCTGTCACATTCACCAACACCATACGGGACTTCAATAAGACTACGGCTACAGGTGTTGGGATACCGCTCCAGAACCTAACCGAGCCCGCGGTGTTCGTGATCAAGAAGAACAGCAGTACCCTGAAGAATCTGCTTGAGTGGCTCAGGGAGCATAGTGCACGGGGAGGTGGTGAGAGCATTGATGAACCCATGCTGGTCATCGACGACGAGGCTGACAACGCCTCCATCAACATTCGGCACGGGGCCGGCGAGGTCTCAAGAATCAATGGACAGATTCGTGACCTCCTCCGCATGTTCGACAGAAGTTGCTATGTGGGATACACAGCCACGCCCTTCGCCAACATCTTCATCGACCCCGAAACCGACGATCAGATGCGCGGCGAGGACCTCTTCCCCCGCAGCTTCATCGTGAGTCTTGATCCCCCATCGAACTACTTCGGAGCCACCACCGTCTTCCTTGAGGCAGGAGAGCAGTACATCCGCAACATTGAGGATAGCGAGGACCACCTTCCCATCAGACATGAAATCGGGATCGTGCTCTCCTCCATCCCCCCATCTCTCGCGGACGCTGTGAGGACCTTCATCTTGGGCCGAGCAATTCGACTCGCCAGGGGACACGAGGGACAGCACTGCTCAATGCTGGTGAACGCGTCGCGCTTCATGAACGTACAGCGCCAGCTGCGAAATGAGATTCACGGACTGCTGGATGGCATACAGCGCTCGATCAGGGTGAACGGAGCATTGTCCCCTGAGACAGCGCTTCTCGACCCAGAGATCGGAGCACTTCACACGGTATGGGAACGCGAGTTCCACGACACGGAATTCGATTGGGCCCAGGTGCAGAGTCGCCTACTTGAGGCCGCCTCTCCCATCAGGGCGGTCGAGGTGAACAGCCAGTCCCCCGGCACGCTGGACTACACCGGGAATCAGCAGGACGGTCTCAATGTCATAGCGGTTGGTGGCTTCTCACTGTCACGTGGGCTGACGCTCGAAGGACTCATGGTCAGCTATTTCCTCCGCAACTCGATGATGTACGACACGTTGATGCAGATGGGGCGGTGGTTCGGATACCGGCCGGACTATCAGGACCTGTGCCGCATATGGATGCCGGATACGGCTCAGGGGTGGTACGAGCACATTGCGGATTCCATAGAGGAGCTGCGGAGCGAGTTCAGGAGCATGGAAGCATCCAACGCGACGCCTGAGGAGTTCGGTCTGAAGGTCAGGAGCCATCCCGATTCCCTCATCGTCACAGCACGAAACAAGATGGGATCCGGGTCTTCCATAGTGGTGAGCATCGGTCTCGCATTCAGCCTGATCGAGACGCATACGCTTCGCAGAGACGGCGAGAGCTTGGAGACCAACCGGAACGCGGCTAGCAGGCTCGCCCGTCGACTTGGGCAGATTGGGTTCCCCATAGAGACTGCTGAGAGCGTGGAATTCGGCTTTCTTCTGAGGGGCGTTCCGGTGGCTCCAATCCTGGACTTCCTCACCGAGTTTCGAAACCACCCCGGCTCGTTGAAAACTGATGGGGGACCGGTCAGACGATACATTGACGAACGTCAGGACGACGAGCTTGCGGAATGGGACGTCCTCTTTGCGGCTGTGGGAGATCGTGAGGGCAACATAGGGGACGACTCGCTCGGAAGAATAATCAACTGCCAGCGAAGGACGGCCGGGAAGAGGAGTGATGCGAGGACACTCCTGGTCAGCAACCGACAGAGGGTCTCGACCAGAGGTATTGAGAGAACGGGTCTCACCATAGAGCAGAGGGCATCAGCGGAGGAGGCTTACCGGAATGAGTTGGAAACGAACGGCAGGTTAGCCGAGGGCGGCAAAGTCCAATACCCAGACTGGGCATATAGAAGAGAGAGAACCAGGCCTCTCCTGATGATTCATCTGATTGATGTTCAGCCCAATGGACTGGATGTACCGCCAGATCAGCCTGTGGCTGCATGGGGCATTAGCTTCCCGGGGACAGATAGGGAAGAGCGCCGCGTGGAGTACGTGGTCAACACCACGTGGCTTCGGGAGAACTTCGGCGATGATGTCGATGAGGACGAGATGGAAGGCGATGATGGGTAGGGACCCTTGGGAGGAGATTGATCCGCCCAGCATCGCCGACTCGGTCGCGGCTCGTCGCGTCGATGCGAACCTGCCTTGGAATTTCTACTGGGCCCGGGCCGTGGACGGAAGGGTTCTCCTCACCCTGCGCCATGCCACTGATTCGGCACCGACCGCTCAACTGCCCAGACTGCGCGACATTGAGGTGACCCTGTCGCCGCCCGATGAGTCAGGCACGCAACTCCTCGCATTCAAGCTTCTGGACTCGAACCAGCGGGACATCTTTCAGACCCTATGTCAGGACATCATCTCCGCTGCTACGCAGGCAGAATCCGAAGCAGCGGCGGTGTCCGCCGCACTGTCGAGGACTTGGAGATGGCACCATCTGTTGAGGGGCGGTCGAGGCACTCTTCTATCCCCCGAGGAACAGAAGGGACTGCTCGGCGAATTGTTCGTGTTGGAGCGTCTGCTGCTGCCCCGCATGGATGCCTCATCTGCAGTGACGGCATGGCGAGGTCCATTGGGCGCACCCAAGGACTTTGAGATTGCGCGAGTTGCGATTGAGGCCAAAACGCGTCGCGGGGGTGCAACGCCCTCAGTCTCCATCACGTCGGAGAGCCAGCTGGACGAGAGCGGAGTCGACGCGCTGTTCCTGCATGTGGTGGAGCTGAATGAGGCTCCGATGGAAGGCAACCGGGGCGTGACCCTCCATGACGTGGCCGAGCGGATTAGAGGACGGCTCCACTCCGTCGAAACCGGGTCAACTGGAATTCTCGAGACACGACTCTCGGCGGCGGGCTACAGGATGGAGGACGACTACTCCGGTCACCGCTGGCTTGAGGGCACCACCCGCATCTACCTAGTGTCCGGCGATTTCCCCCGCATCACCTCGCGCGAGGTCCGTTCGGGTGTCTCAAATGTACGCTACTCGGTCGCACTGGCTGACTGTGAGCCCTTCATGACCCTGGTCAGCGCTCTGGGCGAAGCCCTGACAGGACGGTAGGTTCGAATGACGATCGACATTGGTGAGTACCATGAGGAACTCTTCCAGGAGATCCACAGCCGCGCGGATGCCGAGGGCAGGTTCGCGGAGGACGCCTTCTTCGACGTGCTCACGGAATCGCTGGTAGACGCCGGCGAGGTTGAGACCGCGGACCGGGTTCACCACGTCTCGCCTCGGGGCATTCGAGTAGATGGCTATGGTGGAGACCCCGTCAACTCCGACGCCGTACTCAGCCTGATCATCACCGACTTCAACCAGTCACATGAGGTTGCAACGCTCACGGCGACCAATCTGAACGCGACCTTCAAGCGGTTGTTCAGCTTTCTCGACCGGTCGCTGGATGAGGCATATCGGAACAGCCTGGAGGAGTCCGCGCCGGTATTCGGCCTGGCCGACCTCATCGCAGGGCGGTGGCCTTCGATTTCCAGAGTGAGGCTGTTTCTGGTCACCAACAGAGTGCTCAGCTCCAGGGTGGATGGCAGGGAGGGGGGCCAACTTCAAGGAGTCCCCATCACCTACAGCGTGTGGGATCTGGGCCGTCTCCACCGCTTCGCCACGTCCGGACACGAGCGTGAGGACTACATGGTCAACCTGGATGAGTTCGGTGCGCCGCTGCCGGTGCTGCCCGCACACATGCAGCAGGCCGACTATGAGTCCTACCTGGCCGTCCTTCCAGGTCGACAGCTGGCGCTGATATATGACCGCTGGGGCGCCCGACTCTTGGAACAGAATGTCCGCGTGTTCCTCCAAGCACGTGGGGACGTCAATCGAGGTCTGAGGAACACCATTACGAACAATCCAGAGATGTTCTTCGCGTACAACAATGGGATCACGGCCACCGCCGAGAGCATCGAAACAGTCGAGTCCCCCGATGGCCTGCTCCTGACGGGCATGCGCAACTTCCAGATCGTCAATGGCGGGCAGACCACGGCGTCCATTCATGCGGCGCTGAGAAACAAGGAGGTGGATCTGGATAAGGTCTTTGTCCAGATGAAGCTCTCCATAGTGAACTCCGACAGAGCAACGGAGGTTGTCCCCAAGATTTCGGAGTACGCCAACACACAGAACCGCGTGAGTGCGGCTGACTTCTTCTCAAATCACCCGTTCCACATCAGGATCGAGGGATTCTCAAGGAGGCTCTACGCTCCCTCGAAGGATGGGACGTTCCGTCAGTCGAAATGGTTCTACGAGCGGGCACGTGGCCAGTATCAGGATGCCAGGGGCCGCCTGACCCAGGCAGAACGAAGGAGATTCGACCTCGAATACCCGAAGCCGCAGACGTTCACCAAGACGGATCTCGCCAAATTCCTGAATGTCTGGCGTGACAAACCGGATGTCGTGAGCAAGGGAGCACAGAAGAACTTCGCAGACTTCGCCGCGTTCGTAGGGGGGGAGTGGACCCGACACTCCAACGATTTCAACGAGATGTACTACCAGGAGGCGATCGCCAAGGCGATTGTGTTCAGGTCGGTCGAGCGTCTTGTTACCGAGCAGCCATGGTACCAGGGAGGCTATCGTGCAAACGTCGTGGCTTACGCCATCTCCAAACTCGCCCATGATATGGTGCAGCTCTGTGGCTCAATCAACTTCGAAAGGGTCTGGCGAGCACAGGGAATATCGCCCGGCCTCCGTACCGCGTTGGTGGTAAGTGCCAAGGCGGTCCATGATGTGATAGTCGATCCGCCCGAAGGCATGCGGAATGTGACCGAGTGGGCGAAGCAGCAGGCCTGCTGGCATCGGGTGATGGGTCTTCACGTGTCATGGCCCGACGCCCTGAACGCCGAGCTGGTCAGTTCATCCGAGCGGAACGAGGTGAAGAGGGCTGCTGTCAAGGATCAACGGATGTTGAACGGCATAGAGGCTCAGATGGTCGTGGTCCAAGCTGGGTCCGCTCTCTGGAGTGACGTCAAGGTATGGGGAATGTCCAAAGGACTCCTTTCGGCGGCCGACCAAGGAGTGCTGGACGTTGCCATCTCGATCCCAGCCAAGGTGCCATCCGAAAAGCAGAGCGTCCGAACGATTGAAATCCTCCAGCGTCTCCATGAGGAGGGGTGTCAGATGGGGACGGAAGTGATCTGATCGCCAACCTCATGACCGACAGCGACACCGAGGGCCCATTGGGGCGAGAAGGTTGAAACCGACATGAAACAGATCTACCACTTGAGTGATCAACTCAGCAACGTGGACCGCATTCCGTGCGCTGAGAAGAATCACAGAGGACGGTATAGTCGGATCACATTCCAAGCAAGTCACTCTTGAATCCCCCTGAAGCCTCGGCGTTCGGGGAGGAGAGGGGGGCAGCGTCAGGTCGCCCAGCCGCACCTCGTCGGCCCCGGCGTACCGCCGCCCCGACTTCTCGCCCATCTTGTTGCCCCCGGTCCAGACCAGGCCGGTGTAGCCGCCCCCGCTCTCGGTCTGGCCGCTAACGGAGTCCCGGTCCTTGTCGTAGAGGTCGGCGTAGTCGTCGGCCACCTTCTCACCGCCCAGCCAGTGGATGGAGACGCCCGTCCCGGTGGTGGCGGTGTTGGTCTTGCCGTCCACCGCGGCGGTGGAGATCAGGGAGTGGAACTGGCCCTTGAAATGACTTGAGATTGTCGTTGCCGTTGGCCGCCGCTTGGACGTGGGCGTTGTAGTCGGCGACTTCGGGGGAGGAAGCGTCCCTAGTGGTGGAGGTGACGAACAGCAGCCGGAAGCTGTCGCCGGATTCGATGCCATCGGGGATGAGCGCCCAGTCCGCCGGAACGGTCTGCGTCTAAGGCGCCTGGGCGTGGGCGGACGGCAGCCACAGCAGGACTGCGGTCAGAGGCAGCAGGACTAGGAGCGGAAGACGCCGGGCCGGGAGGAGGCGCAGCGGCTAGGAAGCCATCAGTCTACCCTCCCCTCAAAATCGGGAGGGTAGAAGTGCGCAGGCCGGTCACGGCCGCCGAAAGTGCATGCAGGGCGGTCCGGGGCGCCGGAACGTCCTGTAACAGCTTGGTGAACCTGGACCTATCGGCAGACATGGTAATTCGTCTCCATGCGTCAGCGCAGCGGGACTATGGAGTAGGTCAGTGTGTTGGACTCCTCGTTGTAGCGCCGCGTCGTCGGCTCTCCCGGCTCCGAGGCTCTGTGCGCCTGCGTGGTCCTGCCACCCGAGATCTGGACCTCGCTCACGGCTTTGAAACCAACCACAACCTCAGAGAACGTGACCATGACGTTGAAGGGGGCGTCTATCCGCTCCTGCGACACCTAGGGGCTCGCCAGGTCGGGGTTGTCGTGGAGGGTCACGGTGGGGCCTGAGGGCACCGTGATGATGGTGTACCTCAGGGGCGTTCGACTCCTAGTTGTAACGCCGCGTCTCCTTGATCCTGGCCACTTGCACAGGCACCGTTACCCTCAGCGCGCCGGGCTCGTCGGGATCGATGGTGAGGATGTGCACGTCCGGCTTCGACTGCTTCGACGTCTTCCTCGACGCCGTGACCGTTCCGCCGGTGACCTGCACTTCCCGGGCGGCGTCGAATCCGACGACATCCTCGGAGAACCGGACCGTGACCTCGAATGGCTCGTCCGGCAGCTTCCTTCCGCCCACGGACGCGGGGCCCTCCAGCGTCACCGTCGGCAGGGGCCGCGCCAACGCCCCATACGTCGTGTCCAAGTCGGCCAATGGAATCTGATGGGTCATTCGCATGATAGGTCCTATGCAAAGTCCGGTGGGCCTATCGAACTATACTGCTATAGTGTGGCATACTGCCACAGGCTGAAGTTGAGCGCAAACAGCACGGCTGCTTGCTGTGCGCGTACCCTGAGACGCCGATTTGACCTGTCTCCGAAGCAGGACCAGAATTCAGTGGAGAAATTGGTCGACCAGTTCAGTCTACAGGTTGCAAAAGCACTCGGTGGTACCGACGTCAGGATCTAATCGTAGCCGGGTTGCAGACTGGGCCAGTATGAAATTGTGCCACGTGGAGCAGGAAGATGAAAGCGGAGATCAATGGCCCCGACCACTTGGCCGGAAGCCCTGGGACTTCGTGGCGGTGTGTGACGGTCAGACGCCTGATGAATACATCCAAGAGCGGGTAATCTTCTACCCACAGGATTGGCTCTACCACATAAAGGACCCCCGCCCAAAGAACCACATGGTCCATCTGCGGGCATAACGGCGGTCCCAATCTGCTCACAACGTTCGGCACTGCGGAACAGCCTCCCGGGCTACTCACGTCAATCCAGCGGTGTTCAATATGCCTAGCGGCTCAGGCCAAAAAACGCGGTCCTTGACGGTATCCCCACCGCTTCGCGGTCGGTCTAGGGTATTGCCTTGACGCTTGAACCAGAAGGGCCTCCCCAACGAGCTGGCCTTCATTCGGCAGGGATTGACTCGTTGGAGAATTTGTGCGTATGAAGGAGAAGCTCCACGATGATGAGCGAACGGCTTATCCGGAAGATGGGTGTTGAGATGCCAGATACATCGTCTCCCACATCGGGTACCAGCACGCTTCGTCCAAGAGCTCGCATTCTTCGCACTCTTGGTGACGAACTGATCAGCAGTGAGGCTGTTGCATTGATGGAGCTTGTCAAGAACTCCTACGACGCCGATGCCACCAGAGTGCTGGTGCGCTTCCACGGGCCTCTCGAAATCGGGAATGGAAAGGTCGAGGTCATTGACAACGGCCATGGCATGTCGCTGGAGACCATCCGAACCACTTGGATGGAGCCGGCGACTCTTTCTAGGAAACGAGAGCGGAGAAGCCAGCGGCTGGGGCGCCGTGTTCTGGGAGAAAAGGGGATCGGGCGATTCGCCACCTCGCGCCTCGCCAACTTCCTTGAGGTTGTGACCCGACGGGCAGGGTCAGAGCAGGAAACCCGAGTGTATTTCGACTGGGCGCAGTTCGATAACGAGGGGAAATACCTGGACGAGGTTGAGGTTCTATGGGAGGAGGAAGACTCCACGGAACTCGCTCCGGGGGGGATTCTCGAACGACTGTGGGACTCCGGTAGAGAGCCGAATGCTGACGATTTGACCCACGGCACAATCCTCCGAATGGAGCAGTTGCGGAGCAATTGGGGCAACTCTGAATTAGATGATCTGCGAACCAGATTGTCGCGCCTTGTATCGCCCTTCTTTGGAGATGAGCTGTCAGCAAGGAATGACCAATTCGAGCTATGCCTTGATCTCCCCCCGCCATTTGAACAGCACTCTGGTATTGTCGAACCTCCAGAACTGCTCAGGAGTCCTCATTACATATTGAAAGGCACTATTGGTGCGGATGGTCGCTATGACTTTAGCATCGGTATGCGGGGAGCCAGCGGCGGGGAGTCAATTCAGGGGGAGTTTAGCCTCAAGAACCGCAGTGCGGAATGTGGTCCCATAGGAGTCGAACTGCGTGTTTGGGACCGGGACACTACCTCAATGGCCGAACTGGTGGAACGCCATTCGTTCCAATCGGTTTCCCAGGTGCGGGGGCTGTTGGACAACGGTGCCGGCATCAGCATCTATCGAGACGGGTTTAGAGTGCTACCCTACGGCGAACCGGACGATGACTGGTTACGGCTGGATATGCGTCGTGTGCAGAACCCTACGCTTCGACTGTCAAACAACCAGGTCTTGGGTTACGTGCTGATTTCATCCGAGGGAAACCCGAAGCTCAGGGATCAGAGCAATCGGGAAGGGCTCATCGAGGGCCCCCCACTGGACGACATCAGAGAATTGGTCAAGTTGACCCTCAATGAAATCGAGGGACGGAGGTACAAGCTCCGACATCCACGCCCCCAGCCCCGTCGCCGGCGAACCGGTGGCCTCTTTGCAGACCTCGACTTGGCAATTGTCCGAGATTACGTGGAACGGCGTCACCCGGAAGACCATCATCTAATGCAATTGGTTGGGGACGCGGAAAGGGAGTTGGAAACCCGTGCCCAAGGAATCCAGGAAGTTCTCTCCCGCTATCACCGTCTGGCCGCTCTCGGACAGTTGATCGATATTGTTCTGCATGACGGTAGAGCGCCTCTGGCAAAAGTAAACAATGAAGCAGTCCTAGGACTGCGGGACGTGGACCGTTCAGGGCAGGGCGAAATGCCACCCATCGTAAAGTTCGGGGACCGATTCAAAAATATCGTGACCCAGTCTGACGCACTGGCTACCATCTTCAGAAAAATCGAGCCATTCGGTGGCAGGAAGCGAGGGAGACCGGGTTTGGTTTCGTTGGAGGGAGTGATAGCGGATGCCTTTTCCGTTCTTGACACCGAGGTTATGGAGGTCGGAGCAGAGATAAACCTTCGGGATACTAACACCCAGGTCACGGTCGACCAAGCGGAGATTCAGCAGGTGATAATCAACCTCTTGCAGAACAGCCTGCACTGGCTGCGTCAGATGCCCCTTGGCACCCGGAAAATATCAGTTGACGTGCGGCGAAGGGATCCAAATGAGGTGGAGGTTATGTTTTCAGACAGTGGGCCCGGTGTAAATCCCGATTTCAGGGACCGAATCTTCGATCCCTACTTCTCTACAAAACCGGAAGGGATGGGACTGGGATTGACAATCGCAGGAGAGATAGTGAATGACTATTACGACGGGGACTTGGAACTGCTGGAAAACGGTCCCCTCTCCGGGGCCACGTTCCAAATCATCCTGCGTCGCCGGGTGTAGCCATGCCGGGAACCGAGTGGCAGGCGTTGTTTGTCGATGATGACCCCGACCTGTGCCGTCAGGTAGGAGAATACTTGGACGGCGAAATGGTCGGCGGTTCGGATGAGGTCCTCCGGGTGCGGGCTATCAGCGATTTCGATAGCGCCCTGAGCGAATTGGAGTCACGACGCATTGACCTGCTGATTCTGGATGTCAGGGTGGGGCCCCACGACCAGAACTCACCAGAGGGTGCTGGGAACGTGGTGGAAGAGGAGGGCGTCAGGATTATCGAGGCCGTTCGCGAGAGGCGATTCGTGCCCGTGGTGTTCTATACAGGCCTTGATTACAAAGTTCGAGCCATGGAGTCGCCGGTAGTGCGGATAGTGGAAAAGACGGAGGGGTTGCAGGAACTGCTACGAACCATCAGGGAAATCTTCAATACTGCGCTGCCACAGACCAATCGTGCATTGGTCCGTCATTTGGAATCGGTGCAGCGCGACTATATGTGGGGCTTCGTTGCGGAACATTGGAGCAGCTTTGCCGGAGACGCAGATCGTAGGGAGTTGGCCTACCTATTGGCGAAGCGCTTGGCAATCTCACTATCCGGGCCGGGCATCCAGCAACTTGCGCGGGATATGGGTGATACCACAGGCGCATTTACATCGGATGAGAGGGTTCATCCAATGCTGTACTACCTGCTGCCGCCGGTGGCCCCGGCACCTCTTGCGGGTGATTTATATCAAGGCGCCATCGGCCAAGAGGCCGGGTATTGGATCCTGATTACTCCATCCTGTGATATGGTGTCCGGGCGAGAGAAAGCGGACTTCATGCTCTTTGCTCGCTGTCTTCACCTAGAAGAACAACCGGAATTTGCAGGCTGGAAACAAGGACTCCCGGAACCGTCCAACAATGTGAAAACAAGGCTGAAATCCCTGCTTGGAAACAACCGACAGGGCGGCCAATCCGAGAGGTATTACTTCCTCCCAGGCGCTCTCACCCTGCCTGACCTAGTGGTGGATTTCCAGCAGCTGGTGACCCTGCCGCGGGATAAAGTGAGTGGTTTGAAGAGAAAAGCCTCTCTAGATAGTCCCTTTGCAGAAACATTCCTAGCGCGTTTCTCCCGGTACTTTGGCCGATTGGGGACACCGGACCTAGATGTGGATTCCGTTATGTCAAGGTTGAACGGTCAAGTCGGTGGTCAAGGGTCGTCTTGAATGCAGGCGGCCGTAGCACTGTGCAGAGAGGTCGAGAGGTTATCCGTTGCTTCTCAGTTTGATATTCAGGGACTCGTAGGGCAGTTGATTTCCTTGGAAGGAGGGTGCCTCTTTCTGCCTCCTCCGTTGACGCCCTCTCTTTAAGTGCCTTCTTTTGGCCTTTCTTGGCCATTTATCATGCCTTCCGGAGTCTTGCGGTACCAAATGACTCCCACTGTCGTCACAAGTCGACGTTGTTGGGCTCGGGGCATCCGTATTAGCCGGACGGATGATGCCTACACTTTGGTGCTCGGAGAACTAACTGGTGTACTTAAGGCCGGTGTAGCGGACCGATACGCCGTCGTAGTCATGCGGTCCCGAGCGATGACGCATGGACTCGTACGGTCTACGCCCCGGCCATTGGGAGACTTGAATAAGCTCCTACTCGCAGGCGGGCTTAACATTAACCGACAATTGAAAGAACTTTTCCGCAGTTGGAACAGGCGCTCCAAGGCAGACGAATTGGAAGATGTCCTCTCCGCTCAGTTAGTAATTGTTATCCGACTTCCCAAAAGAAGCCGGAAAGGGAGTCCCGTTGAATCCGAAGAGGTTAGGGCGTTTCAGGCGCAGGACAACATTGGGATATTGGGCACTCGTCTGGGAATTAAGTGGCACAGCAGCGAGGTCGATGACCTCAAGTCGGTCACGGAGCAGCAGGTCAGGTCTGAAACGAGGCTGACTCTACTGAACGTCAGAGAAACCCTCTCTAAGGAAAGTGCACGCCGGTCCAACGGGCTCAGCCAATTGATTTCCGACCCGCGGGTGACGGCAATCGGAGCTGGGGCACTTGGGTTCCCCGTCATGGCCAATCTGACACGTTCGGGGTATGGGAGGCTGACGATCGTGGATGAGGATGTGCTGCATCCCCACAATCTGGCTCGACATACTCTCGATACGTCGTATGTCGGTTGGTACAAGGCAGAGGCTCTTGCTGCCGAGCTCTCCCAAATAATGTCCGAAGAACCTCCGGTCCAGTCAATTGTTGCTAACGTACTGTACCCCGGAGACAAGACCAGGGCACTGGAAGCTGTGTACCAAAGTTCTGACCTAATTCTGGATATGGCCGCATCTATACCGGTATCCAGGCATCTGGTGCATAGTATCAAGAGCGATTCTCGTAGGGTGTCTTTGTTCCTGAACCCGTCGGGCAAAGCATTGACGCTGCTTGCTGAGGATACGAGCCGCGAAATACCGCTGGACTCGTTGGAGATGCAGTTTTACCGAGCCATTGTTAGAGATCCTCACCTCTGCTCGTTGCTGGATAGTCCAGACCAGAACAGAATAGGACAGACGTGCCGAGACCTTTCAGCGGAAATTTCCCAATACGACGTAGCGATGCATGGAGGTATGGGAAGCCGGTCAGTGCAGCTGCTGTGTGAGTGCGACAAGGCGCGAATCCGAACATGGCTGTTGGATGGCCACGACAATTATGGGCTCGTAATGGATATAGAGCCTGCGCGGCCGTTCAAATGCACCCAAAAGGCGTGGACGGCCGTCTTCGATAGTGAGTTATTGGACACCTTGGCGCTCATGCGGGGATCCCGTCTACCCAATGAGACCGGCGGGGTACTCGTCGGATCTCGCGACCGCTCCCGTAAGATACTATACATAGTTGATGCGTTGCCGTCACCGCCAGACAGTGAAGAATTCCGGACGAGCTACATCCGAGGAACCAGAGGACTGTCGGAGGAAGTAGACCGGATTGCCCGCATAACTAGCTGGAATCTGGATTACATAGGCGAATGGCATTCACACCCCGACGGGCACAATGTGGAACCTAGTGCAAATGACGAAAAATTGCTGGCCTGGATATGGGCCGGTATGGAGAAGGCCGGTGAGACCGGCTTGATGTGCATCATAGGGGAAGGAAAACAGCTGGGTATCTATCTATAATCCAGAGAGTCAGACATTTGTTGCTACTGTGATGCAGCCCATTTCAGGGCCGAGACCACTGCAATGCCCCGATGCGCGAAAGTAACCCAAAGATGTATGATGTGTACAGTAGAGGCGGTACGAACCGGACAAATGCGGCGACACAAGAATAGTCATGACACTATATCGACATGCTCCAAGACGCTGGCCAAAACCCGATTCTCGGAGCGTTGATTGACTGACCCTCAGGCCAGACGAATGAAAGAGCCGACCACAGCAGCCCTAGCTCTATCAGGGGGTGGCTTCCGAGCCACTCTGTTCCATTTAGGTGCTACTTGGCGCCTTAATGAAATGGCGTTACTGCCTGAGATCGGGCAAATATCTTCTGTATCGGGTGGCTCAATCTTAACAGGCCTTATGGCGGCTCGGTGGTCCAAACTCAATTTTCAAGATGGAGTCGCCGCTAATTTTGGTAACGAGATCGTCAACCCGATCTGGGATTTTTGTAGCAGGAACATCGACCGAGCGGCTATTGTATTTGGCATAGTTGCCGGAACTTCTAGATTAGAACAAAGCTACCGGAAGTACCTCTACCGTGAATCGCAACTACGAGATCTACCTGACTTCCCAGATTTCGTGTTCAACGCCGCCCATATCGAGACAGGCCGCAACTGCACTCTGTCGAAGAAAGGACTGCACACCTGGCGGCTTGGGGACATTGAGATTCCCAACGTGGAGATAGCAAAGGCTGTAGCCGCCTCATCAGCATGCCCGCCGTTTTTTCCAGCTGTCACTTTTGATTTAGACCGAGAAGCGTTTTCAAAGACTGAGTATGCCGATCTGTTTCACAGGAGCGATTTGAAATGAAGGATTTCTCTAACCGACGGTGGAGCCTACGATAACCTCGGGCTGCACGCCATTCGGGATTGCCCGACGATACTGGTGTCCGACGGCAGTGCCCCATTAAGGCCAACCCTTGGCAAGCGATTCGCGCGGCAATTCAATCAGCGGATCATGCGGCCGATGGAGATTGCGGTAGAACAGACTAGAGCTATCCGGCGACATGAAACCGTAGGAAAGTTCCTCAGCAAAAGCAAAAGAGGTGCTTTATGGTACACCAATACTGATGTACGCGATTACCCTATTCAATTCCCTCTCCCGGTAAGACCCGAGTGGAATGATTTTCTCGCGTCCATCAGAACCAGGCTAAACGCCTTTACCGATACTGAAAAATCTAGACTGATCAACTGGGGCTACGTTCTATGTGAGCTTTCGGTCAGGTCCTACTATCGACCCGATAAAACGCCCCCAAGCAACCTGCCGTTCCAGGAATTTCCCTTCAGTGAACCGCCCAAAGAAGAGGCGTGAAAGTAGGCTACTTTTGTCGATGGTCATTGCGTGTCCCGGAACACCCTATTGAGACGGGAGACCAATGCCAAGGAGAATTCGTGAGCATGGGCACATTAGGTTGGTTTAGAGCGATTAGAAGGAGCAATCCGGTCAGCCAGAATAACCGGCGATGACCCTTTCGGCAGGCCGACGGGATGCTGGTGGACTGCTCCAGTTGAAATTCTCTTCTGATGTGACACACGATCACCTGTTGGGACGACTCTAGCAGGGTGCGGAAAAAGAGTTTTGTGAGTTAGGATGCCAGGGAGACGTAGCGGAGGTACGGGATGCGCGGCAGGCATGAGGAACAGGAAGTGATGCTGGCCCACGTGGACATGGAGGGGCGAGTCCCGAAGGACCATCCTCTTCGTACCATCAAGACGGTGGCCGACGAGGCGCTGGGACGTCTCTCTCCCGAGTTCGACAGGATGTACTCCAAGGTGGGCCGGGCCTCGGTGCCACCGGAGCGATTGCTGAAGGCCTCCCTTCTGATCTCCCTCTACTCGGTGCGCAGTGAGCGGGCCTTCTGCGAGGAGCTGGAATACAATCTGCTCTTTCGCTGGTTTTTGGACATGAACCTGATGGAGCGCAGCTTCGACGGTGTTCACCAAGAACAGGAAACGACTTCTGGAACACCGTGTGGGCCAGGGCCTGTTCGATGAGGTGGTGTGGGAGGCGGACCGTCGTGGACTGCTGTCGGACGAGCACTTCAGCGTGGACGGGACGCTGATAGAGGCAGTGGCCAGCATCAAGAGCTTCCGACGGCGTGAAGACCATGAGGGCCCGCCCGATGATGACCCCGGCAATCCGTGGGTGGACTTTCGTGGGGAGAGGTTGAAGAACGAGACCCACGAGAGCAGGACGGACCCCGGGGCCAGGTTGATGCGCAAGGGGAAGGGCAGGGAAGCCAAGCTGTCATTCATGGGTCGCGCGCTAATGGAGAACGGCAACGGGCTGCTGATGGACTTCGTGGTGAGCAGGGCCACCGGTAGGGCGGAGCGTGAGGCTGTGCCCGTGATGCTGGACGACATGAGGCAGCGGGGATACCGTCCCAGGACGCTGGGAGCTGATAAGGGCTACGACACCCGGGAGTGTGTCAGGGCCATGCGTAACCGTGGGGTGACGCCTCACGTGGCCCGGCGGACACACTCGGCAATAGACGGACGCACCACGAGGCACGCCAGCTACAGGGCGAGCCAGAAGGTGCGCAAGAGGGTGGAGGAGGTGTTCGGGTGGATGAAGACGGTGGGAGGGTTGCGTAGGACACGATACCGGGGAGTAGAGAGGACGGGGCTGGCCGGGTACTTAGTGGCGACGGCCTACAACCTAGTGCGGATGGCGAACCTGGTGGCGTGTGAGAGGGCTCGGGCCGCTCAGGCGACGTGATCCCCTGAGCGTGGCAGTGTGCCCGTAAGGTCTGACGGACGGACTCTCCGAGCCCCCTGCTGATCACCTCATGGCCCTTGGCAGGGGTTCCAAACCACCTTTCGGCTGACCGAAAGCGTCAAACTCAACTCATACCAGCCTCTTCGAACCAGTGAAATCCATTCTTCCGCAGCCTGCTAGAAGTGCGGACGAAAACCCCGTGTAACGAAGAGGGGCAGTTGCGTCAGAACTGTAGTAGTCAGTATCAGACGTCCTTTCCAACCGATACCAGTGTCATTGGCCCAGGTCATGGATATGAGGGCTAGAGAGAGGTCGGGAGACCGAGGGCCGGCTATTGCTTCGCCCATCATCCCAATCCTGCCAGCCACCAGCGTCAGGTTGGCTACGGTCGCCGCCATCAACAGCTGGAACAGCGTCTTGGTGCGTCCGAAGTACCGTGCCTGCCTTACTCCAAGCTGTACCAGGCGAGCCAACCTGTGCTCCACCACCACCCGCCGCTGGCGATACTCTGCATACCCCGCGCTCCTCTGCAACGTACGAGCCTGCTGAAGCATTGCCTCCTGCGGATGAAGCCTCACCGTCCGACCACTGCCCTTCTCTGAGCCCACGCACTGCTCTCGCAGCGGGCACCCTCCACAGACCGCAGCCTCGAACCAGAAGGCTCTCAACTGGTGGGTGCGCCCCGTCCTGTCGGTCCGGGTACCCATCCGGTACAACTTCCGGGTCGTATGTCCGGCGGGGCAGGTGCATGTCCCCGATTCCAGGTCTATCTCGAAGTCCTCCTTGGGAAAGCGCCTGCTGTCAGGGCGCTGGGGCACCTTGGCGATCAATGTGCGGCCAGCATCGGCAAAGGACTGGCGTGTACTGCCATCGCCGTAGGCCACATCCCCCATGGTCTCGCCAACTGCAGAGCCCGTACTCTCCTCGCTGCGCTCCACCATCTCCAAGGCACCCACGCTGTCGTATGCGTTACCGGGGAGTACGTCCACAGCCGTTATCACCTGTGAGCCGGTGTCCACAGCCACCGACGCCTTGTGTCCCTCGAACCGCTTGCTGCTGCTCTTGTGTCCATGACGCATCTCGGGATCGTGCACCGACACCATCCGGTCACGGCTCAATCCCTCCTTCAGAAACACCCCTTCTTCCGTGCGTTCAACGTCCTGAACCAGCAGCAGCCCCAGCAGTTGGGACGCTTCCGCCATCCGCTGGCGCTCAGGGCTGTCCTCATCCAGCGGTTCCCGCGCCCGTCGGCTCAACTCCAGCAGCCTGTCGCCATCAGCCACTATCTCTCCAAGCAACGCTGCGCGAGCGGTCCCGTCGTCCCAGTCTATGCAGGCCTCGCCCTTCACGCTATTGCCGACATACCTCCGGTATCCGTTCGTTGCCGCCCACTGCTCCAGGTCCTCTCCCTCAAGTTCGCAGAGCCCACGCATCAACTTCACTATGCCATCCGAAAGAAGGTTGTAGGTGTCCTTAACCGCGCCACGTCCCAGAATGTAGGTCGTGTCCAGTGCCACCTTCATCCGGCGACCCTTCAGGTATCCTGTCTCCTTGGCAAACTGCAGGCTGCGCTCGAACACCCCTCTCGCTTTTTCGTGAAGTATCAGGCGTGCCCGAAACAGCTGAAGCGTGCTCTTGGCGAAGGGTCTGGCCTCCACCTCTACACCCAGCGCCACCTTCCAGCGTATGTCGAAGTCCGCTCTCTGCTTGGCCTCGGCGTCGCTCACCCTGTCGTAAGTCTGGAGAAGCAGCGCCGTCGCCAGCAGACTCGGTGGAACGCTGTCCCTCCCGTTGTCGTCACAGTACAGCCCCCCAAACTCCTCGTCACGAAACAGCTGTCCACGCAAGCGAGGCCAGCAGCCCGTAAAAACTCCCACGCCCCACGTGGTCGATGTACAGACTGTCGGCCTCCCAAAGTCCTCTCTGGTCCGACTGCTTCCCCAGCATTCCACGTCTCCCCCATCACAGGTAGCGGCAGTATAGCCCCTTATCTCGCACTTTTCGGCCAGACTTCTAGGGCGCCAGAGACTTGCGTCCCATGCGCACCATCGTAGCGAGCTACGCCGCAAGCTGATGACGACCTCGACAAACCCCACCTGCATTCTTCACCGAGCTCCGCATTGGGCTTCTGGATGCCGAACGGCGAGAAGACCGAGCGACACACTGCCTACTCCATTGGGCTCCAAATTCCAAAATGGCTCCCGAAATTACTTGGCTTCTGGTCTAAAATGTCGACATCTGTGGTTAGAGGCCGATGAGGCCTAGGCCAGGAGCCAGTGGGCTAGGACCTAGGCGGTGCATGCGTTAGTCCCTCCATACGAGGACGATGGTGCTGCCGTGGCTGCACTAGAGACGTTCTCAGAGGATAACTATGAGGGCGCTGGAGTCTATGAGATGAATGTCGCGCGCGGGCGCTGGTCATGTCTGTGACCGCGTCTGTTGAAGCTGCGGAGTCCAGCTCCGTGCCCGGGTACCGTCGCGCATTGTCTTGAAAGAGATGGAGGTAGGCCTGACTACGGGTCCAAGACGAACCTCAAGGTAAAGGTTCTTGATTCAGTTACGGCAGAGAACTAGTAATTGAAACTCCATTCCGCATTTCTGCCGAACAATCGTGTGGAGTCCTCGGGGTAGTCCAGGTCAAACTGCGGGTGCCCAACGGCCGCCTTCCAGTGCGAAAGTCTTCCCGTCGATGGCGTCTATAACGGACTCCATCCGGACCTAGTGGGCCTCGACCACCTAGATGAGGGCGGCAGGGCACATGCGCCGATTGAGCCGGTTGGACTACCAACAGACGGTCGTGTTGAAGTGGCCCCGCCCGGAGTGGACCAGAATCCGCTGGAACTCGGGCGCTTCTTCAGGCAGACCCATTCGACCGCTCACCGTTATCCTGCTGGTCTGCGCAGTGAATTCCAAGCTGACACCGATGCGTTGTTACACCTAGCTCCATAACGTTTGCCTATTGCGCTCCCAGCGGAATTTGCCCCCCGAAATAGGCATCCAAACTAAACGGTAAGAATTGCTGTCCGTCAGTCTTTACTCCGACAACTAGGGGCTTGTCTACAGTGGCACTTCGCTTTATCGGGCTTAGTTCTGGCGGTCTAACGGGTCGGACGGGTTCTTTGAATTGCTCCGGGGCTGGCCATTGGCCCCCATACAATTCAAACATCGTGAAGATCGTCAAGAATGCCCCCCATCCGAAGACCCGACTTCCCTTTCTTCGATTGCAACGGTCATGAGTCACCTGAACATTGGCAAGGACCGTGTTTCCCCACAAGAACAGCGGCCTTATATGGTCGAGGTGCCACCCTGACCCGACAGGTTCGAGGCACAGTTGGCAAATCCCCTTATATCGACGGTAAACCTCTCTCCGCAACTCTGGTGTTACCTTTGCCCGTTCCGATCGAGTATGGTGGTCGAGAGTCATACGCGTCTCCATTGGCAACTCAGCGTTTAGGCGCATTCACTTTAGCATGGTGCCGTGCAACGGGTTGCAAGGGAATTGCGTTTTCCTCGATGGATTTTTCCTACGAATAATTGCAGTGATGCTGAAGAGGTAGCGCGACGATTTGGCCACGCCCATTTGTCTTCTCCGGGAAATTAGACAAGGCCTATGGAACTGTTGAAGTCCTTGACTGCATCGAGGGGTCTCCCAAGGGGGGCGACTCCCTGGTTGCGAAGGGGCACGGCGTTGTCCGGGTCGAAGCACAGGAGCCCATCGAAGTCCTGGACCGCCTCATCGTGGTTGCCATACTGCCACCTCGCGGTCGGCGCGAACGTGGAGACCGGGTGATGTCTCCTCTGCAGGCTACCAAGGCGATTGCAGTGACGATGTGTCAATGACGGGCTAGAACTGAGCCATTTATAACGGGTTGGAATTGAGCCACTTGGTTGATCTCCTAGGATTCCGTTAGTCATCCTAATGGTACCGGCCCTCTTCCGGGGAGGGAGGCAGGTGGTGCAGCGAGGGGAACAATCCGGCTTGGCGTTTCTCCCGGAGCCGGTAGCTCTCTCCCCGGATGTTGAGCACGTGACTGTGGTGCAGGAGCCGGTCCAGGATGGCCGAAGCGATGACGGTGTCGCCGAACCTCGAGGCGGGCCGGCTGTCGCGACGCATGCGCAGCGCGCTGCAGGCGTACCAGCAGCCGGAGGAGACGGGAGAGCGGGTGGCTGGACCGGAGGAGGCACGGGAGAAGCGGGAGTCGATTCCCGGATCGGCTGACGAAGAGAGCAATGAGGGCGAATGGCGTCCGTCCGAGAGGGTTCACGGGCTGCCCGATACCTCGGTGGTCACTCTGGAGCCCCAGCCCGACGAGGAGCATGCTTTTGGGCAGGCTGCGGAGTTGGTAGCCGAGTGGCGAGGGCTGCGAACCGGTAGGGCCGAGCGTGGCAGTAGGGTCGACCGCGTGCGGGCTGAGGAGCGCAGGTGGGAGCTGGAGATCCTGTTGATCGAGGAGCATGGGCTGACGCTGCCACCGGAGAGGGAGCTTCTGGGAGGGCCGAGGCAGGGCGAGCGCCTCAGGTGGCGCAGGGAGGCCTTGGCGCGCGCCCGGAGGCAGCGCCTCATCGCCGAGCGATGGGAGAAGTTGCGCATGGTGCTCACGCTGGGGCTGTGGCGGAGTAGGTAGGGGTCAGATTGCGGGACACCGACTTAGAGCAAGCCGTCTGGCACGGAATTGAGCCACCCGGGTAGCAACGGCATCATCTCCGCACACTGGGCGGGGGTGGCTGCAAGGATTGCTAAGAGGTGGAGATGTGAAAGAGATTTACGAGATGCATGGTCGGGGCCACTTGGCCCGGGGCCCCGTGCTGCAACAGGGTACAATCTCTACAACTTGCACTCTTATTGCAGTCTATCGCAGTCTAAAGGAGGCCTTGGTGATGGGTGCAGATGTGGAATCGACGGGGATGGAACGGGCCGATACCAGACCGGAGGACTTGCGTCTATTCGAGGTGCTGCAGCAGTTGGTGGAATACAGGGGCCGGATGAGAGCGGCCACGGCGCTGGGGGTAAACTACCGCACCGTGGCGAAGAACCTCGAGGCGGGGAGTCCCTCCCGTCGGATGCGCAGGGCGCTGCAGGAGTTCGAGGCCGGGCTCGAGGCGGCTGAGTCCCCCGGCCTAGACGGTTCCAGAGGGTCCGATGGGCGGACCGGAACTGTGGCGCAACAGATGGAGACGCTGGCGGGGGAAGTCGCGCATCTCGCGGAGATGGTGGAGGCGCAGGGCGGCCTGTTGCAGGAGTTGGGTCGGAGAGTGGCGGGCCTGGAGGAAGTCGCCAGGGGGCGGACCGCAGGGGACGTTGAGCCCGACGAGGGCGAGGCCGGCGAATGGCGTCCACCGGAGCGGGAGCAGGGGATGCCCGACGCAGGGCTCGTGACGGTGGAGCCCCAGCCCGACGAGGAGCATGCGTTCGGGCCGGCAGCTGGCTTGGTGGCTGAGTGGCGGAATCTGCGCGCCAGCCTACCCAACCGTAGGGGTGTGGACCGGGCCGGGGAGCGCTGGTGGGAACTGGGGGTTCTCTTGATGGCCCGGTACCACCTGACCCTGCCACCGAACACGGAGCGGTTGCGGGGACCGGAGAGGGAGGACTACCTGCGGCGGCTCAGGGAGCGTCTGGCACAGGTCCGGGGGCAACGTGTCACGGCGGAACGGGGGAAGAGGTTCCGCAGGGTGGTGACGCTGGGGCTGTGGCGGGGGTAGATGACGCGCGAGGATGGGTTGGACGGACACACAGACAGCAGAGCGCCTCACCTTCGACACCACACCGCGTGGTCGTACCCACCACGGACTCTTGGGGGCCGGCCACGCCATCGGCCCTCTCCATGCCTGCAGGCCCTTGGGGTCCTTCCGTGCCAGCGGGGCATGGCGCGTGCATCGCGCGGCAGCAGTTTCGCCTCGATCATTCCAGCAGAGCCCCTGCTATGCGGATGTCTTCGATCAGCATCCGCTCCTTGCGCTCCAGTGCCTTGGTGCGTCGCTTCTCCTCTGCTGGCGACAGGGTCAACCTCACCCGTCCCCGGCGCTCCGTCGGCGACAGGCTCAGCCCAGCGGGGCCGTGCGCAGGTGGTCGTCGTCGTTGGATGTCATGGCACACTCCCCTCTCGCGGTGCCTTGGGAAAACCCCGGATTTTGCTGCAATAATATAAGATATCACGGCTTTACCGGCGGCACATTACTTCGAAAGACATATAATAGAACATCGCCAGATAGGACTTGTTCTAAAAGAGAAGCCCCATAGCTGGCCTCGGTTAAGCGTCCTGTAAGACATTTGGGGTTGCAGGTTCTCAGCCCCATGGTGTAAATCAGTCCTTAACTTGCACCGGGGAGGGCCAGCAGTGGCTGAGATGACGGCTACCGTGCGACAGGAGTGGGTAAACCGCTACTACTCTCAGGAGCAACTGAAGGACAAGAGGCGAAACCTCCTGCGGTCATGCAACTACGCGATGTTCCGTGGGCTGGTGCGCTCCGGCGGGATTGACCAACACCTTGAGACGAACGCGAATGAGTGCAGGCGGTGGAGGGAGACCAGCAGGGCACGAAGTAAAACCATGTGGCGGCGAACCCCTGCCCGCCCCCCTGGAACGGATCGAGGAGCTCCTGCGCTCTGCTCTGCCGGCATAAGAACCAGCACCATAGTGACCCTGCAGCGCCTGAATACGGGCAGTGCGCTGCCGCGCCTGTAGGAGTGGATACTGCATACCGCAATCCCAGGCCGACACGTCAAACAACAAAGGGTGTCCCTTGGTACGAGGAGAAGGAGATAAGATACGATGCAATTCATGAGCTTGAAGGCGTTCAAGACCCTCGGCAGTCGTGCGACCTCTCTTGATCGTCGCCGGCGAAGGCATGGTAGCGGCGCTCCCGCACTGCAACGAGGCGGCGACCGGCAACTCTGCGGACACCGGGCAACGGCGGCCGTCAGCCCTTTGCTCAAAGGGGTGAACGGGTGTGGAGGGCACTCTGTTGTGAGAGGACTTGGGCTGAAGCCCCTCTGGATTAAGCGACTAGTGAGACTACATGGAGCCTCGCGACCCGTTATATCGGCTGCCCCGGTACCACGACGGGAGGAAGGGCGGCGTTTCGGCAGCTCAAAAGAGATCCGTACGGGCGATGACAAGGAAAATGGCAACGGCAAGCGGGGACGAAAAGCGCCTCCAGAGGCCAAGTCCCCGCTGAGGCTAGTAAGCGTTGAGTGCAATCCCGCGCCCGATGCCGAGCACCGGTTACGTCGCCTCTTCTCAATGTTGCTAGGGCGCACCGGCACGCCGAGCCCGTATGCACAGGACAAAGATGGACCTTGGGCTGAGGACGAGGAGGATAATCAGTGACGCCCTCTACGTAGTCGATGACTCTCGATGAGCTTGTGGATAGCCCTTCATTCATTGACGGTGGTCGTCAAGGTTAAGGCAGAGTGTCGTATGGGCGTGGGTCCCGTAAGTGGGGGCCTCCCTAGCGGCACGGTGAAAGACAGCGCATGGAGACGACGCTGGGACCTAATGCCCATCCAAGCAGTGGGGGTGAACGTGCGAGCCGTGGACGACCTGCATTCTCCTAGAGGCTTATCAGCACCTGTCGTCCATGCCTTCGCCGAAGCGGCCAGTCTGGCTGGGGCGCACCGCACACGGATGACGCGGAGTTAGTCGAGGTATCGAGTGTGGGGTTCGTCATAATGTGGCATGCGGCCCTTGGGCCAACTCCATTCAGCCACTCGATGACCCGCTAGCGGGAAGTTCTTTTGTTGGCAGATGAGACCGGGAGCAGATGACACTGGGAAAGGAGACACCATGACAACTAGAAGGGCTCTAAGGCAGCGACCGGAACGTCACCGCGCGGCCATCTACGCTAGGGTGTCAGGCAAGAGCCAAGCGGACGAGGACAAGACCTCCACCGCTGAGCAGATAGGGGAGATGGAATCCTACTGCAGCGCTCATGGACTTACAGTAGTAAAGACGTACCAAGAGGTAGGCCCAGGTTGGTCCAAGAACCGCCCGGAGTTCCAAAGAATGTTGGAAGATGCCCGACTGGGACTCTTCGACACCATAGTCTGCTGGAAGACTGACCGGCTGACCCGGGGGGTGTACCCGGCCTCTGCCTTGATGGAGGTAGTGGAGGCGCACCAGATATGCCTACAGGCTGTGATGGATTCCATCGACATGAAGACTTTCGGCCTCATGGCTGCCATAGGAAAGATAGAAACAGACAATCTCCGGGAACGCTCGTCCATGGGAAAGCGGGGTACAGCTAAGCAGGGGCGGATCCCTTGCAATGGAGTCCCGTATGGATACCGTATCGGCGAAGATGGCAAACCTGAGGTAGTTGATGAAGAAGGCGATGTGGTGAGGCGGATCTTCCTCCAATACACGCGCGATGGGCTAGGAATCCCGGCAATCGCGGGGCAGCTTATGGCTGAGGGAATCCCGACAGCTAGGTTCAAAGAACGTTGGCATTGGTCCCATATCTCTCGTATTTTGAGGAACGAAACCTACAAGGGCACTTGGTGGTATGGGAGGAATAGGCACATCTCCACGGAAGGTGGAAGAAGGGTTATTGAGCAGGCACGGGATTCTTGGATACCAGTTCCGTTCCCGCCTTTGGTGGACGTGGAAACCTGGGAACTAGCACAAGTTCTGAAGACCCAACGGTTGAGCCGAGCCAAACGCAATACACGTGTATTCTACATGTTGCAGCATCTCGTTAGGTGCACTGGTTGTGGAATGCTCCTAGGTGGGCGAGCGACAAGGCAGGACACGGTTAGGCGCAATGGAAAAGTCTACCAGTATGACTTGGACAACCCTCGCCGATACTATCACTGCTACGGGATGCAGAAACGAATTTCCCGCTGTCGCGAACATCCATTCATAAGAGCGGAGCGGCTGGAGGAACTGGTCTGGACTGAGGTAAAGAAGATACTGCTAGACCCTAAGGTCATCACCTCGGGCATTGAAGCCCTGAAGATGGCGGAGGAGGGCGAATGGCAAGGGTCCGAGAGACTAAGTCAATTAGAACGGGATTTAAGGGAGGTACAGGCGGAAGAAGAGCGCGCAATTACATTGTACGTGAAAGGTAAGATCGGCGAAGGCCAGCTCGACCGGCAACGCGAGGCGATTAGGGTTAGATCGGACCGCATAACTCACGCGTTGGATGAGCATCGTAACCAAACAAGGAATCTAGCGGAAAAGGAAGCGCTAATAGAAAAATTCACAGAATGGGCCCAGAGCATGGGCGACAGGCTTGACACCTTAACACCAGAAGAGATGCGGGAAGTCTTGCTCCTCCTCTTAGATTGCGTGACTATCGATGGCGACAACAGCGTCAGAATCAGCATGTCCATTCCCACAGACGAGTTTGTTGCAGTTACAGAACCGACGCCTTCATGCTGGTCGGCGCCATGAACCCATGCCCTTGCGGTTTTCATGGCGACCCCAAGAAAAACTGCACCTGCGCCCCATCCACGGTGGCCAAGTACCAAAGGCGCATAAGCGGGCCCTTGCTGGACCGGATCGACCTGTTCGTCGAGGTGCCCGCAGTCGAGTACGCCGATCTTGTGGCTCCGGAGGCGCAGCAGGGCTCGGCGCAGCTACGGCCGAGGGTGGAGAGCGCACGACAGCGCCAGCGGGAGCGATTCGACCACACTCCATTGGCATCCAACTCGGAGATGGGACCTCGAGAGGTGTGGGACTTTTGTAAAGTGGAGGACGCCGCCAAGAGTCTGCTGCAGACGGCCATGGCCCAACTCAATCTGTCAGCTCGTGGGTTCCACCGCGTCCTCAAGGTGGCTCTCACCATCGCCGACTTGGAAGGCAGCCCCATCATTGGTGTACCCCACCTAGCCGAAGCACTGCAATACCGGCCCCGTGGAATGGCGTGATGCTGGCGGACTTGCCTCACTGCCTGAGACGGAAGAGCATCCCTTGCGCAGCGGTATGTACCGCACCAGACGGCGACTTCCACCGCATCCGGTTCTCCAGTGTCTTCACAGAGGGTAGTGTTTGGGTTGTGTGGACATTTCAGGAATCAGCCGACTTAGGTGCGAGTCACACTTCATACTCCAGTGTCATTTCGTGCTCTTCGGCATGTCCAGCAGAGAACCCGCTGGTGCCCGAAAGCCCTGCTAACTCGCCTGTACCCGTTCCTGGCACCACCTCGTACTCAGCCGTGGCCCTCTCTCCGTCGTAAGACCCCGTATGCTGGAGCACAAAGCTGACTGCCCACCTTAAGCTGCCCACAACCTTCTCGAAACCCGAGAACGAGGCGACCCCACCGTCTAGGTACGTCATTACGTACATGAGGTTGCCTGTCCCGGACAGGTCACCGTGGAAAGACTTCTTCACATGCGCCCGGGTCAGCTTCGGCCCGTCTTCTGGTTCGTCGAAAGGCTCCTCGTCCCAGCTTACGATCTTGAACGTGGCGTTGGTGAGCATCTTCTTCCTCCAGATTGTAATAACGACACCAGCATACCACCCCTCTCAGGAGCTCTTTGCTGCTGACTCTTATCCAACGTGCTGCTATACTACGCGACTGCTGCGGGTGACAGGCGTGGATTGCTGTGGCCCTCGGCGAACAATTCAGGATGGAATGTGAATCAAATGGCGGACGAGATAGCCCTCGACCTGGAACCCCGGGTCATTCTGGGCAAGAAGGTTAAGACCCTGCGACGTAATGGCATCATCCCCGTACATGTCTACGGGGCTAAAGATGAACCGGAGGCGTTGCAATGCGAGAGAGCAGCATTGGAGAAGGCGCTGTCCCAAGCTGGCTCCAGCACCCCCATATTCTTGGGAGTGGGAGGCAAGCCGGAACGTCAATTGGCCATGGTGCGCGAAGTGCAGGTTGAGCCCGTGCGGGGTTCTTTGCTGCACGTCGACTTCCTGCGCGTAGAAGCCGCCGTGTCCATCTCTGCGGACGTTCCCTTGGTGTTCGAGGGTGAGTCACCGGGGGCCCGTGCTGCTGGCGGCAATGTGGCACAGGTTCTGTACAGCTTGGCTGTCCAGTCTTTCCCCTTGGACATTCCGTCCTCGCTGTCCGTGGATCTCTCTACTCTGACGGACCCGCAGGCGGTAATTCGAGCCCAGGATGTGGTATTGCCAGCCAATGTCACCCTCGACAGTGATCCGCAAGGAGTGGTGGCCCGTATCGACGTGCCTCAGGCAGCAGGACATGCTGAGGCGGCAGAGCAGACCCCAGAGGATGGGGAAGCCTAACGAGCACACAATAGCGGGGGTTGGCGATGGAAAAGCAGGTTATAGTACCCGATGAAAAAGGGCGCCTCTTTGCCCGTTCCTTGCGCGTGGGACAGTTCCTGTTCATATCCGGGATGACCGGTCAATGGGACCTGCAGACTTGGGAGTACGACGCGCGTTCCAAGGGCGATATCTCGTTTCAGACTCGAAGATCCTTGGAATGGATGCAACAGGTGTTGGCCGCCAGCGGTCTTACCATGAAGGACGTGGTGAAGACCACCACCTACGTGCGGGACATCAACGACCTGCCAGCGATCGCCCAAGTGAAGAAGGACTTCTGGCCCTTGGGAGACGTCACCAGTACCAGCATTGCGGTGTCTGGGTTCGTGGGGGCCGGCGATTTGGAGATCGACGGCATCGCCGTATTCCCCGAGGGTACCTAGGTCAGAAAGCCCACACAGCCGTCCATAGGCGACTGGTTGGACTGCTTCCGTTGTGAATGAGCTATGACTACCAACTTCCTATACCGCGCCACTGAGGGCATCCAAGAGGAAGACCTCGCTTGGATGCCCCTGGACCGGATGGACCTTCCCGCGGAGTTCCGCTCCTTCAGGTCCCTGCGAGAAGGCCCTTTGGACAACGAGACCATGGCCAAGCAAAGCGTCCTCAACCGCAACGCCGATGACCTGCAACGTTTGGGACGTATCACCGGACACCTCAAGGAGTTCGCCGCTGCTTCTTCCCCCGAAGGCATGGCCCCCGGTTCGTCGCTGGCAGTGGCGACGGTCGTACATCTGTTCCGAGACGGGGAGTCCGTTTCCAACTGGATGGAAGAGGTGTTCCGGCGGGAGTTCGAGGCCTCAGTGGGCGACGAAGTGGCTCCTGGATATCGAGTGGAGAGCGCTCAGGCCTTCGAACCTACGGGGTTGGCCAGCGACACCGTCGGTATGGAGGTGGTGCAACGCGGCCCGGCGGGCGGGGCATCCTCCACTGTCATCGACTTCCGAGTCGGCCGCCTTCTGGGTGTGGCATACACCATCTCTGCAGGAGAAGCCGGAGACAAAGGCTCCGTTGAGGAAGTAGCCGCCGCCTTGGAACGAAAGATGGTGCGGGTGGTACTGGGAGCTTCCTGAGTCGCTACCGGCGCTCCATCATCCCAGCTATTTCACCACCACGTTCACCAGGCGCCCCGGCACGTATACCGCCCGCTGTATCTCTTTGTCGCTGAGGAAGGGTTGCACCTTGTCGCTGCCCAATGCTAGCTCACGCGCCTCTTCCTCTGATATCTCTGCGGGCACCTGTATCCTGTCTCGGACTTTGCCGTTCACCTGCACCACCAGCGTGATGACCTCATTGGCGGCCAGTTCCTCATCCCAACTTGGGAACGGCTGGTTGTGGATGCTGTAGGGGTATCCTGCTCGTTCCCATAACTCCTCGGTGATATGGGGGGTCATGGGGGCCATAATCAGCAGCACACACCGGACGCTTTCACGCCACGTTTCGGGGTCGACGCTTCCCTCGGCCCACACACGGTTCAGGTGGTTGGAGAACTCCATAAGGGAGGCGATTGCGGTGTTGAACTTGAAGCGGTCGAGATCCTGATAGCACTTGCGGATGGTCTGGTGCAGGAGTCGCCGCGTATCTCGGGAAGCCTGCCCGTCGGGATCGCCTTCAAGCACGCTGGCATCACGCTGGGAGATTTCCCATACCCGGTTCATCCAGCGGGCCATGCCGTTGATGCCAGCGTCGCTCCAGTCTCCGCCTTGGTCCCACGGCCCAAGGAACATCAGGTAGGCCCGAACGGTGTCGGCCCCGACCTCCTGCACATGGGTATCGGGACTGACCACGTTGCCCCGCGACTTGCTCATCTTGGCCCCGCCGGCAACTATGGTGCCTTGGTTGTAGAGGCGTAGGAAGGGCTCGTCGAAACTGACCAAGCCCACATCCCGCAGCACCTTGGTGAAGAACCGTGCATACAGCAGGTGCATCACGGCGTGTTCCGCGCCTCCGGTGTACTGGTCAACGGGCAGCCACTCCTGTATCTGCGTTGGGTCGAAGGGGCCAGCATGGTAGTCCGGGCTGGTGTAGCGCATCATGTACCAAGAAGAATCTACGAAGGTGTCCATGGTGTCGGTCTCGCGCCGGGCATCGCCGCCACACTGGGGACAACTGGTCTGCACAAAGCCGAGGTTGCTTGCTAGGGGAGATTCACCCGTCGGCTTGAACTCGGCATCTGAGGGCAGCAGCACCGGCAACTGCTCTTCCGGCACCGGAACCGTGCCACAGTCGGCGCAGTGCACCATGGGGATGGGAGTCCCCCAGTAGCGTTGGCGCGAAATTAGCCAGTCCCTCAGCCGGTAGGAGGTGGCCCGCTTGCCCCATCCCGATTCCTCCACATGATCGGCGATAGCCTTCATCCCGTCATCTGAGGGCATGCCGTCGAATCGACCTGAGTTCACCATGACTCCCTCGTCGGAGGAGGCTTCCTGCAAGGGCTGGCCAGACCAGTCCGGCGGGGATATGACCACCTGTATGGGAAGGCCGTACTTGGTGGCGAACTCGAAGTCGCGCTGGTCATGGGCGGGCACACCCATGACTGCGCCTGTACCGTAGGCCATTAGCACATAGTCGGCGATGAAAAGAGGCACCCGTTCGCCGTTAAGTCGATTGATGACGTAGCTACCCAAGGGCACCCCGGTCTTCTCCTTATCCGCTGATAGACGCTCGATTTCGGTGGCGGCCCGGGCCTCATGGATATATGCCTCGACCGCCTCGGCCTGTTCCGGTGTGGTGAGCGACGACACCAGCGGATGCTCTGGGGCCAGTACCATGAAGGTAACGCCGAAGATGGTGTCTATGCGCGTGGTGAAGGTGCGTAGTTCCTGCTGGTCTAGGTTGTAGTGGCTGATGTCGAAGCTGATTTCGGTCCCCTCGCTGCGGCCGACCCAGTTGCGCTGCATCGCCAGAATCTTCTCCGGCCATTCGAGAAGACCTTGGAAGTCCAGCAACTCCTCGGCGTAGTCGGTGATGCGCAGGAACCATTGGGCGAGGTCGCGCCGGGTTATGGGCGTCTGGCAGCGCTCGCAACGCCCATTCAGCACTTGCTCGTTGGCGAGCACAGTGTTGCAGGATGGGCACCAGACCACCGGCGCGTGGGCACGGTAGGCCAGTCCCTTCTCGTGCAGTTTCAGAAAGAACCACTGGTTCCAGCGGTAGTATTCAGGCAGGGCGCAGATGATCTCCTTGCTCCAGTCGTAGATGGCCCCCATGCTGCGCAACTGCCCGCGCATGTTCTCGATGTTGCTCATGGTCCATTCGTAGGGATGGATGCCCCGGCTGATGGCGGCGTTCTCGGCGGGCAGGCCGAAAGCATCGAAGCCCATGGGGTGCAGCACGTTGTAGCCCTGCATACGGCGGAAGCGGGCATGGCTATCGGCCGGGGCCATGGCATACCAGTGGCCGATGTGCAGATCGCCCGACGGGTAGGGGTACATGGTCATCTCGTACCAGCGGGGCCGGTCATCCTCGTCGGGGACCCGGTAGATGCCGTCAGCCTCCCATCGCTCCTGCCACTTCTTTTCGAGGGCGATGGGGTCGTATTTTGATTGCTGCTGTTCAGGGGTTTCGGGGGTGGTGGTCATTCCTACAGATACCTCAAGTGCTGATGGCTACGGTCAAGTATACAGGCAGCGGGCCATTGGGGGCGATTCGGAGTGGTCGTTGTCTGATTGGTCTCATGGTTGTATCTGAGCCAGCTACGAAAGTTTTGGTCCCATTGGGGACTTTTCGTAGCTGTGAAAACAGGGGGCGATGGGGCGTGTTCGTAGCCGGTGAGACAAAACTCGTAGCTGTGGCGAAGTTTTTCGTAGCTGAAATTGGTCTCATTGTCTCATGGTTATATCTGAACCAGCTAAGAAAATTTGGTCTCATACGGGGCGATTTTGTATCTGGTGAGTGGCGAAAAATGGGGGCAAAAGGGTGGGTTGACGAGGGCAAGGCCGTAGCTGGGGACGGATTTTCGAGGGCTGAAGTTGGTCTTATTGGTCTCATGGTTGTATCTGAGTCAGCTACGAAAATTTTGTCTCGTTCAAAGGGTGTGGATGGCCTTTTGAGGGCAGCAGATGAGTTCTTTCCCTTCTGCACGGGAACAGGCCCTGAAGGGAAACGACGGAGGAGGGCGTGAATGCTGGGGAAGAGGGGGTTGCCTGTTTGGGCTTCCATTGATTCTCCGGCCGTTTCGGGGCTGGTCGCCGTAGATTGCCGGTGTCTGGCCGGTGGCCAGAGAGCCGGAAGCGATGGACTGATGATGGGGGATGGAGGGCGGAAGGCGCAAGCGGTTTTTGTCATGCCTGTTCGGTCCGTCAGCAGCGTGCCTGTTCGGTCCGTCAGCAGATTGAGGGTGTGGCGAGCGACAGCGTTTTGCAAGGGTCTGTCTGCCAAAGAACGGGGCATGACAGCGGGCCGTTGACACCCTGACGGGAGTCTTCTTAGACTGCGGACAAGGCATTGACGACTTGATGAGAGAGCAGAGAGCAAGGAGGGATGGCATGGCGGACAGGAAGGGCACGGGGATACTGGTGGTGATGGCGGATGTGCCGGCGGAACTGGAGGAGGAGTTCAACCGGTGGTACAACGAGGAGCACTTAGCGGAGCTTACGTCGCTGCCCGGGGTGCTGAATGCAGCCCGCTATGAGGCGATCAGTGGGAGCCCGAAGCATCTGGCGGTGTATGAGATGGAGTCGCCCGACGTGTATTCGGGCGACACCTTCCAGCATTACCTAGCCAATCCAGGTGAGTGGTCCCGGCGGATGTCGCCACGGGTTATCGGGCAGAACTATGTGCACAACGTCTACCAAGTGATTTACCCGGAGCAGGTGCCCGCGTCAATGTCGGCGTCGGACATGGCCCCGGTGCTCCAGTACGGGCGGATGGACATACCGGAGCAGTATGAGGAGGAGTTCAACGCTTGGTATAGCACGGTGTACGTGCCGAACTATTGCGAGGTGCCGGGGGTGATCCAAGCGCGGCGTTTGAAGGCGGTGCGCGGGGCTCCGGCGTATGGCGTGATGTATGAGTTCGAGCACGAGAAGGTGTCGCAGACGCCGGAGTGGGAGAAGGCGCGGGACGCGAACCCGTGGTCGCTGCGGATACGGCCGAAGATGGAGCATGTAAACGGGTCGCCGGGGGTTTATCGGAAGACGTTTCAGTTGGGGTGATGGGGGAGGCCGCGAGATGGTTCCCTACTCGCCTATGAGGTGCCCGTAAGCTGCTGGGTCATCGCTGGGTAAGATGAAGAACCGGCACACATCGATGGCGATTATTGGTTGCAATGAAGATCACGGCCTCGAGACAGGAAAGAAAGGTACCTAACGGTCAGTCCGCGTTGCAAGATTCACGTCTTCTTCCACGAAACCGGTTTTATCCTATACAACGGTGGCCGCGAAAAAGAAATGGACTGTGATATTGTAAACATTGGTACGAACTATTCTGGCTTACTTACTATTACCAATCTATTCTCTATCTCACGCTGGATTTTCGTAAGTGTGTCAGACTCACCAAAACTACCATTTATGATGCATATTCTTTCGTCTCTCAGGAAGGGGAACAATTTCTTAATTCTCGCCGAACTTGCGTTGGGATCTACGACCAGCAGGGTAGCCTTGTCCTCCATATATAGGCATTCGGCGATCGAGCTTCGAAGCCTCACATCGCCAAATGCGTATCCGATGACGAGCAATATCTTGACTGCTCCTATCATCGCGAAGAGGGATTCCAGACGTCCGTAAGCTTGACTAAGGGGTGCAATCAAAAAATTTTGAGTACTTTCCTTATGTGTGGTTGGATATATCCAAACGGGTGAGTTAGCGCACTCCGTAGTGCTAGATGTACTCACCACTATGTGGGAACTGATCGGCTCTTGCGTCCAAGACACGGAGCCGTGTAATTTGAAGAGGGTTATTGAATGTCGGGCATCCATGGTAGGCAGATAGTTTCCTTGGAATATACCAGACGACCCCGAAAAACCATCGACTAGCTCGTATTTGTCACATAAGGTGCTCACCAACACCTCAAAAGCAAGATCGTAATTAGTCGTAAAGCAATTTGTGTACCTTTGCCCGCTCGCCTGATCGATGATATCGAATAATGGCTCGTAGCACCCGGCTACCTCTGCAGGTTCAAGGTGCGTGCATTTTTCAAAAAGGATCTCAAGAATTGTTGTGCGTATTCCCCATAGTTGTTGACGAAAGTCATGTATCTGTTCAATAGTCGGATCACCTTGGACTAAACCGTACATGCGCCCCCAAAGGCGTGTGCAGAACGATGTCAGAGACTCACATTCTTCGATGTAACTCAGAATATGTTCGATGTTGATGTGCTTTGCTCTAGCTCTGTTCGCGAGGGCCGCATTATCAACTAGAGCATCCCATAGCGGTTGGTGTTCTTGCGTTATATTTTGACCAACTAATTGCTGGAGCTCCACCATCGTAGGTATCCCCAATGCCCTGGACGCACCGGCCCCAACGAATAGAACGATAGGAGAGGGTTCAAGCAGCTTTGTAAAGGCCATCACGGCTCCTGAACAGGGACTATGTCAGATGGAGAAACGTTTGTGCGTATCGGTTTTCTGGGTTCGCGCCTTCGCGAGAAGATAGACGGGCGTCCCTACGCTCGCTCGGGGCCGGCTACCTTTTTGTAGATGACGTGGGAGCGGTTGCTGGTGTGGGGGCGGACGTGCTCGGCCCAGCGGCCGATTTCGGTGGCCACGTTCCAAGCGTCGCTGGTGATTACGTCGGGGCTGTCGACCTCATAGGCGGCGATGTATAGGGGTTGCTCTTCCAGCTTGGTGGTGTAGATGGTGGAGTCGACCTTGTAGCGGGTGACGCTGCGCACTCCGGGCACCTTGAGGAGTTCGGGGACGTGCTCGATGTCGTATACCTCGTTAAACAGGTCCTCGTGCTCGGCATCGACGCTCATACGGGCGTAGAAAATGTAGCCGCCTTGCTCTGCCATATCATTCCTCCTTATTCGAGACTGTCGCTTCTGAAGGGGCTTCACCCCCATCCCAACCTTCCCCCTGAGGGGGAAGGGGCCAGCCTCAACTACGTGGGAAGGGGTGGGCCTCAGCACAAGCCGCGTTCGGGCTAGTTCAGTTTCAGAAGCCTCTCGGCGTTGCCGTGGTAGATCATCTCCCGCTCCGCTGCGGTGCAGCGCAGCTGCTCGACCAAGTCGGATACGCCGATGTAGTTGGCGAAGGGGTGGTCGGTGCCGTAGAGAATCCTGTCGGCGCTGGTGTGCTGATAGCAGAACTCCAAGGCATCCAAGCTGTGGGCCACGGTGTCGACGTATATCCGGTCTAGGTAGTATTGGGCCGAGTGTTGCAGGGAGTACTGGCCAAGGGCCACGCCTGCGTCCACGGCGCGCCCGCACCTGCCGCGCAGGTAGGGCAGGATGCCCCCGACGTGGGGCACTATGAGATTCAGGTCAGGCTCTTGGTCGAAGAGGCCGCTGGAGATGAGGCGCATGGTGCCCAAGCTTGTGTCGTAGAGGAAGCCCATGCCCGGCACAAGAGGGGTGCCCGCCATGCCCGTCATGTTCAGCGGGGCTGTGGGGTGCATGTTCAGGGGCACGCCCAACTGAGCGATGCGCCGGTAAACGGGGATGAACTCCGGGGAGTCGAGTACCTTCTGGTTTGTGTTGGAGAAGAGTTGGAAGCCCTTGAAGCCCAACTCGTTGACGCATCGGTCAGCTTCGGCAATGGACCGCTGGGGGTCGCCGAAGCCGATGCTACCACAGCCGATGAACTTGTCGGGGTACTGCTCCACGATGCCGGCGATGTAGTCGTTGATACGGGAGGCCCAGTCGTCGGCTTCGTCGGGAGGCAGGAACTCAGGGCCGGGTATGCCGTGGGTCAGCAGCGACACTTCTGTATTCATGCGGTCCATGTCCCGCAGCTTGTCCTCCACAGTGTAGTAGAGGGGCTCCACGGGGATGTTGAAGTTGGTGGTGCATTGGACGATGTAATTGCCGCCGTCCAAGGCGCCGTTGGGCAGGCTGGAGCGCCCTGCCATGTGCTTGATGAAATCGAGGCATATCAGGTGGGTGTGGACGTCGATGCGCACGTTGTTGGTTCTCCTGTATCAGCGATTTCTGCGGTTGTTTGGGCACCCACAAGGGGTGCCCCCTACGGGTGGTGCTAGCCGGAAACCGACTCCCGTACGTCGGACATGCGGGCCACGGGGCCCATGGCTTCGATGTCGCTGACCATGTCCAGCACGGCGATCCGCCCCGATGCAAAGGCCCGCTCCATGGCTGGGCCAATGTCGGCTGGGCGCTCGACGCGCTCGGCGTAGCAGCCAATGGCTTGCGCTACTGCGGCTAGGTTGGTGTCTTGGAACATCATCAGGTCTTGGAAGGCCCGACCATAGGGCTGCCCGTCGTAGGCCCGCTCAATGGGACCCTTTTCTTGGTTCAGCGAGCGGTTGTCGTTTACCACAATCACTGGCGCGATGCCGTGGCGCAGGGCCGTCTCCAGCTCGGCGATGTGGTACCAGAACCCGCCGTCGCCGGTGAAGCAGACCACTGGCCTGTTGGGCACGGCAGCCTTGGCTCCGATGCTGGCAGACAAACCCCAACCCAAGGAGCCGACGCAGCGTATGTAGTTGAGTCCCGGGTTTTCCAAGGGCATCAGTACGCCGGACCAGATGCCGGAGTGTCCGGTGTCGGACACCACCATGGCATCGTCGGGCAGGTTCTCCGCGATCTCCTTGCAGAGGCGCTCAGGGCGCATGGGCGATGCATCGGAGTTCACCATGGGGGCGTACTCGTCGCGCCAGCGTCCCACGCGGTCGCTGATTTCAGCCAGCCGGTCCTCTCTCGGAGCAATGGGTTCCAGCACCTCGATGAGGCGACGCACACAGGCGCGGGCATCGCCCATCAGGGCAACCTGCGCGGGGTAGTTGCGCCCCAGCTCCGAGGGATCGATGCCAATCTGGATGGTGGGCATGTCGGAGGCGGGAATGCGCCAGTCCCAAGTGGCCATGCCTCCGAGGCGGGTGCCGATGGCGATGACCAAGTCGGCGGAGGCCACTGTCTGGTTGGCGCACCATGCTGAGTAGCGTCCGGGAACGCCGACGTTCAGGGGATGGCTGTTCGGCAGGGTGAGCTTGCCGTTGAGGGTGGTGGCCACGGGGATGGTGAGCATCTCCGCCAGTTCTTGTACCTCTCTCCATGCCTCGGAGGCGATGACCCCTCCGCCAGCGATGATCACCGGACGCTGGGCCTGCGAGATGGCGCGGGCAGCTTCGCGCACGCGGTCGCCCTCAGGTTCTGGCCTGAAGGATGGGAACGTCGTGTGCAGCTCCTCCACGATTACGTCCAAGTCGGCCTCGGCACTGCAGGCCTCGTCGGGTATGTCGAGGTGCACCGGCCCTGGGGCACCGGAGGTAGCATCGCGGAAGGCCTGACGCAGTGCGTCGGGCAGGCGGCTCACCCGGTCGATGAAGACGCTGGACTTGGTGACCGACTCGTACCACGGTTCGTGGTCGTACTCCTGATAGGCGTGACGGTAGCGGTGCTCGGCGGGGAGGGCGCCAGTCATGGCGATGACGGGGGAGTGGCCCATGTAAGCGTCAGCGAGTCCGGCGCCAAGATTGGCGGTGCCGATGTTCTGGGCCATGCACACGCCGACCCGCTTGGAGGCCCTGGCATAGCCGTCGGCCATGTAGGCCGCAGCCTTCTCGCCGTGGGTCACCACACGCCGGATGTCCATGTCCTCCATCTCACGCATCACGCCAAAGAAGGCAGTGGGGACTTGGAAGACGTGGGTCACGCCATAGTCACGCAGCATTTCTGCGATGAACCTGTTCCCGGTCATTCTGGGCATGGGCTACACCTCCGGGACATTGCTAGTCTGCGGGTACTCACAGGAGACGCGAAAGGCCGCCCCTCGGAAGGGGACGCCACTTCAAAAAGGGCACTCGCCTGATTGTATGGATAGCTTGGGGGGTGTCAAGCGGCGTACCTGCCGGGAATACTGGGGGTGATTGGCGCGGAGGAGGAAGAGGCTATATCACGACTCTACGATGCGTATATTAAGAGTAGACTGCTAGTCACTTCGGAGGGTCGTGGAACCGTATACGAAGACGCTAGCTAGTCCCACCAAGTTAAGACCAATGAGGGACGCTCCCGCCCAGTCGTGGCCGTTGGCTATCAGATAAATCCCTCCACCGATAACCATTGCCGATGGGGCAAAGGCTGCAGAAATTCCCAGGTAGCCCCGCTTGGAGTCACCATTGACGATTGTCTTCTCTATCTGTAGACGGTGGGCACCCTGGGTCTCAGCCATCGTCAGGATTCTGTTTGCCGCCCCTGATACGATATCATCGTACGCTTGCAACACGACTGGTGGGGGCAACGGCCCCTCCCAGCTGCTAGAGGAGGCCTCCATCACGACCGTATCGGGCTCGTTGGAAGGAAAATGAGGCCGCCGAACCGCAGGGTGATGTTCTGCTTGTTCTTGCCCGGCAGCTTCTTCGCTAGTCATATTTCGGATTCGCGGGTGACCGCTCCTTCGTCTCTAGTTTGTAAATGCCGATAGCGTTGCGGATGTCTTGTCCCACCGAGATCCAATCGGAGCGGATAGCAGTCGCGTCCGCCTCTGCGCCCGACCGAACACGTCGGCGCCGGTTGAGCGTGGCACCCAAATCGAATACTCGGGCCATGCCTTCAAGAACACCCCGCCTCGAATATCTGACCAAAACTCTCTTCTGTGCCATTTTTTAGCCTCTTATTAGCTTTCTGTCGCCACTACTCAGCCTATTGATTTCATCCTATCACGGCACCCTAGTCCGCCTCAACTTAGGTGTCTCTCACTGTGTCTCGCTCTCACTCCCATGAAGTTGGGCCTCGAGCACACTGGTGCTGGGCATCGAGACCTTCCGGCTTAGTCGGCGGGGGTTTCCTCTGTGGGGGCGCCCCAGCCGCCACCGCCTGGGGTGCGTATGCTGAGCACGTCGCCTGACAGTACGTCTAGAGTCTCCTTGCCCGACAGACGCACTTCTTCGTATCCACTGCGTAGCAGCACGTTTTCGCCATGATGCCCGTTATGGCCGCCGTGGAGGCCGTAGGGGGCGCGCTTGCGTCGCTCGGAAAGGATGGTGACGCGGGCCGGACTGAGGAACTCCACATCCCGCTGAATGCCGTCGCCGCCACGGCGCATGCCCTCGCCTCCGGTGCCACGCCGGATGGAGTACTCCTGTAGGCGCAGCGGGAAGGCGAACTCCAGTGCCTCGATGGGGGTGTTCATTGTGTTGGTCATGTGAGTGTGTATGCCGGATATGCCGTCCTTATCGGGGCGGGCGCCCATGCCCCCGGCGATGGTCTCGTAGTACACGAACGCCTTGTCGCGCACCGGGTCGTGGCCACCAATCAGCAGGTTGTTCATGGTGCCTTGGCTGGCGGCAGGTATCACGTCGGGCAGGGCTTGGGCCAACGCGCCCAAAAGGACATCGGTGATGCGCTGGGAGGTCTCCACATTGCCGCCTGCCACACCGCGTTGGGGCTGGGGGTTTACCAGCGAGCCTTCGGGAGCTTTGATCGTGACCGGGCGCAGGCAACCTTGGTTGGCGGGTATGTCGCCGCTGGTGATGCAGCGCACTGAGTACAATACCGCGGAGGTGGTGACGGCAAACGGGGCATTGATGCATCCAGGACGCTGGCCCGCGGTGCCCTCGAAGTCGGCGGTCATATGGTCGTCCTCGACGGTGAGTGTTACCGCGATGGGAATCAACTGCTCTACTTGGCCATCGTCGTCCATGTAGTCCAAGAAGTGATAGCTGCCGTCGGATATGCGGGCGATTGCAGCTCGTGTGCGTCTTTCGGAGTAGTCGAGGATGGCGTCCATATGTTCCCGTGTGGTCTCCATGCCGTACCGCTCGGCGATTTCGGCCAAGCGCCGCTCGCCTACGCGTATGGAGGCTATCTGGGCAGCCAAGTCGCCCTTACGCTCATCGGGGGTACGGGAGTTGCGGCAAAGGAGTTGCACCACCTCGGCGTTGAGCCGGCCACGACGGGCGATTTTCAGGGGCGGGATGATGGTGCCCTCTTGGTATAGCTCGGTGGACAGGGGCAGTGAGCCGGGGGTCATGCCACCGACATCAGCGTGATGGCCCCGGTTGGAGATGAAACCCGCCAACTGCCGGTTGGCCCCGCTGCCAATGAACACCGGGCCGACCATGGTGATGTCGGGCAGGTGGGTGCCACCTAGGTAGGGATCGTTCAAGATGACGATGTCGCCCGGTCCCAGTGCGCCAACATGATTGATGGCGGCGGCCACGGAGAAGGGCATTGCCCCCAGATGTACAGGGATATGGGCTGCTTGGGCCACCATGGCCCCGTCCGGGTCGAACAGAGCGCAGGAGAAGTCCAGCCGTTCCTTCATATTGGGGGAGTAGGCCGTGCGTTGCAGGGCCACCCCCATCTCCTCGGAGACCGAGACAAACAGGTTCTTGAAGACTTCCAAGCTTATGGGGTCTACCAAGTAGCACCTCCGGGTTCTGGACGGGGTTAGTCGGCAGCGGCGTTTCTGTTCTGCGTGGCCAATGGTAGCACATGGCGCGCGATGGTATCGCCGTCTGGCAGGCCTGCCGATGGCGGTGCAAGAGAGGCAAGGCTCGGTTGTGAGTAGTGCTGCGGGCGTAAGGTAAGATGCGGCAGCGGTGGTAGCTGAACCGCGTTTTTTTGTAGCTGGAGTGCGCCGTGTTTGCCGCCTTGTCCTATCTGGCCATACTGCCGCACTTCAACGAGACTGCCAGCCTTCCGGAGGAGGAGATTTTATTTGCCTATCATTTGTGCTCATTTCCGCTCCTTCCTTGTGCCCCTGGGTCCGTATCAGGCTGGCTGATTCCCTGGATAAAGGGGGTCCGAAAAACAGAAGCAGGGGCGACCCTGAGGGTCAGTCCCCTGCCTGCATACGCAAAGGTTAGAGGGGAGGGGGTGTCGGTGTCAACGGGCTGATGTCGGTGTGAGGGTTTCCACTGGTATGGGAGACACGGGGCCGGGTAGCTCTAGCAAATTGCGGGAGTCAAGGTACAATAGGGACAGCCCGGACACCTTCGCTGGAGCGGTCTGGCCGTGGCTGCGCTGGTAGCGAAAACGCCTTGTTTTTACACATGGTGACAGATAGTATGAATATGCCGTAGTAACTATGCTGCCCCTTCCGGCACTCTCGGCATTGGAGGTAAGTCAGGGATGTTAGGCACCAGGAAAAAGACCCCAACGGACAAGACATATGACCTTCGCTATCGTCGGGCCGAGACCTTCAATGATGATGGTACAACTCTTGACCCTCCCGGCAATTGGAGGGTCATCGCCAATGATATGAAGGGCGTCGAAGACATCCAGGACACACTGTCCAATCTGGACGCTTTCGATCCTCCCGCGACCTATGAGGTACAAGTGCGATTAGTCAACGGCCTCGGTCCTGGGGGATGGTCTGATTCTATGTTACTAACAAGAGGGTAGGGGATAATAACCAGTGACTCCCGACAAGGTTGACCTAGGCGACCTTGTAAGGCAGGCAGACTTACGCCACTACGCTACCAAAGAAGACTTGGCCAACTTAAAGGTGTGGATCGTCTCCACGGGGTTCTTTGCGGTTGCTGCTATTGCTGGCTTGGTCATTGCTGTAGTGCGCCTCTGGAAATAGGCCTCCCACACGTCTCCACCAGACTTTACCACGCGTCGTCCTCCCGGAGGGAGGACGATAGGCGCGAGGGAGAACGGCAGTTATTGCCAAGGATGACGGGGCACCCGTTAGATGCGGTCACTCTGTGGGCTCTACGATGAGGTTGCCGTAGCCATCCACCTCAGCCGTCCATCCTGGCGGTATGGAGGTGGTGGAGTCCATCTGCAGCACCACTGCTGGCCCATCTATTATATTGCCGTAGCGCAGAAGATCGCGCTGGTACAGGCCGGTGGGCAACGTTCCCTGCTGGAACACGACGTCCGCCTCCGCCACCCTTGCTGCGCCGGAGTCTTTGCCTTCATGTTGGCCTACTGACTGCTCCGGCTTGCCCACAGGAATCAACATCTTGAGGCGCAGGTTCACCACCTCGACAGGTTCCGAAGGGTCGGAGTAGCCGAACCTCTGGTGGTGAGCCCGGTGGAACGCCCTGGATACAGCTTGATTGAACCCCGCGCTGCGGGTTGGGTAGTTCACCGTCAGCTCATAGGACTGGCCCACATAGCGCACATCCAGAAAACGGCGCGTCACTAGCCGGTTTACAGGTAGACCTTCGTCGGCCATCTCGGCGGTGGCGGTATCTTCCAGTACAGCAAAGCCGCTGTCGAGGCGATCCTTGCTCATGTCGGCCCCGCGCATCATCACGGTACGGGAGTAGTCGCGGACGATGTCGGCGATACCAACGCCCAAGGCGGAGAGTATGCCCGGATGGGGTGGCACCAGCACCCGTGGGATGCCCAGCTCTTGGGCCAGCTCGCAGGCGTGGGCAGGTCCTGCCCCGCCAAAGGCCACAAGGGTGAAGCGGCGGGGGTCATACCCCCGCTCCAAGGAGATGGTGCGTATCGCGCGCTCCATGGTGGCGTTGACCACTCGCACCACGCCCAATGCGGCAGTGCGGGCGTCGCCTCCCAGACTTGCGCCCAATTGGGACAGCAGGTCGTGAGCACGCTGGAAGTGCAACTCCAGCTTCCCAGCCAAAGGCTGGTCTTGGGGCAGACGTCCTAGAATGAGGTTAGCGTCGGTGACGGTCACCTGCTCGCCCACGCCATAGCAGGCTGGCCCTGGGTCGGCGCCTGCCGATTGGGGGCCCACAACCAAGGCTCCACCCTCATCGAGGCGGGCGATTGAGCCGCCGCCCGCACCCACGCTGTGAATCTCAATCATGGGCACACCGATGGGACAGCCTGCCAAGCTGGATGAGGTGGTCTCCTTGATGACTCCGGGGCAGAGGGAGACGTCTGTAGAGGTGCCCCCCATGTCCAGGGTAATCACATCGCCGTAGCCAGCTTGGGAGGCAAGATGGAAGGCCCCGACTACACCTCCAGCAGGTCCGCTGAGGATGGTGCGGACTGGCTGGTTGGAGGCAAGCTGGGCGGTGATGCTACCGCCCGACGACTGCATGATACGCAGTCCTGACCCGAGTGCGCCCTCCAACTGGCTGATGTATCGTGACATCAGGGGTCCCACGTAGGAGTTCACCACGACTGTGGAGGTGCGTTCGTACTCCCGAAACTCAGGGACGACTTGGCTGGACACTGAGACGAAGGGGTTCGACTTCAGCCCTGCCAAGGCCTCGGCCACCAGTTCTTCATGCAGCGGGTTGAGGAAGGAGAAGAGGAGCACCACTGCAATGGCGTCCACTTGGGCATCGTCCAAGGTCGATACCAGCTTCGTCAGGTCCTCAGCGCGAGGCGTGGTTACCACAGACCCAGCTTGGTCCACTCTTTCCGAGATGCCAAAGCGCAGCTCCGAGGGCACCAAGGCAGGGGGCCGGTCCACCCCTAGGTCGTACAGGTGCGAGCGGGCCTGCCTCCCGATCTCCAGCACATCCTCAAACCCGTGGGTGGTCACAAGGGCGGTGCGCCCTCCCCGCCTCTCCAGCAGGGCGTTGGTGGCCACTGTGGAACCATGGACGAACGAAGCCTCTCCAACAGCCAAGTCGCTCACGCCCTGCAGGATGCCCCGGGAGGGATCGCTGGGTGTGGAGGGAAGCTTGTAGACCTCGAGTTGACCATCCCTGAGGACGGCAAAATCAGTGAAAGTACCACCTACGTCGACGCCGACGACTGCAACACTCATAAGCTGGCTCCTAGCTTGGGGACTTTAGCCCAAGCCCCTGCCGCCGTCAACCTGACATAAGGTGCTCCATGATGCTGTTGACAGGCAGGGCATCAGGCAAGCTATTAGGGGGCACCGGGGAATAGTCGACTGTGTTGGTAGACAATCTTGATAGGGCGGCGATGAGGGTGATATACTTTGGAAAATCTCGACGGAACCGGCGCTTATATGCGAATTCCGATGAAGGTCGACTACGGCGTCCGGGCCTTGGTGGAATTGGCCCGTCGTCACGGCGACGGACCGGTCCAAACGGCGGAGATCGCTTCCAAGCAGGGGATACCCGAAGCCTACCTTGACCAACTGCTTACCACACTGCATAAGTCGGGCTTCATACGCAGCCGTCGCGGCCCACAGGGTGGCCATGTGCTGGCGAGAGACCCGATGCAGATTCACCTTGATTCGGTGATGGCCACCTTGGAGGGCACCAATCCTCCTTTGGACTGCTTCACCGAGCCCAGCGAGTGCCAGCTTTCCAGCAACTGCGCCCAGATGGAAGTGTGGCGGGCTGTAGAGGAAGCGGTACATGCCGTGCTCAGCACTACCACAGTCGGTGACTTGGCCAACCGCCAGTACACTGAGCAGCACACGGGGGCCGTGGCCACTGAAGGGGCGTAGGGCTACGGCGGATATTGACATGGCGAAGGTTTGATTCTAAGGTGCTCAACCGTATGAGTTGCAAGGCTTACTGTTTCTGCACCTGTCCCCACAAATAGGGGGCAGGTATTCCCGGATAACCCAGGAACCTGCGCCCGCTAATTACGGGGTCGCGAGACGGCGCAGGTTTTTGTTTTGCCCCGAAATAGCCAAAAGACAACAGGCGACCACTTCGAGGAGGAGTTCGATGACGACGACACAGAGCGCCCTGACCCTGACACCGGAGCAGGTCAAGCGGTACAGCAGACATATCATCATGGGGCAGGTGGGCAGCGCCGGACAGCGAAAGCTCATGCAGTCCAAGGCCCTCATAGTCGGGGCCGGTGGTTTGGGTTCGCCCTCAGCCATATATCTAGGACTGGCTGGCGTGGGCACCATCGGCATCGTAGACTTCGACGATGTGGAGCTCTCCAACCTCCAGCGCCAGATACTGCACCACCACGAGGATGTTGGTAAGTCCAAGGCTCAGTCGGCCTTGGATACCATCCATAGCTACAATCCCGATGTCAATGTGGTGCTGCATGAGACCCGCCTTGAGTCCCACAACGCCATGGACATCATCGGCCAGTACGACTTGGTGATCAACGGGGCCGACAACTTCGCTTCCCGCTATCTGGTCAACGACGCCTGCTACCTGCTGGGCAAGCCGCTGGTGGATGGCAGCATCCTGATTTTCGACGGACAAGCCACAGTGTTCGTGCCGGGTCACGGCTGCTACCGCTGCCTGTTCCCATCGCCGCCCCCTCCGGGCATGGTCCCCAACTGTGCTGAGGCTGGCGTATTGGGCGCTCTCACGGGACTGGTGGGCAGCATTCAAGCCACTGAGGCCCTGAAGTATTTCCTAGGCATTGGCGAGTCGCTGGTGTCCCGGTTGCTGCTCATCGACGCCCTGACGATGCAATTCCGCACGGTGAAGCTACGGCGCAACCCCAACTGCCCCCTGTGTGGCGACAACCCCACCGTAACCGAGCTCATCGACTATGAGGTCTTCTGTGGGCTGGCGCCTGAGGGGCAACCCGTCCATTAAGCCTCTGCCTAAGACTCGGACCAATAGGCCTGCAAAGGAAGTATCGTGGAACGTTCCGGCAACGGCACCGCTCGGATGAGCCCCGGCATCAAGCGGGGTATCCTGGACGCTATCGGCGATACGCCGTTGGTGGAGTTGCAGCACTTCAGCCCCAACAAAGACGTGCACATCTACGCGAAGCTGGAGGGGCAGAATCCCACTGGCAGCGTCAAGGACCGGATCGCCAAGTTCATGGTTGAGCAGGCCGAGGCGTCGGGTAGCATAAGCCCCGACACCTACCTGCTGGAACCCACCAGCGGCAATACCGGGATCTCGCTGGCTTTGGTGTGTGGACTCAAGGGCTACCGTCTGAAGGCTGTGATGCCGGAGAACGTCAGCCCTGAACGCACCCAACTTCTGGAGGCCTACGGAGCCGAAATCGTCTACACGGACGGGAGCAAGGGCACCAACGGCTCCATTGAGGTCGCTCAAGAGATGGTGGCGGCCAACAGCGACTATTACATGCCCTACCAGTACGGCAACGAGGGCAATCCCGGTGCCCATTACGAGGGCACCGGGCCGGAGATCATCGAAGCGTGCCCCGAGATAGATATGTTCGTGGCTGGGCTGGGCACCGGTGGCACTCTCATGGGCACGGGACGCCGGCTCAAGGAGTACAACCCCGACGTCAAGGTCATCGCCGTCGCTCCGGAGTTAGACGACCGCATACAGGGTCTTCGCAGCTTGGAAGAGGGGTTCATCCCACCGATCCTTGACCTCTCTCTGCTGGACGCTCGCATCATGGTCCGCAGCATCGACGCCTTCCGTACAACCAAGGACTTGCTGAAACGTGAGGGTGTTTTTGCTGGCGTCTCCTCCGGCTCGGTGGTCTACGCCGCCATGAGGCAGGCTGAGCGCATGGAGCGCGGCAATATCGTATGCCTCCTGGCTGATGGCGGGTGGAAGTACCTCAGCACAGGGCTATGGACCAAGGATTACGACGAGATAGAGGCCGAGGGCAAAATATGGTGGTAGAAGCTGTGTCCTGCGCCTAGCTGCTGGCTGTTGCAACCCATATTTTGGCGGTGGTATACTCCACGCAGCGGTCCCCACCTCTCTTTTTTGTAAGCGGGTCAAGAAACCCGCTTTCTTGTTAGATGGGCATGGACGAGAGGTGGAAAGGGCTAGGCGACAGGGGGGCTAAGACGATGAAAAGTGATTTCCTCATAGCCCTGACACAGTTGGTGGCCGAACGTCACCTGCCTCGGGAGGAGGTCCTTCAGGCAGTGGAGGCGGCGTTAGTTTCCGCCTTCAAGAAGGACAGCACCTCCATGGGACAGGACATATCGGTGAAGCTCAACCCCAATACTGGGGAAATGAGCGTCTTTGCCTTGAAGACTGTGGTCGAACAGGTGGAAGACCCCACACGTGAGATCAGCCTGAAGCAGGCGCAGGCAACAATTGGTGTGGCTGTCGCGCTGGGCGAGGAGATCTCCACCCCGGAGCAGTTGCCCCACCAAGCCAGTCGTATCGCTGCCCAGACCGCCAAGCAGGTCGTGTTGCAGCGCCTGCGCGAGGCTGAGCGAGAGAAGACTTTCCAAGAATTCCTCGGTCGTACCGAGGACATTGTATCCGGCGTACTGGACCAGATGGAGCCAGGCCGGGTATGGGTGATGGAGTTGGGGCGAGTCGAGGCCGTCCTACCATTGGAAGAGCAGGTGCCCACCGAGCGTTACCGCAAGGGCCAGCGCCTGAAGGTCTACATACTCGACGTACGCCGGACGCCCCGTGGCCCGGAGATCGTTGTCTCGCGCACCCACAAGAACCTGCTGAAAAGGCTGTTTGAGGTGGAGGTGCCCGAGGTTTACAACGGCGTTGTGGAAATCAAGGAGATCGCCCGCGAGCCCGGCTTCCGTAGCAAAGTCGCCGTGTCATCGCGCCAAGAGGGCGTCGACCCGGTGGGCTCTTGTATAGGCATGCGGGGCAACCGGATACAGAGCATCGTCAACGAGTTACAGGGTGAGAAAATAGATATCGTCCGCTGGGACAAGGACCTCAAGACTTTCATATCCAACGCCCTCAGCCCGTCAGAAGTCGTCCAAGTCGAGGCCAATGCCGACGACAGAACAGCAGTTGTGGTGGTGCCGGAAAGGCATCTGTCGTTGGCCATCGGCAAAGAAGGACAGAACGCACGCCTAGCAGCCAAGCTCTCTGGCTGGCATTTGGATATCAAGAGCGTAGCTGAGTGGGACGAAATCCGGACGCAGCGCAAGGGCGAAGAAGAGGCCCGCAAGCTGGCAGTAGAAGAGGCGGAGAGGGCCGCAGCTGCAGCCGCCGTCGCTACACTGGAGACGCCTACGATCATCGTAGAGGGCGAAGAGCTCGTAGAAGCTGTAGCCGAGGCAGTGGAAGTTGCTGAGCAACCTTCCAAGGACGAAGAAGCTGAACTCCTGCGTATATTGGAGGAGGAAGCGGCCACGGCAACAGCTGCACCAGCAGACACATTGGCAGAAGAGGCCGTAGTCACCGCAGAGCCTGAAGAGGCCTTGGTCCTAGCCGCACCCGAAGACGATGCGCTGCTGGAAGACCTCTTCGACGACGAAGATGATGAAGACGAGCAAGACGAGGAAGACGACGGGGAGCCAGAGACCGTTGGCGACGACACTATCTGGAGCTCTCCCATCGTCAACCCCGATGCAGGCAAGATACGGTTCGCCGAAGACTTCGCGGAGGAATTCCGAGGTCGAGGGAGAAGGGGCGGCCGTCGAAAGCGTGGCGGCTTCACCCCCAACAGGGGAGTAAGGGGAGCCGGAGCGGGTCAAGCGCGTCAGGGTCCTGCCTAGGGGCCGGGAGGCTCTTATGGCAGGGGTACGCCATACCCCACAGCGCAGTTGCTTCTCTTGCGGGCGGCGCGCTGACAAGCGCGAACTTGTTCGCTTGGTGCGAACAGTGAGCGGCTCCGTCGAAGTGGACCCTATAGGCAAGGTTTCTGGACGGGGAGCCTACCTGTGCCTCAACCCCAAGTGTTGGGAGGAGGGGCTCAAAAGGACCCGGCTCGATCGTGTGCTCAAGTGTACTGTCTCGCCGGAGACCCGCGAACGGCTGTTGACTTACTCCCATGAGAAACTTGGGCACCAGAAATTTGGGCACGAGAAGCTGGGTAAAGAGAATCCAGAAGAAGACAAGTAAGGGCAGTGAAGCTAGCGCCGCTGCGCTTGGAGAAATTGAATGACGCAAGAAGCAACGGGGGGATTTGAAGAGAGAAGAGGAGCGCGCACAGCGGGTGGGCGCCGGGGAGAGGCGCGCCGCCAGCGCTACCTGCTCTTGCCACCGACCCTCTCCGTCAAGGACTTGGCCGAGAAGTCGGGCATCAGCCCCATTGACGTCATCAAGCAGTTGATGCGCAATGGCATCATGGCGTCGATGAACAACGTCATCGACTTCGACGTTGCCCTGCTGGTCACGTCCGCCTTCGGTATCCGCGCCCGGCCCGAAGCGGCCCCGGAAGACAGCGGCCCCACCTCTACCAGTGTGGTCGAGGAAGATCCGAGCCTGCTGCAGCCCCGGCCACCAGTGGTGACTATACTGGGTCATGTCGACCACGGCAAGACAAGCCTGCTGGATGCCATACGCGCCACCAAGGTAGTGGATGCCGAGGTAGGCCATATCACCCAGCGTATCGGCGCTTATCAAATTGCCCATGAGAACCAGAAAATCACTTTCCTAGATACTCCAGGCCACGAGGCGTTCACCGCCATACGTGCCCGCGGGGCTCGTGCCACCGACATTGCTGTATTGGTGGTAGCCGCCGATGACGGCGTGATGCCGCAGACTTTGGAGGCCATCAATCACGCCAAGGCCGCCGAGGTCCCCATTGTTGCTGCCATCAACAAAATAGACCGGCCCGACGCCGACCCCGAGCGGGTCAAGCGGCAGATGGCAGAACAGAACATGCTGGTGGAAGAGTGGGGAGGCGACATTATCTCCGTCCCCGTGTCGGCCACCACAGGCGAGGGCATACGGGACTTGGTGGAGAGCCTGCTGCTGGTGGCGGAAGTCGCCGACCTCAAGGCCGACCCCAACCGGCCCGCCCGAGGCGTAATCATTGAAGCCAAACTCGACCGTAACCGTGGTCCGCTGGCCACGGTGCTGGTGCAGAGCGGCACTTTGAAGGTGGGTGACCATATCGTCGCCGGCACTGCGCGCGGACGTGTGCGCGCCCTCGCCGATGACACCGGAAAGCGTTTGACGTCGGTTGAGCCGGCCCAGCCTGCAGAGGTTATGGGCTTCGGTTCCCTGCCCGATGCCGGAGAGCCGTTTGCAGTCGTTGCCAGTGATCGAGAGTCGCGGAGCTTGGCCGAGGAGAGGCAGCGGGTCGAGGACGCACAGCGCTCGAGGCCCAAAGTTATCGGCCCGGAAGACGTGCATACCGGAGTCGCCCTGACCGACACCAAGGAGCTCAACCTAGTGCTCAAGGCCGATGTGCAGGGCAGCGTGGAAGCCGCCCGGGGGTCCTTAGAGAAGCTGGACGAGGATGGGGCCAAGGTCCGCGTGTTGCACGCAGGCAGTGGCACCATCACTGAGAGCGATGTGTTGCTGGCCAGCGCGTCCAACGCCCTGGTCGTAGGGTTTGCCACAACCCCCGAGCCTAGCGCTGAGAGAGTGGCTGACCGTGAGGGCGTCCAGATCAAGCGCTATGACATCATTTACCACATGATTGAAGATATCGAAGTGGTACTGAAGGGGCTTCTGGAGCCGGTGCAGCGCGAAATCATCACTGGCCAAGCCGAAATCAGGGCCATCTTCTCCGCCAGTCGTGCCGGCAAAATTGCTGGCTGCATGGTTACCGAGGGTCGAATTACCCGTGGCGCCCGGGTCCGGGTGCTGCGTGAGGGAGCGGTTATCCACGAGGGCGGCATTACGAGCCTGCGCCACTTCCGCGAGGATGTGACCGAGATGGGCTCGGGCACCGAGTGCGGTATCAGCATGGGCAACTATGCCGACTTCGAGGAAGGCGACGTGATTCAGGCCTACCGGCGCGAGCGCACCCGGAATACGTAGAAGTAGCGTTAATGTCGGCCGCAGGGCTGTCTGCAAGGGTGCCCTCTATGCCTGAAGAGGGCCCAGAACTCCCACGCACGCATTGGGCCGTCAGTTCTGCTGCCCACCTGTACTATGACCAGACGTAGTGAGCGAGTGAGCGAACTGTTGCGCAATGAGCTGGGCCAGCTCATTGTCCGCGACCTCAAAGACCCCCGACTCTCGGGGATCGTCTCTATTACCCTCGTGGAGACCACCAACGACCTGAAGAAGGCCCGGGTCTCCGTTAGCGTGATGGGCTCGCCTAAAGTCCAGGAGGCGACGATGCGTGGCATCGTCTCGGCGTCAGGCTACATGCGTCGCGAGTTGGGCAAACGACTCTCGTTGCGTCAGGTACCGGATCTTTCCTTCGTCTTGGACCACTCCCTAGACCAAGCAGCACAAATCTACCAACTTCTGGATGAACTGACTCCTGACACGCCAGCCGACAATCCGGAAGCCGGAAAGCGCTAGCATGACCACTGCCCGTCCCCCTCAGGTCAACGGTTTCATCAACGTCAACAAGTCCCGCGGTGGGACGTCTATGGATGTCGTGCGCCGTATTAAGCGCATGTCGGGTCAGAAGAAACGCGTGGGCCACGGCGGCACACTCGATCCTCAAGCCGAGGGGGTGCTGCCCATTTGCTTCGGCCAAGCCACTCGTCTGATGGAGCACTTGGTAGATGGCGTGAAGGGTTACTACATGAAAGTGACCCTAGGGACGACAACCTCTACCTACGACTCCGAGGGAGAGGTTGTATCCTCCGATGATTGGCGAGGCGTGACCCGTGACGACATGGAGAAGGCGGTGGAGCCCTTCTGCGGGGTCATAATGCAGACGCCCCCCATGTACAGCGCCCTCAAGCACCAAGGCAAGCGTTTGTACGAGCTGGCTAGGGCTGGGGTGGAGGTGGAACGGGAACCGCGACGGGTTGAGGTATACAGCATCCAGATGCTGGACTTTTCGCCTCCTGAAGTGAGCCTCCAGGTGGAATGTGGGCGCGGTGTCTACATGCGGTCGCTGGCCCACGACTTGGGCCAAGGCCTAGGTTGCGGCGGGTACCTGTCGAAGTTAGTGCGCACCCGTTCCGGGCAGTTCAAGGTGGAAGAAGGGGTGACGCTGGAGGAACTGGAAGAATCGGGCTGGGAAGAGCACCTGCGCCCTGTGGACTATGCGTTGCTGGACTCCAAAGCCACCATCGTCCCTAGGGCAGCGGAGCGGTTGATTCGCCACGGTCGAGACGTGAGCTTGGGGCCCAGCCTCTCCTATGCAGGATATATGGAGCGCTACCGGGCTTATACCAGTGATGGCCGTTTTCTGGCAGTGGTGCGTTACAACAAGGCCGAGAATCTGTGGACCCCATCGCTGGTATTCCAGTTGGACACGGTATCGCCTTACTGTCCCATCGGAAGCGATTCCTAGCTGTATAGTAGCTGCGCGACTGAAAGTTATGGTAATTTGATCCTTGAATCGCCTTGACAAGTTTACATAGCTACGTAGACTTAAGAAAGAACCTCTAGCGGGAGGGCTAGCTGTGGAAGCCTATTGCTTCAAGTGCCGAGCAAAGCGCGAGATTAGCAGTCCTACTCAGGTGCAACTGAAGAACGGCAGGCCGGCGACCCAAGGCACCTGCCCTACCTGTGGCACCAAAGTCTTCCGTATAGGCAAAGCCTAAGGTTTGACGTCCAGCTGAACAGCGTAAAAGTCGCGCCTAGACACCATCGTGACAGCTACACACCAGTCTTGGCAAATTCAGGGACGCCCAGCTTCTGCAATAGCCTCTGCGGATTCTCCCGCATTATGCTCTGGGTTCGTTGCTCTTCTATACCAGCGCCGAGTATGACTCTACGCGCGAAGTCCGGCGTCAGCAAGTCGCCCGGCTCGTGAGTGTCGGAGTCCAACACCGTAGTAGCCCCGGCTTCGGCAGCCATCTTGGCCACATGACCATTGGCTAGGCTGTGTCCCTTCCTCGCCGACACCTCTAGGTAGACTCCTCTTTGCGCTGCCAAGTAGGCGTCCTCTAATTCAATCAACCCGGGATGGGCTAGGATGTCCACGTAGTCCGAGGATATGGCTGCGTGGTTGGTCCCCGGTTCCACCGGCTCGACGACAGTCTCCCCATGCACGATGACTATCCGCGCACCCAGCCGCTTGGCGTCCCGGGCTACAGCGTCGATGTCCTCTTTGGGCACATGGGTAATCTCCACCCCAGGCAAGGCCAGGATGTCCCACCGCTGGGATGCCGCGTGGCAGTCACGCACCAAGGTCTTCACCACGTATTCGACATTGCCATAGCCAACATGGTCGGTGATGGCCATCACCTCGTACCCCACGGCCTTGGCGCGGCGGATGAGCTCAATCGGTGAGAGCACCCCATCGCTTAGAAACGTATGTGTGTGAAAATCAAACATAGTAAGTGGAATCTTAAGGCTGGGGGCAAATCGCCGCAAGTGTTGTGCACCATTGGACCGCGGCAGATAGGGCAACCACAAGGGTTGCCCCTACGAGCTAGAGGGCGTACGGGCGGCGCCACCTACGCTTCGTAGACGGTGGCGCCCCCTACGATGGTACGGTTGATCGGGATGTCTTTGATGGTCATCGGGTCGACTTGGGTCGGGTCCTCGTCCAGCACTACCATGTCGGCCAGCTTACCAATCTCGATGGAACCCTTGATGTCTTCCTCGAAAGAGGCATAAGCCCCGTGGAGAGTGTAGATGCGTAGGGCCTCTTCCACAGAGACCGCTTGGTTGGCCCCCCAAACACGGCCTGAGCTGTCGGTGCGTGTGACGCAACTCTGGATGCCGAGCAGCGGCTCGTAGGGGCCGGGAGGGTAGTCGGTTGCTCCGGTGGCGTTGATTCCATAATCCAAGAAGGAGCGTTGGGCGAACATCCACTCTACCCGGCTCTCGCCGTAGAAGGGCATCTTCTCCCCGTGGTAGTAGATGTAGGTGCAGAAGGGCGTCGCAACGCAGCCCAACGCTTTGATCCGGCTCAGCAGGTCGGGGTTGACCACGGTGCAGTGCTCCAAGCGGTGTCGCGGGTCCTGACGAGGGAACGCCTTCTGCGCCTTCTCGTAGGAGGAGAGCACTGCGTCGATGGCGGAGTCACCGTTGGCGTGGATGCACACTTGGAAGCCGGCTTGGTGCACCTGCATCACCCGTTCCTCGATTTCGTCGGCGCTCATGGCAAGAATGCCGTGGTCGCATGGACTTCCCACGTAGGGCTCCGAGAGATAGGCAGTGCGGGCGGCGATTGCCCCGTCCGCCACCATCTTGATGCCGCCAACCCGCAAACGCTCGTCTCCGAACCCGCTCCTTACACCGGCGTCGCGCAGTGCCTCGAAGTGGTCGTGGTACATCAGGAGGTACGCCCGCAGGGTAAGGTCTCCGTTCTGATGGCCCTGCTGGTAGGTCTCCAATTCAATGTTCGACACCTTGGCGTCGTGCACGCTGGTGAGTCCAACTTCGTTCAGCATCTGGCAGATGCGCCTGAGGCCTTGCTGGCGCACTTCAGGGGTCACCTGAGGCAGGTGGTTGTAGGTCACCGGCTCCACGGCACGTTCGTAGGCCACGCCATTCAAGTCGCCGGTGGCCTCGTCGCGGCCAAAGCGGCCACCGTGCGGGTCCGGCGTCTCCCGGTTGAAGCCGGCCATCTCCATGGCCCTGCTGTTCATGTAATAAACGTGACCGGCACGATGGGCCACCAGTATGGGGTGGTCGGTGCTTACCGCATCCAAGTCGTGCCGGTTGAGGAAGCGGTTTTCCTCCGTCTTGGTGTCGTCGAACTTGAACCCTTGCACCCATTGACCTGCAGGAACGCCCACCGCCTGTTGGCGGAGCGCTGCCTGTACGGCCCCGATGCTGGGCAACGCGCAGTCGGCGGCCATGACGTGCCGTATACCGCTGCTAAGCACATGTATGTGGGCGTCTATGAAACCCGGCAGGACCGTCTTGCCCGCCATGTCCATCACCTCAGTTTTGGGGCCTATCAAGTCGGCAAGGTTGTCGCCGTCGCCGATAGCGGCGAACCTCCCATCACGGACTGCTACAGACCGGGCCTTGGGGTGCTGGCGATCGATGGTGATGACATTGGCGTTCTGAAGGATCAGGTCAGCTTGGATGGTCGAGTTCGGCATAGGGCTCCTCCCGTTACATGGTCTGAGACCGGTGTTAGTCCAGTTCTACCTCTACCGGGCAGCTTATATGGATGTCCAGCGTACGGGGAAGGTCGACGGTCAAGGCAAGTTTCCAAGTGACAGTGCTGACGGCAACGTGGTCCGGCTGCTCCTGGATGACCTCCAGCCGAGCGTTGTAGGTAGCCGTGGCCCCTGCGGGCAGGCGCAAGCCCTCGAGGAACACCAAGCGGCTGTGGACGTAGGTCTGCTTGAGCTCCTCGGACACCCTCCTGGGAGCCGTAGGTGTAGGAAGGACTGTGGCAGGAACCCCGCCTCCGCCCACAATCATGGGCCGGGAGGAAGTGGGGGCGTTGATTACGTAGTTGGCCATCCATTGCTCATGACATATCAGGTCGACCCATCCGGCCCTTATGGATACATCACGGCGGGCCAGCAGCTCTACGGTGACGGGTATCAGGCCCCCTAGCTTGAAAGGGCGGTCCTCGACGCTAAAACCGACTTGCAGGGGGCGCACCAAGCTGCTGACTATGGGACCACCTCCTACGAAGGGGAAGACCCTGAAGCCGAAGATGGTGAAGACGTGGATGGTTGAAGCGTTTGCGGCAATTGCTGCTCCCAGTCTGGTGTCAACACTTTGTTGGTCTTGGGGAGCAGCACTGCTGAGACTACGGCAACCACGCTCACTCCCATGGACAGCAGAACGGCAGCTTCGAAGCCGAACCAGTCCATCATGAGCCCGCCCAATATAGGTCCCGAGGCCATGCCCAGCCCGTTGCCGAACATCTCCCAGCCGTAGACCGAACCGATGGGGGCACTGCCGAAGTACTGCCGGTTGATGATTGGGAACAGGGGCACTTCTCCCCCCATTCCCACTCCGAAAAGGGCCGCGAACAGGAAGAAAGACCAAGGGTCCTGGTTTACCAGTAGCAGGAGGCAGGGGAGTACCTGCAACGAGAAGCAGAGCACCATCATACTCTTGCCCCCCACGCGGTCGGCCAATACGGGAACGAAGAAGCGGGAGAGCATGCTGAATATCTGCATAGTCAGGTAAATGCTTACTGCGATTCTTTGCGATATCCCTTGGTCCAAGGCCATGGCAAGGAGGAACACTATGAAGATGTTGTGGCCCATGCACGCCCAGAAATGGATGCCGATAAGGTTCCAGAAAGCGCCGGTACGTCGTGCTTGGGCGAAGAAGACTTGGTTGCGCACCTTGGCATCAGCGTTTCTCTGGGGTGGTACCACCCGCTCTTCGGGAGCGGCTCCATACGGCCGCATCTTGGCCTTGGACGGGTCGTCGAAGTAGAAGGGAATCATGGTGAAAAGGAGGGCCCCGCCGATTAACCCCGGAAGCCAGAAAGTCCAGCTCAATCCGAACTTGTTGAAGAGCAGGGCGACAATCGGCAACAGCAGGATGGTGCCCAAGCTTTGGATCGCCTGCATGCCCCCTACCGCTGCCCCGAGGTTGGTCTTGAACCAAGTGGTAACGCTGGACACGAGGGGCACCTGGAACACGGTCATGGCTATGCCAAGAAGGACTCCAAAGTACAGGTAGAACTGCCAGATATGGGTCATGTAACCAGAGAGGACCATCCCAAGAACGAACAGGACTGCGCCCGCAGCTAGGAGACGCCGGATACCATACCGGTCTCCCAACCAACCCATTACCGGCGAGGCAAACCCGGAAATGACCCACTGAATGCTGTAGGCCACCGCGATCCAAGCGTAGTCCCAGCCAAAGCCGTCTACCGGGTCTTGCAAATGGTCCACCAGCACGGCGGTGGCGAACCGGAACGAGCCGCTGATCGTCCACATAAGGGTTGCCAGTATCACGATGACCCAAGCATAGTGGACGCTGCGAGCGCCTAAATGCAGGTGATCGTCGGAGACGCTTAGGGGGGGCCTGAGCATTCGCTGCCTTTGAGGTCGACTTGGAGGAAAGGCCAATCCTAACGCATTGAGGCTCAACCTTCAATGAATATGAACAAGGGCCAATGGAGACTGGATACCGGAATTCCCCACAATCCCACGAGGCATGTAGGAGGATGAGGTTGGGTGGTTCCGTTAGCGCCTATTTTCATAGCAATCTGCATGTTGTCCACGCACACCACAACCAACGAAAATGGGGGGCGGTTGGCAGCCAAAAGGGTCAACGGTCACTCGTGCGGTGGAGCCTGTATCTCCTCCAGATTCGTGATGGCCCGTGCCTGCGCCGTCCAGAGGGCCTCCGCGTCGAGAGGGCCAAGGCCTGTGGTTTCTGTCGCAGGTTTCGCGTCGTCAGGCAGTCGGGACTCAGCTCGTCTACTGACCGGTAGCCGGTGCTCACGGATGTCGCAGAACCGCTGGACGCCCCGAACCATTCCAGCAGCGTCTGAGGTGTGGAAGGAGAAGCCTTCCGGCTGCGAGGTTCCGGGTCCATCCGGTTGGTGAACTGCGTCTCCACGTCGGTGCTCTCATACAGGAAGGGCAGGGGACGCTCGTGGGCGGGGAGCATGTCGGGCAGGACTGCGCTGTACTTGCCCGACCGCACCTCCACGCCGGTGAGGGTGGAGCCCTCGGGTTTGGCCTCGACGACGCACGGCCTTCTCGCTCAAATAAAGGAGATAGTCCGCCATGCCATGCTCCGGCTTGAGGGGAAACCCACGCACTGCCACACCGGGGTCAGCGTCCAGGTTCAGTGTGCCGACGCCCTGCACCTGCCAGCCCGCTCTCTCCAGCAGGCCGTTTATGTTTATGCGTGCTTGTCCTCAGGGGTCGTCATGTCGTGTCAGGCAGCAATGGGAATACTGGAATGAGTTGCGCCCAAGCTATGTGTGCGTTCCATTGTCGCAAAAGGCAACCTCGTGTCGGTCAATGGCCTAGTACGATCGGCGTCTGCCTAGCGGCCAGTTACTATGCGCGGACCAGCCGAGCTCAGGGTTTCTACTTGTCTCCCGAATCTCTTTACACTCTCAGCAGGTTGCGATCGGATGGCGAAGTAGTGACTGACCACCTCTATGGCCTCTTGTTTGGTGATGAGGCCGGCAAAATAGTCAAAGATAGCCGCGATCGCCTCACCCTTGTCGATGATGCCGCCGTGGTTAGTTAGTCTGGCCGGAGTAGGTACTTAGGCTCTTTCCGAAGGATATTTCGTCGCCTCGGATATATCATCACCTCGACCGGGGCCTCGATGGCACTAGGTCCATGGCACCCCTGGAGGAGCGCGATTGTGTGCAGCGAGCCAAAGACGTGGGAGCGACTTCGGCCTGAACCGCTGGGCGCGGGCGCCAGTCTGTCTGGCTTACCCGATATGTTGATAGATGAAGGCGGTCATCTTCTCGAGAGCCTGCTGGGCAACTTCGGTGGAGAGATCGCGCAGCAGACCTTCGCCCTCTCCTTCAAAGATGGTCACGTCGATCTGCCCACTAGCCTTGCGGTACTGCAGGATGAATTCGTTGAGGTCAGGGCGCGGATGCGCCTCTTCGTAGAGGCGTGCCATGCACAGCGTGGGCGGCAGCACACAGCGTTCTCCAGTGGCTAGGAAACGCCCTGGTGCAGCCTCGGCCATGGCTTCTTCCGTCAGCCAGTACTGGTCATGCATGGGGACTATCCGGTCGGCCATCCCGGCAGGTGGCGTCACATCGTCTCGCAGACCTCTGGCATAGTTATAGCGTCCCAATGGATCAATAACGGGAGAGCACAGGATGACGCAGCTCAGGGTGCCATCCACTGCCGGGGCGTTAGCCGGGTTTGGCAGCGCGGCATAACGTGGGTCCTCCGGGCGCATGCCGACCAGCATGGCTTGGTGTGCGCCGCTGGAAGTGCCCATGGCCCCAACGCTGTCCGGCACACCGTTCCAAGCTGCAGCCTGGGTCTTACACCAACGAATGGCATAGTGAATGTCGGCCAAAGAGCCTGGGTAAGATGCAACAGGGGGCACCCGAAAATCCAGAGCCGCCACAATCACACCAGTCTTAGCCAGTGCTTCGTTGGCCGCGTTGCCATTCTGACGGTCTCCTCGGACCCATGCCCCGCCATGCAGTTCTACCATTATGGGGAACGGTCCTGTGCCCTGGGGTCTAAAGACGCGCGCCAGTAGGGGTGTATCGCCGTGCCGGAGATATTCCACGTCTTCGACGGCAACTTGATACGTTTGCTGCTTGGCGATGGCCATTCGGGCCTCCTCTTTCTTGCTAGGCCGTGGTTGGTGGGCCGTTAGATTTTGTCAGTTTAGGTTAAACGGCGGGGGCTTCTTCGTCAATGAAATGAGAAGAGGGCAATGGGGGGACCTAAGTGTGGCACCGCTGGGGCAAGCTGAGCCAGTTAGGGATTGAAGATGGAAGCACGGAGGTGCTGGGCTGCGAGGAACCTGCGCTTTCGGTCTACTCGACACTGCCGTAGCCGGAGAGTGGTTTTTCGTATTTGTGGTGTGTAGAGTTTGTCGAGTCAGTTGTTGGGCCATCTTGGGATCAGCCAGGTTTGTTGACTGCGGCAGAGGCACCGCATTTAGGTGGGGATGATGGCTGGCGCAGTGAGATTTTTTGAAATCCCCGTTCATTTTCGCCATTTCGGGGCGGATGCGGTGATTTGTTGAACTTTGGTGCGGCGGGTACTTGGTGGATGCGGGATGGACCAGCCGACGAGGTGCTTTCGGATAGGATTGATAAAGTCGGAGAGTTGGCGATACAAACACGAGGCACTGCCAATGAACGAGCAGTCGACGAATGGGTGCGCCTTGTGCGTGACTCGTGCCAGCAGGATGCGGCTCACAGTATGGCTGCGGTGGGCATGATTGCCCCATTCATCGAGTCAGTTTTCGGGTACGCGTTTCCAGAAATATTTCCGGAGAAAGAAATAAAGTCGGCTTAGGGCCACCTGAAAACGTGATATGACTTGCCGAGGAAGTCAAAATCGGGGAATACATGCCGGATGAGCTTGAAACGATGCTGTCAGCCCTATTTGCTTACAGGAACAAGATGTTCCACTGCGGTTTTGAGTGGACATCCAAAGAGCTTAAGAAATTCGAACAACAACTGAGCGACTCCTGCTGCCCTTCAGATTGGTTCTTGAAGGCAACATCCGATGCTGAACCTTGGATGTTCTATATGTGTCCAAAATTCATCGACCACTGCCTCCGAATGTTAGAGCAGGTCACTACACGGATTGAAGATTTCAACATGGACACGTATTTAGACCCTTTTCTAGCAACAAAAAGCTCGACGTTGCTCGCTACTAGCTCCCCGCGCTGACCCGCGCCTCCCGCTCCTGCTGCGTGCTGAGCGCCCACTGGAAGAGAGAGGCGGACGAGGGCTTGGACTTCACGCCTGTCGGCCCTGTCCGGCCCCCGGTCCATGGCCGACAGGCGTGTGCCGACTCGCGTACGGTATTCATTGATATCCGATGCTTGTGGTGACAGTACCGTTTTCGTGTACGGCTCTAATTGACCATATGGGTTGTTATGAGCACCCTTTGGCTCAAGATGTGCGAGGTGAGGATGTGTGTTCTCCGGAGCAGGGACCGTTCTAGAGTAGCCGGTCCAGATGGAGCATTTGCCGTTCTATCTTTCCGGTGGATTCAGCTCCAGAAGTTTCTCAAAGAGCTTGTGGTTTTGCACCACGTCGCCGACGCCCCGGTGGGCCCGGATGCGCGCGGTAGAGATGCCCAAGTCCTCGCAGGCCGCTATCTGGCCGGTACCTAGGCCATAGGCCCGCAGGGAGGTCACTCGTTACACGTACTCCGCATGGCTTTCCCCTGCTCGCTGGTACTCGCCCAGCTTGTAACCGATATACAGCCCCAAAGTGTCTACGAAACGCTCAACCGACAAGTCGTCCACCTCGTCTATGGACAGCTTGGGATATCGGCCTTCCTCAACGGCATGGCGGTGTCGGCGTGCCGATTCCAGCAAGTAGGGCCGGTTCGACTTGAGTATGCTGTGTCCCACCAGCGGTAGACGGCGGGTTCTCTCCACGAACCGCCCAGTGCGTCATCTATAGATATTCCGCCAGCGGCCAGATCTCCATCGGTGATTCCAGTCAATGCAGATATCCTCTTGGGGATGGGCCGGTCTATCTTTATCAGAACGCGGTCAGAAGTCAGGCCTTGGCTTGGCAGCTTTATCCCCACTCCTATCTCGATGATCAAGCCTCTGATGTGGTCGTCACCCGTCATCTCGAGGTCCACCACCGCATAGCCGTTTCGCAAATCCACCAACTTGACAGTCCTACCTATGTACTCGGTTTTCTCCTTTTACTCCCTACGAAACGACTTGGCAATCGTCCTGACAAACTGACAACGGCCCGTTGCGTTTGGGTATCGTAGGATACGACAGGGGATGATAGTCAATTCGCCCCACAGTCAGGCCGGAGTTCCCCGCCGTGTTCAAGGTGCCACCCGCCCTGGCCTCCGCTTTCACGTTAGCTACCGCCGCTGACCGAAACAAGTCATAGTAAAGGAGGACAAACGCCATGCAAAACCAAGCCCAGCGCGGACGAGTTCTACTCACGCGCCCTAGGACTACCGGAAGGTCTACGTGCTGGATGGAGCCAAGGAGGCGTCCCAAGCTGGAGCCGGACTTGCGAGGGCAGGCACTGTCTACGGTAAACCGTGATAGGCCTATGGGGTCTTTGCGCAGTGACCTGATTGGAACCGGCTCTGGCGCAGTTTCGACTGGCCACTTCTGTCTTGACAACCCAGCCTCCCCAGATAGAATCGCTTGAAAACCTTGGCGCTGTGGCCAAGTCCTGTGGCCAAGAAGGAGAAGTCAGAATGCCGTTCTACACCGACGGAGATGTCCGCATACACTATGAGGAGGTCGGGTCCGGGTTCCCGCTGTTGGTCACTCCCGGCGGGGGGTTGAACTCCCTGCTCAGCAGTTGGCCAAGGCAGGTGTTCGACGCCATGGAGGAATTCAAGAACGACTTCCGCTGCATCACGATGGACCAGCGCAACGCCAATGGCGGAGAGTCCAGCGGGCCTGTCCAGGTCAACGACCCGTGGGGAGCTTTCGCCGACGACCAACTGGGGCTGATGGACCATCTTGGCATATGGGAGTTCTTCTTCATGGGCTACTGCATCGGTGGCCCGTTTGCAATGAAACTCATCGACCGCGCACCCGAGCGTGTCCTAGCCGCTGTGCTCTGCCAGCCCGTTGGGCACTCGGACGCAACGCCGGACTCCATGTATGACGCCGGCCACGATGTGTGGGGCCCCGAACTATGCTCCCGAAGACCCGACGTGACCATGGAGGTTGTCGATCAGTACCTGCACAACCTTTACCGCATCCAGCCGGACTTCATGTACAGCGTGTCGCGGGACTTCGCGCGCTCGTGCCAGACGCCAATACTGGTCATGCCCGACAACACACCGTCACACTCGTATGAGGCCGCGATGGACATGGTGGCATTGGCGCCAAAAGCCGAGGTCACGGTATATCCTTGGAAGGAATCGCCGGACCTGAAGGCCAAAACGATAAACCAAGTCCGCGAATTCCTCCAAGCGCATCAACCCGCGGCAGTCGCCCGCTAAAGAAATGTTGAGGGATAGGAATGCCGTTTGGCTCCTATCCCTCGGACCAGCCTACCGGCGATATTCGTCGCCGCAATCCCCAATCATCTGGTAGAGGTCACGAGACTGGGCGAGGACCTGCTCTATTGCCTCCAAGTCTTCAGCGTCCAGTCGGATGTGGAAGACTCGGGCATTGTCTTCGATGTGCTCAGCTACCCCTAACCTAGCGCCTATGATGACGCCGGCGACGGCAGGGCGGTCCAAGATGTATCGTACTGCGACATTCGCGATTGTAGCGTCGTGCTTGTCCGCGACCGTCCTCAGTACCGCCAGCAACTGCTGAAAGAGACTCCAGCCTCCCCAAGCGTCGATCATCTGCTTGTACTTGCGCAGACTCGCGGTGTTCAATACGGCAGTGGCGGGTTCAGGCCGCCCCAAGAATACGTCCGATAGTAGCCCGCCACAGACGGTCCCGTATGTCAGCAGCGAGACACCCTGCGACTGGCAGAACCCGGCCATCGCGACTTCAGGCCGGCGGTCGATCAGTGAATACTGGACCTGGTTGGATACTATTCTAATCCCGTGGTCAGCGATATCCTGCATCCGTTGGGTGTCGAAGTTGGTCAGGGCCAACTCCTGAATCTTGCCCTCATCACGCAGGTCGGACATGTGGCTAAGGGCTTCCAGGTAGGCGCTGTTCCCATAGTCCCACCAGTGGAACTGCAGCAGGTCCAGCCTATCCATGCCCATGCGGCGGCGGGAGATGTCGATGTTGTCCTCGACGACCCGGCGAGTCATGGGTCCCGGCCGTGGGACCCATTTGGTGAAGGCTTGGATGCCGGACATGGCTTCCTCGCCACGGGCCGAGGCTAACCGCCGACGGAACTCCCCGACGAAATCTTCTGCTGGACCATAGTGGTCGGCCAAGTCCCATGTGGAAAAGCCAGCGTCGAGGTAGTTGAACATACTGGCAATAGCCGCATTTGGGTCAATAGCCCCGTGAGCGCCGGAAACCTGCCACATACCGTTCAGGATGCGGCAAATCGCTAGACCATTGGCCAGATCGAACTGGCTATCTTGGGGAAGCGCCATCATCACCTCAACAGGATTATACCCGGAGACTAGGGGCGCGGACTCCGGCGGTGTGGTGGCGAGGCCACTGGCCGGTTATGCGGATTCACTTCCCGAAGCCTGTGACCCGATTTAACAGTTCCATGTCAAGGCTCTGACGGACCAGCGACGCTAGTTTGTCGTATTCGGCATTCTGGTCGATGCCATCGCCGGCAGCGGGCAGGGTGCTGCCCCTGCGTGTCGTGGCGCACTCCAGTATCGTGCGGCGCACGCTCTGGTTGTGGAAGAGGCCGTGCAGGTACGTACCTAAAGTAAGCCCCTCGTTGTCCAATACTCCTTCTGGCAGGTCTACGCTCCGACCGGAGCGTGTGCGGACGGCGAATGCGTTAGACAAGGCCTCCGCAGTGGTGGTCCCCATGTGAATCTCGTAGGCGGTGAACTCGGCCCCTTGGCAATCGCCCAACAGGCCACGACCCTCCACCACATGCCCTGCCGCTTGATGCGTGGCCTTGTCTCGGAGGAAGGCGGTGGAGGTTGGTAAGAGACTCAGTCCCGGTGCCTCTCGTCTGTCGGACTCCACACCGTCAGGATCCGAGAGTGAGGTGCCCAGCATCTGGTATCCCGCGCAAATCCCGATGACCGGCGTCCCATTTCGGCGCGCCCTGACTATGCGCTCCGCAAGGCCCTGCTCACGTAACCAGTCGAGGTCTGCCATGGTGGTCTTGCTGCCGGGGATGATCATCAAGTCAGGTTCTCCGAACTCTCCCAGCCGCCCCACGTAGCGTATGCGAACACCCGCCTCGTACCGCAGAGGGTCGAAGTCGTCGAAGTTGGCGATGTGTGGTAGGCGCATCACTGCTACGTCCACGGCGTCGTTGCCTTCCGCTATTGCTGGAGGCAAGCCCAAAGAGTCCTCTTCGGGGATATGTATGTCGAAGAAGTAGGGCAACACTCCCGCCACGGGTACGCCTGTGTGTTCTCGTAACATGTCGAGCCCCGACGTGACCGTGCTGGACGAGCGGAACTGGGAGACAGTGCAGGACCTCGTCGAAGTCTGCACCGTGTGAGTTGGGTACTCCTATACCCAGGAGCGTCACGGAGTACACGCCCGCTCCCAGTTCCGGCAGAGATTCAGCCAGGTCGTTGTGGCCGCCAAGAACCAGGACACCCGCGAGCACGACATTTTCGATAGCGACGACTATATGCAGTACCACGGAGGCATGATCGCCAGCGGCCGGGCGCTGACCGGCCGCAACCTCCGCCGATTCTTCGGTGATAGCTCTGACCCATCGCGCGCCCGGAACAGGACTTTCAGGACGAGGCCCGCCGGGTATTCCGCAGCCGGGTGGTCAATCCCAAGTGGATTGAGTCGATGAAGCGCCATGGGTACAAGGGCGCCTTCGAGTTGGGCGCCACGGTGGACTACATGTTTGGCTACGACGCCACCGCTCAGGTGATTGAAGACTGGATGTACGAGAACGTCACCGAAAGCTACGTCCTAGACCCGGACACCCAAAGGTTCTTCCAGCAGAGCAATCCATGGGCCTTGAAGCGGGTCATCGACAGGGTGCTGGAAGCCATAGAGCGTGGCTTGTGGGAAAACCCTTCGCCGGAGATGCAGCAGAAGCTGAAAGAGGTTTACCTCGAACTGGAAGCGCATTTGGAGGAAAGACAAGAAGGGGGCCAAGCAGGTTAAGGAGGCCCCCATACATCATCAGGATCAGGAGCTAGAAAATCGGGAGACAGGAGGAGTTCATGGCAAACATATTCGCAGGAAGCATCCTCCGGGAGAGCTTGGGTTGGTTGGCCCCATGGTTCTTGCTCGCCTTCGTAGCCCTCTATTTCGTGGGCTACGCCGATGGCAGCATTCACGGCGCGGCCTTTGGCTCAGTGGGAGTCAATCTGGGCTTCGTCCACGAGTTCTTCCATCACGCCCGCCACGTTGCGTTGATGTGCCACTAAAGCCTGAGGTGTCCCTGGCATAGACCGATAGTGCAGGGCGATTCAGCCCTCCGGCACAATCTTGGTAAGGCTGTTTCCACTTGTTGGATAGGCCACGGATTGCCTGTGCCCTCGGTCACCTGCGGACAGCTTCTGCTGACGTGCGAAGACCGCGCCCGTCATGCCGTCCTCGTCCTCGATGCCGGACGTAGTCGCGGTGAGCGTCTGGTCGGCCAGTGCGATGCCGTCTATGCCGGGGCCGCCCGTTGCCGGGGTATTGGCGGCCTGCTGCCGCCGTGACTGCGTGATCACCGCCGCTGCGTTATGCGTGAGCGCGGCGTCCAGTCTGTTCTCCCGGCTGCGGATAACCCCACCGTTGAGCGCCAAACTGTTGGGCGGCACCAACATCGAGTTGTGCGAGCCGTCGGCTTGGGTCAAGGCATAGGTGAAAATGAGCGTGTCCGTGCTGTTGCCCAGGTGATACCTCGCTCGTCTTGCCTCGGTGCCGCCCAGGATTAACCCGATTGACGGCGAGGACCGTCATCCTCTCGCTGAAGGTGAGCCTTATCTCCACCCTCTCGCCGGGCGACCAGACGTCGTCGTCACCGGCCGCGCTGATGCTGGGCGGAGCAGTGACATGCGGCGCCTCTACCAACATCCCGGCCGGAAACAGCAGGTACCAATCGCTGTAAACCGTTTCTTTGGTGCCGGCATCGTCGGTGTAGATCACCTTCCAACTGATCTCCCAGCCCGAGTCGAGATGAGCATCGTGTGAGTACCAGGCTATATTATATTTCTCGACTACTTCCAGAAGTTGGTCAGAAAACCTTCGGTGCCGCTGGTACGAGAAGGTGGCGTTGGTCATTCCATTGGCATCCGCGATCTCCTCCGTCGAGATCCCCCCCATTTATTCGTGGGGTCCCGTACGAACTTTAATTCGCCCGTCGGTGGATCGTTCACCGGCGTGACGTTGATGCTGATGGTATTGGCCGGCGTGCTTTCGGCGGTGCCGTCGCTGACCTGGAAGGTGAAGCTGGCATAGGGCGCGCCGTTGCCGTTGGGCGCCGGTCTGAACGTGAACTTGCCGGCGTCGATGTCATCAGGCAACACCGCTGCCCTCGCGGTGAGCGCGGCGCCATCGCGCAAGAGGTAACCCGCGGTCGGCAGGGTCGCGACCTTCACGTTCAACAGGATGTCGCCCGTGTTCGCATCCGCGAAGCTGAAATCGGCAGTTTGAAAGACGTAGTCCGTATCCTCGTCGATCACAACCCGTCGCGTCAGAAGCCGTTGGCGCGGCGTTGGCAGTGCCCTGGGCCTGCACCGTGCCGGTGGCGTCGCTGGTCGGCTCTTCACTGGAGCCTTCCTCGTCGGTAAAGCTCACCCGGACCTTGATCCGCTTGCCCACGTCCGCCGCCAGCGTGTAGGCGCTCGCAGTCGCCCGAGCAGAGCTTCGGCTTCAGGACCCTGCGGGACCACGCCTTCACGGTGACGGGCGGCGATGTGACGGAGGTGCGGCGGCTGGAGCAGAACAAGAACGTCAGGTGGGAAATCTCAGTTCGGCCGTCCGTCAGCACCGACATGACCGTGTCGCTCCCCGTCACCACCAACTGCGCCAGCCAGGGAGCCGTCTGCACGGACGACGGCAGGATGCTGTCCAGCGCTCTGGAGCTGGTCATTCCGGGGCCGTCGAGCCAGAAGTCTTCCCAGGAGAACTCAGCGGCGACGGGTGCGCCGACCATCACCGGCGCGGCCCAGGTGGGCGAGACACTCACTGCTGCCACGACGGACATCGGGGATGACGACAGTCTGTCCAACGCTACATTAAGCTACCAATGGCTGGCCGACGATACAGCAATCGAGAGCGCGACGGCCTCAACCTACACCGTGGGGCCGGAGCGGACATGGGCAAGGCCCTCAAGGTGAGGGTCACCTTCAGCGACGACGCGGGCAACGATGAGTCGCTTACCAGCGCGGCGATGGCTGAGGCCAAGCCCGCCAACACCCCTGCGACTGGAGCGACCGGCATTGACGGCTCGCCGGTAGTCGGGCAGACGCTGACGGCCACCACGTCCGCTATCGGGGACGACAACAGTCTGTCCAACGCTACATTAAGCTACCAATGGCTGGCCGACGATACAGCAATCGAGAGCGCGACGGCCTCAACCTACACCGTGGGGCCGGAGCGGACATGGGCAAGGCCCTCAAGGTGAGGGTCACCTTCAGCGACGACGCGGGCAACGATGAGTCGCTTACCAGCGCGGCGATGGCTGAGGCCAAGCCCGCCAACACCCCTGCGACTGGAGCGACCGGCATTGACGGCTCGCCGGTAGTCGGGCAGACGCTGACGGCCACCACGTCCGCTATCGGGGACGACAACGGTATCACCAACGCGGTCTTCGCCTACCAATGGCTGTCGGACGATGTTGCAATCGAGAGCGCGACGTCGTCGACCTACACCGTGGCCGGAGCGGACGTGGGCAAGGCCCTCAAGGTGAGGGTCACCTTCAGCGACGACGCGGGGAACGCGGAGTCGGTTACCAGCGAGGCGACGGCGGCGGTCACGCGGCCGCTGACGGCTGCCATCCACGATGCGCCTGATTCGCACGACGGACAGAGCTTGTTCACCTTCAAGCTACGGTTCAGCGAGACGCCCAAGACGAGCTTCAGCTACAGAACCGTCAGGGACGATGCGTTCACGGTGACGGACGGCGAGGTGGTGAAAGCGAGGCGTTTACAGCCTGGAAACAACATTGGATGGGAAATAAGCGTGATGCCGGACTCCTCAGCGACGTGACCATCGTGCTGCCGGTCACCGCGGACTGCGACGCGCAGGGAGCCGTTTGCACAGAAGACAGCAGGATGCTGTCCGGTAGGCTGGAGTTGACCGTCTCGGGGCCGAGTGGGTAGGCCTCGCTACCCCAATTTACCACCAGTCGTTGCGTTCATGAGGGTGGTCGCCGGCCGGCGGGCACTCGAATCACCACCTCCCGGGCCGCAGCGTTTCACCGGCGCTCGGGGCTTGGGCCATGGAGTGGTCCTCCAGCGACACCTCGCTACTGTCGGCACCCCGGATGGGGCCGACGCGCAGCAACTCCTCCGGTGCTTGACCGGACGCTGACCACGGGCGTGACCTCCACCCCCCCAGTCAGGACCACCGTCACCATCATCGACACCGACCCGGCCGTCACCGTCAGCTTTGGGGAAGCCACGTACGAGTTCGACGAGGGTGAGCGAACGAGAGGCGTGACTCGGTGACGCTGAACAAAGACCCGAAGCGCCCCCTCCCCATTTCCCATAACCGCCACGCCCCAGGACGGCGCCTACCGCCGATGACTACAGCGGTGTTCCCGCCAGCGTGAGCTTCGATGCGGACCAAGACAGCCAGGTTATCGTCTTCCGCATACCCCACAGGACTCTGACGCCGACTACGGCGAGAGCATCCAGCTGGGCTTTGGGACACTGCCACCGGGCGTGACCGTCGCCGCCCCAACCTCGACCACGGTCACCATCACCGACGACGAACCCGCGCGTAAGAGTCGACTTCGGCTCGACCACTTACTCGGTCGCGGAGGGCGATTCAGTGGAAGTGACGGTGGATCTGACCGCCGACGCCATGCGCCCTCTCACCACGCTACTCACTGTGGAGAAGGATGCTGGCGACACCGACGCGGTGGATGACGACTTCGATGGCCTAGAAACACTGGAAAAGCCTGACAACGAGTTCAGTATCAGAGGGATCGGCTTCTGACAATAGGTCCAAGGCCCTCCTCCGAAAAGTGGGCAGTTCTTTGTAACAAAACCCCAACCAGCGAGCACCGACGGCTAGCGACGCCACAGACCGAGGGTCAATATCCGCCGCACCCAGCGCAGAATCTGGCGCCTGACCCGCCTCCGGCGCGTGTGGTAGAGGGCCTTTCGTCGCCATGACAGCTGGGAGTCACGGGCGATACACCTGATTCACGTCGTATCTCGCCGTTGATGTCCCCGATGGAGAGGGAGGCCAGATGGGAGGGTGGAGATGACCCGGTTTAAGACCAGCCATTCGAGGTGACTGGGCAGTAAGTGTGAGTGAGTCCACTGCTGGAGAGCGATGGCGGTACTACTTTCGTTAGATGTGGGCGGTATTGCGAAGGGGGTCTCTACGCAGTCTCAAGTCGAGGGTGATCGTAAACGGAGCAGCAGCTGGGTTGGTCCCTGTGTCCACGACCAGCGGGTGAGGCTCGCACATCCGGCCTATGCCGGATGTGCGATGTGGATCTTCCGGCGGCCCACTTGCACCCAACACTGCTGTAGATGCCTAGACCGGCCATGAGATGATGGAGACGAAGCCTTGGCCTGGAAAGACAGCGACTGGCGTACATGCCCTTCTTGCGCGGTTGGAGTTTGCCGCATCGTCTTCTATGACCCTCTTGTGGAGGCCCGCTTCCCTTCGGTAGTCCGCGCCGGGCTGGTGCTACAGTAGTGCAACTACCGATATGGGTCCTTCCACAGAAGCCCTTAAGAAATGGGGCCACTTGGGCCGACTTCGCCCAACCTCTACGTGCTGGCCCGGCTCTGCTTCGGCGTGAGTGTCACCACTTCTCAGTCTCTTCATGGCTTCCTAGGCCACGACGGACTTTCTCACGCAGCGCCTGCCTCATAAGGGGATGCATTCACGCACCACCTTACAGGGGATTATGCTCAGCCGACACGGCATCCAAACTGCCATCGCGTGACACTATGGGGGGAAGATGTTGAAAGGTAAGAAGGCACGGAGCAAGGGAAGGACGAACGGCACAATCAACCGTCCGTCGCGGGCGAACTCCGGAGACACGGAGCCCGTATTGTTCACCGCTGAACAGGAAGAATTGCATAACGGTCCGTTACCACGATGGCCGGAGGGGCATCGCCTTCCGGTCGGTCTTCATGTTGGTGCTGCTTCTAGCCCCATCCGTAGCTTGTGCCGGAGCAATCGGCCCCGAGGGAGCGCAGGGGCCGTAGGGTACAGATCCAAGACGAAGTTCAGCGTGAAGGTTCTTGATTTTGTCCAGTTAAGTGGAAAAAAATGTCCTGCACTGCGAACTTTGTGCTGGGAGGTGAACCTATTGTGAGCATCGGAAAGCGGTTAAGGAACAAGCCATTCGGGGTAGTCATTACGATACTCCTCGAAGGTCGAATGAAGATGGTCCTGGCACCCCCTCCTAGGCTGCCGTCACTGTTCGCGCAGGCTTTTGCAACGCGCTACGATGTCGTTGGCCGCCTGGATGGTTTGACCAGACCCCAACTTCCTGTCCCGACATATCTCCATCGCGACTTGCATTGTCACCAAAACAGACAATTGGCTTGACCCTATGACATACGCCGGCGTAGGCTCCTCCGCATGGCGGATGTGAAAGTAGTTCGAAGGATACTCGAACAGCAGTCGGTGCCATCGCTTCTCATAATCCTTTGGCATACCCTTCGTTGCGCCTGCGATCAGGGCCTCAGTGCTCTTCCACGACGGACCAACACGTTTCAGCGGTCTCGTGCCCAGTAACTGTTCGCATTCGCTCTTGTCCTTAGTTCGTAGCACACGGCTCAGGGGGCTCAACTCGTCGTAGCGTAGCTGATCGTCGAAGAAGAAGTTGCGTGTGATCTGCCATTTCCCCCAATCTGACAACGAGCCCTCTTGGTGGTTCAAGTACTCAAGGCGGATGCAAGTTTCGTGAATACTCCTAGACAGGGCTGCGGCGGGTCGGAGAAGTCGCCGATCGGCAAGAGTCCAGACGCTATCGTAATACTCTTGAATTTGTACGCATGTGCTCTGGATCTATAGTAGGGTTATGACAAACGCAGAAAGATAATCAATACACTGTCCAGGGCAAGGCCGCATGAAAAAGCCCTCATGCAAGGACGAACAAGCGGAGGGCATCATTATCAGAGACCAGTCGCCTTGAAGTGCCCTTTGTCCTTCATAGCCTGGACGAGTGTCTTGTACGCCGGTACGAAGATTTCTTCGACCGCTGGAAAGTCCTTCCTGCGCTCATTCTCCTTGTATGAGTGAGCATCTCAGTTCCTGATGTCTTGACCAACCTGTAGTAGCTGTCCGGCGTGTAGTGGGCAAGCACATCAATGATGAACCTGGATGGCCTACTTCTGGAGTAGGAGTGGAAGGGCACGTGCTTGGTATGCCCGCCTTCGCGCACCGGCGCGCCGAATATCTCCAGGGTCTTGTTCTTGGGGGTGGCTGTGAAGGCAAAGTAGCTGGCGTTGCGCAGGAGTTTCTTGCTCTCCATCAGCCGACTGCTCTTGTGCTCGGTGGTCTCGTGATCGTCTTCTGCGTCAGCCTCTCCCAGCGCCATGGACACGGATGCCGATGGTCTTCCGCCCTGGCTAGAATAGGTTTCGTGGATATTGATGGCGAACTTGCGCCCGCGGTGCTCGTTCCCCTTGGCGTCGAGTATGAACGGGAACTTCTGGACGGTGGTGATGACGATCCGCTTGCCTTCCTGAAGCAGGGTGCGGAGATGGCCGGAGCTCTCGGCATGGCCCACAATAGAGCCGACCCGTGCGAACTGCCTGATGCTGTCCCGTATCTGCCTGTCCAGCATCCGCCGGTCGGTGACGACGACCACGGTATCGAAGACGGCTTTGCCATCCCGCTCCAGCCCTCAACTGG